>NZ_AP035891.1:0-4103287 GCF_059731155.1 Type-A symbiont of Plautia stali | reverse complement strand
TTATACGCATGAAATAACGGATCTTATCCACAGAGCAACGCAGGTAAAAGGCGATAAAACAGCGGAATCAACTGGGGATCGACACAAATACCCGATCCCCGACCAGCAAAGATCGTCTTAAATCTGCGGGTGCCAGCTGGCTACCCACACTTCCGCCGGATCTTCCGGAATCTCATGTTCCAGCACGTCGATCTCCAGCCGTTTGATCGCTCCGCAGAACAGATCGTATTCATGATTACCGATACCCACTGCGCCAAAGCGTACGCCTGACAGATCCGACTGGCTCTCCTGCAGCGCTTCATAAAACGGCAGCAGGTTGTCCGGCAGTTCGCCGGCACCGTGCGTTGAGCTGACAATCAGCCAGACGCCTTCCTGCGACACCTCATCCAGCTCGGGGCCGTGCAACAGTTCGGTTGAAAAGCCCGCTTCCTGCAGTTTCTCTTCCAGATGTTCAGCGACATATTCGGCGCTGTCAAGGGTACTGCCACTGATTAAGGTAATATCGGCCATGATGCTCTCCCGCACTAAAGGCGAGCATTGTACGCTGTGATCCACCTGTGGAAAACAGGGTTAATCGCCGATAGCATCAGGCGACAAGGCGCATCACGATAGCGATCCGCCTAGGATAAGGTTATGCACAGCGAGGAAGCAGATCACGGTTTGATGGTACGCATGATGGGGTTTTGCAGGGAGATCAGCGTTTCGGTGGACTGGATTTCATCAATAGTCTGGATCTTGTTGATCAGCACTTGCTGCAGCGCGTCAATTGAGCGGCACATCACTTTAATAAAGATGCTGTAGTGGCCGGTGGTGTACCAGGCTTCCACCACTTCATCCAGCGCTTCCAGTTTGCTGAGCGCTGCCGGATAGTCGCGCGCGCTTTTTAGAATGATGCCGATAAAACAGCAGACATCAAACCCGAGCTGCCGCGGATCAATCTCCACGCGCGTACCCAGAATAATGCCCGCCTGACGCATTTTCTCGACGCGCACGTGAATCGTGCCGGGGCTGACGTTGAACTGCTTGGCGAGTTCGGCGTACGCGGTGCGCGCGTTTTGCAGCAGCGCATTTAAAATGCCGCGGTCGAGATTATCCAGTTGCAGGTGTTCCGCCATCATCCATCCTCATTAGGTTCTTCTTCTCTGAACAGGGAGAATGTGCAGCAAATTAGCGGGACAGGCAAGGTGCAGACAGCGGAGCTGCCGCTGTCTGCACGCTTTTTAGCGCTTACGCCACAGCGTCAGCTGGGCCTGTGTGTGCTGGAACTTACGCGCAGTTTCGCGAATCACAAACGGCACGTCCTGCGGCGGCGCAACTTCCTCAAAGGCATCGCGCAGCAGCCGTTGCAGCGCCTGCCAGGTGGTGAGCGCTTCACCGTTTTCACGGAAACCGCCCAGCCAGTTCTCCTTCGGCGTGAACTCTTCCAGCCAGGTGTAAGGTGAGGAGATGTCCAGCAAACCGCCGGAGCGGATCATCGGCGAGATGTCCTACAGGAAGCGCTTCGGCTGGCGCAGGCGATCGATCAGATTAGAGGCCAGCACCAGATCGTAGCCATCGGGCTGCGGTTTCAGGTTACAGGCATCGCCCTGCACAAACTGAATGCGCTGCGCTAGGGTCTCATCGAAACCAAATTCTTTTAACCGCACCTGGCGATACTCCACCAGCTCTCCCTCTTCCGGCACCACGTAACGGAAATCTTCGCCCGAGGTCAGCTGCAGCGCCACGTCGATAAAGCGCGCCGAGTAATCCATGCCGGTGGCGCAGCCGTATCCAGTGCGTGGCCGCGCTGCGCGCAGTGCGGCAGCACGATGTCGACCAGCGCCGCCGCGTAGTTCGGCACACCGTAATAGCCAGGGCCGTACTGGAAGTCGAGGTACTGCGACACCATGCTGTCGGTTTCATACGGATTCAGCGCCATGCATCTCCTGATGCGAGGAAACCACGTAGCGGAAGCCGGCATGCTGGAAGAAGTGGCGACGGAAGGCGTAGCGTGAGGATTTCAGCGCTTCGTTGCCGGTGGAGATCCAGCTGCCGCCTTTGATCAGCGCATGTTTGTCGTCAAAGGTGGGCGTGGAGAAATCGTCATACAGTGGATGTACCCTGAAGCCTTCAAAGCCGTTGGTCGGCGTGGTGGTCCACTGCCAGACGTTGCCGACGATGTCGAAGAAGTCACCTTGGGCAAAGTGGTCTACCGGGCAGGAAGAGGCCCAGCGGGCGAGGTTGATGTTGCCCGGCGCGTCGATCCAGTCCGGCTGATCGACGGCAACCTGCTCGCGCAGCTGCATCCACTCGGCTTCGCACGGCAGCTGATTCACTTCGGCGGGCCAGTCCCACGGCATCGCCACTTCTTCGGTCATCAGGCGCAGCCGGAGATCGTCAGGTTGCGCAATGTCGCCGACCCAGAAAGTCGGCATCTGCGCTTGGGCAAACTCGCGCCAGCCCCAGCCTTCGTCATCCCACCAGCGGCGTTCGTTATAGCCGTTGGCGGCAATAAAATGAAAGAACTCAGCGTTGCTCACCAGCATTTTGCTGGCTTTGAACGGTTTCAGCTCAGTTGAAAGGCTGCCGTATTCGTTGTCCCAGCCGTAGGTGTCATCGGTTTTACCCTGCGTGACGCGTCCGCTTGGCATCGCCACCAATGTATTGGCCGGTACCGAGGCACGATCGTGGCGCGCCTGCGGACACGCCGGCCAGTGCGGCTGCGGTTTTACCCACTCAAGCGGCAGCTGGCGGATCAGCACGCTGGAGGTTTCAAGGTGAATACGCTCATGTTCAATGCCCATCAGAATGACCCACGCCGGGCTGTCCCAGTCAATCGGCAGATCCAGCGGCATGGTGCGGATGAATTCACTTACCACGGTTTTCACTTTGCCGCGGTAGTCGCGCACCTCGGCCACATCCGGCCAGCTGTAATGGCTGTCGTCGAGATCGTCCCAGCTCATCTCATCCACGCCGATCGCCATCATAGCCTCAATGCGATCGTCAATGCGCTGCTGCAGATAACCGCCAGCCATCAGCTTATTAATGTAGAAGGTGGCGGTATGGCCAAAGTAGAAGATCAGCGGATGGCGCAGGGTGATGGCTTTATTAAAGTACGCGCGCTCATCAGCGAGGCAGTCGAACAAGCTTTCGTACAGCTCCCAGGTCTGGGTGAAATAGGCCAGCAGTTCGGCGCGTTTGGCGTCGCTGCTGCTGCCGGAAAGCCGGACGGTGCGGGTGGGCGCAGGCAATTGAGCGTGAAGATGAGCGGTTGTCACAGTGAACTCCGTAAGCTGATTAAACACAGCGGGTGATTCACTATAGCAAATTAGCATTTCTGCCTGATGAATTAGCGTTTCCAGCGGCGCAGCAGGCGGCTTTTCAGGCCCGTATCGAAGCGCCAGATGTGATCGAAAATGCGCAGAATGCCGGGTTTGCCATGCGCCGACATCGCCACGGCGTGGAAGCGTTGCTGGTGGTGGCGCTGGCGCTGTTTAATGGTGCTGACGATGTCGTCCGGCAGACGCTGGGCGATAAAATCGGAGACGATCACCGCATCGGCTTCCTGCCACTGACTGCCTTCCATACGCGTGACCACCGCAGACAGACAGGCGGCCAGATCGGTGCCGCTGCGAAAACGCTGGCTGAGAAAACGGATTGCCTGCTCGATGCCGTTATCGGCGGTCAGCTCGTAGCCTATCACCTCGTGAGCAAACAGCATGATGTAGCAGCGCCGCCTGTCGGCCAGCGCCACTTTCAGCAGCGCCAGACAAAACGCTTTGGCGCAGCGTTCATTGAAACCGCCCATCGAACCGGAGGTATCCACGCAGACGATGAACGGGCCGCGCGGCTGCGCTTCGTACTGCTGATGGCTGGCCGGGCGCAGCGTCACTTTCTCGTGCCAGGCATCGCCCTGTAACCGGTAGGTCAGCAGGCGTTTCTCCACCAGCCGGCGGTAAAATTCCAGCTCCAGTTCGCTGATGCTCAGCGCCGCCAGCTCCGGTGGCAACAGACGCAGCACATCATCGCTCTGATGGATGCCGCTGACCTCTTCCGGCACGTTGTCCGGCTCGCGCACCAGCTGATGAAACGCTTCCAGCGGTGCATCCTGTGACGGTACCGATTTCGCTTCGCGGCTGCGCCCCAGCTGCTGCGCCAGTTTCATCAGTTCCGGCTGCTGAGCGAGGAAATCGCCGTACTGTACAATCAGCTCATAGTCGCCATGCTGCAGCGGCGCCTTGCTCAGATCCCACAGGCGTCCGGCGGCGGCTTCGTCGTTATCGGTCAGAATCGGCGCCAGCTGACCGCTGATGGCCATGCGCTGTTGCAGCTCGGCCATCAGGCGTTCCCGCTGCTCTTCCAGCAGGGTTTCGTTCAGCGTCAGGGTTTGCAGTATCAGGCTCAGGCGCCAGCGCTGCAGGAACAGCGTGTGCTGCGCATTGCTCAGCTGGGCGCTGTCGATATGCAGCAGCAGTTTGCTGGCTTCTTCGATAAAGGGTGACGGCAGCGCTTTCAGCTGTGTAATGATGGCTGGCAGTTGCTCACTGAAAGCTTGGCTGCTGAGCAGTTGCATCTGCTGGAAGAGCTGAAATTCGCGTGCCAGCGCGTCCGGCACCGGCGTGGTTTTCATCTGGGCGGCAATCTCGGCGCGCCAGCGCGGCAGCTCGCCCATCATCGCCTGTTTCAGGCGTGGAAATTTTTCAAAGAACAGCGCCAGCTGCGGCGAGGCCAGCAGTGTCACAATCAGCTCTTCGATCAGCTCGGTTTCGCCAATCGACAACAGCGTGCTGAGCGTCTCCAGCAAGATCATTTTCTCGCCTGTTTCAGCTGTTCCGCCACATCCTGCAGGCTGGTTTCGACGCGCGCCAGCCAGTCGTCGCTGATAAACAGGCAGCGCTGGTGCTGACTAAACAGCGTGCGCTGCGCGCGCAGCTGGGCCTCCAGTGCGTCATACTCTTCAATGATTTCCTGCGGCACGTCGCTGCTGCTGGCGGCACCCGGCAGCGTCAGGCGCGTAGACTGCAGGCTGACGTCGCGCAGCGTCAGACAGTGGTGCGCATCCACCAGCAGGTCGAGCGTCTGGCCAAAGCCGATGCCGTTGAGCTTGCCGCGAATCTCGCCTGCCTTCAGCAGCCACTGATTGAGCGCATCGCGTGCCACCACCACGTGCGTGACCTGCATGTCGTGCAGCGTCAGCGGCTGTTGCAGCATCAGGGTCAGCTGTTCGTCCGTGATGGAGGCCGGTAATTCATAGTGCGGTTTGCGGCTGAACATGCCGCTGTGCTTCTCCAGCGCCTGCGCCACGCTCTGCTGCTGTTGCAGCGCCAGCCGGCGCGCTTTGATCTGCTGCAGCGTGTGCAGCATCGCCTGCTGCTGCCACGCGTGCTGCGTCATCAGCGCATCAATTTCACGGTCCAGCAGTTGCATGGAAGCCACGTCGTGCCACAGGCAATCTTTCAGCAGGATTAGATCAAGCGGGGCAATCGCCACGCGGCCGCTGTAAAACGCGCTGGCCTGCAGTAGATGGATGGCTTTTTTCCAGCGGCGATCGGAGATGTACGGCGCTTCTGGCAGGTTCTCCAGCTGCTGGCGCAGCTGATAGATCAGTTCAAACACATGATCGGGCAGGCTGACCTGGCTGATGCCTTTCTGCCACTGCTGATACTCTTCATCGCTGATGCACAGCGATTCCGCCACCGGGTTGGCGTTTTCATCCTGCTGGTGGGTCAGCATGCTGCGGAAGTTCTGCTTTTCATGCACGTTGTCGAGCCATAGCCGGATCAGCATACGGTCGTACAGCGCTTCCAGTCCGCTGTCGGCCTCCGGCAGTTCATTAGAGGCGGTGACCAGCAGGCGCATCGGGATCGGCTCTTCGCTGTCGCCGTTGCGGAAGCGACGTTCATTGATGGCGGTGAGCAGCGTATTGAGAATCGCCGGACCGGCTTTCCAGATCTCATCAAGAAAGACAATTTCGGCGTCCGGCAGATAGCCTTTGGTCAGACGCTGGTAGCGGCCTTCATCTTTCAGCGCCTGAATCGACAGCGGGCCAAACACCTCTTCAGGCGTGGAAAATCGGGTCATCAGGTATTCAAACGCACGGGCGTGCTGGAAGGTGTATTTCAGGCGGCGGGCAATCAGGCTCTTGGCGATGCCCGGTGGCCCAAGCAGAAACACGCTTTCGCCGCTCAGCGCTGCCAGCAGACAGAGACGAATGGCATGATGCCGTTCATACAGCCCTTTCTCTAGGGCGTTACTGAGGCGAGAAATTCTTTCTGCCAAAAGATGGGGTTGAGCCATAATCACATCATTGTCCTTCTGATCCTGGTGCCGTCATATTCTGGCAAGCGCAATACTCTACTGTTTATCATGCGTGAAAGCGTTGATAGCCGTCAGCTTTTTTGTTTCAGAAGGTTGAGGTGAGGAAAATCGCGGGTTTTCAGCTCATTTCGCGCCGATTTTCGGCGAAAAAACGCTGCACAGACGGCGTAATGCCAGACGGTCAAAGTAGGTTTTTTCGGGAATATGTGCATACTGTGCGCTTTTTGATGATCTGAGCGCCGGGCTGAGGCCTGCGCGGCTCCAACAAAAGACAACTTATGAGCTCGGATAAGAAACAGTCCCTTGGCGCAGTCACTCTGGCGGCGATCGGCGTGGTGTATGGCGATATCGGCACCAGCCCGCTCTATACCCTGCGCGAGTGTCTCTCTGGTCAGTTCGGCTTTGGCGTGGAACGCGAGGCGGTGTTTGGCTTTCTGTAGCTGATCTTCTGGCTGCTGATTTTGGTGGTTTCGCTTAAATACATCAGTTATGTGATGCGCGCCGACAACGCCGGTGAAGGCGGGATTCTGACGCTGATGTCACTGGCGGGCCGCAATACCGGCGCGCGCGCCACGGCGATTCTGGTGATTATGGGGCTGATTGGCGGCAGCTTCTTCTACGGGGAAGTGGTGATCACGCCGGCGGTGTCCGTGTTGTCGGCCATCGAAGGGCTGGAGATCGCCGCGCCGAGCCTTGATAGCTACATTGTGCCGCTGGCGATTGCGGTACTGACGCTGCTGTTTGTGATTTAGAAACACGGCACCGGCATTGTCGGTAAGCTGTTTGCGCCGGTGATGCTGCTGTGGTTCATCATTCTGGCGGTGCTGGGCGCGCGCAGTATCATCAATAATTCTGAGGTGCTGAAAGCCATGAACCCGTACTGGGCGCTGCACTTCTTTATTCAGTACAAAACGGTATCGTTCTTTGCGCTGGGCGCGGTGGTGCTGGCGATCACCGGCGTTGAAGCGCTGTATGCCGATATGGGCCACTTTGGTAAGTTTCCGATTCGCCTGGCATGGTTTGTGGTGGTGCTGCCATCGCTGGTGCTCAACTATTTCGGCCAGGGGGCGCTGCTGCTGGAGCATCCGGAGGCCATCAAAAACCCGTTCTTCCTGCTGGCACCGGACTGGGCGCTGATTCCGATGCTGATTCTCGCTACGCTGGCCACGGTGATCGCCTCGCAGGCGGTCATCTCCGGCGTATTCTCGCTGACGCGCCAGGCCGTGCTTCTTGGCTATCTGCCGCCGATGCGCATCGTGCACACTTCCGAAGAGGAATCCGGCCAGATTTATATTCCGGTCATCAACTGGCTGCTCTATTTCTCTGTAGTGATTGTGATTGTCGGCTTTGAGCACTCCAGCAATCTGGCGGCCGCCTACGGGATTGCGGTGACCGGTACCATGGTGCTGACCGCCATTCTGTGTTCAACGGTGGCGATTCAGAACTGGCACTGGAATCGCTATCTGGTGGTGCTGATTCTCATCGCGATGCTGTGCATCGACGTTTCGCTTTTCTCCGCTAACCTGGTCAAAGTGTTCTCCGGCGGTTGGCTGACGCTGGCGCTGATTATGTTTATCGTGATGACCACGTGGAAGAGCGAGCGCTTCCACCTGCTGCGTCGTATGCATGAGCATGGCAATTCGCTGGAGAAGTCGCCGCCGGTGCGCGTGCCGGGCACGGCGATCTACATGTCGCGGGCGCTCAATGTGATCCCCTTTGCCATGCTGCATAACCTGAAACACAACAAGGTGCAGGCGTTTATCGCTACGCTGGTGATGATGCTGCTGCTGCGCGGCGTCACTATGGTTTACACCAACGGCAGTCCGATCAATACCGGCTTCAGCGATAACGCCGATCTGTTTGGCTGGTTCGGCATTGGCCGCCCGCTGGGCATTCCGACGCCGGTATGGCTGATGGCGGTGGTGTTCGCGCTGGCGTGGTACATGCTGCATCACACCCGCCTTGGTCGCTATATCTATGCGCTGGGCGGTAACGAAGCGGCTACGCGCCTGTCCGGCATCAACGTTAACCGCGTTAAAGTCATCGTCTATTCGCTGTGCGGCCTGCTGGCGGCGCTGGCGGGCACCATCGAAGTGGCGCGTCTCTCTTCCGCGCAGCCGACGGCGGGCACCGGTTATGAACTGGATGCGATTGCCGCGGTGGTGCTGGTGGTGGGCTTTGACGGCACCGCGGACGGCGTGAAGGCGGTAGAATCCGGTAAACTCAGCGCGACCGTTGCACAGATGCCAGACAAGATTGGTATGATTGGCGTCGATACCGCAGATAAAGTTCTGAAGGGCGAAAAAGTGCAGGCGATCAACCCGGTTGATCTGAAACTGGTTACTAAATAAAACCCAAAGAAAAGCATGGCAACGCGCCACCTTCGTAGTGGCGCAACTTCCTGGATAACTCCCTATGAGCAAAAGAGCAAAACTGGCGGTACTCGGCAGCATCAACGCCGACCACATCCTCAACCTCGCCCATTTTCCCCGTCCGGGTGAAACGGTGATCGGGAAACAGTATTAGGTTGCCTTTGGCGGTAAAGGGGCCAACCAGGCCGTCGCGGCTGGCCGTGCCGGCGCTGACATTGTTTTTATTGCCTGTGTGGGCAGATGACATCGGCGAACGTATTCGCCAGCAACTGCAGCAGGACCAGATTGATACCGCTCCGGTGGAAACCGTGGCGGAAGAAGCCACCGGCGTGGCGATGATCTTCGTGAATGGCGAAGGCGAAAATAACATTGGCATCTACTCAGGCGCGAACGCGGCGCTGACGCCAGCCTGTGTGGAGTGCCACCAGCAGGTGATTCGTTCGGCCGATGCGCTGCTGATGCAGCTGGAGTCACCGCTGGACAGCGTGCTGACCGCAGCTCGCATCGCGCGCGCCAGCCACACCTAGGTGATCCTCAATCCGGCACCGGCGACCCAGCTCTCTGATGAGCTGCTGGCGCTGATCGACATCATTACGCCGAATGAAACCGAAGTGGAAATCCTCACGGGTATCGCCGTCAATGACGACGACGACGCGGCGCGGGCAGCCTAGGCGCTGCACGCCAAAGGCATCGATACCGTATTGATTACGCTGGGCCGGCGCGGCGTATGGTTCAGCGAGCAGGTCCAGGGACAGCGTATTCCCGGCTTCAGCGTGCAGGCGGTGGATAC
Organism: Type-A symbiont of Plautia stali; assembly: GCF_059731155.1. NCBI lineage: Bacteria > Type-A symbiont of Plautia stali. Next base: position 4,093,828 of record NZ_AP035891.1, on the reverse strand, counting down.
CATCGCTGCCGGTGATACCTTCAACGGTGCCTTCATTACCGCGCGGCTGGAAGGCGTGGCGATGCAGGATGCGGTCCGTTTTGCCCATGCGGCGGCAGCCATTGCCGTGACGCGCCCGGGCGCACAGCCCTCAGTGCCATGGCGCACTGAGATTAACGCATTCCTGCAGCAACAGGGTTAAGTGCTTGGCTACCATGAAAGATGTCGCCCGTCTGGCGGGCGTCTCCACCGCCACCGTTTCGCACGTTATCAACAACAACCGTTTTGTTAGCGAACACGTGCGCGACAGAGTGGAACAGGCGATTCGCGAATTAAACTACGCGCCGTCGGCGCTGGCGCGCAGCCTGAAGATCAAGCAAACGCGCACCATTGGTATGTTACTGACCGCCAGCAGCACCCCGTTCTACTCGGAAGTGGTGCGCGGTGTAGAGAACAGCTGCTATGAACGCGGCTACAGCCTGATTCTGTGCAATACCGAAGGCGCTGAAGAGCGCATGAATCGCAGCCTTGAAACGCTGATGCAGAAGCGCGTGGATGGCCTGCTGATGATGTGCACGGAAACCCATCTGCCCTCCGCCGACATCCTCAATCGCTATCCTTCGGTGCCGATGGTGATGATGGACTGGGCGCCGTTTGAAGGGCGCGGCGATATTATTCAGGATAACGCGCTGCTGGGCGGCGAACTGGCCACGCAGTATCTGATTGACCGCGGTTACACCCGCATCGCCTGTATTGCCGGGCCGCTGGATAAAACCCCGGCGCGCCTGCGTCTGGATGGTTTTCATCAGGCGATGGCTGCCAGCGGGCTGGCGGTGCCGCCGGGCTATGTGGTGGACGGCGATTTCGAATTTCAGGGCGGTTTTCACGCCATGAATCAGCTGCTGGCGCTCGATCCGCCACCGCAGGCGGTGTTTACCAGCAACGATGCGATGGCGGTGGGCGTCTACCACGCCCTGTATCAGGCGGGACTGCGCGTGCCGCAGGATATGGCGGTGATGGGCTATGACAACATTGAGCTGGCGCGCTATCTGACGCCGCCGCTCAGTACCATTCATCAGCCGAAAGATGAGCTGGGCGAGCTGGCCATTGGTACACTGATTCATCGCATGAGCGATCCCGACGCCAGCCAGCAAACGCTGGTGCTGACGCCGGAGCTGGTGGAGCGCGGTTCGGTTTAACTGCCTTTAGGCGTTTTCTCGCGGTTGGCGATCAGGTTACGGCCATCCCCCGGCCGTAACATCAGAAACGCCAGCGCCGACAGCACGGTAATCACGCCCATGGTAAAGAAGGTGGCGTGGAACTGCTGCACCGTGGTGCTCTCAAAATCCTGGTAAAAGCGCAGCACGGCGGCGCTGACCGCCACGCCAAAACTGATCGACACCAGCTGCGTTACCGCCAGCACGCTATTGCCGCCGCTGGCGTTCTCATCATTTAAATCCGCCAGCGTGATGGTATTCATGGCGGTAAACTGGGTGGACATCGCCATGCCCAGTACAAACAGCGCCACCAGCAACATGATGATGCTTCCGTCCGGCGACTGCAGCGCGAAGCTGGCGACCAGCACGCCGATGATAACTGTAATGCCCACCAGCGTTTTACGATAGCCAAAGCGGCGCAGCACCTGAGTAACGGTGGATTTAGCCAGCAGCGAGCCAATCGCCGTGGGTCCCATCATGCAGCCGGCGATGATCGCCGGATAGCCAAATCCTACCTGTAACATCAGCGGCATCAGGAACGGAATACAGCCGGTACCGAGACGCGCGGCAATATTACCGATAATCCCGACGGAAAAAGTGCGGGTCTTGAACATCGGCAGACTAATCAGCGGAGCCGGATGGCGGCGCGCATGCATAATATAGAGCAGCAGCAACACTACGCCGCTGACCAGCACCAGCACCGCCTGCCACGGCGATACGATACGCTCGCCAAACAGCTCGATGCCGATGGAGATCAGCACCAGGCCAAAACCAAACAGCATGAAGCCGCCGAAATCGAAGCGGCGTTTTGGCGTGGTGAAGTCCGGCATATATTTGCGCGCATAGAAGATGCCGGCGATGCCGATAGGAATATTAATCAGGAAGATCCAGTGCCAGCTGGCGTAGGTGACCAGCAGACCGCCGAGCATCGGGCCAAGAATCGGTCCGACCAGGCCGGGCATGGTGACAAAGTTGAGCACCGGCAGCAGTTCGCTGCGCGGATAGGCGCGCAGCAGCGCCAGACGCGCTACCGGCATCATCATTGCTCCGCCAACACCTTGCACCACGCGCGAAACCACCAGCATGCTCAGCGATCCGGACAGCGCACAGGCCAGTGACCCAAGCGTGAACAGGGAAACCGCCACAATAAACACCTTACGCGTGCCAAAGCGATCGGCCAGCCAGCCGCTGACCGGAATCAACATCGCGACCGTGAGCGTATAACTGATGACAGCGGACTGCATGGCGAGTGGGGAACGTTCAAGGCTGGTGGCAATGGCGGGAAGCGCAGTATTCAGGATGGTGGCGTCGAGAGCCTGCATAAAAAACGCCATGGCGGCGATCCAGGGCAGGCCGGCCATACTGCGCGCGGAGCGAATCATTGAAAATCCTTCTTGAAGAAAATCGGTCAGCAAAGAGCGTAAGTTAAACAGGATAGCATCGGTCACTGCGACGATGGCGCTGATTTGTGCCGCCGTGAGAGCTGATTTGCCTGATTATTGGCCGGGAAATGTCTGTTTTTACCGCGTTCGTATAAAAAAGTAACTTTCAGTCAATTTTTTTCAGGAAATGCTTGTCACTTCAGATTAACGCCCTATAATGCGCCACCACTGAGACGGCAAAGCGGCAACGCAGGCGGCTCAGCAGGGCGTGAAGCGATTCACCCCGCCGGAGAAAAACGCTGAAAAAAGTGTTTGACTCTGAAGGAGGAAAGCGTAATATACGCGACCTTGCGACAACAGGCCGAACGCCGCGTCGCACCGCTCTTTAACAATTTATCAGACAATCTGTGTGGGCACTCGCAGGATTGATATCGCAAGCCTGCGGGCTTTAAAAAATATCAAGTCTTTGCTGAGTGAACACGTAATTCATTACGAAGTTTAATTCACAGAGCATCGCTGCACTGGTTGCAGCAAATCAAACTTTAAATTGAAGAGTTTGATCATGGCTCAGATTGAACGCTGGCGGCAGGCCTAACACATGCAAGTCGAACGGCAGCACAGAAGAGCTTGCTCTTTGGGTGGCGAGTGGCGGACGGGTGAGTAATGTCTGGGAAACTGCCCGATGGAGGGGGATAACTACTGGAAACGGTAGCTAATACCGCATAACGTCGCGAGACCAAAGTGGGGGACCTTCGGGCCTCACACCATCGGATGTGCCCAGATGGGATTAGCTAGTAGGTGGGGTAATGGCTCACCTAGGCGACGATCCCTAGCTGGTCTGAGAGGATGACCAGCCACACTGGAACTGAGACACGGTCCAGACTCCTACGGGAGGCAGCAGTGAGGAATATTGCACAATGGGCGCAAGCCTGATGCAGCCATGCCGCGTGTATGAAGAAGGCTTTCGGGTTGTAAAGTACTTTCAGCGGGGAGGAAGGCGGTGAGGTTAATAACCTCGCCGATTGACGTTACCCGCAGAAGAAGCACCGGCTAACTCCGTGCCAGCAGCCGCGGTAATACGGAGGGTGCAAGCGTTAATCGGAATTACTGGGCGTAAAGCGCACGCAGGCGGTCTGTTAAGTCAGATGTGAAATCCCCGGGCTTAACCTGGGAACTGCATTTGAAACTGGCAGGCTTGAGTCTCGTAGAGGGGGGTAGAATTCCAGGTGTAGCGGTGAAATGCGTAGAGATCTGGAGGAATACCGGTGGCGAAGGCGGCCCCCTGGACGAAGACTGACGCTCAGGTGCGAAAGCGTGGGGAGCAAACAGGATTAGATACCCTGGTAGTCCACGCCGTAAACGATGTCGACTTGGAGGTTGTGCCCTTGAGGCGTAACTTCCGGAGCTAACGCGTTAAGTCGACCGCCTGGGGAGTACGGCCGCAAGGTTAAAACTCAAATGAATTGACGGGGGCCCGCACAAGCGGTGGAGCATGTGGTTTAATTCGATGCAACGCGAAGAACCTTACCTGGCCTTGACATCCAGAGAACTTAGCAGAGATGCTTTGGTGCCTTCGGGAACTCTGAGACAGGTGCTGCATGGCTGTCGTCAGCTCGTGTTGTGAAATGTTGGGTTAAGTCCCGCAACGAGCGCAACCCTTATCCTTTGTTGCCAGCGGCTCGGCCGGGAACTCAAAGGAGACTGCCGGTGATAAACCGGAGGAAGGTGGGGATGACGTCAAGTCATCATGGCCCTTACGGCCAGGGCTACACACGTGCTACAATGGTGCATACAAAGAGAAGCGACCTCGCGAGAGCAAGCGGACCTCATAAAGTGCGTCGTAGTCCGGATTGGAGTCTGCAACTCGACTCCATGAAGTCGGAATCGCTAGTAATCGTAGATCAGAATGCTACGGTGAATACGTTCCCGGGCCTTGTACACACCGCCCGTCACACCATGGGAGTGGGTTGCAAAAGAAGTAGGTAGCTTAACCTTCGGGAGGACGCTTACCACTTTGTGATTCATGACTGGGGTGAAGTCGTAACAAGGTAACCGTAGGGGAACCTGCGGTTGGATCACCTCCTTACCTGAAGATACCCTCCCGCGAAGTGCTCACACAGATTGTCTGATGAAAAAGTAATGAGCAAAGCGTCTTACGAAAGAGACTTCAGTGTCCCCTTCGTCTAGAGGCCTAGGACACCGCCCTTTCACGGCGGCAACAGGGGTTCGAATCCCCTAGGGGACGCCACTTGCTGGTAATGAGTGAAAGGCGTTACCGATAATACTTCACAGTGTGCTGATTAAGCATGCTGCGAAGTATTTGCTCTTTAACAATCAGGAACAAGCTGAAAATTTGAAACGACGCGTCGCGTTCATTCTCCGTAATAAGAATGAAGTGGCGATGCGTTCGAGTCTCTCAAAAGCTTACAGCTTACAAGCAACTGTGATGCCGTTATGGCAGATAGATAAACGCCTGTGGGTTGTGAGGTTAAGCGACTAAGCGTACACGGTGGATGCCCTGGCAGTCAGAGGCGATGAAGGACGTGCTAATCTGCGAAAAGCGACGGTAAGGTGATTATGAACCGCTACAGCCGTCGATGTCCGAATGGGGAAACCCAATGCACTTGTGCATTATCGTTAACTGAATACATAGGTTAACGAGGCGAACCGGGGGAACTGAAACATCTAAGTACCCCGAGGAAAAAAAATCAACCGAGATTCCCCCAGTAGCGGCGAGCGAACGGGGAGCAGCCCAGGACCTGAATCAGCTTGTGCATCAGTGGAAGCGTCTGGAAAGTCGCGCGATACCGGGTGACAGCCCCGTACACGAAGATGCATAAGTTGTGAGTCCGACGAGTAGGGCGGGACACGTGGTATCCTGTCTGAACATGGGGGGACCATCCTCCAAGGCTAAATACTCCTGACTGACCGATAGTGAACAAGTACCGTGAGGGAAAGGCGAAAAGAACCCCGGCGAGGGGAGTGAAACAGAACCTGAAACCGTGTACGTACAAGCAGTGGAAGCCTACTTGTTAGGTGACTGCGTACCTTTTGTATAATGGGTCAGCGACTTATATTCTGTAGCAAGGTTAACCGCATAGGGGAGCCGAAGGGAAACCGAGTCTTAATTGGGCGTTAAGTTGCAGGGTATAGACCCGAAACCCGGTGATCTAGCCATGGGCAGGTTGAAGGTTGGGTAACACTAACTGGAGGACCGAACCGACTAATGTTGAAAAATTAGCGGATGACTTGTGGCTGGGGGTGAAAGGCCAATCAAACCGGGAGATAGCTGGTTCTCCCCGAAAGCTATTTAGGTAGCGCCTCGTGAACTCATCTCCGGGGGTAGAGCACTGTTTCGGCTAGGGGGCCATCCCGGCTTACCAAGCCGATGCAAACTGCGAATACCGGAGAATGTTATCACGGGAGACACACGGCGGGTGCTAACGTCCGTCGTGAAGAGGGAAACAACCCAGACCGCCAGCTAAGGTCCCAAAGTCATGGTTAAGTGGGAAACGATGTGGGAAGGCAAAGACAGCCAGGATGTTGGCTTAGAAGCAGCCATCATTTAAAGAAAGCGTAATAGCTCACTGGTCGAGTCGGCCTGCGCGGAAGATGTAACGGGGCTAAACCATGCACCGAAGCTGCGGCAGCGACGCTTATGCGTTGTTGGGTAGGGGAGCGTTCTGTAAGCCGCTGAAGGTGTGCTGTGAGGCACGCTGGAGGTATCAGAAGTGCGAATGCTGACATAAGTAACGATAAAGCGGGTGAAAAGCCCGCTCGCCGGAAGACCAAGGGTTCCTGTCCAACGTTAATCGGGGCAGGGTGAGTCGACCCCTAAGGCGAGGCTGAAAAGCGTAGTTGATGGGAAACAGGTTAATATTCCTGTACTTGGTGTTACTGCGAAGGGGGGACGGAGAAGGCTAGGTTATCCGGGCGACGGTTGTCCCGGTTTAAGCGGGCAGGTGTGAAGACCAGGCAAATCCGGTCTTCTTTAACACTGAGGCGTGACGACAAGCCGCTACGGCGGTGAAGTAACTGATGCCCTGCTTCCAGGAAAAGCCTCTAAGCTCCAGGTAACACGAAATCGTACCCCAAACCGACACAGGTGGTCAGGTAGAGAATACCAAGGCGCTTGAGAGAACTCGGGTGAAGGAACTAGGCAAAATGGTGCCGTAACTTCGGGAGAAGGCACGCTGGCGCGTAGGTGAAGGGACTTGCTCCCGGAGCCGAGGCCAGTCGAAGATACCAGCTGGCTGCAACTGTTTATTAAAAACACAGCACTGTGCAAACACGAAAGTGGACGTATACGGTGTGACGCCTGCCCGGTGCCGGAAGGTTAATTGATGGGGTTATCCGCAAGGAGAAGCTCTTGATCGAAGCCCCGGTAAACGGCGGCCGTAACTATAACGGTCCTAAGGTAGCGAAATTCCTTGTCGGGTAAGTTCCGACCTGCACGAATGGCGTAATGATGGCCAGGCTGTCTCCACCCGAGACTCAGTGAAATTGAAATCGCTGTGAAGATGCAGTGTACCCGCGGCAAGACGGAAAGACCCCGTGAACCTTTACTATAGCTTGACACTGAACATTGAGCCTTGATGTGTAGGATAGGTGGGAGGCTTTGAAGCGCGGACGCCAGTCTGCGTGGAGCCAACCTTGAAATACCACCCTTTAATGTTTGATGTTCTAACGTAGGCCCGTAATCCGGGCTGCGGACAGTGTCTGGTGGGTAGTTTGACTGGGGCGGTCTCCTCCCAAAGCGTAACGGAGGAGCACGAAGGTTGGCTAATCCTGGTCGGACATCAGGAGGTTAGTGCAATGGCATAAGCCAGCTTGACTGCGAGAGTGACGGCTCGAGCAGGTGCGAAAGCAGGTCATAGTGATCCGGTGGTTCTGAATGGAAGGGCCATCGCTCAACGGATAAAAGGTACTCCGGGGATAACAGGCTGATACCGCCCAAGAGTTCATATCGACGGCGGTGTTTGGCACCTCGATGTCGGCTCATCACATCCTGGGGCTGAAGTAGGTCCCAAGGGTACGGCTGTTCGCCGTTTAAAGTGGTACGCGAGCTGGGTTTAGAACGTCGTGAGACAGTTCGGTCCCTATCTGCCGTGGGCGCTGGAGAATTGAGGGGGGTTGCTCCTAGTACGAGAGGACCGGAGTGAACGCACCGCTGGTGTTCGGGTTGTCATGCCAATGGCACTGCCCGGTAGCTAAGTGCGGAAGAGATAAGTGCTGAAAGCATCTAAGCACGAAACTTGCCCCGAGATGAGTTCTCCCTGACCCCTTGAGGGTCCTGAAGGGACGTTGAAGACGACGACGTTGATAGGCCGGGTGTGTAAGCGCAGCGATGCGTTGAGCTAACCGGTACTAATGACCCGTGAGGCTTAACCTTACAACGCCAGAGGCGTTTTAAGCTGAGAGACAGAAAGAATTTTCAGTTTGTGACGGATAAAATTAGCGGAAACGAAAGATTTTGCGCTGAGGCAACGCAGCATCAGTGAAAAATATTCGTTTCGAGCACCAGAATTTGCCTGGCGGCAACAGCGCGGTGGTCCCACCTGACCCCATGCCGAACTCAGAAGTGAAACGCCGTAGCGCCGATGGTAGTGTGGGGCCTCCCCATGCGAGAGTAGGGAACTGCCAGGCATCAAACAAGTAAAGAAGCCCCGAACCTTCGTTCGGGGCTTTTTTGTTTTCCGCGATGACCTTTATCTCAATAAAAACGCTCAATAAAATCCACAGGCATAAAAAAAGCCCCTGCCATGCTGGCAAGGGCTGAATGATGTGGCTAATCGTGTTCGCTTAGTGGATAACCTGCGACAGAAACGCCCGGGTTCGCTCGGATTTCGGATTCGCAAAGAACTCTTCCGGCGGCGCCATCTCAACTATTTCACCGCGATCCATAAAGATCACCCGATCGGCCACAGTACGCGCAAAGTTCATCTCATGCGTCACACACAGCATCGTCATCCCGTCTTCCGCCAGACCGATCATGGTATCCAGCACCTATTTAACCATCTCAGGATCGAGCGCGGAGGTGGGTTCATCGAATAACATAATCTTCGGCTTCATACACAGCGAACGGGCAATGGCCACGCGCTGCTGCTGTCCGCCAGAGAGCTGCCCGGGAAATTTATGGGCATGCTCAGCAATGCGCACGCGCTGCAGATAGTGCATCGCCAGCTCTTCGGCCTCTTTCTTTGGCATCTTGCGTACCCACATCGGTGCCAGCGTGCAGTTCTGCAGGACGGTCAGATGCGGGAAAAGATTGAAGTGCTGAAATACCATGCCGACTTCAGTGCGCACGCGTTCAATATTGCGTACATCATCATTCAGGTGGATGCCGTCTACGACAATCCGTCCCTGCTGATGCTCTTCCAGATGGTTGATGCAGCGAATGGTGGTGGATTTACCGGAACCCGAAGGGCCGCACAGCACGATACGCTCGCGCGGTTTTACCTGCAGGTTGATATCTTTCAGCACGTGGAATTGCCCGTACCATTTGTTCACGTTTTCGAGCGTAATCATCATGGCGTTAGCCGCCGTTGTCATTTTTTGTGTCATGTAAAACCTCAGTGCGATTTACGCCCGGTGTGGAAGCGCTTCTCCAGATACTGGCTATAGCGCGACATGCTAAAACAGAAAATCCAGTAAACCAGTGCAGCGAAGACATAGCCTTCGGTCGACATACCCAGCCATGTAGGGTCGACGGTTGCCTGCTGCACGCTACTGAACAGATCGAACAGGCCGATGATGATCACTAGGCTGGTATCTTTAAACAGCGCGATGATGGTGTTCACCAGACCGGGAATGGTCAGCTTGAGCGCCTGCGGTAAAATCACCAGCGCCTGCGTTTTCCAGTAGCCGAGCGCCAGCGACTCTGCCGCTTCGTACTGGCCTTTAGGCAGGGCCTGCAGCCCGCCACGTACCACTTCGGCGACATACGCCGACTGGAACAGGATCACGCCAACCAGCGCACGCACCAGTTTGTCTATCGTGGTGCCCTCCGCCATAAACAGCGGCAGCATCACTGAAGACATGAACAGCACGGTAATCAGCGGTACGCCACGCCAGAACTCAATGAAAATCACCGACAGGGTACGCGCACCACTGGCATTTTAGAGCGACGGCCCAGCGCCAGCAGAATGCCGAGCGGCAGCGCCCCGGCAATGCCGACAGATGCGATAATCAGCGTCAGCGTCAGGCCGCCCCACTGGCGCGTTTCCACGCGGTCCAGCCCGAAATAGCCGCCATACAGCAGCAGCCAGACGACGACCGGATAGATCACCGCCCAGCAGGCGATATAGCGGCTGCGGCGCGGCATGGATTTGATAAACATCGGCACAATCGACAGCAGGCCAATCACCAGCGCCAGATTGATGCGCCAGCGCAGCTCATGCGGATAGAGCCCGTACATGAACTGGCCAAAGCGCGCGTGGATAAAGACCCAGCAGGCGCCCGCTTTCGTACAGTCCGCACGAGTTTCGCCAATCCAGTTAGCCTGGAAGATCAACCAGTTCAGCGCCGGCGGGATAACGCTCCAGATAATCCACAGGCTGAGTAACGTGAGCAGCGTATTCAGCCAGCTGGAGAACAGGTTTTTACGCGCCCAGAGCCAGGCTTTACCCAGTGGATTGCCCGACACCGGCGGCGTTTCGTGTGTGGTCACAGACATAATGGTTCCGTTCTCTTAACGTTCAACCAGCGCAATTTTGCGGTTATAGAGGTTCATCAGCAGCGAAATGAGTAGACTGATAATCAGATAAACCGCCATGGTGATGGTAATGGTTTCAATTGCCTGGCCGGTACTGATTCAGTACGGTGCCGGCAAACAGCGACATCATATCCGGATAGCCGATAGCGGCCGCCAGCGAGGAGTTTTTTATGATGTTAAGGTACTGGCTGGTGAGCGGCGGGATAATCACGCGCATCGCCTGCGGAATGATCACCTGACGCAGCGTAACCGGGTTGGGCAGCCCGAGCGAACGTGCCGCTTCGCTCTGACCATGCGGTACTGACTGAATCCCGGCGCGAATCACCTCAGCAATAAAGGAAGAGGTGTAGATCGACAGTGCCAGCGTCAGCGCTGCCAGTTCCGGAATCATGGCAAAGCCACCGCGGAAGTTGAAACCGCGCAGCTCGGGAACATCCCAGTGCGTGGCGGCACCAAACAGAGTATGGGCGATCAGCGGCAGCAGCACAATCAAACCGGCCGCAGCGGGCCAGGTGCGGCGCAGCTGACCGGTTTTCAGCTGATGCTTGCGGTTGAAGCGGAACAGCGCGGCGATGGCGGCGATGGCAATCGCCAGCGCGATAAGGGATGGCCAGGTGCTAGGCGCATACTCCGGCCACGGTATATACAGACCGCGGTTGCTGACAAAAGCCAGATCGAACGCGTTTAGTGCCTGGCGCGGGCCCGGCAGATTGCGCAGTACGGCAAAGTACCAGAAGAAGATTTGCAGCAGCGGCGGGATATTACGGAACGTCTCGATATAAATCGTCGACAGCTTGCGCAGCAGCCAGTTATCGGACAAGCGCGCCAGACCGATGGCGAAGCCGAGGATGGAGGCGAAGACAATACAGAGCGCGGAGATCAGCAGGGTGTTGGTTAACCCGACCATAAACACGCGCGCGTAGGTATCGCCTTCGCTGTAATCGATCAGATGCTGGACGATGCCGAAACCGGCGTTGCGCTCAAGAAAGCCAAAGCCGGAGGTGATACCGCGATTGGCAAGGTTGATCACCGTGTTGTGGATCAGATAACCCACCACAGCAAACACCGCCACAATCGCGACAATCTGGTAAAGCCAGGCGCGAACCGTAGGATTACCGAACGAAAAATCCTTTTTCACGGTTGGGCGTTGCGACATGTTAAAACCTCAGTGAAGAATACGCGTGGGCACCGCAGGATGCGGTGCCCGACTGGCAGGAGACAATTAACGCACTGGTGGAGCGTACTGGATGCCGCCCTAGTTCCAGAGCGCATTCTGGCCACGTGCAATTTTCAGCGCACTGTCTTTACCAACGTTACGATCGAAGACTTCCTGATAGTTGCCAACCTGCTTGATGATGTTGTACGCGCACTTGTTGTCGAGCTTCAGGTCTTTACCGAAATCACCCTCTGCGCCCAGCAGGTGTGCCATATCTGGCGTGGTTGGCTTCGCCGCCATCTCATCGACGCTCTTCGAGCTGATGCCCATCTCTTCCGCATTCAGCATGGCGAACAGCGACCATTTCACGATGGTGAACCAGTCGTCATCACCGCGACGCACGACCGGGCCCAGCGGCTCTTTTGAAATCACTTCTGCCAGTACGATAAAGTCATCCGGCTTGCCCAGCTTGATGCGCTGCGCATACAGCTGTGACTGGTCAGAAGAGAGGGTATCGCAGCGGCCGCTATCCAGCGCTTTAGCGGACTCATCAGAGCGGTCGAAGGTGACCGGCGTGTACTGCATTTTGTTAGCTTTAAAGTAGTCGGCCACGTTCAGCTCGGTATCGGTACCGACCTGGATACACACGGTGGCACCATCCAGCTCTTTGGCGCTTTTCAGACTGGCTTTCTTATGGGTCAAGAAGCCGATGCCGTCATAATAGTTTACGCCGGCGAACAGGAAGCCCATACTGCCATCGCGTGATGAGGTCTAGGTGGTGTTACGCGACAGGATATCCACCTCGCCCGACTGCAGCGCAGTAAAGCGCTCTTTGGCGGTCAGCGGGGTGTATTTTACTTTGCTGGCATCGCCGAAGACCGCAGCAGCGGCGGCGCGGCATACGTCAACATCGATACCGGTGAATTTGCCGCTGGCGTCAGCGTAGGAGAACCCTGGCAGACCATCGCTGATACCGCACTGTATAAACCCTTTTTTCTTAATGGCGTCCAGCGTGGTGCCTGCGTGCGCCTGCTGGGTCACGGCGAACAGCGAGGCGGCAGCAATCAGGGTGGAAAGCATCATCTTTTTCATAAAGCATCCTGTGTGGCGAGATCGTGTGTTGTTATGTTTGCGCACACTTTAGTGTGCGCTTATTTCTTTCTGTGGCGTTTAGCCATCCACGACACTGCAAAGCTGATGCCAGGTTTGCAGAATCCTGAATTCACTGGAAAGATCTTTTAATAAACGGACGTATCCGGAAAGTTGTCGCTACTATCGCGCACCGTAAGGCAGCATGACGAGTCGCCACGATCACAAATAGTGCAAAAAGTTTCACTATATGGAAGCAGTGTGAGCTAACGCTCATGAACAGGTGTACGGCAAAGTGGAATTACCGCTGAAGCGGTTCAGGATCACAAACAAAGCGGGCTGATGGGCGATCAGGCGGATTTTTTCTGCGCAAAAACAGGGCAGGGCAGCGGCCCTGAGAGAGATGAGCTATCACGCCGGCGATTGCAACTATCGTTACCATTTTGACGATAATCGTTTCACGCGGTGTTAACGCACAAACAGCAGCAACAAAAACGCCAGCCTAGGGGCTGGCGTTATCGCAGCAAGGAACCAGAACGCTTAGTTCATGCCGTATTTTTTCAGCTTCTTACGCAGCGTACCGCGGTTGATGCCCATCATCAGGGCCGCGCGGGTCTGGTTGCCACGGGTATACTGCATCACTATGTCCAACAGAGGCTGCTCGACTTCAGCCAGTACTAGCTCATACAGGTCACTTACATCCTGACCGTTCAGTTGAGCAAAATAGTTCTTCAGTGCCTGTTTAACCGAATCACGCAGAGGCTTTTGCGTCACCTGATCCTGTGAGTTAACGGTAGAAACGGTCAGTACGTCAGAATTTACGCGTTGTTCGAACATAGTTTTTTCAGCTCTTTATTTCGTTTACGCAAGATTTTCGAAGTATGCCTCCAACGCCTCCAGCTGTTCACTGGCATCCTCTATGGCGTTGAATGTGCGCCGAAACTGATCGTCAGGGGCACTTTCCTGCAAATACCAGGAAACGTGTTTTCGGGCAATACGGTATTCCTTGCGCTGACCGTAAAAGTCGTGCAGCTCCCGTATGTGTCCAATCAGTATATGCTTCACTTCAGCCAGCGGCTTCGGTGCCAGCAGCTCCCCTGTGTCCAGATAATGCTGGATTTCCCGGAAGATCCACGGTCTTCCCTGAGCAGCGCGTCCCACCATCAGAGCATCGGCTCCGGTGTAGTCGAGCACTGCCCTGGCTTTGTGCGGGTCAGTAATGTCACCATTCGCGATAATCGGAATAGCGACGCTCTGCTTAACTGTCCGAATGCTGTCGTATTCAGCTTGCCCTTCAAACAAACAGGCGCGCGTGCGGCCATGAATAGTCAGGGCCTGAATACCACAGCGTTCAGCCAATTGGGCAATCTCTACACAATTACGATTTTCTTTGTCCCAGCCGGTGCGAATCTTCAGCGTAACCGGTACATCGACTGCGTTCACCACCGCACGGAGGATTGATTCCACCAGCTGCGGATGCTGCAGCAGTGCTGAACCTGCCATCTTACGATTCACTTTTTTAGCCGGGCAGCCCATGTTGATGTCGATAACCTGTGCACCGGACGCAACATTAATGCGCGCGGCGGCGGCCATCTCATCGGGATCGCAACCCGCAATTTGCACGGCGCGAATACCGGGCTCGTCACTATGCACCATACGCAAACGCGATTTGTCACTGGCCCAGACTTCCGAGTTCGATGACAACATCTCGGAGACAGTCATACCGGCGCCGTTGTCATAACACAGGGTGCGAAATGGCTTGTCGGATACTCCGGCCATAGGCGCAGCGATGAGTCGATTACGTAGCTGGTGATGTCCAATGCGCATGAAAAAGAAGTGACTCTAACTGTTCGCAAGGCGGCGTATATTACGCATTTTTTCCGGAAGATGAAAGGCCAAACTTTGAACAATTCGCCGTTTAAGATCAGGGAAATGGGACTTAGCTACGGGGTATTCATCATTACTTGTTTAAATTCAGTGCATTAAAAAAATGCGCTGAAATTGTGAGCAAAAGTTTTTCCAAAAATATGCGCTGAGTCACAACATAAAAACCGCCACTTCCGCGAATCGGCAAGAGAAATGGCGGTGATTTGATTGAAAAGTGAACGCTTTATTTACGTTTGGTGAGTATTTCGTTACTCAACCACCAGCCGGCCATTGAGCGGCTGCACCGGGCGGCTGTTACCGTGTTCACCCAGCACCGCGCTGAAGGCCTGCAGCTGCTGTGCGGAAGCCGTTACCGGTTGCTTCATCACCAGCCAGCGCACGCCTTCACTGCACGGTGGTGTCGTGAGTGAGCCGCTGAAGCGGTAGTAACGGCGATCGGCGGGCAGCAGTGGCGTAATATCGACATCCTGCTGCAGCGTCGTCAGTACCGGATTTGCCGCACCGGCTTCGAACATCACCCCGACCACCGCCAGCTGCTGCTGCTCGTCACTGAATACAAAGTGGCCCTCAAGCGGATAGCGTTTGCCGTCGATCAGGTTCTCGCTTGGGGTATGGAAGTGGAACTGCTTCAACGTGAAGGTCTCGCCGTCCAGCGTCAGCGTATCGCTCTGCTGCAGGTTGATCTGCACGGTGTGGCCGTTGTTAACAATGGCGGCCTGGCGCGCCTGCAGTTCCAGCGTCAGCGCCGGCAGACTGGCATGCAGCGCCTGGCGAATATCAATCGGCGACTGATTCACGCCCTGCTTGCAGACGTGAAAATCAGGGGATAGGTCGCCCCACTGCTGTGGCTGTGCGTAATCCCAGGCGGCAGCCTGAACGTGAGCAAAAGGCGCTGCTGCCAGCAGCAGAGCGAGCAGTGTGTGTTTGCTTTTCATCATCATTCATTCACTAAGCGATATATCAATGTTATGTGCCGCGCACGGCACGGTTAACAGGGATAGCGCTATCGCCTGGTGCAGCAGTCTACTGCTTTCAATGTAAAGAAACGGCAGGAAAACGGGGCAGGCGAGGATTTGAGACAGGTCTCAGGCGGGGGAAATCGGGCCAGCAGCCGCTGGCCCATTCGTCGGTTAGCGGCGCACGCCAGTGATGCGACACCACTCCTCTTTTTCCGCCACGGCGTCCAGCGCAAAGCGGTCCGCATAGGCTTCACACACGCTTTCCGCCTGGCTGGCCAGCACGCCGGACAGACCGAGATGGCCGCCGGCTTTCGGCAGCACGCTAATCAGCGGCGCCAGTTCGCGCAGCGGACCGGCGAGGATATTGGTGACCACCACATCCGCCTGCAGGTTTTCCGGCTGCTGGTGCGGCAGATACAGCGACAGGCGGTCGGCCACGCCGTTGCGCTCCGCGTTATCGCGGCTGGCCTGGATCGCCTGCGGATCGATATCAATGCCGATCGCTTGGGCTGCACCGAGTTTCAGCGCGGCGATGGCCAGAATGCCGGAGCCACAGCCGAAATCGATCACCGTTTTGCCCTGCAGATCGAGACCATCCAGCCAGCTCAGGCACAGCGACGTGGTGGGATGGGTGCCGGTACCAAAGGCCAGACCGGGATCAAGCATCACGTTGACCGCATCCGGATCCGGCACGTCGCGCCAGCTTGGGCAGATCCACAGGCGTTCACCGAAGCGCATCGGATGGAAGTTATCCATCCATTCGCGCTCCCAGTCTTTATCCTCGATCTGTTCGATCTTATGGCGGAAACCTGATCCCAGCAGCGGATGCTGGCTCAGTTCAGCCACCACGTCGTCCATGGCGGTTTCCGCGTCGAACAGGCCAATCACATCGGTATCGCCCCACAGGCGGGTTTCACCTAGCATCGGCTCATACACCGGGTTGTCGTGCGTGTCCTGAAAGGTGACCGACACCGCACCGGCGTCCATCAGCGCGTCGCTGAGGGTTTCGGCGTGCTCGCCGGTGCTGTTAATTTTGATTTGAATCCATGGCATAGCGTTTCTCTTTTATTCCAAGGCAGCATCGCGTGCGTCAGGCGCTCTGCCGAACAGATTACCCACCAGGAAGGCCAGCAGGCTTAATGTCAAAGATGGCACGATAGGGTGAAAGCCCCACAGTTCGATTTTCAGGCTGGCAAGCAGCGTATAGCATCCGGCCCCCACCACACCATGCCACTGATGGCGCCCGCCGCATTGGCGCGCTCCCAATACAGTCCCAGCACCAGCGGCCACAGAAATACCGCTTCAAGGCCACCGAACGCCAGCAGGTTGAGCCAGATAATCATATCTGGCGGATTCTAGGTCGCCAGCAGCAGCAGCAGGAAGGTGCCAATCAGCATCACCAGCCCTTGCATGGCATCGTTGAGCACGCTGGCGCGAAAGCCGCCGAACGCGGTATACAGCGCGATGGTGCCGCCAAAAATCAGCAGCCCGGTGTCATAAGGAATACCGGCGGCCGTCTCCAGCAGGCGTACGCCGCCGATGAACTTGTACCGTCATGGCACCAATAAACGCCACTAGCAGGCTGATACTGGCCAGCCAGATAAGCAGCGGGCTGCGGTAGCGGCCGTACAGCATGTTGTTGAGCGTCACCGCGTTGTAGCGTCGCGCCAGAATCGCGAATTTTTTGCCCAGCACGCCGAGCGACAGCCAGACCGCCGGCACCTGGATCATCGCCAGCAGTACCCAGCCCAGCCCGTATTTATACGCCGCGCCCGGCCCGCCAATAAATGAGCTGGCGCTGATGTAAGTGGTGGTGATGGTCATTGCCAGCACAAAACCGCCCATCGAGCGACTGCCAAGGAAATACTCACTCAGGAAGTTGCCGTGGCGCTGTTTGCGCATGGCAAACACCGACAGCCCGGCAATCAGCACCAGATAGGCCAGCAGTGGCAGAATGATTTCAGTTTCCATCGTGGTCCTCCAGAGACATATCGCGGAACACCACACGCACCATCAGCCAGCACAGGCCAATGAACAGCACGGGCGCGAACACGCAGGAGAGTTCAAACCAGCGCGGTAAACCGGTGAAACCGTTTTGTGTGCCGCCGAGCCACGCGGAGACGCCCCAGACGGCGAGGTACGCCAGCGTCAGGTACAGCGACCAGCGCGCCTCTTTGTTAGCTTGCAAAAAACGCCCATCCATCATGCAACCTCAAAGGCAACAAAAATGAAAAAGGCCGGTTTAACCGGCCTCTGCATTGCTCTGCGCTGCGCTTACTTCTCGTGCAGGCCGAGTTTTTTCTCCAGATAGTGGATGTTAGTACCACCCTGCTGGAAGTTTTCGTCGGTCATGATGCGCATCTGCAGATCGACGTTAGTCTTGATGCCGTCGATGATCAGTTCCGCCAGCGCATTTTTCATGCGCGCGATGGCCACGTCACGGTTTTCGCCGTAGGTGATCAGCTTACCAATCATTGAGTCGTAGTACGGCGGCACGCTGTAGCCGGCATAGATGTGCGATTCCCAGCGCACGCCAAAACCGCCTGGCGCGTGGAAACGGGTGATCTTGCCCGGGCTCGGCAGGAAGGTGTTTGGGTCTTCGGCGTTGATACGGCACTCGACCGCATGACCGCGCACCACCATATCTTCCTGTTTGATTGAAAGCGGCTGACCGGCAGCAATACGCAGCTGCTCTTTGATCAGGTCGACGCCGGTGATCATCTCGGTGACCGGATGTTCCACCTGAATACGGGTGTTCATCTCGATGAAGTAGAACTCACCGTTTTCATACAGGAACTCGAACGTACCGGCACCGCGATAGCCGATCTCGACGCAGGCGTTAGAGCAGCGCTCGCCGATGTAGCGACGCAGTTCCGGCGTGATGCCGGGTGCTGGTGCTTCTTCGACCACTTTCTGGTGGCGGCGCTGCATGGAGCAGTCACGTTCGGCCAGATAGATAGCGTTGCCCTGACCATCAGCCAGAACCTGAATCTCGATGTGGCGTGGGTTCTCGAGGAATTTCTCCATGTACACCATGTCGTTGTTGAAAGCCGCTTTGGCTTCCGCTTTCGTCATGTTGATGGACTGCTCAAGATCCTTGTCGCTGCGCACAACGCGCATACCGCGACCGCCGCCGCCGCCAGAGGCTTTGATGATTACCGGATAGCCGATGCGCTTGGCGATGGCACAGTTTTTCTCCATGTCGTCGGTCAGCGAACCGTGAGAGCCTGGTACGGTCGGTACGCCGGCTTTTTTCATCGTGTTGATCGCTGACACTTTGTCGCCCATCAGGCGAATGGTGTCGGCTTTCGGACCGATGAAGATAAAGCCAGAGCGCTCAACCTGCTCGGCGAAATCGGCGTTCTCAGAGAGGAAGCCGTAGCCCGGGTGGATTGCAACGGCGCCGGTGATTTCGGCGGCGGAGATCAGCGCCGGGATATTAAGATAACTTTTGACCGACTGCGCTGGGCCAATGCAGACGGTTTCGTCCGCCAGCAGCACGTGCTTCAGGTCGCGGTCTGCCGTGGAGTGTACCGCCACAGTCTTGATGCCCAGTTCTTTACAGGCACGCAGAATGCGCAGCGCAATCTCACCACGGTTAGCAATGACAATTTTATCCAGCATGCTTCGCCTCGTTATTCGATGACGACCAGCGGCTCGTCGAATTCAACCGGCTGGCCGCTTTCCACCAGGATCGCCTTCACAACGCCGGATTTATCGGCTTCGATCTGGTTCATCATTTTCATCGCTTCAACGATGCACAGGGTGTCGCCAGCGTTCACTTTCTGACCCACTTCCATAAACGCTTTGGCGTCCGGGCTTGGGGTGCGATAGAAGGTACCGACCATCGGCGAACGCACGATGTGGCCGCTGACTTCAGGTTTGGCCGCTTCTGCAGCGACAGGCGCAGCAGCAACCGCAGCAGCCAGCGCAGGCTGTGGAGCCGGAACAGCATAAGCCTGCTGCATCATAGGGTAACCGACATTGGCAGGTGAACGGCTGATGCGAACCGACTCTTCGCCTTCAGAGATTTCCAGCTCAGCGATGCCGGACTCTTCAACCAGTTCGATCAGTTTCTTAATTTTACGAATATCCATGAGTGTGGTTCCGTACTCTGTTTAATTGGAATGTGACAGGCGTTTTACGGCCGTTTGTAAAGCCCACGAGTAGCCGTCGGCGCCCAGTCCACAGATGACGCCGGCAGATACATCGGAAAGACAGGAGTGATGTCGGAACGGTTCGCGTGCATGCACATTGGAGAGATGCACCTCAATAAAAGGAATGCTAACCGCCAACAGAGCATCGCGCAGTGCAACGCTGGTGTGCGTAAACGCAGCCGGGTTGATGATGATGTAATCGACGTTGCCGCGGACTTCGTGAATACGATCAATCAGCTGGTATTCCGCATTCGATTGCAAATGACTCAATTTCACATGGTGCTGGTCGGCCTGTTGCGTCAGATCGCTGACAATCTGCGCCAGCGTAGTGTGACCATACTTCTCAGGCTCGCGCGTCCCCAACAGGTTCAGGTTGGGTCCGTTTAACAGCAGTATGTGAAATTTATGCGCCATCTTGCGGCTATCTCCTGCAATCAGTGAGGCATCGCGTAAAATACCGCGACATCTTTCATTTGTCACTCTTCAGAGTGAAAAAGAAGACTTCGCTTGCAATAAAGCCGGGCATTATATCCGTTTCGAGGCAATTCGCAGCAAAATACTGGTCTTATCTGCGAAGTTGATCCTGCATGGCCCGAAGGCCACACCTTTTAACAGATCTCGCAGCAGGAAAACAACCTTGCGGGGATTATCGGCGCAGAAGTTTACGCAACTTATTGTAACGCCAGCCTAACAGCGCCAGCGCCAGCAGGGCATAAATCCACGGCTGCGGTGACAGCACTTTCACTGACCAAAGATAGTGGACAGGCGCGAGGATCGCGACCAGATAGATGCCGTTGTGCAGCGTTTGCCAGCGGCGTCCCAGTTTTCGCTGGGCGCGCTGAAAAGAAGTGATGGCGAGAGCAAACAGAATAGTCCAGCTGATCATGCCCAGTAACAAATAGGGGCGCGATACAATCTCACTGCCGAGTAATCGCAGATGATCGTAACCCAGTTCCAGCAGATAGTAGCTGGTGAGATGCAGACAGGCCCAGGCAAAGCACCATAGGCCGAGCAGCCGGCGGGTACGAATCAGCAGCGGCTGCTTCAGATAACGCGTCAGCGGGCTCACCAGCAGCAGCTTCAGCGCCATGCGGCCGGTAAAATGCTGGATATCTTTCGCCGGATCGGCGCTCAGCCAGCCCTGATTTGCCGTCAGAAACAGGTACACCAGCGGCAGAAATGCCGCCAGATGCAGCACCACTTTCAGCAGCGTAACGTGGCGTAATGTCAGGCGCACTCAGTAGTTCTCCCGTAAATCGAGACCGCGATACAGCGAGGCCACCTCTTTAGCGTAACCGTTGAACAGTAGTGTCGGCTGGCGTTCCACCTTGAGAATGCCGCCCGCACCGATAAAGCGCTCGGTGGCCTGCGACCAGCGCGGGTGGTTGACGTGCGGATTCACGTTAGCGTAGAAGCCATATTCGTTGGCGGCGATCTGGCTCTAGGTTGTGGGCGGACGATCGTGCGTCAGGGTAATTTTGACGATCGACTTAATCCCTTTGAAGCCATATTTCCACGGCACCGTCAGGCGAATCGGCGCGCCGTTTTGCGGCGGCAGCGCTTTGCCGTAAACGCCGGTGCTGAGCAGCGTCAACGGATGCATCGCTTCATCCAGCCGCAAGCCTTCAACATAGGGATAATCCAGCCCGCCGCCGATAAAGCGGTCCTTTTGCCCCGGTATCTGATCGGGCGCGTATAGCGTCTGGAAGGCGACATAGCGGGCATTGCTGTTGGGTTCAGCCAGCTTCAGCAGCTTGTTGAGTTCAAAACCTACCCAGGGAATCACCATCGACCAGGCTTCAACGCAGCGCATGCGATAGATACGCTGCTCCATGGCGAAACGCTTGAAGATGTCGTCCATATCCAGCGTCATCGGCTTCGCCACTTCGCCCTCAATGCGCAATTGCCACGGGTCGGTTTTCAGCGTGCCGGCATTGGCTGCGGTATCGGCTTTGTCGAGACCAAATTCGTAGAAGTTGTTGTAGCCTGCGACTTTATCAAACGTCGTCAGCGGCAGGTCCGCCTGCCACTGGGCCGGTTTACTGAACTGCAGATCGCGTCCGGCAGGCGCCGGCGGCCTGTCATTGCCCTTAAACCAGCTCAGCACATCGGCCTGTGCGCCGCCGGGCAGACTGGCCGCGGCAGCGCCAAGCCCCAGCGCTTTCAGCACCTGGCGGCGGCGCAGATTAAAAATGCTTTCCGGCGTAACATCGGCTTCGGTAAGGATGTGCTTGCGCTTCATGGCGTTCTCCGGCAAATCGATTAACTGCAGCTAGCATGATCAAACGCTGCCCGGCGCGCCACTTTCGCTGGCAAAATGTGAAATTTCCTAGCCGGTGCGTTCTGTTGAGAATAGGACGAAAAAGCCGCCTCGGAAGCCAGCGCTTCACACTTTGACGTTATACTCGCGCCGCAGGGTGGCGAAACCGGCGCCGGGCGGGCGCTGATTTGGATCGGTAATTGTGATAATTTGCTCAGGTTTGCACCAGCGCGGCTGGCGCGAACCGTTGGCTGGCGTTCATAAACCGCAGTGATACAGGCACAGGGATGCGATTAACAACCAAGTTTTCTGCGTTTATTACCTTATTAAGCTTACTGGCGATGTTACTGATGCTGGTAGGCTGCGCTTTTAGTTTTATCTGGCTGTCGCAGCAGCGCGTAGAGAACCGCGTGCAAACGCTGGCGACGGAAGTCGATAAAGCGCTGGCCAGCCAGTCACCGCAGGAACTGACGCAGTGGCTGACGCGCCTGATGCCCGTCATCAATGCCGAACAGCTGGAATTGCATCACGATGATACCGTGCTGTTCCGCCTCGCGCGCCATGAAAATCCGATGCTGGAAGACGAGCCCAACCGTTTCATTCAACTGGATGTGCCGCTGGTGCACGCGCCGGGCATGGCGCTGCGCGTGGTGGTGCTCGATCCCGCCAAAACCTGGTTCCGCTCGTTCACCGGTGCCTACACGCTGATTATCCTGCTGACGGTGGTGGCGATCATGTCGGCGCTGTTGGTGATGACGCACCGCTGGCTTAACCGCCGCTGGCAGCATATGGAGCGGCTGGAGGCGCGCGCGGAGCGCATTCTGGCTGGCGAGCGCGCGCCGCGCACCGATGCCATCGCCGAATGGCCGCCGAAAGCCAGCCGCGCTATCGATCTGCTGCTGGGGGATTTACAGGAAGCCGGCGAACAGCGTCTGCGTATCGACACCTTAATCCGCACCTTTGCCGCCTAGGATTCACGCACCGGCCTGAATAATCGCCTGTTTTTCGATAACCAGCTGGCCACGTTGCTGGAAGATCAGGAAGACGTTGGCACGCACGGTGTGGTGATGATGGTGCGGCTGCCGGACCTCGACACCCTGCATGAAACCCTCGGGCCGACGCTGGTCGATGAATACCTGTTCGACCTGGTGAACATGCTCTCCACCTTCGTGCTGCGCTATCCGGGGGCGCTGCTGGCGCGCTATTTCCGCAGCGACTTTGCCGTACTGCTGCCGCACCGCACTTTGAAAGAGGCCAACAGCATTGCCGACCAGCTGATCAACGCGGTGGATTCGCTGCCGCCGATGCGCATGGTGGATCGCGATGATCTGATCCACATTGGCATCAGCGCCTGGCGCAGCGGCGAGTCGGTGTCGCAGGTGATGGAGAACGTCGAGCTGGCCACGCGCCGGGCGGCGCTGCAGGGCGGCAACAACTGGTCGGTGGGCGAGGGCAATACGCTGGAGATGGGGCGCGGCAGCGTGCGCTGGCGCACCCTGCTGGAAAACACCGTGAACCGCGGCGGCCCGCGTCTGTACCAGAAACCGAAGGTGCTGCTGGACGGCAAAGTGCATCACCGTGAAATGCTGGCGGGTGTGTTCGACGGCGATAAAGAGGTGGTGTCGGCAGAGTTCATGCCGCTGGTGCTGCAGCTTGGCATGGCCGACAGCTGGGATCGCCAGCTAGTCATGCGTATTGCGGCGCTGTCGGAGGTCTGGCCGGATGAAACGCTGGCGCTGCCGGTCAATATCGATTCGCTGCTGCAACGGCCGTTCCAGCGCTGGCTGCAAAAATTGCTGCTGCAGTGCAGTAAATCGCAAAGAAAACGATTTTTATTTGAACTTGCTGAGGCGGATGTTTGTCAACACATCAATCGTTTAGTGCCGGTTTTCCGTATGCTGACCGCGTTTGGCTGTCGGATTGCGGTAGATCAGGCCGGATTAACAGTGGTGAGTAGCGCTTACATCAAGCAGTTCCCGATTGAGCTGATCAAGCTCTATCCGGGCCTGATTCGCAACATTGAGCGCCGTACAGAAAATCAGCTGTTCGTGCAAAGTTTGCTGGATAGTGTGTAAATCCACGCCCACCAAAGCCTTTGCCGCCGGTGTACGCACGCGCGCGGAGTGGCAAACGCTGGCCGGGCTGGGCGTCGCGGGCGGCCAGGGCGACTTTTTTGCCCCTTCGCTGCCGGTGAACAGTAACGTGAAGAAACACTCGCAACGTTACCGGATTTAGCGCGTCAGCCACAGATACGGCAGCAGGCGGCTATTTTTCGCCTTTATGCCGTGCGCAGCCGGCGCGATCGGCGGCGGGAAATGTTAGATTTTATGTCGGAATTCACCCGCGACCGGCGGGTGAATTTGCGTTTAGAGCGGCAGCTTAGCGCCGTTTAACGCCGGTGTCGGACGGCAGCACCGCCGCGAAAAATTATTCAGCCTGGTTTTTCACCGAAGCAGAACGTTTTTGCGCCTTGTAGCGGCTTCGCGTGGTTGGTAAAGTAGGCGGATTTTATTTTCCGCCCCCAGCTTGCAGGATTATCCCTTAGTATGTTTAAAAAATTTCGTGGCATGTTTTCCAATGACTTGTCCATTGACCTGGGTACCGCGAATACCCTGATTTACGTAAAAGGACAAGGCATCGTGCTGAACGAGCCTTCTGTGGTTGCCATTCGTCAGGATCGCGCCGGATCCCCAAAGAGCGTAGCGGCTGTTGGTCATGATGCAAAGCAGATGCTTGGCCGTACGCCGGGTAACATCGCAGCTATCCGTCCGATGAAAGATGGCGTTATCGCCGACTTCTTCGTGACTGAAAAAATGCTCCAGCACTTCATCAAGCAAGTGCACAGCAACAGCTTTATGCGTCCCAGCCCTCGCGTGCTGGTATGCGTGCCGGTCGGCGCGACCCAGGTTGAGCGTCGTGCCATCCGCGAATCGGCGCAGGGCGCCGGTGCCCGTGAAGTCTTCCTAATTGAAGAACCAATGGCAGCGGCAATCGGCGCTGGTCTGCCGGTGTCGGAAGCTACCGGCTCGATGGTGGTGGATATCGGTGGCGGTACGACCGAAGTCGCGGTTATCTCTCTGAACGGCGTGGTTTACTCTTCTTCGGTCCGTATTGGTGGCGATCGCTTCGATGAAGCTATCATTAACTACGTGCGCCGTAATTACGGCTCGCTGATTGGTGAAGCCACCGCTGAGTGTATCAAGCATGAGATCGGTTCTGCTTATCCGGGTGACGAAGTGCACGAGATCGAAGTGCGCGGCCGTAACCTGGCTGAGGGCGTGCCGCGTGGCTTTACGCTGAACTCGAATGAAATCCTGGAAGCGCTGCAGGAGCCACTGACCGGTATCGTCAGTGCCGTGATGGTCGCGCTGGAGCAGTGCCCGCCGGAGCTGGCGTCTGACATCTCCGAGCGCGGTATGGTGCTGACCGGTGGCGGCGCGCTGCTGCGTAACCTGGATCGTCTGCTGATGGAAGAGACCGGTATTCCGGTGGTGGTCGCAGAAGATCCGCTGACCTGCGTAGCGCGCGGCGGCGGTAAAGCACTGGAAATGATCGACATGCATGGCGGCGATTTGTTCAGCGAGGAGTAATTCCTCTCCGGCTGAGACCGTGGTCAAATTGCGCAGGGAATAGCGACGATACCCAAAATCAGCACAACGGCAGGACGATGGTCATCGCATGCCGCACGGCATGCCTCAGCAGCAGGCACCGGGCAGCTGCGGCACAACGTCGTCACTGCGGTTTGCAGGATGCGGGGTAACTGGCGACGCTGCGCACGACGGCGTATAGCGTCCAGCCCTGGAGGCGTAAGTGCTGACACTCACGCTTCTTCCCTGATGTCGAGGAATTCGCAGAATTTATGAAGCCGATTTTTAGCAGGGGACCTTTCCTGCAGTTGCGCCTGTTTCTGGCCGTGATTGTGGCTATCGCGATTATTGTCGCCGACAGCCGGATCAGCACGTTCTCCCAGATCCGCAACTACCTGGACACGTCGGTCAGTCCATTTTACTTCCTGACCAACGGGCCACGACAGCTTCTTGACAGCGTTTCCGAAACGCTGGCCTCGCGCCAGCAGCTGGAGCTGGAAAACAAAGCGCTGCGCCGTGAGCTCTTCCTGAAAAACAGTGACCTGCTGATGCTGGGGCAATACAAGCAGGAAAACGCGCGTCTGCGCGAGCTGCTCGGCTCGCCGCTGCGTCAGGATGAGCACAAAATGGTGACCCAGGTGATCTCCACTGGCACCGATCCATACACCGATCAGGTGATTATTGACAAAGGCAGCGTCAACGGCGTGTACGAAGGCCAGCCGGTGATCAGCGATAAAGGTGTGGTCGGCCAGGTGGTGGCGGTGGGGCAGATGACCAGCCGCGTGCTGCTGATCTGCGATGCCTCGCACGCCCTGCCGATTCAGGTGCTGCGTAACGATATTCGCGTCATCGCCGCCGGTAACGGCTGCAGCGAAGATCTGCAGCTGGACCATCTGCCGGGCAATACGGATATTCGCGTCGGTGATGTGCTGGTGACGTCGGGCCTGGGCGGACACTTCCCGGAAGGTTATCCGGTCGGCGTAGTGTCGTCAGTGAAAGTGGATACGCAGCGTGCCTATACCGTCATTCAGGCGCGTCCGACCGCCGGTCTGCAGCGCCTGCGCTACCTGCTGCTGCTGTGGGGTGCGGATAAGAACGGCGACATGCCGATGGCACCGGACGAAGTGCATCGCGTGGCTAACGAACGCCTGATGCAGATGATGCCGCAGGTGCTGCCGCCCGCGGGCGAAATGGGGTCGCCGGCACCCGCCATGATGCAGCAAAATCAGCAGATGGGGCCGCCACAGCCCGCCGCCAGCAGCCGTTCGCAGGGTCATCCGGCGAACTCGCGCGGAGGCCAGCCTTGAGTCGATATCGCAGCCAGGGGCGTTGGGTGATCTGGCTGTCCTTCCTTGTTGCGCTTATCCTGCAAATCATGCCATGGCCGGATCAGATTTACATGTTCCGGCCATCGTGGCTATTGCTGATCCTGATCTACTGGGTGCTGGCGCTGCCGCACCGTGTCAACGTTGGCACCGGCTTTTTCCTCGGCGCCATTATGGATCTGGTCGCCGGCTCAACGCTGGGTGTGCGTGCGCTGGCATTCAGCATTATCGCCTATCTGGTGGCCTTTAAATTTCAGCTATTCCGCAATCTGGCGTTGTGGCAGCAGGCATTAATGGTTATGGTGCTGTCGCTGGCGGTTGATGTGATTGTTTTCTGGGTAGAATTTCTGGTCATCAACGTCTCCTTCCGCCCGGAAATCTTCTGGAGTAGCGTGGTCGACGGTATCCTGTGGCCCTGGCTATTCTTACTGATGAGAAAGATTCGCCGTCAGTTTGCTGTGCAATAAGGAATACAATGATAACCCTCTACCTGGCTTCCGGCTCACCGCGTCGGCGCGAGCTGTTAACGCAGCTTGGCCTGCAGTTTGAGCGCCTGATTACCGATGTTGAAGAGCAGCGTCAGCCGGGCGAAGCGGCGGAGTCTTATGTGCGGCGTCTGGCCAGCGATAAGACGCGGGCCGGCGTGCGGATAGCACCGCAGAATCTGCCGGTGCTGGGCGCTGACACCATCGTGGTGCTGAATGGCGAAGTGCTGGAGAAACCGCGTGATGCGGCGCATGCCGCGCAGATGCTGGGTAAACTGGCCGGGCAAACCCATCAGGTAATGACGGCCGTGGCGCTGGCCGATGCGCAGGGCGAGCTGGATTGCCTGGTGACCACAGATGTGACATTCCGCACTATCACGGCAGAGGAAATTTCGCACTATATCGCCAGCGGCGAGCCGATGGATAAAGCCGGCGCGTACGGTATTCAGGGCCTGGGCGGCAACTTTGTGCGCCGCATCAATGGAAGTTATCACGCCGTAGTGGGATTGCCGCTGGTGGAAACCAGCGAACTGCTGAGCCATTTTCAGTCGCTGCGTGCGTTAAGGGGACAAGATGACGGCTGAACTGCTGGTAAATGTGACACCTTCTGAAACCCGTGTTGCCTATATTGACGGCGGCATTCTGCAGGAAATCCATATTGAGCGCGAAGCGCGGCGCGGTATTGTCGGCAATATCTACGAAGGGCGCGTCAGCCGGGTACTGCCGGGCATGCAGGCGGCATTTGTCGATATCGGGATGGACAAAGCGGCCTTTCTGCATGCCTCGGACATCATGCCGCACACCGAATGCGTGGCGGGTAATGAGAAGAAGAACTTTATCGTGCGCGATATCGCCGAGCTGGTGCGTCAGGGACAGGATTTAATGGTGCAGGTGGTGAAAGATCCGCTCGGTACCAAAGGTGCCCGTCTCACCACCGATATCACGCTGCCGTCGCGCTACCTGGTATTTATGCCGGGGGCTTCGCACGTGGGCGTCTCACAGCGCATTGAAAGCGAGGCCGAACGTGAGCGCCTGAAAGCGGTGGTTGCCGCTTACTGTGACGATCTCGGCGGCTTTATTATTCGTACCGCCGCAGAAGGCATTGGCGCAGAAGAGCTGGCGCAGGACGCGGCGTTTTTAAAGCGCCTGTGGACTAAAGTCAGCGAGCGTAAGAAGCGTAACCAGACGCGCTGTCTGCTGTACGGCGAGCTGGCGCTGGCGCAGCGCGTCCTGCGCGATTTCGCCGGCGCAGCGCTGGATCGCATCCGCGTTGATTCGCGGCTGACCTGCGATCTGCTGGTGGAGTTTACCAGCGAATATATCCCGGAGATGGCCAGCAAGCTGGAGCTGTACAACGGCAAGCCGCCGATTTTCGATCTCTATGACGTGGAGAACGAGATTCAGCGCTCGCTGGAGCGCAAGGTGGAACTGAAGTCTGGCGGTTACCTGATTATCGACCAGACCGAAGCGATGACCACGGTGGACATTAACACCGGTGCGTTTGTCGGCCACCGCAACCTCGACGAAACCATTTTTAATACTAATATCGAAGCCACGCAGGCGATTGCGCGCCAGCTGCGGCTGCGTAATCTCGGCGGCATTATCATCATCGACTTTATCGACATGAATAATGACGATCATCGCCGGCGCGTGCTGCACTCGCTGGAGAGCGCGCTGAGTAAAGATCGCGTCAAAACCAGTATCAACGGCTTCTCCGCGCTGGGGCTGGTCGAAATGACTCGCAAACGCACGCGCGAAAGCATTGAGCACGTGCTGTGTGCCGATTGCCCGGTGTGCCAGGGACGCGGTTCGCTGAAGACGGTGGAGACCGTGTGCTATGAAATCATGCGTGAAATCGTCCGCGTCCATCACGCTTACGACTCCGACAGCTTCTTGGTGTACGTGTCGCCCGCAGTGGGTGAAGCGCTGAAAAGCGATGAGTCGCACGCGCTGGCCGAAGTGGAAATTTTTGTCGGCAAGCAGGTCAAAGTACAGGTTGAACCGCTCTACACGCAGGAGCAGTTTGACGTCGTCATGATGTAAGTCGTGAGGTTGAACGCCGTAACCCAACGGAAAGCAAGGAGAGGTGTGTGAGGCGGTTGCCGGGGATTTTGTTACTGCTGCTCGCCGCAATCATCGTCATTGTGGCGCTGCTGGTCAGCGGGCTGCGCCTTGTGATGCCGCATCTCAACAGCTATCGCGGCGAGGTGCTGCACACCCTTTCGCGCGTCAGCGGCGTCACCATCGATGCCAGTGAAATTCAGGGAAAATGGGAGAATTTTGGCCCGACCCTGCAGGTGCGCGATCTCCGTATCGACATGGAAAAAGATGGCGAGCTGCAGATTGGCCGCGTTACGCTGGCGCTCAATGTGTGGCAGTCGCTGCTGCACTGGCGCTGGCAGTTTCGCGATCTCACCTTCTGGCAGCTGCGGCTGGCAACCAACCGTCCGTTGCTCACCAGCGACGAGCAAAGAAACAGCTTCAAACCGGCCCAAATCAACGATCTGTTCTTACGCCAGTTTGACCATTTCGATCTGCGCGACAGCAGCATCCGTTTTCTCACGCCTTCCGGCCAGCATGCCGAACTGGCGATTCCATACCTTACCTGGCTGAACGAAGACAACCGCCATCGCGCCGAAGGCGAAGTGAGCCTGTCCAGCTTCACCGGCCAGCACAGCGTGGTGCAGGTACGGCTCGATCTTAACGATACCAACGGGTTACTCAACGACGGCCGTATCTGGATGCAGGCCGATGACGTGGACGTGCGCCCGTGGATTGGCCGCTGGCTGCGTGACAATACCAGCCTGCAAAGCGCGCGTTTCAGCTTGGCCGCGTGGGTCAACCTGCGCGACGGCGAGGTGTACGCGGGCGATCTGCTGCTGAGCAAAGGCGGCGCGCGCTGGCGCGGCGAGCAGGGCGATCATCAGCTCCAGGTGGATGGCCTGACCGCGCATCTGGCGCGCTATCAGAATGGCTGGAGCCTGACGGTGCCGCAAACCCGGCTGATGACTGACGGCGTGGCCTGGGATGCCGGCCATATCGCACTGCTGTGGAAGCCGGAAGATAAACAGATGATCGGCGCGAACAGTGCAGCGGAAGTGCGGGTGCGCGCAACCCGGCTCGATCTGCAGCGTCTGGCACCGCTGGTGCCGCTGTTTGCGCCGCTCTCGCCCACGCTGCTAGACAACTGGCGGGCGCTGCAGCCGCGCGGCTATATCGACGCGCTGGCGCTGGATATTCCGCTGGCGCAGCCGGAGCAGACGCGTTTGCAGGCGCGCTGGCGCGATCTGGCGTGGCAGCACTGGCAGCACTGGCAGCTGCTGCCGGGCATCAGCAATCTGAGCGGCAGCGCCAGCGGCAGTCTGAACCACGGCCAGCTGGATGTGCAGATGGGCCAGGCGGAAGTGCCGTACGGCGATATGTTCCAGGCGCCGTTACAGATTCAGCAGGTCAACGGCCGAATCAACTGGCTGCGCGATGCTAACGGCCTGACGCTGGATGGCCAGCAGCTGGACGTGCAGGCACGTTCGCTGTGGGCGCGCGGCGATTTCCGCTATCAGCAAAATGTGGGTAAAGCGCCGCGCCTCGACATTCTCGCCGGGATTCGCGTCACCGACGCCGGTGATGCCTGGCGCTACTTCCCTGAGCCGCTGATGGGCCACGACCTGACGCAGTATCTCAGCGAAGCGGTCAAGGGCGGCCAGGTGGAGAATGCCACGCTGCTGTTTGCTGGCGATCCGCGTCTGTTCCCGTTCAAACACCACGACGGCATGTTCGAAGTGGCCGTGCCGGTGCGCAACGCCACCTTCCAGTTCCAGCCAGGCTGGCCGGCGCTGCAAAACCTCGATATCGACCTCGATTTTATCAACGATGGTCTGTGGATGAAGGCGGCGCAAACCCGGCTGGGCGCGGTGGACGCGCGCAACGTCAGTGCGGTAATCCCTGATTACCTGAAAGAGAAGCTGATCATTGACGGTGATTTGAGCGGCGAAGGTAAAGATATCGCCGACTATTTCGCCCGCACGCCGCTCAAATCCACGCTGGGTGCGGCGCTGGAGCAGCTGCAGATTGGCGGCAACGTTCGTGGTTCGCTCAACCTGGATATTCCGCTGGACGGAGAACTGGTGCACGCCAGCGGCAATGTAGTGCTGAATAACAACAGCCTGCACATTAAGCCGCTTAACACCACGCTGAAAAACTTGACCGGACGTTTCCGCTACAACAACGGGAACCTGGAGAGTGAAGAGCTGCAGGCCAACTGGTTCGGTCAGCCCACCGGCGTGCGTTTCAGCACCACGGAAAATCCTGATGATTTTGGTGTTAACGTCAAACTGCTGGGCGACTGGCAACCGGCGAAACTGGCCATGCTGCCTGCCAGCGTAAGCAGTAAGCTGGGCGGCAGTCTGGCGTGGCAGGGCAATGTCGACATCACGCTGCCGCATCAGGGGGGGGCGCGCTACAAGGTTGATATCAACGGTGACGGCAAGACAGTGAGCAGTCACTTACCTCCACCGCTGGATAAAGAAGCCGGTGAGGCACTGCCCATCGCCATTAATGCCAGCGGCGATTTGCACAGTTTTAACCTCAGCGGCAGCGTGCGTGAGCACCATCGCTTTAACAGCCGCTGGCTGCTGGAGCCACAGCTGCGCGTCGATCGCGGTATCTGGCTGAATGATGCTAAAAGCACGCCGGCGCTACCGGATCGGCGCGGGATGGTACTTAATCTGCCGGCGCTGGACGGCGAAGCCTGGCTGGGGCTGGTGACCGGGGCGGCGGGTTCACGCAATGCGCAGGGCGAGACGGACATCGGCGGCGCACTGCTGCCCGGCGATGTGACGTTGCGCACCCCAGCCCTGACGCTCGGCGGCCAGCAGTGGCACGATGTTAATGCCACGGTGACCCAGGGCGCGGGCGGCAGCACGCAGCTGCAGCTGGAGAGTCGCGAAGCGCGCGGTAGCCTGCGAACCGCACAACACGCGCCGTGGCAAATCGACCTGAGCTATCTTTATTACAATCCGCAATGGAGTGACGGCGAAGCGGGCAAGGCCTCCTCGCCGTTCAGCGGTGACAGCGGCATTGATTTCCGCAGCTGGCCAGCGCTGCAGCTCAACTGCGCTGAGTGCTGGTTGCGCGGGCAGAAGTTCGGCCATATTCAGGCGAAGCTACAGCCGCAGGGAGAGACGTTAGCACTCACTAACGGCAGCGTCGATACCGGCAGCTCGAAGCTCAATGTCGCGGGTGAATGGGTGAACAAAGCGGGCGAGCAGCGCACCTCGCTAAAAGGCAATCTGAGCGGCAAAAATATCAATGATGCCACCAACTGGTTTGGCATGAACACGCCGCTGCGCGATGCGCCGTTTAAAATTGATTATGACCTGCACTGGCGTTCAGCACCGTGGCAGCCTTCAGAAAAGACGCTGAGCGGTACGCTGAAAACCCACTTCGGCAAAGGGCAGATTGCGGATGTTAACACCGGTCGTGCCGGACAGTTGTTGCGGCTGGTGAGCTTCGATGCCCTGCTGCGTAAGCTGCGCTTCGATTTTAGCGATACCTTTAATGAAGGTTTCTGGTTTGATTCGATTAACGGCACGGCGTGGATTGAAAACGGCGTGATGCGCACCGATAACCTGTTGGTGGATGGCCTCGAAGCGGATATCGCCATGCAGGGCAAAATAGATCTGGTGCAGCGGCAAATCGACATGGAGGCGGTGGTGGCACCGGAGATCGGCGCCTCGGTTGGCGTGGCCACCGCGTTTGTGATTAACCCGGTGGTCGGCGCGGCGGTATTTGCCGCCAGCAAGGTGCTGGCACCGTTGTGGAATAAGATTTCGCTGCTGCGCTATTACATCAGCGGACCGCTGGATAAGCCGGAAATCAATGAAGTGCTGCGCAAACCGCGCGAAGCCGATAAGAAGTGAATTTGACGCCGTCGGGGAATTGCCGCAGGCTATGACTATCCGAGCACATAATGAGTGAGAAACGATGACTCTGAATCTGGTAAGTGAGCAGTTACTAGCTGCGAACAGCATTAATCAGCAGGACCTTTTTTCCCTGTTAGGGCAGCTTTCAGAACGTCGTCTGGACTATGCCGATCTCTATTTTCAGTCCAGCTTCCATGAATCCTGGGTGCTGGAAGACAAAATCATTAAAGATGGCTCTTATCACATCGACCAGGGCGTGGGCGTCCGCGCAGTAAGCGGGGAGAAAACCGGTTTTGCCTATGCCGATCAAATCAGCCTCAATGCCCTGCGCCAGTCGTCCGAAGCGGCGCGCAGTATCGTGCGCGAGCAGGGCAACGGTAAAGCACACGCGCTCTCCGCCGTGCTCAACCGCGCGCTGTACGCGCCGGTCAATCCGCTGGACAGCCTGACGCGTGAAGACAAAATCGCGCTTCTGCACTGGGTTGATAAAGTGGCACGCACTGCCGATCCGCGCGTGCAGGAAGTGAATGCCAGCCTGAGCGGCGTCTACGAGCAGGTGCTGGTCGCCGCCACCGACGGTACGCTGGCGGCGGATATTCGTCCGCTGGTGCGCCTGTCCATTAGCGTTCAGGTGGAAGATCAGGGTAAACGCGAGCGCGGCGCCAGCGGCGGCGGTGCGCGTACCGGCTACGAATTTTTCCTTGCCGATGAGAGCGGTGATGTACGGGCCGATGTCTGGGCGCGCGAAGCGGTGCGCATGGCGCTGGTTAACCTGTGCGCCGTCGCGGCGCCAGCCGGTACGCTGCCGGTGGTGCTGGGTGCGGGCTGGCCAGGCGTGCTGCTGCACGAAGCTGTGGGCCACGGTCTAGAAGGGGATTTCAACCGCCGCGAGACTTCCGTCTTCAGCGGTAAGATGGGCCAGCTGGTGGCGTCCGAACTCTGCACCGTGGTTGACGACGGTACCCTTGAAGGGCTGCGTGGTTCGCTGGCGGTGGATGATGAAGGCGTGCCGGGACAGTACAACGTGCTGATCGAAAACGGCGTGCTGAAAGGCTACATGCAGGACAAGCTCAATGCGCGTCTGATGGGCGTGCCGCCTACCGGTAACGGTCGTCGTGAATCCTATGCGCACCTGCCGATGCCGCGCATGACCAACACCTATATGCTGGCGTGCAAATCGACGCCGCAGGAGATCATTGAGAGTGTGGAGTATGGTCTGTATGCACCTAACTTTGGCGGCGGGCAGGTAGATATCACCTCCGGCAAGTTTGTGTTCTCGACCTCCGAGGCTTATCTGATCGAGAACGGCAAAGTCACCAAACCGGTGAAAGGCGCGACGCTGATCGGCTCCGGCATTGAGGCGATGCAGCAGATTTCCATGGTCGGGAACGATCTGGCGCTGGATAAGGGCGTCGGCATGTGCGGTAAAGAGGGCCAGAGCGTGCCGGTCGGCGTGGGGCAGCCAACGCTGAAGCTGGATAAAATTACGGTGGGCGGAACGGCTTAATGATCATGCTGGTGCGCATCAGTGCGCACCCTGTAAAAACCGCGCCATTCTTCCTGTAGGGTCACCCTTCATGGTGACTTGGCATGCATAACTGCCCCGCATTTCCCCGTCTGCGTCCTTAAGGCCAGCAATACCAGCGTGCAACCCCGGCTAACTTTTGCGGTGCTGCTGATACTGCCTCGCCACCTGCCTGAAATACTCGGTCAGATAATTGATACACACCTGTACCTTAAGCGGTAGCTTATCCTTCTCGGTATAGACGGCATACACCGGGCGCGGCTCCGAGTGATACTGCGGGAACAAAATATCGATCTCACCGGCGTTAATCTCATCAATTACCCACATCAGCGGCACATAGGCGATACCGCAGCCCGCTTTTAACCAGCAATCAGCGTCTGAGAATCATTGGTGACAAAACGTCCCTGCGGCGTCAGGCGCGTCACCAGGCCTTCCGGCGCCACCAGCTCGAAGGTGTTATCCGGGCGCACGCTGTATTCCAGCCAGGAAAAGTTGTCGATTTCAGCCGGTTTTTCCGGCGTGCCGTGCTGGGCCAGGTAGCTCTTCGCCGCGCATACCACCATCGGCATTGCGCCCAGCCGGCGCGAGAACAGGTTGGAATCCTGCAGCTCACCGACGCGTATCACCACATCCAGCCCGTTAGCAATCAAGTCCGGCGTCGGTATGCCGGTCATCAGGTTGACGCTCAGTCCCGGGTATTCGTGCAGCATCTCGCTGGTCATGGCGGAGAGGACATTTTGCGCCATGGCCGTTGAGCAGCCGATGCGTAAAATCCCGATCGGCGTATTCTTGAAGGCGTACAGCTGTTCGTGCACCTGCGAGGTCTCTGCCAGCATGCGGCGGCAGCCCTGATAATAAATCTTACCGGCTTCGGTCAGGCCCAGACTGCGGGTGCTGCGGTTAAGCCGTTTCACCTGCAGCTCATCTTCCAGTCTGGCAACAATCTGGCTGATTGATGAGACGCTGAGCTGCAGCTGGCGTGCGGCGGCGGTAAATGAGCCCAATTCAACCACTTTGGCGAAAATGGACATGCCTTTGAGTCGTTCCATTGTTTACTCTGGCTAAAAAGTGATTTAGCTCACAATATGTAGAAAACGTATAGTCAAGCGCGTTACTATACGCACGCTGGGTCTTTTCACCGCACCTGAACACGGCAGTGTTTACCCGATGATACGCTATGATTAGCTCAACGCGGCCTGAATGTTGTCATCAGATTATCCGTCACCCCACTATCATCAACCCGACGTGCCAGAGGGCATGAGGGCAGGTATCGGTGCAATCCGGCAAGGTCGAACTAAGGAACCGAAATGAGTATGCTTCCGGTATTTGTCGTATTGGGGCTGTCTTTTCCGCCCATCTTCATTGAACTACTGGTTTCGCTGGCGCTGTTCTGGCTGGTGAAACGAGTGCTGATGCCCAGCGGGATTTACGATCTGGTGTGGCACCCGGCACTTTTTAACACAGCGCTGTATTGCTGTGTGTTTTACCTTGTATCCCGTCTATTCGTCTGAGGTTTTAAGTGAAAGCGCTAATAAGAAAAATCGCGCGTTACGCCATTACGCTCCTGCTGGTTATCATCGCTGTTGTTATCATCTTCCGCGCCTGGGTGTTCTATACCGAGTCGCCGTGGACGCGTGACGCCAAATTCTCCGCCGACGTGGTGGCGATCTCCACGGACGTGACCGGACTGATCACCGACGTCCCGGTACACGACAACCAGCTGGTGAAAAAAGGCGATACGCTCTTTATCGTCGACCGTCCGCGCTACCAGAAAGCGCTGGATGAGGCGCAGGCGGATGTCGAATATTATCAGGCGCTGGTCAGCGAAAAACGCCGTGAAGCGGCGCGCCGTAACCAGCTCGGTACCAGCGCGATGTCGCGTGAAGCCATTGAGCAGTCGAATAGCGACCTGCAGACCAGTGAATATCAGCTGGCCAAAGCGGTGGCGACGCACGATCTGGCGGTGATCGACCTCGATCGCACCACCATCAAAGCGCCGTCCGACGGCTGGGTCACCAACCTCAACGTCTATCAGGGTGAATTCATCACGCGCGGCTCGGTGGCCGTGGCGCTGGTGCAGCAGCACTCATTCTACGTGCTGGCCTACATGGAAGAGACCAAGCTGGATGGCGTGCGTCCCGGCTTCCGCGCGGAAATTACCCCGCTGGGCAGCAATACGGTGCTGCGCGGCACGGTTGACAGCATCGCGGCTGGCGTGACCAACAGCAGCAGCAGCGTCGACAGCAAAGGCATGGCCACCGTGGACTCCAACCTCGAGTGGGTGCGTCTGGCGCAGCGCGTGCCGGTGCGTATTCGCCTTGACGATCAGCTCGGCAACCGCTTCCCGGCGGGGACCACCGCCACCGTGGTGATTACCGGTGACAAAGACCGCCAGACCAAAGTGTCGCCGATGGCGCAGCTGTTCAACCGCCTGCGTGAGTTTGGTTAAGCGGGGGCGATATGATTGAGTTTTTGCGTTTCCCGGTAAAGCTGACCTTCGCGCTGGTGGCGGCGCTGATGATTGGCTTTCACTTCAATCTGGAAACGCCGCGCTGGGCGGTGATGACCGCCGGCATCGTGGCCGGCGGCACGGCCTTTGCCGCGGGCGGCGATCCCTACTCTGGCGCGCTGCGCTACCGTGGCATCCTGCGTATTATCGGCACCTTTATCGGCTGTATCGCTGCACTCACCATCATGATTGCGACGGTGCGCGCGCCGGTGGTGATGCTGCTGCTATGCTGCCTGTGGGCCGGCATGTGCGTCTGGCTCTCATCGCTGATTAAAGTCGAAAACTCCTACGCGCTGGGCCTCGCCGGCTACACTGCGCTGATCATCGTGGTGACCGCGGATGCCAGCGGCGGTCTGACGCTGGCGCCGCAGTTCGCCGTGGAGCGCTGCAGCGAAATCGTGCTCGGTATCCTGTGCGCTATTCTCGCCGACATGCTGTTCTCTCCGCGCTCGATCAAGAAAGTGATTGATGCGGAAGTGGACGCGCTGCTGGTGGCGCACTACCGCCTGCTGCAGCTGTGCGTGGCGCACGAGGATAAAGAGGAAGTCGACAAAGCCTGGAGCGCGCTGGTGCGCCGCACTAGCGCACTCAACGGCATGCGCAGCCAGTTGCTGATGGAGTCGTCGCGCTGGAGCAACACCAGCCGCCGGCTGCAAATGCTCAACACGCTATCGCTGACGCTGATTACCCAAGCCGCCGAGACCTTCCTGATTCAGAATTCGCGCCCGGATTACATCCCGCCGCAGTATCGCCTGCTGATTGAAAAAGAGGTAACCAGCGTCAGTGACGTACATAAGCGCATGAAGCTGATGCGCCGCGTTATTGGCGTCAGCAGTAAAAGCGTGCCGTTTACCCTGGCCAGCTGGGTCGGCGCGGCGACAGAGTATCTGCTGTTGATCAATGGTGTTAAAAGCAACAGCCGTATCACCACGCTGGAGGAGAGTATTTTGCAGCGTAAGGTGGTGATCCAGGCGCGCTCGGCGGAGACGCATCATGCGATGATCAATGGCGTGCGCACCTTTGTTGCCACCGCGCTCGGTTCGCTGTTCTGGCTGTATACCGGCTGGACCTCTGGTAGCGGCTGCATGGTGATGCTGGCGGTGATTACCGCGCTGGCGATGCGCATGCCGAATCCCCTGATGATGGCGAAAGACTTCTTCTACGGCATGGCCTTTGCGGTGCCGCTGGGCATGCTCTACTTCATCTGGATATTGCCGGGCACCCAGCAAAGTGCCTTGCTGTTGTGTATTGCGATTGGTGCACTCGGCTTTATCGGCGGCATCTTTGTACAGCGGCGGCAGATTGGTATGCGCGGCGCGCTGATCGGCACCATCAACGTGCTGGTGCTGGATAACCCGATGAAGTTTGAGTTCAACGTGTTTCTCGACAACGCGCTCGGCCAGTGGATTGGCAGCTTTGTGGCGATGATGGTGATTTTGCTGATTCGTGACAAATCCAAAGCCCGCACCGGACGCAAGCTGCTGAATCGCTTTATGTATGCTGCGGTGGCGGCGCTGACCACCAATCAGGCGCGCCGGCGTGAGAACCATTTACCGGCGCTTTATCAGCAGCTGTTCCTGCTGCTTAACCTGTTCCCGGGCGATATCGACAAATACTGGATTGCGCTCACGCTGATTATTGGTCATCAGCGCCTGCGCAACGCGGAGGTACCGGTCAATGCCGACCTGTCGGCGTATCACCGCCAGCTGCGCTCCACCGCCGAGCGCATTATTGCGGCCAGCAGCGATGATAAACGGCGCTACTACTTTGAGCGCCTGCTGCAGGAGCTGGACGTTTATCAGCAGAAGCTGCAGCACTATGCCGCACCGGCCAGCGTAACGGAACCGGTGAAACGGCTGTCAATGATGCTGGATAAGTACCAGAACACCCTCATCCAAATCTGAAACTGGCCGCTGCCTGGCGCAGCGGCTGGCCTGATGCCACGCTGACCCTCATTGCCCCATTATTGCCATCTATACTTTCCTGACAGGATGCTTACTGACAGGAGAATAACAATGTCCACTTCCCTGCAACAACACGAACTGTTCAAGACCGGCTACTTCGCTGGCGGCCAGTGGCACACCGCCAGCAGCACCTTTGATGTCACCAATCCGGCCACCGGCGAGGTACTGGCGCAGGTGGCAAAAGCCGGGAAGGCCGAAACCGGGCAGGCGATTGCCGCCGCGCAGCGCGCCTTTCCGGCGTGGCGCGACAAAACGGCCAAACAGCGCAGCGAAATCCTTTATCGCTGGTACCAGCTGATAATTGAGCACAAAAGCTGGCTGGGCCAGCTGATGACCGCCGAGCAGGGCAAACCGCTGAAGGAAGCCGAGGGTGAAGTGGAATACGCCGCCAGCTTTATTCAATGGTTTGCCGAGCAGGCGAAGCGCGCCAACGGCGAAATTATCCCGCCGGCCAAAGCCGGTTCACGCATTCTGGCGACGCGCGAGCCCATTGGCGTCGTCGCTGCCATCACGCCGTGGAACTTCCCGATGGCGATGCTGACGCGCAAACTCGGCCCGGCGCTGGCGGCCGGCTGCACCGGCATTATCAAGCCGGCCAATAACACCCCGCTCAGCGCCTTTGCGCTGGTGGCGCTGGCACAAAAAGCGGGCGTGCCGGACGGCGTGCTGAACGCGGTAGCCGGCGACACGCACGCCATCAGCGACGCCATTATGGCTTCCCGCGCGGTGCGTAAAATCTCCTTTACCGGTTCCACCGCGGTGGGGAAAACGCTGATGCGGAACGCGGCCGAAACCATGAAGAAAGTCTCGATGGAGCTGGGCGGCAACGCGCCCTATATCGTGTTTGACGATGCCGATATCGACGCGGCGGTGCAGGGGGCTATCGCCAACAAATTCCGCAACGCCGGCCAGGTGTGCGTCAGCGTTAACCGCTTCTATATCCACAACGCGATATACGATCGCTTTGTGCATCAGCTGGCTGAGGCGGTAGGCAAACTTAACGTGGGCAACGGCGTGGAGCCGGGCGTGGTGGTCGGGCCGCTGATTGAGCCGTCCGCCGTGGAGAAAGTGGAGGAGCATGTCAAAGATGCGCTGAGCAAAGGCGGGAAACTGCTGGTGGGCGGCGAGCGCCATCCGCTGGGCGGCAACTTCTGGCAGCCGACGGTGATTGCCGATGCGCATGAAGAGATGCAGCTGGCGCAGGAAGAGACCTTCGGTCCGGTGGCCGCCTGCTTCCGTTTTGACGATGAAGCTGAGGTGATCGCGCGCGCCAACAATACCGAATACGGTCTGGCAGCTTACTTCTATACGCAGAATCTGCAGCGCGTATTCCGCGTCGCGGCGGCGCTGGAAGCCGGCATGATTGGAATCAACGAGTGCGCAGTCTCGACCGAGCTGGCGCCGTTTGGCGGCGTGAAAGAGTCCGGACTGGGACGCGAAGGATCGGTGCTGGGCATGGAAGAGTATGTGGAAGTCAAAGCGCTGCACCTCGGCGGTCTGGCGTAGCGAGAGGATGTCACCATGAGAACCGAGCGTTTCGACTTCAATGAAATCGTCGATCAGGCTCATTTCTACCGTCAGTTTTGCGAACGTTTCGCGCTGGCGGATCGCACCATTCACGATCTGGACGATCTGTGGGAAATGATCATCGGCGAGCAGATCCCGTTGCCGCTGGAAATTGCGTTCATCAATCTGGGGAAAGGGCAGAAACGCCGCTATGGTGTGCGCTGATATTGCTCTTCGATGAGGCAGAAGAGGAGCTGGAAGGCCAGCTCCGCTTTAATGTTCAGTAGCACAACCAAAAAGGGCCCCGGCAGGCGGGGCCAAAGGGTTCGTCAGAATTGACGAGGAATTATTTGTACAGCTCTGCAGTCAGGTGATAGCTGTCACCGGTGCGCGCTTCAATCACTTTATACGCGCTGGCACCCTGCTTATCGGCTTTCTGAGAAAGCTGAGCGCGATAATCCATGGGTGAGCCGCCTGTTACGCTAACGGTAATGGTCTGGCCGGTAGATTGCAGATTCTGCGCGGATTCATCCGTTACCAGTTGGGCTGCCGAAGCGCCAAAAGCGAACAGAGAAAGCAGCGTAGCGGTTGCGATGGTTGTTTTGATTTTTATAATTCGTCTCCTCATTAGAATCAACAACCTGCGGCACAAAGAGGGTAAGCGGGTCGCAGATCTTCTCCCGGCGACTGCATAACGCCGGATCGATAGTTAAAGATTATTTGTACAGTTCAGCCGTCACGTGGAAGGTGTTGTCCTGATTGTTCTCAATAATGCGGTAATGGCTGGCAGCCTGAGCATCGGCTTTCTGGGACAGTTCCTGACGGATATTGGTCTGGTCGCCATCGACGCCGCTCACGCTAATGGTCTGATTCAGCGGCTGCAGATTTTCTGCCTGGGTGTTGGTTACCAGGGTGGCAGCACTGGCGCCAAAAGACAGAACGGAAGCCAGACTCAGTACAGCGATAGATAATTTGGTTTTCATGATTCACTCTCATGAAATAAGGTGGGCAACCTGAGAGGCAAACGCCTCTCAAACGGGTCGCCATTCACACTGCATCTTGTTCCGGCAAACTTATTTATAAAGTTCCGCGGTTGCGTGGTAGCTGTTGTGGTTATAAGCCTCAACAACGCCATAGGCTTTAGCACCTTGCGCTTCAGCTTTGGCGTTCAGCTGCTGATGGATATCCATCGGTGAGCCGCCAATGCCGCTGACGCTAATGGTGCCGACCGGCTGCAGGTTCGCTGCCTGTTCGGCGTTGATAGAATCTGCGGCGAAAGCACCAAATGATAGGGCAGATAGAACACTCAGGGTGGCGATAGTAGTTTTAACGTTCATGGTATTTTTCCTCGTCTTCTGTTTTTCTCTTTTTGATTTCGTGTGATTTGCATCACGAAAAGAAGTATAGATCTAATCACCCATGAAATTAATATCTCGCTAATAATAATTGGTTGTAATTCTTTATCCTTATGGCACATTTTTATAACGCAAAGTTATTAAAACCGCCTGGATCTTAACCAAGAGAGTGTATTTCCATGCAAAAACAATGATCTGCATCAAATTATCTTTTTGTGCGAAACAATGTGGTTGATCAAGCTGGCTGTGCGCTAAAAGCAAGAGATAACCGCTAAGCACTAATTGTAAAATAGCGCAAAGGGTTAAGCAGGCGAAAAGGTCGTACCAATACTTTCCCGCATTGAGAACCCGGCGGAATATGGCTAAGCGGTTATTTTGTAAGATATTGGCGATAAAACAGCGGGAGAAACGCGGGCGGGCAGGTAAGGTTACCGGCAGGTGAACCGCCGGTAACAGACAGGGTTTTATAGTTCCTGTTCGAATAACATCAGCACGGCGTCATACAGCTGTTTCACCGTAAAGGCACGCGCTGGCGTAATAAAGATGGTGTCGTCACCGGCGATGGTGCCGAGAATGCCTTCGGCTTTGCCGAGGGAGTCGAGCAGGCGGGCGATCAGCTGGGCCGCGCCCGGGCTGGTATGAATCACTACCAGCGCATCGTTATAGTCGATATCCAGCACCAGATTCTTCAGCGGGCTGGTGGTGGTGGGCACGCCCAGTTCGGCAGGCAGGCAGTACACCATCTCCATTTTGGCGTTACGCGTGCGCACCGCGCCAAACTTGGT
The DNA here is from genome assembly GCF_059731155.1 of Type-A symbiont of Plautia stali. Taxonomy (NCBI): domain Bacteria; species Type-A symbiont of Plautia stali. Next base: position 4,051,066 of record NZ_AP035891.1, on the reverse strand, counting down.
CAGCATACGAGAAACTTTTGACTGGTTGATGTTGCCGAAGCCGTCTTCCTGCAGCGCCTGGACAATTTCGCCCTGAGAGCTGAACTTTTCTTCTTTCAGTAAGGCTTTGAACGCCTTTATCAGATCGTCTTGTTTAGATGGGTTTCGCATAAGCTACCAATAAAAGAGGGTTGCAGCAGGCAACAGGCCCGTCGCAGATAAATTATTATGCATTTAGATGAATTTCTATGCAATAAGCGGATGCGTGAATTCACGGCATCCGCGTGTGGGGCAGGCATGATAACAGAGTTTTATCCTGCACCAAAATCGCGCGCTGGCGCGCAAAGCGAAGGTTGCAAAGTTGTTATATTATTGAAGTGGTAACAACAAAACGATGATCATTGCCGTCCATAGTCTTCTGGCTGCGAATGGATCATTCAGGCGACTTCTGAAGTGGAGATGTCTCGGGAGCCGATTGCGGCGTAATGTTATTGCGCGACAGGTGTGTCGCTATCGCCTGAGAAGTTGATTAAACTCGTAACCTGATGGATTTCCGGCATATCTCTGCCCCACCTTAATAAGGAGTTCAGGATGAAAGTTGCCGTTCTCGGTGCAGCTGGTGGTATTGGCCAGGCACTCGCTCTGCTGCTCAAGACTCAATTACCCGCAGGTTCAGCCCTCTCACTGTATGACATTGCCCCGGTGACGCCAGGCGTCGCGGTCGATCTCAGCCACATTCCTACCGCCGTGAAAGTAGAAGGGTTCAGTGGCGAAGATGCGACGCCGGCTTTGCACGGCGCCGATGTGGTGCTGATCTCGGCCGGTGTGGCACGCAAACCTGGCATGGACCGCGCCGATCTGTTTAACGTCAATGCCGGTATCGTGCGTAACCTGATTGAACAGGTGGCGACCACCGCGCCGAAAGCGCTGATTGGCGTCATCACTAACCCGGTAAATACCACGGTGGCGATTGCCGCCGAAGTGCTGAAAAAAGCCGGGGTGTACGATAAAAACCGTCTGTTTGGCGTCTCGACGCTGGATGTTATTCGCGCCAACACCTTTGTCGCTGCCCTGAAGGGCAAACAGCCTACGGAGATTGAAGTGCCGGTGGTTGGCGGGCATTCAGGCGTGACCATTCTGCCGCTGCTGTCGCAGGTCAAAGGCGTCAGTTTCAGCGACCAAGAGATCGCCGACCTGACGAAACGTATTCAGAATGCCGGTACCGAAGTGGTGGAAGCCAAAGCCGGTGGCGGCTCGGCGACGCTGTCGATGGGCCAGGCGGCTGCGCGCTTTGGTCTGTCGCTGATTCGTGCACTGCAGGGCGAAGCCAATGTCGTTGAATGCGCCTATGTGGAAGGCGACGGCGAGTACGCACGCTTCTTCTCGCAGCCGCTGCTGCTGGGCAAAAACGGTATCGCCGAACGCCGTCCGCTCGGGCCGCTCAGTGATTTCGAACAGCAGGCGCTCAACGGCATGCTGGAGACGCTGAAAAAAGATATCGCGCAGGGCGAAGAGTTTGTGAAGTAACTCGCGCGTAAAGAAAAAACGCCCGGCGCATGCCGGGCGTTTTGTTTTACAGGCCACCGGATTTGAAAGTCCGGCTGGCTGTCGCACCGTTGCTGGCGGGCGTTTTGCGCCCCAGCGTTTCCATCCGTACTTGGAACGGCGGGAACGGCATCTCAATTCCATGCTCTTCAAAGCCGCGCAGAATCAGCTGATGCAGCTCGTGGCGCAGCGGCATGCGATGGCCCATCTCCGCCGCGTGCACGCGCAGCTCAAACAGCTGAATGCCCTGCTGCAGATCCACCAGGAACACATCCGGCGCCGGCATATCCAGCACGTAGGTACAGCGATCGACCGCCTGCTTCAGGATGGTCGTCACCTCTTCGCTGTTAACATGGGCCGGTGCCGGAATAGTCAGCACCACGCGCGTCACAGAATCCGACAGCGACCAGTTGACGAACTGCTCGGTGATAAAGGCCTTGTTCGGCACAATAATCTCTTTGCGGTCCCAGTCGGTAATGGTGGTGGCGCGCGTATTGATGCGTGTGATGCTGCCGGTCAAATCGCGAATGGTCACGGTATCGCCGATACGAATCGGTTTCCCAAACAGGATGATCAGACCGGAGATAAAGTTAGCGAAGATCTCCTGCATCCCAAAGCCAAGCCCCAGACCCAGCACCGCCACCAGCCACTGCAGTTTTGACCACTCTACGCCAATGATAGAGAAACCAATCAGACCACCGACCAGCATCAGCGCGTATTTGGTCAGCGTGGTAATGGCGTAACCGGTGCCGGGCGACAGGCTGAGGTGTTGCAGCAGCGCCAGCTCCAGCAGCGCCGGCATATTGCGCACCAGCTGGGTGGTAATGATAAAGATCAGGATGACGATCAGCACGGCACCCAGAGTAATGGGCTGTACGCTCTCGACGCCCTGCACCGTGGTGCTGGCATCCCACAGTGGAATGTTGTCGAGGAAGCTGAATGCGGAGTGAATCTCAGACCACAGCACAATCACCGACACCAGCGCAATCAGCGTCAGAATCGAGCGGACCAGCCGCAGCGACTGCGCGCTGATCGCATCCAGATCGATAATCGGCTCTTCGACTTCCACAGTATCGGTGCTGACGGCGGACTGCTGCTCTTTTTCCTCTTTGCTGCGCGCGCGGTGGCCAGATAGCCAATGCAGGAGGCCAGCGCCGCCACCAGCGGGATGGCGATCATCAGGTTCCACAGGATCCGGTTAACGAAGTTGTCGCCGTCGCCCTCTTTATCTAAATAGAGCGGGATACCGGCGCGTTTCAGGCTGACGGTGACAATGCTCAGCGCCCCGCAGATCAGAATAAAGCACAGGCGCCCCAGCGTGGCGGAGAACTGCGTATCGTCGAGGTTGGCGAAAGCAATCAGCAGCATAATCAAGCGGTACGATCAGGCCGACCGTCAGCGAGTAGTAGCGCATGGCGCGCGCGACCCGCGCCTGCGGCCAGCGGAAGTGCACGACAAACAGGCCGTCAGGACGGGCAAAAACCGCGCTGATCATGAACGCCCACAGCAGCGGCAGGGTGGCAGTGATGCCATCGCCAATCGCCACGGCAAACGGGTAAGGCCAGGCGTGCTGCAGGCCAAAGCCGAGCGCGGCCCACAGCACCGGCAGCGGCACCGCGACCAGAATCGACCAGAAGACGGTGCGCAGCGTCAGGCTGAAGCGGTCCTGCGTCACCTTCCCCACGCGGCTGGCCGCGCGCGCCATAAAGGCGTTGTAGTGACGACGCGTGCTGATGCTGAAACCCACCAGCAGAATGGCGCCAATAATCGGCAGCACCGTTTCGCGGTTAGTGAACATCATCGCCAGCGCTTTGCCCAGCTGGCCCAGCGTGTCCAGCGACAGCAGGCGCGTCAGGTCGGTTGCCACGTCCAGCGGATATTTCAGGCCAACCGGGCTGACGTCGGCGGTCCAGAACAGATAGCGGTGCGTCGCCTCTTTGACTTCACTCAGCGCGTCCTGCAGCTGCGTATTGGAAACCTTCAGCTTGGTGATTTCCAGAATCAGCGTGTCGCAGCCGGAAATCAGTGAGTTCAGCAATTCACGCTGGGTTTTCAGCTGGGCATCCAGAATGCGCGTCTGTTCACTGGTGAACGGCGTGCCGTCCGCCTGCTTCTCTTTGCGCAGCGCCTGCTGGCGCTCCAGCAGATCTTCATAATGCAGCCGCTGCACGCGCAGCTGGCCCATTTCACTGTCGATCTGCTGGGATTTGGGCATCTCCGGCAGGCGCGCCACCTGCGCGCGCAGCGCTTCACCCAGCAGATTCGACACGCCCAGCCACTGTGACTGCTCGCGCAGCGTGCTCAGCGCCTGGCGCACCTGCAACGTCTGATTGGTGGCGAGACGCTGCTGCGAGGCCACCAGATCCATACGCTGCGCCTGCTGATTAAGATCGGCGGAGAGCTCGCGGTTAACGCGGAACTGATCGCTGATGGATGCCGGCAGATCGCCGCTGTTTTCCGCCAGCTGTTCGGTGCGCTCCAGCGCCAGTTCGGCTTCGCGCTGGCGCTGGTTGTTGAGCTGATTGCGCAGCGCCTGCAGATAGTTATCCAGCTGGGTCGCTTTGCGCTGATGCACGCCAGCTCCTGACGGTTATTGGCCGACAGCTGCGCCAGCTCCAGTTCATCTACCCGCGCTTTATTGGCAGCGCTCTGGTCTGACGCGCATAAATCTGCGCCTGTGCCAGCGGGGGGTGGCTGCGGCCGCCACGCCCTGTGCGCGCCGTTCGCTTTCGGTCATGGCGCGCCGCGCATCGGTCTGCTGCTGCGGCAGCTGCGACAGGGAATCGCTGATTTCGCGGGCGCGATCCTGCTCCTGCTGCGCCTGGCGGCTCTCCTCCAGCAGCTGGCTGCTGACCTGCAGGATCTCCTGATCCAGCTCGGCATTGCTCATGTTGCTGCGCACCGGCTTGCTGCTGTCGGTCAGCGTAGCGATTTGCTGACGCAGCTCGCGCGCCAGCCGCGGGAAATCATCGATCATCTGTTGATACTGTTTCGCCCGTTCCAGCGAGTCGTCGCGTTCGGACAGGAAGTTAATCGCCGCTTCCAGCGCCTGCACCTGTTCGGCCTAGCTGGGCGAGCTTTTAGCGGATTTCGCCGTTTCCAGATCCTGTTTCAGCTGGCTGGCGGGTGGAACGGTGGCGGCAAAGACGGTGCTGCTGAGCACCAGGCTCAGCAGCAGAAAAAGAGAGGCGCGCACGGCGGTGTTTCCCGGAATTAGTCGATTAGCGGAGCGCTGTCGCCGGGCTGCGGCAGGGCGATAGCCAGCGGCTGACCTAGGCGGGTTTTGCTTTCGGCTTCAAGGCTTTCAGCCAGCTTAACGCGGTTCGGCGCGAACAGGTTGATCACCGTCGAGCCCAGCTTAAAGCGGCCCATCTCCTGACCTTTCAGCAGCACGACCGCGCCATCATGATCGGCCGATAGGTAGCGCCAGCGTTTGATCACCCCTTCGCGCGGCGGCGTCACGGTGCCGGCCCAGACGGTTTCGATGCTGCCGACGATGGTGGCGCCCACGAGGATCTGCACCATCGGGCCGTGATCGGTATCGAATACGCAGATCACGCGTTCGTTACGGGCAAACAGGTTCGGAATGTTGCGCGCGGTCAGCGGGTTAACCGAGTAGAGATCGCCCGGCACGTAGATCATTTCGCGCAGGATGCCGTTACACGGCATGTGCACGCGGTGGTAGTCGCGCGGCGCGAGGTAAGTGGTAACGAACTCACCGTCGACAAATTTTTCCGCCAGATCGTCATTGCCGGCCAGCAGCGCTTGCAGCGAGTAGGTGTGGCCTTTGGCCTGGAAGATCTGATCGCCAGCAATACGGCCCAGCTGGCTGATGGCGCCATCGGCCGGGAAGGCCAGCAGCGAAGCGTCCGGATCGATAGGGCGTGCACCCTCTTTTAACGGGCGTACAAAGAAGTCATTAAAGGTGCGGTAGCTGCCGGTGTGCGGCTTGCTGGCTTCCGCCATATCCACTTTGTAGAACCAGACAAAAATGTCGATGACCGCTTTGGTCAGCCAGCCAGCGCGGCGGCTGGCGCCCCAACCGGCGAGTTCGGTCAGCGCTTTTTTAGGCAGAATGTGATTCAGGCCGAGTTTAAAACGATCAAACACCGTTGCCTCCTAACTTAATAACGTTTGGTTTACACAAAAGGGGGCGGATTGTAGCAGCGCCCCGGTCAGTTGGCGAATGTGCCGTTGTACCCGTTAATCTTCGCTGGCGGAAAAGTTTTTACGCGTTTTTACCTGCGCCATGCTCTCCAGAATACGGTGGTAGTTACCGAAGCGTGAAATGTCGATGATCCTGTTCTCCACCGCTTCGCGGATGGCGCAGCCAGGGTCGTTGTCATGCTTGCAGTCACGGAACTTGCAACCGCCAAGAAATTCACGAAATTCGACAAATCCCTGGGTAATTTGTTCCGGCTCCAGATGCCACAAACCGAACTCGCGCACGCCAGGCGAATCGATGACATCGCCACCGTGCGGGAAGTGATACAGCCGTGAGGCGGTGGTGGTGTGTTGGCCGAGGCCGGATACGTCCGACACATCACTGGTCAGGATCTCATCGCCTGCCAGGTCGAGGCCGAGCAGGTTGTTTAGCAGGCTGGATTTGCCCACGCCCGACTGGCCGGCAAAAATGCTGACCCGGCCGGTGAGCGCCGCTTCCAGATCCTTCAGTCCGTCTTTGGCGCGGCTCGACACCATCAGTACGCGATAGCCAATGTGGCGATAGATATCCATCTGCTCATCGACAAACGCCCGCGCGTCGTCATCCAGCAGATCGGTTTTATTCAGTACCAGCAGCGGCTCCACGCCGAGCGTTTCGCTGGCCACCAGATAGCGATCGATAATGTTAAGCGACAGCTCCGGCAGGATCGCCGACACAATAATGATCTGATCAATGTTGGCGGCGATCGGTTTCACGCCGTCATAGAAGTCCGGGCGCGTCAGCACCGTCTGGCGCGGGTGTACGGCTTCAACAATACCTTTGCCCCCGTTTTCGCCGGCGGCGCGCCACACGACGCGGTCGCCGGTGACCAGCGAGCGAATGGTGCGGCGGATATTACAGCGATGCACCTCGCCGGCGCTGTCTTCCACATCCGCGTGCATGCCAAAGCGGCTGATCACTACGCCCTCAGAGGCTTCACCAAACAGGCTGTCGTCCGGTTCCGGCTTTTCGTTCCGTTGCTGCAGACGACGCTGATGGTTAGCGCTGACGCAACGTTGTTGACCCTTCGACAATTTATTTTTGCTCACGCATCCTCTCACGCTTTCGCCAAGCTTCGCCCCGCTGGGCAAAACGTCTATGATACACCTTAATTCAGGCTAATGACGACTTTGGCAACAGGCGGGAAATGCATGACAGCGGGAAATGAAAACAATCTGATTTGGATCGACCTGGAAATGACCGGACTGGATCCGGAGCGCGATCGCATTATTGAGATCGCCACCATTGTAACGGACGCCAACCTCAACATTCTGGCCGAAGGTCCGGTACTGGCGGTGCACCAGTCCGATGCGCAGCTGGCGCTGATGGATGACTGGAACGTACGCACCCACACCCATAGCGGGCTGGTTGAGCGCGTGAAGGCCAGCCAGCATGACGATCGTGCGGCGGAACAGGCGACGATTGCGTTTCTGCAACAGTGGGTTCCGGCCAACACCTCACCGATTTGCGGCAACAGCATTGGCCAGGATCGCCGCTTCCTGTTTAAGTACATGCCGGAGCTGGAAGCCTATTTCCACTACCGCTATCTGGATGTCAGCACGCTGAAAGAGCTGGCGCGCCGCTGGAAGCCAGAGATTCTGCCAGGCTTTAAAAAGGCCGGTACGCATCAGGCGCTGGACGACATTCGCGAGTCCATTGCCGAGCTGGCCTACTACCGCGAGCACTTCCTGCAGCTGTAAACCGCCGCGGGTGCGCAGGAAAGCAGCAGTTTGCCGATTAAAACAGCAAACGCGCGCAAAGCGCAAAATTTTGCTTTGCAACGCTTGCGGCGGGAAGGATTTCTCGTATAATACGCACCCCGTACCGGTGAAGAATTTACAGCAGGTACGGAGCAGTAAAAGTAACAAATGTTCTGAATCAGGGATTTCAGTTGCGCTAAGGCGGTCAACGCCACAGTAAATTGAAAGACAATGATGATGCGGGAATAGCTCAGTTGGTAGAGCACGACCTTGCCAAGGTCGGGGTCGCGAGTTCGAGTCTCGTTTCCCGCTCCAGATTTTCATATTCACTAAAGTTATTTGCCCCCGGGCACAATCAAACATACAACTGCTGCAGTTGTTTTACCTGTGCGGTTCCGTTTGTTATCTGGAAATTTTGCACGCTGCGTGAGTACCTGTGATGTCTGCGTCTGTTGCAGTAATCTTACAGGTTATCCACAATGCGCCCGCAACGTGCTGACGGGGTTTTACCCTATCTGCAAAACCGTTTTGAACAGAGTTATCCACAAGCTCTGGACAAGCCCCTGCGCGCAAAATCCGACGTAAATGTTTATAGTTAGTATCTAACTCTATGTTTTTTTATTGAGTAAATCATATTCACAGACTGTGAATGCCCCTTTTAGACGAAATAACGATCCACGTCACTATTCGGTGAAATAATTTTATTCACAGCATGTGGAAAAGCATAATATCCTGCGCGATTGCTCAATCATGCATCACGCGGTAACCCTTTCTCGACGGCGCGCACCAGCCGCTGCTGCTGTGCCGATTGCACCTCTACCGCCTGCGCCGCGCGCTTTTGCCGCTGCTGCGCTATCGCCCAGTCAATGTGCTCATCCAGCAGCGGATGTTCACCGCGCCGCTGTTCTAATGCCGTGAGATTCGCGGGTGCCCAGGGCGCATTACCCTGCGCCACCGCCACGTTACGCAGCCAGCGTAGATGGCCGATGCGGCGAATGGCGGAGCCTTCCGTGACGCGCAGAAAACGGGCTTCATCCCAGCCGAACAGTTCGACCAGCTGCGGCGCGTGCAGCACCGCGCGCGGCGAAAAATCCTCTTCATCGGTCAGCTGACCATAGCGGTTCCACTGGCAGATCAGCTGGCAGTCGTCACAGCCGTAAATGCGGTTGCCGATCAGCGGGCGCAGCGCTTCGGGAATGGCGCCTTCCAGTTCAATGGTGAGATAGGAGATGCAGCGGCGCGCATCGACGACATAAGGTTCGACGATGGCGCCGGTCGGGCAGATGGTCATGCAGGCGACGCAGCGGCCGCACTGCTCTTGCTGCGGCTCATCCACGGCAGCGGTAGATCAATCAGCAGTTCGCCGAGGAAAAACCACGAACCGGCTTCGCGATTAAGCACCAGTGAATGTTTGCCGGTCCAGCCGAGTCCGGCTTTGACGGCAATCGGCCGCTCCAGAATCGGCGCGGAGTCGACAAACGGACAAAAATTGAGTTCGCCGCAGTGGGCCTGGATTTTTTCTCCGAGCTTTTTCAGTCGATTGCGCAATAATTTGTGGTAATCGCGGCCCAGCGCGTAGCGGCTGACATAACCCAGCTGCGGGTTTTTTAGCGTGCTGGCAAACGCGGCTTTGGCCGGAAGATAGTTCATGTGCACGCTGATCACGCGCAGCGTGCCGGGCAGCGTGCCGGGCAGCAGTTCATGCGGGCGGGCGCGCATCATACCGTGACGCGCCATCCAGTCCATCTCGCCGTGATACTGTTTCTCCAGCCACTGCTGCAGTTTCGGCTCTTCGGCGCTCAGGTCGGTATCGCAAATACCCACCTGCTGAAAGCCGAGTTCGCGCCCCCACTGTTTAATCTGTTGAGCGAGCTGTTGAAGATCGAGAGGGTATGACATGAGAGACCAGGCAATTGAAGCAAACGCACGCAGTTTACCACACTCTGTCTGGCCTGCGCAGGCCATGCCGCAACTGGAGTGCGACGCCGCCGATAGCTTGGGACTGACGCTGTATGAACTGATGCAGCGCGCCGGGCAGGCCAGCTATGAACTTATTCGCCAGCAGTGGCCGCAGGCGCAGCACTGGCTGATTTTATGCGGCCACGGTAATAACGGCGGCGATGGCTACGTGGTGGCGCGGCTGGCTGGCAGCGGGCGGCGTGATTCATGCCGCCGCCGCCACCTGGCCGGAAAACATCGACGTGATTGTTGATGCGCTGCTTGGCACCGGGCTGAATCGCGCGCCTGCCGCACCTTAATCAGTCGCTGATCGAACAGATCAATGCGCACGCCGCGCCGGTGTTTGCTGTCGATATCCCTTCCGGGCTGGTTGCCGCGACCGGCACCACGCCGGGGGCGGCGGTCGTGGCGGACTGTACGCTAAGTATGATTGCGCTGAAGCCCGGTCAGCTCACCGGTAAAGCGCGTGACCACGTCGGCGTGCTGCATTGCGCGACACTTGGCTTGGACGCGTTTCTGGCTGGCGAGCCGGCGCCGATTCATCGCTACGCCGCACCGGATTTACCGCGCTGGCTGAAGCCGCGTAAAGCTACCTCGCATAAGGGCGATCACGGCCGTTTGCTGGTGGTCGGCGGCGACAGCGGCACGGCCGGCGCGATCCGCATGACCGGCGAAGCGGCGCTGCGTAGCGGTGCCGGGCTTGTACGGGTGTTAACGCATGAAGATAATATTGGTCCGATTCTCAGCGCACGGCCGGAGCTGATGGTGGATGCCCTGAGCGACGCGCGGCTGGACGACGCGCTGGCGTGGGCGGATGTCATCGCCATCGGCCCCGGTCTTGGCCAGCGTGAATGGGCTCAAAAGGCACTGAAAAAGGTGGCACTGAGTGAAAAGCCGATGCGCTTAACCTGCTGGCAATCAATGCAGATAACCGTCAGAATCGCATCATTACGCCGCATCCCGGCGAGGCAGCACGCCTGCTCGGGGTGAAAACCGCTGAGATTGAGAGTGACCGCTTACACGCCGCGCAGGCCCTGGCAAACCGCTACGGCGGCGTGGTGGTGCTGAAAGGTGCCGGTACGGTAATTGCCAGCGAGGCGGGCGACATGGCGATTGCGGATGTCGGCAATGCGAGCATGGCGTCAGGCGCGGTATGGGCGATGTGCTGAGCGGTATTATCGCCGCCCTGCTGGGCCAGCAGGCCACCCTGTTTGACGCCGCCTGTGCGGGCTGTGTCGCGCACGGTGCTGCGGCCGATGCGGTAGCGCGACAGCGCGGGACGCGCGGCATGTTAGCCACTGATTTGTTCGCACTGCTGTGGCAGTTTGTTAATCCAGAGATGATCCAACAATAAAGCATGAAGACCTGTGTTATTCCTTTGCCCGATGAGGCGGCAACCCTGAATCTGGGTGCGCAACTGGCCCGCGTTTGCAGCAGCGCGGTGGTGATCTATCTGTATGGCGATCTGGGTGCCGGTAAAACCACCTTCAGCCGCGGCTTTTTGCAGGCGCTTGGCCATCAGGGCAACGTCAAAAGTCCAACCTATACGCTGGTTGAGCCCTATCAGCTGGGCGACCGCAGCCTGTACCATTTCGATCTCTATCGCCTCGCTGACCCGGAAGAGCTGGAGTTTATGGGCATCCGTGACTACTTCAGCGGCGATGCGCTGTGCCTGGTTGAGTGGCCGCAGCAGGGCGCGGGTGTGCTGCCAGAGCCGGATCTGGCACTGACGCTAAGCTACGTCGCCAGCGCGCGCGAAGCGGAAATCAGCGCGCATTCGCCGCTGGGCAATACGCTGCTGCAGCAGTTTCAGCAGTGCAGGGAACCGGCATGATGTCACGCGTTACCGGGATTATGCTCGCCCTGCTGTGTCTGTTCTCCTCGTCGGCGCTGGCCGCGACGCTATCGGATATGAAAGTCGATAACGGTGACAGCCAGGCGACGGTGACCCTGAGCTTCAACGGCCAGCCGGTGTATGGCTTCTTTCCGCTACACAACCCGAACCGGGTGGTGCTGGATATTCGCCAGAGCGGCAATATTCAGGGGCTGCCGCTCAACTTTAGCGGCGAAAACATCGTTAAACGGATTCGTAATAGCCAGCCGAAGGATAATCAGAGCATCCGGCTGGTGTTTGAGCTGACCCAGGCGGCGAAAACGCGCGCCAGTACGCAGCGCGACGGCAATCAGTACCGCGTGGTCTTCACCATCAGCGGCACCCAGCCTGCCAGACGCAGCACCGCGGCCGCACCGGTGACGCGTGCGCGCCAGAGCGACAGCGCTACGACCAGCCAGGGCAATCCGTTCAACGCCAATCCGGTGACGGCGGTGACCAGCAGCAACACCACGGTGCGTCCGGGCGGTGCCGTCAGCCGTGATGAGGTGATCGTGGCGATTGATGCCGGACACGGCGGTCAGGATCCTGGCGCGTCGGGCCAGCACGGCTTACATGAAAAGAATGTCACCATCGCCATCGCGCGGAAGCTCAAAGCGCTGATGGATCAGGACCCGATGTTTAAACCGGTGCTGACGCGTAACGGCGACTACTTTATTTCGGTGATGGGCCGTTCCGAGGTGGCGCGTAAAGAGAACGCTAACCTGCTGGTGTCGATTCACGCCGACGCCGCACCGAATCACTCTGCCACCGGGGCTTCGGTTTGGGTGCTGTCCAACCGCCGCGCCAACAGCGAAATGGCTAACTGGCTGGAGCAGAAAGAGAAACAGTCTGAGCTGCTGGGCGGTGCGGGCGATCTGCTGGCGAACAGCCAGGCCGATCCCTACCTGAGCCAGGCGGTGCTGGATCTGCAGTTTGGCCATTCACAGCGCGTCGGCTATGACGTGGCGGTTAAAGTGCTGCAGCAGCTGCGCGGCGTGACGCCGTTGCACAAGCGTCTGCCGGAACATGCCAGCCTCGGCGTGCTGCGTTCGCCGGACATCCCTTCTTTACTGGTTGAAACCGGCTTTATCAGTAACGCCGGGGAGGAGCGGCTGCTTGGCAGCAGCGCGTATCAGGAAAAGATTGCACAGTCGATTTACAAAGGACTGCGCAACTATTTCCTCGCGCATCCGCTGCAATCGGTCCCAAAGGAGGAAAACCGGCCGCTGGATCGCGCACCAGCGGTTAGCGTCGCCAGCAACCCGGCGACCGGCACCGTGCAGTACACCGGTGCTACCCAGCGCCATACCGTGACGCGCGGCGAGACGCTGTCCGGCATTGCCGCCCGATACGGTGTCAGCATGGCGACGCTGCGCGAGCTGAATAACCTGAAGCGCGATGTGGTGTGGGTCGGCCAGCGGCTGAAAGTGCCGGCCGGTTCCGGCGTCAGCACCGCGGCTAGCCGTCCGGCGCGGCACAAAGTGGTGCGCGGTGATTCGCTGACAGCGATTGCCGCGAAGTACGGCGTCAGCCCGAAAGCCATCATGCAGGCGAATAACATGAAGTCGAGCAACGTGATGCTGGGGCAAAATTTAAAGATTCCACAATCCTGATGAGGGGCTGCGCGCAGCCCATACCTGATAAGGATCACCACCATGCCAATACAGATTTTACCGCCTCAGCTGGCGAACCAGATTGCCGCTGGCGAAGTGGTTGAGCGCCCGGCCTCGGTCGTAAAAGAGCTGGTGGAAAACAGTCTTGATGCCGGAGCGACGCGCATTGAGGTCGATATTGAGAAGGGCGGTGCAAAGCTGATCCGCATCCGCGACAACGGCTGCGGCATTGCCAGAGATGAACTGGCGATGGCGCTGGCCCGCCATGCCACCAGCAAGATCGCCTCGCTGGATGACCTAGAGGCGATTGTCAGCCTCGGCTTTCGCGGCGAAGCGCTGGCGAGTATCAGCTCGGTGTCGCGCCTGAAGCTAACGTCGCGCACCGCCGATCAGCAGGAGGCCTGGCAGGCCTATGCCGAAGGGCGCGATATGGCGGTGACGGTCAAACCCGCCGCCCACCCGGTGGGAACCTCGCTGGAAGTGCTCGATCTGTTCTACAACACGCCTGCCCGCCGTAAATTCATGCGCACCGAAAAGACCGAGTTCACCCATATTAATGAGGTGATTCGCCGCATTGCGCTGGCGCGTTTCGACGTCGCCATTTCGCTGACGCACAACGGCAAGCTGGTGCGCCAGTATCGCGGCGTGACGCAGGAGGCGCAGCGCGAGCGACGTCTGGGCGCCATCTGCGGGACGCCTTTCATGCAGCACGCGCTGCGCATTGACTGGCAGCACGACGATCTGGCGCTGCGCGGCTGGGTGGCCGATCCGGCGGGGTCGCGTCAGGTTACCGACCTGCAGTACTGCTACGTTAACGGTCGCATGATGCGCGACAAGCTGATTAATCACGCTATCCGCCAGGCCTATCAAACCCAGCTCGGTGAGGATCAGCAGCCAGCCTATGTGCTGTATCTGGAGATTGACCCGCACCAGGTGGATGTCAACGTGCATCCCGCGAAGCATGAGGTGCGTTTTCATCAGTCGCGTCTGGTGCATGACTTTATCTGGCAGGGCGTGATGAGCGTGCTGCAGGCCAGTCGCAGCGCCGAATTGCCGCTGGCCCATGCCGAAGAGCCGCCGCCGCAGTGGCAGCCAGAGAACCGCCAGGCCGCCGGGGCGAATCACTTTGCCCAGCCGGCAACCGGCGCGCGCAGCGGTGGCAGCGCGGCATCCGGCGGCACGGGCGGCCAGTGGCAGCCAAAAGAGCCGGGCTATCGCGCGCGTGAAGGGGCGGTTTATCAGCAGCTGATAAAAACACCGGCGGCGGAGACGCCACGCGCAGCGGCCACTGAACCCGCGCCCGCGCCGCGCCCGGCACCAGCGCGTGAAGCGCCGCTGGCCGCCCATACGCAAAGTTTTGGCCGGGTGCTCAGCGTGGTGCGCGAGCGCTATGCGCTGCTGGAGTGCGGGGAGACGTTGCAGCTGCTGTCATTAAGCGTGGCGGCGCGCTGGCTCAAACAGGCCCAGCTGCAACCCGGCGAGGAGGGGCTCAAACCACAGCCGCTGCTGATCCCGGTACGGCTGAAAATCGCTCACGAAGAGTTAAGCGTGATTGATGCCCAGGCGGCGCTGTTAAGCCAGATGGGCATTGATTTACAAAGGAAAGGACAGCATGTGACGCTGCGCGCCGTCCCTTTACCGTTACGAACACAAAATTTACAAATCTTGATTCCAGACCTGTTAGGCTATCTCGCCCGGCAGCAAGAGGTTTCTGCTTCCGCTCTGGCCCAGTGGCTGGCTCGACGCGACGATGCGGCAGAACCTCACTGGAATCACTCGCAGGCGATCACGCTGCTGGCAGAGCTCGAACGGCTCTGTCCGCATCTGCTGAAATCGCCGCCTTCAGGTCTGTTACAGACCCTTGAGATTGAGAGCGCGCTAAACGCGTTGAAGCATGAGTGAACTGAACCAAGCTAGCCGGCCAAAGGCAATTTTTTTGATGGGGCCGACCGCCTCCGGTAAGACGGCATTAGCCATTGCGCTGCGTCAGCAACTTCCGGTGGAACTTATTAGCGTTGACTCTGCCTTAATCTATCGCGGGATGGATATTGGCACGGCGAAACCGTCGGCACAGGAGTTAGCGCAGGCACCCCATCGCTTGCTGGACATTCGCGACCCGGCGGAGAGCTATTCCGCTGCTGAGTTTCGTCGCGATGCGCTGGCAGAAATGGCGGAGATTACCCAAAAAGGTAAGATTCCGCTGCTTGTTGGTGGAACCATGCTTTACTTCAAAGCGTTGCAGGAAGGATTGTCGCCGCTGCCCTCGGCCGATCCGGAAGTGCGTCAGCGAATAGAGCAAATGGCGGCGGAAAAAGGCTGGGAAGCCCTGCACCGCCAGCTATGTGAAATCGATCCGGTCGCCGGTAGTCGTATTCATCCGAATGATCCGCAGAGACTTTCGCGAGCACTGGAAGTTTTTTTTATTTCGGGTAAAACTTTAACGGAACTGACAACAACGACCGGTGAAGCGTTACCCTACGATGTGTACCAGTTTGCTATCGCTCCGGCGAGCCGTGAACTGTTACATCAGTGCATCGCGTTGCGTTACGACCAGATGTTAGCGTCAGGTTTTGAAGCGGAGGCTCGGGCACTGTTTGCACGAGGTGATTTGCATACGGACATGCCTTCCATTCGCTGTGTCGGTTACCGTCAGATGTGGTCTTATCTGTCTGGCGAAATCGATTACGACGAAATGGTTTATCGGGGAATTTGCGCCACCCGGCAGCTCGCTAAACGCCAGATGACCTGGTTACGTGGCTGGCCCGACGTCCACTGGTTAGACAGTGACGCGCCAGAATTAGCGCGTAATGCGGTGCTTCAGGTTGTTAGTGCGTAGCAGGGATGATTGTGTACAATTGGTCCGTTATCGTGCGCAAATTTTTACGCAGTTTTCTGAACCATGGTTCACAAAGTAACAAACAACAAGCATATAAGGAAAAGATAGAATGGCTAAGGGGCAATCATTACAAGACCCGTTTTTGAACGCATTGCGTCGTGAACGTGTACCGGTTTCGATCTATTTGGTGAATGGTATTAAGCTGCAGGGACAAATTGAATCCTTTGATCAGTTCGTCATTCTGTTGAAAAACACGGTAAGCCAGATGGTGTATAAGCACGCCATCTCTACAGTGGTTCCTTCTCGTCCGGTTTCGCACCATAGCAACAACGCGGGCGGCAGCGGTGGCAGTAACTATCACCATGGCGGAAGCAACCAAGGCGCTCAGTCGCAGCCACAACAAGACGGCGATAACGCAGAGTAATTCTGCACGGCCGTAAAGCTAGGGCTGGGGAGCGAGTGCGTTTTCCCGTCCTGGTTATTTGATTTTAGCGAGGTGATAGCTTGTTTGACCGTTATGATGCCGGTGAGCAGGCCGTACTGGTACACATCTGGTTCTCCCAAGACAAAGAGCTGGAAGATTTGCAGAAGTTTGAAACTCTTGTCTCTTCTGCGGGCGTCGATGCGCTGCAAGTGATTACCGGCAGCCGTAAAGCGCCACATCCCAAATATTTTGTCGGTGAAGGAAAGGCCGTTGAAATTGCCGATGCGGTGAAAGCGAGTGGAACATCGGCCGTTTTATTCGATCATGCCTTATCCCCTGCTCAGGAACGTAATCTTGAGCAGGCTGTGCGAATGTCGCGTAATCGATCGCACCGGCTTAATTCTCGATATTTTTGCCCAGCGCGCCCGCACCCATGAAGGGAAATTGCAGGTCGAGCTGGCACAGTTACGCCAGCTTGCCACCCGTCTGGTGCGCGGATGGACTCACCTTGAGCGACAGAAAGGCCGTATCGGCCTGCGTGGACCGGGTGAAACCCAGCTGGAAACCGACCGTCGCTTACTGCGCGGCCGCATCAGCCAGATTCTGTCCCGCCTTGAACTCGTGGAAAAACAGCGTGAGCAGGGACGTCAGGCGCGTGCGAAAGCCGATGTGCCGACCAGCTGTTCGCCACGCTGGACCCGACGCTGCGCCGCCTCAACGTGACCGATGTCGGCGAAGTGGTGCTGGCGGATACGGTAGGCTTTATCCGTCACCTACCGCATGACTTAGTGGCGGCGTTTAAAGCCACCCTGCAGGAAACCCGTCAGGCGTCGCTGCTGCTGCACGTGATTGACGCCGCGGATTTGCGCGTCAATGACAACATTGACGCCGTTAACGAAGTGCTGGCAGAAATTGAAGCCGACGAGATTCCGGTGCTGCTGGTGATGAACAAGATCTATATGCTGGATGGCTTTGAGCCGCGTATCGATCGCGACGAAGAAAACCGGCCGACGCGCGTGTGGCTGTCGGCGCAGAGCGGTGCCGGTTTGCCGCTGTTGTGGCAGGCGCTGTCTGAGCGCTTAGCCGGTGAAGTGGCGCAGTATGAGTTACGTCTGCCGCCGGAAGCGGGCCGCCTGCGCAGCCGCTTCTATCAGCTGCAGGCGATTGAAAAAGAGTGGAATGAAGAAGATGGCTACGTAGGTTTGCAGGTGCGAATGCCGATTGTTGACTGGCGCCGCTTGTGCAAGCAGGAACCGCAGCTCGCCAGTTATATTGTTTGACCGTTGCCCAACTCATTTACCCCAAGACGTGCCCGGCACGTGGCAGAGTAAACTTATATACAATAAATGGAGTAAAGACATGGCGTGGAATCAGCCCGGAAATAACGGACAGGACCGCGACCCGTGGGGAAGCAGCAATAACCAAGGCGGCAACTCTGGGGGAAATAAAGGAGGTCGCGATCAGGGACCTCCTGATCTGGATGATATCTTCCGTAAGCTGAGTAAAAAACTCGGCGGACTGGGCGGTGGCAAACAGAGCGATAACGGCCAGCGCAGCGGCGGCAGCGGTGGCAAACTGGTTGGCATTGTAGCCGTGGCGGCAGTGGTCATCTGGGCAGCCAGTGGTTTCTACACCATCAAAGAAGCGGAGCGCGGGGTGGTTACGCGTTTCGGCAAATTCAGCCATCTGGTTGAGCCTGGCCTCAACTGGAAACCGACCTTTATCGATCAGGTGCGGGCCGTCAACGTCGAAGCGGTGCGTGAGCTGGCGGCGTCGGGCGTGATGCTGACTTCGGACGAGAACGTGGTGCGCGTGGAGATGAACGTGCAGTACCGCGTGACCGATCCCGAGCGCTACCTGTATGCGGTGACCAGTGCCGATGACAGCCTGCGTCAGGCTACTGACAGCGCGCTGCGCGACGTGATTGGCCGCTCGACCATGGACCGTATCCTCACCGAAGGCCGTACCGTAGTGCGTAGCGATACCCAGCGTGAAATCGACGAAACCATTCGTCCTTACAACATGGGTATTACGCTGCTTGACGTCAACTTCCAGGCGGCGCGTCCACCGGAAGAGGTCAAAGCCGCGTTTGACGATGCGATTGCCGCCCGCGAAAACCGCGAGCAGTACGTGCGTGAAGCTGAAGCGTACGCCAACGAAGTGCAGCCGCGTGCTAACGGCCAGGCGCAGCGTATTCTTGAAGAGGCGCGAGCCTACAAAGAGCGGACTGTGCTGGAAGCGCAGGGTGAAGTGGCGCGGTTCGCGCGTCTGCTGCCGGAGTACAAAGCCGCACCGCAGATCACCAAAGAACGTCTCTACATTGAAAGCATGGAGCGCGTGCTCAGCCATACCCGCAAAGTGCTGGTTAACGACCGTGGCAACAGCCTGATGGTGCTGCCGCTGGATCAGCTGATGCGTGGCGGCCAGGCAGGCGGCCAGAGCGGGCAGAACAATGCCAATCTGATGAAGTTACCGTCGTCATCGGGCAGCAATGCCGACCGCGGCGAAACTTCATCCTACAGTCCGGACAGCATCATGGATCAGCGTCGCGCCAATGCGCTGCGTAACGATACCCAGCGCGAAGGGAGGGAGTAATCGATGCGTAAGCCAATCATCGCCGTAATTATTGTTGTTGTTGTGGTGCTGTACGCCTCACTGTTCGTGGTGCAGGAAGGCCAGCGCGGTATCGTGCTGCGCTTTGGTAAAGTGCTGCGTGATGATGAGAACAAGCCGCAGGTGTACGCACCGGGTCTGCACTTCAAGATTCCGTTTATCGAAACCGTGAAGTCGCTGGATGCGCGCATCCAGACCATGGATAACCAGGCCGATCGTTTCGTCACCAAAGAGAAGAAAGACCTGATTGTTGACTCTTACATTAAGTGGCGCATCAGCGATTTCAGCCGTTACTACCTTGCGACCGGCGGTGGCGATGTATCTCAGGCGGAAGTACTGCTGAAACGTAAGTTCAGCGACCGTCTGCGTTCAGAAATGGGCCGTCTTGATGTGAAAGACATCGTCACCGACTCGCGTGGCCGTCTGACCACCGACGTGCGCGATGCGCTGAACACCGGCAGTGCCGGCAATGACGACGAAGTGCAGACGCCAGCCGCTGACGATGCGATTGCCAGCGCGGCTGCCCGCGTTGAGCGTGAGACCAACAGCAATGAGCCGGCGCCAAACCAGAACAGTATGGCGGCGCTGGGTATTCAGGTGGTCGACGTGCGCATCAAGCAGATCAACCTGCCGAGCGAAGTGTCGGACGCGATCTACAACCGTATGCGCGCCGAGCGTGAAGCGGTAGCACGTAGCCAGCGTTCGCAGGGTCAGGAAGAGGCGGAAAAACTGCGCGCCCAGGCCGATTATCAGGTAACCCGTACGCTGGCAGAAGCGCAGCGTCAGGCGCTGATCAGCCGTGGTTCAGGGGATGGTGAAGCGGCCAAGCTGTTCGCCGATGCCTTCAGCCAGGATCCTGATTTCTACGCCTTTATCCGCAGCCTGCGTGCCTATGAGAACAGCTTCGCGGACAATCAGGACGTGATGGTGCTGAGCCCGGATAGCGATTTCTTCCGCTATATGAAGGCGCCAACTAACGTCTCGCGTTAATAACTGTTATAACCTTGAGGCCGACACTGATGTCGGCCTTTTTTTTGGGAAAACAGAATGAACACAACCGTCTGGATGGCGCTGGCTTTGGTGCTGGTGCTGGAGGGATTAGGACCGATGCTGCTGCCGCGCCTGTGGCGTCGCATGATTCTGGCGATGACGCAGTTACCGGACCGTATACTGCACCGTTTTGGCGGCGGACTGGTGGTGGCGGGCGTGGTGATTTACGCCATGCTGAGCGCACACGGGAATGGCTGAGCATAAATCTGCGCGCTACCGCACGGCTAAATTGTGTCTGCTGCAGAGCATTGCCCCCAACATGTTGTAGTGATCAAAACTCAGGCAAAAACAGTGCAATCGTATGCTAAAAGTGCTGAAAGAGTGAAAATCCGATGGTAGAATCCATTTTTAAGCAATCGGTGATTTTAGAAAATGGGTAAGAACGTCGTAGTACTGGGCACCCAATGGGGTGATGAAGGTAAAGGTAAGATCGTAGACCTTCTGACTGAACGCGCGAAATATGTTGTGCGTTACCAGGGTGGCCACAATGCAGGCCATACACTTGTCATCAACGGTGAGAAAACCGTCCTCCACTTAATTCCCTCTGGCATCCTGCGTGAAAACGTCACCAGCATCATTGGTAATGGTGTTGTGCTGTCGCCTGAAGCCCTGATGAAAGAGATGAACGGTCTGGAAGCGCGCGGTGTGCCGGTACGTGAACGTCTGCTGATCTCTGAAGCTTGTCTGCTGATTCTGCAATACCATGTGGCGATGGACTTGGCGCGTGAAAAAGCGCGCGGTGCCAAAGCTATCGGTACCACCGGTCGTGGTATCGGCCCAGCCTACGAAGATAAAGTTGCCCGTCGCGGTCTGCGCGTCAGCGACCTGTTCAACAAAGAAACCTTCGCCGTGAAGCTGAAAGAGATCGTTGATTTCTACAACTTCCAGCTGGTGAACTACTACAAAGAAGATGCAGTAGACTACGATAAAGTGCTGAGCGATGTGCTGGCGGTGGCCGACATCCTGACCGGCATGGTAGTTGACGTGTCTGAACTGCTCGACGGCGCGCGTAAGCGTGGCGACCTGATCATGTTCGAAGGCGCACAGGGTACGCTGCTGGATATCGACCACGGTACGTATCCGTACGTGACTTCGTCCAACACTACTGCC
This sequence comes from Type-A symbiont of Plautia stali, assembly GCF_059731155.1. Taxonomy (NCBI): domain Bacteria; species Type-A symbiont of Plautia stali. Next base: position 4,030,160 of record NZ_AP035891.1, on the reverse strand, counting down.
GGTGGCGTGGCGACCGGTTCAGGTATCGGTCCGCGTTACGTGGATTACGTGCTGGGCATCGTCAAAGCTTACTCCACCCGCGTCGGTGCCGGTCCATTCCCGACCGAACTGTTTGATGAAACCGGCGAGTTCCTGTGTGAGAAAGGTAACGAGTTCGGTGCCACCACAGGCCGTCGTCGTCGTACCGGCTGGCTGGATGCGGTTGCAGTGCGCCGCGCGGTGCAGATCAACTCCCTGTCCGGCTTCTGCATGACCAAACTGGATGTGCTGGATGGTCTGAAAGAGGTGAAAATCTGCGTTGGTTACCGCATGCCGGATGGCTGCGAAATGACTACCACGCCGCTGGCGGCAGAAGGCTGGGAAGGCATCGAGCCGATTTATGAAACTCTGCCGGGCTGGAGTGAAAACACCTTTGGTGTTAAAACACTGGAAGGCCTGCCGCAGGCAGCACGTGATTACATCAAACGTGTTGAAGAAGTGACTGGCGTGCCGATTGATATTATTTCAACCGGTCCCGACCGTAGTGAGACCATGATTCTGCGCGATCCGTTTGACGCTTAATCACGTTTTGCAGGCCGGACACTGTCCGGCCTTCGTTTATCTGCTCTTTGACTCCGCTCACTTCATTTTTTCCTGCTGGTTTCGGGAGTTGCAGGAAAAAAACGCTCCGGGTTTTCCACACTGGTTTATCATCAATGTTAATTGAAGCGCTCACGGGCGTTATAACAACAATATCGATGATTCACTGAGGTACATGTGCAGCTAACAAGTTTTACCGATTTCGGTCTGCGCGCCCTGATTTACATGGCGACATTGCCGCAAGGTCAGCAGACCAACATTACCGAAGTCACCGATACCTACGGGGGTATCGCGTAACCATATGGTTAAAATCATCAATCAACTGAGCCGGGCCGGCTTTGTTGCCGCGACACGCGGTAAAAACGGCGGAATTCGTTTAGGCATGGACCCGGAAAAAATCGTCATTGGCGATGTCGTGAGAAAAATGGAGCCTTTGCAGCTGGTAAACTGTAAAGAGTGTGCGATAAATCCCGCCTGTCGCCTGCGTAGCGCGCTGAATAATGCGGTCCAACTGTTCCTGCAGGAACAGGATAAGTATACGCTCGCCGACTTGGTGCAAAACAACGATTCGCTTTATCACATCTTATTGTCCGAACCGCCGGTGGCAATTCCACATAAATGACATCGGAGGAACCGTAATGTCAAAAGATCCCTTTCAGGATAGAGAAGCTGAAAAGTACGAAAATCCTATTCCCAGTCGGGAATTTATCCTCGCGCTATTAGAAAAGCGTGAAAAGCTGGCGAGCCGCGAAGAGATCGCCGAAGAGTTAAACATCACCAGCGAAGATCAGCTTGAAGCGCTGCGTCGCCGCCTGCGCGCCATGGAGCGTGACGGCCAGCTGGTGTTCACCCGTCGCCAGTGCTACGCCCTGCCGGAGCGTCTGGATTTACTGCGCGGCAAAGTGATTGGCCATCGCGATGGCTACGGCTTCCTGCGCGTTGATGGTCAGAAAGATGACTTCTACCTCTCGGCTGAGCAGATGAAGTTCTGCCTGCACGGTGATGTCATCCTCGCCCAGCCGGGCGGCTCAGACCGCAAAGGGCGGCGTGAAGCGCGCGTGGTACGCGTGCTGGAACCGCGCAACAGCCAGATTGTTGGCCGCTACTTCACCGATGCCGGCACCGGCTTCGTGGTACCGGACGACAGCCGTCTGAGTTTTGACATTCTGATCCCGGCGGAAGAGACGCTGAATGCGCGCATGGGGTCGGTGGTCGTGGTGGAGATCGTGCAGCGCGCGACGCGCCGCAGCAAAGCCATCGGCAAAATTACTGAAATTCTCGGCGACAATATGGGCACCGGTCTGGCCGTGGATATGGCGCTGCGCACCCATGAAATTCCTCACTCATGGCCGGAAGAAGTTGAGAAAGAGGTTTCCAAACTGAAAGAGCCGGTACCGGAATCGGCGAAAAAAGGCCGCGTCGACCTGCGTGAACTGCCGCTGGTGACCATCGACGGTGAAGACGCGCGTGACTTCGATGACGCCGTTTACTGCGAGAAAAAACGCGGCGGCGGCTGGCGCCTGTGGGTGGCGATTGCCGATGTCAGCTATTACGTGCGTCCCGGCACCGCGCTGGATAACGAAGCGCAGCAGCGTGGCACTTCGGTCTATTTCCCGTCGCAGGTGATACCAATGCTGCCGGAGATCCTCTCGAACGGCCTGTGCTCGCTCAATCCGCAGGTGGATCGCCTGTGCATGGTGTGCGAGATGACCATCTCGGCCAGCGGTAAACTCACCGGCTTCAAACATTACGAAGCGGTGATGAACTCACATGCGCGTCTGACCTACAACAAAGTGTGGAGCATTCTGCAGGGCAACCCGGAGCTGCGTGAACAGTATGCGGCGCAGATGAAGCACCTCGAAGAGCTGCACCGCATGTATGAGGTGCTGGAAACCGCCCGCGAACAGCGCGGTGGCATCTCGTTTGAAACCGACGAAGCCAAATTCATCTTCAACGCTGAGCGCCGCATTGAGCGCGTGGAGCGCACCGTACGTAACGATGCGCACAAGCTGATCGAAGAGTGCATGATTCTGGCCAACATCGCCTCCGCGCGTTTCGTTGAGAAATATCAGGAGCCGGCGCTGTTCCGCGATCACGATCGCCCGAGCGAAGACAGCATCACCAGCTTCCGTACCGTGCTGGGCGAGCTGGGCCTCAGCCTGCCGGGTGGTTCGAAACCGCAGCCGATCGATTATGCCGATCTGCTGACGCAGATTGCCGACCGTCCGGATGCTGAAATGCTGCAAACCATGCTGCTGCGTTCGATGAAGCAGGCGGTGTACGATCCGGAAAACCGCGGTCACTTTGGCCTGGCGCTGGCGTCGTATGCGCACTTTACCTCGCCGATCCGTCGCTATCCGGATCTGCTGCTGCACCGTGCCATCAAGTATCTGCTGGCCAAAGAGCAGGGCACGGTAAAAGGCAACACCACGCCAACCGGTGGTTATCACTACGATATGCAGCAGATGCTGCAACTGGGTCAGCACTGTTCGATGACCGAACGCCGTGCCGACGAAGCGACGCGCGATGTGGCCGACTGGCTGAAGTGCGACTTTATGCAGGATCAGGTGGGTAACGTATTCAACGGCGTGCTCTCCAGCGTGACCGGCTTTGGCTTCTTTGTTCGCCTCAACGATCTGTTCATTGATGGCCTGGTGCACGTCTCCACGCTGGACAATGATTACTATCGCTTCGATGCGGTGGGCCAGCGTCTGATTGGCGAATCCGGCGGTCGCACTTATCGTCTGGGTGATGCGGTGGAAGTGCGCGTTGACGCGGTGCACATGGATGAGCGCAAGATCGATTTCGCGCTGATCTCCAGTAAACGCGTACTGCGCGGTGAAGGGAAAACCGCGCGCGAGCGTGAGAAACGTGGCGGCAAGCCACCGGCGAAGCGGCGTCGCGACGCGGGTCGCAAGGGCAACTTTGAGCAGGACGCCGCTTTCCGCGGTGAGAAGCAGCCGCCTGCGGCGAATAAAAGCGAGAAAAAAAGCAAAAAAGTCTCCGAAAAAACCCGTAAAATCGCCGCCGCAACCAAGGCGAAGCGCGCAGTGAAGAAGAAGGCCAGCGAAGCCTGATGGCCTCTTCACCCGCCAGCGGCCAGGTGCGTCAGCGCTGACGCACCCCGCTCAGCCCTGTTTCGCAGGCTGCGCCCCGATGCGCAGCCTGATTAATGTTCTGTATTCAACGATATACATCCAACCTTGAGCAAAGTAATGAGTGAAATAATTTTTGGCATTCACGCCGTGCAGGCACTGCTGGAGCGTGATCCCCAGCGTTTTCAGGAAGTCTTTATCCTTAAAGGCCGCGATGACCGCCGCCTGCAGCCGCTGATCGCCGCACTGGAAGCTCAGGGAATTGTGATTCAGCTGGCCAACCGCCAGTGGCTCGACGGTCAGGTTGAAGGCGGCGTGCACCAGGGTATCGTGGCGCGCGTCAAGCCGGGTAAAAACTATCAGGAAGGCGATCTGCCGGATCTGCTGGCCTCACTGGATCAGCCGTTCCTGCTGATTCTGGATGGCGTCACCGATCCGCATAACCTGGGCGCCTGCCTGCGCAGCGCCGATGCGGCGGGTGTGCATGCGGTGATCGTGCCGAAAGACCGTTCGGCACCGCTCAACGCCACGGCGAAAAAAGTCGCCAGCGGGGCGGCGGAAAACGTGCCGCTGATTCGCGTCACCAATCTGGCGCGCACCATGCGTCTCCTGCAGGAGTACAACGTCTGGATCGTCGGCACGGCCGGTGAAGCAGACCACAATCTGTATCAGAGCAAAATGACCGGAGCGATGGTGCTGGTGATGGGGGCGGAAGGGGAAGGCATGCGCCGCCTGACGCGCGAACACTGCGATGAGCTGATCAGCATCCCGATGGCCGGCAGCGTCTCTTCCCTCAACGTTTCGGTGGCCACCGGCGTTTGTCTGTTCGAAGCGGTGCGTCAGCGCCAGGCGTGATCGCCGCCGCAAAACCTCAGCTGTACCAAGCATAACTGCACATCCTCTCCATACTTATAGCCACATCAGTACGGGCAACAGGAGAGGAGAGTGCCATGGCCTGGACCACTCACAGCGTATTCAATCAACCATCTCCGCTCAGCAACAGCAATCTCTTCACCGGCGACAGCGCGCTGTGCGAGGCGGTGGTACGTGAAGGCGCCGGCTGGGACCGCGAATGGCTGGCGTCTGTCGGCCTGCAGCTCGGTAGCGCGGAGTCACTGGAATTAGGTCGTCTGGCCAATGCACAGCCGCCGGAGCTGCTGCGTTACGATGCGCGCGGTGAGCGGCTCGACGAGGTGCGCTTTCATCCTGCCTGGCATCTTCTGATGCAGGGCGTGTGCGCCAGCCGGTTACATAACCTGAGCTGGCAGCCTGACGTGCAGGGCAGCGCCATGGTGGCGCGCGCGGCGCGTTTCATTCTGCATGCGCAGGTGGAAGCCGGTTCACTCTGCCCGGTAACCATGACTCACGCCGCGATCCCGCTGCTGCAAACCCATCTGCCCGCTCCCTACGCCGACTGGCATGGGCATGACGGAGAAGCAGGGCGGCACCGATGTGTTGAGCAACACCATACGCGCCGAACCGCCTGGCACGCGTGCGCCGGGCGAACCCTGGCGCATCACCGGCCACAAGTGGTTCTTCTCGGTGCCGCAAAGCGACGCGCACCTGATTCTGGCGCAGACCGCCGCGGGGCTGAGCTGCTTCTTTCTGCCGCGCCTGCTGCCGGACGGCACGCGCAACGCCATTCGCCTTGAACGCCTGAAAGACAAGCTGGGCAACCGTGCTAATGCCAGTGCCGAAGTGGAGTTTCAGGATGCCCTCGGCTGGTTGATGGGTGAGGAGGGCGATGGCGTGCGGCTGATCCTGAAAATGGGTGGTATGACGCGCTTTGACTGCGTGCTCGGCAGCCATGGCCAGATGCGGCGAGCGCTGGCGATAGCGCTGCATCATGCCGGGCAGCGTCAGGTGATGGGCAAAAACCTCAGCGATCAGCCGCTGATGCGCGCGGTGCTGGCGCAGCAGGCACTGCAGCTGCAGGGACAAACCGCGCTGCTGCTGCGTCTGGCGCGCGCCTGGTCAACGCCCGCCAGCGCGCATGAACGGCTGTATGCACGCCTGTTCACCCCGGCGGCCAAGTTCGTTATCTGCAAAGCCGGTATGCCGTTTGTGGCTGAAGCCATGGAGGTGCTGGGCGGCATTGGCTACTGCGAAGAGAGTGAACTGCCGCGCCTGTATCGCGAGATGCCGGTGAACAGCATCTGGGAGGGCTCGGGTAACTTAGCATGTTGCAGGATGAGTTTGATGCGGTGAAGGGCAGCAATCGCCACTTCGATCGCTGCTGGCGTCAGCTGCGTCTGCAGCTCGGCAACCTGCGCGAAGAGCAGGGACGGCAGGTCAGTGACATGCTGATTCGGCTGGCGAGTGCAGCGGTGCTGCTGAAAGCGGCAGAACCGCCGCTGGCGGACAGCTGGTGCGCGCGTTATCTCTCATCGCGCCCGGCGCAGGTGCTGAGTGATGATCTGAGCGCACGCTTACTGCAGCGTGCCACTGCCGCCTGAGGGCGCACCGTACAGAATGGCGGTGGCGTACCAGAAGCCAGGCATGGTGGTCTCATCGACCATCAGGATCTGATAGTAAACCGCACCGCTCTGATTGGCGCGTGCAGCGATCGCGCGCTGCACATCATCTGGCGAGCCGCGTTAATGGGCGCTGACGGTGCCGAGTTTCGGCAGGCCGTGGCTTTGCGCGCGGGTGATCTCCTGCGCCTGAGTAGTGGGCGCCGGGGGTGGCTGTGGCGTGGTGTGCAGTGCGGCACAGCCGCTCAGCAGCAGGCCCAGCAGCAGAATAAGCGTACGCATGGTGGCTCCGGAAAACAGGCAGATAACTCAAGTGTAAGCCATCTGCCCCGGCTCATCAGTCGTTGAGGCGGAAAATACTCACCAGCTGGGTCAGATGATGGCCTTTCTGACTCAGGTGCTGCGCCGTGTGCTCGGACTGGTTAATCATATCGCTGCTCTGATGGGTCGCGTGGCTGATGTGGTTCATCGCTAGATTGACCTGACCAATGCCCGCAGCCTGCTCCTGGGCGGCGATATTGATTTCTCCCATCAGGGTTTTCACCTGTTCGATATGGCTGACAATATGGCTCATGGCGTCACGTGTTTGTTCCGAGAGCGCATGGCCGGCGGCCACTTTGTCGATCGAACTGGCGATCAGCCCGTCAATCTCCTTCGCCGCATTGGCGCTGCGCCAGTGCACGCACTTCCGCAGCGACGACCGCGAAGCCTTTGCCGTGCTCACCGGCGCGCGCCGCCTCAACCGCAGCGTTGAGCGCCAGAATATTGGTCAGGAAGGCAATCGACTCGATCACGTGGGTAATGTCGGCGATGCTCTGCGAGGCAATGCGAATCTCCGCCATGGTCTCTACCGAGCGCGCCACGGTGCTGCCGCCCTAGCTGACGGTGCTGGCGGCTTCACCGACCAGCGCCATCGCCTGACGCACGTTAGCGGCGGTTTGCGCCACGGTTGCGCCAAACTGCTCCATGCTGGCCGAGGTCTCTTCGACGCTGCTCGCCTGGCGGCCAATCTGCTCGCTGATGCTGGAACTGCTGGCCGCAATGGTGTCGGTGCCGTCGCTGATCTCACGCGCGGCGGCGCGTACCTAGCCTACCACTTTCTCCAGGCCGTCGCCAATGCCGTTAATCGCGCTCACCAGCTGGCCGATCTCGTCGCGGCGCGCTGAGTCGAGGTGCGCCTGCAGATTACCCGCCGCATACTGCTCGGCCAGATGGATCACCTGCTGCAGCGGCCGGGTAATGGCGCGCCGGCTATAAAGCACAAAGCCAATGGCAAAGGCGAGCACCAGCGCCAGGCCAATCAGCATGAACAGATTGCGGCTGTGGGTGATCGGTGCCAGCAGGCTGGCACGGCTGACTTCACCGGCGATAATCCAGTTCCAGCCCGGCAGTTGCTGCCACGCCAGCAGGCGGGTCTCGCCCTGATGCGCGATCTCCAGCAGGCCGTGCGGCTGCGTCAGGATCTGCTGTTGTACGCTGCGATCCCAGTCCGGCAGCTTGCCTTCTGACTGACGGGCAAACAGATACTGGCCCTGTGCGCTGCCCGGCGTGCCGTTCAGCACGAAGAAGCTGCCGCTGTCGCCGAGACGTCGCGCTAGCAATTTCTCCCGCATCAGCGCGTACTGTTTATCAATCTGCACGCCAACAAACAGAATGGCGATCACTGCGCCGCTGTCGTCCTGCACCGGCTAGTATTGGGTTGATGTAGCGATGGCCGAACAACGTCGCCAGGCCGCGATACACTTCGCCCTTATTCACGCTGCGCCACGCCGCGCTGCTGCGATCAAGCTGGGTGCTCACCGCGCAACTGCCATCCTCTTTCTTCAGTGAGGTCGCGATGCGAATGTAATCCTCGCCGTCGCGCACAAAAATGGTGGAGACTGCACAAGTACTATCGAGAAAATCGTCCACGGCGATCTGATCGAGGTTGAGGGTTTTCAGCCCGGCACGCAGCGTCGGCGTACTGAACGATCCCACCTGAATGCGTGAGCTGTCGTCACGGCTGAATCGTTTGGGTAAAAAGCTCTGAAACAGCCGGGTATAGTTCGCCACTTCTTCCGATAAGGTCGCGTTAAACATCGTGGCCATTTCATTAATGCCGAGCACCTGGTTTTGCATATCGTCGACAGCCAGCTGCTCCAGCTGGCGCGCGGCGTTATGGCTGAGCGTTAACGTCAGGGCAAACAGCACAATTGCCACACTGAAAGACGTCAATACAGACAGCTTAATTCCGAGACTCATGGCGCTGAGAGAGAGACGCTTCATAAAGTACCTTTAATAAATAACTGGAGGGGTACAGGATCAACGGCAAAATGCGGCAAATGTTTAGGGCAGAAATTAATCGAAATAAATGTGATGTGACTCGCGTTTTGGCCGGCAGCACGTACACTGAGACCAGTGATAATCATTCTCAACGGAGACGGTATGATTGAGTTGGCAACGGAGAACCTGGCGGGCATTGAGTGTATTCACGCGGCACCGGCCGGACAGCGGCTGGCGCGCTTACCCACCATCCTGGTTTATCACGGATTTACCTCGTCCAAAGAGGTGTACAGCTACTTTGCCGTGGTGCTGGCGCAGGCCGGTTTCCGCGTGGTGATGCCGGATGCAGAGATGCACGGCGCGCGCTACAACGGTGATACCGACGCGCACATGACGCACTTCTGGGAGATTTTGCGCCAGAACATAGGTGAAGTGCCGCTGCTGGAAGCGGCGCTGCGCGACAACGATTGGGTGGCGGACGAGCGTTTCGCCATTGCCGGCGCCTCAATGGGCGGCATGACCGCGCTGGGCGCGATGGCGCGCTATCCACACCTGCACAGCGTTGCCTGTCTGATGGGCTCCGGCTACTTCATGCAGCTCAGTCAGACGCTGTTCCCGCTGCTGGTGGCGCACACGCTAGAGCAAAAAGAGGCGTTACAGGCGCGGCTGGCCCCGCTGGCGGCCTACGATCCCTGTCAGCAGCTGGCGCAGCTGGCTAACCGTCCGCTGCTGTTATGGCACGGTGAAGCGGATGAAGTCGTACCGTTTGCCGAAACGGTACGGCTGGAGAAGGCGTTGCGCGAGGCGCAACTCGACAGCCGGCTCACCTTTCTGGCGGAAAAGCAGATCGGGCATAAAATCACGCCGCCGGCACTCACCGCGCTGGTCAGTTTCTTTAAACATCATTTGTAAAACGGAACGGGCTGGCGGCATGGATCACGCCAGCCCTTAAGACAGGCCGGACTACAGTTGTGACGACAAACGGTCGGCGGCGCTGGTGTTCGCGCTGACCGGGTTACCCGCCTGGCGCATCCAGCCGGTTAACGTAGACATAGCCTGAAGCCGCTTTGCTGCTGTTACTTCTCATCTGCAGCGCCTGGTCAGCGGAGCTGACAAGAGCGGGGGTAGACAGGAAGAGACCCAGTAAAGTGGCGATAATGACAGCTTTCATAATCGACTCCTCACTCCAGGGATTTCACTCTCAGGCGCGCTGATTAAGCCAAACCGTTGCGCCTGTAGATAGTTTAGTTCTTCACCAATACGATGCCAGATCGTCGTGCTGAACGCCTCTTTCAGTTATTTTGAACAATCTCCGACTAACCTGCTGAATTTCAATCCTTAGCACAAAAGGGGTCCCCGCCTGGCACGACGGCGACAATTTGATGAATTGTGCGCTTGAGTTTCCCCGGCGAGGTCAGTATGATTACGCGTCAATTTTTCAGCTGCATTCAGAGGTGTGTTTCATCTTTTGGGTGATTCGCAACTTATAACGTTCCTTGCTTCCGTGGGCCGCAGCTGACCCTGACAGGAGGCTGAATAATCCGTAAGGAGCTATCGATGTGTCATTACGAAATCGTATTTATGGTCCATCCTGACCAGAGCGAGCAGGTTCCGGGCATGATCGAGCGTTACACTGGTGCTATCACTGGTGCACAGGGCACGATCCACCGTCTGGAAGACTGGGGTCGCCGTCAGCTGGCTTACCCGATCAACAAACTGCACAAAGCACACTACGTTCTGCTGAACGTAGAAGCACCACAGGAAGTGATCGACGAGCTGGAAACTAACTTCCGCTTCAACGACGCCGTTATCCGCAGCATGGTTATGCGCGTTAAGCACGCGGTAACTGAAGCTTCTCCGATGGTTAAAGCGAAAGACGAGCGTCGTGAGCGCCGCGAAGACTTCGCTAACGAATCGGCAGAAGACTCAGATGCTGGGGATTCTGAAGAGTAATCCACGATGACGGCCAATCGGCTGCGCCTGTCTGGCACTGTGTGCAAGACGCCAGTTCGAAAAGTCAGTCCGTCAGGGATTCCTCACTGCCAGTTCGTGCTTGAGCATCGTTCTGTGCAGGAGGAAGCCGGGTTTCACCGGCAAGCCTGGTGTCAGATGCCGGTGATTATCAGCGGCAGCGCCCATCAGGCGATTACTCGACATATAACGGTCGGCACGCAACTCACACTCGAAGGTTTTATTAGCTGCCATCAGGCACGCAATGGCCAGAGCAAACTTGTGTTACATGCCGAGCAGATTGAATTGATAGATTCTGGAGACTAGCCAAATGGCACGTTATTTCCGTCGTCGCAAGTTCTGCCGTTTCACCGCGGAAGGCGTTCAAGAGATCGATTATAAAGATATCGCAACGCTGAAAAACTACATCACTGAAAGCGGCAAGATTGTTCCAAGCCGTATCACCGGTACTTGTGCAAAATACCAGCGTCAGCTGGCTCGTGCTATCAAGCGCGCGCGTTACCTGTCTCTGCTGCCGTACACTGATCGTCATCAGTAATCGGCAACTGTGCATTAACGACTTTAAGAGGATAAGGTAATGCAAGTTATTCTGCTTGATAAAGTAGCAAACTTGGGCAGCTTGGGTGATCAGGTTAACGTTAAAGCGGGCTACGCTCGTAACTTCCTGGTTCCACAGGGTAAAGCTGTTCCTGCTACCAAGAAAAACGTTGAGTTATTCGAAGCGCGTCGCGCTGAACTGGAAGCCAAACTGGCTGACGTTCTGGCTGCTGCTAACGCACGTGCAGAGAAAATCAACGCACTGGGCACCGTTACTCTCGCGTCTAAAGCAGGCGACGAAGGTAAACTGTTCGGTTCCATCGGTACCCGCGACATCGCTGATGCAGTCACTGCAGCTGGCGTTGAAGTAGCGAAGAGCGAAGTTCGCCTGCCAAACGGCGTTCTGCGCACCACCGGTGAGCACGAAGTTGACTTCCAGGTTCACAGCAAAGTGTTCGCGAAACTGGTTGTGAATGTAGTAGCTGAGTAATTTTTTACTTAGTTTGAAAGCGCCGGCCTTGTGCCGGCGTTTTTGTTTCTGTCGCTTACTGCGCGCGGATAAAGCTGCCGTCCGGCTGGCGGGTAAACAGCACCGGACCGTTACTGCTCTCGACCGTTAAGCCGGTCACCACGCCCTGCGCGTTCTGACGAATCTTCACCTGCTGACCACTCTGCAGCGCGCTCAGCGGCTGTCCATCGCCTTCCACCCGCGCCATGGCGAACACATCATTGACCGGCAGATTGTTGTCACGGAACAGCTGCGCCAGCGTCTGGCCCGATGCCACGGTATAGCTGTGCCATTCGCCCTGGGCATCACTCTTCGGCGTCGTATTCTGCGGCGGCTGCGCATTGTTATCGTAGATTTCCGCTTGCATCGGCACCTCTTTGCCGCAGCTCTCTGCCGGACGCTCTACCGGATACTGCGGCGTGCTGGTAGGCCAGAGAAACGCCAGCAGCATCACCAGCAGGGCAATAACGATACCGCGTCGGTGCAGCGGCGGCAGCGGATCCATCCAGCGTACGTTATCCAGCACGTGCCAGATGCGCTGCAGCACAGCGGGTATACGCGACGGGGTTTCAGAAGCCATTCTTTCCTCCTCCTCGCTGGCGGTAGTGACGCGCCTGTCAGGCAGCCAGCGTTGCAACCGGGAAAATAAGGTACGCGGTGCGCGCGTCCTGCGACGTCGTGGGGCGATTTGGCCCATGGATGCTCTCTTGTTCTATAGTATGGGCAAAGCGGGCGCGAAGTGCCTGCCAGCATTGAAAAATTTGACCTGCATATTGTTTCTCTTTCCCCGGGAAATGTCATCCGCGGCGCGCGAGATTTTACGCCAGCCGCCTGCGCTGTTATGCTGCCGGTTCTATTTTCTCCGGGATTAAGGAAACAAGATGACGACCCCTTCATTTGACAGCGTCGAATCACAAGCAAGTTACGGTATCGGTTTACAGGTTGGTCAGCAGCTGCAAGAGTCTGGACTGCAGGGTCTGCAGCCAGAAGCGCTGCTTGCAGGCCTGCGCGACGCGCTGGAAGGGAACTCACCGGCAGTTCCGGTTGACGTGGTACACCGTGCGCTGCGTGAAGTCCACGAGCGTGCCGAAGGCGTACGTCGTGAGCGCGTCGAAGCCATGGCGGCTGAAGGCCAGCAGTTCCTCGAGCAGAATGCACAGCGTGAAAGCGTGAGCAGCACCGAATCCGGTCTGCAGTTCAGCGTCATTACCCAGGGCGATGGCCCGATCCCATCACGTCAGGATCGCGTACGCGTGCACTACACCGGTAAGCTGATTGACGGCACTGTGTTTGATAGCTCCGTTGCCCGTGGCGAACCGGCTGAATTCCCGGTCAGCGGTGTGATTGCCGGCTGGATTGAAGCGCTGATCCTGATGCCGGTTGGTTCGAAGTGGGAGTTGGCCATTCCGCACAATCTCGCTTACGGCGAGCGCGGCGCGGGTGCCTCCATCCCGCCATTCAGCACCCTGATTTTCGAAGTCGAGCTGCTGGAAATTCTGTAATACAAGGCGGGCGCCGTATCTGGCGCCCGCGGTCACTATTTATTCTCTGCCTGCTTCTGTAGATCTACCTGCCAGATTGCAAAGCCCGTTTCGTCACTGCCGACGGCTTTCATCGGATAATCAGCATACTTCTCAATAAACTGCGTGGCTTTTGCGGCCGGCGCGGTCTCAAAGCGAATATCCAGCGGCGTTGCGCTGGCGATCGGTGCCAGCCGCCAGTTGTGATCGGCCTGTGGCTGCACCGCGCCGTGAGTGCGGGTTTCGTTGCTGATGTAGGCGGCCACCACCGAGCGGTTCTCATCCGGCGAGGCAAACGCGACATACTGCTCGCCGGTACCGGCAAATTTGCCGCCCCAGGCACGGTAATTATTGGTGGCAACGAGGAAGGTCGCTTTGGGATCGATCGGTTTGCCCTGCCAGCGCAGATCCTGAATACGTGATGCCGCCGGGTTAATCAGCTGGCACTTGGCGTCGTAGCGCGCCGGTTGCGTCACATCGATCTGATACTGCACGCCGTCGATCACATCAAAATTGTAGGTGCGGAAATCCCAGTTGATCAGCGACTGCGGCTGACGACGATGCACGTCGATCTGATTAAACGGCGCTGCCGAGCACTCCAGCCACTCTTTCACCTGCGCGCCGCTGACTTTCATCACCACCAGCGTATTCGGGTAGAGATAGAGATCGGCGGCATTACGGAAGGTGAGATCGCCTTTTTCCACTTCAACGTAGCTGGCCGGGTCGTTCTTACGACCGCCGGCTTTAAACGGTGCCGCTGCCGAGAGCACCGGTAAGCGGCCCAGATCGGGATCGCCCTGAATGAAGCGTTCGACGTAAGCACGCTGCGCATTATTGACGATCTGCACGGTGGGATCGTCCTGCACCAGTGACAGGTAGCTGTACATCACATCCGCCGACTTGCCGATCGGTTTTGCCACAAACTCACGCGTGGCGCGATGATCGTCGGCCAGCACTTTCACCAGATCGGCATCTTCCGCCGCCAGCGATTTTTTCGCTACCGCATCGTAAATTGGCCGCGCTTCGGCTTTGCCCTAGGTCACCTGCCAGTTGCCGCCGTCATTTTTCAGCACTAGGTCGACCACCCCGAGATGATCGCCCCACATGCCGGGCATCACCGCCGGTACGCCATTAAGCGTACCCTGAGCGATATCCGCGCCTTTAATCGCCGCAAACTCTTTGCCGGGGAACACCGCGTGCGCATGGCCAAACAGGATGGCATTGATGCCTGGCACTTGGCTGAGGTAATACACCGAGTTTTCCGCCATGGCATGGTACGGCTCACTGCTCAGACCGGAGTGCGGAATGGCGATGATTATTTCAGCACCTTTTGCGCGCATTTCCGGCACATAGCGCTTCGCTGTCTCGGTGATGTCATCAACGCGCACTTTACCCTGCAGATTGTTGCGATCCCACACCATAATCTGCGATGGTACGAAGCCGATATAGCCGATTTTCAGCGTATGCGGCTTGCCGTCGCGGTCTTTTACCGTGGTTTCTTTAATTAAATAGGGGGTAAACAGCGGTTTGCCACTGGTTTCATCGATAACGTTGGCGTTGATGTAAGGAAAACGTGCCCCGGCAATTGCCTGCTGCAGATAGGGCAGGCCGTAGTTAAATTCGTGGTTGCCCAGATTACCTACCGCGTAATCCAGCGTATATAAGGGCTTTATACACCGGATGGATTTCACCCGGCTGCAGGCCTTTGGCCGCCATGTAATCACCCAGCGGGCTGCCCTGAATAATGTCGCCGTTATCCACCAGCACGCTGTTTGGTACTTCGTCACGCGCCTGCTGGATGAGCGTGGCGGTGCGCACCAGACCAAACTTTTCGGTCGGCGTGTCTTTGTAGTAATCGAAATCCATCATGTTGCTGTGCAGATCGGTGGTTTCCAGAATGCGTAAATCCACCGTGGCAGCCTGCACCGTGGCGGCTGCAACGCACAGTGCCAGTAACGACATGCTCGCTTTGAACATGGCTTGCTCCTTGTTCGCTTTAATGGTCCTCTCAAAATAATGTAAAACCATGACGAATTATCATTTCAATTTGTGATGAGGCTCGGGATTTTGCCTCTTTTCTGCGGAAGCTGACGGAGTGCCTGCCATTCAGCATTGCGCCATAGC
The DNA here is from genome assembly GCF_059731155.1 of Type-A symbiont of Plautia stali. Lineage (NCBI taxonomy): Bacteria > Type-A symbiont of Plautia stali. Next base: position 4,015,090 of record NZ_AP035891.1, on the reverse strand, counting down.
TGCCACGACCGAACTATAATATTGATAATAAAAGCGAATACGCTTAGCTGCGGCTGTCACAGCGCACCTGCTAAAATATCTGGAGACGGGCTGCCGGGGTTTCAGCGGCAGCATCAGCCGAAATGAGGTGAACAATGTTAGATAAAATTTGCCAGCTGGCGCGAAGCGCGGGCGATGCCATTATGCAGGTCTACAATGGCGCACAACCGCTGGACGTGACGCGTAAATCGGATGATTCACCGGTCACGGCGGCCGATCTGACGGCACATCAGGTTATCGTGCAGGGCTTAGCGGCGCTGACGCCTGACGTGCCGGTGCTGTCGGAAGAGGATCCACCCGGCTGGGATGTGCGTCAGCACTGGCAGCAATACTGGCTGGTCGATCCGCTCGACGGCACCAAAGAGTTCATCAAGCGTAACGGCGAGTTCACGGTCAATATCGCGCTGATTGAGCACGGCAAACCGGTGCTGGGCGTGGTGTACGCGCCGGCGCTGGGGGTGATGTATTCTGCGGCCGAAGGCAAAGCGTGGAAAGAAGAGGGCGGCCACATCACGCAGATCCACGTGCGTGAAGCGCGGCCGCTGCTGGTGGTGGTGAGCTGTTCGCACGCCGATAAAGACGAAGAGCTGAAGGAGTATCTGACCCAGCTGGGGGAGCACCAGACCACCGCTATCGGCTCCTCGCTCAAGTTCTGCTTGGTGGCAGAGGGCAAGGCGCAGCTCTATCCGCGCTTCGGGCCGACCAATATCTGGGATACCGGTGCCGGCCATGCGGTGGCGATTGCCGCTGGCGCACACGTGCATGACTGGCAGGGCAAAACCCTCGACTACGCGCCGCGCGAGTCGTTCCTGAATCCGGGCTTCCGCGTCTCGCTGTTCTGATACTCTGTGCGCGCCACCCGCTGTGGCGCGATCACGCCTGCAGCAGCTGATGGATCAGTTTCATCGCCTGCTGCACTTCATCTTGCGTCAGCGGACCGTCTTTGGCGTAACGCACATGGCCGGTCTTGTCCAGAATCTCAATCGCCGAACCGCCTTTCTCCAGCTGCCACGCCTTCCGCGCGTTGCCGTTGCTGTCGACAATGAACTGCGACCACGGATACTGCTGTTTATTGCTCTCAATGCTGCTGCGTACAAACATACCGGTGCCGGGAATGGCATCATCGGTATTAACCACCGTGGTGGTTTGGTAGCGGTCGTGCGGCAGCTGAGCGGCTTTGATGGCTTCAATCAGCGCGGCGTTCTGTTCTTTGGCTGACGAGCGTCCGGCAATGTGCAGGATAACCCGCACTTTGCCACTCAGCTGGGCGCTGTTCCAGGGCTGGTAGCGAAACTTCTCCTGCTGATACAGCAGTTCTCCTTTGTCGTTAACGCCGACCGCCGGTACGCGCTCGCCAACCTTAAACGCGTGAGCTGAGGCAAGGCTGGGCAGCAGCAGCGCCAGGGCTATCACGGAATGTGCCAAACGCATGGTAATGCTCCTTAGTGATCCGACCAGTTATTCATGTTTTTGCAATATTAGGCGTGGATAATGCGCCTGTCGCGATGAGATAGCAGCTTTGTAACCCATGCCACAATTCCTTAACCAATGAAGGTTTATACTGTATTTTGTGATCTTTATGACAGAGTTCTCTGTAATGATGTGTCAATTTAGTAAAAAATCCATTTTTTCGGAACATCGGCAAGGAATCATGTTCTATGGTTATGCCTCATTTGCGCTTCAAGGGCTCGTACCGAATTTGGCAACGGCGAAGCGTATTACATCTGTTTAGGATGTTAAACAGCATGAAGATCTTCCAGCGTTATAATCCGCTGCAAATTGCGAGATATGTAAAGACGCTATTTAAAGGAAGGTTGTACATCAAGGATGTTGGCGCGTTTGAGTTCGACAAAGGCAAAGTCATGTTGCCGCACGTCAAGGATAAACAGCACCTTAGCGTGATGTCAGAAATCAACCGCCAGGTGCTGCGGCTGCAAGCCGAGTACAACTAAGCGAAAGAAAGGGCGCCGCTGGCGCCCTGAATCTTTCTGTAACCGCACGATCACTGCTACGCGGCAGGCCCTTCAGACTTATCCAGCGTACTCTTCGACACATTCAGCACCGGCGGGAGGTCATCAATGCGCGTCACCAGCAGCTGGTCGATGCGGTAGCTGTCGATATCCACCACCTCGAATTTGTAGCCGGATAATTTGACGAAATCGGTGCGTTTGGGGATCTTACGCAGCATATACATCATGAAGCCGCCGATGGTCTCGTAGTTACCGGACTGCGGGAACTCGTCGATATCCAGCACGCTCATGACGTCATCAATCGGCGTACCGCCTTCCACCAGCTAGGAATTCTCGTCACGCGCCACAATCTGCTCTTCCAGTCCCTGACCGACCAGATCACCCATCAGCGTAGTCATCACGTCGTTGAGCGTGATAATCCCGACCACCAGCGCATATTCGTTCATGATCACCGCGAAGTCTTCGCCGGCGGTTTTAAAGCTCTCCAGCGCCTCTGACAGCGTCAGCGTGTCCGGCACAATCAGCGCCGAACGAATCTGCACGCCGCTGTTGAGCGTCATGCTCTGGTTGCCCAACACGCGCAGCAGCAGCTCTTTGGAATCAACGTAACCGACGATATGGTCGATATCGCCGTCGCACACCAGAAACTTCGAATGCGGGTGTTGCGCGATTTTGGTTTTCAGGCTGGTTTCGTCTTCGTGCAGATCGAACCACACGATGTTTTCACGCGAGGTCATTGACGAAGGCACGGTGCGTGATTCCAGCTCAAACATTCTCGATCAGCTCGTGCTCCTGCTTGCGCAGCACGCCGGCCAGCGCGCCCGCTTCTACCACCGCGTAAATGTCATCCGAGGTGATGTCATCTTTACGCACCATCGGCAGCTTAAAGATGCGAAAGAACACGTTTGCCAGGCTATTGAATAGCCACACCAGCGGGCGGAAAATCAGCAGGCAGAAGCGCATCGGATTGATAATGCGCAGCGCAATGGCTTCCGGCGCGATCATGCCGACGCGTTTCGGCGTCAGGTCGGCAAACAGAATAAACAGGCTGCTGAAGGCGGGTGAAAACGCCGCATCGCCGACGATACCGCCGAGAATCGCGACGGCGTTGAGGCCAATCTGTACCACGGTGAAGAACATGCCTAGCTGTTCCTGCATCTTCAGCACGCGCTGCGCGTTGATGTTGCCTTCATCGGCCAGCAGTTTCAGTTTGATCTTGCGGGCAGCCGCCAGCGAGATCTCCGACAGAGAAAAAAATGAACTGATTACGATCAGTAAAAGAATGACAAGCAGGCTATCAAGCATAAAAGATCCGTTGGGTTAATCACTTGTCATTTTTGGCCTGGGCAGCGCGAAGAGGCGTACATCCGGTACTTACCCGTCAAACAAGACTATCCGTGCCAAAAATGTCTGCGCCAGTTCGACAAAGTCACGTTAACGTCGGGGCAGAAATGCGTGCAGGCGAGGCCTGCTGGTCGCTGATTATAGCAGCAGCGCTATTGCTGCCGCCAGCGGCGTGATTGGCCGGCTCGGATTAATCCGAGTGGCGGCTGGCGGTGCGCAGAAGCGCGGCTTCGTTGTTGTATCGGTACGCACATTTACCGACAATAGCAGTCGATTTGGCTTAGCGGCCGTTTTTACACAGCCGCTCGCAAAAAAGAGCGGCTATGCTGATGGGTATGCAAGATGTGGTGATACCCTTTCCACCAGAGTTAACGCCCCTGCGGAATAGGGGCAGGCATTATTAACAGGAGTACGCGTGCCGCGATTTCATGCTTATTGCTTGGCCAGCCTGCTGCTTGCCGCACCTGCTGTTGAGGCAGCCAAAGTGCGACTGCAGCTGGAAGGCCTGACCGGGGAATTACAGAAAAACGTCAGGGCGCGCTTGTCCACTACCGGCAGTGACGAGGTGTCGAACGACGGCAGTTTCCAGGCGCGCGTGGCTGCCGCGATCAAAGAAGGTCTGCGTGCGCTGGGCTATTACGAGCCGCAGATCGACTTTGAGTCACGTCCGGCACCGCCGCAGGGAGGGCGTCCGGTGCTGATTGCCCGCGTCACCGCCGGTGAGCCGGTGAAGATTGGCGGCAGCACCATCGTGGTGGAAGGCGCGGCAAAAGACGATCCTGATTATCAGGCGTGGGTGAAACAGGGCAGGCCGAAAGTCGGCAGTCAGCTCAATCACGGCGACTACGATAAATTCAAAAACGGCTTCTCCAGCCTGGCGCTGCGTAATGGTTACTTTGACGGTGACTTTAAGCAGAGCCAGCTTGGTGTCTCGGTAGAACGGCGCTTAGCGTTCTGGGATATCGACTACGACAGCGGCCCGCGCTATCGCTTCGGCGATGTCAGCTTTGAAGGCTCGCAAATCAACGAAGCCTATCTGCGCAATCTGGTGCCGTTCAAAAAGGGCGATCCCTACAGCTCGCGCGATTTGGCCGAACTCAATCGTCGCCTCTCCGCCACCGGCTGGTTTAATTCTGTCGTCGTGGCACCCGAGTTCGATAAAGGGCGCCAGACTAAAGTGCTGCCGCTCAGCGCCGCCGTGTCGCCGCGCGTGGAGAACACCATCGAAGCCGGTGTCGGTTACTCGACGGACGTCGGACCGCGGCTGAAAGGCACGTGGAAAAAGCCGTGGATCAACGACAGCGGCCACAGCCTGACCTCCAGCGCCTATATCTCCGCGCCGGAGCAGCAGCTTGATCTCAGCTATAAAGTGCCGCTGCTGAAAAGCCCACTGGAGCAGTACTACACCTTCTCCGGCGGCCTGAAACGCACCGATCTCAACGACACCAAATCGGACAACACTACGCTGGCGATGTCGCGTAACTGGGACAGCAGCTCCGGCTGGCAGCGCGCGGTTAACCTGCGCTGGAGTCTCGACCACTTTACTCAGGGCAATGTCACCAACACCACCATGCTGCTCTATCCGGGCGTCAGCCTGAACCGCACCCGTTCGCGCGGCGGCCTGATGCCGACCTGGGGCGATTCACAGCGCTACTCGGTAGACGTGTCGGACACCACCTGGGGCTCGGACGTCGACTTCCTGATTCTGCAGGCGCAGAACGTGTGGATCCGCACGCTGGGCGAGAAGCATCGCTTTGTGGCGCGCGGTAACCTTGGCTGGATTGAAACCAACGACTTCGAAAAAGTGCCGCCCGATCTGCGCTTCTTCGCCGGCGGTGATCGCAGCATTCGCGGCTACAAATACGAAGATATCTCGCCGCGCGATGACGAAGGCAAACTCACCGGTGCCTCAAAGCTGGCCACCGGCTCGCTCGAGTATCAGTACAATGTCTCTGGCAAATGGTGGGGCGCGGTATTCGTCGACTCCGGTGAAGCGGTCAACAACATCAAGCAGAGTAATGTTAAAACCGGTGCAGGCTTCGGCGTTCGCTGGTCTTCTCCGGTAGGGCCGATCAAGTTTGATATCGCGCGCCCGATTGGTGACGACAAGGAGCATGGATTGCAATTTTATGTAGGACTGGGGCCTGAACTATGAAGCTGTGGAAAAAGGTCCTGATCGGTATCGGTATTTTCATGCTGGTGCTGTTGGCCAGCGTGGCGTTTCTGGTGGGCACCACGCCCGGATTGCATCTGTTGTTTAAAAGTGCCGATCGCTGGGTGCCGGGCTTGTCGATCAATAAGGTGGAAGGCGGCTGGCGCGATCTGACGCTGAGCGGCGTGAAGTACCAGATGCCGGGCGTCAGCGTGGATGCCGGGCGCTTCCATCTGGCGCTCAACCTCAACTGCCTGCTGCACTCCTCGGTGTGCGTGAACGATATCGCGCTGCAGGACGTCAGCGTGGTGGTCGACAGCAAAAAAATGACGCCCGCCAGTGCGCCGCCGCCGGAAGAGGAGAGCGGCAGCAGCAATCTCAGCACACCATACCCGATTACCCTGAGCCGGGTCAGCCTGCATAACATCAACGTAAAAGTCGATGACACCGCCATTTCGCTGCTCGACTTCACCAGCGGCCTGCAGTGGCAGGATCGCGCGCTGACGCTCAATCCCACCCATATCCAGAGCCTGCTGATCGCGCTGCCGAAGGCGGCGAAAGTGGCGGACGAACAGGTGGTGCAGCCTAAAGTGCAGCTGCCGCAGCCGGATGAGAAACCGCTGGGCGAAACGCTGCAGGCGATGTTTGCCGAGCCGCTGCTGCCGGCACTGCCGGATTTCCAGCTGCCGCTCGACATCAACGTGCAGCAGCTGTTGGGTGAGCAGTTGCGCATCACCGGCGATACGGATGTGGCGATTACGCGTCTGTTGCTGAAGGCCAAAACCACCGACCGGCATGTGCAGCTGGAGACCTTTGACATAGACTCGCCGCAGGGGCAGCTCAACGCCAGCGGCGATGCCCGGCTGGCGGATAACTGGCCGGTCAATGTTGTGCTCAACGGTTCGCTGAATCTCGATCCGATTAAAGGCGAGAAGATCAAACTGAACCTCGCCGGGGCGATGCGTGACGAGCTGAAGCTGGGCCTGAATCTCTCCGGACCGGTGCGCGCCCAGCTGGACGCCGCCGCGCAGCCGGCGGTCGCCGGTCTGCCGCTGTCACTCAAACTCACCAGCCCGCAGCTGCGCTGGCCGCTGACCGGTCCGGTGCAGTATCAGGCGGATAATCTCGACTACCAGTTCAGCGGCAAAGCCACCGACTACGTGATGTCGCTGCGCACCGCGGTGAAGGGCGAAGCGGTGCCGCCCGCCACCATTACGCTGGACGGTAAAGGCAACGTGCAGCAGTTCAGCCTGGATAAACTGCGCGTGGCGGCCCTACAGGGCAACATTGACCTCAGCGCGCTGGTGGACTGGAGCAAAGCCATCAGCTGGCGCAGCGAACTGACGCTGGCGGGCATCAATACCGCTAAACAGTATCCTGACTGGCCGGCGAAGCTTGACGGTAAAATCACCACGCGCGGCAGCCTGTACGGCGGTAGCTGGCAGCTCAGCGTGCCGCAGCTGGCGCTGAAGGGCAATGTGAAGCAGAACGCGGTGAGCGCCGAAGGCACGCTGACCGGCAACAGTTACAATCAGTGGAAAATCCCCGGCATTGACATCGCGCTGGGGCGCAACCATCTCGACGTGAAGGGCGAACTGAGCGACGCGCTAAATCTGGACGCCAGTGTCGATGCGCCGCATCTGGATAACGCGCTGCCGGGCCTGGGCGGCGTAGCCAAAGGCACCATCAAGGCGCGCGGTACGCTGCAGGCGCCCCAGCTGCTGGCCGATCTTACCGCCAGCGGCCTGCGCTGGCAGCAGCTGCAGATCCGCTGCGTCACGCTGCAGAGCGATGTGAAATCCAGCGATCAGGTCGCCGGTAAACTGCAGCTGCGCGTGGAGCAGCTACAGCAGGACGCGCTTAAGATCAGCCTGCTGACGCTCAACGCCGACGGTAACGAGAAGCAGCACCAGCTGAAACTCAACGTGCAGGGCGAGCCGGTCTCCGGCCAGCTGGCGCTCAACGGCAGCTTTGATCGCCAGACGCAGCGCTGGCAGGGCAATCTCAACAATACGCGTTTTGACACGCCGGTGGGCGAATGGCGCCTGACGCGCGCGATGACGATTGACTACCTGAACAGCAAACAGAGCGCCACCATCGGGCCGCACTGCTGGCAAAACCCCAACGCGCAGCTGTGCGTGCCGGAGCCGATCGAGGCCGGTGCCAGCGGTCATGCGCACGTGGTGCTGAACCGCTTCGATCTGGCGATGATCAAGCCGTTCCTCACCGATGCCACCCAGCTGAACGGCGTATTCAGCGGTGATGCGCGCGTTAACTGGACCGCCGACGGCGCGCTGCCGACCGGCACGGTGTCGCTTAAAGGAAACGGCGTAAAAGTGGTGCAGGATGTGCAGGGGAATAACCTGCCGATCGCCTTCGACACGCTCAACCTGAATGCGGCGCTGCGTAACGGACGCGCGCAGCTCGACTGGCTGATTCACATCGTTAATAACGGTCAGCTGAGCGGCAACGTGCAGATCGCCGCTCCGGAGAATCGCCGCCAGCTGTCAGGCAACATCGGCATCAGCAACATTTCGCTGGCGATGCTTAATCCGGCGCTGATGCAGGGCGAGAAGATCAAAGGCAACCTCAACAGCAATCTGCGTCTCGGCGGCACGCTGCAGCAGCCGCAGATCTTTGGTCAGCTCGGGCTGAGCGATGTTGATGTGGATGGCAGCTTTATGCCGGTCGATCTCACCTCGGCCAATCTCAATCTAGTGTTTAACGGCATGAGTTCCACGCTCAACGGCCTGATCCAGACGCAGCAGGGTAACCTCAATCTGGGCGGCAACGCGGACTGGAGCCAGCTGGATAACTGGCGCGCGCGCGTTACTGCGCAGGGTAGCCGTATTCGTGTTACCGTTCCGCCGATGGTGCGGATGGACGTTTCGCCGGACCTAGCGTTTGAAGCCACACCGGCGGCGTTTAATCTTGACGGCAAGGTTGATATTCCGTGGGCGCGCATTACGGTGCAGGAAGTGCAGGAGAGCGCTACCGGCGTGTCGTCGGATGAGGTGATGCTGGATGAGAACCTCAAGCCGATTCAGCCGAAAACCGCCGCGATCCCGATCAACAGCAATCTGGTGATCCACGTCGGCAACGATGTGCGCCTCTCGGCCTTTGGCCTGAAAGCGCGCCTCAATGGCGATCTCAAACTGGTGCAGGATAAAACCGGCCTGGGCTTAAACGGACAAATCAATATTCCTTCCGGCCGTTTCCACGCGTATGGTCAGGATCTGATTGTGCGTAAAGGTGAGCTGCAGTTCGCCGGTCCGCCGGATCAGCCGTACGTCAACCTAGAGGCGATTCGTAACCCGGAAGCCACCGAGGATGATGTGACAGCCGGTCTGCGCGTCAGCGGGCTGGCCGACGAGCCGAAGGTGGAAGTCTTCTCCGACCCGGCGATGTCGCAGCAGGAGGCGCTGTCTTATCTGTTACGCGGTCAGGGACTCAGCAGCGATGGCGACAGCAATGCCTTAACCTCGGCGCTGATTGGACTGGGGGTTGTACAAAGTGGTCAGGTTATGGGTAAAATCGGCGAGGCCTTCGGCGTCAGTAACCTTGCGCTTGATACCACCGGTGTCGGCGACAGCCAGCAGGTGCAGGTGAGTGGTTATGTGCTGCCGGGTCTGCAGGTAAAATACGGTGTTGGCATATTTGATTCACTGGCGACGCTCACTTTGCGTTATCGCCTGATGCCCAAACTCTATTTGGAAGCCGTGTCGGGTCTCGATCAGGCACTGGATTTGCTCTATCAGTTTGAGTTTTAGCAATGCGAATAATTGTCTACGGCAGTTTACGGCGCAAACAGGGAAATAGTTATTGGATGACCAATGCGCAATGGCTCGGCGACCATCAGATTGAAGGGTTTGCGCTCTACAATCTCGGTCACTATCCGGGCGTGGTTGAGGGAGACGGCACGGTGTACTGCGAAGTGTATCGCATCGACGCCAGCACCCTCGGCGAGCTGGATGCCTTGCGCAGCAAGAACGGCAAGTATAAGCGCCAGCTGATCCAGACGCCCTACGGCAGCGCCTGGCTGTACGTGTATCAGCGTTCGATTGCCGGTCGCACCCGCATCGCGAGTGGCGACTGGTTACGGCGCGATGACGCCGCAGAAGCGTAAATAAAAACACCGCCCAGTGGGCGGTGTTTTTTTATCTGCCGATCGCCATACATAGCGATGCGGCAGCGCTGACAGAAAACTTATTTCTTCTGTGCGCGCTCGAAAGAGGAGATGATTTCAGCTTTAGCCGCTTCCACGTTGTCCCAGCCGTCAACCTTCACCCATTTGCCTTTTTCCAGATCTTTGTAGTGCTCGAAGAAGTGGGTGATCTGCGCTTTCAGCAGTTCTGGCAGGTCGTTCACATCTTTAATGTGATCGTACTCTTTGCTCAATTTGGTGTGCGGAACCGCTACCAGTTTGGCATCTTCACCTGATTCGTCGGTCATCTTCAGCACGCTCACCGGACGGCAGCGGATTACTGAACCTGGCTGCAGCGGATACGGGGTTGGCACCAGCACGTCAACCGGGTCACCATCCAGAGACCGCGTGTGGTTGATGTAACCGTAGTTGCACGGATAGAACATGGCGGTAGACATGAAACGGTCTACAAACAGGGCGCCAGACTCTTTGTCCACTTCATATTTGATCGGATCGGCGTTGGCCGGGATCTCGATGACGACATAGATATCTTCTGGCAGATCTTTACCTGCAGGCACCTGGTTCAAACTCATCTGGCTTTCCTTCATTAGTCGTAAGTTGAGTGACGGCTATTATAGCCAACTGACTCTGAAAGTATGCGCCCTTTTTGGCGTTTCGGAATGGTCCAGCAGGCTACTTCGTGGTGACAAACAGCGACACAATCCCTGCCGCGATCAGCGGCCCGACCGGCACGCCGCGAAAGAACGCCACACCAATCACCGTGCTAATCAGCAACCCGCCAATCACCGACGGCTGCACGCTCATTAAACTGACGTCGCGACCGCTGAGCCAGGCAACAAACACGCCAACGATAATCGCCACGATTGATTGCCAGTTAGCAAAGGATTTCAGCAGCGACGAGGCCGGCAGCGTGCCGCTTGCCAGCGGTGCCATGACGGCCACGGTGAGAATAATGATACCAATCTGGATGCCCTGCTTTTCGACGTAGGGAAAGAACTGTGCCAGCGGCGTGAGCTTAATCACCAGCAAGATGAGAATCGAAATGGTGACGGCGCTGTTGTGGACGAAGTAGCTCAGGATGGCGAGGCAGATAAGAATGAGGGGCGAGGCGTAGGCAGCCATGGTTTCTCCGTGAATAATGGGCGCGCTGACCGTGGCCAGCGCTAAGCGTGTTTAACGCTCCCATTTATCAACAATCATCGGGATTGGCGCAACTGCCTTTGTTGATTGCAGCATCAGCGCTTGGTTGCGCACCAGACTAACGCCCTGCGCGCCCACTGACAGCGCCGCCATGGAGCCCTGACTGCTGAGGAAATAGCTGCGGCTGGCATCGGTCCAGCTATCACGGTAGGCCAGCCAAGCGCGCTGCGCATTGCGCAGTTTGTCTTTGGGCTCACCGGTTAATTTCTTCATCAGCTGGCTATATTGCGCATTCATCTCTTTGTCCCATGCCTTATTGGCCGTGCTGTAGCACTGTGACATGCCGGCAGTGCTGGACTCTTTATTCAGGCATTGATTGAGCTGCTGATCGATAGGGTTTTGCTGTGCCATTGCCACGCTGGACGCGAACAGACAGGCAAGCGGAAGCCATTTTTCAGGTAAACATAGACTTCCGAAACATAGTAGCCACGCTGGTCAAACATCCTCTGCCAGGCAGAGTGGGTGCTGTCAGACCACGATATATCATATTTCCGCAGGAGGCCATACATCCATTTCTTGCCGTATTTGCGCCAAACCGAACCTGCAATAAAAGCAGAGATAACAGCCGGAACAGATGCTATGTAGGTGTTGAACCCCAACCACACTGCTGAATGATAAAGCCCGGCGGGTAAAAGACAAAAGACCAGGGTCGTAAACGTGATATCAACAGGCTTATGGTGCTGTTTCAAGCCAACATTGGCAATAAAATAACCGATGTAGCCAGAGGCCAGTGTTACCAGAGTTGCCCAGGGCAGATTCAGCAGCGATGCCTCTATCATTCAATCCTCCTTCGCCTCGTGTTGCCAGGACTCATTAGTGCTTTCTCGCAGAACATTCTTGTATACATATGGCAAACAGACTAGTAAACACCTTTAATGACGTTGAGGATTTTACCCTCATTGCACAACAAGTGATGAATCGAGCATATGAAATATTCTTCTATTGTCTGGTTAGCATTAAACCAATACTCACTATCTGGTGTACAGGTTATGTTTTTCTCTCCGACGTTTCACTGTGTGAAACAAGAAACAGTCATCGAGGCGGCTTATCTTCATCTTCAAACAGATTGCCCTGGATGCGGGCCAGTTCTTCTTTTTTAACCCGTTTGACTACCGAATAAATCCACTGTAACGAGACTTTGTATTTACGCGCCAGCGCGTGGTGGTTATGGCCGTTGAAGTCAGCAAATATCTCCCGGTCACGCTGATTAATTTTCCACATCAACCCCATTGGAAAATAGACATTTTGCCCGCCCCAGACCGCCATCATCTGACTGGCGACGGCATCACCTATCTGGCTGGCGACAGCAGGGTCAACATCGATAATCTGCCTGACAGTCTGGGCGGTGTGTTCGGCCAGCTCAACCAGTAACTCCGGCCCTTTGCTACGAAAGGTATTCTCTAGCATGATGCTGCCCTCGCCACGCGCTTTTGCCACTGCTTGAGTTTCTCGATAACCTGGCTGGCCTGTTGGCTGTCCAGCCAGTAAGGCGAATCACAGCCGGTTTCCCGTTTAACAAAGTGGGCCAGGGCTGTTGCTGACGCATCACGGACAATGCCCTCCTGGGCCATTGCCTGCCACAGGGCCTGCATTTTCTGGAGTTGCGGACGGTCGGTCTGCTTTTTTGTATTGGCTTGATGGGGCTGGATACGGAAGCCTTGTGTCTTCAGGGCGTTTAACACCTGCGCCAGTTGACCGGGATTCAGGGCTTTTGCCGATGTTTTCCCCGTCAGCCTGTGCAGCATCTGGCGGTAAGTCGCGTCATCCAGTTTGAGCTGGTGGGCGGCAATATGGATTAACTGCAGGTACTTTTGTCGGGTCATCGGTGACGTCCTTTATCGTTGTGGTCGGGGTCAGGTTTCCTTATGCGGTGAGCAAAAAATAATCCTTCGGGGTTTGAAGGATTATAAAATGAATGGCGTTATTATACAATTGAATGGTTTACATGCCGCTTTTCCGCTATGACTTCTTCACGCAAATCGCCCTGGCATCAATATCCCTGAAGGTTTCAAATTTTTTCGCAAACAGTCTGGCGGCCTGCTGACAGGCGGTTGCCGTGTCAAAATCCTGTGTATGCAGGGAGGAAAAAACATTATCGCTATAAGGACTGGCGTACATGGCCAAAATTAATATCCACATGGCGATGTCCTCCCCGTTAACCGGCGGGTTTATTGTGAGTGTGTGGCGTTGATGGCGAATTTGTCGTGATACCTTTTAGTGGCACGACATCCCAGTTAAGTATCCAGGCGCTATAAGGCTGTCCGCAGTGTGGGCAGGCCAGCAGCAGGTCAATTCCCCACTCGCCGCTTTCCGGTTGCTGGATAATCCGGGCCTGGGCAGGATTCAGGTGACGGGTTGCCTGATGGCAGCTGATGCAGGTAATGCTCATAACGGGTTTTCCTTATCTGAGTCGACGATGAGTCCGGCCAGTATCCCGAAGGCATGTTGAAATTCACAATACGCGGCGGCAGAATGGTCTGCCCGCAGGTGATGCATGGCGCGGTTTATGTGCCTTTCAATCTGGCGGCGCAGAGGTTTTATTTTCTGATAGCTCATGAGGTCACCTCCTGCCCGAAGGGCGTAATAATGAAATCCTCAAGCTGGTGATGAAAGGTAATGCCGCGAATATTAAGGGGCCTGATGGTATCCTGATTTTTTAGCAGGGCATTTTTATCCACCTGTGCCTTGCGAATAATGCAGTGGTGTTGCCCGTTTTCTTCCAGCGCCTGCAGGATATCGTCCATTCCTTTTAGCGAAACGGATGGCGGGCGGTTACGCCATGACACCTCGCCGGTTATCAGGTTGGCGGTTTTGGTTTTGCCGTTTTGGGTAAGCTCCTCCCGGTTGGCCTCGCACCAGGTCTGGATACCTTTTTGCAACAGGGTGATGCGGGCCTTCATGGCTTCAATATCAGCCGCATGCTGATGCGTTAATCGTGCAATTTCATCATTAATCTGCGTCTCCAGTCGGGTCATTTCCCGCTGGATATCGCCCAGATTTTTAATATCGCTTATCACCTGCTCACGAGTTTGCGGGGTGCAGGCACCCGCCGCGGCTTTAAGCCGCGTTATTTTCTTTGCCATCTTTTTTACCTTTTAATTAACAACGTCGGGAATTAAACGCGCTCGAAAATAATGTCTTCAGGGGCGTCAGTGTGTTGAATATGCTCAAATAAATTCATGTGGTATCGGGCCGCTATTTCACCAAGACGCTGGTCTTGTTCATTAAAATCACGGCAGTTTTCGCAAATCGATAAATAGGTTTCATAGTCCTGTTCGGTAATATCCACGGTTTTTGCCAGATAAACCGATTGTCGTGCGGTAATACGGACAGGGCGTGTTTTCATGATTAACGTACCTCCCAGGTGATTCGGCAGTTATCTTGCAGGAACTGGTATTTTTCCCAGCGGCCCTGACGGTCAGTACCCAGGGCATAGCGAACGGCATGGCCCTTTTGATGTAAGGCATCACACCGTCGGTCATGCCGCAGGATAATGGTCGGACGGCTATAGCCATCAACGGTAAACTGACTGACGGTAAAGCCCTCCTGGCTGAGTTTGTCCATCACCGACAGGCATTGCCTGAACTGCTGCTGGATGGCCTGGTAGGTCATCGCTGACGGGTTTTTAATGGTCACGGCGGGGTTCAGCATAAAAGCCTCCTTTAATGCACACTGTGAATAATATTGGCGTCGATAACCGGGATGGCGTTCTCGGCGGCCAGGTTCATGGCGTCGGTCACCAGATTGCCGACAGCGAGCGGGTAAAGCAGGCTGACCGGCGTGTCTTTTTTCGGGCGCAGCCAGCTCAGGCGTTGACGCAGTGCCGGTATCGCGTCCGGGCCGAGAACGTTGTTCATGTCGCCACCGACGCGTTTAAACCTGAAATCAAGAAAGTCGCTCAGGTGTTCATCCAGCGGCGGCAGGTCAATGACCTCGCAGCGCTGTACCACTTCCCTGACCGCTAACAGGCGCTCGGATAACTTGTCGCCCAGCTCGGGTTGTCCCAGCAGGACGATGGACAGCAGTTTTTTAAAACCGTCTTCCAGCTCAAAGAAGCGTTTGAGGTGCTTTAAGGTCGGGATGGGCAGGCAATGGGCTTCTTCAGTCACCAGCACATGGCTGTACCCGGCACGGCTGCTCTCTTTTAATAGTCGGTGTAACTGACGGAAGCGGGCTTCGGGTGAGCGTTTGAGTTTTTCCAGTGGGGCCAGGGTGTGGACAATAGCCTCGGCGAGACTGGCGGCTTTGAGGGTCTTGCCCTGATGGTCGTTGTCTTCCATCGCCAGCACGTAGGGTTCAATCACCACCACCGGGGCGTTTTCCCGATAAATGCGGTCAGTCAGGTCACGACGCAGGGTACTTTTACCCGAACCGGATTCCCCGATAACCGCGATAAAGCCGCCATAGCGGGCGGTCTGGTACAACGCCTCGCGCACATAACGGCTTTCAGGGGTTAAAAACACATCTTCATGACCCTGTACCGCGTTGTCATCAAACGGGGCGCGAAACAGCCCAAAATGCTTTTTGGTGGCAGGCAGTAATACCTGTTTTTTGAGTAACATGGTGTCCTCCTCGTTGCTGGGTGGTGTGTGCTTTTCCCTGCCGCCGGACGTAACCCCGTCAAAGCAGTCGTCCGTCGCGATACCCTGGTCACGTAACCAGGCCCGGATACGGTGTTTTAGCGCGTCGGTGTCCTGTTTCGGCCACTGGTGGTGATTGACTATCTGCGCCAGTGTCGCCCCGGAAAGGTCAAGCGCCCGGGCCAGTGCTGCCTGTGTCAGATTGTGTTGTTGTAACAGGGTTTTCAGTTTCAGCATGATGGCCTCCCGTTAACCGTGACTGGCCAGGGGGACCACCACCCCGGTGGACTGGGCCATCAGTTCATCACCCAGCGCGTCGACCTGGTCGGCGGGGATGCCGTCCGGGAAGCGCTGGGTCAGCGTGGTGTAAAATTCACTGCGCCAGGTCTTGCCCGCCGCCTGAAAACGCGCACGCAACTGTTGAACCACCACGACCGGGTTTAATCGCTCTTCAAAACGCGGGGCACAAACCGTGGAGACCTGCCCCTGTCTGGGGAGGTAAATCGGTGGGGTATCGCGTTCATTATCAAGATAAGGGTTAAAGCGACCGCCCAGTGGCAGCGCCCTGGCTTTTTGCGCGGCAGCGGTTTCCCCCGGTGTGGTGGTTGCCATACAGGGTCTGCCCGACTTCCGCCAGATGGTGTTGCGCCGTGGTGTGGGGTAATGCCCTGAACGATTCGCCGGGTGTCGGGCTGTTGAGGTCAAAGCCGTAGTCGTCTTTCGCCACTTCCGGCATCCGGCAAAAGACTTCCAGTCCGTTCTCATTCATCATGACCACCTGCGCTTTACTGTCGCGCCAGGGGTTGCGCACTATCTGTACAGTGTCGCCCACGCAAATGCCGGGGACTTGCCGTACATCGTATTCACTCCCCCTGAACGACACGCGAAGGTGAGTGCTGACCTTACGGTTTTCCGGCAGACTCACCGCCAGTTCGCGGCAGACGTCAACAGGCGGTGCCTTGATTAACTGTCCAGGGGTAATACGCAGCCAGCAGTCGGTGCGGGTCATGCCGGTACGTCGGTGGATGGCGGTACGGTTGTATTTTTTACGCCATAACCCGACCAGGCGGTTGAGTTCATCAATATTATCGACTTGCACAAACCGCAGACCGGATTCAAAATGGCACTCGAGAATGTCACGCGCCTTTTCCACTGAGCCGGTGGCGCGGGCATTGCCGGCTTTATGGGCGATAAGCTGAATACCGAGGGTTTGACACAGGTTGCGCAGGGTGGACGAGACCAGCGCGCAACCGGGGTCGGTATAAAGGATGCGCGGCACGCCATGCAGGACGTCGGCCCCACCGCGCTCCTGCATGGCATTAATCAGTACATCGGTAAAGTTTTGTGTCGTTTCGCCGCCGAAGCGGTACTCGGCGTAAATCCAGCCGCTGGTATGGTCAGTCAGCTCAAATGACCAGACGCGGTCGTTAACAATGCGGTCGAGATTTTTTGGCTTGTTCTTGTTAAATTCCGCCTCACTCATCATGTGCAGGCCGGTGTCACGAGTCGTGCTCCGCTTGCCTGGGTTTTTCAGGTAATAAAGCACACACAGCGACGCATCCAGTTGCCAGACATGATTGGGATGGTTGGTTTTTAGCTGGACGCAAGGGGCAGGCGCGCCTAACTGGCTGGGGTGCAGGCGGTAACGGTACAGCGCCCGGCTGATGGCATCCACCGACAGGGGGTACCACTCGCCGGTCTCGTTATCAGTATACCCGGCATGAATCAGGTTGTTCGCCCGCAGGTCATTAACCGCCTGCTCCAGGCTGTAAAGGCGTTTGCCGTTCTTGCGATGCGAGGCCATCATCACGCCGGATATCTGCAGGGCTTCCTCACGGGTCAGGGCACTGGTGCCACAATCCACCCGCTGCCTGCGCGGCGGTTTATAGCTCACCTGTTTAATTTTTCGCAGCAGTGTGGCTCTGGAAATGCCGAGTGCCTGGCAACCTGTCTGATAAACAGCGTCTTTGCCGCCATGCCCGGCTTTTTCGGCAGCCTGGGCAATCGCCAGTATGCGTTCGGTCAGGATGGGGTTCATTACTCCACCTCCTCGCCGCTATCCTGTCCGGTACCGCGTAAATGTTCAGGTAACTGAAAATCCGCGTCTTCTGCCTCTGCATCGGCGTTTACCCAGTCAGGTACGGTCTCTGACGGGGCGTGATGGGGCAGTGTAAAATCACTGCGTAACACATTGATTTCAAACTCAATATCATTAAGCAGGCCCGCTAAATAGTCGGCGTGGGACGTGATATCACCACTGTGACTACTCAGTTTTTCCAGCCCTTCCCGAAAGCGGCCCATTAATATGGCTTTAACATCAAAGCCCACCAGGCCAATCTCTTCACGGAGCTGACGTATTCCCTCTTCCCCTAATGGGCGATGCTGATCGAGCAGGCGTTTTTCGCTCAGTTCATTGAACTTTTGATCTTTCTCATTGGCCAGGCGGCGGCTGGCTTTAAGTGACTCTTCCGTTTCACGCAGTTTTGCCCTAAGTTCCCGCACCGACATGCGGTCAACCTCATCGAGCGTCAGGCCCGCGATGGTGCCGCCTTCGGCCAGTTCGGCGAGGTCTTCGTCGTCTTCGGTCATCAGTTCAAAGAGCTTAGCTTTACCTAAACTCGCTAACGTTAGCGAGTTTTTCTGTAACAATGGTGATGTATATTTCAAAGCTGCTTTCATTATCGAATTTGCAGTTCTATGAGCCATTCCTAGTTTTTCAGTAACTATCTTAGTAAACTCCCCATGCGGCTCATTCTCTTTAAGAATAATCAGTCGCTTCCCCGCCTCCAGCATGGCTTCGGCACTCTGTGCCATATAGAAGCGCGCCTCATGCACAATACGTTCTCTTTCATAGGGCAGGCCTTCGCCGTACCTGTCCATAATCGCCTGCTGATGTTCAGCCAGGGCGTTAAGATTGTTCATTAAATCCGGCGACAGGGGCTGTTCGGGGGTGATTTCAGCCGTTATCGGTAACGCTTTTCTACCCATGATTTTTTCCTCTTACGGTTTTGACGGTGAGGCTACGCAGCGACCCCGTCGTTCTGCCATCCTGATTTGCGCCCGTTCGGTTTCATCAAAAAAAGCCAGGGCAATCTGTATCAGTTCTTCACTCAGGGCGTAATTCCCGTTGAGGCGCCGTTCAACCATGCCCTCTTCCATTAAAAACGGCAGGGTGCGACTGATATTGGCGGGTGAGTCATTGATAAGCGTCGCCAGGGCTTTATTGGACAGACCCTCGCGGTAATGCCCCTTCATGGCTTTCAAAATACGCAGCGCCCGCCGTGTGCGTGAAGAAGCATGGAGCGATAAGGTGTTTTTCATCGGAGAGCCTCTTTTTCATTAATGGAAATTATGTTACCGTCAGTGAAACGGGCGAATGTTATTTTTTATAGCGCTTTTTACCTGATGGCATGGGTTTTCCCATTATCTGTTCAATAGCCTGTTTAATTTTGCGCGCTTCCCCGCGCCAGCCCTGGCAGGAGCCATCAAGCAGCATGTATACCTGATAAGGTTTAAAGCCGGATTGGCGTGCCCATGCCGCCACCGTCGGATAGTCCTGATAGACGCGGTCATAAAAATTTCGCTTAAAGTCGGCGGGGTGTTGTAGTGACATTGTTTTGCCTCCGTCATAAAAAGTTAAAAATAAACATACCAATACATGCGAAATAATGTAAAGTCTTTTTTTGTCTGTTTTTGTATATCTCTTATCACCATTAAAAATCACTGGCTGTTATCGGCCTAGAAGGAGACCTGTATGGCAAAGAAAAAAGCGGCAACCAGCCTGTCTGTAACTACGGCGGACAATATCACGATTGCGGGGGGGGCAATTGCATACCCTGAAAAAAAGGCAGAAAACAGCGCCCAACAGGAGGTGATGGCGCGTTTCGGAGATGGCTTACCCTATGAAAGAGAACGTATTGTGCATGAGGCGCGCTTCTATATGGCACAGAGTGCCGAAGCCATGCTGGAGGCGGGGAAGCGACTGATTATTCTTAAAGAGAATGAGCCGCATGGGGAGTTTACTAAGATAGTTACTGAAAAACTAGGAATGGCTCATAGAACTGCAAATTCGATAATGAAAGCAGCTTTGAAATATACATCACCATTGTTACAGAAAAACTCGCTAACGTTAGCGAGTTTAGGTAAAGCTAAGCTCTTTGAACTGATGACCGAAGACGACGAAGACCTCGCCGAACTGGCCGAAGGCGGCACCATCGCGGGCCTGACGCTCGATGAGGTTGACCGCATGTCGGTACGGGAATTGCGGGCAACATTGCGTAAAGATGAAGCGGCGCTCAAGCGCAGCCAGCAACTGGTGGCCGAAAAAGAGAAGCAGTTGCAACAGTTAAGCCAGCAACTGACCGATAAAACCTTTCCGTCTGCCGCGAGCGATAAGCAGGCTCCGCTCGATACCCAGCAGTGGGTGACACTGACACTCGAAGGGGTGGGTGACCGTCTCAAATCCGAGCGCCTGCGGCTGGGGCTCAGTCAGGAAAGCTTCGCTGAACGGTGCGGGGTTAAAAAGCTCACCCAGTACAACTATGAAAAAAGTGAGCGACATCCTGATGCGGGCTACTTAATCGCGGCGAAAGCGTTAGGCGTCGACCTTCTTTATGTGATGACCGGGGAGCGCAGCGATGAAGCCAGTGCGCTCGATGTGGTGCGCGATGAGGAAGAGGCAGAGGTATTAACTGCCTTTCGACATATTCCCGGCGAAACCCGCGAAGTGGCTAAACGCACCCTGACGGCAATGGCAGAGAAAAAAACCGCCCGCCGCCGCGCATGACGCATCCCTCTCCGTTGCAGCGGAGAGGGTTATTTGACGGTAATAATCAGCTCGCGCCGTTGTGTGGGCTGATTGATGTTGAGATTATACCGAATCGGCACGCTCTGCATCTCGAACCCCTGAAACACTGCCCGCATCTCAGGAATATCATTGACGGAAACAATCATCATCCCGGCTAAATCCCGTCCCATACCCGCCAGTTTTTCATATAGAAACGTGCCGCCCGCTGGATATCGGTCAGGGTCTCGGTCGGGGTTATTTTCAACCAGTGGTACATCGCCCGGCTGACCAGCGCCCATTTAAACTGGCGCATAAACTCTTCCAGATGGTGTTTCAGCACCCGGTAGAGATTGACCAGCTCGCCGTTGATATCGTTAATCACTTCCACTTTGCTGGGTGACTTCATAAAGAAGAGCGCCGCTGCGCCACAAAACGGCTCCACGTAGCAGGTGTGCGCCGGGAAGCGCGGTAAAATCTGTTTCGCCAGCCGCCGTTTACCGCCTGCCCAGGGCAGTATCGGTAAAAAATGTTGCTGCATTGTCTGTCAGCCTGTTTCACTCATGGAAATTAAGGTAGACTCTTTCCTGTCCTCGAGGACGAAAAGCGCCACGGTTGACTCACAGGTGATGTCTGTGTGTTGACGGCCTGTCCGGTGTTAGCGCACCGGGTGGGTCGCGCTTTTTCCCTTGCCCCATTCGGGGCAATTGCTGAGGATAATCTAACCACGCCCTGCCATTCCCACTAGTAAACCGCTTTAAAAGCGGTTGGCGCACCGCCCTGTCACACTGTCGGCCTGATTCTCAGGGAGAGTGTGATGAAAATCCGAAAAAAACTGACCTTGACCCCCTTTAAAACCCCCACGCCTCGGCGGCTGGTTGCTCACTGCGGCTGGTCTGTTGCTGGTGATTGGCCTGGTCTCGCCGCAGCAACTGCCGGTGGTGCTCTACAAGCTGGCCTTGATCACCCTGGCGGCGGTGGTCGGTTACTGGCTTGACCGTTCGCTGTTCCCCAGGGCTCGTCCCGGTCAATACCTGCACCATGACCACCCGGAGGTGGCACAGGGTCGACATCCGGTACGCGGCGGCTGCCATCAGGTGTTTGCCGCCGCCCAGTTGCGCCGGGCAGTGATTGTGGCCGCAGTGTGTCTGAGTGTGGCGATGGGGTTATGACCATGAACCGCTATCAACGTCCGCAGGGCGACCCCAGATGGCTGTTATTCCTTTTGCTGATAGTGCTCCTTGGTGGCGCGCTTGATGCCGATGCGGCGCGTCCCCCACAAGCGGCACTGCCATACCGGACTGAGCTGATACGTAACGCCCGTCTGGTGTGGGGGCTTGATGCGCCGGTGGCGGATTTTGCCGCCCAGATTGAGCACGAAAGTGGCTGGCAGCCGGCTATCACCAATCGCATCGGGGCGCAGGGGCTGGGGCAGTTTATGCCTGCGACCACGGACTGGATTGGGGAGGTGATGCCGGAACTGGCCGCCAAAGCGCCGCTTAATCCCGGCTGGAGCCTGCGGGCAGTGGTGAGTTTCGACCGCTGGCTATGGCAACGCCTGTCGGCGGTGAATGCGTGTGAGCGCATGGCGATGACGCTCTCGGCCTACAACGGTGGCCTGGGCTGGGTACAGCGTGACCGCCGCCTGGCAGAACGTCAGGGGGTCGATGGCAGGCGCTGGTTTGACAGCGTTGAGCGGGTCAATGCCGGACGTAGCCTGACCGCCTGGCGTGAGAATCGTCATTATCCGCACCGTATTTTACATGCCCTGGCACCGCGTTACCTGACCTGGGGAGGGGCAAGCTGTGTTTAGTGCAGTCAGCCTGAAAAGCCCCGGCGGAGTGCTGGTAATGGCGCTGTTGTCGGGTATCTGGTGGCACGGCTACACGCAAGGCGCAGGTCGCTCAACCGAACGGTGCGCGGCAACCCTCAGTCAGCTGCGCGAGACGTTTGCCATGCAGGAAAAACAGCGCGCCGGGCAGGCCGCGCAAACCCTAAATGCCCTGCAGCAGCGTTTCATCCATCAGGTGAAGGTGGCGCATCAGGCCGAACAGCGCTACCTGAATCGCATTGCACAGCTTCATGACAAAACCCAACACTTAACCCGGCGGATAGATGACGTTACCCAACACTGGCAGGATGAAAAAGGTCAGGCTCATACTGTGGCCTGCGTATTTACTCGTGGCTTCGTGCAGCACTACAACGCCGCCCTCGGGCTGTCAGACGTTGACGGTTCAGTCCCTGCCACCCTTACCGGCGGTACTGGCAACACGACCCGGTCAGCTGAGACCCCTGGCGAGCGACACACCCCGAGTCCAGTTACCCAGCGCGATATCCTCGCCAATATCACCGACAACGGGCAACAGTGCAGGTCTGGCGGGCACAGGTAAACGGATTGCTGGATTATATTGAAGGATCACAACCATGACATTACAGGTCGATTTCTGGGTACTGGTAAGCTATCTGTTTGGGCTGGCGGGCTTTCTCGCGGGGCTGGCACGCTGGTTTATCCGGGAGACCGAAAAGCGTCAGGCCGAACGGTTTGCTTCGCTGGAGCGGTTGATGCGTGAGGCGTCCGACAAAGGCTCACGCCTTGAGCGCGAGGTGCTGGAATTCAAAGTGGAGGTGCCGGAACGTTATGTCCGGCGCGACGAATTTATTCATTATCAGCAGGTGGTGGAGTCACGGCTTGACGCGATTTACCAGAAGCTGGAAACGATACAACTGCGTCAGGTGGCAGGAGGATAAGGATGACAGAAACCGAACAGGCGCGCCGCGAAGGGCTGCGCTGGGTGTTACTGCAGGTGGTCAACAAGGCACGGCCTTATCCGGCCAATGACCGGCTGCTGTGGGACGTGGGCCACTCGCTCTACCCGGACATGACCATGCTGGAGCTGCAAAAAGAGTTACTGTTCCTTGAGGGCTTAAGTCTGGTTCGCCTGACCCGACCGCCGGCGCGCTCATGGACCGCCACGATGACGCCGGAAGGGGTGAACCAGGTGGAATACGTCACCGACGATATCCCCGGCATTGCCCGCCCCGCCAGATACTGGAGAGAGTGACGATGGCACCGCGCAGTCATATCGATGTATTGCCTCCATCGGTGCGTGAATGGCTCGACCGGGCGCTGACGGAGCGCAATTTCAGTGGCTACCGGGAGCTGGAGACCCTGCTGCGGGATAAAGGGTACAGCATCGGTCGGGCGCAGATTTCCCGCTACGGTCAGAAGGTGCAGCGCCGCTTTGCCGCCATTCGTGAAGCCACCGAGATGGCACGCGTCATTACCGAAGGGGCGGAAGACGACCAGGACAAGCGCTCGGAGGCGATTATCGCCACCATTCAGGCCGATATTCTGACGGCGCTCATCGACGTGCGTGAGGCCAGTGATGAAGAGATGGCGCCCGCAGAGCGTGCGTCGCTCCTGGCCAGGGTGGGCAAAAGCATTGCCACCCTGACCCGCTCGTCGGTCAGTCTCAAACGCTATCAGGCAGAGGTGCGCGATAAAATTGCCGCCCAGCTGGATGTGCTGGAGCTGGAAGTCAAAAACAACGACGGCCACGTCAGCCTGGAAACCGTGCAGCGTGTCCGTCAACAGATTTACGGGATCATCCAGTGAGCGCGGCACTGGAGCTTTACCCTTACCAGCAGCGCTGGCTGCTTGACCGGCCGCGCTTTAAAATCGGCCAGTTTGCGCGCCAGACCGGCAAAACCTTTACCACCACGCTGGAGCTGGTTGATGACTGTTTTGAGACCGAGGCCCGTGGCGGTCGCACCCGCTGGGTCATTCTCTCGCGCGGGGAACGCCAGGCCAAAGAGGCGATGGAAGAAGGGGTCAGAAAGCATTGTCAGGCGTACGGTCTGGCCATCCGTGAAATCGAAGGCAGCGTGAAAGGCTCGGGCAGCGAGCGTTACACCCTGCTGGAGGCAGTGCTGCCCGGCGGCTCACGCATTACCGCACTTCCCGCCAACCCCGATACGGCGCGCGGCTTTGCCGCCAATGTGTTTCTCGATGAATTTGCCTTTCATGCTGACAGCCGCAAAATCTGGGCCGCGCTGTTTCCGGTGATATCAAACGGCTACAGGCTGCGCGTCACCTCCACCCCCAATGGCAAGGGCAACAAGTTTTATGAGCTGATGACCGACCCGTCGCTGGACAGCGTCTGGTCGCGCCATCGGGTCGACATTTACCAGGCGGTCAAAGACGGCCTGCCACGGGATGTAGCCGCCCTCAAACAGGCGCTCAATGATGAAGACGCCTGGGCGCAGGAATTTGAACTGCACTGGCTGGATGAAGCCGCCGCCTGGCTTTCCTATGACCTGATTGATGGCGTAGAGCACCCGCAGGCCGGCAAGCCTGAGCACTATAACGGCGGTCCCTGTTTTGTCGGGGTCGATATCGGTCTGCGCCATGACCTGTTTGTGATATGGGTGATTGAACAGGTGGGCGATGTGGTCTGGACACGCGACATCATTACCCGCAAGCGTGCCCCGTTTGCCGAGCAGGATGCGCTGCTCGATGCGGTCTTTGCCCACTACCGGGTACTGCGCTGCTGCATCGACCAGACTGGTCTCGGCGAAAAGCCGGTGGAAGATGCGAAACGCCGTCATGGCAGCACGCGGGTCGAAGGGGTGTTATTCACGCCTACTAACAAGCTGACGCTGGCGACACGCGGTAAAGAAGTGTTTGAAGACCGCCGCCTGCGACTGCCGCAAGGGGACGGGGCGCTGCGGGCCGATTTGCATAAACTGAAAAAAGTGATGAGTCCGACTGGCGCGCCGCGTTTTGTGGCCGAGAGCGATGCCGCCGGGCACGCTGACCGTGCCTGGGCGCTGTTTTTAGCGCTCAGCGCCGCCGACCAGCCCCACGGCCCGGTGCGCGCTTACTCCTGTTGCCCGCGTCAGGCCTCATCGTTGCTGGAGGGATATTGATGATTATCGATAAAAAAGCGTTGTTCAGTGACATTGCCACCCGCGCCCGCAGTCCGGCGGGCCTGGGACAACTGTTCGGCCATTTACCCAATCCCGACCCGATATTACGCGCCCGAGGCCAGGCGATTAGCGTCTACCGCCAGTTACGCGCTGAGCCGTTGGTGGGTAGCAGTATCCGGCGGCGTAAATCGGCGGTCAAATGCCTGGAGCGCGGACTGGAGCCGGGGCAGGCACCTGCGCCTGTGGTGCGCTTTATTGAACAGACCCTGGCGCAGTGGGACATAAACCGCCTCATCGGCGAACTGCTGGAGGCGGCCTTTTTGGCTATCAACCCGCCGAACTGAGCTGGGCAAAAGACGGGCGCCATCTGGTGATGACCGATGTGGTGGGCAAGCCGCCTGAGTTGTTTACCTTTGATACGGAGAATCGCCTGCGCTTTCAGGCCCCGCAGTCCGGCCTGGCGGGCGAGTTATTACCGCCGCGCAAATTTGTGGTGGCGACGCAAGACGCCACCTTTGATAACCCCTACGGCTTTCCCGACCTGTCAATGTGCTTCTGGCCGGTGACGTTCAAGAAAGCCGGCTGGTCGTTCTGGATGCGCTTTAGTGAGAAGTACGGCACCCCCTGGGTAGTGGGGTATCATCCGCGTAGCCAGGACCAGGCGCATATCAGCCCGCTGCTGCACTCCCTCGAGCAGATGGTGCAGGATGCGGTGGCGGTTATCCCGGATGACAGCAGCATTGAATTCAAGGAGCCCGCCACCAAAGGCGCGTGGAGCAGTCTGTATAAAGACCTGATTGAGATGGCCCGCAGTGAAATTACCATTGCGCTCCTGGGCCAGAACCAGACCACCGAAGCCGAAACCAATCACGCCTCCGCCCTGGCCGGGCTGGAAGTCGCCGCCGATATCCGCGACGGCGATGCGGTGATGGTGATGAGTGCGGTGAATCAGATACTCCGCTGGCTGGTTGAGCTGAACTTTGGTGATGTGCCGGTGCCAACGTGGCGACTGTGGGAGCAGGAGACCATCGATGAGGTGCAGGCCCCTAGCGTGACCAGAGTCTGGCGCAAACGGCAGGCTTTTTCAGCGCGCAATACTATCAGCGTGAATATGGCCTGCAACCCGGCGATTTGCTGATGGAAAGTGCGCCACACGCAACCTCTTCCGCCGCACCGCCGCTGACCTTTGCCGAGGACGAAACAAAGACCGCATCCGAGGCTCAGGCACAGCTTGACCGTGCCCTGGACAGCCTGATGAAAAACGGTACCCTGGACAACACTCTGCAACCGCTGCTGGCCCCGTTATTTGACGCGGTGCAATCCGGTGTGACTCCCCGCGAGCTGATAGCGCAGCTCAGCACACTGTATCCACAGATGCAGGCGGACGCACTCCAGGAGACCTTAGCCCGGGTGATGTTTGTTGCCAGCGTCTGGGGGAGGTTACATGCCGACACTCAATGATAACGCACTGACGGCGCTGTTTAGCCTGCCGCCCAAACGGGTCATTGCTTACCTGAAAGCCAAAGGTTTTACCTTTTCCTGGGACTGGCAGGATGTCTGGCAAGACGCCCATGCGCAGAGTGCGACGGTGGCCAAAGTGACGCGACTGGATATCCTGCAGGACATGTATCAGGCACTGAACACCTCGCTGGCTGAGGGGCAAACCGGGCAGTGGTTTGCCCAGGAATTAACCCCGGTACTGCAGGCCAGGGGATGGTGGGGGCAACAGGAGACCACTGACCCGGTCAGCGGTGAGCCGGTCACTGTACAACTGGGTAGTCCGCAGCGCCTTGAGACGATTTATCGCACCAATCTCACCACCCTGTACAACGCCGGGCGCTGGGCAGAAATGCGGGCGAATATCGCGGCGCGCCCCTACTGGATGTATGTGGCAGTACGGGATAACCGTACCCGCAGAAGCCATCTGGCGCTGCATGGCCGGGTATTTCATGCCGATGACCCGGTATGGCGCGCGCTCTATCCGCCCAATGGCTGGCGCTGTCGCTGCAGTGTGATAGCCCTGTCAGTGCGGGATGTCAACGCGCGTGGGCTAACAGTGGAAACGTCCGGTGACCGTCTGCGCTGGTCGTTGCAGGTGGTCTCGCGCAAAACCGGCGAAATGCGGCCAGTGGCCCAGCTGACACTCGACAATCATACGGTGTTTTCCCCGGATATCGGCTGGTCGTATAATCCCGGTGAAGGGTATCGACCGGACTTAACCCGCTATCAGGGGCCGTTACACACCCTGGCCGTTAACACCCTGGGGAGAGCGGAATGACCGCTACTATTCTGTCGGTTGAGATAACCGATAACGACCTGCAGCGAGGCGGGAACAAAGGGTAACGGCTGGCAACCGGCGCAAATCAGCACCCTGATGGAGGCCATCGATGACGGGGATATCCAGGTGACCAATACCACGCCAAGCGAAGGCGGCTCAGACGCTGAGGACGATGCGCATTTGCGGAGCCGTATTCGCCTGGCTCCGGCGTCCTTCAGTACCGCCGGTTCACGCGAAGCCTATCGTTTTCATGCCATGAGTGCCCATCCGGGGATTTGTGATGTGGCGGTGACCCGCCCGAAGCCGGGGACGGTTAACCTGTATCCGCTGCTGACCAGTGGGCTGCCGGACAAGACGATACTCAGCCTGGTAACGGCGCTGTGCTCGGAAGAGCGGGTACGCCCGCTGAATGATACGGTGCAGGTGCTGGCCCCTGAGAAAGTCGACTATGCGATTAGCGCGCAACTGACCTGTTATGCCAGCCAGCCGGGCGCGCCGGTACTGAAACAGGCGCGGCAGGCCGCCGAGCAGTATGTCGCCCGCCAGGCTAAACAGCTGGGTCGGGATATTGTGCCCAGCCAGATTATCGCCGCCCTGTCCGTCCCTGGCGTTTACCGGGTGCAGCTCAGTAGTTTCAAGACCCTTGAGCCGACGGTACTGGCCGCGCAGCAATGGGCGCATTGTAGCGACATTCAGTTAACCCTGGGCGCGGAGAGTGCTGATGACCGATAACAGCCTGTTACCGCCGCTGCTGGCGGCAGAGAAACATTTTCAGGCGCTGGCGGCACAGGCCGCTTGGTTACAGCAGATTGACCTGACGCCGCTGCTGGTTTACCTGCTGGATATGACCGAGGCGTCGGCCTTGCCCTGGCTGGCAGAGCAGCTGGCGTTAACCGGGGTCAATGGCTGGTCTCTGGCAGAATCGGATGATGCGCGCCGGGCGATGCTGAAATCAGCCATCACGCTGCATCGCTATAAGGGTACCCCCTGGTCGATTCGTGCCATGATACGGGCGCTGGGGTTTGGGGAGGTGACGATAACCGAAGGGGGAGCGGCCCTTAAACCGGAACAGGCGACAGCGTATCCCGATAGCGAGACGCTGGCGGCCTTTGCGCCGGCGCGTAGCGAACTGGTGGCGCTGGATTATACGGCAGTGCCGCTGCGCTATAACGCTCAGACGACCTACCACGGGCGCTATAATCAGGCAGCAGTTAATAGTATGCAAAAACACTTAATCAATAGACGAAAACAGACTACACTGTGACTAAAAAAACCGCCAAGATGGGATCCAGCCCGATGGAGAACGATGAAATGAGCTATTTAAAAGAAACGGCTGCCTGGGAAGAGGATATCTACCAGATAGAGACCTCCGACCCGGTATTGGGTGGGCCAGATGGCATCACCAACCGACCCGCGCGTGAACTGGCGAATCGCACCGCCTGGTTAAAGCAGCAATTAAAAGAGGCGGAAGCGGCGTTAACCGCACATACGCGCTCGAGAAACCACCCGGATGCGAGCGTAAGTGAAAAGGGTTTCGTCAAGCTCAGCAACGCCAATCAGAGCAGCAGTGAAACGGAAGCGGCGACCCCGAAAGCGGTAAAAATTGTCAATGACAGGCTGAACGCGGTGATCGACAGTGCACCCTCAACATTAGACACACTGAATAAACTGGCAAAAGCCATCGACAATAACCCTAAATTTGCTGAAAAACTCAATCAGCTTCTTGAGCAGAAGTTATCAAAAAATGACAACGGCGCCGACATCCCGGACAAAAATCTTTTTTTTAAAAAAACCAAGGTTTTCTTAAATCGGGAATTTAGCTAATATTTTGCCCAAAACCAGCGATGACAAGGCTTTCGGAGGGAGGATTAGGGGCTAAAATGGCAAAAATTGGCTATATGAGGGTGTCAAAAAATGACCAAAACACCGATTTACAGCAAAAATCCTTGATTTGTGCAAATTGCGAACAGATTTTTGAGGATAAAATCAGTGGAAAAACAGACCAGAGACCCGGATTAAAACGCGCGTTAAACTGCCTGAAATCGGGGGATACTCTGGTGGTCTGGAAGCTCGACAGGCTGGGTCGCAGCATTAAACATTTGATTACTTTAATATCCAATCTGGAAGATGAAGGTATTCATTTTCATAGTTTGACGGATGCCATTGATACCTCTACGTCCGCAGGCCGTTTTTTCTTTCATGTGATGAGCGCGTTAGCACAAATGGAGCGCGAACTGATTGTTGAACGTACTCAGGCTGGTTTAGCTGCAGCGAGAAGCAGAGGACGTATTGGCGGCAGACCTCAGTCGCTATCTTTTGCACAGCAACAGGAAGCTCAAAAATTATTGGCGAATGGTCATAGCAGAAAACAGCTTGCATTACTGTATGATGTTTCATTGGCCAGCATCTACAAATATTGTCCAGTTAACCGGAATGCTCGAACAGGCCAAAATGGCTTTGATGAAAAATGACAGTGTAATTTCGTTGCACTGATGGAAACAAAAGTAGCCTGCCATTTATCGCACGTTTTGGCTTCAAATATCGCACGCCGCATCATTATCCAGCGTCAGGGGGCCTGCATGCGGTAAGCCATCAGCCAGAAGCCGTAGCCCACATTGCGCCGGGCCGAGGCACCAAAGACAAATTCGTTGTCGGTAAATGCGCGGCCCTCATCCACTTTGGTCAGTGCAAGCAGCTCAGGTGGTCGGCGGTTCTGGAAAATCAGCGGCTTGAGGGCGCGCGAGCAGTCCAGCAGATACCAGACAGCACCGTCGTACGCTTTTTCTGTTGCCCCGGAGCCGGTTTTTTCAATCAACTGGTTGGCAACCTTTTTGGCGGTGCCGCTGCCGTCGACCTTGGGATAGACCGGATGCTCGCTATCAAAAAAAGGTTTGCCGTCGTAGCAGTCGGTTTTATTGCCGTCGCGCAAGGCGGTAAACACCAGCTCATCCGGTTGTGCGGCGGCGGCGCGGCCCATTTCCTGAAACAGCGGGCTATACGCGCCGAGATTGTCATCCTCAAAATCATCGCGGGTAATGGCGACCGTGCCTTCATAGGTCTTGTTGTTGATGGCGTAGCCATAGACCTTCATCTGCTGGATACTGCGCGAGCCGACCCACTCCCGGAACGCGGGAAACTGCCCCAGCCAGCCGTAGGTATTGGATTTTGACGTGGAGGCCACCGTGGTCGCCACCTGCTGGTAGTGAGACGGGGCCATGCCCAGCCCGTTCTGAAACTCCTTGCGAAAGCCGGTCATCAGGGCAGTGATTTGCGACGGGGTAATCGGTGTTGGCATTATTGTGCGTCCTCGGTCTTGATTTTCTGGAACGCCGCCGGGGTCATCCCCAGCACGCGCGCGGCCTGTAACTCTTCCGCCGACAGGGCAACGGTGGCGGTTTTTTCACGGTTTTGGGGCGGCTGGGTCAGGGTTTCAGTCTGCACCCGGGTCAGGGCGGCTATCGGCTGGCGCGTCGCCAGCTGCGCCGACAGGGCCGTCACACCAATCTGGTCGCCGAGTTCTTCCAGGTAGGGGCGCTCGGATTTCAATATCCGCCCGTCCTGCTCGGCCTTGTCCAGCGTCTGCGCCAGGGTGGTTTTTCCCAGGTCGGCGGACAGTGACACCACCTGCTCACGCACCGCGTTATAGGTCTCGACCGGGACATAGCGGCGTAAATCCACGGTCTCTGTTGGTGCCTGGGTTTTCAGCGCGTTCAGGTCAGCGGACAGGGCCGCCATAGTGGTTTCCAGCGCGGTAGCCTTGTCCGCCTGGCTTTTTAGCGTGGTCACGGCAGACAGGGCGGCGGTGGCGACCTCATCGGTCAGCTCGCCGCCCGCCGGCACCGTCAGGCCCAGCGCGGCCAGCAGCGCGTTTAAGGATGGATTCATTGCAGGCTCCTTAGGGGAGGAAGGGGGAACAGTTAACGCCAGGTACAGGTCCTCGGCGCTCAGGGCGGCCACCGGGCGCAGGCCCGTCAGACCCGGATCGCCGGTAATGGCCAACATTCTTAGCTCAAGGGGTTCGCCGCTGCGCGCGTCATAGCCCATCACCGGCGAAAAATAGGGAAATTCATTGTTTTTCAGGCGCTCAAGCGCCGGCGGGTTCCAGTCCGGCTTGACCCAGACCCCGGTCTTGTCGTCCCAGCGAAAACGCGCCGGGGTCGCCGGAACAAAGCCAGCCGCCGGGGCCGCTTCCTGTTTAAACAGCGTCTGGTGGTTATAATCGATTTTGACAGGCTGATTGAGCGCCACCACCCGCGCCACCATGCGGTTAAACGCGGCCTCGTTAATCAGCCAGCCCTCGGCGGGCGTCTCGGGGCGACCGTCACGCGCCCGGACATGGCCGGCGGGCATCACCTGACACCAGCCGTCATGATCAAAGGGCGAGAGCGTCGCGGCGTTGAGCACCGCATAGGCTATCTTGGGAACAGGGAGTTTTGTCGTCATGCCGCCAGTGTGGCAGCATCAGCGCGGACGGTGGGATTACGCTACATTACCAATCAACGGGGTGGGCAGTTTTACTTTCGCAGTGGGGCAGATTTCAATGGGCACTGACAACGGCGGGCGATCGCCTGAATAACCCCGTTCAAAACCCCTTCAAAAACGCCGTAGCGCGTTCAAAAGATTTTTTTGATGCCGAGGTACCCCTTCTCCGTCATCATCGCATAGTAGGGCGCACAGGCGTTTATGGGTGCAGGGCGTTGGACAGGCGTTGCGCCAGGGCGTCGAGGATATCCCACTCGCCGGTCGGATCCAGTCCCATAAACGGTCGGGCCGGGATGGCTGCCGGCCCCGGACGCATCCCCGGTTTGCCGCCCCCCTGATGGATGGCCGCCTGCGGCACATTGGCCCCGATACGCGCCCAGCTATCGCCCCAGTCGATGCTCACCGAGCGCGCCATATCGCCCTCGCGGGTCAACACCTTTATGGGGCTGTAACCGTGCCGCTCACGCCAGCGGCGATACGGATCGCTCAAGGGTGCCCAGGCCGCCCCGGTATCCGGCGAGCGTTCGCGCTCAAACGCCTGCTCAGTGGCCGAAAGGAGGCTGGCGGCGACGATACGGGTGATCGCCTTGCTGTCTTCGCCAACGCGTTGCAGTTCAGCAAACAGGGTTTGCAGGCGCTTGCGATCAATCACTGCGGTTAATTCAGTCTGTGACATCTTGCCCTCCAGGGGCTTTGTGACTACTCTATATACAGGTCGATGTACTCTTAACGGTAAAGCGGTGTGTCCCTGTTAACAGGTGACAACATTATATGCGGGTTCAACTCCCGTCATCGACCTAATCAATACTTCCCTCAATGACATCAATCCATCCACCGATAATATCTTCCCTGATTTTTTTCAGATCTGCTCGATAGGCATTAATGACCACATCCAGGCTATCAGGATGTTTCCTCACACCGTAAGGGGCATTCACCGCGATTTTCATGTGTCCGTCGTCAGCGGTTTTCGCAATGAAAATCAGGTTTTTGTGGCGTTTATCCCAGAGTACGGCTTGAGGCTTTGCCAACAAACCAGGGAGTGCGGCCACATCCTCGGGCAACAATGCCACCCCGGTTTTATGGTGCTTGTCACTGTCGGCATGCAGCAGGTTTTTTTCGCTCATCGCCAGCAGACGGGCCGGTGCCTGCCCCGTGCGCGCCTGTACCACACGGGCAATGGCTTCCGGCAAAAAGCCCAGCGTGTGAATGCCGTTGCCGGCACGCCGGTTTTGCATAATGCGCGTGGCCCATAGCGAAAAACTCAACTGACGCGCCGGGCTGTTGTTCAGCTCCTGCACCACGGCTTCACGCAGCGCCGCGTCTTTGACCTCAAGGAGTTTGCGGATCATTGTCTGGTCAACACCGAACGCCGCCGCGCCGGGGTGATAGGACCAGCCCACATCCGGCGTCATTTTTACCTTGCCATCATCAAAGGTGGTAACGGGGGTGGTGACGATTTCCCCACTACGCTTATCGACACCCGCCTCTGCCTCATGAGTGTGTAGCTGACCGGCCTCTTCCGTAACGCGCAGGCCTAACTCATTCAGTCGGCGTTTTGACAAGGCGCGTACCCGGCAGCGGCAGTTAAACCCGTTGGGCGGGTAATGGCTTTGCCAGAAGGGGTGATCGTAACGAAAAACCTTGCCATGCAGGGCGGCATGTGACGGCCGGGTGCGGCTATCCCCGACGGCGACATACTGCCAGTAGGGATAAAGGTCTGCGGTGGCCATCATCTGTGCATAGCGGCCGGCATTATAGGCGACGCGGGTATTGACGTTATATATCGTCGCCAGGCGGCGGGCGCTGCCCAGTTGCACGACTTCGGCATTGCCCTGGCTGTCCACCACGACCTGTTTCCCCCACCATCCGAGCGTTTGCAGCAGGGGCGTCAGCGTGTTGATAAACGCCTGCCGGGATATGCCCTGTGATTTTACTCTATCCACCTCGTCACGGATCGCACTCAGGACGTCCAGCCGCGCCGCCTTGGCGACGTTAAATATCCGGGCGTGAACGGCCGCCTGTTGCTCAAACCAGTTCCAGGTGATGTGATACCCCTTGGCGCGGAAGTAGGCGATGGCCTCTTTTGGCGGCAGGCGGGCGACGACGCCCAAATCAATCGGTTGTGGCATCGAGACGCCCCCACACTTCCAGCGCAAAGGTGGCGCGGGTCAGCAGTTCAATCAGCGCGCGGTCGTCCATCTCGGGGTAAAGGATCGCCGCCTGCTCCAGCGCCGCCTCCGGCCCCTGCTCACGGATAGCGGCTATCACCGGTGCCAGTAACGGGTCGGCACTGGCGTTCAACCCTGTGGCGTCGAGTGCTGTCTCCACCGCGTCCAGCGCGTCGGTTATCGGCGCTGCCGGTGTGAGGGTCGCTGATAGCGCAGTGTGCGCCACCGCCGGTGGCGACGAGACGGTAAACACCGCCTCATTGCCATCCGGCACCGGAATGCGCAGCTTATCGTAGATCCAGGAAACCGGTATCGCCATGCCGGTCGCCAGTTTGGGAATAGCCTCGGCAAAGCTGGCCATATCCTCACATTCCAGCGTATCAAACACCAGGCGGGGGAGTCGCCGCGGATCAAGCGGGACCGGGCTGTTCAGCGCCAGCAGCGGATAAATGAGATCACGGTTAAAGGTCCGTGACAGCTGGCGTAAATCGGCGTTGCGGATCTCCTTGCGCACCGCATTATGCACCTCGCCCAGCGAGCGCGCGCCTTTATCGCCGGCCTCTGAGGTCAGTGTCCCGCCGAGGATCGCTTTAGATATCGCGCGCTCTCCCCAGGCAATCATCGCCATAAACGGGTCAGACTGACCGTTAGCGGCGGCCTCAAACTCCAGGCTCATGCCGGCGGGAATAATCCCCCCGGCCCGACGGCCAATATCCATCACCGCCCGCATCAGGGCGCTTTTCTGCTCAGCACTCGCGCCGCTGGGGTATTTCCCCACCCGCAGCGGCAGTCCGTAAATCTCCAGAAACTCGGCGAAATCCCGCACGCTGTAATTCTTGAAGATAAACGGCACAAATCAGTGTGCGTACCAGCCCCTGGGTGCCGGGGTAGCCGGTTTTGGCCTTGGCCTCATGGCAAATCCAGCCAAACGGCTGTAACACCTGCCCGGCATAGCTGCCATCGCGCAGCCGCAGCTCGCGGTAGTCGTCAGGATTGACGCAGAACAACGCCGGATCGCGCCAGTGGACAGCGCGCGGGAAAAATTCGCCGCCGCGCGGGGGACCCCAGATAATTTCCTGCATCGCATAGCCTTTGAGAAGGGCGTCGGTGGCGTCAAACAGCGCATTGTCAAACCATGACGCATCGGCGAGCCGTTCTTCCAGCGCCACCGCCTGGGCTTTCTCCTGGGCGTTGGGGTTATCCGGCGGCTGAATGCGCCATTCCACACTGTGCAGCGCCAGGCGGCGCTTGCTGAGTTCAGAAAACAGATGAGTGTCTTTTTCTTCCAGATCGGCAGCCAAATCCACCAGAGCCGTCATGTCACCGCGCTCTGCCGCCCGCAAACAGAGTGCGGCGCGGTTAGGGGTGATACCGGACGCCGGATGCGCTGGCGCACGGCTGGCCACCTGGGGAATATCGGTCTTTGCCGTCTGGCTGTCCGGTGAAAACGCCAGCGGCTGCCCCTGAATATCCACAAGCCTTTTCATTTACCAGCATCCTCGCTCATCAGCGTTATCATCGTCATCGCCGACCTCATCGGCATACTCCATCGCCCGGATACGGGCGGGCAATGCCTGACAGGCCGCCTCATCCAGCACAAAACCGTCCAGCGCGGCGGCGCGGTTGGCCATACAGAGCGCCACCGCATAGTCACCGTGGCGGCGCGCCCCCTGAACGCCTGACTGCGTATCCTTGCTGCGGCCCTTGTCAATTTGCGGTATCCCGTTCACTACCTTGATATGCAGCAAATCATCCAGCGTGGACTGATGGCGGGCCAGCGTCAGGTTTTGCGCTTCCAGCTCACCTTTCAGTTTGGGCATCCATTCGGCATACCATTTGGCCGAGAGTGTGACGCAATCGACCATGTCCGGGCCGAAATGCAGCCGGGCGGCCTCGGCCAGATAGCCGCCGTTGCCGGTGGCGTCAAAGGCGGCCCCCACCAGACGCGGCAGCCGGGTCAGGATAGTGAGCATTATCTGCTTTTGCTGGTCATAGGTGACGTTGCGCAGCTCGACGCGCAGCGCCTCGCGTTTGCTTAAATCCGGGGCGATGGCCAGTACCACAAACACCGACAGATCGCCCTTGCGGGCAAAGTCCTCGCCGAAACAGTAACGACAGTCCGGCGCAAGGGTCGTCAGCACCGCCTCGAGATGCGCCTGACACCAGGCCGCGACCTCGGCTTCGCGCTGTGCGGCGCTCCACAGTTCAAATACCGCCGGGGCTTCAAAGCGCAGAAGGGGGACACGGCCTGCCGGGGACATCGCCGCCTCAATCAGCGGGCGGGCAAGATAGGCACCGCCCGACTTGCGCGGCACGCAGCCGTATTCCTCCGCGGCACATTCGCTATTGGGGGCGTTTTTATACAGGTTATCGCGCCACGCTTTTTCGGCATCAGGCGACCACACCTGCCCGGTGACCGTGCAGATACGGCGATACAGTCCTTCGCCAATCGCCTCATCCAGCGTGATGCGGTGCAGGCTGTAATCCTTGCGCCCTTCGCGGGCGTCCTGAATGTAGGCATTAAACGGGTTATCGACCCCGTTATGGGTGGAAATCAACCGCACCCGCGCGCCCCACATGTTGAGTGCCAGCGCCGCCTTGAGCAGTTCTTCAAGGGATTCATGGAACGCCGCCTCGTCAATCACCACATCGCCCTGCAAGCCTCGGAGGTTGGACGGGCGAGAGCTTAACGCCTGAATTTTAAAGCCGCTGTGGGGAAAGCGGATCATGTACTGGAGAATTTCCTCGTGCTTCTCGCTGTCCCAGAAGGTGGACTCGTAAACATCGGCCTGGGCCAGCTGGTTAAAGGCGCGGGCAAACAGCGCGCAGGCGGCAATATATTCCAGCGCCATCTCCTTCTTGCTGCCGACGTAAAACACATTGCGTCCGCCATCGCGCCGCGACTTGCTGGCGGTGATGACGTTGCGCCCGGCCTCGGCCCAGGTCAGGCCGGTACGGCGGGATTTTTCGGCAATGCACACCGGGCTGTCGTCGAGGAACCAGCGTTGTTGATAAGGCAAAAACACCGGTTCATTTTCGGGTAACGCCAGTGATTCGGGCACATCGACGCCGCAGGCGCGGGTGGCCTCGCGCAGGTCAATTTTGCGTGGGTCGGTCAATCGGTGCATCGGGGCCGGCTGTTCAGCGGTTTGCATTGGCTCTTTCCATGAAAAATCAAACTGTTGAAAAATGCATTAGGCTTTACCCAGCAAAATGTCGCGGATTTTGCTTTCCATCTGGTGACTCATGCCCTCCTGCCCACGGAGTGCTTCACTGACGGCATTCGCCGCTTCCTCGGCATAGGTCTGGCGGATTTGTGCCTCGCGCTTGTGGCTCATCTCAGCCGTGCGCTCCAGGCGCTGGGCGGCCAGCATGGCTTCTTTCAGAAAATCAATATCAATCTCGTCGTTATCCTGACTGGCGATCTGGTGTTTGCGTATGCCCTTGAACAGCAGGGAGCGCGCCATCTCCATAATCAGCCGCGAGGTTTCGCCGGTGGGTTTTTCGCCCAGTTCGGCGGTCAGGGCGCTGGTCTGCTCACGCAGCTCGCGTAAATCCCGCGCCACACGCTCGTTTTCACTCGCCAGCCGGTTCAGGGCGCTACGCGAGAGTTTTTGCTCCGGCGGTAAGCCGGCCGCCTCAATCAGGCGGTTTACCTCGTCCAGAATTTGCAGCTGGGTGATACGCTTTTCCCGCAGCAGCGTAAAAAGACGTTTACGGATATCTTCCGGCAGCACATTGACCTTGCCGGGACGGCCTCGGGTGGCTTTTTCCATCCCTGCCCCCTTAGCGCCGACGCGGCTTCTTCACACCCGGCACGGTCGCGCGACCCTCGGCGACCTCCTGCCCGCGCCCGCTCAGATGGGCCACCAGATAGCCGCCGGGCAAGGTGTCAAGCCGCAACAGGTCCTGCTCCGCCAGCCAGGCCAGCAACACGCGCACGCGGTCGCGCGAGACCTTATGACCGTAGGCGTCGAGGCAGTCCTGCAACACCGATTCATTTAATTCGCCGTGATACTCATTCAGTGAACGCACTATCACCAGGCGCTGGTCCTGCGTCAAAATATCGTCAATCATCCGTCACTCCGGTAAAGGGCTTTTTCCACCAGTAACTCCAGCTGATGCGTCACCGCCTGCAAGCTGGCGCGGGTCTCTTTCAAATCGCCGCGCAGCTCGGTGATTTCCACTTTCAGGGCATGCACCGTCTGCGCCGACGGCGTGGCCCCCAGGCGGGTTTCTACCGTCAGCAGACGGGCGTTAAAGTGCTCGACCTGCTCGCGTCCGGCAAAGGAGCGGCGCATCAGCCACATAAACAGCGCGCCGGCGGTGCTGGTTGCCGATAAGGCCGGCGCGATATACTCCTTCAGCACGTTAACCCACACGGGCACGCTCCCGCCGGGCCTGGCAGGCCACACAGCAGCGCGCCTGCGGCAATACCGCCAGCCGGGCCGGGGCAATCCTGTGGCGACAGTCCTCGCAATAGCGCGGCGGCGCATTGTCTGGCAGGGGGGTGTTGATTGGCTTCATCGTTTACTCATCATGCGTTTGTTCTTGTCGGTAATGCTCTGCCTGGCGCAAGGCGGCCTTGTCGGCGTTGCACTGCTTGATCACGGCCAGCAGTTGCAGGGAATACTCCACGTTGGCCCCAAAGGTCAACGGCTCAGGCGGCAGCGGAGCCGGGCAGGCGGCCAGTAATGCCTCAGGGAGCGGCACCGGCGGCAACGTCACCACTTTCACGGGCGTCGCGGCGCACCCGGTCAGCCACAGGGCCAGGCACAGGCTCACGGGCGCAATTGAGCCGCGATAACCGCTGGCGCACCTGCTGGCGGCCTTTTTCACTTTCGCCGCGCTGTTGCTGTTTTTCATGCTCAACGGTCTGCTCCAGGGTATGAAAGACCTGCTGCGTCTGTCGCTGCTCGGCGAGCGCCTGCCAGGCGGCATCACGCTCCTGACGCAGGGTACAGAGCGCGGTTTCCCGCAGGCGTTCACGCTGCCAGAGCCAGCCACCGGCCCCTAACAGCGAGGCCAGCAGGCACAGGGTGAAGACGACTTTCAGACTGCCCGTCACCCTTTATCCTCGGGGGCGGGCAGTCCGTACCGGCACAGCCATTCATCGGCGGCGCGCCGATTGACCAGACCGTTCAGCGTGACGCCATTCACCTTGACCCAGCGCCGCAGCTCATCGCAGGCCGCCGGAATATCGCCGGCATTGAGGCGCTTTAGCAGGGTCGAGCGCGCAAAGGCTCCCGCCCCGACATTGTGAATAAAGGCGGCAAGCGCCACGCGCTGTCCGTCTGACAACGGTACGGTGACCTGCTGGTCAATCACGGCGAAAGCCTGACGCATATCCGCCGCCAGCAGGGCCTCACACTGCGCCGGCGTTCGGGTCGTCTCGGGGGTGATGTCGCCACCGGTATGGCCGTAGCACACCGTGAGCACGCCGCCACTATCGGCATAGGGTCGGGTGGCATGACCTTCCCAGAACGCGGTATAGCAGGCGGCCAGCGCCAGTGCACCGGCACCGGACAGGGCCAGCAGTTTTTTACGCAAGGGTTCGGGCAAAGCGGGCATGGCGGTCTCCTTAACGCGCTGATGCGCACAAGGATAGGGAATTAACCGACAGGGAGGGGATTACGCTCCGTTAACAATCCGTCCCCTGGGGGCCAGTCGATTGTCCGGGCACGTCGCGGGGTCAGTGAGCGAAGAGGTCTGGCTGGGTACGGCGGGCGTGGAGTTGGCGCTGGGTGGCGATAATATGGTAAATCTGCTGCTGGCCGAGCCGGTATTCGCGGCGCAGGCTCTCGATGGGGGTCCCCTTGAACCAGCGGCTGAATATCTCATCATCGCGCAAGGCGTTAAACAGGGTATCGCCCTTGGGCAGGTAATAATTGCGCCCGCCGGCATAGGCAGCCAGCGCGGCGGCCTGCTTGCGCGCCAGCAGACGCGCCCGTTCGGGGTCAAAGCCCTGGCGTTGCAGTTCGTTGTCCATCACATCCACCAGAGCGCCCAGCAACTGCGGCCACTGGCGCTGCAAGGTCTCCTCCGCCACGGTCTCCATACGGTCAATCAGGGCATGCAGGTGCGGCGTATCCTGCAATAAATCCGGTTGTTCGGCATTCATAGGCGATCTCTTTTTTGAGATTGTAGATTAACATGATCGGTTTTTTTGATAGAAAACACCCCAATGGCTTTCTCTGGCCTCTGTAGCGCTTCACCGTCTGCGGCTACTGCATCGTTATTCACCGAAAGCCGGGCAACACCCCCCCGCCAAAGTAGACCAGGCCATTATCAGCAGCCCCCAGGTAAAGGCGAGACGAATTTTAAACGTTTTGGGATAAATAATAATGTCCACGTTACAACCTCATCAGCAGGGGCTTTGTCAACGGTTATTATTGCGTGGATACGGCGTAACAACAAACGTTCAGTAGAAATAATCATACAGAGAGGAAGCGTGAAAGTATCAAGGCTCAGGGCTATTGCGTAGAGGATGTAAAGCAAATTTTGACAGAGGCGACACGTCATTCAGACAGCGCGGAAGCTCGGTTGTATTTTAAACATGCGCAAGAGAACGATACAAATCCCGTCTAAGCGGCGGGATTTGTACGCGGGGATTATGCCTGTGCCTGATAACGGTCGCAGACACGGGTATAACTTTCTGCCGGCGTACCCGGCGGAAGCTTTGCCAGCATGCTGCGCCGGTGCCAGCGCTTGAGGCTTTCAAGCACCTTGACGGCCAGCGCACTATCCTGATTGAGCCAGGCCAGCTGCGCCACCCCCCAGGCCGCCGTTTTCCTTGGCCGTGGTACGCCTTATCCAGGCATTAAGCGCCACCTCATCGCCCGACTGTACAAACCCCTGGCGGTGCATGGTCTGCCAGATGGACAGGATTTTGGCTACCGGTGAAGCGGGTTTAACGCCGCGTAAAGCGGGCTTTGAACGCACCTTAAAGCCCTTTTTCTTAAACGCTTCCAGCACCCTGACCAGCTCGGGTACGGTCATATCCCGGCAGCTGGTTTTTGTGCGACACACCTTGCCAAGCGCCGCGCGGTAGGTCTCATCATCAAGCTGGAGTTGACGCTGGGCAAGGTGAATGAGTTTGATAAGTGTTGAGCGGTTCACGTATTCTCTCCTGTTTCGCAGCATCATGGCTTATGCCGCCAGGCAAAAGACAGCTTTTCCGGCAGCACCCACAGATGCCGCATATTAGCGACATTGACCACATCCTGTGCAGCCGGATAGACCTCGACCGCATCCTGCCCGGCAAAACCGACCGCATCCTTAATCTCTTGCAGCATGTCCCACGATATCCCGTCTTTCCAGCGCCCGTTACCGCCAAGGGCCAGCAGATTGACCGTCAATCGGTAAAGGCCGTTACCTTCATCGAATACCTGAACCAGCACCTCGGGATGGATAAACATCTTTAGCCGGCGAGGATCATGGTTCTGCGGCGGCCACTGGGCGACAGGAATAGATAATAATTCCATGCTTATCTCCTCACGACCGGCGTCGGGTCAAAGGGTAAATAGCGCAGCACCTGCGCGCTGATATCCTGCCCGCTGCTGGCGCAGCGGCATCGGGTGGGAGAAAGTGTCAGATACGCCAGCATAAAGGCGGGTACACCCTCTTTTTTCTGTGCCCAGCGCTGGGTTTCTGCCACCACGCAAACCTGCTCACGACCTTTTGCGCCGGTAGCCAGCCGCGCGACCCAATCGGGCAACAGCCGACCTTCCACCCAGGGATAGCCAGGGCGGGGGCTTGTGGTCGGACTGCCCAGGGCATAGAAGCCGTTAAGCTCTGTCAGCGCGCCATCCAGCACGGCCCGGCGCAGCGTATCAATCAGCTCACCGGGCTTGAAGCCCGTGCGTTGAGCCAGGTCACCACAGGTCAGGCGCGGGGTAAGATGCAGTTGTTCAAGGACCTGTTTCATCACAATATGGCTCATGCTGAAACCTCCCGGGACAGTGTTGCTTCACGCTGTGCTTCACTGATGCAATGCTGGGCCGCATGCCAGAAATGCCCGACCGCCTTACGGATAAACCGGGCAGCCAGACGCTTGTCGGCGGCGGTGCTGCGGCCACGGTTATAGAGGGCCAACGCCTGCTCGCCTGCATCCAGCGCCTCGTTGATAAGGCGGTCAGGCGCAAAGGCAATCTCCTCCGTCTCCGGCAGATTTTCGGCCAGCAGGCGCTGTGCCAGGCGTTGCAGTCTGCGGATTTTTTCATCCTCCATTATCGCCCCCATGCCGTTAGCGCGTAGCTGGCCAATCATGATGTCCACCTCTGCGGCAGCGATGCAGACCTGTCTGACGTTCTGCTCATGAGTAAGGAAACGGGATAGCGCCGCGGCCAGTTGGCCGCAGGCATCAATGGTTTTTAACATTTGCCGGTCATGGCCCCAGCGCGCCAGGGCGGCATCATAAATAGACTGTTCATTCAATGACATAATATGTCCTCGGCTACATTTTGCGCGCACGAAGCCCTGACGCACGCGCCTGATTTAAAACAATCGATTAAAAAGGCATTACAGTCTGGAGATATCGAGCAGCAATTGTGTATATTCTTTGTTCCCCTCCCGTTGATAAAAACGAATATAACGGGTCGAGCCGCTGACTTTTATTGAGTCCGTCACGGCGCGCATAGCCTCTTGCCAGTCTTCATCATCAATATCAAGGTCTCGTAGTGATAGCACGCTATTGATATCAATGTAGCCCTGTTTATTGACATTGAAAGCGCGGTTGACCAGCGCCATCAATTTGGCATCGGCACCGCCTGACCATTTAGTAATACAGGCCTCTATTTTTTCTTTTGCGACCTGAATACGCTCATCAAAAATACGGTGCTCATCCACCGCTCTGCGCACACGTCGCTCGCCGTCAAAGCTGGTCAGCGTCACATTACCTTTAGTGGCCCCATAATTGACGCCGTACTCTGCGGCGGACAGGTCGATAAAATCGCTTATCTGCTGCATGGCGCGCTGTTTGAACGCGGCCATTTGACACCGTAGTTGAAGCGCCTCGTCAAACAGGGCATTGACCAGCTCGTCGCGCATGTCATCAACGGGTTTGATAGTGTCAGTGGGCACCAGGTGACCCTGTGCGTTGCGCCGGTAGCCCGCCGGGATGGAGGGCATGGTATTTAGCTCGTTCATCGTCAGCCTCATGTTTACTTTTTGCGATTATCACTGGCGGCTATCGCCAGCGGTATGATGATAAAAAACAGCAGTGCCACAAAATCGTCTTCGCTCATGGCCACTCCCAGTACACCAGACACCCCTCAATCCGGCGGGCGTACACCTGACGGCGCTCTCCCTGGCAGCAAAGGGTGATTTCCGTCGCGTTATCCCTCTCCTCCGGGCGTACCGGCGGGGTGATTTTTATAAAGGGGCGCTGGCAGTAACGCCGGGTATGCAGGATGTCGCTGCCCGCCTGACGTAGCCGGCTGCGCACGGCGTTCATGGCATCAAACATGTTCATCATGGTGACCTGTCCTTTTCAGCATTTTCATTAATAGCCGAGCCTCACACAGTAGTTTGCTCAGTAAAACCGGCCCTGATCCGGACGGCACTTCCCGCCCGGACAGCAATGCCCGTAAGGTGCGCCAGGCGGCGTACCACGCCTGACGCCGGCTTGGGCCAGAGAGATAACAGCCCAGTTGCAACGCTTCCCAGACATCCACATCAAATCCCTGCCACCGGTAATAATGTTGCTGCGCCGGGGGCAAGGTCGCCGCCGCCATCTCATACCGGTCCAGCCAGAGGTACGGCGTTGCCCCGCGTGACAGGGTCATATTGGGCCGGATAGTGCCATCAACGTTATAGCTTGCGTAGCGGGCCATACGCCGCAGGGCGCGGACTTCATGGCGTAAAGAGTTATTCATCACTGGCTCTCCTGAGTAACTGGTTCATGTCATGACAGACCTGCATCATCACCTCCTGCGCATCCGGCAGCACATAGAGCGCGTCTCCCCGGTTGCCAAACGACACTAACAGGCTGTGTGACGATTCCAGCGAGACGGACACCACCCGCCGGGTATTGAGCAGCACCTGGCGTCCGGCGCTGTCGGTAAAGAGCACACCGCCCATACTCACCCCCTTGCCGGCAGCAGGTCGGTATCGGTATACACCTCCCTGAACGCCGCCTTGATGTATTTTTCCCCCAGCTGGGCCTGTGCATCACCGCTGGCCATCAGCCACGCCTGGCGCAGGGTGTGCGACAACACCCGCAAGGCACCGGCTTTCTGGGCAATGGCCTGTACCAGCGTCAGCTCACTTTCGCCGGTAATGCCCCAGGCGGCAGCAATCGCGGCCACATCCGCTTTTTTGGCCTTTACAACCGTTTGGAGCGGGCGATACGGCTGTACAGCCGGGCCAGATCATCCGCCCCCTGGGTTGAGCGGGCCGATTTCGACAGGCCGCGCGGGTTACCAATCAGTACCATACCGACCCCGGTCGCATCCTGAATGGCGCGCAGCTGCTCCAGCCCGTCAATGCCCAGGTGGTCGGCCTCGTCGACAATCACCAGCCCATTCGTGCCGGTCAGCCGCCGCCGAATTGCACGCGCCAGCGTCCCCTTGTTTCTGGGCAGGTCGCTAAGGCCCAGCGCTTCCGCCAGCTCCAGCAGACACTCGGTGATGCTGGCGTGGGCCGGGGAAAGGGTCACCATCCAGGTATTGGCATGCTGGCAGTACTGACGGGCGGCAAAGGTTTTGCCCACCCCCGGCACCCCGACAATCACATTCATGCACTGCGCCAGCCGGACAAACTGGAACACTGCCCATATCTCCTTGACCGTGGCCGTCTCCACAAACTGCGGCGGTGCGGGCAAGGTCTTTTTTTGCTGATAATCCGTCAGCCAGCGGGTTAACAGCTCACCGACCCGCTGGTTATTTCCGGTGT
Source organism: Type-A symbiont of Plautia stali (assembly GCF_059731155.1). NCBI lineage: Bacteria > Type-A symbiont of Plautia stali. The sequence continues at coordinate 3,970,107 of NZ_AP035891.1, read as the reverse complement.
AACTCCCCTTGATAAAGTTGGATATCACCGCCCCTGACTGCCCGGTCTCGCGCGCTATCTGCGCCTGGGTTACCTGACCTGAATCAATCAGTTGATGCAGCGTCTTGATAAGATCATCGTTTTGGGTCATCATCCAGCCTCCTTGATGAAAAGCATTCTTGTGTTCCGATAAGGCCATTCGGTCCCCGCCGAATGTTTTTTTTACAACAGCGGATCGGCATCCTGCTGGGCTTCAAGTAGAGCCAGCCCACGCTGTAAGGCCCCTTCGGTATCCCAGTCATCCGCCTGAACTTCACACTCCACCGCCTGTTTCACGGCAGCATTACCCACCGTGCGGTAAACATTGCCAGGCAGCCAGTTGTCTTCCGCCACTGCGGGCAGGGTGACGGTGTTTTCTGCCTCGGCCAACGCCACTTTCTCTTCGCCCCGCTTGCGCATCCCCTTGATACGTTGTTGCCGGTTGTGGTATTCCGCCGTCACCGGGAAGGCCTGGCGCTTGTTGCCATCCCAGACGGCTTCACAGAGGTAGGAGCCATCCATGCGGCGCACGATCACCTTGCTGGCATCGTGAATGTCGTAGTTCACCAGCACCTTGTGCCCGTGCTCATCCGCCAGTTTGGCGGCATAGTAAATATTGTTGAGGAAACGGATTTCACAGCGACTGACGGTACGCTCGGTCTGCGGCATGAACAGGTCGCGTAGCTCAAACTGCGTCAGCCATTCCAGCTCGGTGGCTTCGTTTTCCAGCTTCCAGCGGCGAAACTCGGCCGGACTGTAATGCTGCCCATCAGGGCGTTTGGGTAATTCACTGTGCGGACGGGCGTTGTACCACTCGACGCCGGCCTTGATTTCATCAATCAGCATCTCCCAGGAGGGCTGCTTGCGCAGCGTGGTCTGCTGGGCGACGGTCAGCTCACCGCCCTTTGATTGGGCGTTCAACGCCGATTTAAGCGCCTTGCCGGTCTTGCGCACGGTTTCCCTGTCAGCGCCGGTGCCGTAGTAGGTGGCAAAATGGCGGGCAATGCGCATCGGCAAGGTGCGGTTAAGCCGTTCAATAATGCCGCGCCCTTGCGGATTGCCGGGAATGCCGGTCGGATGTTCAATATTCAGGCGGGTTAAAATACCGGTAATATCCGCATCGAGCGTGTTGTTGGTTTCACCGCTGCCATTATCCGAATAATAGAGAAACGGCTTGCCGTGGGTAGCAATGCCATACCGCAGGGCATCGGTGACGGCGATCACGTTCTCGGAGAGCGACAGGCTCCAGCCGGTGATATAGCGGCAGCTGCCATCGATAATAAAGGTCACTTCCGGCGAAAAGGGCTGACCGTGGTCGGGATGGGCGACTTTCATCTTCATGCCGTGACCGTCGCCAATCCAGACGTAGTTAACCGGTAAACTGGTCCAGTCGCGGCGAATAAACCCTTCCAGCTGGCGATATTCACTGCCGGTCTTGCGCCCGCGCTGTTTCACGGTTTCGGGGAGTTTCTCCATGGCATACAGCACCGCATCATAGGAAGGCTGCGCGGCCAGCATCAGCGGCTCATCGGCATAGCGTTGTTGCCATTCGGTGCAAAAATCCGCATACGCCTCTTTCATGCTGCACCCGTTCGGTTTGCGATAGTGCGCCAAGTAATCATGCAGCCAGGCGATGTGCTCCGGTTTGACCACTTCGCGCTTGCCCGGTGCCAGCACTATCAGTGCGTTCGGCAGGGGTAGCGGCTTTTTTGTAGTCGGCCAGCCAGCGCTTGAGGGTGATTTCACTCAGTTGACGGTTTTTGCCTTTCTTGGCATTGGCCACCTGTGCCGCTTGAGCGATACCCTCGGGCAACTGGCCTGTTTTCGCTTGCTGGACAATAAAACGGATCGCCTGCGCGCAGCTATAACGGGGGCTGTTGCCCTATGGTGAGGATATGCTGCACCAGTAACATCCGCGCATCAGCAATCTGGCGCTGTTTATCCGTCAGGTCGGCCAGCCTGCTTCCAACCAATGCCGGGCAACGGCGGTAAACGTCCAGCTTGCCGGCTTTTTCGAGGTTTGAGTTGGCCTTTGATACGACGGGTTGCTTGACGACATCATCCACAGGAGCAGCGATCATCAGTTGTTGAAGATGACGCTCACGGATCGCGCACTGGGCTTCAATAGGCAAACAATCAATGTGGTACTCGTAAGCTTTAGTCCCTTGACGTTTACGCACGAGATCGGGCGAGTTCTTCGTTAAACGCGCCAATATCTCTCTAATGCCCTTGGTAGTTTTGGGGAGACCTATTACGCCAATGATTTCTTTAGCAACAAGAAACATAATTATGATGCCTTGCGTATGTAGCTTTTAATCTTGTAACGGCTTGGCCAAATGATTTCCGGTTCGACCCCCAACGCCTCGGCAATAATCTTCTGATAAGTCTTACAGGGCGTGCGTAAAACCGTTTTGAGCGAATCCTTGCTGTAGCCGGCTTGTAAGGACAGTAAGCGAAACGACAGCCCCAACTTATGGATCTCCGCTTTAATGATTTCAGGGTGCCAATCCGCACACACGTCTTCTTTTCTACTCATCATTCGTCTATCCTAAAAAGTTATCCGTATGGGTAATCAGATGGTTATCTCTACGGATAGAATGATAAGAACAAAAAAGAATTAAAATCAAGTGTTTTTGTTAATTCTTTATTCTTTGAGTTCTTGTCTTTTTATATCAATTACTTAGGTATGATTATGTCTAATTTTAAAAAAGAACAAACTCGTTCTTTTGGCTCCAAGGAAAAAGAACCTGTCATAGATCGAATTTTTCAGTTAGTAGATCGTTATCCGTCACGCTCTCAAGCAGCAAGAGCTTGGGGCATGAACATTAGCACCCTGCAAAATTATTATAAGCGTAAGGATATAGAGCCTACGCCACGCAAGGCTCATCTGCTTAAAATTGCAGAAAAAGAACAAGTATCTTTAGATTGGTTACTCACAGGAGAAGGTGAAATCCCAGACTTCAAAAAGAGCATAAAGAATGAAATGAACAAAAAGGAGTTAATTATAAAACAAGGAGTTAGCAACGAATTGATTGACTTGAAAATTATGGAGTTATTATCCTTTCTATCCAAGGATGAAAAAGAAAGAATCATGGAGGTTTTAGTTAGAAAGGGAGTAGAAACGGTTCTATACCTTCTAGATCCTTCAAACCAAGCGCTTCTTGAGCTAAGAGAAGATAAAAAACGAGTCGCTTTGCGGATGGACTCGATGTCAGAAGAACAGTTCAGAGAGATTTTGTCCAAAATTGAAATCAGTACCGAAGACACCATTTCAAAAGTAGAGCACTCTAACGCTAACATCCGGGCCAGAGCCTAAGAAGCCCTGGCCCAAGTAAAACTATTTATAAATGCAACTTAAAGGACATTAAAGCTTGTTTGTATTGGTATCAAATATTTTACTTCTAGATGAAGGGTTGTTTGTTTTTTAACCTTTGGTATCAAATCCAAAAATCACTCCTAACCTCAAGAAATCCCATGAGTTCCCGCCAGATCCCGCCAATTCCCGTAAGTATCAAATAAACTACTTCTGTATACTCGGCGCGGAACAGCGACTGGTGCAGTCCCTGAATCAGATGCTGGGTCGGTCCGACGCGCAGCACCGCCACTAGGCTGATGTGATCTTCTGACTGCCAGACGAATTCGACCGGCTGGTCTTTGATCTGCTGCCAGAAGCGATGTCTGTGCAGCGGATTACGCGTCACGCCGGCACCGACCAGCGCCACCAACGCCAGACCGTCACGCAGCTGCAGATGGCCGGGCAGCGCCGCGTCCTGCAGCAGGTTAAAGGCGCTGTTGACCACTTCCGAGGTGTAACACAGCTGCAGCAGGCGACGATCCGGATGGATACTCATCGCCAGCGGACGCAGCTGCGCACGCTTCAGCAGCAGATCGATCTCTTTCTGCTGGGTGGCAAAATCGTGGCTATCGGGAATCTGAATCTCAACCAGGCAGACATCGTCGTGGCTGGTAACAATGCGCGCGCCGGTGCCGGACGCCAGCACGCGCTCAATGCGCGTTGAGCACTGCTCCGGCTGATAGCTGCAGCGCAGCTGTAAATCGATGTCGCTGTTGGAGACCGGCTGCAGCGTACGCGTGTGCAGCACTGGTGCCGCCAGTAGAGCCAGCTCGCTGGCCTCATCCAGCCGCAGCAGCGGCAGCAGGCAGGCATCGGAAACCTTGCGCGGATCCGCGCTGTAAACGCCAGCCACGTCGCTCCAGATGGTGACGCGGTTCACGCCCGCCAGCGCGCCAATCTGTGTTGCCGAGTAGTCAGAGCCGTTACGGCCGAGCAGTACGGTTTCGCCCGCTTCGCTGCGGCTGATAAAGCCCGTCACCACCAGACGCTTATGCGGGATGCTGCGCCAGCAGCGCCTGCAGCAGCGGCCAGGATTTGCCTTCATCTACCTGCGGCTGCGCCGCACGTTCGGCACGCAGAAAGTCGCGCGCGTCCAGCCACGCCGCTTCGATATCGCGCTGGCTGAGCACCGCCGCCATCAGGCGCGCCGACCAGATTTCGCCGTGGCCAACCACTTCGGCGTACACCGCATCGGTGATGGCGCCGTCGAGCAGCGCCGCCAAGCGTTCAAGATCGCGAATGAAGGCTGCGGTCAGGGTTTCTGCATATTCAGCAGGCAGCAGTGCAGCGATCAGCTCGCTGTGAAAACAGCGTAACGCCTGTTGCACCTGATGGGCCGATAAGCGATCGCTCTGGTTCAGCTTGAGCCAGCTGATCAGCTGGTTAGTGGTGCTGCCTGCGGCAGAGACCACCATTAAGTCGCCCGGCTGGCTGTAATCGGCCATGATACCGGCGACGCGCTGATAACAGCGCGCGTCGGCTAGGCTACTGCCACCAAATTTATGCAACTGCTTGATCGGCGTTCCCGCGCCTGCTGAAATCGTCATGGTTACCCCTCGGCTGCGATCCTGAATGCATTATCCAGGTCGGCGATTAAATCTTCGTGATCTTCAATTCCGACAGAAATACGCAGCAGCGAGTCGGAAATGCCCGCTGCGGCACGCGCGTCCGCCGACATGCCGGCGTGCGTCATGGTGGCGGTGTGCGAAATCAGACTTTCCACGCCGCCCAGCGACTCCGCCAGCGTAAACAGCTGTAGCGCTTTCAGGAAGCGGCGCAGCCGCGCCTCATCGGCGTCAAGTTCAAAACTGAGCATGGCGCCAAAACCGCGCTGCTGACGCGCGGCAAACTGGTGTCCGGCGTTCTCTGGCAGAGACGGATGATACAGCTTTTTCACCAGCGGTTGTTGCTTCAGGTAATCAACAATCGCCAGTGCGTTACGTTGCGCCGCCGCCATGCGCGGTGCTAAGGTACGCAGGCCGCGCAGCAGCAGATAGCTGTCAAATGCCGCGCCGGTGACGCCAATGTTATTCGCCCACCAGGCGAGTTCCGTCACCAGCGCCGGATCTTTGGCGATGACCGCACCGGCCACCACGTCCGAGTGACCATTGAGATATTTGGTGCAGGAGTGGATCACCAGATCGGCACCCAGCGCCAGCGGGTTCTGCAGCGCCGGGCTGAGGAAGGTGTTGTCCACTACGCTCACCGCACCGGCAGCACGCGCGGCGGCGCAGATGGCCGCAATGTCCACCACGCGCAGCAGCGGATTGCTCGGGCTTTCGACCAACACCAGCTTTGGTTTTTCCGCCAGTGCCGCTTCATCGCTCTGATCGACAAACTTCACGCGATAAGCGCCGCGCTTGCTCAGGCTGTCAAACAGACGGTAGCTGCCGCCATAGCAGTCGTGCGGCGCCACCAGCAGATCGCCTGGCTTCAGGAACACCGTCGTCACCAGATGAATCGCCGACATCCCGGTGTTGGTCAGCACCGCGCCCGCGCCCCCTTCCAGCTCAGCCAGCGCGCGCTGGACCACATCGCGCGTCGGATTACCGCGGCGTGAATAGTCATGCGCGCGCGGCTCGTTGAAATAGAGGAAGTTATAGGTGCTGGAGAGGTGAATCGGTGGGACAACGCAGCCATATTGCTCGTCATCATTCAAACCGCTGCGTACTGCGATGGTTGCCTGTTTACGCGTCATGGTGCTTACTGTTCCTGAAGTGTAATAAAAAAGTGGCAACAGAATAACATTCCGCAACTGGACGTCAACACATCTGGACATCTAAATGTCTTGGCGTATAGATTGAGCAAAGCCGCAATACCCGCTAAAATTACGCGTCATCGCTTGGTGTTCAGCGCGCTTTCCTGTGAAACGCGATGTGTAAGCATAAAACCGGCAGTTTAAGCGGTCAGGCATCGAAAAATCGGGCATAATCAACGGATTTCCCCATATTCAACTTTTTATTGATTAAGGTAACCCATGGCTGAATGGAACGGCGAATATATTAGCCCTTACGCTGAACACGGTAAGAAGAGCGAGCAGGTTAAGAAGATTACAGTTTCTATCCCGCTGAAAGTGCTGAAGATTTTAACTGATGAGCGTACCCGCCGTCAGGTGAACAATCTGCGTCACGCCACCAACAGCGAACTGCTGTGCGAAGCCTTTTTGCATGCCTTCACCGGGCAACCGCTGCCGAATGATGTTGATCTGCGTAAAGAGCGCAGCGACGAGATTCCGGAAGAAGCAAAACAGATTATGCGTGAGATGGGCATCGATCCCGACAGCTGGGAATACTGAGGCCAGAAATAAAAAAACCCAGCCGAGGCTGGGTTTTTCTTGCAACCGAATCGTGAAGATTCGCCGGCAAATAATCTTATTTCTTGCTGCCTGGGATGCTGAAACGCTTGTTGAAGCGATCAACACGACCACCAGAGTCAACAACACGCTGCTTACCGGTACAGAACGGGTGGCATTTGCCGCACACGTCCAGGTTCAGGGTACCAGTCATGGTTGAACGGGTGTTGATCACGTTGCCGCAAGAGCAGGTGATGGTCACAGCTTCGTATTTCGGATGAATACCTTGTTTCATGGGAGAACCTCATAAAAGGCCGTGTCGCTCTCCGTGCCAGGCGAACCTGCACAGCACCACACGCGGTTAATAAATGGTGTATCTTTGACGAGTCATCTCATCAAAGGCGGCATAGTATACAGAAAATGAGCGCATTGATCAAATCAGCGCAATGCGCCGCGCTCTGCCACCCCAGATAAACGCCTGCAGCCAGCGCCAACGCGCGCTGAAGTATGACGGGGGTGACGCCAGCGTGTACACTACTTCTCCTTTTTACAGAACCGGATAGAGATCGACATGCCCGTTGTTCAGGTTGCCCTGCCCGTTCCGCTGCCTCGCCTGTTTGACTACCTGCTGCCCGCCGATGCGCCGCAGCCGGTAACCGGCGCGCGCGTCAGCGTGCCGTTCGGCAACCGGAAAATGACTGGCATCGTGGTTAGCACACGCGCCACCAGCGATCTCCCCCTTGCCCAGCTGAAACAGATTGATGCGTTTCTCGACGACCGCTCGCTGTTTTCGCCGGCGCTGTGGCGCATCCTCAACTGGGCCGCCGGCTACTATCACTCTCCGCTCGGCGAAGTGCTCAGCCATGCGCTGCCGGTGCTGCTGCGTCAGGGCAAACCGGCCCAGGAAGCGCCGCTGTGGCAATGGGTGGTGAACGAAGCCGGGCGCGAAGTGGCGCTGGAAAGCCTGAAGCGCGCGCCGAAACAGCAGCAGGCGCTGGCGGCGTTGCGTCAGCGGCCGCTATATCGTCACCAGATCGGCGAGCAGGATTTTACCGATGCCGCGCTTCAGGCACTGCGTGCCAAAGGCCTGTGCGACCTGCGCGAACATGCGCCACAGCAGCACGACTGGCGCGCCAGTTTCGCGGTGAAAGGTGAACGGCTGCGGCTGAATACCGATCAGGCGATGGCGGTTGGCGCCATTCGCAGCAAGGACGAGCATTACGCCGCGTGGCTGCTGGCAGGCATCACCGGATCGGGTAAAACCGAGGTCTATCTCAGCGTGCTGGAGAATGTGCTGGCGCGCGGCAAACAGGCGCTGGTGCTGGTGCCGGAAATTGGCCTGACACCGCAAACCATTGCCCGCTTTAGTGAACGCTTCGATGCGCCGATTGATGTGCTGCACTCGGCGCTCAATGACAGCGAGCGTCTGGCAGTATGGCTGCGCGCGTGCAGCGGCGAGACCGCCATCGTCATCGGCACACGATCCGCGCTGTTCACACCGCTGGCGCGGCCGGGCGTGATCATCATTGATGAAGAACACGACAGCTCCTACAAACAGCAGGAGGGCTGGCGCTACCAGGCGCGCGATCTGGCGGTATTCCGCGCTCACGAAGAAGATGTGCCGATTGTGATGGGCTCGGCAACGCCGGCGCTGGAGACGCTGCACAACGTGCGTGTCGGCAAATATCGCCAGCTCAACCTGACCAAACGCGCCGGTAACGCCAAACCGGCGCTGCAGCAGCTAATCGATCTCAAAGGGCAGCAGCTGAAAGGCGGTCTCGCGCCGGCGCTGCTGGGCAAGATGCGCCAGCACCTGCAGGCGGATAATCAGGTCCTGCTGTTTCTCAATCGCCGCGGCTTTTCGCCGGCGCTGATGTGCCACGACTGCGGCTGGCTGGCGGAGTGCCAGCGCTGCGACAGTTATTACACGCTGCATCAGCATCATCGTCAGCTGCGCTGTCACCACTGCGACAGCCAGCGTCCGCTGCCACATCAGTGTCCGGGCTGCGGTTCAACCCATCTGCTGCCGGTCGGCGTGGGCACGGAACAGCTGGAGCAGCAGCTCAGCACGCTGTTTCCTAGCGTACAGGTGTCGCGCATTGATCGCGATACCACCAGCCGTAAAGGCGCGCTGGAGCAGCATCTGGCCGATGTGCATCGCGGCGGTGCGCGCATTCTGGTCGGCACGCAGATGCTGGCCAAAGGCCATCACTTCCCGGACGTGACGCTGGTATCGCTGCTAGATGTCGATGGCGCGCTGTTTTCCGCGGATTTCCGTGCCGCCGAGCGTTTTGCCCAGCTTTACACGCAGGTAGCCGGCCGCGCCGGCCGCGCCGGTAAGCAGGGCGAAGTGTTACTACAGACGCACCATCCGGAACATCCACTGCTGCAAACGTTGCTGCATCGCGGCTATTTTGCGTTTGCCGATCAGACGCTGCTGGAGCGCCAGTCGGTTCAGCTGCCGCCGTGGACCAGCCACGCACTGTTTCGCGCTGAAGATCTGGATAATGCGCAGGCGGCGGAGTTCCTTACTCAGCTGCGTAACCTGCTGGAAGCCAGCCCGCTCAAAGATAAGGCGATGTGGCTGATGGGGCCAGTGCCGGCGCTGGCACCGAAGCGCAGCGGACGATGGCGCTGGCAACTGCTGCTACAGCATCCGTCGCGCAAGCGGCTGCAGCAGTTGCTGAGCAGTTCACTGCCGCTGGTCACCACCCTGCCCGCCGCGCGCAAAGTCAAATGGACGCTGGATATCGACCCCACCGAGAGTTAAGCCGCGCCACATCTGCGAGCCAGATCGAAAAAAGTCGCACAAGTCACAATTTTTATGCAAATTAAGTAACAACCTCACACGGCGTTGGGTTAACAATAGTGCCCGTCCCGGCACTGGGCCGGCTATGTGTGAATATCTATGCGCTGTACCGCGTCAGGAGTTAACGTTGGATCAGAAGCAACCCTCATCAGCAGCCACCATGAAAGATGTGGCCGAGCAGGCTGGCGTCTCCACCGCCACGGTTTCGCGCGCGCTGATGAATCCGGAAAAAGTCTCCGCAGCGACCCGGCAGAAAGTGGAACAGGCGGTGCAGGCCGTCGGCTATGCGCCGCACGGTCTGGCGCGCAACGCCAAACGCGGCGACACGCAAACCATTCTGGTGATTGTGCCGGACATCTGTGACCCTTTCTTCAGCGAGATTATCCGCGGCGTGGAAGTGACCGCCGCGCAGGAAGGCTATCTGGTGCTGATTGGTGACTGCGCGCATCAGGATCAGCAGGAGAAAACCTTACTTAACCTGATGCTGACGCGCCAGATTGACGGCATGGTACTGCTGGGTTCGCAGCTGCCGTTTGACGCCGGCATTGAAGATCAGCGCAATCTGCCGCCCATGGTGATGGGCAACGAGTTCGCGCCGGAGATGGCGCTGCCCACGGTGCATATCGATAACCTGACCGCGGCCTTTGAAGCGGTGAATCATCTGTTACAGCTGGGTCATCGGCAGATCGCCTGCATCACCGGACCGGAACATATCCCGCTCAGCCAGTATCGGTTGCAGGGCTACATCCAGGCGCTGCGCCGCAGTAATATCGCCATCGATCCCACGCTGATTGTGCACGGCGACTTCACCTTTGAAGCCGGTGCCAGCGCGCTGAAGCAGCTGATGAGCCTGCCGCAGCCGCCGAAAGCCCTGTTCTGCCATAGCGATCTGATGGCGCTGGGCGCGATGAACCAGGCGCGCAAGCTGGGAATGCGTATTCCGCAGGATCTGTCGGTGGTCGGCTTCGATGATATCGAGCTGGCGCAATACTACGATCCGCCCCTGACCACCGTGGCGCAGCCGCGTTTTGCCATTGGCCGCGAAGCGATGCTGCTGCTGCTGGATGAGCTACAGGGTAAACGGGTCAACAACGGTTCACGCCTGCTCGACGCCGAACTACGCGTACGCGGCAGTACCGCACCGGCAACAAAACGCGAAAAATGAATGCGGGAACCCTGCATTTTCAGCAGATTCTGAAGGCAGACTGTGCTGGTCAAAGTTCCAGCCCTTGAGTAACATGACGCATTCCTTGCCGGGCAAAATTAACACCACATTTACACGCCCAGTGGCATTTTTTTGAAGGGTATCAGAACGAAAGTGGCACAGAGAGATTACGTAGGCCGCGGGCGTTCAACAGGGACGCGTCGCAAAAACCCCGCAGGCCGCAGCAAGAAAAGCAAAGGCGGCTCCGGCACTTCAAAGCTGATGATAGTACTGGTCGTGGCAGTGCTGGTGACCTTTGCCGGTGGTTTATGGTTCATCTCGCATCACAAAAAAGAAGAAACACCGGTGATTCCGAATCATAAAGCCAACGGTAATGGCCTGCCGCCGAAGCCGGAAGAGCGCTGGAAGTACATCAAAGAGCTGGAAAATCGTCAGGTGACCGTGCCGTCGCCCACCGAGCCGTCTGCCGGTGGCGAAATCAAATCGCAAACCCAGCTGACCGACGAGCAGCGTCAGCTGCTGGAGCAGATGCAGGCCGATATGCGCCAGCAGCCAACCCAGCTGAACGAAGTGCCTTGGAACGAACAAACCTCGGCTCAGCGCCAGCAAACGCTGCAGCGTCAGCAGCAGGCACAACAGCAACAACAGCAGTTGCAGCGTCAGCAGCAGCAGCGTCAGCAGGAATTGCAGCAGCAGGCCGCGCCGATCACTCGCGAGCCGGCGAAGCCGCAGGAGAGCGCCAAAGCCAAAACGGAAGAGAAAGCGAGCACCCAGCGCTGGATGGTGCAGTGTGGTTCCTTTAAAGGCACCGATCAGGCGGAATCGGTACGCGCCGGTCTGGCGTTTGAAGGTTTCGAAAGCCGCATCACTACTGGCGGCGGCTGGAATCGCGTGGTGATTGGGCCGTTTAAAGACCGCAGCAGCGCAGACAGCACCGTGAAGCGCCTGCATAGCTCTGGCCACAGCAGCTGTATCCCGCTCGCCCTGCCTTAACCCTCCCTGCTCGCCCCCGGCAATTTGCAGCATCAGATATTGCCGGGGGTTGAAACCCCACAGGATTACCCCATATTCTGGTTGCATGATACGCCGCGCCCGCTGCGCGGAGTCTTTTTTCCACTGCAACAAGGGGTCTGCCCGTGACAACAATAGTAAGTGTACGACGCAACGGCCGGGTCGTGATCGGCGGTGATGGCCAGGCGACGCTCGGCAATACCGTAATGAAAGGCAATGTTAAAAAGGTGCGTCGTCTTTACAACGACAAAGTGATCGCGGGCTTTGCTGGCAGCACCGCAGATGCCTTTACCCTGTATGAACTGTTCGAACGCAAACTGGAGATGCATCAGGGCCATCTGGTGAAAGCCGCGGTTGAACTGGCGAAAGACTGGCGTACTGACCGGATGCTGCGCCGCCTTGAAGCGCTGCTGGCGGTTGCCGATGAGAACTCCTCGCTGATCATCAGCGGTAACGGTGACGTGATTCAGCCGGAAAATGACCTGATTGCCATCGGTTCCGGCGGGCCTTACGCCCAGGCAGCCGCCCGCGCGCTGCTGGAGAACACGGAGATGGGTGCGCACGATATCGTAGCCAAAGCGCTGAATATCGCGGGTGATATCTGCATCTACACCAACCACAATATTAACTACGAAGAATTACCGTCTAAGGCGTAAGGACCAAAACCATGTCTGAGATGACTCCACGTGAGATTGTCAGCGAGCTTAACCGCTTCATCATCGGCCAGGACGGCGCCAAAAAAGCGGTCGCCATTGCGCTACGTAACCGCTGGCGCCGCATGCAGCTTGACGAAGAGCTGCGCCATGAAGTGACCCCGAAAAACATCCTGATGATCGGCCCGACCGGCGTCGGTAAAACCGAAATCGCCCGCCGTCTGGCGAAGCTGGCCAATGCGCCGTTCATCAAAGTTGAAGCCACTAAATTCACCGAAGTGGGCTATGTCGGGAAAGAAGTGGATTCGATTATTCGCGATCTGACGGACTCAGCCATCAAGATGGTGCGCAGCCAGGCGATCGAGAAAAACAAATACCGCGCCGAAGAGATGGCGGAAGATCGCATTCTGGATGTGCTGATCCCGCCAGCGAAAAACAACTGGGGCCAGCCGGAGCAGAGCGCTGAGCCGTCCGCCGCGCGCCAGTCGTTCCGCAAAAAACTGCGCGAAGGCCAGCTGGATGACAAAGAGATTGAGATCGATCTGGCTGCTGTACCGATGGGCGTTGAGATCATGGCGCCTCCGGGCATGGAAGAGATGACCAGCCAGCTGCAGTCGATGTTCCAGAACCTCGGCGGCCAGAAGCAGAAACCGCGTAAGCTGAAAATCAAAGACGCGATGAAGCTGCTGATTGAAGAAGAAGCGGCCAAGCTGGTGAACCCGGAAGAGCTGAAGCAGGACGCCATCGACGCGGTTGAACAGCACGGTATCGTGTTCATCGACGAAATCGACAAAATCTGTAAGCGCGGCGGCCAGTCGTCGGGCCCGGATGTGTCACGTGAAGGCGTACAGCGCGATCTGCTGCCGCTGGTGGAAGGCTGCACCGTGTCCACCAAACACGGCATGGTCAAAACCGACCATATCCTGTTTATCGCCTCCGGTGCGTTCCAGGTGGCCAGCCCGTCGGATCTGATTCCGGAGCTGCAGGGTCGTCTGCCGATTCGCGTTGAGCTGCAGGCGCTGACGGTCAATGATTTTGAACGCATCCTGACCGAACCGAACGCGTCCGTGACCGTGCAGTACAAAGCGCTGATGGGCACCGAAGGCGTTAACGTTGAATTTACCGAAGACGGCATCCGTCGCATCGCCGAAGCGGCGTGGCAGGTGAATGAAACCACCGAGAACATCGGTGCACGTCGTCTGCACACCGTGCTGGAGCGTCTGATGGAAGATATCTCCTACGACGCCAGCGATCGCCACGGCGAATCGATCACCATTGATGCTGAATACGTTGGTCAGCATCTGGATGAACTGGTGGCCAACGAAGATCTTAGCCGCTTCATTCTGTAATCCCGATCGATACCCAGCCTTACGCTGGGTATTTTTTTGCCCGCACGCCGCGCTCTACCCGATTATCCCGTTGCGTCTGTTGTCGCTGCGCTGCAAAAACGGGCGGATATGATGTATCCTTTGCCTGTTTTCCTTAATGAGTTTTCCCAATGAAAGAACAAGAAAAAGCCGACATTAAACGTCTCAGCGACCAGCTGGACGCGCTGAATCGCAAAGAACCGCAGCTACTGGAAGCGGGCGATGCCGAAAAGCTTGGCGCGCTGCTGAACAGAGAAAGAGACGCTGGTGCAGGAGATTGAGCGTCTGAGCAACGTGCGCGAAGAGAAGCTGAGCAAAGAAGCCCAGCAGCTGAAAAAGCTGCTGTTCAGCCGTGAAATCACCAAAAAAGAGCAGGCGAACATGGGCGCACTAAAGAAAAGCGTGCGCGGCCTGGTGGTAGTACACCCGATGACCGCGCTGGGACGCGAGATGGGGCTGGAGGTGATGACCGGCTACGCGAAGCAGCCGTTCTGATTGCCGTTACGCGGCGTGGGCCACGTCGCGTTCTGCCCCGGCAGCCTGCAGCACCAGCGTATCCAGCAAGGCATAGCGGCGGCGATACTCCGCGCGCTTCTTGCTGGCAATCTCTTCCAGCTCTTTACGTGCCATGCTCAGCGGCAGCGTAAACAGCTCATCACGACGCATTTCCCCGCCCAGTGACAGCCAGAACTCGCTATAGCTGGCAAAGAACTTATCGCCTTTGCTGTGACGGTAGCGCAGGCTGCGGAAAACATGGGTGGTATCGCCGACGGCGGTAATGGCCTGTACGCCGCACTGTGCCGCCAGAATAAATACCGCTTCCATCAGCAGACGCTTAGGAAATACGCCGTGCGCGGCTTTGGTGGCATCGCGAATAACGTCATTGGAAATATGTTTCCGCGGCCCCTGCAAGCCCCCAATTAATAGCGTGCGCTGCTGCTGTTCCTGAATAATAGAGAATGACAGCGAGGCAAGCGTCATATCCTGATAATTAAGCAGCAGCGTAATTTCCCCTTCCCGATCGTAATGGCCGGAGCAGCAATAAAGCGCAAATTGCTCTTCGTTTTTGCCGGTGAAACGGGCAAGGAGATTACCGGTCGGGCTCAGCAGCAACTGGCACAGCTGATTATTCGCCAGCCTATCCATCAATTGATAATGATCGAGAATCGCCGGCGCACGCTGTACCACGCTGAAACCGACGCGCAAATAGGGACGATGTGGCTTAGCCGGCAGTAATCCCTGGCTGTTTAACAGCTGCGGCAGAAAAGAGAGTTTTGCCAGCTGATGGAGATAATTAAAGGTGGTCAGTGGAAATACCGCTGACCTTAAGGCAAATTTCAGGCGAAATTGCTGGCTATTCCATAGCTTATCTGGCCGCAGCTTTCCACTGACTCACTGACTAAAGGCATAAACAGCGCTACCGCCGAAACGGAGTCCGGCTCAGAATGTGTAATATATAGACATGATTATTTTTACGTCGCGAGATAACTGAAGGCTACTGTATGCCCCAAATTATCAACGGCGCGTTAATAACCACTTTAGCCTTGTCATGACGTGGTGTTTGTTGAGCTGCGGTTTAGGATGGCGATAAAAAAACCGGTGCACGCAGGCACCGGTTATTCACATAGCGTAAGCCAGAACTTATTTTGCCGAGGCGAAACGTGCCGCTGCTTCGTCCCAGTTCACCACGTTCCAGAACGCTTTGATGTAGTCAGGGCGCTTGTTCTGATACTTCAGATAGTAAGCGTGCTCCCACACATCCAGACCGATGATTGGGAAACCAGACACGCCGGCGATGGCTTCGCCCATCAGCGGGTTGTCCTGGTTAGCAGTTGAAACGACCGCCAGCTTGTCACCTTTTTTCACCAGCCACGCCCAGCCAGAGCCAAAACGGGTCGCGGCCGCTTTCTCAAACTCTTCCTGGAATTTCTCAACGCTACCGAAATCTTTTTCGATTGCCGCTTTCAGGTCGCCCTGCAGCGTGGTGCCAGTTTTCAGGCCTTTCCAGAACAGGCTGTGGTTAGCGTGGCCGCCAGCGTTGTTACGCAGTGAGCCTTTTTTGTCTGCTGGCAGCTGATCCAGTTTGGTGATCAGTTCATCAACCGGCAGGTTAGCGAATTCGGTACCTTCCAGCGCCGCGTTGGCGTTGTTAACGTAGGTCTGGTGATGTTTAGTGTGATGGATTTCCATCGTCTGCTTGTCGAAGTGCGGTTCTAGTACGTCGTAGGCGTACGGCAGGGATGGCAGTGAATAACTCATGTTCTTCCTCTCCATTTAGTGTTTGGCAGCACAACCTTGCTGGTGTGCCGCATAAGCAGTCGGATCATTATAGTTAAAATCATGATCCGGAAAAGGGTTATCAATGCCTTAGTAATTATAAGGATTTGATCAATCTGGCAAAAGGTGCGCACACACGGCTACACCTTGTGCGTACTGGCGCGCAGCTTAAGCTGCACCGGCAGCTCATTGATGGCAGGCGGCTCGTCGCCGTTGAGCGCCGCCAGCAGGCGTTTACCGGCCATGCGCCCCATCTCCTCGTACGGCAGCACAATGCTGGTCAGCGGCGGCGAACACACCGCCGCCAGCGGGCCACCGCCGATGCTGGCAATCGCCAGCTGGCTGGGCACCGAGACGCCCGCTGCGTGACAGGCATGATGGCGCCGCACGCCGCTTCATCGCTGGTACAGATCAGGACGTCCAGTTCCGGCCAGGTGAGACGGATTTCTGCCAGCAGGCTGTGGCCAGCGGCAAAGGTGGGCATTTTCGGTGAGGTCACCACGCGGTGCGGCGCCAGATTCAGCGCCAGCATCCCGCTGTGCCAGCCATTGAGCAGCTGACGGAAAATAGTGCTGTGCGTTTGTGTGCACAGCAGGCCGGGATGGCGATAGCCGCGCTCCACCAGGCTGTTTACCAGCTGACGAATGGCTTTCGCATAGTCCACGCCGATGCTGATGCCGGCAGAATCCTGATGCACGCCACCGATGTCCATTACCGGCAGGCCGGAGTTGCTCAGCAGGCGCTGCGCTTCGGCGGCATTGTCGAAATTGAAGTGCACCATCGCGGCCGGGTTGTAAGAGAGCAGCATCTCAATCAGCTCGCTCTCCTCCGCCGCCGAGTGATTGGCTTCGGCCAGCATCATGTTATAGCCCTGCGGCCGCAGCACCTCCTGCAGTGCCTCTGACACAATCGCGCTGCCCGGCGTAGCAAATGAGGGTACCACCCATGGTGATCAGCCGCGACGAGGCCGACGCCAGGTTACGCGCCTGCACATTGGGCACATAGGCCAGTTCCGCGACGGCCGCGTCGATCCTTGCGCGAATTTCGGGCGACACTTTGTCCGGCATACGCAAAGCGCGCGACGCCGTCATGGCGCTGACACCGACCAAACGGGCAACATCGGCTAGCGTGCTTTTGCCGGTACTGCGCCGTCGTTTTTCTGTCATGCGTTCTCCTGTCTCTACCCTGCTGGTTCCGGGTAGCGCTCGATTTATCCGCACGCAGCTTAAAACCAAAAGCAAATTGGTGCCATGTTAAAAACCACAGAATCGGGCATGCCTCATTGGCTGCGTGATTTTCGCTGGCCTGAGCATGTCACCCCGGCCTTAGCGTGACGAACCGCGCGCGCAAAAATGTTACCGCTAACACACTTTTTAACATTACTCGTGTTAGCGCTAACTTTTGCGAGCAACATCACAGAACCTAGGCGATAAAATCACCTGCAGTGCACCGCATCGACGAATAAACAGGAATTACTGATGCTCACTCAATGGCTAACACCGCAACATATCCGGGTAGTAGACGACGTTCGCGACTGTCAGGAAGCGGTGCGCTTATCGGCCGAGCCGCTGCTGGCGGAGGGGGCAATTACCCCGGCCTACCTGGATGCGATCTTTACTTCGCACGCTGAGCTGGGGCCCTATATATGTGCTGGCGCCGGGTCTGGCGATGCCGCATGCGCGTCCGGAACAGGGTGCACGCAAAAACGGCCTGTCGCTGCTGCACGTAAAACAAGGCGTGAATTTTGCCGCCGATGAAAACGACCCGGTGTTTGTCGTTATTATGCTGTGCGCCCTGTCTGGCGACGATCATATTCAGATGATCACCGCACTGGCTGACGTGTTCAGCGACGAATCCCGCCTGCAGCAGTTGCTGTCGGCATCAGCCCTGCCAGCGATTGAAGCTGTCATTAAAGATTAATCACCAGAGAAACCTGAAAATGAAAAAAGTACTAATTGTGTGTGGAAATGGTTTAGGTAGCAGCTTCATTGTGGAAATGAACGTGAAGAAAATTATTAAGGAGCTGGGTAAAGAGGCTGAAGTAGGTCATACCGATTTAACCTCTGCCAAATCTGAACAGGCCGATATTATCATCAGCGCTAAAGATATCGCTGACCATGATGATTCTGTTTGTCGCGCTGGTACTGGTCGCCGGTAAAGAGTTTACCGAAAGCTAGGCTGTGTCCCTTAATTACATAACCTTTTGTAAAACAGCCGGATGCATCCCAGTTTCACCATCGCCAGATAATTCCTCGCCGTTTTGTCATAACGTGTGGCAATGCGGCGGTATTCTTTTGTCCGGAGTGGGCTTTGTCAGCCAGCACTGCATGGCCACGACGCTTCATGCTGCCGTTCCGGCGCTGAACACCAATACCGTCCAGAAGACGTTGTGCAAACTGGCTTTCGTGAGCCTGACCGGGACTCAGTACGATATTTAACGGCAGACCGCTTCCGTCTGTCGCCAGATGGATTTTGGTGCCAAAACCACCGCGAGAGCGACCCAGCCCATTATCTCCGGCGATATCGGAATGTTTTTTTGCGCCCCGGCGGCGCACCTGAGTGCCCGGATATTGCTGCCATCCAGCGCAGTTGCGGACCAGTCAGCGAGACCATGAGCATCAAGAGAAGAAAGTAACCTGTTGAAAATAATGTTAATCACTCCCGATTTAGACCATCGATTAAAACGGTTATAAACGGTCTTCCATGGGCCATATCGCTCAGGCAAATAGCGCCATGGTGCGCCTGAACACAGCACCCAGAACATGCCGTTGATGATCATACGATGTTCAGCCCATGGACGTCCGGCCCGTGGTGTTGCTGGTTCAGCAGGTAATAAGGGCTGGATGATAGTCCATGCTTCATCGGGAAGGTCGTAGCGAGTCATAGTTCAATGTGTTGTAGAAACAGGTAGTTACTATATCTCAGGTGATTAAGGGACACAGCCTAGAGCCTGGATTATCAGTCGGTGGTTAAAAACCATCCGCTGGATATCAGCGACAAAGAGGCCGCATGGCTGGCAGAACACCGCGAGATCACCGTTAACTACGATCCTTCGCATACGCCGTTTACCTTTATTGATAACCGCCAGCGCGTCGTCGGCCTGAGCGTGGACCTGCTGAAAATGATTTCACAGCGCACCGGCATTCGCTTTCGCTACAACCCGATTCAGGGGTTGAGCAACATGCGCGATACACTCAACCGCCAGCGCGATGCGATTATCGCCGTCAGCGACGCCACCGCGCAGCAGGACGACAAAATCCGCTACACCCGCTCCTACATCTACTCGTCATGGGTAGTGGTGACCCGCAAAGACAGCCCGTGGAAAAGCTTTGATGAGATGGCGGGCAAGCGCGTCGGTATCTATGAGCACGCCTACTATCGTTACGATTTACGTGAGCGCTGGCCGGGCATCAACTTCGTCGAAAACGGCGTATCGATTGATTCGCTCGGTCAGCTACTCGATAAGCAGCTGGATGGCTTTATCATGCCGTACGAGTCGTCGCTGTTTCTGCTCAATAATCACTTTAATGACAGCTTCAAGGTCGCGTTTGTCGCGCCGCTGCCAATGTTTCGCATGGCGATGGCGGTCAATGGTCAGGATCAGGTGCTGCTGTCGATCCTTAACAAAGCGCTGTCCGATATTCCGCAGCCGACCATGCAGTCGCTGATGGAGCGCTGGATCAAATACACGCCGCCCGCCACCAGCACCTCGTGGCAAAGCTATCGCAGCTATATATTGCGCATCGTCGCCGTGGCCGGGCTGGGCCTGCTGTTTTTCCTGTGGCGTAACCATCTGCTGAAAGCCTCGCTGGCAAAACAGCGCGAGCACGAGCGTGAAATCAGCGAGCAGCTGGCGCATATCGAAGCGCTGATGGCCGACCTGCGCAAAGCCAACGAAGTCGCGGTGCGCGCCAGCGAAGCGAAAAGCACCTTCCTGTCGCACATGAGTCATGAAATCCGCACGCCGCTGGCGGCGCTGATTGGCCTGCTGGAAATCGAGCATCTCGGCCAGAGTAATGAACAGCAGCGGCAGAAAAATATTGATGTCGCCTGGGAGTCGTCGCGTTCGCTGCTGTCGCTGGTGGGCGACATTCTCGACTTGGCAAAAATCGAATCCGGGCATTTCAGCGTGCAGCTGCAGCCGATGTCGCTCAGCGAAGTGGTGCGTGATTGCGAAGCGCTGTTCCGCCAGGTGGCGCTGAACAAGGGGCTTGCGCTGAATATCGTGCTGGAGCTGGAGCAGGACCAAGTGCTGTTTGACCCGGTGGCGCTGAAGCAAATTCTCTCCAATCTGGTGAGCAACGCCATCAAGTTTACTTCACACGGCGAAGTGAAAGTGGCGCTGTATCCGGCAGAGAGTACGCGGCCGGAGTATCTACTGGAGGTGAGCGACAGCGGGGTTGGCCTGACGGCAGAGCAGCAGCAGGCGATCTTCGAGCCGTTCATTTAGGTCGATCAGGGCAGCAACCGCGCCAGCGGCACCGGGTTAGGCCTCAACATTTGTCGCCGGCTGGCGGTGATGCTCGGCACCGAGCTGCATGTCGAGAGTGAACCGGGTGACGGCAGCGTGTTTATGCTGCGCTTCCGCGCGGAAGCGGCGCGTATTGAACATGAGCAACCCACCCTGCCACAGCCGGTGGAGCCCGCTAAGCAGGCTGCGCTGCGCATTCTGATTGTCGATGACAACGCCACCAACCGTTTGCTGCTGGCCCAGCAGCTGCGCTACGCCGGGCACCATGTGCTGGTGGCCGACGGTGGTGCAGCGGCACTGGTGCTGTGGCGTGAAAATCAGCCGGACCGCGTGATTACCGACTGCAACATGCCGGAGATGGACGGCTTCGAATTCACCCGCCAGCTGCGCGCCGAAGAGAAGCGCCTGGTGCGGCGTGCGGTGCCGGTTTACGGCCTGACGGCGATGGCGGAGGAGCGTGTGGCTCAGCTGGCGAAGGACGCCGGCATGAACGGTTGTCTGTTTAAACCGCTGGAGCGCGCGCAGCTGCTGCAGGTGATCACCGGCGCACCAATGAACCCGACGCGCGACGATACCCTGCTGACGCTGGAAAATCTGGCGGCAAACAACCCGCAGGCGTGGCGCGACCTGGTGACCACCGCGCGCCAGCAGAACAGTTACGATCTCGCCCAGCTGACGCAGGCGGTGGCTGCGAACAATGGCGCGTCACGCCGCGCATCAGCTACTCGGCAGTGCCCGTATGCTGCGCGCCGACGCGCTGCAACATCGCTGCCGCGCCGCGGAACAGGCGGCGGAGCATAAAGATGGTGCGCTATTACAACAGCTGCTGCCGGAGGTCGACGGGGCGGTGGCCGAGCTGGACGCGCTGTTCCTGCGTGCCCTGGAAACACCTATTCCTGAAGAGGTGATGTAATAAAAGAGAGCGCAATTGATGCGGCGTGCGATATTTGAAGCCAAAACGTGCGATAAATGACAGGCTACTTTTGTTTCCATCAGTGCAACGAAATTACACTGTCATTTTTCATCAAAGCCATTTTGGCCTGTTCGAGCATTCCGGTTAACTGGACAATATTTGTAGATGCTGGCCAATGAAACATCATACAGTAATGCAAGCTGTTTTCTGCTATGACCATTCGCCAATAATTTTTGAGCTTCCTGTTGCTGTGCAAAAGATAGCGACTGAGGTCTGCCGCCAATACGTCCTCTGCTTCTCGCTGCAGCTAAACCAGCCTGAGTACGTTCAACAATCAGTTCGCGCTCCATTTGTGCTAACGCGCTCATCACATGAAAGAAAAAACGGCCTGCGGACGTAGAGGTATCAATGGCATCCGTCAAACTATGAAAATGAATACCTTCATCTTCCAGATTGGATATTAAAGTAATCAAATGTTTAATGCTGCGACCCAGCCTGTCGAGCTTCCAGACCACCAGAGTATCCCCCGATTTCAGGCAGTTTAACGCGCGTTTTAATCCGGGTCTCTGGTCTGTTTTTCCACTGATTTTATCCTCAAAAATCTGTTCGCAATTTGCACAAATCAAGGATTTTTGCTGTAAATCGGTGTTTTGGTCATTTTTTGACACCCTCATATAGCCAATTTTTGCCATTTTAGCCCCTAATCCTCCCTCCGAAAGCCTTGTCATCGCTGGTTTTGGGCAAAATATTAGCTAAATTCCCGATTTAAGAAAACCTTGGTTTAACGGAAACGGTAGATTGTGCAAAAAATGCACTGGATAAACGGACTGGCGGAACGGTCAATGGCGACATTCTTTCACAGGGTGGCCAAATCGGAATGAAGGGGGATAACAGTAAGCCTTTTATTCTCGCGAATGCTGATGGCAACGTGCGCGCCTATATCTGGAAAGATAAGGGCGGTGATGGAATACACATCAATAACGGTATTGACGGCGGCGGCGATTATATTTTTCATAAAGATGGCGGTTTTCGTGCCCCTTCTTCCGTATATGCCGGAGCCGCAAGGATAGCCTCTGACGGCAATATCTACGGTAGCATGTGGGGCAATCAGTGGCTGGACGCTTACCTGGAAAAGACCTTCCAGCCTAAAGGGGCCTACGGCAAAGCGAATACCGCGAAAATGGAAGTCAACGGATGGTGGAAATGCGGGGACACGGGGTTGATTATCCAGTGGGCAAGATATGGAAAAGATAAAAGGGAAGGAACCTATGATTTCCCGTTGCCCATGAAATTTCCCAGCGCGGGATTGTTCTGTATCGGCTATGTTGCTTCTGCGATAAATTTTCATGCAGATCGTCAATCACAGTCAGCCCATCTGGTCGATAACGGGATCGTCAGGGTGACGGTGGATAACAGCCTTGAAACCGTGGTTCTGGCGATTGGTTTCTGAAGGAGGATCTGGCCAGTCGATATCCGTGGCTGCGCTGAGATCGATACGATTAAGCAGCACGCGGTATTTTTTCCAGGACAGCAGTAACGCTTTTTCGGCATCCGTTGCCATATCGAGGTCTACGGCGTCCTGAAGAGGTGCAATGGCGGCGGTAGCAATCTGCATCAGCGAGGATTTTCGCTTCTCTGCTGCTGATATCAGATCTTCTTTTGTTGGTGGTGGTATATCTCCCCATGCTGGAAAACCATCCGTACCAACTATACGCTGCTTACCTTTGGGAGACAGATTGCCTGCAAATTCCAGCCAGACATCATCACCGACTTCAACGGTATCTTTGGGAAAGCTGCCTGCCCTGATATAGTCCTGTTTTAATTCTTCAGGGAAAAAAGCATTTTCACCCGGACTGTAGTAATACATGATTAATATCCTATTGCTATCCTGGCTGTAGCCAGGTTGTAGTCAGTTGTAACCTTGATATGCGCCTTATCGACTAATCCGGCAGAGTGTGAACATAGATCTTCACCCATCCCTATAGCTTCAGCAACCCAGCCCAGCGCCCACAGACCTTCATTTGGAAACGGAAGGGCAGCGGAAGGATTTTCCTGTCAAAGTTTTCGCTATCAGTTTTACCCCACTGGATAATCAATCCCGTGTCCCCGCATTTAAACCATCCATTGACCCCGAGCTTCGCTGTATTCGCTTTGCCGTAGGCCCCTTTGGGCTGGAAGGTCTTTTTCAGGTAAGCGTCCAGCCACTGATTGCCCCACATGCTACCGTAGATATTGCCGTCAGAGGCTATCCTTGCGGCTCCGGCATATATGGAAGAAGGGGCACGAAAACCGCCATCTTTATGAAAAATATAATCGCCGCCGCCGTCATTGCCATTGTTTAGCCGAACGCCATCACCGCCCTTGTCTTTGTAGAGCCACATGCGAACGCTATCATCCTGATTATGAATACCCAGATGCTTGCGGCCATCCCCCTTCAGGGTGATCTGGCCCCCCTGTGACATAATGTCACCATTGACCGTTCCGCCAGTCCGTTTATCCAGTGCATTTTTTGCACAATCTACCGTTTCCGTTAAACCAAGGTTTTCTTAAATCGGGAATTTAGCTAATATTTTGCCCAAAACCAGCGATGACAAGGCTTTCGGAGGGAGGATTAGGGGCTAAAATGGCAAAAATTGGCTATATGAGGGTGTCAAAAAATGACCAAAACACCGATTTACAGCAAAAATCCTTGATTTGTGCAAATTGCGAACAGATTTTTGAGGATAAAATCAGTGGAAAAACAGACCAGAGACCCGGATTAAAACGCGCGTTAAACTGCCTGAAATCGGGGGATACTCTGGTGGTCTGGAAGCTCGACAGGCTGGGTCGCAGCATTAAACATTTGATTACTTTAATATCCAATCTGGAAGATGAAGGTATTCATTTTCATAGTTTGACGGATGCCATTGATACCTCTACGTCCGCAGGCCGTTTTTTCTTTCATGTGATGAGCGCGTTAGCACAAATGGAGCGCGAACTGATTGTTGAACGTACTCAGGCTGGTTTAGCTGCAGCGAGAAGCAGAGGACGTATTGGCGGCAGACCTCAGTCGCTATCTTTTGCACAGCAACAGGAAGCTCAAAAATTATTGGCGAATGGTCATAGCAGAAAACAGCTTGCATTACTGTATGATGTTTCATTGGCCAGCATCTACAAATATTGTCCAGTTAACCGGAATGCTCGAACAGGCCAAAATGGCTTTGATGAAAAATGACAGTGTAATTTCGTTGCACTGATGGAAACAAAAGTAGCCTGTCATTTATCGCACGTTTTGGCTTCAAATATCGCACGCCGCATCAGAAAATCGCACTACCGACCTTGCGCCGGCTAACATGAAACATAAGTGGCATTAGCGATCAATAAAGCCTTATCGATCGCTAAAACAGATCAATTTGAGAAGATGTTACAGGAGATACGCTGCTGCGGTTGTCACCGATTGCTGGCAAAAGCAGAAGCGATTTACATACAGATAAAATGCCCGCGCTGCAAAGCATTTAATGAAATGAGGATGAGCAATCCCTCAACCAGCGTCTCCGAACGCCAGTCGGAGACCGGAAATGAAGCGCGCACATACGTCACGCATTCTCACACCACCCCAGCCCATTTTCGATAATGACCAGATTGTTGGATACGGCTCACACGAATTGCGGGTAGAAACCATTGCCTGCTGGCTTACCCGCGTCATTGTAACAAGTCGGCATTATAGCAGGCGGTTTGTTAATAATTCCTGGCTACATCTTGGGGTATTCTCCGGTAGGGCTTTGGTTGGGGTGATGCAGTTGGGGTACGCCCTGAATCCTAACAGTGGCGCAAAAGTGGTCTCTGGCACGGGGAATCGTGAGTATATGGAGCTTAACCGCTTATGGCTGCATGATGACATGCCTAAAAATTCAGAGTCACGAGCGATCAGCTATGCACTGAAAACTATCAGATTACTTTATCCTCAGGTGCAATGGGTGCAATCCTTTGCAGATGAGCGCTGTGGGCGTTGTGGCGTGGTGTATCAGGCGAGTAATTTTGAATATATTGGCAGCCATTACTCGCGATTCTATGAGCTTGATGGTGAATGGTATCACAAAATAGCCCGCAACGCGATCACGCGGGGCGGCAAGCGAGGAGAATACCTGAGGGCCAATATAGAGCGTGCAACTGTTCATCGCTTTCAGCAATTTCGATATATCCGCTTTTTGGACAAACGCGCGAAGAAGCGCCTCAATACAAAATTATTTAAAGTGCAGCCTTATCCTAAGCCGGAAACGTTAAAACCAAGTTCATGATGTTTTAGGGACAATAAAAGCGTTACATCAGTACAGCAATTGGTATCAAATAATTTTCATTTGTGTGATTTTTGAGCGTATCAAATATTTTGCCTTTCGGTATCAAATGATTTGCCGCGCTATACGAGAAGCGCATCGGCCTGATCCTGTTTGGCAAAGGCAATATCGGTTCACGCTGGCTGGAGCTGTTCGCGCGCGAGCAGGAGACGCTGTCGGCGCGTACCGGGTTCGAGTTTGTGCTGGCGGGCGTGGCGGACAGTAGCCGCAGCCTGCTGAGCTATGACGGTCTCGACGCCAGCCGGGCGCTGGCCTTCTTTGATGATGAAGCCGAAGCGCGCGACGAAGAGTCACTGTTCCTGTGGATGCGCGTGCACCCGTTTGACGATCTGGTGGTGCTGGACGTCACCGCCAGTGATTCGCTGGCGCAGCAGTATCACGATTTTGCCAGCCATGGCTTCCACGTCATCAGCGCCAACAAAGTTGCCGGCGCTGCCAGCGGCCAGAGCTGGCGTCAGGTACGCGATGCCTTCGCCAAAACCGGTCGCCACTGGCTGTATAACGCGACCGTGGGTGCCGGACTGCCGGTCAATCACACGGTGCGCGACCTGCGCGAAAGCGGCGACAGCATTCTGGCGATCAGCGGTATCTTCTCCGGGACGCTGTCGTGGCTGTTCCTGCAGTTTGACGGCACGGTGCCGTTCAGCGAGCTGGTCGATCAGGCGTGGCAGCAGGGCTTAACCGAGCACGATCCGCGCGTCGATCTCTCCGGTCAGGACGTGATGCGCAAACTGGTGATTCTGGCGCGCGAAGCCGGTTACGACATCGAACCCGATCAGGTGCGGGTTGAATCGCTGGTGTCGTCACAGTGCGAAGGCGAATCCATCGACCACTTCTTTGAAAACGCCGACGAGCTGAACGAGCAGATGCTGCAGCGCTTCGAAGCCGCACAGGAGATGGGTCTGGTGCTGCGCTACGTGGCGCGTTTCGATACCAACGGTAAAGCGCGCGTCGGCGTGGAAGCGGTGCGTCCGGAGCATCCGCTGGCGGCGCTGCTGCCGTGCGATAACGTGTTTGCCATTGAAAGCCGCTGGTATCGCGACAATCCGCTGATAATCCGCGGGCCGGGTGCCGGTCGGGATGTCACCGCCGGTGCGCTACAGTCTGGTATCAATCGTTTCGCCCAACTGCTGTAAACCTTCTGCGCAGACGGCGTTCGCTGTCTGCGTTTTTCCCCCTGCTTCCCCGTCAGGTGAATCCCTTTCACTTTGGTTGAATATTTGTCACGCCCGGCAAGCAATTTTATGTTGACGCTAAGCTGAATATCGTTCATTTTTTGCATCTGGATGTCTAAACGTATGGATGTTCGCGGTTCGCAAATTAATCGATATGTGATGATGAGGTAACAGGATGAGTTTCTTTCATACCAATCAGCGCGAAGCGCTGAACCAGAGCTTGGCTGAGCTGAACGGGCAAATTAATGTCTCTTTTGAGTTTTTCCCGCCCCGCACCAGCGAAATGGAAGCAACCCTGTGGAACTCCATCGACCGCCTGAGCAGCCTGAAACCCAAATTCGTCTCGGTGACTTACGGAGCCAACTCCGGCGAGCGCGACCGCACTCACAGCATCATCAAAGGCATTAAAGAGCGCACCGGACTGGAAGCGGCACCGCATCTCACCTGTATTGATGCTACGCGCGATGAACTGCGCGCTATCGCGCGTGACTACTGGAATAACGGCATTCGCCATATCGTGGCGCTGCGCGGCGATTTACCACCGGGCGGCGGCAAACCGGACATGTACGGCAGCGATCTGGTGTCGCTGCTGAAAGAGGTCGGTGATTTCGATATCTCGGTAGCGGCCTATCCCGAAGTGCATCCGGAAGCGAAGAGTGCGCAGGCGGATCTGATCAACCTGAAGCGAAAAATTGATGCAGGTGCCAGTCGCGCGATTACCCAGTTTTTCTTCGACGTGGAGAGCTATCTGCGCTTTCGCGATCGCTGCGTGGCCACCGGTATCGACGTGGAGATCGTGCCGGGTATTCTGCCGGTCTCCAACTTTAAACAGCTGCAGCGTTTCGCCACCATGACCAACGTGCGCGTACCGGGCTGGATGAACGCCATGTTTGACGGGCTGGATGATGATGCGGAGACGCGCAAAATGGTCGGTGCCAACATCGCCATGGACATGGTGAAAATCCTGTCGCGCGAAGGGGTGAAGGACTTTCATTTCTACACGCTGAACCGCGCCGAGATGAGCTATGCCATCTGCCACACGCTGGGCGTACGCCCGACGCTGGCGGCATAAGCGTGAAAGGATAAAAAAGAAGGGGGCCTCAGGGCCCCCTTTTTGCTGTGCGATGCGTGATGCGCCGCCAGCCGTCAGCCGGTGTTACGCATGCCGGCCGCGACGCCAGCGATAGTGACCATCAGCGCCTGTTCTACACGCGCATCAGGTTCATCGCCGCGCTCTTCCTGCGCACGCGCACGCTGCAGCAGTTCCGCCTGCAGCACGTTGAGCGGATCGGTGTAGACGTTACGCAGCGCGATGGATTCGGCGATCCACGGCTGGTCCGCCATCAGATGCGCATCGTTCGCGATGGTCAGCACCGCTTTGATGTCGGCATCCAGCTGATCGCGCAGCTGTTTGCCGAGCGGCCACAGCGATTTATCCACCAGACGCTGATCGTAATACTCCGCCAGCCACAGGTCAGCCTTCGAGAACACCATCTCCAGCATGCCGAGGCGCGTGGCGAAGAAGGGCCATTCGCTGCACATGGTTTCCAGCTGATCCTGATGGCCTTCGTCCATCGCTTTCTGCAGCGCCGCGCCGGCACCCAGCCACGCGGGCAGCATCAGGCGGTTCTGCGTCCAGGCGAAGATCCACGGAATGGCGCGCAGCGACTCTACGCCGCCGGTCGGACGCCGTTTCGCCGGGCGCGATCCGAGCGGCAGTTTGCCCAGCTCCTGCTCTGGCGTCGCCGAGCGGAAGTAGGGAACGAAGTCCGGATTTTCACGCACATAGCCGCGGTACATGGCGCATGAATATGCTGACAGGCCGTTAATGATCTCCTGCCATTCGCGTTTTGGCTCTGGCGGTGGCAGCAGGTTGGCTTCCAGAATCGCACCGGTGTAAAGCGACAGGCTGGCGATGGTGACTTCCGGCAGGCCATATTTGAAGCGGATCATTTCACCCTGTTCGGTCACGCGCAGGCCGCCTTTCAGGCTGCCCGGCGGCTGTGACAGCAGGGCTGCATGCGCCGGTGCGCCACCGCGGCCAATCGAACCGCCGCGTCCGTGGAACAGCGTCAGGGTAATGCCGGCTTTGTTGCAGGTTTTAATCAGCGCATCCTGTGCCTGATACTGCGCCCAGCTGGCTGCCATCACGCCGGCATCTTTTGCCGAGTCGGAGTAGCCAATCATCACCATCTGCTTGCCGTTGATGAAGCCGCGATACCAGTCGATATTCAGCAGCTGGCTCATCACGTCATTGGCGTTGTTGAGGTCGTCGAGGGTTTCAAACAGCGGCGCCACCGGCATTGCGTAAGGGATGCCGGCCTCTTTCAGCAGCAGATGCACCGCCAGCACGTCAGACGGCGTTTTGGCCATAGAAATCACATAGGCGGCAATCGAGCCCTGCGGCGCTTCTGCCGCCACTTTGCAGGTATCCAGCACTTCACGCGTGTTGTCGCTGGGCTCCCACTGCCGCGGCAGCAGCGGCCGCTTGGAATTCAGTTCACGGATCAGGAACGCCTGCTTGTCGGCTTCTGACCAGCTTTCGTAGTCGCCCAGTCCGAGATAGCGCGTCACTTCGGCAATCGCTTCGGTGTGGCGAGTGCTCTCCTGACGGATATCGATACGCACCAGCGGCACGCCGAAGCACTTCACGCGGCGCAGCGTATCCAGCAGCTGGCCATTGGCGATGATGCCCATGCCGCACTGCTGCAGCGACTGGTAAATAGCAAACAGCGGCTGCCACAGTTGATCGTTAGAAACCAGCAGATCGGCCGGACGCGGCAGGCGCTCACCCTTCAGGCGGCGCTCCAGATAGCTCTGGGTGCTCATCAGCTGGCTGCGGATACGCTTCAGAATCACACGATACGGCTCTAGCGCCTCCGCATCGCCACACAGTTCGCGCACTTCGTCGCTGCACTCGGACATTGACAGCTCGGACACCAGCACGCCGATGTCGCACAGGAACAGGTCGGCGGCTTTCCAGCGGCTTAGCTGCATCACGTGGCGGGTAATCGGTGCGGTGACGTTCGGGTTACCGTCACGGTCGCCGCCCATCCACGAGGTAAATTTGATTGGCACGAAATCCACCGGCAGCTGGATGCCGAAGCTCTCTTCCACCTGCTGGTTCAGCTCGCGCAGAAACGCCGGCACGCCTTCCCACAGGCTGTTCTCCACCATCGCGAAGCCCCATTTGGCTTCATCTACCGGCGTCGGGCGATATTTACGGATTTCATCGGTGTGCCACGCCTGCGCCACCAGCTGCTGCAGACGGCGCATGACCTGGTTGCGTTCGTAGTCGGTGATGTCGCTGTGGTCGAGCTGTTGCAGACAGCTGTTCACTTCGCCCAGCTTGTGGATCAGCGTGCGGCGGGTAATTTCGGTCGGGTGGGCGGTGAGCACCAGCTCCAGCGACAGCTGCTCAATCGCCTGGCGGATTGCCGGCTCGCTGAGATCGCTCTGTTGCTTCAGGCGCTCGAAGGTCTTTTTCAGCAGCTCCGGATGGTTAGCGCCGTCACCGCTGCGCGAGATGGTTTGATACTGTTCTGCCACGTTGGTGAGGTTAAGGAACTGGCTGAACGAGCGTGCCACCGGCAGCAGCTCGTCGTTAGACAGGTTTTGCAGCGTGGAGAGCAGTTCCTTACGATGAGTGTCATTTCCTGCACGGGATGACTTAGAGAGCTTGCGGATGGTCTCCACCCGATCGAGGATGTTCTCTCCTAGTGCATCCTTTATCGTATCCCCGAGCAGTTTGCCGAGCATACTGACATTACTTCGCATTGCGGAATATTGTTCGTTCATGTGACTCTGACACCCTTATCGTCTTAAATATAAAACCTCTATACCCAACGGGCATAACATCGTCTTTTATCTAGCCACGGTTCTTCCTGTTCGTCAATTGACTTAAATTGCCGGTATCGTGCTGTTAACTATCGGAAATTCATCGAATTTAATTGACAGGAGGTGGGATAAGTTATTCTTATTATCAAATCTAGGATAATGACGGGGCAATTTGCTGATTTCGCAGTGAAATGCCCCATCTTTTAATCATCAATGGCAAAAATGCTGCACAACCTGAGTGATAAGCGCATGAGTCGGCTTAATAAATGCAGTATCAATAAACTCATCTGGCTGATGCGCCTGATTGATGGATCCAGGCCCTAACACCAGCGTCGGGCACAACTGCTGGATAAACGGCGCTTCGGTGCAGTAATTCACCACTTCTGTCGGCACTCCCAGCAGCTTCTCCACCACCTTGACCAGTTCATGATCGGCAGGGCATTCGTAGCCGGGAATCGGCGGATGCAGCTCACCTACGGTCAGACGGCCCGGCCAGCGCGCGCTCACCGGTGCCAGCGCTTCATTGAGTAAACCGTCGAGATCGCTCAGCGTCAGTCCCGGCAGCGGACGGATATCCATATGCAGTTCACAGCAGGCGCAGATGCGGTTCGCCGCGTCGCCGCCGTGGATATGGCCAAAGTTCATGGCCGGATACGGAATGGCGAAGCCGTCGTGGTGATAGCGTTCTTTCAGCGTATTACGCAGCTGCATCAGCTGAGTAATGGACTCATGCATCAGCTCGATAGCGTTCACGCCGCGCGCCGGATCGCTGGAATGACCGGACTGACCCTGAATGCGGATGGCGTGCGACAGATGGCCTTTGTGGGCGCGCACCGGCTTCAGCGACGTCGGTTCGCCGATGATGGCGCAGTCCGGCCGCAGCTGGGTCGATTCAGAGAAGTATTTCGCGCCGGCCATCGTGGTCTCTTCATCGGCGGTGGCGAGGATGTACAGCGGTTTGCTTAGCTTCGTCACGTCAACGTCACGCAGCGCATCAAGAATAAAGGCAAAGAAGCCTTTCATGTCGGCGGTGCCTAAGCCGTACAGCTTGTTGTCGTGTTCGGTCAGGGTGAAGGGATCGCGCGTCCAGCGGCCGTCGTCGTACGGCACGGTATCGGTATGGCCCGCCAGCAGCAGGCCACTTGCGCCATTGCCGCTGCGCGCCAGCAGGTTGAATTTGTGGCGTGTACCCGGCACCGGCTGGACTTCCACGCTGAAGCCGAGATCGCGGAACCAGCCCACCAGCAAATTGATTAAAGTTTCATTGCTCCGATCCAGCGCGCTGTCGGTGGCGCTGATGGACGGTGTCGCAATCAGCTGGCGGTAGAGTTCGATAAAAGGTGGAATTTTTGTCTTCACTGTTGACGGTCCCTAGGTTAGGATGTGTCAATATTAATTCATTAATAATGAATAAAAATACATTAACGTCGTCTGCATGTGAACTGAAAAAAGCTGCAAACGGCATCGTGGGCAACGGGGCAATGCCGCGACCCGATACGTGTGACTGTAATAAGGTATACAGCCTGATGTTGAATACGCTGATCGTTGGTGCCAGTGGTTATGCTGGCGTTGAGCTTGCCACCTACCTGAATCGCCATCCGCATATGAACATAACCGCTTTGGCGGTTTCAGCGCAAAGCCCGGATGCCGGAAAGTTACTCTCCGATCTCCATCCGCAGCTGAAAGGCAGGGTCGATTTGCCATTGCAGCCGCTGAGTGATGCCGCTGAGTGGGCCGGCAAGGTCGATGTGGTGTTCCTCGCCACCGCACACGAAGTCAGCCACGATCTGGCCCCGGAATTCCTGAAAGCCGGCTGCGTGGTGTTCGACCTCTCAGGTGCGTTCCGCGTTAACGACGACGGCTTTTATCAACAGTATTACGGTTTCAGCCATCAGCACCAGGCGTGGCTCGACAAAGCCGTTTACGGCCTGGCCGAATGGAACCACGAGCAGATTAAAGATGCGCAGCTGGTGGCGGTGCCGGGTTGCTATCCGACTGCCGCGCAGCTGGCGCTTAAGCCGCTGATTAACGCTGGCCTGCTTAATCCGGCTCAGTGGCCGGTAATCAATGCCACCAGCGGCGTCAGCGGCGCCGGGCGTAAAGCCAGCGTCACCACCAGCTTCTGTGAGGTCAGCCTGCAGCCGTACGGCCTCTTCAATCACCGTCACCATCCGGAAATTGTGGCCCATCTCGGCACGCCGGTGATCTTTACGCCGCATCTCGGTAATTTCCCGCGCGGCATTCTGGAAACCATCACCTGCCGTCTGAACGCCGGCGTGAGCCAGCAGGATGTGGCGGCGGCGTTCCACAGCGCCTACCACGACAAACCGCTGGTGCGGCTGTACGACAAAGGCGTACCGGCGCTGAAAGCGGTGATTGGCCTGCCGTTCTGCGATATCGGCTTTGCCGTGCAGGGCGAGCACCTGATTGTTGTCGCAGCGGAAGACAACCTGCTGAAAGGCGCCTCCTCACAGGCGGTACAGTGTCTCAATATTCGTTTCGGCTTCCCCGAAACGCTGTCTCTGATTTAACGGACGGATAACCTAACCATGAGCAATCCTCTGATCATTAAGCTGGGCGGCGTACTGCTGGATAGCGAAGAAGCGCTGGCGCGTCTGTTTGATGCCCTGCTGGCGTACCGCACGCAGTATCAGCGTCCGCTGATTATCGTCCACGGCGGCGGTTGCCTGGTGGACGAGCTGATGAAGAAACTGGCGCTGCCGGTAAAAAAGAAGAACGGTTTGCGTGTGACGCCAGCCGATCAGATCGACATTATTACCGGTGCGCTGGCAGGCACCGCCAACAAAACGCTGCTGGCATGGGCGAAGAAGTACGGCATTGGCGCAGTGGGTTTATGCCTCGGCGATGCCGGCCTAGTGAACGTGGCACAGTTCGATGAGGAACTTGGGCATGTCGGCAACGCCACGCCGGGCAATCCGCAGCTGCTGAATACGCTGCTGGATGCAGGCTATATGCCGGTGATCAGCTCGATTGGCATCACCGACGGCGGCGAACTGATGAACGTCAATGCCGACCAGGCCGCGACCGCGCTGGCGGCGACTATCGGTGCCGATCTGGTGCTGCTGTCGGACGTCAGCGGTATTCTCGACGGCAAAGGTCAGCGCATCGCCGAGATTACCGCAGCCAAAGCCGAGCAGCTGATCGCCCAAGGCATTATTACCGATGGCATGATTGTGAAAGTGCATGCGGCGCTCGACGCGGCGCGTACGCTGGGACGCCCGGTGGATATCGCCAGCTGGCGTCATGCTGAACAGCTGCCAACCCTTTTCAACGGCGTGTCGATTGGCACCCGGATTCTCGCATAATCAAGGATTACGACATGAGCACGCAAAACATCAAAAAAATCGTTCTGGCTTACTCGGGCGGTCTGGATACCTCAGCCATCATTCCCTGGCTGAAAGAGAACTACGGTGGTTGTGAAGTGGTGGCGTTCGTGGCCAACATTGGTCAGGATCCGGCCGATCTGGAAGGCGTAGAGAAGAAAGCGCTGCAGTCGGGCGCGTCTGAGTGCCACGTGGTCGATCTGCGTGAAGAGTTTATCAGCGAGTACGTTTACCCGGTGCTGCAGACCGGTGCGCTGTACGAAGGCACCTATCTGCTGGGCACCTCAATGGCGCGTCCTATCATCGCCAAAGCGCAGGTTGAGCTGGCGCTGAAAGTGGGCGCAGACGCGCTGTGCCACGGCGCAACCGGTAAAGGCAACGATCAGGTGCGTTTCGAAACCACCTACACCGCGCTGGCACCGCAGCTTAAAGTGGTGGCGCCATGGCGTAAGTGGAACCTGCGTTCGCGTGAAGCGCTGCTGGATTACCTGAAAGAGCGCAATATCCCGACCACCGCATCGCTGGAAAAAATCTACAGCCGTGATGAGAACGCCTGGCACATCTCGACCGAAGGTGGCGTGCTGGAGAGCCCGTGGAACGCGCCAAACAAAGATTGCTGGGTGTGGACCGTCGATCCGCTGGAAGCGCCGGATCAGCCAGAAAACGTCACCGTCAGCGTGGAGAAAGGCCAGGTTGTCGCCGTGAACGGTGAGAAACTGAGCCCGTTCCAGTGTCTGGAAAAACTCAATGCGCTGGGGGCGAAACACGGCGTCGGCCGTATTGATATCGTGGAAAACCGTCTGGTGGGCATCAAATCACGCGGCTGCTACGAAACTCCGGGCGGCACCATCATGGTCAACGCGCTGCGTGCGGTTGAGCAGCTGGTACTGGATCGCGACAGCTTCAAATGGCGTGAACAGCTGGGTCAGGAGATGTCTTACGTGGTGTATGACGGCCGCTGGTTCGCACCGCTGCGTCAGTCAATCCAGGCTGCTGCCGCATCGCTGGCAGAGCTGGTGAACGGCGAAGTGGTACTGCAGCTGTATAAAGGCCAAGCTACGGCGATCCAGAAAAAATCGGCGAACAGCCTGTACTCGGAAGAGTTTGCCACCTTCGGCGAAGACGAAGTGTACGATCACCGTCACGCGGGCGGCTTTATCCGTCTGTTCTCGCTCTCTTCACGCATTCGCGCGCTGAACGAGCAGAAGAAGTAACACCGGCGGCAGGCGACATATTTTGCAGGGGCGGCTTCGGGCCGCCCTTTGTTTAACAGATTCAGGAGCAAACAGATGGCACTTTGGGGCGGACGTTTTTCGCAGGCGGCAGATCAACGGTTTAAACAGTTCAACGACTCACTGCGGTTTGACTACCGCCTGGCGGAGCAGGACATCATCGGTTCGGTGGCTTGGTCAAAAGCGCTGGTGACGGTAAACGTGCTGAGCAGTGAAGAGCAGCAGCAGCTGGAAGCCGCGCTGAATGCGCTGCTGGAAGAGGTTCGCGCCAATCCGCAGCAGATTCTGCAGAGCGATGCCGAGGATATTCACAGCTGGGTGGAAGGCAAGCTGATCGACAAAGTCGGTGCGCTGGGCAAAAAGCTGCACACCGGGCGCAGCCGTAACGACCAGGTGGCGACCGATCTCAAACTGTGGTGTAAAACGCAGGTGGCACTGCTGCTGGAAGCCACGCGCGAGCTGCAGTCAGCGCTGGTGGCCACTGCTGAAGCCAATCAGGATGCAGTGATGCCGGGCTACACCCACCTGCAGCGGGCGCAGCCGGTGACGTTTGCCCACTGGTGTCTGGCCTACGTTGAGATGCTGGCGCGCGACGAGAGCCGTCTGCAGGATACGCTGAAGCGGTTGGACGTCAGCCCGCTGGGCTGCGGCGCGCTGGCCGGTACTGCTTATGAAATTGACCGTGAGCAGCTGGCCGGCTGGCTCGGCTTCGCATCTGCCACGCGTAACAGCCTGGATACCGTGTCAGATCGCGATCACGTGCTGGAGCTGCTGTCTGATGCCTCGATTGGCATGGTGCATCTGTCCCGCTTCGCCGAAGACATGATCTTCTTCAACACCGGTGAGGCCGGCTTTATTGAGCTGTCCGATAAAGTGACGTCGGGCTCATCGCTGATGCCGCAGAAGAAAAATCCGGACGCGCTGGAGCTGATCCGCGGCAAGTGCGGTCGCGTGCAGGGCGCACTGACCGGCATGATGATGACGCTGAAAGGGCTGCCGCTGGCGTACAACAAAGATATGCAGGAAGACAAAGAAGGGCTGTTCGATGCGCTCGATACCTGGCTTGACTGCCTGCATATGTCGGCGCTGGTGCTGGACGGCATTCAGGTGAAGCGCCCGCGCTGTCAGGAAGCCGCCGAGCAGGGTTACGGCAACTCGACCGAACTGGCCGATTATCTGGTAGCCAAAGGCGTGCCGTTCCGCGAAGCGCACCACATTGTCGGCGAAACCGTGGTGGAAGCGATCAAACAAGGCGTCGCGCTGGAGGCATTAAGTCTGGCGCAGTTTAAGCAGTTTAGCGCGGCGATTGGGGAGGATGTTTACCCGGTGCTGTCGCTGCAGTCTTGTCTCGATAAGCGTAACGCCCGCGGCGGCGTAGCACCACAGCAGGTGGCGCTGGCGATCGG
The DNA here is from genome assembly GCF_059731155.1 of Type-A symbiont of Plautia stali. NCBI lineage: Bacteria > Type-A symbiont of Plautia stali. The sequence continues at coordinate 3,933,448 of NZ_AP035891.1, read as the reverse complement.
CGAAGCGAAGCAGCGCTTAAACCTGGCGTAATGCGCGCCAAGAAATTTCTTTCGCAAAAAAGAGACAATTCTTGATCGGCCTGGCGTGAAGAGTTCTTAAAGTGTGCTCGCAGTTAATTTGGAGAACATAAATGAGCACTTCACGCTTTGGCTACCCTTTCTTTCCTCTGGAGCCGGCCGTTGAAAACCAGGTTCCTGTCACCTTCGATTCCGCCTCGGTGAATGACGGCGGTTTTATTGTCGATGGCGAAATCACCCGCGATACGCGTCCTGCGCTGAACGGCTATGCCGGTCGTGGTGTCACGCTTGAGTGTTATCAGGATGGCGATTGGTTGGGCAGTACGGTGAGTGACGCCCGGACCAGCTATTTCAGCTTTACGCTGCCTACCGCGCTGGCGGGAGGGAGTCATCAGTTCGTGGCACAGGTGGCGGCAATGCCGCAGAGCGCCAGCGCGCCCTTCACGCTGATCGTCGAGGATGCCGGTTTTGTGCCGGTCACGCTAACCGCCATGCACAGCGGCACGCAGTTTATCTGGCCGGAAGAGAGCACCACGCAAACCCAGCCGACCTTTTCCGGTAAAGGCCAGCCCGGCAGCCGGGTTGAGCTGTTTGATAACGATGAGCCGCTCGGTAATGCGCTGGTGGATAGCGATCACAAATGGACGTTTACGCCGTCTCATGCGCTGGCCGCTGGCGAGCATCAGATCGTGGTGAAATGCGGCGCAGGGAATGTCAGTGCGCCGGTCAGCCTGATCGTCGCGGATGATATTATGGGAGATGTGGCCCGGCCGGAGGCACTCAGCGGCCTGCATCTGCACGACCTGCTGGCCAGCGTGCCGGTTAACCTGTTCTAGGACGCGGAGCTTAACCCGGCCACGCAGCAATATGAGCTGGTGCTGAATAATGACGATCTGCAGCAGGAGCTGACGCAGTCGGGTATCGTCGGCCAATCCCTGGTGCTGACGGAGCAGGATTTGCAGTAGTTGCTGGATGATATGCCACTGCTGATGCAGAGGCAAAAAAAAGCGGGCTTTGAGTAGCCCGCCAACCTCTAGCTTCGGAATTACATATAATTATAGGCACATCATCAAAGGGCTGGCACTCCCGGCCAACTCAGTGATTTCGTGAGCAGGTTGCAGGTGCTGCTCCAGATTGTTGTTGTTGCGTGTATGCGTTAGCCGCTTTAACAATCTGTGGTCATTAATCAGATGGCCTGTATTATTCCTGTTCACCGCTTGATAGAGCTAATCGTTCATTGCTATTCTATCTATCGCCACGGGCTATCGTGGTTTGGAGGCTATCAATGAACATTCGTGATCTGGAATATCTGGTTTCGCTGGCGGAACATCGCCACTTTCGTCGTGCCGCTGATGCCTGTCATGTCAGCCAGCCGACCCTGAGTGGGCAGATTCGCAAGCTGGAAGATGAACTGGGTGTGATGCTGCTGGAACGTACCAGCCGTAAGGTGCTGTTTACTCAGGCTGGACTGCTGCTGGTGGATCAGGCGCGAACCGTGCTGTGTGAAGTGAAGGTACTGAAGGAGATGGCCAGCCAGCAGGGCGAAACCATGTCCGGGCCGCTGCACATTGGTCTGATTCCGACCACCGGTCCCTATCTGCTGCCGCATATTATTCCAATGCTGCATCAGACCTTCCCGAAACTCGAGATGTATCTGCACGAGGCGCAAACGCAGCAGCTGCTGGCGCAGCTCGACAGCGGTAAGCTCGACTGCGCTATTCTGGCACTGGTAAAAGAGAGCGAAGCTTTTATTGAAGTGCCGCTGTTTGATGAGCCGATGAAGCTGGCGATCTACCAGGAGCACCCGTGGCACGATCGCGATCGCGTGCCGATGTCGGATCTGGCCGGTGAGAAACTGCTGATGCTGGAAGATGGTCACTGTCTGCGCGATCAGGCGATGGGTTTCTGCTTCGAAGCCGGCGCTGATGAAGATACCCATTTCCGCGCGACCAGCCTGGAAACGCTGCGCAACATGGTAGCAGCCGGCAGCGGTATCACTTTGCTGCCGTCGCTGGCGGTACCGAATGAGCGCGTACGTAATGGCGTGTGCTATCTGCCGTGTTACAAACCGGTGCCGCAGCGCACCATCGCGCTGGTGTATCGGCCGGGATCGCCTCTGCGCAGCCGCTATGAGCAGCTGGCAGAAGCAATTAAAACCCACATGCAGGGTTACCTAAACCGTTCGTTAAAACAGGCGGTTTAAGCCGTTTAACGCCGCCACGCGGTAGGCTTCGGCCATGGTGGGGTAATTGAAGGTAGTGTTCACGAAATACTCAATCGTGTTACCGCCGTTCTTCTGCTCCATGATGGCCTGGCCGATGTAAATGATCTCCGCCGCACGCTCGCCAAAGCAGTGAATACCCAGAATCTCTTTGGTTTCGCGGTGGAACAGGATCTTCAGGCTGCCGACGTGCATGCCGACAATCTGCGCGCGCCAGATGCTTAAACTGCGCACGGCCCACTTCATACGGCACTTTCATCGCCGTCAGCTGCTGTTCGGTTTTGCCGACGGAGCTGATTTCCGGAATGGTGTAAATCCCGATCGGGGTATCTTCAATCAGGTGCGCGGTGGCTTCCCCTTTAATGATCGCCTGCGCGGCAATGCGGCCCTGATCGTAAGCGGCAGAGGCCAGGCTCGGGTAGCCAATCACGTCGCCCACCGCATAGATATGCGGCTGTGCGGTCTGATACATACTGTTCACTTTCAGCAGTCCACGGCCATCGGCTTCCAGCCCGACGTTTTCCAGTGCCAGTGAATCGGTATTACCGGTACGGCCGTTAGCGTACAGCAGGCAATCGGCTTTGATCTTTTTGCCGGACTTGAGATGCATGATGACGCCATCGCTGACACCTTCAATCTTCTCAAACTCTTCGTTGTGACGAATCACCACGCCGCTGTTCCAGAAGTGATAAGAGAGCGAATCAGACATCTCCTGATCGAGGAACGCCAGCAGGCGATCGCGGGTGTTGATCAGGTCAACCTTGACGTTAAGGCCGCGGAAAATCGACGCATATTCACAGCCAATCACGCCCGCACCGTAAATGATAACGTGGCCGGGTTCATGATGCAGGTTGAGGATGGAATCGGAGTCGTAAATGCGCGGATGGGTAAAATCGACGTCCGCCGGATGATACGGGCGGGAACCATAGGCGATGACAAACTTCTCTGCGGTTAAGCGCTCGCGCGTGCCGTCTGGCTGTTCCACTTCGATGGTGTTGGCATCAATAAAATGGGCGTCGCCCTGATAAAGTTCACAGCGGTTACGCTCGTAAAAGTCCTGACGCATGGCAGTCTGCTGGCTGATGACGTTCTCAGTATGATTCAGAATGTCGGCGAACGAGGAGCGCAGGAGTCGGGTGTGATCGCTATAAAGAGGGTTTTGATTGAACTCGATGATACGGCTGACAGCGTGACGCAGAGCTTTGGAAGGGATGGTTCCCCAGTGAGTACAACCGCCGCCGATGTTGTGGTAGCGTTCGATCACTGCAATGCGCGCTCCCTGCTTCACTAGCCCCATCGCCGCACCTTCGCCGCCCGGACCGGAGCCAATCACAATGGCATCGTAATCGTAAGACTTTTGCATACCAGTACGTCCTATGTTTCTATACATTTTTACAACGAGATTCTAACATCTCGCCGCGCACATCTGAATTCTAACAGCGTAAATTGGCAAAGTTTGACAATCAGTGAGGTTAACAGGCGGTCACAAACTTTGCGCCGCTGTACGCTGAAAAGTTTGTTATAGTGCCTGCCTGATTACTCACAAGGCCGGGAAAATGGGCGTTCGAGCGCAACAAAAAGAACGTACACGACGTTCACTGATTGAAGCGGCATTCAGTCAGTTAAGTGCAGAAAGGAGTTTTGCCAGCCTGAGTTTACGCGAAGTGGCACGCGAAGCCGGCATTGCACCGACCTCGTTCTACCGTCACTTTCGCGATGTGGATGAGCTCGGCCTGACGATGGTCGATGAAAGTGGCCTGATGCTACGCCAGCTGATGCGCCAGGCGCGCCAGCGGATCGCCAAAGGCGGCAGCATCATTAAAACCTCGGTCGCCACTTTTATGGAGTTCATCGGGAACAATCCCAACGCTTTTCGTCTCTTACTACGCGAGCGCTCCGGCACGTCAGCGGCCTTCCGTGCGGCGGTCGCGCGGGAGATTCAGCACTTTATCGCTGAACTGGCCGACTACCTTGAGCTGGAAAACCGCATGCCGCGCAGCTTTACCGAAGCGCAGGCGGAAGCGATGGTGACGATTGTGTTCAGCGCCGGCGCGGAAGCGCTGGATGTGGATATCGAACAGCGGCGCAAACTGGAAGAGCGTCTGGTGCTGCAGCTGCGAATGATCGCCAAAGGCGCGTATTACTGGTATCGCCGGGAGCAAGAGCGCCTGGCTGTTACCCTGGAAACCCCCGAAGAGTAATGTGATAAGGATAATGAAATGATTGAGCAAAACCCTCGCGATAAAGGAACGCTGTTACTGGCTTTTATCACCGGTTTAGCTATCAACGGCTCCTTTTCGGTGCTGTTTAGCACCTTTGTTCCCTTTTCGATTTTCCCGCTGATCGCCCTTGGCCTTGCCGCGTGGTGTCTGCATCAGCGCTATCTCAACCGCAATATGCCGGACGGCATGCCTTCGCTGGCGGCGGCATTTTTTCTGCTGGGGATTCTGGTGTACAGCGCGCTGGTGCGTGCCGAATATCCGGATATCGGGTCTAACTTCATCCCGACCATTCTGATGGTGGCGCTGGTATTCTGGATCGCCATGCGCTTCCGCCACAGCAAGAACAAGCACTGAAAACAATCACGGGAACCGCAGGGTTCCCGTTTTTTTTAGGCTTTTCGCGTCAGTAACACACCGCATTCCATATGGTGAGTGTAAGGGAACTGGTCAAACAGCGCCAGCCGCGTGACGGTATGCGTGGCACTCAGTACGCTGAGGTTGTCGCACAGCGTCTGCGGATTACAGGAAATATAGAGAATACGCGGATAGGCCTGCACCATCTTCACCGTCTCGTCATCCAGCCCGCTGCGTGGCGGATCGACAAAGATGGTCTCGCACTGATAGCTGTTGAGATCGATGTCTTCCAGACGGTTGAAGCTGCGCACGCCGTTCATCGCCTGGGTAAACTCTTCGGCCGCCATGCGAATAATTTGCACGTTGTCGATGTGGTTGGCCGCGATGTTGTACTGCGCCGAAGCCACCGACGGTTTGGCAATTTCCGTTGCCAGTACGCGGCGGAAGTTACGCGCCAGCGCCAGCGAAAAGTTGCCATTGCCACAGTACAGCTCCAGCAGATCGCCGCGCGAATCTTGCGTCACGTCCAGCGCCCACTCCAGCATCTGAATATTCATCGCCGCATTCGGCTGGGTGAAGCTGTTCTCCATCTGACGATAGATCATCTCCTGGCCGGCCACCGGCAGGCGCTCATCGACGTAATCGCGATCGAGGCAGATTTTGGTTTTAGTGGCACGGCCAATCAGCGGCACATCAAACCCTTCTGCACGCAGGCTATCGCGCAGCGCAGTCGCGGCTTCGGTCCAGTCGGCTTCCAGCTTGCGGTGATACAGCAGCGAGATCACGATCTGGTTGCTCAGGGTAGAGAGATAATCGATCTGGAACAGTTTGAAACGCAGCGCGCGATTATCGCGGATCGCAGCGATCAACTTTGGCATCAGCGTGTTGATCAATTGGCTGGCCGCCGGAAACTGATCGACGCGGATACGCTGCTTGGTCTCTTGATCGAAGATGATGTGATAAAGATCGTCACCGTCGTGCCAGATACGGAATTCGGCGCGCATACGATAGTGGCTAACCGGCGAGCGGAACACCTCCACGTTGGGCGCTGCGTAGGGGGCCATCATCGCCTGTAAGCGGCTGACTTTTTCCGCCAGTTGCGCGTCGTATTGTTCAATCGGAAGTTGTTCGGGTGTCATCTTCAATCTTGGTGTTAAGCCTGCCTGCCGGGCGATTGTAAGCATTCACCTGCTGATGTCCAGCCGCAGACAGTGCAGGAAGGCTGGCAGTCTGGATTTCCGGCCTTCTTAAACGTAGACTGCGGCAGCCGGCCTCCTTGAGTTAAAAGGGAATCCAGTGTGAATCTGGAGCTGACGCGCAGCGGTAAAAGAATGTCGTGGTGATCGCAATTGCAGACACTGTCCTCGCGGATGGGAAGTCTTCACCACTTATGATTCCCAGCCTGAAGACCTGCCGGTGTGGCGTCGCAACTTCTGAGATCATCGCGTGCTATCGATCCCGGACCTGCGGCATCCTACTTCGTCTTTTGGATGCTATAACAATGAAAACAACACACGCTTCGCTGTTTGCCTTTAGTGCAACGGCGTTGTCGCTCTGGGCGCAATCTGGCTACGCGCAGCAGAATGATGATACGCAAATCGTTACCGCCAACCGGTTTTTGCAGCCGGTCTCCTCCGTTCTCGCGCCGACAACAGTCGTGACCCGCGACGATATCGATCGCTGGCAGGCTAAAAGCCTGACGGACGTCATGCGTCGCCTGCCTGGCATAGACATCGCGCAGAACGGTGGCCTTGGCCAGCTGAGTTCGCTTTTTGTGCGCGGCACCAACTCCAGCCACGTACTCATACTCATCGACGGTATCCGGCTAAACCAGGCGGGCGTATCCGGATCGTCTGATTTAAGCCAGATTCCGCTTTCTCTGGTCCAGCGCATCGAATATGTGCGCGGTGCGCGTTCGGCGGTGTATGGCTCCGATGCGATTGGCGGCGTGGTGAACATCATCACCGGTCGTGATAAGCCGGGCACGACGCTGAGCGCGGGCGTGGGCTCGAAAGGCTATCAAAACTATGAAGGTTCTACCCAGCAGCAGCTGGGGGCAGCCATAAAGCTGACCATGGCGGGCAGCTACACCTATACGCGCGGCTATGATGTGGTGGCAAACCTGCCGGATGTGTATGGCGATCCGGCGCAGAAAGATCGCGATGGCTTCATGAATAAGACACTGTATGGCGCGCTGGAGCACCAGTTCAGTGACGGGCTGAGCGGCTTTATCCGCGGCTACGGTTTTGACAACCGTACGGCCTACGACGGCACCTACAGCTACGATAACAGTTTCAACATCAATGGATTAAACGATACTCGTCAGCTCTATAGCCAGACTTGGGACAGCGGCCTGCGTTACAGCAACGACATTTACTCGACGCAGCTGATCGCCAGCTACAGCCGCAGCAAAGACTATAACTATGATCCGCGTACAGGCCGCTACGGCCCGTCGACCACGCTGGATGACAGCAAGCAGTACAATGTGCAGTGGGGCAATACGTTGCAGGTGGCGCAGGGCAGCGTAAGCGCGGGTGTGGACTGGCAGAAACAGACCACGGAACCCGGCACTGCTTACGTGGCTGACAGTACTGAGCTGCGTAATACCGGCATTTATGCTACCACCCAGCAGCAGCTGGGCAGTGTCACGCTGGAAGGCGCGGTACGCGGTGACGACAACAGCCAGCTTGGCTGGCACGGCACCTGGCAGGGTGGGGCGTCATGGGCGTTTGTTGATGGCTATGGCGTGTTTGCCAATTACGCGACGGGCGTATAAAGCGCCTCGTCTCGGCCAGTTGTATGGTTCTTATGGCAACAGCGACCTGAAGCCGGAAGAGAGTAAACAGTGGGAAGCGGGCTTCTCTGGCCTGACCGGGCCGGTAAACTGGCGCGTATCCGGTTATCGTAACGATATCGATAATCTGATTGATAGCGATCCCACCACGTATATCTATTACAACATCGATAAAGCGCGCATTAAGGGCGTAGAAGCCACGGCGTCGTTCGATACCGGTCCGCTTAGCCATCGGATTTCTTACGACTATGTCGATGCGCGCGATGCTGAAACCGATCAACCGTTGGTGCGCCGTGCGAAGCAGCAGGTGAAATACCAGCTCGACTGGACGATTTATGAGTTTGACTGGTCACTGATCTATCATTATCTCGGCGATCGCTATGATACGGATTACAACCTGAAGTGTTCAACTAAAACTGGCCACCGCTTTAGAGTTTTTCCAGTATCGGTTTTCCGATTCGTTTGGGGGTAACCCACCGTTATAGTCATGCGGCCTTAGCGAACTGTAATATCCGACGATATAGTCTGTGATCGCATGTGCAGCTTCGCTAAAGTTTATATAACCTGTCACTGGCACCCACTCGTTTTTCAGACTTCTGAAGAAGCGTTCCATCGGGCTGTTGTCCCAACAGTTTCCACGTCGGATCATACTCTGCCTGATCCGGCAACGCCACAGTAACTGCCTGCTTGTATAGTGGCTACCCTGGTCACTGTGGAACATCGCTCCGGCTGGTTTACCGCGAGTTTCCCACGCCATTTCCTGCGCTTTGATGGTCAGCCTGCTGTCCGGTGAGAATGACATTGCCCAGCCTACCGGTTTCTTTGCCAACAGATCGAGAACAACAGCGAGGTAAGCCCAACGCCTGCCTGTCCAGATGTACGTCACATCGCCGCACCACACCTGATTAGGCTCTGTCACTGCGAACTGTCGCTCAAGGCGATTCGGGATAACGATGTGTTCATGACCACCACGTTTATACCGGTGGGTAGCCTTTTTTAATATGTCGTTTTCCATTTCAATACGTTGTAGCTTTTTCTTCAGCTCGCGTATTTCAATCTGTTCCGGGGTTATAGGGGAGGCTTTAGGTATTTTGCCCTGTCGTTCATCCCGCAACTGTTTTCCCCATCGCGTCATGGTAGAAAGACCCACATCCATAGCATTGGCCGCAGCTGCAACGGTGTAGTTCTGATCAAGGACCAGTTGAGCGGCTTCGCGTTTAAACTCTGCGCTGAAATTTCTTTTTTTCATTATGGCACCTGTGTTGTTCTGAGGTAAGCATATCACCTCTGTTCAGGTGGCACAAATTTAGTGTGCCACTTCACTGTACATGCCAGCGATAGTGGCGATGAAGTGGAATCCGGCGGTAAGTTTGCTGAAGAAACGGCTGCAGCTGGCTTATGGTGTGCTGAAGTCGGGTCGTCCGTTCGATGCCGAAATATGTCTTGCCAGGTAACCGGCAAGACGGTATCTACAGTCGCAGGATGCCTCGTTGTAGGGTGCGCATTGATGCGCACCTGGTGGCGAAGGTCGGGGCGTATCGCAAAGAGTAAAGTCTTGAGTTTTTGCCGCGGTAGTCAGCGCCGCAAGATAGCGTAGCGGCGCAATTTATTGCGCGATGGATCGCACCGCTACAAATCCGCTGTGCGTATTAAACCAGCTGTGCGGCAATCAGCGGCCAGCGGCTGTCGAAATCGGCGGTCGGGCGATAGCGGAACTCCGAGCGCACATAGCGTGACAGCAAACCTTCGCAGAACGCCAGCAGCTGGCTGGCGAGCAGCGTCTCATCGGTCTGGAAACCTTCGCCGTCGCGCATCTTCTTCTCTTTCATCACCTGGCGCAGCTGAACTTCAATACGTTCAAACAGCTGATTAATGCGCCCCTGCAGGCGATCCTGTTCAAACATCAGCGCGTGGCCGGTCAGGATGCGCGTCAGCCCCGGATTACGCTCACCAAATCCCAGCAGCAATTGCACGATCAGGCGCAGACGCGCCATCGTCTCTTTTTCATCTTTCAGGATCAGATTGATGCGGGTAATCAGACTGTCTTCAATAAATTCAATCAGGCTATCAAACATGCGCGTTTTGCTGGAAAAGTGGCGATATAACGCCGCTTCCGAAACGCCGACATTGGCGGCCAGCTTGGCGGTGGTGATACGCTGACTGCCATCGCCCGACTCCAGCATTTGCGCCAGCGCCTGCAAAATCTCTTCGCGACGATTCCGTTTCGCGACTTTTTTTTCAGCCATGACCTTCAACACCCCTGAAATTCACCAAAAACAGGCAATACTGCCTTATCTGCCACAGATAAAGCGGCCTGTGGCGACAAGAAATAAAAAGATGGCTATGCGAAAAGTGAGCGTATTACTGACGGCCAGAGTGACCGAAACCGCCTGCGCCGCGATCGCTGGCGTCAAAATCTTCCACTAGGTTAAATTCGGCCTGCACCACCGGTACAAACACCAGCTGAGCTAGGCGATCGCCAGGCTGCAGCGTGAAGCTATCTTGGCCACGGTTCCACACCGAAACCATCAGCTGGCCCTGATAGTCAGAGTCAATCAGACCCACCAGGTTACCCAGTACGATGCCGTGTTTGTGACCGAGACCGGAGCGCGGCAGAATGACGGCGGCCAGCGACGGATCGGCAATGTGAATCGCCAGGCCGGTCGGCACCAGCGTGGTCATGCCCGGTGCGATTTCCAGTGCGTCATCAAGGCAGGCGCGCAGATCGAGACCTGCGGAGCCAGAGGTCGCATAGGTGGGTAGTGGGAATACCTTGCCTACGCGCGCATCAAGTATTTTTACGTCGATTTTTTTCATCATAACGGCTGACAATCTCGTCTATTAATTGTTGGCCAAGGAGCGTCTTATCACTGAGCGGTAAGACTTTCTCTCCCTCCTGCCAAAAAAGGTGAAGAGCATTGGTGTCGCTATTGAAGCCCTGCCCGGCCTGCGCCACATCATTGGCGCAAATCAGGTCCAGGTTTTTCCGCACCCGTTTTTGCCGCGCGTATTCTTCCACATTCTGGGTTTCGGCAGCAAATCCCACCACGAAAGGGCGCTGCACTTTGAGCGCCGCGACGCCTGCGACAATATCCGGGTTCTTCACCAGCTGCAGCGTGACGTTATCATCGCCACCCTGTTTTTTAATTTTCTCTGCGGCAATGTTTGCCGCCCGGTAGTCTGCCACGGCTGCGCTGGCAATGAAAATATCTTGTTGGCTGATTTGCGCCATCACCGCCGCTTCCATCTCCAGTGCGCTGTTGACATCAATGCGCGTCACGCCGGCGGGCGTGGCTAAGTCCACCGGACCGGAAACCAGCGTCACGGTTGCGCCGCGCTTCGCCGCTGCCGCGGCAACCGCATAGCCCATCTTGCCGGAGCTGTGATTGCTGATATAACGCACCGGATCCAGCGCTTCTCGGGTCGGACCGGCGGTGATCATAATGTTGAGATGTTGCAGATCGTTGGCGGGCGCGGCCCACTCCAGCGCATGCGCAACGATGGCCAGCGGGTCCAGCATGCGGCCCGGACCGATATCACCGCACGCCTGGCTGCCGCTGTCCGGTCCCCAGACCAGCACGCCGCGCTGCGCCAGACGCTGCAGATTCTCCTGCGTTACTGCCGCGCGGTACATCTGCTGGTTCATGGCCGGCACGATGGCGACCGGTGCCGCGCTGGCCAAGCAGGCGGTGGTGACTAGGTCGTTTGCCATGCCAGCGGTAATGCGTGCAATCAGATCGGCGGTTGTGGGCGCGAGTACGATCAGGTCGGCCCATTTTGCCAGTTCGATATGGCCCATCGCCGCTTCGGCCGCCGGGTCGAGCAGGTCATCAAACACCGGATAGCCGGAAACCGCCTGCAGGCTGAGCGGCGTAATAAAGGCTTTGGCCGCATCGGTCATCATCACGCGGACATCCGCGCCGCGATCGCGCAGACGGCGCACCAGTTCCGGTGCTTTATAGGCCGCGATGCCGCCACTGACGCCCAGTAGAATTTTTTTTCCGGCTAATCCGATCATGTTGTTTGCCTCACTTCAACGCAGAGTGCCGCGCCTGGCGCGACAGATGCAAGCAACTTTATCACAAAATCGGCGACCCGCCTTTTCACTGCTTGCGCCCTTTGCGAGCCGGCTCTGGAATTTGTCACGCGCCGCTGGTGGCCTGCAATGCACCGGCGCAGAATGGCGGCATTGCAGGGAGGGCGGAACGATGACGGAACTGGCACCACGGGAAAAACTGACGCTGCTGGGCGCCGAGGCGCTAAGCGATGCCGAGCTGCTGGCGATCTTTTTACGTACCGGCACGCGCGGCAACAGCGTCATGGGGCTGGCGCGGCTGATGCTGAACGAGTTCGGTTCGCTGTATCGCATCATGACCGCCAGTAAAGAGGAGCTGGGGCAGATAAAGGGCGTCGGCAGCGCCAAAATGACACAACTGCATGCCATTGCGGAACTGGGGCGGCGCTTTTTTGCCAGCCAGCTGGCGCGCGAAAATGTCATGGAGAATCCGCAGGTCACGCGCCACTACCTGCAAAGCGTGCTGGCACATCAGGAGCGTGAAATCTTTATGGCGCTGTTTCTGGATAACCAGCACCGCGTTCTGCAGGCGCAGAAGATGTTTTCCGGCTCTATTGCCAGCGTGGAGGTGCATCCGCGTGAAATCGTGCGTGAGGCGCTAAAGCTCAACGCGGCGGCGGTGATACTGGCGCGCAATCATCCGTCCGGCATGGCGGAACCGAACCGTGCCGTGCCGATCGCGAGATTACCAGCAAGGTGGCGCAGGCCTGCGCGCTGCTGAATATCCGCTAATTAGATCATCTGGTGATTGGTCACGGCGAGTTTACCTCTTTCGCCGAGCGCGGCTGGCTGTAATTCACGGCGTCAACTGGGCAGAAATCCGGCGTTTTTGCGCGATCCGGAGGGATCTTTATCTGTTCGGGACTTGAGCACTTCGGCTTAGCGGCGTATACTACGCCACCTTGTGAGAATCTCGGGTTTGGCGTTTGGGCCAGCTTAGCGGGTTCACATGGAACTCGCCTGGGCGGGCTAAGGCCTGACGAGGCGGCCAAAACCTAGTTTTTAAAGCTCGAGCTGATTTGATTTTTGGAGAATAGAAATGTCACGAGTCTGCCAGGTAACTGGAAAGCGTCCGGTGACCGGTAACAACCGTTCCCACGCAATGAACGCGACGAAACGCCGTTTCCTGCCGAACCTGCACTCTCACCGTTTCTGGGTTGAGAGCGAGAAGCGCTTCGTTACTCTGCGTGTATCTGCTAAAGGTATGCGTGTTATTGATAAAAAGGGCATCGATACGGTTCTGGCCGAAATCCGCGCCCGTGGTGAGAAGTACTAAGGAACTGAATCATGGCTAAAGGTATCCGTGAGAAGATCAAGCTAGTTTCCTCTGCTGGTACAGGTTACTTCTATACCACCACGAAGAACAAACGTACTAAACCTGAGAAACTGGAACTGAAAAAGTTCGATCCGGTTGTACGTCAGCACGTGATCTACAAAGAAGCCAAAATTAAGTAATTTTGGTGTTCTTGCGAAAAACCCGGCTCCGGCCGGGTTTTTTGTTTCTGCGCTACGTTGAGGAGATGAGATGCCTGAATTACCTGAGGTAGAAACCAGCCGACGCGGTATAGAACCTCACTTGGTGGGAGAAACCATTCTGCATGCCATTGTGCGCAATCCGCGTCTGCGCTGGCCGGTCTCCCATGAAATCCACACGCTGAGCGACCAGCCGGTGCTCAGCGTACAGCGGCGCGCCAAGTATCTGCTGCTGGAGCTGCCGCACGGCTGGATCATCATTCATCTTGGCATGTCCGGCAGCCTGCGCGTCCTGCCCGGCGAACTGCCGGCTGCGAAGCACGACCACGTCGATTTGGTGATGAACAATGGCAAAGTGCTGCGCTATACCGATCCGCGGCGTTTTGGGGCCTGGCTGTGGACTACCGATCCGGAAGGCAGCAGCGTGCTGGCGCACCTCGGTCCGGAACCGCTGAGCGATGCCTTCAACGGCGGGTATCTGTATGAAAAGTCGCGCGGCAAACGCACAGTGATCAAGCAGTGGCTGATGGATAACAAAGTGGTGGTGGGCGTGGGTAACATCTATGCCAGCGAATCGCTGTTTACTGCCGGGATCTTACCCGATCGTCCGGCGATGAGCCTGAGTGAAGCGGAAGCGGAACTGCTGGCAAACACCATCAAAGCCGTGCTGCTGCGTTCGATTGAGCAGGGGGGCACCACGCTGCGTGATTTTCTGCAAACCGACGGTAAGCCGGGCTATTTTGCGCAGCAGCTGCAGGTGTATGGCCGTGCCGGCGAGCCTTGTCGCGCCTGTGGTACGCCGATCCTCAGCGGTAAACACGGTCAGCGCAGCACCTTCTGGTGTCCACGCTGCCAGCACTGATTACGGCTGCGCCAGCTTCGCCAGCAGCGCCTGATGCACCACGGCAGGCAGAAATGCCTGCACGTCACCCTGATGGCGCGCCACTTCCTTCACCAGCGACGATGAGACAAATGAGAAGCCTTCGGACGGCATCAGAAACACGCTTTCCAGCGTGGGCAGCAGATGACGGTTAATGTGCGCCAGCTGCAGCTCATACTCAAAGTCTGATACCGCACGCAGACCGCGCACCAGCACGTTCGCGTTCTGCGCCTGGGCAAAATTCGCCATCAAATCGCTAAAGCCAACCACCTCAACGTTCGGCAGATGGGCCGTGACCTGGCGCGCCAGATCGACACGTTCATCAAGGCTAAACAGCGGCTTCTTACTCGGGCTGGCGGCAATCGCCAGCACGATGCGATCAAACATCTGCGCTGCGCGCGTGACGATATCCAGATGGCCCAGCGTCATCGGGTCAAACGTGCCGGGATAAATCGCTTTTGTGCTCATACGCGGCCCTGTGTTGAGGTGTGATGCAGCGCCCAGAGCGCCGAGTATTTGTTGAAGGTGTATTGTGCGTTGACCACCGCCAGAATCCAGCCCTGTTTACCATCGAGAAAACCGGCGCGCAGCAGCAGCGTCTTAATAAACGCGCCTGCGGTGTGGCTGAAAACAGAAAGAATACTGCAGCGCTTGCCGCGCTGAAAGCGCTCCTGCGCCCAGGCTTCGGCATAGTTCATCTGCTTGCGCTGGAAGGCAATCAGGTCGCGGCAGGTCAGGTGCTGCAAATCACCCGGCAGCGCCACCACCGGCGTGCCCTGCGTCTCCAGCGATTCGTGCACCAGATTGTCGTTATAGCGCAGATGGCGCGGATAGAGGCGCAGCACGCGGTCGGGATACCAGCCGCTGTGGCGCATAAAGCGGCCGAGAAACAGATTACTGCGGCCGAGGCTGTAAACCTTATCGCTGGGCGGCTGTGTCAGCACCTGCTCAATGGCGCGGCGTAGTTCTGGCGTAACCCGTTCATCGGCATCCAGCATCAGAATCATATCGCCGCTGGCAAAGGCCTGGGCGCGCTGACGCTGCTTACCAAAGCCGGCCCAGCCGTCTGCCTGATAGACCTGCGCACCGTGCGCGCGTGCAACCTCGATGGTCGCATCGCTGCTGCCCGAATCCAGCAGAATGATTTCATCTGCCCAGCTGACGGAAGCCAGCGCTTCTGGAAGGAGTTCAGCTTCGTTTTTGGCGATCATCACCACGGAGAGACGTTGGCGTTGCGACATGCGTTAATGAGCTCGTGGAGGCAGATGCGGTTCGAGTAACTGTAGCAGACGCTGCAGTGCGCCCTGATTCTGGTGCAGCACGTCTACCGCGTGGCGGCCGTAGTAGCGGCGATAATCGTCATCCTGCAGCAGGTTCGCCACTTCTTTCTCCAGCGATACCACGTCAGTAACGGTAATCAGCCCTTCCGCCTGCTGCAGCCGGGCGCAGATATCTTTGAAGTTCCAGATGTGCGGGCCCATCAGCACCGGAATGGCGTGCGCAGCGGGCTCGAGCGGATTGTGGCCGCCGCGCTCCACCAGGCTGCCGCCAACAAAGGCAAGATCGGCGATGCCGTACAGCAGCATCAGTTCGCCCATGGTATCGCCAATCACTACCTGCGTGGCGCTGGAAGGGATCTCGCCGCTGCTGCGCAGGGTAAAGCTGAAGCCGCGTTTTTGCGTCAGGTTGCAGGCATCTTTAAAGCGTTCCGGATGGCGCGGCACCAGAATCAGCAGCAGATCCGGGAACTGTTGCAGCAGGCGGCGATGGGCGTCGAGCACGATGGCCTCTTCGCCTTCGTGCGTGCTGGTGGCGATCCACACCGGCCGGCGCGACGCCCACTGGCGGCGCAGCGTCACTGCGCGTGCCGCCAGCTCCGGCGTAACGGAGATATCAAACTTCAGACTGCCGGTCACGGCCAGGTGTGAGCGCTTCAGGCCGAGGCTGAGGAAACGATCGCCATCCTCAACGTTCTGCGCGGCGATCAGCGTAATGTGCTGCAGCAGGTCATGCATGAAACCGCCGAGCTTTTTATAGCCTTTGGCGGAGCGTTCAGACAGGCGCGCATTGGCAATCACCAGCGGAATCTGGCGCTGATGCAGAATGCGAATGATGTTCGGCCACAGCTCGGTTTCCATAATAATGACCAGCCGCGGGTCGACGGTATCGAGGAAACGGTTGATTGAGCCGGGCAAATCGTACGGCAGATAAACGTGGTGCACGTCTTTGCCGAACGCCGACTGGGCGCGCTCGGAGCCGGTTGGCGTCATAGTGGTCACGGTAATGGGCAGCGTCGGATAGCGATGACGCAACGCGCGCACCAGCGGCACGGCGGCGAGGGTTTCTCCCACCGAAACCGAGTGCAGCACGATGCCGTGCGGCACCACTTTACCGCTGCAGTAGCCGTAGCGCTCCGCCCAGCGTTTGCGATAGGCCGGTGCTTTTCGACCGCGCAGCCACAGGCGCAGCCAGATCAGTGGCTGAATCAGATAAAGCAGGGCTGTATAGAGAGTCGTCATAGTTAAGGTTACGACCAGTTCGCGTCAAAAAACACAGGAAAGGCGGCATGTTAACAGAAACTGACCGCCTGCTCATACCACTTCGTCAACGGGTTTGCAGGTCGTGCTGATAAAGCGAAGTCAGCGCCTGCGCCAGTCTTTGCGGACCATAAGGTTCAATTTTGCGACGTGCGGCTTCGCCCAGCGCCGGATTGTGCGAAAGCGCGGGCGTTGCCATTACCGCTTCGTTTAACGCTTTGATATCCAACGCATCGCAGACAAAACCCTCTTCACCGTTGGTGATAAATTCTGCGCCGCCGCAGCCGGTGCTGGTAATGATTGCCAGCCCGCAGGCCATCGCCTCCAGCACCACATTGGGGAACGGATCGTACAGGGTTGGCAACAGCAGCGCATCGGCGGCGTGATAAAACGGCTGAGCGTCCTGCTGTACGCCCGCGAAGCGCAGGCGGTCAAGACAGTTAAGCTGGTTCGCCAGTTGCTGATAGCGCGCCAGCTGTTTGTCCTGGCCGACCACCACCAAGTAGCGATCGCTATTAGCGACCGCTTCGATAGCGGCCTTTAGTCCTTTGCGTTCGAAGCCGGAGCCGACGTAGATCATCACCGTGGCGTCCTGCGGCAGGTTGAGTCGCTGACGCGCGGCGTGACGCAGCGTATCGCTGGCAGGCTGAAAACGCTGGCTATCAATGGCGTTGTGAATCACGTGGATTTTGCCGGCATCCAGCGCGAAATGGCGCAAAATATCCTGTTTCACCATGTGTGAATTACAGATCACCGCTTTCAGCGAGGGCGCGTTGAACATCTCCGTTTCCGCCTGCAGCACATAGCGATGGTACAGACTCAGGCTAGCGCTCAGTCGCTGCCACGGCGAAACAATGCGTGCGCGCTGCTCCAGCCATACGCGATGCACACCGTCGCCGGCGCGGAAAATATCGCAGCCGGCGATGCGCTCGTGGCTCTGTACGATATCGAACTTTTCCCGCTCCCAGCAGGCGCGCGCCGCGCGGGCAAAGCCGCGTTCACGCGAAATGCGGCCGAATTTTGCCGGATTGCAGATGTGCAGATGCCAGGCCGGGTTCGGCGTGCCCTGCCAGCTGCGGGTAATGATGTTGAGATCGAGCTGCTCGCTGTCCAGCGCTTCCAGCGCGCGTGAGATAAAGCGCTCGGCACCGCCGTCCGGCCGGTATTTCTGCCGGACAATAGCCAGCCGTAACTTAGTCATGCAAAAGGCTCCTGGCGGCGGCAAGCACATCCTCAACCGGGATGGCAGACAGATAGCGCTGCTCGGTATTGGTATTGATCGAATCCGGTGACGGCAGCGGCGCATAGTCGCCCGCCCAGATAACGCGGTTATTGTCGCCCCACGGGCGCCAGTGCTGCAGCTTGGTCGGGCCGAACAGCGCCAGGCACGGCGTTTGCAACGCCGCGGCCATGTGCATCGGTGCGGAATCGACGCCAATAAACAGCTGTGCGGCGTCGATCAACGTCGCCAGCTGTGGCAGCGAGAGCTGGCCCGCCAGCGACACCACGTTCGGCGTGCGGCACAGTGACTGAATATGGGCGATCATCACCAGCTCTTTCTGACCGGGCGCGGCGGTCAGGACCACGCTGCGACCATCAGCGGCCAGCGCATCAATCAGCTGCGCCACCTTTTCATCTTCCCAGCACTTAAAAACCCAGCGCGAGGTGGGCTGCAGTACCACAAACGGGCCGGTGATCGGTTGCTGAGCGAGGACGTCCTGCACTTGTTGCTGGTCGGCGGCGCTGAAATGCATGGAGGCTGTTGCCCCGGTGGTGGGAATGCCGAGCGGCTGCAGCTCCGTCATGTTTTGTTCCACGGTGTGCAACTGATGGTGACGGTCGGTGGAAACCAGCTGGTTATGGCACCAGCGCCAAAACGCATTGTCGCGCTTGCGGTACGCAAAGCCAATGCGCACCGGCGCACCGGACAGGCCGGTAATAATGGCGCTGCGCCACTGATCGGCCAGATTAATCACCACATCGTAATGGCAGGCGCGCACCGCCCGCACCAGCGCGACCTCATGGCGAAACTTTTGCCAGCCGCCTTCCTTTTTCCAGTTGCGATCGATGATATGCAGCTGACGGATCGCCGGATGCGCTTCCAGCATCGGGCGCGTCTCTTTATACAGCAGCACATCAATGTTGGCCTGCGGATAGCGCTGGCGCAGCGCATTGATGGCAGGCGTGGTCAGCAGCATATCGCCATGATGACGCAGCTTTATCAGCAAAATATTTTGCTGTGCAAAGTGGGCTGGAATCGGGCTTGCCATACTCAAATCATCTCAAAATTCAGTGAGCTGATTGTAGGGCAAACCTTGGAGGGGTTAAAGCCGCGGCGGGCGCTTATTTATTGCGCCAGCGATAAATGCGGCTCAGCCACAGCAGCAGCTGATACCACTGACGCGCGCCGCGCGCATTGCGCAGCATGCGTTTGTGCGTCTGGCTGCTAAACAGATCGGCGATCATCGCCTATCGCCTGGCGCGCCGCGGCGTCCGGTTCGCGCCGGATAGCGTGGCACACGCTGAGCGCTTCGCGGGTAATCTGCGCGTGGAAGATCGGGTAAATCTTCACCTTGTGACGATAGCGCGTATTGATCTCTTCCAGCATGCGCGCGATTTTCAGGTAGTGACGCTGATAGTCGACGTTGTGCTGGCCGGTGCGCTTGCGGTTGCTGATCGACGCATCGTGCATGTAGTAGCGATACAGCACCCGATCGGTGTAGCGCACGCGCTTCACGTTGAGCATGAACTCGGTAGTCCACGGGATGTCCTGGTGATGCAGACCGGGTTCAAACTGCAGATTAAGCTGTTCGATCAGCTCACGGCGGTAGATATCGAGCCACACGACGTGCAGGTAACGCCGGGTTTTCAGCGCCTTGTTGAGCCACTCGGGCCCACTTAATACGCCGGTGCTGATGAGGCGATCCTGCGGAATCATCGGCTTAATTGTCTGGCTGGCCTTGAAAAACCACTCGGCGTTGCACTGCGCTGCGTCCAGCCGATCGCGCTCCACCATGTCGACCAGCGTCTGGTACATCGCCGGGTCCATGGTGTCGTCGGCGTCAGGAAAGCTGACGTATTTACCCCGCGCCACGGCCAGCCCGGCATTGCGCGCACGCGACACGCCACCGTTCGGCTGATGAATCACCTGGATATGCGGGTACTGCTGCGCCAGCGCGTCGGCGCGTTCGCCGGAACCGTCGGTGGAGCCATCGTCAGCAATGATGATCTCCAGCGACGTCAGGGTTTGCGCCAACAATGCATTGATACAGCCGGTAAAATCAGCACCGGCGTTAAACATCGGGATAATGAGACTGAGTAGCGGGGATGAGCTATCGGGCTGCGCTGTCATGTTCTTCGTTGTTCCGTCGCGCCAGGCGCTGCTGCTGCCGGGTGCGGATAAAATCATGGATATCATTTAGCTTGCGTTCATCCAGCTCGAACAGCTGTTCAACCGGATGGGCAAATTTGTATTGCGCAGCGAACACAAACGAAGAGGGCGCGATGTGGTTCGGGCTAATTAAGAGCACGTCACCCAGCGGCCTTTGCTCCTCTACGCAGCAGGGACCATAAATTAAAATCACCGGTACCTGTTGCGCGTCGGCAATATACACATTGCCGGAATCCGAGGCGATATAGAAATCCATCTCGTTAATGGCGGCAGGCAGCGCCTCGAGCGGGATTTTACCCACCAGACTCACCAGATTGTTTCGCTGACGGGCAACTTTAAACAACTCCTGAACGCGTGATTGTTCATTCGGTGCGCCAAAAGCAAAAAAAGTGCAGGGGAGATCGCTCAGGTGGTCGAAAAGCAGACACCAGATTAACGGCGGAATGGTTTTGGCCTGATTCCCTGCCGTTACGCTAATACCAATACGGATGCCCGGCGCCTGTGTAATTTCCGCTGGCAGCGTTTCCGGTTTCCACAGTGGCAGGGTGGCATGTTTGGGATAACTCTCTTTGGTAAAAGAGCGATCGGCCAGTTTCAGGTAATTTTCCAGCGTTAACGTATTTTTCTCGTGATAGACCACGCCGCTGGCCGTTAAATAAAACAGGCCCTGATAGCCTTTGCGCCGATAGCTGGAAAGAAATTGTTTGTTGCTGGCATTGCAGCAGGCGGCAATAAATAAATTGAGATTGGTGGGATGCAGCAAATAAATATTGTCGTAGCGATTGAGCAGCTGCCACACCAGTTTTATTTTTTTCATCAAACCGGAGCGATGATCTTCGATATACCACATGTGCTCCAGCGTGGCGTCACGTTCAGCCAGCGGGGCGACACTATAGCTCAGCAGGGCATCGCTTTTTCCCAGGTGGGATAATAACGGCGTGATATTAATATAGTCGCCAATTTTAGCGGTCTGTATCACCAGATTTTTACCGGTGCGGCCATGGACAAACTTCATGACCCATTTGACCGGCGAAAAAAGAATAAACAGTAGTACGTACGTCAAGTAGTCATCCCCATGATTCGGTCCCACCGTCATGGGGGACCTGTTAACCTGAAACGTGCTGCGTGGTTGAAAATGACGTCTCCGCCACCTGAATAAGCTGCAGGTATTGCTGGCAAACAACGCTCAAACTATAAATGCTTAAGTCCAGATGTTGCAACCTGGGGGGAGTTGTATAAATTTCTCGCATTTTTTCTGCCAGCGATGTGGCGTTCATCTCTGCCAGACCGCGTGACAGCTCGCCGGTGAGGATCGAAGTGGGGCCGCCCGGACAGCGCGTACTGACCACCGCGGTGCCGCAGCTCAGGGCTTCGACCAGCACATTACCAAAACCTTCACTGTCGGAACTGACCACTAGCAGGCGCGCGTGCCGTTTCCAGGGATAAGGATTGCGCTGAAAACCCTCGAAGCGCACGCGCTCCGCAATGCCTGAATTCTGCGCCTGCTCACGCAATTTTTGCGTTATTTTTTCGCTTCCCTGTCCCAGCAGAACCAGCGGCGCGGTGATGCCACTCAGGGCATAGGCTTCAAGCAGGCGGTCATGGCGTTTGGTTTCATGGAAGCGTCCCACGTACACTAGGAAATCGGTGCCGGCTAACGGGCAGGGTTCAGCCGCCAGCCGGGCGAGGCTCTCAAAATCGAAAGGATTGGCGATCACTTTGGCCTGGCGAGGCTGTACGCCAATGTTTTGCACCATATCGTCGATGACGTACTGCGAAACCCCGACGATTTGGCGATCCTGATAAACGTGACGGATTTTAAGCCGCTTCAGCCACAGCGAGAAGCCGGTTTTACGTGCCAGATACGAAGCAGAAAACACGCCGTGCAGACAGAACCAGGTCCTGTCTCCGTCGAGAGCAGGCGTTTGCCTGACAGTACGGTCAGTTTTATGCAGATGAGAGAGGATCAGATCAAATTTGCCGTGCCGCGCTTCACTGTCGCGCACCGCATTATCCAGCAGGCGCGCGCGGCGCCATGTTTCTGTCAGCTTGCGCCACGGGTGGTTACAGCGATCAAGAATCACCTGGTAATCCACGCCAGCCGGAATAGGGTAATCACATACCTTCCGCAATGAGAAGATCGAAACCTGGCTGACTGAGGAAGCCCCCCGCCAGAGTCAGTACGACTTTTTCGGCACCGCCGCCCGGCAGGCCATCAATCACCATTAAAATGCGTTTCGACAAAATTTTTACCCCTACATGCCAGTCTGCTGTAAAGACTTAGCTGCTATCATTCCCGGTGCTATCAGGACTTAATATAAGAAAATTCAATTAATTATTTTTATGGCCAGGTAATTTTACACGAACGTGCGCTCGGTTAATTGCTAAAATTCAGGCCAGTGAAGAGTTTAAATTATTCTAGTTTAACTAATCTTATACCGCTATCGACTTCCCCCTGAACCCGCATGGGAAAAGTTTGCGCCCGTCAGGAGCGTTGCGTACCATAGCGATTATAACACTGTAATTCACCGGATAAGTTATGGAAAAACCTGCCTTTTTAATTACCCTTGATACCGAAGGGGATAACCTGTGGCGCAATCGCAGCGGCAAGGTCACTACCTATAACGTCCGGTTTTTACCGCGCTTCCAGGCGCTGTGTGAGAAATACGGTTTTAAACCGACCTAGCTGACCAACTATGAGATGGCCAGTGACCCGGCTTATGTCGAGTTCGGGCGCGATCTGCTGGCGCGCGGTCAGGGCGAAATCGGTATGCATTTACATGGCTGGTACAGTCCACCTGAATATGCGCTGACCGACGATGAGTGGCGTTACCAACCTTATCTGATTGAATATCCGGAAAACGTCCTGCGCGATAACGTCAACTTTATGACCGATCTGCTGGAGAACGCTTTTCAGCGTAAAACGACCAGCCACCGCGCCGGCCGCTGGGCATTCAATGAAGTGTACGCCCGCGCCTTGATCGATCAGGGCTATCTGGTTGACTGCTCGGTTACGCCGCGCGTGAGCTGGCGTAATGCGCAGGGTGCACCGCAGGGACAGGGCGGAACGGATTACAGCCATTTCCCCGATCGTGCTTATTTCCTCGATGAACAGGATATTTCCAGGCCGGGCGATAGTCCGCTGCTGGAACTGCCGATGAGCATTCAGTATCGCTATTGCACGTTCACCAATCAGCTCAAAAAAGTGTGGAATGGCATCCGCGGCAGGCAGCGTGGCCCTTCAGTGAACTGGCTGCGTCCGGTGGTGAGGGGAAATCTGGCCCAGATGAAACAGGTGGCAGAACAGACGCTCGCACAGGGCAACGACTATGTGGAGTTCATGCTGCATTCATCCGAATTTATGCCAGATGGCAGCCCCACGTTTAAAACGGAGGCTGATATTGAACGCCTTTATGACGATCTGGAAGGCCTGTTCAGCTGGCTGGCGACCCGGACGCAGGGCATGACGCTCACGGAATTTGCCCTGCTGAAGCAACAGCAGCGCTAAGCCGCCAAATCGCGTTACAGCGCGATCTCAGCCAGCATGGCCATCACGTCGTCAGGCTGAATGTCTGCCATGCTGCTGCCCTGAGCGGGCCGTAACGCATGCTGATTCCTGCCGTAGCCACCAATCAGACCCGGGTCAGTCGGGCCGAACAGGGTGATGTTGGGGCGATCCAGCGCGGCGGTCAGATGGCTCAAACCGGTATCCACCGAGACCACCGCACGGGCGCCCGCCAGCTGCTGCGCCACCTGCTCCAGCGTCAGCTTCGGCAACACCTCTGCATGATCAAACCCTTCAGCCAGCCGCTGCGCGCGCTGGTGCTCGTGTTCGGCGCCCCACGGCAGCCTGACGCGCAGGCCAGTGGGCTGAACCCGCGCGATGAGCTGGCGCCAGTGATCTTCCGGCCAGTGTTTGTTGTCGCGCGTCGTGGCGTGCAGAAACACCAAGTACGGTTGGCTATCCTGCGGTTGTGCCGCGAGAAAATGACCGGCAATGGCATAGTCGCCCTGCGTGGCCGGTTTTTCGTAGCCCAGACTTTTCGCGAACAGTTCGCGCGTGCGTTCCACGGCGTGCTGCTGCTTGCTAATCTCATGACGCTTGTCATACCACCAACTGGCGAACGGTTCGCGTACGCTGCGGCTGTCCTGACCATGTTTGATGCCTTTGGCGAGGCGCGTCACAAGCGCGGCGATTTTAATCAGCCCCTGGGCATCAATCACCACGTCGTACTGACGTGATTGCAGCTCGAGTTTGAATTGCACGCGCTCTTCGCGCTGCTGGCTGCCAAACCAGTATTTGCGCCAGCGACGAATCGCCACCGGCAGGACTTTGTCAACGGCCGGATGCCAGCCGGGGATCTGCGCAAAATTCTCTTCCACCACCCAGCCGAAGCGAATGCCGGGAGTCGCCTGCATCGCATCGGTCAGCGCCGGCAACGTGTGCAGCACATCACCCATCGACGAGGTTTTAACAATCAAAACGTGCATGGTTACTCCTGCACCGGATGCAGTAACTCGTTGAGTTCCTGATGCACGCGTGCCGGTTGAATATCAATCAGGCTCTGGTGATAGCCCTCTGCGGCATCGCCTTTGCGCACTTTGTGGTAGCCAGTAATCAGGCGAATGATGCGCGCCTGATGGGACAGCGGCGGCGTGAAGTCCGGGCTGCTCGGGCCATACAGCGCCACCAGCGGCCGGTTGAGCGCGGCGGCAATGTGCATCAGTCCGGAATCATTGCTGACGACCGCAGCACAGTGGGCGATCAGAATCACCGCCTGCTCCAGCTGCGTTTCGCCCGCCAGATTGCGGCAGTGCGCGCGTGCCGTGTCCGGCAGCGCCTGCAGGATCGCCTCGCCGGTTTCCCGATCTTTAGCCGAGCCAAACAGCAGCACCTGATAGCCTTCAGCAATCAGCTGTGCCGCCAGCGCGGCGTAGTGATAGTGCGGCCAGCGCTTCGCGGGACCAAACTCGGCGCCGGGGCAAAAGCCGATGGCCGGGCGATCGGCCGACAGCGCAAACTGCGCCGCGGTCATGCGTTTTTCATCGTCGTCGACGCGCAGCTGCGGCCACAACAGCGGCTGCGGCAACTGTGCTGCCGCCGCAACCGGCTGGTCATAGCCCAGTGCCACATAGCGCTCCACCATTAAGGGAAACGCGGCTTTGTCCAGCACCCGCACGTAATTCAGCACGCCATAGCGCATTTCGCCGCGCCAGCCGATCCGGCGTTTGATGCCGGCAAAAAACGGCACCAGCGCCGATTTAAACGAGTTTGGCAGCACATAGGCGCGATCGTAACCGCTGGCCTGCAGCGCTTTGCCCAAGCGACGGCGCTCACCCAGCGCCAGCACACCGTGGCCAAGCGGCATCGCCAGCGCATGATTCACTTCCGGCATGCGTGACAGCAGCGGCCGACACCAGGCCGGCGCCATCACATCAATTACCGCCTCCGGGTGCGCCTGTTTCAGCGTGCGATAGAGACTTTGCGACATCATCATATCGCCGACCCAAGAGGGACCAATAACCAGAATTTTCATCGCCGGTGCCGGTTTCCTTATGCGTGACGGTTCAGCCAAGCCATATATTCGCCCACGCCCTGGGCAACGGTTTTAAACGGTTTGTCATAGCCCGCGGCGCGCAGTTTGCTGAGATCCGCCTGAGTAAAGGCCTGGTAGCGTCCTTTCAGTTTGTCCGGGAACGGGATGTATTCGATCTGGCCTTGCTGGTGGAACTTCAGCACGGCATCCGCCACTTCCTGGAAAGATTCGGCGCTGCCGGTACCACAGTTATAGATGCCGGATACGCCGTTTTCCCAGCACCACAGATTGACTGCCACCACATCATCGACATGGATGAAGTCACGACGGAAGCTGTCGCTGCCCTCGAACAGCTTAGGATTTTCACAGTTGCTGATCTGCGTATTGAGGTGGAACGCAACGCTCGCCATGCTGCCTTTATGGCCTTCACGCGGCCCGTACACATTGAAATAGCGGAAGCCGCACACCGGCGAATCCGCTTCCGGCAGAATCTGGCGTACATAGTGGTCGAACAGCATTTTTGAGTAGCCGTACACGTTGAGCGGCTGCTCGTACTGGCGCTCTTCAATGAAGTTCTCGTTACGCCCGCCATAGGTGGCGGCCGATGAGGCATACAGGAACGGAATTTCACGTTCGAGGCAGAAGTGCAGCAGATCTTTTGAGTACTGATAGTTATTGTCCATCATGTACTTACCGTCCCACTTGGTGGTGGCTGAACAGGCACCTTCATGGAACACCGCTTCAATCGGACCCAGATCTTCACCCGACATGATGTAGGTGAGGAACTCCTCTTTATCCATGTAATCCGCGATGTCCAGATCCGCGAGGTTCACGAATTTGGTGCCATCTTTCAGATTATCCACCACCAGGATATCGGTATGACCGCGATCGTTGAGTGCTTTCACAATGTTGCTGCCAATCATGCCTGCGCCGCCGGTTACGATAATCATATGCTTTGCCTTTAAACAGTTGGGGTGAAACAGGAGGTTTCACGCACGAATACCTAACATCATAACATTTCAGCCCAATGCGGACAGCCAGATGACGCCGATCGCGCTGCACAAATCCTGTGCGCCGCGTGAACTATGCTGCAAAATGGAGATTTCCCTGGCTGAATTGTCGTCCATTCGCTTTTCGATCAGTAAGATGTGCCAAAATTTTGCTATCTGAGGAGCAGAATCATGTCCGATCAGTTCTATTCACAAATCCGGCAACAGCTTGAGACAACGCGGCAGGACGGATTGTTCAAACAGGAGCGCACCCTGACCTCGGCGCAGCAGGCGGAAATCAACGTCGCCAATAGCCCGCCGGTGATCAACTTCTGCGCCAATAACTATCTCGGCCTTGCTAACCATCCGGCGCTGATTCAGGCCGCCAAAGACGGTATGGAGGCATGGCGTCGGTGCGTTTTATCTGCGGCACGCAGGACAGCCATCAGCTGCTGGAGCGCCGGCTGGCCGAGTTCCTCGGCATGGAAGAGGCCATCCTGTTCTCCTCATGCTTCGACGCCAACGGCGGGCTGTTTGAGACCCTGCTGGGCGCGGAAGACGCGATTATCTCGGATGCGCTCAACCATGCGTCGATCATCGACGGCATCCGCCTGTGCAAAGCCCAGCGCTATCGTTACGCTAACAATGATATGGGTGAGCTGCGCGCGCGCCTGCAGGAGGCCCGCGACAAGGGGGCGCGCCATCTGCTGATTGCCACCGACGGCGTGTTCTCAATGGATGGCGTGATCGCTAACCTGCAGGGCATTTGCGACCTGACCGATGAGTTTAATGCGCTGGTGATGGTGGATGACTCGCACGCGGTGGGCTTTGTCGGCGCAAGCGGACGCGGCACGCATGAATACTGCGTGCGTGATGGATCGCGTGGATATCCTGACCGGCACGCTGGGTAAAGCGCTGGGTGGCGCGTCCGGCTGTTACGTGGCGGCGAAACGCGAGGTGGTTGAATGGCTGCGTCAGCGCTCGCGTCCTTATCTGTTCTCCAACTCGCTGGCACCGGCGATTGTGGCCGCGTCGCTGCGCGTGCTGGATCTGCTGAACGAAGGCGATGGCCTGCGGCAGCGGCTGTGGGAAAACGCCCGCTTCTTCCGGGAAAAAATGACCGCCGCTGGCTTTACGCTGGCCGGTGCCGATCACGCCATCATTCCGGTGATGCTGGGCGATGCCAAAGTGGCGCAGCAGTTTGCCAGTCTGCTCCAGCAGGAAGGCATCTACGTTACCGGCTTCTTCTATCCGGTGGTGCCGCAGGGCCAGGCGCGCATTCGCACGCAGATTTCTGCCGGCCACACCCAGGCGCAGCTGGAGCACGCGGTGGCGGCCTTCACGCGCATCGGACACCAGTTAGGGGTTATCACTGCAGGAGCCAACGGATGAAAGCACTGGCTAAACTGAAAGCGGAAGAGGGGATCTGGATGGTGCACGACGCGCCGGTGCCGGAGCCCGGTCATAACGATTTGCTTATTAAAATCCGCAAAACCGCCATTTGTGGCACCGATGTGCATATCTATAACTGGGACGACTGGTCGCGCAAAACCATTCCGGTGCCGATGATCACCGGTCACGAATACGTTGGTGAAGTGGTCGGCATCGGTCAGGAAGTGAAGGGTTTCGCCATCGGCGATCGCGTATCGGGCGAAGGTCACATCACTTGTGGCCACTGCCGCAACTGTCGCGCCGGCCGTACCCATTTATGCCGTAATACCGTGGGTGTCGGGGTTAATCGTCAGGGCTGCTTCGCCGAATATCTGGTGATCCCGGCGTTTAACGCGTTCAAAATTCCCGACAATATTTCCGACGAGCTGGCGGCGATTTTCGATCCGTTCGGTAACGCGGTGCATACCGCGCTCTCGTTTGATCTGGTGGGAGAAGATGTGCTGATCTCCGGTGCCGGACCGATTGGCATTATGGCGGCAGCGGTGTGTAAGCACGTGGGCGCGCGTAATGTGGTGATCACTGACATCAATGAGTATCGCCTCGGGCTGGCGCGTGAAATGGGCGTGACGTGCGCGGTCAACGTGGCGCAGCAAAATCTGCGCGAGGGGATGACCGAAGGATTTGATGTCGGACTGGAGATGTCCGACGCGCCGCCGGCGTTTCGTACCATGCTGGAGACCATGAATCACGGCGGACGCATTGCGCTGCTGGGAATTCCGCCGGGTGAGATGTCGATTGACTGGAATCAGGTCATCTTCAAGGGGCTGTATATCAAGGGGATTTACGGCCGTGAGATGTTTGAAACCTGGTACAAAATGGCCGCGCTGATTCAGTCCGGCCTCGATCTGACGCCGATCATCACGCATCGCTATCACATCGACGACTTCCAGCAGGGCTTCGACGAGATGCGTTCCGGGCGTTCAGGCAAAGTGGTGCTGAGCTGGGATTAAACGACACACCGGCCTGCGGGCCGGTGACGCTCAGGATTGCTGTTTTTCCGCATCGGTCAGATAACGCACCTTACGTGTGTAGTCCTGACCTTTAAAGCTCAGCGGCTGGTGTGGATCCTGCAAATATTTTTGCCATTCACTTAAGGGGAAGCCGCCATGCGCGCCAATCACCTGCGGTGGAATCACGGCCGACTGACCGCCAATGCGTTTCGACACCGGCCAGTTAGCCCATTCGCCCAGATTGACCGTGCGGATATCCAGCAGGTCGAGCAGGGCAGCGAGCGGTAGCTGATCGGTTGGCGGCTGGTCGTCGTTCATCAATTCCCAGGTATCATTAAATAACGTCAGCCACAGCGGGCAAATACGCTGCCATGTGCGACGGGAGGCCGCCAGATAGGCGCCATTCACGTGTTCCTGCAAATAAGGGCGAACGGTGTGGTGGTAATAAGCCGGAATATGTTCTTCCGGCGCGCCGGCCAGCTTGGCGATCATCTTGCCCTGACGGAAGCTGCTGTACAGATGATGCTCACGCATCGCAATATCCGGCGTTTTTAATAAATTGAGATCGGAATCGATCATCAATATGCCTTCACCGGTCGCCTGCAATGGTGCCTGAAGTTTAATCAGGCGGCTGCGGTAGATCTGTTTATAGCGGTAATTTTCTTCACGAAACGGCACCTCCAGCGTCACCACGCGCACTCTTGCCGGTAAAGGCGGAAAAGCGCTGGAAGGCTGATCGCTGACGATGACAATTTCGCTGATGGTGTCGGCGCAGCGGCTGGCAAAATAAGCGCTGAGCACCGCTTCTTCAATGTAATCAGCGCCGGTACAGGGAATGACTACAGAACTGACGGCAAGGGTGCCCTGCGCATCCGCCTGCGTGGCGGGAATGTTGTGGCGCGAGAGAATATAGCGGCGGTGTTTATTTAAAAAATCAAACATGCTTTTTTCTCTCCATGACGTTTTCCAGAATGTTTTCCACGCCCGACACGTAATGTTCAATGCTGTAGCGCTCGCGCACCCGGGCGGCAGCGGCGGCGATTAAACGCTGGCGCAGCGCAGTATCCTGCCACAGCGCGCTAAGATGCTGGCTAAGCTGTTGCGTATTGCCATAGTCAAACAGTAAACCGGTCTCGCCGTGTTGAATTAATTCCGACGTACCGACGACATTCGAACCTATCACCGCCGTATTCACCAGCATCGCTTCCAGCACCACGCGCGGCAGCCCTTCACTGGCTGAGGCGAGAATAAACGTATCGAATGCCGCCAGATAATCCAGCGCGTTATTTTGAAAGCCGGTAAAAATAACCTGCGCGGCAATACCCTCTTTTTGCGCCAGCTGCTGTAAGTGCTGCTGCTCCGGGCCGGCACCGACGATCACCATTTTCCATTTAGCGGCAGGATGCGCGCGGCTGAATTCACCTAGCGCCTGCAAAATATGATGGTTGGATTTACGCGCAATCAGGGAACCGATGGAGCCGAAAATAAAGGTATCCGCGGGATAATCAAAGCGCTGACGCACTGCTTCACGCACCGGCAGCGGCTGATGAATATCGATAGCGTTGGATACGGTAAAGCAGCGCTGCGCATCAACACCGCTTTTGCTCAGGGTGCGGTGTACGCCCTGTGACACGGCAATCACCGCATCACAATGCCGATTAATCATGTTGACCAGCGCATTATTGAGTAACGGGTCAATGCGGCAGTGCTGAATTAACGCCACGTGAGTCTGTTCAGCTGCGAGATAGCCTTCAACGTTGGTGCTGGGCTGATTATTCATGTACAGGGCATCATAGCTGCTGTCGCGTAAAATCGTCGCGATTTGGCGGGCGTTAGGCTGCATGCGCCACTGGCGATCGATCCGGTCGATGGCGCTTTTTTTCATCGCGCGGTTAAAAAACAGCAGGGTGCGCAGCAACTCTTTCGTGATTTTTGCCCAGAGCGGCTGGCGGCGCTGCGCAATAAATATCACCGGAATGCCGATCGCGTCTAATACCGATGCAATCGTCTCCTGATTGCCACGCGCATAATTCTGATAAAAGCAGCAGGTGATAGCGAAACGCTGGCGATCGATGCGCTTGAGTAATTCCAGCATGCTGTTGGTGCCGCCGCCCCATTCGCGCCCGGTATCCAGCAGCAGAATTTTCTTTCCGGTTGACGTCATCTGTTCCGATATCCTTGTGCGGAAAAGGTGTGGCGTTAAATAAGGCGCAGCACGCTGCGCCTGATAATCAGAATAGCTGTTTAAGCGACTGCACGAGTGGACTGCCGTTAATGCTCTCTGTCACCACCTCCACCGCACGACTCTGCGGTACGTGTGGCAGTGGCTGGCCTGGCTTACACACGCCAGGCGCACGGAACACCGGGGTGCGCGGTTTCACCGGCGTACTGGCCGGAGGCGTAGCGCCCTGGCGCAGCGGTTCGTTGAGCAACTGGCTGGGGCGGACGAGAGTGATATCGCCCGGTAGCGTCGGCAACATCTGCTGCAACACCCGTACCGTGGTGGGATGCGGATGGCCAATGGAGATGGCGTAGCCGTCACGCTGTGCCAGCTTCACTGCGCGGGTGAACTGGGTGCGAATCGCCGATTCATTCTGGCTGTCATCAAGAAATACCCGTCGCTTCAGGACTTTGACCTGCGTGCCCTGTGCGGCCGGGACCGACTGGCTGTTGCCAATGGTCATGCTATCGAGAAAGTAGTAGTTGTAGTGATTGAGCACCTGCATCACTTTCTGCATGCCGGGCAGGCTGGAGGTCATTTTGCTGCCCATGTGGTTGTTCAGGCCGACAGCATACGGCACTTTGTTGCTGGCGTCACGCACGATGCGCGCGATCTCTTCGCTGCTCATCTTCGGCGTTAACGTATCCTTCTCCAGCGGCTGTTTGCTCAGCGGTGCCATCGGCAGGTGAATCAGAACCTCATGACCGCCCTGATGCGCTTTGGTTGCCATATCACGCGCATGAGGGGCATTGGGCAACACCGCCACAGAAATCGCGGCGGGCATCTGCAGCACTTTATTTTCTTCAGCCGGGTGGTAGCCGAAGTCGTCAATGACGATAGCCAGTTTTCCCGCATGGGCGGCAAAGGTGAAAAACAGCACGCACAGGGCGGCGCTAAGCTTTTGGGGCTGAAACAACACTTATCTTCCTAACCACGGCAGTGGGTTGACGGCCTGTCCCTGACGACGAATTTCAAAGTAGAGAGAGGGCGTGCCGCGGCCGCCGCTGGTGCCCACGAGGGCGATAGGCTGTCCTGCCTTCACCTGCGCACCGACGTGCTCTGATTGTAGCCATAAAGGCTCATATCGCCTTTACCGTGTTCGACGACCACAACCAGGCAGTAGCCTTGCAGCCAGTCGGCCATCAGCACGCGACCATCAGCAATGGCTTTGACTTCAGTGCCTTCCGGGGCATCAATCACCAGACCTTTCCAGCGCAGTTCGCCCTGCATTGCTTCACCAAAGCGATGTTCAATGCGACCGCGCACTGGCCAGATGGCTTGTCCGCCCGGCCGGCCAAGGCCGCCGGTGCGCGCCATCAGCTCGCGCTCGCTTTGCGTAGGGGAATAGCTGGAGCCTTTGGCTTTTGCCTGGGCCTGACGCTGGCGCACTTTTTCCGCCTCGCGCGCTTCGCGTTGCGCCCGTTCGCGCGCCTCACGTTCGGCTTTGGCGATTTTGTCCTGCAGGCGGCTTTCGTTCTGGCGCATCTCGACCAGATCGACCTGGTCTTTCTCCAGCGCGCTCTCCAGCGCTGACAGCGTTTTCTTGCGTGCGGCGCTGGCGGTTTCCAGCTTGTTCTGCTGCTCCTGCTTGCCCTGCAGCGCCTGACGCTGCTGCGCCAGCTCCTGCTGAGTCTGCCTGAGATCGTCGATATTTTTCTGCCGGGCGGCATTGAGGTAGCCAAAATAGGCCAGAATGCGTTCGCTGCGCTGCGCTTCTTCACCGCCGAGCAGGAGCTGTACGCCGTTGTGCTGGCCCTGACGAAACGCGGCATCCAGCTGCTGCGCCTGCTGCTTTTCCAGCCGGGCAATCGCGGCGGTGGTTTGGGCGATTTCGCCGTTCAGCGCGCTCAGGCTGTTGCGGGTTTCACTCAGCTGGCGACTGGCTTGGGCAATCACTTTTTCCTGACTCTGCCGCTGATCGAGCAGCTTACTGCGCTGCAGCTTCTGCGCTTTGACGCTTTTCTCTTTTTCGGCGATGTCCTGCTGAATGGACTTTAGCTGCGTTTTGCTGTCATCGGCGCTATGCGCGGCGACGGGCAGCAGCAACGCACCCGCACAAAGCAGGCTGAGGGAGATATGGGACCAGCGAAATGACAACGGAGATGCCGGGTCGTTGTAACGGGTCCTTGTGTGTGTAACGGTCTCTTTTCCCTTCATAGTCGATAATTATTCCACGATGAACAGCCGCTTACCAGTTATCCCGGCCGGGTTTTGCTTTACGAAAGATGTCGGCCACAGCTTACCGGGATAAAGATTGTCACAATTTTGTGATTAGAACACTTTTTTTGGAAAATGACGCACAAATCGTAACTCTGCCCGCTTCGCGACTGTACATGCGAAGTGGCGCAGGTATACTCAGAACCCTTGTTTTAGCTTATTAGCCCCGGTCTGGAGTCGTTACCCCTCATGCAAGAAATTATGCAGTTTGCAAGCAATCACCCCATCCTTAGTCTGGCATGGGTCGCTTTACTTATTCTGGTGATTGTAACCACCGTTAAAGGCATGTTCTCTAAGATAAAAACCATCAGCCGTGGTGAAGCAACCCACCTGATCAACAAAGAGGACGCGGTGGTGGTAGACGTTCGTTCACGCGACGACTATCGCAAAGGACACATTTCAGGGGCTATTAACATCGCCGCAGCCGATATCAAAAAAGGCAGCTTCGGCGAGCTGGAAAAGCACAAGTCGCAGCCCATAATTGTGGTATGCGCCACCGGCCAGAGCGCCGCAGAACCGGCAGCCACCCTTAGCGCAGCCGGTTTTGACAAAGTGACCGTGCTGAAAGATGGTGTGAGCGGCTGGAGTGGCGAAAACCTGCCGCTGGTTCGCGGTAAATAACTTCCTGAGGTATCACCGCATGGCTAATGTTGAGATTTACACCAAAGTGACCTGTCCTTACTGCCACCGGGCGAAGGCGTTGCTGGATCAAAAAGGTGTGTCATACCAGGAGATTCCCATTGATGGGGACGCGGTAAAGCGCGAAGAGATGATCAAACGCAGCGGCCGCACCACGGTGCCACAGATCTTTATTGACGCGCAGCACATTGGCGGCTGTGACGATCTCTACGCGCTGGACGGGCGTCAGGGACTCGATCCCTTGCTCCGCGCATAACATTTTCGACCGACAATTTTCACTTAAAGGATTCAGTAACATGTCAGAGCATAGCAGCAACGAAATGCAGTTCCTGATTCAACGCGTTTACACCAAAGACGTCTCATTTGAAGCGCCAAACGCACCTCAGGTTTTCCAGAAAGAGTGGGAACCGGAAGTGAAGCTGGATCTGGACACCGCCTCTTCTCAGCTGGCGGATGAAGTGTATGAAGTCGTGCTGCGCGTTACTGTCACCGCCACCGTGGGCGAAGACACCGCGTTCCTGTGCGAAGTACAGCAGACCGGTATCTTCACCATCAGCGGTATCGAAGGCACGCAGATGGCACATTGCCTCGGCGCATACTGCCCGAACATTCTGTTCCCGTATGCGCGTGAATGTGTCACTAGCCTAGTGTCACGCGGTACCTTCCCTCAGCTCAATCTGGCGCCGGTCAACTTTGATGCTCTGTTCATGAATTATCTGCAGCAGCAGGGTGAAGGCGAAGCGCCACGTCAGGATGCCTGATGACTACACTCAACGCTTCGATTAGCGTCATCGGTGCCGGCTCGTACGGCACCGCACTGGCCATTACGCTGGCCCGTAATGGCCACCCGGTGCTGCTGTGGGGCCACAATCCGCAAAGCGTGGCGCAGCTGCAGGCTGACCGATGCAATACCGCTTTCCTGCCTGATGTTCCTTTCCCCGATAATCTCGTTCCTGAAGCCGATCTGGCCCGCGTCGTCAGCGCCAGCCGCGATCTGCTGGTGGTGGTGCCAAGCCATGTGTTCGGCGATGTGCTGATGCAGCTTAAACCGCTGCTGCGTGCCGACTCACGCATTGTCTGGGCGACCAAAGGACTGGAAAAAGAGACCGGACGGCTGCTGCAGGATGTGGCACGCGAAATCCTTGGCGACAGCATTCCGCTGGCGGTGATTTCCGGCCCGACCTTTGCCAAAGAGCTGGCGGCCGGTATGCCGACGGCGATTGCGCTGGCGGTCACTGACGCGCAGTTTGCCGACGATCTGCAGCAAAAGCTGCACTGCGGCAAAAGCTTCCGCGTTTACAACAATCCGGACTTCATCGGCGTGCAGCTGGGCGGCGCAGTGAAAAACGTCATTGCGATTGGTGCCGGGATCTCCGACGGCATTGGCTTTGGTGCCAACGCACGTACGGCACTTATCAC
Source organism: Type-A symbiont of Plautia stali (assembly GCF_059731155.1). Lineage (NCBI taxonomy): Bacteria > Type-A symbiont of Plautia stali. The sequence continues at coordinate 3,898,059 of NZ_AP035891.1, read as the reverse complement.
CCGCGGTCTGGCGGAGATGAGCCGTCTCGGTGCTGCGCTGGGTGCCGATCCGACGACCTTTATGGGCATGGCGGGTCTTGGCGATCTGGTGCTGACCTGTACCGATAATCAGTCGCGCAACCGCCGTTTCGGCATGATGCTGGGGCAGGGCGAAAGCGTGGATGAGGCGCAACGCATTATCGGACAAGTTGTAGAAGGCTACAGAAACACCAAAGAAGTTAAAGCGTTAGCTGCAATGGTGGGCGTGGAAATGCCAATAACCGAGCAAATTTATCAGGTATTATATTGCGAAAAATCGGTGCGAGAGGCAGCATTGAGCCTGCTTGGTCGTACAAGGAAGGACGAGAACAGCCAAAGCTAAAGCAGGACGCTTAAGCATTATCACCTATAGCGCCTAATCGGGCGCTTTTTTATCGGGAGCAAACAGCAATGTCGTCTGAAGAGTTAGAACTGGTCTGGAACCATATCAAAGCCGAAGCCAGAGCGCTGGCCGATTGTGAACCGATGCTGGCCAGTTTTTACCATACGACCTTGCTCAAGCATGAAAATCTCGGCAGCGCGCTCAGCTACATGCTGGCTAACAAGCTCGCCAACCCGATCATGCCCGCCATCGCCGTGCGCGAAATTGTTGAAGAAGCCTATCGTCAGGATCCCGAGATGATTGTCTCGGCCGCGTACGATATTCAGGCGGTGCGTCAGCGCGATCCGGCGGTCGACAAATATTCCACGCCGTTACTCTATCTGAAGGGCTTCCACGCGCTGCAGGCGTACCGTATTGGCCACTGGCTGTGGAAAGAGGGACGGCGCGCGCTGGCGGTGTATCTGCAAAACGAAATCTCGGTCTCTTTTGCCGTGGATATTCATCCGGCGGCGCGCATCGGGCGCGGCATCATGCTGGATCACGCCACCGGTATCGTGATTGGTGAAACGGCTGTGGTGGAAAATGACGTCTCCATTCTGCAGTCGGTCACGCTGGGCGGTACCGGTAAAACCAGCGGCGATCGCCATCCGAAGATCCGTGAAAGGGTGATGATTGGCGCGGGGGCCAAAATCCTTGGCAATATTGAAGTCGGGCGCGGTGCCAAAATCGGCGCCGGTTCGGTGGTCTTGCAGCCGGTGCCGCCCCATACCACGGCGGCTGGCGTGCCGGCGCGGATTGTCGGTAAACCAGCCAGCGACAAACCGTCGATGGATATGGATCAGCACTTCACCGGCGCCGGGTTTGAGTACGGCGACGGCATCTAGCCTTTGATCAGCGTGCCCGCACAAAATCCAGCTGGCGCCACGCCTCATACACTACCACTGAAACCGCATTCGACAGGTTCATGCTGCGGATCTTCTGTTCTGCCGGCAACGCATTAAGAATTTCTGGCGGTAAGCCACGGCTCTCCGGACCAAATAACAGATAGTCGCCCGGCTGATAGCTGACGGCGCTGTGCGCCGGTGTGCCTTTGGTGGTCAGCGCGAATAAGCGCTGTGGCGCTTCCGCCGCCAGAAAAGCGGCGTAGCTGGCGTGCTTTTTCAGCGCGGTATATTCATGGTAATCCAGTCCGCGTTTGTCATCCCAGGCGAAGCCTAACGGCTCAATCAGGTGCAGCTGAAAGCCGGTATTGGCACACAGGCGGATGATGTTGCCGGTATTTGGCGGGATTTCAGGTTCAAATAAAACAATGTTTAGCATAAGGCCTCCGGAAACGAGGGCCGCAGCATAGTAAATTATTGCCGGGCGGAGTACAGCGGCAGCCACAGCGTCAGGCGCAGACCGCCTAACGGGCTGTCATCGGCTTTCACCCAGCCGCGGTGCTGTTGCACGGCGGTTTCGACAATCGCCAGCCCGAGCCCGGTGCCGCCGGATTCACGGTCACGCGCTTCATCGGTGCGGTAGAACGGACGGAAAATCTGCTCGCGATCTTCCGGGCTGACGCCGGGACCGTCGTCGTCCACGTGCACGGTGATGCCCTGAATATCCACCGCAAAGCTAACGCTGATGTGCGTGTGCGAATAGCGCAACGCGTTACGCACAATGTTCTCCAGCGCACTTTCCAGCGCATGCGGGTTGCCGTACAGCGGCCACGGGCCGGGCGGATACGGCACGTCCATGGTTTTACCCATCTGCTCCGCTTCGAATTTGGCATCTTCCAGTACGCCGTTCCACAGCTGGTTGGCCTTTATCGCTTCGCTCACCAGCGCGTTCTTGTGCTGGGTGCGCGACAGTACCAGCAAGTCGTTGATCATGCCGTCCAGACGCTGCGCTTCGGTCTCAATGCGCTCCAGCTCTTTGCCTTCGCCATGACGCCGGCGCAGTAGCGCAGTCGCCAGCTGCAGGCGCGTCAGTGGTGTGCGTAATTCATGGCTGATATCCGACAGCAGACGCTGCTGTGCCGTCATCATGCGTTCGAGCGCGCTCACCATCTGGTTGAAACTGGAGCCGGCAGCAAGAAATTCCTGCGGGCCCGATTCCAGTTCCGGATGCTGACGCAAATTTCCGCTCGCCACTTCATCAGCGGCATGTTTTAGTTTGCGTGCTGGACGCGCTAGGCTCCACGCCAGCCACAGCAGCAGCGGCGAGCTGATTAACATGGTGACGATGAGCAGCAGCAGAGGACGGTCAAACAGCAGGTTGACGAAATCGAGCTGGGAGCTGGTGACGGGACGGATCAGATACAGCTGGTAATTGTCTTCGCCGTCGCGCACCGCGAAGGGGCCGACCATCTCGACGCGGCCATACTTTTTCTTCTGCGGATGATCGGCATTATCGGACTGGCCGATAAAGTTGCGGATCACCTGCATTTCATTGTGCTGCGCACCGATCACCCGTCCTTCGCTGGTAACCAGCAGCAGGCGCTGACCGGGCGGTGCCCATTTGTCGATGGCGCGAAACAGCCGGCGCCACCACATCAGGTCGTTGGGCGGATCCTGTGACAGCTCCGCCTCAACGTGTTGCTCAATCATGGTGCCCTGACGCTGTTCGCTCTCCATCAGCGAGGTCATCTGGCGCGAATCGAGTTTGGGCACCATCAGTACCAGCATCAACACCAGCGCCAGGGTGAGCCAGAAGATGGCGAAGATGCGGGTGGTCAAACTTCCAATCATGATGCCGAAACCATCAGATAGCCGCGTCCGCGCAGAGTTTTGAACCACGGATGACCATCACGACGTTCCGGCAGCTTACGACGCAGGTTAGAGATGTGCATATCAATGGCGCGATCAAACGGCGTCAGGCGCTTGCCCAGCACTTCTTGGCTGAGATGCTCGCGTGACACCACCTGGCCAAGATGCTGCGCCAGTAAGTAGAGCAGGGTGAACTCGGTGCCGGTGAGATCCAGCGTTTCGCTGTCGAAGCTGGCTTCCTGACGGCCCGGATTCAGGCGCAGGCAATCCACTTCCAGCGTCGGTGAGCTGTTATCGTGCTGTTGCTGCTGTTCGCTCCAGTTGGAACGGCGCAGAATCGCACGGATACGCGCCACCAGTTCGCGATCGTTGAACGGCTTTGGCAGATAGTCATCCGCGCCCAGTTCCAGGCCCAGAACGCGGTCCAGCTCGCTACCGCGGGCGGTCAGCATGATGACAGGGGTTTGATGTTGCTGGCGTAGTTCTTTTAACGTGTCGATACCGTTCTTCTTCGGCATCATTACATCGAGCAAAAGCAGGTCGACGGTGTTGTCCAGCAGATTGAGCGCCTGCTCGCCATCGCTGGCGACAATCACCTCAAAACCATCCATTTCAAGCAGTTCTTTAAGCAGCGAAGTCAATTCGCGGTCGTCATCAACCAACAGGATTTTATTCATTTTTTGTTGCCCTCCGCAGGCAAAATACCGTGTTCCTATAGTGGCAATCCAACGCTTTACGTAGTTTTACACCCCTTGACGGATGTTTGCAGCTGTCGCCGTACACTAACTCTCGTTGAATCGCAAAACGGAACGAACCGGGAGTAAACGATGCGCTACTTAACCGCCGTCGTCTTTGCCTCAGCGATGGTTCTCAGTCACGCCAGCGCAGAAGCAGCAGACACGACGACGATTGACGAGATGCATCATAACGGCGGATTGACGACAGGCAGTATGACGCAAAATCCGCAAAGCCACATGTTCGATGGCATTGAGCTGACTGAACAACAGCGGCAACAGATGCACGACCTGATGAAGCAAGCGCGCCATGAACGCCCGGTATTAAGCGTTCAGGACATAGAAACTATGCATAACCTTGTCATTGCAGACAAATTTAACGAATCGGCTATCCGGCAGCAGGCGGAGAAACAGGCACGCGAGCAGGTAGAACTGCAAATCGAGATGGCCCGGATTCGTAATCAGATGTATCACCTGCTAACGCCTGCACAGCAAGCGACATTGCAGAAGAATTTTGAGCGGCGCCTAAACGAAGCGCGTCGGCTTTCCAGATTGCAGCCATCATCACCGCTGCAAGCAGTGAGTAGTACCAGCAGTAACCAGTAACATAGTATCCCTGTTTTCCTTGCCATAGACACCATCCCTGTCTTCCCCGCCATGATGGCGGTTTTTTTTTGCCCTGAATTCGCGGGCAAATTGCATCCGTTTCGCCATCCTGTCACGCAGTCTGCACGGGACGGTGATAAACTTGAGCCATTTTCCACTGCATGGCGTGCTGCAGCGCCTGACGAGGCAAGGCATGGAACCTTCCTACGCAAAACTGGTAAACCGCGCGGCGCTGGCGGCGACCACGCTGGCAACGCTGTTGCTGATCGTGAAAATTTTCGCCTGGTGGTACACCGGTTCGGTCAGCGTGCTGGCGGCGCTGGTGGATTCGCTGGTCGATATCGCCGCGTCACTGACCAATCTGCTGGTGGTGCGCTATTCATTGCAGCCTGCCGATGACGATCACACCTTTGGTCACGGCAAAGCGGAATCGCTGGCGGCACTGGCGCAAAGCATGTTTATCTCCGGATCGGCGCTGTTTCTGTTTCTTACCGGGCTGCAGCATCTGGCCACACCGGAAACGCTGCGCGCGCCGCTGGTTGGCGTAATTGTGACGCTGATCGCCCTCAGCTCCACGCTGGTGCTGGTCGCTTTTCAACGCTGGGTGGTACGGCGTACCCGCAGCCAGGCGATTCGCGCGGACATGCTGCATTATCAGTCGGATGTGGTGATGAACGGTGCCATTCTGGTTGCGCTGGGCTTAAGCAGTTATGGTTTTAAGCGTGCGGATGCGCTGTTTGCGCTCGGCATCGGCATATATATCCTCTATAACGCGCTGCGCATGGGCTATGAAGCGGTGCAGTCGCTGCTGGATCGTGCGCTACCGGAGCAGGAAAAACAGGCGATTATCGCGCTGGTAAGCCACTGGCCCGGCGTACGCGGTGCCCATGCGTTACGTACGCGGCAGTCTGGCCCGACGCGGTTCATTCAGCTTCACCTGGAGATGGACGATCATCTCCCGCTGGTGCAGGCGCATCAGGTGGCCGATCAAATTGAGCAGGCATTACGGTAAAAATTTCCCGGCTCAGATGTGATTATTCATCAGGACCCCTATTCTGTCGTGCCGCAAAATCAGCAGGGTTTTTTCAGTTTTAGCCGTTATAAAACATAGCATTGCGTGAAAAAAATGACGTAACGCTAACAACTCTGTAAAAAATTAGCGAAAACTTGTCTGACCTGAATCAATTCAGCATCAAGCCTTTGATATACTATCTGCAACTATTAAGCCGTGCGATCGCGAGCTGGTCGACACTGGTCGACAGGCAGGAATAATCCTTAGTTTTGAACAATCCAGAGGTTGTCATGATCGAAAAAATCGGAGTACTGACCAGCGGCGGCGACGCCCCGGGTATGAACGCAGCCATTCGCGGAGTTGTCCGTTCCGCGCTGAGTGAAGGCCTTGAAGTTTTTGGTATTTATGACGGCTATCTGGGTTTGTACGAAGACCGCATGATCAACCTCGACCGCTACAGCGTGTCGGACATGATTAACCGCGGCGGCACCTTCCTCGGCTCGGCGCGTTTCCCGGAGTTTCGCAACGAAGAAGTGCGTCAGGTCGCGATCGAAAACATGAAAAAGCGCGGCATTGATGCGCTGGTGGTGATCGGCGGTGACGGTTCTTACATGGGCGCTAAACGCCTGACCGAAATGGGCTTCCCGTGCATTGGCCTGCCGGGCACCATCGACAATGACGTCGCCGGTACCGATTACACCATCGGTTATTTCACCGCGCTGGAAACCGTGGTTGAAGCGATTGACCGTCTGCGCGACACCTCTTCTTCGCATCAGCGTATCTCCATCGTTGAAGTGATGGGGCGCTACTGTGGTGACCTGACCTTAGCGGCGGCCATCGCCGGTGGCTGTGAGTTCATCGTGCTGCCTGAAATCCCTTACACGCGCGAAGAGCTGGTGGCAGAAATCCAGGCCGGCATTGCGAAAGGTAAAAAACACGCCATCGTGGCGATCACCGAACACATCTGTGACATCGACGATCTGGCGCACTTTATTGAAGCGGAAACCAAGCGTGAAACCCGCGCCACCGTGCTCGGTCACATTCAGCGTGGCGGTGCGCCATGCGCTTACGACCGCATTCTGGCATCACGCATGGGCGCTTATTCAATTGAGCTGCTGCTGCAAGGCTACGGTGGTCGCTGCGTGGGTATTCAGAACGAGAAGATGGTGCATCATGACATCATCGACGCTATCGAAAACATGAAGCGTCCGTTCAAGCGCGACTGGCTGGATACCGCGAAAAAACTCTACTAATCAATGATTAATCGGGTGCGATCGCTTTCGCGCCCTTTTTTATGTCTGGATATATTCTCCATAGTTATAACAGCTTATTTTTAATTCTTTAATCCATGCATTGCTTTGTGTCAGTCTTGTTCTATAACGACCTCGGGAGAGCAAGCAATGAACAAGTGGAGTATTGGTGTCACCCTGTTACTGGCTTCAACCAGTGTTCTGGCAAAGGATATTCAGCTGTTAAACGTCTCTTACGATCCAACCCGTGAAGCTGTACGAGCAGTATAACAAAGCGTTTAGCGCGCACTACAAGCAGGAAACCGGTGATAACGTGGTGATCCGCCAGTCGCACGGCGGTTCGGGTAAGCAGGCGACGTCCGTGATCAATGGCATCCGCGCGGATGTAGTTACGCTGGCGCTGCAGTCCGACGTGGATGCTATTGCTGACCGTGGTCGTATTGATAAAAGCTGGATCAAGCGTCTGCCGGACAACTCGGCACCTTATACTTCCACCATCGTGTTCCTGGTGCGCAAAGGCAATGCTAAAGGCATTCATGACTGGCCGAATCTGATCAAGCCAAGCGTTTCCGTGATCACGCCAAACCCGAAAAACTCCGGCGGTGCACGCTGGAACTATCTGGCGGCCTAGGGCTGGGCGCTGGACCAGAACCACGGTGACCAGGCCAAAGCGCTGGCTTACGTCCGGGCGCTGTTCAAAAACGTTGAAGTGCAGGATTCCGGTGCACGTGGTGCGACCAATACCTTCGTTGAGCGCGGTATCGGTGATGTGCTGATTGCATGGGAAAACGAAGCCTATCTGGCCGTCGATAAGCTGGGCAAAGACAAGTTTGAAATCGTTACGCCGAGCGAATCGATCCTCGCCGAACCGACGGTCTCTGTGGTCGATAAAGTGGTGGATGAGCAGGGCACGCGTAAGGTGGCGGAAGAGTACCTGAAATATCTCTACTCACCGGAAGGCCAGACCATCGCGGCGCAAAACTTCTATCGCCCGCGCAATCCTGAGGTAGCGAAGAAGTTTGCCAGCAGCTTCGCGCCGGTTAAGCTGTTCACCATAGATGACAAGTTTGGCGGCTGGAGCAAAGCGCAGAAAGCACACTTTGCCGACGGTGGCAGCTACAATCATGTCATGAAACCGTAACCGCGTTGACATCATGACGAAACGGTCAGCCCTGCGCTGGCCGTTTTGCTTTGCGGCGCGGAAAAAGCCATGACTTTCCGCTGGCGACAGGTGAGGATGCTGACAGCTCATCACTGAGGATCTGGCTATGCAGGCGCGCCGCCGTAGTCTTACGTTGCTGATTATCGCGTTCATTCTTCTGATTGCCGGACTGATCGCCGGTGCGGTGCATTTACATAAAAACGCCGACGCGCTGTGGCAGATTGTCAGCGAAAAGTGCGTACCGGACATGACGCAACGCGGTAATCCTGCCTCCTGTCAGCAGGTCAATCTGGCGCAGGGTTACGTCACGCTCAAAGATCTGAATGGCCCGCTGCAATATCTGCTGATGCCGATAGCAAAAATCACCGGCATGGAGAGCCCAATCCTCCTTGAACCCACCACGCCGAACCTGTTTGCTGCTGCCTGGCAGCAGCGCCGCCTGCTGGCGCAGAAGCGCAGTGCGCCTGTCGACGACCGCGTGCTGTCGCTGGCCATCAACGCGCAGTATGGTCGTACGCAGAATCAGCTGCACATTCATATCTCCTGCCTGCGACCGGATGTGCGTCAGCAGCTGGATACGCTGGCGCCGAAGCTGAATGCGCAGTGGCAGACGGCAACGCTGCTGCGGCATCGCTGGCTGATTCACACGCTGATCACCGCCGAACTGGCGCAGCAAAGCGTGTTTATCCGGCTGGCAGAGGAGGTGCCGCATGCGCGCGGTGAGATGGGCAAATACGGGCTGGCGCTGGCCCAGTTGCCGGATGGACGCCTGGCGCTGCTGGCGCTGGAGCGCAACTGGCTGAAGCTGAATCGCGGCTCGGCGGAAGAACTGCAGGATCACCAGTGCCGTTTGCTGGAGTGAGTGGCATCGCGACCGATTAAGGCCATAAAAAAGGCGGCTCATCAGCCGCCTTTCTTTGCGTCAGCAACTTAAGCGTTTTTTGCTGCCGCAGCGGCTTTAACGATTACCGCGAAAGCATCTGCCTTCAGCGACGCACCGCCCACCAGCGCGCCGTCGATGTCCGGCTGGGTGAACAGTTCTGCGGCGTTTTTGTCGTTGACCGAACCGCCGTACTGAATGATTACCTGCTCAGCGATAGCGGCATCTTTCTTCGCGATGTGGTCACGAATGAATTTGTGTACTGCCTGCGCCTGCGCTGGGGTAGCCGATTTACCGGTACCGATAGCCCATACTGGCTCATAGGCGATAACCGCGCCTTCGAAGGCCGCTGCACCCTGGGTTTCCAGCACGGCGTCGATCTGACGTGCGCACACTTCTTCAGTTTTGCCGGCTTCGTTCTCGGCTTCGGTCTCACCGATGCACAGCACCGGTACCAGGCCTGCGGCCTTCAGCACGGCGAATTTCTTGGCGATGAACTCGTCGCTCTCTTTATGGTAGGTGCGGCGCTCAGAGTGGCCGATGATGATGTATTTCGCGCCGATGTCTTTCAGCATCTCGGCAGAGGTTTCACCGGTGAAAGCGCCAGACAGGTTCACGTCAACGTTCTGCGCACCCAGCGCAATGTGGCTGCCGGAAATGGCGTGTTTGGCCTGATCCAGATAGATCGCCGGCGGAGCAATCGCCACACCGCAGCCTTCCACACTTGACAGCTCTTTGCGCAGACCTTCAATCAGCTCGCCCGCCATGTGCTTGCTGCCATTCAGTTTCCAGTTACCCATAACCAGTGGATGTCGCATTCTTTCCTCCGCATAACGCGATTCATGAAATAGCGCTGCCATCGGGGCAGCGATGTCTGCCAGACAGTATAGAGATCAAATGGGGCGCTGGCTTTGCTTTTCGTCATTTTTGCTGGGGAGATCAGGGGCTAGCGAGCGCCAGTTTGATGGGCTCAACGGCGAAGGTCAGTCCCTTGTCGCCATTGTCTGCGACCACAAAGCGCAGTGCACCTTCGGTGCGGGAAAAATAGTGTGCGCCCTTGCCGGCGCTGAGCAGGCCATCGAGCTTCTTGTGTCCCTCTTCCGGTGACAAACCGGGCACAAAAAAGCGCAGTAGCGCAGTCATGTAATCCATGGCGCGTGTCTGTGCCGCTTTCATATCCGGGCCCGGCACCGGCAGCCAGGTAATCTGCAGCGTTTTAATCTTGCCGGTGCCCTGTTCCAGCGCGGTAGAGGCATACAGCGTTTCGCTGATTTTGCTGGCGGCGCGTGTCAGGTGGCTTTTGTCATCGCGGTTATCGATGGCGCGATACTCCTGCAGCGGCAGATCAGGATTGGCGGCGTTGTACTTTTCGCGGAACTGCGCGGTGGTCATATCAAAGGTGGGCGCACCTGCCAGCAGATACGGCGCCGCAGGCAGGTGATCGTTGCGATCCTGCGCGGGCGCGTCCTCCGCCCAGGCGGAAAATGTCAGTGCGACGCTGAGCAGCAGCGCGACTGGCAGATTCTTCATTGCTTCGGCCCTAAATCATTCACTTAGCCCACAATTAAAACGGTTTTTACCGCTGAAAGTCAAAACCCGCGCCGGGAAAAATCTGACATTTTGCTGCCGGCGCGATTACCAGTAATGCTCGCTGGTCATGTGGCCGGGTTTACGTTTGAAATGCTTACGCATATCGCGGGTCTCTTTCAGCAATTGCTGGGTATCGCGCACCATCTGCGGGTTACCGCACAGCATCACGTGGCTGGTGTCGGCGAGCATCGGCAGGCCCACGGCGTTTTCCAGTTCTCCGCTCTCGATCAGCTGCGGTACGCGGCCATGCAGTGAACCGGGCATCTGCTCGCGGCTGACCACCGTCTGAATATGCAGCTTGCCCTGATAACGCTGCTGTAGCTGCTGCATCAGCGGCAGAAAACTCAGGTCGGCCGCATAGCGCGCAGCGTGCACCAGCACGATATTATCGAAGCGCTCCAGCCCTTCACCCTGTTGCAAAATCGACAGATACGGGCCGATCGCCGTGCCGGTCGCCAGCATCCACAGCGTCTGGCAGTCGGGGATCTCATCCAGCACAAAGAAACCGGCCGCTTCTTTGGTCACCATCACTTGATCGCCGGGCTGCAGCGCCTGCAAACGCGGGCTGAGCTTCCCTTCCGGCACCGTCACCAGATAGAACTCCAACAGCGGATCCTGCGGCGCGTTAACGTAGGAGTAGGCGCGCTGCACGCGTTCGCCGTCGACTTCCAGCGCCAGCTTGGCAAACTGGCCGGCGATAAAGGGGTCGATGGGCGCAGTGACGCGCAGGCTGAACAGTGCATCGGTCCAGTTTTTCACTTCTTTTACTTCTGCATTGACCCACTCTGCCATGTTCGCTCCTGATGATTGATAATTGGTCTCTTTCTATTCTTCGTCAGCCCGGCACCAGATTTCCAGCCCCCCAGCGGGCAAAGGGTTCTCTGCGACAAATCGTCCGCACACATCAGCAACTGTAGCGGCCACGTTACAGCCTGGTACAGAAGCTTGACGGTGCCTGAGCTATCGCTTTACGCCCGCCTCTCGCTTTGTGCGCAATTCCTGATATTTTTGCCGCCATAACTCTCCGGCAGCCCTGTTTAGTGCTGTCATTACTTTGTTTCTCAGGCAGACATTTTGTTCCATGATGATGAGTAATACGCAAAACCGCTTTCTGCTGTTCATGCTGATTGTGCTGGTGGCGGTCGGGCAGATGGCGCAGACCATCTATGTGCCCGCCATGGCGAACATGGCAGAGGCGCTTAACGTACGCAGCGGCGCCATGCAGCAGGTGATGGCGGCCTATCTGATGGCCTACGGCGGATCGCAGCTGATCTACGGCCCGCTGTCGGACAGCATTGGCCGGCGTCCGGTGATCCTCGCGGGAATGACGATCTTCGCGGCGGGCGCGCTGATCGCCCTGTTTGCGCCGTCGCTGAGTGTGCTGGTATTGGGCAGTGCGGTGCAGGGACTGGGTACCGGCGTGGCTGGCGTCATGGCGCGCACCATGCCGCGTGATCTCTACTCCGGCATTGCGCTGCGCTAGGCCAACAGCCTGCTCAACATGGGCATTCTGGTCAGCCCGCTGCTGGCACCGGTGATCGGCGCGCTGCTGCCGCAGCACGATCAGTCGAGCCTCGGCATGCTGATGTTTGTGACGTCGCTGGTGATGCTGCTGTGCTGGTGGCCGCTCTCGCGTCATCCGGAGAGCGGCAAACAGACGGTTACAGGATAAAAGGGTGCAGCGCCGCGTCTTTGCGGTCCAGATAGTGGATCGACTGAATGCGGCGAATGGTGCGCGATTTACCGCGCACCAGCAGCGTTTCGCTGGTGGCGATATTGCCCTGGCGCGTGATGCCCTTTAGCAGATCGCCCGTGGTGATGCCGGTCGCCGCGAAAATCACGTTATCGTTACGCGCCATCTGTTGCAGCGTCAGCACTTCCCCGGCGTTGATGCCCATTTCGGCACAGCGCGCCAGCTCCTGCTCACCCAGACGGCGGTTTTCGGCCGAATCCCCTTTGACCTGATGACGAGCCAGCAGGCGCGCCTGCATGTCGCCATCCATGGCGCGGATCACCGCCGCCGATACCACACCTTCTGGCGCACCGCCGATGCCATACAGCACGTCCACTTCGCTGTCCGGCATACAGGTGAGAATGGAGGCCGCCACGTCGCCGTCCGGGAAAGCAAACACGCGCACGCCCAGCTGCTGCAGCTGCGCGATGACCGCATCGTGACGCGGTTTGGCGAGAATCGACACCGTCAGCTGGCTGAGCTGTTTATTGAGCGTCTGCGCAATCGACTGCAGATTGGTGGCGAGCGGCTGGTTGAGATCGATAGCGCCGCGCGCGCCCGGACCGACAATCAGCTTTTCCATATACATATCAGGTGTGTGCAGGAAACTGCCTTTATCGCCCACCGCCAGCACCGCCAGCGCGTTGGCTTGGCCCATCGCAGTCATGCGTGTGCCTTCGATGGGATCAACCGCAATGTCCACCGCATCGCCGTCGCCGGTACCGACTTTCTCACCAATGTACAGCATCGGTGCTTCGTCGATTTCGCCCTCGCCAATCACGATCTGGCCGTCGATGTTGATGGTGTTGAGCATAATGCGCATAGCGTTAACGGCGGCGCCGTCGGCGGCATTCTTGTCGCCGCGTCCTAACCAGTGATAGCCCGCTAACGCAGCGGCTTCGGTCACACGGGAAAATTCAATCGCGAGTTCTCGTTTCATGGTATGCACCTGACAAAAAACAGGCGGGCAGTGTAGCACAGCGGGGCAGGGGCACGGGAAAAACCCGCGGCAGGGCGCCGCGGGTCAGCACAGTGTTACTCTTCTTCTTCCCACGCTTGGGCGCGCGCCACGGCTTTTTTCCAGCCGGCATAGCGCACGTTGCATTCGGTAGTTTCAATGCTTGGACGGAATTCGCGTTCCACCACGGCTTTAGCACGAACTTCTTCCAGATCGTTCCAGAAACCGACCGCCAGACCAGCGAGGTAAGCCGCACCCAGCGCGGTCACTTCGCGCACTTCCGGACGCTCCACGCGCGTGCCGAGAATATCGGACTGGAACTGCATCAGGAAGTTGTTGGCCACCGCACCGCCATCCACGCGCAGCGACTGCAGGCGGGTATCAGCATCGTTCTGCATCGCTTCCAGCACATCACGCGTCTGGTAAGCGATGGACTCCAGTGTGGCGCGAATGATGTGGTTGGCATTGGCACCACGGGTCAGACCGAAGATTGCGCCACGCGCATACGGGTCCCAGTACGGTGCGCCGAGACCGGTAAAGGCCGGCACCATGTACACACCGTTGGTGTCTTTGACTTTCATCGCGAAGTATTCAGAGTCGCCCGCATCGCTGATCAGCTTCATCTCATCGCGCAGCCACTGAATTGACGCACCACCGATGAACACGGCACCTTCCAGCGCGTAGTTCACCTCGCCGCGTGGACCGCAGGCGATGGTGGTCAGCAGACCGTGGGTAGAGGTAACCGCTTCGGTACCGGTGTTCATCAGCATAAAGCAGCCGGTGCCGTAGGTGTTTTTCGCCATGCCAGGCTGCACACACAGCTGGCCATACAGCGCAGCCTGCTGGTCACCGGCGATACCGGCGATAGGAATACGCGTACCGCCCTTACCACCAATGTTGGTCTGGCCGTAGATTTCGGACGATCCTTTCACTTCCGGCAGCATTTCGCGCGGAATATCCAGAATCTCCAGCATGCGCGCATCCCACTCCAGCTTGTGGATGTTGTACATCATGGTACGCGATGCGTTGGTGTGATCGGTGATGTGCACGCGGCCCTGGGTCATTTTCCATACCAGCCAGGTGTCGACGGTGCCGAACAGCAGTTCGCCGCGTTTTGCCCGCTCGCGCGCGCCTTCCACATGGTCGAGAATCCACTTCACCTTGGTGCCGGAGAAGTACGGGTTAATCACCAGGCCGGTGGAGTGCTGGATATATTCTTCCAGACCCTCTTTCTTCAGCTTGTTACAGTAATCGGCGGTACGCGGATCTTGCCAGACGATGGCGTTGTAAATCGGTTTGCCGGTCTCTTTGTCCCAGACAATCGCGGTTTCACGCTGGTTGGTGATACCGATGGCGGCGATCTGGTCAGAACGGATATTAGCGTGCGCCACCACTTTCACCAGCGTGGAGCTCTGTGAGGCCCAGATGTCCATCGGATCGTGCTCAACCCAGCCGGCTTTCGGGTAGATCTGAGTGAATTCGCGCTGTGAGACGGCGACGATGTTGGCGTCATGATCGAGCACAACGGCATGTGAGCTGGTTGTGCCCTGATCGAGCGCGACAATATATTTTTTATCAGTCGTAGTCATTATGGTTTCCTGATGATTAACGATGAAACTTACGCTTTACGCTGCTCAGCGCGCGCGACCGGTTTTTCTGTTTTACTGGTTTCTGCAAGGTTGCCCGGCAGGTAGCGGCCAATCAGCGCACGATAACCGAAGGCACCGAGGCAGGCTCCGACCAGCGGGCCAAAAATTGGCACCAGGAAGTAAGGAATATCTTTACCACCGGTGAACGCCACGTTACCCCAGCCAGCGAAGAAGGCGAACAGCTTCGGACCGAAGTCACGCACCGGGTTCAGGGCGAAGCCGGTCAGCGGACCCATGGAACCACCAATCACCGCCACCAGCAGACCAATCAGCAGCGGCGCCAGCGGGCCACGCGGTACGCCGTTGCCGTCGTCGGTCAGCGCCATGATTACCGCCATCAGCACGGCAGTAATCACCATTTCCACCAGGAATGCCTGCGCCACGGTGATGTGCGGGTTCGGATAGGTGGAGAAGATACCGGCCAGATCGAGGCTCTGCACGCTGCCGCGTACCATCTGGTGGCTGGCTTCGTAATCAAAGAACAGATTGTAGTAAAGACCGTAGACCAGCGCCGCCGCACAGAACGCGCCAGCGATTTGCGACACAATATAAGGTAAAACTTTGCGGCCTTCGAAGTTGGCGAACAGGCACAGTGCAACCGTGACTGCCGGATTGAGGTGAGCGCCGGACACGCCTGCGCTCAGATAAACTGCCATGGAGACAGCAAGACCCCAGATGATACAAATTTCCCACTGGCCGAATGCGGCACCGGCCAGCTTCAGCGCCGCCACACAGCCGGCACCAAAAAAGATGATCAAACCGGTACCGAGAAACTCGGCGATGCACTGACCTTGAGTGTGTTCGTTGTCTGACTCATAATGGAATTCCTGAAGCGAGGTTAAATTTTATCAGTTTTTGTTCTCAATCCTTGAGTCGCCCAGCTCTAATGTAGGGTTGATGTTAATTTATCGTTAACAAGCATAAGCGAGAAATAGCGAAATCGAATTTTGTGTTCCGTGTCATAAAAATGCGAGTTTTCGCGTCTTTTGCCTGTGTTTAGGGCCAAAAACCCCCGCTGCGCTGCACCCTGCGCGTGTGACCGCGCGCAAAATGCGCGAAGTTGCGCGTTTTCCAAGTATAAACTGAAAAGTGTTACAGACTTCCCTCGCAGGCCTTGTGCTGCTGGACTTGCCGGGTGTGGCTACATACAATCGGGACATCGTGGCTGGACGCACTATTTTAAGGCACGCCCGGTCTATCAACGCCTTGCACGATTTAGGAGAGGTCAGAAAGATGTCATTTGAAGTATTCGAGAAACTGGAAGCGAAAGTACAGCAGGCGATTGATACCATCACCCTGCTGCAGATGGAAATTGAAGAGCTGAAAGAGCAGAACAATAACCTGAAAAACGAAATGAGCCAGGCATCCGGCAATCACGAAGCGCTGGCGTGTGAAAATCAGCACCTGAAAGAAGAGCAGCATGTATGGCAGGAGCGCCTGCGTGCACTGCTGGGAAAAATGGAAGAAGTTTAAGCCTCAGCGCTTAAACCAACGGGTGCCGCGGCACCCGTTTTTGTTTGTCGCTTACTCGATGTCGAGTGCGTCTTCAGACAGGATCATGCCGGTGTTGTCGGCGCAGAGATGATCGCCGGAGAAGAAGGTGACGCCGCCGAAGTTAACCCGCACGTCGCTCTCGCCGATGCCTTCGCCTGCGGCGCCTACCGGAATGGCCGCAATCGCCTGAATGCCGATCTCCAGCTCTTCCCGTTCATCGACCTAGCGAACCGAGCAGTACACCACGATGCCTTCCCACTCGTTTTGCGCCGCCAGCCGCGCCAGTTGTGCGTCAACCAGCGCGCGCCGCACTGAGCCGCCGCCGTCCACCAGCAGTACGCGACCGCGACCGTTCTCTTCGAGCAGGTCATACAGCAGGCCGTTGTCTTCGAAACATTTCACTGTGGTAATTTGACTACCGAATGAGGTGCGCCCACCAAAGTTCGAAAAAAGCGGTTCAACAACGTTCACTTCTTCATGGTAGATGTCGCAGAGTTCAGATGTATCGTATTTCATAGGGATGTCGTCTGTTTGCCACAGGAACGGTAAGTATATCGCTATCTGACGATTGTTGGCAAAATCATCAACCGCGCAAAAAAAGCGCTGCATCAATATCCTGCGTAATATTTTGTCTGCGGCGGGGAGAACAGCGGCGCGTGGCGACAGCGCCGCAGGGGAAGCGTTACACGGCGGGCTTCTTGAAGGCCTGTTTGTGCGAGATACGGGAAATCAGCTCGGTCAGCGACAGCACCATGGTGGAGCGCACCATCTGCAGGTAGCGCTGTTGCTGCATGGCGCGCAACGCGGCGTCGTCGCGGGTGAAATCGGGTTGCGGCGGCCAGGCCAGCACGCAGTGCAGTTCGCCGAACGGGCCGAGTATTTCATCGTCGGTAAAGCGGTAGTCGCTGGTGTCGTGATTCAGCTCCTCACGCAGCGCCAACAGCAGCTCGCAGTCTTCGTATTCGTGGCGATTGATCACCCCCAGGCCGTAGATGAGCTTCAGGCGTACCGACAGCTCGCCCAGCGGGCCGTTGCCCAGCAGCAGCGGTTCCACCGCATATTTCACCGCGTAGTCGTCTTTGCGAAAGACCTGCAGCACCAGCAGATTGACTGCTTCCGCCAGCAGTTCGACAGCGGCGATCAGGAAGCTTCTCACCGAACGACCGGCGTTCAGCCGCTCAAGCACCCGGTTTTCAAAAGCCTGCTTCTCTTCCATTATTGCCTGCATCATTCAGCTACCGTCGACGGGCACGCTGCTGCCGTGCCCGAATTGACCACTAAAGGGCGCGCATTATGCCATAGCGTGGTAAGCGCTCACCACTGAGCTCACCACTTCGCTATTGGCATCGAGGCCAGAAATCTCCGCCAGCGCCGCCTGTGGGCCTTTCTGCGCGATCAGTGACGCCAGCTCCTGCGCCTGCGCCTGCGGATCGGCTTCGCTGCGATAGTGCATCGCGGCGGCAATGCCCTGCACCAGGCTTGCGTGTGGCAGCTGATACTCCAGCGTGCCCAGTGTCGGCTTGATTAGGCGATCGCCGGCGCTCAGCTTGCGCAGTGGCTGACGGCCCACGCGCTCGACGTCATCTTTCAGGTACGGGTTTTCGAAACGCGTCAGGATTTTCTGGATATACGCGGCATGTTTCTCCGCATCGAAACCATAACGCTTGATCAGCACCGCGCCGCTCTCCTGCATCGCGCCCTGCACCACGGCACGCACTTTCTGATCGAGAATGGCTTCGCGAATGGTGGCGTGACCGGCCAGCTGGCCGAGGATCACCGCCAGCAGCAGGCGCGGCGCCATCAGCACGTACGGGAAGTAGATTTCGTGGATACCGCCAAGGAAGTGGATGATCGCTGCACCGTCCGCAGACTGCTTCGCGCTGCCGCGGCCGAAGATCATGTAAGCAACCAGCACGCCCATACCCGGACCCGGGTTCGCTTCAATCAGGAAGAAGATCGATTTGCCCGCTTCGCTGGCCTGCTGGATACCCAGCGGCGAGAAGATACCGTGGTTGATGGCGTTATTGAGGAACAGGATTTTCGCCGGTTCAACAAAGATTGAGGTCAGCGGCGGCAGGTTGTTCTGCACCATCAGGTTTACGCCGGCGGCGAGAATGTGCGACAGACCTTCTACCAGCGGACCGATAGCGAGGAATGCCAGCAGCGCCAGCAGCATACCGATAATACCGGCCGAGAAGTTGTTGACCAGCATCTCGAAGCCGCTTTTGATTTTGCCGTCAACCGCGCGGTCAAACGACTTGATCGCCCAGCCACCCAGCGGACCGGCAATCATCGAGCCAAGGAACATCGGCATATCGGCACCGACGATCACGCCCATGGTGGTGATGGCACCGACCACGCCGCCGCGATCGCCACCCACCAGACGACCACCGGTGAAGCAGATGAGCAACGGCAGCAGGTAGGTAATCATCGGGCCGACCAGCTTGGCCAGCGTTTCGTTAGGAATCCATCCCGTTGGAATGAACAGCGCTGTGATGATACCCTAGGCGATAAACGCACCGATGTTTGGCATCACCATATTACTCAGAAAGCGACCAAAGCTCTGAACCTTGGCCTTGACTGATGGATGAGGACATAAACCCACCCCTTATTGAGACGCGCTGCAATAAGAGAGCGCGTTTGTTTTTGTTAAGACGTTACGGCGGGGGGCCGTGGCATTACTGTATGCACGCGGACTCTAGCACTAGTTGATTACACTGCGTAGCGTCGGGAAAACGTGTGATGCATATCACGCTAAGTTGGGGTGGGCAGGGGGATTAAAGGTGATTTTGATCACAAAAATACCCTGTAAGAAAGCAACGCCGGCGAAAAAATGCGCGCAATAGCGCTAGAAATGTGACAAAAGTCACCTTTCCCTTGGGCCGGCTTGTCTCACAAATAAGATTGAGATCACAAACTATTTTTGGTTGAAAATGCTCCAGATCACACTCTGTGCTGACAGAAAAAGGCGATATAAGGAAGTGACGAAAATCTGAAAAAGCGGGCAGTGGAGAACTGCCCGCTGAGCGGCTTACTGCAAACCGCCCTGTACGGCATTTTGTGCTTGGGTCAGCGCTTGCGTGTTGCTGGCGAGATTGCTCATCAGCGTGTTGTACTGCGTGGCCTGCTCCTGTGTCGGGAACTGAACGCCGCCGTCATTGAAGCTGACGCGTGCGCCCTGCGACTGCAGATAATCGCCGGCCTGAACTGCCGACTGGCTCAGCGCCTGCAACTGCGGCAGCAGCGGGATCAGCGTGCTGGCTGGCTGAGTCACCACTTTGGCGTACACGCTGTCGTACACTTTCTTCAGATCGTCCGGCTGCTTCAGCGTGGCTTTGCTGCTGTCGGCCTGCATTTTGGCACTCTGAATCTGCTGAGTCAGCACGCTCAGATTGCCGCTCGCCTGGCGCAGACTGTCGCGGCGTGTCAGATAATCCTGCGGCACGCGGATGGCCGCCAGCTCATCAACCACCGGGCGCATGCCCTGATCCACCGCCTGATTCACCTGCTGCGAGAAGCCATACAGGATGGCGTAATCACTGGCGTAGTTACCGAAGGTTTGCTTCTGGTTTTCGCTCAGGCTGGGCAGATGTTCACCGCTGCGCATCACGGTGTTTTGCAGAAAATCAGTAAAGGCTTTGCGCTGATCACCCTTTTTATCGCCGCAGGCGGTAAGCTGCAGCACAAGTAGCACGCCGGTCAGCAGCATGCCGCTACGCATCCAGATGCGGGAAATTCCTGACGCCATAATTCAACTCCTGTTGTGACGATGGCTAAATTCGATTCGCTGGGAAAGGTCCTAAAGAATAGTGCAATGGCCCGGCTGTACAACGGCTGATCTGCAGTGCTTCACGCTGGTGCGTGCCTGCTGCACAACTGTGCAGCACAGCCTGCCTGCGAGCACAGCGCTTTGCAATAACTCATGTATTTCAGGCTGATAGCAACCTGGCATTGATATTGCCTGCTTTCTGGCAGATGCAGGAGCGATCGCGGGCAACCGACGTCGCCACACAATTTGCAATGGGTCACTAGGGTTCCGATCGCGAGATGCTGGTCCGAGAGTGACCGACCGTCCTCTGACGGTTACACGGCGGGAAAAAAGCCCGAGAGGAAAGCGAGAACGTTGCTCGCCGCCTCCTGCCTGATTTTCGTCCGTTAACGCCAGAGGAATCATCATGATTAAAGCCTGTCTGCGCCTGCTGCTGATTTGCAGCGTCGCCCTGTTCAGCGTTCCGTCGCTGGCCGCTGCTAAACCTTCCTTTAAGCTTTGCTGGTCCATCTACGCTGGCTGGATGCCGTGGGATTACGCGCAGCAAAGCGGCATCGTGAAAACGTGGGCCGATAAGTACGGCATCGATATCCAGTTTGTGCAGGTTAACGACTATATCGAGTCGGTCAATCAGTACACCGCAGGTGGCTTTGACGGCTGCACTATGACCAATATGGATGCGCTGACGATTCCCGCCACTGGCGGCGTCGACAGCACCGCGCTCATTGTCGGCGACTACTCCAACGGCAACGACGGCATTCTGCTTAAAGGCGCGGACAGCGTCAGCGCGCTGAAAGGCAAACCCATCAACCTCGTCGAACTCTCGGTCTCACACTATCTGCTGGCGCGCGCTGGAGAAATCCGGCATGAGCGAGAAGGACGTCAGGGTGGTTAACACCGCCGATGCCGATCTGGTGGCGGCGTTTGGCACCGCTGACGTTAACGCCATCGTCACGTGGAATCCGCTGCTGACGGAAGCAGAGAAGCAGCCGGACAGCCATCTGGTGTTCTCCTCGGCGCAGATCCCGGGCGAAATCCTCGACCTGCTGGTGGTCAACACCGCCACGCTCAACAAATATCCCCAGCTCGGCAAAGCGCTTACCGGCGCCTGGTACGAGGCGCTGCACAGCATGGCCGGACAGAGCGACAGTGCCAAAGCGGCGCGCACGCAGATGGCGCAGGCATCCGGTACCGATCTGGCCGGTTTTGATCAGCAGCTTGCCGCGACACACCTGTTCAGCGATGCCAAAACCACGCTGGATTTTGTCGACAGCCCGCAGTTGAAAGCCACGATGCAGCCATACCAAACCCTGCTGCCCGCCGGGGCGCACTGGTCTTTTGTCATGCGCAGCGGCAGCGCGCTGACGCTGACCGATGTGGAGGGCGGCGCCAGCGCCAGCCTGCTGTTTTATAACCCGGAAAACCTGCTGGAGCGCTACAACGCGCCGGACACGCTCAAGTGCCAGCACACTTTTCGGCTCACCGCCGGCCACTGTCTCTACTCGGACATGGGGTGCATTTTCTGCAGTATTGAACACGACAGTTTCGGCTGGCACGAGAGCGTGTGCGGCACGCTGAACGCGGCACAAACGGCCGCGCGCTACGGGGTCAGCGACTATCAGCAGGCGCGCAACCTGCGCCATCAAAACGGCTACGACAGTTTCCTGGTCGAGCTGGCGAAATATGGCCTTGGCCAGCGCGACATGGCGGCCTGCCTCAATCTGTTTGCGCAGGTGCGCGCCGATGACAGCGGGCGCTTAACGCTGGAGCGGCAGGGCGAAGCTGGCGCGCAGGTTCGGCTGCGTTTCGCCATGGACACGCTGGTGCTGCTGCACACCTGTCCGCCCCCGCTCAGCCCGGCGAGCGATTATCCGCGCCAGCCGCTGCAGCTGACGCTGGATGCGCAGCGCGCGCCGCTGCCGGAAATCTGTCTGCAGCGTGCGGAAAACCAGCGCGGCCTGCGCAATAACGCCCTCTATCAACTGCAGGGAGAAGTGTGATGATCAAAGAGAGTGAACGAAACCCGGCGCAGGCGCGTCTGCAGCAGCAGATCGACGCCGGTGATTACTGGCTGCAGCGCATTGCCGCCGGAGAAACGCTGCGCATTACCGATCTGGAAGGCAATCAGGCGGCGGATACGCTGTTTTTCAACGCCGACGATACCGCCGAGCGCTACAGCATGAGCGAGATGCTGCGCGGCCAGCACAACGTGTTTATCACGGCCGGCAGCGTGCTGCGTTCCAGTCTTGATCGGCCGATGCTGACGATCACCGCCGATACCTGTGGCCGTCACGATACGCTCTGCGGCGCCTGCTCGTGCGAGAGCAATACGGTGCGTTATGACCTCGAAAAGCGCCACATGCACTCCTGTCGCGACAGCTGGATGCTGGCGGTCGCCGCGCATCCGGAGTCTGGCGCTGACGCGCTGCGATATCACGCACAACATTAACTTCTTTATGAATGTGCCGGTGACCCATGACGGCGGCCTGACGTTTGCCGCTGGCATCTCCGCGCCGGGTAAGTATGTTGAGATGGTGGCACAGATGAACATTCTGGTGCTGATTTCCAACTGTCCGCAGCTCAACAATCCCTGTAACGGTTACAACCCGACGCCGATTGGCGTCAGCGTGTGGTGATTCTCTGACGCAACGGGACGACCCGTTTTACGCCGTCACAGCTGGTGCAGGACGACCTGCCGCAATAAGAGTATTCAGTCATGATTGATCGCGTATTGATTGCCAACCGTGGCGCGATTGCCGTGCGCATCATCCGTACCCTGCAGGCCATGAATATCCGGGCGATTGCCGTCTATGCCGAAGCCGATCGCCATGCGCGCCACGTGCGGCTGGCCGATGAAGCTTGGTCGCTGGGCGAGGGCCAGGTGCGCGACACTTACCTCAACTAGGACAAACTGCTGGCGATTGCCGCACAGAGCGGCGCGCAGGCGCTGCATCCGGGCTATGGCTTTCTCAGTGAAAAACCGGAGTTCGTCACGCGCTGCGAATCGGCGGGCCTGCATTTTCTCGGGCCGGATGCGGCGCAGATGCTGGCGTTTGGCCTGAAACATCGCGCGCGCGAACTGGCGCAGCAGAACGCGGTGCCGCTGCTGCCGGGCAGCGTGTGGCAATGGCTGGTGGCAGAAGGCAGTGACGTGACCGCGGGTGCCACGGTAGGCATTCTCGAATCCATGAAGATGGAAATCCCGATCGTGGCGCCGGTCAGTGGCAAAATCCACAGCCTGCAACGCCAGGCCGGGCAGCAAGTGCAGGCGGGTCAGTTACTTATGGTGATCGATCCGTTTGCAGTATAAGAAAGAAGAAAAAATAATCAGGAAACAGGCAGCAAAGCCGGGGATCTGACCCATACTTAGAGACCCGGTTCAATGTTGCATTGCCCTGACATCTTTCCGCAGTGTGCAACAGGCTGTGTCCCGTAACGGTTTCATTAAAACACTATTTTCGCCCTGATAAGGGAAAACTGTTTCGGGATACAACCTGATAAGGCCGGTTTCAGCGCCAGGTGGCGCTTACCTCTCTACTTTCACGTGCTTCATAGTGAGTTTTAAGGAGTTCTCTATGGAAATAAAAGATCTAATGGTCGAATTACTCAGCAGTCTTGAGCAAATTGTTTTGACACGTGATGCACAGACTCCCGTATCAGAAATTGCATTCAATACCGTTTCCGTTCCCGAACCGCAGCGTTTACGCGAGATGACCGGCATGCAGGTGGATGAATTCGCTCGCGTGATGGGGGTGAGCGTCTCGTCAGTAAAAAGCTGGGAAGCGCAACGTACGCGCCCATCCGCCACGGCTCGCAAACTGATGAAACTGCTGCAGGCCAATCCGTATCTTGGCCGACAGCTGCTGGAATAACGCCGACTATCGGCTCTCTGTGACCCGCCTGCATGGCGGGTTTTTTTCAGCTTAAGCTACCGTATTTCGCCGCCTGTTTGACAAACCAGCTCTCCGGCACGCTGTACGGCGGTTTTGCCAGCTGCGCGATGCCCTGTTCAATAATGTGCCTGGCCTGCTGCCATAAACGCCGATCGCCCTGCTGTAACAGCTGAATCTGAATCTGTTTCTCGACCAGGTAAACCCGGGCAAAATTGGGATCGAACTGCACGATGGCACGGGTGTTATCGATGATATCGGCCAGCTTGATGGTTTGCGCCTCGGGCGAGGCTTCGGCAGTGTGACGAAAGTGTGCCAGCTTACGGGCGGTACGATTTTTCGCCTGCGGCTGGGCGCTGTCGGTAAGCATGTCCACCAGGTGTGCAACGCGCGCACCAAAGTGTTCTTCAATATCCTGTAAAGTACTGGCGGTGTCCTCCACCGTGTCGTGCAGCCAGGCGGCAGCGATCATCGCTTCGTCATCGCTTACGCTGCGCACTAGCTCCGCGACGGCAGCCGGATGCACAATATAGGGTTCGTCGGTGTATTTACGACGCTGGCCCGCATCGGCATGTGCCTGCGTGGCATAACGGCGCGCCTTCTCTTCCGGTGAATCACGCATCTTCACACTCCAGGCAAAAGTTGCTTGCAATTATCTAGCGCGCTATCTATATTGAGTCGCATGAACAGTAATCAAGATGACAAAAAAGTGAAGCCTGCGCCACTCCAGCTTGATCAGCATCTGTGTTTCGCGCTCTATTCAGCGAATCTGGCGATGCATAAAGTCTATCGTCAGCTGCTGGCTGCGCTGGAAATCACCTATCCGCAATATCTGGTGATGCTGGTGCTGTGGCATCAGGATGATCTGACGGTGTCGGAGATTGGTGAAAAGCTGTTTCTCGATTCGGCCACTCTGACGCCACTGCTAAAACGACTGGAGAGCGCCGGTTTGCTGCGCCGCCAGCGTTCGCGTCAGGATGAGCGCCAGGTAGTGGTCACGCTGACCGACCAGGGACGCGCGCTGCAGGAAAAAGCCGCCAGCATTCCGGAAGCGGTACAGTGCGCGACCGCCTGCGATACCGACACCATGGCGGCGCTGAAACAGCAGCTCGACGATCTGCGCGGCAACCTGAATCGCGCCACCTGAGCATCAGGGATGTCGCTGCGGCGGCATCCTGAGAGTGAAGTTTTCCCTTGTGTCTTATAAATAGCACGCGATTATATAGCGAATAGTGAGGTTATGATGTCTTTAGAAAAAGTGATTTACACCGCCAAAGCCAAAGCAACCGGTGGCCGCGATGGCCGCGCCACCTCGTCTGATAATGTGCTGGACGTGAAGCTGGGCGTGCCAAAAGAGATGGGCGGCGCGGGCGGCGAGGTGACGAACCCGGAGCAGCTGTTTGCTGCCGGCTACTCTGCCTGCTTCCTCGGCGCGATGAAATTTGTTGCCGGCCGCGACAAAATCGCCATGCCAAAAGACGCGTGGATTGAAGGCGAAGTGGGGATTGGTTCTATCCCAACCGGTTTTGGCATTGAAGCAAAACTGAATATCCATCTGCCAGAGATGGACGCGGCGGAAGCGCAAAAACTGGTTGATGCGGCACACATTGTTTGTCCGTACTCAAACGCTACGCGCGGCAACATCGACGTAACGCTGAATATTATCAACTAAGTTGATGCATGGATAAAAGGCTCCTGCGGGAGCCTTTTTTATCACGAACAACATCCCGCATCCCATCGAACTAAAGAATTTTCTGGTCTTACCATTGGTTAAATGTTCTACTGCTGCGCTCCGTGCATCATCGTGATTATTTGGTTTCAGATTCGTCCCGATCCTACTCGCCAGGTCATGCTTTTCTGCTACGCAAGCGAACCTTACGGTCTTTGCACAGTCACATTTACGGTTGAAGCATCGACACCAGGTCGGGAACAGAAATTTATATGAATTATATTAAAAGTTTAACGCAGCAAAAGTTGTCGCTTTTGCTGGCGCCCTATCTTGGCATCTTATTGAATTTGCCAATCTTTTATCGCCGTTTTGACGGCTTCCTAACGAAATCCACCGTCACCAACTGGTTATCCGCCGCGGCGCAAGTGACCGCTGCCGTACTGCTGACCTTCTTCCTGATGCGACTGCTGTCGCTGGGTGGCAAATGGTTTTATCGCGTGATCGCCAGCCTGCTGGTGGTGATTTCGGTGGCCGCCGCCTATTACATGGCGTTCTTTAACGTGGTGATCGGTTACGGCATCGTGGCGTCGGTCATGACCACCGATGTCGATCTCTCTAAAGAGGTTATCGGGCAGCACTTTGTGCTGTGGATGGTGCTGGTGAGCGCACTGCCGCTGCTGCTGATCTGGCGAAATAACCTGAGCCTGACGCTGATTGAACAGCTGAAAACCCCCGTTCAGCGCCTGAAACCTACAGTGATTCTGCTACTGAGCGTAGCGCTGGTATGGCTGCCGATTCGCTACTTCGACAAGCTGCAAAAAGCCAATGAAGAGATCACCAATATCGACCTGCCAAGCTATGGCGGCGTAGTGGCGCACTCTTATCTGCCTTCGAACTGGATTGCGGCGCTGGGCCTGTTCGCCTGGACCAGAGTGGATGAGAAGCTGGACAGCTAGGAGTTACTCGATCCGGCGAAGAAGTTTACCTATGTGGCGCCGCCTGGCATTGACGATACCTATGTGGTGTTTGTGATTTGCGAGACCACGCGCTGGGATCACATGGGCATGCTGGGCTATAACCGCGATACCACGCCGAAGCTGTCGAAAGAGAAGAATCTGGTGGCATTCCGCGGTGAATCCTGTGATACCGCCACCAAGCTGTCGCTGCGCTGCATGTTTGTGCGCGAGGGCGGCACCATGGATAACCCTGGCCGTACGCTAAAAGAGCAGAACATTTTTGCGGTGATGAAAAAGCTGGGCTTTACCTCCGAGCTGTTCGCCATGCAGAGCGAAGTGTGGTTCTACGACAACGCCGATGTGAATAACTTCTCGTTCCGCTAGCAGATTGGTTCTGAGAAGCGCAATCAGGGCAAAGCGGTGGACGATATGCTGCTGGTGCCGGAGCTGCAGGCTTCGCTGCAGCGCTTCCCGAAAGGCAAGCATCTGGTGATGTTGCACACGAAAGGTTCGCACTATCTCTATTCGCAGCGTTATCCGTGAGTGTATTGGCGTGGACGATAAGTGCAGCAAAGCCCAGCTGATTAACGCCTACGACAACTCGATTCTGTATGTCGATACCATGCTGGACAGCGTGCTGGATCAGCTGCGTGATAAAAAGGCGATTGTGTTCTATGCCGCGGACCACGGTGAGTCGATCAGCGAAAATATGCACCTGCACGGTACGCCGCGCGAGATGGCGCCGCCGGAGCAGTTCCGCGTGCCGATGATTGTCTGGGCGTCCGATAAGTATTTGCAGGACCCGACTAACCGCAGCAACTTTGAGCGGTTACAGGCGCAGCAGCGCGTCGGCAAAACCCATCGTCACGTTGAGCTGTTTGACACCATTTTAGGGTGTCTGGGTTATACCTCGCCGGATGACGGGATTAAAGCAGCGAATAACTGGTGCCAGGCACCTGCCACTGCCAGCAGTGCGAAAGCGCTGTAATTCGTGCCTGGATCTTATTGAGCAGGTAGGTGTTTAAGGCACTGCTTGCTTTCCAAGCAATCAGGCGGATTTTCGGGAAAAGGGATTGACGCTCTAAAGTCACGGCAGTAATATTCGCCCCCATCGGCGAGTAGCGCAGCTTGGTAGCGCAACTGGTTTGGGACCAGTGGGTCGGAGGTTCGAATCCTCTCTCGCCGACCATCATTTAAGAAACCTGCTTTGCAAAAAGCGGGCTTTTTTTCGTCTGTCGTTTTCGCAGTCTCAGGGTGAAATACAGGACCGCTCCGTAAAGAGGCTGTCTCGTCCCTGATCGCTCGTCACACGCCATCCATGGCGTGTGACGCTTTACTCCACGGCCCCGCATTTCCACCCTTTATCCGGCTTCGGTGATGGCTGAAGGTTTACTGGCTGTCGTGCAGATCCTCCTGGTGCGTATAAATACGCACCCTACAAAAAACCCGAATGGCACCGTAGGGTCGCCATTCATGGCGACCTGGCCAGTTGCACCCTGTAAAAAACCCGCAGTACCCCGTAGATACCGTCTTGCCGGTTACCTGGCAAGACATATTTCGGCATCGAACGGACGACCCGACTTCAGCACACCATAAGCCAGCTGCAGCAGCTTCTTCAGCAAACTTACCGCCGGATTCCACTTCATCGCCACTATCGCTGGCATGTACAGGGCCTTGCGCATCGCGCTGTTGCCCATCTTCGATATCCTGCTTTTGCCCTTCCACTCACCGGACTCCTGCCGCATCGGATTCAGCCCCACCCACGCCACAAGAGCCTTGCTGCTGCTGAACCTCGACATGTCCCCCATATACGCCAGCATCGTGCTGCCCAGCACGCCCGGGATGGACTCCAGCAGTTCCCTGTTCTTTTTAAGGCCCGGGTCATTGTCAATATGGTCGTTTATTGCCCGCTTCGTTTCGTCTATCTGCGCATCCAGCGCCGCAATGACCACGCGGATTGAGGGCTGCACCACCGCATCCGATACCTCCAGCCGGTTCTCTTCCATCTGCCGCATTTCCTGAAGATTCGTCAGGCGCTTCACCAGCGCTTTCAGCCTGCGTTCATTCAGCGGCGCCGGCTGCCACAGCGATGGACCGTGCAGTTTACAGTAGCGCGCTATCATGCGCGCATCGTCTTTATCCGTCTTATTCCGGCTCAGCTCGGCCTGCCCGAAGCGCCTGATGCGCGCAGGATTTTCCACGCTGACATCATAGCCTTCGTCGTGCAGGAAGGTGGCCAGCGGCTCACTGTACGCGCCGGTAGCCTCCATGCAGATATGGCGCAGCCGAACGGCTCCAGCCATTTTTTCAGGGCGATAAAGCCCTTAGGGGTGTTGGGAAAGACTTTGGTTTTGTAAGACGTGTCGCCTTTCCAGACGGCCACATCAAACTTTCCGGAGGCAATATCAATGCCGACAGGCATACGGGTTTGCATAGATTCTCCTTAACAGCACAGGGAAACCGCCATGACCATCCTTATGGATGCGTGCTCGGGGCACAGGATACCGTCCGGTCTTGAAGGCGGGAGTTAAGTTGCCGGGGATGAATCCACAAAGCAGGCTTTATGCCCAGGGGTCGCCCCCATCTCACCAGCAACTTCCCGATGATCAGTCGGGGATCATCATACCCGGAGGAGAATGATCGGGATATAAGGGTCGCCATTTATGGCGACCTGGTCAATCATCGCACTGCTTCAATCTTAATGCGCTTTCCCCTGCGAAATCCCGACGCCCGTTTGTGAACGGATAAACTGTCCGCGGAATTTTGCGCTCTCCAGCGCCCCCTGCTGGGAATGATCGGTAATGGAAAACAGCCAGGTGCCGACAAACGCTAGTAGCATCGAGAACAGCGCCGGATACTCATACGGATAGACTGGCGTTGCGTGTCCCAGCACCTGCACCCAAATGGTCGGACCGAGAATCATCAGCACCACCGCCGTCAGCAGGCCCAGCCAGCCTCCCACCATTGCGCCGTGTGTGGTCAGTTTTGACCAGTACATCGATAGCAAAATAATCGGGAAGTTACAGCTGGCGGCAATTGAGAACGCCAGGCCGACCATGAAGGCAATGTTCTGTTTCTCAAACAGAATCCCCAGCGCAATCGCCACCACGCCCAGCACCAGCACGGTAATCTTTGACACCCGTAACTCTTCACGCTCGGTGGCCTGACCTTTACGGATCACGCTGGCATACAGGTCATGCGATACCGCCGAAGCACCGGCCAGCGTCAGTCCGGCCACCACCGCCAGGATGGTGGCGAAGGCCACCGCCGAGATAAAGCCGAGGAACAGGCTGCCGCCGACCGCATTGGAGAGATGCACTGCCGCCATATTGGTGCCGCCAATCAGCGCGCCGCTGGCGTCTTTAAAGGCCGGATTAGCGCCGACCAGCAGAATCGCGCCGAAGCCGATAATAAAGGTTAGGAAGTAGAAGTAGCCCATAAAGCCGGTGGCCCAGAATACGCTTTTGCGTGCTTCTCGCGCATCGGCGACGGTAAAGAAACGCATCAGAATATGCGGCAGGCCGGCGGTGCCAAACATCAGGCCCAGACCGAGCGACAGCGCGGAGATCGGGTCTTTCACCAGACCGCCTGGCTGCATGATCGCGCTTCCTTTCGGATGCACCGCCATCGCCTCGGTAAACAGCGTATTAAAGCTGAAACCGGTCGCTTTCATCACCATGATGGCCATAAAGCTGGCACCAAACAGCAGCAGCACCGCTTTGATAATTTGCACCCAGGTGGTGGCCAGCATGCCGCCAAACAGCACGTACAACACCATAAGAATACCGACCAGCACCACGGCGATGTGGTAGTCGAGACCGAACAGCAGCTGGATCAGCTTACCGGCACCCACCATCTGCGCAATCAGATACAGCGCCACCACCACCAGCGAACCGCAGGCGGAAAGGGTGCGGATGGGCTTTTGCTGCAGGCGATAGGACGCCACATCGGCAAAGGTGTAGCGACCCAGGTTGCGCAGGCGTTCGGCAATCAGGAACAGAATCATTGGCCAGCCGACGAGGAAGCCGAGCGAGTAGATCAGCCCGTCGTAGCCGGAGGTGTAGACCAGCGCGGAGATACCGAGAAACGAGGCGGCCGACATAAAGTCACCGGCCATCGCCAAGCCATTCTGGAAACCGGTAATGTTGCCGCCCGCAGTGTAGTAATCGCTGCGCGAGCGGGTGCGTTTGGACGCCCAGTAAGTAATGCCGAGCGTGGCCGCCACGAAGACCACGAACATGATGATCGCTTCGTAGTTAGTGGCCTGTTTTTGCACCGCGCCGGTAATGGCATCGGCGGCAAATACGCTGGCTGGTACGATAGCCAGCGAGGCGGAGAGCAGGCGCTTCATGATTTCACCTCGCTGATAATTTGTTTGGTCAGACGATCAAACTCGCCGTTGGCGCGCCAGACATAAACGCCGGTCAGCAGAAACGACACCACAGTCAGGCCGACGCCGATGGGGATGCCGCGCGTCACATTGGTGCCGGCGTGCAATGGCGTGCCGAGCCAGCCGGGCGCGAAGGCAATCAGCAGAATAAAGCCGACGTACAGTACCAGCATGATGAGGCTGAGCAGCAGCGCAAACGACTGACGTTTGTGCACCAGCTCCTGAAAACGCGGATTGCTTTCGATTTGTTGCCAGACGGCTTCCTGTTGGTTCAGGGCTTCGTTCATCACATTTTCTCCAGAGGCAAGGCAGACAGAAAACTCACGGCAACGTGATTTAACTGGCTGAATATTCTAGTTATAAAGGTTGTGCGATGGTGAAAAGCATACGGCGTAAGGATGGAAGAGCGGAGAGCTGCCTGCCGGGGACAGGCTGATACTCTCCGCCGGGTCAATGCCGGTTATGGCATGGTGATCGACTGTTTCTCCTCGAGCAATTTCTCCACCACGCCCGGATCGGCCAGCGTTGAAGTATCGCCAAAGTTGCTGGTATCGCCGGCGGCGATCTTGCGCAGAATACGGCGCATGATTTTGCCGGAGCGGGTTTTTGGCAGCGAATCGGTCCAGTGCAACACGTCTGGCGTGGCAATCGGGCCGATCTCTTTACGTACCCAGTTGCGCACCTCACTGTACAGCTCTGGCGACGGCTCTTCGCCGTGATTCAGCGTGATATAAGCATAGATCACCTGGCCTTTAATGCTGTGCGGAATCCCCACCACCGCGGCTTCGGCAATTTTCGGATGCGAGACCAGCGCGGACTCGATCTCCGCCGTGCCAAGCCGGTGGCCGGAGACGTTCAGCACGTCATCCACGCGGCCGGTGATCCAGTAATAGCCATCTTCGTCACGGCGCGCGCCGTCGCCGCTGAAGTAGCTATTTTTAAACGTCGAGAAGTAGGTTTGCTCAAAGCGATCGTGATCGCCAAACAGCGTGCGTGCCTGGCCGGGCCATGAGTCGACAATCACCAGGTTACCCTCGGTGGCACCGTCCAGCGTATTACCTTCGTTATCCACCAGCGCCGGCTGGACGCCAAAGAACGGTTTCGTGGCCGAGCCGGCCTTCAGCTCGGTGGCACCGGGCAGCGGCGTAATCATGAAGCCGCCGGTTTCGGTCTGCCACCAAGTATCGACGATAGGGCAACGGCTGTCGCCAATCTTTTTGTAATACCACTCCCAGGCTTCCGGGTTGATGGGCTCGCCGACCGATCCCATGATGCGCAGGCTGCTGCGCTGGGTGCCCGCAATCGCTTTATCACCCTCGGCCATCAGTGCGCGGATAGCGGTCGGCGCGGTATAAAGCAGCGTGACCTTATGTTTATCCACCACCTCTGCCATGCGGCTGGGCTGTGGCCAGTTGGGTACGCCTTCGAACATCAGCGTGGTGGCCCCGCAGGCCAGCGGCCCGTAGATCAGATAGCTGTGCCCGGTAATCCAGCCCACGTCGGCGGTGCACCAGTACACATCATCGTCATAATAATCAAAAACATATTTGAAGGTGGTGGCGGCATACACCAGATAACCGCCGGTGGTGTGCAGCACACCTTTCGGCTTGCCGGTGGAGCCGGAGGTATAGAGGATAAACAGCGGATGTTCGGCCTCAACCGCCACCGGCTGATGCTGATCGCTGGCTTTTGCCATCAGTTCATGCCACCACATATCGCGGCCTTCGCGCCAGCCGGTCTCTTTGCCGGTGCGCTGGAATACCACCACGTTTTTCACGCTGGTGACGTTTGGATTGTTCAGCGCGTCATCCACGTTTTTCTTCAGCGGAATGCTGCGTCCGGCACGCACGCCTTCGTCAGCGGTAATCACCAGTTTTGCACTGGAATCCACTACGCGTCCGGCCACCGATTCAGGTGAGAAGCCGCCAAAAATGACCGAGTGCACGGCGCCGATGCGCGCGCAGGCCAGCATGGCGACCGCGGCTTCCGGCACCATCGGCATGTAGATCGCCACCACATCGCCTTTCTTCACGCCAAGGCCCGTCAGCACGTTGGCGAAGCGGCAGACGTCGGCGTGCAGTTCACGGAAGGTCAGGGTTTTGCTTTCGCTGGCGTCATTGCCTTCCCAGATAATCGCCAGGTGATCGCCGCGCGTGGCCAGGTGGCGATCGAGACAGTTGGCGGCAAGGTTCAGCGCGCCATCTTCATACCAGCGAATCGAAATATTGCCGGGGGCAAACGAGGTATTTTTCACTTTGCTGTAGGGCGTCATCCAGTCGAGGATTTTGCCCTGTTCGCCCCAAAAAGCCTCAGGATCGTCAACCGACTGTTGATACAGCGCCGCATACTGATCGGCATTTATCAGGGCATTCGCTGCAATGGCAGCGGGTACGGGATGCTTGTGTATTTGGCTCATGGCTGACCTCCTTGAAGATGTTAATCATATGTCAATCAAAGGTTGATTGAAGAGTGAGGCCGGGCTTTGTTTCTGTTTTGCAGTCTGGATCACGACCTTGTGTAAGGCTGAAAAGTCACCCAATTCAATCTGTTTACCGGCGCAGGAAATGAGACAAAACCACTGGCTGGATCAATAAAATTATGAACCAGCCGATTAAATAATCAGCAAACAGACCGGCATGTTTTTTCAGCAATCCTGAATAGCTATGCGGAAAATTATCGAATTAATACTTTTCATAACAGCGAGTTATGACAGGCGCATGTCAGCAGCATTTTATGCTGCCTGGCTGTGCAGGATTTAAGCTATCACCCCGGGGGTTGCATTTACCGTAGTGAAAATGGTACTTATCTTGGCCCTGTTCAGCAGGTATCAACTCAGGCTGC
Organism: Type-A symbiont of Plautia stali; assembly: GCF_059731155.1. Lineage (NCBI taxonomy): Bacteria > Type-A symbiont of Plautia stali. The sequence continues at coordinate 3,864,366 of NZ_AP035891.1, read as the reverse complement.
ATCATCGCGCGGGCGCATAATGCCGGCGCAGCGGTAACCGATGCAGTCCATTATAACCCTCTCTTTTATCGGGCTTTTGCTCACTTCCCTGTGTGTAATGTCTTCTGCACCTTCGCAGCAGAGCAAAGGGGTTTTAACTGAGGAAATAACGCGTTATGAAAGGTTTTAAACTCACCCTCGCGTGGCAGATTCTGATTGCCCTGATTCTCGGCGTTATCGTCGGAACCGTGCTGCATAATCAGCCAGACGATCGTGAATGGTTAATCACTAACATTCTTACTCCTGCCGGCGACATCTTTATTCATCTGATCAAGATGATTGTGGTGCCGATTGTTATTTCCTCACTGATTGTCGGCATCGCCGGCGTGGGTGATGCGAAAAAACTCGGGCGGATTGGTGTGAAAACCATCATCTATTTTGAAGTGATTACTACCATTGCCATTGTGGTCGGCATCACGCTGGCCAACGTATTCCAACCCGGCAGCGGCATTGATATGTCAACGCTGGCAACGGTGGACATCTCTAAATACGAAGCTACAACTGAAGCCGTGCAGGGTGCGCCGCATGGCCTGGTGACCACGATTCTGTCGCTGATCCCGCAGAATATTTTCGCCTCGCTGGTCAAAGGCGACATGCTGCCGATTATCTTCTTCTCGGTACTGTTTGGCATGGGACTGTCGGCGCTGCCGTCGGAGCATCGCGATCCGCTGGTGACCGTATTCCGTTCCATTTCCGAAACCATGTTTAAAGTGACGCACATGATCATGCGCTATGCGCCGGTCGGGGTGTTTGCGCTGATTGCCGTCACCATTGCTAACTTCGGTTTTGCCTCGCTCTATCCGCTGGCCAAACTGGTGCTGCTGGTGTACGTGGCGATTCTGTTCTTTGCGTTCGTGGTGCTGGGTGCGGTGGCGCGCTTCTGCAAGCTGCGTATTACGACCCTGATGCGCATTCTGAAAGATGAGCTGATTCTGGCGTATTCCACCTCCAGCTCAGAGACTGTGCTGCCGCGCATCATGCAGAAGATGGAAGCCTACGGCGCGCCGAAGGCGATCACCAGCTTCGTGGTGCCAACCGGCTACTCGTTCAATCTGGATGGCTCAACGCTATATCAGAGCATTGCGGCGATCTTTATCGCCCAGCTGTACGGCATTGACCTGTCGCTGACCGATGAAATCATTCTGGTACTGATCCTGATGGTGACGTCGAAAGGCATCGCGGGTGTGCCGGGCGTATCGTTTGTGGTGCTGCTGGCCACGCTGGGCAGCGTCGGTATTCCGCTGGAAGGTCTGGCGTTTATTGCGGGCGTCGACCGTATCATGGACATGGCGCGCACCGCGCTCAACGTCGTCGGTAACGCGCTGGCGGTGCTGGTTATCGCCCGCTGGGAAAACCAGTTTGATACCAAACAGGCCGCAGCCTACGAGCTGCAGCTGCGTACGCAAAACGTCAGCTAAGCGACACGCTCTCTAACTGAACCCGCCTTCTGGCGGGTTTTTTTATATTTTACAGACAAGTCTTGTCGTGGTGAGCTGCTGAAGAAAGTTTAAATTTATACCAACCATAACCACTAAAATTGAGTTGATAGTTATGGTGGGTATATAATATTCACGATGACATCAGGAGGTTGTGTTGAGCAGCAGGGAGCTGATTAGGATGTTGCTTGAACGAGGGTGGATTCTGGATCGTGTTAAAGGAAGCCATCATGTGTTTGTCCGTGCAGATAAGCCATATCACATCTCGCTTCCTCATCCTGAAAAAGACCTGGCAAACGGAACATTACGTAAACTATTGAAAATGATGGACTGATATACGGGGGCTTTGCCCCCGATTTGGAACGATTAGCAATGTCAGGTGCAGCAGGCATTGCAATGCTTTTCATGTCCGCGGTAGATAATCAAGAAGGCAATTTACATAAGGACTCACCATGAGATTCCCCGTTTATTTGCACAAAACAGAAAACGGCAGCTGGTCAGGTTTCGTACCCGACGTGCAGGGATGTTTTTTTGTGGGCAACACCGTTGACGAGGCGTTGAGCGATGCATTTGGTGCAATCGATGCGCATGTGGAATCGTTAGCGGACGCAGGCAAGGCCATTCCAAAAGCAGCCAGCGTTGAAACCCATATTAATGATGAAGAGTGCCAGGGAGGTTACTGGGCTTTCGTTGAGATTGATCTCAGTCGTTACGAGGGTAAAGCGGTGAAGCTGAACATCACCCTGCCGCAAAACTTACTGACCAAAATCGATAGCCACGTGGAAGCACACCGCGAATACGGCTCCCGTAGCGGCTTTCTCGCCGCGCTGGCACGCAGAGAGCTGGCAAACATCTAGCGCTTCTCCTTAATCCAACCTGCCTTCTGGCGGGTTTTTTGATGCCCACTACCGCAAAAGGCAAAAAAATTGACCTGAGCAGGAGGAATTAAAAATTCCATATTATGTGTTTTCTCAAGAATAAATTGTTCCTTGAGGGAGTGAACATGAACATTGATCTGAGCCAGATGATCACCGAGGGCCGCAACCCGGCGAGCCAGAACATTGACGAGCTGAACACGGAAGCGATGCTGCGCGTCATTAACGATGAAGACAAAAAGGTGGCGCTGGCGGTGGAAGCTATCGTGCCGCAGATTGCCGAGGTGGTGGATGCCATCACGGCGGCATTCAGCCAGGGCGGACGTCTGATTTACTGCGGTGCCGGGACCTCCGGCCGCCTCGGTATTCTCGATGCCAGCGAATGCCCGCCCACGTTCGGCACGCCACGCAATCAGGTGGTCGGGCTGATCGCCGGCGGCCATACCGCCATTTTACAGGCGGTGGAAAACGCCGAGGACAACCGCGAGCAGGGCGCGCAGGATTTAAAAGATATCGACTTTTCGGCGCGCGATGTGCTGGTCGGCATTGCTGCCAGCGGCCGCACGCCTTATGTGCTCGGTGCGCTGGCCTGGGCGAAGCCGCAGGGTGCCTTCACCGCCGCGCTGACCTGTAATCCCAACAGCGCCATGTCGCAGGCGGCGGACGTCGCCTTGACGCCGGTGGTGGGCCCGGAAGTGGTCACCGGCTCGTCACGCATGAAAGCCGGCACCGCGTAGAAGCTGGTGCTCAATATGCTGACCACCGGAGCCATGATCCGCAGCGGCAAAGTGTACGGCAACCTGATGGTCGACGTAGAAGCTACTAATCAGAAGCTGGTGCAGCGGCAAATCAACATCGTTAAGCAGGCCACCGAATGTGACGATGCCCGCGCGCAGCAGGCGCTAGCAGCGTGCGGCGGCCACTGTAAAACCGCCATTGTGATGATACTGGCAGACCTGAGCGCCGATGAAGCGCAGGCGCTGCTGGCGCAGAACCACGGCTTTATCCGCCAGGCATTACACCACGCAGGAGCGCAATGATGGCGGCGATGACTGAAAGCTTATTGCGCGATATCCTGCAGGCGGTGGCCGGCGCAGACAACGTAGTGCACTGCGGTAACTGCATGACGCGTCTGCGTCTGACGCTGGCCGATGCCGCGCAGGTCGACAGCGCCCGGCTGAAAACGCTGCCCGGCGTGCTGGGCGTGATTGACAGCGATGCCCAGCTGCAGATTGTGCTCGACCCTGGCAAAGCGCAAACCGCAGCAGAAAAAATGCAGGCGATGCTGAACAGCGCCACGCCAGAGGCGCCGGGCGATCTGCACAGCATTGCCGGCGCGCAGAAGCAGCAGATGAAAGCGAAGCAAACCAGCGCGCTGCACCGTTTTCTCTCCTGCTTTGCCACCATTTTTACCCCGCTGATCCCGGGCTTTATCGGTGCCGGATTGCTGCTGGGGTTTGCCACGCTGATTGAGCAGGTGTTCCATCTCAATCAGCCCCGGGAACACGCCCGCTGGCTGCTGGATACCGTGGCTTATATGAAGGTGTTCGGCAAAGGGTTGTTCACCTTCCTCAGCATCTTAATCGGCTATAACGCGCAGAAAGCGTTTGGCGGCACTGGCGTGAACGGCGCGATTATCGCCTCGCTGTTTGTGCTGGGTTATGTCCCGAACGCTACCGTCGGCTATTACAGCGGCATGCAGGATTTCTTCGGCCTGACCATAGATCCGCGCGGCAATATTATTGGCGTGCTGCTGGCGGCGATATTTGGTGCCTGGCTGGAGAAACAGCTGCGCAAAATTATCCCGGATAATCTCGATATGATCCTCACCTCGCTGCTGACGCTATTAATTACCGGTGCGGTGACGTTCTTGGTGATCATGCCGATTGGCGGCGAGCTGTTTAAAGGCATGTCGTGGCTGTTTATCCACCTGAACAATAACCCGTTCGGCTGTGCCATTCTGGCCGGTTTATTCCTTATCGCGGTGATGTTCGGCATTCATTAGGGCTTTATTCCGGTCTATTTTGCGCTGATGGAAACCCAGGGTTTCAATTCGCTGTTCCCGATACTCGCCATGGCCGGTGCCGGTCAGGTTGGTGCCTCGCTGGCTCTGTGGTGCAAAGCCGACAAGCACTCGCTGCTGCGCAGCCAGATTAAAGGCGCCATCGTGCTAGGCCTGCTGGGCGTCGGTGAGCCGCTCATCTATGGCGTGACGCTGCCGTGTCTTAAACCGTTTATCACCGCCTGCTTTGGCGGTGCGCTGGGCGGCTTCTTTATCGGTCTGGTGGCGTGGCTCGGTCTGCCGGTGAGCATGAACACGGTATTTGGTCCGTCAGGACTGGTGACGCTGCCGCTGATGACCTCTTCGCAGGGCATCTTTGCCGGTATGGCGGTCTATCTGGTGGGGCTGATCGTGGCATGGATCGGCGGCTTCGTCTTTACTTGGTGGGGCGGCACCAAAAACGTCGATTTAAGTTAGAAAAGCCCGCGCCAGCAGACCGTCAAGAGGTCTGATGTCATTAAATGGATGATTTTGCTGCAATTGTGGGTTAGCTCACAATTGCAGCATTTCGTTAGCGGTGCTTATTATTGAGCGTGAGAATTATCACCCATCCAGACTTTACTGGAGTGGCTGAAGATAAATCACGTGATATTAATGCGTTATCGATATAAACCCTATTTAAAATAGGGTTATAGCCTTTCATTTCCTGCGAAATTCTTATTTCATTACGATAAATATCTCCGGGCTCGCTTTTGATCTGTGCAGCCATAAAGTCTATATAAGCAACAGCTTTCTCCTGATTTTCACGCATCAGCGGCATCCTCTGTGCCCATAATTAACCACTTGATTCGTTTTGTGAAAATAGAGTTCGCCCATCTGCCACTTTTTTCTTTTTTCGCTGTGCTTTCACAGCATCGCTGATTGCTTGTTACTGGAGGTTGTATGAGATTCACCCGGAATCCCATTGCGTTAGGGATCGTCGCTGCGCAGGCGGTGTTTTATTTCCCCGGCGTGGGGGGAAGCGGCAACACTGGGCGCGTATAATCCGCGCGATAACGACCAGCAGAGCGGCGCGCTGATCGTTAACGGCGGCAGCGCAACCTTAACCGGTAATCAGGCATTTGAGCCGGGCATTGATGGGGCGGTCAACACCACGCTCGGCTAGGTGACCATCGCTGCGGGCGCACAATACCTCAATCAGGCACGTCTCGATCCTGGTCCGCAAAACCTGGCCATCACCGTGCCGGATCCCACTACCGGCGGCAACACCACCTTTCAGGTTTTTGATTCCGCCAGCCTGGTGGCGCAGGCACCGGTTACCGCCAGCACAGTGGTGCCGGATCTGCAAAACGTGAATGACAATCAGTATATCGACGCGCGCATCGCCGACGTCAGCGGCAGCTTTAGCGTGCAGACGCTGGACGGCAAAACCACCGCCTTTAACGTCATCAATGCCAGCTAGCTGCAAAGCTATAATAACTGGCTGGTGAGCCAGCTGCAGGCCGGCAATCTCGCGCCGGCCAGCTACCTTAGCGCGTTCAATCAAGCGGTCACTATCACCAATGGCGATATTGTCTATAACGTCAGCGCCACTGCGCCGGATGAAGTGACGCAGCCGATAGGTAGCCGCGTGGTGATCAATGCCGAAGGGACCGGTTCGCAGGTCAATATCGCCGCCGGTAAAACGCTGGAAGTGGTAGGGGCCAGCGATGGCGCGGTACGCGTGGCCAACGGGGCCAATGCCACCATCGACGGGAAACTGGCGAGCCGCGGCACCGCGCTGGCGCTGGATGGCGCGACGGCTACCAACAGCAGCAGCGGCGTCATCAACGGCGGCTTCCTCAACCGTATTGATGGCACCGGCGTCGGCGCGGCCAGCAACAACGCGACGGCGGTAACGGTGCAAAACGGCGGCGATTTCACCAACAATGGTGTGCTTAACCTCGGTACCACCGGCAGCAATCTGACCAACGGCGTGGCGGGCATCCGCCTTGATGCCAATGCGCAGGCCAGCAACAGCGGCAATATCAACGTTGGCGTCAACGGCTCCAGCGCGCACGGCACCACCTCCGGCGTGCTGCTCACCACCGACAGCAGCCGATTTAGCAACAACAGCGGCGGCACGATTTACCTCGGGCGAGGCGCGCAGAACAGCCTGAGCGACAACGTGGCGGAGACCACCATGAACCAGAGCGGGCTGACCAGCGGCATTGCGCTGCTGGCCAACGGCAGCGCCACCAACAACGGGGCGATTGTGATTGGCTCGCGCGTTCAGAACGCCGCCGGGATGTCGGTTAGCGGCGCCAGCAATGCCACGCTGATCAACAGCGGCACCATAGACGTCAACGGCAGCGCTGCGCGCGTGCCGCGCGAGAACGTCGACATGCTGGTCACTAGCAGCAACGGTACGCTGGAGAATCGCGGCACCATCAACCTCAACGGTGTTAATGGCACCGGCCTGAAAGTGCTGGCCACCAGTGGCAACAGCGCCGCCGCCAGCTCCACCGGGACCATCAACGTGGCAGGCGGAGCCGATCCGGCCAGCGGCACGCGCAACTTTGGCGTGTGGGTGGAAGGACAGGGCAGCGGCACTGCCGCAGCGAACGTGGACGGGCCGATTAACCTCACCGGCAACGGCGCGATTGGCGTGCACGCCCGCGGCAACGCCACGGTTAACGTCACGCAGAATGCCATTCCCCGCTTCAGCACCGGCAGCAATCAAATCGGTTTTTTTGCCTATGGTCCGAATGCGCTGATTAACGTGGACGACAACAACGCGTTTGACGTCACCACCACTAACTCGACGCTCTTTCGCATTGAACAGGGCGCGACGTTTGACGGCACTAACACCACGCTGACCGCCTCTGGCGCAGGTTCGGTGGCGGTGAACGGCACCGGCGGTGGCGGAACATCGGTGAAGACCAACAACGCCACGATTAACGTCAGCGGCACCGGCGCCACCGGCGTCAATATCGAGGGTGGTGCGCAGGGCAATATTGACGCGGCGACCACCATTACCCTCAGTGGTAGCAACGCAACGGGCGCGATTGCCGACGGGCAGAAACATACGCTGACCGGCGCCAACAGCCGTGCGCCGGTCGCCAGCACGCGGCTGACCTCCGCCGCAGAACTCAATTCGGCGCAGAACGGCATCACCGGCCTGCGCGTGGAGAGCGGGGCGACCGGCAGCAACAGCGGCAACATCGACGTCAATGGCGGCAGCACCACCCGCCGTACGCGCGGCGTCAGCGCCAGCGGTAGCCAGGCAGTGGCGAACCTCAACGGCGGTACGCTCACGCTCAACGGGAGTGGCGTCATCGGCGCCGAAGCGCTGGACGGTGCGCTGGTGAATATCGCCGCCGGATCGACACCGATCTTTAACATTAGCGACCAGATCGCCTATCACGCTGCGGGTAACGGTTCGCGCATTCGCGCCGCCACCAGCGCGCTGGATGTCAGCACGCGTGGCTCGACCGGCTACCGCCTTGACGACGGCGCGGCGCTGAGCTTCAGCACGCCGAACAGCCTGAGCGCCAGCGCCGCCAACAGCACCGGTATGATTGTCTCCGGCAGCGGCAGCAGCCTCAACAGCGCCAACCTCAATCTGACCGCCAGCGGCGAGGACAGCACCGCCGTGCGCGTTGAGGGCGGCGCAGCGGCGACGCTCGACGGCAGCAGCAGCATCACGCTCAGCGGCAACAACGCGGTGGGCGTGCTGGTGAATACGCTGCGCACCGATCTCAGCAATGCCCGCATTAGCGGCACTGGAGAACAATGGCGCACTGACGCTGACCGGCAGCAACAGCATCGGCACGCGCTCGCGCGCCGGCAGCGCGCATGACGCCACCATCAACGTACTGGGCAGCGGCAACGGCATCGAAAACCGCGCTGAGCTGGGCAACGTTAGCCTAAGCAACCTGACGCTTAACTTTGGCGATGGCAACGGCATCCGCACCGCCGTCGCGTTCGATCCCGCCTCCACCGTGACCACCAATGTATCCGGCAGCGGTAACGGCCTGACTATCGCCAACGCCGATTGATCGACCACCGGCGGCGATCTGACGCTGGGTTCGGGTTACGTTTTCAATGTCACCGGCGCCGGCGGCACCGGGATTCGCGCCAACACCATGGGAAATATCGTCACCGCCGCCAGCGTTAATATCAGCAATGCGGCAGGCGGCCCGGCGCTGGTCTCCAGCACCGCCGGCACCATCGTCAACAGCGGCACGCTGCGCTCCAGCAGCCTGACGGCGCCGGTGGTCGATCTGCGCGGCGGCAAAACGGTGTTTGAGAACCTCGGTACTATCGTGACGGCCACGGCGCAAAGCGTGGCGGTGGCGGGCAGTAACGCCGACGATGTTATTTTGCTGACGCAGGGTGAAGTGCTGGGCGACATCAATCCTAGCGGCGGCAGCGACACGTTCCGCTGGACCGGCGGCACGCTCAACGGCAGCCTGACCATGGGCGCAGACAACAACAATATCGCCGACGTCAGCGGCGTCGATCTCAGCACCACTTACCATCTCACCAGCGGCAACGGCACAGGTAACAGCCTTACCTTTGACCAGATTACGGCGCGCGGCGGCAGCTTCAGCGCGGATGACCTGAGCAAAGGCGTTAACCTCGGCAGCGGCTGGAGCATCATTAACTTCGCGAATAGCCGCTGGACGCTGACCGACAATCTGCAGCTGGCGCACAGTACCATTAACATTGATGGGCGCTCGACGCTGTATGCCGGTGACAACGTGCATCCCACGCTGGCGGGCGGCACAGCGGATTCGCTGCAGGTGAATAACAGCGGCACGCTGGATCTCACCAATAGCAGCGGTTCGCCAGGCAATACGCTGGACATCAACGGCTCGCTGGCGTCGATGGGTGGTCAGGCGAATCTGGTGACGCGCCTGAATGACGGCGGCGCGCTGAGCAACCAGTTCACCGACCACATCAACGTCAGCGGTAACGCCAGCGGCACCACGCTGCTCAACGTCAGGCTGGATGCGGCAAGCAGCGCGGCGCTCACCGATCGCAACCGCAACGGCGGCATTGAGGGCAACGAAGGCATTTCGCTGGCGCAGGTGGGCGGCAACGCCGGCCAGAACAGCTTTGCGCTCAGGGATGGCTATCTCGGTGCCGGACCGTGGCAGTACCGGCTGTATAGCTTCGCGCCGGGCAGCAGCGGCAACAATTACTGGGATTACCGGCTGGCAAACTAGGCTGTGTCCCTTAATCACCTGAGATATAGTAACTACCTGTTTCCACAACACATTGAACTATGGCTCGCTACGACCTTCCCGATGAAGCATGGACTATCATCCAGCCCTTATTACCTGCTGAACCAGCAACACCACGGGCCGGACGTCCATGGGCTGAACATCGTATGATCATCAACGGCATGTTCTGGGTGCTGTGTTCAGGCGCACCATGGCGCTATTTGCCTGAGCGATATGGCCCATGGAAGACCGTTTATAACCGTTTTAATCGATGGTCTAAATCGGGAGTGATTAACATTATTTTCAACAGGTTACTTTCTTCTCTTGATGCTCATGGTCTCGCTGACTGGTCCGCAACTGCGCTGGATGGCAGCAATATCCGGGCACTCAGGTGCGCCGCCGGGGCGCAAAAAAACATTCCGATATCGCCGGAGATAATGGGCTGGGTCGCTCTCGCGGTGGTTTTGGCACCAAAATCCATCTGGCGACAGACGGAAGCGGTCTGCCGTTAAATATCGTACTGAGTCCCGGTCAGGCTCACGAAAGCCAGTTTGCACAACGTCTTCTGGACGGTATTGGTGTTCAGCGCCGGAACGGCAGCATGAAGCGTCGTGGCCATGCAGTGCTGGCTGACAAAGCCTACTCCGGACAAAAGAATACCGCCGCATTGCCACACGTTATGACAAAACGGCGAGGAATTATCTGGCGATGATGAAACTGGGATGCATCCGGTTGTTTTACAAAAGGTTATATAATTAAGGGACACAGCCTAGGCTTCAGCGATCTGCACCGCGTTGCGCAGCGGAATGTTTTTCAGGATTTCATCGATGGCTGCGATCAGCGGCTGATTGGCGTTGTTGCTGGCAAAGCGCGCGTCGACATCATTGGTGTACGGCGTGCTGTGCGCTTCGATCACGTTCTGCAGGCCGCGATGCGAAAGAAAGCGCTGAGTGGCGCTGTTGCTCCAGAACAGGGTGTTTTCGCTAAACGCGGTGTCGGTATAGGCCCACAGCGGCGGCGAGGCCGGCGCCAGCGTGGCGCGCGGATAGCGCTTGTGCAGCAGCGCTTTGAGTTCCGCATCACCGTAATAGAGCAGACGATAGCGGCTATTTTTCAGCTTACTGTCGAAGGTCGCGTTACGTTTGCTGATTAACACGCTGCGCGCCAGTGAATACTGCAGGCTCAGCGCCAGCTGCGTATCCTAATTGGCGGCCAGCGTGTAGTAAGGAATCAGATCGACTTCACCGTCGTTGAGCGCATCCACCAGCTCCAGCCGGGTTTTATACACCTTGATTTTCACCGGCAGATTCAACGCCTTTGCTACGATGGCCAGATAATCGGCCGAGAGTCCTTCGTAGGTATTGGCTTCAAACGACACGGAATAGGGCGGCAGTGGATTATTCCACACGCCGACGCGCAGCACGGCGTGCTGCTTCAGCCACTGCTGGCTCTGTGGCGACAGCGTGACTTCCGGTGCCACCAGACCATAGCGCGGCGAGAAATTTAACGTGGTTGCACCCCAGGCAGACAGGCAAAAGCCCAGTAACAGAATGAGGCTGAGGATGCGTTTACTCACGGATGATTTCACTCGCTGGGCCGGTTATGTGCGCCGCCACGATGACTGCGCTTCTTCTCTGACGGCATGCTGCGCGTCAGGCACCTTTCAACAGCGACACGTAATACAAGCAGAATTAAATCGCGCTTAAGAAATTTCTTAAAAACAGGATAGAAAATTCCTGGGGAAAGCCAGGTTTCGCCGGCGCGCCGAAGCGAAGCGCGCTGCTATTTTTAGTAAGTGTAAGTTTTGTTTGCTGAAATTACCGCGTGGCTTCGCCATTCCTGCTGAACCCGGCGCAATTTTCCGACGCTAATCGCCTTTTTATTTGTTTTATTTACAGAATCTATCGTGCAGGCAAAATAGCCCTTATTTTCTCTCCAGCGATCAACCATGTCCGAAGAAGCGCTGCGCCAGCAGATTCAGAACCTGAAAAAGCACAATGCGCGCCTCAAGCGTCTGGCTCACGACGCGCGTAATAAGCTGAACGCGGCGCTGGACGGCACCGGCTTGTGCCTGTGGCAGCTGGATATTCCCAGCGGCAAACTGGTGATTTTTAACCGGCGCTGGGGCGCGATGCTCGGCTTTCAGGCGAAAGAGACCAAAGCGCACTTTGATGCTTGGCGCGAGTGCCTGCATCCGGAAGATGCTGACGAAGTGCTGCGCGCCTTTTACGATCATATTGAAGGACGCGCGCCCTATTACGAGGCGCTGCACCGTATGATCGGCAAGAACGGCAAAATCACCTGGGTGCTGGATCGCGGACGCGTCAGCGAGTGGGACGAGCAGGGTCATCCGCTCAAAGTGACCGGCACCCATATCGACATGACCAAAGAGAAGAATTACGAAGCCCAGCTCTCCCTGCTGGCGCATCACGACCCGTTAACCGCGTTGCCCAACCGCCACGCGCTGCAGGCGCATTTTAGTCAGCTGCAACGCGCCGGGCCGCTGTGCGTGGCGTTTATGGACCTCGACAACTTCAAGCACGTCAATGACACGCTCGGCCATCGCAGCGGCGACGAGGTGCTGATTCAGCTCAGCCAGCGCATCCGCGATTTGCTGCCGTCAGAGGCCATCGTCGGGCGGCTTGGCGGCGATGAGTTCGTCCTGCTGCTGCCGTTTTGATTGATTACCCGAAGGTGCGCATTCTGGCGCAGGCGGTGCTGGATGCGGCGCTGACGCCGTTTGACGTCGACAATGGTCATGCGCGGATTGGCGCCTCGATCGGTATCGCCCCGGTGCACAAGGCGCGACAGCTTCGACGACGCGCTGACCCGGGCGGATGGCGCGATGTACCAGATTAAGAAGAACGGTAAGCAGGGCTTTGGCCTGGCAGGCAATATATCGGCGGGGTGAGGGCCAGCGCCCGCACCCCTTTATCACTTAAAACGCAAAACAGGAACAGCCCAGCGCACCCCAGAACACGTTATTGTCTGACACCGGCACCGATGACTGGCGCGCGACATCATGGGCGTGGCTGTGCACGCCGCAGGGGCCGCTGCACTGGTGTACCTGCGGCATCCGCGCGGCGGGGCGCTTCGGTAGTGACCGGGCACGGTTACCACCGGCGACCACTCCGGCAACACCGGTACCGGCGGCGGTGCCAGCGGCGTGAAGCTGCCGGCGGCATACACCACGTTGCCATCCACCAGCGTCAGCACCGATTCAATGCCTTTGATCTCCTCTTCCGGTACGCTGAAGAAATCTTTTGACAGCAGCACCAGATCCGCCAGCTGGCCGACTTTGATCTCACCTTTGGCGCTCTGCTTGCTGGAGAACCAGGCGCTGCCTTTGGTCCATAGCATCAGCGCGGTTTCACAGTCGATGCGTGCATTGTCATCGTACAGCTGCATCCCACCGACGGTACGGCCTGAAACCAGCCAGTACAGTGCCGGTCCACGGGGTATAGCTGGCGACGCGGGTGGCATCGGTACCGAGGCCCACCGGAACGCCAGCCTCCAGCATGCGCGCCACCGGCGGTGTCTGCTTCGCGGCCTCTTTACCGTAGCGATCAACAAAGTATTCCCCCTGGAAAGCTATGCGATGCTGCACCGTCAGGCCGCCGCCGAGCGCTTTTACCCGCTCAATATTGGCTTCAGTGATGGTTTTCGCATGGTCAAAGAACCAGTGCAGGCCATTGAACGGAATGTCGCGATTTACCTTCTCAAACACATCCAGCATGCGGCTGATTGATTCGTTATAGGTGGCGTGCAGGCGGAACGGCCAGCGATGCTCCACCAAGTGGCGCACCACGCGCTCCAGCTCATCTTCCATGCCGGGTGCCAGATCCGGGCGCGGTTCGAGGAAATCTTCGAAGTCCGCCGCCGAGAACACCAGCATTTCACCGGCACCGTTGTGGCGCAGGAAATTAGTGCCCTAGCCCGGCTTCAGCATATCGGTCCACTTCTCAAAGTCTTCCAGCTCGTGGCCGGGACGCTGGGTGAACAGGTTATAGGCGATGCGTACCGTCAGCTGCTTTTTCGCGTGCAGTTCGGCGATCACGTCGTAATCGTCCGGGTAATTCTGGAAGCCGCCGCCGGCGTCAATGGCGCTGGTCAGATCGAGGCGGTTCAGCTCGCGCATAAACTGACGTGTCGAGTTAACCTGCTGTTCCAGCGGAAGCTTTGGTCCCTTCGCCAGCGTGGCGTACAGCAGCATGGCGTTAGGACGGGCGATCAGCATGCCGGTCGGATTGCCATTGCTGTCGCGCTGGATTTCGCCGCCCGGCGGGTTGGGGGTTTCTTTGGTGTAGCCCACTACTTTCAGCGCGGCACGATTGAGCAGCGCGCGGTCATACAGATGCAGAATGAAGACCGGCGTATCGGGCACGGCGGCGTTGATTTCGTCCAGCGTCGGCATGCGGCGCTCAGCAAACTGGAACTCGCTCCAGCCCCCGACCACGCGCCCCCACTGCGGTGACGGCGTACGCAGTGCCTGTTCGCGCAGCATACGCAGCGCATCGGTCAGCGACGGCACGCCTTCCCAGCGCAGCTCAAGGTTGTAGTTGAGGCCGCCGCGAATCAGATGCAGGTGTGAATCGTTCAGGCCGGGAATGCCGGTGTGCCCTTTGGCGTCGATGATTTGCGTGTCGCTGCCGGCAAAGCGCATGACGTCAGCTTCGCTACCTACGGCGAGGAACTTGCCGTCTTTGATGGCCACGGCGGTGGCCAGCGGGTTTCGCGGTCGACGGTGTGAAACTTACCGTTGGTAAAAATCAGGGATGCGGTCGTCATTCTGTTCTCTCAGTTAGATTAAGCGTAGCGGCCCTCAGCCACCGTGTTAATGCGCGGTTAAAAATGCTTGCGCCGATGAGGAAAAAAATACGAAATGACAGCAGTTATTGATAACGGATTGTTTTTACGTTGTCGTTCAACTTTTTTTACGGAGGGTAGGGAATGCGTTTAAATCTGGAGGCGCTGCTGATTCTGGATGCGCTCGATCGTCATGGCACCTTTGCCGCTGCGGCAGCGCGACTGTTCAAAACCGCGTCGGCGTTGAGCTATACCGTGCAGAAGATGGAGAGTGATTTAAAAATCACGCTGCTCGATCGCTCCGGCCATCGCGCCACGTTCACGCCGACCGGCCGTTTGATGCTGGAAAAAGGGCGGACGCTGCTGCGTGCGGTAGCAGCAGGCGCGCTACGTGGAGAGCGGCTGGGAGAGTCTGCTGACCATCAGCGTGGATGCTTCGCTGCCGTTCAGCATCCTCACGCCGCTGATTGACGAATTTTATCAGCAGCACCCGCACACCCAGCTGCAGTTCCGTCAGGACGTGCTGGCCGGCTGCAGATCCGCTTCGCCCGCCGGCAGCGCCAGCCGTTTTGCCAGCAGCGCAGTGATGAGCAACGCGGCGCCGGCCAGCATCAGCGTTGGCGCCAGACCAATGTGCTGGGCGATCAGACCCCAGGCCAGACTGCCACCCGCCAGCGTGCCGTTGAAGACCATCAGATAGACCGCCAGCCCGCGACCGCGCACCCAGTCGGGCAGCACCGCCTGCGCCACGCTGTTGAGGGTCGTCAGCGCGATGATCCAGCCGGTGCCCAGTACCAGCATCAGCAGCAGCGCCAGCCACTGCGGCGGACTGAGCGCCAGCGCCACCATGACCAGCGCGCTGAGCACGGCGGAGAGCAGCATCAGTCCATCATGGCTCAGCCGGGCACGCAGGCGCGGCAGCAGCAGCGCGCCGGCAATGGCACCGGCACCGACGGCCCCGAGCAGCAAGCCATAAAAGCCCGCGCTGCCGTGCAGCATGGTGCGCGCCACCAGCGGCAGCAGTGCCCAGATGGCACTGGCGAAGGCAAAATACAGCGCGGCGCGCAACAGCACGCGGTGCAGTTCGCGGCTGGCTTTCACATAGCGCAGCCCGGCACGGAAAGCGCCAAAGAAGTGCTCATTCAGCGCGGTAGCGGCCTTCGCCGGACGTTTCCACCACAGCAGCGCGGCGATGACGAAAAAATAACTGGCGACATCGGCACCGTAAGCGGCCATAGCACCTAAACTTGCCAGCAGCAGGCCGCCGGTAGCCGGTCCAATCGCCCGGGCGATATTGATGCCCAGCGAGTTGAGCGCTACGGCATTTTTCAGCTCATGGCGGGGTACCAGCTCCGGCACGATGGCCTGCCATGCCGGACCGAACAGCGCCGCGCCGACGCCGCCGACAAAGGTCAGGCCAATCAGCCACTCAACGGTGAGCCAGTGGTTGTGCGACAGCAGCAGTAGCGTGCCGCTGACGCTGGCCATCAGCAGCTGCACCACAATCAGCAGGCGGCGGCGGTCAACAATATCCGACAGCACGCCGGCCGGCAGCGCCAGCAGGAACACTGGCAGGGTGGCGGCGGTTTGCATCAGCGCGACGGCGGTTGGGTTATCGGACAGTCCGGTAATCAGCCACGCGCTGGCGACGTCACGGATAAAGCTACCGGTATTGCCGAGCACCGAAGCGGTCCAGATCACGGCGAAAAGCCCGTAGGCGAAAGGGGAAAACGCGCCGCTGCGCGCTGTTTGTGGATTTGGCTGGTTTATCAGACTGTTCCTGTCAGTGTGCGATGAGAGCACGATACGAAGCTCGCCCGTCAGGAGATAGCGGAAAAAATCGGCCAACTTGTACAAGGATTTTTGACGGCAGGGCTTAGCAAAAATCTTTGCACAAGTTGTCAAAATCTCTGCTTTAGGTTTTTCCAGCATCCCACGCTAGTTTGATTGCCAGACACAACATCACTGACTAACGGAGAAAAAACATGAGCACATTCAAGACTAAAGACGGCGTAAACCTGTACTTCAAAGACTGGGGCAAGGGGCAGCCGGTGCTGTTCAGCCACGGCTGGCCACTGGATGCCGATATGTGGGACAGCCAGCTCAACTTCCTCGCCGAGCGCGGCTACCGCGTCATCGCGTTTGACCGCCGCGGCTTTGGTCGCTCCGATCAGCCGTGGGAAGGCTACGATTACGACACTTTTGCGGACGATATTCACGGCCTGATCGAGCACCTGCAGCTGGATGAAGTGACGCTGGTGGGCTTCTCAATGGGCGGCGGGGACGTGTCGCGCTACATCGGTCGTTATGGTACTGCGAAAGTGAAAGGACTGGTGCTGCTGGGCGCCGTCACCCCGATCTTTGGTAAAACTGACGATCACCCGGAAGGGGTGGAATCAGCGGTGTTTGATGGGATCAAAGCGGGTTTGCTGAAGGATCGTGCACAGTTTATCAAAGAGTTCGCCACGCCGTTTTACGGCACCAACGCGGGCCAGACGGTTTCCGATGGCGTACTGACGCAGACGCTGAACATTGCGCTGCTGGCGTCGCTGAAAGGTACGCTGGATTGCGTGACCGCGTTCTCTGAGACGGATTTCCGTGCGGATATTGCGAAAGTGGATGTGCCGACGCTGGTGATCCACGGCAGTAACGACCAGGTGGTGCCGTTTGAAGCCACCGGCAAGCTGGTGCACGAGATGATTGCGGGTTCGCAGCTGAAAGTGTATGAGAACGGCCCGCACGGTTTTGCCGTGACGCATCAGGACCAGCTGAATGCGGATCTGCTGGCGTTTTTGCAGGGGAATTAAGGGGGGAAGTGCGTTTTTCCCTCACCCTAACCCTCTCCCGCCCGCGGGAGAGGGGACCGATCGAGCGAGCAGTGGATTTTTTGTTACATGTGGCAGCGTTTTCCTCTCCCGGTGGGAGAGGGCCAGGATGAGGGCATCAGGCCGCAGTATCCCGCACCAGACCGCCGCATCCTGCCTGCTACCCCACCCAACCACGCTATCAGTCCGCCAGCAAATGCCCGTACATCGCCAGCAGGCGACCGGTGACGCCGTTGGTCCAGCCGAAGCCGTCCTGCAGCGGATACTCACCGCCGCCGCCCGGGCGGGCGCGATCGCCGCTGATATCGTACTTCTCTACCAGCTTATGGTGCAGCGAATAGAAGTTCTTCACCGTGGTCAGCCAGTTGACCGCAATCTCCGTTGCCAGCGTCTCTTCACCGTAGTTATTCAGTCCGACCACCGCCATCCACTGCAGTGGTGCCCAGCCGTTGGGTTTATCCCACTGCTCGCCGCTCTCCACCATGGAGGTCACCAAGCCGCCCTGCGTGAGCAGCAGCTGGCGCAGCGCCACCGCCTGCAGATGCGCCTGCTCTGGTGATGCCAGCCCAAGGAACAGCGGTACCACCGCCGCTGCGGTGAAGGCACCAAAGCGTTCACGACGCCAGTCGTAATCGCGGTACACACCTGCGGTGTTGTCCCACAGATAGCGATGGATCGCCTGCTTGTGCGCATCCGCCTTCTTCTGCCACGCCAGGCCGGTGAGTTCTTCGCCCTTCGCGTGCGCCAGCGTCGAGATCATCAGCTCCAGCTTGTAGAGAAACGCATTCAGATCCACCGGAATAAACTGGGTGGTGCGAATACTGGCTAGGCGCTGTGGATCGCGCAACCAGCGAGAGGAGTAATCCCAGCCGGAAGCGGCACCGGCGCGCAGATCGCGATAGATCTCGCTGGCCGGACGACGCGATTTGCTGGCGGTTTCCACATCTTCCATCCACGACTCATCGCGCGGCGTGTCGCGATCGTCCCAGTAGCGGTTAAGCAGCGAACCATCCGGCATGCGCACGACGTGGCGATAGGCCTGATGCGGCATCAGCTCGCCGGCCCCGTCCATCCAGAACTGATACTCTTTCATCAGCTGGTCAAGATAGCGTTTAGCGCCGCGAATGCCGTCCTCTTCAAACAGTTCGACCATCAGCGCGAACACCAGCGGCTGCGAGCGGCTAAGATAATAAGTACGGTTGCCATTCGGCACGTGACCGTAGTTATCAATCAGCCAAGCGAAGTTGTCTGCCATGTGACGAAGCAGATCGTCGCGGCCCGCTTCGGCCAGTCCCAGCATGCTGAAGTAGGAGTCCCAGTAATACGGTTTCACCAAAACGTCCGCCGGGCACCACGTAGGGCTTCGGCAGCGGCAGCAGCGACGAATGCGGTAAATGCTGCTGCGGCATTTTGGTTAACACTGGCCACAGGTAGTTAATATGTTCCGTCAGGGTTTTATCCGGATTGGAAACATAAAAACTCTCATTGACCTGCGGTAAATAAAAATGCTCGTGAACAAATTGTTCCAGGTCGAACTCCGCCGAGCGTTTGCGGCGGCGATAGCGGATTAAAATATCCAGCGGATCGAATTTAGGCGCGCAGTCCGGAAACGTTTTGCTGTCGGCAAAAATACGTGACGTCTGCACGTGCTCAAACAGCTCCAGATAACGATCGGCAGGCGTCAGCGCATCAGGCGCAGGCAGGCCTTCGATCAGCTCGGGTTCCGGCTCCGAATCCTGTATACCTTCGCGGATAAACTCGTGAAGATCGTATTGATACCCCAGATCAGCATGGGCTTCGTGTTCTCCGAAAGCTTGACGTTGCTGGTGGTTAGTATTAATAGCGGCCTCCTGAAATTACTTGGTTGCTCAAAGGACAAATTATAGGTCTCTGACCCGATGAGACAACAATGCGAAATATCTATGAACGTAATAAATCTTGTCGATTGATAGGCTATTTAAGGCTTTTTTCAGCGAATACAACGCCCTATATTTCAGGAATTGAAAGCAGTGTTTCAGATGAAACTTTAAATAAGTGAACAGAATTATCTGTAAATAAGAAAATCGTCAGCGATGACGGCAAAAAAGCGGGAAGAGGTTGATCATTTGATGGCAAACGAGACGGGGAAAAGAGGGCTTTTCGTCGCCCTCACCCCGGTTTTTCACCGCAGGTGAGGGCGCAATCAGTGCCTTACTTTGCCAGCGTGGCCTTAATTACCGCGGCGAACGGTGTGGTCGGGCGACCAATGAGTTTGCTTAGCGTGTGGCTGTCGTCGAACAGGGCACCCTAGGCGGCACCGGCGTCGGAATCCGCCAGCAGTTCGGCCAGCGGCGCGGGTAAACCGGCTCCGATCAGCGCCGCGCTGAA
The DNA here is from genome assembly GCF_059731155.1 of Type-A symbiont of Plautia stali. Lineage (NCBI taxonomy): Bacteria > Type-A symbiont of Plautia stali. Next base: position 3,844,806 of record NZ_AP035891.1, on the reverse strand, counting down.
CTCCGCAGGCGGCAGGTTAACGTACTCCACCTGTTCGCCGGACTGGCGGGCGATCTCCGCACTGAATTCTGCCAGCGTATAGCTGTCATCGCCGGCCAGTTCGTACACTTTGCCTGCCTGATCGTCACGACTGATCACCTCCGCCGCCGCGGCAGCGTAATCCTCGCGCGCCGCCGACGCGATGCGTCCGTTGCCCGCCGCGCCGATAAAGGCATGATGCGCTAACGCCGGTGCGATGCTGGCCGCATAGTTTTCGCTGTACCAGCCGTTGCGCAGCAGGGCATAAGGGATGCCTGAAGCCTGCAGCAGCGCTTCGGTGGCACGGTGTTCGACGCCCAGACCCAGCGGCGAGGTATCGGCATGCAGCAGACTGGTATACGCGATAAATGACACGCCCGCTGCTTTGGCGGCATCAATCACCGCCCGGTGCTGGGCTTCGCGCTGGCCCACTTCGCTGGAGGAGATCAGCAGCACTTTCTGCACGCCGGCAAAGGCGCTGTGCAGCGTCTGTGGCTGGTTGTAATCCGCGGTACGCAGCGCGACGCCCAGCGTCTTCAAGTCCTGTGCCTTTTCCAGTGAACGCACCACCGCGATGATCTCGCTGGCCGGTACTTTCTTCAGCAAGGCATTAATCACTAAACGGCCCAGTTGGCCAGTGGCTCCGGTAATCGCAATCATGGTGTTTTTCCTCAGGTTGAACTGGTATGGAAACAGCCTACGAGATAAACTAACTTTTAGTAAGTAATTACAGATTTGTTAGTTTGAGCGGAGTGATGTAAATGGCTGAAAACCTGAGTGATAAATTTTCCCGTGGTGAATTGCTCAATGTGAACTGCCCGTCACGTGAAGTGTTAAAACGGATTACCAGCCGCTGGAGTGTGCTGTTGTTAATGGCGCTGCGCTACATGGAAGAGGATGGCTTCATTGAGCGTATCGCCTATGAAGTGGTGCCGCCGCACGTAGAGTACCGGCTGACGGCGCTGGGCCATGAGGTGGAAGGGCAGGTCATCGGCCTCGCCGACTGGCTGGAAAGCAATGTCCACCGCATCATTAAAGCGCCGCAGACGGCATGAGTGCCGTCGCGGCGCGCCAGGCTCAGGCGTGCAAATATTTCTCAAACCAGCCGAGTGTGCGACGCCATGCCAGGTCGGCGGCGGCTTTGTCATAGCGTGGCGTTGAGTCGTTGTGAAAGCCGTGATTCACGCCGAGGTAAATGTACGCTTCATAGGTTTTGTGGCTGGCTTTCAGCGCGGCTTCATAGGCTGGCCAGCCTTCGTTGATGCCTTTATCCAGCGCGGCATAATGCAGCAGCAGCGGCGCCTGAATGCGCACCACATCTTCCGCTTTTGGCTGGCGGCCATAGAACGGCACGGCGCAGGCCAGCTCGGGAAACGCCACTGCCGCCGCATTTGCCACGCCGCCGCCATAACAGAAGCCGGTGATGCCGACCTTGCCGCTCCCCTCGGGATGCTGCATGAGAAAATCGACCGCCGCGAAGAAATCGTTCATCAGTTTGGTCGGGTCGACTTTGGCCTGCATCGCACGGCCCTCTTCATCATTGCCCGGATAGCCGCCCAGCGAACTTAAGCCATCCGGCGCCAGCGCGACATAGCCCGCTTTGGCGACCCGTCTCGCCACGTCTTCAATGTAAGGATTCAGGCCACGATTCTCGTGCACCACCACGGCCCCCAGCTTGCCGCTGGCGTGAGCCGGGCGCACCCGATAAGCGCGTACCTCGCTATGTCCCCGAGGCGACGGGTAGTGAATGTATTCTGCGTTGATATCAGGATCGGTAAATGACACCTGCTGCGCCAGCGCATCATTGGGGCTCATGGCGCTGAGCAGGGTGGCTCCAGTCATGCCGGCGATGGTGAACTTCGCTGCCAGCGAGAGAAACTCGCGCTTGCTGATGCGACCGTGCGCATAGTAGTCATAAAGCTCAAGCAGTTCTTGGGGAAAATCCTGGGCGGTAAGACGGGTCATAACCTCTCCTTCGCTGATTAACCGGACTGTGCTGCTTTAACAAAGCACAGCCTGACGCCGCTGGCAAATGCCATGCCCCAGCGGGTTAATGCGCGATGGCTCACAGAATATCACCTAAAGGCAGCAAATTAATTTCTTTTTGGTCTATAAAAATTATCTGTTAATTAACAAACTTTCTTTTTGGCCACTGTGCAGGAAATTTTACAGCGTAACGTAACGGTGTGGTCCTCTGCCATTTTGTCTGACGCAGTAATTAACAGCTAATTTAGCCAGTTACCAGATTAAAGCCTTTTACTCTCGCTCTTCTTAATAACAAGATTGTCACAATAAATCACGAAATTTAACCTTAACTTAGTGATTTTAAACAAGTAGTTTCTGGTGAAAACAATGATAGAAATCAAAAAATACTGTTATAGTTTTAGCCATTCCCACTGTTTCTTTTTGTTCTCGCCGCTTGCTTTACAATTGGCGTGAATCTCTTCCGACGTCGCAAAATAATAATTTTGTGCGTTAAACTTGTTAATTATAAGTAAAAATTCGGTGCAATCTTGTGGAAAAGAGGTAAGCAATGTTTGGATTAGATGCCTTCCACCTGGCCAGGATTCAGTTCGCCTTTACTGTTTCCTTCCATATTATTTTCCCGGCTATCACCATCGGTCTCGCCAGTTTCCTGGCGGTGCTCGAAGGCATGTGGCTGAAAACCCGTAACGAGACCTATCGCGATCTCTACCATTTCTGGTCCAAAGTCTTTGCCGTTAACTTCGGCATGGGCGTCGTGTCCGGACTGGTGATGACGTATCAGTTTGGTACCAACTGGAGTGGCTTCTCGCAGTTTGCCGGCAGTATTACCGGTCCGCTGCTGACGTATGAAGTGCTCACCGCCTTCTTCCTTGAAGCGGGCTTCCTCGGCGTGATGCTGTTTGGCTGGAACCGCGTTGGACCGGGCCTGCACTTCTTTGCCACCTGCATGGTCGCGCTCGGCACCATCATCTCGACCTTCTGGATCCTCGCGTCCAACAGCTGGATGCATACCCCGCAGGGCTACATCATTGAGAATGGCATCGTGGTGCCGCAGGACTGGTTTAAGATTGTCTTCAACCCGTCGTTCCCGTACCGCTTGTTCCATATGTCGGTAGCGGCCTTCCTCGCCAGCGCCTTCTTTGTTGGCGCGTCTGGCGCGTGGCATCTGCTGCGCGGTAACGATAACCCGGCAATCCGCAAAATGTTCTCCATGGCACTGTGGATGGCACTGATCGTTGCGCCGATTCAGGCGATGAGCGGCGATGCGCACGGTCTGAATACCCTTGAGCATCAGCCGGCAAAAATTGCGGCGATTGAAGGTCACTGGGAAAACCCGCCGGGGGAAGCGACGCCGCTGATTCTGTTCGGTATTCCGGATATGGATGAAGAGCGCACCAAATATGCGCTGGAAGTGCCGTACCTCGGCAGCCTGATTTTGACCCACAGCATGGACAAACAGGTACCGGCGCTGAAGAGCTTCCCGAAAGAGGACCGCCCGAATTCGCTGGTGATTTTCTGGTCGTTCCGCGTCATGGTGGCGATGGGCCTGCTGATTATTACCCTCGGCGTGCTGAGCCTGTGGCTGCGTTACAAAAAGCGGCTGTATAACTCCCGGCCGTTCCTGTGGTTCGCCCTGCTGATGGGCCCGTCCGGCCTGATCGCCATTCTTGCCGGCTGGTTTACCACTGAAATTGGTCGTCAGCCATGGGTGGTGTACGGCGTGCAGCGCACCATTGATGCGGTGTCGGCGCATGGTGATTTGCATATGAGCATCAGCCTGCTGGCCTTCATCCTCGTCTATTCGTCGGTGTTTGGTGTCGGCTACGTTTACATGATGCGCCTGATCAAAAAAGGTCCGCTGACCGGCGAGGGCAAAGATGTGCGCCACGGTGGTCCGGGGCAGGATAAAACACCTGCGCGTCCGCTTTCTGCGGCCCATGAGAGTCTGAACGAACCGCAGGAGGGTAAATAAATGATCGATTTCTCCATTATCTGGTTCGCCATTATCGTGTTCGCCACCCTGATGTATATCGTGATGGATGGCTTCGATCTTGGCATCGGCATCCTGTTCCCGTTCAATAAAGATGCGGTTGAGCGCGACATGATGGTGAACACCGTTGCGCCGGTGTGGGATGGCAACGAAACCTGGCTGGTGCTGGGCGGTGCCGGTCTGTACGGTGCGTTCCCGCTGGCCTATTCGGTAATTGCCGATGCGCTGGCCATTCCGCTCACCGCGATGCTGATTGGCCTGATTTTCCGTGGCGTGACGTTTGAGTTCCGCTTTAAGGCCACGGAAGAACATCGCGCGTTCTGGGATAAATCATTTATCGCCGGTTCACTGCTGGCGACCTTCAGTCAGGGCGTTGCGGTCGGTGCGATTATCGACGGCTTCCCGGTGAAAGGGCGCGAGTTTGCCGGCTCGGCGATGGACTGGCTGGCGCCGTTCCCGCTGTTCTGCGGCGTCGGTCTGGTGGTGGCGTATGCGCTGCTGGGCTGTACCTGGCTGATCATGAAAACCGAGCATGAGCTGCACCGTAAGATGTCCGCGCTGGCGACGCCGCTGGTGATCGCGCTGCTGCTGATTGTCGGCATTATCAGCCTGTGGACGCCGTTCACCCACGATGCGATTGCGCACCGCTGGTTCAGCCGTCCTAACCTGTTCTGGTTCCTGCCGGTGCCGGTGCTGGTGCTGCTGTGTTCGTGGGGCATCGTGCGCGCCATTAAGCGTGAGGCGCACTATTCGCCGTTCCTGCTGACGCTGGCGCTGGTGTTTCTCGGCTTCTCCGGCCTCGGTATTAGCGTGTGGCCGCACATTATTCCGCCGTCGATCACCATCTGGCAAGCCGCGTCACCGCCGCAGAGTCAGACCTTTATGCTGGTCGGTAGCTTACTGATTATTCCGGTGATTCTGGGTTACTCCTTCTGGAGTTACTACGTGTTCCGCGGAAAAATCAAAGCCGACGAAGGATACCACTGAGATGCAAACCGAGGTCAGCAATATGAACAACCCCACTGAAACGAAAGCCCCCTGGTGGAAGCGCGTGCTGTGGTTAGTAATCATCTACGGCGCAAGCGTGCTGGCACTGGGCGTGGTGGCATCACTGTTTCGTATGATGATGACGGCAGCGGGCATGCGTTCGCACTGAGTTGTTGATGAGGGCAGGCACGCCTGCCCGGCCTTATCGGTCGCCATAAATGGCGACCCTGCAAGGTGATGCACGATTTTACGGGGGGCGCATTAATGCGCACCGCTATGCGCAGGCAAATTACTGCTCAACGACGCGATGCCTTTAAGAAGATAAAAGTTAGTCACCTAAGCAATTAATGCTTTTCCCGTCTCGCTGTCTTTACTCTTCCTTACGTTATCCATACGATTTTGTTATATTTATGTGACGGATTACGCAAAAGCACCGCCTTTCCCAACCCATTCAATTAAAAAAAATGCTCAGCCTGAATCTGAAAAAACAGTACATCAACGATCTGGTGGACTGGATCGAGGCCAATCTGACCGACGAGCTCAACATCGATCTGATTACCCTGAAATCCGGTTACTCCAAGTGGCACATGCAGCGCATGTTCAAAGAGATGACCGGCCAGACGCTGGCCTCTTACACGCGCAACCGTCGTCTGACACTCTCTGCTATGGCACTGCGCCTGACCAGCATGCCGCTTATTGATATCGCCGTGCGGTTTGGCTTTGATAATCAGCAAAACTTTACCCGGGTGTTTAAAAGCCACTTCGCCATGACGCCGGGCGCTTATCGCCGCATTCCTGAGATGCAGATGAAAGACTTCCACAGCCGCATCTCAACCCAGCGGCAGTGGGTGAGCGCCCGACTGGCAGAGAAGCCGGAGCTGAAGCTGTGCGGAGAAGTGATTGAGTGGGAGTGCCGCTTCGGCGAATACATTGACCACCATAATCACGTGGTGGCGCAGCATACGCGTGATTTCATCGCCTTCGCCGGCCAGCACGTGCAGCGTGGCTGGCTCGGTTTCCAGTTCAGCCCGGGGGTTAACTCCAGCGATCAGCAGCATATCAGCCTGTTCCAGGCGCTGGAAAGCCAGTACGCCGACGTGCTGACCGGCAATGTACAGAACTGGACCGGTGAGAGTGGACTGTATGCAGAGATTGACTGGCACGGCGCGCCGGAAGAGATCAATGCGTTCACCGCAGAGGTGTACTACAACCACCTGCCCGCACTCGGCGTGGCGCGGCGGCCGGGCAAGGATCTGATTAAGCTGGACCTGCGTTACAGCACGCCGGATCTGCTACAGGGCACCTTTTACATTCCGGTTAAAGTCGGATAATGCATAAATCGTGCGGTAAACTGTGATAAACCGCACAATTTTATAAATTCCTGCGCCTGAGTGGCGTAAAATCCTTCACTGAAACCTGACTGACCGTGGAAAACACTGTTTGCCACCTCTCAGGCTGGATCATCACCTGCATGCCTGGTACATTCCGGACCGTTATAGTGAAAAGACAAAAAATTATGCGACTTCTACCGTTGTTACTTTCAACAGCGCTTGTGGCGTTTTCCGCGCTAGCAAGTGCCCAGATGGCTGAGCCTTTCTCACCGCCGGGCGGCCTGCATCCGCATCAGCTACATTGCGCCCAGCATGAGATTGCCGGCGATAATGCGCTGCCACAGCAGCGCACGGATGACGTGACGCTGCTGACCTGCACTAACCATCAGGCCTGACGGCACGCTATTGACTTAGCGACCAGCGCCGTATTCCGTCCGCTTTCAGCCCATCCCTCCGCTGCAATATGCCCGGCCTGGCGAATTACTCGAAAATCCCGAGCAATAAACGAGACATAAGCTGCTTTTAACGAGGTGTTTCAGCCGCTAAACTTCTCCACCAAATGTCTCTGCTCAGGAGGAGTTGTGAACAAACCCCGTAGTATTCGAAGCTTGCTGAAAAGCTTTATCGAAAGTGACGCCAGCAACGGCATGGTGCTGATTCTGGCGGCGGCGGCGGCGATGGTGCTGGCCAATAATGCCGCCACCGCGCAGGGCTATCAAAATCTGCTGGCGGAGCCGGTACAGATTCGCTTCGGCGCGCTGGATATCAGCAAAAACCTGCTGCTATGGATTAACGATGCGCTGATGGCGCTGTTCTTTCTGCTGATTGGCCTCGAAGTGAAGCGCGAACTGATCAGCGGCGAGCTGGCCAGCCGCGATCGCGCGATCTTCCCGGTGATTGCTGCGCTGGGCGGCATGATTGCGCCGGCGCTCATTTTCCTGCTGTTCAATCATGATAACGAGGTTGCCCGCAACGGCTGGGCAATTCCAACGGCCACCGATATCGCCTTTGCGCTCGGCGTGCTGGCGCTGCTCGGCAGCCGCGTACCGGCGGCGCTGAAAGTGTTCCTGATGGCGCTGGCGATCATTGATGACCTCGGTGCAATCGTGATTATTGCGCTGTTCTATACCAGCGATCTGTCAGTGCTGTCGCTGAGCGTGGCGGGCGGCGCTATCGTGCTGCTGGCGATCCTCAATCGCTGCGGCGTGCGCAACATCGCGGTGTATATGCTGGTGGGCGTGGTGCTGTGGACCGCGGTACTGAAGTCCGGCGTGCATGCCACGCTGGCGGGCGTCGTGGTGGGCTTCTTTGTGCCGCTGGAGGAGAAAGAGGGACACTCACCGGCTGAGCACCTGGCGCACGGACTGATGCCGTGGGTGAACTGGCTGATCCTGCCGCTGTTCGCGTTTGCCAACGCCGGGATCTCGCTCAGCGGCATCACCTTTGGCGATGTGCTGTCGCCGGAGCCGCTTGGCATTATCCTCGGTCTGCTGATTGGTAAACCGTTAGGTATCACGCTGTTCTGCTGGCTGGCGGTGAAGCTGCGGCTGGCGGCGCTGCCAGGCAGCACCACTATTCGCGATATCATGGCGATCGGCGTGCTGTGCGGTATCGGTTTTACCATGTCGATCTTCATCAGCTCGCTGGCGTTTGACGCCGCGCATGAACAGCTGGTGACGTTCTCGAAACTGGGCATTCTTAGCGGTTCGCTGCTGTCGGCGGTGATGGGTTACACGCTGCTGCGCATCAAACTGCGCTAATAAGGAGAGGCGCAAGCCTCCTTTATGGTATGAATCAGCTCAATTTTAATCATCTCTATTACTTCTGGCAGGTGTGCAAAACCGGTTCGGTGGTGCGCGCCGCTGAAGTGCTGTGCCTCACGCCGCAGACCGTAACCGGCCAGATCAAAGCGCTGGAAGAGCAGCTGGATGGCGTGCTGTTTCGCCGTCAGGGGCGTGGTCTGGTGCCCACCGAGCTGGGGCAGCTGGTGTTCCGCTATGCCGATCGCATGTTTATGCTCAGCCAGAAAATGCTCGATATCGTTAACTACCGCAAGGAGTCGCATCTGCTGTTTGATGTTGGCGTGGCGGATGCGCTGTCAAAACAGCTTGTGAGCAAGGTGCTGGAAACGGCGGTAATGGCTGGCGAGAAACTCCAGCTGCGCTGCTTTGAATCAACGCATGAAATGCTGCTGGAGCAGCTCAGCCAGCATAAGCTGGATATGATCCTCTCCGACTGCCCGATTGACTCAACCCAGCAGGCCGGGCTGTTTTCGGTCAAGCTCGGCGAATGTCCGGTTAGCTTCTGGTGTAATGCGCCACTGCCTGAGCTGCCGTTTCCGGCCTGTCTGGAGCAGCGGCACCTGCTGCTGCTCGGCCGGCGTTCAATGCTAGGGCGCAAGCTGCTGAACTGGATCCACAGCCAGGGGTTACAGGTTGAGATTCTCGGTGAATTTGATGATGCAGCGCTGATGACGGCGTTTGGCGCGCAGAATAATACGATCTTTGTCGCACCGACGCTGTACGGAGATGACGTCTATCGTGACGATAGCGTGCGCGAGATCGGCAGGCTGGAGACGGTGATGGAGGAGTATCACGTTATTTTTGCCGAGCGCATGATTCATGCATCCGGCGGTGCAGAGAATTTGTCATCGCGACTTCAGCGCGCTGTTCAGCCACGGATGGCAGGCATAAAAAAACCGGCGAAGCGCCGGTTCTTTTAACAAAGCGATAAACAGACGGCGATTAAGCCAGTTTGTTGATCTGAGCAGTCAGGTTTGCTTTATGACGTGCAGCTTTGTTTTTGTGGATCAGACCTTTAGCAGCCTGATGGTCCACGATTGGTTGCATTTCGTTGAATGCGTTCTGCGCAGCAGCTTTGTCGCCGGTTGCGATAGCCGCGTATACTTTCTTGATGAAAGTACGCATCATAGAACGATTGCTCGCGTTATGCTTGCGACGTTTCTCAGATGTTACGGCGCGCTTCTTAGCTGATTTGATATTAGCCAAGGTCCAACTCCCAAATGTGTTCTATATGGACAAATCAAAGGCCGATGACTATGCTTTTTGCGCCTTCTTTTGTCAATGGATTTGTGCAATCAATAAAGCGTCGTTTTAACCACGACACCCGCTTACGTAATTGATAGCGCAAGATGCTACCAGCAACACCGCGCTGAATACAGTATTTCGCAACAAAATTATTGTGATGGGGCCGGAGCCGCCAGCCAGCGGGCGCCTGACGCTGAATCAGGCGCAGGAAAGGCACGCAGACAGGTTAACCTGAACGCTATTCAAGGGTATAATCCGCCGATTTCCACCGGTTTGAGTCAGCCATGAAGTTTATCCGCGGTATTTACAATCTGAAAGAGCAGCATCGCGGCTGCGTCCTGACCATTGGTAATTTTGACGGCGTGCATCGCGGCCACCAAGCGCTGATGGCGGAGTTGATTGCCGAAGGACGTAAACGCAACCTACCGGTGGTGGTGATGCTCTGTGAGCCACAGCCGCTGGAGCTGTTTGCCGGCGACAAAGCGCCGGCGCGCCTGACGCGTCTGCGTGAAAAGCTCAAATACCTCGCACTGGCGGGCGTTGATGCCGTTGTATGCGTGCGCTTCGATCGCCGTTTTGCGGCACACTCAGCACAAAGCTTTATCAGTGAACTTCTGGTCGACAAGCTCAATGTGAAATTCCTCGCAGTGGGGGATGATTTCCGCTTTGGCGCTGGTCGCCAAGGGGATTTCCTGTTATTACAGAAAGCCGGTGCGGAGTATGGCTTTGAGGTCATCAGCACCCAGACCTATTGTGATGGCGGCAAACGTATCAGCAGCACGGCGGTACGTCAGGCGCTGGCGCAGGACGATTTTGCTCAGGCGCAGCAGCTGCTCGGTCATCCGTTCAGTATTTCTGGCCGCGTGGTGCACGGTGATGCACTGGGACGCACCATTGGTTTCCCGACCGCCAATCTCCCGCTTCGACGCACCGTGACGCCGGTAAAAGGTGTCTTTGCGGTAGAAGTGCTGGGGCTGGGCGAGCAGCCGATTCCCGGCGTGGCAAACATTGGTACGCGCCCGACGGTAAAAGGTCTGCGTCAGCAGCTTGAAGTTCACCTGCTCGACACACATATGAATCTTTATGGGCGCCACATTGAAGTGGTGCTGAAGCAGAAGATTCGCGACGAACAGCGTTTCGCTTCGCTGGACGCGCTGAAAGAACAAATTGCGAAAGATGTGGTGACGGCCCGCCAATTTTTTGGGCTAAAAACACCGGTTTAATGACCGAAATACGGAACCGAAAATCTGATGAGTGACTATAAATCTACCCTGAATTTGCCGGAAACGGGGTTCCCGATGCGTGGCGATCTGGCCAAACGCGAACCGGGAATGCTGCAACGTTGGTATGATGACAACCTGTACGGCATCATCCGCGCAGCCAAAAAAGGGAAAAAAACCTTTATCCTGCATGATGGCCCTCCGTATGCGAACGGCAGCATTCATATTGGTCACTCAGTTAACAAGATTCTGAAAGATATTATCGTTAAGTCGAAAGGCATGGCGGGCTTTGACTCGCCGTATGTTCCCGGCTGGGACTGCCACGGCTTACCGATTGAGCACAAAGTTGAGCAGATGATCGGCAAGCCGGGCGAGAAAGTCAGCGCGGCGGAATTCCGCGAAGCCTGCCGCAACTACGCGGCGGAGCAGGTTGAAGGCCAGAAGAAGGACTTCATCCGCCTTGGCGTGCTCGGCAACTGGGATCATCCTTATCTGACCATGAATTTCCAGACCGAAGCCAACATCATTCGCACGCTGGGCAAAATCATCGGTAATGGCCATCTGCACAAAGGCGCCAAGCCGGTGCACTGGTGCATGGACTGCCGTTCCGCGCTGGCGGAAGCGGAAGTGGAGTATTACGACAAAACCTCACCTTCTATCGACGTGATGTTTAACGCGCTGGACGCCGATGCGGTACGCTCGAAGTTTGGCGTTGCGGCGTCGGAAGACCCGGTTTCACTGGTTATCTGGACCACCACGCCGTGGACCATGCCGGCAAACCGCGCCATCTCGCTGCATCCGGAGTTCGACTATCAGCTGGTACAGATTGCCGGCCGCAGCCTGATTCTCGCGAAAGATCTGGTGGAATCCGTGCTGAAACGCGCGGGCATCAGCGAGTGGCAGGTGCTGGGCGAATGCAAAGGCGCCGCGCTGGAGCTGCAGCTGTTCCAGCATCCGTTCCTCGAGCAGATCCAGTCGAAAGTGGTGCTGGGTGAGCACGTCACGCTGGACGCCGGTACCGGTGCGGTGCACACCGCGCCAGGCCACGGTCCGGATGACTATGTGATTGGCCAGAAGTACGGCATCGAAACCGCTAACCCGGTCGGGCCGGACGGCGCTTATCTGCCGGGTACCTATCCAACCCTAGATGGCGTTAACGTATTTAAAGCCAACGATATGATCGTTGCGCTGCTGCAGGAGAAAGGCGCGCTGCTGCACGTGGAAAAACTGCTGCACAGCTATCCGCACTGCTGGCGTCATAAAACGCCGATCATCTTCCGTGCTACGCCGCAGTGGTTTATCAGCATGGATCAGAAAGGTTTGCGTGCGCAGTCGCTGAAAGAGATCAAAGGCGTGCAGTGGATCCCGGACTGGGGCCAGGCGCGTATCGAAGCGATGATCGCTAACCGTCCGGACTGGTGCATCTCGCGTCAGCGCACCTGGGGCGTGCCGATGGCGCTGTTCGTTCATAAAGAGAGCGAGCAGCTGCACCCGGATACGCTGGAGCTGATGGAGAAAGTGGCGCAGCGCGTCGAGCAGGACGGGATTCAGGCGTGGTGGGATCTCGATCCGCGCGATCTGATGGGCGATGATGCCGATCACTACGTCAAAGTGACGGATACCCTCGACGTCTGGTTTGACTCCGGATCGACCAGCTTCTCGGTGGTGGATGCGCGTCCGAAATTTGACGGGCACGCACCGGATATGTATCTGGAAGGCTCGGATCAGCATCGCGGCTGGTTCATGTCGTCGCTGATGATCTCCACGGCGATGAAAGGCAAAGCGCCTTACCGTCAGGTACTGACCCACGGTTTCACCGTCGACGGTCAGGGCCGCAAAATGTCGAAATCAATCGGCAACACCGTGGCACCGCAGGACGTGATGGACAAGCTGGGCGCGGATATTCTGCGTCTGTGGGTGGCCTCAACCGACTACTCCGGTGAGATGGCAGTATCCGACGAAATCCTGAAACGGGCCGCCGACAGCTATCGCCGTATCCGTAACACCGCGCGCTTCCTGCTGGCTAACCTTGCAGGCTTCAACCCGGCGACCGACTGCGTCAGCCCGGAAGAGATGGTGGTGGTGGATCGCTGGGCCGTAGGCCGTGCGCTGGCGGCACAGCAGGACATTGTGCAGTCGTACGAGAACTACGATTTCCACGAAGTGGTGCAGCGTCTGATGCACTTCTGCTCCATCGAGATGGGCTCGTTCTACCTCGACGTGATCAAAGATCGTCAGTACACCGCGAAGGGCGACAGCCTGGCGCGTCGCAGCTGTCAGACCGCGCTGAGGCATATCGCTGAAGCGCTGGTGCGCTGGATGGCGCCGATCATGTCGTTCACCGCGGATGAGATCTGGGGCTATCTGCCTGGCGAGCGTCCACAGTACGTGTTCACCGAAGAGTGGTATCAGGGCCTCTTTGGTCTGGCGCAGGATGAAGCGCTGAACGATGCGTACTGGGCAGAACTGCTGAAAGTGCGCGGTGAAGTGAACAAGGTGATTGAGCAGGCGCGCAGCGACAAACGCATCGGCGGCGCACTCGAAGCCACCGTTACGCTGTACGCCGATCCGGAACTGGCGGCAAAGATGCAGGCACTGGGCGATGAGCTGCGTTTCGTGCTGCTGACCTCGGGCGCGACCGTGGCGGATTACGTGACGGCCAGCGACGAAGCGCAGCAGAGCGAGCTGTTAAAAGGTCTGAAAATCGCGCTTCATAAAGCAGAAGGCGAGAAATGTCCGCGCTGCTGGCATTACACTACTGACGTCGGCCAGAATCCGGAGCATGCTGCGGTGTGTGGACGTTGCTACACCAACGTAGCCGGAAACGGTGAAGTGCGGAAATTTGCCTGATGAGTAAACTGTGCTCAACCGGACTGCGCTGGGTATGGCTGGTGCTGGTGGTGATCGTGGTCGATTTTGCCAGCAAGCAGTGGGTCATGAACAACATGATGCTGCATGAAACCCAGCCGCTGATGCCGTTCCTGAACCTGTTCTACGCGCAAAACTACGGCGCGGCGTTTAGCTTCCTGGCAGACAAAGGCGGTTGGCAGCGCTGGTTCTTTGCTGGTATCGCCATCGCCATTGTGGTGTCGCTGCTGGTGATGATGTATCGCAATCGCGCCAGCAATAAACTAACCAACATTGCCTACGCGCTGATTATCGGCGGGGCGATGGGTAACCTGTTTGATCGTGCCTGGCACGGCTTTGTGGTCGACTTTATCGACTTCTATGTCGGTGACTGGCACTTCTCCACCTTTAACATTGCCGACTGCGGTATCTGCATCGGTGCGGCGCTGGTGGTGCTGGAGGGCTTTCTTAGCCCGAAAGGCAAACAGGTCACGAATAAATAAGGGAACAGATGACAGACATCGTTCAGCGCGACAGCGCGCTGCTGGTGCATTTTACACTGAAGCTGGAGGATGGCTCGACGGCTGAATCCACGCGCGCCAACGGCAAGCCTGCGCTGTTCCGTCTGGGAGATGGCAGCCTGTCGGCGGCGCTGGAGCAGGAGCTGGTCGGGCGTAAAGTGGGCGATCAGCACGCCTTTACGCTGGAGCCGGAAGACGCCTTTGGCGCTGCCAGCCCGGATCTGATCCAGTATTTCTCGCGCCGTGATTTCATCGACGCGGGCGAGCCGGAAGTCGGTGCCATCATGCTGTTCAGCGGCATGGGCGGCAGCGAAATGCCGGGCGTGATTCGCGAAATTTCCGGTGACTCGATTACCGTGGATTTCAACCATCCGCTGGCGGGTCAGCGCATTAAATTCGAGATTGAAGTGCTGGAGATCGATCCGGTGCTGGAGGCCAGCGATGCAAATCCTGTTAGCTAACCCACGCGGTTTCTGTGCAGGCGTCGACCGCGCCATCAGCATTGTCGAGCGGGCGCTGGAGATGTATGGCGCGCCAATCTACGTGCGTCATGAAGTGGTGCATAACCGCTACGTGGTCAGCAGTCTGCGCGAGCGCGGTGCGATCTTCATTGAAGAGATCAGTGAAGTACCGGACAACGCCATCCTGATTTTCTCGGCACATGGCGTTTCCCAAGCCGTGCGGGCCGAAGCGAAAGCGCGCAGCCTCACCATGCTGTTTGACGCCACCTGTCCGCTGGTGACCAAGGTGCATATGGAAGTAGCGCGTGCCAGCCGTAAAGGCGTGGAAGCGATCCTCATCGGCCACGCCGGCCATCCGGAAGTTGAAGGCACCATGGGCCAGTACAGCAACCCTAACGGCGGTATGTATCTGGTGGCGTCGCCCGAGGATGTGTTCAGGCTAAAGGTAAAAGATGAAAACAACCTGTGCTTTATGACGCAGACCACGCTGTCGGTGGATGATACCTCGGACGTGATCGACGCGCTGCGTCAGCGCTTCCCGGCAATCATCGGACCGCGTAAGGATGATATCTGCTACGCCACCACCAACCGGCAGGAAGCGGTGCGCGTGCTGGCGCAGGATGCGGAGGTGGTTCTGGTGGTGGGCTCGAAAAACTCCTCCAACTCGAATCGTCTGGCGGAGCTGGCGCAGCGTGCCGGCAAGCTGGCGAAGCTGATTGATTCTGCAGATGATATTCAGGAAGAGTGGGTCAAAGGCGTGCAGTGTATCGGCGTTACCGCCGGCGCTTCAGCTCCGGATATTCTGGTGCAGCAGGTAATTCAGCGCCTGCGTGAGCTGGGCGGCGAAGCGGCGATTGAGCTGATTGGCCGTGAAGAGAATATCGTGTTTGAAGTGCCGAAAGAGCTGCGCGTCGACGTACGCAACGTGCAGTAAGCACTTCAATTGCTGACAGAAACAGGCCGACAATGTTCGGCCTTTTCTTTATCCTTTGTCACCTCAGCCGTGACTTCTAGCGGGCGGAATTGCTTTTACTGATAATCTATCGCGGCTGGCCTAAAATTCTTATTATCCCGTTATTATTGTGGCGTGACTGTTATCTGACCGTTAACCTGTTTACGCTTTGCATGCATATTTTGGTATCAGGAATGAATAAATATGAGTGAAATCCGCATTGCTATTGTTGGTGCGCCGGGTCGCATGGGACGCAATCTGATTCAGGCCGCACAGCAGGCGGAAGGCGTGGTGTTAGGCGCGGCGCTGGCGCGCAGCGGTTCCTCGCTGCTGGGGGCGGATGCCGGTGAACTGGCGGGAATCGGCAAAACCGGCGTACGGGTGACCGACGATCTGCTGCAGGTGGTGAATGATTTCGATGTGCTGATCGATTTCACCCGTCCAGAAGGCACGCTGGCGTATCTGGCGTTCTGCCGTCAGCATCAAAAAGCGATGGTGATTGGCACCACCGGTTTTGATGAAGCCGGTAAGGCAGCCATCCGTGAAGCAGCTGAAGAGATCGGCATCGTGTTTGCCGCTAACTTCAGCGTAGGCGTCAATCTGGTGCTAAACCTGTTACAGCAGGCGGCAAAAGTGATGGGCGACTATGCGGATATCGAGATTGTGGAAGCGCATCACCGCCATAAAGTGGATGCGCCATCAGGCACGGCGCTGGCGATGGGGGAGGCGATTGCTGATGCCATGCACTGGAAGCTGGATGAGCACGCGGTTTACGCGCGCGAAAGCCATACCGGCGAGCGCAAGGCGCAAACCATCGGCTTTGCGACCGTGCGCGCGGGCGATATTGTCGGTGAGCACACCGCGATGTTTGCTGATATTGGCGAGCGCGTAGAGATTACGCACAAGGCTTCCAGCCGTATGACCTTTGCCAATGGGGCAGTTAAGGCTGCTGCATGGTTAAAAGACAAGAAATCCGGCCTTTATGATATGCGTAATGTGCTGGATTTATCGATGTTGTGAGTGTTATGAACCATCGTGATGTGGTTATTTCAATCGGTAAGGTATTGATTTAACAGGGTTAATGTTTCATTGCCCTTTATTTTGTCTGTGAAATGGCAATCTTATTGTTATTTTTGTTTGTGATGGTTATTTTTTGAGTTTAACTGCGTTTTTTTTCGTGTTAAATGGCTTTTTTTGACCATTTGGTCAAAAATTTACGCAGTTAGTCGGTGTTTTGCCATTAATTGCGTCAGGCAACCGATTATTTATCGGAGATCTCTCACTATTTTGTCGCCTTGCTTTACTTTTAACATTCAGTAGCCCGAAATATATAAAAAAATAACTGCTCAGGGTAGACAATCACCAGGTCGATCATTAGATTGCGCGCAATTTGCCAAAAATCGAGCGGTCAGGCGGTTTTTGCATTGATTCAGCGCATCATTTTGAATTAATATGCATATATTGTGACTGTTTATTTCCTGGAGGATGTTTTGATTAAGTCAGCGCTCTTGGTTCTGGAAGACGGAACCCAATTCCACGGTCGGGCCATCGGGGCAACGGGATCGGCAGTGGGGGAGGTCGTTTTCAATACGTCAATGACCGGTTATCAAGAAATCCTCACTGATCCTTCCTATTCCCGCCAGATCGTCACCCTCACTTATCCTCATATCGGCAACGTTGGTGCCAATGCCGCCGATGAAGAATCCAGTCAAATCCATGCGCAGGGCCTCGTCATCCGCGATCTGCCGCTGATTACCAGCAACTTCCGCAGCGAAGAGAGCCTGTCAGCCTATCTGCAGCGCAACAATATTGTCGGTATCGCGGATATCGATACGCGCAAACTGACGCGCCTGCTGCGTGAGAAAGGGGCGCTGAATGGCTACATCATCGCCGGCGACAGTCCGGATGCTGCGCTGGCGTTGCAGAAAGCCCAGGCGTTCCCGGGCCTGAAAGGCATGGACCTGGCGAAAGAAGTGACCACTGCGGAAACCTACGCGTGGCAGCAAGGGAGCTGGGCGCTGAAAGGCGGCCTGCCCGAGCAGCAAAGCGCTGATGCGCTGCCGTTCCACGTGGTGGCTTATGACTACGGCGCCAAGCGCAACATTCTGCGCATGCTGGTGGATCGCGGCTGTCGCCTGACGGTTGTCCCGGCGCAAACGCCGGCAGATGAAGTGCTGGCGCTGAATCCGGACGGGATTTTCCTGTCGAATGGCCCTGGCGACCCGGAGCCGTGCGACTACGCCATCAGCGCGATTCAGGCTTTCCTGAAAACCGATATTCCGGTGTTTGGTATCTGTCTTGGCCATCAGCTGCTGGCGCTGGCCAGCGGTGCGAAAACCGTGAAGATGAAGCTTGGCCATCACGGTGGCAACCATCCGGTGAAAGACCTCGATAACAACACCGTGATGATCACCGCGCAGAACCACGGTTTTGCCGTCGATAAAACCAACCTGCCGGCTAACCTGCGCGTGACCCATGTTTCCCTGTTTGACCAGACCGTACAGGGCATTCACCGCACCGACAAACCGGCGTTCAGCTTCCAGGGACATCCGGAAGCCAGCCCAGGCCCGCACGATGCGGCGCCGCTGTTCGATCACTTTATCGAACTGATCGAAGCTTACCGTTCTAACGCGAAGTAATCAGGAGCCCACGATGCCAAAACGTACTGACATAAAATCTATCCTGATCCTTGGCGCAGGCCCGATTGTGATTGGCCAGGCATGTGAATTCGACTATTCAGGTGCGCAGGCGTGTAAAGCGCTGCGTGAAGAGGGATACCGCGTCATTCTGGTGAACTCTAACCCGGCCACCATCATGACCGACCCGGAAATGGCGGATGCGACCTACATCGAGCCCATCCACTGGGAAGTGGTGCGTAAAATCATTGAAAAAGAGCGCCCGGATGCCGTGCTGCCGACCATGGGTGGCCAGACCGCGCTGAACTGTGCGCTGGAGCTGGAGCGCCAGGGCGTGCTGGCCGAGTTCGGCGTGACCATGATTGGTGCCACCGCCGATGCGATTGATAAAGCCGAAGACCGTCGCCGCTTCGACGTGGCGATGAAGAGCATCTGCCTAGATACCGCACGTTCCGGTATCGCGCACACCATGGAAGAAGCGCTGGAGGTAGCGGAAGAGGTCGGTTTCCCGTGCATCATTCGTCCGTCGTTTACCATGGGCGGCACCGGTGGCGGTATCGCTTACAACCGCGAAGAGTTTGAAGAGATTTGCGAGCGCGGCCTGGATCTGTCGCCAACCAATGAGCTGCTGATTGATGAGTCGCTGATTGGCTGGAAAGAGTACGAGATGGAAGTGGTGCGTGATAAAAACGACAACTGCATCATCGTCTGCTCTATCGAAAACTTTGACGCCATGGGGATTCACACCGGTGACTCGATCACCGTGGCACCTGCCCAAACGCTGACCGATAAAGAGTATCAGATCATGCGTAACGCCTCGCTGGCGGTGCTGCGTGAAATCGGTGTCGAAACCGGCGGTTCCAACGTCCAGTTCTCGGTGAACCCGAAAGATGGCCGCCTGATCGTCATTGAGATGAACCCGCGCGTGTCGCGTTCTTCAGCGCTGGCCTCGAAAGCGACCGGCTTCCCGATTGCCAAAGTCGCGGCCAAGCTGGCAGTGGGCTTTACCCTCGATGAACTGATGAACGACATCACCGGTGGCCGTACGCCGGCCTCGTTCGAGCCGTCCATCGACTACGTTGTCACCAAGATTCCCCGCTTCAACTTCGAGAAGTTTGCCGGTGCCAATGACCGTCTGACCACGCAGATGAAATCGGTCGGTGAAGTGATGGCGATTGGCCGCACGTTCCAAGAGTCGATGCAGAAAGCGCTGCGCGGTCTGGAAGTGGGCGCCAGCGGTTTCGACCCGAAAGTGGATCTGGATGATGGCGAAGCCCTGACCCGTATCCGCCGCGAGCTGAAAGATGCCGGTTCTGACCGCATCTGGTATATCGCTGATGCGTTCCGTGCCGGCATGTCGGTCGACGGCGTGTTTAACCTGACTAACGTTGACCGCTGGTTCCTGGTGCAGATTGAAGAGCTGGTGCGCCTGGAAGAGCAGGTGGCGCGCGAAGGTGTCAACTCGCTGAGCGCGGATTTCCTGCGTGCGCTGAAGCGTAAAGGCTTTGCCGATGTGCGTCTGGCAACGCTGGCGGGCGTGGCGGAAAGTGAAATCCGCAAGCTGCGTCATCAGTTCAACCTGCATCCGGTTTACAAGCGCGTGGATACCTGTGCGGCAGAGTTCGCCACGGACACCGCCTACATGTACTCCACCTATGAAGAAGAGTGCGAAGCCAATCCTAATCAGGATCGCGACAAAATCATGATTCTGGGCGGCGGGCCAAACCGTATCGGCCAGGGCATTGAGTTCGATTACTGCTGCGTGCATGCGGCGTTAGCGCTGCGTGAAGACGGTTACGAAACCATCATGGTCAACTGTAACCCGGAAACAGTGTCAACCGATTACGATACCTCAGACCGTCTCTACTTCGAGCCGGTTACGCTGGAAGACGTGCTGGAGATCGTGCGCATCGAGCAGCCAAAAGGCGTTATCGTGCAGTACGGTGGCCAGACGCCGCTGAAGCTGGCGCGCGCGCTGGAAGCGGCTGGCGTCCCGGTGATTGGTACCAGTCCGGATGCCATTGACTGCGCGGAAGACCGTGAGCGTTTCCAGCAGGCGGTGGATCGCCTGAAGCTGAAACAGCCAGCTAACGCCACGGTGGCGACGCTGGAACAGGCGGTAGAAAAAGCAGCAGGGATTGGCTATCCGCTGGTGGTGCGTCCTTCTTATGTGCTGGGCGGCCGGGCGATGGAAATCGTCTATGATGAAGTCGATCTCAAGCGTTACTTCCAGACTGCGGTGTCCGTGTCCAACGATGCGCCAGTGCTGCTGGATCGCTTCCTCGATGACGCGGTGGAAGTGGACGTCGATGCGATTTGCGACGGCGAACGCGTGCTGATTGGCGGCATCATGGAACACATTGAGCAGGCGGGCGTGCACTCCGGTGACTCGGCCTGTTCGCTGCCGGCGTACACCCTGAGCACTGAGATTCAGAACGTGATGCGCCAGCAGGTGGAAAAGCTGGCCTTCGAACTCAACGTACGTGGCCTGATGAACGTGCAGTTTGCGGTCAAGGACAACGAAGTTTACCTGATTGAGGTGAACCCACGTGCCGCGCGTACCGTGCCGTTTGTCTCCAAAGCCACCGGCGTGCCGCTGGCGAAAGTGGCTGCGCGCGTGATGGCTGGTAAAACCCTGGCTGAACAGGGCGTGACCGAAGAGGTGATTCCGCCGTACTACTCGGTGAAAGAAGTGGTGCTGCCGTTCAACAAATTCCCGGGCGTGGACCCGATTCTTGGTCCGGAAATGCGTTCGACCGGTGAAGTGATGGGCGTGGGCCGCACCTTTGCGGAAGCATTCAGCAAAGCTATGCTGGGCGCGCAAAGCAATATGAAGAAGCAGGGGCGTGCGCTGCTGTCGGTGCGTGAAGGCGACAAGAAACGTATTGTTGACCTGGCCGCGAAGCTGCAGAAGTTTGGCTTCGAGCTGGATGCGACGCACGGTACCGCCGTGGTGCTGGGTAAAGCTGGCATTAATCCGCGCTTGGTGAATAAGGTGCACGAAGGGCGTCCGCACATTCAGGACCGCCTGAAGAACGGTGAGTATACCTACATCGTCAACACCACCGCAGGACGTCAGGCGATTGAGGATTCGAAACTGATTCGCCGCAGCGCGCTGCAGTACAAAGTGCATTACGACACCACGCTGAACGGTGGTTTTGCTACCGCGATGGCGCTGAATGCGGACCCGACCGAAAAAGTGATTTCGGTGCAGGAAATGCACGCGCAGATCAAAGGCTAAACTGCTTTGCCAGATGCTAAACGGCCCCGCGCGGGCCGTTTTTTTTTGGCTGTTTTGCCTATGCTGCATAAGGTTATACGTTACAAATCTATTTATTTGACATGATTTTTATCAGTTGATGCGAAACCAGTTACATTCAGGCATATCCGCACAAAATTATAAATACCTCCCCGCTAAGCGCACCGTACTATTTCGCTGCTCAATCATAGAGCGTTCACCTTAACGGGATATAAAAATGAAAATGCGTGCTTTCACTCTCAGCGCAGTGGCTGCGTTACTTGTTGCTGCACCACTCGCCAGTCAGGCGGAAATCACCCTGCTGAAGCAGGATCCGCAGGCCGGCGATCCCCTTAGCAGTCTTGATTTCAAAGTGGGCGGCAGTATTCGTCCGCAGTATCTGTATCTGCATCAGAATGGGGTTAACGATAAATCATATAAGCGTAACGGCTACGACGGCGGCTCACGTTTCCGCTTCAGCGCCAACTACTACTTGTTTGACGATGTCAGCTGGGTGGGTTACTCCCGCTGGGCGTTAACTTCCCGGCATGGTGGGGCTGGGATAACTACTATGCGGACGGCGCCCATAACACCACGCGTCGCCAGCTGTACACCGGTTTCAAAAGCGCATCGCTGGGCGAGCTCTATTTTGGCCAGCAGAACATCGTTTATTACGATGTCGTCGGCGCTAAAACCGATATCTGGGACTACGATATGCTGGCCCAGGCTCCGGGCAACGGCATCAACGGTGACTACGACGGATCTTACCGCTCGCGCAAGATGCTGAAGTATAAAAACGCCTTTGGCGATGTGGATGTCTATGCCGCTTATCTGTTTGAAGATAACGACTATCTGCCGGGCAACAGCCTGCGCTACAAGCGCAAGGGCGGCGGTTCGCTGGGTGTGAACTATCACATCACCAAAGATCTGGCGTGGGGCACTGCGTGGAACTACACCCGCGCGGATATCCGCAATCCGGGCAATGGCGACAGCAAGCGTTACGACCAGAATATCTACGGCACCGCGCTGAGCTGGACGCCGGACAACTGGACGCTGTCGGCCGGTGCGGGCTGGTATCAGAATTTCTCGCCAACCAAACTCAACATCGTCAACAACTACTTCGCGGATGATGCGTGGGGCGTTGAATACTTCGCCGGTTATAAATTCCCGATCGGCCAGTATGCCGTGAAGAGCATCCAGCCTTACTTCATGGGCGATCGCCTGGAGTTCGTCAACAGACGTAACTACAAGCGTATCGATAACGGCGTGGGCGTCAGCGCGCAGCTCGACTACGGTTTCCGCGTCGACTACGAGTACGTGATCACCTCCAGTACCGATAAATCTCTGGGCAACGTTAATCTGGTGCGCCTGCGCTACGATTTCTGATGCGTAAATCAACGGCTCTTGCGGGAGCCGTTTTTTTTGTGGCGGGCACAGTGCGCTTTTCTTTACACAGCGCGCGGGCAGCGTGGAGCATCACCCTGAGTTGTAGCGCCTTCACCGCGAATTCTGGCGGCTCTTTCCGCTAACTGCCGCAAAGCCGGAGTAAAACTCTGTCGGTCAGACAAAACGCCGAGCCAAGCGGGCTTTACGTAAATAGCACGGTCGTCCTATCGACGAAAGTTTCACCTTTACGTATCATTGCGCCAATTTTTTCCTGTAGGTCTTTTAACATGATTAGTTTGATCGCGGCACTGGCAGCAGATCGTATTATTGGCATGGAAAACGCCATGCCATGGCACCTGCCTGCCGACCTCGCGTGGTTCAAGCGCAACACGCTGAACAAACCGGTGATTATGGGCCGTCTGACCTTTGAATCGATTGGTCGCCCGTTACCGGGACGCCTGAATATTGTGGTCAGCAGCCAGCCCGGCAACTATGACGGCGTGACCTGGGTGACGTCGCCGGAAGAGGCGATTGCCGCAGCGGGTGAGGCAGAAGAGATCATGGTGATTGGCGGTGGCCGGATTTATGCGCAGATGCTGGCGCGCGCCGATCGTCTCTATCTGACGCATATTGATGCGGAAGTGGAAGGCGACACCCAGTTCCCGGACTACGAGCCGGACGAGTGGCAGTCGACTTTCAGTGAGTTCCACGATGCCGATGCGCAGAATTCGCACAGTTACTGCTTTGAGATTCTGGATCGCCGCCGTTGATAGTGGCCAGGTGCGCATGAATGCGCACCCTACAACGACAGGGATCAATCGCTGTTTATGACGCGATAAAATCGTTCGATATCAGGCTGATGGCTGTCACGGTACAGATTGTCGTTGTTGGGTCGCCATTTATGGCGACCGAAAAAAAGCCCCGCTAACATCGCGGGGCTTTTTGTTTACTGCATATTGCTCAGGGGGGAGGCGCATTCACCACGCTTTCCGCCATTGCCTGGTCACGGTTCGAGACCTGGGTGTAATACTGACCGCTCTCCCAGTGCAGCAGGGTCAGCGTTCCGCCCCAGCAGCAGCCGGTGTCGAGCCCGATCACATGCTCTGGCGTGCCTTTTCCTTCCAGCGAAGCCCAGTGACCAAAGATTTGCGTATAATCGCTGCCGATTTTGCCGGGCACCTGGAACCATGGTTTCAGCGGCGGCGGCGCTGAGGCGGGTGCCTCTTTGCAAATCATATCGAGCTGACCATTGGGGAAACAGAAGCGCATGCGCGTCAGCGCATTGGTGCTGAAACGCAGGCGCGCCAGTCCGCTCAGCTCCGGTGTCCAGTTGTTCGGCATGTCGCCATACATGGCATCGAGAAACAGCGGATAGCTGTCGCTGGACAATACCGCCTCAACTTCGCGTGCGCACTGCTGTGCCGTCTCCAGATCCCACTGCGGCGTAATGCCAGCATGCGCCATCAGCAGCTTTTTCTCTTCATCCACCTGCAGCAGCGGCTGGCGACGCAGCCAGTTAATCAGCTCGTCGGCATCTTCCGCTTCCAGCAGGGACGTCAGGCGATCCTTGGGCTTGTTACGGCTGATACCGGCATACACTGCCAGCAAATGCAGGTCATGGTTGCCCAGCACCATGCGCACACAGTCTCCGAGCGACTTGACGTAGCGCAGTACCTCAAGCGAACCCGGACCGCGCGCCACCAGGTCGCCGGTCAGCCATAGCTCGTCCTGCTGCGCATCGAAATTGACCTGCGCCAGCAGCGCACGTAATTCGTCATAACAGCCGTGAATATCGCCAATCAGGTATGTACTCATTAAGTCAGTCCGATGAGAACGCGCCGCCCGGACTGGCCGGGCGGAGGAGGAATTCGTGAATGTGGGTTTGCACCGCGAGGCGGAACACCGGAATCTCCACGTGGAAGGTCTCGCCCTCTTCGTCGATCATCACATAGTGTCCCTGCATGGTGCCCATTGGCGTTTCCAGAATCGCACCGCTGGTGTACTGAAACTCATTGCCGGGCGCAATATGCGGCTGCTCACCGACCACGCCTTCACCTTGTACTTCAGTCTCGCGCCCGTTGCCATTGGTGATCAGCCAGTAGCGGCTGCGCAGCTGTACGCTGTTGCGCCCGAGATTACGAATAGTGATGGTGTAAGCGAACACGTAGCGATCCTCATCGGGAGAGGATTGCGATTCCACATACTGACTCAGTACCTGAACACAAACGCGAGCCAGTTCACTCATGCACTCAGTTCTCCGCAGATTCAGCCTGATGATGGCCCAGCCAGTTTGCCAGCTGGCAATACTGCGCCACGGTGACATTTTCTGCCCGCAGCGAGGCGTCGATGTTGAGTTCATCCAGCGCACCGGCCGTGAACAGGTGTCCCAGGCTGTTGCGCAGGGTTTTGCGTCGCTGACCAAACGCTTCGGTGGTGATACGGCCCAGTAAACGCACATCGCTGACCGGATACGGTGGCTGGGTAAAGGGCAACAGACGCACCACCGCTGAATCCACTTTCGGTGGCGGGGTGAACGATTGTGGTGGCACTTCCAGCACCGGAATTACCTGACAATAATATTGCGCCATCACGCTGAGACGCCCGTAAGCTTTGCTGCCCGGGCAGGCTACCAGACGGTTAACCACCTCTTTCTGCAGCATGAAGTGCATATCTTTAATCGAACCAGTATAGCTGAAAAGGTGGAACATCAGCGGCGTCGAGATGTTGTACGGCAGGTTGCCAAACACGCGCAGCGGCTGACCCTGCTCCTTTGACAGCGCGGAGAAGTCGAAGGTCATAGCATCCTGCTGATAAATCGTCAGCTTAGGACCGAGGAACGGATGCGTCTGCAAACGCGCGGCAAGGTCGCGGTCCAGCTCGACGACAGTCAGCGCATCAAGACGCTCGCCCACCGGCTCGGTTAACGCACCCAGCCCTGGGCCAATCTCCACCATGGCTTCACCCTTCTGTGGATGAATAGCGGAGACGATGCTGTCGATAATGTACTGATCGTTCAGAAAGTTCTGCCCGAAACGTTTACGGGCGTAGTGCCCCTGATGGACGCGATTATTCATTACTGCTCTTGATCATAGTGATGGCGAGGTTAAGCGCCGTAATAAAGCTGACCGGCTCTGCGCTGCCCAGACCGGCGAGTTCCAGCGCGGTGCCGTGGTCAACAGAGGTACGGATAAATGGCAGGCCGAGGGTGATATTCACCGCGCGACCAAATCCCTGAAATTTTAGCACCGGGAGGCCTTGGTCGTGATACATCGCCAGCACCGCATCAGCGTGCTGCAGATATTTCGGCTGAAACAGCGTATCCGCCGGTAACGGGCCGGTGAGCTGGATGCCCTGCTGTTGCAGTTCGTCGAGCGCCGGGATGATGGTATCGATCTCTTCCCGGCCCATGTGACCGCTTTCGCCGGCATGGGGATTGAGCCCGCAGACAAAAATATGCGGCTGCGGGAGACCAAACTTATGCTGCAAATCCTGATGCAGGATCGTGATGACTTCATGCAGGCTGTCACGGGTGATGGCGTCTGCGACATCCTTCAGGGGCAGATGCGTGGTGGCCAGCGCCACGCGCAACGCTTCGGTCGCCAGCATCATCACCACGCGATCGCCACCGGCGCGCTCAGCAAAGAACTCGGTGTGGCCGGTGAAGGGGATGCCGGCGTCATTGATCACGCCTTTGTGTACCGGACCGGTCACCAGCGCGGCAAACTCGCCGCTGAGGCAACCGTCGCAGGCGCGGGCCAGCGTCTCCAGTACGTAATGACCGTTGGCGACCGTCAGTTCGCCGGCGGTCACCGGCTGCGCCGTCGCGATGTGCAGCAGCGTCAGCGTACCGGCCTGCTGCGGCTGCGGTGCCACGCCGGGCTGATAGTCACGCAGCGTCAGCGGCAAACCCAGTTGAGCCGCGCGCTGGCGCAGCACATCGCCGTCTGCGCACACCACTAGCTCAACCGGCCAGTCACGCTGAGCCAGCGTAACGGCGAGATCGGGACCAATCCCGGCGGGTTCGCCGGGCGTGATCGCCACACGATAATTACTGACCATTGCCATCCAGAATCTTCACGTAAGCACTGGCGCGCTGTTCCTGCATCCAGGTTTGCGCTTCTTCGGCAAACTTACGGTTGAACAGCAGACGGTAAGCGCGCTCTTTCTGTGCTGCATCGGTTTTATCTACCTGACGGGTATCCAGCAGCTGAATCAGGTGCCAGCCGAAGGAGGAGTGCACCGGCGCACTGACCTGGCCTTTCTGCAGCTTCAGCAGCGCATCACGGAACGCCGGATCGTCGATTTCCGGTGACGCCCAGTCGAGGTCGCCGCCCTGGTTCGCTGAACCCGGATCGTCGGAGAGCTGTGTCGCGGCAGCGGCGAAGGTGGTTTTGCCACTCTTAATGTCTGCGGTGATCTGCTCGATCTTCTGGCGCGCCTGATCGTCGGTAAGGATCGGTGACGGCTTCAGCAGAATGTGGCGTGCAAGCACTTCGGTAACCGAGATGTTTTTGCTCTCGCCGCGCAGATCGTTCACTTTCAGGATATGGAAGCCAACGCCGGAGCGGATTGGGCCGACGATGTCGCCTTTCTTCGCGCTGCTCAGCGTCTGCGAGAACAGCGTTGGCAGCTCTTCAATTTTGCCCCAGCCCATGTTGCCGCCTTTCAGCGCCTGCGGATCGGCAGAGTAGGTCACGGCCAGTTTACCGAAATCGGCACCGCCTTTCAGTTCACCCACCAGCTGACGCGCCAGCGCTTCTTGGTCATCAACCTGCTGCTGGGTTGGATTTTCCGGCAGCGGCAGCAGAATCTGGCTGATGTTAAGTTCGGTGCCCTGGGTATTCTGCGAGCCAATCTGCTTAGCCAGCGTATCCACTTCCTGCGGCAGAATGGTGACGCGACGGCGCACTTCATTGTTACGCACTTCGGAGATCAGCATCTCTTTGCGGATCTGCGCGCGATAATCGTTGTAGTTCATCCCGTCATAGGCCAGACGGCTGCGCAGCTGATCAACGCTCATGCGGTTCTGCGCGGCGATGCTCTGGATCGCCTGATCCAGTTGCTGATCGCTCACCTGCAGACCGGCTTTTTCGCCCATCTGCAGAATGATGGCGTCCATGACTTGGCGTTCAAGGAACTGATGACGCAGGGTTTTGTCATCCGGTAGCTGCTGACCAGCCTGCTGCGCCTGTGACTTCACCGTGCGCAGCATGTTGTCTACGTCACTTTCCAGCACCACGCCGTTGTTCACGACTGCGGCAACTTTATCGACCATCTGTGGGGCTGCGAACGCAGTGTTAGCGGTGATCGCCACACCAAGAATCAGCATTCTCCAGTTCTTCATACTTTATCCATTGTTGTTTCCGCACTGCGGGATCGCCTGTCAAATATCACAACATCAGAAAGCGCGCTGATAAGGGATGATGCCCTGACGCAGCATTTCATTGGTGCCTAAGCCATAGTTAGAACTCAGACCACGCAGCTCAATGTTGAATGAGATTTGGTTGTCATACTTGCTGTCGTTGTTTTCCCAACCGTTGATCTTGCGTTCGTAACCCAGACGAATGGCGTAGCAGCAGGAGCTGTACTGCAGACCGACTAACTGCTCGGCCGGACGGCTGTTGCGGGTGTCATAGTAGTAACCACCCACCAGCGACCAGGCATCGGCAATCGGCCAGCTGGCCGTGGCGCCCACCTGCGAAATACCGTTTTTGTAGATCGGGTTAGTGACATAGCTCGGGTTATTCAACGCCTGCGCTACATACTCCGGGCTGCTGTAGCGATAGCTCAGCTGCACCATACGGTCGGCATCACGACGGTATTCCACAATGGCATTGCCCAGGGAAACGTTGTCCAGCCGCGTATCGTATTGCAGGCCGCCGCGCACGCCCCAGCGATCGCTGACTTTCCAGTAAGTATCACCCGCCCACACCAGGCTACCGGTATCATCTTCTTTATTCGTCTGGTTTACGCCGGTACGAGACGGGGTAAACGAGTAGATTTGACCCACGGAAACGTTAAAACGTTCAACCAGATCGTTATCATAAATACGCGTGGTCACGCCGGTCGCCACTTCGTTAGACGAAGCGATACGATCGAGGCCGCTGTAGGTGCGATCGCGGAACAGGCCGGTGTAGTCGGTCTGCAGCAACGTTGAGTCGTACGGATAGATGTTGCTCTGGTTGCGGTACGGGATATACAGGTACTGCACGCGCGGTTCCAGCGTCTGGGTGTAGCCTTCGGCCCAGTCCATATTGCGGTCAAATACCAGGCGACCATCTACCTTGAACTGCGGCAGGGTGCGGTTGACCGACTCTTTCAGCTGATTGGTGCGGGTGGTATCGATATTTTCGTTGTAGTAGTTAACGTTATCCTGCTGGTAATGCGTCGCGAGCAGCTTTGCCTCGGTATCCAAGCTGGCCCAGCCGTTGGACAGCGGCAGGTTGAGCGTTGGCTCGATGTGCAAACGCGTCGCTTCCGGCATTCTGTTATTGACGTTAGTGAACTTCACCGCCTGCGCATAGATGCGACCGTCAAACGGCCCGATATCGTTCTGGTACAGATTGACATCCAGCTGCTGTGGCATCGCCCGATACACGTTCTGGCTGCTGGTATTACCAAACACCTGGAAGTCTCTGCTGGACAGCGTCGCATCCCAGTTGGTGTCAGCGTAGCCTACGCTGAATTTCTGCGTGGCGTAGCCGTCAGTCGAGCTGTAGTACTTCGAATCCAGGTCCTTGAAGTAATAAGGATTGCTGACTTTGGTGTAGTCCGCGTTGAAGCGCCAGTGCTGATCGTAGACGCCTGAGTGACGCCAGTAGAACAGCCAGCGGTTGTCGTTGCTGTCGTTCTGCACCGCCGGTCGCGCGGCTTTATCTTTGTTGTACTGATTGTCAGACGGCAGATAGTCCAGCTCTAACAGGCCGGCACCAAACTGCGTCAGGTAGCGGAACTCGTTCTGCAGCTGCAGACCGCGCTTGCTCATGTAGTGCGGCGTAATGGTGGCATCGGCCTGAGGCGCGATGTTCCAGTAGTACGGCAGCATGAATTCGAAGCCGTTGTTGCTGCCGTATTTCGCATTGGGGATCAGGAAGCCGGAGCGGCGGCGGTCGCCAATCGGCAATTGCAGATACGGGCTGTAAAACACCGGCACGTTGCCGAGCTTGAAGCGCGCATTCCAGATCTCCGCCACTTCTTCTTCACGGTCCTGAATCACTTCAGAACCGACCACGCTCCAGCTGTTGGAACCCGGCAGACAGGAGGTAAAGCTGCCGTTTTCCAAAATGGTATAGCGATTATTACCGCGCAGTTTCATCTGGTCAGCATCACCGCGCCCCTGACGGCCGACCATCTGATAATTACCGTTCCACACGTTGGTATCTTTGGTGTTCAGATTGGACCAAGCTTTCGGACCTTTCAGGATGACCTGGTTGTCGTCATAGTGCACATTACCCAGCGCATCGACGGTACGCACCGGCGTCGTTTGTCCGTCCTGCTGACGCTGATGCAGCTGCATCTCGTCGGCAACCAGACGGCTGTTCCCCTGCTGCACATCAACATTACCGGTGAACACCGCGTCGTTCGGATAGTTCCCTTTTGCTGAGTCAGAGTTGATGGTTACCGGCAGCGAATTCGCGTCGCCACTGACCAGCGGGCTGTTGTAGCTCGGCACGCCCAGCATACACTGCGACATCAGATCGTCGGCCAGTGCATGCTGACTATAAAGCGCTGCACCAATCATGGTAGCCAGCAGGGTAGGTATACGTTTTTTCATACGCGGTTTCGATAATTCCATGAAAACTGGCATCATGCCGACAATCCGGACAGAGACTAACGTACCGCCCGGCGTTGCGCCAGTGTTAATCCTGCTCTGCCTGCGTTGCCGTTAGGCGCGGAGATAAATGACAGGTATGATAATGCAATTTTCAGCCGCAAGCATGGCGAATTGAGGAGTTTATGCGCTACTGGGGAAAAGTTATTGGTCTGGCTCTCGGCTTACTTTCCGGAGTAGGCTTTTGGGGCATCGTACTGGGTCTGATCATTGGTCATCTGTTTGACAAAGTGCGCAGCGTAAAAGGACAGGGCTACTTCGCCAATAATCAGGCGCGTCAGACCCTGTTCTTCAGCACCACGTTCCAGGTGATGGGCCATCTGACCAAGTCAAAAGGGCGCGTCACCGAAGCGGATATCCAGATTGCCTCTTTATTTATGGATCGCATGCAGCTGCATGGCGATGCGCGTACCGCGGCACAGCGTGCGTTTCGTGAAGGTAAGCAGAGCGAATATCCGTTACGTAACAAGCTGCGCAGCGCCTGCTTTGGCCGTTTCGACCTGATTCGGATGTTTCTGGAAATTCAAATCCAGGCGGCGTTTGCTGATGGTTCACTGCATCCCAACGAGCGTCAGGTGCTGTACGTCATCGCGGAAGAGCTGGGGATTTCCCGCGCGCAGTTCGACCAGTTTCTGCGCATGATGGAGGGCGGTCAGCAGTTTGGTGGCGGTTCGTCGTACGGCGGCGGCGCTTATCAACAGACGAAACGTGGCCCGACGCTGGAAGATGCCTGCAGCGTGCTGGGAGTCAAAAGCAGCGACGACAGCACCACCATCAAGCGCGCCTACCGCAAGCTGATGGCCCAGCACCATCCGGATAAGCTGGTGGCGAAAGGTTTGCCGCCGGAGATGATGGAGATGGCGAAGCAGAAAGCGCAGGAGATTCAGGCCGCGTACGACCTAATTCGCAAAGAGAAGGGCTTTAAATAAGGGGCTGTGGCCCCTTAAAAATCTGCCGGCTGGCGAAACGTCATGCTGTTGCCAAACGCCGGATGGGTAATGGTCAGCGATTCGGTATGTAGCTGCAGGCGCGGTGCCATGGCTAACGCCTCGGGATGTGCATAGAAGCGATCGCCGAGAATCGGATGCCCCAGCGCCAGCAGGTGCACGCGCAGCTGGTGTGAACGGCCAGTGATCGGCTTCAGCTGCACCCGCGCGCTGTTATCGGCGTCATAAGCCAGCACCTGATACTCCGTCTGCGCCGGTTTACCCAGCTCCACACTCACCATCTGCTTCGGCCGGTTAGGCCAGTCGCAAATCAGCGGCAGATCGATCATGCCCTGTTCCGCCGCCGGATGTCCCCAGACGCGTGCCACATACTGCTTCGCAGGCTCGCGTTCGCGAAACTGCCGCTTCAGCTCGCGCTCGGCCGCCTTGGTCAGCGCCACTACAATCACACCGCTGGTGGCCATATCGAGCCGGTGCACCGACTCCGCCTGCGGAAAATCACGCTGGATGCGCGTCATCACACTGTCCTTGTGCTCCTCAAGGCGGCCGGGCACCGACAGCAAACCGCTCGGCTTGTTGACCACCATGATGTGCTCGTCCTGATACAGAATATGCAGCCAGGGGTCGAGCGGCGGATTGTATGGTTCCATCAGCATGATTGGGCGCGGCCTCAGCGATTATTGGTGTGTAACAACGATCAGACGCAGCGCATCCAGCCGCCAGCCGGCTTCACCGAGGCTGGCCAGCACCTGCTCGCGGTTGCTCTCCAGCGCATCAACTTCATCATCACGGATGTTGGGGTTGACCGCTTTCAGCGCTTCAAGGCGCGACAGCTCGGCGCTCAGCTTCTCATCGGCCTCAACTTTGGCCGCCGCAATCAGCGCCTGCGCTTCCGGCACGATGACTTTTTCCGCCTGCGTCAGGATGTGATGCACATCCTGCTGCACTGCGTTCACCAGCTTACTGCCAGTATGGCGGTTGACCGCGTTGAGCTGACGGTTAAAGCTTTCGAACTCCACCTTCCCGGCGAGGTTATTTCCGGCGCGATCCATCAGCAGGCGGACCGGCGTGGGCGGCAGGAAGCGGGTAAGCTGCAGGTGTTTCGGCGCCTGCGCTTCTACCACATAGATCATCTCTACCAGCAGCGTGCCCACCGGAAGCGCCTTGTTCTTCAGCAGCGACAGCGCACAGCTGCCGGTATCGCCGGAGAGAATCAGGTCGAGGCCGTTGCGAATCAGCGGATGTTCCCAGGTAATGAACTGGGTATCTTCGCGTGACAGCGCCTGGTTACGGTTAAAGGTTACGGTGCAGCCATCTTCCGGCAGGCCGGGGAAATCCGGCACCAGCATGTGGTCAGACGGCGTCAGGACGATCAGATTATCGCTGCGATCTTCCTGGTTGATACCGACGATATCAAACAGGTTGAGCGCAAAGTTCACCAGCTCGGTGTCGTTATCCTGCTCGCAGATGGCATCGGCCAGCGCCTGTGCGGCTTCGCCGCCGTTTGAGTTCAGCTCCAGCAGACGGTCGCGTCCCTGCTCCAGCTGCGCCTTCGGCGTGTCATGCTGTTTGCGGCTCTGGGCGATAAAGTCGTCTAGCCCCTGTGGGTTGTCCGGCGCGGCCAGATACTCAATCAGCTGCGCATAGGCGCTGTCGTAGATGGTGCGGCCGGTCGGGCAGGTGTGCTCAAACGCGTCCAGCCCTTCGTGGTACCAGCACAGCAGCACCGCTTGGGCGGTTTTCTCCAGCCACGGCACCAGAATCTGGATGTCATGCAGCTGGCCGATACGATCGAGACGGCCAATACGCTGCTCCAGCAGATCCGGGTTAAACGGTAAATCGAACATCACCAGCCGGCTGGCGAACTGGAAGTTACGCCCTTCCGAGCCGATCTCCGAACACAGCAGCACTGTGCGCCATCTTCCTGCGAAGCCAAGAAGGCGGCCGCGCGGTCCCGTTCGATAATCGATAGCCCTTCATGGAACACCGCGGCGCGGATGCCTTCGCGCTCGCGCAGCACCTGCTCCAGCTGCAGCGCAGTGGCCGCTTTGGCGCAAATCACCAGCACTTTCTCTTTACGGTTGCTGGTGAGGTAGCCCATCAGCCACTCAACGCGCGGGTCGAAGTTCCACCAAGTGCCGCTGTCGCCTTCAAATTCCTGATAAATCTGCTCCGGATACAGCATGTCGCGCGTGCGCTCTTCCACCGTTTTGCGCGCCGCCATGATGCCGGAGACTTTAATCGCCGTCTGATACTGCGCCGGCAGCGGCAGGCGAATCTGATGCAGTTCACGTTTCGGGAAACCCTTCACGCCGTTACGGGTGTTGCGGAACAGCACGCGGCTGGTGCCGTGGCGATCCATCAGCATCGAAATCAGCTCTTTACGCGCGTCGTCTTTGCCGTCGCGATCGCTGTTCGCCACCTGCAGCAGCGGCTCGATATCCTGCTCGCCGACCAGATCGTTGATCAGGTTCATCTCGTCTTTGCTGATGGCGTGATCGGCCAGCAGCGTGCTGACGGCGTCAGCCACCGGGCGATAGTGCTGCTGCTCGGCCACGAACTGAGCGAAATAGTGGAAACGATTCGGGTCCAGCAGGCGCAGACGGGCAAAGTGGCTCTCCATGCCCAGCTGTTCCGGCGTCGCGGTCAGCAGCAGCACGCCGGCGGTCTTTTCCGCCAGCTGTTCGATAACCTGATATTCGCGACTCGGCGCGGTTTCGCTCCACGCCAGATGATGCGCTTCGTCGACCACCAGCAGGTCCCAGTCGGCTTCGGCCAGTAGCTCCAGCCGCTGTTTGTTGCGGCGGACAAAATCCAGCGAGCAGATAATCAGCTGCTCGGTATCAAACGGGTTATCGCTGTCGTGCTGCGCTTCGGTGTAGCGGTCGTCGTCAAACAGGGCAAAGCGCAGGTTGAAGCGGCGCAGCATTTCCACCAGCCACTGTGCTGCAGGGTTTCTGGCACCACGATCAGCACGCGCTCAGCGCGTCCGGCCAGCAGCTGCTGCTGAATAATCATCCCGGCTTCAATGGTTTTACCGAGGCCGACTTCATCGGCCAGCAGCACGCGCGGCGCGTGGCGGCGACCTACGTCATGCGCGATGTGCAGCTGATGCGGAATCAGGTTGGTGCGCATGCCGCGCAGGCCGCTAATCGGCAGGCAATACTGTTCGCTCTGGTATTTGCGTGCGCGGAAGCGCAGGGCGAAGCGATCCATGCGGTCCAGCTGGCCGGCAAACAGGCGATCCTGTGGTTTGCTGAACACCAGTTTGCTGTCGAGCATCACTTCGCGCAGCACCACGTTGCTTTCGTCAGTATCAAGACGCGTGCCGATGTAAGTCACTAAATCGTTTTCGTTGCGGACTTCATCAACCTGCATCTGCCAGCCTTCGTGGCTGGTGACGGTATCACCCGGATTAAAAATCACGCGGGTGACCGGAGAATCATTACGGGCATAGAGGCGGTTTTCGCCGGTGGCGGGAAACATCAGTGTGACCATGCGCGTATCCAGCGCCACGACTGTCCCCAGTCCCAGCTCACTTTCCGTATCACTAATCCAGCATTGACCCAGTGTAAAAACCATATATTTTTTGCTCGATTCTCTAAAAGATAGAAAGACGTTCGCCTGCTCTCAGACAATACCCCACCGCCAGACAGTTATCTGGTCAGCTGGTGCACGCGGTGAGAATCAGGAAGGGCGCTATGGTACTGGATGGCAGGGCATTCGTCACCTGTCAAAAAAGCCCCAGTTGCCCGGTGATCAGTGTAGCAAAGTCATCACCGACAAACGGTAAAATCCCCTCGGCGATCGGCTGCAACTGCTTGCTGACGTAGTGATCGTAATCCAGCGGCGTGCTGCGCGCTTCCAGCGGCTCCGGCCCGGCGGTGGCCATGACGTAGCGGATCGATCCGCCGTTCTGATACTGCAGCGGACGCTGCAGTTTACGGTTATATTCATCGGCGAGGCGCGCGGCACGCACGTGGGGCGGCACGTTGCGTTCGTAATCTTTCAGCGGCCGGCGCAGGCGCTTTTTATACACCAGCAGATCGTCCAGCTCGCCGGCCAGCAGCTGTGCCACGGTGTCACGAATGTAATCCTGCCAAGGTTCACCGCGAAAGATGCGGCCATACAGTGTCTGCTGGAACTGCTGCGCCAGCGGCGTCCAGTCGGTGCGCACCGATTCCAGCCCTTTGAATACCAGCCGTTCACCCTCGTCGCGGCGAATCAATCCGGCGTAGCGCTTTTTACTGCCCTGTTCGGCCCCGCGTATGGTTGGCATCAGGAAGCGGCTGAAGTGGGTTTCATACTCCAGCTCCAGCGCGCTGTCGAGACCGTAAGTCTGCTGCAGATGCTGTTGCCACCAGCGATTCACGTGCCCGGCCAGCCGCTGGCCGATCGCGGCGGCATCGGCTTCGCTGTGGGCGCTTTTCAGCCAGACAAAAGTGGAATCGGTGTCACCGTAGATCACGTCAAAACCTTCGGCTTCAATCAACTCACGCGTTTGCTGCACAATGGCGTGACCGCGCAGGGTGATCGACGAGGCGAGGCGCGGCTCGAAAAAGCGACAGGCGCTGGTGCCAAGTACGCCATAAAAAGCGTTCATGATGATCTTCAGCGCCTGCGACAGCGGCTGGTTGCCGTCGCGTTTGGCGGCCTCGCGCCCCTGCCAGATCTGCCCGACAATCGCCGGTAAACAGTGGGTGCGGCGCGAAAAGCGCGCGTGGCGAAAACCGGGAACCGAATCGGCGTCATCCGGATGCGCCAGGCCTTCGACCAGCCCGACCGGATCAATCAGAAAGGTGCGGATGATCGACGGATAGAGACTTTTATAATCCAGCACCAGCACCGAATCATACAGTCCGGGGCGCGAATCCATCACGTAGCCGCCAGGGCTGGCTTCCGGCGCCACTTCGCCGAGGTTAGGCGCGACAAAGCCGGCGCGGTGCATTCGCGGAATATACAGGTGGCTGAACGCCGCCACCGCACCGCTAGGCCATTCACGGTGGCGCGCTCCAGCAAAAACGGCATGATCGCGGTGTGCTGGAAAATACGCGTAACCAGCTCGCAATCCTTCAGGTTATAGGTTGCCAGCGCCGGTTTGTCGTGGGCAAAGCGCCAGTTGATCTCTTCCATGCACTGCCACGGATTGTTGATGGCTTTGCCTTCGCCCAGCAGCTCGCGCGCCACCGCTTCCAGGCTGAATGAGGCGAAGTCCCAGAACGCCGATTTCAGCGCCTCGATACCGTCAATCACCAGCCGGCCGCTGGCCTGAGCGAAGAACACGCCGGGCTTAAAGCCGTGCTCGCGCCACTCCAGCGGCTGCTGCTGACGGCCAAGACGCAGCGGAATACCGTAGCGGTCGGCATGTTTTTGCAGCACGTGCAGGTCAAACTGCACCACGTTCCAGCCGATGATGACATCGGGATCGTGACGGGCGAACCAGGCGTTAAGCTGCTCCAGCAACTGCGGCCGGCTGTCGAGGTAAATCAGCTCAAAATCCAGCTGGCTGGCATCACCGTTAGGCGGTCCGAGCATATACACCTAGCGCTGGCCGCAGCCCTCCATCCCGATGCAGTACAGCTCGCCGTGCTCGGTGGTTTCGATGTCGAGCGACCCCCATTTCAGCTGCGGACGGTAATCGGGATGCGGCTTGAGGCGCGCGTTGACGAGGCTGTCGCCGCGCGGCTCGCCGCTAAACCACACCGGCGCCGTGATAAAGCGCTCCATCAGGTAGCGCCCCGGCGGGCGGATATCTGCTTCATACACCGCAATGCCGTTTTCACGCAGGCGTTTCTCGATGCTTTGCAGCTGCCGGTGGCTGCGGCAATAGAGCCCCAGCACCGGTCGGCGACGGAAATCTTTCAGATCCAGCGGCTGCAGGCGCGTATGAAGCTCGTCGCGAATCAGCGCTTCGGTTTGCGCCTGGAACTCTTGGGGAATAAACGCCACTGACTCCTGCGCAGGCAGCACCAGGCGCTGCGGGCCTTGGTCGGTGGCCAGCCACAGCACCACTTCGCTGCCGGTCGGGGTATCCCGCCAGTGGCGAGTCAGCAAAAATCCTGCGCGCGGTTCGGTCACGTTAACTCCGGAGAATGAATTCATTTCAGTATATCATGGATGTTTATACAGTGTACTGCTGGTGGCTCCGTCGTCCGCGCGGCGCGGGCGTGCGGCAGAGCGGGGAATTGCTTGACGCTGTGGGGCTGTCTCAGGACAATCCAGCCTCTATATTCCGCAGAGGATAGTTATGGAAGCTTGGATCCAACACCTGTTTACGCAATCGCTGGAGTACGCGCTGATTACCGTGGCGCTGGTGACCTTTCTTGAGTCGCTGGCGTTTGTCGGCCTGCTGCTGCCGGGAACGGTATTGATGGCCAGCCTCGGCGCGCTGGTGGGCAGCGGACAAATCGGGCTCTATCCGGCGTGGGTCGCCGGGCTGGCCGGCTGTCTGATTGGCGACTGGGTGTCATATGGCATTGGCTGGAAATTCCAGGGACCGCTGCACCGCTGGAAATACCTGCAAAAATACAAAGGGCTGCTGGATAAAACCGAGCACGCGCTGCATCAGCACAGCATGTTTACCATCCTCGTGGGGCGCTTTGTCGGACCGACGCGTCCGCTGATTCCGCTGGCGGCCGGCATGCTGGAGCTGCCGGTGCGTAAATTCCTGCAGCCGAACATTATCGGCTGCATCCTGTGGCCGCCGGCCTACCTGATGCCGGGCATTCTGGCGGGCGTGGCGATCGACGTGCCGCAGGCTGCGCAGGGCGACAGCTTCAAATGGCTGCTGCTGGCGGTGGCGCTGCTGCTGTGGATCGGTGGCTGGCTGCTGTGGCGCTGGTGGCGCAGCGGCAAAAGCGTCGACTGGGCCACGCCTTATCTGCCGCAGGCGCTGCTGCGCTGGCTGGCTCCGCTGATGGCATTCATCGGCGTGGGTGCCTTTATTGCGCTGTTGTTCCACCCGATGATGCCGATTTTCCTGCAGCTGCTGTGGAAGGTGTTCTTCGCTTAACGCGGCGGTACGCCAAGGATGGCGGCCGCCGGGCTCTCACCGCGCAGCAGGCTGGCGGTGCTGCCATCCCAGTACACCCGGCCGTCAACAATCACCAAGCTGCGTGACGCAATCTGCTGCGCATCCTCCAGACTGTGCGACACCATCAGCAGCGTGATAGTGCGCGCCTCGCACACCGCATGCACCAGCTGTAACATCTCGCTGCGCAGCGCCGGATCGAGTGCGGAAAACGGTTCGTCCAGCAGCAGTACCGGCTGATTGCGCAGCAGGCAGCGCGCCAGCGCCACGCGCTGTCGCTGACCGCCGGAGAGCTGGCCGGGCAGACGCGTCAGCATCGATTCCAGCCCGGTTTGCTCCGCAATCTGCTGTACCTGCTGCTGCTGTTCGCGCGTCAGCTTCAGGCCGGGATGCAGGCCCAGCCCCAGATTTTGCTGCACCGTCAGGTGCGGAAACAGATTGTTCTCCTGAAACAGCATCGATACCGGCCGCGCGGAGGGCACGCTGCGGGTGTGGTCGACGCCATCGATCAGCAGGCTGCCCTGACTCACTGGCAGAAAGCCGCCGAGCAGGCTCAGCAGGGTACTTTTGCCCGCGCCGCTCGGGCCGAGAATGGCGAGACGTTCACCGGCCTGCGCGCTAAAGCTGAAGCGCATCGGCAGATGCTGGTAGAGATAGGTAAGGTTATTCAGTGTCAGCATGGCGACCCGGTAATTTTTCCATCAGCGTAAACAGCAGCAGGCATAACAGCAGCAGTAGCAGCGCGGTCACCGCGCCATCGGCAACGCGATAGGCCCCAATCTGCTGGAACAGATAAAACGGCAGGGTGCGGAAATCGGCGCTGCCGAACAGCGCCACCACGCCGAAATCCCCAATGGACAGCACGCAGGCAAATGCCAGCGCCTGCGCCAGCGGACGTTTCAGCGCCCGCAGTTCAATCAGCCGCAGGCGATTAAACCCACTGATGCCCAGCGAGGCGCACAGCTGAGCGTAGCGCGCGCTGAGATCGCGCATCGGATTTTCCAGCACTTTCATGGCGTAGGGGATGGCAATCAGCGCGTTGGTGAAGATCACCAACGCATCGGCACGCTGCGGCAGGCCAACGGTGGCATCCAACAGCGGGAAAAACCCACTCGCCAGCACGATGCCCGGCATCGCCAGAATCAGCATCCCGCTGAGTTCCATGGCCTGCGCGGCGAAGCGCTGCTGACGCTGGCGCAGTTCGCGACTGCTCCACAGCAGCATCATGGTCAGCTGCACGCACAGCACACCGGCACCGATTGCGATACGCAGCGACGTCCATGTGGCCTGCCATAGCGCGGGCTGTTGCAGCACGCCGGCAATGCCGCTGCGTAAGCCGTCGACCAGCACCGCCGCCAGCGGTGGCAGCAGTAACAGCAGCGCCAGCGTAATCAGCAGCGCATCCGCGACGCGTGCGCGCCAGGAATCCTGCGGATCGCGCCAGCCACGCACCGTCTGGCTACCGGCCGGAATCGCTTTAGTGAAGCGCTGGCTGAGCAGCACCAGCAGCAGACAGCAGCCGAGCTGCAACAATGCCAGCAACGCGGCGCGGCCGGGATCGTAATCAAAGCTAAGCGCCTGATAAATGGCCAGCTCCAGCGTGGTGGCCTGCGGACCGCCGCCCAGTGCCAGTACGGTGGCAAAACTGGCGAAGCACAGCATAAAGATCAGCGCCGCCGTCGGCAGCAGCGGACGGCGCAGCCACGGCCACTCCAGCAGGCGAAACAGCTGCCAGCCGCGCAGACCCAGCTGCGCCGCCAGCTGGCGCTGCTCGCCGGGAATGCTCACCAGCGCCTGCAGCAGCATGCGCGTCGCCAGCGGCAGATTGAAAAACACGTGTGCCAGCAAAATGCCCTGCAGGCCGTAAGGCGAATAATGATAATCGATGCCGACGGCGGCGCACAGCTGCGCCAGCCAGCCGCTGCGCCCATAGACGCTCAGCAGACCGAATACGGGCGACCAGCACCGGCAGCACCAGCGTCATGGCGCACAGGCGCAGCAGCAGGGTGCGGCCGGTAAAGCGGCGGCGATAGAGCGCGCGGGCCAGCAGAATGGCCGGCAGCACCGAGAGCAGCGCTGACAGCAACGCCTGTTCAAAGGAGAAAGCCAGCACATGGTGCAGATAGCTGTCGCTGAGCAGCGCGCGCCAGTCGGTGGCCGGCGCGGCGAGCAGCAGCAACAGGGGCAGAACTTTATTTAACACTTTGCGTTCCTTAAGGCGAAGGTAAGGTTGCGTCGCAAAGGATCTAAGGGCGGAGCATCTCAAATCCCGACGCCGGTACGAGCCGGATCAGGTTCGACGGGTCTCTCTCAGCCAGTTAACCGGCACCCCGTTGAGAACGACATATTCTAGACATTTACATGACAACGCGAAAAGTTCACCTGCCGGTCGTGTTGTCCCATGCTGCCCGGTGCGCATGAGTGCACACCCTGTAAATCGCATGGATGGCGACTTTTACAGCTCCGACGGGGCGAACCAGGCGGACTTGAAGTCAAACCAGCCGAGCGTGTTCAGCCGCACGCCACGCATGCTGCGCTGGCCCTCCAGCAGCAGCCAGTGATGGAACAGCGGATGCAGATAGTCGCTGTTTACCAGCTGTTTGCTCCACTCCGCCAGCGGCAGCGCTTTCTCACGCCAGCGCGCGGCGTCGGCCTGCCAGTCCAGCGGGATACAGTGATGCATCAGCGGCAGCTCGTAGAGCTGAGCGAACAGGGCGTAGTCGAGCGGCAGGGTAAAG
The DNA here is from genome assembly GCF_059731155.1 of Type-A symbiont of Plautia stali. Lineage (NCBI taxonomy): Bacteria > Type-A symbiont of Plautia stali. The sequence continues at coordinate 3,803,640 of NZ_AP035891.1, read as the reverse complement.
TTGACGCTGCCCAGCCAGATGTCACTCTCGCCCGCGCCGTCGAACCAGCTTTCGTAGCTCACTTCGCGGGTAATCAGCTCGACGCCCTGCTGCGCCAGCAGCGGCGCAGCGCATTGGCGATGCCCTCGTGTTCGACGTGGTGGCTGTACCAGCTGAGCGTCAGTTGGGTCACGCCGTCGGGCTTGTGGGCTGGGGTGATATCGCGCCGATGGTGCCAGCGCGGCAGCAGGCCATAAGCCGGGAACCAGTAGCGCTGATAGCCGACGCCGGCATGATTGAGCAGTGCGATAGGGTTAAGCAGATCGCTCACCCAGCGGCGGAAACCGGCATCGCGACCGCGTTCAGAGCGCTGATCGAACAGCAGAAAATAGCAGCCCTCTTCGAGGCGACTCTCTTCCGATTTTTCGTCGTCGTTTTCGCCTTCCAGTTTTACACCGGCGTAGACCAGCTCATCGCTGATCTCCGGCAGCACCCAGATTGAGACATCATCAATCAGCGCGCGGTAGCCGAAGTAGTCATCAAACGCGGCGATTTTCAGCTGGGTTTGCTGATTGCGCACCACGCTGTACGGACCGGTACCGATGGGCTGACGGGGGAAGTGGCGCAGCGTCGGCCACTCACGCGGCAGAATCATGGCGCTGACGCTGGCCAGCAGCCACGGCAGCCAGCAGTCCGGCTGGCTGAGATGGATATCCAGCGTCCACGGCGCCGGCGAGTACAGTTGGTCGATGTACGAAAACAGCGGCTGGCTGCGTACCCGTTCCAGCGAGGCGATAACATCCTCCATCTCCAGCTCGCGGCCATGATGAAAGCGGATTGCCGGCCGCAGGAAGAAGCGCCAGTGCAGCGGAGAGGTTTGCTGCCAGTGATGGGCGATATCGGCGGCGATTTCCCCTTTTTCCTCATTTATACGCGTCAGGCCGCTGAATATCTGCCGCGCCAGATGGGTTTCTGAACGGCGCAGCGGCGAGCCGGGCAGCAGGTTAGGCAAGGGCCGGTAGTAGAGCACGCGCAGAATATGCTTGCCCTGGCGAAAGCTGCGGCCAAGGTGCGCAGCAATCATCTGCCGCACCTAGTTTTTATCGCCCACCAGCTGCACCAGCTGGTCGATGCGATCCTGCTCCAGCAGGTCTTCGGCGCGCTGCTGCTGTAGCGCCAGTCCGGTGTAGCAGAAGCTCAGCAGCGAGCGTTTACCGCGACCGGCTTCAGCCTGCCAGATCAGCCAGCCCGCCGCCTGCATGGCGTTCAGCAGGTTACGCATGTGGCGGCGTGAGCAGTGCAGCAGTTCGGCCAGCTCGCTCAGCGTGGTTTCCTGATCCTGGCCCTGACAGTGTTGCCACAGGCGAATGAATTGCTGTTGCAGACGCGCAGAGGACATAAAAGGGGAACTCCTTCTCGACTTCGCTCAGTTTTTCCTGCACCATATTAGAGGCATACTGGCGGGCAATGGAAGAGCGGGAGGCATTCAGCAATGAATGGCGCTCTGCCAGCGGTTCCGCCGACGTGGAACCTTTTCTGAGTAGGGTGCAATTTCACCGCCAGCGGAGTTTTTCTCTGCTGGCTTTTTTCGTTTTGCTGTGGAATCTTCTACGCTGTTTTTTTCCCGGTTTTTTTCCTCAAAGGGATTTCTGCATGAAATCGCTGTTACCGCGGCCGCGCCGCCTGAATCCGGTTTACCTCTCCTTTATGGCCGTGTCGTTTATGGTCGGCGTGGCAGGGGCGTTACAGGCGCCGACGCTCAGCCTGTTTTTGACGCGTGAGGTGCAGGTGCGGCCGTTTTGGGTCGGCCTGTTCTTTAACATCAACGCCGTCGCCGGGATCGTGATCAGCCTGCTGATGGCGAAGCGTTCGGATAACCGTGGCGATCGCCGTCATTTGATCCTGTTTTGCTGCCTGATGGCGGTGGCCAACGCGCTACTGTTTGCCTTTAACCGTCACTATCTGACGCTCATCACCCTCGGCGTGCTGCTGTCGGCGCTGGCCAGCGTGGAGATTCCGCAGATCTTCGCCCTGGCGCGTGAATATGCCGATCAGTCAGCGCGTGAAGTGGTGATGTTCAGTTCGGTGATGCGCGCGCAGCTGTCGCTGGCGTGGGTGATTGGACCGCCGCTGTCGTTCGCGCTGGCGCTCAACTACGGCTTCGTCACGCTATCCTGCGTGGCGGCGGTGATTTTTCTGCTGAGTATGCTGCTGATCTGGCGCACGCTGCCCTCGGTGCCGCGCATCGCCGCCACGCCGGAGCAGGTACTGATGCAGCTCAGCCCGTGGAAAGACAGCCAGGTGCTGCAGCTGTTTAACGCCGCGTTTATCGGCATCATCGCCGGTATTGGCATGCTGTGGTTTCAGGATTTGATGCCGGGCCGTGCCGGTGCGGCGACCACCATGTTCACCACCTCGATTTCAACCGGGTTGATTATCGCCGGCCTGATTCAGGGGATACTGAGTGAGCGCTTTGGCCATGAGTCGGTGTACTGGCTGGCGTTGGTGATGGCGGTGGTGGCGCTGGTGCTGGCTGCGCGGGTACGGGATGCGCGGTGAGGGCTGCGTGGTGAGGGCTGCGTGGAGGTTGATGGTCGCCATGAATGGCGACCCTGCGGGGCACTGCGCATTTCGGGCATGTTTTGCACATTTTTGGTCGCCATAAATGGCGACCCTTATATCCCGATCATTCTCCTCCGGGTATGATGATCCCCGACTGATCATCGGGAAGTTGCTGGTGAGATGGGGGCGACCCCTGGGCATAAAGCCTGCTTTGTGGATTCATCCCCGGCAACTTAACTCCCGCCTTCAAGACCGGACGGTATCCTGTGCCCCGAGCACGCATCCATAAGGATGGTCATGGCGGTTTCCCTGTGCTGTTAAGGAGAATCTATACAAACCCGTATGCCTGTCGGCATTGATATTGCCTCCGGAAAGTTTGATGTGGCCGTCTGGAAAGGCGACACGTCTTACAAAACCAAAGTCTTTCCCAACACCCCTAAGGGCTTTATCGCCCTGAAAAAATGGCTGGAGCCGTTCGGCTGCTGCCATATCTGCATGGAGGCTACCGGCGCGTACAGTGAGCCGCTGGCCACCTTCCTGCACGACGAAGGCTATGATGTCAGCGTGGAAAATCCTGCGCGCATCAGGCGCTTCGGGCAGGCCGAGCTGAGCCGGAATAAGACGGATAAAGACGATGCGCGCATGATAGCGCGCTACTGTAAACTGCACGGCCCATCGCTGTGGCAGCCGGCGCCGCTGAATGAACGCAGGCTGAAAGCGCTGGTGAAGCGCCTGACGAATCTTCAGGAAATGCGGCAGATGGAAGAGAACCGGCTGGAGGTATCGGATGCGGTGGTGCAGCCCTCAATCCGCGTGGTCATTGCGGCGCTGGATGCGCAGATAGACGAAACGAAGCGGGCAATAAACGACCATATTGACAATGACCCGGGCCTTAAAAAGAACAGGGAACTGCTGGAGTCCATCCCGGGCGTGCTGGGCAGCACGATGCTGGCGTATATGGGGGACATGTCGAGGTTCAGCAGCAGCAAGGCTCTTGTGGCGTGGGTGGGGCTGAATCCGATGCGGCAGGAGTCCGGTGAGTGGAAGGGCAAAAGCAGGATATCGAAGATGGGCAACAGCGCGATGCGCAAGGCCCTGTACATGCCAGCGATAGTGGCGATGAAGTGGAATCCGGCGGTAAGTTTGCTGAAGAAGCTGCTGCAGCTGGCTTATGGTGTGCTGAAGTCGGGTCGTCCGTTCGATGCCGAAATATGTCTTGCCAGGTAACCGGCAAGACGGTATCTACAGTGCATCTGCGGTTTTTACAGGGTGCGCATTAATACGCATCAGGCAATTGACGGGGCGAACACCGTAGGGTGCGCATTGATGCGCACCAGGCAATCCGCTGCGGCAATCACGCATGGGATGGGAAAAAGGTGAAAAAAAAGCCTCCGACCGAGGCCAACACTAACAAAAGCGTGTCGCTAAGACACAGATAAGGGTTCGTTCCACATCGCATTGCCTGAAGATGCTGCAAAGAAAACATTTATTTCGTTTAATTGAATTATGAAATAACGGATATTGGATCTGCCTCGCAAAAATTTCATATTTCGTTTTATCCAGCCACGCTCCGGCGCTGACCCTCTCTCTGACTAATCGTGCTGCAGATCCCCTTGCTGCTGATTACGGGCGCAGGCAGCATCGGTATTGTCATCAGGCCCGCACTTTGCGCCAGTCCGCTAACGCTGGCGGAAAAATGCGATCCAGGCCGCTAAAAGTAAATTTTCCAAAAAGAACTATTTGAAAAATTTATTTCACTGTAATAGCTTCATCGCATGCTTTCCGTATTGCCTGATCGGGCGCGACCCAGACAGACCCGCGGCCTGCAGGGACCTTACACATCAAAGAGGCAACGACATGACTATCGTAGGAAACTTTATCGGCGGCAAAATCACGCACAGCGCCAGCAACGAAACCATTCCGGTCAACGATCCGGCGACCGGCAAAGTGATCCGCGAACTGACGCAAAGCACTGCGGCAGAAGTGGCACAGGCCATTGAAGTCGCCCATGCGGCGTTTCCGGAATGGTCGAAAACGGCGCCGCTGCGTCGTGCCCGCGTCATGTTCAACTTCAAAGCGCTGATGGAAAAACATCGCGATGAACTTGCGGCACTGATTGTTTCTGAGCACGGTAAAGTGTGGTCCGATGCGCTGGGTGAGCTGACGCGCGGCATCGAAGTGATCGAATTTGCCTGCGGCATTCCGCACCTGATCAAAGGGGAAAACTCACCGAACGTCGGTTCCGGCGTTGACAGCTATTCGCTGATGCAGCCGGTGGGTGTGGTCGCGGGCATCACGCCGTTCAACTTCCCGGCGATGGTGCCGCTGTGGATGTTCCCCATCGCGCTGGCGTGCGGTAATACCTTTGTGCTGAAGCCGCCGGCGCTCGATCCTTCTGCCTCGGTACGCATGGCTGAACTGCTGAAAGAAGCGGGCCTGCCGGATGGCGTGTTCAACGTGGTGCACTCCTCAAACGAAGACGCCGAGCAGCTGTATAAAGATCCGCGCATCGCGGCGGTCAGCTTCGTCGGCTCGTCCGGCGTGGCCGAGCACATCTACAAAACCGCCAGCGCGCATGGCAAACGCGTGCAGGCCTTCGGCGCCGCGAAAAACCACGCCATTGTGATGCCGGATGCCGATCTCGATGCCACCGTGAACGCCATCATGGGCGGTGCTTTCGGTTCTGCCGGAGAACGCTGCATGGCGCTGCCTGTGGTGGTAGCGGTTGGCGACGATACGGCCGACAAACTGATTTCACGCCTGACGCCGCTGATCAAAGCGCTGCGCGTGGGGCCGGGCATGCAGCAGGGTGCCGAAGAGAATGAAATGGGGCCGGTGGTATCCGCTGCGCACCAGAAGAAAGTGCTGGGCTACATCGACAAAGGTAAGCAGGAAGGCGCGACGCTGGTGGTTGACGGACGCGGCGTGAAAGTCGCGGGCCATGAAGAGGGCTACTACGTTGGCGGTACGCTGTTCGATAACGTCACGCCGGAGATGGTGATTTGGCGCGAAGAGATTTTCGGACCGGTGCTGAGCATCATGCGCGCCAGCGACTTCGACAGCGCGTTGCAGCTGGTAAATAGCCACGAATTCGGTAACGGCAGCGCCATCTTCACCAGCAACGGCAACACCGCCCGTGAATTTGTGCACAACGTGGAAGCGGGCATGGTGGGCGTCAATGTGCCGGTGCCCGTGCCGATGGCGTTCCACAGCTTTGGCGGCTGGAAGCGTTCGGTGTTTGGTGCGCTCAACGTGCACGGTCCGGACGGGGTGCGTTTCTACACTCGCATGAAAACGGCGACCGTGCGCTGGCCGAGCGGTCAGCAGACCGTTTCTGAATTCAGCATGCCAACGCTGGGTTAATGTCGCGCAACAGGAGAAACAGGATGTTACTGATTTCAAAAGTGCAGCAGCCGGACAGCCACGGGCGTATCCAGCACGTGACGCCCGAGAGCGCAGGCTGGGAATACGTGGGCTTTGACGCTTATCTGCTGAAAAAGGGCCAGACGCTGCGGTTAAGCAGCGGCGAGAGAGAGCTGTGCCTGGTGCTGGTGGCCGGTCTGGCGTCGGTGAAAACCCGCGACGTAGAATTCCCTGGCATCGGTAAGCGCCTGTCGCCGTTTGAGCGCACGCCGCCTTACTCGGTTTACGTGCCGCATCATGATGAGGTTGAAGTCACTGCCGACAGCGATCTGGAGCTGGCTGTATGCAGTGCGCCGGGCGGTGGCAATCTGCCCGCACGGCTAATTGCACCGCAGGATGTTGGCGTGGAGCACCGTGGCAAAGGGCGCAACCAGCGCCTGGTGCATAACATTCTGCCGGATAATCAACCGGCCGACAGCCTGCTGGTGGTGGAAGTGTATACCGACGAGGGCGCGACCAGTTCGTATCCCAGTCACAAGCACGATGAGAAGGACAGCCCGGACGAAACCTATCTGGAAGAGACCTATTATCACCGTTTCGATCCTGAGTCCGGTTTCGCCATGCAGCGCGTGTACACCGACGACCGTTCGCTCGACGAGTGTATGGCCCCGTATAACCGCGATGTGGTGACGGTGCCGCGCGGTTATCATCCGGTGGCGACTCTGGCCGGTTACGATAATTATTATCTGAACGTGATGGCCGGGCCGGTACGGCTGTGGAAATTTACCTGGGAGAAGGATCACGCTTGGGTGAACAGCGAGCAGTATCCGCGCCGTTAATCGAGTGTCCGCGCGGTCGCCGGATTAACGGCGCCCCTGCAAAACCGTAAGGTGCGCATTGATGCGCACCAGGTTAAACAGCGCACGCAATGATCGATGCGCACATACATAAAAAAGGCAGCCAAATGGTGATAGGACGTGAGATATTTAAAAGGGAAACGTGCGATAAATGTGGATCTACCTGGGACAAACTGGATCTATCTGGGACGGGTGAGGTAATTAAGTTTCACATAGTGAAACAGAAATCAGTACTCAAATCGACCGATTATTGAAATCATGTTGCTGCTTGAAGTCGTATCCGGTTCAGTCAGGAGAAGAGCCTGATGGCTTTCCTGCTGTAATTACTTTTCAGTATGTGAAAGAGAAAACAGAATCAAAATCACCTGCCATTGCATCTTTCCTCAACGATAATCTAGAATCTCGTTTGCTAGTACATCGATTCTTATACTACGTGAGGAAAGTGCAATGAGTAATAACAAAGACCAGAGGCATGACCGCGTTGACTACTCTGACGACTCCAAAGGTATGGTGACGATTGTTTTCGACAAAGATACGCTTCGTAATGAGAAAACAGACTCATCTTCTAAACCAGTCACACCACCGCCATCCAGACCAGCCCGACAATAACGTTACTCTTCAGGGAGAACCCTTGCCTCTTTGAACCTGGTTCTCCTTACCTGTACCCGCGCTATCTGATCCGCAGGGACATAAGTCGCCAGTGCTCCCCAGGTTTCATGCAGTACATCACTGCATGCTTTCCAGTCTGTGCTGCCAGCCGCTTTTTCATGGGTTACATAGAGCAAAATGTCTTTTTCGTTTCCCAGAACAAAGCATCCGCATGGTTGCCCTTCAAAGTGGCCAGGTGCTTCCGACAAAAGCGTTGAGCCATTTTTCAGGTAAACATAGACTTCCGAAACATAGTAGCCACGCTGGTCAAACATCCTCTGCCAGGCAGAGTGGGTGCTGTCAGACCACGATATATCATATTTCCGCAGGAGGCCATACATCCATTTCTTGCCGTATTTGCGCCAAACCGAACCTGCAATAAAAGCAGAGATAACAGCCGGAACAGATGCTATGTAGGTGTTGAACCCCAACCACACTGCTGAATGATAAAGCCCGGCGGGTAAAAGACAAAAGACCAGGGTCGTAAACGTGATATCAACAGGCTTATGGTGCTGTTTCAAGCCAACATTGGCAATAAAATAACCGATGTAGCCAGAGGCCAGTGTTACCAGAGTTGCCCAGGGCAGATTCAGCAGCGATGCCTCTATCATTCAATCCTCCTTCGCCTCGTGTTGCCAGGACTCATTAGTGCTTTCTCGCAGAACATTCTTGTATACATATGGCAAACAGACTAGTAAACACCTTTAATGACGTTGAGGATTTTACCCTCATTGCACAACAAGTGATGAATCGAGCATATGAAATATTCTTCTATTGTCTGGTTAGCATTAACCCAATACTCACTATCTGGTGTACAGGTTATGTTTTTCTCTCCGACGTTTCACTGTGTGAAACTTAATTACCGTAACCTGTCCCAGATAGATCCAGTTTGTCCCAGGTAGATCCACATTTATCGCACGTTTCCCTTTTAAATATCTCACGTCCTATCAGATTGATCAGTAAAGTGTTCGGGTCGAACTGCGTATTAGGGTTAACAACGTTACCCTGCAGCGTATAGCGATTACCGTCAGCGATGGCGACGCGGGCATCAGACCCGTTGAGGTGAATACGCGTCGCGGCATCACTGATGGCGCAGGCGCCATCAGTGATGTTCAGCCCGCTGGCAAAGCTGGCGATGTTCAGCGTCGCGCCGTGGGTATCAATGTCGGTGCCCGCGCCGCTGCCGTACACGCCGGTAGCAAACGGGCTGTTCATTGACAGAGTCAGGCCGCGCCCGTCAAAATCCGCGCCCTGTTCGACGCGAAAAATCTGATTAAAGTGACGATTTTTATCACTTCATTCACCGAAATAAATGCATTGCGCGACGTGCTTTACCGGCATTACGGCGAACACCTGCCCGCCAGTTCATTGGTGCAGATTAGCCAGCTGTTTTGCCCCGATCTGAAAATCGAAATTGAAGCAATTATCGCTCTCTGATGAAGTTGTAATTCTTTGTTTTAATGATGCTTTGATTTAAAACGATTCTTGTATGGTCGTCTGCGGCCCACGCAAGTATTTCCTGGTCACCATAAATGGCGCCCCTGCCGGGTAACGGCACGGTTTGTAGGGTGCGCATTTATGCGCACCGGCATTATCAGGGTAATTTTTAAACTGAATGGCATTGCACGCTTTATGGCGACCCATCTTACGCTGGCCGCCACTCCGGGCGTGATTAACTTATCCGGGCGATTGCTGGCTCAGCCTCTGCGGTGCCGTTGCGCCGTTCCGCGCCAGCGAAGCCGGTCGGCGTCTGGCCGGTGAAACGGGTGAAAGCGATGCTAAAGGCGCTGGCAGAGCGGTAACCCACCCGTTCAGCCACGTCGGCCACTGACAAGCGACTGCTGCGCAGCAGATTTTTCGCCAGCGCCATGCGCCACGTCAGCAGATACGCCATCGGAGCCATGCCCACTGCATCGCGAAAACGTACGAAAAACGCCGAGCGCGATAGCGCCGCGTGTTTCGCCAGCTGGGGCACCGTCCAGCCATGGGCAGGCCTGGCGTGGATGGCGCGAATCGCCCCGGCCAGTCCCCGCATCACGCCAAGCGATGCATTCGCCGCTGGCATTGCGCGCAGCGCCTCGATCAGCAGTAATTCCAGCAAACGTTCCAGCACGATCTGCCGTGCCGGACGCTGTGCACGGCACTCATCCCTGACCAGCTGCACCAGCGTGGTCAGGCGCGATGCGCCACGCACATGAATAAACTGTGGCAGTAACGAGACAATCAATCCCGCGTCGGGTGCGGCAAACTGGCAGTAACCAATCAGCGTTTGTACCTCGGCTGGCTGCTGCCGATCGCCAAGCCACACTTCGCCCGGCGCAAGCATCTCCGGCATAGAATCAGGCGCATCTGCTGCCGGTGGCTGCTCGCTGGTCATGCAAAACTCCCACGCAGCCGGAATCAGGACAAAGTCCCCCTGCTCAAGGGCAACCGGAGAATGACCTTTCATTTCCAGTCGGCTGCGCCCCTCCAGCACCACGCAGTAAAACGGCTGGCCAGTCTCACTGCGCTGCACACGCCATAATCCATTGGCACGCGCGCGCTTGGAATAAGCCGCCTCGGGCTGTAACAGTGACACCATTTCGGCGAGCGGATCGATCATAATGGACTCCTACAAATGAAACTAGGACTGTACGTTGTAGTGAGTCCGGTAGTGGCACTTTATAGTGAGCTCTTACCCAACGCAATGCAGGAGTGAACAATGAAAACCATTTTAATCACCGGCTGCTCTTCTGGTTTTGGTCATGCTACTGCGCTCTGGTTTCTGGAGCGCGGCTGGAAAGTCATCGCCACCATGCGCACCCCGCGCGCCGAACTGTTTCCTGAATCCGCCCATCTGCGCCTGCTGCCACTGGATGTCACCGATGCCGCCAGCATCAGGCAAACGCTGGCTGAAGCAGGAGAGATTAATGTGCTTGTCAACAATGCCGGCATCGGATTATTAACCTCGCTGGAAGGCGCGCCAATGTCCTCGGTGCGGGAGGTGTTCGAAACCAACACGCTGGGCACCATCGCCATGACGCAGGCGGTAATACCGCAGTTCCGTGCGAAAAACAGTGGCATGGTGATCAATGTGACCTCGACGGTGACGCTGAAATCCCTGCCGCTGCAGGCGGTTTATACCGGCAGCAAAGCGGCAGTCAACGCCTTTACCGAGTCGCTGGCGCTGGAACTGCAACCCTTTAATGTTCAGGTGAGACTGGTATTGCCCGGGCTGGCACCCACCACCGACTTCGGCAAAAACGCCCGGCCGCGCATGGAAAACACCTTGCTCGAGCCTTACCAGCCGATGTTTGATGGCATTATCGCCGGTATGCAGCAGCCCCAGCCAACCACTAAAGCACAGGACGTTGCCGCTGCCGTGTGGCGTGTCGCGACCGATCCCGCCGCACCGATGCGCATCCCGGCCGGAGAAGATGCGGAAGCCTCGATGAAGCAATACGGTTAGCGATGTTTAACCTGGGCCAGTGCCTGCAGTGCTGCCAGACCGTCGCGCGCCAGCCAGCTTTGCAGCGGGGCAAACAACGGTTCAGGCAGCGCCTCAGGCGCGAACCAGTGCCAGCCTGCGCACTTATCCGGTTCCCGCAGCTGCGGCTCGCCGCTGGCGTCCGGCGCCACCATCAGCAGCGTAATATAGTGCCGGTTGACCGCCGGAAACACATCGCTGACGAAGGCGCCGTTGTGTACGCTGTGCAGCTGTAAACCGGTCTCCTCCAGCACTTCCCGCTGCGCACAGGCTTCCGGTGATTCACCAAACTCCAGATGGCCGCCCGGCGCCGACTAGTCACCGGCACCGTGTCTGCCTTTCGCTGGCCGAGCAACAGCTTGCCATTGCGGAAAATTAATACGCCAACACCGACCTGCGGGGACATCATTGCTCCTGATTTATCGATCCTCACACTCTGCACGGTTTATAAAGCAGCGTATTCCGTCTGACAATGATTTCCTGCCGTTATCGCTGGGGTTTGAGTCGCAGCGCCATCAGCATCAGTATCAGCACGCCAGCCGCCATTATCTGCCACGCGCTGTCGAGCGATGCTGCGCGGTCGCGCACGATGCCGGCCATCAGCGGCATCAGCGCGGCCAGCATATAGCCGCCGCCCTGCACGAACGACAGCAGCGCAGTGGCTTCTTCCGGCGTACGGGCATGATCAAGCGTGACGATCAGCGATAGCGGAAACAGCGCACCGATCCCCAACCCCAGCAGCAGCGTCGGCAACCAGGCGCGTTCGCCGCCCAGCCACAGCAGTACGATCAGCCCCAGCAGGATTGAAGCCAGCACCACCAGCGGCAGCGATGAATCAGCGCGGAGAGCATAAATCCGGCGGCGACTTCGGTCAGGGTTAATGCGCCCAGCACGTAGCCGCTCTGCGCCGGCAGCCAGCCGTATTGCATGTAAAATGGCGGCAGCCACGCCAGCACCAGCGTGTAAGCACCGGTGCCGATGCCAAAAAACAGCATCAACAGCCAGGCGCGCCGCGTGCGGTGTACGCCGCCGGCCGGTGGCGTGTTTACTCTCGTGGTCACAGGCTGCAGACGCAACCATAATATTAATGCGATCAGCGCCGGTAGCGACGGCAGCATCAGGGCGATTGTCAGGCTGGCATGGCTGGCGAGCGGCGCGGCGCTGGCTGCGGCCACTGCGGCTCCGGCCATAATACCGGTGGTGAACAGTGCCATTAGCGTACCGGCACACGATGCGAAGTGACGCTTGATGAGCGCGGGCATCAGCGCCTGGATCAGCCCGATGCCGATGCCGGCCAGCAGCGCGCTGGCGGTCAGCATGGCGGCGCGGTGATCAACGCCACGCGCGCCACCCGCGAGCACCAGCACTATCAGGCCAGCGGCAATGCCGCGCGTCTCACCCAGCCTGCGCAGCAGCAGCGGCCCGGCCAGCGCCGGCAGCCCCATCATAATGACCGGCAGCGTCGTCAGCAGGCTCAGCTGCGTTGAACTGAGCCCTGCATCGTGCTGCAGTTGCAGGAACAGCGGTCCGATGGCCGCCATCACCGGACGCAAATTCAGCGCCATCACAAAAACCAGTAAAGCAAACAAGCCAACAGCAGGTAAGGTACGATTCACATTCTGTCTCTACACGCCAAAGTATCTTAACGCTAAGATACTTTGCGGAAGAACGATAGCGGGTGCGCACAAAGCAGCACATTGCCCGCCGTGAACTGATGAGAATTAACATGACTGACCACGTAGATTTTGTCGTTGCGCAATGGGCCAGCGCGATGCCGGAGCTGGACGCCTCTTCTATGGCGATTTTTGGCCGCATGCTGCGCCTGATGAAGCATCTGGCGAAAAAGCGCGCTGAGGCGCTGGCTCCCTTTGGTTTTCGCGACGGCGAATTTGATGTGCTGGCTACGCTGCGGCGTGCCGGGGCACCTTACCGGCTGTCGCCCACGCAGCTCTACAAATCGCTGCTGGTCACCTCCGGTGCCATGACCAACCGGCTTAACCGGCTGGAAGAAGAGGGATTGATTGCGTGTGTTGCCGATGCCGATGATAAGCGCAGCATGCTGGTGACCCTGACGCCAGCCGGCCTGACGAGGATTGAGCAGGCGCTGCAGGTGCATACGCAAACGCAGAACGCGCTGCTGGCCACGCTGGACGATCGGCAGCAGCAGCAGCTTGCCGCCCTGCTGCGTCAGCTGTTGCAGGCAGCCGGACAGGATGTGGCAAAAAATGAATTAATTCAGCGCGTTTTTCGCTATGTTAAGCATCCCACACCGTTTATTTTCGGACTGGCTATGCGTAACAAATATGCCCCTGCGCAAATCTTTATTCACTGGCTGACGCTGGTACTGGTGGCCACCGCTTACTGCACCATGGAGTTTCGCGGCTTATTCACGCGCGGATCCTGGCAAGGCTACACCATGATCGTCGGACATTTCAGCGCCGGCAGTCGTGTGCTGTTGCTGATGCAGTCACGCATTGTGCTGCGTTTTCGCCATCGCAGCCCGAAAATCGAACCCCAGCCGCCGCACTGGCAAACCGGACTGGCGCATCTGATGCATCTGGCGATCTATCTGTTCTTTATCGTGCTGCCGATCCTCGGCATTCTCTCGCGCTTCTACATGGGCCGTAACTGGTGGATTTTCGCGATTCCGATGCCGGTCAGCGCCAGCCCGGATCCGGACTTTGCCGATATGCTGAGCGACTGGCACGAAACCCTCGCGCCTTAAGGCTACTGGCTGATTGGCCTGCACGCGGCGGCTGCGCTGGTGCATCATTATCTGATTAAAGACAACACCCTACTGCGCATGATGCCGTCACGGCGAAACGGATGAAAGGAAAGGAATAAGACGGTCGCCAGACGTGGCGACCGTCTTGATTTACGCAGCGTGCCTGCGACCTGTCACGGACCTCAGCTGAGGTGAAAACGTCCCACGGTATGCGCCAGCTGTGCCTCCTAGTCTTCCAGCGAACTGGCGGCGGCTGACATCTGCTGGACCAGCGCGGCGTTCTGCTGGGTAGTGCCATCCATCTCGTTCACTGCTATCGTTACCTAGCTGATGCCGCGCGCCTGCTCGTCTGACGCGATAACAATCTCGCCGATAATGGTGCGCACCGAGTTCACCGCCTGCGTCATCTCCTGCATGGTTTTACCGGCATCCTGCACCAGCTGCACACCGCTGCCGACGCGCTGCCCGGACTCCTCAATCAGCGCAGCGATTTTTGCTCATTGCTGGACTGCCAGCTGAGCACGCCGATAGTCACGGCGAAGCCTAGGGTGATGGTTAAGGCGCCCGTCAGCAGCATTTGTGTGCGGGTGCTCATTTTTTTCTTATTAGATACGGTTGTGGCCATGTCGGCGCTCCTGGTGTTGACACTTTATTACTGAAAAAGAATCATGCCCTGTGCACCTGCATCCCTGTAATCACTCTATCGGCGCACAATCCGGGAACTTGATGGCATGGCAGGTCCGATCAGAAAACCATCAACAGCTGTTGCTACTTTGAGTCGCCATTAAAAATGCTAAGACGATGCAGTAAAAAAGAGGGAATTTGATCTGGCGCAAGATCGCCACTTCGTTGTGCTGTCAGGTTATTGCGTACGGGCGCAACGCGCCGCATAACAAGAGGAATGCAACATAGCAGGTAAATTGAGTCTGGCAGGGTTAATGGTGGTCTGGCTGGTGTATGTGGCGTGGATGGTCAGTTACTACTCAGGCACCTTCTCTCTTTTCACGCACTGATCCTTTGCACGATTCTCGGGCCAGCACAGAGGCTGGCCCGGATTCAGCAGCGCAAAGCGAACGCGCTGTTCCTCAGGCGGCTTTGACCGCACACACCTTCTTCTCTTTTTCCGGCGCAGCCGTATCGCTGTCGTCAGCAGCGGTTTCGCCGCTGTCTTTCACCGCGTCCGGCAGTTTGCTGGTGCGCAGAATGTGTTGCACCGCGTCTTTCTGTTCGGCCAGCAGCATACCCAGCGCTTCGGCCTGGGCCTCATCCATTGCTGACTGATGTTGCTGCAGCCAGTCGGTGAACGCGTCGGTCATATCGAGTATTTTGTCCCATGCATCTGCGTTTTTTTTATTGGCAAACGTCATCTTCTCTTCACCCTTTCTGACCACAACATATTTGGTTTCGACTGCCATGATGCACCCCATTCACTGTGTTTATATACAGTATGTTTCATTCAGCTTTTTTTAGCCAACGGTTTTCTGCTCGCCGTTTAAGCCAGCAGCTCTTCGAGGAATGTTGCCAGCGCTTTGCGCGGATCGTCCTCTTCAGACACGATCATCTCAATGCCCCACTGCCCCAATACCTCTTTCGCCACCGGATTATTGCGGTTGGTGAACAGGTAGGATTTAGGCCGTGCGGTCGCCAGTCCGGTGCGGCCCCACATCTTTGTCAGGCGATAAAACAGCAGACGGATATTGAAATCGCTGATGCTGTAGCCAACAAACAGCACGGAGTTACCCATGACGTCATGGGTCAGTTTGATATCCAGCGGCGAGTCAAAATAGAGCCGCTCGAAGTAGCTGCTCTCATCCAGAACGATGGATGTATCATCGTCAAAATCGCCATGAAGTTTAATAATATGGCGCTTATCTTCGGTCAGCGACACCAGATCAGCAGCGTTAGCGACCTTACTGTACGGCACGTTGTGCGCTTCATGCGCCATCTCCAGCCAGCGGTCGTAATTGGTGGTGTAGATACGCGAGAAATTGCCTTGGGTGATCATGGTGTGGATTTCAGAGCTGCGCACATCGATGTCCGGACGGTGCCACTCGCGATCCATCCAGCTGCGCAGCGGGCCGAGCGAGCCTTTGCGCTGTTTGTAATACTCCGCCAGCGACAAATGGGTGCCGTAGGTATTGAAGATTTTCGGATCGTAGCCCAGCTCATTAGCCAGATGCGCAATCAGCTCGTGCCACTCCGGCAGTCCGAGATTGCGTGAGATGCCCGCACCGGCGAACAGAATCAGTTTGCCGGCATCGTAAGCGCGTTTGAGTTCCGGTTTCATGCCAGTCCCCGCGAAGTTTTCAGAAAGGTGGCAAAGCGATCCAGCGCCAGGCGGCGCATCGAGATTTCGTTTTTCAGTTCGCCCATTTCAGCGAACGTCTGGGTGTGCCCTTCCGGGATAAAGACGCAGTCCCACTGAAATTCACGCGGCCCCGCCGGCTCCCGTGCAATGGTGCCGCGCAGCTGGCCTTCAAACTGGTACATTTTGCGCCCGTCACAGTAGCCGAGGACGGTTTTGGCGGTCACGCCCGGGCTGTCCAGCCCGTTCACCAGTTTGGTAAAGCGTTCCGCGTTCAGCCGGCTCCAGAAGATGCGCGTCAGTCCGGCTGGCAGGCCATTGAGTCCATCCAGATACAGACCGGTATGCTCGACAAATAGCGGGCGGCCAATGATTGAAAAGGCTTTAGTCAGTTTGTCACGAACCAGCTCAACCTCATTTTCGGTCTGAATCTCTTCAATACGGCGCGCAATGGGCACCACTTCGACACCCACCGGCTCAAGGATGGTACGCACCTCGGCCAGCTTGAGTTCATTAGCAGATAAGAAACGAATTTTCATTGCAATCAGTATGTTGAAAGTGGGTTAGTCCAACCTGGTGACGCGTATCCGGCTGCGGTTCCGGCTGTCATTGTCAGGCGCACCGTTGACGCGCCGGTCTGACATTCTACCCTGCGACTCCGTCACTGGCGAGGAGCAATCAAGTCGCACTGTGCGCGCCTTCGCCGGTATAGCGCATCGCTTATCGCTGGCTGCGTTAAATATTGCGCCTGAATGCGTTGCGCTATTTGACGCCGCTTATGTCAAATATAAAAATCCGCGCTTAACGCGCAAATAATCTGAAAACAATTATGACAGTCGTCTCGCTTAAATATATTATGTGGCGTTTACACCTTTACGCGTCATGACAATAAAAACCGGAACCGTTTATGAACCCTTTGTTGAGTTCAGCCTAGTCGCGCATCAGTAATCTGCCCTTCATTCTGCAGGGTGATAGCCCGGAAAAAAAGCTCCGCCTGACGCTGCTGATTGCCGGCGTCGCCAGTATAGTGCTGGGGGGCTACATCATCATCGGCGCCTTCAGCGACCGGCTGGAGCGGCACCTGGCGGTCATTACCCATGCGTTATTATTTACCATCATCGTGCTGTTGCTGGTGGATAATCATCACGCTGCCGGCAAGCGTTCAGAATATAACTATCCTGGTGGCCTTAATCATCGGTTCGGCACTGGTGTTGCGCCAGCAATCCTTTTATCTGAGTAAAATATTTCCGCTGCTGTGCCTGCTGTGTTATCTGTTTTTTGTCACCACCGGTTTGACCTGGGAAAATAATCGTTTCCATCTGAATATTCCGCAGGAAGCCGTTTTTACCGTTTTCAATTGTGCGGTGCCGGTGACGGCACTGCTGTCGACCGTGTTTACCTATGGCGGCAATTATTCCGCCACCGATCTTATCAAGCGCGAACTCGCGTCCGCCATCGAGCGCCAGCAGCTGGAGCTCTATTCTCAGCCGCAGGTCGATGGCGACAAAAACCTCATCGGTTTTGAAGCGCTGCTGCGCTGGAAGCACCCGGAGAAAGGCTTTATCTCGCCGGAGGTGTTTATTCCGGTAGCCGAAAAAAGCGGGCTGATTATCGATATTGGCAAGTGGGTGCTGGAGCGCATGCTCCAGCAAATCGTCGAGTGGGATCGCGTGCTGCGACTGCCTCCGCTGGTATTTTCCATCAATATCAGCCCGCTGCAGTTGATGCACCGCGACTTCACCCATGACACGCAGCTGACGCTGTCACAGTATAAAATCCGCCCCGAGCGGCTGAAGTTTGAAATTACCGAGACCACCTTTATTTACGATCAGCAGCGCATTGGTGATGTCATCAACCACTTCAGCCTGTTAGGGATTAAGTGGGCGATCGACGATTTCGGCGTCGGCTACTCTTCGCTTAAGTTGCTCAGTGATTTCGCTATTGATGATATTAAGATTGATAAATCCCTGATCATGCACATTTTTGAAAACGAATCGGCGGCGATTGTGGTGCAAAAGACCATTGAGCTGTTGCGCGCGATGGGCCTGAACGTGCTGGCGGAAGGGATTGAGAGCAAGGAGTATTTTGAGCACCTGCGCAATAAGGGTTGCCATTTATTCCAGGGCTACCATTTTGCCCGCCCGCTGCCTGCCGCCGAAGCATTGCAGTGGATTAAAAAAGCAGGGTAAATCGGGCGGGCATTTAATTTTTTAGCCGGTGCGCATGAATGCGCACCCTCCGAAAAGCCCGTGCGAACTATAGGGTCGCCATTTATGGTGACCACCCCGCGCGCGCCTGACCACCCCGCCCTAATTCTCCTGATAAACGATGCCCGGCGGATTAACCTGCGAAATCTCCACCGCCTCGCCCTCTTCACCCCATCTTGCCAGCACCTGGCGGTACTGGCCGCCAGCAATAGCGCCGTTGATCGCCTGCTGCAGCGCGACGTCCAGGCCATTGCCCTTCTTCGTGGTGACCGCCACCCAGGCGCGAAACGGTCCGTGTCCGACAATTTTGTTTGCCCGCGCGAAGCCACTTTCCACGCAGCCATGGCCTGCGGGCCAAATGATGCATCGGCCCGGCCAGAGAGCAGCGCCAGCGTGGCGGAGGCATCATCGTTAAGATAAATCGGCTGCACCGGGGCCAGGCCCTGCGCCCGATTTTTCTCATCCCAGCTTAGTAATATTCGCTCCTGATTTGTACCGGAACCCACGATAATCCGTTTGCCGGCCACGTCTTCCCGGCGACGAATCGCGCTGATTTTACTGTCCGCTTTCACCGCGAAGGCGTGGTTATCCGCGCGATAGGTGGCGAAATCAAACTTCTGCTTGCGCTCCTCGGTCACCGCAATATTAAACATTGCCACATCATAGCGCCCCGCCGTGATGCCCAGCGGCCAGTCTTCCCACGCCGCCGGCACCAGCCTGAGTTTCAGACCGAGGCTGTCTGCCAGCAGGCGCGCAATGTCCGGGTCGCTGCCGATCAGCGTTTTATTATCGGACGCCCAGAGGCCAATCGGCGGTGAATTATTGGCTGAGGTGGCAACGGTTAAATAGCCGGGGTGAACAAAATGAAATCCGGCGGGGATCTTCGCGATCGCCTGCGGATTGGCCGCCATGGTGATCGGCGTTTCGTTATGACTGGCGTCCAGCTGTTACGCGCCTGTCGCGGGTGCCGCCAGCACCGCACCCGCCAGCGCGACTATTATCACTTGCTTCATTACAGCACCCGGGCGAGGAAACGTTTGGTGCGCTCATGACGCGGCTGATTCAGCACCTGCTGGCTGCTGCCCTGCTCAACCACGCGCCCGTCAACCATAAACACCACGTTATCCGCCACTTCGCGCGCAAAGCCGATCTCGTGCGTGACAATCACCAGCGTGGTGCCGGATCGCGCCAGTTTTTTAATCACATCCAGCACTTTGCCCACCAGTTCCGGGTCGAGCGCCGAAGTCGGCTCATCAAACAGCATCACGCGCGGGTTAAGCATCAGGGCACGCGCAATCGCAATGCTCTGCTGCTGGCCGCCAGAGAGATGCCGCGGCCAGGCATCGGCTTTGTGCCGCAGGCCGACCACATCCAGCAGCTCACCGGCGCGACAGCTGACGATGGGCAATCGGCGCTTCAATCAGATTTTCCAGCACCGTCAGATGCGGAAACAGATTGAAGTTCTGGAACACATAGCCGACGTTGATGCGCTGCCGCAAAATCGCCTTCTCTTTCAGCTCATAGAGTTTATCGCCGCGCCGCTGGTAGCCGATGTAATCACCATCGATCTGAATAAATCCTTCATCCACGCGCTCCAGATGGTTGATGGTGCGCAGCAGCGTCGATTTGCCAGAACCGGACGGCCCGAGGATCACCGTCACCGAACCGGGAGCCAGCTCAAGCGACACATCATCCAGCGCTTTATGCCGGCCAAAAGTCTTGCTGACGCCGGTAATACTGATGGCGCCGGTGGTATGCAGATAGCGGTGATCAATGGCTTCTGACATGAGACAGCTCCTCGTTGACGGCAGGGTTCACGCTGCGGTTGCGCCACTGGCGCCAGCGCGAAGGTTGCGGTTCACGCGTGACGCTGCGTGCCAGCCAGCGCTCGACGCTGTGCTGCAGCAACGACAGTACGGTGGTGATGATCAGATACCAAGCGGCTCCGACCATCAGCAGCGGGATCACCTGCTGGGTACGGTTGTAGATCATCTGGATGGTGTAAAACAGCTCGGGCATCGCCAGCACATACACCATTGAAGTGCCCTTGGCGAGGCTGATTATCTCATTAAAGGTGGTGGGAATAATCGCGCGCAGCGCCTGCGGCAGAATGATGCGAAACGTGCGGCGCGACGACGATAATCCCAGCGCCGAAGCGGCTTCAAACTGGCCGTGATCGACGCCAAGAAACCCGCCGCGAATAATCTCAGCGCTATACGCGCTCTGCACCAGCGTCAGGCCAATCACCGCCGCCGGGAACTGGCCGAGCACGTTGATGGTCTGGAAGTGCCCCCACTATAGGGGGGTGAATGGAATACCGAACGACAGCGTGTCGTACAGGTACGAGAAGTTATACAGAATAATCAGCACCACAATCAGCGGCAGCGAGCGAAACAGCCAGATATAGCCAAACGCCAGCGTGCTCAGCAGCCACGATGACGAGAGCCGCGCCAAGGCCAGCAGGCCGCCGAATATCAGACTCAGCAGCGTGCCGCACAGCGTCAGCAGCAGCGTTTGTCCTAGGCCATTGAGGATCACCGGATCTAAAAACCAGCGGGCAAACACGCTCCACTCCCAGCGTGGATTAAAGGCCACGGAATCGATCACCGCCGCAAGGATAAACAGCGCGATGATGGCACCGACGGTACGCGCCGGATAGCGTGCCGGCACAACGGTCAAAGGTTGTTGCTTACTCATGGTGGCTCTCCTTAGCTGGCCTGCGCCACGTTGTGCACATCAATCACTTTGAGAAAACGCAGCCGGCATCGTGCGGCGGCTGGCCGTAAATCTCCATGTCTTCGCGCAGCTCAAACTGCGGCTGATAGCCGTGGCCGATATACAGCTGTACCGCTTCCGGCTGACGGAAACCGGTGGTGAGAAACACGCGCTGATAGCCCGCGCGCAGCGCCCGGCGCTCCAGCTCCTGCAGGATCAGCAGTGCCAGTCCCTGACGGCGCAGGTCGCGCCGCGTCCAGATGCGCTTCAGCTCGGCGGTGATGGCGTCCCACGGTTTGTAGGCGCCCATTGCGATGCTCTCACCGTCGCGCTCCAGCACGATGAACAGCCCGCGCGGCGGCAGATACCACTCCGTCAGCTCAACTTCATTGTGCTTTCTGAAGAAATCGCCGTAGCGTGCTGCATATTCACCAAACAGACCGTCAAGAATCGGCTGCAGCTCCGGCGCTTCCGGTGATACTTCGCGGAAAAATTGCTGGCTCATGCCGCCTCCTTAATCGCCCAGTCCGGGCGGATTGATCTCGGAACGATCCAGACGCTCCACGCCTTCACCCCAGCGGTTCAGCACCTTGTCGTAGTCACCGTTTTTGATCACGCCGTTGAGCGCGGTGTTGATTTGCTGCACCAGCCCGTTGTCTTTCTTCACCGTTACCGCGATGTGCGCCGCCTTCGGCCAGCAGGATGGCCTCCTGATTGGTGCCGGAGCCCACGATGATGTGCAGGCCGGCGATATCTTCTGTCTTGCTCAGCGAGGTAATCGGGCTGCTGGTTTTCACATAGAAGCCCAGCGAATCTTTACGGTAGGTGGCAAAATCAAAAAGCTGTTTACGATCTTTGGTCACCGTCACGTTGGTGATCGCCGCGTTATATTTGCCCGATGCCACGCCCAGCGGCCAGTCCTCCCACGAGGTGGGCACGATGTTGAGCTTCAGCCCGAGGCTGTCGGCCACCAGACGCGCGATATCCACCTCACTGCCTAGCAGCGTTTTATTGTCGTCGCTGAATACCGTGAGCGGCGGCGAGTTGAGTGCCGCCACCGCCACGGTGAACGATCCCGGCACGGCAAATTTGTGGCCCGCCGGAATTTGCGCCACGGCGGCAGGATTCGCCGGCGTGTTGATAGGCGTTTTATTGGCGGCAAGGCTCACCTGCTGACCATTGACGGCCACGTCCTCGGCCAGTGCCGCACTACTCAGGCTCAGTAACAGCAGCGCAATCAGGGATTTTTTCTGCATAGCGTGTTTTCTCATCGTTATTGTGGTGTGAACTGGTTGAGCGGCTGTTTCAGACCAAAGCTGGCGCGCAGCGTGCTCCCCGGGTATTCGCGACGCGTCAGGCCGCGCGCCTGGAGAACCGGAATCACCTGATCAACAAAACGCTCGAAGGTGTCCGGCGTGCCGCCCTGAATAATGAAACCGTCAGTGGCTTCGTTTTCGAACCACAGCTGCAGACCATCCGCCACCGGCTGTGGCGTGCCGTGAAACAGCGGACGCGGCGTCGCGGCTTCCAGCGCTGCCTGGCGCAGCGTATGGCAGTGTTCGCGCGCTTTGCGTTTGATTTCGTCGGTGGTGCTACGGAAGCTGTTCTGGCCAATATCGCCAATGTCCGGGAACGGCTGGTCGAGCGGATACTGCGAGAAGTCGTGATGGTCAAAGAAGCGACCGAGATAGTTGAGTGCATCCTCAATCGAAACCAGCGCCGCGGTGGTCTGGTACTGGCGCTCGACGTCTGCGTCATCCTCCCCCACGATCACACTGACGCCTTGGAAAATATGCAGATCGCCCGGTTCACGCCCGTTCGCCACCAGCTGCTGCTTCACATCCCGGTAGAACGCCTGCGCCTTTTCGCGCGTTTGCTGATGGGTGAAGATGGCATCGGCATGACGCGCCGCCAGCTTGCGGCCATCTTCCGAGGCGCCCGCCTGAAAGATAATCGGCCGGCCCTGCGGCGTGCGCTCAATGTTCAGCGGCCCCTGTACCTAGAAAAAATCACCGTGATGATTCAGCGTGTGCAGTTTGTCAGGCGCATAGAACTGACCGCTGGTTTTGTTGCGCACAAACGCGCCCTTTTCCCAGGAATCCCACAACCCTTTAACCACCTGCAGGTATTCGTCGGCGATGCGGTAGCGCAGCGCATGCTCGGGATGCTGCTGACGCGAAAAGTTTTTTGCCGAGCCCTCCAGCGGCGAAGTCACCACATTCCAGCCCGCGCGCCCGCCGCTGAGATGGTCGAGACTGGCGAACTGGCGGGCGACGGTGAACGGCTCACTGTAGGAGGTGGACACCGTACCGACCAGGCCGAGATGCTCGGTGACGCCGGCCAGCGCCGACAGCAGCGTCAGCGGTTCGAAGCGGTTAAGAAAGTGCGGGATCGATTTCTCATTGATGAACAGGCCATCGGCGACAAACAGGAAATCCAGTTTGCCAGCCTCGGCTTTACGGGCGATACGGCGGGCATAATCAAAACTGATGCTGGCATCCGCCTGCGCCGCCGGATGACGCCAGGCGGACATATTGCCGGATGCGCCGTGCAGAATGGTGCCGAGGCGCAGTTGTCTTGCAGTCATAATCGTCTCTCTTTGCTCATGGCGCAGCCTGCCGGCGATAGCCTTATCGCCGTACAGCGCTGCCAGAAATGGAAGGAAATCAGTTAAGGATGGCGTCGCAACATCGCGCGTTTAGCTGCTGCAATGCCTGTTGCGCCAGCTGACTGAAGTAGTGTGCCGCCGGGGCGATCAGCGCTTCATCGGGGTTGAAGCCACCGTGATGCAGGCCAAATTCACTGGCGCTGCCAATGCTGACAAACGCGCCGGGGAGGTGCTGCAGGTAATAAGCAAAATCTTCGCCGCCAAGGTGCAGCTCAGCCTGTTGCACCAGATAGCCCACCTGCTGTGCCACCTGACTGGCAAACTGTGCCCGGTGGGCGTCGTTCTCCAGCACCGGCGGCCCCGGATGCCAGCTAAAGGTGGCAGTGGCACCGCTGGCGGCGGCGATATTGACCACTACCTCGCGCGCACCTGTTTGTCGTGCGTGCGCACCGTGCCGCCAAATTCCGCTTCAGCAGTCTGCTGACCGTCGTGCCTGTGCGCATCAATCCGCGTGACGCTCAGCACCAGACTCTCCAGCGTATTAAAACTGCGGCTGGTGAGAGATTGCAGCGCCTGAATAATCTGGCTGGCGACCAGGATGCTGTTCACGTCCGTGCGGGTGCTGTGCACGCGCACCACAAATTTATCGGCGTTGGCATAAAACGCACCGCTGCGCGTGGCAAAGGTGCCAGTGGGCAAACCTGGTTCGTTGTGCATACCAAAAATCGCCTGTACCTGATCCAGCACACCCGCGTCGATGAACTGGCGCGCGCCCTGGGCAATATCTTCCGCCGGCTGGAACAGGATGCGCACCCGCCCCGGTAGCTGATCTTCCCGTGCTTTCAGCTGCAGCGTGGCACCCAGTATCACTGCACTGTGCACATCGTGACCGCAGGCGTGCATGACGCCGGCTTGCCGTGAATGAAAAGGCAGCCCGGTAAGCTTCATGGATCGGTAATGCATCGATATCGGCACGCAGGGCGATCAGTGGTGCACCCTGACCCACTTCCGCGACCACGCCGGTGTGCAGCGGATAATCCAGCAGGCGCACGTCAGCCTGCTGCAGCCAGCGGCGCAGCCGCGCGCTGGTTTCCACTTCATGACCGGAGAGTTCCGGCCAGCTGTGCAGCTCGCGCCGCCAGTCAATCAGCTGCTGTTCGCTTAATATCGTCACAGGACCTCCCGGTCAGGCGCTAACCAGACGATGCGTCGCCAGCAGTTCGAGGGACTTCACCCGCGCCTGCTCCTCCGCTACCGGCGTATCAATAACAAACTCTTCAATGCCGTAGAGCTGATGCAACGCATCAAGCTGCGCGTGCACCTGTGCCGCGGTCCCTTTCAGCAGCGACGGCGTGCGTGGCTCAATCACGTAGTCACTGAAACCGCCCTGACGCACATAGCGCTCAGCCTGTTCAATGCTGCCAACGTTAACGCTCTGTCCGCCCGTCACGCTGACGTGATAAATGCGCAGTGTGTCGACCAGCAGCAGGTCGGCTTCTGCCGGCGAATCCGCCACCACCACCTGTACCGCCACCAGCGCGTGCTGACCCTGACTGTGCTGGCGATAGCTGTTCAGCACCTGCGCCATCAGTTGCGGATCGCCGTTATGGTGCGCGGCGAACACCAGCTGCCAGTCGAGCTCAGCCGCCAGTCGGGCGCTCGCTTCGCTAGCCCCGAGCAGAAAGCGATTGGCCGGACGTGGCGGCTGCGGCGTGGCGCGCAGGATCTCCTCATCACCCACCGGCGGCACACTGAGCCAGCTATCCAGCAGCGCCAGCTGTTCGGCAAAGCTGCCTTTCTCCTGCTGATGCACCCCCAGCTGCAGCGCGCGGGTGGAAAGCGGCAGTCCGCCGGGCGCTTTGCCCACGCCCAGGTCGATACGTCCGGGTGCCAGCGCAGCCAGCAGGTTGAAGTTTTCCGCCACTTTATAAGGGCTGTAGTGCTGCAACATCACGCCGCCGTAACCCACGCGGATATGCCGGGTCTGGCCGATGATCCATGCAATCAACAATTCCGGCGAAGGACTCGCCAGCTGGTCGCTGTTGTGGTGTTCCGCCAGCCAGAAGCGATGATAACCCCAGGCTTCCGCGCGCTGAGCCAGCTGCAGTGTGCGATGCAGGGCCTGCGTGGCGCTCTCACCTTCTGCAATCGGTGATTTGTCGAGCAAACTCAGTCGGTATGACATGCGCCTGTTCCTTATTTCGATAAATAGGGTTGCGATGAATATGGCGCTTAGTGTGGCGGGGAGATTTATATTTCGTAAAACAACTAAATCGGCAAAGCGAATCAGGAAATGAGAAATAGTCATAATACTTGCTGGTGAAAGCCTGATTTTTCGTAAAGCGGATTCCGCTTTCTGTCAGGTTAACATTACGCGAGCCGGTAATGATCCGCAGCAGCAATAACATCAGCGCAGGTTTTCAGGTTGAGAAAAAACAATTTTATCGAGCCAGGAAAACAACCTAGTAATTGCGGCATAAAATTAACTATCCGCTTTTGTTATTTTCGCAAAAGCTTAGTGCAATTCATTGGTTCAACTCACGGGTTGCACATTTGATGATGATTTCAGCCCACCGGGCACTTGATAACAAAGGAAATCATCATGAAGACGCATTTTCACTTGCGGGCGCTGAGCTTAGCCCTTCTGACAGGGATATTTAGCGCCCACGCGGCGGAGACGCCGGTCAAAGGCGGCACGCTGATTTATCTGGAACAGCAGGCACATACCAACCTTTATCCGCCGGCCGGGGGTTTTTATCCCAACGGCGGCATTCTTAATCAGATCACCGAAAAACTGACGTGGCAAAATCCGAAAACCCTGCAGGTGGAACCGTGGATTGCCGAAAGCTGGAGCAGCAACGCGGATAAAACGGAATACACCTTTAAAATTCGTCCTAGCGTCACCTTTTCCGATGGCACACCGCTGGATGCTAGGCTGTGTCCCTTAATCACCTGAGATATATTAACTACCTGTTTCCACAACACACTGAACTATGGCTCGCTACGACCTTCCCGATTAAGCATGGACTATCATCCAGCCCTTATTACCTGCTGAACCAGCAACACCACGGGCCGGACGTCCATGGGCTGAACATCGTATGATCATCAACGGCATGTTCTGGGTGCTGTGTTCAGGCGCACCATGGCGCTATTTGCCTGAGCGATATGGCCCATGGAAGACCGTTTATAACCGTTTTAATCGATGGTCTAAATCGGGAGTGATTAACATTATTTTCAACAGGTTACTTTCTTCTCTTGATGCTCATGGTCTCGCTGACTGGTCCGCAACTGCGCTGGATGGCAGCAATATCCGGGCACTCAGGTGCGCCGCCGGGGCGCAAAAAAACATTCCGATACCGCCGGAGATAATGGGCTGGGTCGCTCTCGCGGTGGTTTTGGCACCAAAATCCATCTGGCGACAGACGGAAGCGGTCTGCCGTTAAATATCGTACTGAGTCCCGGTCAGGCTCACGAAAGCCAGTTTGCACAACGTCTTCTGGACGGTATTGGTGTTCAGCGCCGGAACGGCAGCATGAAGCGTCGTGGCCATGCAGTGCTGGCTGACAAAGCCTACTCCGGACAAAAGAATACCGCCGCATTGCCACACGTTATGACAAAACGGCGAGGAATTATCTGGCGATGGTGAAACTGGGATGCATCCGGCTGTTTTACAAAAGGTTATGTAATTAAGGGACACAGCCTAGCTTTGCCACCATCAATCCATTGTCCATTGTTATTTCGGTATTGAATTAAGACATCATTGCCTTCTGTTGCGGAACCATAAAGTTTTGGAGAGATGTCATCGGTAATGCCGCCACTTTTCAATAAGCCGGTATTCTCTCCGTCGTTATCAATTGCATGTCTTATTTCTACATTGACACCTGGTTTTGGCTGATTGTCACCATCCTTGCTAATTACGATAATAAACTCATCCGAGATTTTACCTTCGCGCAGCTTATCCGCAAAGGTTTCCGCAGCTACCAGCGTCAGATTGTGACGGCCATCCGCCAGATCTACCGTCGGATCCAGCGTCCACAGGCCGGTTTTCTCGTCGGCTTTGGCGCTGCCGATAATGGTGTTGCCCTCTTTCAGATACACCACGGTGCCTTTTTCGGCGATGCCGGTCAGGGTCGGGCGGCGGTCGTCGGGCATTTTGCCGGCGTCAAAGCTGCCGGTAATGGCACCCTGATCGTCATAAAGGTTAAGCAGCGTCGGCGCGACCGGCGGCGTGGTGTCAACGATCAGCGTGCGCTGCGTCGGCGTGCTGAGGTTACCGGCGGTATCGATGGTCATAAAGGAGAGGCTGTATTCGCCGTCGGCCAGCGCTTCCGGCGGCGTCCACTTCCAGCTGCCGTCCTGCGGGTTGATGTCGACAAAGAAATTCCTGTCGCCAAGCGTAATCATTACCTAGCCACCTTTACCCACTTCTGAATCGATTTTACCGAGAAAGGTTGGGGTGTTGGTGTCACGCTCGAGGTACTTCACCTGTTTAAAATCAAACAGATCCATGGAATTTTTCCTGTGTTTTACGTTGGGTCCATTGCAGCGAGGGCCGCTGCGCCTTGTTATAGAGGGCGCATTTTGTAATAGATGGCTTAAAACGCTGTATGAGACCTGTCCCGAAGGGAGAAAAGTCCGAGCGAGTGAAAAGCCGGGGGAAAGAGGGCAGGGTGATGCCGTGCTGCGCGCACGGCATCGGGGGGTTACACCAGTTGCAATTGCACGCCGTCCTGCACCAGCAGTTCGGCGTCGCCGTGGCTCCAGACGTGATATTGCGTACCGGCGATGGTCAGGGTGCCGGTCTGCTGCGTCCAGCCGTCGACCGCTTCACCTGCTGGCAGAATATCCTGCAGCTGCACGCTGTCGCCCGGCTTGCCGTTTACCAGCAGCTGGGTGCTGTCATCCTCAATGAACAGGCCTTTGCCGCCTTCGCTCAGCAACTGATGCAGCGTCAGCGCGTCCGGCTGGGCTTCATCCTGTACTTGCTGATCGAACGCGGCGTCAGGGCTGACGTCGAGCACGAATTTACTGCTCCAGTTGCTCTTCATCTCGCCGGTTGAGGCGCGCGCCTGATATTCCCACACGCCAGGCTGATGCAGATACGGAGAGGTGAAGCTCCACTTGCCGTCGGCATCGACCAGCACGCTGCCGGCGTGGCGCAGGCCTTCACCCTGCACGCCAAATTCGATCTCAATCACCTGGCCCGGCGTGCCGCTGCCGTGCAGCGTGGGCGTGGTGTCGTCGGTTGAGCCGTGCTGATAAACCGGCCCCTGCAGCGGGCCCGCGTTGTCCCAAGCGTAGTCGATGATCGGTTCCAGCGGCGCGCCGGGGATTACCAGCAGCTCGAACTTATCGCTCCACGCGCTGGCTTTGCCATCGGCCACGCCGCGCGAGCGGAAACCCCTTTCGCCAAAATAGGTCAGTTCAAAGCCGGCGAACTGCCAGTTGCCCTGCGCATCGACTATCACACTGCTCGCGCTGTGCCAGCCGCTGTTACTCAGGTTGTACTCAATCTCAACGATGCTGCCCGGTGCACCGCGACCTTCCAGCACCGGCGTTTTATCGTCGGTAGTACCGCGATGGTACACCTGGCCGGTATGGGCGCTGGTATCGTCACGCGCACAGTCGATAGCCGGACGCAGATTTTCCAGCGCCGACAGGTTAAGACTGAAATCCGGGCGGTAGTCGTCTTTGCTGTTCTCGTAGGAGGCATAGAAGGTGTACATGCCGTCACCGCTGATCATCGCGCGTGACTGAATCACCCAGTCGCCGTTGGCATCGGTTTTAACGCTGCCGTTATAGCCGATGCCGCCGTGATCGTTCTGCGCGAACAGATAAACGATGCTGTTCGGCTCCGTGCGGCCCACGATCAGCGGCGAGAAGTCGTCGGTGGTGGAACCGCTGGCGAGCTGGCCCTGCACGGTGCCGACATCGTCAATGGCGTAGCTGATGGTCGGCGGCAACGGTCCGCTCTCAACGACGGTGACGTCGAAGTGTTCAGAAGGTTCACTGACGCGGCCAAACTCGTCGGTGGCGGTGACGATTAGCTGATGCCCGCCCGCGCCCAGCAGCGGTTCCAGCGACCATTCGCCGCTTTTACTGGCCACGGTGCTGCCAATCAGCCTGCCGTGATCGTACAGCCGCACCGTGCTGCCCGGCAGCGCATAGCCCTGCACTTTAGGCGTGGTGTCATCAATGGTGTGTCCGCGCCCGACCGGGCCGGTTTCGCTGCCGACGTCGTCAAACAGCGCGGTGATCGCCGGTTTGTCCGGCACCGAGAGCGCGACGTCAACAGAGAACGGATGCGGTTCGCCGCTGTTGCCGATGCGCGCCACCATGTCATGGCTGCCTTCGCTCAGTAAGAACGGTGGCTGAAATGACCAGCTGCCGTCGGCGGCAATCGGCGTGCTGTAGCGGTGATCGTTGATAATGAATTCAATGATTTCACCGGCCTGCGCCGGCAGGCTGCCGCTCAGCAGCGGATAAGGTGTTCCCACTCGCAAGGTATTAATGGATGAAAAGGGGTCAAAGCTGAGAGGTGTTAGCATAAGTATTCTCCACAAAAATCAACAACGGCGTGATTACCGTTGCCTGCCCAGCATAACGGGGAAGGGGATGGCGCCATGTACCAGAATCGTCTCGTTTCTAAGACTGATCTTAATAAGTTCTGCTAATGAAAAAGGCATTAAAAAGAGTGGGATATGGCTCATGACATTGCTTGCTGAGGCCTGATGGTGCTAAAGTTATGCCAGTGGAAAGGTCGATAGTCTGTCCCGCGCACGCCACCGCAAAAGCCCAGAATTATTAACTTTTATCATAAGCTGATCCGACCGGTCGTGTTAATCATTTGTTACCTTTGTTTGTACTTTTGTAAGGTGCAATGGTGAACGAGATCACATCTATTCGCGCGCCGGCAGGCTAAAATAGGAGAAAAACTAGGAAGCACGATATGAGCTCAAGTCACACTTTACAAAAGTCATCGCAGGGCGGTGCCAAAACCATCTTTAGCGTTACCAGCGGTAACTTTCTTGAGATGTACGATTTTATGGTGTTTGGCTACTACGCCACCGCCATTGCCAAAACCTTTTTCCCGGGTGACGATCCGTTTGCATCGCTGATGCTGACGCTGATGACCTTTGGCGCCGGCTTTCTGATGCGTCCGCTCGGGGCGATTATACTGGGGGCCTACATTGACCATCACGGACGGCGCAAAGGGCTGCTGCTGACGCTCGGCCTGATGGCGCTCGGTACGCTGACTATCGCGCTGGTGCCAGGCTACGCCACGCTGGGCGCGGCGGCACCGATTCTGATTCTGCTGGGCCGCCTGCTGCAGGGCTTCTCGGCGGGCGTGGAGCTGGGCGGTGTTTCGGTTTATCTGTCTGAAGTGGCCCCCAAAGGCCGCAAAGGCTTTTACGTCAGCTGGCAGTCGGGCAGCCAGCAGGTAGCGGTAATCTTTGCCGCGCTGCTGGGGCTGGGGCTTAATCATCTGCTGGCGAAGGACGCGGTGACCGAATGGGGCTGGCGTATTCCGTTTGTGGTCGGCTGTCTGATTGTGCCGTTCCTGTTCTGGATTCGCCGCATGCTGGAAGAGACCGAAGCGTTCAGCCAGCACAAATCGCACCCGTCGATGGGCCAGATTGTACGTTCAGTGGGACAAAACTGGGCGCTGGTACTGGCCGGCATGCTGATGGTGGTCACCACCACGGTGATGTTCTACATGATCACCGCGTTTACCCCGACCTTTGGTAAAACCGTGCTGATGATGAGTGACAAACAGAGCTTCCTCGTGACGCTGTTTGTCGGCATCTCCAACCTGTTCTGGTTGCCGGTGATGGGCGCGCTGTCGGACCGCATCGGGCGGCGGCCGCTGCTGATTACCTTTACCGTGTTGATGATCCTGACAACCTGGCCGGTGCTGCACGGGCTGGTGGGATCGCCGACCTTTGCGCACTTGGTGGAAGCGGAGCTGTGGTTATCGTTCCTGTACGCCAGCTATAACGGCGCGATGGTAGTGTATCTGGCGGAGATCATGCCGGCTGAAGTGCGTGCTTCGGGCTTTTCGCTGGCCTACAGCTTGGCGACCGCGCTGTTCGGCGGTTTTACGCCGGCGATTTCAAGCTATCTGATTCATGCTACAGTCGATAAAGCGATGCCTGGCGTCTGGCTGTCGTTCGCCGCGGTGTGCGGCCTGGTGGGCACGCTGCTGATCGGCCGCATGGTGAAACAGTACCAGGCGCGGCACAGCGCAACGGTAGTGGGCGCGTCGCTGTAGTTCGTGTGGGTGCGCGCTGGCCCTCACTTTAACATTCTCCCACTTGCCCTCACCCTAACCCTCTCCCGCATGCGGGAGAGGGAACCGTTCAGTGTGGTTTTGCAAATCTGCACTTCACCTAAACAACCGATTGATCGGCCCCTTCTCCCGCCAGCGGGAGAAGGCGGGGGATGAGGGAATCAGCCCACTCCTTATCCACCCGCTAAAACGCCACATCCACCACCACGCTATCGCTGTAATTCCCCGCTGCGGGCGTATTCTGCGTAGTCAGAATCTGCGCCGTATAGGTAAAGTTGCGCGTCACGGTATCCGCGTTGAGCGATGTCGAGGTCGCGCTGCTCCAGCGGTCGCTGCCGCTCGGGCCCCAGCGATTGGTGGTGGTGGTGCCTTTATAGATATCGTACGCCAGCCGGTTGGCACCGCTCGCCATCTGGCGCGTAGTGCCGCTGAAATAGCTGCCGTTGCTCAGTCCCACTGTATACGTGCTGCCCTTTGAACACACCACGTTAATCGTCTGCTGCACAGTAGAAAAACTACCGACCAGCGACGCACTGCCGAAGCTGACGTTAGGCGCCGTGATCGTGGTGCAGTCGTTGGTGATCACCATATTCACGGTGTCGGCATCGCCGTCCCGCTGCTGCTCTGCACCGTGCCGACGCACGCGCCGGCCACGTTCAACCCGGCGCACACGTTATAACTCACCGTCAGCGTGATGGTGGTGGTATAACTGCCGGCGGCAATCACCTAGCCGGGCACGGTACGGAAATAGAGTGGAATGACAAAATTGAGGCTGTTGCCGAGCGCCAGCAGCGCGGAAGAGTTCCAGCGATAGCTGCCGCCTTGGCGCAGTTCGGTGGCACAGGCGCTGTCGATGCACAGCTGAATCGGCACGTTATCGGTGCCGCTGGCAGACGCCTTCATGGTGGCGCGCGTGCCGCTCAGGTAGTTGGCGGTGGTAAATGCATAGGCAACGTAATCGCTGCCCAGCAGGTTGAGCGTGCCGGTGCCGCAGTTAACGTTGGTGTTACTGGAGGTATTAACCGCCGTCGACTGCATGTAAAAAGTGGTCTGCGTGCCAAAGCTGGCGCTGGGGGCCGAAAGCGAACAGAGCGCATAGCTGTTGGCCGGCAGCAGCCACAGCAGCAAGAACAGAAATTTCCTCATGGCGAGATCCCTGACTGTGAGTTGTTGGCGGCATTCACTGCCGTACCGGGCGCGGCAGGCGGCAGCGGGCAGGTGAGTGGACCGTAAGTCTGCAGCGCTTTAGCGCTGACCCTCAGCGATAGCCAGCGTGGTCTCGCACTGGCGTCCGTCCGGCGTCACCACGCGCATCGGGTTGCTGGCGCTGAGATCTTCCATCCACACGATGCCGTCCCAGCCGACATATTCAGTGGCGCGATCGCGGCGCAACACCGGGCCGGAGACAGGCAGCGACTGGCCGTCGCTGTCGTGCAGGATCACGCTGGCGGCGCGCAGGGGCTCCACCGGGAAATTAAGCAGATAGCCACTTTTGCGCTTCACCGCGAAGCGCTGCTCCACTCTCGGCGCGGTCATGTCAGCCGGCAGATCGAGGGTATCGATATCGTACTTCGCGCCGTAGTAGCTGCTGATGGACGGCACCAGTAAATAGCTGGCGTCATCGGTGCTGCCCATCGCCTGGTTCTCGTAGCGCACCGTCACGTCCGGATAGCGGGTTTTCAACACCACAAAAGCATCGTTGATGTTGTTGGCGGCGAACACATGGTTGTCCATCAGCACCAGCGAGCCGGTGAAATCAGCCCACTGCGTGGTGTTGTCATCATCGCCGTAAAAGCCGGCGGAAGTATCAATCTTGTTATTACGATAGCGCAGGCTGCCCTGACGATAATCGCCGCTGTCGCCGCCCTGATGCGCCCATGACGCATCGTAAGCAAAACCGCTGTCGCTCGGCATGGCGCGCGACACGTACAGGCGCTGATTGCTTTGTCCCTGCTGATCGCGCTCGACGCTAATTGATGCGCTGCTCTGTTCGCCAAACGGAATCACCAGAGAAATCGCGCCGCTCCAGTCGCCCTGCTGCTGGTCGCGGCTGGCGGAGATGTACAGGCTGCTGTTGCCCCACAGGTTTTTACTCCACGACAGATTCCACAGGCGGGTGCGATCGCCGCTGCCGCCGGCGATATCCAGATACGCCAGACCGAGGCTGCCGTACTGGCTGAGCGACAGGCTGGCGGTGTACTGCGCGCTGCATCTGGCGAGCGAATAGCTGGTATTGGCGCTGTCGCCGCGGCTACCGACCAGCGCCAGGTTGCCGAAATCCGCGCTGCGCAGCGTGTGCTGGGTGCCGAGGCTGAACCAGCTGTTGTTGTACTGGTAACCCCCAGCTGTACTGGGTGCCGGGCCTGCCGTCCAGCTGGCTCTGCGCCAGTGCGGCGTTGATGACGCCAAGGCTGCCCAGCTTCACCAGCGCGCCGGCACCGCCCATCGCCACGTCGCTGCTGCCTTCGGCGTGCGATTCCAGCGTCAGCCAGTCGCGCAGGCCGTAGCGATAGGATCCGCTGGCCGCCGCTGCGCCGTAATCAAAGTTTTTGATGCCGTAGTTCTCGCGAATCGCCCCGGCGGAGAAGGCGTAATCGGACAGGTCGGTTTTCAGCAGGCTGCTGGAGACGTAGAACGGCAGCGTCGTCGTCACCTGACGACCGACCGCGTCGGTGGTGGTGATCACTGCATCTCCCGCCCCGTTAACGAACGGCACATTGGTCAGCGACCACGGCCCCGGTTGCACGTTGGCCTGCGCGCTGCGGTAACCATTGATAAACAGATCGACTGACGACGGCACCGCCGCCTGGCCGCTAAAGGCCGGCAGCGGGTAGGTGACCAGATCCGGCCGCACGCTGAAGTCACGCGCGATCTGCACGCCGCCAAGGCGCACGCTGTTGCTCCAGCCCAGCGCATCCGTAATCAGATCGCCGGCGCGCCAGCTCAGCGCGGCGTTCTCGTTCTCATTGCTGTACCAGGTGTCGTAGCGAATGTAACCCTGCTGCTGGCCGCTGGTGTCGCCCTCAAGCTGCTGGATATAGACACCGTTGCTGGAGAACTGGCCGGCCGGGCCGAACAGGCGCAGCTCGTTCCAGCTGGAGAGGCGCGAACCGGCGTTGTCGGTGCGCGTGGCGTAAAGGTCGTAGTTGAGCAGCGCGCCGTTGCTGGCTTGGCCGGGATAGCGCGGGCCGTTTTGCGGCTGACCGAGCGTCTGCTATGGCAGCCAGGCGGGCGGTACCGTCAGCAGCAGGCGCTGGCGGCGTTCATCGTATTCCACTTTGACCTCACCCAACTGACTGGGAGCGACCTGTTCGCCAGCCAGCTTCGCCGCCGGAATGCCGGCACGCTGCAGATCGCCGCTGCGCAGCCAGAACTCACCGTCGCGCCGCTCTACCGGCACAATCTCGCCCCGTTCGCGCTGGTTCACCACCAGTTCCAGCATGTATTGCTGGCCGCTGGCGCTGTGGCTGACCGCAGGCGGTGGTGGCAGCTCAGAGAAGGTCTCTGCGCTCCTCAGCGGGGAAAAGCACAGCACGCTGTGGTCACCGCCAGCGCGCAGGGAGGCGGCGTCAGCTTCATCAGCGCGCGGCAGCGCTGCGCCAGTTATTTTTATTCACCTCGGCCGCGAGTTCACCGCTCACCGGGCTGTTCAGCGGCCAGCGGTGGCTGCTGTTAGCCAGCACATAGCCAAACAGGCCGTTGCCGCGATTGGTCAGCTCCAGCCAGCGTTTGCCGTCGCGGCTGACCTGACGCCAGCTGAGATCGGCTTTGGCGCTGTCGTGCGTCAGGCCATCACCATAGACAAACAGCGGCACCGAGTAGCGCATCAGAAAGGTCAGCCCGGCCTGATTCTCGCCCGGCGAGCGCGGCGTCGGGATCTCATCCAGCACCACGCGATAGGCTTGCTCCACGCCCGCAGGCGGCGCGCTCTGGCGAATCAGGCGCACCAGCTGCTTCTGCCCCGGTTCCAGCCGCACCATCGGCGGGCTGGCGACCACCTGCTGCTGCGTTTGATACTGTTCCTGGCCGTCAATCTGCTGCCAGTTGAAGATGCGCACCTGCATGATGGTGGTGGCGGTTCTCGCCTCCATCTTTGCCCTGTGGCTGGTGGCTCGTCCGGCGATTTGCCGTGGCGACGGCTGATGGGCGGTGCGCTGGTACTGGGTTCCGGCGTGGTGGCGATGCACTACACCGGCATGGCGGCGCTGATGTTTGAGCCGGGCATCAGCTGGAACTGGGGCTGGATTGCGGTTTCGGTGCTGATTACACTGGTGGCTTCCGGTGCCGCGCTGTGGCTGGCGTTCAACCTGCGCGAAGGGCATGGCCGCGTCACGCTACTGCGCGTCGGGGCGGCCGTGGTGATGGGCTGCGCCATTGCCGGTATGCACTATACCGGCAATGGCGGCGGCGAACTTCCCGATGCACAGTCACGCCACGCATCACGGCGTGAACAGCGACTGGCTGGCGATGCTGGTCACGGTAGTGACGCTGGCGATTCTCGGCATTACACTGCTGGTTTCGATGCTCGACGCGCGTATGCAGGCGCGCACCTCAATCCTCGCGCGCTCGCTGGCGGAGGCCAACCGCGAGCTGGCACAGCTGGCGCTGCACGATAACCTGACGCTATTGCCGAACCGCATCCTGCTGGAGGATCGCCTCGAGCAGGCGATCAATAAGGCCAACCGCGAGCGCTCGCAGTTTGCGCTGATGTTTATGGATCTCGACGGTTTCAAAGCAGTCAACGATGCCTTTGGTCACCACGTCGGCGATAACCTATTGATTGCGGTAGCCGAGCGCATGACCGACCAGATGAAAGGGCACTACACGCTGGCGCGGCTGGGCGGCGACGAGTTCGTGCTGCTGATTGAGATCGGCGATCCCAATGATGCCGCAGCGGTGGCGGATGCGCTGGTAAAAGCCGTGGATCGCCCGTTTAGCGTGTCACGCTACGAGCTGATGGTGTCGCTGAGTATCGGCATCGCCGTTTATCCCGGTGACGGCAAAGACGAGCGCGAGCTGATGTTTAACGCCGACGCCGCGATGTATCACACCAAGAACAACGGCCGTAACGGCTACAACTTCTTCCAGCCGTCCATGAACACGCTGGCGCAGTCGCAGTTGCAGCTCAATAACGATCTGTGGCAGGCGCTGGATAGCAACGAGCTGCGTCTGTTCTATCAGCCCAAGTACTCGCGCCGAGCGGGCCGATCATTGGCTTCGAAGCGCTGCTGCGCTGGCAGCACCCGACGCGCGGCCTGCTAACGCCGGACAAGTTTTTGCCGATCGCCGAGAAGACCGGCATGATCATTAATATCGGCAACTGGGTGATCAACGAAGCCTGCCGCCAGCTGCACATCTGGCATCAGCAGGGCCATCCGCACTGGTCGGTGGCGGTGAACCTCTCTGCCTTGCCGTTTGAGCAGTGCAACCTGGTCGACACCGTGACGCAGGCGCTGGAACAGCACCAGATCCCGGCCGAGCTCTTGACGCTGGAAGTCACCGAAACCACGGCGATGCGCGATCCGGAAGAGAGCGTGCGCATCCTCACCGAGCTGACCAGCATAGGGGTAAAAGCCTCGATTGATGACTTCGGCACCGGCTACTCCAGCCTGCTGTATCTCAAGCGCTTACCGGCCAGCGAGCTGAAAATCGACCGCGCCTTTGTTAACGAGCTACAGGCCAAGTCGGAAGATGCAACGATCGTCTCCGCCATCGTCGCGCTGGCGCAGTCGCTGGATCTCAAAGTGGTGGCCGAAGGCGTGGAAACTCAGGATCAGCAGGCGTTTCTCACCGGGCTCGGCTGCGACACCCTGCAGGGTTTTCTGCTGGGCAAACCACTGCCGCCAGAGCGAATCAGCGAGCTACCGGACTTTGTTAAGGACAAACCCGCGGCGTTGACAGCGGCGGAGTAGGGGCTGGTTTCTGCCGCCTGTCGTTCCTCTCTCCCGCGCGCGGTATGTCTTTTCCACACTCTAACTTGCGTGCTGTATCTCTTTTCCTCCTCTCCCGCGTGCACGTTGTATGTCTTTTCTCCATTTACCGCGTGCGCGCTGTGTGTCTTTTCTCCCTCTCCCGCGTGCGGGAGAGGGCCGGGGTGAGGGCCAGACCGCACCCGACTCAACAAAAAGCCGCAGCATCCCTGCCACGGCTTTTACCTCATGCCCGCCTGATAAAGGGCGACAAAAACTTACACCAGCTCGACTTTCACCCCTTCCTGCACCAGCAGTTCAGCATCGCTACCGTTGTGGGAATAGACCTCATACTGCACGCCAGCGATGGTGCCGGTGCCGGTTTGTTGGGTCCATGATTCTGTGTCATTAATATTTAAATCTTTAAGTTGAACGATATCTCCGTGCTGGGCCTGAGAAATATCTTGCTGCTTATCATTGTTGATAAATAATTGTTTATTGTCTAATGATAAAACATCTTTCAATGTGTCAGTGAAAATTCTTTCATGAATTTTATTACTGCTATTTTCAATGTTGAAATTCAAATGGGTGAGTGTTTTTTCACTATTTTCGTCGTCATAAGACATGAATGAATCATGTGTAGAGCTATGTCTTGGGGCAACAGGCTTATAAGTAATGTCATAAAAGTCTGTGCCTGAGACATCATGTTTTACGGTTACGACTATCTCACTAATAAGGACTCCTTGTTCTGATTTATAGGTAAATGTTGACCATTCGACTGATGTGATAACTTCATCATGAATTAACTTCCCAGTTTCGTCATAAATTGAAACCTTCACGGAGGTTGTACTGTATTTTACATAGCTTCTTTGAAAGAAGCTTATTTCATTTGTTAGATAGTCAGGTGTAAATATAAACTTACCTGTCTTGCTGCTTGTGTCACCCAGATGATAACGTTTACCATTCCTGCCACCAGCTATTTCAGCATTAGTTCCAGAAAAATCAATCCGACCTCCCTGCACTAGCAACGGTCCAGTAATAGGCGCCTCATTATAAGATGAAAAATCTTCTGTAAATCTATCTGGTAAATCACTTTTGACTCGCGTTAAATCAAAATCACTAGATAGTAAATTGTTTGAAGGGGATTGTGCACTTATGTTCCAATATCCTTCTGCTAAGTCGAACGGCGGGGTAAATGTCCATTCCCCCTTGTCATTAGTCATAACTTGATAACTTTTTGTCTCACCATTATTTTTATCCTTCAGTAGTCTGTTAACCAGACTGTTTGATATGTATTTTCCACTGAATGTTGGAGTAGGGTCATCAGTGATACTGCCAGAGTTTAATTTACCCTGCTTTGGGCCAACATTGTCGATTGCATATAAAATCTCGGGTTTGAAGGTCGATTACTCAATGATTTGTAATGTGAAATTATTTTCATGGCCATCCTTAGGGAGCAAATCAATATCGGCGTAAAAATCGTAACTCCCTGGCGCTAATCTATCTGAAGATATGGACCAGTTACCGTCTTCTTGCACCTGAACGCTATCAAGAAGCTCCAATTTTCCTAAAACATTTCGGAAATGAATATAAACTAAACTGTTAGCCTCACCGCGACCAAACAGCGTTGGCGTACGGTCATCAGTGATTGCACCGCTCTCCAGCCGGCCAGTGTTGGCACCGAAATCATCCCACGCATGGGTGATTGAAATCTCGCTCTCCGGCGTCAAATCAATCTCCAGCGTGAACTCGTCGGTCCAGCCGCTGCCGGCGTAACCGCCGTCAACCCACTGGCCGTTCACGTCCCGGTACTGAATCAGCACGTTGCTGCTGGCTGGCGCAGTACCGTGCAGCGTTGGCGTGGTGTCATCGGTCAGCGCGCCGTCCAGCAGCTTGCCCTGTGCGGCACCCGCGTTATCCTGCGCGTGGGTGATTTCCACCTTACCGGGTACCGGAACGGCTGCGCCATCGGCAACGGTCAGCGTAAATGCCTCCAATGCCTGACTGACGTAGCCACGGCCATTGGTGGCGGTGACGTACAGTGAATGCTCACCGTTAGCCAGCGTTGGGGTAATTTCCCAGTAGCCGTTGCTGCTGGCTTTAACGCTGCCAATCAGCTGGTTCTGTTCATTGTACAGGCGCACGATGCTGTCCGGCTCGTCCACGCCCTTCAGGGTCGGCGTACGGTCATCGGTCTGCTGGCCGGAACTGACCAGACCGGTTTTATCGCCGAAATCATCCCCGGCACCAATAATCAGCGGCTGGTCCGGCGCGGTAAGGTCGACGTTAACGATATACAGCGAAGGGGCGCCAATATTTCCGGCGCGATCGATGGTGCGCACGGAGAGGTTATGCGGGCCTTCAGCCAGCGGAAACGGCGGCTGCCAGCTCCAGCTGCCGTCAGCGGCGATAGTGACAGTATAGACGGTGCTGTCCATAACAATTTCCATGATGCCGCCGGCTTCGGTCGGTGCAGAGCCGCTAAAGGTGCGCTGCGGATCGATGGTCCA
The DNA here is from genome assembly GCF_059731155.1 of Type-A symbiont of Plautia stali. Lineage (NCBI taxonomy): Bacteria > Type-A symbiont of Plautia stali. Next base: position 3,763,496 of record NZ_AP035891.1, on the reverse strand, counting down.
GAGTTGTCTTGCGTTGGTGAGTGCTGTCCTCATGAATATTCCTGTTTGATAATAATTAACGTCTTGGTGAATCTGTCCGAATCAAGCGACAGGCGGCGATTATTAGTGGATCGGATAATTCTCCCAACGAGAACGGTCTTGAAGGAAAACTGGCGACGCGCGAGGAAAGGACACGGATTTTTAGCCGCAGCAATGGCCGGCAGGCTATACTGGCGCGCACGCAGGTCGCAGGGAATGGAGCCATGGCCAAATACCAGCAGCTGGTAGATCAGCTACGTACGCAAATCGAAGCACGCATCTGGCCGCCGGGTGAAAAGCTGCCGTCGCTGCGCCAGCAGGCGGAGCAGAGCGGGTTAAGCCTGATGACGGTGATGCACGCTTACGAAGTGCTGGAGAGCCAGGGCTGGATTGTGTCGAAGCCGCAGTCGGGCTACTACGTGGCACCGCGCGCGGCGGAGAGCCGGCCGCGTTTGCCAACCCAGGCGATCGCTAAAACCGACCAGGCCGATACCAACAGCTTCGTGTTTGATGTGCTGCAGGTGACGCGCGATCCGGCCATCATGCCGTTTGGTTCTGCTTTCCCCGATCCGGAACTGTTTCCCCAGCGCCAGCTGATGCGCTCGCTGGTGAAGGTCTCGCACAATCTTAAACCCACCGATGCCCTGAATAATCTACCGCCCGGTAATGAAGCGCTGCGAAAAATCCTTGCCCAGCGCTATGCGCAGCAGGGCATTACGCTGTCGCCGGATGACATCGTCATTACTAACGGTGCGATGGAAGCGCTAAACCTCAGCCTGCAGGCGGTGACCGAACCGGGCGACTGGGTGGTGATCGAGAACCCTTCCTTCTATGGCGCGTTGCAGGCGATTGAACGGCTTAAGCTGAACGCGATTGCTATCGCCAGCGATGTGGAGCAGGGCATCGATCTGGATGAGCTGGAGCAGGCGCTGCAGCGCTGGCCGGTGAAAGCCTGCTGGCTGATGACCAACAGGCAGAATCCGCTCGGCTTTACGCTCAGCGCCGAGCGCAAACAGCAGCTGGTGGCGCTACTGACGCGTTATCAGGTGGCGATGATAGAGGACGACGTGTACAGCGACCTGTATCACGGCCACGATAAGCCGTTGCCGGCCAGAGCGTTCGACCGCGAGGGTTACGTGCTGCACTGCGGCAGCTTTTCGAAAAATCTGGTGGCGGGATTTCGCGTGGGCTGGGTCGCGGCGGGGCGCTACGCGCAGCGCGTGCAGCGCATTCAGATGATGAGTACGCTCTCGACCAGCGCGCCAATGCAGCTGGCGCTGGCGGATTTTCTCAGCACCCGCAGCTACGATACGCATCTGAAAAAGCTGCGTCAGACGCTGGCGAAGCGCAAACAGCTGGCACAGCAGGCGCTGCGCCGCGTGCTGCCCGCCGAGGCGCACATCAGCGATACGCCCGGAGGCTACTTTTTGTGGATTACCTTGCCGGAGCAGATCAACGCCACGCAGCTGTATCATCTGGCGCTGCAGCAAGGCATCAGTATTGCGCCGGGCCAGCTGTTTTCCAGCAGCGAGAGTTTTAGCCACTGCTTCCGCTTCAACACCGCCTAGCCGTGGGATGCACGCGCTGAGGCTGCGGTAGAGACGCTGGGGGCATTGATTGGTCAGCTGGCGCAGGGCGTTGCGGTAGAGAAGTGAGTGGTTTTCCCCGTTTTCCCCTCACCCCAACCCTCTCCCGCACGCGGGAGAGGGGGCTGTCCGTGCGGTGTGTGACCAACGAAATAGCCGAAACTATCAGAACGACTACATCATCCAATACCCGCTCGATCGGCACCTTCTCCCGCGGGCGGGAGAAGGCTGGGATGAGGGGCAGCGCGCACCAGCCTACCTCTTCTCTACCGCATCGAAAAACAGCAAGCTCACGCCGATGCCCTGCTGCACGTGGCTGACATTATTACGCACCGCCACCTGCTGCGCGCCCTGTAGCATCACCACGAACGGGGAATCCTGCTGTACGCGCTGTTGCAGCGCGGTATACAGCGCGCGGCGCTGGCTGGCGTCGCTCTCACCGGCTGATGTGCGCATCTGCGCGCTCAGTTCGGGAATCTCCCTGCCGACGCGCCACGCCAGCGTTTTAGAACCGCCCGGCACGTTATAGGCAAAGGCGCTGGCGTTGGTATTCGGATCCACATAGTCGAGTCGGCGCCCCAGTAAATAAAGATCGACTGGAAATCACGTCCGCGCATTTTGCTCCACAGTTCCGATTCCGCCACCGGCTGCAGCTCAATCTGCACGTCGGCTTTGGCAAAGCTGGCCTGCAGCGCCTGCGCCAGGATCGCTTTGGCTTTGGCCACATCGTAATGGAACGGCTGATTCTCCAGCGCGCCATCAAAGCCCTGCGGCAGGAAGCTCTGGTGAATACGGTACTGGCCTTTCAGCAGATCGAGTGAAATAGCCTCATAATCCACCAGCCAGCGCGCCGCCTGCCACAGCGCTGGGTTACCCAGCGCCGGCTGCGCTTTGTTTTGCGTATTAAACGCCAGGTAATAGACCAGGCTCGACGGGAATGCCTCGATGCGCAGCTGCTGGTCGTTTTTCAGCGCATCGATCTGGTCCGGGCCCAGCTGGTAAGCCACATCGACATCGCCCTGCTGAATCAGCAGGCGGCGTGCACCGGCATCGGCCACGCCTTTCAGCAGGATGCGTTTCAGCTGCGGCTGCGGGCTGGCGTGCGGATTTGCGCTCAGCACCAGCGCCTGCTGCGGCACATATTGCTGGATGCTGAATGCGCCGCTGCCCGCGGAGTGAGTGTGCAGCCAGCCGTTGCCGCTGTCGTTGGCGGTGATGTGCTGCTGCACGGTTTTGCTGTCCACCACCGAGGCCACCGGCGCGGTCAGCAGGCGCAGCGCCAGGTCCTGACCAATCTGCGCCGGCCACTGAATCTCCAGCTGATGATCGTTCACAACCCGCAGCTGGCTGGCGATGCTGTCCGCCGTCCAGCCAAATTCGGCGAGAATAAACGAAGGAGCTTTGTTGAGCTGCACCGCGCGCATCAGCGAAAACACCACGTCCTGCGCGGTCACCGGGTTACCGCTGGCGAAATGCGCGTCCGGTTTCAGGTTGAACACCAGGCTGTGCGGCGTGCTGCCGGGCTGCCATGAAGTGGCGAGCAGCGGCGCGAGTTTTTGTGGCGCATCGCGATCGGCCTCCACCAGCGTGTCTTTTGGCGTGGCGGCCTGCAGGGCAAAGGCGCTGCTGAATAAGGTGAAGAGCAACAAGAGTGCTCGCATCATGATTATCCTGAGTGATTGATGCGACGACTTTATCGCTGTCGCGCTGCAGGCTAAATGCCGGTTTGTTCTGAGCTGTGCCGGAAATAACAATGAATACCGGCAATTAACTAATCGGTTATTTTGTGCGCGCGCTGTCATATTCAGGAAATAAACCGGTCAGGCGTTGCTCATTCAGCCAATAAGCTGTTATTGATAAGAATAAGCTCTGGTATGGAAGTATGATTTTTTCTGCTTAATTAAGCTGAGCGACTATTTCTCACGCCGATTTGTTTCAGTCATTTGCCCAGTCTCTGGCGCTAATCTCCTGGCATTTGTACGGTTAAAAGCGTAATTCCCGCTGCGAAAGCGCGTCCACAGCGCATGGCGACTTTTCGTCAGGTTGATGGTTTCTCATTAAAACACATTTATAATTCAATGCTTACATCCTGAAACATCTGTATCCATAAGATTGCCAGCTTGTTTGCCGATTTATAAATCTATTAACAAAAATAATTCCCTTTCTTAGCAAGTGAGAGTCGTCGCGCCATGCTTTTAGAAAAACCGACCACCAGACGTAAGTTTTTACTTGGGTCGTTGCTGGCTTTGCCATTAAGCGACTTGGTTTTAAAAGGACTGACTGCAGCCCAAGCTGCGGAAATGGCAGCACCGGACCTTGCCGACTATAAACCGATCTTTTTTAGCGCTGAGGAGTGGCAATTTATTCTGGCCGCGACCGATCGCCTGATCCCCGCCGGTGGCAACGGCAAAGCGCCAGGTGCGCTGGAAACCAACGTGCCGATCTTCATTGACCAGCAGTTGCACAGCCCGGAATTCGGCGCAGAGATCTACCTGCAGGGGCCGTTTGACGTGCACGCGCCCGCCACCATGGGCTATCAGATTCCGTTCACGCCGCAGCAGATGTACCGCACCGGCATCAAACTGGTGGAGCAGTGGACGCAGAGCACCTACCGCAAAGCGTTCTCTCAGCTGACGCTGGCTGAGAAAGACGCGGTGCTGACCAAAGTGAATAAAAACGACGGTATCGACTTCGCCGCGCTGGGCGAACCGAACCTGAAAGCCTCGCAGTTCTTCAGCCAGCTGCTTTCCGATACCAAACACGGCTACCTCGCTGACCCGATGTACGGCGGCAACAAAGGCATGAAAGCTTGGATCGCCATCGGCTTCCCGGGGGCACGCGCCAGCTTCACCGAGTGGGTGAAGCAGCACAACGTGCCGTATCCGCTCGGACCGGTCAGCCTGATGGGCGAACGCGCCTGAATCCCCGTATTTGGTATGTGAGACAGAAAAACATGGCACAGATTACAAAGAAAGAAGTCGACGTCGTGTTGTGCGGCCTCGGCTGGGCCGGCTCGCTGATGAGCATCGAGCTGGCAATGGCCGGACTGGACGTGCGCGCCCTTGAGCGCGGCGGCGAGCGCGACTACCCGGATTTCGCTTACCCGAAACCGGCCGATGAGTACGCCTATAACGTGCGCAACAAAGTGTTCGCCACGCCGAAAGAAGTGGCGGTCACCGTGCGTTACAACATGGAGCAGACGGCGCTGCCGACCCGTAAATGGGGCGCATTTGCCCCGGGTACCGGCGTCGGCGGCGCGGGCATGCACTGGACGGCGGTACTGATTCGCCCCACGCCCACCGATATCAAACTGAAAACCTACGTCGATCAGGCATATAAGCCCGGCATCCTGCAGGATGACATGCGCGTGATGGACTTCCCGTTCACCTAGGATGAGATCGAGCCGTATTTCTACAAGTTTGAGCTGATTTGCGGCCGGTCGGGCACCACCGGCAACCTGCGCGGGCAGATTCTGGAAGGCGGCGATCCGTTTGAAGGCCAGCGTTCCGAGCCGTATCCGCTGCCGGCGCTGGACGATACGCTGAACAACGTGATGTTCAAAGAGGCGGCGAAGAAGCTCGGCTATCATCCGTTCCCGAACCCGTCAGCCTGCGTCTCACGCGCGTGGAAAAACCCGTACGGCAACCAAATCGCACCCTGCAACTACTGCGGCTACTGCTCGAAATATCCGTGCCTGAACTACTCAAAAGCCTCGCCGCAGACGGCGGTGATGGACGCGCTGAAGCGCATGCCGAACTTCTCGTATGAAGTGCATGCGGAAGTGTACAAAGTGGTGCTGCACGACGACGGCAAAACCGCGAAAGGCGTGCTCTATTTTGACGCCGACGGCAATGAAGTGTTCCAGCCGGCGAAGATTGTGGTGCTCTCCAGCTTCCAGCTGTACAACGTGCGCCTGATGCTGCTGTCCGGCATCGGCAAGCCCTACAACCCGATCACCGAAGAGGGTGTCGTCGGGCGTAACTATGCGTTTCTGTCCAACGGCGGCGCCACGCTGTTCTTCAAAGACAAGAACTTCAATCCCTTCGCCACCGCTGGCGCGACCGGTCAGATGTTTAATGACATCTCGCCCGGCAACTTCGACGGCCCGGGGCTCGGCTTCCTTGGCGGCGCCAAAATCCACAGTTCGCAGGCGACCGGTACGCCGATTGGCACCGCGCTGCCGAAAGGCACACCGAGCTGGGGCATGGGGTACAAAGAGGGGCTGGAGCAGTGGTACAACCATTCGATGAAGATCAGCATCACCACCACCTGCCAGTCGTACCGCGATATCTATCTGGATCTGGATCCGCATTACACCGACCATCGCGGTCAGCCGCTGCTGCGCATGACCTTTAACTGGAAACAGAACGAGCTCAAGCTCCAGCAGCACCTGAAAGGCATCGTTGGCGATATCGCCAAAGAGCTGAATCCGGACAGCATGAGCATGAGCTTCCTGCCGATGGGCGCTGACTTTGACCTGACCAAATACGTCTCTACCCACAACGTGGGCGGCGCGGTGATGGGCGACAACCCGAAAACCTCGGCGGCTGAACAAGTACCTGCAAAGCTGGGATGTACACAACGTGTTTGTGCCGGGCGGTAACGCCTTCCCGCAGAACTTCCAGGCGAACCCGACCGACACCATCGGCGCGATTACCCTGATGGCGGCGCAGGCTATTAAATAGCACTATTTGCAGAATCCCGGCCCACTGGTACAGGCATAAACACATGAAATTAAAATCATTGTTAATCGCTCACGCGGTGCTGCTGGGAAGCGGTGCAGGTGCAGGCAGCAGATGACGCATCACTGATTAAAAAAGGCGAGTATCTGGCGCGCCTCGGCGACTGTATGGCGTGCCATACAGTGGCGGGCAAAGCGGATTACGCCGGCGGACTGGCGATTGAGTTGAACCTCGGCACCATCTACTCCACCAACATCACGCCGGATAAACAGCACGGCATCGGCAACTACAGCGAGCAGCAGTTCTCGGATGCGGTGCGCAAAGGCGTGCTGCCGGATGGATCGCGCCTCTATCCGGCGATGCCGTACCCGGATTACGCCAAAATCAGCGATGAGGATTTACATGCGCTGTACGTTTACTTCATGCAGGGCGTGAAGCCGAACAGCGAGCAGCCGCCGGAAACCGAGCTGAGCTTCCCGTTCAACCAGCGCTGGGGCATGCGTTTCTGGAACTGGGCGTTTACCTTGGACAAACCGTTCCAGCCGATTGGCGGCGCGTCAGCCGAGGTTAATCGCGGTGCTTACATCGTGGAAAGCCTCAGCCACTGCGGCAGCTGTCACACGCCGCGCGGCCTCGGCATGAACGAGAAAGCGCTGGACAGCAGCGACGATCGCTTCCTCGCTGGCGGCAGCCTGAATAAGTGGGAGGTGCCGTCGCTGCGCGGTATGCCACGCTGGAGCGAGCAGGAGATTGTCGATTATCTGCAAACCGGACGTAACGATAAAGCCGCGGTAGGCGGCGAGATGACGTCAGTGGTGGAGCACTCCAGCTCGCACATGACCGACGCCGATCTGCAAGCGATTGCCGCTTACCTGAAGTTCCTCGGTGGCAATCCGCTGCTGCAGGCGTACGACGTGCAGGCGCAGCAGAAGACCGAAGCGAAGCTGACGGCGGCGAAGAATCTGAGCGAAGGCGAGCGTCTGTATCTCGACAACTGCGGTGTCTGTCACTTTGTCACCGGCAAAGGCGCACCGGGGATCTTCCCGGAGCTGGATCAGGCCACTATCGTCAATGCGCAGGATCCCAGCGGGTTGATTCACACTATTCTGGCCGGTGCGCAGCAGCCCTCGACGGAGAAAGCGCCGTTAACGCTGGCAATGCCGCCGTTTGCGTATCGTCTAACTGATGATGAAGTGGCGCAGCTGGCCACCTTTATTCGTCAGGGCTGGAGCAACCACGCGCCGGCAGTGACGAAAGAACAGGTGGCAGATGTGCGGAAAACGCTGCACTAAAACGTAGCGGCGCGATTTATCGCGCTGTCCTGATGGCAATGCCCGGCGTCGCGTGATGTCGGGCATTGCGCGATAAATCGCGCCGCTACCGTACGGTGCGATTTTTTATTTTTAACGAAACGTGTGCGCCACTTCCAGCACGCCGTTGATGACAAACTGCACGCCCATACACACCAGTAAAAACCCCATAAGGCGCGAAATCGCTTCGATGCCGCCTTTGCCGACCAGCTTCATGATGGCGCCGGAGCTGCGCAGCGAAATCCATAAAATCACCGCTACTGCCAGGAACGTCAGCACCGGCGCGATGGCCACCACCCACGCGGGGAAATCGACGCCGGCTTTCACCGTCGAGGCCGAACTGATGATCATCGCGATAGTGCCCGGTCCGGCGGTGCTCGGCATTGCCAGCGGCACAAAGGCGATATTCACTGTTTCGCGCTGATCATCGCTGGCGTCGAGTTCATCCAGCTTGTGTTTGGCCTCCACCGAATGCCCGACCGGTTTGCCGGGGAACAGCATGCGAAAGCCGATAAAGGCGACAATCAGCCCGCCGGCCATGCGCAGGCCGGGAATGGAAATGCCAAAGGTGTGCAGTACCGCGTTACCGGCGTACCAGGCGACCATCATAATCAGGAACACGTAGATCGACGCCTGCAGCGCTTGGCGATTGCGTTCCTGAAAGTTCATGTCACCCGCGAGGCCGAGAAACAGCGCCACGGTGGTTAACGGGTTAGCAAGCGGCAAAATCACCACCAGGCCGAGCCCGATGGCTTTGAACAGTTCCAGCATGATTTATTCCCTGGTTAATATCAGGCGCGCAGCTGCCAGTGCAACGGTCGCCATGAATGGCAACCCTACAATATCCTGTGCACCGATTTTTTTCGTAGGGTGCGCATTTATGCGCACCTGGACATCATCAATGCTTCGGCGTTTCCATCGCTTCCAGCAGCTCGGGGAAAAAATCTTCCAGCAGATCCGGCGTCATCAGCTCGGGATAATGAATCAGATGCTCGCGAATGCGTTCATTCACGTCTGGCAGCAGGCGCTGAGCGGCGGCGCTGGCGCTGATTTTCTTCTGCTTCATCAGGCGCAGCACGTTATCCGGCAGGTTATCCTCATCTTCCTCGCTCTCCACGCCTTCCAGATCGTCCAGCTCATCCAGCAACTCCATCAGCGCTTCAATCTGCGGCGTGCGTGACTGATACTCTGCCGGCTTCTCGTTCTCCAGATAGCGCAGCAGCGCGCGCACCGGCGAGCCGTCGGGCGTGGCGGGCGGTTCACTGGCGAACCAGCTAAGCAGCGCATGCTGGCTCACCTGATGCACGTGATAACCGTTGTCCACCAGCTCATCGGCGAGAATATCGGCGGTGTCGTGCTCAATCAGGCAAATGTGGGTGCGACCCGGCGTGAACTGCTCCAGCCACTGATAAATCTCTTCAATCACGCTGTCGGCGTAATGAAACGTCTGGCTGAGGTAGCTGTCATTCGGCTGGTGAACGCAGATGCGAATCAGGTCGGGATCGAAGTAAATCGCAATGTTGATGCCTTTCATGCGCGGTGTCCTGTGTGGTGCAAAACTTCACTATAGCGTCAGGGCGCGCAGAAAAACATGCTATCGCCAGCAGCCGCAGCCACTGACGATAAAAATTACCGCAAATCAGCACGATCCAACCCGTAAGCGCTGTCGAGCGCGCCGGGTGCCATCTGCGACAGGATCATCAGTCGGTTCAAGGTATTGATCACCGCGATCTTAAAAGTCAGCTCGCTGATCTCCACCTCGGAGAAATGCGCGCGCAGCTCGCCGTACAGCGCCTCGTCAACACCGTGCTCGCCAATGCGCGTCAATGCTTCGGTCAGGGCAAAGGCGGTTTTCTCCCGCGCGCTGAACAGCAGCGATTCGCGCCAGATCGCCACATGGTGCAGCCGCAGCTCGTGTTCGCCGTCAATCGCCGCCTGCTTGATGTGCATATCGAGGCAGAACGCGCAGTGGTTGAGCTGCGAGGCGCGGATATCCACCAGATGCCTCAGCGACTTCTCCAGCGACGCGCTGGCGACGCTGTTCGACAAATCCGACATCGCTTTGGCCAGCGCCGGGGTGGTTTTGAAATGGTTAACGCGTTGAGTCATGATTTTCCTCCGTCAGAACAGACGTTCAATGGTTTCGAGTGCTCCGGGTAACGCGCGGGCACGACTGAGCGGGTCGTGCGTGCCGTCCGCGGATAAACTGCACATCGCTGATGCCGATGTACGCCAGCGCCGCGCGCACGTACGGCGTGAACTGGTCATCCTGCATAAAGGGCCCGTGGGCGAACACGCTGCCGCTGGCCACCACGCAGTAAACTTTTTGCCGCTCACCAGCCCGACTTTGGTGCCTCCAGGCGTAAAGGCGAAGGTGCGGCCGGCGCGGGTAATATGGTCGAACCAGGCTTTCAGCACCGACGGCAGCCCGAGGTTCCACATCGGCGATGAGATAACCAAGGTGTCGCAGGCAAACAGCTGCTCCATCAGGTGTTCCGAGGTGCGAATGGCGTTACGCTGCGCTTCATCACGCGCCTCCGGTGGGGTAAAAAAAGCCCTGATGGTAAAGGCATTCAGATGCGGCAGCGGCTTTTGCGCCAGATCCAGCACCGTCTCGTGCAGATCGTGATGGCGGCTGCGTAGCTTTTCGATCAGACGCGCCGAGGCGATGCGCGACGCCGATCCCGCCAGATCCGGGCTGACTTTAATGTGCAGCACATTCATGCAGTGGTTCCTCATACGATAGAGCGATAAAAATGCAGACCGAGCGCCTGATAGCCGCAGCGCTGATAAAACGCCTGCGCCCGGGTATTATTGATTACGGTATCCAGCACCATACGGCTGCAGCCATACTCACGCGCCAGCACCGCTAAGCCGTCGAGCAGCGCGGCGCCGAATCCCTGACCGCGCAGCGCGGGATCGCTCACCAGGTCATCGACGTAGCAGAAGCTGCCATGGATAAAATTCTCTAGCAGGCGATAACCGGCCAGCACCGCCGGCTGTCCCTGATGTTCGATACCGGCGAGGCGATAACCCTGCGCCTGGGCGATAAACTGCGCCTCATCCGCCAGCCGCCCGCGCAGCGCACGCATCAGCGGGTAGCAGCGCGCGAGTTCTTCTTCGGTGGTGTAATGCACAATCTTCATGGCTGTCATCCGTATTGCGGGGGGAATGCCTGCATCTTAAACTGCTATGTCTGAGCGAACAGGGCCATTACGCGTGAAAACAGGTAAGACATAGCGCAGTGGCTGAGAAAGGAGTGACGCGTGGGTTACAAAGAGATTTACCAGCGCTTCCGGCAGCAGATTCTTGCCGGACAGCTCAGGCCGGGCGACCGCGTACCGGCGATCCGCGTGCTGGCGGGCAAGCTGCAGGTGGCGCGTAAAACGGTGGAGGCCGCCTATGAGATCCTCATCGGCGAAGGCTATTTTGTCAGCCAGGGCGCGAAGGGCACGCGCGTCAATCCACAGCTGAAGCTGGCGAGCGCAGCCACGCCACCGAGCGTGCCCACGACAACGCCCGCGCTGCTGCCGGTGACCGAGGGCAAAGGCGAGCTGCGGCTCGGCATCCCGGCGCTGGACGAGTTTCCGCACAAAAAGTGGCGGCTGATGTCGGCGAAAGCGGCGCGCAGCCTGCGGCCGGACGAGATGATGATACCGCCGGTGATGGGATATGCGCCGCTGCGGGCGGCCATCGCCAGCTACCTGAATATTTCGCGCGGCCTCAACTGCCAGCCGGAACAGATCGTTATCACCAGCGGCTACCGCGCCAACCTGCGGCTGATTCTGGCGGTGCTGGCGCAGCCGGGCGACAAAGTGCTGTTCGAGGATCCCGGCTACTTCTTCGGCCAGCAGCTGCTGAAGCGCATCACGCCCAACCTGCACTATGTGCCGGTGGATGGGCAGGGCGTGGACGTGGATTACCTGCAGCGCTATCACGCCGACGCGCGCTTTGCGGTGGTGACGCCGACCCACCAGAGCCCGCTGGCGGTCAACCTGTCGCTGCCGCGCAAGCATCAGCTGCTGGCGTGGGCGCAGCAGCATGACAGCTGGATCATTGAGGATGATTACGACGGCGAATTTCACTATACGCGTAAGGTGATTCCGGCGCTGAAAAGCCTGGATGTGCACGACCGGGTGATTTACACCGGCACCTTCAGCAAAACCATGATGCCGGCAATGCGCATCGGCTATCTGGTGATGCCGCAGCACACGCTGGCGCACTTCCGCGAGCTGGGTGAGATTCTGGAAACCGGCCTGCCGCTGCTGCAGCAGAAGATCCTCGCACAGTTCCTCAGCGAAGGGCATTTTTATCGCCACATCAAAAAGATGCGCATTCTCTATCAGCAGCGCCGCCGCATGATGCTGGAGGCCATCGAAGCCTGTTTTCCGGGGCTGTTTACCTTTGAGCTGACCGACGGCGGCATGCACATCGTGGCGTTTCTGCGGCGCGGTACCCAGGACGTGGCGCTGGCGACGCTGTGAGCGCAGCAGGCGTTGTACGTGCGGCCGCTGTCGGGCTGGTACGCGCAGACGCAAAAGCGCTATGGCCTAGTGATTGGCTACACCAACATTCAATCGTTTGAACAGGCGAGAGCGCTGCTGGCGCGCGTGGTGGATGAGACGCGGACGTTGTTGAGGGCTTAGCGGCTGCGTGGCGAGAGAAGAGGGCGCGGGGGACAGCCCGCGCCGGCTAGCGCAACGTGACTCAGCGGCGATACAAACGGCAGGAAGGCGGCCCCTGAACCACTGCGAATGAATCACATGCCGATGTATTTTTTGCCCTGCTTCAGCACCACATCGCAGGCTCTGGTTTTCAGCTTCTCACCCATCGGCGAGTTGCTCAGGCTTTGCAGATTCAGCTGCTGACCGTTGCCGGTGTTCAGCAGGCCCTGCAGCCCCTGCTGGTAATCGGTTTTCTGTTGCTGCGCGGTAGTGCTGCTCAGGCCCAGCTTGCTCAGCACCTGATCCTTCACCGACTTAACATTGTTATCCACCACATTGTGCTGCACGCAATATTCCATCACGCCGGCGGCGTTGGTCATACTGTTGGCGCTCACCGCTTTATCGCCGCCGTTCAGCAGGCCGCTGAGCGAAGAGAGCGACAGTCCACCGTTCTGCGTGTTGCTGGTGGCGGTGTTGCTGCTGTTCTGCTGCGACAGCTGCGATGCGGCGCTGCTCAGCTGATCCTGCCAGCTCGCCGCCGATGCGCTTCCCGCTACCAGTACCGCCGCAATACCCCATCCCCAAACTAACCGTTGTGTTGCTTTTTTCATCTCAACCTCGTTGTGCTTATGCGTCTGACTGCGTCAGTTGTGGTTAAGAGGCATGTGGCGGCAGAAAGTTCCGGAGAAGTGGCCGCCGCGCGCGAGTTTGGGAGTGTTCCGGAGGCGACTGCCGGGGTTTTGCGCACCGTTTCTGGCAGCGCTACTTTTTTCGACGCTTAGCGCACATCCCCATCGATTCCGGTTGCGCCGCAAGCGCGTAACGGTATAATCGCCCACGTTTTCCGCATCCTCTTCAGTGCCGAAGTGGCGAAATCGGTAGACGCAGTTGATTCAAAATCAACCGTAGAAATACGTGCCGGTTCGAGTCCGGCCTTCGGCACCATTAGTACTTCCAAGATCATCCGAGAAAGTCCAATTATTCCTTAAAAATAAATGTTTACAGAGATTTTTACGTCCTGTATTGTCCGAGTTTGTCCGTTGAAATCCGGATGTCATTGGGGGCATCTTAACTTCGATTAGAAATGTGCCCCCAAATGAAGCTTAACGCCAGACAGGTCGAGACTGCAAAGCCAAAAGACAAAACCTACAAAATGGCCGATGGAGGCGGTTTGTATCTCGAGGTTTCGGCCAAGGGTTCTAAATACTGGCGCATGAAATACAGACGCCCCTCTGACAGAAAAGAGGATCGCCTCGCTTTTGGTGTTTGGCCAACTGTGACGCTTGCTCAGGCAAGGGCAAAGCGCGATGAAGTTAAAAAGCTGTTAGTGCAGGGTATTGACCCAAAAGCCAAACAGAAAGAGGCTCAGGCCAAGAATTCGGGGGCATATACTTTCGAAACCATTGCTCGTGAATGGCATGCCAGTAACAAGCGATGGAGTGAAGACCATCGATCGCGTGTTCTTCGCTACCTTGAGCTTTATATCTTTCCTCATATCGGTTTGTCCGACATTCGCCAGCTCAAAACCAGTCACTTGTTAGCTCCAATTAAAAAAGTTGATGCTAGTGGTAAGCATGACGTTGCACAGCGCTTTCAGCAGCGTGTCACGGCTATTATGCGTTATGCAGTACAGAACGATTATATTGACTCTAACCCGGCCATAGACATGGCAGGAGCATTATCTACTATCAAAGCACGTCACTATCCCGCTTTACCATTTAACCGGTTCTCTGAATTTCTTGAGCGCCTAGCCACATACCGTGGACGTGCTATGACGCACATTGCAGTTGAGCTTTCATTGCTGACCTTTGTTCGTTCAAGTGAGTTGCGTTTTGCCAGATGAGAGGAGTTCGATTTTGAAAGAGCCTGCTGGCATATCCCGGCGAAGCGTGAGGAAATTGAAGGCGTACGTTACTCTCATCGCGTTATGAAGATGAAAGAAGCACATATCGTTCCGTTAAGCCGCCAGGCTCTGATTCTACTTGACGAGTTAAAGCAGCTTAGCGGTGACAACCCACGTTTGTTTCCCGGTGACCACGATCCTAAAAAAGTAATGAGTGAAAATATGGTTAATAATGCATTACGCGCAATGGGATATGACACCAAAACTGAAGTGGTCAACTAAAACTGGCCACCGCTTTAGAGTTTTTCCAGTATCGGTTTTCCGATTCGTTTGGGGGTAACCCACCGTTATAGTCATGCGGCCTTAGCGAACTGTAATATCCGACGATATAGTCTGTGATCGCATGTGCAGCTTCGCTAAAGTTTATATAACCTGTCACTGGCACCCACTCGTTTTTCAGACTTCTGAAGAAGCGTTCCATCGGGCTGTTGTCCCAACAGTTTCCACGTCGGATCATACTCTGCCTGATCCGGCAACGCCACAGTAACTGCCTGCTTGTATAGTGGCTACCCTGGTCACTGTGGAACATCGCTCCGGCTGGTTTACCGCGAGTTTCCCACGCCATTTCCTGCGCTTTGATGGTCAGCCTGCTGTCCGGTGAGAATGACATTGCCCAGCCTACCGGTTTCCTTGCCAACAGATCGAGAACAACAGCGAGGTAAGCCCAACGCCTGCCTGTCCAGATGTACGTCACATCGCCGCACCACACCTGATTAGGCTCTGTCACTGCGAACTGTCGCTCAAGGCGATTCGGGATAACGATGTGTTCATGACCACCACGTTTATACCGGTGGGTAGCCTTTTTTAATATGTCGTTTTCCATTTCAATACGTTGTAGCTTTTTCTTCAGCTCGCGTATTTCAATCTGTTCCGGGGTTATAGGGGAGGCTTTAGGTATTTTGCCCTGTCGTTCATCCCGCAACTGTTTTCCCCATCGCGTCATGGTAGAAAGACCCACATCCATAGCATTGGCCGCAGCTGCAACGGTGTAGTTCTGATCAAGGACCAGTTGAGCGGCTTCGCGTTTAAACTCTGCGCTGAAATTTCTTTTTTTCATTATGGCACCTGTGTTGTTCTGAGGTAAGCATATCACCTCTGTTCAGGTGGCCAAATTTAGTGTGCCACTTCAGCTCCAACATGGTCGAGATCCTGCTGGAAGAACCGGATGCACTAAAAAAACAGCAGATTATCAGCGACTGCCAGCGCTGGCTGAAGACCGACTTCGTCAACGAGGCGCGCGAGATTCACTATCGCTATATTAAGCCGCGCATTCTGGTGGAGAAGTACATCGGCGATGGCAAAACCGCGCCGATCGATTACAAGTTTCACATGTTCAACAAGCGCGACGGCAATTTTGAATATGTGCTGCAGGTGATCTACAACCGCTGTAATCCGCTGCTGTCGATGAACTCTTACGTCAACAATCTTAACGAGGCGTATCACAAAATTCGTGATACCGGGCTGGATGTGTCACCGTTCCTGCCACAGTTGCAGCACGCGCTGGCGCTGAGTAAAACGCTGGCCAGCGACTTCGATTACGTGCGCGTGGACTGGTATATGGATGGCGAACAGATCTACTTCGGTGAGCTGACGTTCACGCCAGGCGCCGGGCTGGTCACAGGGTTGGATCGGGGGCTAAATCAGATGATGGGTGATATGTGGATTCAGGATCGTCGCGATACGCAGAGATCGGACGTCACGGTGCCGGAAGTGCCACTTCCAGCCGTATTGAAGAAAATTTGAAATCACACAGCAAAATAAAAAACCCCGCTTAGCGGGGTTTTTTATGCGCCGCGTTTACGGCATTGGCCAGTCGGCTGGTGTCTGGCTCATCACCTGAATAAACGCTTCTTTGGTGATGGACATAAAGTTATGCACGTTTTCCATGCTCAGCGTAATGCCAAGCAGGCCGGTAACGAACCAGCATGACATCGCTACGCCCACGCCGCCGCACATCAGCGCCATCACGTGGTGGCTGTTCTGACGCAATTTAATTTTCATGGTGCTGGCGAAAAACATCATTACCGCGCTGAGCAGTTCCCAACGCATGACGATCAGACTGGTAGTTAACGTAGCCATCGGCGAAAAACCTCTTGAAATCAGTAACATCCCTGACATTCATCGGACATCACTGGCGGCAGACAAGGGAAGTCAGGGAAGCCCTTCTGTCGTCTTAATATAGCTTGAATCTGTGACTTGAGTCACATTATATCGCTGTGTTTGAAAATTTGAACAAAATTTAGACTTGGTATGGCAGGCAAAGAAAGGGCTGGAGGAAGGTGAAGAGGAGGGGAAAGGCGCGCCCGCGTGGGGCGCACTGACTTCAGCGTACCGGGCAGCACTCGCCGGTAGTGCGCTGGGCAAAGCTGTTCATGCCTTCGCTGCAGTCAAAATTGACCAGACGCGGACGCTGCACTATCGCCTGGCGACGCATGCTGTGACGATAAGCGGTAGGGGTTTGCGAGAACTGACGGCGGAACACGCGCGAAAACGTCTGCTGTGAGTCGTAGCCGTACTGCATCGCAATGTCGAATACCGGACGCTGCGTCTGACGCAATGCTTCGGCGGCCAGCGTGAGACGGCGTTCACGAATATAACCACCCAGCGTTTGTTTCGTGACCGTACGGAACATACGCTGCAGGTGCCATTTCGAGTAACCCGATTTTGCCGCCACTTCATCAATCGACAGTGTTTTATCCAGATTCTGATCGATCCAGTTAGTCAGTGAATGGATGATTTCCTGTTGCATCATAGCCTGTTCCTTCTGCAAGGTTATCGCTTGGTTTGAAATTCGCTGTTTTGCTGGGGTGCGAGTATAATTCCTCAGGTTAACTTGAGGTAAAGGCCCTAAATGAAAAAAGAACGCAATTACCCGAAACCGGTACTGACGCCGGGCGAAGTGGCGAAACGCAGCGGCGTGGCGGTATCGGCACTGCACTTTTATGTAAGCAAAGGCTTGATCAGCAGCACGCGCAATGGCGGTAATCAGCGCCGCTACAGCCGTGATGTGCTGCGCCGCGTGGCGATCATCAAAATTGCGCAGCGCATCGGGATTCCGCTGGCGACGGTCAGCGACAGCCTGATGCACGTGCCGGCGAATAAGCGCATGTCGACGCAGGAGTGGGACGCGCTGACGCAGCACTGGCGCGAAGAGCTGGATAAACACATCGAAACCCTGACGCGTCTGCGCAACGATCTTGACGGCTGCATTGGTTGCGGCTGCCTGTCGATGCGCGACTGCCCGCTGCGCAATCCGGGTGACCGTCTGGGACAGCAGGGCTCCGGAGCGGTCCTGCTCGATCCGCAACAGGACGAGCCGCAGCGTTAATCCGCTATACTAGATGCCAACCCTTAGCTGCAAGGAATCGCGCATGATTACCGTTCACCATCTGGAAAACTCCCGTTCTCATCGGGTGCTGTGGCTGCTGGAAGAGCTGGCGGTGCCGTATCAAATCAAACGCTATCAGCGGGAAAATACCCTGCTAGCGCCGGACGAATTAAAGAAAGTGCATCCGCTGGGTAAATCGCCGGTGATTACCGATGGCAATCAGATGATCGCCGAATCGGGTGCCATCCTTGAATATCTGCAGCTGAAGTACGACAGCGAGCATCTGCTGGCGCTGCATGAGGAAGAGGAGCAAATTCAGGCGCGCTACTGGCTGCACTATGCTGAAGGTTCGCTGATGCCGCTGCTGGTAATGAAGCTGGTGTTTGCGCAACTGGGCAAAAAGCCAGTGCCATGGCTGCTGCGCCCGGCCGGCGTGGCGCTGAGTAAAGGCATTCAGAAAGCGTGGCTGAACAAGCAGCTGGCGCTCCACGGGCGCGTGATTGAGCAGCATCTGAGCCAGCAACGCTTTTTTGCCGGTTTACGCTTCAGCATTGCTGATGTGCAGATGAGTTTTCCGCTACTGGCGTTGCAGATGCGCGGCGCGCTGGGTGAGATGCCCGCCACGGCGCGCTGGCTGGAGAATATGCAGCAGCGGGCAGCGTGGCAGCGCGCGCTGGAGCAGGGCGGTCCGATTCAGTTCGATAACGGTTGAGGCGCAGCGGTAACGCGACGAAACAGGATGCCGCGGCGCGCTGTCGCGGCACCGCAGCAAACCACCTGAAATGCCAGCCTTTTTCCTCCATGATTTCCTGCTTCCGCTAGCGTAACGCCAGCCATAATCGCGCCAGAGCTGCGCATTATCCTGCCTGCCAGGTGATTAGCAGTTGAAAACGCCACCCAAAACGCCAGATAATCGTTTGCCTTTTTTCCGCGTCACCCCTTTTTGACCTGGAATACGCGGCCACGTAATCGTTTGCCTGCTTTTCTCTCTGAGACATCTTCACCAGGATGATGCGCAAAAACGAGCCGCGCGGTGACCTATATCTTAAAAAACACAGAGGAATAACTATGTCTGACGAATCACGCCCGGCTAGGGGAAAACTGGACGCTTGGTTCCACATTTCAGCACGCGGCAGCAGCGTGCGGCAGGAAGTTTTTAGCGATGGTCTATTCGGTCATCGTGGTGCCTGGCATGCTCGGTAAAGCGGGCTTCTCACCGACGGCGGTGTTTGTCGCCACCTGTCTGGTGGCCAGCTTTGGCTCCCTCATCATGGGACTGTGGGCCAACCTGCGATGGCGATTGGTTGTGCCATCTCCCTGACCGCCTTCACCGCGTTCAGCCTGGTACTGGGCCAGCACATTAGCGTGCCGGTGGCGCTGGGCGCGGTCTTCCTGATGGGGCTGCTGTTCACGCTGATTTCCGTGACCGGCATTCGCGCGTGGATTCTGCGTAACCTGCCGATGGGCGTGGCGCACGGCACGGGCGTCGGTATCGGCCTGTTTCTGCTACTGATTGCCGCCGATGGCATTGGTCTGGTGGTAAAAAACCCGGCGGCAGGCCTGTCGGTGGCGCTTGGTCACTTCACCTCTTTCCCGGTGATCATGGCGCTGACCGGGCTGGCGGCGATTTTGGTTCTGGAAAAACGGCGGGTACCGGGCGGCATTCTGCTGACCATCATTGCGATTTCGCTGCTTGGGCTGATTTTCGACCCGGCGGTAAAGTGGCTGGGGCTGTTTGCCATGCCGAGCCTGCGTGATGCCAGTGGCCAGTCGGCAATGTTTAGCCTGGATATCATGGGCGCGCTGCAGCCGATGGTGTTGCCGAGCGTGCTGGCGCTAGTGATGACCGCGGTGTTTGACGCCACCGGCACCATTCGTGCGGTGGCCGGGCAGGCTAACCTGCTGGATAAAGAGGGCCAGATTATCAATGGCGGTCGCGCGCTGACCACTGACTCTATCAGCCGCCTGTTTGCCGGACTGGTTGGTGCATCGCCCGCCGCAGTGTATATCGAGTCCGCTGCGGGTACTGCCGCCGGCGGTAAAACGGCCTGACGGCGATTGTCGTGGGTCTGTTGTTCCTGCTGATTCTGTTTATGTCGCCGCTGGCTTATCTGGTTCCGGCCTATGCCACCGCACCCGCGCTGATGTATGTCGGGCCTGCAGATGCTTAGCAACGTGACAAAAATCGACTTCAATGATTTCGTCGATGCGATGTCTGGCCTGCTGACGGCGGTATTCATCGTACTGACCTGCAACATCGTCACCGGCATCATGCTCGGCTTTGCCGCGCTGGTGATTGGCCGTCTGTTTGCCGGCGAGTGGCGCAAGCTCAACGTTGGCACGGTGGTGATTGCTGTGGCGCTGGTGGCGTTCTACGCGGGCGACTGGGCTATCTGACCGCAATCCGGGCGTCAGTCCGGATTATTCTCTTTATCGCACACGCCGCACATTGGGTAGCCCCGCCGGGCGGCGTTTTGTTTTACACTTTCCGACGCAACATCGCTTCGATTAATATAATTCGCCTAAGGAAAGCATGGAAATCTTCTTTACTATTCTCATCATGACGCTGGTGGTTTCGCTGTCCGGCGTTGCGGCACGTATCCTGCCGTTTCAGATCCCGCTCCCGCTGGTACAGATCGCGGCCGGCGCGCTGTTGGCCTGGCCAACCTTTGGTCTGCACGTCGATTTTGACCCCGAACTGTTCCTCGTGCTGTTTATTCCACCGCTGCTGTTTGCCGATGGCTGGAAAACGCCGATCAACGAGTTTCTGCATCACGGCCGTGAAATTATCGGCCTGGCGCTGGTGCTGGTGCTGATTACCGTGGTCGGTATCGGCTACCTGATTTACTGGCTGGTGCCGGGCATTCCACTGATTCCGGCGTTCGCGCTGGCGGCAGTGCTGTCACCGACCGATGCGGTGGCGCTCTCTGGCATCGTTGGCGAAGGGCGCATCCCGAAAAAGATCATGTCGATTGTCCAGGGCGAGGCGCTGATGAATGACGCGTCGGGCCTGGTGTCACTCAAGTTTGCCGTCGCGGTGGCGATGGGCACCATGGTGTTCACCTGGGGCGGCGCCAGCGTCGAATTCCTTAAAGTGGCGATTGGCGGCTTGGTGGCCGGTGTCGCAGTTTGCTGGCTGTATGGCCGTTCGCTGCGCCTGCTCAGCCGCTGGAGCGGTGACGATCCGGCAACGCAAACCGTACTGCTGCTGCTGCTGCCGTTCGTCTCTTACCTGATTGCTGAACACCTCGGCGTCTCCGGCATTCTGGCGGCGGTAGCGGCCGGTATGACCATCACCCGTTCCGGCATCATCCGTCAGGCACCGCTGGCAATGCGCCTGCGCGCCAACAGCGTATGGCAGATGCTGGAGTTTGTGTTCAACGGCATGGTGTTCCTGATGCTGGGCCTGCAGCTGCCGGACATTCTCTCCACCTCGATTGCTCAGGCGAACGCCGACCCTAACGTCGAACTGTGGATGCTGTTCGCCGACGTCGGGCTGGTCTATGCGGCGCTGATGATCGTGCGCTTCGGCTGGCTGTGGATCATGAAGCGCACCAGCCTGCGCCTGCTGAAGAAGAAGCCGCTGGAGTTTTCCAGCTACTCGCTGCGTGAACTGCTGATCGCCTCTTTTGCCGGCGTGCGCGGTGCCATCACGCTGGCCGGTGTGCTGTCGATTCCGCTGTTCCTCAGCAACGGCGAACCTTTTGCGGCGCGCTACGAACTGGTGTTTATCGCCACCGGCGTGATTCTGTTCTCGCTGTTTGTCGGCGTGATTCTGCTGCCGATTCTGCTGCGCGGCATGGAGAGCCACGACAAAGTGGGGCACCGTCGCGAAATCCAGAGTGCGCGTGCTGCGATGGCCGGCGTGGCGATTGAAAGCCTGCACAAAATGGAGCAGCGGCTGGAAAACGACGCTGAAGAGAACATCGATCCTGAGCTGCTGAAAGAGGTCAGCCTGCGGGTGATTGGTAATCTGCGTCGTCGCGTCGATGGCAAAGATGATATGGAGCAGGCGCTGTTTGCGGAAAATCTTGAGCGCCGTTTCCGCCTGACCGCGCTGCGCGCCGAACGTGCCGAGGTTTATCATCTGCGCGCCACCCAGCAGATCTCCAACGAGACCATGCAGCGCCTGCTGCGCGATCTCGACCTGCTGGAAGCGTTGCTGATAGAGAAAGAGGAATAGCCGCAGCGTTTTGCTGCTCTCCGATCCCGCGGCCGCCTGACAGACAGGGCGGCCGCTGCGCTACAGCGATAGCCGTGGCGCGTTATCCGGCCAGTGTTCGCGGCAGCAGGCAATCCACGCCTGCGCGCTGCGCGACAGATAACTGCCTTCGCGCCAGATTAACCCCAGACGCCACTACAGCTCCGACTCCAGCGGCAGCCACAGCAAGGCCTGTTTATCCAGCCGCTGGCAAATCGGCTCCGGCAGGATAGCCAGTCCCATATCCGCTTGCACCATCGCGGCAAGAAAATCCCACTGCGCGCTACGCTGCGCGATATCCGGCATCACTCCTTGGCGCTGAAACGCTTTCATCAGCTGGCGGTTAAGCGAAAACTCTTCGTTGAGGATCAGCAGGGGATGCTGAGCCAGCTCGGCCAGCGTCAGGCTGGTGCGATTGAGCCAGCGCGCGCTGCGCGGCGGCAGCACGCACAGCGGATGGCGCATCAGTTCCAGCGTATTCAGCGGCAGCTCCGCATCAATCGGCAGGGCCCTCAGCGCAATATCCAGCCCGCCGCTCAGCACCGCCTGCTGCACCGTCAGGCTACCAAATTCGGAGATTTTCAGCTGTACGCCGGGATAGCGGCGGCGGAACGCGGAGATCGATCCGGCAATCTGCATGCCGACCATCGGCGGAATGCCCAACCGCAGCTCACCGGTTTTCAGCTGGTTGATGTCACTGATTTGCGCCTCCAGCTGATGAAACTCCTGTAAAATCGCTAGGCCGCGCTATGTGTCCTTCATGGAGTGGATTGTTATGTTTAAGCAACTTGTTACGGGAAGCGTTTTAGGTCTGGCATTGCTGAGCGGCGGCGCGCAGGCGATTGAGGGCAGTGTTGACGTGGGTGAGCACAGCACCAACCTGAACCTTGGCCTCGGCACCGCTTCACCGGGTCTGTTTCTGAAAGGCAACTGGCTGCGCAGCGATCACGACGGCAGCACCTACGGCCTCGGTATGGGTTATAACCTGGATGTGGGTGACTTCCGCGTGGCACCGACGGCGAAAGCGCTGTTCACCCATCCGGAAGATGGCCGTGATGGCTTCACCGTGGCGCTGGGTGCCGGTGCGCAGTATAACTTCAACAGCATGTGGGGCCTGTACGGCGAATATTACTATGCGCCGGAAGCGTTCTCCGATCGTCTGGACAGCTATAAAGAAGCCTCAGGCGGCCTGAGCTTTACACCGATTTCGCTGCTGAACCTGCGCGTTGGCTATCAGTACATTGAGCTGAACAACAAAGGCGACCGTAAAGATAACTTGCTGGTCGACGGCCCGTACGTCGGTGCGTCGCTGCGTTTCTGATGACTGGACTAGGTGCGCATTAATGCGCACCCTGTAAATGCTGCTGAACCTCGACATGTCCCCCATATACGCCAGCATCGTGCTGCCCAGCACGCCCGGGATGGACTCCAGCAGTTCCCTGTTCTTTTTAAGGCCCGGGTCATTGTCAATATGGTCGTTTATTGCCCGCTTCGTTTCGTCTATCTGCGCATCCAGCGCCGCAATGACCACGCGGATTGAGGGCTGCACCACCGCATCCGATACCTCCAGCCGGTTCTCTTCCATCTGCCGCATTTCCTGAAGATTCGTCAGGCGCTTCACCAGCGCTTTCAGCCTGCGTTCATTCAGCGGCGCCGGCTGCCACAGCGATGGGCCGTGCAGTTTACAGTAGCGCGCTATCATGCGCGCATCGTCTTTATCCGTCTTATTCCGGCTCAGCTCGGCCTGCCCGAAGCGCCTGATGCGCGCAGGATTTTCCACGCTGACATCATAGCCTTCGTCGTGCAGGAAGGTGGCCAGCGGCTCACTGTACGCGCCGGTAGCCTCCATGCAGATATGGCAGCAGCCGAACGGCTCCAGCCATTTTTTCAGGGCGATAAAGCCCTTAGGGGTGTTGGGAAAGACTTTGGTTTTGTAAGACGTGTCGCCTTTCCAGACGGCCACATCAAACTTTCCGGAGGCAATATCAATGCCGACAGGCATACGGGTTTGTATAGATTCTCCTTAACAGCACAGGGAAACCGCCATGACCATCCTTATGGATGCGTGCTCGGGGCACAGGATACCGTCCGGTCTTGAAGGCGGGAGTTAAGTTGCCGGGGATGAATCCACAAAGCAGGCTTTATGCCCAGGGGTCGCCCCCATCTCACCAGCAACTTCCCGATGATCAGTCGGGGATCATCATACCCGGAGGAGAATGATCGGGATATAAGGGTCGCCATTCATGGCGACCTTTTTTATAGCCTCACCGGCGAAATATGCCAGATCTCATCCGCGTACTCCTGAATGGTACGGTCGGCGGAGAAATAGCCCATGTTGGCGATGTTCAGCGCCGCACGCCGCTGCCACTCTTCCGGCTGACGATAGAGCTTATCCACCTTATCTTGGGTATCCACATAACTGCGGTAATCCGCCAGCAGCTGATAGTGATCGCCAAAGTTGACCAGCGCGTCGAACAGGTTACGGTAGCGCCCCGGCTCCTGCGGGCTGAAGACGCCGCTGGCGATTTGCGTCAGCGCCTGGTGCAGTTCCGCATCCTCTTCATAGTATTTGCGTGGGTTATAGCCCTCAGTGCGCAGCTTCTCCACCTGCGGCGTGGTGTTGCCGAAGATAAAGATATTCTCTGCGCCGACGTGCTCGCGCATCTCCACGTTGGCCCCGTCCAGCGTACCGATGGTCAGCGCGCCGTTTAGCGCAAATTTCATGTTACTGGTGCCGGAAGCTTCGGTACCGGCGGTAGATATCTGCTCGGAGAGATCCGCCGCCGGAATGATGATCTGCGCCAGGCTGACGCCGTAGTTAGGGATAAACACCACCTTCAACTTGTTCTTCACCTGCGGATCGTTGTTGATCTCGTTGGCGACATCGTTGATCAGGTGAATGATGTGCTTGGCGACGTAATAGGCCGACGCCGCTTTCCCGGCGAAGATATTGACGCGCGGCACCCACTCCGCGGTCGGATCGGCTTTGATGCGGTTGTAACGCGTGATGACGTGCAACACGTTCAGCAGCTGACGTTTGTATTCGTGAATACGCTTGATCTGCACGTCGAACAGCGCCTGCGGATCCAGCACGATATCCATATTCTTCGCCACCCACTCCGCGAGGCGCTTTTTGTTGGCGAACTTGGCGTCGGCGATCTGTTCAATAAACGCCGGATAATCTATGTGCGGCACCAGCTCGCTCAGCTGAGCCAGATCGGTACGCCAGGTGCGGCCAATGGCGTCATCCAGCACCTCTGACAAGGCCGGGTTGGCCAGCGCCAGCCAGCGGCGCGGCGTCACGCCGTTGGTTTTATTGCAGAAGCGCCCCGGGAACAGGCGGGCAAAATCGGCGAACAGCGACTGCACCATCAGATTAGAGTGCAGCTCCGACACGCCGTTAACTTTGTGGCTAACCACCACCGCCAGCCAGGCCATGCGGATGCGGCGACCATCGTTTTCGTCGATGATCGAGATGCGCGCCATCAGATCCCAGTCGTCCGGATAGTAGTCCTGAATGGTCTTCAGGAAGTAGTCATTGATTTCGAAGATGATGCTGAGGTGACGCTGCAGGATCTTGCCGATCATGTCCACCGGCCAGGTTTCCAGCGCTTCGCTCATCAGCGTATGGTTGGTGTACGAGAACACCTGGCAGGTGACTTCAAAGGCGTCGTCCCAGGTAAACTTGTGCTCATCAATCAGCAGGCGCATCAGCTCGGGAATCGCCAGCACCGGATGGGTATCGTTGAGGTGGATGGCAATTTTGTCGGCCAGGTTGTCCCAGGTTTCATGCATCTGCCAGTGGCGATTGAGGATATCCTGCACCGTGGCGGAGACGAGAAAATACTCCTGGCGCAGACGCAGCTCGCGCCCGGAGTAGGTCGAGTCGTCAGGATAGAGCACGCGTGACACGTTCTCCGAGTGGTTTTTATCCTCCACCGCCGCGAAGTAGTCGCCCTGATTAAACTTGCCGAGGTTGATTTCGTTACTGGCCTGCGCGCCCCACAGCCGCAGCGTGTTGGTGGCATCGGTGTCGAAGCCAGGGATGATCTGATCGTAGGCCATCGCCACGATCTCTTCGGTCTCAACCCAGCGCACCCGGCTGCCTTCATGCTGCAACCGCCCGCCAAAACGCACTTTGTAGCGGGTGTTAAAGCGCTGGAACTCCCACGGGTTGCCGTACTCCAGCCAGTAATCCGGCGATTCACGCTGCTGACCATCAACGATGTTCTGTTTGAACATGCCGTAATCGTAGCGAATGCCGTAGCCGCGTCCGGGCAGGCCCAGCGTGGCCAGCGAGTCGAGGAAGCAGGCCGCCAGTCGGCCAAGACCGCCGTTGCCGAGCCCGGGGTCGTTTTCTTCTTCCATCAGCTCGCTGAGGTCGAGTCCCATCTCATCCAGAGCCTGGTTGAGATCGTCATAGATGCCCATCGCCAGCAAGGCATTGCCCAGCGTGCGCCCCATCAGAAACTCCATCGACAGGTAATAAACCTGACGCACATCCTGCGACAGCTGCGCACGGCTGGAGCGCAGCCAGCGCTCCACCATGCGATCGCGTACCGCCAGCAGCGCGGCGTTCAGCCACTCATGCTTGTTGGCGATCGACGGATCTTTACCAATGGTAAACATCAGCTTATAGGCGATTGAGTGCTTGAGGGCGTCAACCGTCAGCGTGGGTGAGGCATAGGTAAAAGGTGCGTTCATATGCGGTATCCCAATCTCTCATTACAGCAAGCGTTGATAAAGATCGCGGTAGGCTTGTGCTGCCACCTGCCAACTAAAATCCATCCCCATCGCCTGGCGCTGAACATAACGCCAGAGTGAAGGACGGGACCATAAAACAAAAGCACGACGAATCGCGCGCAGCAGTGACCAAGCATTGCTGTCTTCGAAGCTGAAGCCGCTGGCTACGCCGTCGGCGAGGTTTTCCAGCGAGCTGTCCTGTACGGTATCCGCCAGCCCACCGGTGCGCCTGACCAGCGGCAGCGTGCCATATTTCAGGCCGTACAACTGCGTCAGACCGCACGGTTCGAAACGGCTGGGCACCATAATGACGTCCGCGCCACCGACAATGCGGTGCGAGAAGGCCTCGTGATAACCAATTTGCACGCCGACGCTGCCCGGATGCTCAGCGGCTGCGGCGAGGAAGCCCTGCTGCAGTTCCGCATCGCCCTGGCCCAGCAGCACCAGTTGCCCGCCCTGCGCCAGCAGTCCTGGCAGCGCTTCGAGCACCAGATCCAGCCCTTTCTGTTTGGTTAAACGGCTGATAACGCAGAACACCGGCACTTTGCCATCAACCTTCAGCCCCATGGCAATCTGCAGCTGGCGTTTATTCTCCGCTTTGCTCTCCAGCGTGTCGCGGTCGTACCGGGCGGTCAGCAGCAGGTCGTGTGCCGGATCCCAGATGCCGGGATCGACTCCGTTGAGAATACCGCTCAGCCGTCCTTCGCGCAGCCGCTGCTCCAGCAGCGCTTCCATGCCGTAGCCGAACTCCGGCCGAGTGATCTCCAGCGCATAGGTCGGGCTGACGGCAGTAATATGATCGGCATAAAACAGGCCGGCCTTTAGGTAAGAAATTTGGCCGTAGAATTCCAACCCGTGCATTTCAAAATAGGCGCGCGGGATCTGGATTTCGTCCAGATGCCGCGCGGAAAACAGCCCCTGATACGCCAGGTTATGCACGGTAAACACCGTTTTCGCCGGACGTCCGCGTGCGGCGATATAGGCCGGTGCCAGACCGGCGTGCCAGTCGTGCGCGTGCACGATGTCCGGCTGCCAGTAAGTATCCAGCCCGCTGGCCAGCTCAGCCGCCATCCAGCCGAGCAGCGCAAAGCGCAGGTAGTTATCGACATAGGCAAACTGCGACGTATCGTGGTACGGGCTACCGGGACGATCGTACAGTCCCGGCGCATCAATCAAATATATCCCCACGTCGTTAAAGGGCCCAAACAGCAAGCGGACCGGCCCGGCAAAGGTTTGCAGCTCCGCCACCACTTCGGTATCAGGAATCCCTTTACGCAGATCCGGAAACGCCGGAATCAGCACCCGCGTGTCCATACCTTCGGCAATTTGTGCCTGAGGCAATGCGCCGACGACATCAGCCAGTCCGCCGGTTTTTAGCAGCGGAAAAAGCTCTGAACAGACATGTAAAACCTGCATCCTGAACCCCTATTGTGTTATCGCCCGCGTTCCACGCGGCAATGTTCTTTGCCTTTCGTCACTTACTGACCCGCAGCGGCCAATTTGGCCAGCATGGCGCGCGTCACCAGTACGATGCCCTCTTCTGAACGGTAAAAACGGCGGCTATCCTCATCCAGATTTTCGCCAATCACCATGCCTTCCGGAATGACGCAGGCACGGTCTATGACGCAGCGACGCAAACGGCACGATCGCCCGATAACCACATCGGGCAGCAGCACCGCCGAATCAATATTGCAAAACGAGTTAACGCGCACGCGCGGGAACAGCACCGAATTCACCACCACCGTGCCGGAGATAATGCAGCCGCCGGAGACCAGCGAGTTCATGGTCATGCCGTGACTGCCGGATCGATCCTGGACAAATTTGGCCGGCGGCAGCGGCTCCATGTGGGTACGAATCGGCCATTCGTGGTCATACATATCGAGTTCGGGCGTCACCGAGGCCAGATCGAGGTTAGCGCGCCAGTAAGCTTCCAGCGTACCGACGTCGCGCCAGTAAGGTTCCGCGTTTTCGTCGTTCTGTACGCACGACAGCGTGAAAGAGTGCGCGTAGGCTTCACCGCTGGCGACGATCTTCGGCAGCAGATCTTTACCGAAATCGTTGCTCGAGTCGGCGATCTGCAAATCCTCCTCCAGCAGCTCATAGAGGTAATCGGCGTTGAACACGTAAATGTCCTTGCTGGCCAGCGCTTTGCTGTCGTCGCCCGGCATTGACGGCGGCTGCGCCGGTTTCTCAACGAAATCGATTACATTGTTGTCCGCATCGACTGCCATCACGCCAAACGCAGTGGCCTCATGCAGCGGTACGGGCAGACAGGCGATGGTGCACTTAGCGCCACGATCAGCGTGGTCGAGCAGCATGCGCGAGTAATCCATTTTGTAGATGTGATCCCCGGCGAGAATCACGATGTACTGCGCGTTATAGCGGCGAATGATATCGAGATTCTGCGTGACCGCATCGGCGGTACCGCGATACCAGTGCTCGGTCGAGGCACGCTGCTGCGCCGGCAGCAGATCGACAAACTCATTCATCTCTTCGTTGAACAATGACCAGCCGCGCTGAATGTGCTACGTCAGCGTATGTGACTGATATTGGGTGATGACGCCGATGCGCCGAATCCCGGAGTTGATACAGTTGGAGAGCGCAAAGTCGATGATGCGGAACTTGCCGCCGAAGTGCACGGCAGGCTTGGCGCGTTTAGCGGTAAGATCTTTCAGGCGCGTACCGCGCCCGCCAGCAAGGATCAGGGCAACCGTCTGTGTAGGGAGCTGACGCGCCAGCATCAGGGGGTCGTTTCTATCTAATTTCACCATGTCTGACTCCTTATGATTGCTTTAGGAACACACACACGCCGTGTGCGGGCCCGTGCCAGACAGTTGTCAGGATGGGGTTATCTTCCCCGGCGAAAGGAGGAATGGCTCGCCATTCTCCGTCTGGTAAGGCAAGGTCACTCACCAAATCCGTGGCGTTTATCGTTAGTAACCAGCGGCCGGAGAGCAGGATCTGCAGTCTGTGCATCCCCTGTTCCCACTCATCCCTTTCCAGTGGTTTGCCGCTGGCATTCAACCACTGCACGTTGCCATCGCCCTCCTGCCACCAGCTGTCCTGCGTCAGCGCGGGAATACGCTGACGCAGCCGGATTAACGCGGCAGTGAAGTCGACCAGTCCAAAATCATCCTGTTGCCAGTTCAGCCAGGTGAGTGGGTTATCCTGACAGTACGCATTATTGTTGCCGTGCTGGCTGTGGCCGCGTTCGTCACCGGCCAGCAGCATCGGCGTGCCCTGCGCCAGCAGCAGCGTGGTCAGCAACGCGTGCACGCTGCGCCGCCGCCGCTCAACCACATCGAAGTTGCCCTGCAGCCCTTCATGGCCATGGTTATGGCTGAAATTACTGCTGCTGCCGTCGCGATTGTCCTCGCCGTTGGCCTGATTATGCTTCTGGTTATAACTCACCACGTCACGCAGCGTGAAGCCGTCGTGAGCGGTGATCAGATTAATGCTGGCGTGCGGCAGAGGCGCTGCGCGCTGAAATACATCGCTGGAGCCGGCAAAGCGGCGGGCAAAATTACCGTTACTCAACTCACCGTGCAGCCAGTAGCGGCGCGCCGTATCGCGAAAATGGTCGTTCCACTCAGCGAAGCCGGGCGGAAAGTTGCCAACCTGGTAGCCGCCGGGGCCGATATCCCAGGGTTCAGCGATCAGCTTCACCTGCGACAGCACCGGGCAGGCCTGCATGGCCACAAACAGCGGCGCATCCTGGCGGTAATCCGGCGTGCGCCCGAGCACGCTGGCAAGATCGAAACGAAAGCCGTCAACGTGGCAGGTTTGCACCCAGTAACGCAGCGCGCCCAGCGCCCAGTCAAGCACCTGCGGATCGCTGAGGTTCAGCGTATTACCGCAGCCGGTCCAGTTGTGATATTCACCGTTATCGCCCAGCCAGTAATAGCTGGCGTTGTCGACGCCGCGCAGCGACAGTGTCGGGCCAATCTCCTCCAGCTCGGCGCTGTGGTTGAATACCACGTCCAGAATCACCTCAATGCCCGCCGCGTGCAGCGCTTTTACCGCCTGCTGAAACTCTTGCAGCGGCGTCTGGCCTGCTTCACCCGCCGCGTAATGCGGATGCAGCGCCCACAGCGCAAACGGGTTGTAGCCCCAGTAGTTGCTCAGGCCGAGCCGTTGCAGGCGCGGCTCGCTGGCAAACGCGGCTATCGGCAACAGCTCCAGCGCGGTGATACCCAGCTGGCGCAGATAGCTCACCATAGCAGGATGCCCCAGCGCCGCATATGTCCCGCGTAGCCTTTCCGGAATTTCCGGATGCTGCTGCGTCAGGCCGCGTACATGCGCCTCGTAAATCACCGTCTTGCCCCACGGCGTGCGCGGTGCACAATCGTCCTGCCAGTCAAAATCGTCGGCGATCACCAGCGATTTGGGGGCAACGCCAGCGCTGTCGGCATCATCCTGCTGCCACTCTCCTCCCAGCAGGCGCGCATCGTCTGGTACCGCGCCCCATACCGCTTTGGCACAGGGATCGACCAGCACTTTGGCCGGATTGAAACGATGACCACGCTCTGGCTGCCACGGTCCATGCACACGGTAGCCATAGCGCTGCCCCGGCTTTAGCGCCGGAACATAGCCGTGCCAGATGTCACCGCTGCGCGCCGGCAGAGGGAAGCGTTGTTCACTCCCCTGTTCATCAAACAGGCACAGCTCTACCCGCTCCGCGTGGCGCGAGAACAGCGTAAAGTTGACGCCGTGCCCGTCATAATGTGCACCCGGCTGGAGCATCAATCGCCCTCCCGCACCAGCCACAGCGTGGCGAGCGGCGGCAGCGTCAGGCTTAGCGACTGCGCGCGCCCGTGACTGGCGATGTCATCGGTATGCACGATACCGTGATTGCGCAGATCGCTGCCGTGATAATCATGCTGGTCGGTGTTCAGCACTTCGCGCCAGCCGCCGCGCTGATTCACGCCGAAGCGATAGTTGTGGCGCGGCACCTGCGTGAAGTTACTGGCGACAATCAGTTCGTTGCCCTCGCGGTCGCGGCGCACAAACACAAAGACCGAGTTTTCGTGATCGTCGACCACCAGCCACTCGAAGCCGTTGGCATCGAAATCGAGCTGATAGAGCGGCGAAAAGTGGCGATAGCTGTGGTTCAGGTCACGTACCAGACGCTGCACGCCGTGGTGCCAGTTATCCAGCCCCTCCAGCAGATGCCAGTCGAGGCTGGTGTCGTGGTTCCATTCCCGCCCTTGGGCGAATTCGTTGCCCATAAACTGCAGTTTTTTGCCGGGAAAGCCCCACATCCAGCCGTAATAGGCGCGCAGGTTGGCAAACTTCTGCCATGTATCACCAAGCATGCGGTCGAGGATCGACTTTTTGCCGTGTACCACTTCGTCGTGCGACAGCGGCAGCACGAAGTTTTCCGTGTAGTTGTACCGCATGCCGAAGGTCATCAGCTGATGATGGTAGCGGCGATGCACCGGATCGAGCTTCATATAGTCGAGGGTGTCGTGCATCCAGCCGAGGTTCCATTTGAACCAGAAGCCCAGGCCGCCATCTTCGGATGGCCGCGTCACGCCGGGATAATCGGTAGACTCTTCCGCCACGCTGATGCTGCCGGGCGCGGCACGGCCCAGCGTGCGGTTGGTATGGCGCAGGAAGGCGATGGCTTCGAGGTTTTCGCGACCACCAAACTGGTTAGGCACCCACTCGCCCTCTTTGCGGCTGTAGTCGCGATAGATCATCGACGCCACCGCATCGACGCGCAGGCCATCAATACCGAAGCGCTCCATCCAGTACAGCGCATTGCCGGAGAGATAGTTACTAACCTCGCGCCGGCCAAAGTTGTAGATCAGCGTATTCCAGTCCTGATGGTAGCCTTCACGCGGATCGCTGTGCTCATACAGCTCGGTACCGTCGAATTTGGCGAGGCCAAAATCGTCGCTGGGGAAATGGCCAGGCACCCAGTCGAGCAGCACGTTGAGACCCGCCTCGTGGGCAGCGGCGATAAAGTGACGAAACTCATCGCGCGTGCCGAAGCGGCGCGTCGGCGCGTACATGCCGAGCGGCTGATAGCCCCAGCTGCCGTCGAACGGATGCTCGTTGATCGGTAACAGTTCTATATGGGTAAACCCCATCTCTTTGACATAGGGCACCAGCTGTTCGGCCAGCTCTTTGTAACTCAGCCAGAAATTGTTGTCGGTGTGGCGACGCCACGAACCGAGATGCACCTCGTAAATGGAGATCGGCTGGTCAAAGCCGTTGGCGATTTTGCGCTGTGGCTGCATCTCCAGCTTCGGCGGCAGGTCGCAGATCATCGAGGCAGTCTGCGGGCGCATTTGCGCCTCGAAGGCGAACGGATCGGCTTTGATACGCATCTGACCGTGCGCATCAATGATCTCGAATTTGTATAGCTGGCCGTTAACCGCGCCGGGGACAAACAGCTCCCAGATGCCGAGCTCGCGGCGGAAACGCATCGGATGGCGGCGGCCATCCCAGAAGTTAAATTCGCCCACCACCGAAACGCGCTGTGCGTTCGGGACCCAGACGGCGAAGCGCGTGCCGGCGACGCCATCAATGGTGGTGCCGTGCGCGCCGAGCGTTTCATACGGCCGCAGGTGCGTGCCTTCGGCCAGCAGCCAAGCATCCATCTCCGCCAGCAGCGGGCCAAAGCGGTAGGCATCGTCGATCAGGTTTTGCTGGCCGTGCCAGTTGACTGCCAGCTGGTAGCGAAACAGGTTTTTACGGCGCGGGATCACGCCGCTGAAGAAGCCGCGCGAATCAAGACATTTAAGCTGGGCGCATTTGCGGCCGGTGTTGGTTTCAATCACCCAGACTTCGGATGCATCCGGTAACAGCGCGCGCACTTCGAGACCTTGTGTGGTCTGGTGCATCCCCAGTACTGAGAAGGGGTCGGCATAATTCCCGGCGAGAAGGGCATTGATCGCATGGCGATCGGGAAGTTCTGACATGACTTTCTTCCTATGATTTTTTGCGCAGGCGACCGGAGAGACAGGATTGTCGCTATAGGTGCGCTGCTTTTCATGAGCCATACATACAGCAGCAAGGAAGGACACCCTCCGTGGGAAAGATCCTGGCCGTGTACAACAACTATTCCATTCGCAAAGTAAAAACAGTTAACAACCGGCACATCACTGTTAAATCATAGCTTGGGGTTGGCAGAAGCCAGGGTGGAACGCAAAAAATTGTTATCGGGCGAGCAAAAAGGGGAAGCTGATCACTTGTCGGGCGCAATTTGGGTTAAGTTTTGCACTCCCTTGGAAAGAAAAAAGGCCGGGAAACCCCGGCCTGTCTGGATTCGCGCTGCGCTTAGTCGATCAGCAAACGCAGCATGCGACGCAGCGGTTCGGCAGCGCCCCACAGTAACTGATCGCCGACGGTAAAGGCCGACAGATACTCCGGACCCATGTTCAGCTTACGCAGACGGCCCACCGGCGTGGTCAGCGTGCCGGTCACCGCGGCGGGCGTCAGTTCACGCATGGTGATGTCGCGATCGTTCGGCACCACTTTCACCCACTCGTTGTGCGCGGTCAGCAGCTGTTCGATTTCGTTCAGCGGCACATCTTTCTTCAGCTTCAACGTGAACGCCTGGCTGTGGCAGCGCAGCGCGCCGACGCGCACGCACAGGCCATCGACCGGAATGGTGTTACGGGTCGAGAGAATTTTGTTGGTTTCCGCCTGGCCTTTCCACTCTTCGCGGCTCTGGCCGTTGTCCAGCTGCTTGTCGATCCACGGGATCATGCTGCCGGCCAGCGGTACGCCGAAGTTGTCGGTCGGCAGCGTACCGGAACGGGTAAAGTCAGTCACGCTACGCTCGATGTCGAGAATGGCGGAGGCCGGATTTTGCAGCGAAGTCGCAACGTGGTCGTGCAGCATGCCCATCTGGGTCAGCAGTTCGCGCATATGGCGCGCGCCGCCGCCGGAGGCCGCCTGATACGTCGCGACGGAGGCCCACTCGACCAGGTCGTTAGCGAACAGTCCGCCCAGCGACATCAGCATCAGGCTGACAGTGCAGTTACCGCCGACAAAGGTTTTGATGCCGCTGTCGAGGCCCTGACGAATCACCTGATGGTTGACCGGATCAAGAATAATGATGGCGTCATCTTTCATGCGCAGCGTGGAGGCCGCATCAATCCAGTAGCCCTGCCAGCCGCTCTCGCGCAGCTTCGGGTAGACTTCACTGGTATAATCGCCGCCCTGGCAGGTGATGATGATATCCAGCGCCTTCAGCGCCTCAATATCAAACGCATCCTGCAGCGCACCGGTCGACTTTCCGCCAAACGTCGGTGCAGCCTGACCCAGTTGCGAAGTGGAGAAGAAGACCGGATTGATCACATCGAAATCGCGTTCTTCGCTCATACGTGACATCAGCACAGAGCCGACCATGCCACGCCAACCAATAAAACCTACATTCGTCATTTTCTGTCCGTCTCAGGAACTCGGGCCGGGGCCTGGGTGGTGCGAAAAAAGACCAGCGCCAGCAACGCGCCAGTCTGCGTAATAATCAGGTTTACCTATGACCCATAACTCTACAAAATGCAGCACTTCTGGCAAGTGAATTAATTCGATTGCGCTAACTTTTTCAGCAGTACAACTTATAACGGCTGTGGCCGACCTGAAGGGATGGTTTACCTCTGATGACTGAAATGATATCCGCGACCATATTGTTGCTGTTGATTATGGACCCGCTGGGCAACCTGCCGATTTTCATGTCGGTGCTGAAGCACCTGGAGCCGAAGCGCCGCCGCGTGGTGCTGATGCGCGAGATGCTCATCGCATTGATTCTGATGCTGCTGTTCCTGTTCGCCGGTGAACGCATCCTGGCGTTTCTTAATCTGCGCACCGAAACGGTGTCGATTTCCGGCGGCATCATTCTGTTTCTGATCGCCATCCGCATGATTTTCCCGTCCGGCGAGACCAGCACCAGCGGCCTGCCCGCCGGCGAAGAGCCGTTCCTGGTGCCGCTGGCGATCCCGCTGGTCGCCGGGCCCTCGCTGCTCGCCACCCTGATGCTACTGTCACACCAGTATCCCAATCAGATGACGCACCTGGTCGGTGCCCTGCTGATTGCCTGGGGCGTCACAGTGGTGATTCTGCTGATGTCCGGCCTGTTCCTGCGCCTGCTGAGTGATAAAGGCGTCAACGCGCTGGAGCGATTAATGGGTCTGATCCTGATTATGCTGGCAACACAGATGTTTCTGGACGGGATTCGGGTTTACCTGAAACTGTAATGTTTCGCATGCTGGCGGCTCTGACAAATAATACCAGGAATAGCATGAGTCAACGAATGTTATTGCCTGGTATTCAATAGACAACATTCAGGTTTTTTATTGTAACCATGGCTAATCATTCGTTATAATCCTCCAGCTCAGGGAGGATTATGCAATGAACAATATTGCATCTTATTAAGGATGCAGGGATATTCATTATGACTGAACGGATTTATAATCGCGATGTGCCTGACGGGTATAGTATTGGCGTCTCGTTCATCCAGGTTCACAACATGTATTATCCGTTTTAGCGTAAAATCGCTATTTTACGTGTTTTTTGATGGTGAACAGCTTGCTATCTCTGCTCTCCTTTAAAATCCCGGGCAAAGCCACTCAACTCTTACAGGTTGATAATCTGAGCCTTGCTACAGCTTAGGCTTTAGCAGCCTTGCTGTCTCTCATCATTTTTGTGGTGGTTAGAATAAAATGGCGCTGACCCTCTTATTAACATCAATAAAGAATGGATTGGTTAAGACGTTTGATTATAGTGGCAAAGATAGCCGCTTATACTACATCATTTTTATGATGTTCCAGATTATCTGGTTTTGTTGTGATCTCAGTATATTCGCTTCATCCACGAATGAAATAGCATGGATTCCTTTACTGCTTTTCGTTCTGCCATCGCTGGCTTGTGGCAGCAGAAGAATAAACGACGCGGGATATTCACGGGGAGTGTTTATTCTTTTGATCGTTGCGCCTTATTTACTGTTCCCCTTTCTGGCTTTTCCTGCATCAGTAAAAAAAGAATAAATCGGGCTGGCCCATGAAGGGGTTAGGCCGGTGTTTGCATATCTATAAAAGGTGAGAATTAGCGCGCCAGTGGGATATAGTTGACTCGCCATTTATGACGTAACGCTGTCCGTTGAGCATTTGCGTTCGCCATGAATGGCGACCCTGCAAGATCATTGCGCGTTTTTTGTAGGGTGCGCATTTATGCGCACCGTTATCAACAGGTCGATGGTGCGTAACCGATCGCCATTGATGGCGAACGGTACGCATGCCCCATTATTTCTGTTTCTTATCAATCGTTTTACCCGACCAGTAACCCGCCAGCAGGGAACCGGACAGGTTGTGCCACACCGAGAACAGTGAGCCGGGCAGCGCGGCCAGCGGTGAGAAGTACAGTTTGCCCAGCGTGGCCGCCAGTCCGGAATTCTGCATACCGACTTCCAGCGCCAGCGTGCGGCAGGTGGATTCGTCAAACCCAAACAGCTTGCCGCCCCAGTAGCCACCAAGCAGTCCAATGGCGTTGTGCAGGATCACCGCCGCGATCACCATCAGCCCTACCGAGCCGATAAAACCCTGGCTACCGGCGACCACCACGCTAATGATCAGCAGAATACACACCGTCGAAAACGCCGGCAGATACGGCTCAACGCGGCGCACCACGCTGTTCATGGAGTGGTGAATAATCAGGCCAAGCCCAATCGGGATCACCACGATTTTGACGATGCTGAGCAGCATGCCCACCACATCGACCTGAATGTGGGTATCTACGTAGAAGCGCGTCAGCAGCGGCGTCGCGAACACGCCCACCAGCGCCGAAACCGACGAGATGGTCACCGACAGCGCCACGTCGCCCTTCGCCAGATAAATCATCACGTTCGAGGCTGTCCCGCTGGCCACGCTGCCGACCAGAATCATCCCGGCGGCCAGATCCGGCGGCATCTGGAATATTTTCGCCAGCGCCCAGGCAGCCAGCGGCATCACCAGATAGTGCAGGAACGTGCCGGCAATCACCGGCGCCGGACGCACCAGCACGCGTTTAAAATCGTCAATGTTGAGCGTCACGCCCATGCCGAACATGATCAGCATCAGCAGGTAGGTTACCCACGGCCCGATGCCGAGGAAGGTGGACGGCGAATAATAGGCTGCAACGGACAGCAGTACGGCCCAGAGCGGAAACAGGCGGGTGAGTTTGGCGAGCATGAAGAAATGTCCTTAGCGTTTTACTTAATTGGTTTTTTGCCACAGATGAAACGGCGCGCGGGGAACGACCGCAGCGACCTGCGCCGGATCATAACATTTCATTATCATAAGCGTGGCCGACGACAGAAAATGCCTATCGGCTGCTAAAGATCGCCGGGCAGGCATAGGCATTCCGCTGGCATTTGTCCGAAATAGCGTCAGGCTGAACGGCAGAAATAAAAAAAGCCGGACATTGTCCGGCTTCAGGTGACTTACGCGTCAATTAAGATTCGAACAGATTCTTATGCAGCGCGCGCACCACCTCTTCCGCGTCCGGCGTTGGCACCAGGAAGCACAGGTTGTAGCTGCTTGCGCCGTAGCAAATCATGCGCAGGTTAAACGGCTCCAGCGCGCCGAACACCTCTTTGCCGACGCCGCAGGCTTTCGACAGGTTGTTGCCGATGATCGCCACCAGCGCCAGATTCTTTTCCACTTCCACCCGGCACAGGGAAGAGAGCTCAGTCAGCAGCGCCTGGGTCAGCAGACTGTCGGCGGTGCTGGTTGAACCGGTGGTATCCAGCGTCAGCGCCACGCTCACTTCCGAGGTGGTAACCAGATCAACCGAAATACTATGGCGCGCCAGGATAGCAAACACTTCCGCCAGGAAGCCGTGCGCGTGCAGCATGTTCAGGCTATGCAGCGTCAGCAGCGTCTGTTTGCGCCGCAGCGCCAGCGCGCGGAACAGCGGCGGATTTTGAGTCTCGTTGCAGACGCGTGTGCCGCCCGCCGCCGGATCTTTACTGGAGCCGACAAACACCGGAATATCACTGCGCACCGCTGGTAGCAGCGTCGCCGGATGCAGCACTTTCGCGCCGAAGATCGCCATTTCCGCCGCTTCTTCAAAGGTGATCTCTTCGATGCGTTTCGCCTGCGGCACCACGCGTGGGTCGGTGGTGTAGATGCCAGCCACGTCGGTCCAGATATCCACGCGCGTCGCCTGCAGCGCTTCGCCGAGCAGCGCAGCGGTGTAATCGCTGCCGCCACGGCCCAGCGTGGTGGTGCGGCCTTTGCCTTCGCTGCCGATGAAGCCCTGCGTGATCACCAGTGCTTCTGCGGTGCGCGGCTGTAGCTGAGCCGCTGCCAGCGTTTTCAGCTCGGCTACGTCCGGCTCGGCGCGGCCGAAACGGTCGCTGGTGCGCATCACTTTACGTACGTCAAACCACTCGGCATTCACCTGGCGCTCGCGCAGGATCTCCACGAACAGCAGGCTCGACATCAGCTCGCCGTGGCTTACCAGCTCATCGGTCAGCGCGGTCGAACGGGCTAATGCCGCCGCTTCCGCCAGCATGATGATGTTCTCCAGCATGCGAACAATCTCCTGACGGATGACGTCCGGCGACTGCAGGCGATCGATGATGGCATATTGAATGGTGCGGATTTGATCCAGCAGATAAGCGCGCTGCTCAAGTTCCTGGCCTTCAGCCAGCGAAACCAGCAGGTTAGTCACGCCCGCCGAGGCAGAGAGTACCACCAGACGGGTATTGGCATCAGACAGCACGACGTCCGCGCTGCGGTTCATGGCATCGAAATCGGCAACGCTGGTGCCGCCAAATTTTGCCACGATCAACGATTGAGACATGTAACAAAACCTCGTGTCAGGTTATCTCCTCCCATTCGCGGAAGAGAAGATCGGGTAACAGCCTTGGCACAAGAGAAGAGCAGAATTGGACAGACAAGATCAGGAGATGAGTCACCAAAAGCACTTCACCTTGCGAAACGTCCGACTGCGGACGCTTCTGGTGACAACCCAGAGGATTCAGCCCCTGCAGCCGACAGCACAACACTCCGCGTGTTGCACCACCTCGGCGTCGCACCCCCTGATGTGTTCTCGCTGGATACGGATCCTCAAACACACTGCTTGGGCGACGCGCCTCTTCTGGCTTGCACCCGGAGGTGCAAGTCGCGCGCACAAAAAATACTGATTAATTGTTCCGCTGTCCAGCCTTGCGGCGCCGGGAAAATTCATTTTTACACTTCATGCAGCGCATTGCTAAACAAACCCTGAAGCCGCCAGCCGCCTAAAGTAGTCAGCGGTGCGAAAAAACCGGTGTTTTGCTGATGCGGCGCAGAGTAATGCGTGGCGAACCGGCCGACAATCTCCGCTGGATTTAACTGAAACGCTGCGGCTGGCGTCACAAATTTTTTCCTTTCAGTTGCAACTGTGGTCATACTGAAACGCGTGCAAGCCGTAACAAATGCTCAGCATGCGGGGCCAGACAGGATGCGCCCGGATGGAATGACGGTTCTTATATCAACAAGAGTGTTGCCATGAAAAATATCAATCCGACACAAACCGCAGCCTGGAAAGCGCTGCAGCAGCATTTTGATCAGATGAAATCGGTAGAGATTGCCGACCTGTTTGCGCAGGATGCCGATCGTTTTGCGAAATTCTCTGCCACCTTTGATGATCAGATGCTGGTGGATTTCTCAAAAAACCGCATCACCCAGGAAACCCTCGACAAACTCCAGGCGCTGGCGAAAGAGACCGATCTGGCGGGCGCCATCAAATCCATGTTCTCCGGTGAGAAGATTAACCGCACCGAAGATCGCGCCGTGCTGCACGTGGCCCTGCGCAACCGCAGCAACACGCCCATCCTCGTGGATGGCAAAGATGTGATGCCGGAAGTGAATGCGGTGCTGGCGAAGATGAAAGCGTTCTCAGAGCGCATCATCAGCGGCGAGTGGAAAGGCTACACCGGCAAGCCGATTACTGATGTGGTGAACATCGGTATCGGCGGTTCAGACCTCGGCCCGTTCATGGTGACCGAAGCGCTGCGTCCGTATAAAAACCACCTCAACATGCATTTTGTTTCCAACGTTGATGGCACGCACATTGCCGAAACGCTGAAACCGCTTAGTCCGGAAACCACGCTGCTCCTCGTGGCGTCGAAAACCTTTACCACCCAGGAAACCATGACCAACGCCCACAGCGCGCGCGACTGGTTCCTGAACACCGCCGGCGATCAGCAGCACGTGGCGAAGCACTTTGCCGCGCTCTCAACCAACGCGAAAGCGGTCGGCGAATTTGGTATTGATACCGCCAACATGTTCGAGTTCTGGGACTGGGTCGGCGGCCGCTACTCACTATGGTCCGCGATCGGTCTGTCGATCATCCTGTCCATCGGCTTCGAAAACTTCGAACAGCTGCTGAGCGGCGCGCATGCCATGGACCAGCACTTCGCGAACACGCCGGCGGAGCAAAACCTGCCGGTGCTGCTGGCGCTGATCGGTATCTGGTACAACAACTTCTTCGGTGCCGAAACCGAAGCGATTCTGCCGTACGACCAGTACATGCACCGTTTTGCAGCTTATTTCCAGCAGGGCAATATGGAGTCCAACGGTAAGTACGTCGACCGCGACGGCAACCCAGTCGATTACCAGACCGGTCCGATTATCTGGGGTGAACCTGGCACCAACGGGCAGCACGCGTTTTATCAGCTGATCCATCAGGGTACCAAGCTGATTCCATGCGACTTCATTGCGCCGGCGCAAACCCACAACGCGCTGGCCGATCACCACCAGAAGCTGCTTTCCAACTTCTTTGCTCAGACCGAAGCGCTGGCGTTTGGTAAAGCCCGCGACGTGGTAGAGAAAGAGTTTACCGATGCCGGTAAATCGGCGGAGTCCGTCGCGCATATCGTGCCGTTCAAGGTGTTTGAAGGTAACCGCCCGACCAACTCGATTCTGCTGCGTGAAATCACCCCGTTCAGCCTCGGCGCGCTGATTGCGCTGTACGAGCACAAGATCTTCACTCAGGGCGCTATTCTCAACATCTTCACCTTCGATCAGTGGGGCGTTGAGCTGGGCAAACAACTGGCTAACCGCATTCTGCCGGAGCTGGAAAACGATGCGCAGATTAACAGCCACGATAGCTCCACCAATAGCTTAATTAATCGCTACAAAT
Source organism: Type-A symbiont of Plautia stali (assembly GCF_059731155.1). Classification (NCBI taxonomy): domain Bacteria; species Type-A symbiont of Plautia stali. The sequence goes on along the minus strand of NZ_AP035891.1, from coordinate 3,721,941 downwards.
CCTGGCGTTAATTTCACGCACAGGCTCATCAGGCGGCAGCACATGCCGCCTTTTTTTTGCTCCGATGTACTGCCCCGCCGCAAATAAGCGGATTTTGCTGCCACGCTGCGGTTAGATAATTCTTAAAATGCCCTAAGGAAAATAGGAAGATGCCATCATGAGTGGCGGGCTTATCTGATAAAAAATGGATCTTATTTGCCCATCTCACTCACCTAACCAACTGATTAAATTTGCCTTTCTATTTTAACTCTTTCAGAAAATCTGATTATTCCTATTCCGTGCCATTTTTTAATGCAAAAGTGAAAAATGCTGCTGTGCCATAACGTCCTGCGCAAATATTTCAGCCAGCGAAAAAAGCGCAATTAAAAAAAGCAGCTAACGCCAATTCGCCTTATTTATCACCAGAAATGTCCTGCTTAATCTCCCTCTTTTCCTGGCGCTGAACTCTGGTAATTTGTTGCCCTATACTGAACGCGCCTTCAAGGCTGCCCTGAATACTTCCTCGCTGTCGCCCGGCGGCCCGGGAAACATTATTGCGCGCTGACCACGGTTAGCCAGCTGCATGCTGCCCAGCAGCCATCGGACGGCAGCGTACGGTATGACGGGTAATATCCTTCATTCACGTTTTATCAAGATGCAGGAAACGTTGTTATGAAAAAACTGATGGTTGCCGGTGCAGCCTTACTTTACGTTGCCGTTTCTTCCGCTGCGATTGCCGCACCGGAAGAAGCTGTAGTGTTCAACTAAAACTGGCCACCGCTTTAGAGTTTTTCCAGTATCGGTTTTCCGATTCGTTTGGGGGTAACCCACCGTTATAGTCATGCGGCCTTAGCGAGCTGTAATATCCGACGATATAGTCTGTGATCGCATGTGCAGCTTCGCTAAAGTTTATATAACCTGTCACTGGCACCCACTCGTTTTTCAGACTTCTGAAGAAGCGTTCCATCGGGCTGTTGTCCCAACAGTTTCCACGTCGGATCATACTCTGCCTGATCCGGCAACGCCACAGTAACTGCCTGCTTGTATAGTGGCTACCCTGGTCACTGTGGAACATCGCTCCGGCTGGTTTACCGCGAGTTTCCCACGCCATTTCCTGCGCTTTGATGGTCAGCCTGCTGTCCGGTGAGAATGACATTGCCCAGCCTACCGGTTTCCTTGCCAACAGATCGAGAACAACAGCGAGGTAAGCCCAACGCCTGCCTGTCCAGATGTACGTCACATCGCCGCACCACACCTGATTAGGCTCTGTCACTGCGAACTGTCGCTCAAGGCGATTCGGGATAACGATGTGTTCATGACCACCACGTTTATACCGGTGGGTAGCCTTTTTTAATATGTCGTTTTCCATTTCAATACGTTGTAGCTTTTTCTTCAGCTCGCGTATTTCAATCTGTTCCGGGGTTATAGGGGAGGCTTTAGGTATTTTGCCCTGTCGTTCATCCCGCAACTGTTTTCCCCATCGCGTCATGGTAGAAAGACCCACATCCATAGCATTGGCCGCAGCTGCAACGGTGTAGTTCTGATCAAGGACCAGTTGAGCGGCTTCGCGTTTAAACTCTGCGCTGAAATTTCTTTTTTTCATTATGGCACCTGTGTTGTTCTGAGGTGAGCATATCACCTCTGTTCAGGTGGCCAAATTTAGTGTGCCACTTCAATCACCGGAATGTCGGTTGCTTTAATGCCCTGGTTCGCCAGCTCTTTGTAGAACGGCACGTTGGAATCACCGTTGATGGTGGAGATCACCGCGGTTTTGCCACCGGCGGAGAATTTTTTGATATTGGACACGATGGTCTGGTAATCGCTGTAACCAAACGGCGTGTACACCTCTTCGATATCCTTATCCTGCACGCCTTTACTATGCAGGAAGGCACTCAGAATCTTGTTGGTGGTGCGCGGATAGACATAGTCGCTGCCGAGCAGGAAGAAGCGTTTCGCGCTGCCGCCATCTTCGCTCATCAGATACTGCACCGCCGGGATCGCCTGCTGGTTCGGCGCGGCGCCGGTGTAGAACACGTTCGGCGACATCTCTTCGCCTTCGTACTGCACCGGATAGAACAGCAAGCCGTTAAGCTCTTCAAACACTGGCAGCACCGATTTACGCGAGACCGACGTCCAGCAGCCAAACACCACCGCCACTTTGTCCTGAGTCAGCAACTGGCGCGCTTTTTCGGCGAACAGCGGCCAGTTAGAGGCAGGATCGACCACCACCGGTTCCAGCTTCTTGCCCAGCACACCGCCTTTGGCATTGATCTCATCGATGGTCATCAGCGCCACATCTTTCCGCGGCGTTTCGGAAATCGCCATGGTGCCGGACAGCGAATGCATAATGCCGACTTTGATGGTGTCTGCCGCCTGTGCGGTAAAGGCGAAGCCCATGCTGGCAACGGTAGCGGAGAGCGCGAAAGCTTTAAGCAACGAACGTCGTTTCATCATTTAAACCCCTAACTGTGTTATCTGTTGTTATTCAATGGGTTGTATCCGATCCTGCTGTAACATATGCAACGTAATCTTCCTGACCTCGGCCTTACTGACGGCAATGTGGTCGGTTAAAATGCGCTGTGCCTCCTCGGTGTGTTGCTGAAAAATTGCCCGTAAGATCTGAGCGTGCTCGCGGTACGTGGCATCGACCCGATCGTCCCGCGTAAAGTCGAGACGGCGAATGATGCGGATTTTTTCTGTCAGCTCGGCGTGGATACGCGCCATCTCCTGATTACCGCCGCGGCCACCAGCGCCATGTGAAACGCTTCGTCGTGCGCCGACACCGCTTTGCCATCTTCCAGCCGGGCATCGTCGATCCAGAAGGTTTTCAGCGCGGTCAGGGTTTCCGCGCAGGCCAGCGGCGGCAGCGCGCACAGGCGGCGCACCGCTTCGCGTTCCAGCACTGTGCGGAAGTCGTACAGCTCCTCGAAGTAGGCGAAATCGAACGGCCGTACCTGCCAGCCGCTGCGAAACCACACCTCGACATAGCCTTCGCGCTCCAGCCAGAACAGCGCCTGACGGACCGGCGTGCGGCTCACCGCCAGCCGCTCGGCGATTTCGTTTTCGCTGAAGCGGTCACCTGGCATCAGACGGAATTCAAAGATGTCCTGCTTCAGCGCCTGATAAACCTTTTCGGCCAGCGCTTCGGGACGGCCTTTGCTGCGGGGCGCGCTACTGTTCATACCTGCTCCTTAAGCCAGCCACAGCAGGGTGTCGCCCGGACTCACCGGACGGCCCACCTGGCAGGCAATGCGTTTCACCGTACCGGCCTGCGGCGCGACAATCGCCAGTTCCATCTTCATCGCTTCCACGATGATCAGCGTCTGGCCGGCCTGCACCTTATCGCCCGGCGCAACCAGCACTTTCCAGATGTTGCCGTTCATGTCAGCACACACCGCCAGCGCATCGTCCTCTGCGTCGGCGACCACCAGCGTCTCTTCACTGGTGAGCGGCGCCTCCTGCTCTTCCTGCGCCCACAGCGTGACTTCCTGCTCAAACGCCGCGGCCTGACGTTCGCGGAAAGCACTGATTTCCGGCGCGTTGTCGGCGAGGTACTGCTGATGCGCCGCGAAATCAAACTCGCTCTGTTCGATGCGGATGCGGGCGCGGCCGGCGCGGAAATCGTCGCGCAGCTGCGTCAGTTCCGCTTCGCTCACCGGATAGAAACGCACCTGGTCAAAGAAGCGCAGCAGCCAAGGTTCGCCGGCGGCAAACTGATCGTTTTGCAGGAACTTGTTCCAGATGGGCAGCGTGCGACCCACCAGCTGATAGCCGCCCGGTGAATCCATGCCGTAGATGCACATGTACATGCCGCCAATGCCCACCGTGCCTTCGGCGGTAAAGGTGCGCGCCGGGCTGTATTTGGAACTCAGCAGGCGATGGCGCGGATCGATCGGCACCGCGCACGGCGCGCCGAGATAGACATCGCCGAGACCGAGAATCAGATAGCTGGCGGCAAACAGGGTGTCGCGTACCGCTTCGCGGCTCGCCAGTCCATTGATGCGCTGAATGAAGTCAACGTTGTTCGGCAGCCACGGCGCGCTGGCGCGAACCGTCTCTTGGTAACGCTCCACCGCGCCGAGCGTGGCGCTGTCTTCAAACGCCATCGGTAGCCAGACGATGCGCGACGGCACTTTCAGCGCGCTGACGTCGCCCAGCCCGGCTTCCAGTTCCAGCAGCAGCGTCATCAGCTGCTGCTGACCGATCACCAGGCTGTCATAGCGCACCTGCAGCGAGCGCACGCCGGGCGACAGCTCTTCGATACCGGGCTCTGCACGCTGGCGCAGCGCCTGCATCAGCAGGTGTACGCGCAGGCGCAGCGCCAGATCCAGCACATTATCGCCGTACTCAATCAGCACATATTTGTCGCCCGCCTGGCGATAGACCGCAGCAGGCGTGGTGGCGGTCGCCGGCAGCGCCGCTAACAGGGTGGCAGAACCGATGTCGCTCGCCGCCAGCGACGGCACCGCGAAGGCCGGTGCGTGCTGGCTGCGCAGCGTGGTTACGCTGTGCGCCTGAGCTTTCTCCAGCGCGACTGCTTCGTCGGCGCTGATCAGGTGGAAGCGGATGCGATCGCCCGGTTTGACCTGGCCAACTTTCCACAGCTCGGCTTTGGCAATGGTGACCGGGCAGACGAAGCCACCAAGGCTCGGGCCGTCGTGCGTCAGGATCACCGGGAAGTCACCGGTAAAGTTCACCGCGCCGATGGCGTATTCGCAGTCGTGTACGTTAGACGGATGCAGCCCGGCTTCACCGCCGTTGGCGCGCGTCCAGCTGGGTTTAGGCCCGACCAGACGGACGCCAAGCCGGTTGGCGTTGTAATGCACCTGCCAGTCGCTGGCAAAGAACTCATCGATGGCGGCCTGGGTGAAGAAATCCGGTGCGCCGTGCGGACCGTACAGCACGCCAATGCGCCATTCGCTGCCGTAGTGCGGCACCAGCGCGCGATCCAGTGCTTCAGGTTCGCTGACCGGGACTGGCGTGGTGCAGGCGGCGAGCGCCGGCTTGGAGATGGGCAGCATGTCGGCGACGCGCAACGTACGTCCGGCGTGGCCGCCAAACTGGCCCAGCGAGAAGGTGGCGCGGCTGCCGAGGTACTCTGGCACATCGAAACCATTACGCACCGCTAAATAGGTGCGACAGCCGCTCTGCGCGCGGCCCAGCGTCAGGGTTTGTCCGGCTTTCACGGCCACCGGCTGCCAGTAGTCGACCGCGCTGCCGTCGAGATCGGCCGGACAGTCGGCACCGGTCAGCGCGATCAGCGCATCGCTGTGGAAGCGCAGCGTCGGGCCCTGCAGGGTGAACTCCAGCCCGGCGGCGCTGGCGTGGTTGCCGACGATACGGTTGGCCAGGCGGAAGGCGAAGTCATCCATCGGGCCGGACGGCGGCACGCCGATGTCCCAGTAGCCCAGGCGGCCGGGAAAGTCCTGAATGCTGCTGAACGTGCCCGGCTGCAGCACTTCGATGACGCTGGCCGCCGGCGTAAAGCCGTCAAGGAAGCGCGTCCAGACGTTGCCGCTGCGGAAGGCGTCGGTCGCCACGATCTGACGCAGATAATCCAGATTGGTGGCGATGCCGTGCAGTTGGGTGGCGTCAAGCGCCTGCTGCAGCTTCGCCAGCGCAGCGTCGCGCGTTTCGCCATGCACGATCAGTTTGGCTACCATCGGATCGTAAAACGCCGTCACTTCGCTGCCGGTCTCGATCCAGCCGTCAACGCGCACCGCTGGCGGGAAGCTGACGTGGGTTAACACGCCCGGGCTCGGCTGGAAGTTTTTCAGCGGATCTTCGGCGTACAGCCGCACCTCAATCGATGCGCCGTGCGGTGCCTGCTGCAGACGATCCCAGTCGATGGCATCGTCCGCTGCCACCTGCAGCATGCACTCCACCAGGTCAAGGCCGGTGACGCACTCGGTCACCGGATGCTCCACCTGCAGGCGGGTGTTCACTTCGAGGAAATAAAACGCGTCCTGCGCGGCGTCATAGATGTACTCCACGGTGCCGGCGCTGCGGTAATTGACCCGCTCGCCAAGCCGCACCGCTGAAGCCAGCAGCGCTTCACGCGTGGCCTGCGGCAGATTAGGGGCCGGCGTCTCTTCCACCACCTTCTGATTGCGGCGCTGCAGCGAACAGTCGCGTTCGCCAAGCGCAATCACCTTGCCCTTGCCGTCGCCAAAAATCTGCACTTCCACATGGCGCGCACGATCGATGCAGCGTTCAATAAACACGCCGGCATCGCTGAAAAACTGCTCGCCCAGACGGCGCACGCTCTCCCACGCGTTCTGCAGTGCCGTGGCGTCGGCGCAGCGGGTCAGACCGATGCCGCCGCCGCCGGCGGTGCTTTTCAGCATCACCGGATAGCCAATGTCTTCCGCCGCGCTGAGTGCGTCCTGAAGCGAACTGAGCAGCGGCGTGCCCGGCGTCATCGGCACGCCCGCGCTGGCGGCCAGTTCACGGGCGCGATGCTTGAGACCAAATTCGCCAATTTGCTGCGCGGTCGGGCCGACAAACGCGATGCCGGCCTCTTCGCAGGCGGCGGCAAACGGCAGGCTCTCCGACAGAAAACCGTAGCCGGGCCAGATGGCCTGCGCGCCGGTTTGCTGCGCAGCGGCCAGAATTTTGTGAATGCGCAGATAGCTGTCGCTGGCTTTGTCACCGCCGAGGGCGATGGCCACATCGGCTTCGGTAACGTGACGCGCATTGCGGTCGGCATCCGAATAGACCGCCACGCTGGTTACGCCGAGGCGCTTCAGGGTGCGGATGGCGCGGCAGGCGATTTCGCCACGGTTAGCAATCAGAACGGTGCTGAACATGATTAGTTATTCCCCTGTGACGTCAGCCAGTTGCGCCAGCCGCCGAATTCAGTGATTTTCAGCGCCTGCGTCAGCGCTGCCGGTTCGCAGATAAAGCCTTTCACGATGCGTCCGTCTGCCAGCGTCAGCGAACCGATGCCGAGCGGCGCCGGGATTTCCGCGACGAATTCGCCAAAGCGCGCCAGCGGGATGTCCCACAGTTCGACGGTGATAGCGGCACCGCTGTCGCCGCGCAGCAGGCCGGGCTTTTTGATCGGGCCGTCGAGCAGGGCGAACAGGCGATAGTGGCTGGCGGTTTGCGTCTCTTCGACCCACACCGCCTGACGCGTGGTGAGCTGGAAATTCAGCGGCATGCCGGTGAGATGGGCACCGACCACCGCCACGCGCACGTGGTCAGGCGACGGCGGCAGCGCGGCGGGCTGCGGCGGCAGCGCTTTGCCGGTGGCCCCGATCGGCAGCGCCAGCTGCTGCTGCCAGCGCAGGCCAAACGTCGCCAGCGCGCGGTCGTGCCACGCCGGTGCGATCAGCGTGATGCCCGCAGGCAGCCCATCTGCGCGGAACGGGCCAGGCAACGCCAGCGCGCTAAGGTCGGCCAGATTAGTGAAGTTGGTATAAGTGCCGAACTGCGAGTTGTAGTGCACCGGCTCCTGCTGCATCTCTTCCAGCGTATGGATGGTGGGTGAGGTCGGCACCACCAGCGCATCGAACTGGGCCAGCGTCTGCTGGATCTGGCGCGTCAGTTCGGCACGCAGGTATTCGGCTTGATACGCCTCGACGGCGCTGTACTGGCGGCCACTGCTGACGATGCCGTACACCACCGGATCCATCTCTTCCGGGCGGTCGATCATCTCGCCGACCGCCACGGTGCGCTCGGCGACCCACGGGCCGTAATAAAGCTGCTCCGCCAGCTGGTGGAAAGGGGCGAAGTCGATAGGGTGCAGCGTCGCACCGCTCGCCGTGAGCTGCTCCAGCGCGCTAAGCCACGCCGCTTCCGCCTGCTGGTCACCGTAAAATTGCGGCGTGGCAGGGATCGCCAGTGAGGGCTGCGGCTGGAAACTGGCCGGTGCGCTGCGTGGCGACTGGCGCGCATAGGCGTCACCGGCGTCGTAGCCGCCCGCGATGCTGGCGACGCTAAAGGCATCGGCAACCGTCAGGGCGAATACCGAGATGGTGTCATTGAGACGGCAGGCCCGCACCACGCCACTGGCCGAGAACCAGCCTTTGGTCGGCTTCAGCCCGACGATATTGTTAAAACCTGCCGGCACGCGGCCGGAGCCGGCGGTGTCGGTGCCGAGCGAGAAGCCGACCAGGCCGCGCGCCAGCACTGACGCGGAGCCGGAGCTGGAGCCGCCGCTGACGTAGGCCGGGTTAAAGGTGTTGCTCACCGCGCCATACGGCGAGCGGGTGCCAACCAGACCGGTCGCGTACTGGTCGAGGTTGGTTTTACCGATGACGATAGCGCCTGCCGCTTTTAGCTTTGCCACCACGAAGGCATCGGCCGCGGCCTGATAAGTCAGCGCCGGGCAGGCGGCGGTGGTAGGCCAGCCTGCCACGTCAATGTTGTCTTTGACGGCAAACGGCACGCCAAACAGCGGCAGGGCGGCCGGATTGCGCTGATACGCCGCCAGCAGCGGTTCAACCTGCGCCAGCAGCTGGGCCGGCGAAGCGAGGTACAGCCAGGCATTATCTTGGTTATCGAGTGCGTCGAGATGTGCGGCCAGTAGTGCAGGGATCTGCTGTGCATCCTGCTGTGCGCAACGTTGCCAATCCTGAAGCGTAAAACCGAAGGTCGATGCCATGAGTGAATTCCAGCTGGTATACAAGATGGCATTCAACAGAGCAAAGCACGTGCCAGAGTTGTAACTGAATGAAAACGCATAGCTATTTGATGGGTAATAAGTTTTTCTGATGATTATTTGCACAATTGCGGCGCAGACGCTGAACAATCACGGTGCGTCTGGGTAAATTTTGTGAAGAACGTGGCAAGAGCCGGTTGGCCTGGTTAGCATGAAGGGAGTCCGGCATAAGCTGGAGCGCAGCAATGAGGAGAGCGGAGTGGAGAAGTGGCGTAACTGGATGATAGGGATCTGTCTGGTCAGCACGGCCGGCAGCGTGTGGGCCGATTCGCTGGATCAGCAACGACAGCGCTATGCGCAGATCAAACAGGCCTGGGACAACAAACAGATGGACCAAGTTGAGCAGCTGATGCCAACGCTGCAGGATTATCCGCTCTATCCGTACCTGCAGTATCGCCTGCTGGCGCAGGATCTCGATCAGGAGACCGGGCTGGCGGTGAAAAACTTTATTCAGCAGTATCCCACGCTGCCGCCGGCGCGTTCGCTGCAGACGCGCTTTGTTAACGTGCTGGCGCACCGTCAGGACTGGCCAGGCATGCTCAGCTTCAGCCCGGATGAGCCGAAGCCGGTGCAGGCGCGCTGTAACTGGTACTATGCCAAGTGGGCGACCGGTCAGCAGCAGGCGGCGTTTGACGGTGCCAAAGCCATCTGGCTGCGCGGGACCGCGTTACCGAACGACTGCGACAAGCTGTTCTCGGTGTGGCAGGCGTCAGGGCAGCTGTCGCCGATCACCATCCTCGAACGCATCCGGCTGGCGATGAAAGCCGGCAACGACAGCCTAGTTAATTACCTAGCGAAAATGCTGCCGGCGGATTATCAAACCACCGCCAGCGCGCTGATTGCGCTGCAGCAGAATCCCCAGACCGTCACCACTTTTGCCAGCACCCTCGGCCCGACCGATTTTACCCGTATGGCCACCAGCTACGCCTTTGCCCGCGTGGCGCGTCAGGATATGGACAACGTCCGCATGATGATCCCGCAGCTGGTCCAGGCGCAGAAGATGAGCCCGGCGGAAGAGAAGGATCTGAAAGAGACGGTGGTGTGGCGCATGATGGGCGCCGATCTCACCTCGGAGCAGGCGCGCTGGCGCGATGCGGTAGTAATGAATAGCGAATCAACCGTGCTGATTGAGCGGCGCGTGCGGCTGGCGCTGAGTGAAAACGACCGTCGCGGACTGAACACCTGGATTGCCCGGCTGCCGGTGGAAGCCAAAGAGAAAGATGAGTGGCAGTACTGGCAGGCCGATTTACTGATGGCGCAGGGGCGCAAAGAGGAAGCGGAAGAGATTCTGCGTAAGCTGATGCAGCAGCGTGGTTTCTATCCCATGGTGGCGGCACAGCGGCTGGGCGTAGAGTATCCGCTGCAGGTGGATCAGGCACCGGCGGCGGACAACAGCGTGGTGCAGGGGCCGGAGATGGCGCGCGTGCGCGAGCTGATGTACTGGGGGCTGGATAACCTGGCGCGCAGCGAGTGGGCCAACCTGATCAGCAGCAAAACCCGTACCCAGCAGCAGATGCTGGCGCGCTACGCGAATGAACAGGACTGGTGGAATCTCAGCGTGCAGGCCGCCATCACCGCGAAAATGTGGGACAGCCTGAAAGAGCGTTTCCCGCTGGCGTGGCGCAATCTGTATCAGCAATACACCAGCGACAAAGGCATCACGCCAAGCTACGCCATGGCGATTTCCCGTCAGGAGAGCGCGTGGAACCCGAAAGCGCGCTCACCGGTTGGCGCCAGTGGCCTGATGCAGGTGATGCCGGGCACCGCCAGCCATACCGTGAAGATGTACAACATTCCGGGTTACGTTAACAGCAGCCAGCTGCTCGATCCGCAGACCAATATTCAGATTGGTACGCAGTATCTGGAGTATGTGTATCAGCAGTTTGGTCAGAACCGCATCTTCTCTTCTGCCGCCTATAATGCCGGCCCGGGGCGGGTGCGCAGCTGGCTTAATACCAGCGGCGGCAAACTGGATGCGGTGGCGTTTATCGAAACCATTCCCTTCTCGGAAACCCGTGGCTACGTGAAAAACGTGCTGGCCTACGATGCCTATTACCGCTACTTCATGGGCAAGCCGGATAAGATTCTCGCCGACGGCGAGTGGAATCGCCGTTACTGACTGTGTTATGCTTCCGTACTCGTTAATGAGTACGGAAGCCTTCATGAGCCAACCCCTTTCCCCGCAGCCGGTTGAAGACAACTGGCTGCGTTTCATCGACCTGATGCACAACGCGTTTTCCGATGACGTGGCGCTGCCCTTGCTGCAGCTGATGATGACGCCGGACGAGCGCGAAGCCTTAGGCACGCGCCTGCGCATTATCAAAGCGCTGATCAACGGTGATATCAGTCAGCGCGAGCTGAAAAACGAATTGGGCGTCGGGATTGCCACCATCACCCGCGGATCCAACAGCCTGAAAGAGGCGCCGCCCGAGCTGAAACGCTGGCTGGAAGCGCGCCTCGGGCGCAGCTGATTACTGCTGATACAGCGGGTGAGTGAACGGACAGAGCGCCAGAATCAGGGCCTGATGATAGACGCTGGAGCGGCTCAGCAGGCCGTGGGTGAAGGCGCCAATCGCACCGCCCTTGTGTTTGATATTCTCCACGCCGGTTAAGCGCGCCATTTCGTCACCGAGCTCATGCCCGGCAGCCAGACCGGCCATCACAACCACTGGCGGCAGCGTAAAGCTGGCAGAGCGGGATTCACCGCGCTGCTGTGCATTCTCCACCACCATCCAGGCAAAGGCGCAGTCGCCTTCAATGTCCGCTTCAATCGCCACCCAGTAATCCGCCTGTGGCCGCACATGACGCGCGTTCGCCACGCGCTGGCGTGCGCCAGTTCGCGTTTCGGCATCGCTTAAGGACTGCGCGGCGACGCCGCTCTCGACCTCGCCCCCTTCAATATGGCAGGATCCTTCGCCGAAGGCGTCGTTGAACGCCTGAGCAATTGCGCGGATTTTTGCCGGATTGATGGTGGCTGCGACAACATGGTACATAATTACCTGAACCTCAAGACAAATTTTTCGCAGTATAACGGAAATTAAGCATGTTACAGGTCTATCTTGTTCGTCACGGTGAAACGGTTTGGAATGCGGCCCGACGCATTCAGGGGCAGTCCGACAGTCCGCTGACGGATAAAGGTGAGCAGCAGGCGCATCAGGTGGGCAAGCGCGTGAAATCGCTGGGCATTACTCACGTGATTGCCAGCGATTTAGGACGTACCCGGCGCACCGCGGTGATTATCGCTGATGCCTGCGGTTGTACGGTGACGCTGGATGCCCGCCTGCGCGAGCTCAATATGGGCTGTCTGGAGCAGCGTCAGCTCGACGGCCTGACGGCGGAAGAGGAGAGCTGGCGTAAAGCGCTGGTGGATGGCACCGAAGGCGGCCGGATTCCGGGCGGAGAGTCGATGGAAGAGATGGCGACGCGCATGCATGCCGCGCTCAATGCCTGTCTCGATCTGCCGGCAGGTTGCCGTCCGCTGCTGGTGAGCCACGGCATGGCGCTGTGCGTGCTGGTGAGTACCATTCTGGGGCTGCCTGCCCATGCGGAGCGCCGTTTGCGTCTGCGTAACTGCTCGATTTCGCGCGTCGATCATCAGCAAAGCGCGTGGCTCGCCGCCGGCTGGGTGGTGGAGACGGCCGCTGATGTGTCGCATCTGGATGCACCCGCGCTGGATGAGCTGCAGCGTTAATCGCGGTAGCGCATGGCGCAGAATGACCGCGTATCTGTGCGCATGAATGCGCACCCTGTAAAAACCGCAGATGCACTGTAGATACCGTCTTGCCGGTTACCTGGCAAGACATATTTCGGCATCGAACGGACGACCCGACTTCAGCACACCATAAGCCAGCTGCAGCAGCTTCTTCAGCAAACTTACCGCCGGATTCCACTTCATCGCCACTATCGCTGGCATGTACAGGGCCTTGCGCATCGCGCTGTTGCCCATCTTCGATATCCTGCTTTTGCCCTTCCACTCACCGGACTCCTGCCGCATCGGATTCAGCCCCACCCACGCCACAAGAGCCTTGCTGCTGCTGAACCTCGACATGTCCCCCATATACGCCAGCATCGTGCTGCCCAGCACGCCCGGGATGGACTCCAGCAGTTCCCTGTTCTTTTTAAGGCCCGGGTCATTGTCAATATGGTCGTTTATTGCCCGCTTCGTTTCGTCTATCTGCGCATCCAGCGCCGCAATGACCACGCGGATTGAGGGCTGCACCACCGCATCCGATACCTCCAGCCGGTTCTCTTCCATCTGCCGCATTTCCTGAAGATTCGTCAGGCGCTTCACCAGCGCTTTCAGCCTGCGTTCATTCAGCGGCGCCGGCTGCCACAGCGATGGACCGTGCAGTTTACAGTAGCGCGCTATCATGCGCGCATCGTCTTTATCCGTCTTATTCCGGCTCAGCTCGGCCTGCCCGAAGCGCCTGATGCGCGCAGGATTTTCCACGCTGACATCATAGCCTTCGTCGTGCAGGAAGGTGGCCAGCGGCTCACTGTACGCGCCGGTAGCCTCCATGCAGATATGGCAGCAGCCGAACGGCTCCAGCCATTTTTTCAGGGCGATAAAGCCCTTAGGGGTGTTGGGAAAGACTTTGGTTTTGTAAGACGTGTCGCCTTTCCAGACGGCCACATCAAACTTTCCGGAGGCAATATCAATGCCGACAGGCATACGGGTTTGTATAGATTCTCCTTAACAGCACAGGGAAACCGCCATGACCATCCTTATGGATGCGTGCTCGGGGCACAGGATACCGTCCGGTCTTGAAGGCGGGAGTTAAGTTGCCGGGGATGAATCCACAAAGCAGGCTTTATGCCCAGGGGTCGCCCCCATCTCACCAGCAACTTCCCGATGATCAGTCGGGGATCATCATACCCGGAGGAGAATGATCGGGATATAAGGGTCGCCATTTATGGCGACCGGATGACCTTCCCTGAACCAGACACAAATCCCGGCAGCAATTAAGCAAAGTCATCAATTTACGCGTTCCATTAATCATCAACGGGATAAACCGTATTATCCTTCAACACCTCTCTTCATCCCTTGCTGCATCAAAGCACCTCTCTTAATTCGCGACACATTCTGCTTATGACCGGCTTTTGCTTTTTGCTGATTTCTTATGCCATTACGCCAGCATATTTCGCTGCCTGAACGTCATAACGCACGGGTAATCGTTCAGATATTCAACATTTACCGACAACTTTAAGACGTTTTTTAACGGTGATAATCACTGTCATCAGGCGCTATTGCCAGAGAATCACACGGCATTGCGCGCTTTATCACCTTTTTAAATTTTGGCTTAGCGTGCAAACACTGTTTTTTATCGTTGCTTGCACTTACTCACACTCTGTGTAAATAACCTCACGTTGTATTGACGTTCTTTGCAACTGTTGACAAATTGATGCATCAATAAGATGCAGAGACGGCCAGCGCTGGCAGGTTCCACGGCGTCAGCGCTACAACAATAACCGCTTGCATTTTGGTCATTACATAACTGACCTGCCCGAACCGCATAAAAAAATCAGAGGTCGGGCGACGCACACAACATCACATCACAATGGAGCAAAACATGATCAACTCCCTAGCCAAATCCAGGATGCTGAAGGTCGGTCTTCGCCTGATTGCTATGACCGTGGCCGTGGGCGTTCAGGCGAAAACCCTCGTTTACTGTTCAGAAGGTTCGCCGGAAGGCTTCAACCCGCAGCTGTTCACATCCGGCACCACTTACGATGCCAGCTCAGTACCGATCTACAACCGTCTGGTTGAATTCAAAACCGGTACCACTGAGCTGCAGCCGGGCCTGGCAGAAAAATGGGACGTCAGCGAAGATGGTAAAACCTATACTTTCCATCTGCGTCAGGGCGTGAAGTGGCAAACCACCAAAGACTTCAAGCTGACCCGCACCTTCAACGCTGATGACGTCGTGTTCTCCTTCGAGCGCCAGCTCGATAAAAACAACAAGTACCACGGTGTCTCCGGCGGCAGCTACGAATACTTCGAAGGCATGGACATGCCGAAGCTGATCGCCACAATCGAAAAAGTGGATGACTATACCGTACGGTTCACCCTGACCCGTCCGGAAGCGCCGTTCCTCGCCGACCTTGGCATGGACTTCGCGTCAATCCTGTCGAAAGAGTACGCCGACAACATGCTGAAAGTCGGCACGCCAGAAAAACTGGATCTCAATCCGGTGGGTACCGGTCCGTTCGTGCTGTATCAGTACCAGAAAGACTCACGTATTCTGTACAAAGCGAACCCGGACTTCTGGGGCACCAAGCCAAAAATCGATCGTCTGGTGTTCTCCATCACGCCTGATGCTTCGGTGCGCTACGCCAAACTGCAGAAAGGCGAATGTCAGGTAATGCCGTATCCAAACCCGGCTGATATCGCCAGCATGAAGAAAGACAACAAAATCAAACTGATGGAACAGCCAGGGCTGAACGTCGGTTACCTGTCTTTCAACACTGAGAAAAAACCGCTGGATAACGTCAAAGTGCGTCAGGCACTGACCATGGCGGTGAACAAACAAGCGATCATTGATGCGGTCTATCAGGGCGCCGGTCAGGCAGCGAAAAACCTGATCCCACCAACCATGTGGGGCTACAACAATGATGTCAAAGACTACGCTTACGATCCGGCCAGAGCCAAAAAGCTGCTGAAAGAAGCGGGCATGCCGGATGGCTTCAGCATCGACCTGTGGGCTATGCCGGTGCAGCGTCCGTACAACCCGAACGCCCGTCGTATGGCGGAAATGGTTCAGGCTGACTGGGCAAAAATCGGTGTGAAAGCCAAAATCGTTACCTTCGAGTGGGGCGAGTACCTGAAGCGTGCTAAAGCCGGTGAACACCAGACCGTAATGATGGGCTGGACCGGTGATAATGGGGATCCGGATAACTTCTTCGCCACCCTGTTCAGCTGCGCGGCAGCGAAAGACGGTTCTAACTACTCACGCTGGTGCTACAAGCCGTTTGAAGATCTGATTCAGCCAGCGCGTGCTGAAGCCGATCACAACAAACGTATTGAGCTCTACAAGCAGGCGCAGGTGGTGATGCACGACCAGGCGCCAGCACTGATCATCGCGCACTCAACCGTGTACGAGCCAGTAAGCAAGAAAGTGAGTGGCTATGTGGTCGATCCATTAGGTAAACATCACTTCGAAAACGTCGACATCCAGGAATAACCTTTCGGATTATCGCGGTCAGGGCCAGCATGGCTGGCCCTCGGGCGGCACCTTCGCCGCCTGTACTCCGCATTTTATTTCCGGCTAATTTCTTATAAACCCTCAATACCTTGCGCTGATGCAGCGTGAAGTATGACGGGGATTTTGAAGCGCTTCTTGCGTCGCGTCCGGCTATGCCGGCTGCGGATTGTGAGCAATGTAGTCCATGGCGTTAGCGCCACGGAAAATGACTGAGAATCCGGCTTATGCTGCAATTCATACTCCGACGTCTGAGCCTTGTCATCCCGACGTTCATCGGTATTACATTATTGACCTTTGCCTTCGTTCACCTGATCCCCGGCGACCCGGTGCTGATCATGGCCGGTGAACGCGGCATCTCCCCCGAACGTCATGCGCAGCTGATGGCCCAGTTTGGTCTCGATCAGCCGATGTGGAAACAGTACATCACTTACATCAACGGCGTGCTGCATGGCGATCTCGGCATCTCGCTGAAAAGCCGCATCCCGCTGTGGGATGAGTTCGTGCCGCGCTTTAAAGCCACGCTCGAGCTGGGTATCTGCGCCATGATCTTCGCCGTTGCCGTGGGTATTCCGGTCGGCGTGCTGGCGGCGGTGAAACGCGGCTCAATTTTCGATCACACCGCCGTGGGCATCTCGCTGACCGGCTACTCAATGCCGATCTTCTGGTGGGGCATCATGCTGATCATGCTGGTGTCGGTGCAGCTCAATCTGACGCCGGTCTCCGGCCGCGTCAGCGACACCATCTTCCTTGACGACACGCATCCGCTCACCGGCTTTATGCTGATTGATACGCTGCTGTGGGGCGAAGAGGGCGATTTCAAAGATGCGGTGATGCACATGATCCTGCCGGCCATCGTGCTGGGTACCATCCCGCTGGCGGTGATTGTGCGTATGACGCGCTCCTCGATGCTGGAAGTGCAGGGTGAAGATTACATCCGCACCGCGCGCGCCAAAGGTCTGACGCGCATGCGCGTGATCGTGGTGCATGCGCTGCGTAACGCCATGCTGCCGGTGGTCACGGTGATCGGTCTGCAGGTGGGCACACTGCTGGCGGGCGCCATCCTCACCGAAACCATCTTCTCTTGGCCGGGACTCGGCCGCTGGCTGATCGAAGCACTGCAGCGCCGTGATTATCCGGTGGTGCAGGGCGGCGTGCTGCTGGTGGCAATCCTGATCATTCTGGTCAACCTGCTGGTTGATCTATTGTACGGCGTGGTGAATCCGCGCATCCGTCATAAGAAATAAGGGGGAATCATGTCTGCTGTTGATCCCGCAAGCGTCACCGCTGCACCGAAGCCGATGACCCCGATTCAGGAATTCTGGCACTATTTTAAACGTAACAAAGGCGCGGTTATCGGCCTGGTTTACATCATTCTGATGCTACTGATCGCCATCTTCGCCGATGTGCTGGCACCGCATGCCCCGGCTGAGCAGTTCCGCGATGCGCTGTTGCACCCGCCGGTTTGGCAGGAAGGCGGCAGCTGTAAATTTATTCTGGGCACCGATGACGTCGGCCGTGACATCCTGTCGCGCCTGATGTTTGGTGCGCGCCTTTCGCTGCTGGTGGGCTGCATGGTAGTGGTGCTGTCGCTGATTCTGGGCGTGATTTTCGGCCTGATGGCCTGTTATCTCGGTGGCGTGGTGGATGCAGTGATTATGCGCCTCGTCGACATCATGCTGGCGCTGCCAAGCCTGCTGCTGGCGCTGGTGCTGGTGGCCATCTTTGGCTCGTCGATTGTCAACGCCTCGCTGGCGATCACCTTCGTCGCGCTGCCGCACTACATTCGCCTGACGCGCGCAGCGGTGCTGGTGGAAGTCAATCGCGACTACGTAACCGCCTCAAGCGTGGCCGGTGCCGGTACGCTGCGCCAGATGTTCATCAATATTCTGCCTAACTGCCTGGCACCGCTGATCGTGCAGGCGTCGTTAGGTTTCTCCAACGCCATCTTGGATATGGCCGCGTTGGGCTTTCTCGGTATGGGGGCGCAGCCGCCGACGCCGGAGTGGGGCACCATGCTCTCCGACGTGTTGCAGTATGCGCAGAGTGCCTGGTGGGTTGTGACCTTCCCTGGAGTGGTCATCCTGCTGACGGTTCTGGCATTTAACCTCATGGGTGATGGTTTGCGTGATGCACTCGACCCGAAACTCAAGCAGTAAAGAGGCACCGAGATGGCGTTATTAAATGTAGAAAAACTGTCAGTGCATTTCGGCGACGAAAAGACACCGTTCCGTGCGGTTGACCGCATCAGCTACCAGGTAGAACAGGGCCAGGTCGTCGGGATTGTCGGCGAGTCCGGCTCCGGTAAATCGGTCAGCTCGCTGGCGATCATGGGGCTGATTGACTATCCCGGCCGCGTGAAAGCGGAGAAGCTGGAGTTCAATCAGCGCGACCTGCAGCGCATCTCCGAAAAAGAGCGCCGCCAGCTGGTGGGCGCAGAAGTGGCGATGATCTTCCAAGACCCGATGACCAGCCTTAACCCATGTTACACCGTGGGCTACCAGATCATGGAAGCGCTGAAGGTGCATCAGGGCGGCAGCAAGCGCACGCGGCGTCAGCGTGCCATCGACCTGCTGGAGCAGGTGGGCATTCCCGATCCGGCGTCGCGGCTCGATGTCTATCCGCATCAGCTGTCTGGCGGCATGAGCCAGCGCGTGATGATCGTCATGGCCATCGCCTGTAAGCCGAAGCTGCTGATTGCTGATGAGCCGACCACGGCGCTCGACGTGACCATTCAGGCGCAAATCATCGAACTGCTGCTGGAGTTACAGAAGCAGGAGAACATGGCGCTGATCCTGATTACGCACGATCTGGCGCTGGTGGCCGAAGCGGCGCAGCACATCATCGTGATGTACGCCGGTCAGGTGGTGGAGAGCGGCAAAGCGGTGGATATCTTCAAAGCGCCGCGTCACCCGTATACGCAGGCGCTGCTGCGTGCGCTGTCGGAGTTTGCCGCCGACAAAGCGCGGCTGGCGTCGCTGCCGGGCGTGGTGCCGGGCAAGTATGACCGCCCTAACGGCTGTCTGCTCAATCCGCGCTGCCCGTACGTGACTGACCGCTGCCGTACTGAAGAACCTGAGCTGCGCGATATTCCGGGCCGCCAGTCCAAATGTCACTTCCCACTGGATGATGCCGGGAGACCGACTTATGAGTCTTGATAACACGAAGCAGGATTATCTGCTGCAGGCGATTGACCTGAAAAAACACTATCCGGTGAAAAAGGGTCTGTTCGGCCAGGAGCGCTTGGTCAAGGCGCTGGACGGCGTCTCCTTTAACCTCGAGCGTGGCAAAACGCTGGCGGTGGTGGGCGAATCCGGCTGCGGTAAATCCACACTCGGACGCCTGTTGACGATGATTGAAACGCCGACCGCCGGCGAGTTGTACTGGCACGGGCAGGATCTGCTGAAACACGATCCGCAGGCGCAAAAGCTGCGCCGGCAGAAAATCCAGATTGTGTTCCAGAACTCGTATGGCTCGCTCAATCCGCGTAAGAAAATCAGCCAGATTCTGGAAGAGCCGCTGGTGATCAACACCGCGCTGAGCAAAGCGGAACGGCGGGAAAAAACGCTGGAGATGATGGCCAAAGTGGGCCTGAAAACCGAGCACTACGATCGCTATCCGCACATGTTCTCCGGCGGTCAGCGCCAGCGTATCGCCATTGCGCGCGGCCTGATGCTCGATCCCGACGTGCTGATTGCCGATGAGCCGGTCTCGGCGCTCGACGTATCGGTGCGTGCTCAGGTGCTCAACTTGATGATGGATTTACAGCAGGATCTCGGCCTGTCCTATGTGTTCATCTCGCACGACCTGTCGGTGGTGGAGCACATCGCCGACGAAGTGACGGTGATGTACCTCGGACGCTGTGTGGAGAAGGGCAGCAAAGAGGCGATCTTCAGCAACCCGCGCCATCCGTATACCCAGGCGCTGCTGTCGGCCACGCCACGCCTCAATCCGGACGAACGCCGCGAGCGCATCAAACTGACCGGTGAGCTGCCGAGCCCGCTCAACCCGCCGCCGGGCTGTGCGTTCAACGCACGCTGCCGCCGTCGTTTCGGTACCTGCGTGCAGCTGCAGCCGAAACTGAAGCAGTATGGTAAGCAGCAAATCGCCTGCTTCGCCGTCGACCAGGATGAGAATCAGCCGGTAGCAACGCCGTAATTGCGGCCAGCCATTGCGAAAGGCTCCTGCGGAAGCCTTTGTTATTTGTGGCCTGATACATGAGTAAAATTAACCTGACGTGTCTTAATCGCCTGCGATGACAGAAATGTATTACGCGACTGAATCTTTAAATCGCTGGCCCTGAACGACAGCGAAAAGGTTAAGGCAAATTCTGAATCCGTGCCGCATTGTGTGAGCACCGTCACGGCCAGATATAACTGCACATTTCAATGATATGTTATTTATTATCAGTGTATTACCTTAATTATCTTCCGGTTGCTATTTCCGTTAATCGATTTTTATTAATCCTGCTCAATTAATCAGTGCATGCTTTTTGCATCTGCATATTTTCAATCTTTCAGATAAAACTCTTTTGTCGAATCTGCGGTTTTAATAATCAGAATTCTCTCACCGTGTCTTAACGTGTGTATTATATTCGCGGAAATTACCCCTCCGCTTTAACAGGCTCTGATCATGAAGAACTACGACGATCTGCAGCGTTTCCAAGAAAAAACGCAAACGCTGGACATTGCTTTCAAGGATATGTCCGGGCAATCGCTGGAAGCCGATCACAGCCAGTGGGCGATCATCCGTCAGCGGATGATGAGCCGGAGCTGGGTAGCGGCCAGCGCGTCGATCTGCCGCAGCCGCAGCCGATTCGCGGCGATGAGTTTGTCGCGCCGCCGCAGGCTCTTAATCCGGCGCCCGTCGCCCGCAGTGAAAAGGGTTCGCTGCTGCAGAGCTTGGCGGCCAGCGCGCCGGCACCCGACACAGAAACACCGCGCAGCGCGCTGTTTCCGCCGGCAAGCAGCGCGCCCACTGCCGCGTCCGTGTCGTCGCTGGCACCGGCAGCCACGCACGTAGCGCGTCAGGCTGCCACTTCACTGTTCTCACCGCCGCCGATCAGCGCGCCGGTCGCTGAACAGGCTGTTGCCCCTGCTGCTGCCGCAGTACCGGCCACTGCGCCCGCCGTGGCGCAGCCGGAGCCTGCTACGCCCTCGCGCTTTGGCGCACTGTTCCGCTCGCGTGCGGCGAAACCGGTTCATTATCGTACGGCCTCACGTCATCGTTGCCGCGCTGCTGTCGATTGGCATCGTGGCAGGCGTGGTGCGCGCCGTGGCGCATGATTACTTCGAGGTGGACCCGTATGTGATTGCGCTCAACGTCGGCTGGGCGGTTGTTCAGCCTGATCATCCTGATGGCGGCGATTGCCGTGGCGCGTGAAACCAAACAGGTGCGTAAAACCATTCGTATCGAGGTGCAGATCCCGGCGGTGATTCACTATGCTAGCGGCATCTCTTCGCGTACGCAAACCAGCGATCTGTCGATGGGCGTTGCGCAGCTGGATGCGCCGGACAACCGTCATAAGCATGATGAAATCGAATAGATCGATCTGCTGCTGAAATCGGGCGCCATCACCATTCCGGTGAGCAAGATCTCCGGTGATGAGGAGACCATTCGTCTGCGCTTTGGCGCGATGCCGCTGGCGCGCCGCCGTGAACTGGTGCGCGTGGTGCTGGCGCGGGCCGATGCGTGGATCCAGCCGGAGTATAAGCAGGACAACCCGCTGGTGTCGCTCGGCACCATCATCCGTACCGTCTTTGAGCTGTTCTGGCTGAGCTGGAAAGATCGCCATGAGGCGCGCAAGCGTGATGGCCAGGCGACAGCCAAAGAGGACAGCGCAGCATGAAAACATTGACGTACACGTTGCTGGCCAGCGCGCTGACCACCACGCTGCTGCTCGCCCCCGCCTGGGCCGAGACGCCGGCCGTAACCCAGGACAGCGCCGCGCTCTCCGACGTACCGTCGCCACAGGGGCTGGATGGCAGTGCCGATCCGCAGCTGAAGCAGGCCGCGGGCGACGCGCCGTACACGCCGGGCGACGCAGCACCGGTGCAGGAAAATACAGCACCAGCACAGCCAGCAGAGTCGGCACAGTCAGCAGCCCCTGCTGCGTCTGACATCGTCATATCGCAGGTGGCTGCGGAGGCACCGGCTGCCGCTGAGCCCGCTGGCGCGCTGTTAAATCAGCCGGTGAGCAGCACCATTTCGGTGGCCCAGATGGGGCAGCCACGCGGCATCACCCTGACCGGCGGCCAGCTGCAGTCCGGTATTCTGTTTACCCTGCCGGGCGATGAGGTGATCACCAATGCGCGGCTCAACCTGTCGCTGCGCGTCTCTGCCGCGCTGGCGGCTCGCAACACTTCGCTGCAGCTGATGCTCAACGGCCAGCCGCTCGGCACGCTGCCGCTGGGTGCCAGCGACAGTGACGTCAGCGACTATCAGCTGGATATTCCGGCGGCGATGGTGGTTTCCAGTAATAACCTCAGCTTCAAAATTAACGACGCCGACAAGCTGCTGTGCGAAAAAGAGAGCGCGCAGCAGTATCAGGTCACCATTCTGCCGAAAACCACGCTCAGCCTTGAAGGCCAGCAGCTCAACATCGGCACCAGCCTGCGCAACTTCCCGCGTCCGTTTATTGATGTGCAGCGGATGACGCCCGCCAGCGTGACCTTTGGTTTTGCCACTAACGTTTCGCCGGATAGCGTCAGTGCCGCCGCGCTGGTGGCTTCCTGGCTCGGCATTCAGTCGGATTACCGTGGCATCCGTTTCCCGGTGGTGCGCGGCGATCTGCCCGAGCACAACGGTATCCTGATCGGCCATCCGGGTGACAAAATCGGCAGCGTGACCGCTGCCCGCGGCCAGTGGCCCGCTGCTGCAGGTGATCGATAATCCCAACAATCCGGTGTACAAACTGCTGCTGGTGGTCGGTGCGGATGATGCCCAGCTGCGCCAAGCGGCAAACCGCCTGACCACGCAGCCGCTGGCCACCGATGCCAGCAGTCTGAACGTACCGCCGCAGCCGATTGGCGTGCATAAACCGTACGATGCGCCGCGCTGGATCAACACCAGCCGCCCGGTGCGCCTCAGTGAGCTGCTGCGTAAAGATCAGAGCCTGACCACTACCGGTATCTGGCACGATGCGCTGCGGGTTAACTTCCGCGCGGCGCCAGATCTGTTCCTGTGGGACGGCGACGCGATTCCGGTCAATCTGCATTACCGTTTCCCGTCCGAAAGCTGGATCGATGAAAACAATTCGTTTCTTAACGTCACGCTGAACGGTACCTTCCTGCGCAACCTGACGGTGAACAAAGTCGGGCTGCTGGAGAGCGCCTAGCACCGGCTGGGCGGTGATGCACGCCAGGAGCAGTACACGCTGAAGCTGGAGTCATACCTGATTTACGGCGACAACCAGCTGGCGCTCTACTTCAACATCAAGCCAAAGGCGGATGCGCCGTGCGTCGTGCTGCTCAACAACAACATCAAGAGCCGTATCGAAGAGGATTCGTGGATCGATTTGAGCCACACGCGCCACTTCACCATGCTGCCGAACCTGTCGTACTTCGTCGGTGCCTCGTTCCCGTTCTCGCGCCTGGCGGATTTTTCGCAGACCACGCTGCTGCTGCCGGATGCGCCGGGTGATGCCGAGATCGCCACGTTACTGGACATGGCCGCGCGCGCCGGTAACGCCACCGGCGTGCCGCTGGTGCAGAACTAGGTGTTGTTTGGTCTGCCGAACGGCGGCACCAATCTGACGCGCCTGCAGCACAGCGCCTTCACGCAACAGATGCTGGCCGGCACCGCTTACCAGACCAGCGGCAACATGCTGGGCGTTAAAGAGCCGACCACCGTCGATAAGCTGCGCGGCTGGCTGACCGGTGACTGGTCTCGCCAGCAGCTGGATGCCGATCGCTACTTCTCCTCTAATGAGGCGTGGCGCGGCTTTGTCAGCTATCGCTCACCGTGGAGCGCCGATCGTCTGGTGGTGATGACGGTCGCCACCAGCGATCAGCAGCTGCTGCGTTTGCACGATGATTTGAATTCGGCGCGCATCAACGCCGGCATCCGCGGTGATACCGCCATCATCACCGATGAGAACGGCATCCGCAGCTTCCGCGTCGGGCCGCAGTTCCCGAGCGGTGAAATGCCGTGGTACATGATGGTGGTGTGGTATGCCAACCAGCACTCGGTACTGATGGCGCTGGCGGCGCTGCTGCTGTCGGCGCTGATCGGCAGTGCGGCCGGTGATGCGTGGCGTCGCTTCGGCAGCAACGCGCTGGTGCAGGGCAATGTGGTGGCATCCGGCGCGGCCAAAATAGACGACACGCCGTCTTCGTCGACCGATTCGCAATCGGCCACCGGCGTGGAACTGAATATGGCGCTGAAGGGCGACAGCTATGAGATCGACCTCGGCAGCACGCCGCTTGGCCAGGATCTCAGTACGCTGGTGGGCGGCGTGTAGTGGTCGCCGAAGCTGACCGATTTCCTGACGCTGATCCTCACCGGTGAACGCCGCGCCATGACCGACAGCCTGCTGTCGTACGTTGGCGTGGAGGACAAGACCAGCGGCAAGCGCTGGGGCGCGTCACCAAAAACGGCGGCAACGCCATGCTGAGCTTCGATAACGGCGACGCGGGTTTCGGCGGCGGCGCTTACAGCTATCTGGGCGAGAACGAGGCGAGCAACAACAGCGTGCAGGCCACGGCGGGCGCTTACGTGCGGCCTTACCACTACGACGACCGCGAGCTGAAGGTCGGCATGAGCCTGTCGTGGATGGATTTCTCCAAAAACCTGAGTTACTTCAGCTACGGTCAGGGAGGCTATTTCAGTCCGCAGAATTATGCGGAGGTGTCGTTCCCCATCGACTTCAGCCGCAAGTTTGATGACCTGAAAGTCAACGTTGGCGGTTCGGTCGGCTATCAGTCGTACAGCTAGGACAAGAGCGCGTATTTCCCCAACGATCCGTCGCTGCAGTCCCAGCTGCAAAGCCTCGCCGATCAGGGCTTTGTCAAAAGCGCCTATTACAGCGGTGAGAGCAAAAACGGCATCGGCTATAACCTGCACGCCGGTGCCGATTATAAGATCAATAAAGATGTCACCATCGGCGGCCAGCTCGGCAATGATACCATTGGCGATTACAACGAAAGCACAGCCAATCTGTACTTCCGTTATCTGTTTGGAGACAACTAATGAGTGAGCAACCGGGCGTACGCATCAGCCATCCGCATCAGCCGGGCTGGTTTGATCTGGTCAGCGTGATGATTGAGAGCATGCTGGACAATGCTGGCGCGGAGGCGGAAGCCTTTCTCAACGGCGTGGGCGAATTGCTGGCAACGCGCTATCCTTTGCCGGAGGCGCGCACCGTGCAGGATCTGGAGCGCGAAATTAATCTCCAGCTGGCGCGGTTTAACTGGGGCTTTGTTCAGCTGCAGCCGCAGCAGAACGCGATTATGCTTGAGCACCATGCCCTGCCCCAGGGTGACAGCCAGCTTGATGCAGAACGCTGGCAGCTGGCGTTGAGCGCAGTGCTGACCGGCGTGTACGCGCAGTGGCTACGCGCGCAGGGTGGCAGCGCGGCGGTACCGCTGACGCTGGAAAAAATCGACGGCGGCACGCTGCATTATCGATACCAATAGGAAGCTGTGATGAGAGTGATGCAGTTCTGGCGTCAATGGATGCTGTGTTTCATGGTGATATTCTTCAGTGCTCAGGCGGCCGCCTGATGGCTGGAGCAGTTACAAAAGCCGCTTTATGAGCAGCGACGGCCGCATCAGTGATACGGTCAACAATAACGTCAGCCACACCGAAGGTCAGGGCTACGGCATGCTGCTGGCGGTGGCGTATAACGATCGCGCCACCTTTGATTTGCTGTGGCAGTGGACGCGTACCCATCTGCGCAATCCGCAGAATGACCTGTTCTACTGGCGCTACACGCCGGGGGCGGCCGATCCCATCGCCGATAAAAATGATGCTTCGGACGGGGATGTGCTGATCGCCTGGGCGCTGCAACGCGCGGCGCAGAAGTGGGGCGGTGATTACCAGCAGGCTTCGGATCGCATTCAGCGCGCGGTCATCAAGCTAACGGTGATCGACTACGCCGGCCGCAAGGTCATGTTGCCGGGCGCGCAGGGCTTCAATAAAACCAGCTATGTGGTGCTTAACCCTTCCTATTTCCTGTTCGCCGCATGGCAGGAGTTTGCGCAGCACAGCCATCTGCGCGTGTGGAACACGCTGATTGATGATGGCCTTGCGCTGCTGGGGCGACATGCAGTTTGGCAAAACCGGCCTGCCGCTGGACTGGGTGGCGCTGAACGCCGATGGCTCCGTCGCGCCGGCGGTCGGCTATTCCAACCGCTTCAGCTATGACGCGATCCGTATTCCGCTGAATATCTGGTGGTACGATCCGCAAAGCCTGCGGCTGGTGCCATTCCAGCGCGTCTGGCAGGGCTACGCGCGCGACACCACACCAGCGTGGTTTGATGTGCTGGCCAATACCCCGGCGCCTTACAATATGAAAGGTGGCCTGACCGCGGTGCGCGACCTGACGCTCAACCAAACCGGCTACCTCAGCGACCGCTTAGCGCCGGAGCAAAACTATTTCTTCGCCAGCCTGCAACTGCTGACCTGGCTGGCTTATCAGGAGAAGCGATAGCCTCTCTGTGCCGGACGGGATTAACCTTCCGTCCGGCTGATCATCATCAGGCCCGCCCGCCTGGCTTCAAACCCTGTTCCACCATTTCACTCGATTCCATACCTGTCTGTATTTCATTTCATTCCTGTACTGAACGTGCAGCTATTGCGCCCGATCAATACCATCAGCGCGCACTGCACGCAATTTGTCATGCTAAAATGTATAGACAAAAGTGTATGATAAATGCAAACGGAACTGGAGTTTGAGTAGGATACCACCAAGGCGGAAACAAATTTCCGCAAGCATGGTATCTGCTTTGAAGTTGCAGCCCGCGTGTTTGAGGATCCTTTCCACCTGTCGGTGCAGGATCGTTATAAAAATGGGCAATATCGCTGGCAAACCATTGGTAATGTCATGGGGCATGTGGTCATTCTGGTGGCCCATACGGTGCGCTTCGAAACAGATGTTGAGCGAATAAGGATTATCAGCGCACGCCATGCAACGCGTAATGAGAGGAGGAGCTATGAGCAAAGTCAGGTTTAAACGCAGTGAATTAACGCCGCTCACCGATAAGCAACAGGCGGAGCTGGATGCTTTGAGCCGGAAACAGGACAGTGACATCCAGTGTGATGATATTGCGCCGTTAGACGACAGTTTCTGGCAGGTAGCCGAACGGGGGCGTTTTTACCGCCCGGTAAAAACCCAGGCTTCGCTCAGAATCGATGCGGATATTCTTGAGTGGTTAAAGGCGCTTGGCAAAGGGTACCTGACGCGCCTCAACGCGATCCTGCGAGCCGCGATGCTAAGAGAACTGCAGGGTAAATAGTGTGCTTATTTAAAATCCGCATACGGTTCCAGTGGCTGTGGCGGCATATCCATGTCGCCGTTCCAGCCGGCCATTGAGTAGCGCACATACAGCAGCCCATGGCTTGGGGTGTAATCTTTCGCCTGCTGAATATCCATGGCTAAACCCAGCGACCAGTGCGGCGTGATGCGCCGCTCTATCAACGCCTGCAGCGTATAGCCGAAACCACGTCCGGAACTGCTGTCCGATGACGGATTGCTGGCCAGCGTAAAGCCTGGATTCACTGGGTAGCGCGCCTGAGCGTGGGTGGTTGACTGTGACCACGACACCGAGCCGCCGAGTTCATACGACCAGTTTTCCGTGCGCTGACGCCAGGTCAGCGGCACCGCCAGCGAGAAGTAGCGTTGCGGGCTGTAATAGCCACCCTGACCAAAGGTGTAGTCGCTCAAATCTTTCTGATAGTGCCACAGCATACTGTTCAGGCCGATGGTGGCGCGCTGGTTGTCGCTATTGATCAGCTTGTCTGCCATCAGCCGTTCGCCGCTGTTATCCGCCACGTTTTCACCGCTGATTTGATGGGCGCTGAGATCGGCCCACACACAGTGCGCGCCGCCCCGATCGTAACTCAGGCCGATGCCGCCGTTAGTGGCCGGATCGCGTGCGCCGGCGTAAGCCAGCAGCGAACTGGAGAGCGGGCGACGTGAAGCCGTAAAGGTCACCCCGAGATCGTCGATGTCGGTTTTCCAGCTTACGCCGCCGACCCAGTTAGTGACGGTAAAACCGAGCGGCGTGGTGCCGATATCGGCTGACCAGCGATCGTTGTGCCAGCCGACACCCAGCGCGGTGCCTTCGTCCCGCTGGGTGAAATCGCGCCGGCAGCCCCCGGCGTTGGCGTCGTTACAGCTGCTGAACTGTTCACTGTGGCTGCCATCAGTGGTGGAAAACGTTCCGGCAGACACCTGCACGTGATCGACGCGCACAAAGCTGCGGCCATCGGCCAGCAGGGTTTCCGCCTGCAGCATGGTGGTATGGGCGGTAAAGTCAGAGGTGCCACCGTTGCCCTTATCGCGCGAGTAGTCCTGTTCCAGCGTCACGGTGGTGTCCTGCTGGCGATACAGGTCAGCGGCGTCGCTGCGAATGCTGCGCTTCAGCCAGTCGTCCTGTGCCTGCGTGCGCATCAGCCGGGTATAGCTGGCGTTATCGTCTGCCAGCGCAGGCGTGATGCCGCTGGCGACCATGGCCGCGCGGTAATCCTGCTGTGCCAGCGCGGGCTGGCGCTGCTGTCTCTCCAGCCGCGCGGCATCACGCAGCACCAGCGCTTTTTCCTGTGACGGAGCGACAGCGGCGGCGCGGGTTTTCAGCGCGCTGAACAGCTGCTGCGCTTTGAGGAGATCGCCGCTGTTCAGGCTCTGCTGCGCCACGCTGTCCGGCAGGCTGTGCAGCGCTGCGCGCGCTTCGGTCGTGCGCTGCAGCGCAAGCAGCGCCTCGATGCGGCCGAGCGCGGCATCGTTGTTGCTGGCGTCCTGTTGCAGCACGACGAGGCCGGCTGCTGTTGCAGCAACCGGATGGCGGCGGCTTCATCATCGCGGGCGCGTAGCTCCCCGGCACGCCCGAACGCCTGGTTTTGCGCCAGGCGGTCCGCCAGTTCATGCATGTTGCTGTCCCAGCGGGCGGTGGGTAAACGGTGCAGCGTGGCCAGCGCGGCGGCAGCGCGGTGACCGGCACGCGCCTGCGCCTGGCCCATGGCACCGAGCAGTTCGGCGTCGTCCGGATTGGCCTTCAGCGCCGCCTGTAATGCGCCAATTGCCGCCGCGCCGCCGCCAGCCTCGACCAGCGCCAGGCCGCGCATGCGCTGGCGGAAGGCCGGATCGGCCAGCATCTTCTGCTGGCGCGCCAGCTCATCCACTCCGCGCTGTTGCGCATCGCCGCTGGTGAACACCTGCAGATACTGCTGCAGGCTGGCAACGCTGCGCTCGCTCACCGGCTGGTTCTGGATCTGCTGCAGCCACAGTTCGGACGCGGCATCACGGCCGCCGTCGCGGTTGGCTAGCTGACGCAGCTGGGTCACCGCCTGATTATTATCAAACGCCATGCGCGCCAGCTGTAGCTCGACGCCGATATTGCCCGGATAGCGCTGCTCCAGCGCCTGCAACTGACGCCAGGCGAGCGGCTGCTGGCCCGGCAGGCGCGCAACCAGCCGCCAGTACTCCAGTTCGGTGTTTACATCGGGAAAGACGCCGTGAAACAGCGCATCCCACGCTGCTTTGGCCTCCGGAAACCGTCCGGCGGTGGCCAGCAGTCGCGCCTGCTGCAAGCTGCTGACGCCCTTCGGGGCTCATCAGACGCAAACCTGCCGCGGATTCACGCGTGGCGGCGTCATCCGGCGCCCTCTTTTCCAGCCCCCCGAACAGCTGCTGCGCTTTGGCCTGATCGCCCTGACGTAGCGCCATACGAATGCGCGCCGCCAGCACCTGCGGGTTATCCGGATCGATTTTTTCCAGCCGGTACAGCGACTGCTGCACCAAATCGTATTTGTTGGTGGATTCGCCGGTACGAATCTGCATCAGCAGCCACGCCACCGGCGCCACCTGCGGACCGGGCGCGGCCGCCACGCTGCCGGCCAGCGCACTGGCGATCAGCAGCACAAGCGGTAACTTATTCATCGTCATCCAGCTCAGCCAGGCGGCGACGACTCACCATGCGCATCAGGCGCCAGGCCATCAGGGCGAACAGGATCACCACCAGCACGGCAACACATTGCCAGCCATACCGGATGGGTTGCTAGCAGATTCCACAGCCGCTCCCACCACGGCAGATGCCCGACAAAGTAGGTATCGCCCACGCGCACGCTGTTGACGCCGGACTACCGGACGATGCTGACGGAACCGAACATCGCCGCGCGCTTACCGCTGTCGCGCAGCGCACCGTTCAGCAACGCCCAGCCGCGCGGGCTGTCAGCCAGCAGCGCGACCACGCTGCGCTGATCGTGAAACGGCGACTGGAAGCCAACCAGGGCGCCGAGCGGACCGCGCGAACTGATGCCGGTTTGGCTTTCGGCGGTGCGCTCGCTGGCTGACAGTGGCACGTTGGGCGCGCTGCCCGAGCGAGATGGCATGTTGAGGGTACTGCGCGTGCGATCCACCAGCAGATTGATCGCCGTGTCCGCCTGCAATCCGGCGGAATGCTGCCGATCAGCAGCAGATCGGCATCATGGTCTTTCGCGTTGCGCCAGTCATCCCTCATCTGCACGCGCAGTGCCGGATAGCCGGTCTGGGCGCCAATCGCCCCCAGCGCGTCAAGCAGCGTACTGACTTCGCCGCTCTCCGGTTTTGCCGGTACCAGCACCAGGGGTTGCGCCAGATCGGCGTAGCGGCTGAACGGGAAGCCAGCGCTGGCAAACGCGCCGAGCGAGGGCATTTCGATATAGTGACGATAGCCGGAGAAATCGATGCTGGAGCGATCATCGATCACCGCATGATGCGCGACAGGGGTGACGGTTTCACAGCGGCCATCGGCAGTGCCGCCGATAAAGGTATTGGCGTAGTCAAAATCAAAGCGCAGCTGGTTCACCACGCCGAGGCGCAGTGCCGGAATGGTCAGCTGACGGCTGTTGTCCTGCAGGCCCTGCATCAGCGGAATGCGCATCAGCTGCTGGCCCGCGCCATCTTTACTGGTCAGCGGATAATCCTGCATGAACTGGTTATTGAGATGCACCGCCAGCCGCGAGCCGTCCTGCTGCACCGGTGAGGTGTAGCGATAGATCAGGTCCATATCAATGCCATGTGCGCGGACCAGGAACAGATCCGGCGGCAGGTTGAGCGTCAGGCTAATCGGGTTGGGTTGCAGGCCATCGGCCTGCAGCTGGTTCTGATACTGCGTCAGTTCACCAAAGGTGGTGCGGCGATCGGTGCGTACCCAGTTTGGCGCATCGTACGGCTGGCGCGGGGCCAGCAGTTTCACGCTGTCGATGGTGGCGCGCTCGCCGCGCAGCAGCAGTTCACCCTGCGCAATGCCCTCTACTGCAGTGATCAGATCGTTATCGTCGCGGCCGAGAATTAGCAGCATCTTCTGATAGGGATTGTCCGGCTGGCTGACCATTTCCACGGTGGGTTTGTCCACCGGCGGCAGCGTTTGCAGGAAGTCCGGCCGGCGATCGTTTGTGGCGAACACCACCGCATGCTGCCCTTCCGGCAGCTGGTTATACAGCACCGGGAAGGACTGGCCGCGCCACTGCGCCTGGCTACCGAACCAACGAGGCCTGCAGGCCTGCCGCGCGCTGTTGCTGCACATCCGGCTGGCCGCTGAAGACCATCGGCAGCTGCAGCGGACGGTTGTCACGCACATCAAAGAACGGCTCCGGGAAATGGGAGAGATCGTTTTTCAGCGGCAGCTTCTGCAGCGTCAGGTCCAGTTTGCTCGCTTTACCGATATCCAGCCAGATGGTGCTGTTGGCCGGATTTTCACACACGTTGGCGTAGTGACCGACCAGTTCCAGGCGGATGCGGTTGAAGTCGCTAATGTAGCGCGGATCGATCGACAGCTGCGTCTGGTTCTCTTTGCCGAGCTGATCGGCGGTGACGGTGACCAGTCCCACCAGTTCATCGTTGAGATACACCTTGAGCTGCGACTGCGTCGGCAGCAGCGCTGGCTAAGGCCGGTAGTTGAGCGTCAGCAGCGCGCGCGTGACCACTTCGTCGCTGCGCACGCCGAACTCAATCTGGCTGGTGGGGACGGTGCCGCGCAGCGTCATACTGCCCGGCGGCGGTGCCACCTGGGTAAACAGCAGCTGGCTATCGCGCAGCGGTGCGCTGGCATCGAGCGGTTGGTTCACGTCGGACAGCGGCGCAGCGGTTGCCGCAGGCGGTGCATCAGGAAGCGCCGCCTGCGCCAGAGACGCCGTGCCCAGCAGCAGGGCGGTGAACCAACTCAGTTTTCTCGTCATGGTCATATCATCAGCTTAGGTAAAATCAGTGTTGAGCGTTGCCGGTCGCGGACGGACGTTATGCGGCAACAGCGTTGCCAGCCAGTGCAGTCCGGCGGTCAGGCCACGGAACAGGCGGCGCAGCGGTGCCGGACCATACTCCGCCAGCCGCAAATAGCCTTTGAAGCCGAGCAGCATAATGTCCGCCAGGCTCTGCACCGGTTTATCCTCCGGAAAACCGTCCTGCCACAGCGCCCAGGTATCGGCGCGCGCAAAGGTGCACTGAATAAATTCGATGTGCTGGCGGGTGGAGAGCTGGTGCAGGCGGATACCCGCGCGGCGGCCAAATACGCGCTGCACCTGGCACGGGAAGCTGAACTCCTGCTGTCCGCGCCGCAGCAGCAGCGACACGCTTTCGTTCTCGCGCAGTGCATCTGGCTCGCGCAGTTCGACGCCCACGCCGCCGTCAACGTAGTCGCGCAGCGTGCACGGCAGCATATGACCATCGGCGCGTGCCAGCGCCGCCGGCATGGCGATCTCCACGCAGTGCGCTTCACGAATTTGACGCGCTTCCACCGACACCGCTACCGCGCCGCCGAGAATAATCATGTTGTAAACCACCCACACCAGACTGACCCAGATGGTGAGCAGCTCATTGGCCGGGCCATGCGCCAGAAGCCCATGCCGATACCGGCAATGTTCAGCAGCACCAGCAGCATGTAGGGTTTGGTGATCACCCAGTCGAGATGGCGCTCTTCTACCAAGCCCCCTTTGGCGGTCACGTTGAATTTGCCTTTGTGCGGATTAAACAGCGCGACCGTGGTGGGGCGGGCGATGTACCAAGCGAGCACGGTTTCATACACTTTGCTCCAGAACGAGTGGCGCCAGCGCCCCTGGATGCGCGAGTTGGTCAGGCTGGTATGCACCATGTGCGGCAGCACGTAGATGGCAATGGCCAGCGCGGGCGCATAGATGATGTAGACATGGCACAGCAGAAACGCCAGCGGCGCCAGCAGAAAGATCAGCCGGGGAATACCGGCAAGAAAGTGCAGCATGGCGTTGGCGTAACACAGCCGCTACACCAGCTTCAGCCCTTTGCCAAACAGCGGATTATCGAGACGGAAGATCTGCACCATGCCGCGCGCCCAGCGGATGCGCTGGCCAATATGCGCCGACAGACTTTCGGTCGCCAGTCCGGCGGCCTGTGGAATGCGGATGTAGGCCGAGGTGTATCCGCGGCGGTGCAGTCGCAGCGTGGTGTGCGCATCTTCCGTGACGGTCTCCACCGCGATACCGCCAATCTCATCCAGCGCGCTGCGGCGCAGCACTGCGCAGGAGTCGCAGAAAAAGGCGGCATCCCAGGTGTCGTTACCATCCTGCACCAGACCGTAAAACAGCGAGCCTTCATTCTGCGTCTGGCGGAAGCGGCCGAGGTTGCGCTCAAACGGGTCCGGTGAGAAGAAGTGGTGCGGCGTCTGCAGCATGCCCAGCCGGTGATCTTTCAGGAACCAGCCCATGGTGAGCTGCAGGAACGAGCGCGTCGGCACGTGGTCGCAGTCAAAAATCGCCACGTATTCGCTGCGGCAGGTGGTTTTCAGCGCATGGTTGATGTTGCCGGCCTTGGCGTGTTCGTGGCTGGGCCGCACCACGTAATTGACGCCCACACTGGCGGCAAACTCGCGGAACTCCTCGCGCGTGCCGTCATCAAGAATATAGATGTTGAGTTTATCCTGCGGCCAGTCGATGCCCAGCGCGGCATAGATGGTGGGTTTTACCACGCTGAGCGGCTCGTTGTAGGTCGGCACCAGAATATCGACGCCTGGCCAGCTGGCGATCTCCGGCGGCATCGAGACTGGCTGGCGGTTTAGCGGCCACAGCGTCTGGAAATAGCCCAGCACCAGTACCGTCCACGCGTAGGTTTCCGCGCCAATCAGCAGCAGGCCAAACGTCAGGCTGAGCGGATCGTCCCAGTTAAGGGTTTCCGTATAGCGCCACCACAGATAACGGCAGGAGATGGTGAGCGACAGCACGATCACCATGATGGTCACCAGCCGGCCCGGCATACGGCGCAGCAGCACAAATACAAACTGCGTGGTGATATCAAACGGCTGCGAGATGCACAGCAGCGCCAGCAGGCTGGCGGCGATCGCCACTACGATGAACAGCAACTGACGCACGCGCCGCCACGCCGGCGTTTCCAGCCGCAGCAGCGACCAGGCGAGCACGCACCACAGCAGATGCAGCGCGACCGTTAACCGCCCGGCGCCGTGCTGACGCGCCAGGCGCGCGCGCTGCTGCAATGCCTGCGAGGCCTGCGGCACCAGCAGCCAGCGCAGCGGATTCATGCGCCACCTCCGGCGACATGCAGCAGCAGCCAGTTGGCCAGCGTATTGATCTCTTCGCTGGCCAGCGCTTCATCGCGATGAATCACCAGTGGAATCAGATTCTTAAGCGAGCGCAGCCACAGCTGATGCAGATCCTGCTGCAGCTGGCTGTTGGCGTTGAACTGGTTAATCAGAAACAGCGTCTGCGGCGAAAAGTGCGCGCGGTGCAGGCGCAGCTGGCAGTTGGCATCCAGCGTTAACAGCTGAAGCAGCCGATCGGCGGCCGGGATGAACGTCTGCTTCCACGGCAGCAGATCCACCGGAAGGTGGAAAATAATCCACTGATAGCGCTGTTTCAGGGCCGGCAAAGCCTTAAGCAGCGGTGTGCAATTTCCGCTGTCGCTGCGTTTAAGGATAAGGTCTGCTGATGCGTGAGCGTGCCAGACGGCAGGAAATCCAGCCCCGGCTGATAGCGCAGTGCGCTGTGCAGCCACGGCTGGCGATCCAGCTGGGCACACAGCCAGCCGTGCGGCGTGTCGAGTGGCAGATTAAAGTGGGCCGCCAGTTGATTGGCTGGCGAAAGGTCGATAAGCAGCACCGACTGCTGCAGCGCGTTTAGCGCCCAGCCCAGCGCGGCACTGAGTGCCGTCGCGCCGCACCCGCCGCGCAGCCCCTGTAAGGCGAGAACCGGCATTAGCGTTGTGACTCCGGTCCCTGCGTGCATTCCTGCAACAACGGCCAGCGCGACAGCAACTGTTGCAGACGCGCTTCACGGGCAATATCAATATAGCGAAACGCCTTCAGTGAAAAGGCGTCACTCAGGGCGTTAATATCATCCTGATCTTCGCTGCCGACAGCGATCAGTGAAAAAGCATGTTCAGTTTTCATTACTTTTTGCCACCAACGAAACGACAACGGATAAAAAGAGTGGTGATATTTTTCTTGTCGCGTATAAAACCGCAGCCAGCGATTTCTGGCCCGGCAAAGTTCAAACAGTCTGGCGTGTGCGCAGCTTTTTTTATTTCAGCAGTTCCAATCGTTGCCGTCTATATTAAACTAGCTTGGATTGTACAGATCGCGACGCTAATATGAAAAATCTTTATACGCTTGGCCTGCAGCAGGTACAACAGGAATTAATCGCCCTGCAGTCGCCGGGATTTTACTGGATAACCTGCCAGCGGCCCGAAGACGCACGAACGATGTTACGTCAGGTGGTTAGCCAGCAAAAGGCGGCCACGCTGGTGAGCGCGGATGAACCCCCGCAGGCGCTGTTAACGCCCGATCAGCCCTGCGGTCCGGCGCGTATTCCCTTATTTTCGCTGCCCGCCAATAAAGCCAGTCTGCAACATCTGGCCAGCGATATGGCGCGCGTAATGAATAAACGTAGCGGTCTGGTCATGTTTTATAGTCAGGCGGCGCTGTGGAGCAAATTATCCCCGGATGAACTGACCATGTGGATAAAAGGCTTGCGCCGGGTACGGTACTGTTAAAAAAACAAATGACGCTGCTAATGATCACCTGCGGAACTGCAATTATTCCCCTGCGAAATCATCTGCAGCGTTATTTTCGTCAGCTTGATGGTGTCGCCCATTTAGAATTTCAGCAGGATAGCTGGCAATATCGAATTAACTGGTGGTACTCCGCCGATAAATTGCTGGCCGACCGCGCTATCCGCCTGAACTGTATTGATAATCAGTTTATTGCGCAGGCTGAAGCCGCCGCGTCACAGCCGCTTAGCCTCAATGATGAAAACCAGTTTCTGGTACAGCAGGATGTGCTGGAAAGGGCGCCGCCGCTTTCCGCGCAGTGGCAACTGTTCAGCGATAACGAGAGCGTGTATGCGCGCGCGCAGCAGGCCAACGCCGCCACGGTCATCTTTAGCCTGGCCCATAATCAGGATGTGCCGACTCTGGCGAGCATGGTCCATGGTTTGCGGCGATCGCGCGGCAATGCGCTGAAAATCGTGGTGCGGGAACTCGGCACCAGCCTGCGCTACAGCGATGAACGTTTGCTGCTGGCGTGCGGCGTTAACAGCATTGTCCCTACGGCGGCGCCGCTGTCGCGCTTGCTGACCGCCCTGGAAGGGGCGCAGGGCCAGCAGTTTACCCGCCACGTGCCAGCCGATCTGCCGGCGCTGGTGCAGGCGCTACAGCCGCTGCAGCAGAAGGGCTTTCTTCCGCTGGAGCGTTTCTGTGCGGCGGTACAGCAGTTAATGAACAATACGCTGCTGCCGGAAAACGACAAAGGGCTGATGGTGGCGCTGCGCCCGGTGCCGCAGCTGTCGCCCCAGCAGGTACTGACGCTGTGTAAACCGCGTCGTTTTGGCGATTTGGTGACGCTGGTCGACGATCGGCTCTATTTATTCCTCTCTTCCTGCCGCTTTAACAACCTAGATATTGCCCTGAAATCGATATTTTCCCTGCCGCACGACGAGCTGTTTAGCAACTGCATGGTGTGGTTTGCCGACAATCAGATTTTGTCGGAGGTGAATAAAGTGCGGCAGCTGACGCCGGTGGCGCAGTTCGAACCGCTCACGGTACCGACCGCTGCGCAACCTGCCGCGCCGGCAGCGGCCGCGCCGCGCGGCCCTCAGACGCCGCAGCCGATTATCATCGACCTCGGGGAGCCGCACGCATGACGCTGATGGATGGCGTGCAGGTCGCGATCCTGCTGTTACTTATTTTGCTGTTCCTGAAATCGCTGTGGCGACGCTGGCTGCCACAGCGCAGTACCAGCCTGCTGATGCGCCTATTACCTGCCCGCGCCCTCAAATCGGAAGGGCAGTGGCAACGCCAATCGACCAAAACAGATAAACATGGATAACACACCTTCGACGCTGCACGCGGCGCGCTGGCGCGGCCTCGTCGGCTGGAACTTTTACTTTCTGATCAAATTGGGTCTGTTGTGGTACGGCTATCTCAACTTCCATGCGCTGAGTAA
The DNA here is from genome assembly GCF_059731155.1 of Type-A symbiont of Plautia stali. Classification (NCBI taxonomy): domain Bacteria; species Type-A symbiont of Plautia stali. The sequence goes on along the minus strand of NZ_AP035891.1, from coordinate 3,684,478 downwards.
TCTGGTGTTTCTGGCATGGCTGCTGTTTCCGCTGCCGTCAGCGCGGCTGCATCGTCTGCGCCAGTGGGTTTCGCTGCCGATTGGCTTCGCGCTGTTCTGGCACGATACCTGGCTGCCGGGTCTGAACTCGCTGCTCAGCCAGGGCAGCCAGGTGGCGGGATTCTCGCCGGCTTATCTGCTGGATTTGCTGCAGCGCTTTATTAACTGGGAGATGATCGGCGCGGCCTTTGTGCTGCTGGTGATTTACCTGTTCGTGGCGCAGTGGATTCGCGTCACCGTGCTGGTGTCACTGGCGCTGATCTGGCTGAACGTGCTGACGCTCGCCGGCCCGGCGGTCAGCCTGCTGCCCAGCAAAGCCGCCGCACCGCCGGTGGCGCTGAATGACAAACCGGCCGCCAGCCCGGCCGCGGCGGGACTCGATCAAAGCGCGCCGCCCACCAGCGCCAACCTCACCGCGTGGCTGAATCGCTTTTACGACAGCGAACGCCAGCGCGTCACGCACTTCCCGGATGCGCTGCCCGCCGATTCCCAGCCATTCGATATTCTGGTGATCAACATCTGTTCGCTGGCGTGGTCGGACATTGATGTGGCGCAGCTGCGTGACCATCCGCTGTGGAAGCACTTTGATATCGTGCTGAACAACTATAATTCCGCCACCGGCTACAGCGGTCCGGCCGGTATTCGCCTGCTGCGCGCCAGCTGCGGCCAGACCTCACACAGTAACCTGTATAAAGCCACCGACCAGCGCTGCTATCTGTTTGATAATCTTGCGAAGCTTGGCTTTAAGCAGCAGCTGATGATGGACCATACCGGCGTGTTCGGTAACTACCTGAAAGAGCTGCGCGAGGACGGCAACATGCAGGCGCCGCTGATGTCGCAGGCCGGGATTGCGCCAGAGCTGACGTCTTTTGATGGTTCGCCGGTGTACAACGACGGGCAGCTGATGCAGCGCTGGCTTGATGACCGCAGCAAAAGCAGCGATGCGCGCAGCGCCACCTTCTACAACCTGATTCCGCTGCACGACGGTACGCGCGAGCTGGGCAGCACCCGCACCGCCGAGTGGCAGCCGCGCGCACGGGTGCTGTTCGACCAGCTCGATACCTTCCTGAACAATCTGGAGAAGTCGGGACGCCGGGTGATGGTGCTGGTGGTGCCGGAGCACGGTGCGGCACTGCAGGAGGATAAAATGCAGATGTCCGGGCTGCGCGACATTCCGAGCCCGAGCATCACCCACGTGCCGGTTGGCATTAAATTTATTGGCATGAAAGCGCCGCACCAGGGCCAGCCGCTGACCATCGATACGCCTGTCAGCCTGCTGGCGATTTCCGAGCTGGTGTCGCGGGTGGTGGACGGTCAGGTGTTTAACGCACCGAACGTCAACATGTCGGTGCTGGCGGATAACCTGCCGCAGACGCCGGTGGTGTCGGAAAATGATAACGCTGTCGTGATGATGTATCAGGGCAAACCGTGGATTCGCCTTAACGGCGGAGACTGGGTGGCCTATCCGCAGTAAAACCTGAGCGGCAAACGGTGCGGCCTGGCGCGCACCGTTTTGTCTCTGCGCCGGTAATGGCTGACAAAATGCTGAAACAGCGCGCAAAGCGGGACAGTTCCGTGATTTTCGCCTTTATCCCGGCGCAAAAAAATGCTGACCTGGGATATACTTCTGCGCATTCCGGCAACTGTCACGGCCCCCGGCGGCCAAGAGAGGTTTTGTTGCGCGTTAGTCGTTCGTTAACGATAAAGCAGATGGCCACCGTGTCCGCCGTGGCGCTGGTCACCATCTGTATTTTTATCGTCATCCAGTTATTCCATTTTGTGCAGCAGCGCAGGGTGGATTACGCCCAGCAGATGGAGAACGTCGCGCATACCGTGCGTCAGCCGCTGTCCGAAGCGGTGCTCAAAGCCGATATCCCGCAGGCCGAACGCATTCTGAATACCCTTAAGCCGGCGGGCATTCTGTCGCGCGCCGATGTGGTGCTGCCAAACGCCTTCCAGGCGCTGCACGCCGACTTCGCGCCGGAAAAACCGGTGCCGCGCTTTGTCGCCCGGCTGTTCGAACTGCCGGTGCAGATTACGCTGCCGCTCTATTCGGTAGAGCGCAGCGGGCTGCCGAAGCCGATTGCCTATCTGGTGCTACAGGCTGATTCGTCGCGCGTTTATCAGTTCCTGCTCAGCACGCTGTCCACCATGATCACCACCTATCTGCTGCTGGCGCTGATTCTGTCCGTGGCGATCAGCTGGTGTATCAACCGGCTGATTGTGCATCCGCTGCGTAATATTTCGCGTGAGCTGCAGGAGCTGCCGCCGCCCGCCATTCTCACCCATAAGCTGGCGCTGCCGCACAATCATCGCGACGATGAGATCGGCATGCTGATTCGCAGCTACAACCGCAACCAGCAGGTGCTGGAGTCGATTCACGATGAGATGAGCCGGCTGACCACCCATTTCGCGGTGACCGATTTGCCCAACCGCGCGCTGTTTCTGGCGCTGCTTGATCAGCACATCCGCCATCGCCACAGCCAGCAGCCGTGGGGGCTGATGGTGATCCGTATCGAAACCCTGCAGGAAGCCAATGGCGTCCTGAGCGATGAGCAGCGCGATACGCTGATGCTGACGCTGGTGGAAAAAATCCGCAGTACCATTGATGACCATACGCTGTTGGCACAGACCGGACCGAGCGACTTTGCGCTACTGATGAAGCGTGCGCACAATCCGTTTCGCGCCATGCGGCTGGCGCGCAACCTGATGTTAAGCATTAACCAGCCGGTGAACCTGTATCAGCTGCAGCTGCGCCCCAACGCCAGCATTGGCCTAGCGCTGTATGATGACAACACCGTGTCCGCAGGCGAACAGCTGGTGCGCGCCACTTCGGCGATGATGTCGGCGCGCCATCAGGGTAAAAACCAGATTCTGTTCTTTGACCCGGCGCTGACCGAGCGGGCGCAGAAGCGCTTAACTCAGGAGCACGACATCCTGCAGGGTCTGCAGGATGGCCAGTTTGCGCTCTATCTGCAGCCGCAAATCAATATGGCCACCGGCGAGCTGGCCGGCGCAGAAGCGCTGCTGCGCATGCGAATGCCGGACGGCAGCTATGGTTTATCCGAAGAGTTCATCGCCAGCGCCGAAGAGATTGGCGTAATCTCCGCGCTCGGCCGCTGGGTGTTTGAAGAGGCGTGCCGCACTATCGCTGGCTGGCAGCGCCACGGCATCAATCTGCCGCTCAGCGTGAATATTTCGGCAGTACAGCTACGCGATGCCAGCGTGGTGAGCCACCTGCAGGGGCTGCTGGAGCGCCACCGCATTGCGCCGGGTAACTTCGTGCTGGAGATCACCGAAACCGCGCAGATTGGCGATGCTGAACAGGCGATGGCACTGCTGCGCTCGCTGCAGCAAATCGGGGTAGCGGTCGCGCTGGATGATTTCGGCATGGGCTACTCCAACCTCAACTACCTGCATCAGTTCAAAGCGCTGCCGGTTAATAAGCTGAAAATGGATCGCAGCTTTGTCGCCGCGCTGCCGGATGATGACACCATGGTGCGCATCGTGGCGGCGATTGCCGATATCATCCACCTCGACGTGATTGCCGAAGGTGTCGAAACCGCCGAGCAGCGTGACTGGCTGCTGGCGCGCGGAATTACTATAGGGCAGGGCTACTTATATGCTGAAGCCCTGCCGTTATCAGTATTTAACCAGCGCTGGCTGGCCAGCTCGTCACCGTCTGAATAATCACCTTATTTATTGATTTTCCTTGCAGAATTGCACCGTTATGGGGTGATGAAGCGTTTCAGTTCATAGTTAGAGTTTTGTAAATTTTGTAATGAATGTAAGGGTATACTAATCCTGTTAACAGAGTGTTATTTTCCTCGCCATCGGTAAGGTCATACGCTTCCAGGCGGCTTGCAGCATGCGTTTCTCCATAACAATGGCGGTGAATGCCGTCTATACTTGGACACCTGTTATGAAACTGTTCAAAAGCCTCTACTTTCAGGTACTGGTTGCCATCGGCATCCTGTTAGGCTACTACTACCCTGAGTTAGGCGCGCAAATGAAGCCGCTTGGCGATGGCTTCGTTAAGCTGATCAAGATGATCATCGCCCCCGTGATTTTCTGTACGGTGGTGACCGGTATTGCCGGCATGGAGAGCATGAAAGCTGTTGGACGGACCGGCGCAGTGGCGCTGCTCTATTTCGAAATTGTCAGCACCATCGCGCTGATTATCGGTCTGGTGGTGATCAACGTGATCCAGCCGGTCGCGGGGATGAAAGTCGATCCGGCGACGCTGGATGCCAAAGCGGTTGCGGTCTACGCGCAGCAGGCTGAGCAGCAGGGCGTGATTGCCTTCCTGCTGGACGTGATCCCGAACAGCGTGGTCGGTGCCTTCGCCAGCGGTAACATCCTGCTGGTGCTGCTGTTCGCTATCCTGTTTGGCTTTGCCCTGCATCGCCTCGGTAATGCCGGCACCGTGATGTTCAACGTCATCGAGAGCTTCTCGAAGGTTATTTTCGGCGTGATCAACATGATCATGCGTCTGGCGCCGATTGGTGCGTTTGGCGCCATGGCGTTCACCATCGGTAAATATGGTGTCGGATCCCTGGTGCAGCTCGGTCAGCTGATTATCTGCTTCTACATCACCTGCGTACTGTTTGTGGTGATTGTGCTGGGCATTATTGCCCGCTGGGCCGGCTTCAACATCTTGCCTACATCAAAGAAGAGCTGCTGATTGTACTAGGAACGTCTTCGTCCGAGTCGGCGCTGCCGCGCATGCTGGATAAGATGGAGAAGCTGGGCTGTAAGAAATCGGTGGTCGGGCTGGTGATTCCAACCGGGTACTCGTTCAACCTCGATGGCACGTCGATTTACCTGACCATGGCGGCGGTGTTTATCGCTCAGGCGACCAAAGCACACATGGATGTCTTCCACCAGATCACGCTGTTAGTGGTGCTGCTGCTCTCCTCCAAAGGCGCGGCAGGGGTGACCGGCAGTGGCTTTAATCGTGCTGGCGGCCACGCTGTCGGCGGTGGGACATCTTCCGGTGGCCGGTCTGGCGCTAATTCTCGGGATTGACCGCTTCATGTCGGAAGCCCGTGCGCTCACCAACCTGGTGGGTAACGGTGTGGCGACCGTGGTGGTGGCGAAGTGGGTCGGCCAGCTGGATGAAGCGCAGCTTTCTTCAGCGAAAAAGGTCAATAACGCTTCACAGACCAGCGCGTAATCCTCTATTTGCGTTAATTTGTCGTGAAATGCCCGCTGTCGCTTGCCCTGACAGCGGGCATTTGCATAATAACCCCATTGATTTTTTTCCCGATTTTTTTCCTCGTCGCGCGACATCCTGGCCTTCCTGTGGACAAAGAGTCTGTCGTTGAATAAACGTGGCGGCAGCCTGCCGCCGTGGTTCGCTGAAAAGCGGCCGCCTATGGCGCGCACGAGCGTTTATCTGTTTGAGTAGGGGTTCAACATGCAGGGCACCAGAATTCGGCTTTTGGTTGGCGGATGGCTGCTTGCGGCATCTGGCTTCGGCGTCCACGCCGAAGCACTTCAGCCTGATCCCGCCTGGCAGGAAGGCAAACTGGACAATGGTTTCAGCTGGCAGCTGCTGACCACACCACAACGTCCAAGCGATCGCATCGAGCTGCGCCTGATTGTTAATACTGGTTCGCTGGTGGAAAGCGCCCAGCAAACCGGGTTCAGCCATCTTTTACCGCGTCTGGCGATGGTGCATAACACCGCGCTGGATACCAATCAGCAGCGCGCACTGTGGCAACAGGCGATGGATCCGCAGCGACCGCTGCCGCCGGCCATCTCATCTTATGATTTCACCCAATACAACCTTAGCCTGCCGAACAACCGGCCGGAGCTGCTGAAAGAGGCGCTCAGCTGGCTGGCGGCCACCGCAGGTAAAATGACCATCAATGAGCAGGTGGTGTCGACCGCGCTGACCGCCACCGATCCCATCGCGACCTGGCCGCCCAATACGCAGGATGTGTGGTGGCGCTATCGCCTGAAAGGGTCGACCATGCTGGCGCATGACCCGAGCGAACAGCCGCGCGCGCCGGTGGATATCGCGCAGCTTAATGCGTTTTACCAGCAGTGGTACACGCCGGACGGCATGACGCTGTACGTGGTGGGCAACGTGGATAGCCGCAGCATGGCGGAGCAGATCAACAAAGCGTTCTCGCCACTGCAAGGCAAACGGGTGGCGCCCGCGGCGCTGCCCACGCTGTCGCCGCTGCCGCATCAGCCGATCAACCTGGTTAACGGCGGCATGATGCAGGATCGCCTGTCGCTGGTATGGGATACGCCGTGGCAACCGATCCGCGACTCGCAGAATCTGCAGCGCTACTGGCAGAGCGATCTGGCACGCGAAGCGCTGTTCTGGCACGTCCAGCGCGCGCTGGCCGACAGCAAAGCGCAAAACGTGCAGGTTGGCTTCGACTGTCGCGTGCTGTATCAGCGTGCACAGTGCGCCATCAACATGGATTCGCCTAACGCGTCGCTGGCGCAGAACCTGAACCAGGTGGCGCGTGAGCTGGCCACCGTGCGTGACAAAGGTCTGCCTCAGGAGGAGTTTGATGCGCTGATGGCGCAAAAGCTGCTGGAGCTGAACAAACTGTTTGCCACCTATGCGCGCACCGACACCGATATTCTGATGGGGCAACGTCTGCGCTCGCAGCAGAATTCTGTGGTGGATATCGCGCCGGAGCAGTACCAGAAACTGCGTCAGACGTTTCTCCGCGAGTTAACGCGCGACCAGCTCAACCAGGAGCTGCGCCAGCAGTTAACGCAGGAGCTGACCATGGTGCTGATTCAGCCGCAGGGTGAGCCCGAAACCAACGTCAGGATGCTGCAGGACAGCTGGGACAAGGTCATGAAGGTTCCGGATGCGCCTGCTGCCGCTGCTACCCCGGATGAAGCTAAACCTGAAAATAATGGCAGCGCGACCGCGACCGATCCGGCTCACCCCTCGTCATGACACGGGGCGCATGAATCCCCGCAATAAGGTGAGCTGCAGTAAGGCGGCACGTGTGTTCATCCTCAGGAGCTTACGTCAGCGACTGGGATGAACGCGCGCCGCTAGCGCAGCTGCGGTTCAACGTATCAAGGGAATCAGGTCTTTGCGCGCAGCCATTCGGTCACCAGCATCGGCCAGCGGCGCATCCGGCCCTTCATGATGGCCGTCGTACGGCAGGCGATAGGTCATTACCGCCAGCGTGTAGCCCATCGAGGTGAAAAAGGTGGCGAGGGCGCTGCCTTCGCGGTCGATCAGTACGCGCTGATAACCGCCGCCCGGTGCCACCAGCAGGGTGATACCGTTTGAGGTTTCCGGATGCCAGATCGCCATCTCCGGGCAGCGCACGCCGGTGGCGGCGCGGTCGTAAGGTTCGAACTCTTTGGCCAAATCGACGATCTGCGGCTGAGCGCGCGAGTCACTCGCGCCTGGCGCGTCGCCGTGCGGCCAGATATTGATAATTTCTGTGTGCATAAATCTGTCCTGAGCGAGTAATGTTGTCGTTATTGTGTTCGCGGTCGACCTGACAGCTTCCTGCTGTGGTTGATTAAAACATGGTCTTTTTTCGCGCGATCGTCCAGCCGAAAACCGCCGGCGTCGCCAGTTTCGGACTATGCCTAGCGGTTGGGTTTATCGTCGTAATGCATTGAATTTAAATCAGTCTGATTCGCGGCATTAAAGTGGTGAGCGTCACGCAGAGAGGAGGCTGGATGGCGTGCGTCATTAAGCCAAATTTTCGCGGTGATATTTTTCAGCGTAATAATCAATTTGCCGTCAGGGCAGAGGGGAAATTGTCGCGACGCGTAGCAGGCAGCACGGCGCGACAATCGCGTGCGGTGTTAAGCGGTTTTTGGCATCGCGCAGTGCGAAATAATCGCGCCGCGATGCTGAATGACCGTGCTGGCTGTGAGATGGCCGCGCGCTGCGGCCTGCTCCACGCTGCCACCCGCGAGGCGCACTGCCAGATAACCGGCGCTGAAGGAGTCACCTGCGGCGGTGGTATCGACAATCTGCGCCGGAGCCAGTTTGATGGCCGCAACGTCACGCAGCGGCTCGTCGCCGCGCGCCACCAGGCAGGAATCGGCACCACGTTTGATCACAATCTCCTGCACGCCGGCGGCGCGCGTGCGCGCAATCACGTCCGCCAGCGGCTGTTCGCCCCACAGCAGGTGTTCATCATCCAGCGTCAGGAAGGCAATATCGGTGTGGCGTAGCATCGCCGCATAAGCCTGCTGCGCACTGGCGCTATCCGCCCACAGACGCGGCCTGTAGTTGTTGTCAAAAATCACGGTGCCACCGTTTTGCCGGCAGGCACTGAGCAGCGCTATGAGCTTTTCGCGGCTGGCGTCAGGCAGGATCGCCAGACTGATGCCGCTCAGGTAGAGATAGTCATAATGCGCCAGCTGCTGACAGATGGCCCCGGCCTGCGGGCTATCCAGCCAGAAGCGCGCGGCAGCATCGCTGCGCCAGTACCAAAAGGTGCGCTCGCCGTGGGCATCGGTTTCGATGAAGTAAAGCCCGGGCATTTTGTCCGGCAGGCGCTGCACCAGCTGCGTGTGCTCCTGCTGCCAGGCCGCGATCATCTGGTCACTGAAGCTGTCGGTGCCAAGCGCGGTGACATACTCCACGCGCAGCTGGCTGGGATCGCTTTAACGTGCCAGATAGACCGCGGTGTTCAGCGTATCGCCGCCAAAGCCGCGTTTGATGTTCTCACCTTTTTCGGACAGCTCAATCATGCATTCGCCAATAATGGCGATGGTTTTCTGCGTCATGGTGTTTGGCCTGTAGTGAATGCTGCGCTCTAGTCTCGCGTCTGGTATGGTAGTCGTCGATGTTTTTTAAAACGCTGTTTTAATTTGCCTTAAGGCGTAAAACCGCGCTTCTGCACCGATTTAGCGGCCAAACCGGGGGTTGTTTTGCCGATTAAGCCGCAGACACGCTGCTAGACTCAACAGCTCGTGTGGCTGCTCAGACCAATAAAGTTATCCAGGGGAGAGCCGATACTTGCCACTGAGATGCTATTTGCAGGCACTCAATACCAACCAGGAAAACACCATGGTGATGAAGAATTTGAGTCATCGGCTGCCTTTTTCTCCCGAACTTGAGCAACAACAGGAAACCCGTCTCTACTGGCAGCAGTGCCAACGGTGCGACACTTTCCAGCCGATTTACCAGGTTTCTGGCCGCTTACTGGCTATTGAACTGCTTACCGCAGTGGTGCATCCCGCCGCACCTGAGCAAAACGTGTCACCTGAAGACTATTTCGAGGCGCTGACCATTGCCCAGCGTCTCGACATCGTCCAGGAGCAGCTTGAACTGTTATTACAGTGGGCTTCCTTCTTCAGCCAGCGCCAGCTGGTGGCCTCCGTCAATATTGATGGCCCCACGTTACTGGCCATTCAGCAGCATGCGCCCGTGCGCGCGCTGATCGTCCTGTTGCCGTGGGTGCGCTTCGAACTGACTGAGCATCACGCGCTGCCGCAGGAAGAGATGGTGGCGCAGATGCCGGAGCTGGGCCCGCTGTGGCTGGATGACTTTGGGTCCGGCATGGCGAACTTCTCCGCGCTGACCGAACTGCGCTACGACTACATCAAACTGTCGCGCGAGCTGTTTATGCTGCTGGCGCTGATCAACCGTTACTGTAACGGCGTGATCGTCGAAGGGGTGGAAAACGAGGAGGAGTGGCAGCAGGTACGCAACTCGCCCGCCATGGCCGCACAGGGCTATTATTTTTCACGTCCGCTGCCGTTTAACCAGCTGGAAAACTTGGTACTTGAGCTTCCGTGATTCCGTTCTGCCGCGTCTCGACTATCTTTAAGGAGACGTGGAAGGGCAAGGAGGAGGCAAAATGTCGCGTACAGGAAAAATAATTAGCTGGGTGGTCGGGATTTTATTGTTGCTGGTTGTGGTGGTCGTGGTGATTATCGCCACCTTTGACTGGAACCGCCGGAAGCCAACCATCAACCAGAACGTCTCGGCAGAACTTAACCGACCGTTCGCTATTCGCGGCGATCTTGGCGTTGCCTGGGTGCGCAATCGCGAAGAGCCAGGCTGGCGCAGCTGGGTGCTGTGGCCGCAGGTGCATGCTGACGATGTTATGCTCGATAATCCGCCCAGCGTGCCTGAAGTGACGATGGTGCATTTGCAGCGGGTGGAGGCCACGCTGGCGCCGCTGGCGCTGCTGCACAAAGAGATTTACCTGCCGTGGATTAAGATGCAGCAGCCGGATGCGCGACTGGTGCAGACCGCCGATAAGAAAAATAACTGGACCTTCAACCTCGCCAGCAGTGAAAACAGCGACCCCAACGCGCCGCCTTCGGCATGGTCATTCCGTCTTGATAATATCCTGTTCGATCAGGGACAGCTGCGCTATCGCGACGCCATCAACAAAGCCGATGTCACGGTGAAGATCAATCCGCTGGGTAAACCGGTGCCGTACGCGCAGGTCGCGGGCGGTAACGACCAGCAAAAAGGGGCCGGCGATTTTGTGTTTGGCTGGCAGGCGAGCGGGACCTACAACAACCAGAAACTCGATGGCGACGGTAAGATTGGCGGTATGTTGTCGCTGCGCAGCAGAACCACGCAGTTCCCGTTGCAGCTCGACGTACGCAACGGCACCACACGTGTGCGCGTGGATGGCACCCTGCAGGATCCGCTCAATCTCGGCGGGCTGGATGTACGCCTGCGTTTCTCCGGCGACACGCTGGCGAATCTGTACGGCTTAACCGGTGTGACCGGTGTGCTGCTGCCGGACACGCCACAGTATGAAACTGACGGCCATCTGATTGCGCGCTTCAACGAAGAGAAAGGGCCGCTGTTCCGCTACGAAAAATTCAACGGTCATATTGGCGACAGCGATATTCACGGCTCGCTCAGCTACCGTCAGGGCAAACCGCGTCCGACGCGAAGCGGCGAGCTGACGTCGAACCAGCTGCGTATGGCGGACCTCGGGCCGCTGATTGGGGTTAACTCCGGCAAGAGCAGTGAAAAAACGGCGCAGGCCAAAGCGCAGCGCGGTGAGGCCAGCACACAGCCGGCGGATCGCGTGTTGCCACATGACAAGTTCGATACCAAAAACTGGGATGTGATGGACGCTGACGTGAAGTTCAGCGGCAAGCGTATCGAGCACAGCAGCAAGCTGCCGCTCAGCGATCTCTATACCCATCTGCAGCTGAAAAATGGCGACCTGCTGCTGGATCCGCTGCGCTTCGGCATGGCCGGCGGCAGCGTTAATTCGACCATCCATCTGGAGGGCGATCGCTCACCGATGCGCGGCCGCGCTGACCTGCATGCGCGCAAGCTGCAACTGCGTCAGCTGTTCCCGGATGTCACAGCCATGCAGCGTAGTCTCGGCCAGCTCAACGGGGATGCCAGCATGACCGGCACCGGCAATTCGGTGGCCGACCTGCTGGGCACCAGCAATGGCGAACTGAAACTGTTGATGAACGATGGCCTGATCAGCCGCAGCCTGATGGAGATTGCTGGGCTGAACGTCGGTAACTATGTGGTGGGTAAACTGTTTGGCGACGATGAGGTGCGCATCAACTGTGCCGCGACCGACCTGAATATCCGTCAGGGACTGGCGACGCCGCGGCTGTTTGTCTTCGATACCGAGAACGCGGTGATTAACGTTACCGGCAACGCTAACTTTGCAAATGAGCGACTGGATCTGTCGATCAATCCGGAGAGCAAGGCATTCGTATCATTACGCTGCGTTCGCCGCTGTATGTGCGCGGCACCTTCAAAAACCCGGATGCCGGAGTTAAAGCCGGTTCGCTGCTGGCGCGCGGGGCCGCAGCCGTCGCACTGCTGGCGCTGATTTCACCGAGCGACACCGATGACAATCAGTGCAGCAACGTGCTCCAGCAGATGAAAAGCAAAAAGTGATCAGTTACGCCACAGCACTTTGATGATGTGGTAGCCAAAAGCTGTTTTCACCGGTCCGTAAGGTTGCAACAGCGGGCAGGTGAACACCGCTTTATCAAACGTCGGCACCATCTGCCCTTTGCGAAACTCCCCCAGATCGCCCCCATTACGCCCGGACGGGCAGGTCGAGTGCTTTTTTGCCAGTTGCTGAAAGTTCGCGCCTTTTTCCAGCTGCGCCAGCAGCGCTTTCGCCTGCGCTTCCTGTTTCACCAGGATATGTAAGCCGCCGCGGTTTTCGCCATGATGCTGTTCCCGTTATGTATAATGTGCGACGCATTATAGCGTAGTGCGCGTCAGTTGTAGGGTCGCCATTGATGGCGACCTTTGCGCTCAGGTGCGCATCAATGCGCACCCTACGGCGCGATGTAAATCTTCCTGTCTGATTCAATTGAGTGATGTTTTTTATGCGTTTTAATCCCGGCCAACAACGTGCTGTCGAATTTGTCACCGGTCCCTGTCTGGTGCTGGCCGGTGCGGGTTCCGGTAAAACCCGCGTGATCACCAATAAAATCGCCCATCTGATCCGTGAATGCGGCTATCAGGCGCGCCATATCGCGGCGGTGACCTTCACCAACAAGGCGTCGCGCGAGATGAAAGAACGCGTGGCGCAAACGCTGGGACGCAAAGAGGCGCGCGGCCTGATGATCTCAACCTTCCACACGCTGGGCCTGGAGATCATCAAGCGCGAATACAAGGCGCTCGGCATGAAATCGACCTTCTCGCTGTTCGACGATCAGGATCAGCTGGCGCTGCTTAAGGACCTGACCAAACAGTGGCTGGAAGAAGATAAAACCCTGTTGCAACAGCTGATTTCCACCATCTCCAACTGGAAAAACGACCTGGTCGACCCGCAGGGCGCGGCCGGCCTCGCCAAATCACAGCGCGACCAGATTTTTGCCCACAGCTACGCGCTGTACGATCAGCATCTGAAAGCCTGCAACGTGCTGGATTTCGACGATCTGATTCTGCTGCCGACCCTGCTGCTGCAGCGGAATCAGGAGGTGCGCGAACGCTGGCAACAGCGCATCCGCTATCTGCTGGTGGATGAGTATCAGGACACCAACACCAGCCAGTATGAGCTGGTGAAGTTGCTGGTCGGTGCCCGTGCGCGCTTTACCGTGGTCGGCGATGACGATCAGTCTATCTACTCGTGGCGCGGCGCGCGGCCGCAGAACCTGGTGCTGCTGAAAGAGGATTTCCCGGCGCTGGAAGTGGTGAAGCTGGAGCAGAACTACCGCTCGACGCAGCGTATTCTTAAATGCGCCAATATCCTCATCGCCAACAATCCGCACGTGTTTGAAAAGCGGCTGTTCTCTGAGCTGGGCCAGGGCAGCGAGCTGAAAGTGCTGAGCGCCAACAACGAAGCTCACGAAGCCGAGCGCGTGGCGGGCGAGCTGATTGCCCATCACTTTATTAATAAAACCCAGTACAAAGATTACGCCATTCTTTATCGCGGTAACCATCAGTCGCGCGTGTTTGAAAAGCTGCTGATGCAGAACCGTATTCCTTATCGCATCTCTGGCGGCACGTCGTTTTTCTCGCGGCCGGAAATCAAAGACTTGCTGGCCTATCTGCGCGTGCTGACGAATCCGGAAGATGACAGCGCGTTTCTGCGCATCGTGAACACGCCACGCCGCGAGATCGGCCCGGCGACACTGCAGAAGCTGGGTGAGTGGGCCAATCTGCGCAACAAAAGCCTGTTTAACGCCAGCTTTGATATGGGGCTGGAACAGACGCTTTCCGGGCGCGGGCTGGAGCATCTGCAGCGCTTTACCCACTGGCTGAATGAAATCGTTCAGCTCACCGAGCGTGAACCGGTGAATGCGGTGCGCGACCTGATTCGCGGCATCGACTACGAAAGCTGGCTGTTCGAAACCTCCCCCAGCCCGAAATCGGCGGAAATGTGCATGAAGAACGTCAATACACTGTTTCAGTGGATGACCGAAATGCTGGAGGGCGACGAACTTAACGAGCCGATGACGCTGGCGCAGGTGGTGACGCGTTTTACGCTGCGCGACATGATGGAGCGCGGTGAGAGTGACGAAGAGCTCGATCAGGTCCAGCTGATGACGCTGCACGCCTCGAAAGGGCTGGAGTTCCCCTATGTCTATCTGGTGGCCATGGAAGAGGGGCTGCTGCCGCATCAGAGCAGTATCGATGAGAACAACATCGAAGAGGAGCGTCGCCTAGCCTACGTGGGCATCACCCGCGCGCAAAAGGAACTGACCTTTACCCTGTGCCGCGAGCGCCGTCAGTACGGCGAGCTGGTACGTCCGGAACCGAGCCGCTTCCTGCTGGAACTGCCGCAGGATGATGTGGCATGGGAGCGTGAGAAAAAGGTGATCAGCGCCGAAGAGCGGGTGAAAACCGGGCAAACGCGCGTCGCCGGCTTACGTGCGATGCTGGAGAACGCGAAAAAGGGGTAATTGTTTCGTCAGAGCCGCAAGTCAGGCCTCTGGCGAAAACCGTTGCGCGCGCCGTAGAGGCAAAACGCCCGGCAAAGCGAAGCTTACTCGCGCAAAGGCGCATTTGCCGGGCGCTTTTCAACGCAGCATCAGCCGGCGCAGCAGGTTCGATCAGGAAATCGTCAGCAGCCAGTGCACATATGACTGGTAATGGCTCTCCTGCTCCAGCAGCTCGGCGCGCAGCGGATGCGCAGCCAGCCAGCCTGCCGGCAGCGTCAGATGCAGCGCATCATCATCCGTCTGCAGACGCACCGCCGGAAGCGTGTCGTCGCGCCGCCGGCTGGAGAAGATAATTGCCAGCCGCAGCAGACGGCTCAGCCGCTCTGCCATGCGCGGCGGCACGGCTTTTTGCTGCGTCAGCAGCGCCAAATCAATGCTGCCGCTCTGGTTCTGCAGCAGGCAGGCCAGCATTTTTTTCTGCGCGGGGGTGAAACCAGGAAGATCGAGATGGCGAATCAGATACGCGGCGTGCTGCGGTGCCTGGCGGAAATCGACGCTCAGGCCAATTTCGTGGATTGAACAGGCGCTGAGGAGTAAATCGCGACATCGCTGATCCAGCTTCCAGCTGTTGCTTACCTGACGGAAAAAGCTCTCTGCCAGCTGGCGTACGCGGCCCGCCTGCTCAACATCAATGGCGAAACGACGCTGGACGTTCTGCAGCGTGCGGCTGCGAATATCGCGGTCAATCGGCAGATGCAGCATGCCGTACACCAGCCCTTCGCGCAGTGCGCCGCCGGCCAGCGTCATGCTCTCAATGCTCAGCTCGTGGAAAATGGCGATCAGAATCGACAGGCCGCTGGGAAACACCAGCGTACGCTCCAGCGTCAGCCCTTCAATCTCCAGTTCCTCCAGCTTGCCGCACTGAATGGCACGCTGCTTAAGCTGCTGCAGTTTGCTCAGGGTGATGCGCTCATCCATGCCCTGCGCCACCATGATCTCCTGCAGCGCTTGGACGGTGCCGGACGCGCCCACGCAAATCTGCCAGCCTTTCTCTCGCAGTGCTGCCGCAATGGGACGGATCATTTCACGTGCGGCCTGTTCGGCCTGGGCAAAGTTCTCTTTGGCGAGATGACGATCGCTGAAGAAGCGCTCCAGCCAGGTCACACAGCCCATCGACAGGCTAAACAGCGTAGTGGCGTGCGCACCTTCGCCGGTCACCAGCTCGGTGCTGCCGCCGCCGATATCGACCACCAGCCGCTGGTCAGAGCCGCCGGTGGTGTGCGCAACACCCTGATAGATAAGGCGCGCTTCTTCCTCGCCGCTGATAACGTTCACCGCGCAGCCGAGAATCTGTTCCGCCTGAGTCAGAAAATCCTGCGCGTTGCTGGCAATGCGCAGCGTGGCGGTTGCCACCAAGCGGATTTGTTCCGGGGGAATGTCCTGCAACTGTTCGGAGAACAGACGCAGGCACTGCCAGCCGCGCTGCATCGCCTCAGCAGAGAGATGGTTGGCCGCATCAAGACCAGCCGCCAGACGCACCTTGCGTTTAATTCGCGCGACGGTCTGAATACTGCCGGACACTTCGCGCACCACCAACATATGAAAGCTGTTAGAACCTAAATCAATCGCAGCATAAAGTGACGATGCGCTTAGCATGTGTGCTTAACCCGAACGTTTACGGTTGTTGTTGCGCGGGGCACCGCCGAGACGGTTGCTGTTGTTGCCACCGCGACGTGGACCGTTGCCCGAGCGGTTACGCTGCAGGCGTTTCGGTGGCGGCAGGTCGCTCAGCAGGGCGTCGCTGTTGTACTTGCTCACCGGAATACCGTGACCGATGTACTCTTCAATCGCCGGCAGGTTGAGCGCGTACTCTTCACAGGCCAGGCTGATGGAGTGACCGCTGGCGCCAGCACGACCGGTACGGCCAATGCGGTGCACGTAATCTTCGCGATCGTCCGGCAGGTCGTAGTTGAAGACGTGCGTAACCGCCGGGATGTGCAGGCCGCGCGCGGCGACGTCGGTAGCAACGAGGATATCCACATCACCTTTGGTGACGTCGTCCAGAATGCGCAGGCGTTTTTTCTGCGCCACGTCGCCGTTCAGCAGGCCCACGCGGTGACCATCAGCAGCCAGGTGGCCCCAGATATCTTCACAGCGATGCTTGGTGTTGGCGAAGACGATGGCGCGATCCGGCCACTCTTCTTCCAGCAGGGTCTGCAGCAGGCGCATCTTCTCTTCGTTCGAAGGGTAAAACAGCTCTTCTTTAATGCGGTGGCCGGTTTTCTGCTCGGGCTCAACTTCAACGTATTCGGCGTTGTTCATGTGCTCGAACGCCAGTTCACGTACGCGATAAGAAAGCGTGGCCGAGAACAGCATACTCAGGCGCTGGGTGGCCGGCGGCATGCGGCGGAACAGCCAGCGAATGTCTTTAATGAAGCCGAGATCGAACATGCGATCCGCTTCATCCAGTACCACGACCTGAATGGCGCCGAGGTTGATGTGATTTTGTTTGGCGTAGTCAATCAGGCGTCCGGTGGTGCCCACCAGAATATCGACGCCGTCTGCCAGCACTTTCAGTTGCTTTTCATAGCCGTCGCCGCCATAGGCCAGGCCCAGCTTCAGACCGGTGGCCTGCGCCAGCGGCTCGGCATCGGCATGAATCTGCACCGCAAGCTCACGCGTAGGTGCCATGATCAGCGCGCGTGGCTGATTAACCTGGCGGCCTTCAGCAGCAGGATGAGAAAGAAGATAATGAAACGTTGACGTCAGGAACGCCAACGTTTTGCCGGTACCGGTTTGCGCCTGACCCGCGACATCACGCCCTGAAAGCGCAAAAGGCAACGCGAGCGCCTGAATCGGCGTGCAGTTATGAAAGTCTTTCTCATCAAGGGCTTCCACTACCTGTGGGTGCAGGGCGAAGTCGGAAAACTTCTGTTCTGTTAAGTGTGTTTTGCTCATAGTGTAGTAGAATATCAGCTTACTATTTACTATCGCTTTACGAAAGCGTATCCAATGAAATAAAGTAAACCTACGTTGGTATATTTTACGCCAATTCGCCAAGCATAATCTTTGGAGTTAAACATGAGCAACGATAAAATCGTTCACCTGACCGATGACAGTTTCGACACTGACGTGCTGAAAGCCGACGGTGTGACGCTGGTAGATTTCTGGGCTGAATGGTGTGGTCCTTGCAAAATGATCGCCCCGATTCTCGACGAAGTCGCAGAAGAGTACGACGG
Organism: Type-A symbiont of Plautia stali; assembly: GCF_059731155.1. Lineage (NCBI taxonomy): Bacteria > Type-A symbiont of Plautia stali. Next base: position 3,666,899 of record NZ_AP035891.1, on the reverse strand, counting down.
TAAGCTTACCATCGCCAAGCTGAACATTGATGAAAACCCAGGTACTGCGCCAAAATACGGTATTCGCGGTATCCCGACCCTGCTGCTGTTCAAGAACGGCGAAGTGGCGGCGACCAAAGTGGGTGCGCTGTCTAAAGGTCAGCTGAAAGAGTTCCTGAACGCTAACTTGGCCTAAGCCCGGCGAGGTGTTTGTTCGGCAGTGGTGAATTTTTTCGCCACTGCTGGACGTTTCCCTTCAGGCGTGTTAAGTTGACCTCACTGCATTACGCACTTACCTTGTAGTTTGCATCTAAAGTTTTCCCTTGTCAGACCCAGCTCGCATTGAACGTTTTCGTGGTTTGGCAATCTGACGGCTAGCACATTCGGCATCACCTTTCGGCCGTCTCCTCGCTTCCTATCGCCACATCTGACGATAACCGTCGAGCAGCGTTGAAAAAGAGCCATTAATAGGCATGGAATTTTTGCCATACCATTCACGACAAACATTTCGAGAATTACCCCGAGTTTAAGAACCCATCACTATGAATCTTACCAAATTAAAGAATACGCCGGTTTCTGCGCTGATTACTCTCGGCGAAAATATGGGGCTGGAAAACTTGGCGCGTATGCGCAAACAGGACATTATTTTCGCCATCTTGAAACAACACGCGAAGAGCGGCGAAGACATCTTCGGTGATGGTGTGCTGGAGATACTGCAGGATGGATTTGGTTTCCTCCGCTCCGGAGACAGCTCCTACCTCGCCGGTCCCGATGATATCTACGTTTCTCCCAGCCAAATCCGCCGCTTCAATCTCCGCACTGGTGACACCATTTCTGGCAAAATCCGCCCACCGAAAGAAGGTGAACGCTATTTTGCGCTGCTGAAAGTTAACGAAGTTAACTACGACAAGCCAGAAAACGCCCGTAGCAAGATTCTGTTTGAAAACCTGACGCCGCTGCACGCGAACAACCGTCTGCGCATGGAGCGTGGTAACGGTTCGACCGAAGACCTGACGGCGCGCGTGCTGGACCTAGCATCGCCAATCGGTCGTGGTCAGCGTGGTCTGATCGTCGCACCGCCGAAAGCCGGTAAAACCATGCTGCTGCAGAACATCGCGCAGAGCATCGCGTACAACTATCCTGACTGCGTGCTGATGGTGCTGCTGATTGACGAGCGTCCGGAAGAAGTGACCGAAATGCAGCGTCTGGTGAAAGGCGAAGTTATCGCGTCTACCTTTGACGAACCGGCCTCGCGTCACGTGCAGGTTGCAGAGATGGTGATCGAGAAGGCTAAGCGCCTGGTCGAGCACAAAAAAGACGTCATCATCCTGCTGGACTCCATCACCCGTCTGGCGCGCGCCTACAACACCGTGGTGCCGGCGTCGGGTAAAGTCCTGACCGGTGGTGTTGACGCCAACGCCCTGCATCGTCCGAAGCGTTTCTTCGGCGCGGCACGTAACGTGGAAGAGGGCGGCAGCCTGACCATCATCGCCACCGCCCTGGTTGATACCGGTTCTAAGATGGACGAAGTGATTTACGAAGAATTTAAAGGTACAGGTAACATGGAACTGCACCTGTCACGTAAAATCGCTGAGAAGCGCGTATTCCCGGCTATCGATTACAACCGTTCCGGTACGCGTAAAGAAGAGCTGCTCACCTCTCAGGAAGAGCTGCAGAAGATGTGGATCCTGCGCAAAATCATTCATCCGATGGGTGAAATTGATGCGATGGAGTTCCTCATCAATAAACTGGCAATGACCAAAACCAACGACGAATTCTTCGATATGATGAAACGCTCGTAATCTGTTGCCGCCGGTAACGGCCTGAGCCAGCCGGCTAACGGCACAAATTGCCAGGATTTATGACTAACGCCACGTCTTAACGTGGCGTTTTTCATTTGTGGGCATTAGGATTATGCCTGTCAGGAAGCAGACATATTGACTGAGGCAGTAAAGCGGCGGTTTTTTCAGCAAACGCACGCGCTGCGACAGAATTCAGACTAGGGATATACAGCAATGGCGGGAAAATTGCTTATTGTTGTCCATGATTTTAGTTGAGAGCGTTAACGTGAATTTACTCACTATGAGTACTGAGCTTGGTTTAGTTTTTCTTTTTTCTTTAGCGTTCCTGTTTTTTGCTCGTAAAGCGGCTAAAAAAATTGGGCTTGTGGACACGCCGAATTCCAGAAAACGACACCATGGCGCCATTCCGTTAGTCGGCGGTATCTCCGTGTATGCGGGGATTTGCTTCGCCTTTGCCATCTCAAATTATTATCTGCCGCACGCCGTACTGTACCTCTTCTGCGCCGGGGTACTGGTGCTGGTCGGCGCGCTCGATGACCGCTTTGATATTAGCGTCAAAATCCGTGCCGTGGTTCAGGCGGCGATTGCCATCGTGATGATGGTCGGGGCAAAACTCTATTTACTGAGCCTGGGGTTTATCATAGGTCCGGTCGAGCTGATCTTCGGGCCTTTCGGTTATGTGCTGACGCTGTTTGCGGTATGGGCGGCGATCAATGCTTTCAATATGGTGGACGGTATTGATGGTCTGCTGGGTGGATTATCCTGCGTCACCTTCGCCGCGATGGGCATCATCCTCTACTTTGACGGACTGACCAGCCTGGCGATGTGGTGCTTCGCGATGATCGCCGCCACCATTCCTTATATTCTGCTTAATCTCGGCTTTTTAGGCCGCCGTTATAAAGTTTTTATGGGGGATGCCGGCAGTACCATGATCGGCTTCACCATCATCTGGATTCTGCTGGAAACGACGCAGGGCCTTAGCCATCCCATCACGTCAGTCACCGCCCTGTGGCTGATTGCTATTCCGCTGATGGACATGGTGGCGATCATGTATCGTCGCCTGCGCAAGGGCATGAGCCCGTTCTCGGCCGATCGTCAGCATATACATCACCTGATCATGCGGGCCGGTTTTACCTCCCGCCAGGCATTTTTATTGATTACCGTGGCCGCCGCGCTGCTGGCCGGGATTGGTATGCTGGGCGAATATCTGGCATTTATTCCCGAGTGGGTAATGCTGGCGCTGTTCCTCGCCGCTTTCCTCCTTTACGGTTATTGCCTGAAACATGCATGGCGCGTCGCACGTAAAATCCGTCGTATCAAACGTCGCTGGCAAAGCAGCGGCGAAGAGAAAAAATAATTACCCAGATAAGTACCCGGATAAGGACACTTTTGTTATGACCTCTGTCGTTGTGGAGAACGAACTGGATGTACGCGGCCTCGGCAGCATGCTGTGGCGCGGCAAAGGCTGGATTATTGGCCTGGCGTTGCTGTTTGCGCTGCTGGCGTGGCTGGCTTCCATGCTAATGAAGCAATCCTGGAGCGCCACTGCGGTGACCGATCGGCCGACGGTGAATATGCTGGGCGCATTCTTTGTGCAGCAGCAGTTCCTCAATAATCTGGATGTGCGCAACGACACCGTCAGCCTGAATACGCCAGCGCCGACGGTGATGGATGAGGTCTATCAGGAGTTCACCATGCAGCTGGCGTCGTGGGATACGCGTCGCGATTTCTGGCTGCAGACTGATTACTATAAGAGCCGCAAAAGCGGTAATGCGCACAATTATGCCGCGCTGCTCGACGATCTGATCACCAACATTCAGTTCACCCCGGCCGATGCCACCCACAATACGCTGGATAACATTAAGCTGATCGCGGAGACCGCCGGCGACGCCAACAATTTGCTGCGGCAGTACATTGCCTATGCCAGCGAACGCGCCGCGCGTCATCTCAACGATGAGCTTAAAGGTGCGTGGCAGGCGCGCAGCGTGCAGCTGCAGGCGCAGGTCAGTCGTCAGCAGGAAGTGGCACAGGCGGTGTTTGATCGCCGTCGCCAGCGCATCGAGCAGGCGCTGAAAGTGGCCAGCCAGCAGGGCATTAAAGAGAACCGCGCGCCGGTCAGCGGTGAAGCGCTGCCGGACAGCGATCGCTTCCTGCTGGGGCAGCAGATGCTACAGGCGCAGCTGGATACCCTGCAAGCCAGCGGACCTGCTTACGATTTAAGCTATGATCAAAACAGGGCGATGCTCAACACGCTGCAGGCCGGGCCGCGCCTGGATAAACCGTTCCAGACCTACCGTTACCTGCGCACGCCGGAAGAGCCGGTCAGCCGCGATAGCCCACGTCGTCTGTTTATGATGGTGATGTGGGGCGCGATCGGTGCGCTGGTGGGTGCCGGCGTAGCGCTGGTGCGTCGTCCGCGTGCAACATTCGCCAACCGTCACTAAGAGAATCCGCGTGAAAGTTCTGACTGTATTTGGCACGCGCCCTGAAGCGATCAAAATGGCTCCGCTGGTGCAGGCACTGGCGCAGGATGCTGCCTTCGAATCGCGCCTGTGCGTGACGGCACAACATCGTGAAATGCTTGACCAGGTACTGCGCCTGTTCCGGCTGCAGCCCGACTATGACCTCAATATTATGCGGCCCGAACAGGGGCTGACCGAGATCACCAGCCGCATTTTGCAGGGCATGAAGACCGTGCTGGCAGACTTCCAGCCGGATGTCGTGCTGGTGCACGGCGATACCACCACCACCTTTGCCGCCAGCCTGGCCGCGTTTTACCATCAGATTCCGGTGGGCCACGTTGAGGCGGGTCTGCGGACCGGTAACCTGATGTCACCGTGGCCGGAGGAGGCCAACCGCACCCTGACCGGCCATCTCGCCAGCTATCACTTCACGCCGACAGAAAATTCGCGGCAAAACCTGCTGCGCGAAAATCTGCCCGACGCGCGCATTTTCGTCACTGGCAATACGGTGATCGATGCGCTGCTGTGGGTACGCGATCGGGTGCTGCATGATGCCGATCTCAATGCCCGCCTAGCGGCGCGTTACCCGTTCCTTGAGGCCGACAAAAAGCTGATTCTGGTTACCGGCCATCGGCGCGAAAGTTTTGGCGAAGGGTTTGAACGCATCTGCAGCGCGCTGGCGCAGCTGGCGCGTCAGCATCCGCAGCTGCAAATCGTCTATCCGGTGCACCTCAATCCTAACGTCAGCGAGCCGGTGAACCGTATTCTGAGCGGTATCAACAATATCATTCTGATTGAGCCGCAGGAGTACCTGCCGTTTGTCTGGCTGATGAATCGTGCCTGGCTGATTCTTACCGATTCCGGTGGCATCCAGGAAGAGGCGCCGTCGCTGGGCAAACCGGTGCTGGTGATGCGCGAAACCACCGAGCGGCCGGAAGCGGTTGCGGCCGGTACGGTGAAGCTGGTCGGCACCAACGTGAATAAAATTGTTGCTGAAGTCAGCCTGCTGCTGCAGGACGACGAGGCATGGCAGGCGATGAGCCGCGCGCACAATCCGTATGGCGACGGCCATGCCTGCGCGCGCATCCTGCAGGCACTTAAACAACACAGAGTTTAACTATGCGTTTTTCAACCATTTCCGTTATCGGACTGGGCTACATTGGGCTGCCGACGGCAGCCGTTTTTGCTTCGCACGGGAAACAGGTCATCGGCGTGGATATCAATGCGCGCGCGGTGGAAACCATTAATCGCGGCGAAATTCATATCGTCGAGCCTGAGCTGGGCGACGTGGTGCGCGCAGCGGTGCACAACGGCAACCTGCGCGCCACCACCCAGCCTGAAGCTGCCGACGCCTTTCTGATTGCCGTGCCGACACCGTTTGTCGGCGATCATCAGCCGGATCTCAGCTACGTGCAGGCGGCCGCGCTGTCGATTGCGCCGGTGCTGAAGGCCGGCGATCTGGTGATCCTCGAATCAACTTCGCCGGTGGGCGCCACTGAACAGATGGCGCAATGGCTGGCGGCGGCGCGCCCGGATCTGCGCTTCCCGCAGCACGGCGAGCAGCCTGACGTGTTTATCGCTTACTGCCCGGAGCGCGTGCTGCCGGGGAAAGTGATGGTCGAGCTGCTGGAAAATGACCGCGTAATTGGTGGCATGACGCCGGCCTGTTCGGCGCGCGCCAGCGAGCTGTATCGCATTTTCCTGCGCGGCGAGTGCGTGGAAACTAACGCGCGTACCGCAGAGATGTGCAAGCTGACGGAAAACAGTTTCCGCGATGTGAACATCGCCTTTGCCAACGAACTGTCGCTGATCTGCGCCGAACAGGGGATCAACGTGTGGGAACTGATTGCGCTGGCGAACCGCCATCCGCGCGTCAATATCCTGCAGCCGGGACCGGGCGTCGGCGGCCACTGCATCGCGGTCGACCCGTGGTTTATCGTGGCGCAAAATCCGCAGCAGGCACGGCTGATTCGTACCGCGCGTGAGGTTAACGATGCCAAGCCGGGCTGGGTGCTGGATCAGGTTAAACAGGCGCTGGCCGAGTGCCTGACGGCCAGCGGCAAGCGTGCCACGGACGTGACCATCGCCTGCTTCGGTCTGGCATTCAAACCTAATATCGATGACCTGCGTGAAAGCCCGGCGATGTCGGTGGCGCAGCGTATTGCGGGCTGGCACCGCGGCCGCAGCTGGGTGGTCGAGCCGCATGTGGCGGACATTCCGCCGCAGCTCGCCGATCGCGCTACGCTGGTGCCGATGGCTGATGCCCTGCAACACGCCGACATCCTGGTGATGCTGGTCGATCATGCGCAGTTCCGCGCCGTCACTCCTGAACAGGTGACGCAGCCGTGGATTGTGGATACCAAAGGAGTCTGGCGATGAAACAGTTTTTAGTCACCGGCGGCGCCGGTTTTATTGGCTCCGCGCTGGTGCGCTTCCTTATTGCCAATACCGACCACTGGGTGGTGGTGGTGGATAAGCTAAGTTATGCCGGCAATCTGGTGTCGCTGGCACCGGTTGAGCAGGATGCGCGCTTTGCTTTTGAGCAGGTCGATATCTGCGACCGCGCCGCGCTGGATCGCGTGCTGGCGCAGTACCAGCCGGACTGCATCATGCATCTGGCGGCAGAGAGTCACGTGGACCGCTCGATTGACGGGCCAATCGCCTTTGTCGAAACCAACATTGTCGGCACCTACCAGCTGCTGGAGGCGACGCGCCATTACTGGAACGGTATGACAGATGAGCGCAAGAAGGGCTTCATTCTGCACCATATCTCCACCGACGAAGTGTTTGGCGATCTGCACGGCACGGAAGATTTCTTTACCGAAACCACGCCGTACGCCCCGAGCAGCCCTTACTCGGCGACCAAAGCCAGCAGCGACCATCTGGTGCGCGCGTGGCTGCGCACCTACGGGCTGCCTGTGGTGGTCACCAACTGTTCCAACAACTATGGCCCTTACCATTTCCCGGAAAAACTGATTCCCCTCACCATTATCAATGCGCTGGCCGGTAAGCCGCTGCCGGTGTACGGCAACGGCAGCCAGATTCGTGACTGGCTGTATGTGGAAGATCACGCCCGTGCGCTGTACACCGTGGTCAGCAGCGGCAAAGTAGGAGAGACCTACAACATTGGCGGCCACAACGAGCGGCGCAATATTGAGGTGGTGGAGACGCTGTGTGATTTGCTGGATGAGCTGGCACCGCAACAGCGCGCTGCCGGGCTGAGCAGCTACCGGGAACTGATCACCTTTGTCCACGATCGTCCTGGCCACGACCTGCGCTATGCCATTGATGCCAGTAAAATCGCCCGTGAACTGGGCTGGACGCCGCAGGAGACATTCGACAGCGGCATCCGCGAAACCGTGCAGTGGTATCTGGCCAATCCGCAGTGGTGGCAGGCGATTCTCAACGGCAGTTATCGCGGCGAGCGACTGGGCTTAGCCACCCCGCGTTAAGCACGCATGCAGGAGGAGCAACGATGAAAGGTATCATCTTAGCCGGTGGCTCGGGAACGCGCCTGCACCCGATAACCCGGGCGATATCCAAGCAGCTGCTGCCGGTGTACGACAAACCGATGATCTACTATCCGCTGTCGGTGCTGATGCTGGCGGGGATTCGCGACATTCTTATTATTACCACGCCGGACGATCGCGCCCATTTTGAGCGGCTGCTGGGGGATGGCAGTGAATTTGGCCTGCAGCTGCAGTATGCCGAGCAGCCGAGCCCGGATGGCCTGGCGCAGGCCTTTATCATCGGTGAATCCTTTATTGGCGACGACAGCTGTTGTCTGGTGCTGGGCGACAATCTCTACTTCGGCCAGGGCTTCAGTCCGAAACTGAAAAAGGTTGCCGCACGCAGCCGCGGCGCCACGGTCTTTGCCTATCAGGTCATGGATCCGGAGCGTTTTGGCGTGGTGGAGTTTGACGACGACTTCAACGCGCTGTCGATTGAGGAGAAGCCGCAGCAGCCGAAATCGCGCTGGACAGTCACCGGCCTCTACTTTTACGATAACCGCGTGGTGGAGTTTGCGAAGCAGGTGCAGCCTTCGGCGCGCGGCGAGCTGGAAATCACCGCCATCAACCAGATGTATCTGGAGCAGGGCGAACTGGCGGTGGAGCTGCTGGGGCGCGGCTTTGCCTGGCTGGACACCGGCACCCACGACAGCCTGATTGAGGCCAGCGTGTTCGTGCAAACAGTGGAGAAACGCCAAGGCTTTAAAATTGCCTGCATCGAAGAGATTGCCTGGCGCAACGGCTGGCTGAGCGATGAGCAGCTGCTGGCAGCCGCTCAGGCGTTGACCAAAACCGGCTACGGCCAGTATTTACTGGATATTCTGCATGCCCGTCCGCGTCAGTATTGATCCCCTCGCGTGGGAGAGCGACTTCTTCCACTGCGCCACGGCGCGGCTGACGCTGGACGGCGATGTGCCGCTGGCCGAGGCGCTACAGCAGCCTTACACGCTGTGGCAGGTTAAGGTGCCGGCGCAGGCCAGCGCGGCGATAGATGCGCTGAGCCAGCACGGTTTTCAGCTGGTGGAAGGCGAAACGGATCTGGCGATCAATATCAAACGCACCGAACGGCAGACCGGCGTGTGCATCGCGCGCGAAGCGCAGATCCCGCAGCTGCGCGCGGCAGCGGCCCAGGCGTTTAGCCAGAGCCGTTTTCGTGCCCCCTGGTTTGACGCTGAAGACAGCGGCCGCTTCTACGCACAGTGGATTGAGAACGCGGTGCGCGGCACTTTTGATCACCAGTGTCTGATCGCCTGCGACGAGCAGGGTGCGCTGCAGGGTTTCGTCTCAATGCGCGAAGTCGCCGGTGACGCGCGTATCGGTCTGCTCGCGGTGCTGCCGGCGGCGCAGGGCAACGGCGTCGGTCAGCGTTTGCTGCTGGCGGCAGCCGACTGGGGCCGGGTGCGCCAGCTCGAGCGTCTGCGGGTCGCAACCCAGCTCAGCAATCTTACGGCGATGCGCCTCTATTTACGCAGCGGTGCCCGGCTGGAAAGCACCGCCTACTGGTTTTACAGGAAAGCCTGATGATCCCATTTAACGCGCCCCCAGTTGTGGGCACCGAAGTTGACTATATGCAGTCGGCGATGGCCAGCGGCAAGCTGTGCGGCGACGGCGGCTTTACCCGGCGCTGTCAGCAGTGGATGGAGCAGCACTTTGGCAGCAAAAAAGTGCTGCTGACGCCCTCGTGCACCGCTTCGCTGGAGATGGCCGCGCTGCTGATCGATATCCAGCCCGGCGATGAAGTGATCATGCCGAGCTACACCTTTGTCTCCACCGCCAACGCCTTCGTGCTGCGCGGCGCCACCATTGTGTTCGTCGACGTGCGTCCGGATACGCTGAATATTGACGAAACGCAGATTGAAGCGGCAATCACGCCGAAAACGCGCGCCATCGTGCCGGTGCACTACGCGGGCGTGGCGTGCGAGATGGATACCATCATGGCGCTGGCGGCGAAGCATCAGCTGTATGTGATTGAAGATGCGGCGCAGGGCGTGATGTCGCAGTACAAAGGGCGCGCGCTGGGCACCATCGGCCATATTGGCTGCTTCAGCTTCCATGAGACGAAAAACTACACCGCCGGCGGTGAAGGCGGCGCTACGCTGATCAACGAGGCGAAACTGATCGAGCGTGCGGAGATCATCCGCGAAAAAGGCACCAACCGCAGCCAGTTCTTCCGCGGACAGGTGGATAAATATACCTGGCGCGATATTGGTTCCAGCTACCTGATGGCGGATTTGCAGGCGGCTTATCTGTGGGCACAGCTGGAAGCGGCGGAACGCATCAACCAGCAGCGTCTGCGCCTGTGGCAAAACTATTACGACGCGCTGCAGCCGCTGGCGGCCAGCGGGCGCATTGCGTTACCGGCGGTGCCGGCCAGCTGCCGTCACAACGCCCACATGTTTTATCTCAAATTGCGCGACGGCGAGGATCGCCAGGCGCTGATTAACTGGATGAAGGAAGCGGAGATCCTCACCGTGTTCCACTATATCCCGCTGCACTCCTCGCCGGCCGGCACGCGCTTTGGCCGCTTCCACGGCACGGATGCGTTCACTACGCGCGAGAGCGAGCGGCTGCTGCGGCTGCCGCTGTTCTACAATCTGTCGGACAACAATCAGCGTACGGTGATCAGTTCGCTGCTGAGCTTCTTTGCCTGATGTCGTTAGCCAGAGCCTCAGTGTGGACCGCCTCGTCCACGCTGGTAAAAATTGTCGCTGGCCTGCTGGTGGTGAAACTGCTGGCAGTAAGCTTCGGCCCCGAGGGCGTCGGCCAGGCGGGTAACTTTCGCCAGCTGATTACCGTGCTCGGCGTGCTGGCCGGCGCGGGTATCTTCAACGGCGTAACCACCTATGTCGCGCAGTTCCGCCAGCAGCCGGTGCAGCTGCGCGCCTTGACCGGCACCGCGTCGGCAATGGTGCTGGGGTTTTCCACGCTGCTGGCGCTGCTGTTTCTGCTGGCGGCGGAGCCCATCAGCCGGGCGCTGTTTGGCCACGCCGCCTGGCAAAACGTGGTGCGCATCGTCGCCTTTTTGCAGCTGGGCATTGCCTGGGCCAACCTGACGCTGGCGCTGCTGAAAGGTTTTCGCGATGCGCGCGGTAACGCGCTGGCGCTGATCGCCGGCAGCCTGATCGGCGTGATGGGTTATGTGCTGTGCTGGTGGCTGGGGGGCTACGCCGGTGCGCTGGTCGGGCTGGCGCTGGTGCCGGCGCTGCTGGTCGGGCCGGCGCTGTGGATGCTGCGACGCCACCGCGAGGAACTGCCGCTGCGCTGGCTGATGCCGCAGTGGCAGCCGGCGCTGGCGCGTAATCTGGCCAAATTTACCCTGATGGCACTGATTACGGCCGTGACCCTGCCGGTGGCTTGGGTGATGATGCGTAATCTGCTGGCGCAGCAGCAGGGCTGGGCGCAGGTCGGGCTGTGGCAGGGCGTCACCAGCATCTCCGATGCGTATCTGCAATTTATCACCGCCACGTTCAGCGTCTGGCTGCTGCCGACGCTGGCGCGGCTGGAGCATAAAGCCGACATCGCGCGGGAAATTGGCCGCGCGCTGCGCTTTGTGCTGCCGGCGGTAGCGGCGGCCAGCTTTTGCGTCTGGCTGCTGCGCGATGTCGCCATCTGGCTGTTGTTTTCCCCGCAGTTCAGCGCCATGCGCGATCTTTTTGTCTGGCAGTTGTGCGGTGACGTTTTTAAAGTAGGCGCCTATGTTTTCGGATACTTGGTGATCGCCAAAGCCTCACTGCGCTTTTATATTCTCACGGAAATCAGCCAGTTTGTGCTGCTGACCGCCTTTGCGCACTGGCTGATCCCACTGCACGGAACGGCGGGAGCGGCGCAGGCTTATATGGCGACCTACGTGCTCTACTTTGCCCTTTGTTGTGGCGCTTTCTTGATTTATTGCCGGAAAAAATGACGCTATTTCACGTGCTGGGCTCCGATATCCCGCATCACAATCACACGCTGCTGCGCTTCTTTAACGACGTTATGAGCGTTGAATCGCCAGCCGACGCGCCGCGTCAGTTTATGGTGGTATCGGCCGCGCCGGATACCCTGCTGGCCTATCCTCAGCTGCAGATCGACGTGTATCCCAGCAAGCGCGCGCTGGCGCAGGCGGTGATCGCACGCGCCGCCGATCGCCGTCAGCGCTTCTTCTTTCACGGCCAGTTCAATCCGCGCCTGTGGCTGGCGCTGCTCAGCGGCAAGCTGCGGCGACAGCAGGCGTTCTGGCACGTCTGGGGCGCCGATCTCTACGAAGAGGGCGCCGGGCTGAAGTACCGCCTGTTTTATCTGCTGCGGCGTATCGCGCAGGGGCGCATGGCGCAGGTGTTTGCCACGCGCGGCGATCTGCACTTTTTCCAGCAGCGCCATCCGCGCGTGCCCACTTCGCTGCTCTATTTTCCAACGCGCATGCCGGAGGCCGCGATACCCGCACCTGCCGCCAGCGACAGCTTTACCATTCTGCTCGGCAACTCGGGCGATCGCAGCAACCGGCACATTGAGGGATTGCAGGCGATTCGCCGCCAGTTTGGTGAACAGGTTAACGTGGTGATCCCGCTCGGTTATCCGGCCAGTAACTATGAGTACATCGATGAGATTGATGCCGCCGCACAGCGCCTGTTTCCGCGCGGCCAGGTGACCCTGCTGCGCGACCGCATCGACTTCACTGCCTATCTGCAATTGCTGAGTCGCTGTCAGCTCGGTTATTTTATGTTTGAGCGTCAGCAGGGCATCGGTACGTTGTGCCTGCTGATTCAGGCCGGTATTCCGTTTGTGGTTAACCGTAAGAATCCGTTCTGGCGTGACCTGAGCGAGCAGGGGCTGCCGGTGTTATTTAGCGCTGATGCGCTGGATCGCACGCGCGTGGCGGAGGCGCAGCGTCAGCTGGCGCAGTGCGATCGTTCCGCTATCGCCTTTTTTGCCCCAGGCTATCTGGCGGGATGGCGCCACGCGCTGGCGGAGAGTGAAAGGGAGTCAACATGAGCCTGCTGCAGTTTAGTGGTCTGCTGGTGGTGTATCTGTTTTCGCTGGGCTTCATTCTGACGCTGACCTGGCGCGAATTTAAACGGGTGCGTTTTAATTTCCACCTGTTCTTTACCCTGCTGTTTTTACTGACCTTTTACTTTGGCTTTCCGCTGACCAGCGTGCTGGTATTCCGCTTTAACGTCAGCGTGGTGCCGGCAGACTATCTGCTGCAGGCGCTGCTGGCCGCCACCAGTTTCTACGCCATCTATTACGTCAGCTACAAAGTGCGGCTGCGGCCTGTGCAGGCGGAGTCGCGCAAACCCTGGCTGACGATGAACCGGGTGGAAACCCATCTGACCTGCCTGCTGCTGGCGCTGGTGGCGGTGGGAACCGTCACGGTGTTCTTTACGCGTAACGACCTGCTGCTGTTCCGGCTGTCGGCCTACAACCAGATCTTTTCCTGCGAAGTTTCCGGCGTGGCGCTCAAGCGTTTCTTCTACTTCTTCATTCCGGCGATGCTGATCCGCTATTTCCTTAATCCTACCCAGCGCCAGTGGCTGCTGTTTTTGCTGATCACTGTGGCGTTTGGTCTGCTGACCTATGCGCTGGTGGGCGGTACGCGCGCCAATATCATCATCGCCTTTGCGCTGTTCCTGTTCATCGGCATTACGCGCGGCTGGATTACGCTATGGATGCTGGTGGGCGCCGGCGTGATGGCGATTGGCGGCATGTTCTGGCTGGCGCTGCGTCGTTACAATCTGGACGTGGTGGGTGATGAAGCGTTTTACACGTTTCTCTATCTGACGCGTGACACCTTTTCGCCGTGGGAAAACCTTGCGCTGCTGCTGCAGAATTACGATAAAATCGATTTTCAGGGGCTGGCACCGATATGGCGTGATTTCTACGTGTCTATCCCTGGCTGGCTGTGGTCGGATCGGCCATCGATGGTGCTCAACAGCGCCAACTATTTCACCTGGGAAGTGCTGAATAATCACTCCGGGCTGGCGATTTCGCCCACGTTGCTCGGTTCGCTGCTGATCATGGGCGGCGCAGGCTTTATTCCCCTTGGGGCGATAGCGGTCGGGCTGTTGATGAAAGGGTTTGATTCTCTCTACCAGCAGGGGCGCGAAGCAGGCAACCGCTACAGCGGTGCCATTTTGCAAAGCTTCTGCTTTGGCGCGGTGTTCAATATGATCGTGCTGGCGCGCGAAGGGCTGGATGCATTCGGCTCGCGCGTGGTGTTCTTTTGCCTGATTTTCGCCGCCTGCGTTGGGCTGGCGAAGTTACTTTTCTGGCTGTTAGCGCGTGCCGGGCTGATTCGCCCGCACGCGGAGCCAGTTTTATCGCGCTCTGCTTAACCTCCGGGCCTGACGGGAAATACCGACCATGGAAACCGATCATCCGCGTTATACCCTGCGCGGCATCGATTTACACGCTTTCGCTGATATGGCGAGCTTTCTTCACTTCCTGCTGCCGGACGGGAAGCCGCGCAGCTGCACGCTGGTGGCGATCAACGCCGAAAAGATGCTGACGCTGGAAGAGGATGCCCAGCTGCGCGCGCTGATCGCCGCAGCGGAGATCAAGTACCCGGACGGCATCAGCATTGTGCGTTCGCTGCGTAAAAAATACCCGCAGCTGACGGTGAACCGCATCGCCGGCGCCGATCTGTGGGAAGCGCTGATGGAACAGGCGGGCCGCAGCGGTATTCCGGTGTTTTTAATCGGCGGGCGTGAGCAGGTGCTGCAGGAAACCTGCGATAAATTACGCCGTCAGTGGAACGTCAACATCGTGGGCAGCCAGAACGGCTATTTCGCCCCTGCAGAGCGCGAGGCGCTATTTGCGCGCATTGCAGCCAGCGGCGCGCAGATTGTGACCGTGGCGCAGGGATCGCCGCGCCAGGAGCTGCTGATGCGCGACTGCCGTGAATACTGGCCGCACGCGCTGTATATGGGCGTCGGCGGCACCTATGACGTCTTTACTGGCAACGTCACGCGTGCGCCGCGCATCTGGCAACAATTAGGGCTGGAGTGGCTATATCGCCTGATACGCCAGCCATCACGCTGGCGCCGTCAGTTAAAACTGCTGAAATATTTACGCTATCACTGGCGCGGCGATCTGTAACGCGGCAGGAATAGTGCTGTAATTACGGCAGGTTAAGCAGGCAAATTGCGTTATTTATCGACGGAATGCACAAAGCGTAAGCAAACGCGATTTTTTTATGAAAAAGCACTGGACAGCTTGGAGTCAAATACGTAGGATGCCCATCCGCAACGGCGCTACGCGCCCGTAGCTCAGCGGGATAGAGCGCTGCCCTCCGGAGGCAGAGGTCTCAGGTTCGAATCCTGTCGGGCGCGCCATTTAGTTTGTGCGCAAGAGCTTCGGTGGTTGGTTTAACCGCGTTATGCAGTGCATTGAGTAATGCGGTTACGCTTACGCACCAGAATTATGGTGGCTATAGCTCAGTTGGTAGAGCCCTGGATTGTGATTCCAGTTGTCGTGGGTTCGAGTCCCATTAGCCACCCCAGATTTTGCTGGGACATGCGAAGGTGGCGAAATTGGTAGACGCGCTAGCTTCAGGTGTTAGTGTTCTTACGGACGTGAGGGTTCAAGTCCTTCTCTTCGCACTAGGCAAAACAAGTAAGCAGTAACAGGCAGTACAAAATCGGCGAGTAGCGCAGCTTGGTAGCGCAACTGGTTTGGGACCAGTGGGTCGGAGGTTCGAATCCTCTCTCGCCGACCATATTCGAAAAGCCCGCTTTGCAAAAAGCGGGCTTTTTTCGTTCGTAGTAAAAGAGGATAAGAACCTCCGCAGGAGGTTTTGAGCCGGGCGCAGCGAAGGAAGAGTCGTCGAGGGAGCTGTCGCTATTGCGCGACATGTAACATTTTGATTTTTAACAGCCTTGCCTTTCCTTGCACAACTTGTCGCTCATCAGAGCCTGTTTTAGGCTGGTGTGTCGCATATTCCCGACGTTGCCCTCGCGGCCTGTCCCTGCTGCCTGGCTAACTGACTGATATAAAATAACTTCCTGTAATTCATGCCATTCTGGCACGCTTTGTGCAATAATCCCTGCGTAGATGCTCATTCCACCTCTTATGTTTGCGGATGCAACATAAACCTAGGAATGATGCAGAGCCCCTTACGGTATCCGTTGTCCAGCTGGCAGTAACGTGCACGCGCTACTGCAGTAAGAAGGACATTACGTTGAGTCGGATACCATCAGTTGTCTTACCTACCTGATGTTACACCTGCTTCTGGCAGGTGTTTTTTTATCTGCCGTTCACGGATTGATGCCGTATTCCCTGCACGCTCTTTCAGGCAAAAAAAAGCCGGGACTGGCCCGGCGTGCACAAAAATAACAACAGTAAAATCAGGCGCCAGGATTGTTCTTCAGCGTCAGTAACAGACCTTCGCGACGCATTTTAGCCGCGTCTTCCGGACGATGCAGGCGATCGTAAACGTCCGCCAGCCAGGCGTAGTCAAAGCCATCCGGACGCTGTGCCAGCGCCTGCTGGAAGGCTTCTGCGGCCTGCTGCCATTCACCGTGACGCATCAGAAGCTGGCCGAGCGTGCTGTGCAACAGCGGCGTGGCACCGTGCTGCTTAATTTGCTGACGCAGCGCTTTCTCCAGTGCCTGCGGATCACCGCTTTTGATACGCGGCATCAGCAGCACCAGCCGATCGTCATACTGACGCTTCAGCCCTTCCAGCACGATGCTTTGCGCTGTGTCCGGGTCGTCGCACTCGATCAAATGCTCAGCCATCGCCACCTGCAGTGCGGTCTCCTGGCGGGTTTTGCGACTCTGGTTCTGCCACCATTTTTTCAGGCCTTCGCTGCCCTGATCGGCCATGGCCTGATTCATCAGACCCAGCCACGCCTGCTGCTGCAGCGCGTTACGCTGGTTCTCATCGTTAATCTGCGCCTTCTGCATGGAGGGCAGGATATCCAGCAGTGCGCCCCAGGCGCCGGTGCGGATATAAGCCTGCTCCGCCAGACGCAGCACTTCCGGATGGCGCGGGGCCACTTCCAGCAGGCGATCGATACCGTGACGCGCGGCGTGATCTTCGTTACGCGCCAGCTGCAGGCGCACGCGGGTGATCTCAACCGGAATGGTATCGTTCTCGGAGAGCTCAGCGGCGCGCTCCAGATGCTGGTTAGCACGGATTTCATCGCCGCGCTGCTGCGCCGCTTCTGCCGCCAGCAGATAGTTCGCCACCGGCTGATCGGCGTGATCGGCATTCTTAGACAGCAGCTTTTCTACGTGACGATAATCGCCTTCCGCCAGCTTCATCAGCGCGCTTTGCGTGTGACGCTGGGCGCTGCGACGTTTACGCCCGGTGAACCAGTCGCGGGTGCGGGCGCCGGTGCGGAACAGGCGAGGCAGAATCCACTCGACCAGCAGAATCACCAGCAGGCTGAGAATCAGGATGATGGCCAGACCGGTGACGCTGGTCTCAATGTTCCAGTTATCGGTCTGGATCAGCACGTAGCCCTGATGGCCGGCAACCATCGGCCCCAGCACAATGCCGGCAATCAGCAGCAGGAAAAGCACCAATACTTTCAGCATGGTTAGCCTCCCTGTTGATCAGCCGCAGCCGATGGCTGCGCCAGCAGATTGCGCACGCGTGTTTGCATCAGTTTTTCCAGCAGCGCCTGGCTCTCAAGCGTGTCCGGCACGTCCATTGAAATACTCTGCTGACTCAGCTCGTCGAGTTGGGCGAGGAAGGCTTTGGTCGCCGCATCGTTAGTGTCGTACCAGGCACGCACCCAGGTGGATACCGCATCGATGGACTGTTTGTAGATCTCATCCTGATGGCGCGGCACCGCCTGCGCGGCAATCAGCAGACGCGAACGGATGTTTTCGCGCAGATAAACATCCTGATTCGGCGCCAGCAGCGGCTGCGCGGTGTTATCGCGGCGGCGGATGGTGATGAAATCATCCATGAAGTTGTGCCAGCTCTTCACAAGATTCTGACGCCACTCGTGCAGCGAGCGGGAGAGCTCACCGCTGTCGGCATCCATCGGCGATTCATCGCTGTCGTTATCGGCCAGACGCAGATTATCCACGCCGTTCGACAACTGGTTCAGCTTGAGGATGATGCCGTCGTAGTCCACCTGGCTGACCGCCGCCAGTGAACTGATATCCTGGGTCAGCGCGCGGCGCACGTTCATGATGCTGGGATCATTCATCTCCGCCAGGCTGATGTCCGCGCTTTTCAGCAGCGCTGCCGCGGTGGTGACGTCCTGATCGCTCCACAGTTTGCGACCCGCCAGTTTGACAAGGTAGTCGGCCTGCGCCAGCAGCCAGGTGCGGGTATCGTTGCCGGAAATGGTGGCCACTTTTTCACGCAGCGTCTCCAGCTCTTTGGCGCTGTTATCCTGCTGGCTGCGCGCTTCCTGCAGCGCGGTGTTGGCGTCCGCCAGCTGCTGCGAGAGCTGTTGTTTATCGCTGCCCAGTTGCTGCTGCAGGGCGCTCAGCTGCTCGCTCAGGTTCTGGTTAGTCTGAGCCTGTAAGTCGGCCTGGTGTTTCCCATTCAGGTAAAGTCCCGCGCCAATCGCCAGTGCAATGACAATTGCCACCGCGCTCAGCACCTTGCCGTCGCTCTTTTTCGCACGAGGCTGCTGGCTGGCTGGCGTCGGGGAAGTGTCCGCAGGGGTGGTTTCTTCAACCATGGCGGAGGAGTCTTTTTGTTCCGTCATTGT
Organism: Type-A symbiont of Plautia stali; assembly: GCF_059731155.1. Classification (NCBI taxonomy): domain Bacteria; species Type-A symbiont of Plautia stali. The sequence goes on along the minus strand of NZ_AP035891.1, from coordinate 3,648,493 downwards.
GGCTCATCCCAATGTTAAGTTCAGCGTAACGCACGCAGCAGCGCGTCGTTATCCGCACCATCGGCTACCTCAATCTCCTGCCAGCCTAATTCGGCGGCCTGGGTAGCCAAACGTTCACTGACGACCAGTAGTCGACAGTGCAGCAGCCATTCCCGCCGATCGATTGGCGGAAACAGCGCAAACAGTTGTTGTAACATTTCACCGCTGGTCACCACCAGCGTGGTGATACCGCGATCGCGCCAGCGACGGCCTTCAATCGCGCCGTCGTACTGCTTTTCACAGCGCTGATAGCACTCACAGTATTGCACGTCCGCGCCGCGGGCGATCAGCGTCTCCGCCAGCAGCTCACGGCCCGGACTGCCGCGCAGAATCAGCGCACGCTTGCCGCTGACCTGCTGCAGGCGATTCAGCCGCACCAGCTCTTCGCTGGTTTCCCGCGCATGCGGATAGTCAACTTTCAGATTACTGACGGTGTGCAGCGCCAGCGCGGTGCTGTGACCAATGGCATAATAGTCGAGAAATGCCGGCCACGCGCTGCGCTGCTGCTGTAAAGCTGGCTGGGCAAAGTGCACCACCTGCTGCGACAGCAGAAATACCAGTTCACCGGGCTGCAGGGCGGCCAGCTTTAGCGGCAGTTGGGGGAGATCGCGACCCGGCGTGAATTCAATCAGCGGATACGACCACGCCAGTTTGCCTTGGCTGCGCAGGCGTGCGACCAGTTCGCTGGCGGCGGGTTCCGGACGGGTCACGAGGATAGTCATGCGGGCGGCTGTCCCTGATAAACTTCACGCAGAATGTCGCGCGCGCCGCCGTCCAGCAGCTCTTCGGCCAGCGAGATCCCCATCTGTTCGGCCTGTTCACGCGGGCCGCGGCGTTCGCCCACCACCATCTGACTGCCATCCGGCGCACCGACCAGGCCGCGTAGCCACAGCTGATCGTCTTCCAGCACTGCAAAACTGCCGATCGGCACCTGACAGCCGCCTTCGAGACGGGTATTCATGGCGCGCTCGGCGCGAACGCAGACTGCTGTGTCGCTGTGGTTCAGCGCCTGCAGCAGCGTAATTAACGGCTGATCGTCGAGGCGGCACTCAATGCCGACCGCGCCCTGGCCCACCGCCGGCAGGGAAAACTCCGCCGGTAGCGCCTGGCGAATGCGATCTTCCAGTCCAAGGCGTTTCAGCCCGGCGGCAGCAAGAATGATGGCGTCATACTCGCCAGCGTCCAGTTTGCTGAGACGCGTACCGACGTTACCGCGCAGCGAGTGGATCACTAGATCCGGGCGCCGTGCGCTGATCTGGCACTGGCGACGCAGGCTGGACGTGCCGACCACTGCGCCCTGCGGCAGCGCGTCGATCGAGGAATAATGATTAGAGACGAACGCGTCGCGCGGATCTTCGCGCTCGCAGATGGTCACTAGTCCCAGACCGTCGGGAAAATCGACCGGCACATCTTTCATGGAATGCACCGCCATATCGGCACGGTTTTCCAGCATCGCCAGCTCAAGCTCTTTGACAAACAGTCCTTTGCCACCCACTTTCGCCAGCGGCGTATCAAGGATGACATCACCTTTGGTGACCATCGGCATCAGCTCAACCTGCAAGCCGGGATGCGCAGCCATCAGGCGCTGTTGGACATATTGTGCCTGCCATAAGGCAAGCGGGCTTTGCCTGGTAGCAATTCTGAAAATTTTGTTTAACATGCTGTTAACCATTTTGGTCGTTTATCGATTATCCTATCATTGATAGGGGAATGCTGTCAGTTTCAACGGATTGACTAGGCTGCAATCTCAGACCGGAGCCCGCTTTTTACGGCGTCAGATTCTGAGGCTGGAGTCTGAAAATGCAGGGCTACGTTTGGAACGTGCTAAACTGTCAGGTAGCGCAACTTTCTTTACGGTCAATCTTCTAGGTGTTAGATTGATCACGTTTCCAGCTATAATTTGCCCGACATCTTTATTATTAAGCGGCAGATTTTGGAAACAGGGTGCTTAACACTGGGACAATCAGGCGAAACGTCTTGTACCTCTACATTGAGACACTGAAACAGAGACTGGATGCGATAAACCAGCTGCGTGTAGATCGCGCACTGGCTGCCATGGGACCTGCTTTCCAGCACGTCTATAGTCTGCTGCCAACATTACTGCATTATCATGATCCGCTGATACCGGGTTACCTTGAAGGTAACGTTCCCCATGGCGTCAGCTTCTTTGCGCCTGATGAAAACCAGCAGCAGCTGCTGCAACAGTTAGCGGGCGACCATCCGCTCGACCTCAGCAGCGCGGTGAAGGGTGAACTGCCTATCACCGGCATCTACTCGATGGGCAGCACCTCGTCCGTCGGCCAGAACAGCGTCTCCGATCTCGACATCTGGGTATGCCATCAGTCATGGCTGGATAACGAAGAGCGTCTCAATCTGCAGCGCAAGTGCACCCTCCTGCAAAAATGGTGTGTGTCGCTGGGTGTGGAAGTCAGCTTCTTCCTGATCGACGAAAACCGTTTCCGCCACAATGAGAGCGGCAGCCTCGGCGGTGAGGACTGCGGTTCTACCCAACATATTTTACTGCTGGATGAGTTCTACCGTACCGCCGTGCGCATGGCGGGCAAACGCATTCTGTGGAACATGGTGCCTAGCGAAGAAGAACATCGCTACGACGATTACGTGATGTCGCTCTATTCACAGGGCGTGCTGACGCCGAATGAGTGGCTGGATCTCGGCGGTCTCGGCACGCTGTCGGCTGAAGAGTATTTCGGTGCCAGCCTGTGGCAGCTGTATAAAAGTATCGATTCGCCGTACAAAGCGGTGCTGAAAACCCTGCTGCTGGAAGCTTACAGCTGGGAATACCCGAACACGCAGCTGCTGGCGATGGATATCAAACAGCGGCTGCACGACGGCGAAATTGTCTGCTTCGGTCTGGATCCCTACTGCATGATGCTGGAGCGCGTAACGCGCTACCTGACCAGCGTCGATGACACCGCACGCCTCGACCTGGTGCGCCGCTGTTTCTACCTCAAAGTGTGCGAAAAACTCTCCAGCGAGGAGCAGCATCCGCGCGCGGGCTGGCGGCGTGAAATCCTGTCGCAGCTGGTGAAAGAGTGGTGCTGGGACGATGAGAAGCTGGCGGTGCTGGATAATCGCGCGCAGTGGAAAATCGAACGGGTGCGCGAGGCGCACAACGAGCTGCTGGATGCGATGATGCAGAGCTATCGCAACCTGATCCGTTTTGCCCGTCGCAACAATTTAAGCGTAAGCGCCAGCCCGCAGGACATCGGCGTGCTGACGCGTAAATTGTACGCCGCGTTTGAAGCGCTGCCGGGCAAAGTCACGCTGGTGAACCCGCAAATCTCGCCCGATCTGTCGGAAGAGAACCTGACCTTTATTCATGTGCCGGCCGGGCGCGCCAACCGTGCCGGCTGGTATCTGTATAACCAGTCGCCGGACATGAGCTCAATCATCAGCCATCAGCCGCTGGAATATAACCGCTATCTCAACAAGTTAGTGGCATGGGCGTGGTTTAACGGACTGCTGACGCGCAAAACCCGTCTGCACATCAAGGGCAACGAGTTCTGCGATCTGCCGCGTCTGCAGGAGCTGGTCAACGATGTGTCCAGCCACTTCCCGCTGCGTCTGCCCGCGCCGACGCCGAAAGCGCTCTACAGCCCGTGCGAAATCCGGCATCTGGCGATCATCGTTAACCTCGAACACGATCCGACCTCGGCGTTCCGCAATCAGGTGGTGCACTTCGACTTCCGCAAGCTGGATGTGTTTAGCTTTGGTCAGCAGCAGCAGTGCCTGATCGGCAGCATCGATCTGCTGTACCGCAACTCGTGGAACGAAGTGCGTACGCTGCACTTCAGCGGCGAGCAGGCGATGATTGAAGCGCTGAAAACCATTCTGGGCAAAATGCATCAGGACGCCGCACCGCCGGACACGGTAGAAGTATTCTGCTACAGCCAGCATCTGCGCGGCCTGATTCGTACCCGCGTGCAGCAGCTGGTGTCGGAATGCATTGAGCTGCGCCTGTCGAGCACGTGTCAGGAGCCAGGCCGCTTTAAAGCGCTGCGCATGGCCGGTCAGACCTGGGGCCTGTTTTTCGAGCGCATGAGCGTCTCAGTGCAGAAGCTGGAAAACGCGGTCGAGTTTTACGGCGCGATTTCCAACAACAAGCTGCACGGTTTGTCGATCAAAGTTGAATCGAACCAGACGCAGCTACCGCCGGTGGTCAACGGCTACGCCAGCGAAGGCATCATTCAGTTCTTCTTTGAAGACACCAGTGACGATCGCGGCTTCAACATCTATATCCTGGATGAAAGCAACCGGGTGGAGGTGTATCACCATTGCGAAGGCAGCAAAGAGGAGCTGGTGCGTGACGTCAGCCGCTTCTATTCGTCGTCGCACGATCGCTTTACCTACGGCTCCAGCTTTATCAATTTCAACCTGCCGCAGTTCTATCAGATTGTGCACGCCGGCGATCGCTTCCAGGTGATTCCGTTCCGCAGCCAGACGCTGACGCAGCTGTGCGCCACCCAGCCGGACAACGACAACGGCGACTTCCAGCCGCGCTACCAGATGCACTAAAGCCGCTGCGCTGCACGCAGTGGCTTGCCCCCGTTTCTGAACCTTCTGCCGGATATTTCCTGTTGCTTTTACAACGTCAACTGCGATGATAAGCAGCTGGGATTTGGATAAAAAGAGCAGACAGAATGATACGAGTGATGAGCCAGCTGGGTATGGCGCTGGCACTGGTCAGCCTGGTAGGCTGTGGCCTGAAAGGACCGCTGTATTTCCCGCCCAACGATCGGCCGCAACAGAAAAATCAGCCGGTGACTGAGCAGCAGCAGAAAGCGGCACAGGATGCGGATACCAGCGGCCTGGTCACCAGCAAACCGGCTGGCGTGCAGGCGAATTAAACCCGATGAGTCATCCGGCGGAGCAGAAAATGCAGTTCTCGAAAATGCACGGTCTCGGTAACGACTTTATGGTCGTCGATGCCGTGACGCAAAACGTCTTTTTTTCGCCGGAACTGATTCGCCGCCTGGCGGATCGGCATCTGGGGATCGGCTTCGATCAGTTGCTGATCGTCGAACCACCTTACGATCCGGATCTCGATTTCCACTACCGCATCTTCAACGCTGACGGCAGCGAAGTGGCGCAGTGCGGCAACGGCGCGCGCTGTTTTGCCCGCTTTGTTCGCCTCAAAGGGCTGACCAATAAAAGCGACATTCGCGTCAGCACCCAGACCGGCCGCATGGTACTGAGCGTCACCAGCGATGAGCTGGTACGCGTTAACATGGGCGAGCCCAACTTTGACCCTCAGCAGGTGCCGCTGCGTGCTAACAAGGCGGAAAATCTGTATCTGCAGCGCGTGGCCGAGCAGACCGTGATGTTTGGCGCGGTATCAATGGGCAATCCACACTGCGTGATTCAGGTTGAAAGCGTGAAAACTGCCGCGGTGGAGACGCTCGGTCCGGCGCTGGAGAGCCATGAGCGCTTTCCCGAGCGCGTGAACGTCGGCTTTATGGAAGTGGTCAATCCGGAACACATCCGTCTGCGCGTGTATGAACGCGGCGCGGGCGAAACCCAGGCGTGCGGCAGCGGCGCCTGCGCCGCAGTGGCCTGCGGCATTCAGCAGGGCATTCTGGCGGTGAAAGTGCGCGTCGATCTGCCCGGCGGCACGCTGCATATCGCCTGGAAAGGGGCCGGTCAGCCGCTGTTTATGACCGGGCCAGCCACACACGTCTATGATGGGTTTATTCATCTATGAAAAATATCGAAGAGCAGATCGACAGCGCGGTTTTGCTGGACGATCAGGCGGTGAGCGCCTGGCTGCGTCACAACCCCGATTTCTTTATTCGCAATGCGCGCCAGGTTGAGCAAATGATGGTGCCGCATCCGGTGCGCGGCAGCGTATCGCTGGTGGAGTGGCATATGGCGCGTCAGCGCAACCACATCCAGCAGCTGGAAGAAGAGATCACGCTGCTGATGGAGCAGGCAACCGCCAATCATCAGCTGTTCGATCGCCTGCTGGCGTTGCAGAGCCATCTCGCGGCGGCCGATAGCCTGCAGGAGATGCTGACGCGCCTGCACCGCTGGGCGCGCGAGCTTGGCCTGGCGGGCGCCAATGTGCGGCTGTTCAGCGACCGCTGGCGCATCGGTGCACCCTCCGATTTCACCCAGCTTGGTCTGTCACACCAGGCGTTTGAGCCGCTGCGCATCCAGCGCTTTGGTCAGCAGCATCACTACCTTGGCAGCCTGAACGGACCGGAGCTGCTGCTGCTGCTGCCGCAGGCGAAAGCCGTAGGATCGGTGGCGATGTCGCTGATGGGCGAGCAGGGCGATCTCGGCGTACTGATCTTCAGCAGCCGCGACAACCAGCACTATCAGGCGGGCATGGGCACGCTGCTGCTACAGCATCTGGCACAAATGCTGCCCGACCTGCTGTCTCGCTGGGTTGAGCGCGCATGAGCAGCGCCAGCCCGCTGTTGCCGGCCGTTGAGGGCTTTCTGCGCTATCTGAAAGTCGAACGCCAGCTCAGCCCGCTGACGCAAAAAAATTATCAGCGCCAGCTGCAGGCGCTTATCGCCATGGCGGATGACATGCACATTACCGCGTGGTCGCAGCTGGAACCGGCTCAGGTGCGCAGTCTGGCGGCGCGCAGCCGGCGCGGCGGTCTCGGTGCCAGTAGCCTGGCCCTGCGCATGTCGGCGCTGCGCAGCTTTCTCGACTGGCAGGTCAGTCAGGGCATGCTGAGCGCCAATCCGGCGAAAGGCATCGCCACGCCGCGCAACGCACGGCATCTGCCAAAAAATATGGATGTCGACGAAGTCAGCCAGCTGCTAGAGATCGACCTCGACGATCCGCTGGCGGTGCGCGACCGCGCCATGCTGGAAACCATGTACGGCGGCGGTTTACGTCTCGCTGAGCTGGTGGGCATCGACTGTCGTCATCTGGACCTGGAGAGCGGCGAAGTCTGGGTGCGGGGCAAAGGCAGCAAAGAGCGCCGCGTGCCGATTGGCGGCACCGCCGTCACTTGGCTGCAGCACTGGCTGCCGCTACGCAACAGCTTCGCGCCGCAGGATGATGCGGTTTTTGTGTCGACGCGCGGCAGCCGTATTTCGGCGCGCAATGTGCAGAAACGCTTTGCCGAATGGGGCATTAAGCAGGGCGTCGCCAGCCATATCCACCCGCATAAGCTGCGCCACTCGTTTGCTACCCATCTGCTGGAATCGAGCGGCGATCTGCGCGCGGTGCAGGAGTTGCTCGGCCACGTCAACCTCTCGACCACGCAAATCTATACCCACCTGGATTTCCAGCATCTGGCGTCGGTGTACGATGCGGCGCACCCGCGTGCCAAACGAGGAAAGTCTGAATGAAGTTTTATCGCCCGCTGGGCCCGATCAAAGCCATCACCTTCGATCTCGACGATACGCTGTATGACAACTATCCGGTGATCCGCAAAACCACGGCGGAATCGCACGCTGCGCTGCAGGCCTATCACCCGGCGCTGCGTGAGTTTAAGCCTGAAGATTATCAGGCGCTGCGCGATGAACTGCTGCTGCGTGAACCGGAAATTTATCACGATGTCTCTGAGTGGCGTCGCCGCTCGGTAGAGCTGGCGCTGCTCAACGCCGGACTGCCGGCCGCGCAAGCCAGCGCAGGTGCCCGCGACGTGATGAGCGTGTTTCATCAGTGGCGCAGTGCGGTGGAGATGCCAGAAGAGACGCATCAGACGCTGGCTTGGCTCGGCGAACGCGTGCCGCTGGTGGCGATCACCAATGGCAACGCCGACCCGCAAAAGCTCGGCATTGATCACTACTTTCAGTTCGCGCTGCGCGCCGGTCCGCACGGCCGCGCCAAGCCGTGGCAGGATATGTACCATCTGGCCGCCGAACGATTGGGCATTGCGCCGCAGCATATTCTGCACGTCGGCGATGACCTGACCACCGACGTCGCCGGTGCGCTGCGCGCCGGTCTGCAGGCGTGCTGGATCAACCTGCGTGACGGCAATCTGATGAAGATTGATGACGCGCGCCTGCTGCCACACGTGGAAATTCATCAGTTGGCATCGCTGACCTCGCTGCTATAATGGCTGTAAATTTATCCAGTCGTATTCTGTATTCTGCAACGCGCGGCCGTGTAGGCTGTGTGTCAACAACCTGATCGCTTAGCTGATTACGCCCTCGCAGATATCTGCCCTTGCCGCCTGGCGGCAACGCGAACGATGCAGGATACACATCCTACTTGCTTAAAACGGTGCTTATGGACGTTTCCGATCTGCTTAACGGCTTGAATGACAAACAGCGCGAAGCGGTCGCCGCGCCGCGCAGCAATCTGCTGGTGCTGGCCGGAGCAGGCAGCGGTAAAACCCGCGTGCTGGTGCATCGCATCGCCTGGCTGTTGTCGGTAGAGAACTGCTCGCCTTACTCGATCATGGCGGTGACCTTCACCAACAAGGCGGCGGCAGAGATGCGCCACCGTATCGACCAGCTGATCGGTACCAGCCAGGGCGGCATGTGGATTGGTACCTTCCACGGCCTGGCGCACCGTTTACTGCGCGCGCACCACCTGGATGCCGGGCTGCCGCAGGATTTCCAGATCCTCGACAGCGAAGATCAGCTGCGTCTGCTCAAGCGCCTGATCAAAGCCATGAACCTCGACGAGAAACAGTGGCCGGCGCGTCAGGGCATGTGGTACATCAACGGCAAAAAGGATGAAGGGCTGCGGCCTAAGCACATCGAAAGCTACGGCAATCCGGTGGAGCAGACGTGGCTGCGTATCTATCAGGCGTACCAGGAAGCCTGCGATCGCGCCGGACTGGTGGATTTCGCTGAACTGCTGCTGCGGGCGCATGAGCTGTGGCTCAACAAGCCGCAGATTCTCAATCACTACCGTGAGCGCTTCAGCAATATTCTGGTGGACGAATTCCAGGACACCAACAACATTCAGTACGCGTGGATTCGCATGCTGGCAGGCGACAGCGGCCGGGTCATCATCGTTGGCGATGACGATCAGTCCATTTACGGCTGGCGCGGCGCGCAGGTGGAGAACATCCAGCGTTTCCTGCAGGATTTCCTTGGCGCGGAGACCATCCGTCTTGAGCAGAACTATCGCTCCACCAATAACATTCTGAAAGCAGCCAACGCCCTGATTGCCAACAACAATGGCCGTCTGGGGAAAGAGCTGTGGACCGACGGCAGCGACGGCGAAAAGATTTCGCTGTATTGCGCGTTCAACGAGCTGGATGAAGCGCGCTTTGCCGTCAATCGCATCAAAACCTGGCATGAAAACGGCAACGCGCTGCAGGATTGCGCCATTCTCTACCGCAGCAATGCCCAGTCGCGCGTGCTGGAAGAGGCGCTGCTGCAGGGCAGCATACCGTACCGCATTTACGGCGGCATGCGCTTCTTCGAGCGCCAGGAGATCAAAGATGCGCTGGCCTATCTGCGGCTGCTGGCCAACCGCAATGACGATGCGGCATTCGAGCGCGTGGTCAACACGCCGGTGCGCGGCGTTGGCGATCGCACGCTTGACGTGGTGCGCCAGACCGCGCGTGAGCAGCAGCTGACGCTGTGGCAGGCCACGCGCGCACTACTGCAATCCAAAGCGCTGGCCGGCCGTGCCGCCTCGGCGCTGCAGCGCTTCTGCGAGCTGGTTGATGCGCTGGCGACGGAAACCGCTGAGCTGCCGCTGCACGTACAGACCGATCGGGTGATTAAAGACTCCGGCCTGTGGCTGATGTATGAGCAGGAAAAGGGCGAAAAAGGCCAGGCGCGTATCGAAAACTTAGAGGAACTGGTCACCGCCACGCGCCAGTTCAGCTACCAGGACGAAGACGAAGATCTGATGCCGCTGCAGGCGTTTCTGTCGCACGCGGCGCTGGAAGCCGGTGAAGGCCAGGCGGACAAGTGGCAGGATGCGGTGCAGTTGATGACGCTGCACTCGGCGAAAGGGCTGGAGTTCAGCCAGGTGTTTATCGTCGGCATGGAAGAGGGCATGTTCCCAAGCCAGATGTCGCTGGACGAAGGCGGCCGTCTCGAGGAGGAGCGTCGCCTGGCGTATGTCGGCGTGACGCGCGCGATGGAGAAGCTGACGCTGACCTACGCTGAAACCCGCCGCCTTTATGGTAAAGAAGTGTATCATCGGCCGTCGCGTTTCATTGGTGAACTGCCGGAAGAGTGCGTGGAAGAGGTGCGGCTGCGCGCCAGCGTGAGCCGGCCGGTGAGCCATCAGCGCATGGGCACGCCGGTGGCGAAGAGCGACAGCGGCTTCGCGCTCGGGCAGCGCGTGCGCCACGCTAAGTTCGGCGAAGGCACCATCATCAATCTGGAAGGCAGCGGCGAGCACAGCCGTCTGCAGGTGGCCTTCCAGGGCCAGGGCATCAAGTGGCTGGTGGCGGCTTACGTCCGGCTGGAAACCGTGTAGCGCGGTTGCGCTACCTTGACGACTTTTTCGTCTCAGCGTAACATGCGCGCACTATTATCATGAGAGGACAATGCCTTGGACGCGCCCAGTCGATGCTGGCTCTATACCCTGGTTAACAGGGACAATTTCTAAGGCTACCTCTTTAACGCGGGTAGCCTTAGCGGTTATTAGCGACCTCCCTTTTTGATCCCGTCGCACGAGTCAGCACTGATTTACCCTTGAAGCGAAAGTTTCCGCGTTCAGGCTTTGCCGTGCCCGTGGTGCCAGCAGCACTGCGGTTCACCGCCTTGTCCCATGTCGTCTGCAATGGGGAGTATTGCTATGCTGAGCGCATTTAAACTGGAGCGCGATCGCCTGACGCGCATCGAGCTGGAAGACAACAACGACAAACTCAACACCTCGGTGTGGGTCGATCTGATCGAGCCGGACGACAGCGAGCGTGAGCGCGTGCAGTCGGAACTGGGGCAGAGCTTGGCAACGCGCCCCGAGCTGGAGGACATTGAGGCCTCGGCACGTTTCTTCGAGGACGAAGACGGCCTGCACATCCACTCCTTTTTCTTTTTTGAAGATGCTGAAGATCACGCCGGCAACTCCACCGTGGCGTTTACCATCCGCGAAGATCGTCTGTACACACTGCGCGAGCGTGAGCTGCCGGCGTTCCGCCTGTACCGCATGCGCGCGCGCAATCAGCAGCTGACCGACGGCAACGCCTACGAGCTGCTGCTCGATCTGTTCGAAACTAAAATCGAGCAGCTGGCGGATGAGATCGAGAACATCTATAGCGCGCTGGAAAAACTCAGTCGCGTGATCATGGAAGGGCAGCAGGGCGAAGAGTACGACGACGCGCTGTCGCGCCTAGCGGAGCTGGAGGATATCGGCTGGAAAGTGCGTCTGTGTCTGATGGATACCCAGCGTGCGCTGAACTTCCTGGTGCGTAAAGCGCGGCTGCCGGGCAATCAGCTGGAGCAGGCGCGCGAGATCCTGCGCGACATCGAATCGCTGCTGCCGCACAACGAATCGCTGTTCCAGAAGGTTAACTTCCTGATGCAGGCGGCGATGGGCTTTATTAACATCGAGCAGAACCGCATCATCAAAATCTTCTCGGTGGTGTCCGTGGTGTTCCTGCCGCCGACGCTGGTGGCCTCCAGCTACGGCATGAACTTTGAGTTTATGCCGGAGCTGAAGTGGAGCTTTGGTTATCCCGGTGCGATTGGCCTGATGATTCTTGCCGGGCTGGCGCCGTATCTCTATTTCAAACGGAAGAACTGGCTGTAATCGCACAGCATTGCATCATCGCACAAAACCGTAGCGGCGCGATTCATCGCGCTTTGTCTAACGGATGCTCAGCACATTGCGCCGTGGCATTCGCGTCATTAATACGCAATCCTGAGCGCAATAAATTGCGCCGCTACAATAGCGTGCGGTCCTTTGCCAGCGCCTTACCCCTGACGCGCCAGCTCTAATCTGCTAACCTGTTGCCTCAACTCAATTTCTGATTTCCACCTTATGGCGCGTTTCTCTTTGCGGCAGCAGTGGGCGCTGCTGCTGACGGCTTCGCTGGTGCTGGACTGCCTGCTGCAGCTATTACACCTGCCGGCCGCACTGCTGCTCGGTCCGATGATTGTCGGTACCATTATGGGTCTGAGCGGCGCAACCGTGCGCATCGACAAACGGCTGTTCGTGCTGGCGCAGGCGGTGCTGGGCTGCATGATCGGCCAGAGCCTGTCGCCAGCAATCCTCTCGCCGCTCCTCGATGACTGGCCGGTGGTGCTGGCGGTGCTGCTGCTGACGCTGGCGGCCAGCGGGCTGTTCGGTTTTCTGCTGGTGCGCTTTAGCTCGCTGCCGGGCCCGACCGGCGCGTGGGGATCGTCGCCGGGCGGTGCGTCCGCAATGGTGGCGATGGCGGGCGATTCGGCGCCGACGTGCGGCTGGTGGCGTTTATGCAATATCTGCGCGTACTGTTTGTTGCCACCGCGGCGGCCGTGGTGGCCCGCATCGGCCTCGGCAGCAGCGGGGCTGCGGCCCATATCGTCTGGCTGCCGCCGCTGCACAGTGGCTTCGCGCTGACGCTGCTGGTGATGGTGGCGGGTGCGTGGCTGGGGCAGAAGCTGCGTATCCCGTCCGGCGCGCTGCTGCTGCCGGCGCTGATGGGTGCCACGCTGCACGGAACGGGGGTCGCGACGCTGCAGGTGCCGGAGTGGCTGCTGGCACTGGCCTATGCGCTGATCGGCTGGAGCGTTGGCCTGCGCTTTACCCGCCCGATCTTTTTGCTGGCGCTGCGCACGCTGCCGCAAATGGTCGCCTCGATTATCGGCCTGATGCTGCTGTGCGGGGGGCTGGCGTGTATGCTGACGCGCGTGCTGCACGTCGATCTGATGACCGCTTATCTGGCAACCAGCCCGGGCGGGCTGGATACGGTGGCGATTATTGCTGCTGGCAGCCGGGTCGATATCGCGTTTGTCATGGCGCTACAGACGCTGCGTCTGTTTACCATTCTGCTCACCGGCCCGGCGATGGCCCGTTTTATCTCACGCTATGCGCACGCGCGTGCGGGCTGAAAACAGCAGCGCGTCCAGAATGAAGATCGCCAGCGCCAGCCAGATGAAGCCGAAGGTCACCATTTTATCCGGCGTCAGGCTCTCACCGTAAAACAGTACCGCCAGCAGGAACATCAGCGTCGGCCCCAGATACTGAAAGAAACCGACCGTCGACAGGCGCAGGCGCGCGCAGGCGGCGGCAAACAGCATCAGCGGAATGGTGGTAATGATGCCGGCGGCGATCAGCTTGAGGTTCAGGCTGAGCGGATTGGCGCTGAGGTGGCTGGTGGCGCTGTCAGCAAAGCCAAACAGATAGATGGCCGCCAGCGGGAACAGCCACGCTGGTTTCAATCAGCATGCCGCTCTGTGCATCAACCTGAATCTTCTTGCGCACCAGCCCGTACAGCGCGAAGCTCAGCGCCAGACCGAGGCCGATGATCGGCAGCGAACCGAACTGCCACAGCTGCACCAGCACGCCGGTGGCCGCCAGCAGCACCGCCAGCCACTGCAGACGGCGGAAGCGCTCGCGCAGAAACAGCATGCCAAACACCACGTTAATCAGTGGGTTGATGAAGTAGCCAAGGCTGGCCTCCAGCATATGCTGATTATTCACCGCCTAGATAAACAGCAGCCAGTTGCCGCCGATGGTCAGTGCGGTCAGCGCCAGCAGCAGCACTTTTTTCGGCTGGGCCAGCACGCTGCGCACCTGACGCCAGCTGCGGCTCAGGGTAATCAGCCCCAGCATAAACAGGGCCGACCAAATCACGCGGTGGGTCATAATTTCTGTCGGTGGCACTTCTTTGACCAGCTTGAAATAGGCCGGTGCGATGCCCCAGATAAAGTAAGCGCCCAGCGCATAAAAAATGCCCTGACGCGTTTGTTGCGTATCCATCATCTATTCCAGAAAAGCGGCGAGTGTGGCAGGCCGCGCGAAGTTAACCAATAAGATAGGTCGCAATCGCGGTGGCGATGTAATCGCCCTGCTGATTGTGCAGCTCGACGCGCATATCAATGGTGCCCATGCGTGACAGGCGCTGACGCAGCTCCTCTTCGCTAATGCTCTGCTGGCGCGACAGCGCATGGCTGACGCACACCAGCCCGGCGGCAACATCCAGCACTGAGGCGATGACGCCACCGTGCAGAATCTGCTGCGCGGCGTTACCCACCAGCATGGTTTTATTGGCAAAGCCGAGTTCGGCGTAATCGGCTTCGAGGCGATCCAGCTCAAGGCCCAGCGCCTGATTAAACGGCATGTGATAGACAAAAATTTCGCTAATCAGCCGGCGCGCTTCCTGCTGTGTCAGCATCGGGGATGACATTTTTCCTGCCTTAAGATGTTAAAGAATTGTGTATATTATGCCGCGTTCGCGCCGCTTTCCAGTTTCAGAAATCCGCGCTAATCAACCACCGGGTTTCGTGTAGAATGGCGTGCTTTTTGAACCGTCGCCCGACGATAACTTTTGCAGCGCTCTGGAGAATTCTATGCGTAAGCAGTACGCCTTGCTGGCCGCGGCATTTATGGTTCCTGCGCTGGCGCAGGCCGATGAAGCCACCGTGAAAGAGGTTCATGACGCACCAGCGGTGAAGGGCAGTATTATCGCTAACCTGCTGGAAAAACACGATAACCCATTCGTGCTTTATCCCTATGAAAATAACTATCTGCTTTACACCTACACCAGCGACATGAATAAAGAGGCGATTTCCTCTTACAACTGGGCAGACAAAGCGAAAAAGGATGAAGTAAAATTTCAGCTCAACCTGGCGTTTCCGCTGTGGCGCGGCATTTTGGGTGACAACTCGGTGCTGGCCGCGTCGTATACTCAGCGCTCCTGGTGGCAGCTGTCGAACCGGGGTGCTTCATCACCGTTTCGTGAAATCAACTATGAGCCGCAGATTTTTCTCGGCTGTGCCACCGACTATTTGCTGGGCGGCTGGACATTACGCGACGTCGAGCTGGGGCTGAATCATCAGTCAAACGGCCGCAGCGAACCAACGTCACGCAGCTGGAACCGCGCTTACGCCCGCTTGATGGCGGAGAACGGCAACTTCCTGGCGGAAATCAAACCCTGGTATCGTCTGCCGGAAAGCGCCAGCAACGACGATAACCCGGACATCACCAAATACATGGGCTACTACCGCGCGAAGCTGGGCTATATGCTCGGCGACAGCATTTTCAGCGTGGAAGGCAACTACAACTGGAATAGCGGCTACGGCGGTGCAACCTTCGCGTGGAGCTATCCGATTACTGAACACGTGCGCTTTTACACGCAGCTGTTCAGCGGTTATGGTGAATCCCTTATTGACTATAACCATCGCCAGACGCGTCTTGGCGTCGGTGTAACGCTTAACGATCCGTTCTAACCAGTCAAAACAGGATTACCGTGGCAACATCGGCAGTGCTTAATCAGGAAATGCTGGCGCAGCAGGTATTACAGGATACCTTCGGCTATCAGCAGTTCCGTCCGGGTCAGCAAACCATCATTGAAACCGCGCTGTCAGGGCGCGACTGCCTGGTGGTGATGCCGACCGGCGGCGGCAAATCGCTGTGCTATCAAATCCCGGCGCTGGTGCGCGAAGGGCTGACGCTGGTGGTTTCGCCGCTGATTTCACTGATGAAAGATCAGGTCGATCAGCTGCTGGCAAACGGCGTGGCGGCGGCGTGCCTCAACTCGACCCAAACGCGTGAGCAGCAGCAGCAGGTGTTTGCGGACTGCCGCAGCGGCAAACTGCGGCTACTGTACATCGCGCCGGAACGTCTGATGATGGATAACTTCCTCGACACCCTGCAGCACTGGAATCCGGTGATGCTGGCCGTCGATGAAGCGCACTGTATTTCGCAGTGGGGCCACGATTTCCGTCCGGAATATGGCGCGCTCGGTCAGCTGCGCCAGCGCATTCTGCAGCTGCCGGTGATGGCGCTGACCGCCACCGCCGATGAAGCCACGCGTAACGACATCGTGCATCTGCTGCAGATGCACGATCCGCTGATTCAGATCAGCAGTTTTGACCGTCCCAACATTCGCTACACGCTGGTGGAGAAGTTCAAGCCTACCGAGCAGCTGCTGCGCTACGTGCAGGATCAGCGCGGCAAAAGCGGCATCATCTACTGTAACAGCCGCGCCAAAGTGGAAGACACCGCTGCGCGTCTGCAGAGTCGCGGCATCAGCGTTGGCGCTTATCATGCCGGCATCGACAGCGAGCAGCGCGCACGCGTGCAGGAAGCCTTTCAGCGTGATGATTTGCAAATCGTGGTAGCGACTGTGGCGTTCGGCATGGGCATCAACAAGCCCAACGTGCGTTTTGTGGTGCACTTCGACATTCCGCGCAATATCGAATCCTATTATCAGGAGACCGGCCGCGCCGGGCGTGATGGCCTGCCGGCGGAAGCGATGATGCTGTACGACCCGGCCGACATGGCGTGGCTGCGTAAGTGTCTGGAAGAGAAAGCGCCAGGGCCGCTGCAGGATATTGAACGCCACAAACTCAACGCCATGGGCGCGTTTGCCGAGGCGCAAACCTGCCGTCGTCTGGTGCTGCTTAACTACTTTGGTGAAGGTCGCCAGCAGCCGTGCGGCAACTGCGATATCTGCCTCGATCCGCCGCGTCGCTATGATGGCTTGGTCGAAGCGCAAAAAGCGCTGTCGGGCATTTATCGTACCGGGCAGCGCTTTGGGATGAGCTATATTGTTGAAGTTTTGCGCGGTTCAACCAACCAGCGCATCCGCGATAACGGCCACGACAAATTGCCGGTGTACGGCCTCGGGCGCGAGCAGAGTCAGGAGCACTGGGTCAGCGTGTTGCGCCAGCTGATCCACCTGGGCATGGTGATGCAAAACATCGCCATGCACTCGGCGCTGCAGCTCACCGAGGCCGCGCGCCCGGTGCTGCGCGCTGAAGTGCCGCTGATGCTGGCGGTACCGCGTACCGTGACGGTGAAAAGCCGCAGCAGCGCGCCAAAAGTCTACGGCGGCAATTACGGTCGCAAGCTGTTCGCTAAGCTGCGTAAGCTGCGTAAAGCCATCGCCGACGAAGAGAATATTCCGCCTTACGTGGTGTTTAACGACGCTACGCTGATTGAAATGGCAGAACAAATGCCGGTCAGCGCTTCAGAGATGCTGAGCGTTAACGGGGTCGGTCATCGCAAACTGGAGCGCTTCGGTAAGCCGTTCCTGCTGATGATCAAAGAACATCTTGATGAAGAATAAGGGAAATAAACCATGCTGATGTTATTTGCCACCGTCGCGATGGTGCATCTGGTTGCGCTGATGAGTCCGGGACCGGACTTCTTTTTTGTCTCACAGACCGCCGCCAGCCGCTCGCGCAAAGAGGCGATAATGGGCGTGCTCGGCATTACGCTGGGGATCGTAATTTGGGCCGGTGTCGCGCTGATGGGCCTGCATCTGATTCTGGAGAAAATGGCGTGGCTGCATGAAATCATCATGGTCGGTGGCGGGCTGTATCTGCTGTGGATGAGCTGGAAGCTGCTGCGCTCGGCGCGTCAGCGTCACAAACAACCTCATACGGAAGCGCCGGTGGTCGAGCTGCCAAAGCGTGGCATGAGCTTCCTCAAAGGGTTTCTCACCAACCTGTCTAACCCGAAAGCCATCATCTACTTCGGCAGTGTGTTTTCACTGTTCGTGGGCAACGATGTGGGCGCGATTGAGCGCTGGGGCCTGTTCCTGCTGATCGTCGGTGAAACCTTCGCCTGGTTTACCCTGGTGGCGGCGATTTTTGCCCTGCCGTGGATGCGCGATAAGTATCAGCAGATGGCGAAGTGGGTGGACGGTATGGCGGGCGTGCTGTTTGCCGGGTTTGGTATTCACCTCATCATCTCCCGATAAGATCCCGATCCGTAGCGGCGCAATTTATTGCGCGTTTTCAACTGGGCGCGATAAATCGTGCCGCTACGATAAGTGCAAATCCTTACGCCATTTTACGTGCGCTGGCAGCAGTGCGCCGACCGCCATAAACAAGCCACCAAACACCCGGTTCAGCAGCTTCATCTGCTTCGGACCTTTGATCCAGCCGGTGATGCGCGTCGCCAGCGTGGCGTAGCCAATCATCACAATGATGTCGACCACGATGGTGGTCACGCCGAGCACCAGATACTGCATCAGCTGCGGCTGGTGCGGCTGGTGCGGCACGATAAACTGCGGGAACAGCGCGGCGAGAAACACAATGCTTTTTGGATTAGTGAGATTAACCAGTAGCACGCGCTGAAACAGGCGACGACGCGGCATCGCTTTGGCCACCGCATTGAGATCGATTCCGCCCGCTGAGCGCCACTGCTGAATGCCAAGCCACACCAGATAGGCCGCGCCCGCCCATTTCAGAACCTCAAACGCCAGCACAGACTGCGAAAACAGCGCGCCCAGACCGGCTCCCACCAGCACGATATGCACGGCGAGACCCAGCTGTAATCCGGTAATTGAGGCTGCCGCACCGCGATAGCCGTGGCTGATGCCGGTGCTCATGGTGTTGATCGCGCCGGAACCGGGCGAGAGGCTGAGGATGGTCGTGGTTAACAGGTAGCTTAACCACCATTCAATGGTCATGGGTGACATTCCCTGAAGAGAGTGAAGTGTAACACAATACGTCAGAAAATCGCGCTGCGCGACGGCTACGCGCTGGGCACCGGACGCTGGCGCGCCAGCCCGTTTGGCATTAACCGGCTGACGCACAGTCGCGAACGTTATCGTCGCAATCTGCTTTTTTATGCCGACGATCCGGCGATTCGCGTCGGCGGCCCCACCTATCACTGGGTGCGGGAAGGGATTCAGGCCGGACGCCATATCTTTAATCAGGTGGCGCACATTACGACACCGATTCTGCTGCTGCAGGCCAGTGAAGACGACGTGGTGGATAACCGCGCGCAGGATCTGTTCTGTGAGGCCATGGCGGCAGCGGGACATGCGGTGGAAGGCACCACGCCTTACATCATTCAGGGCGCGCGTCACGACATCCTGTTTGAAACAGACGCCATGCGCGCCGAAGCGCTTAATGCGGTGGTCGACTTTTATCAGCGCCACCGTGACTAACGTATTCTTAGACATCAATACCAGAGGCTTACATGTACCACATCGTTGCATCCGACCTGGATGGCACGCTGCTTTCTCCGCAACATCGTCTGACGCCGTTTGCCAGCACCACGCTGCAAGAACTGGTCGCGCGCGATGTGCATTTTATCTTTGCCACAGGACGCCACTACATCGACGTCGGTCAGATGCGCGATAAGCTCGGCATTCCGGCGTATATGATCACCTCAAACGGCGCGCGCGTGCACAACGCCGACGGCGAACTGGTGTTCAGCCACAATCTGGACAGCGATATCGCCAGCGAGCTGTATGGCCTGAAGTATCACGATGAGAAAATCCTGACGCACGTTTACCGCGACGATGAGTGGCACATCAGCCGCCATAATCCGCAGGAAGCGGAGTTTTTCCAGGAATCGGTGTTCACCTATCAGGTGTATCAGCCAGGCATGCTGGCGACCGACGGCATCAGCAAAGTATTCTTCACCTGCGACGATCCGGAGCATCTGGTTCCGCTGGAACAGGCGATAGGAGCGCGCTGGGGTGACCGGGTTAACGTCAGTTTCTCGCTGCCCACCTGTCTGGAAGTGATGGCTGGCGGCGTCTCGAAAGGGCACGCGCTGGAAGCGGTCGCGAAACAGCTTGGCTATTCGCTGAAAGAGTGCATCGCGTTTGGCGACGGCATAAATGATGTCGAGATGCTGAGTATAGCGGGCAAAGGCTGCATCATGCGTAACGCCCATCAGCGCCTGAAAGATACCCTGCCGACGCTGGAAGTGATTGGCAGCAACGCCGATGACGCGGTGCCGCAGACGCTGCGCAAATTGTTCCTGGCCTGAATAAAACGGGCCGGTATTCACCGGCCCGCTAAGATTACGCCTGCTGCTGTTTGTGGCGATGTTCGCTGACCATGGTCGGCAGCAGTAACACCACGGCCAGCACCGATCCGACAATCATCACTAAGAAACCGCCGTCCCAGCCGAAGAAATCCACGGTGTAACCGACAATCGCACTGGCCGCCACCGAGCCGCCGAGATAGTCGAACAGACCGGTAAAGCCTGCCGCAGTGCCGGCCGCTTTTTTCGGTGCCAGCTCCAGCGCGTGCAGACCAATCAGCATCACCGGACCGTAGATCAGGAAGCCAATTACGATCATGCAGATCATATCCACGCCCGGATTGCCCGGCGGGTTCAGCCAGTAAACGAGGGTGGCGATGGTCACCAGCGTCATGAAAAATACCCCGGTGGCGCCGTGATTGCCGCGGAATACCTTGTCCGACATCCAGCCGCACAGCTGCGTGCCTGGAATCCCGGCGTATTCGTACAGGAAATAGGTCCACGAGGATTTATCCAGCGTGAAGTGCTTCACCTCTTTCAGATAGGTTGATGACCAGTCGAGGATGCCGTAGCGCAACAGATAAACGAACACGTTGGCCAGCGCGATGTACCACAGCAGCTTGTTAGGCAGCACGTATTGCATGAAAATCTGCTTCGCCGTCAGCTCCTGTTCGTGGTTCTCGCTGTAATCCGGCGGATAGTCATTCTTCCATGCCTCAATCGGCGGCAGCCCGCACGACTGCGGCGTATCGCGCATCAGCGCAAAGTTTTTGCGCACCAGATAGTTGGCGGCGTAGCCAAAGAAAATGCCGAAGAAGATCTGCCAGCGCAGACGACGATAGAGCGGATCGACGCGATCGTCCGCCACCTAGGGCTGGTGTGGTGCAGGTTTAAAAATACTCAACATCAGAATGGCCCTCCAGGGCGCAATAATAGTTATCGATTCCCAGCAGGTTGGGGCAAAAACAAAGTACGACAGCGAACAGAAAGCAATCTTTCCATTTCGCGCACAGAATAGTGATGGTTACGCGCAGTTACTGTGACATATGACATATATGTTACAGTTTTATGACAATAAAGAGCGATATAAACCAGCAAATGTTGGATTTCGCGCATTTGTGCCAGAGAAAGCGGCGCGCTGCCTCATAAAAATCGCCGCCCGTCGGCAAACCCGCCATGCGGACGCGTGCCTGCTGACCGGGCAACGAAGATGCGATCGTGTTTAATTTCATCACATGTCAACCAGATTATCCCGCCAGCGCGCTATAGTTTGTTTACACTAGCGCCAGTGTTGATCTTTAGGATGCATAACCGTGCTGTTGCTGATCGTTACCACCATTCTGTGGGCTTTTTCTTTTAGTTTAATCGGGGAGTACCTGGCGGGGCAGGTGGATACCTGGTTCTCGGTGCTGATGCGTTTAGGCCTAGCGGCGCTGGCCTTTCTGCCGTTTCTGCGCTGGCGCGGTTACCGCGCCTCAACGTTGCTGCTCTATATGCTGGTGGGCATGCTGCAATTAGGCATCATGTATCTGATCAGCTTCGAGGCTTATCTCTATCTCAGCGTGCCGGAATTCCTGCTGTTTACGGTGATGACGCCGCTGTATGTCACACTGATTTATGACCTGCTCAGTAAGCGCCCGCTGCGCATTGGCTACGCCTTCAGTGCGCTGCTGGCGGTGCTCGGTGCGGCCATTATCCGCTACGACAAAGTCAGCGATGATTTCTGGTTCGGACTGCTGCTGGTGCAGGCGGCTAACATCTGCTTTGCGATTGGCATGGTGGGCTATAAGCGCCTGCAGGAAGTCCGCCCGATGCCGCAGCACACCGCATTCTCGTGGTTCTATCTGGGCGCGGTGCTGATCGCGGTCATTGCCTGGTGCATCTGGGGCAATCCGCACAAGCTGCCGACCACCACGCTGCAGTGGGGCGTGCTGGTGTGGCTGGGCTTGGCCGCGTCCGGGCTGGGTTACTTCATGTGGAACTACGGCGCGACCCAGGTCGATGCCGGGACGCTGGGCATTATGAACAACATGCACGTGCCGGCAGGGTTACTGGTGAACCTGGCGATCTGGCAGGAGAAGCCGCACTGGCCGAGCTTTATCGCCGGGGCGATAGTGATTTTTGCGTCCCTGTACGTGCATAAACGCTGGGTACTGGGACACACGGCCAAAAGCGGCAGTTCAGGCGCTTAGCTTTTTTTCGCGGGTGTCGATGGCCGCTGAATCAGCGTTAAGCCTTTCAGGAAGTTACGCAGAATCTGGTCACCGCACTCGCGATAATTTTTATGATCCGGGTTACGGAAAATCGCGCCGATCTCAGCCTGTGACACCTTGACGTTAGCCTTCAATAAGATATCCGAGATATCGGTGGTTTTCAGCGCGAAGGCGATGCGTAACTTCTTGAGAAAGATATTATTGTTCATGCGGCGCTCAACCGACGGGGCCAGCGCGTCTTCGCTTTTGCCGCGACGGTAGAAAATCAGACCGTTGAGGAAGTAACCCATCAGCACATCCGGCAGTTTACGAAACGCCTTATCGTCATCTTTCTTCAGCCACGCCTGCACATCTTCACGCGGCACTTCACTGCCCGCCAGCGCAAAAATCTCCACCACTTTGCTGTCGCTCAAATCCAGCATAAAGCGCACGCTGCGCAGCACATCGTTATTGGTCATGGTGAAACTCTCCGGTAGCGGTTAAGGCGGCGCATTATAGAGCAGGCAGGGCGGGGATAACAGCACGGGCGACATTGGCCGCCCGCGGCATCAGGACGAGACCGGCTGCAATGAACCGGGGCGCGAGGCATCGCGCACGTAAGGCAGGTGCTCGCAGGCGTGCTGACGGGCAAAGCGCATAAAGGCCTCCAGCACCGGCTGGCGCTGCTCGCCGTCGCGCATCGCTGCGTACAAACGGCTCCACAATCCGTCGCCCAGCGTGCGCGTCACCACCAGTCCCTGGTGCTCAAAGCTCTCCACCACCCAGTGCGGCAGCGCGGCAATGCCCATGCCGGCCGACACCATCTGGATCAGCAGCAGCGTATTATCCACGCTCTTCAGCGCCGGGCTGACGCCGGCTGGCTGTAAGAAGTTACGCCACACGTCCAGCCGCTGACGCTGTACCGGATAGATCATCAGCACCTCATCGGCCAAATCTTCCGGCGTGATGTGGGCCAGCTGCGCCAGACGGTGATCCGGCGCCAGCACCAGCCGCACCTCAAAATCAAACATCGGCGCATAGAACAAACCGCTGCGCGGCAGAATATCGGACGTCAGCACCACGTCCAGTTCGCCCTGCTGCAGCGCCGGCTGCGGATCAAAGGTCACGCCGGATTTGAAGTCCATCACCACCTGCGGCCAGCTCTGACGGAAATTGTTCAGGGCCGGCGTCAGCCACTGGATGCAACTGTGGCATTCGATAGCGATGCGCAACGTGGTCTGATGCGGCTCATGACAGGCCTGCAGCGCCTGCTGGATCTGCGGCAGAATCTGCTCCGCCAGCTGCAACAAAATCTCTCCCTGCGGCGTAAAACGGAGCGGCTGGCTCTTACGCACGAACAGCCGAAAGCCCAGCCGCTGTTCCAGGTCGCTGAACTGGTGAGACAACGCCGATTGCGTCTGATGAAGCTGGGCGGCGGCGGCAGCCAGCGAGCCGGTGTGCCGTAACGCCTGCAGCGTCCGCAGGTGTTTGAGTTCGATCATGAGAGTTCTTCACATCGAGTTTGAACAAATTGCGCTTGAGACACATACAGTACCCGCAGATTATAGCGGTGTAAACATCTGGACGGCTAAACATCTCAGGCAGACGCGATGGCCACTTTACCTTTGTCCAGCTAACACGCTCAGCGCACGGCAGGATTGCCCGCTGGATGAACGTAAATCGGTTGCTGCGACTGTCGCACAGCGAACAACTTCTGGAGAATCTCACATGACCATTCTGAACCATACTCTCGGTTTCCCTCGCGTCGGACTGCGCCGCGAACTGAAAAAAGCGCAGGAAAGCTACTGGGCCGGGAACAGCTCACAGGACGAACTGCTGGCGGTGGGTCGTGAACTGCGCGCCCGTCACTGGCAGCAGCAGAAAGACGCCGGTGTTGATCTGCTGCCGGTCGGCGATTTTGCTTGGTACGATCACGTGCTGACCACCAGCCTGCTGCTCGGTAATGTACCGGCAAGGCACCAGAATAAAGACGGTTCGATTGACCTCGACACCCTGTTCCGTATCGGCCGCGGTCGGGCGCCCAGCGGCGAGCCCGCAGCAGCGGCAGAGATGACCAAATGGTTTAACACCAATTATCACTACATCGTGCCGGAATTTACCCAAGGTCAGCAGTTCCGTCTCAGCTGGACGCAACTGCTGGACGAAGTGGATGAAGCGCTGGCGCTCGGCCACACCATCAAACCGGTGCTGCTGGGGCCGGTGACGTATTTGTGGCTGGGTAAGGTGAAAGGTGACGCATTCGACCGCCTGTCGCTGCTGCAGGTCATTCTGCCGGTGTACCGTCAGGTGCTGGCAGAACTGCATCAGCGCGGCATCGAATGGGTGCAGATTGATGAGCCGGCGCTGGCGCTGGAACTGCCGCAGGCGTGGCGCGAGGCGTTTAAACCGGCGTACGACGCGCTACAGGGCGAAGTGAAACTGCTGCTGACCACCTACTTTGACAGCATTGGTCAGAATCTTGATGTCATTAAAACGCTGCCGGTGCAGGGCCTGCATGTGGACCTGGTGCACGGCAAAGACGATCTCCAGCAGCTCAACCAGCAGATCCCGGCGGACTGGCTGCTGTCGCTGGGGGTGATCAATGGCCGTAACGTCTGGCGCGCCGATCTCACCCGCTGGTTTGAGCGCCTGCAACCGCTGCTCGGCCAGCGTCAGCAGCTGTGGATCGGTTCCTCCTGTTCGCTGCTGCACAGCCCCATTGACCTGAGCGTGGAAACCCGCCTCGACGACGAGGTAAAAAGCTGGTTCGCCTTTGCCTTACAGAAGTGTACGGAGCTGTCGCTGCTGAGTCAGGCGCTGAACCAGCAAGATGCCGCTGCGCTGCACGCCTGGAGCGCGCCGATTCGCGCCCGGGCAAACTCTGCTCGCGTGCACAATCCCGCCGTGGCGCAGCGTCTGGCGCAAATCCAGGCCAGAGACACCGAGCGCAACAGCAACTACACCACGCGTGCTCAGGCGCAGCGTCAGCGCTTTAACCTGCCGGCGTGGCCTACCACCACCATCGGTTCTTTCCCGCAGACTACCGAGATTCGCGGCCTGCGCCTTGACTTCAAAAAAGGCAACATTGACGGCGGCCACTACCGCACCGGTATCGCGGAACACATCCGGCAGGCGATTGCGGAGCAGGAGCGCCTGGGGCTCGACGTGCTGGTGCATGGCGAAGCCGAGCGTAACGACATGGTGGAGTACTTCGGCGAAAACCTCGACGGCTTTGTTTTCACGCAGAACGGCTGGGTACAGAGCTACGGCTCGCGCTGTGTTAAGCCGCCGGTGATCATCGGGGACGTCAGCCGCCCGCAGCCCATCACCGTCGAGTGGGCAAAGTATGCGCAGTCGCTGACCGACAAACCGGTGAAGGGCATGCTGACCGGACCGGTCACCATTCTGTGCTGGTCGTTTCCGCGGGAGGACGTGACGCGCGAAACCATCGCAAAACAGATTGCGCTGGCGCTGCGCGACGAAGTGCAGGACCTGGAAAAAGCCGGTATCGGCATCATTCAGATTGACGAACCGGCGCTGCGTGAAGGCTTGCCGCTGCATCAGTCTGACTGGGCAGCCTACCTGCGCTGGGCGGTGGACGCGTTCCGCCTCAACGCTGCGGTGGCGCAGGACGAGACGCAGATTCACACCCACATGTGTTATTGCGAGTTCAACGACATCATGGATTCGATTGCCGCGCTGGATGCCGACGTGATCACTATCGAAACCTCACGTTCTGATATGGATCTGCTGGATGCGTTCAAAGCGTTCGAATATCCCAATGAAATCGGGCCGGGCGTGTATGACATCCACTCACCAAACGTACCGAGCGTGGAGTGGATGGAAGATCTGCTGCGCAAAGCGGCGCAGAGTATTCCGCAGCAGCGCCTGTGGGTGAACCCGGACTGTGGCCTGAAAACGCGCGGCTGGAGTGAAACGCGTCAAGCGCTGGCCAACATGGTGAAAGCGGCGCAAAAGCTGCGCGCCGAAACGGTTTGATGGCAGGTTAATACGTTGTGTTGTTGAGTTGGGGCGCGCTGGCGCCCCTTTTTTTATTCCGCGTTCGGCGCGACGCCATACTGCTTAAACCACGCCAGCATGCGCTGCCAGCCATCCTGTGCGGAATCGGCATGGTAGCTCGGACGATAGTCGGCGTTGAAGGCGTGGCCAGCTTCCGGATACACCACAATCTCGGCTTTGGCATTGGCCGCGTGCAGGGCCTGGCGCATCTTATCGATGCTTTCCAGTGGAATGCTTTCATCCTGGCCTAGCACCGGTGCATTCAAATCTACTGCAATATCAATAGGATGTTTCTGCTGATTCAGCGTTTTCTCGCCCTCTAGGCGACCGTACCAGGCGGCGGCGGCGCGCACCTGCGGATTATGGGCGGCAAACAGCCAGCTGATGCGACCGCCCCAGCAGAAACCGGTGATCGCCAGACGACGGATATCGCCGCCGTGGCGCGCCGCCCAGTTGGCCACGTGATCGAGATCCGAAAGTACCTGCGAATCCGGCACTTTGCTCACCAGCTCTTTAAACAGGGTGGGGATGTCGTTGTAATCGTTGGGATCGCCTTCGCGGAAATAGAGCTCCGGCGCCACGGCGAGATAGCACTTCCAGTGCCAGACGGCGGCACAGATCGCGGATGTGTTCGTGCACGCCGAAAATTTCCTGCACCACCAGCACGACCGGCAGCGTGCCGTTAAACTGTTGCGGACGAGCATAGTAAGCCGGCAGGTTCTCACCCTGGCTCGGCACGGACGTCTCGCCCGCGTGAATGGCCTCGCTGGCGGTAATGATGGTACTGGCTGCGGTGGGCTGCACCGCTGGCGCAAAGCCGTCGGTGGCGGATTTTTGTGCCATATTGTCTTCGGTTTTCATATTTCTCTCCGTGCTAGCAAGTGCGCAATCACGTAACTATAGCCTAGCCTCACGGCAAGACTGACGTAGGGTACGGGGGATGGTTAACCTAGTCTGTTTCTCAATTAACACTGCCTTTTACGGTTACACAGCACCGCTTGTAGCAATTCAGCGCAGCAGACCGCTAATATGTAATTAGAGTCACACAATATTTTTAGTTCAATGTAACTTTCATTCTTGATGGTGAATTTAGTCACATATTTATCCGGGCCGCTGACGTAAAGTGGCGCGCTTATTCCCCTTATCTTCCAAGAGTCTGATATGGCCCAGTCTGACGTTTTCCACCTTGGCATCACTAAAGCCGATTTGAAAGGAGCCACGCTGGCGATTGTTCCTGGCGATCCGGAGCGCGTGAAGAAAATCGCGGCGCTGATGGAGAATCCACAGCACCTGGCGTCGCACCGTGAATTCACCACCTGGCTGGCGGAGATCGACGGCAAACCGGTGGTCGTCTGTTCTACCGGTATTGGCGGTCCGTCCACCTCTATCGCCGTTGAAGAGCTGGCGCAGCTGGGCGTGCGTACCTTCCTGCGCGTTGGTACCACCGGCGCGATTCAGCCACACATCAACATGGGCGATGTGCTGGTGACCACCGCCTCGGTCCGTCTGGACGGTGCCAGCCTGCACTTTGCGCCGGTGGAATACCCGGCGGTGGCTGACTTCGCCTGCACCACCGCGCTGGTGGCCGCGGCACAAGCCTGCGGTGCG
Organism: Type-A symbiont of Plautia stali; assembly: GCF_059731155.1. Classification (NCBI taxonomy): domain Bacteria; species Type-A symbiont of Plautia stali. The sequence goes on along the minus strand of NZ_AP035891.1, from coordinate 3,620,849 downwards.
ACCACGCATATTGGTGTCACCGCCTCGTCAGACACCTTTTATCCTGGCCAGGAGCGCTACGACACCTTCTCCGGACGCGTGGTGAGCCGCTTCCGGGGCTCGATGAAAGAGTGGCAGCAAATGGGCGTGCTTAACTATGAGATGGAATCCGCTACACATGTTAACCATGTGCGCCAGTCAGGGACTGCGTGCCGGCATGGTGGCTGGCGTCATCGTGAATCGCACGCAAAAAGAGATCCCGGATGCGGCCACCATGAAGCAGACAGAAAGCGATGCGGTGAAAATTGTGGTGGATGCCGCGTGTCGCTTACTTTAGCGCGCCAGTCAGGGAATGATTTCGAGACTAGGCTTATAGGGAGCTCAGCAATTGCCTGATTAGAATGCGCGCAATTTCAGCCGATTCTGAGAAATTTCCTATGCGCAAAACGATCTCTGTCCCACGTCCGGGTTTTACCAGCCGCCCTGCTGCAATGCAGGCCCGCGTTGAGAGTGCCGCCGCGCGGTTTCATCAGGCAATGGCCGCGTCAGATTATCCTCTGGCGCGCCAGTGCTGCGAAGAAGTACTGCGCGTCATGCCCAACCAGATGCAGGTGCTCAGCGACTACGCGCTGACGCTGATGCGGGTCGGCGAACATAAAAAATCCTACAAGATTTATCAGAAAATCTATCAGGCACCGGCGGCGCAGCGCGCGCAGGCGTCGGAAACCTGGCTGGATGGCCTGACGGAAGTGTGTGGCTGGCTGGATAAGAAAGATGAAGTGACGCGTTATGGCCTGGAATCGCTCACCCAATCCGACATGCGTTTCAGTCAGGGCGCGAAAGCGACATTTCCCGCACCGGCGCCTGCGCCGATTAACCGCAGCAATCCGGCAGAAAATATCATTTCCTTCAGCCTGTACGGCGGTCAGCCGCGCTACTGCGAAACCCTGATTAAAAACGTTGAAGTCGCGCGCGAACTCTATCCGGACTGGATGTGCCGCATCTATCTCGACGATAGCGTGCCGCAGCACGTGTGGCAGCGCCTGACCCAGCTAAACACCCAACTGGTGGATATGTCGCAGGAGAAAACCATTTTCCCTACGCTGTGGCGCTTTCTGGTGATGGACGATGCCAGCGTAAAACGCTACATCGTGCGGGATGCGGATTCGCTGCTGTCAGATCGCGAAGTGGCGGCCGTCGACGCCTGACTGGCTTCGCCATTCTGGTTCCACCACATGCGCGATTATTACTCGCACACCGAGCTGTTACTGGCCGGCATGTGGGGCGGCTGTCACGGCGTGTTTCACAACGTGGAGCAGCAGATGCGTGACTTTATCGCGCAGTATGACGGCAGCGAGCGCTTTACCGACCAGTACTTTCTCAAGGTGGCGCTGTGGCCAACGGTGCGCGACAGCATCCTCAATCACGACGATATCTTTCACTTCCACCACGCGCAGCCGTGGCCGGCGCATGCGCCGATTCGCTGGCAGACCGACAGCTTCCACGTCGGCAGCAACGCCGGTTTCGCCAGCATGGCCGGCAAAGTGGCCAACGCCGAAAATGGCCAGCAGCAGGTTGAGCTGACCTACGGCGGCAACAGCTGGTGCTATCCGGCGAAGGTGAAAAGCGACAGCGAATGGGTGCTGCCGATGCCGTTTTTCCTGATTGACGCCTGGAAAGCCGGCGACCTGACCGTGCGCGCCCTGTAGTGCCTTGCTGACGGCGCCCGCCGCGCTGTCACCGATAGTGCCCGTGAGAAAATCCGCGGGCCGCCATGATTATTCTGGACATTCATACAGTAGCGCTCTACCTTCTCCTCAGCGAGACGATCCGCGGGGGGATTATGGATCAGCAACTTATCATCAGCGGCGCGCTGGCGCTGGCCGGTTTAGGCATTGGCTGGATTATCGCTCAGCTGCGCGCCGGCCATCAGCACGCCAGCTTCACCACCGAACGCCGCCTGCTGGAACAGGCGCAGCAGCGTCAGCAGCAGCAGCTGGAACAGCTGCAACAGCAACTGCAGCAGCGCGAACAGGAGCTGCGCCAGCTACACGGCACGCTAAGCGGCGCGCAGGAGCGCCTGCAGCAGCTGGATTACTGGCGGGCCGAGAATGAACAGCTCAGCCGCGAGCTGCGTAATCAGCTGGAAGTTAACAGCGTGCAGGAAGCCGAACTGCGTGAAGTCACCATTCGATTAGAAGAGACGCGTTTCGCCGCTGAGGAGAAACAGCGTCTGCTGACCAACAGCGAACAGCGCCTGAGTGCGCAGTTTGAAAACCTCGCCAACCGAATCTTTGAAAACAGCGGAAAACGCGTCGACGAGCAGAACCGGCAGAGCCTCAACAGCCTGATCGGCCCGCTGCGCGAACAGCTGGACGGCTTCCGCCGCCAGGTCAATGATAGCTTCGGCCAGGAAGCACGAGAACGCTACACGCTGGCGCACGAGATTCGCCAGTTGCAGCAGCTCAACGCACAGATGGCGCAGGAAGCGATCAACCTCACCAAAGCGCTGAAGGGCGACAATAAAATTCAGGGCAACTGGGGCGAAGTGGTGCTCAGTCGGGTGCTGGAGGCCTCGGGCCTGCGCGAAGGCTACGAGTACCAGACCCAGGTCAGCGTGCAGCTGGAGCAGCAGGGCCGTATGCAACCGGATGTGATTGTGCGTCTGCCGCAGGGTAAAGATGTAGTGATTGACGCCAAAATGACGCTGATTGCCTATGAGCGCTACTTCAACGCCGAGGACAAACTGACGCGCGAACAGGCGATTCAGGAGCACATCAACGCGGTGCGCGGGCATATCCGGCTGCTGGGGCGTAAAGATTATCAACAATTGCCCGGTTTACGCTCGCTGGATTATGTGCTGATGTTTATTCCGGTCGAACCGGCGTTTCTGCTGGCGATCGACCGACAGCCGGAGCTGATCAGCGAAGCGCTGCAGCAAAACATTATGCTGGTCAGCCCGACCACGCTGCTGGTGGCGCTGCGCACCATCAATAATCTGTGGCGCTATGAGCATCAGAGCCGTAATGCCCAGCGCATCGCCGACCGCGCTGCGCGGTTGTACGACAAGATGCGGCTGTTTGTCGATGACATGAGCGGCATCGGGCATAGCCTCGACAAAGCGCAGCAGAGTTATCAGCTGGCGATGAAAAAGCTGGCGCAGGGGCGCGGCAACCTGATCGCCCAGAGTGAGTCGTTTCGTGCGCTCGGCGTGGAGATCAAACGCCCCATCAACCCGCAGCTGGCAGAGCAGCCGCAGCCCGACGCGGCGGATGATACATGGGCCGATGACAGAGAGCCCGCTGAAAATGAGGCAGATTCTTCCGCCGCTTCCCTGCGCCGCATCAACGAATAACACGCCGGTGGCGTGCTCGGACCGCCCGACTCTGATACACTTCGGGAAGTATTGTTTGTGGAACAGGTAAAACCGATGGCAGATGAATCACAGCAGGAAATTACCCATTTTGGCTTTCAGACCGTCGCCAAAAGTGAAAAGGCCGACAAAGTCGCGGACGTGTTTCACTCCGTCGCGGCGAAATATGACCTGATGAACGATCTGATGTCGTTCGGCATCCATCGCGTCTGGAAGCGTTTTACCATCGACAGCAGCGGTGTGCGCCGCGGTCAGCGCGTCCTGGATCTGGCCGGCGGTACCGGCGATCTGACGGCAAAATTCTCGCGTCTGGTCGGTGAAACCGGTCAGGTGGTCCTGGCGGACATCAACAGCTCGATGCTGAAGATGGGACGCGAAAAGCTGCGCAATCTCGGTGTAACCGGCAACGTCAGCTACGTGCAGGCTAACGCAGAAGCGCTGCCGTTCCCGGATAACTATTTCGACTGCATCACCATCTCCTTCGGCCTGCGTAACGTGACCGAAAAAGAGAAGGCGCTGGCGTCGATGTTCCGCGTGCTCAAGCCGGGCGGCCGTCTGCTGGTGCTGGAGTTCTCTAAACCGGTTTTCGATCCGCTAAGCAAAGCCTACGACACTTACTCTTTCCACATTCTGCCGCGCATCGGCCAGCTGGTGGCAAAAGACGCGGAGAGCTATCGCTACCTGGCGGAGTCGATTCGTATGCATCCGGATCAGGAAACCCTGAAGGCGATGATGAACGACGCTGGCTTTGAAAATACCAGCTACAACAACATGACCGGCGGCATTGTGGCGCTGCATCGTGGCTTTAAGTTCTGATTAATCATGACTTTTACCCCTCTCATCGCTGGCGGTCTTGAGACCGCCCTGAACCGTGTGTTGTACCGCGATCGCAGCCTGAAAACCGCAAGCCAGCGTCTGGCCGGCAAAGTCCTGCTGCTGCGCCTGCAGGAGCTGGATTTTCCGCTAGTGCTGGTGTTCAGTGAAAACCAGCTGTATGTGCTGAGTGACTGGCAGGACCGCAGCGACTGCAGCGTCAGCCTGCGTTTCAGCACGCTGCCTAAGCTGCGCGATCGTCAGCAGCTGACCAGCCTGATTCGCAGCGGTGAGCTGGACATCGAAGGCGATCTGCAGGTGGTACAGCAATTCTCCGCGCTGATGGATCTGGCTGAACTCGACCCGGCCGAATATCTCGCACCGTGGGTGGGCGACATCGCTGCACAGGGCATCAGCCAGGCCGCTCAGCGTGCGCTGGCCCAGCTTAAACAGCAGGTCACCCGCCGTCAGGATTATCTGGGGCAGGTGCTGACCGAAGAGTGGCGCGTGGCACCGGGGGCGCTGGAGCAGGCGTGGTTTTGTGAGGAGGTAGAAGCGATGGAACGTGCGCTTAATGCGTTTGAGGCGCGTTTGGCACAGCTGGAGGCGAAATGACGCTGGGAGAAATTCGGCGCTTATACTTCATTATCAAAGTTTTTCTGACCTACGGGCTGGATGAACTGATTCCGCATATGCGCATCACGCTGCCGCTGTGGCGGCGCTGTGTTTTCTGGATCCCCAACCGGCACAAAGAAGCCGAGATGGGCATCCGTCTGCGTCTGGCCATGGAGCAGCTCGGTCCGGTTTGGATCAAGTTCGGTCAGATGCTTTCGACGCGCCGCGACCTGTTCCCGCCGAAAATTGCCGATGAGCTGGCGATTCTGCAGGACCGCGTTGCGCCGTTCGGCGGCGTGAAAGCCAAAGCGCAGATTGAGCGTTCGATTGGCGGCCCGGTGGAAACCTGGTTCGACGACTTCGATATCAAACCGCTGGCATCGGCTTCGATCGCCCAGGTGCATACCGCGACGCTGAAATCCAACGGCCGCGAAGTGGTGATCAAAGTGATTCGCCCGGATATCCTGCCGGTGATCAAAGCTGACATGAAGCTGATTTACCGTCTAGCGCGCTGGGTGCCACGTCTGCTGCCGGACGGTCGCCGTCTGCGTCCGATGGAAGTGGTGCGCGACTACGAAAAAACGCTGATTGATGAACTCAATCTGCTGCGTGAAGCGGCCAATGCGATTCAGCTGCGCCGCAACTTCGACCAGAGCCGCATGCTGTACGTGCCGAAAGTGTTCTCCGACTACTGCAGCGAAACCATGCTGGTGATGGAGCGTATTTACGGCATTCCCATCTCCGACGTCGCCACGCTGGAGCAGCACGGTGTCAACATGAAGCTGCTGGCCGAACGCGGCGTGCAGGTGTTCTTCACCCAGGTGTTCCGCGACAGCTTCTTCCACGCCGATATGCATCCCGGCAACATCTTCGTCAGCTACGAACATCCGGAAGATCCGCAGTATATCGGCATTGACTGCGGCATCGTTGGCTCGCTGAACAAAGAAGATAAACGCTACCTGGCGGAAAATTTCATCGCCTTCTTCAACCGCGACTACCGCAAAGTGGCCGAGCTGCACGTCGACTCGGGCTGGGTACCGCCGAATACCAACGTGGAAGATTTTGAGTTCGCGATTCGCACCGTGTGCGAGCCGATTTTCGAAAAGCCGCTGGCGGAAATCTCCTTTGGTCACGTGCTGCTCAATCTGTTCAACACCGCGCGCCGTTTCAATATGGAAGTGCAGCCGCAGCTGGTGCTGCTGCAGAAAACCCTGTTGTACATCGAGGGCATCGGCCGTCAGCTCTATCCGCAGCTCGATCTGTGGAAAACCGCCAAGCCGTTCCTAGAGGACTGGATTAAGGATCAGATCGGGATTCCTGCCATCCTGCGGGCGGTGAAAGAGAAGGCGCCGTTCTGGGCGGAGAAACTGCCGGAGCTGCCGGAGCTTTTTTACGACAGTATGCGCCAGCACAAGTTATTGCAGCACAGTGTCGATAAACTCGTCACCGATTTGAACGCGCAGCGCACCCGTCATCATCAGGCACGCTATCTGTTTGGCGTCGGGGCTACACTGTTATTAAGTGGCACCGCCGTGCTGTTGAGCCGGCCTGACTGGGACTTCTTCCCGGCGCTGTTAATGGCCGCCGGCATCGTCACCTGGCTCATCGGCTGGCGCAAGACAAACTGATTGTCTGCCTGGTGCAAATCGCGTAATGTCGCAGGCTTAAGTCCGGGTAAAAACGGAATTTCTGTGCGTTACAGTTAACCGTTTTTCACAGAATATTAGAGGCATATCTCATGGGCGGTATCAGTATTTGGCAATTGTTAATCATTGCCGTCATTGTTGTACTTCTGTTCGGTACCAATAAGCTTCGTAACCTAGGTTCGGATTTAGGCTCTTCCATTCGCGGCTTCAAAAAAGCTATGAGCGATGAAGACGAGAAAAAGGATCAACCGAAAGAGCAGGACGCTGACTTCAACGCCAAACTGGCAGACAAACAGCACACCCCGGCGAGCAAAGACGACGCCCGGGACAAGTAAGGTAAAACTGTGTTCGATATTGGTTTTAGTGAACTGGTATTGGTTTTCGTGATCGGGCTGATTGTACTGGGCCCGCAGCGCTTACCGGTTGCGGTGAAAACCGTTGTTGGCTGGATCCGGGCCATTCGCTCGCTGGCTGTTAATGTGCAGAACGAACTTGCTCAGGAGCTGAAACTGCAGGAGCTGCAGGACAGCCTGAAAAAGGTCGAAGAGGCAGGACGCGGCACGCTGTCGCCGGAGCTGAAGCAATCCATGGAAGAGCTGCGTAAAACCGCGGACTCCATGAAGCGCTCGGTGCAGCAGAGCATCGATATCGAAAAAGCGGAAGATGAAGCCAACACCATTCATCAGCCGCCCGCTGCCGCACCGCAGCCCGCTGAGCCGCACAGCGTCGTGACGCCGGCCAGCGCGGTGCATCAGGCCAGCGCCCCGGCGCAGGCCCCGCAGCCGCAGCCTGCGCCAGTTACCCGCCACACCGATTCCGTCGCGCCTGCGACCACTCCTCCCGTAAAAGATGAACGATAAACATGGCCGTTGAAGATACCCAACCGCTCATCAGCCACCTGATTGAGCTGCGCAAGCGTCTGCTGAACTGCATCATCGCGGTGTTTGTTATCTTCCTGTGTCTGGTTTACTTCGCCAACGACATCTATCACGCGGTGGCAGTGCCGCTGATTAGCCAGATGCCCGCCGGCGCCAGCATGATCGCCACGGACGTGGCCTCACCGTTCTTTACGCCGATCAAACTGACCATCATTGTGTCGGTGTTTCTTGCGGTGCCGGTGATTCTTTATCAGGTCTGGGCGTTTGTCGCCCCCGCGCTGTATCGCCATGAGCGCCGCCTGGTGATGCCGCTGCTGCTCTCCAGTACGCTGCTGTTTTATGTCGGCGTGGCCTTTGTCTACTTCATTGTGTTCCCGCTGGCATTTGGCTTCTTCGCCAAAACCGCGCCGCAGGGCGTCACCATCGCCACGGACATCACCAACTACCTCGACTTTGTCATGACGCTGTTCATGGCGTTTGGCGTGGCGTTTGAGGTGCCGATTGCCATCGTGCTGCTGTGCTGGACCGGCATTACCAGCCCGGACGATCTGAAAAAGAAGCGGCCGTATATTCTGGTCGGCGCGTTTGTGGTTGGGATGTTGCTCACACCGCCGGACGTTTTCTCGCAAACTTTGCTCGCTATTCCGATGTACTGCCTGTTTGAAGTCGGCGTATTCTTCTCCCGCTACTATGTGGGTAAAGGACGTCAGGCAGCAGACGACGAGGAACAGAACCCCGACGCCTGATGTCTTTTATGCAGGGCATCCCGCTGATGGGGTGATGATGAATCTTAACCGCCCGCCTGCCGGGCGGTTTTTCTATCCGTCGCTTTAAGACGGAATGGGGAGCAAACATGTTTGATATCGGTGTAAACCTGACCAGCACGCAATTCGCAAAAGATCGCGATCAGGTGGTAAAACGCGCGCGCGAAGCAGGCGTCACCGGCCTGTTAATCACCGGCACCAATGCCCTGGAGAGCCAGCAGGCGCGTCAGCTGGCGACCCGGCACGCGGGCTACTGCTGGTCAACCGCCGGCGTGCACCCGCATCATGCCAGCGAGTGGTCGGCGGAAACCGCCAGTACGCTGCGCCGCTTGGCTGACAGCGAGCAGGTGGTCGCGATTGGTGAATGCGGACTCGACTTCAACCGTAATCTTTCCGCGCACGAGCAGCAGGAGTACGCGTTTGATGCGCAGCTCCAGCTGGCGGCGGAACTGCAGCTGCCGGTGTTTTTACACTGTCGTGAGGCGCACGAACGTTTTCTGGCGGTGCTGCAGCCGTGGCTGCCAAAACTGGTGGGCGCGGTGGTGCACTGTTTTACCGGCACGCGTGACGAACTGGAAGCCTGCCTGGCGCTGGGCTTATCGGTGAGCATTACCGGCTGGGTGTGCGATGAACGGCGCGGAATGGCACTGCGTGACATGCTGCCGCTGATTCCGGCAGATCGTCTGCTGCTGGAGACCGACGCGCCCTATCTGCTGCCGCGCGATATGCGTCCGCGTCCGACCTCGCGCCGTAACGAACCCTGCTTTCTGCCGCATATCGTTCAGCAGGTGGCGCACTGGCGTGGTGAACAGCCAGACGCACTGGCGGCACGCGTCGACCACAATGCGCGTCAGCTATTCAGGCTGGCCTAAACCTTACGGAACTGCTTGTTGTCCACGCTGCGCATCACCTGTTTATTCAGCAGGTTAAGCCGCAGGATTGAGCGGGTTTCACCATCGGGCTCGGCAAAAATAGCGCGCAGCCCTTCAAAGGTGCTGTCGGTGATCAGCACTTCATCACCGACCTGCGGCGTTTCCGGATCCAGCAGGATCTGCGGCGCATCAGTTTGCAGCGCTTCGATCACTTCATACGGCACCGTCGCGGGCATGGCACCAAAGCGCACAAAATGGCTGACGCCGCGCGTGCTGCTGATGGTGGTGGTGTGAATCGCTTCCGGATCGAATTCGATAAACAGATAGTTGGGAAACAACGGCTCACTCACAGTGGTGCGTTTGCCGCGCACAATCTTCTCCAGAGCGATCATCGGGCTGAGGCAATTCACCTCCTGCCGCTCAAGATGCTCCTTCGCGCGCAACAGCTGACCACGTTTGCAATAGAGTAAGTACCAGGATTCCATAACTGCTCCCAAATAATGGACGCTAAGAATAACAAACCTGTTGTCAGAGTTATAGCGCATCGGCGGCCGGAAACCCGGTCACACAAGAAAAATGTCTACGAATTTTCCGATTGGTGCGGCGAACTAACGCTTTTCAGCAAGAAAATTGACGTCTGGCGATCATCTGTATCAGACTGCCAACCCATTAGACGAAGAAAAAGGACGGGCTGATGGAACTGTTTTTACTGAGCAATGGCAAAGTGGCCGACGATGCGCCGCTGCTGAGCTATGCGCATCCGCAGCTGCACGCGATGATTGCCCAGCGCGGCATCACCTCGGCGGTGCTGGTGCCCTATGCCATTATTCGTGACGATCACGCCCAGCGTGCGCAGGCGTTGTCTCAGTCACTGGGTATTCCGGTGCGCACGGTACACGAGTTCGAGACACCGGTTGCGGCCATTGAGCAGGCGGAGCTGATTCTGGTGAGCGGCGGCAATACCTGGCTGCTGGACCAGATGCTGCACGAGCAGTGGCTGCAACGTGGCGACGCCGTCGATTCGCACCACCAATGATATGCCGGTGCGCAGCAGCGTGGTGCTGCCTGCGCTGGGGCTGTTCCCGGTGCAAATCAATCCTCACTATCTTGATGCGCACGTCAGCGGCCACATGGGCGAAACCCGTGATGAGCGTCTGGCCGAATTCTGCGCGGTGAATCCGCATGAGTCGGTGATTGCGCTGCGTGAAGCCAGCTTCCTGCACGTCAGTGGGAACCGTCTGCGCTACTACAGCGCGCGCGGTGAAGATTTCAAAGTGTTCCGTCACGGTGAAGCGATTGCCGCTTATCACGATGTGCTGGCACTGCAGTCGCTGGTGCCGTTTTCCTGTCAGCCCGCTTGACGCAGAAACTCAAACACGCTGGCGTGAACAAACTTATAATGACGCTTCACTCTGGCCGGAAGACTAACGCCGCATGAAATATCAGGATTTACGAGACTTTCTCGCGCTGCTGGAACAGCGCGGCGAGTTAAAGCGCATCACTCAGGAGATCGATACTGTCCTTGAGATGACCGAAATCGCCGACCGCACGCTGCGGGCCGGTGGCCCGGCGCTGCTGTTCGAAAACCCGAAGGGCTACAGCATGCCGGTGCTGTGCAACCTGTTTGGCACGCCGAAGCGCGTGGCAATGGGCATGGGCCAGGAAGAGGTCAGCGCGCTGCGCGAAGTGGGTAAGCTGCTGGCGTTTCTGAAAGAGCCGGAGCCGCCGAAAGGGTTCCGCGATCTGTTCGATAAGATGCCGCAGTTCAAACAGGTGCTGAACATGCCAACCAAACGGCTGCGTAATGCGCCGTGTCAGGAAGAGATTTTCAGCGGTGACGAGGTCGACCTGGCGCGCATCCCGGTAATGAAATGCTGGCCGGGTGATGCTGCGCTGCTGATTACCTGGGGATTAACCGTCTCGCGCGGACCGCATAAAGAGCGGCAGAACCTCGGCATTTATCGTCAGCAGGTGATTGGTAAAAATCGGGTGATCATGCGCTGGCTGTCGCATCGCGGTGGCGCGCTGGATTTCCAGGAGTGGTGCAAAGCGCATCCGGGTGAACGCTTCCCGGTGGCGGTGGCGCTGGGCGCCGATCCGGCCACCATTCTTGGCGCGGTCACGCCGGTGCCGGATACGCTATCGGAATATGCGTTTGCCGGTCTGCTGCGCGGCAACAAAACCGAGGTGGTGAAGTGCGTCTCGAACGATCTGGAAGTGCCGGCCAGCGCCGAAATCGTGCTGGAAGGCTACATCGAACCGGGCGACATGGCGCCGGAAGGGCCTTACGGCGATCACACCGGCTACTACAATGAAGTAGACAGCTTCCCGGTGTTTACCGTGACGCACGTGACCCAGCGGCGCAACCCGATTTACCACTCCACCTACACCGGCCGTCCGCCGGATGAGCCAGCGGTACTGGGCGTGGCGCTGAACGAAGTGCTGCTGCCGATTCTGATCAAACAGTTCCCGGAGATTGTGGATTTCTATCTGCCGCCGGAAGGCTGCTCTTATCGCCTCGCGGTGGTGACGATTAAAAAACAGTATGCCGGTCATGCCAAGCGCGTGATGTTCGGCGTGTGGTCGTTCCTGCGCCAGTTTATGTACACCAAGTTTGTGATTGTGTGTGACGATGACGTCAACGCACGTGACTGGAACGACGTGATTTGGGCCATCACCACGCGTATGGATCCGGCGCGCGATACGGTACTGGTAGAAAACACGCCGATTGACTATCTCGACTTCGCTTCGCCGGTTTCCGGACTTGGCTCGAAGATGGGACTGGATGCCACCAACAAGTGGCCGGGTGAAACCCAGCGTGAATGGGGGACGCCGATTGTGAAAGATCCTGCGGTTACGGCGCGTATTGATGCAATCTGGGATGAGTTAGCGATCTTTGCCGAGCCGCCGCAGCGCTGATGGCGGCTGAGAACCATAAAAAAGGGCACCTATGACGACGTTAAGCTGCAAAGTGACTTCGGTTGAAGCAATTACGGACACGGTTTACCGCGTGCGGTTAATTCCGGCGGCGGATTTTAGCTTCCGCGCCGGCCAGTATCTGATGGTGGTGATGGATGAGCGCGACAAGCGCCCGTTCTCGCTGGCATCGACGCCAATGGAAAAGGACATCATTGAGCTGCACATTGGTGCCTCAGAGCTGAACCTGTACGCCATGGCGGTGATGGATCGCATCAAAAACGATCGGCAGATCACCGTGGATATGCCGCACGGCGACGCTTGGCTGCGTGAAGACAGCGCGCGGCCGATTGTGCTGATTGCCGGCGGCACCGGCTTCTCCTATGCGCGTTCGATTCTGCTGACCGCGCTGGCGCAGCAGCCGGATCGCGACATCGCTATCTACTGGGGTGGCCGTGAGCTGAAACATCTGTACGATCTGGATGAGCTCAATGCGCTGACGGTGAAGCATCCGAACCTGAAAGTGATTCCGGTGGTGGAGCAGCCGGCGGAGGACTGGCAGGGGCGCAGCGGCACGGTGCTGACCGCGGTGATGCAGGACTATGCCAGCCTGAGTGGACACGATATCTACATTGCTGGCCGGTTTGAGATGGCAAAAATTGCCTGCGAACGCTTCTGTGCCGAACGTGGTGCGTCAGAAGCGCAGATGTATGGCGATGCGTTTGCCTTTATCTGATGTGTGACACGGTGCGCATGCATGTGCCGCCGGAAAAAGCCCGCCCGGTTGGGCGGGAACACGTGCAAGTGTAGTGGTTAACGTATTAAACCCGTTCGAATACCGTCGCGATGCCTTGGCCTAAGCCAATGCACATGGTTGCCAGACCAAACTGTGCATCGCGACGCTCCATCAGATTCAGCAAGGTCGTGCTGATGCGAGCGCCGGAACATCCCAGCGGATGCCCGAGCGCGATTGCGCCGCCGTTGAGGTTCACTTTCTCATCCAGCTGCTCCAGCAGCCCCAAATCTTTTAGGCACGGCAGCGTCTGTGCGGCGAAGGCTTCGTTGAGTTCGAACAGATCGATATCCTGCACGCTCAGCCCGGCGCGCTTCAGCGCCAGCTTACTGGCGGGTACCGGGCCGTAACCCATGATCGAAGGATCGCAGCCGACCACCGCCATGCTGCGGATACGTGCGCGCGGCGACAGCCCCAGTTCGCGCGCGCGGCTTTCGCTCATGATCAGCATGGCGGCCGCGCCGTCGGACAGCGCCGACGAACTCCCGGCGGTGACCGTGCCGTTGACCGGATCGAACGCCGGACGCAGCGCGGCTAAGCCTTCAAGGCTGGTGTCTTCGCGAATCACTTCATCGCTGTCATAGCGTTTCAGCACGCCATCGGCATCGTGGCCGTACGTCGGCACGATTTCGCGTTTGAAATCACTGCGCTGAGTGGCGGCCGCAGCGCGCTGGTGTGAACGCAGCGCGAAGGCATCCTGCTGTTCACGGCTGATGTGGTGCATACGCGCCAGCATCTCGGCGGTCAGCCCCATCATGCCAGCCGCTTTCGCCACGGTGCGCCCCAGGCCAGGGTGAAAATCCACGCCGTGGTTCATCGGTACGTGGCCCATATGTTCCACGCCGCCAATCAGACAGCTGTGGGCATCGCCGACCATAATCGCGCGCGCCGCATCGTGCAGCGCCTGCATGGACGAGCCGCACAGGCGATTGACAGTGCTGGCCGGCACGCGATGCGGGATCTCCGCCAGCAGCGCGGCGTTGCGTGCGATATTAAAGCCCTGTTCCAGCGTCTGCTGCACGCAGCCCCAGATAATGTCATCCAGCGCGGCGGCATCGACGGCCGGATTGCGGCTGAGGAGTTCGCGCATCAGATGGGCGGAGAGATCCTCGGCGCGCACCTGGCGAAAGGCGCCGCCTTTGGAACGGCCCATCGGCGTGCGCACGGCATCAACAATTACTACGTTTTCCATGTTCATTACCTCAGGCAGTTTGCAGCGCCGCTGCGTCAATGGGTTGAGCGACGGGATACCAGCTCTGATGCTGGTGGGCTTTCTGAACCAGCAACTCAGGCAGTGCGTACAGCGGGCCGAGCGCGAGGTAGCGTTTAGCCTGATCGACGACATTGCTGATGCCCAGCGTGTCCATATAGCGGAACGCGCCACCGCGGAACGGCGGGAAGCCTAAGCCATACACCAGCGCCATATCCGCCTCGGCGGGGGAAGCGATGATGTTTTCTTCGAGGCAGCGCACCACTTCGTTGAGCATCGGCAGCATCATGCGGTTGGCGATCTCTTCATCGCTGAATACCCGCTTCGGTTCACACACCGCCTCCAGCAGCGCATCGACCTCCACATCGGCGCGATCAAAGCCGCTGTAATCTAGCGTCGGCTGAATGCTCGCCAGCACGCTCGCCAGCCTGGTACCGTCGATTTTGCCGCGCTCCAGCTGCTTATTAAGCAGCTTGCTGGCTTCATTCATGCCCAGCGTCAGCGCCTGCGGATTAATATCTTTCATCTTCACCGGCACGCCTTTCTAGGCCGACTGCCAGGCGATCCCGCCGCCCATGATGCCTGCGCCCAGTACCGCCGCCTGCTCTGGCGTGCCGGCCGCGCTGCTGTGTTTCTTCGCTAGGCCTTTCACGTACTGGTCATTGAGGAAGATGCCGACCAGCGCGCGTGCCACATCGCTCTGCGCCAGCGGCACAAAGGCAGCGGTTTCCAGCTTCAGTGCGTCATCACGGCTTAAGCCCGCTGCCGCTTCGATGGTTCGCACCGCGGCGATCGGGGCCGTATAGTGTTTACCAGCGGTTTGCTGCACCATGCTTTTGGCGAGGGTAAAACTCATCGCGGCTTCAATCGGACTGAGCTTAAGCGGTGCCAGCTTCGGCGCTCGACGCGCCTGCCAGCTGCCCTGGGCTATGGCGTCCTGCAGCATGGTCAGCGCCGCGCTGCGCAGCTTCTCGCTGCTGACCACCGCATCCACCAGACCGAGCTTCAGCGCGCTCAGACCATCAATATCTTTACCGGCGGCGATGATCTCCAGCGCGCTGTCGGCACCGAGCAGGCGCGGCAGACGCACGCTGCCGCCGAAGCCCGGCATAATGCCGAGTTTGGTTTCAGGCAGGCCAATGCGCGCGGTGGCCGTGGCAACGCGGAAGTCGGTCGCTAGCACACACTCGCAGCCCCCGCCCAGCGCGTAGCCGTCAATGGCGGAGATCGTCGGCACCGGCAAATCTTCCAGACGATTAAAGATGCTGTTGGCAAATGTCAGCCACTGGCTGAGCTGCTCAGAGGGCGCATCAAACAGCGACAGGAATTCTGTGATATCCGCGCCGACAATAAACGCCGGTTTGGCGGAAGAGAGCAGCAGGCCGCGCAGCGTGCTTTGCTGCTCCAGTAGGCTCAGCGCCTCGCCTAAGGCGGCGACGGCTTTGGTATCAAGTTTGTTCACCGAACCGGGCGCATCAAAAACCAGCTCGGCGATGCCATCGTCAAGCCAGTGCACTGAAAGGGGATCGCCTTGGTAGAGCATGTCCGTCTCCTGAAACGCGAAAGGTGATCTGGTCATACCAGATGATCAGGAGTGTGGGTGTCATGTTAATTTTTTGCAAACGAGAGTTTGCTTATTTGATACGGCGATCACAGCGCGCGCAGCACGGCATCCCCCGCGCGGCTGTGCTACACTGCCGCCACTTTCGCGACATCGGAGACAAGTCCATGGATTCACTGAAAACCCTGTATTACGCGCATATCTCAACGCTGCAGCAGCGTGCGCAACAGGTGCTGGCGCGCTTTAAGCTGGACGCCATGCTGATTCATTCAGGCGAGTTGCTGACCGTATTTCTTGACGATCATGACTATCCGTTCAAGGTGAATCCCCAGTTTAAAGCCTGGGTGCCAGTGACGCAGGTGCCTAATTGCTGGCTGTGGATCGATGGCGTGAATAAACCCAAACTGTGGTTCTACTCACCGGTCGATTACTGGCACAACGTCGAGCCACTGCCGGACAGCTTCTGGACCCAGGATGTCGAGGTAATCGGCCTGAAAAACGCTGACGATATCGCTCAGCTGTTGCCGGCACAGCGCGACAATGTGGCCTATATCGGGCCGGTACCGGCACGCGCCACCCAGTTGGGCATCCGCAGCGAGGGGATCAATCCTCAGGGCGTCATCGACTTCCTGCACTATCATCGCAGCATCAAAACCGATTACGAGCTGGCCTGTATGCGCGAAGCGCAGAAGCTGGCGGTGGCAGGCCATCGCGCAGCGAAAGAGGCGTTCTTCTCCGGCATGAGTGAGTTTGATATCAATCTTGCCTATCTGACCGCCACTGGCCACCGTGACATTGATGTACCGTATGGCAATATCATCGCGCTGAATGAACATGCTGCGGTACTGCACTACACCCGGCTTGACCATCAGCCGCCGGCTAAACGTCACAGCTTCCTGATTGATGCCGGCGCAGAGTATCTTGGCTATGCGGCAGACCTGACGCGCAGCTACGCGGCCCAGAGCAAAACGCGCTACGCGGAAATGGTTGCCGCGATGAATAAAGAAGAGCTGGCGCTGATCGCCACGCTGAAAGCCGACGTGCGCTATACCGATTACCATCTGCAAATGCATCAGCGTATCGCGCGTCTGCTACTGAAGTTTGAACTGGTGCAGGGGCTGAGCGAAGAGACGCTGGTGTCGGAAAACCTCACCGGTCCCTTTATGCCGCACGGCCTCGGCCATCTGCTGGGCCTGCAGGTGCACGACGTTGCCGGGTTTATGCAGGACGACAGCGGCACGCATCTGGCAGCGCCATCGCAGTATCCTTATCTGCGCTGTACGCGGGTGCTGCAGCCGGGCATGGTGCTGACCATTGAACCGGGCTTCTATATTATCGATTCACTGCTGGCACCGCTGCGAAGCGGTAAGTTTAGTCAGCACTTTGACTGGCAGGCGATTGATGCCCTGAAGCCGTACGGGGGCATTCGTATCGAGGATAATGTGGTGATTCACGCCAGCCGCATCGAAAACATGACGCGTGACTTGCATCTGGCCTGATGGACGCTTACGACATTCCCGCTGAGGCCGTCAGTCTCAGCGAGGAGACCATCAAAAAGAGCCGCTTTATTACCCTGCTGGCGCATACCGATGGGGTGGCCGCTGCGCGCGCCTTTGTGCAGCAGGTAAAGCACGAACACCCGACCGCGCGGCATCACTGCTGGGCCTGGGTGGCGGGCGCGCCCGATGATTCACAACCGCTGGGGTTTTCTGACGATGACGAACCCTCCGGCACGGCCGGTAAGCCGATGCTGGCGCAGCTGATGGGCAGCGGCGTGGGCGAGATCACCGCCATGGTGGTGCGCTATTATGGCGGTATCATGCTGGGCACCGGCGGGCTGGTGAAAGCCTACGGTGGCGGCGTGCAGCAGGGACTGAAGCTGCTGGCGCGCCAGCGCAAAGTGCCGATGCAACGTTTTACCCTGCAGTGCGACTATGCGCAGCTGAGCGATATAGAACGCCTGCTGCAGCGTTTTGACGGCAGCATTGAACAGAGCCATTATCAGGATCGCATTACGCTACGTCTGGCGTTGTCCCATCCGCAGATTGATGGCTTCAGGCAAAACCTTTCTGATTACAGCAGGGGCGCTTTGGCGCTGATCCCGCTGGACAACTAACCGCATCTGTTTAAAGGAAACGGCTGAATGCATTTTCGCGCCATTACCCGCATCGTGGGCCTGCTGGTGATTCTGTTCTCGGTAACCATGATCCTGCCCGGCTTAGTGGCCCTGATTTATCGCGACGGTGCCGGGCGCGCGTTCAGTCAGACGTTTATGATGGCGATCGTCATCGGTTCGCTGCTGTGGTGGCCCAACCGCAAACAAAAAAGTGAGCTGAAACCACGTGAAGGCTTTCTGATTGTGGTGCTGTTCTGGACCGTGCTGGGCAGCGTGGGGGCGATGCCGTTTATCTTCGCCGAGCAGCCACACCTGTCGGTGACCGATGCCTTCTTTGAGTCATTCTCTGGCTTAACCACCACCGGTGCCACCACGTTAGTGGGGCTCTACTCGCTGCCCAAAGCTATTCTGTTCTATCGCCAGATGCTGCAGTGGCTTGGCGGCATGGGAATCATTGTGCTGGCGGTGGCCATTCTGCCGATTCTCGGCGTCGGCGGCATGCAGCTGTACCGCGCCGAGATGCCGGGACCGCTGAAAGATAACAAAATGCGCCCGCGCATTGCCGAAACGGCTAAAACCCTGTGGCTGATTTACGTGCTGCTAACGGTGGCCTGTGCGCTGGCGCTGTGGCTGGCAGGCATGCCGATGTTTGATGCTATCGGCCACAGCTTCTCGACCATCGCCATCGGCGGTTTTTCTACCCATGATGCCAGCATCGGCTACTTCAATAGCCCAACCATTAATACCATCGTGGCGATTTTCCTGCTGATCTCCGGCTGTAACTACGGCCTGCACTTCTCGTTGCTCAGCGGGCGAAACCTGAAAGTCTACTGGCGCGATCCGGAATTCCGCATGTTCATTGGCGTGCAGCTGACGCTGGTGCTGATTTGTACTCTGGTGCTGTGGTTCCATAATGTCTATTCCAGCGGCTGGCAAACCCTCAATCAGGCGTTTTTCCAGGTGGTATCGATGGCGACGACGGCTGGCTTTACCACCGACAGTATTGCGCGCTGGCCGCTGTTCCTGCCGGTGCTGCTGCTGTGTTCAGCCTTTATCGGCGGTATGGCGGGTTCGACCGGCGGTGGTCTGAAGGTGATTCGCATTTTGCTGCTGTGCAAGCAAGGGTCGCGCGAACTGAAACGCTTGGTGCATCCCAATGCGGTCTATACCATTAAGCTGGGGAACCGTGCGCTGCCGGAACGTATTCTCGAAGCGGTCTGGGGCTTTTTCTCGGCTTACGCGCTGGTGTTTCTGGTCAGCATGCTGGCGATTATCGCCACCGGCGTGGATGACTTCTCGGCCTTCGCCGCGGTGGCGGCGACGCTGAATAACCTTGGCCCGGGTCTAGGTGTGGTGGCAGATAACTTCACGTCAATGAATGATGTCGCCAAGTGGATTTTAATCTCCACCATGCTGTTTGGACGCCTTGAAGTGTTCACGCTGCTGGTGCTGTTCACGCCCAACTTCTGGCGCGAATAATAAAACAGGAATGAGTGATGAAAGCGTTAATTATTTATTCCAGCCGTGACGGGCAAACCCGTGAAATCGCGGCGCGTATTGCCCGCACGCTGACACCGCAGCAGCTGTGTGATGTGCTGGATCTGGCGCAGGCACCGCAAGTGGAGTGGGCACAGTATGATCGCGTGCTGATTGGCGCCTCGATCCGTTATGGCCATTTCCAGCCCGAGCTGATGAAATTCGTCACGCAACATAAGGCGGAACTGCAGCAGCGCGTCAGCGGCTTTTTCAGCGTCAATCTTACTGCGCGCAAAGCCGATAAGTGCACGCCGGAAACCAATGCCTATACGCGTAAATTCCTGGAGCAGTCACCATGGCAGCCGGATCGCTGTGCGGTGTTTGCCGGTGCGCTGCAGTATCCACGCTATCGCTGGTTCGATCGCATCATGATTCAGTTCATTATGCGTATGACCGGCGGCGAAACGGATACAACCAAAGAAGTTGAATACACTGACTGGCAGCAAGTCACGCTTTTTGCCCAGGATTTCGCACAGTTATCAGGCAAATTGCCGCAAAATAACGCGTAGTGGTGAAATTTAGGCCGAACGATAATTTTTTTGCAATAAACCCTTGTCAGCCAGAATTAACTCCCTATAATGCGCCACCACTGAGACGGCAAAGCGGCAACGCAGGCGGCTCAGCAGGGCGTGAAGCGATTCACCCCGCCGGAGAAAAACGCTGAAAAAAGTGTTTGACTCTGAAGGAGGAAAGCGTAATATACGCGACCTTGCGACAACAGGCCGAACGCCGCGTCGCACCGCTCTTTAACAATTTATCAGACAATCTGTGTGGGCACTCGCAGGATTGATATCGCAAGCCTGCGGGCTTTAAAAAATATCAAGTCTTTGCTGAGTGAACACGTAATTCATTACGAAGTTTAATTCACAGAGCATCGCTGCACTGGTTGCAGCAAATCAAACTTTAAATTGAAGAGTTTGATCATGGCTCAGATTGAACGCTGGCGGCAGGCCTAACACATGCAAGTCGAACGGCAGCACAGAAGAGCTTGCTCTTTGGGTGGCGAGTGGCGGACGGGTGAGTAATGTCTGGGAAACTGCCCGATGGAGGGGGATAACTACTGGAAACGGTAGCTAATACCGCATAACGTCGCGAGACCAAAGTGGGGGACCTTCGGGCCTCACACCATCGGATGTGCCCAGATGGGATTAGCTAGTAGGTGGGGTAATGGCTCACCTAGGCGACGATCCCTAGCTGGTCTGAGAGGATGACCAGCCACACTGGAACTGAGACACGGTCCAGACTCCTACGGGAGGCAGCAGTGAGGAATATTGCACAATGGGCGCAAGCCTGATGCAGCCATGCCGCGTGTATGAAGAAGGCTTTCGGGTTGTAAAGTACTTTCAGCGGGGAGGAAGGCGGTGAGGTTAATAACCTCGCCGATTGACGTTACCCGCAGAAGAAGCACCGGCTAACTCCGTGCCAGCAGCCGCGGTAATACGGAGGGTGCAAGCGTTAATCGGAATTACTGGGCGTAAAGCGCACGCAGGCGGTCTGTTAAGTCAGATGTGAAATCCCCGGGCTTAACCTGGGAACTGCATTTGAAACTGGCAGGCTTGAGTCTCGTAGAGGGGGGTAGAATTCCAGGTGTAGCGGTGAAATGCGTAGAGATCTGGAGGAATACCGGTGGCGAAGGCGGCCCCCTGGACGAAGACTGACGCTCAGGTGCGAAAGCGTGGGGAGCAAACAGGATTAGATACCCTGGTAGTCCACGCCGTAAACGATGTCGACTTGGAGGTTGTGCCCTTGAGGCGTAACTTCCGGAGCTAACGCGTTAAGTCGACCGCCTGGGGAGTACGGCCGCAAGGTTAAAACTCAAATGAATTGACGGGGGCCCGCACAAGCGGTGGAGCATGTGGTTTAATTCGATGCAACGCGAAGAACCTTACCTGGCCTTGACATCCAGAGAACTTAGCAGTGAAGTGGTCAACTAAAACTGGCCACCGCTTTAGAGTTTTTCCAGTATCGGTTTTCCGATTCGTTTGGGGGTAACCCACCGTTATAGTCATGCGGCCTTAGCGAGCTGTAATATCCGACGATATAGTCTGTGATCGCATGTGCAGCTTCGCTAAAGTTTATATAACCTGTCACTGGCACCCACTCGTTTTTCAGACTTCTGAAGAAGCGTTCCATCGGGCTGTTGTCCCAACAGTTTCCACGTCGGATCATACTCTGCCTGATCCGGCAACGCCACAGTAACTGCCTGCTTGTATAGTGGCTACCCTGGTCACTGTGGAACATCGCTCCGGCTGGTTTACCGCGAGTTTCCCACGCCATTTCCTGCGCTTTGATGGTCAGCCTGCTGTCCGGTGAGAATGACATTGCCCAGCCTACCGGTTTCCTTGCCAACAGATCGAGAACAACAGCGAGGTAAGCCCAACGCCTGCCTGTCCAGATGTACGTCACATCGCCGCACCACACCTGATTAGGCTCTGTCACTGCGAACTGTCGCTCAAGGCGATTCGGGATAACGATGTGTTCATGACCACCACGTTTATACCGGTGGGTAGCCTTTTTTAATATGTCGTTTTCCATTTCAATACGTTGTAGCTTTTTCTTCAGCTCGCGTATTTCAATCTGTTCCGGGGTTATAGGGGAGGCTTTAGGTATTTTGCCCTGTCGTTCATCCCGCAACTGTTTTCCCCATCGCGTCATGGTAGAAAGACCCACATCCATAGCATTGGCCGCAGCTGCAACGGTGTAGTTCTGATCAAGGACCAGTTGAGCGGCTTCGCGTTTAAACTCTGCGCTGAAATTTCTTTTTTTCATTATGGCACCTGTGTTGTTCTGAGGTGAGCATATCACCTCTGTTCAGGTGGCCAAATTTAGTGTGCCACTTCATTTCTTGGTGTTTTGTGCGCCGATATGTACCTGAAACTAAAGGGGTGTCACTGGAAAAAATGGAACACCTTGTGCTTGACCGCTTCGCGTTAAAGTATCACACAACATCATCACATGCTCATGATGTTATACATGATGAGTAAAGCTCATAACCATAATGATCTAGACGGCCTCCTGTAGCTGGGGTGAAGATGAATCTAAAACACTTGATTATCCATGGAGAAGGACTTTAACGTACTGGATGGATTATAACCGCAAACCCAGTCTGGTTTGACGCGCAGAAAGTAGTGCTTCCTACCGACAAAATTAAACGGTCTGACCTCAGTGTGGCGACAGTTACACAGAGGTCTCCTTGGGGTTAAGGCGGTGTAGCCCGGGTTAACCACACAGCGTCATGATATAAAATCCGACCGCCGTCATGACCAGCGAACCCAGTACGTGTATCAGCACCGAGGCGATGGCACAGGCATAGCTGCCGGACTGCAGCAGAGTAAAAACCTCAGCCGAGAACGTGGAGAAGGTCGTCATTCCGCCACACAGCCCGGTAGTAATGAGCAGTCGCTAGGCCGGATCGAGGCCAGGATGGCGCAGAAAATACGCCAGCGCTGCCCCGATGATAAATCCATCCAGCAGATTGACCAGCAGCTTCCCCGGCGGCAGGTTCGGAAAAAGCGCGTTCAGGCGCGCGCCCAGCTGCCAGCGGATAACACACCCTAAAGCACTACCGGTGATGACGGCAAAAAGCTGATTCACGTTCACTCCTGTTATTTTTTCACATTCAGAACATAACGGGACACGACCTGTGCGGCCGCATCCATTTTATACACGGCCGGCAACCCGGTCGGGATATGCAGCTCTGCCACACTGTCGTGAGACATACCGTCCAGAAAGGCGGCCAAGGCACGCAGCGTGTTGCCGTGCGCCACGACAAGAACGACACCTCCGCAGCGCAGGTACGGCAACACAACGTACTGCTAGTAAAGCATGACGCGGCGCAGCGTCATTTTCAGGCTTTCCGTTGCAGGCAGATCGGCCAGCGCAACGCGGCGGTAGCGTGGATCCCGACGCAGCTGCGCCAGTGCCTCCGCGTCCGCAGGCGGAATGCCGTTGAAGCTTTTGCGCCAGAGCCGGATGGTCTCTTCGCCCATCAGCCGGGTAGTGGCGTCCTTGTTCAGCCCCTGCAGCGCGCCGTAATGCCGCTTGTTCAGCCGCCAGTTTTTTCCACTGGCGTCCAGCTGCGGTCAAGACGGTCCAGCACCCGCCAGACCGTGTGAACACAGCGCGTCATAACCGAAGTGAAAACGCGGTCGGGCAGCAGGCCCGCAGCGCGTCACCGGCTCGGTCAGCCTCCTGCCGCCCCCGGTCCGTCAGCGGCACGTCTGTCCATCCGGTAAAGCGATTTTCACGGTTCCACAGGCTTTCGCCGTGGCGCAGAATAACCAGCGTTGAATATGCACATATGCAGTGCTCCTGTGCCAGAAGCTGGCTGTCCGGCGGATGTGTTACGTGCGGCGCACAAACGCGTTAGGACCCGCATAGCGTGCATCGTTACCCAGTGCCTGCTCAATGCGCATAAGCTGGTTGTACTTTTCCACGCGTTCGCCGCGGCATGGCGCACCGGTTTTCAGGTGTCCCGCGCGCAGGGCCACGGTCAGGTCGGCAAGGAACGTGTCCGTCGTTTCCCCGCTTTGGTGGGACATGAACGCGCCCCAGCCGTGCCGCTGGCAGAGCGCTACGGCGTCCAGCGTTTCGCTGAGCGAGCCTATCTGATTGAGCTTAATCAGCGCGGCGCTGGCGAGGTTTTCGTCAATGCCGCGCTGGATGTACTTTACGTTGGTGACAAACAGGTCGTCGCCAACCAGCTCGGCCCGGCCCGCAAGCTGCTGGTGCAGATGCTTCCATCCCACCCAGTCGTCCTCGGCCAGGCCGTCTTCTAGCAGGATGATGGGAAACTGGTCCATCAGCTCGCCGTAATACGCCGTCATTTCCGCCGCGCTCAGCGCGCTGCCCTCGGTGCGCAGATGATATTTACCGTCTGCAAAAAACTCACTTGAGGCGGGGTCCATGCAGATGCTGATGTCCTCTCCGGGACTGTATCCCGCCTTCTCAATCGCCTGTACGATAAATGCCAGCGGATCCCGGTTAGACGACACGGCAGGGGCAAAGCCGCCTTCGTCGCCCACTGCTGCTGAGAGGTTCTCGTCCAGCAGGGTCTGGCGCAGCGTCTGGTAGACCTCGCTGCGCTGACGCACGGCCTCGCGCAGCGTGGGCGCGCCGTGTGGCGCTATCATGAACTCCTGAAAGTCCGCGCCCTGACCGCGGGCGTGAACGCCGCCGTTGATAATGTTCATGCACGGCACGGGCAGCAGGTTTGCCTGCAGGCCCCCCAGGTAGCGCCAGAGCGGTTCGTGCGAGGTCTGTGCCCGCCAGCCGGGCCACCGCCAGCGACACGCCCAGAATGGCATTCGCACCCAGGCGCCCCTTGTTCTCCGTACCGTCCAGCGCCAGCATGATGTTGTCCACTTGCCTCTGTTCACGCACGTCTCTGCCGCGCACGGCCTCGCAGATTTCCGTATTAACCGCCCTGACGGCATCCAGTACGCCTTTGCTACCAAAACGGCGGGCGTCGCCGTCGCGGCGTTCAGAGGCCTCACGCGACCCGGTGCTGGCCCCGGAAGGCACCGAGGCACGCGCCATCATCCCGTCCGCAGTCCGGGCTTCGACTTCTACGGTAGGGTTACCGCGCGAGTCAAGAATTTCACGAGCGGTCACATTATCCAGTGTAAAGCGCATAAAGTTTCTCCCTGCTCAGTCAGTCAGATGAGTGATAAGTACATCCACCGTGAGGTGGTTAATGTATTCCGCTGAGTGGGACGTCAGCATTCCCATAAAGCGGTTGCTGTGCCCGGCAAGCATGAGGTCCACGCCCAGTTCCGCGATGTACTTCTCCACGTCCTCAAAGCGGCGCATGGTCACCAGCTCCCGCGTATCGACCTTCTCTGGCACGGAGGAAGCCAGCTCGCTCAGGAACACCTTGGCCTTCACCACCTCCTCCGACACGACGTCGTCCATCAGACTGTCGGACACGTAGTTCATCTCCCGGTAGTCGTCGCTGATGTGGGCTAGGGTGATTTTCATGCCGAGCGGCTGCGCCAGCGCGGCCGCCCGATTCAGCAGGAGGGCGCCGTCGTCTTTATCACTCACAAGTATCATTGCGTGGGTATAGCATGTCATAGTGAACTCCCGTTCTGGTTAAGGTGGGACTTAAGCCACGGCAGAAGCTGTTTTTTGCGGCTGAGCATGCCCGGTACGGAGCTGGAGGCCGCGTTGACGCTCTTACGCCCGACGAAGTAAAGCGTTGAAAAACCCGCACGGATGTCGGTCAGCATCAGCACCGCCAGGGCGGCACCAGACTGGTCTGCCAGATACGCCTGGGCCGCAAGCAGGTCGTCCATCACGGGGGCAGCCTGTGACGGTGAGCTGACCTCAATCTGGGCAATGCGCACGTCGGTACCGTCAATGACGAAAGTCTTGAGGTCCCTGTTCAGCAGCTGCTGTGCGCTGAGGCCGCTGACGTCTGTTTTTGCGGTGAGGAGGTCACGGGCGAAGGCTCTGCGGTTTACGCCGGATAGCACGCCCAGCTCGGTAGCCGAACTGATGTCGTCTTCGGTCGTGGTAGGTGAGCGAAGATTCACGGTGTCGCTCAGGAGTGCGCCCAGCAGAAGAACGGCGAGTGTCGTGGGCAGCGTACGGCGCCCTTCAGCGTCCATTAGCAGCCACAGCAGCGTGGCGCTGCTGCCAAGCGGGCGTATGTGGACCTCCGGCGGCAGTTGCGTTACCAGCCCGCCCAGCCGGTGGTGATCAGTAATGCCCACGATGTTGCTCCGGAGCAGATCGACAGGCCCCTGCGCCGGCTCGGTGAAGTCAACCAGCCAGACCCGTTCGTCCTGCAACGGAAAGGAAAGCAGCGGCGGCGGCGTGAGTCCGGCGGCGTCAAAGATAAATCGGGTTTCGCGGTTAGCCTCGCCGAGGCGCCATGGGCGGGCGTCCATGCAGCGCCCGGTCAGCCAAGTGTGTGACGACGACGGCCGTGCAGATAGCGTCGCTGTCAGGATTGATGTGGCCAAAAACGTGTATCACAGGTATCTCCCCATAGAGGGAAGTACGCAGGCCGGGAAGAAAGTAAGGACGGCCTGACGCACCTCCTGAAAATCAAGAGTCACATCAGGCGTCATCAGTTCCGGAACGGAACGGTTGGGAAAGGTGGAACGCCATCACCCTGCCGTCCAAGTATAGATCCGCAAATAAAATCTGTCAGCATTAATCTGAACGTGTTCTAAACCCGACGGCCCAGCTCTAGACTCCCCCGGTTTAAGGTTAAAAAGTTTTGCTCCGAAGTATCAGCACGGGCCAGTATGTGCGGAAGTCCGTGCGCCAGCGCCACTGTCGGAAAAGGATCTCCAACTGCATCAGCGCCCTCATTGCCGGTGTGAAGGGGATACGGTAAGTCCGTTGCTGGACGGTGAGTCCATTTTCCTCAATGCAGGCCAGTAACCGACGGGCACGATTGCCAGTCAGAAGGTGCGAGGAAATGATAACGGTGTGGTGTTTCTCCAGCGCCAGGCAGGTTGATGCGTTCACGCTTTGCCAGAAATGATTGACTCGCTCTGGCGTCAGATCTGTGGTGGGCTGCCAGGGGCAAGGTGCACCCACGCCCGTCTGCGACGATGGCGGATCAACGTCATCGCCGGCCTGAACTGCCGCTCTGCCCACGCGAGAGGGCGAAGCAGGAAGGGAAGACAGAGCAGTAGCACCCATACCAGATAAAACCCGGTGGATGTGCCCTAGAGGGTATAACTCAGGTTCATCGTCGCGCACAGGGCCAGCTAGATCATAAAAAAAGAAAACAAAGAATTTCTGCATACGATGGCTCACGATACCGGTGTAATCAGAGGCATGCAGTAAAGCATCACGCTGTTACCAGAGCACCCAGAAAATCTGAAACCACATTTGAATATTTTAACAAGCAGGATTTCTGTCAGAGACGTTTCCGGGTTTCCGGTTGAAATTGTCTGGAGGGCTTTTAGCTTAGCGTCATATTAAGCAGGCATATTCCGACGGAGGTGACGGTGATTGGACTTAACTGGCTAACAGGCAGGGGCAGACAGGAAAACCAGCTCGGAGAGAGACTCTCTAAGTGTGACACATTATCCCGGCCTGTTGCTGACGGTAGCTGGCACCCTGCTCATACGGGCAGTGCGCTACTGCAGACAAACGAAAATCGCCGCCTCATCCGGGTGCTGACAGATAACAGCCCGCTTTCAAAGGAAGTCACTGAAGCCTGGTGGCTCAGGCCACTGGAGGAGATGGCGGCAAGAATGCAGCCCTGCCCGGCAGCCTGGTCCGGTCCGTACTCTGGTCCCGGAGGATTTAATGAACTCAGCCTGAACGTGGCCGCGCGTGCGGTCAGGCTTGTCCGCGGCATGATGCTGCCACCTGGGACCACGCCAGAAGAACAGGCTGAGCAAACGCCCGGCTGGGTCTGTGCCGCATACAGGGCAGGGCTTTTCCATCATCTGCCCTAGCTGATGCAGGTGGAAGGAGCTCTGAAAAACGGTCGGATCTGGTATCCCGGCCTGAGCGTGCCCGGAGATCAGTGGCGGGTCAGGCAGACCACAGAACCCTCAGGCGAGATGAACTGCGTATTTGTGGCGCTGAGACTATTGCCTGAGGCGGCCCTGCTGTGGCTTCAGCGCTGGCCTGCTCTGTCTGATACGCTCCTGCTCTTTCTATCAGGACGCCGTGCCGAAGCCTAGATACTAACCAGTATTGTGAACGATGCTGCTGAGCAGCTGCGGTCTTTCAAATGAGACCGTAATGTCCGGTCAAAAAACGCAGCAGGCCTCTCTGGTTAATATAACACCTGTAACAGACCATACCCCCCGAAATTATATGAAATAAAACCTAACTCATTGTCCAGTATCGATAATGCTGAATGTTCTTTAGTGCCAATTAAAACTGGAGCTGTAGACTATAGTTCTGGTCAGGAAGGCGAGTTATCGCCTGCTAAGACTGTCCCGCCTGTGCCCTTATTGGTGCTGGAATCCGCACTTGAAGCTGAGGTGCCGCTTCTTTCTGGAGAAAACGACATCAGTACGGGAGAAGAAGTACAGGCGCAGGTATCTACGGAGAATCTCCTGTCATTGCTTGATTTAATGGCTGAAGGGAAAAATGCTACGGCAATGGATAATTCTTCTTCGGATAATCGTCCAGCCACGCCGTTTACAACTGATGCGTTTCATTCCGATGAAAACAGGGAAGACCAAGGAGAACAAGCCGGTGTGTTATTTCTGGAGTGGATCAGGGACAGCATTGAGGACGGCACGCTGAGCGTCAACGAAAAGGACAGTCTTCTTCACGTTCTGGCGCAGTTTGTTTTTGTGGTCTCACCGGCCTGTTTTTACCGTTACATCACGACTGCTGGAGGCGGTGATAAAGATAAGGCCAGACTACAAAAAAGTTTCGAGGCACTGAACGTACACCATTCACGAAATGGTAAGGGGTTATTTCATTACCATCAATACGATACGCCGGATAAGAGCGGTCGTTTTACAAAGGTGTCAGGCTATATGATTAATGCCGACATTATATTTAAAAAAGGGAGCAGTCTTTCGGACAGCATATGGCTTTCTGCCAAGAAATGACAGGCTGGAGAACATTTATAAAACTGAGGTCAAAATGAAAGATACATGTTCATTTGATGAACTTATTGAAGGATATTTTTTTAGTAAGACTACTGCGAGTAGCAACTGAATGGAGTTACAGGAAAGTATTAAAGACTTTCCTCAAATTTTCAGGAGCAGCCATATCTCCTGCTAATGTTGATGATAGGTTGGTTTTAAACTGGCGTAGGCATGTGATTAGTGTGGAAGGTCTAACAAAAACCACATGGAACAATAAGCTTACACATATGATAGCATTGTTTAACTTTGCAATAGAGGAAGGGTATATTCGGCAACTAAAAATTCCTTTAATGGAAAGATTGCACGGCCAGATGTTAAGCGAAAGAAAACCCTAACGGACATCCAGATTAATAAAATATACCTTTTAATGGAGGCAAGGGAGGAAGATGAACAGTATGGTAAAAACTATAACCACAGGTCGGCATTGAGGCCTGCATGGTTCTGGCTTACCGTGCTGGATGCTTTACGAAGGACAGGGATGAGGCAGAATCAGCTTCTGCATATACGATTATGTGACGTTAATTTTATGCATAACTGGATAAGCCTTCGACCGGAAGGAGCAAAAAACCATCGCGAGCATCTTGTTCCGATCACTCGTCATCTGAGACCAAGATTAGAAATGCTTTATAACCGTTCTCTTGAAAGAGGGGCAAAGATGGAGGATCAGCTTTTCTATTTATCTCGATTCGATGGGCGCAGGAATGAGACAAGTGAAAACATGGATAATCCACCATTGCGTGCATTTTTTCGCCGGCTTTCAAATGAATGTGGTTTTGTTGTGAGTCCTCATCGATTCCGGCACACAATAGCTACAAATCTGATGAGTATGCCTGACCGAAACCTGAAAATGGCTCAGGATCTTCTGGGCCATTCAACGACTGCAGTCACTCTGCAATACGTAGAGAGCGACATTAACAAGGTCAGGAGCGTTCTCGAACAGCTGGAGGTGGCCTAAGAGTAATCTTAAGTCAAATCTTAACGATATGATTCTTAATGAGGAAAAAGGGAGGCAAACCTTTACAAAAGATTGACAGAAAACATTTCTAAAGGTAAATACGATGCTGAAGTATTTTTTAAGAATGTGAAAAGTCCAGAGGATGCTACAACATCCTCCGGACTTTAAGTCCCGTGTTCAACAATGGTGCGGTAAGCAAACTACCAACATCATGCTGGGGACCACTGTCATGCCCGTTAAGGATCTCAACCCCTAACAAACAGGCTCTGAAGAGTGGTGCCCGGAGGCGGAATCGAACCACCGACACGGGGATTTTCAATCCCCTGCTCTACCGACTGAGCTATCCGGGCAACGGGGCGCATTAAACCCTAATGGCTCACAGCCGTCAACGGGTTTCGTAAAAAAAGCGTAGCAATCGTGACTGATTGCCTGCTTTTCAGACAGGGTGGGCAAAAAGCCTACGCCAGCACGCCGTTTTGCCGACACAGCGCGATGCTCAACACATCTTCAGCCAGACGCCGCGCGGTAGCGACATCCTGCACGTTGCGCTTCACCAGCAGCTTACTCAAACAGCCTTCGAGGATCAGCTCCATCTGATCGGCCACCATGCTGGGGTTGTCCAGCGCCAGGTCGACGAGGATTTCATGGGTGAACTGCCAGGAACTGCGCTTCTGCTGTTCGGCGAGCTGGTGCACCGGCTGATCCGGCTGGGGATAGAAACTGCAGGCGGCAATAAACAGGCAGCCGGGAAAGCGGCCTTTACTGACGTGCTCTGCCAGCACGTCGTAACGCGCCAGCAGCTTTTGTGCCGCACTGAGGCGCTCATCCAGCTGCACCTGGCGGCGCCAGCTGTCGATCTGCTGGCCGTGAAAGCGCAGCGCGTCATACAGCAGGGCATCGCGATCGGGCCAGTAGCGCTCCAGCTGATCGCTGGTGAGGCCGCTAGCCAGCTGCTGCAGCGAGGTGGTCGCGGCTAGGCCGCTCTGTTCGAGCACATTCAGCGCATGCTCAAGGATCTGTTCGCGTTGCAAAAGACTCTCCTCCGGAATGCGGGCCCGAACGCGTGCGCTCGGGCAGTGTCGTGCAACCAGTTTCGTTTAACGCGGCAGATTGTGCAAATGGGCGCGGAAATCCGCGGCGTTAAGGAAGCCGGTGACGCGTGAATCGGCAATCTCTTTGCCCTGCGCGTCGAAGAACAGGATGGTCGGCAGGCCAAGCACCTGCAGATGCTGCAGCAGCGCGTTATCCTGCGTGTTATTGGCCGTAACGTTAGCCTGCAGCAGCTGCACGTTGCTCAGGGCGCTGCGCACGCCGTCATCGCTGAAGGTGTATTTTTCAAACTCTTTGCAGGCCATGCACCAGTCGGCATAGAGATCGACCATGGTGATACGGCCCTGCGCCTGCTGTAATGCGCTATCCAGCTGCTGGCTGCTGCTGATGCGCTGAAACGGCAGGTGCGCGACGCTTTGCGTGCTGCTGCTGCCAAATGCCCAGTCCTGCAGCGGGCGCGCCACCACCAGCGCGGCCGCCAGCATGATGATCGGCAGCACGCGCGCTGTACCGCGCGCGCTGAGACTCAGGCTGAACGCCCAGGCAAAAAACGCCACGCCGAGCAGGCTCCACAGCCGCAGTCCCCAGATATCGCCCAGCACGCGCTCCAGCAGAAACACCGGTAGCGCCAGAATCACAAAGCCAAAACCCTCTTTCACGCTCTGCATCCACGGACCGCTTTTCGGCAGCAGCCGGTTGCCGAACATCGTTACAGCAATCAGCGGCAGTCCCATGCCGAAGGCGTACAGCCACAGCGTACTGGCACCGGCCCACAGATTACCGCTCTGCGCGATATACAGCAGGATGGCGCTGAGTGGCGCGGTGGTACAGGGTGAGCAGATTAGCCCAGCCAGTGCGCCCATCATAAACACGCCCGCCAGCGACCCACCTTGCTGACGGTTGCTCCACAGCGTCAGACGCGTCTGGATGCTGGCAGGCAGCTGCAGCGTAAACAGGCCAAACATCGACAGCGCCAGCAGCACAAACAGCACGAAGAGGCCGATCAACACGTAAGGATGCTGCAGCGCAGCCTGGAAACGCAGCCCCGCCGCTGCCACCACCATACCGAGCAGGGTGTAAGTCAGCGCCATGCCCTGCACGTAGACCAGTGCGAGGGTGAACAGCCGGCCCAGCGAGTAGCGGCGCTGGCCGCCAAGAATGATGCCGGAGATCAGCGGATACATGGGCAGCACGCACGGCGTAAAGGCCACGCCGATGCCAATCAGCAGCGCCCACAGCGGCGAAAACGGCAGCGGCGTGCTGAGAGCGGCCGGTGATGCCGCCATTGCCGGCGCGGCGCTATCGGCAGCAATCGCCGTCAGCGGCACCGAGCGGGTCTCCGGCAGATAGCAGAAACCGGCCGCGGCGCAGCCCTGATAGGTCACGCTGAGCGTTGCACCGGCATCGGCCTGGCGCAGGGTGATCGATAGCTGCACGTCCTGCGGATAGATTTCGCTCTTGCCGTAAAACTCATCTTCGTGCGGCTGGCCCGGCGCCAGCGTGACCGGCGCCAGCTGCGCGTTTTGCACGCTGATATGGAATTGCTGGCGATAGAGGTAATAGCCGTCCTTCACTTTCCAGCTCAGCGTCAGCTGATGGCCCTGCTGGCTGAAATCAAAGCCAAAGGCCTGATCGACCGGCACAAAGCGGTTGTTGGTAGTGGGCGAGAACAGGCTGGCCTGCGCCGACAGGCAAAAAAGCAGCGCCAGGCACAGGCTTAGCAGGCGGGAAAATCGAGCAGCCATGACGAATTAATCAGCTCCGGTGGCAAATGTGCCGCCATAATAACACGGCCGCTGCGCCACGAGGTTTTCAGGATGTAACCACGACGCTACAGAATCAGGCTGCCGAACAGGAAGCCAAACGCCACCGAGAAGGTAATCGCCAGTACGCCGGGAATGATAAACGAGTGGTTGAACACGTACTTCCCAATGCGGGTCGAGCCGGTGTCATCCATCTCAACCGCGGCCAGCAACGTAGGGTAGGTGGGCAGAACGAACAGCGCGGACACCGCGGCGAAGGAGGCGACAGCCGCCAGCGGCGATACGCCGAGCATCAGTGCCGCTGGCATCAGCGCTTTGGTGGTGGCCGCCTGCGAGTAGAGCAGCGTGGCAGCAAAGAACAGCACCAGCGCCAGCATCCACGGATAGCTCTGCAGCATGTCGCCGGCCAGCGTCTGGATGTCGCTCAGGTGCGCCTTCACAAAGGTATCGCCCAGCCAGGCGACGCCCATCACGCAGATACAGGCGCTCATGCCAGATTTAAACGTGCTGGCGCTGAAGATTTCACCGGTTTCCACTTTGCAGGTCAGGCAAATCAGCGTGGCAACCGTCAGCATAAGCACCACAATGGCTTCGTTACGCGGCAGCACCGGATTGCTGATCAGGCCCACGCTGTCGCTGATTGCCGTCGCGTACAGCACCACCGCCGCAATACCGATCAGGAACAGCAGCACCGCGCGTTTGGCTCCCGGCTTGATGTGATAAACCTGCTCACCGCGCAGCGTCACTTCACCTTTCGCCAAACGCGCCTGGTAGACGTCATCTTCTTTGAGCTCTTTGCCGAGGAAGTTGGTAATCACAGCGGCACAGAAAATGGCCAGCATGGTGGCAGGCAGCGCGACGCCGAGCAGCGCCAGATAACTGACGCCGCGCGGTTCAAGAATCGAGGCAAAAAATACCACCGCGGCCGAAAGCGGCGAGGCGGTGATGGCGATTTGCGACGCCACTACGGCTATCGACAGCGGGCGCGAAGGGCGTACGCCTTGCTTCTTAGCCACTTCCGCAATCACCGGCAGAGTTGAAAAAGCGGTGTGCCCGGTACCCGCGAGCAGCGTCATTGCATAGGTCACCAGCGGCGCAAGGAAAGTGACATAGCGCGGATGGCGGCGCAGCAG
This sequence comes from Type-A symbiont of Plautia stali, assembly GCF_059731155.1. Taxonomy (NCBI): domain Bacteria; species Type-A symbiont of Plautia stali. Next base: position 3,587,292 of record NZ_AP035891.1, on the reverse strand, counting down.
GCGTTCCGCCAGCCCGACCAGATAATCCATGCCGCCAACCACCTGCATCGCGGCGATGGCCGCAATCACCGCCATAATGATCTCGATGACATCAAAAGGGATCGCGCCGGGTTTCATGCCGCAAACTAGCGTCAGCACCAGCACGCCTAAACCGCCGGCAAAGCCAATGCCGATGCCGCCGAGGCACGCACCCAGCCAGATCGCCAACAGGACGATGAGCAATTCCACCACTACCATAGTTTCATTCCCTGAAGTGCCGCCACACGCAGCCACTTTAGTTATAGACGTCAAAATAAAAAAGCACGCCGTATTGTATACAGGTGTGCTTCAGACGACTTGATCCGGAACGGATTACTGTTCGTTTTCGTCGGTGTAGCGTTTGGCTTTGTATTCCGGGTGCATCAGGTTCTGGATGGAGAAAATATCGTCCAGCTTGGCTTCGGTCAGCAGACCGCGTTCCAGCACCACTTCGCGTACGCTCTTACCGGTTTCAGCACAAATTTTTCCGACGATATCGCCGTTGTGATGGCCGATGTACGGGTTGAGGTAAGTGACGATACCGATGGCGTTGAACACGTAGGCTTCACATACCGCTTTGTTGGCGGTGATGCCGTTAACGCATTTTTCCAGCAGGTTGTAGCAGGCGTTGGTCAGGATGCTGATCGACTCAAACAGCGCTTGGCCAATCACCGGTTCCATCACGTTGAGCTGCAGCTGACCGGCTTCAGAAGCCATGGTCACCGTGGTGTCGTTACCAATCACTTTAAAGCACACCTGATTGACCACTTCCGGTACTACCGGGTTAACTTTCGCTGGCATGATCGAAGAACCGGCCTGCAGTTCCGGCAGGTTGATTTCGTTCAGGCCGGCGCGCGGACCGGATGACAGCAGGCGCAGGTCGTTACAGATTTTCGACAGTTTCACGGCCAGGCGCTTCAGCGCTGAGTGCACCATTACGTAAGCGCCACAGTCTGAGGTGGCTTCAATCAGATCTTCGGCGGGCACCACCGGCAGGTTGCTGACTTCCGCCAGGCGCTGTACCGCCAGCTGCTGGTAGCCGTCCGGCGTGTTGAGGCGGGTACCGATCGCCGTGGCGCCGAGGTTAACCTCCAGCAGCAGTTCGGCGGTGCGCAGAATGCTGCGCGTCTCTTCGTTCAGCAGTACGTTAAACGCGTGGAACTCCTGACCGAGTGACATCGGCACCGCGTCCTGCAGCTGGGTGCGGCCCATCTTCAGGATGTTTTCAAACTCAACTGCTTTGCGCTGAAAACCTTCGCTCAGCTGGCCAATCGCGTCGAGCAGTTTGAGGATCGAGGCGTAAACCGCAATGCGGAAACCGGTAGGATAAGCGTCGTTAGTGGACTGACACTTATTCACGTGATCGTTCGGGTTGAGGTACTGATATTCACCTTTCTGGTGACCTATCAGCTCCAGACCGATGTTAGCCAGCACCTCGTTGGTGTTCATGTTGACCGAGGTGCCCGCGCCGCCCTGATAGACATCAACCGGGAACTGGTCCATGCACTTACCGTTGTTCAGCACTTCATCACAGGCCTGAATGATGGTGTTGGCGATGTGGCGGGGGATGGTTTGCAGCTCTTTGTTGGCGAGCGCGGCGGCTTTTTTCACCATCACCATGCCGCGAACAAACTCAGGGATGTCGCTGATTTTACTGTTACTGATATAGAAGTTCTCAATCGCACGCAGAGTATGAACACCGTAATAGGCATCTGCCGGAACTTCACGCATGCCTAACAGGTCTTCTTCGATACGAATGTTGTTCGCCATGATTACCTTCTTATTATTGCTGCTGTGTTACTGCCGGGCATCCGGAATGGATAGGCGGCGAATAACGTGCAGGTGAAGCAATTATATTGTCGTGGAATACCAGTGCCGAAATTTTATCCATCTTCGGACTGGCGAGCACGATCATATTCTGTCACTGCAGAAATGCTTGTGCACAGATCACTTTACGGACATTTGCTGGCCCAGCGGTAATAACGATATGTGATGTACTTCGCAATTTTAAGTCAGTGGCATAAATTTGACAGCGGCGGTTGAATTTCTCCGGCCGCATGCCCATCTCATACATTATGGTCATGCTGAGCCCCATATTGGCTGCCCCGCACGCTGCGCGGCGGCGCGACTCACAGGAGATATCGGTGCGCTGGTTACCGTTGGTGATTTTTTTTGTTCTGGCCTGGATTGAGATCTCGATTTTCATCCAGGTGGCGCACGCGCTCGGCGTGCTGCTGACCATGCTGCTGGTGATTTTTACCTCGTGCATTGGTGTGTCGCTGGTGAAAAATCAGGGCATGAAGAACTTTATGCTGATGCAGGAGAAGCTGGCGCGTAACGAGAGCCCGGCGGCGGAGATGATCAAAAGCGTGTCGCTGATCATCGCCGGTTTTCTGCTGCTGCTGCCGGGCTTCTTTACCGATTTCCTCGGCCTGCTACTGTTGCTGCCGCCCGTGCAGAAGCACCTGACGCTGAAGCTGATGCCGCACCTGCGCGTATGGCGCGGCCCGGGGCAGGGCCCGGACAGCGGCGTCACCATGGACGGCGAGTTTGAGCGCAAAGATCAAGACCGTATTGAACACCACGATCGCCACGACCGTTGATTTAAAACACCTGCAGTTGAGGGCTCTGGCACCTTTCTTCCAGCATTTTTGCGACTTTATACGCCAGGTCTGCATTGGCCTAGCTGCTGTCACAGGCAAAAATTTGCGCCATCATTCTCCTGTCGCGCAAATTGTTTATCATCCTGATGCAGCGCTGAATGCAATACTTCCACCAGACTGTCCGGTGTAAAGCGATAGCGCCAGTTATCGTTGCCGGGAACCAGCCGATAATCCGGTTCGAAGTTGTGATGCTTGCCAGCCGGAATGTCCAGCGTCAAAACGGGTTTTCCTGTCAGCAGGTAATCAAACATGATTGAGGAATAATCCGTAATCAGCACATCGAAATGGTTTAGCCATGGATAGATATCAAGTTCCATGGGCAGGCTGTGCAGGTTTGCCACTTTTCCGCTGGCAAACACATTGTCACCCTTATGGTAAGGATGAGTCTTAAAGAAGACGTTAATGTCGTGATGCAGGGCGTAGCGCATTAGTTTCAGCATAAAGCTGCTGCTGGTAAGACTGGTGGCTTTGTTGCGCTGCCACGTTGGCGCGAGGAATATTTTTCGCCCCGGTTGCTGCATCGCCTGCTGTGCTGCAGGTGGAAGCATTGCGCCTGTCATCTCCTCTGGCATTTCAAGGCATGCCGCATAAATTGGCTGAGCGCCAAGACTTTGCTTGGGGTTGACACAAAATATGGCGATAGCGGCTTCCAGCAGTAATGACAGGGTTTCAGGTGTGGCATGATTGATATCATGATATGGCAGGCCCGCTCTCTTAAGATCGTTAATCACGCTGGGTGTATAGCTGCACTAGACAATCTCGAATTGTGGATAGTGTTTCAGCATGTGCAGATACAGGTATTTGCTGTTATCAGCGAAGGCTTCCCGGTCAAAAAATAAGATGCGGGCTTGCTTGGTGTTTTTGCGTGATATTTGTGCCAGATAATCGGCAGCGTTCTGCTGAGTCGTCGTCATAATTTGTGCCTTTGAAGTCAGTGCAGACTAAAGGCGACAGGAATGGTCTCATTATTAAGATAGCGAAGCGACGCACCGATGTACAAATTTTAGTCAGTTGCATTAAAGTAAAAAAATTTCTGTTTTGCCCCTTGAAAGCCCCTTTTCTGCCCCTATCTCTTTCCACGAGGCCGGAACCCTCAAGCCCGGCGTTCAACCCAAAAATGAATGATTGGACTTCTCAAAGGAGAGCTATCAAATGAAAATTCGTCCGTTGCACGATCGCGTTATCGTCAAGCGTAAAGAAGTTGAAGCCAAATCTGCTGGCGGTATCGTTCTGACCGGCTCTGCAGCAGGCAAATCAACCCGCGGTGAAGTACTGGCTGTTGGCAATGGCCGCATCCTGGAAAACGGCGACGTGAAGCCGCTGGACGTGAAAGTGGGTGATCTGGTGATTTTCAGCGAAGGCTACGGTGCCAAGACTGAGAAAATCGACAACGAAGAAGTTCTGATCATCTCTGAAAGCGACATTCTGGCGATTGTTGAAGCGTAATTTACGCGTAATTCACTAAACGAAACGAATTTAAGGGATATTTGAAATGGCAGCTAAAGACGTAAAATTCGGTAATGACGCACGCGTAAAAATGCTGCGTGGCGTGAACGTACTGGCAGATGCAGTAAAAGTTACCCTGGGCCCGAAAGGCCGTAACGTGGTTCTGGATAAATCTTTTGGTGCACCGACCATCACTAAAGATGGTGTTTCTGTGGCACGTGAAATCGAGCTGGAAGACAAGTTCGAAAACATGGGTGCGCAGATGGTGAAAGAAGTCGCTTCTAAAGCCAACGACGCAGCAGGCGACGGCACCACCACCGCCACCGTTCTGGCACAGGCTATCGTCAACGAAGGCCTGAAAGCCGTCGTGGCGGGCATAAACCCAATGGATCTGAAGCGCGGTATCGATAAAGCCGTTGCGGCTGCCGTTGAAGAGCTGAAAACCCTGTCTGTACCATGCCAGGATTCCCGCGCTATCGCGCAGGTAGGTACCATTTCTGCCAACTCCGATGAAAGCGTCGGAACCCTGATCGCTCAGGCAATGGACAAAGTGGGTAAAGAAGGCGTAATCACCGTTGAAGAAGGTACCGGTCTGCAGGACGAGCTGGACGTGGTTGAAGGTATGCAGTTCGACCGTGGCTACCTGTCTCCGTACTTCATCAACAAGCCAGAAACCGGTGCAGTCGAGCTGGAAAGCCCATTCATCCTGCTGGCTGACAGGAAAATCTCTAACATCCGCGAAATGCTGCCAGTGCTGGAAGCTGTGGCGAAAGCCGGCAAACCACTGCTGATCATCGCAGAAGACGTGGAAGGCGAAGCGCTGGCTACGCTGGTGGTGAACACCATGCGCGGTATCGTGAAAGTGGCTGCGGTGAAAGCACCGGGCTTCGGCGACCGTCGTAAAGCGATGCTGCAGGATATTGCTATCCTGACCGGCGGTACCGTGATCTCTGAAGAGATCGGTATGGAGCTGGAAAAAGCGACGCTGGAAGACCTGGGTCAGGCAAAACGCGTGGTGATCAACAAAGACACCACCACCATCATCGATGGTGTGGGCGATCAGGGCGCAATATCTGGTCGTGTGACGCAGATCCGTCAGCAGATCGAAGAAGCGACGTCTGACTACGACAAAGAGAAACTGCAGGAGCGCGTTGCAAAACTGGCAGGCGGTGTGGCCGTACTGAAAGTAGGCGCAGCGACTGAAGTTGAAATGAAAGAGAAGAAAGCACGCGTTGAAGATGCCCTGCACGCTACCCGTGCTGCGGTTGAAGAAGGCGTGGTTGCCGGTGGTGGTGTTGCGCTGGTGCGTGTTGCGGCGAAAATCGCAGCTTCTGGCCTGAAGGGGCAGAACGAAGACCAGAACGTCGGTATTAAGGTTGCTCTGCGTGCGATGGAAGCGCCACTGCGTCAGATCGTTTCTAACGCCGGTGAAGAGCCATCCGTGGTTGCTAACAACGTGAAAGCCGGCGACGGTAACTACGGTTACAACGCGCAGACCGAAGAGTACGGCAACATGATCGACTTCGGTATCCTGGATCCAACCAAAGTGACCCGTTCTGCGCTGCAGTACGCGTCTTCTGTGGCCGGTCTGATGATCACCACCGAAGCGATGGTCACCGACCTGCCGAAAGGCGACGCACCTGACTTAGGTGCTGGCGCTGGTGGTATGGGCGGTATGGGCGGCATGATGTAATTGCCCTGAACGTCTGAGCTGTTGAGAAACCCCCGATCGGAAACGGTCGGGGGTTTTCTTTTGCCGGCGAACAAGGTATAAGCAAGGGCGCAATACTTCGGCTTTGCGGGTTTAGGGTAATGAATGTCCAGAAAAAATGTGTGCTTTTCTGCTACGCTGCCGCCCGACACTGATGATAATAAATGGGGATTATAATGCGGATTAACCTCTCGCTCGGACTGGCAGTCGGTACCTTACTGCTGGCGGGCTGTAGCACCTCCAACCAACTGAGTGCCGCCGGCGAACGTGTCACCTTTGTTGATCAACAGCCAGGCAGCCAATGTCAGCTGCTGGGCAATGTTACCGGCTCGCAGAGCAACTGGCTGACCGGCTCAGGCGGTGAAGGCAGTTCACTGCGCGGTGCGGCCAACGACCTGCGTAACCGTGCAGCAGAGATGGGCGGCAACGTGATTTATGGTGCCACCAGCCCGACGCAGAATCTGCTGTCTGCCTTTGCCCCGCTCGACAGCAAAATGTCGGGTCAGGTGTATAAGTGCACGTAATGGTAGAGCAGCAATAAAAAAGCCGCGGGAGCGGCTTTTTTGTTTTTGAGTTCAGTCCCTGCGCGGTCGCCATCAATGGCGACCCTACGGTGATGGCGCCGCCGCGAAAATACTGTAGGGTGCACATTCATGCGCACCGGACAGCTGGCAGGGAACGTCACTCCTGACGCAGCTGCAGATCCAGCGGCGTTTTGCTCGGCTCACCGCCAATTTCTCGCGCCAGCTTTGGCACCATATAGCCTGACACCATGGTCAGCAGCTGCCGCACCAGCGCCCGCGCCTGCTCATCCGGCACAAAGAAGTGCGCCGCACCCTGCACCTTATCCAGCACATGTAAATAGTAGGGCAGGATGCCGGCATCAAACAGCGCATTGCTGAGCTGTGCCAGAGTCTGCGCATCGTCATTAACGCCGCGCAGCAGCACGCTCTGATTTAGCAGGGTGACGCCGGCGCGCTTCAGCCTCTGCATGCGTTCGCGCAGCGCCTCGTCAATCTCCTGCGCGTGGTTGATGTGGCTGACCAGCAGCACCTGCAGACGCGTATCCGCCAGCAGCTGGCATAGCCCTTCGGTAATGCGCGCCGGAATCACTACCGGCAGCCGGCTGTGAATGCGCAGGCGTTTCAGGTGCGGAATGTTTTCCAGTGCACCAATCAGCCACGCCAGCTCCTGATCTTTCGCCATCAGCGGATCGCCGCCTGAGAAGATGATCTCGTCCAGCTCGGGATGGGCGGCAATGTAATCAATCGCCGCCTGCCAGTTGCGCTTGTTGCCCTGATTATCCTGATAGGGAAAATGCCGGCGGAAGCAGTAGCGACAGTTCACCGCGCAGCCGCCCTTGACCAGCAGCATTGCGCGGTTTTTATACTTATGCAGTAAGCCCGGCACCACGCTGCTCTGCTCATCGAGCGGATCGGTGCTGTAGCCCGGCGCATCGGTAAACTCCTGACGACTGGTCAGTACCTGCAGCAGCAGCGGGTCCTGCGCATTGCCGCGCTGCATGCGCTGAATAAAGGCGCGCGGTACGCGCAGGGCGAACAGACGGCGTGCCTCGCTCCCGGCTGCCAGTTCCGCGTGGTTTTCGAGCGCTAAAAGTTGCAGTAATTCAGCAGGATCGGTGACAACATCAGCAAGTTGCTGCAACCAATCTTCTCTGACGGGGGAATTTAGGGTTACAATGTGTGCCATTTTTTTGGCTATTACCAGTTAATATCTACAGAGGGCCTTTATGGCGACTTATCTTAGCAACGATTTTCGTGCCGGTCTTAAAATCATGTTTGAAGGCGAACCGTATGCCATTGAATCCAGTGAATTCGTTAAGCCGGGTAAAGGCCAGGCGTTTGCACGTGTTAAAATGCGTCGTCTGCTGACCAGTTCACGCGTTGAGAAAACCTTCAAGTCTACCGACTCCGCCGAAGGCGCAGACGTGCGTGACATGACGCTGCAGTACTCCTACAACGACGGTGACTTCTTCTACTTCATGCACCCGGAAACCTTCGAACAGTATCAGGTTGAAGCCAAGGTGCTGGACGACGTGACCAAATGGCTGCAGGACAACGCCGAGTGTATCGTAACCCTGTGGAACGATAAACCGATCGCCGTTCAGCCACCGAACTTCATCGAAGCAGAAATCACTGAAACTGACCCAGGTCTGAAAGGTGATACTGCCGGTACCGGCGGCAAGCCAGCGACGCTGTCTACCGGCGCAGTGATCAAAGTGCCACTGTTCGTACAGATTGGCGAAGTGGTAAAAGTGGACACCCGCTCTGGCGAATACGTTTCCCGCGTAAAATAATCGTCAAATCAGGCGCATCATCGATGCGTCTTTTTTATTCCCGCGCTCTTCCCCGCACCGCGTCTTTTTTCAGCGGCTTAACCGCCATCATGGCGTATCCGGTCTATGCTTTAAAAGCTGTACTTTTACTGCAACCAACAAGGATATGGCTATGTTAAAGAAAAGTATTGTCGCGATTTTCCCGGTACTGGTGCTTTCCTCGCTGCTTTCAGCCTGTAACACCACGCGTGGCGTAGGCGAAGATGTTGAAGCGGGCGGTCAGGCAATTCAGCGCAGCGCGCAGTAACTAAAACCGGTGCGAAACCTGCTTTCGTACCGGCTTTCTCTTCCTCTTTTTGTCCTGCCAGCGCCTGTGATTTCTGAAACTGCCTGCCGCGACGGCGGTGCCGTTGTTTGCCGTCAGCAATACGGGTAGACTTCCTCCCCTTGTCTGTATAAGGAGTCATCACCATGAGCGAAACGGCAAGCTGGCAGCCGAGCGCACCCATTGCCAATTTGTTGAAACGCGCCGCCATCCTGGCGGAAATCCGGCGTTTCTTTGCCGATCGCGGCGTACTGGAAGTGGATACGCCCGCCATGAGCCAGGCGACGATCACCGACATCCACTTGGTGCCATTCCAGACGCGCTTCGTCGGACCTGGCGCGGCAGACGGGCGCGATCTGTGGCTGATGACCAGTCCGGAATATCACATGAAGCGCCTGCTGGCGGCGGGCAGCGGCCCGATTTATCAGATGGGGCGCTGCTTCCGTAATGAAGAGGCCGGGCGCCATCATAATCCGGAATTCACCATGCTGGAGTGGTATCGGCCGCACTACGACATGTATCGGCTGATGAACGAAGTCGATGATCTGCTGCAGCAGGTGCTGGAGTGTGACAGCGCCGAATCGCTATCGTATCAGCAGGCGTTTATCCGTCATCTGGAGATCGATCCGCTGTCGGCGGACAAGGCGCAGCTGCGCGAAGCGGCGGAAAAGCTGGGTGAGGGCGAGCTGGCGAATCGCGAAGACGATCGCGACACGCTGCTGCAGCTGCTGTTTATGCTGGGCGTAGAACCGAAAATTGGTCTCGATAAGCTGTGCTTCGTCTATCACTTCCCCGCCAGTCAGGCGGCGCTGGCGGAGATCAGTACCGAAGATCACCGCGTGGCAGAGCGTTTTGAGGTCTATTACAAAGGTGTGGAGCTGGCCAACGGTTTCCGCGAACTGACCGACAGCCGCGAACAGCGTCAGCGCTTTGAGCAGGATAATCGCCGTCGCGCTGCGCGCGGTTTGCCACAGCATCCGATTGATACTTACCTGCTGGATGCGCTGGCGCACGGCATGCCGGCCTGTTCCGGCGTGGCGCTGGGCGTGGATCGCCTGATTATGCTGGCTCTGAAGGCCGATGCGCTCAGTGAGGTGATCGCTTTCCCGGTCGATCGCAGCTAGTTACGCCGCGGTTCTGCACACCCGGCCGCGGCTCAGCGATGGCGCTGTCCGCGGCCGGGTGCGTTTACGGCGAGGTATTATTGGCCGCTTCCGGAAACTCCTGAATGGTAACCGGCAGCGTCATCTTCTGCTCATTGCGCAGCACCTGCACATCAATCACCGATCCCGGGCGGATTTCTGCCACCTGGTCCATGGTCTCCTGCGCGGACAGCGCCGGCTTACCGTTCACCTGCAGCAGGACATTGTTGGCCTGAATGCCGGCGCGATCCGCCGGACCGCCCGGCGTCACTTCGCTGACAATAATACCCTGCACCCGATCAAGGTTGCTGCCCTGGCCGTGCAGCGGCGGCAGCTCGCGCCCGGTAATACCGATATAACCGCGGATCACCCGGCCATCGCGAATCAGCTTATCCATGATTTTGGTCGCCAGCGCGGTAGGAATGGCAAAACCAATGCCTTCCGGGGTTTCGCCGTCGTTGCTTTTGTCGAAGGTCAGCGTGTTGATGCCCATCAGCTCGCCCAGCGAGTTGATCAGCGCGCCGCCGGAGTTACCCTGGTTGATTGAGGCATCGGTTTGCAGGAAGTTCTGCCGACCGGAGGAGCTCAGACCGATGCGACCGGTGGCGCTGATGATGCCCTGGGTGACCGTCTGGCCGAGGTTGTACGGGTTGCCAATCGCCATCACCACATCACCGATATGCGCGACACGTTTGGCGTTAATCGGGATTACCGGCAGGTTGGAGGCGCTGATTTTTAACACCGCCAGATCGGTCATGGCGTCGGAGCCCACCAGCGTCGCTTCAAAAAAGCGTCCGTCCTGCAGCGCGACGATAATCTGGTCAGCGTTATTGATGACATGTTTGTTGGTAAGGATGTAGCCTTTCGCGTTCATGATGACGCCGGAACCGAGCGTGGTAATGCCGCGATTATTGTTACCGTGCGCGCTGCGGTTATAGACGTTGACCACCGCCGGCACAGCACGTCGCACGCCCTGATTGAAACTGAAGGGCGCTTCATCGGCGCTGCTGTCGTGATCAAAGGTGACGTTGCTGCCCATTCGCAGCGCCGGGATCGCGACAAGCAGTAAACCTGCCACGATCAGGCCCATCACCACAGAACGTAAAAGTTTAAGAAACATGGTGTTATTTCAGGCAAGAGTTGATCGCAGGGCAGAATAGCACGAGAAGGGCGGACAAACACCTGCTTGTCCGCCCGTTGCGAGGATTATTGCAGAAGCAGGTAAATACTCTCGTCGCCGCGCACCACGTTCAGCGCCAGTACCGACGGTTTGCCCTCCAGCACTTTGCGCATCTCGGCGAGGCTCTGCACCCGCGTACGGTTGACGCCGACAATCACATCGTCTTTCTGCAGGCCAACCTGTTCTGCCGGCGTGCCTTTTTCGATGGTATCGACTTTGACCCCTTTATCGCCGGCTTTGGTATTGCCGTCACTGAGCGTGGCGCCCTGCAGCGCCGGCGACATCAGCTGGGCGCTGGCGGTGCTCTGCGCGCTCTGTTCCAGCGTTACGGTCACCGTCAGCGGTTTGCCATCGCGCAGCAGACCGATTTTCACCTGCTGGCCTGGCGGCGTAGTGCCGACTTTCACCCGCAGCTCGGCAAAGCTGGTGATCAGCTTATCGTTAATGGCGGTGATGATGTCGCCCGCTTTGATGCCTGCCTGTTCCGCCGCCGACTTCGGCAGCACTTCAGAGACAAATGCCCCGCGCTGCGCATCGACGTTAAACGCTTTAGCGATATCGGCGGTCATTTCTGTTCCTTTGATACCGAGCTGTCCGCGCTTCACTTCGCCGAACTGAATCAGCTGCTGAGCTAGGTTCATCGCCATGTTGCTGGGGATGGCAAAGCCAATACCAATGTTGCCGCCGCTCGACGCCAGAATGGCGGTGTTAATGCCGATCAGCTCGCCGTTGAGGTTCACCAGCGCGCCGCCGGAGTTGCCACGGTTGATGGCGGCATCGGTCTGAATAAAGTTCTCCAGTCCTTCCAGATTCAGCCCGCTGCGGCCCAGCGCCGAGATTATGCCGGACGTCGCCGTCTGGCCGAGGCCGAACGGGTTGCCGATCGCCACGGCAAAATTACCCACTTTCAGCGCGTCAGAATCAGCAATTTTCACCTGCGTGAGGTTTTTTGCGCCTTCTACCTGAATCAGCGCGATGTCGGTTTGCTCGTCATGACCAATCAGCTTTGCGTCATATTCGTTGCCATCGCTCAGCTGCACGCTGATTTTATCCGCACCGTTTACCACGTGATTGTTGGTCAGAATGTAGCCTTTGGCTGCGTCAATGATGACGCCGGAACCCAGTCCTTCAAACGGCTGTGGCTGAGACTGCCCGGGCGCCTGGCCAAAGAAGCGCTTCAGCGGCTCGGGAATATCCTGGCCCTGCTGACCGCTGTCGGTGCCCTCGACATGCACGCTGACCACCGCGGGCAGCACTTTTTCCAGCATCGGTGCCAGGCTTGGCAGTGCTTGTCCCTGAATCTGTGCCGGCAACGTGGCCATAGCACCCGGCGTAGCCGCCAGACTCATCCCAATGCTCAAGGCTAATGCGCTTAACAGTCGTGCTGGTTTTTTCATTGCTATGACGCTCTCGCTGCGAAAAGGGGGATAAAAGAAGTGTGACAGTTATTGGTAATAAGCGTTCGGAAAACAAAAAGGGCACAGCCATGCTGTGCCCCAAAAGGATTAACTGCGGGTGGTGCGTTCGCCGCTGCGCAGCAGGCCCGATGCGCCTTCAGAGTAGTCGCGCGGGATCTGCACCGGCGCCTGGTCGTTATCGGCCTCGGCTTCTGTCAGCTGGTAAGCAAACGGGTTTTTCTCGCCCGGCAGATTTGGCAGCAGGTCATTCGACCCTTTCGCCATGTGCTGATACAACTGGCGATAGTCGCGCGCCATGTTGTCCAGCAACTCTGCGCTGCGCGCAAAGTGGTTGGTTAGCTCTTCGCGGTAATCCGCCAGCTCCGCTTTGGATTTTTCCAGTTCGTACTGCATGCTGCGCTGCTCACGCAGCTTTTTGTTGCCAAAACGCATCGCTACCGCGCCGACAATAATGCCAATCACTAAACCAATCAGCCCGTATTCCCAGGTCATAATGACTCCCGTGTAATTTCCGTTGCTTCGTAGGGCATTGCTTCTGTTTCAACTTCAATAGTAGCCACTATACCCGTTAATCCATCGGAAGTGGAATCCTCGGGCTGTATCGCTTAGTTTAGAGCGGCCTAATTTTCGACAACCGACACGTGAATCGGACTTTTTCAGGGATTCTGATCGAACCATGCAAACCTCATCTCCGCTTGCGCGCTATGAGCAGGCGCTGTCGCAGGGCGAGTTTCGTCCGGACGATGTACAACGTGACGCCATCACCCGTTTAGATCGCATTCAGCAAGGCCTAATTGCTTGTCAGCAGCCGCCGCAGCCGACATCTAAAGGGCTGTTTGGCCACTTATCAAAGCTGATGAATAAAGCGCCGGAGAGCCATGAAGCGCCGGTGCGTGGCCTGTATATGTGGGGCGGCGTCGGACGCGGTAAAACCTGGGTAATGGATCTGTTTTTTCAGTCTATTCCTAGCGATCGCAAACTGCGTCTGCATTTCCATCGTTTCATGCTGCGCGTGCACGAAGAGTTAACGCAGCTGCAGGGCCACAGCGACCCGCTGCTGATTGTCGCTGACCGTTTCAAAGCGGAAACCGATATTCTCTGTTTCGACGAGTTTTTCGTCTCCGACATTACCGACGCAATGCTGCTTGGTACGCTGATGGAAGCGCTGTTTGCCCGCGGCATTACGCTGGTGGCGACCTCCAACATTCCGCCGGATGAGCTGTACCGCAACGGCCTGCAGCGGGCGCGTTTTCTGCCGGCTATCGAGCAGATTAAGCGCCACTGCGATGTGATGAATGTCGATGCCGGCATTGATTATCGCCTGCGCACCCTGACATCGGCCAATCTGTGGAATTTCCCGCTTAACGACGCGACGCACGCGGAGATGGAGCGCATGTTCAGCGCGCTGTCCGGTAAACCGCGCGGCGACGCGCCGGTGCTGGAGATTAACCATCGCCAGCTGCCGACGCTCGGCGTTCATGAAGGCGTACTGGCTATCAACTTCCTCGCGTTGTGCGGTGAAGGGCGCAGCCAGCACGATTACATTGAGCTGTCGCGCCGCTTCCACAGCGTGCTGCTGTACGATGTGCCGGTGATGATCTACAAAACGGAAGACCAGGCGCGGCGGTTCCTCGCGCTAGTGGATGAGTTCTACGAGCGTCACGTCAAACTGGTGGTTGCGGCAGAAACCTCGCTGTTTGAAATCTATCAGGGCACGCGGCTGAAATTCGAATATCAGCGCTGTCTGTCGCGCCTGCAGGAGATGCAGAGCGAGGAGTATCTTCGCCTGCCGCACCTGCCCTGAGGGGCAAACAGAAATCACCGTTTCGGGCGCAAAAAGAGTCGATCTTTAGATTCGACTTCTCTATAATTTTGCGACCCCACGTTACAGCACAGGCTTTCTTTTCCCGGAAAACTGTGTGATCTGGTAACTCTACCTGAGGGGGTGGGCTTGCTGGGCGAATTGGTCGTGTGAGCCTCAATCGTTAACTTAGCGTTTGGGATTTCACCAACGTGTAACTTTTATTTGGGTAAGCTTTTTAATGAAAACTTTTACAGCTAAACCAGAAACCGTACAGCGTGACTGGTATGTTGTTGACGCAACTGGCAAAACCTTGGGTCGCCTGGCGACTGAACTGGCGCGCCGTCTGCGTGGTAAGCATAAAGCGGAATACACTCCGTACGTTGATACCGGTGATTACATCATCGTTCTGAACGCTGATAAAGTTGCTGTAACCGGCAACAAGCGTAACGACAAGATTTATTATCACCACACTGGCCACATCGGTGGTATCAAGCAAGCGACCTTTGCAGAGATGATCGAACGCCGTCCTGAGCGTGTGATTGAAATCGCGGTTAAAGGCATGCTGCCAAAAGGCCCACTGGGTCGTGCTATGTACCGTAAACTGAAAGTTTACGCAGGTAACGAGCACAACCACGCGGCGCAGCAACCGCAAGTTCTTGACATTTAATCGGGATTATAGGCAATGGCTGAAACTCAAAACTACGGCACTGGTCGCCGTAAAAGGTCTGCCGCTCGCGTCTTTATCAAGCCGGGTAGCGGTAACATCGTAATTAACCAGCGCTCTCTGGAGCAGTACTTCGGTCGTGAGACTGCACGCATGGTCGTGCGTCAGCCGCTGGAGCTGGTTGATATGGTTGGTAAACTGGACCTGTACATCACCGTTAAAGGTGGTGGTATTTCTGGTCAGGCTGGTGCGATCCGTCACGGTATCACCCGCGCTCTGATGGAATACGACGAGTCTCTGCGTTCTGAACTGCGTAGAGCGGGCTTCGTTACCCGTGACGCGCGTCAGGTTGAACGTAAGAAAGTCGGTCTGCGTAAAGCACGCCGTCGTCCACAGTTCTCCAAGCGTTAATTGCTGGCTGCTTCGGCAGTTACAATTGGCTCAAAAAACCCGCTTCGGCGGGTTTTTTATTGCCTGAATCGCGGCTTTTTCAGCGCAAAAACGCGAGCTTTCCCCGCATTTTGCCCGCAAATGATTATCCCCGCCCCAAAAGCTGCTTAAAATCTGGTAAACTGACTGACACTTTGCGTCCGCGAGCCGCGGCGTTGTGCATACTGCTCCTGTCGGGACGACCGGACAATGCCCGTAACGCCCAGCTGTGTGCGAATCTGATGAGCAGGTGAGTCGCCGCGTGGTTGGCTATTCGCAGTATTTTTTTGTGAACAAACTTGGAGGTTTTCATGGCTGTCGCTGCCAACAAACGTTCGGTAATGACGCTGTTTTCTGGTCCGACTGACATTTTCAGCCATCAGGTACGTATCGTGCTGGCTGAGAAGGGCGTCAGCGTGGAGATCGAGCAGGTTGAAACGGATAATCTGCCGCAGGATCTGATTGACCTCAACCCGTATCGCACTGTGCCAACGCTGGTCGACCGTGAACTGACGCTGTATGAATCCCGCATCATCATGGAATACCTCGATGAGCGTTTCCCGCATCCGCCACTGATGCCGGTTTATCCGGTCGCGCGCGGTGAAAGCCGTCTGATGATGCACCGCATTGAGCAGGACTGGTACAGCCTGATGCGTACAATTGAAACCAGCAGCGGTGCCGAAGCCGATGCCGCGCGCAAGCAACTGCGCGAAGAGCTGCTGGCCATTGCGCCGCTGTTCTCACGTACGCCGTTCTTTATGAGCGAAGAGTTCAGCCTAGTTGACTGCTATCTGGCGCCGCTGTTGTGGCGTCTGCCGCAGCTGGGTATGGATCTGGCTGGCGCAGGTTCGAAAGAGTTGAAAGGCTACATGACGCGCGTATTTGAACGTGACTCCTTCCTCGCTTCTTTGACGGAAGCCGAACGTGAAATGCGCCTGCAAACCCGGGGCTAATCTATGGAAATGTCGCAACTTACTGCCCGCCGTCCCTATCTGCTGCGGGCCTTTTATGAATGGCTGCTCGACAACCAGCTGACGCCGCATCTGGTGGTGGATATCAATCTGCCTGGGGTACAGGTGCCGCTGGAGTACGCTCGTGACGGACAGATTGTCCTGAACATCGCACCGCGCGCGGTGGGTAACCTTGAGCTTGCCAACGATCAGGTGCGCTTCAATGCGCGTTTCGGCGGCGTGCCGCGCCAGGTATCTGTGCCGATGGCTGCGGTGCTGGCGATTTACGCGCGCGAAAACGGCGCTGGCACCATGTTCGAACCGGAGCCCGCTTATGAGCTGTCCGGCGACGAGCAGGAAGGCAGCCAAGAAGAGACGCTGGTGTCGGTGATTGATGGTGACCGTCCGGACGATGCGACGGATGACGACTGTTCACCGGATGATGAACCGCCGCCGCGCGGTGGACGTCCTTCACTGCGCGTAGTGAAGTAAATCGCGGAAAATAAAAAACGGGCTGATTAGCCCGTTTTTTTATGCCTGTGTCGCGGCGCGGCTTAGCGCGCTGCAGACCAAAGGAAGCGTAGCGCTCCCTTTGTACCAATCTTAATAAACGTCGCGCAGATAACGCTTATCTTTCTTCAGCTGATCGATATAGGCTGCGGCACGCTCGCTGGAAAGACCACCGAACTGACGCACCACTTCATACAGCGCGGCATCAACATCTTTTGCCATGCGTGAGGCATCGCCACAGATATAGAAGTAGGCGCCTTCCTGCAGCCAGGCGTACAGCTCAGCCCCTTTCTCCAGCATGCGGTTCTGCACGTAAATCTTTTCTTCCTGATCGCGGGAGAATGCCAGGTCGAGATGCGTCAGCAGACCGCTCTGTTGCCAGCCCGCCAGCTCATCCGCGTAAATATAATCATGTTCCTGATGCTGGTCGCCGAAGAACAGCCAGTTTTTACCTTCAGCACCGGTCGCCTGACGCTCCTGCAGGAATGCGCGGAACGGCGCGATGCCGGTGCCCGGACCGACCATGATCAGCGGGGCGTTATTGTTCGCCGGCACGCGGAACGCTTTGTTCGGCGAAATAAAGATCGCCGGCTTCTCTCCGCGACGCACGCGTTCAGCCAGATAGGTGGAGCACACGCCTTTACGCTCGCGGCCACCGCTGTGATAGCGCACGGAAGCGATGGTCAGATGCACCTGGTTAGGGTGCGCCTTGGAGCTGGACGAAATGGAGTAAGCACGGTGCTGCAGCGGACGCAGCATCGCCACCAGCTCCGGCACCGACAGATTACGCTTCAGCTCGAGCTGCAGCAGATCCAGCGTATCTTTGCCCCACAGCCAGTTGGCCAGCGTGTCTTTATCGTCGTGCTGCAGGACGTGCAGCAGCTCCTGGTTGGTGGTGTGCTGCCCGACCCACTCAATCAGCTTGCGCGACGGCTCAGAAATCTCAAACTGATAGGTCAGCAGATCGCCGAGGTTACGGTCAAAGCCCGGCACCGGGGTTTCGTAGTCGGCTTTCAGCTCGCTCAGCAGCAGGCTCACCAGCCCGGCATCGTTCACCGGGATCACGCCCAGCGCATCGCCGGCTTCGTATTTCAGGCCGCTGTCGCTCAGGTCAAATTCGAAGTGACGGATATCTTTGGCTGACTGCTCGCCGGACAGACGCTTATTGGTCACCAGCGCCGCCGCGTACGGGTTTTGCTTGTTACTGCCCGGGATCACCGGCGCTTCCGGCGCGCTCTCCAGCACCGTGCCGCTGCTGCCCGCGCTGGCGGCAAACTGTGGCATTGCGCTGCCAATCCACTCGCTGGAAGGCTCTTCGTAATCGATGTCGCAGTCGATGCGATCCACCACGCGTTTCGCCCCCAGCTGCTCCAGGCGCATATCAATGAACTTACCAGCCTGGCAGAAACCGTCGTAGCCGGTATCGCCGATTGCCAGCACGGCAAAGTGCATCTGCTCCAGACGCGGCGCGGTGCTGGCTAAGATGGCCTGCCAGAACAGCTGTGCGTTGTCCGGCATTTCGCCTTCGCCGTAGGTGGAGGTGACGATCAGTACATGACGCATGGTGGCGAACACATCCAGATCCACTTCACCCAGCGCCTGCACTACCGGCACCAAGCCTTTAGCGCGCGCCGCTTTGGCTGCGGTCTGCGCCAGCGCTTCGGCGTTACCGGTCTGGGAACCAAACAGAATATGCAGCTGGGTGGTGGCGCTGGCGCCCGCTGCCGGTGCGGTCTGCTTGTCTTCTAATACCAGCAGGCGCGAGTGGAGACCGGCGAGAAACCCCGCCAGCCAGTATTTCTGTTCGCCGTTAAACGGCGCATCTTCAGGAATGTAAGGAATCTTCATGGATATCAGTACTCAAACCGTTTTATCGTCATCAATCTTCTTTCGCTGCGCAATCAGGAGAGTTTCCCGACCGCGGCGGCAATCTCTGGCAGTGCGGCGCGTGCAAATAGCTCTTCAAAATCAGGCAGATGGCCCAGCACCTCACGGTTGCAGGCGTCCTGATAAATGATCCAGCCATAGGTTGCTAGGCTATCCATGGAGCGAATGTTGCGCTGCGTCAGTGCGGCTTTGTAATCAGACATACGCTTGGCGGCGATCAGGCTTGCCAGCTCATCATCGCTGTAGCTCTCAATGGCTGCGCGGGCATGACGCTGCAGCTTGCTGACCAGTGCGAAATCTTCGGTCATCAGCAGGTTGCGAACCGCTTTCTCGACTGCCGCGTCTTCCAACGCTGTGCCTTTCGGCAGTTTGCCCAGCGCCAGCTGCTGCGCGAAGCTCAGAACGGTGTAGTTGTTCAGCAGAACAAACATCTCCTGCGTATCGGTCGCGCCGTAGGCCGGTACCGCACCGTCGGCGATGGTTTTGCCCGCACGCCAAGCTGATTTGAACTTGGCAACCTGATGCGCGGCCAGCGACGTGGACAGCTCTTCCAGCAAATCCTTACGCGTTTTCGCTTTCAGGATCTCGCCGCCGTCCTGATACAGCAGCAGCGAGCGCGGCATCACGTAAACGAAGTGCTGACACTCGGTTTCCCAGTTCTCCAGCAGCCACGCCGCGCGCGGCGACTGGGTGGCTTCGAGGTGCCAGTGCAGCATGGTCAGCACTGCCTGCTTGTGCACCTGCGCCATTTCGTCTTCGTCAGCGATGGAGCCGAACAGCACCGAATCACCGGCTGCGTGCGCGGCCAGGGAACGGTACGGATAGTACTGATAGGCGAAGCCGCCGCTCATGCCGTTACCGAAACCTTTACCAAAGGTGCCGAGGTTAAGAATCGCGCCGTTGGTCATGTATTCACAGCAGAAGTCGCCGACGCCTTCCACCACCGCGGTGGCGCCCGAGTTACGTACGGCGAAACGGTCACCGGCCTGGCCCTGAACAAACAGACGGCCGCCGGTCGCGCCAAACAGCGCAAAGTTACCGATCAGCACGTTGCCGTCGCTGTCCTGGGCGCCGCCGCCCGGTGACATCACCACCAGTTCGCCGCCACACTGACCTTTGCCGACGCCATCGTTACAGGTGCCGTAATGCTTCATCTGCATGCCGTCGTTGCAGAATGCGCCAAATGACTGACCGGCCGAACCGCGGGTATCAATCTGCACCGTGCGCGGCGCCAGATATTTCCGGCCACGGTCATCCTGCAGTACCGCCGGCAGCGCGGCCAGCTGCTGCGCTGACAGCTCGTGGTTCAGCATGCGCTCAATATCGATCGCCAGCTGACCGCCAACGCTCTTGTTACGGTTGTTCAGCGTTACGCCGTTACCCAGCGTAATCTCGCGGCGGGCGGCATCAACCAGCTGCGCTTTCAGCTCTTCTACCCAGCCATCGTCCAGCTCGAAATCTTTTTCCAGATACACCGGCTGAGCAATCTTCTGCTCCGGCACCACGGTCAGCATGGCGCGCAGATCGAGTTTGCCCACTTCCAGCGGATGATCCATCAGGTGCAGCAGGTCAGAGCGGCCGCGCGCTTCACGCAGCGAACGCAGACCGAGGCGTGCGAGGAACTCACGCACTTCCTGCGCCACGTTGATGAAGTACTGCGCCAGCTGACGCGGATCGCCATCGAAGGCTTCAGCGTTAGTGGTGAGGCCTGCCGGGCATTTGACGTTACAGTTTTTCGCCATCACGCATTTCAGCATCATCAGTGCGGTGGTGCCAAACTCGAAGCTGTCGCCGCCGAGCAGGGCCGATTTGATAACGTCGCTGCCGGTCTGCTGTGCGCCGGAACAGCGCAGCTGCACTTTGTCACGTAGCCCGTTAGCGCACAGCGCCTGGTGTACTTCGGCGATACCGATTTCTGCCACGCGCCCGGTGTATTTCAGGCTGGTGACCGACGCCGCGCCGGTGCCGCCAGTGTTACCGGCGACGTTGATAACGTCTGCGCCGGCTTTTGCCACGCCGACTGCGATAGTGCCGATGCCTTCAGACGACACCAGTTTGACGATAACGCGCACGCGTGCCGCTTTACAGTCGTGGATCAGCTGCGCCAAATCCTCGATGGAATAAGTATCGTGATGCGGCGGCGGTGATACCAGCTCAACGCCCGGCGTACCGCCACGCGCGGCCGCAATCTCCACCGTCACTTTCGGTGCTGGCAGCTGACCGCCTTCGCCCGGTTTTGCCCCCTGGCCGATTTTGATCTCCAGCTCTTCCAGCATCGGGTCGGCCAGATAAGCCGCCCACACGCCGAAACGACCGGACGCCAGCTGTTTGATGCGCGATGCGCGAATGGTGCCGTGACGTGAATAGTGTTCGCCACCTTCACCACAGTTACTCATTCCGCCCACCATATTGGTGCCGTGCGCCACCGCTTCGTGCGCCGGCGCGACCAGCGCGCCGTGGCTCATGGCGCCTGAGGCGAAGGTACGGGTGGTTTCGTGCGCCGGCTGGATCTCTTCCAGCGGCAGCGAGGGCAGCGCGGTAAAGATTTTTGCCAGATAATCTGCTGCCTGACCGTAAGCGGTGATGTGCAACACGCCTTCAGTGATGCTGCTGCTTTCGATCTCGTCGTTAAAGCGGGTTTTCAGCGCGCGTGACAGCGCGGCCAGACGCTCGCTCTCCGGCTTCAGGCCGGCAATGGCATCAATCAGACGCAGCTCAAACTGGTTGAGGCTGCCGTTCACCGCTTCGCAGCGCAGGCCGCGAATGGCGAAGCCGTTGTTGACCAGCGAGTAGCGGCCCAGCTTGCGGCCAAATTCGGCTTCGCTGTCCACGTGGGTCAGATCGCATGGCAGCGCGAGGATGTCGCGCAGTGCCGCCGGACGACGCTTACGCTCGGCGTGCATCAGGCTGGAGAACTGACGGTAATCCGGCGTGATAGCAAAGCTGTCGATCACCGCATTCGGGATGCGCTCGAAGCTGCTGTCTTTGAACGCCTCGGCTTTGATGCTGAACGCGTTGTCCAGTTTGGCCAGCGTCATCAGACGGATAAAGTTGTCCTCTTCGCGCGCTTTGTCAGCGAAGCGAATCGGCTGCTCTGTCATATCAATAAAGGTACGTACCGCGATCGTGCCGTACGAGTGGCCCGCGCCTTCTGCACGTTCTTTAAACAGACCCAGCAGCGGCACTTCGGCTTCGCCCTGAATTTTCAGCGCGCTCTGGTGCCAGTCCACCGCCATCTGCGCGATCGCCGGGAAGCCCGCGCCGCCCACCGGGGTTTTGATATTCGGGAAATATTTCTTCAGCACCGGATCTTCGGTATCGAGGAAGTTCGGCTCGAAGAACTCACCGCAGCTGTAGCTCTCAACGGTACACAGGCCCACTTTGCCCATGGTTTTCATCAGCGCTTTTTCTGCAGCTTTGGCATAGCGTTTGAACGCTTTGTTGCCTTCTTCACCTTCACCAAACTTCTCTTCTGCACGCATCTGTACGCCCAGCGGATACACGGCAGAGGCGCCGAAGCCGAGCGTGGCGGCGATATGGTGCGAGGAGATGCTCTGGCCGCTCTCGACCACCAGTGACACATCCAGACGCAGGCCTTCCTGCACCAAACGCTGGTTGATGGCCGACACTATCAGCAGCATAGGAATGGCAGCATGGGTTGAAGAGATATGGCGATCGGTGATCACCGCGATGCCGCCCTGCTGACGGGCAAAATCCACCACCTGCTGCGCCAGGTTATCGATAGCGTTTTCCAGCGCTTTGGCGTTGGCGGCGCGGCTGACGATATCTTTACCGATTACCGGCTCATACAGCATCTCGAAGCGTGCATACGGCGCCACTTTCTGCTCGCGCAGACGCAGCATGTCAAGGTGCGTCAGGATCGGGCTTGGCACTATGATCTGCTGGCCTTTACTGCGGCCGAGGTGCGGTTTGGCGCCGAGCGCCACGCGCAGCGTCATGCCGTCCGCTTCACGGATGGGGTCGAGCGGCGGGTTGGTGACCTGCGCAAAGCGCTGCGAGAAGTAGTGCGCCATGCCGCCTTCATGATCGGACAGGCCATTGATGGCGTTGCCGTAACCCATCGCGGAGATCTTCTCAGCGCCGGTTTGCAGCATCGGATCCATCATGAATTTGAAGCTTTCCTGGTTGTAGTAGTAAGCCACAAAACGCTGATAGGTTTTCAGGTCGCCGCGATAGCGCAGCGGCGAGCCGAGTTTCTCTGCTGGCACTTCCGGCAGCTGCTGCAGTTCAACGCGTGCCGCCTGCACCAGGGACAGATAATCTTTTTCCGCCGCCAGCTTTTCCAGCGCCTGCACGGTGGTGTAAGAGCGTTTCTCTTTGTGATCGTAATAGAGCATGCCGCCAGCTTCGATACGGCCACGGTGCAGTACGCTCTCCGGTGGGAAGGCGATCTGGCCGGCTTCTGACATCGCACCGATGTACTCAGCTGTTTCGACGGAACGCAGCGGACGCAGGCCAAGACGGTCAAGCCGTGCGCCAATCACTTCGCCGTTACCGAAGATCAGCGCGGCGGGGCCGTCGTTCTTCTCTTCATACAGCGAGAAGTATTCGAGCATGGCGCGCACTTCAGCCGACAGCGAGGTGTC
Source organism: Type-A symbiont of Plautia stali (assembly GCF_059731155.1). NCBI lineage: Bacteria > Type-A symbiont of Plautia stali. The sequence continues at coordinate 3,564,242 of NZ_AP035891.1, read as the reverse complement.
GTTTTCCCACGCCGGCGGCATCATTGAAACCACGGCGTTGATCAGATCGAGGTTATCTTCCATCAGACGGCTGTGGATGCTCTGATCGAGACGCGAACTGTCAGACTGGCCTTTTGGCCGCACGATCTTTTTGCCGCGCGCCAGCATCAGTGCCGCTTCCGCGATGCGGTTTTTACGGTCTGTGTTCAGCTCACCGTTGTGCGCCATCAGGCGGAACGGCTGCGCCATCGTGGTATGCGGATCGGTATTGGTGGAGAAGCGGGTATGGAAAAACAGTCCGCGGACCTGATGATCGGGATCGGTCAGATCTTGGAAGTAGGGAATCACTTCATTGGAGTTTCGGCGGGCTTTAAACACCTGAGTGCGCGACGACAGCGACAGCGGATAAAGGCCGCCGAATTCGCTTTCGGTAAAGGCGCTTGCTTCGATGTCCAGCAGCGCACGGTAAATGTGGCGCTCGAAGTCGCTCTGCTCGGTAACGTCCTGCGGTGCGGCAAACACCCACTGCACGATCGGCAGCTGGAACTGCTGTGCGGCCGGGCGCGTGGCGCTGTTGTCCAGCGGCATATCACGCTTCAGCAGCATCGGGAAGTTGTAAGCCGCTAGCGTCTCTTCAACCAGACGCTCTGCGTTCGCGCGCAGCGCCGCATCTTTTGGTACAAAGAAGTTGCCCACGCCAAAGCGGCCCGCTTCCAGCGCCTGACCGGTCAGCTTACGGAAGAAGTTCAGGGAAAGGTCAACGTTAACACCCGCGCCATCGCCCACACCCTCTGCAGACATCCCGCCACGGTGCGGTACCGTGCACAGTGCGCTATGCGCCATCTGCAGGATTTCATGGGTCTGCTCGCCGTCCTTGCGGGTAATGAAACCTACACCACAGCTGTCGCTTCCTGCTGATGGATCATACAAACCCCAGGGGTTAGGTTGTTGAGTGGACATTGAGGGTCTCCTTAAACTGCTTTAGACATTACCTGCATTATTTCAGACACAGAGCGCTGCTGCGTGCTGTATCAATTTGTTTTTGCGCGCTTTTACGCGGACGTCGCAACACCGGACAACGACAATCAAGGCACTGATTCACGTCCTTGATTGGCTGTCCATAAAATCCGGTCTCTAAGGGAGATAACTTGCATCCAGAGGGAGTCTTCTTGCTGCATAGATATGCCGAGACACAGTCCCGACTGGAAAGCATCCAGCGGAATTCCAACTTATCGGGAAAGCGAACTCAGGTCAAATAGCCAGCTTTATTACGGTTAATCAGCCTTTTTGCTATTTAACTGTATGATTATTATGTTTTTATTACGTAAATATATGTCAATCTGACCTTTCTGATTCCCTTATGAAGTGTGAGCCGTCTCACTGTGTGATCGGCCTCATATTTCCAGACTAGGCTGTTGAATGTAGCGATGCCAGCACAAAATTCTGTTTGGACCGTTTCGTGCACAGCATGTATCTGTTTTTCTTATGGCGGAACATTTGAATCAAAACGCGGTTGCCATTAGTAAAATTAATTAACCAAGGTGTGATTAAAACAGCACTTAAGCTGAATGGATATGCAATAACGGAAGGCAACCATCAGGAGGGATGACTGCAGAAAGCGGATGCGCCGGACACGCGGCACCGGGACCCGCAAAAGCGCGGCCCTCCAGATTATTCAGTTGGCAGAATTAGTCAAGCGCTTTAGGCATAAAGGCGGGAACGTCGGCGAAACGCCGCGCTGCTGCACCATAACAGGGCGTAAAGTCAGTCCGCACGGCGCGTGCGGCGGCGCAGCGCGCGGATAATTACGCTATGATGAGCCAGATTCGTTCAGGGAGCGCGTAATGAAACAGATTCGTCTTTTAGCACAGTACTACGTGGATTTAATGGTCAAGCTCGGGCTGGTGCGGTTTTCGCTGCTGCTGGCTTCGGCGCTGGTGGTGCTGGCAATGGTGGTGCAGATGGCGGTCACCATGGTGCTGCGCGGCCACGTTGAGAGTATCGACGTGGTGCGTTCAGTCTTTTTTGGCCTGCTGATTACCCCGTGGGCGGTCTACTTTCTCTCCGTGGTGGTGGATCAGCTGGAGGAGTCGCGCCAGCGGCTGTCGAAGCTGGTGGACAAGCTGGAGGAGATGCGCACGCGCGACCTTGAACTGAATCAGCAGATGAAAGAGGCTATCAGCCAGCTGAACCAGGAAATCAGCGACCGTATTAAAGCAGAGCAGGCGCGCGAGCAGGTGATGGATAAGTTGCGCGAAGAGATGACGCGGCGTGAACAGGCGCAGATTGAGCTGGAGCAGCAATCTTCCTTCCTGCGTTCGTTCCTCGATGCCTCGCCCGACCTGGTGTTCTATCGCAACATCGACAAACAGTTCTCCGGCTGTAACCGCGCCATGGAACTGCTCACCGGCCTGAGCGAGAAGCAGCTGATTGGCCTGACGCCGCGCGACATTTATGACGAAGATGCCGCCACCAAAGTGCTGGAGACCGATGAGAAGGTGTTTCGCCACAATGTGTCGCTCACCTATGAACAGTGGCTGCAGTATCCGGACGGGCGCAAAGCCTGCTTTGAAATCCGCAAAGTGCCGTATAAAGTGCCGTATTATGACCGCGTCGGTAAGCGCAGCGGCCTGATGGGCTTCGGACGCGATATTACCGAACGTAAGCGCTATCAGGACGCGCTGGAGAACGCCAGCCGTGAAAAGACCACGTTTATCTCGACCATCAGCCACGAGCTGCGTACGCCGCTTAACGGCATCGTCGGGTTGAGCCGCATCCTGCTGGATACCGATCTCAATCAGGAGCAGCTGAAGTACCTGAAAACCATTCACGTCTCGGCCATCACGCTCGGCAACATTTTTAATGATGTGATTGAAGTCGACAAGATTGAGCGGCGCAAAGTGCAGCTGGATAACCAGCCGCTGGATTTCACCGGCTTCCTCGCCGACCTGGAAAACCTCTCCGGCCTGCTGGCGCAGCCGAAAGGGCTGAAGTTCGTCATGGCACCGGAGTTGCCGCTGCCGCACAAAATCTCCGCCGACGGCACGCGCCTGCGCCAGATTCTGTGGAACCTGATCGGCAATGCCGTGAAGTTTACCCGGCAGGGCGAAATCGTGGTGCGCGTCGCCTATCACCAGGACGAAACGCTGCACTTTGAGGTGCAGGACTCCGGGATGGGCATTCCCCAGGAAGAGCAGGACAAAATCTTTGCCATGTATTACCAGGTGAAAGATCAGCACGGCGGTAAACCGGCCACCGGCACCGGGATTGGCCTGGCGGTGTCACGCCGCCTGGCTCAGGCGATGGGCGGCGATATTACCGTCAGTAGCGCACCGGGTCAGGGCTCGTGCTTTACCGTGGAAATCCACGCGCCGCGCGTGGCGGATGAAGTGGAAGATGAGGATCAGGATGACAGCATGCCGTTGCCGGCGTTGCACGTGCTGCTGGTAGAAGATATCGAACTCAACGTGATTGTGGCGCGCTCGGTACTGGAGAAGCTCGGTTGCAGCGTTGAGGTGGCGATGACCGGCGGTGAGGCTCTGGCGATGTTCGATCCACAGGAGTTCGACCTGGTGCTGCTGGATATCCAGCTGCCGGACATGACCGGCCTCGATGTGTCGCGCGCCATTCATCAGCAGCACGCCGGCGTGACGCTGCCGCCGCTGGTCGCGCTGACTGCCAACGTGCTGAAGGATAAAAAAGAGTATCTCGATGCCGGCATGGACGATGTGCTGAGCAAACCGCTGGCAGTGCCGGCGCTGACCGCGATGATCAAGAAATTCTGGGATTATCAGGCCGAAGCGGAGGCGGTGGTGAGTGACGCCGACGCGGAACAGTCACGCACGCTGCTGGATGTCGACATACTGGAGCAGTATATCGAGCTGGTTGGTCCGGGACTGATCACCCAAAGCCTGACGATGTTCGAGCAGATGATGCCGGGTTATCTCGAGGTGCTGGACTCCAACATGATGGCGCGTGACCAGAAGGGCATAGCCGAAGAGGGGCACAAGATCAAAGGCGCGGCGGGCTCCGTCGGCCTGCTCCATCTGCAGAAGCTGGCGAAACAGATTCAGTCACCGGAATTGCCGGCCTGGTGGGACAACGTGCAGGAGTGGGTCGACGAGCTGAAGCACGAGTGGCGGCACGACGTTGAAGTATTACGGAACTGGGTTGCGGAGCGGGAAAAATAGCGCGGGCCAGAAAAAAAATGCCCCCAGTCGAAACCGGGGTGCGCGAATACTGCGCCAACACCAGGGAAATGGGCGCTGCTGCTATTATTAGAAATCGTATACAAAAGCAACAGCATGGTATTGGTTAAAGCTTCTAAATCACCTTAGCAAATTCGCCACAGCTTGTGACAAGATTCATTAAATTGTGTGATTGTTGAGCAGCGTTTAAATACAGAAAACATTAATTTGCTGACACAGTCAAGCAAGGAATCAATTTCTTTGGCGTATTGCACTATTTTTGAGCAAATGTTCGGTTTTTTGCTTGGTTTTCCCACAGTCGCGGTCCGGAAAGCGCTGCGCGGCGAAGGGAAACGGCAAAAAGCGCAGCGCAACGGCCTTTTTTATGCTTATATTATTGATTTTAATCATGAATAACCAGATTTTGCGGCTGTTATCCAAAACGTTTTGGAAACCCCCGGCTGAAAGTTCCAGTTCGGGCATTGAACGGTTAGCGTAAACCGGATGGGCGGTAAAACGTTTTACAGGTTGCGCCCTAGCCTGAAGCGTAATTGTCGCTATTTGCGCCGCGTTTTTCAGAATGGTCTCGGTTGTCAATGAACATCTTCACTGACTACTAAAGATGATAGTTAAACATCGTGAAATGTTTAACGTGAGCGGCATCACAATCGGTTAAGTATTTATGCCCGTCCGTGCTGCGCGATTTTTCTGCATGGAACCGATTCCTTTTTGCCGGAAGTGCTTGATGCGACTGGCTCTAATAGAGGAACGATGGTTGCCCGCGCAATGAGTTTGGCTGGTGGTTGCGATGCCGCAGAGATAAAATTCCGGCTTGCATCACCGCTATTTGAAATCATGACCTGAGTAATTGATTAATCCAGGGAACCGGTAAGAGACGATTGCATGAGTAAGAGTAAAGGGAACAGGGGCCAGCGCCTGAAGCGGCTGGCTGGCTGGGTGCTTCTGGCATGGCTGGGTCTGTGGCTGGCCGCCATTGTGCTGTTCGCATTTTTGCCGGTGCCGTTTTCGGCGGTAATGGTGGAGCGGCAGCTTGGCGTCTGGTTCAGCGGACGCTTCGATTATGTCACTCATTCAGACTGGGTGGGGATGGATGAGATTTCACCGTGGATGGCGCTGGCGGTGATCGCCTCTGAAGATCAGAAATTTCCTAAGCACTGGGGCTTTGACGTGCATGCCATTCAGCAGGTGCTGGACAATGACGGCAGCGAACGGATGCGCGGCGCATCAACGCTGTCTCAGCAGACGGCGAAGAACCTGTTCTTATGGGATGGCCGCAGTTGGGTGCGCAAAGGGCTGGAGGCCGGGCTGACGGTGGGGCTGGAAACGGTATGGACCAAACGCCGCATTCTGACGGTGTACCTGAATATTGCGGAATTCGGGAACGGGGTGTTTGGCGTGGAAAAGGCGTCGCAGCGCTATTTCCACAAGCCTGCCAGTCGGCTGAGCATGGCGGAAGCCGCTTTGCTGGCTGCGGTGCTGCCGAATCCGATTCGCTTCCGCGCGGATGCGCCTTCCGGCTACATTCGTCAGCGCCAACAGTGGATTATGCGCCAGATGCGCCAGCTGGGCGGCGAGGGTTTCCTCAACCGTTACCAGCTGCACTAACGCGGTTAGTCTTCGTCAAAACCGGCTTCAAACAGCCCAATGACCGCGGCCAGCGCCTGGGTTTCCTGCGGGCCGCTGGCCTCAATTTCGATATGACCGCCTTTAGCGGAGTCGAGCATTAGTAGCGCAATCACGCTGCTGGCTTCGGCTTCGGTACCGGCCTCGTTACGCAGCAGCACTTCCGCATCAAAACTCTGCACCAACTCAAACAGCTTCATCGCCGGGCGCGCATGCATACCCAGCTTATTTCGAATCTCAACGGTTTGCTTCACGGTCATGATTTGCGTTTTTCTAGGGTGCGATGACGGGACTGCACATTTTTACCGCGCGAACGGAAATAGTCTGCCAGCTGTTCGGCAATGTAGACCGAACGGTGCTTACCGCCGGTACAGCCAATCGCCACAGTCAGATAGCTGCGGTTATTGGTTTCCAGCGTCGGCAGCCACAGCTCGAGATAGCTGCGTGTCTGGTAGATAAAGTTGTGCACTTCGGTGTGACGATCGAGGAAGGCCGCCACCGGACGATCGAGCCCGGTCATCGGACGCAGCTTCGGATCCCAGTGCGGGTTGGGCAGGAAACGCACGTCAAACACGTAATCGGCGTCGATCGGGATGCCGTGCTTGAAGCCGAAGGATTCAAACACCATGGTGAGTTCGCGCTCACGCTTGCCCAGCAGGCGCGTGCGCAGCATTTCTGCCAGCTCATGCACCGACATCTCTGAGGTATCGATGATCAGATCGGCACGCGAGCGCAGCGGCTCCAGCAGATCGTTCTCCTCATCAATGGCGCTTTCCAGCGACAGATTTTTGCTGGAGAGCGGATGCAGGCGGCGCGTGTCGCTGTAGCGGCGGATCAGCGTGTTGCGATCGGCGTCCAGAAACAGCAGCTGCGGCGAGAACGCTTCCGGCAGATTGTTCAGTGCCTGCTCAAACACCTCCGGCGATTCCGGCATGTTGCGCACGTCAATGCTAACCGCCGCTGAGATATTGCGCTCGGTTAAGGTGTTCGCTAGCTCCGGCAGCAGCACCACCGGCAGGTTATCGACACAGTAGAAGCCCATATCCTCAAGGGCGCGCAGCGCGACTGATTTTCCTGAGCCTGACCGACCGCTAACGATCATCAGCACCATCACATTTCTCCCGTGTTAAACCGGCACGCAGGCCTGTAAAAGTGTCTGTCGCTTAAGCGTGATCTTCCTGAGCTTCTGTAATGATGGCGTAGAGCTCTTCATCGCTCTGTGCCGCGCGCAAACGGCGGCAGACGGTTTTATCCGCCAAGCGTTTCGCCACCAGCGACAGGGTGTGCAGATGGGTTTTGCACTGGTCTGCGGGCACCAGCAGGGCAAACAGCAGGTCAACCGGCTGGTTGTCGACGGCGTCAAAGGCGATAGGCTGGTCGAGGCTGATAAACACGCCGACGGCGCGTAGCGTATCCTCCTCCAGCTTGCCGTGCGGGATGGCGATGCCGTTGCCAATGCCGGTACTGCCCATACGTTCACGGGTCAGGATTGCTTCAAAAAGCGTCTGGTGCGGCAGATTAAGCTGCTTAGCGGCCAGCTCGCTGATAATTTCCAGCGCGCGCTTTTTACTCTGGCAGTGTACGCCGCTGCGGGTGCAGTCCAGCGAAAGGACCGCGCTCAATTCCAGTGTCAGATCGTTGTTCATCATCGTTTCACTTGAGTGTTCACATAGCCGTAAGGCACGTACCGGGACACCGCGAACGGGCAGGGCAGGTGACCTGCAGGCGCTTGCGCAGATGACAAAACGGGGCGGTGACCCGCCCCATTTCTCCTCTGAGTGCTGAACCCGTCAGCACTCTGCAAGCGTGAAGGTTAGTGTTTTTTCAGTTTGTCTTTGTGTTTGGTCAGCTGACGGGCCAGCTTGTCAATCAGCCCGTCGATGGCCGCGTACATGTCTTCCGCTTCCGATGTGGCGTGCAGCTCCCCGCCGTTGACGTGCAGGGTTGCTTCCGCAATCTGCGTCACCTTCTCCACTTTCAGAACAATATAAACCTGATTGATACGATCAAAATAGTGTTCCAGTTTGGCAAATTTGTTATTTACAAATTCGCGCAGTGGGTCGGTTATCTCAACATTCAGTCCGGTAAGGTTTAGCTGCATAGGTCTTCCTTCTTGTTTCGGTCAAACCAGCTGTTTGCGCTGGTTTGATGGCGGTATAGATAAAGACTCGCGATACTTAGCAACCGTACGTCGCGCCACCATGATGCCCTGTTCAGATAACATGGAGGTCAGTTTGCTGTCGCTCAAGGGTTTTGCGGGATTTTCCGCGGAGATTAATTTCTTCACCAGTGCACGGATCGCCGTCGACGAGGCTTCGCCACCGCCTTCGGTGCTGACGTGACTGGAGAAAAAATACTTCAGTTCAAAAATGCCACGCGGGCTGTGCAAATACTTTTGCGTGGTGACGCGGGAAATGGTGGATTCATGCATATCCACGGCCTGGGCGATATCCGCCAGCACCATCGGATGCATATACTCTTCACCCTCTTCAAAAAACGCCTGCTGCTGTTCGACAATACAGCGCGTCACTTTCAGCAGCGTGTCGTTGCGGCTCTCCAAGCTCTTAATCAGCCAGCGGGCTTCCTGTAAGTTGCTGCGAATAAACTGACTGTCACTGTCATTACGCGCAGAACCGCCCATCGCGGCGTAATGCTGATTGATTTTCAGGCGCGGCAGGCTGTCGGCATTCAGCTCCACCGTCCAGCGCGTGCCAGTCTTGCGCACCAGCACATCGGGAATCACATACTCGGGCTCGCTGGTATTGATTGATTGCCCGGGGCGCGGATCGAGCGACTGAATCAGCAGCATCGCTTCCTTCAGCACCTCTTCCTTCAGCCGCGTCACACGCATCAGGCTGCGGAAATCGTGGTTAGCCAGCAGGTCGAGGTGCTCGCTGACAATCAGCCGTGCTTCGTTCAGCATCGGCATATCGGTCGCATACTGCGACAGCTGCACCAGCAGGCAGTCACGCAGATCGCGTGCGCCGACGCCCACCGGATCGAAACGCTGTACGCGCTTCAGCACCGCTTCCACCTCTTCCAGCGTCAGCTCTTCGTCACCAATACTGTCACAAATGTCCTGTAAGCTGACGGTGAGATAACCGGTATCGTCAATGGCATCGACGATGGAGGTGGCGATGGCGCGGTCGGTATCGGTGAACGGCGTCAGTTCTACCTGCCACATCAGATAATCCTGCAGCGACTGAGTGGTTTCACCCTGATACACCGGCAGCTCGTCGTCCTGGTAATCGGTGCCGGTGCCGGAGGGCGTACCGGCCGTGTAGATCTCGTCCCAGGTGGCATCGAGCGGCAGCTCTTCCGGCATCTCTTTCTGTTCGAGTGCCTCACGGGTATCTAACGCCTCGTTCTCCTGAAACTCGCGGGTGTCGACTTCATCGTGCAGATCGGTTTGTTCAAGCAGCGGATTGCTTTCCAGCGCCAGTTGCAGTTCCTGCTGGAGTTCAAGCGTAGAGAGTTGCAGCAAGCGGATTGCCTGCTGCAACTGGGGGGTCATCGCCAGCTGTTGGCTGAGCCTGAGTTGCAAACCTTGCTTCATAATCCGGCTAGAATTTCCTAAGCAAATGTCGGGTATGCCGACACCTTATCAGAGTCTGAACTCTTCGCCCAAATAAACCCGCTTAACCTGCTCATCTGCAAGAATTTCATCTGGCGTGCCGTGGGCAATCAGATGGCCCTGGCTGACGATATATGCGCGCTCACACACTGCGAGCGTTTCACGCACGTTGTGGTCGGTGATCAGCACGCCGAGGCCGCTGTCACGCAGGTGTTCGATGATCTTTTTGATATCGATAACAGAGATGGGGTCAACGCCGGCAAAAGGTTCATCCAGCAGGATAAACTTTGGATTGGCGGCCAGCGCGCGGGCAATCTCGACGCGGCGACGTTCACCGCCCGACAGCGCCTGGCCCATGCTGTCGCGCAGATGGCCGATGTGGAACTCGTCCATCAGCTCATTGGCGCGATCCTGACGCTGCTCTTCCGTCAGGTCGTCACGCACCTGCAGTACCGCCATCAGGTTGTCGTAGACGCTCAGACGGCGAAAGATCGACGCTTCCTGCGGCAGATAACCGATGCCGCGACGCGCGCGCGCATGCAGCGGCAGAATACTGATATCTTCTTCATCAATAATAATGCGGCCGGCATCACGCGGCACGATGCCTACCACCATGTAGAAGGTGGTGGTTTTACCGGCCCCGTTGGGGCCCAGCAGGCCGACAATCTCGCCGGATTTCACCTGCAGGCTGACATCTTCTACTACGCGACGGCCTTTGTAGGCTTTCGCTAGGTTTTCAGCGACTAATGTGGCCATAGCGATCAGTTACTCTTTTTTGGGGCTCGCAGACGAACCGTTTTTATCCTGCAGCTGCGACGGCACCAGCACGGTGGTGACGCGCTTGCTCTGGCCCTGACTGTAGGCCTGCATTTTCTGCTCTTTCACCAGATAGGTGATGCGGTCGCCTTTGATGTTGCTGTCCTGCTGCTCAATAAAGGCGTTGCCGGTCAGCTCGACGAAATCGTTGGCCAGCTCATAGTGCAGTTTGGCGGCGTGACCCTGCACCGGTTTGCCGTTGTCCTGCATCTGATAAAAGGTGGCCGGATTGCCGTAGGCATCAACGATGATTTTGTGGCTGTCGCCACCCGGACGCGTTACCACCACTTTATCGGCGGTAATTTTGATGGTGCCCTGGGTCACGATCACGTTGCCGGTAAAGGTGGCGACGTTACCCTGCAAATCGAGCGCCTGTTTCACCGAGTCGATGTTAACGGGCTTGTTCGAATCGCCCGTTAACGCCAGCGCCGGCAGGCTGGTTGCCAGCAGCGCACTCACCAGCAGCAACTTAAGGCTATTTTTGTTCATTTTGAATTTCATAGGAGGTTTTGACCTTTTCAAGCAGCTCGGCATTCTTTGCCCGTAGGTTGCCGCGCATCTTCATGCCAGTGGAGTTAAAACTGCGGCCAAATAGGGTGACCTGATCGTCAGACGTCACATCCTGGCTGACCAGATTAACCTGAGCATTATCCGTGATGATGCGCTCAAGCTGGGAATCCTGCGTCAATGTGTGTACTTCAACGTGGCCATAAAGATACAGCATACGATCTTTCGTCAGCTTTGCCTTGTCAGCACGAACCGACCACGTGGGCACTTTGTTTTCGTCGTAAGTGGTCATTACCGGATTATCGAACCAGCTCACTTCTTCGGCCGAAAAGTAGGTCACTTTATCCGAGACCAGCTTATAGGCCAGCGCACCCGTCGGGTTATACACCACGGTGCTGGAATTGGCGCTGGTGTAGGTCGGCGCCTGATCGTTGGTCGCCACCGGCGTGGCGCTGTCGTCCTGGTTGGTAAGATTCCAGCCGATCAGCACCAGGGCGATCAGTGCCAGAATCAGCGTTATCCAACGCCTGCTTTTACTCATACTGATTGCCCTTTGGCATCCTCAAATTTGTTCTGCGCCAGCAAAATTAGGTCGCATAGCTCACGTACCGCACCGCAACCGCCAGCAATGCGCGTTACGTAATGCGCGCGTGGCAATAACACCGGATGCGCATCGGCGACGGCCACGCTCAGACCCGCCTGTGCCATTACCGGCCAGTCGATCAGGTCGTCACCAATATACGCGACCTGGTCTGCCGATAGTGACAGTTTATCCAGGAGTTCGCGCCAGGCCAAAAGCCTATCCGACTGTCCCTGGTAAAGATGCGTAATGCCGAGCGTTTTACAGCGATCTTCCAGCAGTTTAGCGCGGCGGCCGGTAATAATAGCCACTTCGATGTCCGAGGTCAGCAGGCAGCGCACGCCGTAACCGTCGCGCACGTTAAAGGCCTTTAGCTCTTCACCGCTATTGCCCATGTAAATCAGTCCGTCGGACATCACGCCGTCGACATCGCAAATCAGTAGGCGGATGTTGGCCGCCCGCGCCATCACGTCGGCGCTCACCGGGCCGTAGCAGGTGTCGACCATCGTGGTTTCAGCACTCATTGTTGTTTCCCGTTCAGACCACGCCAGCGCGCAGCATGTCATGCATATGAACCACACCGAGCAGGCGATCGTCATCGGCCACCAGCAGCGCAGTGATGTTTTTGTTTTGCATCAGATTAAGCGCGTCTACCGCCAGCAGGTTGGGGCGCACGCGAATCCCGCCGCGCGTCATCACATCCTGTATGCGGGCCGACTGGAAATCGATGCCCATATCGAAGATGCGGCGCAGGTCACCGTCAGTGAAAATCCCTTCGATTTTCATCAGGTCGTCGACAATCACCGTCAGGCCGAGGTTTTTGCGCGTGATTTCCAGCAGCGCGTCGCGCAGCGAGGCGTCACGGGTGACGTGGGGAATTTCATCGCCGCTGTGCATAATGTCACTGACGTGCAGCAGCATTTTGCGCCCCAGCGCGCCGCCCGGGTGCGACAGCGCGAAATCTTCCTGCGTGAAGCCGCGCGCTTCCAGCAGCGCTACCGCCAGCGCATCGCCCATCACCAGCGTGGCGGTGGTGCTGGAGGTCGGTGCCAGCCCGAGCGGACAGGCTTCCTGCGGCACTTTCACGCACAAATGCACATCGGCAGCCCGGCCCATGGCACTCTCCGGACGGCTGGTCAGGCAAATCAGCTGCACTTTCTGCCGTTTGAGCACCGGAATCAGCGCGAGGATTTCGCCCGACTCGCCGCTGTTCGAGATGGCGATCACCACATCGTTGGTGCTGACCATGCCGAGATCGCCGTGGCTGGCTTCACCCGGGTGGACGAAGAATGCCGGCGTGCCGGTGCTGGCGAAAGTGGCGGCCATCTTCTTGCCGATATGGCCGGATTTGCCTATGCCCATCACCACCACTTTGCCACGGCAGGCAAAGATCATTTTGCAGGCGCGGCTGAAGTCGGCGTTAATATACTGGTCGAGCTGTTCCAGCCCTTCGCGTTCAATGCGCAGTACCTCTTTACCTGCCTGCTGGAAGTCGAAATCCGGTTGCTGATGTGACATGGTCAGTCATCCTTAATTGCTTGCGATAAGCGTGGGGCTGAGCCACAGCCACAGCACCCACACGATAAATCCACCTAACAGCAGCGTGCCCGCTATGCGGCCGATGCGGCGCTTGCGCAGCAGGCACAGCAGGGCAAACAGCACGCTGACGCCCAGCATAATCCAGTAATCCCGTGCAAAGGCGTGCGCATCGATCGCGCCGGGATGCACCAGCGCCGGCAGGCCCAGCACAATCGCCAGATTGAAGATATTGGCGCCAATCAGGTTGCCGATGGCGATATCGTCTTCGCCTTTTAGCGCGCCGGCCAGCACCGTGGCCAGTTCCGGCAGGCTGGTACCGACAGCAATCAGCGTCAGTCCCATCACCAGTTCGCTAACGCCGAAGTAATCCGCAAACACCGTGGCGTTGTCGATCACCATGTGCGTCGACATCGGCAGAATAATCAGCGCCACCGCCAGCCAGAGAAACGCCACCGTATTGCCGCTTTCGTCGCGCGGCAGCTCCGCCAGCTGTTCACGCGTCAGGGTGTCATTATTATCGCGCTCGGCCCGCCGGGCGATGCGGATCGCCACCAGCAGATAACCCAGCGCCAGCAGCAGCAGTGCTACGCCATCCAGCCGGCTGAGCTGGTTATCAAACAGCATGATGCCGCTGAGCAGTGAGACCAGCAGCAGCAGAGGGAGTTCGCGGCGAATCAGATTGGAGTGTACGGTTAAAGGGTGCAGCAGCGCAGCGCCACCCAGAATCAGCAGAATATTGGTGATGTTCGAGCCCAGCGCGGTACCCACGGCTAAATCCATCTGGCCATGCTGTGCGGCAGAAAACGAGACGATCAGTTCCGGCAGTGAAGTGCCAATGCTCACCACCGTCATGCCAATGATCAACGGGGGAATGCCAAGGGATCGACACAGGATCGCGGCGCTGAACACCAGGCGGTCAGCTCCGTAAGCCAGTAAAATCAATCCGATAAACAGCAGGGCAGTGGCTACGAACATGAAAAATCCTTGATAGATAACGGTGCCGGCAAACCTTGTCCGACAGGTAAAAGCAGTGCGCGTGCGGAATCAGGCGCTGATTTTGACTGTCTGAGAGGCAAAAGTAAATTTTAAGGCCGTTTTCGCCACACCGGACGGGTAAGTTTCTGTAAAACTGTCGTGCATTGTGGTTTACTAGGCTACCATCCACCACGTTAATTACGCCCGATCCGTTTAAAGAGGTAATGATGATCCAGCAGCAAACGAATCTGGTTGAGGTTCGTGGCGTCAGTTTTACGCGCGGCAATCGCACCATCTTCGACGACATTTTGCTGACCGTTCTGGCGGGCAAAGTCACGGCGATTATGGGCCCTTCCGGCATCGGTAAAACCACCCTGCTGCGCCTGATTGGCGGGCAGCTGCAGCCGGACAAAGGTGAGATCTGGTTTCGTGACCAGAACATTCCGACGCTGTCGCGCCGTAAGCTGTATGACGTGCGTAAAAAAATGAGCATGCTTTTCCAGTCCGGTGCGCTGTTCACCGATCTTAACGTCTATGAAAACGTTGCCTGGCCGCTGCGCGAACACACCCGGCTGCCAGCAGAATTGCTGCACAGCACGGTGATGATGAAGCTGGAAGCCGTCGGACTGCGCGGCGCCGCCCAGCTGATGCCGGCCGAACTCTCCGGCGGCATGGCGCGCCGGGCGGCGCTGGCGCGTGCGATTGCGCTGGAGCCGGAGCTGATCATGTTCGACGAACCCTTTGTCGGCCAGGATCCCATTACCATGGGCGTGCTGGTCAAGCTGATCGATGAGCTCAACCATTCGCTGGGCGTCACCTGCATTGTAGTTTCACACGATGTGCCGGAGGTCTTGAGCATTGCCGATCATGCCTATATTGTTGCCGGGCAAAAGATTATTGCTCAGGGTAGTGCGCCGCAGCTGAGGGAGAATCCCGATCCGCGCGTGCGCCAGTTTATTGAGGGTCATGCGGATGGTCCGGTGCCGTTCCGCTTCGCTGCCGGGGATTACCTCAGCGATCTGACCCGCACAGGGAGAAGCTAAACTGATGTGGTTACAGGCACTGGCGTCACTTGGGCGTCAGGGAATTAACACCTATGCGGCCTTTGGCCGGGCGAGCTTAATGCTCTTCCATGCGCTGGTGGGTAAACCGGCGTTTCGTAAGCATGCGCCGCTGCTGGTGAAGCAGCTGTATAGCGTGGGCGTGCTGTCATTGCTGATCATTGTGGTCTCCGGCCTGTTCATTGGCATGGTGCTGGGGCTGCAGGGCTATCTGGTACTCACCACTTACAGCGCGGAAACCAGCCTGGGCATGCTGGTGGCGCTGTCGCTGCTGCGCGAACTGGGGCCGGTGGTCACCGCGCTGCTGTTTGCCGGACGCGCCGGTTCGGCGCTCACTGCGGAAATTGGCCTGATGAAAGCCACCGAGCAGCTCTCCAGCATGGAGATGATGGCGGTCGATCCGCTGCGCCGCGTGGTCTCGCCGCGCTTCTGGGCCGGCTTTATCAGTATGCCGCTGCTGGCGCTGATCTTTACCGCGGTGGGCATTGCCGGTGGAGCGCTGGTCGGGGTGGCCTGGAAAGGCATCGACCCGGGCTTTTTCTGGTCGACGATGCAGAACGCGGTGGATTTTCGTACCGATGTGATCAACTGCCTGATCAAGAGCGCGGTGTTTGCCATCACAGTGACCTGGATCGCGCTGTTCAATGGGTATGACGCCATCCCGACTTCGGAAGGGATCAGTCGCGCGACGACGCGTACCGTAGTCCATGCTTCGCTGGCGGTGCTTGGACTGGATTTTGTGCTGACGGCACTGATGTTTGGGAATTAATGCAATGCAAAGCAAAAAAAACGAAATCTGGGTTGGCGTGTTTATGCTGGCTGCGCTGTTGGCGCTGCTGTTTCTCAGCCTGCGCGTCGCCGATCTTAAATCGCTGGGCACCGAGCCAACGTGGAAGCTGTACGCCACCTTCGATAATATCGGCGGCCTGAAAGTCAGCTCGCCGGTGAAAATTGGCGGCGTGGTGATTGGCCGCGTCACCGACATTTCACTGGATGACAAAACGCTGTCGCCGCGCGTCACCATGGACATCAGCGAGCAGTATGCCAATAAAATTCCTGACACCAGCTCGCTGGCGATTCGCACCCAGGGTCTGCTGGGCGAGCAGTACCTCGCGCTCAACTTAGGTTTTGACGACCCGGAGCTTGGCTCGGCGATGCTGAAAGATGGCGGCACGCTGCGGGATACCAAGTCGGCGCTGGTGCTGGAGGACCTGATCGGCCAGTTCCTCTACAAGAGCGGCGACAACAAGGACAATGAGAAATCGTCGGGCGCCGCCAGCGCGAGCGCCCCGGCAGCACCTGCTACAACGGGATAACCCAGAGAGGTACAACACGATGTTAAAACGTTTCCTGATGGTGGCCCTGCTGGCCATCGCGCCGCTGGCGGCAAACGCAGCGGACGCCAACCAGAGCAATCCGTACAAGATGATGAACGAAGCAGCGGAGAAGACCTTTACCCGCCTGAAGAACGAACAGCCGAAGATTAAGCAGGATCCTAACTACCTGCGCGAAATAGTGCGGCAGGAGCTGCTGCCGTACGTGCAGATTAAATACGCGGGTGCGCTGGTACTGGGCCGTTACTACCGCGAAGCCACGCCGGCGCAGCGCGACGCCTACTTTGCCGCGTTCGGGGATTATCTGGCGCAGGCTGATGGTCAGACGCTGGCGTTGTACCATGGCCAGACTTACCAGATTCAGCCTGAGCAGCCGATTGGCGATGCCAATATCGTGGCGATTCGCGTCACCATCATCGATCCCAACGGCCGTCCGCCGGTGCGCCTTGATTTCCAGTGGCGCAAGAACAGCCAGACCGGCAACTGGCAGGCTTATGACATGATTGCCGAAGGCATCAGCATGATCACCACCAAACAGAATGAGTGGAGCGATCTGCTGCGCACCAAAGGCATCGATGGCCTGACTGCGCAGCTGAAAACCTATGCCGCACAGCCTATCACTCTGGACAAGCAGCAATAAATGAGCGAACCGTTACGCTGGCAGCGCACTGCCAGCACGCTGGCCCTGAGCGGCAAACTGGACCGCGATACGCTGCTGGCGCTGTGGCAGGGGCGTGACAGCGCCATGGCCGGTATCACCACGATTGACGTGGCGGCGCTGGATCGGGTTGATTCTGCCGGGCTGGCGCTGCTGGTGCATCTGCGCGAAATCGCGCGGGCGCAGGGCACGACGCCGCTTTTCAGTTGTATCACCGATAAGCTCGACTCTTTAATCAAGCTGTACAACCTGCAGCAGATTATTGTTTCTGCCGAACAAATCGCCTGATTAACGGCGCTGCTGACAAAGCCCCTGATTTTTTCAGGGGCTTTTGCGTATTTAAGAGTCAGGCGCTTTCCTCTAAGATATCCGCCTTATTATTATCAAGTGAAGCAATGAGCGATGGAAAATAGTGAAGTTCAGGCCGTGCTAATGCAGGCGCTGCCGTTAGAAGAAGTACATGTTCTCAGCAACGATGGCAGCCATTTCCAGGTCATTGCCGTAGGCGAAATGTTTGGCGAGCTGAGCCGCGTAAAGAAACAGCAGGCTGTGTACGCGCCGCTGATGGAATACATTGCGGATAACCGTATTCATGCGGTGTCCATCAAGACTTATACCCCAGCCGAGTGGGCGCGCGACCGTAAACTCAACGCTTTCTAAGCGCCGCTCTGGCTGTTTTGTTGATAGATAATTGAGAGCCGTGTTAATGGACAAATTTCGTGTGCAAGGCCCCACCCGTTTAAGCGGTGAAGTGACCATTTCCGGGGCGAAGAATGCTGCGCTGCCGATTCTGTTTGCTGCGCTGCTGGTTGAAGAGCCGGTAGAGATTCAGAACGTGCCGAAGCTGCGTGACATCGATACCACCATGAAGCTGCTGAGCCTGCTCGGTGCGCGCGTTGAACGCAATGGTTCGGTCCACGTTGATGCGCGCGAAGTTAATGTTTTCAGTGCGCCCTACGATCTGGTGAAAACCATGCGCGCCTCCATCTGGGCGCTGGGGCCGCTGGTGGCGCGTTTTGGCCAAGGCCAGGTTTCTCTGCCGGGCGGCTGTGCGATTGGTGCGCGCCCGGTCGATCTGCACATTGCCGGCCTGGAGCAGCTGGGTGCCGAGATCAAACTGGAAGAGGGCTATGTTAAAGCCTCCGTGGATGGCCGCCTGAAGGGTGCGCACATTGTGATGGATAAGGTCAGCGTGGGCGCAACCGTGACCATCATGAGCGCCGCAACGCTGGCGACGGGCACCACCATCATTGAAAACGCGGCGCGTGAACCGGAGATTGTCGACACGGCAAACTTCCTTAACACGCTGGGCGCGAAAATCAGCGGTGCCGGCACCGACAAAATCACCATCGAGGGCGTTGAGCGCCTCGGCGGCGGCGTCTATCGCGTGCTGCCGGACCGTATCGAAACCGGCACCTTCCTCGCTGCCGGCGCTATCTCGCGCGGCAAAGTGGTGTGCCGCAATGCGCAGCCAGACACGCTTGACGCCGTGCTGGCGAAACTGCGTGACGCGGGTGCGGAGATTGAAGTCGGCGAAGACTGGGTGAGCTTGGATATGCACGGCAAGCGTCCGAAGGCGGTTAACATCCGTACCGCACCGCACCCGGGTTTCCCGACCGACATGCAGGCGCAGTTTACGCTGCTCAACCTGGTGGCTGAAGGCACCGGCGTAATTACCGAGACCATCTTCGAAAACCGCTTCATGCACATCCCGGAGCTGATTCGTATGGGGGCGCACGCCGAAATCGAAAGCAACACCGCTATCTGTCACGGTGTCGAAACCTTGTCCGGCGCGCAGGTGATGGCGACCGATCTGCGTGCGTCAGCCAGTCTGGTACTGGCAGGCTGCATTGCAGAAGGTGCGACGCTGGTGGATCGTATTTACCACATCGATCGTGGCTACGAGCACATTGAAGACAAGCTGAAAGCGTTAGGCGCCAACATCGAGCGCGTCAGCGGCGAGTAATCCTTTGTCCTGATTGCCAACCATGAAAACCAGTCACGACAGCGTGGCTGGTTTTTTTGGTTTATCCGCGTGAAACGATCTTTTTCAGATCCTGGAGCGATCGAATGCGTTTTTTACGATCGAGCAGACGCTGTGTGACCGGATCAAAATAGCGGCTGGGCAGATCTCGGAAGGATGGACCTTCAGTGCCGTGGCGATCAGCCATTCACCTTTAGGCCAGGGGCGTGACAGCGCGTTGGCCAGCGTCGATGAACTGAGGCCAGATTGACGTGACAGAGCGGCCAGTGACGTACCGCGCTTGCGCAGGGCAGCAATGATATCTGCCGGATGCCAGTCTTCTCTCCTTGCATGCATAACTCTCTTCTCCGTGTCCGTGTTAGTGCTCCATCTCTGCAGCGCTGTGGCTCTCCTGCGCAGAGATAATTGAAAAATCCGGATTTTTATAGTAAATAATTTCCATATGTTTCCAGTAATTGTTTTGCCTGTGCACGAAACTGCGCAGTTTTTCGCAAAAATGCTGCAAGGGAATGTAATCAGACGGGCAGAGCAGGGGGGAGAAATAAAAACGGGGCCGAACGGCCCCGTAGCAAGTCAGAAATCGCGCTGCACCGACATATGCGCCAGTGCTTCCAGCGCGCTGCGCCACGGCGTTTCTGGCAGTGCCTGTAGCGCGGCGATGGCTTTATCCGCCTCTTCTTCGGCGCGTTTGCGCGTCCATTCCAGCGAACCGGTTTGCTGCATTGCCGCCAGCACCGGCTCCAGCAGATGACGGCCATTACCCTCTTCGATTGCCTTGCGGATCATCTGCGCCTGCTCTGGCGTGCCGTTGTGCATGGCGTGCAGCAGCGGCAGCGTCGGCTTACCTTCGCTCAGATCGTCACCGGTGTTTTTGCCCAGCGTCTCGCCGTCGGCGCTGTAATCCAGCAGATCGTCGATCAGCTGAAACGCTGTACCGAGATAGCGGCCATAATCCTGCAGCGCTTTCTCCTGCGCTGGCGTGGCCTCTGCGAGGATCGCCGAAGCCTGCGAAGCGGCTTCAAACAGGCGGGCGGTTTTGCTGTAGATCACCCGCATGTAGCTTTCTTCGGTGATATCCGGATCGTTGCAGTTCATCAGCTGCAGCACCTCCCCTTCGGCGATCACGTTCACCGCTTCGGACATCAGTGCGAGGATCTTCAGCGATCCCATGCTGGTCATCATCTGGAAGGCGCGGGTATAGATAAAATCCCCGACCAGCACGCTCGCCGCATTGCCGAACGCGGCGTTAGCGGTGGCTTTGCCACGGCGCATATCGGATTCATCCACCACATCATCGTGCAGCAGCGTCGCCGTGTGGATAAATTCGATCAGCGCCGCATTGGTCACATGCAGCGATCCCTGATAATTCAGCGCGCGTGCTGATAGCACCGCGATCATCGGACGGATGTGTTTGCCTCCCCCGCTGATGATGTAATAGCCCAACTGGTTAATCAGTGAGACATCTGAATTCAGCTGGTCGAGGATGGTCTGGTTGACGGCCGCCATGTCCTGCGCGGTTAATTCGTTAATCTGTTCTAAGTTCATTCGTCTGTTCAGCTTTGACTCGTTTTCTGCATGGTAAGCGCTTTTACCCAGCGTGAGTTCAGGTAATCTGTTACTGATTGTACTTGAAAAATCGGGTTGAGAAACGTTTGCATTCGTCCTGCGCTTTTTTTCTGCAAGAGAGTGCAAAGTGCACTTGTCTTCTGCTGGAGTTTTGCGTAGAATTCGCGCCCTATTGTGAATATTTATCGCGCCGCCTGATGAACAGAAAGGCATGCGCAAAAGCGGAGTTTTATATGTACGCGGTTTTCCAAAGTGGTGGTAAACAACACCGAGTAAGCGAAGGTCAGACCGTTCGCTTGGAAAAGCTGGACATCGCAACCGGTGAAACCATCGAGTTCGACCAGGTTCTGATGATTGCAAATGGCGAAGACGTGAAAATCGGCGTGCCACTGGTTTCAGGCGGTGTGATCAAGGCAGAAGTTGTTGCTCACGGTCGTGGCGAGAAAATTAAAATCGTTAAGTTTCGTCGTCGTAAACACTACCGTAAGCAAGCTGGTCACCGTCAGTGGTTCACTGATGTGAAAATCACTGTGATCAGCGCGTAAAGAGGAGATCTGACAAATGGCACATAAAAAGGCTGGTGGCTCGACTCGTAACGGTCGCGACTCCAATGCAAAACGTCTGGGTGTTAAGCGTTTCGGTGGTGAATCTGTTCTGGCAGGTAGCATCATCGTTCGTCAGCGTGGTACCAAATTCCACGCCGGTAACAACGTAGGTTGTGGTCGTGACCACACTCTGTTTGCTACCGCAGACGGCAAAGTTAAATTCGAAGTTAAAGGTCCTAACAACCGTAAATACATCAGCATCGTTGCTGAGTAAGGTTGTTGTGCCGCAGACGATTAACGTGTGAACACACGAATGGAAGGCCCTGCAGCTTTGCAGGGCTTTTTACATTCTGCCGCAGGTTACGGCAATCACGCTGACCTTGCGCCTCAGTTTGCTGTACACTTTATGTACACATGGCTTTGCCAATCCTGTATTATCCGCCGCCGGTCAGCCCAGAAGCCCCTGGCGGACCCGTTTGTCGCCCGCAGCGTGGCGCAAACGACAGTGTGACGGAGATAAAAAATGAAGTTTGTTGATGAAGCGACGATCCTGGTGGTCGCGGGTGATGGTGGCAACGGTTGCGTCAGCTTCCGCCGCGAGAAGTACATTCCCAAAGGGGGACCGGACGGCGGTGACGGCGGTGACGGCGGGGATGTTTACCTGCTGGCGGATGAAAACCTCAACACCCTGATCGATTATCGTTTCGAAAAATCTTTCCGCGCCGAACGTGGCCAGAATGGCCAGAGTCGTGACTGTACCGGTAAACGCGGTAAAGACATCATTGTTAAAGTGCCGGTGGGTACGCGCGTTATCGATCAGGGCACGGGCGAAACGCTGGGGGACATGACGCGCCATGAGCAAAAGCTGATGGTGGCGAAGGGTGGCTGGCACGGTCTGGGCAACACCCGCTTCAAATCGTCAGTGAACCGTACGCCGCGTCAGAAAACCATGGGCACGCCGGGCGAGAAGCGCGACCTGCAGCTGGAACTGATGCTGCTGGCAGACGTGGGTATGCTGGGTCTGCCCAACGCCGGTAAATCCACCTTTATCCGTGCGGTATCAGCGGCGAAGCCAAAAGTGGCGGATTATCCGTTCACCACCTTAGTGCCGAGCCTTGGCGTGGTGCGTATGGACAGCGAAAAGAGCTTCGTGGTTGCCGACATTCCCGGCCTGATTGAAGGCGCAGCGGAAGGCGCGGGCCTCGGGATTCGCTTCCTCAAGCATCTGGAGCGCTGCCGTGTGCTGCTGCACCTTATCGACATCGCGCCAATCGACGAATCCGATCCGGTAGAAAACGCCCGCATCATTCTCGGCGAGCTGGAGAAATACAGCGACAAGCTGTACCAGAAACCGCGCTGGCTGGTGTTCAATAAAACCGACCTGCTGAGCCGTGAAGAGGCGGAAAGCCGCGCTAAAGCGATTGCCGAAGCGCTGGGCTGGGATGAGAAATATTGTCTGATCTCCGCTGCCAGCCGTGACGGTGTCAATGAGCTGTGCTGGGATGTGATGAGCTTTATCATCGCGAATCCAAAAGAAGCGGAAGAAGAAGTGAAGCAGCCAGAGAAAGTGGCCTTCATGTGGGATGATTACCACCGTGAAGCGCTGGAAAATGCTCAGGAAGTGGAAGAAGACGAAGACTGGGATGATGAAGACGACGAAGGCGTCGAGATCATTTATCAGCGTTGATTTCAGCGAAAAAAAGCGGCCAGATGGCCGCTTTTTTATTGCTGTTTAGCGCAGAGCACCAGCCCGCACGATCATCCCTCTCCCCGCAGGAGAAAGCACCAGGCCGCACAATCATTCCCTCTCCCCGTGGGAGAGGGCAGGGTGAGGGCATCAGGCCGCAGAGGAGCCAAAACTACCCCAGCACCGCCACCGTCAGCCGCGAACTGCAACACAACACAGCTGATCGCGACCATTGCGTATCTCAATCTGCCAGCTCTGATTGCGCGCCCCCAGATGCAGCGGACGACAAATACCGCGCACCTCGCCGCTGCTCACCGCCCGATGATGGCTGGCGCTCACCTCAATGCCCAGCACGCTTTTACCTTCTTCCACGCTCAGGTAACCAGCAATTGAGCCCATCGACTCCGCCAGCACCACCGACGCGCCGCCGTGCAGCAGGCCAAACGGCTGCTGCGTGCGGCTATCTACCGGCATGGTGGCCTCCAGATAATCGTCACCGATCGCGGTAAACACGATCCCCAGATGCGCCACCAGCGAGTTATCGCCCAGCTGATTCAGCAGCGTGGCGAGATCCACCGTACGTTTCCAGATTGCCATGCCTCAGGCTCCCAGCGTTGCGCCACCGTCCACCACAATATCCTGCAGCACCACGTGGCTGGCAAGATCCGAGGCAAGGAACAGGATATTGTTCACGATCTCCTGCTCGGCTTCCGGCGTATGCCACAGGCTGCGCTACATATCGGTATCGGTTGATCCCGGTGAGACAATGTTGCAGCGCACGCCGTAGGGCGCGCCATCTCGAGGCCAACCGTCTGGCACAGGCTGCGCAGCGCTGCCTTAGACGCCCCCATAGGCTGACATGCCGAGGCGCGGGGCGTGCGCGGCGTTAGAGGCGATGGTGACAATCGCGCCAGCGCGCTGCCAGCGCCATAACGCGCACCGAATCCAGCCCATAGTCGATCAGGTTTTCATCATCTTCCGGCACGTCGTCATCTTCCAGCAGCGGCAGAATCAGTGTGCGCAGCGCGTCCTTGCTCTGTGGTAGCGGCATCAGGTCGGCGGTCATCACCACTTTGCCACTGCGGCCTGCGGTGTAGGTTAGCGCCATCATATGCTCGTCGCGCGAGAAGTCGGCCAGCGCATCGGCCACCATAAACGGCTGGATGTTACGCATGAAGGCGTCGGTGGCGGTGGTCAGGCAGCCGATGTGGGCATACACGCCAGTAATGATCAGCTGATCGCGGCCCATCTCCTGCAGGATAGACTCCAGCGCCAGCGCGTCGACGATCTTCTGCTGATCCGGATGTTTGTTCAGCCCCGGTCCCCACATATCATTCAGCAGCGCGCGATCCTCATCGCTTTGCTGGTTGGGCTGGGCGGTATAGAACACCGGAATACCCTGCGCTTTGCAGTAAGCGCGCAGGCGGGCAATGTTCTCCACCACTTGATTCACCAGCGGGCTGTCTTCGCCCCAGAAGTTGAGGAAATAGGCCTGCATATAGTGAATCAGCAGCGCCGCGCGCTGCGGCTCCAGCGCCCATTGTACTTTGTTAGCCGGCAGCTCAGTGGCGGCGGGCAGCGCATAAGAAGTCAGTTTTGGAATAGCCATTACAATCTCCGGAAAAAATCAGGCTTGCGTCTGCTCAGCAAGCTGTTGGCGTAAACGTTTTTTATCCACTTTGCCCACCGGGGTAAGCGGCAGGGCGTCGACGCAGGTAATGCGGTCGGGAAGTTTGAATTCGGCAATGCCCAGCTCGCGCAGATGGCGGCGCAGCGCGACCGGTTTCACTGGCTGGCGCGCCACAATGAAGGCACAGCTCTTTTCACCCATCAGCTCGTCGTGCATCACATCCGGGTGGCGCAGCAGCAGGTTTTCAATCTCTTCGGCCGCGATCTTCTCGCCGCCGCGGTTGATCTGATCCTTTTCGCGTCCCTGTACGGTGATGTAACCCTGAGCGTTGATCTCAATCAGATCGCCCGAGCAGTAAAAACCGTTGGCGTCGAAGCTGGCAGCATTGTGCTCCGGGCTGTTGTAGTAGCCCCGGAAAGTGTAAGGGCCGCGCGTCATCAGGCGACCCACCTAGCCTAGCGGCAGCGGATTGCCGTTCTCGTCGGCCACCCACACTTCGTCATCTTCCGAAATCGGACGCCCCTGGGTAGTCAGAATGGTTTTCTCGTCATCGCCGAAGCGCGTGTAGTTAACCCGCCCTTCCGCCATGCCAAACACCTGCTGCAGCTGGCAGCCGATTTCACGCTGAATGCGTGCGGCCAGCGTTTCGCCCAGTTTGGCCCCGCCTACCTGAATGCGCTGCAGCGAGGCCAGCGCTGTGTTGCTACCCCACTCCTGAATCGCCTGCAACCACAGGCTGACCGCCGGCGGCACCAGTCCGGTATCGGTCACCTGGTGCTGCTCAATCAGCGGGAAGCAGAGCGTGGCGCTGGGATCCGCGGCGAGAATCACCTAGCCGCCGGCATAGAACACCCCGAGCTAACCGAGGGAACTCATGGCGAAGTTATGCGGCGCGGGCAGGGCGATCAGATAGCGCGTGTCGGCGTTGATGTGACAAATCTCGTCGCTGGCGCGGATGCTGTAGTAGTAGTCGTTGTGGGGGCGCGGAATCAGCTTCGGCGTGCCGGTGCTGCCGCCGGAGAGCTGGAAAAACGCCACTTCATCGGCGGCCGTCGGTGTCGCGACAAAATCGCCAGCCGCTTCATCCTGCAGCGACGCCAGCGTATTTTCCGCCTGCGCGTCGTTACGCAGGATCACCTGCTGCAGCGTGGGCTGCGCCTCGCACAGAGTGGCGATGAAGTCGTCGCTGGCAATCGGCGATCAGCCGTTTCGGTGCAATCTGCTGCGCATAGGCCAGCAGTTCAGTGCGCTGATGGCTGAACAGCGCGTACACCGGGACCACGCCCAGCTTAAACAGGGCAAACAGCGCAACGTAAAAGTCCGCCACGTTGCCGAGCTGCATCAGGGTCGTGTCACCGCGCTGTAAACCGCGCCGCTGCAGCGCCGTCGCCAGATTATCACTGCGCTGCGCCAGCTGGCGGTAGCTGAGCTGCAGAGGGCCGTCGATCACGGCGATGGCGTCGTTTTCGCGATGGCGGTCGATGATGTCGGTCAGCGGCACGTCGATCCAGTAGCCTTTTTCGCGGTAGCGCGCGGCCAGATATGCCGGCCAGCGGGCAGGAGGAGAAATCGCGCCCCTGTTTGCGCAGCATCAGTTCCGGGCTGGCGCCCACTAGTGCGCCCCCCTTCCGCCAGCGGCAGATGGAAATGGTAGCTATTGGGATTTTGCGCGATCACGCGCTGCAGCAGCGCGGCATCGCCCACCGGCGTGTTGATCGTGGTATAGCAGCCCTGGGTGGCTAGGCTGCGCCATGGCGAGGTGAAAAGGAAGCCGCGGCACAGCGCAGAAAAATCCTTCAGCTAGGCATTTTCAAACGTGGAGCTTTCCACCATAATTTTCACCTATAAATGATAAGATTATTAAGAATGATTATCATTTTTATTATGGATCTGTAACTTACGTCGAAAGGGGCAAAGAGTCAATCCATTCGCGGGATTTACCGTGCTGTCAGACGTAAGCGGCGGCTGACGCCGGGCCAAGCATTAAGCTAAAAGGTGGATCAAAACTTATGAATAAATGCGGTTTATGGGGCATGGCTGTCCTGTTGTTCATTTTCCAGTCGCTGTCAGGACCGGCGCATGCCGACCAAGGCTGGCCGCGCAGCGTACAGGGCGCGACCGGAACGGTAACGCTTAACCAGGCACCAAAGCGCATTGTCTCCACCAGCGTCACGCTGACCGGCTCACTGCTGGCGATTAACGCGCCGGTAATCGCCTCGGGCGCGACCGCACCGAAAAGCCGCCTGGCCGACGATCAGGGCTTCTTCCGTCAGTGGGGCGAGGTGGCAAAGCAGCGCCACGTTAAGCGCCTGTATATTGGTGAGCCGAGCGCCGAGGCGATTGCGGCGCAAGCCCCGGATCTGATCATCGTCAGCGCCACCGGTAATGACTCCGCCCTGAAGCTGGTCAGTCAGCTGTCCGCCATTGCACCCACGCTGGTGGTCAACTACGATGATAAGAGCTGGCAGGATGTTGTTAGGCTGCTGGGGCAGGCCACCGGCCATGAAGCGCAGGCGGCGCAGCGCGTTAAAGAGTTCGACGATCGTGAAGCGGCGCTGAAGCAGGCAATTACGCTGCCGCCGCAGCCGGTCTCCGCAATGGTATGGAACGGTGATGGCCGGGCGGTCAACCTGTGGACCGCCGCATCGGCGCAGGGCAAACTGCTGCAGCAGCTCGGTTTTACCCTGGCGCAGCCGCCGGCTGACACGCAACAGGGGCACAGCATGGGCCAGCGCAAAGACATTATTCAGCTCTCGGGCGAGAATCTCGCCGCCAGCCTGACCGGTCACAGCTTCCTGCTGTTTGCCGGCGATGACAAAACCGCGCAGTCAGTGCTGAGCAACCCGTTCCTGGCGCAAAACGCGGCGGTGCGCGATAAGCAGGTCTATGCGCTGGGTATCGACACCTTCCGCCTTGATTACTACAGGGCCAGCAATCTGCTGACGCGTCTGCAACAGCTGTTCGTCAAATCATGATGTTTGCTGCGCCAGCACGGGCGCGGGCGCCTGATAGCGCCGCAATCCTTTCATCACCAGCCACATCATGACGCCAAGCAGTGTCGCGGCAAAGCCAAACGCCGCGGCAGCCTGCGCCGGTAACAGCCACGAACCGAGGGCACCAATCAGTGCTGCGCCGAGGGCATCGCCGCACACGTTCTGCGCCGTCCACAGGCTGTTGATGCGGCCCAGCAGATGATCCGGCGTCAGCAGCTGAATCATCGCGTACTGCACCAGGCTGTTGATGGCGCTGAAATAGCCGAAGCCCGCCAGACAAAGCAGCGCCAGCCACAGCGGCACAGGCTGAACAGGCCCAAGGCGACGAAACCGGCCACGGCGCTGCCCAGCACCAGCCGCCCCGGGCGCGCCGCCTGTTTCAGCCTGCCGCTGGTAAACGCACCCACGGCGGCGCCGAGCGGCACGGCGACGTACAGCATACCGAGCTGGTCGGTGCTGACTGACCAGTGCGGTGCCAGCGCCGGGTACAGTACGCCGGTTGCCAGCGCCCGCAGCGGATGCTCGCGCGGCTGTGGGGGCGGGGGCAGCTTCAGCAGCGTCAGCAGCGTGCCGAAGGCGGTCAGTCCGTAATTCCACAGCACGCCGCCGTGCGCGATCACCACACCAGCAATCGCAGGCGATAAAATCGAGCCGAAGCGCACCGTCAGCATGGTGATCGCGCCGGCCTGCATAATGTTTTCGCGCCCTACCAGCGCCGGCGTAGCGGCCAGCAGCGCCGTAACGCCAATCGCGCCAAAAAAGCCGTCCCACAAGCCAAGCAGATAGACCGCCAGCAGCGAAGGCGCGGGCAGCGCGGCATTTATCGCCAGCGCGACAAAGCCCAGCCCGCAGGTGGTGCGGGCAAACAGGATCAGCTTTTTACGCTCATAGCGATCGGCGAGCACGCCGCCGGTCAGCAGTACAGTAAACATGCCGGCGGCGGACAGTGTGACGGCGAGGCCCACCAGCAGCGGGGAATGGGTCATCTGCTGAATCTGCACCGGCACGGCAACGGCCAGCATGCCGAGCGCCACAATCGAGATAAAACGCGCAATAAACACCGCGCGAAACGCCGCGTGGGTTTTCAGCAGTGAGAGATCGATAAAGTGAGAGGGTTTGTTCATTGTTTCGCCTTTTTGCACCAATTTTCCTCAGCCAGGTGTGAACGGCTGCGCGATAAAGACAGGGATCTTCTCACCGGCTCGCCAGTCACTCCGCTGTGGCGCAGAACTGGCCTTCCAGGAATGAAAAAATGAAGCATTACTCGCGGTTAACCTTCGCTATTTTGATCGAACTGGGGCTCAGCGCCTTACTGCTCTCCGGCAGCGCCTGGGCAGCAGAGACTTCCAGCAAGACGACTTCCAGCAACGCCTCTTCTCCCGACGCCAGCGCGATGGACGGTGGCACCTTAATTGTGACGGCTCAGCAGCAGACGCTGCAGGCACCGAGGGTTTCCACCATCACCGCCGATGAGATCAAAAAGCATCCGCCGGCGCGCGATGTATCAGAAATTATCCGTACCATGCCGGGGGTTAACCTGACCGGTAACTCGACCAGCGGCCAGCGCGGTAACAACCGTCAGATCGATATTCGCGGCATGGGACCAAAAAATACCCTGATCATGGTGGACGGCATGCCGATCACCAGCCGTAACTCGGTGCGTCTTGGCTGGCGCGGTGAGCGTGACACGCGCGGCGATACCAACTGGGTGCCGCTGGAGATGATTGATCACATCGACGTGATTCGCGGGCCGGCTGCGGTGCGCTACGGTAACGGCGCGGCGGGCGGTGTGGTGAACATCATCACCAAAAAGTACAGCGATCAGCAGTGGCACGGTTCGTGGAACACCTACTTCAACGCGCCGAAACACAAATCGGAAGGGGCGACCAAACGCACCAACTTCAGCCTTGAAGGGCCGCTGGGCGACGACTTCAACTTCCGGCTGTATGGCGGCTTAGCCAAAACCTAGGCCGACGCGTACGACATCAATGAAGGACATGCGGCAGCGCGCACCGGCAGCTATGCCGGCAGCTACCCGGCAGGCCGCGAAGGCTCGGTAAACAAAGACATCAATGCGTTGCTGAGCTGGGCGTTTGCGCCCATGCAGACGCTGGAGCTGCAGGCCGGTTACAGTCGTCAGGGCAACCTGTACGCGGGCGATACGCAGAACACCAACACTAACGCGCTGGTGAAAAGCCTGTACGGCGATGAAACTAACCGTCTGTATCGCCAGAATATTTCACTGAAATGGACCGGCGCGTGGGATAACGGCGTCAGCACCAGCAGCTGGGCGCGCTACGAAAAAACCCGCAATACGCGCATTTAATGAAGGTCTGGCGGGCGGTACGGAAGGGATCTTCTCCAACAGCGGTTTCAATACCATCCAGCTGGACGATGTGCTGCTGCACAGTGAAATCAGCCTGCCGTTTGAGCTGGGCGTCAATCAGACCGCGACGCTGGGCACCGAGTGGAACCAGCAGCGCATGAAGGATCCTTCGTCGACCACCCAGGCTGCCAGCAACGGTGCTGTGCCAGGCATCGCCAGCACCGGCCGCAGTCCTTATGCCCAAGCGGAGATTTTCTCCCTGTTTGCCCAAGACAACATGGAGCTGACCGACAGCACCATGCTGACGCCGGCGCTGCGCTTCGATCATCACTCCATCGTTGGCAACAACTGGAGCCCGTCGCTTAACCTGTCACAGGGGCTGGGCGATGACTTCACGCTGAAGATGGGTATTGGCCGGGCCTACAAAGCGCCGAGTCTGTACCAGACGAACCCGAACTACCTGCTGTACAGCAACGGCCAGGGTTGCGCCGCCAGCACCGGCGCCTGCTATCTGCAGGGTAATCCGGATCTGAAAGCGGAAAACAGCATCAATAAAGAAGTTGGGCTGGAGTGGAAGCATGAAGGTTATTAGGGCCGGTCTGACCTGGTTCCGTAACGACTATCGCAACAAAATTGAAGCCGGCTATGCGCCTTCAGGTAAAGCCTCTAACGGCACCACGGATATTTATCGCTGGGAGAACGTGCCGAAAGCGGTGGTGGAAGGGCTGGAAGGCACGGTCAATGTTCCCTTCTCAGACAGCGTGATGTGGAATAACAACTTCACCTACATATTGCAGAGCAAGAACAAGGAGACCGGCGATCGTCTGTCGATCATTCCGGAGTATACGCTGAACTCGACGCTGAGCTGGCAGGCAACGCAGGATCTGTCGCTGCAAACCACCCTGACGTGGTACGGCACCCAGACGCCGAAGAAGTACGACTACAAAGGACAGCCGGTGACCGGCAGCGCCACCGACAAAGTGAGCCCGTACTCCATTGTCGGCCTGAGCGGTACTTACGATATCAATAAGTACGCCAGCGTGACGCTGGGCATCGATAACCTGTTCGATAAGCGCCACTTCCGTGAGGGCAATGCGCAAACCACCGGTAACGCCACTACCGGCGCTTATCTCTACGGTGCCGGTGCCAATACCTATAACGAATCAGGCCGTACTTACTATATGAGCCTCAACACCCACTTCTGACGGCGTTCAGCCAATCAGTTGCGTCGGCAAACAGCAGCGGGCAATCAGTCCGCTGCTGTCTTCGCGGTTCACCTGTTCCAGCCTGCCGCGATGCATCTGCACAATACGCAGCACAATGTTCAGGCCCAGGCCGCTGCCGCCATAGCGTTGATCGCGCCGCCGGAACGCCTGCGTCAGCTCTTCTGCCGCATCGGCATCAATACCCGGCCCCTGATCCCACACTTCAACCCAGACCTGCTGTTGTACCTGACGCAGCTTCACCTGCATGCGGCTGCCTTCCGGACTGTAGCGCGATGCGTTCTCCAGCAAATTGCGCAGCATCAGGCGCAGCAGCACCGCTTCACCCTGCTGCGGCACATCGTCGCCGTCTGGCCAGTGCAGCGTCTGCTGACGCTGGGCATACAGTTCAGCCATCTCCGGCATCAGCGGCTGCATGATGTCACGCTGCCACTGTAGCTGCTGATAGTGGCCGCCCGCCAGCGCCTGACCGGCGCGCGACAGCATCAGCAGCTGTTCGACGGTGTGCATCAACTGGTCGATACGCTCAATCAGCATGGCGCTTTGCGGCACCTGCTGCTGATGCAGAAGTTCAAGATGCAGGCGCAGCCCGGCCAGCGGCGTACGCAGCTTGTGCGCGGCGTCGGCGGTAAATAATCGCTCCTGCTGCAGCGTGTGGTCGAGACGCGAAAACAGCTGGTTGATGGCGGAGGTGACCGCAACGATCTCATCCATCTCAGAGTAAATCGGCAGCGGCGTCAGGTTGTCGGCAGAGCGGTGGGCAAGGCTGTCCTGTAACGATTTGAGCGGACGGATAATCCAGTTGATGGCCCAGAACGACAGCAGCAGCGTCAGGCTTACCATCACCAGCGAAGGCAGCAACAGCGAGGCGATGGCCTCACGGATCTCATTCTCCACGCGATCGTTACGCGCCTGGGCCGACAGGGTTTCATTGACCAGGAAACTGATCTGTTCGCGGCTTTCGTGCCACAGCCAGATGGCGCTCATCACCTAGCAGGTGAAGAGAATCAGCGCCAGCATGAGCAGTAACCGCTGACGCATGCTGTTCATTCGCGCAGTTCCAGCCGGTAGCCAACGCCGCGCACGGTTTTGATGCGATCTTTCCCCAGCTTGCGGCGCAGATTATGAATGTGGACTTCTAAGGTGTTGGAGCTGGGATCGTCGTTCCAGCTGTAGAGATCCTGCTGCAGCGTTTCGCGATGCACATTCTGACCCACGCGTATCAGCAGGCGGGTGAGCAGGGCAAACTCTTTGGGGGTGATCTCCAGCGGCAGATTCTCCAGCAGTACCTGCTGTGAGCTGAGATTGAGCGTCAGATCGCCCTGCTGCAGCAGGTTGTCGCTGTGCCCCTGATAGCGGCGGATCAGCGCGCGCACCCGCGCCTGCAGTTCTGCCAGCGCAAACGGCTTGACCAGGTAATCATCGGCACCGGCGTCCAGCCCGTCAACGCGATCCTCCAGCGCATCGCGCGCGGTCAGGATCAGCACCGGCACCGCGATGCCGTCGCGTCGCCACTGGCGCAGCAGCGTGGCGCCATCGCGATCCGGCAGGCCGAGATCCAGCACGATCAGGCTGTACTGGCTGCTGCGCAGCAGGGCGTTGCTTTCCGCCGCGCTGCCAGCGCAATTCACGGCATAGCCCTCGCTGTTCAGCGCCTACGCCAAGCCTGATTATAATAACGCATCATCTTCAACGATCAACAGTTTCATTAGTTGTTCTTGTTAATGTCGGTATAGAGGCGGCTCTCAAAGCGCACCAGCGGAATCCGCCGCGTTTTCTGGTCTTCCGGCGGTACCGCATAGCTAGAGAGGAACTGGACAAAGGCCACGCGCGCACCGCTCGACGTGGTGATGAACCCAGCCAGATTATAGACGCCCTGCAGCAAACCGGTTTTTGCCGACACTTTGCCATCCAGTCCCGCTTCGTGCAGACCGCCGCGATACTGCAGCGTGCCGTCATAACCCGCCAGCGGCAGCATCGAAATATAATTCAGCGTGGCGTCATTTTTGGCGATGAACTGCAGCACCTGCATCATGGTATCCGGCGCGATCAGGTCGTGACGCGACAGGCCGGAACCATCCACCTAAATGCTGTTGCCGAGGTCGACGCCGGCTTTTTCGCGCAGCACACGCCTGACAGTATCCGAACCTGCGCGGAAGGTGCCCGGCACGTTAAAGTAGTGATGGCCGATGGTGCGGAACACGGTATCGGCGATCATGTTGTCTGACTTTTTCAGCATGGTGTGCAGCAGGTTGTGCAGCGGTGCGGACTGCGTCGAGGCCAGCACCGTGCCCGGTGAAGTCACCTGCGTCTGGCGCACTAAATGGCCGCGGTTCCGCACGCTAGCGCATACAGCCGGTCAGCGTGTAGCTATTAAGCTCGCCGGGCACCACGTCGAGCTCGCAATACTGCCCGTCACCGCTGTTGCGTCCGAGCGTGCGCACCTGGCTGAACATGTGCGCCGGATAGTAAGACGCGATGCGCACAAAGGCGTTTTCGCCGGGCGTATTGGCACTGTAGAGCGAAACTGAGAAGCAGTTTTTATCAACAATCGCGGCCCCCGGCGGGGCGCTGAAGCACTGCGTCAAATCGTTACACGGCCAGCCTGGCGCCATATCGTGACTGGCGAACACCGAGGTGTCGATCACCAGGTTGCCTTTGATATGGTTGATGCCCTGCTTTTTCAGCGCCGCCACCATATTGCGCAGATCCTGGCGGCTGAACGTCGGATCGCCGGCAAAGCGCGCCACCAGGTCGCCGTTTAAGGTGCCATCGCTGACCGCGCCTTTGGTCTCCAGCGTGGTCTGAAAACGGAAGTCCGGGCCCAGCTCCAGCAGTGCCGCCAGCGCGGTGATCACTTTCATGGTACTGGCCGGCAACGCCATCTGTTTGCCGTGATAGTCGATTGTCGGGGTGGATGCGCCCACTTTTTGTACCATCAGCGCTAGGTTTGCGCCGTCTGGCAAATACTGCATGTATTCTTCAACGGGTGCTGCTTGTGCCTGCAGCATAAACGCACAAGTTAATCCGGTAACAAGTTGTGAAAATCGCATAATCTCGCGGTAACTGACGGGTGAAGGCGTCAATACTATGTGTTCCCGGACGGTGCAAAGTAAACAATGACCCACAGGGAACTCTGGGGTAAAATACGTATCAAAATGCAAAACCGATACCTGACCCGGAAAGCTTTCCGGGTCAGGATTTTTTTGCTTGTGAAAAGAGGTTACGCGCCGCAGAAGCCGATCTTCTGCTGTCACCGGTCAGGATGACGCCGTTAACCAGGATAGATGACGAGGAGCCAAAATGAATCAGATTCCGATGACGTTGAAAGGCGCTGAGAAGCTGCGTGAAGAGCTGAACGAACTGAAAACCGTTAAGCGTCCGCGCATCATCGCCTCTATCGCCGAAGCCCGTGAGCTCGGCGATCTGAAAGAGAATGCCGAATACCATGCCGCGCGTGAAGAACAGGGATTCTGCGAAGGGCGTATTCAGGAGATCGAAGCCAAGCTCTCCAATGCTCAGGTGATTGACGTGACCGCCATGCCGAAAACCGGCCGCGTGATTTTTGGCGCCACCGTCACCGTGCTGAATGTCGATACCGATGAAGAGTTTACTTACCGGATTGTCGGTGACGACGAAGCGGACTTTAAACAGAACCTGATTTCCGTGAATTCGCCGATGGCGCGCGGTCTGATGGGCAAAGAGGCCGATGACGTGGCTATTGTCAAAACCCCAAGCGGCGATGTGGAATATGAAGTGCTGAAAGTGGAATACATCTAAGATATTGCTACGCATTTGAAATGCGTAGCTGCATATTGTAAAGAAAGGAAAAAGGCCGCGCTGCGGCCTTTTATCCCATGCAGGAGCATGGCACTTTCTCTGCCCGTTGGACTAGCCGTAACGGTACGCTTAACGTGGCAGAGTAATTTTGCGCTCTTTAGCAGGGCGATACAGCACCAGCACGTTGCCGATGACCTGAACGTTGTTTGCCTTAGTTTCACGCACGATAGCGTCAACGATCAGCTGCTTGGTTTCACGATCTTCCGAGGCAATTTTTACCTTGATCAATTCGTGATGTTCGAGCGCCTGTTCGATCTCGGCGAGCACGCCTTCAGTCAGGCCATTGCCGCCCAGCATGACCACTGGCTTCAGTGGATGGGCAAGGCCTTTCAGGTGCTGTTTTTGTTTGGTACTCAGATTCATCGTATTTTTTGCTTACTCAGGGATTGAAAACGGTTCATTCTACCGCCATCTCGGGTATATCGCCAAATCAACGCGACCCATTGCGTGCTGATTTATCGCTACGATGACGATTTAACTGGAAATATTATGACGGGTAAAAAGCGTTCGGCCAGTTCCAGTCGCTGGCTTCAGGAACACTTTAGCGATAAATATGTGCAACAGGCACAGAAAAAAGGGTTGCGCTCGCGCGCT
This sequence comes from Type-A symbiont of Plautia stali, assembly GCF_059731155.1. Taxonomy (NCBI): domain Bacteria; species Type-A symbiont of Plautia stali. The sequence continues at coordinate 3,529,000 of NZ_AP035891.1, read as the reverse complement.
TGGTTTAAACTGGATGAAATTCAGCAGGGTGACAAGCTGTTCAAACCCGGTATGACCGTGGTTGACTTGGGCGCAGCGCCCGGCGGCTGGTCGCAATATGTGGTACAACAGATTGGTTCGGGTGGCCGTATTATTGCCTGCGATCTGCTGCCGATTGATCCCATCGGCGGCGTTGACTTCCTGCAGGGCGATTTTCGCGACGAAGCGGTGTTGAAAGCGTTACTGGAGCGCGTGGGCGATCAGAAAGTCCAGGTGGTGATGTCGGACATGGCGCCGAACATGAGCGGTACGCCTGCGGTCGATATCCCGCGTTCCATGTATTTAGTTGAACTGGCGTTAGAAATGTGTCGGGATGTACTGGCACCTGGCGGCAGTTTTGTAGTGAAAGTGTTTCAGGGAGATGGCTTCGATGAATACCTGCGGGAAATTCGCTCCCTGTTTACGAAAGTGAAAATTCGTAAGCCGGACGCTTCGCGATCACGTTCGCGCGAAGTGTACATTGTGGCGACAGGGCGCAAACTGTAGCCCTCCATACTGGAATCAAAGCAAGGCGAAACGGCGTTTACTCTGATGCGTAATTCTGAGTTTCAGGCTAAACAGGCAAAATCATCAGCGCCGCGATTCCAAGTATGAAGGATATATAGTACCCTACGCTGTCTGTTAACACCGTTGTAATATGAGGTTAATCCCTTGAGTGACATGGCGAAAAACCTGATTCTCTGGTTAGTCATCGCGGTCGTGCTGATGTCAGTATTCCAGAGCTTTGGGCCCAGCGAGTCGAATGGCCGTAGGGTTGATTATTCAACCTTCCTGTCGGAAGTGAACCAGGATCAGGTCCGCGAGGCACGTATTAACGGGCGTGAGATCAACGTAACCAAAAAAGACAATAATAAATACACGACCTACATTCCTGTCAACGATCCCAAGTTACTCGATAACTTGTTGACCAAAAACGTCAAAGTTGTGGGTGAACCACCGGAAGAGCCGAGCCTGCTGGCTTCCATCTTCATCTCCTGGTTCCCGATGCTGCTACTGATTGGCGTGTGGATCTTCTTTATGCGGCAGATGCAGGGCGGCGGCAAGGGCGCGATGTCCTTCGGCAAGAGCAAAGCCCGTATGCTGACCGAAGACCAGATCAAAACCACCTTTGCTGACGTTGCGGGTTGCGACGAAGCAAAAGAAGAGGTGGGTGAGCTGGTGGAATACCTGCGTGAGCCGAGCCGCTTCCAGAAGCTGGGCGGTAAAATCCCGAAAGGCGTGCTGATGGTGGGCCCTCCGGGTACCGGTAAAACGCTGCTGGCGAAAGCGATCGCCGGCGAAGCGAAAGTGCCGTTCTTTACGATTTCCGGTTCTGACTTCGTGGAAATGTTCGTGGGTGTCGGTGCATCACGTGTGCGCGACATGTTTGAGCAGGCGAAGAAAGCGGCACCGTGCATCATCTTTATTGATGAGATCGATGCGGTGGGTCGTCAGCGTGGTGCCGGTTTAGGCGGTGGTCACGACGAACGTGAGCAGACGCTAAACCAGATGCTGGTTGAGATGGATGGCTTCGAAGGGAATGAAGGCATCATCGTCATCGCCGCGACTAACCGTCCGGACGTGCTGGACCCGGCGCTGCTGCGTCCAGGCCGTTTTGACCGCCAAGTGGTGGTGGGTCTGCCAGACGTGCGCGGCCGTGAACAGATTCTGAAAGTGCATATGCGTCGCGTGCCGCTGGCAACCGACATTGATGCAGCGATTATCGCACGTGGTACGCCGGGCTTCTCCGGTGCGGATCTGGCGAACCTGGTCAATGAAGCGGCGCTGTTCGCTGCGCGTGGCAACAAGCGCGTGGTGTCGATGGTCGAGTTCGAGAAAGCGAAAGACAAAATCATGATGGGTGCGGAACGTCGCTCCATGGTGATGACGGAAGCGCAGAAAGAATCCACCGCGTATCACGAAGCGGGCCATGCGATTATTGGTCGCTTGGTGCCGGAACACGATCCGGTGCATAAAGTGACGATTATCCCGCGCGGCCGTGCGCTGGGTGTGACCTTCTTCCTGCCTGAAGGCGACGCTATCAGCGCCAGCCGTCAGAAGCTGGAGAGCCAGATTTCAACGCTGTACGGCGGTCGTCTGGCAGAAGAGATCATCTACGGGGCAGAACACGTTTCCACCGGTGCTTCAAACGACATCAAAGTGGCGACCAACCTAGCGCGCAACATGGTGACGCAGTGGGGCTTCTCGGAAAAACTCGGTCCGCTGCTGTATGCGGAAGAGGACGGTGAAGTGTTCCTCGGCCGTTCAGTGGCGAAAGCCAAACACATGTCGGACGAAACGGCGCGCATTATCGACCAAGAAGTTAAGCACCTGATCGACAGCAACTACCAGCGTGCACGCCGTATTCTGGGTGAGAATATGGACATCCTTCACGCGATGAAAGACGCGCTGATGAAGTATGAAACCATCGATGCACCGCAGATCGACGACCTGATGGCGCGTCGGGAAGTGCGTCCGCCAGCAGGCTGGGAAGATCCAGGCAGCAACAACTCTGACAGCAACGGTACGCCTAAGGCGCCACGTCCGGTTGATGAACCGCGTACGCCAAACCCAGGCAACACCATGTCAGAACAGTTCGACAAGTAACAGGCCTGTTCCTTAGCAAAAACCCCGGCTGGTCCGGGGTTTTTTACATTCTACAATCCAGTGATTCCTCAGGGAGATTTTCGCCATGAAGTTGTACGCCCGTGATACTCATCTCGATCTGTCGTTTCCCCATGTGATGGGAATTTTAAATGTCACGCCGGACTCCTTTTCTGATGGCGGAACGCACAACACGCTGGTGGATGCGCTCACGCACACCAACGAGATGGTGAATGCCGGTGCCACGATTATCGATGTGGGCGGCGAATCAACGCGTCCCGGTGCCGATGAAGTCTCAGTTGAAGAGGAACTGGCGCGGGTGATTCCGGTGGTGGAAGCCATTGCGCAGCACTTTGAAGTGTGGATTTCGGTGGATACGTCAAAAGCAGAAGTGACCCGCGAAGCCGCGCGAGTGGGCGCTCACATCATTAACGATATCCGCTCGCTGTCGGAACCGGGTGCACTGCAGGCCGCCGCAGATACCGGTCTGCCGGTATGCCTGATGCACATGCAGGGCGAACCGCGCACCATGCAGCAGGCACCGGAATATCAGCACATCGTAAGCGAAGTGGACGCTTACTTCGCTGCGCAGATTGCCCGCTGTGAAGCGGCCGGCATTAAAAAAGAGCGTCTGCTGCTCGACCCGGGCTTCGGTTTCGGTAAGAATCTCAGCCACAATTATGAGCTGCTGGCGCATCTCAGTGATTTTCACCATCACGGTCTGCCGCTGCTGGTGGGCATGTCGCGTAAGTCAATGATTGGCCAGCTGTTAAACGTCGGCCCGGCACAGCGCCTGACCGGCAGCCTGAGCTGTGCGGTGATCGCCGCTATGCAGGGCGCGCAGATTATTCGCGTGCATGACGTTAAAGAAACTGTCGAAGCGATGCGCATCGTCGAGGCGACACGGAGAGCAAAAGGATAAAGGCATGAGCGATCGTAAATATTTCGGTACGGATGGGATTCGCGGCAAAGTGGGTGAAGCGCCCATTACCCCGGACTTTGTGTTGAAGCTGGGTTTTGCTGCCGGCAAAGTGCTGGCCCGTTCCGGCTCGCGCAAAGTATTGATTGGTAAAGATACACGTATTTCCGGCTACATGCTGGAATCGGCGCTGGAGGCCGGTCTGGCGGCTGCCGGGCTGTCTGCTGCTTTCACCGGCCCGATGCCCACGCCGGCCATTGCCTACCTGACGCGCACCTTCCGCGCCGAGGCGGGCATCGTGATCTCCGCGTCGCACAACCCGTTTGACGACAACGGCATCAAATTCTTCTCTGCCGAAGGCACCAAACTGCCGGACGACGTCGAAGCCGCCATTGAACTGGAGCTGGAGAAGCCGCTGACCTGTGTCGAGTCCGCTGGGCTGGGTCGCGCTAGCCGCATCGTCGATGCCGCCGGGCGCTACATCGAGTTCTGCAAAGGCACTTTTCCCAGCGAGTTGAGCCTGAACGGGCTGAAGATCGTGGTGGACTGTGCCAACGGCGCGACCTATCACATCGCGCCGAATGTGCTGCGTGAACTGGGCGCGAAGGTGATTGCGATTGGCGTGCAGCCGGACGGCATGAACATCAACAAAGAGTGCGGCGCTACCGATATGCGTCAGCTGCAGCAGCGCGTGCTGGATGAAAAAGCGGATCTCGGCCTGGCCTATGACGGCGACGGCGACCGCATCATGATGGTGGATCACCTTGGACAGAAGGTGGATGGCGACCAGATTCTCTACATTATCGCGCGTGAAGCGCTGCGTCAGGGCCAGTTGCGTGGCGGCGTGGTCGGCACGCTGATGAGCAACATGGGGCTGGAGCTGGCGCTGAAACAGTTGGGGATTCCGTTTACCCGCGCCAAAGTGGGCGACCGCTATGTGCTGGAAAAAATGCAGGAGAAGGGCTGGCGCATGGGCGCGGAGAACTCCGGCCATGTGATCCTGCTGGATAAAATCAGCACCGGTGACGGCATCGTAGCAAGTTTGCAAGTACTCACTGCGATTGTGCGCAACCACATTAGTCTGCACGATCTGTGCAGCGGCATGAAGATGCTGCCACAGGTGCTGGTCAATGTGCGTTTCAGCGGGAGCCACGATCCGCTGGAGAGCGACAGCGTCAAAGCGGCTGCCGCAGAGGTGGAAAAAACGCTGGCCGGGCGCGGGCGTGTGCTGTTGCGTAAATCCGGCACCGAGCCGCTGATTCGCGTGATGGTGGAAGGCGAGGATGAGGCGCAGGTGACCGAGCTGGCGCACAAAATTGCCGATGCGGTAAAAGCAGTTTAACCGCGTTACGGGCGGTCAGTTTGCTGCTTTCCGCCTGTAAAATCACCGGGATGGCGCTTTTTTCCGCAATCGTGAAACTTCGTGTAAATTGCGCTTGCAGAGGTATGCGCCTTTGGTTAGTATTCACACCCGCTTCTGATGGGTGATGACGAAACTCCCCGTCAATATTGGTTGAAGCTTTAACTGTGCGGATAACGCGCAAGGAAACAGGTTGATTATGTACGAAGCTCTGTTGGTTGTTTTCCTTATTGTAGCGATTGGCCTCGTTGGTCTGATCATGCTGCAGCAAGGCAAAGGCGCTGATATGGGAGCCTCATTCGGTGCAGGCGCTTCTGGTACGCTGTTCGGTTCAACCGGGTCTGGTAACTTTATGACTCGCATGACCGCGGTACTGGCTACGCTGTTCTTCATTATCAGTCTGATTCTGGGCAATCTGAACAGTAACAAGACTTCCAAAGGAAGCGAGTGGGAAAACCTCAGCGCGCCGGCTCAGTCTCAACAGCAGACTCAGCCAGCTAAACCGGCCACGCCGGGCAATGATATCCCGCAGTAAGATCGTCAGCGCTAAAGCGACATCGTATCGTCGCAGTCAGTGAAGTGCCGAGGTGGTGGAATCGGTAGACACGCTACCTTGAGGTGGTAGTGCCCGATTGGGCTTACGGGTTCAAGTCCCGTCCTCGGTACCAAATCTCAGTATAACTTGCATTTTTCGCAAGATCGGCGTAATATTAGCCACGTTTTCGGACGCGGGGTGGAGCAGCTTGGTAGCTCGTCGGGCTCATAACCCGAAGGTCGTCGGTTCAAATCCGACCCCCGCAACCACTTTCGCTTAGAGTTCTTTTTCAAATATACTGTATGCATCGACGGACGCATCCGCAGTCAGTTTTGAAAAAAATTCTGCTGGATGGTGTGCCGAAGCCGCATCGCGGCATACAGGGTCCAGTCACAAAAAGCCCCGAATTTTCGGGGTTTTTTGTTATCAGGAAATCGTAACACTGGGCTTTAGGCCCTTTTTTTATGTCTTGGGGGTGGGCTTGTCCACATTAGAGCAAAAGTTGACAGAGTTGATCTCTGCTCCGGTAGAAGCGCTTGGCTACGAATTGGTCGGTATCGAGTTCATTCGTGGTCGCACATCAACCTTGCGCATCTATATTGATAGTGAAGAGGGTATCAATGTTGATGATTGCGCCGATGTTAGCCACCAAGTCAGCGCTGTAATGGATGTGGAAGATCCTATTACGGTGGCTTACAACCTTGAAGTTTCCTCACCGGGTTTCGATCGCCCTCTGTTTACCGCGGAGCACTATGCGCGCTTCGCCGGCGAAGAGGTGAGCCTGGTACTGCGTATGGCCGTGCAGAACCGCCGTAAATGGCAGGGCATCATCAAGTCTGTCGAAGGCGAGATGATCACGGTAACCGTTGAGGGTAACGATGAAGTGTTCGCGCTGAGCAACATTCAGAAAGCGAACCTGGTCCCCCACTTTTAAAAGTCCGGATTGAGGCTAACCAGGATGAACAAAGAGATCTTAGCTGTAGTAGAAGCAGTTTCTAACGAAAAAGCCTTGCCGCGTGAGAAAATCTTCGAAGCGCTGGAGAGCGCTTTGGCCACTGCGACCAGGAAGAAGTATGAGCAGGAAATCGACGTGCGCGTCAGCATTGACCGTCGCAGCGGCGATTTCGACACCTTCCGTCGCTGGGTGGTTGTAGAAGAAGTCACGCAGCCAACGCGCGAGACCACGCTGGAAGCAGCACGCTTTGAAGATGAAGCCTTCAATCTGGGCGATTATGTTGAAGATCAGATCGAATCTGTCACCTTCGACCGTATCACCACGCAGACCGCGAAACAGGTTATCGTCCAGAAAGTGCGTGAAGCCGAGCGCGCGATGGTGGTCGATCAGTTCCGCGAGCAGGAAGGCGAAATCATCACCGGCGTGGTGAAGAAAGTGAATCGCGACAATATTTCACTGGATCTCGGCAATAACGCCGAAGCGGTGATTGTACGTGAAGACATGCTGCCGCGTGAAAACTTCCGCCCGGGTGACCGTATTCGCGGCGTGCTGTATGCCGTGCGTCCGGAAGCGCGTGGTGCGCAACTGTTCGTTACCCGCTCCAAACCGGAGATGCTGATCGAACTGTTCCGCATTGAAGTGCCGGAGATTGGCGAAGAAGTTATCGAGATCAAAGCGGCAGCGCGCGATCCGGGTTCACGCGCCAAAATTGCGGTAAAAACTAACGACAAACGTATCGATCCGGTCGGTGCCTGCGTGGGTATGCGCGGTGCGCGCGTGCAGGCGGTGTCCAGCGAGCTGGGCGGTGAGCGTATTGATATCGTGCTGTGGGACGACAACCCGGCACAGTTCGTGATTAACGCCATGGCACCTGCCGATGTGGCGTCAATTGTGGTGGATGAAGACAATCACACCATGGATATCGCTGTTGAAGCCGGCAATTTGGCTCAGGCGATTGGCCGTAATGGCCAAAACGTGCGTCTGGCATCCCAGCTGAGCAGCTGGGAGCTGAACGTGATGACCGTCGATGATCTGCAGGCGAAGCATCAGGCCGAAGCCCATGCAGCGATCGATATGTTCACTAAACATCTCGACATCGACGAAGAGTTCGCCACCGTTCTGGTGGAAGAGGGCTTCTCTTCGCTGGAAGAATTGGCTTACGTGCCAATCAACGAGCTGCTGGAAATCGACGGCCTCGACGAAGAGACCATTGAAGCCCTGCGTGAACGAGCAAAAAATGCGTTAACCACCCTGGCATTAGCGAAAGAAGAGAGCCTTGGTAATCAGGAACCTGCTGAGGACCTGCTGAATCTTGAAGGCCTGGATCGTGCGCTGGCGTATCGCCTGGCGTCAAAAGGCGTTTGCACGCTGGAAGATCTCGCTGAGCAAGGTGTTGACGATCTGACAGATATTGAAGGGCTGGATGATGAGAAAGCCGGTGCGCTGATTATGGTTGCACGTAATATCTGCTGGTTCGGCGATGACGCGTAATAACAGGAAGGAACAGCATGACAGATGTAACCGTAAAATCGCTGGCCGCCGAAATTCAGACTCCGGTCGATCGCCTGGTACAGCAATTTGCTGATGCAGGGATCCGTAAGTCTGAAAACGACACCGTATCCCAGCAAGAGAAAGAGACCTTACTGTCCCACCTGAATCGTGAGCACGGTCAGACCGGTTCAGGCAAACTGACGTTGCAGCGCAAAACGCGCAGCACCTTGAATATTCCAGGCACCGGGGGTAAAAGTAAGTCGGTGCAAATCGAAGTCCGCAAAAAGCGCACATACGTGAAAGGTGATGCCGACGCTGAGCAAGCTCAGGCGGAAGCAGAAGCCGAGGCGCAGCGTGAAGCGGAAGAGCAGGCGCGTCGCGAGGCTGAACAAAAAGCTCAACGTGAAGCCGAAGAGAAAGCCAAGCGCGAAGCCGCTGACAAGGCTAAGCGTGAAGCAGCGGAAAATGAGAAAGTGACTAATCAACCTACCGACGAAATGACCAAGGCTGCGCAATCTGACAAAGCCCGTCGTGAAGCTGAAGCCGCCGAACTGAAGCGTAAAGCGGAAGAAGAAGCGCGCCGTAAGCTGGAAGAGAATGCGCGCCGCGCGGCGGAAGAAGCCCGTCGTCTGGCCGAAGAGAAAGCCGCTGAATGGGAAAAACCAGAGGAAGAAGATAAGGGCGACTACCACGTCACGACTTCAACTCATGCCCGTCAGGCAGAAGACGAAAACGATCGCGAAGTCGAAGGCGGTCGTGGTCGCACCCGCACCACCAAGGCAGCGCGTCCGGCCAAAAAAGGCAACAAGCACTCTGAAGCCAAAACTGACCGTGAAGAAGCGCGTGCACAGGTACGCGGCGGTAAAGGTGGCAAACATCGTAAACCAAGCACGCTGCAGCAGGGCTTCAACAAACCTGCTCAGGCGGTGAACCGTGACGTCATCATTGGCGAAACCATCACCGTTGCCGAACTGGCCAACAAAATGGCGGTGAAAGGCTCACTGGTTATTAAAGCGATGATAAAGATGGGTGCCATGGCAACCATCAACCAGGTTATCGACCAGGAAACCGCACAGCTGGTGGCAGAAGAGATGGGTCACAAAGTGATCCTGCGCCGCGAGAACGAACTGGAAGAAGCGGTAATGGACGATCGTGATACCGATGCTGCGCAGGAAAGCCGTGCGCCGGTCGTGACCATCATGGGTCACGTTGATCACGGTAAAACTTCGCTGCTGGACTACATCCGCTCCACCAAAGTCGCCTCCGGCGAAGCGGGCGGGATTACCCAGCACATCGGTGCATATCACGTTGAAACCGATAACGGCATGATCACCTTCCTCGACACCCCGGGACACGCCGCGTTTACCGCGATGCGTGCACGTGGTGCGCAGGCCACGGATATCGTTATCCTGGTGGTGGCGGCTGACGATGGCGTGATGCCGCAGACCGTCGAAGCTATCCAGCACGCGAAAGCGGCCGGTGTGCCGGTGGTCGTGGCGGTGAACAAGATCGACAAGCCAGAAGCCGATCCAGATCGCGTGAAGAACGAGCTGACCCAGTACGGTATCATTCCGGAAGAGTGGGGCGGCGAGAACATGTTCGTTAACGTCTCGGCGAAAGCCGGTACCGGCATCGATGACCTGCTGAACGCGATTCTGCTGCAGGCGGAAGTACTGGAGCTGACTGCGATTCGTCAGGGTATGGCGAGCGGCGTGGTGATCGAATCGTTCCTCGACAAAGGTCGTGGTCCGGTAGCGACCGTGCTGGTGCGTGAAGGTACGCTGAACAAGGGCGATATCGTACTGTGCGGCTTCGAATACGGCCGTGTGCGTGCGATGCGTGACGAACTGGGTCGCGAAGTGCTGGAAGCGGGTCCATCGATTCCAGTGGAAATCCTCGGTCTGTCCGGTGTGCCGGCAGCGGGTGACGAAGCGACCGTCGTGCGTGACGAGAAGAAAGCGCGTGAAGTGGCACTGTATCGTCAGGGCAAATTCCGCGAAGTCAAACTGGCGCGTCAGCAGAAGTCCAAGCTGGAAAACATGTTTGCCAACATGACCGAAGGCGAAGTGTCCGAGTTGAACATCGTCCTGAAGTCCGACGTACAGGGTTCTGTGGAAGCGATCTCCGACTCGCTGCTGAAACTTTCCACCGACGAAGTGAATGTGAAGATTATTGGTTCTGGCGTGGGCGGTATCACCGAAACCGACGCCACCCTGGCCGCTGCGTCCAACGCGATCATCCTCGGCTTCAACGTGCGTGCTGATGCCTCTGCACGTCGCGTGATTGACGCTGAAAACGTTGACCTGCGCTACTACTCCGTCATCTATAACCTGATTGACGAAGTGAAAGCTGCCATGAGCGGCATGCTGGCACCGGAGTTCAAACAGCAGATTATCGGTCTGGCCGAAGTCCGTGACGTGTTCAAGTCACCGAAATTTGGCGCGATTGCCGGCTGTATGGTCACCGAAGGCAACATCAAACGTCACAACCCGATCCGCGTACTGCGCGACAACGTGGTTATCTACGAAGGCGAGCTGGAATCTCTGCGTCGCTTCAAAGATGACGTCAACGAAGTGCGTAACGGCATGGAGTGTGGTATCGGCGTGAAGAACTACAACGACGTTCGCGTTGGCGATATGATCGAAGTGTTCGAAGTGATTGAAGTTAAACGCACCATCGAGTAATTGCTGGTCGATGTGATGCAATTTGGGAGAAATAGTATGGCGAAAGAGTTTGGTCGCCCACAGCGCGTGGCGCAGGAGCTGCAGAAAGAGATTGCGATCATCCTGCAGCGCGAAATCAAAGACCCGCGTCTGGGTATGATGGTCACCGTGTCTGGCGTTGAGGTGTCACGCGATCTGGCGTATGCCAAAGTGTTCGTGACCTTCCTGAACGACCAGGATGAAGAAGCGGTGAAAAACGGCCTTAAAGCGCTGAAAGAAGCGTCTGGCTACATCCGTATTCTGCTCGGTAAAGCGATGCGTCTGCGCATCGTGCCGGAGCTGACCTTCTTCTACGATAACTCGCTGATTGAAGGGATGCGCATGTCGAATCTGGTCTCTGACGTGATCAGAAACGATGCTGAGCGACGTGGTGAAAGCCCGGCGGAAGACGACAAGGAGGACTGATGAGTCGTCCTCGTCGCCGTGGTCGCGATGTCCACGGTGTTTTCCTGCTGGATAAACACCAGGGCGCATCCTCTAACGATGTGCTGCAAAAAGTAAAACGCCTGTTTAATGCTAACAAGGCGGGCCATACCGGCGCGCTCGATCCGCTGGCCACCGGTATGCTGCCGATTTGCCTCGGCGAAGCCACCAAGTTTTCCCGCTATCTGCTGGATTCGGACAAGCGTTACCGCGTGATTGCCCGTCTGGGCCAGCGCACCGATACCTCCGATGCGGACGGCAATATCGTCGAAACGCGGCCGGTGACCTTCAGCCAGGCGGAGCTGGACGCCGCGCTGGACAGCTTTCGCGGCGAGACGCTGCAGGTGCCAACCATGTTCTCGGCGCTCAAGTATCAGGGCCGCAAGCTGTACGAATATGCGCGCGAAGGCGTCACCGTGCCGCGTGAAGCGCGACCGATTACCGTGTTTGAACTGCAGTTTATTCGCTGGCAGGGCGACGAGCTGGAGCTGGAAATTCATGTTTCCAAAGGCACCTACATTCGCACCATCATTGACGATTTAGGTGAGAAGCTCGGCTGCGGCGCACACGTGATCATGCTGCGCCGTCTGCAGGTGGCGCGCTACCCGATTGCGCGCATGATGACACTGGAACAGCTGCAGGCGCTGGCGGCGCAGGTTAATGCGGCGGAAACGCCGGATTACGCACCGCTGGACGCGTTGCTGTTGCCGATGGACAGCCCGGCGGAAGATTTTCCAGCGGTCAATCTGCCCACGCCGGTCGCGGCTTGGTTCAAACAGGGCATGCCGGTACAGGCGGAAAACGCGCCGGCCAGCGGCCTGGTGCGGGTGACCGAAGGTGAGCAGCAGAAATTTATCGGCATGGCGGAAATTGCCGACGATGGTCGCGTGGCACCGCGTCGTCTGGTGGTGGAGTTTGCCGACTGACCGCGTATTACCGCTGGCCGTTACAGCGCATTTGCGTTGCTACCGGGCGAAGAGTAGAATAGCGCAGCTTTAGAAGCGGGCTGCTGAATTAGAGATCGGCACCCATACATTCCTTTTTACTGGAGTTTATTATGTCTCTAAGCGTAGAAGCTAAAGCAGAGATCGTTGCTAAATACGGTCGTGGCGCTAACGACAGCGGTTCAACTGAAGTTCAGGTTGCTCTGCTGACTGCTCAGATTAACCACCTGCAGGGTCACTTCTCTGAGCACAAGAAAGACCACCACAGCCGTCGCGGTCTGCTGCGCATGGTATCCCAGCGTCGTAAGCTGCTGGACTACCTGAAGCGTAAAGACGTTGCACGTTACACCAGCCTGATCGAAAGCCTGGGTCTGCGTCGCTAAGTCTGAAGAATCTGATCAACGATGTAGCGCATGCAGTATGCAAAAAACCGCATCTGGCGATCAGATTTGTGCGAGTTTCGCGAAAAAGGGGCCTTTATGGCCCCTTTTTTCGAGCAATCGGCAGCAATCCGGACCAAACTCATGTATTGTTGCTGAGAGTGATCTTTGCTTGCAGAGGTTCGCGCGGCTAATGAGAGGCTTTACCGCAGGGGCGGTTAAGGGTTGTCATTAGTCGCGAGGATGCAACTAAAGAGCGGTAATCCCCGGCGGGCCGAGCAGGCTTTGCCACGAATTTAAGGACTTAAATTTTGCTGAACCCGATCGTACGCAAGTTCCAGTATGGTCAGCATACCGTCACGCTGGAAACCGGCATGATGGCGCGCCAGGCCACCGCAGCAGTAATGGTAAGCATGGACGACACCGCGGTATTCGTTACCGTCGTGGGCCAGAAAAAAGCCAAAGCCGGTCAGGACTTCTTCCCTCTGACGGTGAACTACCAAGAGCGTACTTACGCCGCTGGCCGTATTCCGGGCAGCTTCTTCCGTCGTGAAGGCCGTCCAAGCGAAGGCGAAACCCTGATTGCGCGTCTGATTGACCGCCCGGTGCGTCCGCTGTTCCCGGAAGGTTTTGTTAACGAAGTGCAGGTTATCACGACTGTCGTATCCGTGAACCCGCAGGTTAACCCGGACATCGTTGCGATGATCGGTGCTTCTGCTGCGCTGTCACTGTCTGGCATTCCGTTCAACGGCCCAATCGGTGCTGCACGCGTCGGTTACATCAACGATCAGTACGTGCTGAACCCAACCGCGGATGAGATCAAACAGTCTCGTCTGGATCTGGTGGTTGCCGGTACGCAGAATGCAGTGCTGATAGTGGAATCTGAAGCGGACATCCTGACCGAAGACCAGATGCTGGGTGCTGTGGTGTTCGGCCACGACCAGCAGCAGGTTGTGATTGAAAACATCAATGCGCTGGTGGCCGAAGCGGGCAAACCACGCTGGGACTGGCAGCCAGAGCCGGCGAACGATGCGCTGATCGCACGCGTTGCCGCCCTGGCCGAAGCGCGCATCAGCGATGCTTACCGCATCACTGACAAGCAGGAGCGCTATGCGCAGGTTGGCGTCATCAAAGACGAAACCATCGCCGCACTGCTGGCTGAAGACGAAACGCTGGATGACGCCGAAATCGGTGACATCGTACACAGCCTGGAAAAGAACGTGGTGCGTACCCGTATCCTGAACGGCGAACCGCGTATCGATGGCCGTGAAAAAGATATGATCCGTGGTCTGGACGTGCGCACTGGCGTACTGCCGCGTACCCACGGTTCTGCGCTGTTTACCCGTGGTGAAACGCAGGCGCTGGTCGCTGCCACCCTCGGTACCGCGCGTGACGCACAGAATCTCGATGAGCTGATGGGCGAGCGTACTGACAGCTTCCTGTTCCACTACAACTTCCCTCCGTTCTCCGTGGGCGAAACCGGTATGGTTGGCTCACCGAAGCGTCGTGAAATTGGTCACGGCCGTCTGGCGAAGCGTGGCGTGCTGGCAGTGATGCCAAAACAGGATGCGTTCCCGTACACCGTACGCGTCGTGTCTGAAATCACCGAATCGAACGGTTCTTCTTCTATGGCTTCCGTGTGCGGTGCATCACTGGCACTGATGGACGCTGGCGTACCGATCAAAGCGGCCGTTGCCGGTATCGCGATGGGTCTGGTGAAAGAAGACGAGAAGTTCGTGGTGCTGTCTGACATCCTCGGCGACGAAGATCACCTCGGCGATATGGACTTCAAAGTAGCCGGTAGCCGTGAAGGTATTACCGCGCTGCAGATGGACATCAAAATTGAAGGTATCACCCGCGAAATCATGCAGGTGGCACTGAACCAGGCCAAGGGTGCGCGTCTGCACATCCTGAGCGTGATGGAACAGGCGATCAGCACACCGCGTCAGGAGATCTCCGAGTTCGCGCCGCGCATCTATACCATCAAGATCAACACAGACAAGATTAAAGACGTCATCGGTAAAGGCGGTTCAGTTATCCGTGCGCTGACCGAAGAGACCGGCACCACCATCGAAATCGAAGATGATGGCACCGTGAAGATCGCAGCGACCGACGGCCTGAAAGCCAAAGAAGCGATTCGCCGCATCGAAGAGATCACCGCTGAGATCGAAGTGGGCCGTATCTACTCCGGTAAAGTGACCCGTATCGTTGATTTCGGTGCCTTCGTGGCGATCGGCGGCGGTAAAGAAGGTCTGGTACACATTTCTCAGATCGCCGACAAGCGCGTAGAGAAAGTGACCGATTACCTGCAGATGGGTCAGGAAGTGCCAGTTAAAGTGATGGAAGTGGATCGTCAGGGCCGCGTTCGTCTCAGCATCAAAGAAGCGACAGAGCAGAAGCCAGCAGAAGAAACCGCTGCGGTGACTACGCCTGACGCCGAGTAAGCGTTTTTCCTGATCAGCCGCTCCCTGCCAGCTGGCGGGGAGCGGTGTTTGTATACCCGGAATGCGTGGCGAGCTGGTCAGCGTGTCAGTGCAGCTGAAGCAGGACGGGTATCATCGCGAGGGCGCGAACCCTTGTGCATAGCAGGCGGATGACAGGATGGTTATTTCAATGTTTGTATTCGGGAGTGGGAAATGAAGCCTTTTTTGCGCTGGTGTTTTGTTGCGACAGCTATCACGCTGGCAGGATGCAGCAACTCCAATTGGCGTAAGAACGAAGTTCTGGCAGTACCTTTGCAGCCCACACTGCAGCAAGAGGTTATTCTGGCGCGAATGGAACAAATTCTTGCCAGTCGGGCCCTGACCGATGATGAACGCGCACAGCTGTTATATGAGCGCGGAGTGTTGTATGATAGTTTGGGTCTGAGGGCTTTAGCGCAAAACGATTTTTCGCAAGCGCTGTCTATCAGACCGGATATGCCGGAAGTGTTTAACTATCTCGGCATTTACTTAACGGAGGCAGGCAATTTTAATGATGCCTATGAAGTGTTTGATTCTGTACTTGAGCTTGATCCAACTTACAACTATGCGTATTTAAACCGTGGTATCGCCTTCTATTATGGCGGTCGATACAAGTTAGCGCAAGATGATCTGCTGGCGTTTTATCAAGACGATCCTAACGATCCGTTCCGCAGCCTGTGGCTCTACCTCGTTGAACGCGAGATGGACGCCGATAAGGCAAAAGTGACGCTACAACAGCGTTACGATAAGGCGGCTAAGGACCAATGGGGATGGAATATTGTCGAGTTCTACCTGAGCGACATCAGTGAAAAAACATTGATGGAACGTTTCAAGGCGGACGCAACGGATAACACCTTGCTCGCTGAACATCTCAGTGAAACCAACTTCTATTTAGGTAAGTACTACCTAAGTCTGGGGGAGAAGGACGACGCGAAAGCGTTGTTCAAACTGGCGGTGGCCAACAACGTCAATAACTTTGTTGAACACCGATACGCATTGTTGGAACTGGTGCAACTCGGCCAGACACAAGACGATTTATCAGAATCTGACCAGCAATAGCTGACGAACTTTTATTGCCTGATTTACCCGTAAAGTCATCGCCTGAACAGGTGAGGGCTTTTCTGTTCGTCAAAACTTCTAATTTGAGCCGGTTCACACTTTTTGATGAAAATGACTGAAAGTTTTCACGACGAGTTATGTAGACTGGCCGCCGCAATCTAAGAGGCACGTGTACTACATGACTGATATTAAAACCACTTTTGCTGATCTGGGCCTGAACGCCGACATCCTCGAATCACTGAACGGTATGGGCTACGTTAAGCCATCGCCAATCCAGGCTGAGTGTATTCCTCACCTGCTGGCGGGCCGTGATGTGCTGGGTATGGCGCAGACCGGTAGTGGTAAAACAGCAGCTTTCTCGCTGCCGCTGCTGAACAACGTTGATCCTTCTGTCCGCGCACCGCAAATTCTGGTGCTGGCGCCGACCCGCGAACTGGCGGTTCAGGTGGCTGAAGCGATGACAGAATTCTCTAAACACATGCGCGGTATTAACGTCGTGGCCCTGTACGGTGGCCAGCGTTATGACGTGCAGCTGCGCGCACTGCGCCAGGGTCCACAGATCGTGGTTGGTACCCCGGGCCGTCTGCTGGATCACCTGAAACGCGGTACCCTGGACCTGTCCAGCCTGCGTGGTCTGGTACTGGACGAAGCCGATGAAATGCTGCGTATGGGCTTCATCGAAGACGTTGAAACCATCATGGCGCAGATCCCGGAAGGTCATCAGACCGCACTGTTCTCTGCAACCATGCCAGAAGCGATTCGCCGTATCACCAAGCGTTTCATGAAGGATCCGCAGGAAGTGCGCATGCAGTCCAGCATCACTACACGCCCGGACATTTCTCAGTCTTACTGGACCGCTTACGGCCGTAAGTCTGACGCGCTGGTGCGCTTCCTCGAAGCGGAAGACTTCGATGCTGCCATCATCTTCGTGCGCACCAAAAATGCCACACTGGAAGTGGCAGAAACGCTGGAGCGTAACGGCTACAACAGCGCCGCGCTGAACGGTGACATGAACCAGGCGCTGCGTGAGCAGACGCTGGAGCGCCTGAAAGACGGTCGTCTGGATATCCTGATCGCGACTGACGTTGCGGCCCGTGGTCTGGACGTTGAGCGTATTAGCCTGGTGGTTAACTACGACATCCCGATGGATGCCGAATCGTATGTGCACCGTATCGGCCGTACCGGTCGTGCGGGTCGTGCTGGCCGTGCGCTGCTGTTCGTTGAGAACCGCGAGCGTCGTCTGCTGCGCAACATCGAACGCACCATGAAGCTGACTATTCCGGAAGTTGAGCTGCCTAACGCCGAGCTGCTGAGTCAGCGTCGTCTGGCGCAGTTAGCTGCGAAAGTTCAGCAGCAGCTGGAAAGCAGCGATCTGGATCAGTACCGTGCGCTGCTGGCTAAAATGCAGCCAGAAGAAGAGCTGGATATGGAAACGCTGGCCGCTGCGCTGCTGAAAATGGCGCAGGGCGAACGTCCACTGATTCTGCTACCGGATGCACCGCGTCCACAGCGTCGTGAATTCCGCGATCGCGATGAGCGTGGCGGCGACCGTCCACGTCGTGAACGTCGTGACGTTGGCGAAATGCAGCTGTACCGTATTGAAGTGGGCCGTGATGATGGTGTTGAAGTGCGTCATATCGTGGGCGCGATTGCTAACGAAGGCGACATCAGCAGCCGTTACATCGGTAACATCAAGCTGTTTGGTACTCACTCTACTATCGAGCTGCCAAAAGGCATGCCGGGTGAAGTCCTGCAGCACTTCACGCGTACGCGTATCCTCAACAAGCCGATGAATATGCAGCTGCTGGGCGATGCACAGCCACACGAGCGCACCGAGCGTCGTAGCGGCGGTCGTGACTTCGGTGGTGAGCGTCGTGGTAACCGTGAGGGTGGCAACCGTGAAGGCGGCGCACCGCGTCGTTTCTCCGAGCGTCGCGAAGGCGGTCGTGAAGGCGGACGTTTTAGCCGTGAAGGTGGCCGTGGCCCACGTCGCGACGAAGGCGCTGCTGCACCACGTCGCCGTGATGCGTAAGCGTTAATCGCTTAAAAATAAAAAGGACGCGCAAGCGTCCTTTTTTTATGTCTGTAACGCGGGCTTTACACGCCGCCGGCAATCAGCACCCGCTCACCGGTAACATAAGCCGACTCTTCCGACGCCAGAAACAGCGCCACCTGTGCCACATCCTCCGGCAGGCCAAAGCGTCCCAGCGGCGTGGCCGCGATCAGCTGCGCTTTAAATTCCGCATTCATTTTTTTCGCTGCCAGCAGCCCTTCGGTCAGAATGATCCCCGGTGCCAGCGCGTTGACGCGAATATTGCGCGAGCCCAGCTCACGTGCCAGCCCCTGCGTTAAGGTATCGATTGCGCCCTTGGTCCGCTGACCACAGTACGGAACCGGGCAGGCTGCGCTGGCTGTTTAGCGCGCTGAGGTTAATGATGCAGCCGCCGCGCGCCGGAAAATGCTGCGCCGCCTGCTGGCACACCAGCAGCGTACCGAGCAGATTAACGTTGAGCTGCTGCTGCATGTCGCTAACGCTGAGGCGGGCGAAGTCGCCGTGGTGAAACATGTCGGCGTTGTTGACCACGATGTCTGGCGCGCCAAACTGCGCGATGCTGCTGGCGAACAGGCGCTGCACGTCAGCTTCACGGGATATATCGGCCTGTACGGCGATGGCGTCGCTTCCCAGCGCGCAGATATCGGTCACCACATCCGCCGCGCCCGCTTCATCCTGACGATAATTCACCACCACCCGGGCGCCGGCCGCGGCGAAAGTCATGGCGATGGCGGCGCCAATGCCTTTCGACGCGCCCGTCACCAGCGCAATTTTGCCTTCAAGTGCTTGCATTGTGTCTCTCCACCTAAGATTTCGGGTGAGTAAAGCATGCGCTGTTGCCGCTTTGTGCGGTAGCGCAATCCTGCAAGCTTTTTGCACGATCCTGCAAATCTGTGGCGCAGGGACTAGGCGCAACCGCATCGGCAGGTAAGAATGGGGATTCAGTGATTTTTCATCGCGGAGTGCATAACGCATGATTCATCAGGAACAGTGGCAACAGCTGGTGGCGATGATTGCCCGTCACGCGCAGCAGGATGGGCGCACCGCCAGCGCGATTGATTTTCTCTCTTTTGGCCGCAGCTCGCACCCCTTCAGCTTGGCGCACATTGCCAGCTGGGCGGGTTTTGCGCTGATGGCACAGGGCCAGAAAGCACTGCGCATGGGCGATGATGTGATGCATTACGGGCCGGGCGATCTGCTGCTGGTCACCATGGACATGCCGGTGCAGTCCTGCGTGGTGCTGGCGACGCCAAAGAAACCCTGTCTTGGCGTCGGCATCACCATCAACGAAGCGCGCCGGCTGATGATGATTGAGAAGCTGGATGCCGGGACGGCGGGCTACCGGGTGGGCTATCAGAGTGCGTCGCAGTTCAGCCGGGAATACAGCCGTTTTTATGGCCAATCACCGGCGCGCGATGTGCGCAAGATGGCGGTGGGGCCGGAAGGACTCTCCCCACCGCAGTAAGGCTTACAGCGTGCGTGCGGCTTCCATCGCCAGCGCGAACGAACGCAGGCGCGCCTGCGGATCGTAAATCTGGCCGTTGACCATGATCTCATCCGCCTGGGTTTCGCGCAGCAGCGCGGCAAGGCCGTGGCGCACTTTATCTTTATCGCCCACCACCGACATGCTCAGCGCCTGCTGCACGCCATACTGTTCGGACGGCGACCACAGGTTATCCATGTTCTCCACCGGCGCCGGCAGCGGGCCGGGCTTGCCGCGGCGCAGATTAATGAACTGCTGCTGCATCGAGGTGAACAGGAAGCGCGCATCACGATCGCTGTCTGCCGCCACCACGTTGACACACACCATAGCGTAAGGTTTTGCCAGACGCGCAGAGGGCTGGAATTTTTCGCGATACAGGTGCAGCGCCTGCAATAGCAGGTCTGGCGCGAAGTGCGAAGCAAAGGCAAACGGCAGACCAAGCTGCGCCGCCAGCTGCGCGCTATACAGGCTGGAACCTAACAGCCACACCGGAATTTTCAGACCGAGGCCGGGCACTGGTTGCACCGGCGGATGTTCGCCCTCTTCGGCATCGAACCAGCGGATCAGATCGGCCACATCTTCCGGGAAGCTGTCGGCCTGGGCGCTCGAAAGATGACGGCGCAGCGCCAGCATGGTGCGCTGATCGGAGCCGGGCGCACGGCCCAGTCCGAGATCGATACGGCCAGGGTAGAGGGATTCTAGGGTGCCAAACTGTTCGGCAATCACCAGCGGTGCGTGGTTGGTCAGCATGATCCCGCCGGAGCCGAGGCGCAGCGTTTCGGTGTTAGCGGTGAGATAGCCTATCAGCACCGACGTTGCGGCGCTGGCGATGCCGGTCATGTTGTGATGTTCGGCCAGACAGTAGCGATGAAAGCCAAGGGCTTCAGCCTGACGCGCCAGCGCCAGCGGCAGATGGCCGTAGCCGAGCACTTCAACCTCAAACCGGTCGCGCAGGCCAGCGTCATGGCACTGCTACAACAGCTGAATCAGCCAGTCGCGTGACATCTCCACCGGCATGCACCAGCGCGTCATGCCCTCCTGCAGCAGCAGCTGGAGCGTCTGCGCGTTATACACATTCAGGGTGGGACCGGCGACAAACGGCAGTTTGCGCTCTGCCGCCATGTTCACGGTGCCGATATCGTTGGCTTCCAGTAAGAACTCACCGTTTTCAACATAGCTGCGTAGCTCTTTGACCCCCGAAGGGGACTGCAGCAGCGCCAGCGTGCTCAACACCACCTGTTTGCCGCTGGCCGCCAGCGTGCGGCCCCTCCCATCCACTGACTGAACGCGGTGGCGCGGCGTTTGCTGCACACCGCTTCGCCGAGGTAGACAATCTCTGCGCTGCTCTCTGCGGCGCGCTGGTAAAACTGCTCCAGCGTGGCGGTAGGCCAGTACCACAGCACCGGGCCGATGGCGTATTTCATACGGTCTCCTTATTGCCAGTCGCGGTGATAGGCGCCAAGCGTGGTCTGGCTACTTTCAGAAAGTTCACCGAGCGCGCGCATCCACGGCGCCTGCACCGTGAACTGTTGCGGATCGGCCATGCAGGGATCGATCGCCTGACGCCACACTTTAGCCACCTGTGCCACATAGGCTGGGCTGCGCTGGCGTCCCTCAATTTTCACCGACGCAATATTGGCGCGCAGCAGCTCTGGCAGCAGCGCCAGGGTATTCAGGCTGGTGGGCTCCTCCAGCACGTGATAGCGCTGGTTATCCACCTCGTAGCGCCCTTTACACAGCGTCGGGATAGCCCGCGCTCTCATCGGCGGCGTAACGGTCAATTAGCACTTCGTTCAGGCGCGACTCCATGCCCTGTGCCGTCTGCTGCCAGCGAACAAATTTGGCCGGTGAACAGGTGCCCGCGCTGTTCGGCGACTCGCCGGTCAGCCACGACGAGAGATAGCAGCGGCCTTCGGCCATAATGCACAGGCTGCCAAAAGCGAACACTTCGAGCGGCACTGGCGTTTCGCGCGCTAGCTGCTTCACCTGGTGCATCGACAGCACGCGCGGCAGCACCACGCGGCTCAGCGCAAAGTGGCGGTGATAAAACTGAATGGCCTGCAGATTGGTGGCGGACGCTTGGACTGACAGGTGACGTTCAACCTGCGGATAGCGCCTGGCGGCGTACTCCAGCGTGGCGATATCGGCCAGAATCAGCGCATCGGCACCGTTCTGTGCGGCGACGTCAATGGCGCTTTGCCAGCGGTTAAGGCCGTCGGGATGGGCGAAGGTGTTGATCGCCACGTGCAGTTTACGCCGGTGCTGATGCAGGAAGCGCGCGGCTTCTGCCAGTTTCTTATCGGTAAAATTGAGGCCAGCAAAGTGGCGGGCGTTGGTGTCATCTTTCAGGCCGACGTACACCGCGTCAGCGCCGTGCTCCACCGCCGATTTCAGCGCAGGTAAATTCCCCGCCGGACACAGCAGTTCCATACAATTTCCTCCCCCGGATTCTGAACGCCGTTGAGTGTAAGGAAGCGCAGGTGCAGCAATGTTGATTTAAGGCAGTGAAAGCGGGATTGCCAGGGCGGAATGGAAAATTTTCGCACAGACGCGGGGCGATTTCCTTGATCCCGGTTGAGGCGAAAGCCGACGGATGTGGCAATATAGATAAAATTTTCTCAAGGGAGTGCAGCGCATGTTCGCACGCTTACGCGGCCTGTTAATTGAAAAAGGGCCGGAATTCCTCGCTTTACCGGTGTCGCTAATACCATTCGCGGTGAAAAAAACGGTTTTGCAACAACTCCTAAACTGGCAATTTCGTCATGCTTTGGCTGAAGGTGAGTTAGACTTTCTGCAAGGGCGCTATCTCGGCATTGAGATCGCGGACGTCAATCTGCGCTGGATCACCACGCTGCAGGACGAGCGCCTGACCGTTTCGCGCGACGCCGAAACAGATGTCTGGTTTCGTGGCGAAGCCAACGATCTGCTGCTGGTAGCAGCACGCAAAGCCGACCCCGATATGTTGTTCTTTCAGCGCCGTCTGGTGATTGAGGGCGACACGGAGCTGGAACTGGAGGTGAAGAATCTGATGGATGCCATAGAACTGGACGCCATACCCACGCCATTGCGCACAGGGTTGCTGCAGCTGGCTGCTTTTGTTGAGGCAGGAATGACACAGGACGCGAAGGCCGCTGAGGCGCGCGCGGGGATCTCATGTTGATTCGTACTGAAATTGGTGTGGACGCGGCAGGCATCGACAGCCTGTTAAAGCGCAGTTTTGCCACCGCAGCCGAAGCGGAACTGGTACAGCAGCTGCGTGAAGACGGTTTACTCACGCTGGGCGTGGTGGCCACCGATGACGAAGGCCAGGTGCTGGGTTATGCCGCCTTCAGTCCGGTGACGTTGCAGGGCGAAGATCGTAACTGGGTGGCGCTGGCGCCGCTGGCGGTCGATGCCTCCGTGCGCAGTCAGGGCATTGCTAAACAGCTGGTGTATGAAGGGCTCGATTCGCTCAATGAGTTCAGCTACAGCGCCGTGGTGGTGCTGGGCGATCCGCAGTTCTACAATCCGCTCGGCTTTGAACCGGCGGCGTGTCACGGCCTGCACTGCTGTTGGCCCGGCAGCGAAGCGGCGTTTCAGGTGTATAAACTGGCTGACGATGCGTTCGATGGGGCAGAAGGGCTGATCGCCTTCTCGGCGCCTTTCAATCGTATCGACTAAACCACGCGGTTAAGCAGGCTGGCTGCTGGGCAACCAGCAGCAGTTTCTGCGCCCGGCTCAGCTGTTTTACCTGATACTCCAGCCGGGAAGCCGCCGCGCGATCGCCGGCCGCGCAGTGAAACACCAGCGTCAGCGGACCTTTGCCGCGCAGCGCGCGGGCACCGCGCCCCCGCTGGTGCTGCTGCAGGCGACGGTTGACGTCAGTGGTGATGCCGGTATAAAGCATCCCGGCGGCGGTTTGCAGCATATACAGCTGCCAGCCCTGTTCCATTTACAAACCTCGTTCATGTGCTGGCGGGCAGTGTAACGCGCCTGCGGCCGTATCGCTATCAACGCACGGAGTTGCTCTTGTCTGACCATTCTCATCTGATTCGCTATCTGAAAAAGCAGCACGTGCTGTCGCTGTGTGCCAGCGACGGTGACGCGCTGTGGTGCGCCAACTGTTTCTACGTGTTCGATGAAGCGCGTATGGCGTTCTGGCTGATGACCGAAGCCGATACGCGTCACGGCGCGCTGATGTCGCGTCATCCACGCGTCGCCGGCACGGTGAACGGCCAGCCGAAAACGGTGCTGCTGATTAAAGGCGTGCAGTATAGCGGGCGTATTCAGCTGACCGATGAGGCACAGGCGCTGAAGGCCTATCAGTCGCGCTTTCCGGTGGCAAAAAAAGTCACCGCGCCGCTGTGGGAAATTACGCTTGATGAGCTGAAAATGACCGATAACGCGCTGGGGTTTGGCAAAAAGATTGTCTGGCAGCGTTAGCCCGGCACGCACAGAGGCGCACCGGGCGACCGCCTTACGCTGCGTTCAGAATCCGCAGGGATTCGCGGTTAAACGCGGGCAGGTCTTCAGGCATGCGGCTGGTGACCAGCTTGTCATTATCAACCACCACCTCTTTATCGTAAAAGTCCGCGCCGGCATTACGCAGATCGATGGCGATAGCTTTCACGCAGGTCATTTTGCGACCTCGCACGCCGTTCGCGCTGATCAGCAGCTGCGGACCGTGACAGATGGCGAAAATCGGTTTGCCGCTGGCGACAAACTCTTTGGTGAAGGTGACAAAGCGATCGTCACCGCGCAGCGAGTCAGGCGAATGACCACCGGGCAGCAGCAGCGCGTCGAACTCGGCAGGGCTGACATGGTCAATATCCTTGTCGATTTTGACTTCGGCTTTGCCCTGTTTTCCCTTCACGGTTTTGCCCGCCTGCATCTCAATGGTGACCACTTCATGGCCCGCTTTGGTGAAGGCCTCGGCCGGTGAGGTAAACTCTGAGTCTTCAAATTCATCGGTAATCAGAACCGCTATTCTCTTGCTCATCTTTCTCCTCCTTGCTGGTCACGCACCTGCTGTGCGTGACACGTTTCAACAAACAAGTCTGGACCCTGAGCGCGGAAACGCAAGCCAGCCGGCGCAGGCGGCACCGGTTAAATTCCGGAGACAGATCAAGTTTAAGCGTGACGACGCTGGCACACGGGCATAACCTGAATAACACTGTAGGATCTGCGTCGCGCCCTCCGCGCGGCATACGTTATTCAGTTGAATACGGAACCGGTTATGACCCAATTCGCCTCACCTGCACCAGCGGCCCGCTTCGCCTGGTGGAAACCGCTGCTGTTCCTCGCCGTGGTGCCTATCGGCCTGTGGTACGTTAAATGGCAGCCTTACTATGGCAAAGCCTTCACGGCTGCAGAAACCCATTCCATCGGCCGATCTATTCTTGCCAATGCAGCAGATTCGCCGTGGCGCGCCGCGCTGGATTACGCCATGGTCTATTTTCTCGCGGTGTAAAAAGCCGCGGTGCTCGGTGTGGTGCTGGGCTCGCTGGTGCAGGTGCTGATTCCGCGCCGCTGGCTGCTGCGCCTGATGGGCAGCAACCGGCTGGGGGCCACGCTGGTCGGCACCGGTTTTGGCCTGCCGGGCATGATGTGCAGCTGCTGTGCCGAGCCGGTGACCGTCGGCCTGCGCCAGGCGCAGGTTTCAAGCGGCGCCGCGATGGCGTTCTGGCTGGCGAATCCGCTGCTCAATCCGGCAACGCTGGTGTTTATGGGCTTTGTGCTCGGCTGGCAGTTTGCCGCCATTCGGCTGGTGGCGGGGTGGGGTGATGCTGCTGGGCATTGCCATGCTGGTGCAGCGCAGCGTGCCGAAAACCGCCGTTGCCGCGCCGCTGTTGCCTCACGAAAGCCATGAACGGTTTCTGACGCGCTGGCTGCGCGTGATGTGGCGACTGTTCTGGAACACCACTCAGCTCTACATCGTGGCGGTGCTGCTGCTCGGCACACTCGCGCTGTGGCTGGCGTAGATACCAGATAGTCTGATTGCGGCTGCCGCGCCACAGCAGCCGCGCATCTTTTTCCGCTTCGATGAAACGTCCATCAATCAGCACGTCGATTTCCGCAATCACTTCGCGCTGCGCCACCGTCAGCTCCGCCAGGGTGTAGCCGGTCCACAGCCAGATATCTTATCCGGACAGTCGCGGCGCACGCGTTTCACCAGCCGGCGAATATGCGGCACATTGTGCGGATGCAGTGGATCGCCGCCGCTCAGCGACAGCCCCTGATGTGGAATGCGGCGATCCTGCAGATCGGCGATCAGTTGCTCCTCCATGGCCAGCGTAAACGGCACGCCGGAGTCAGGCCGCCTAGTGCTCTGGTTGTAGCAGCCGCGACACTGATGTTCGAAGCCCGCGACAAACAGCATGCAGCGCGTGCCGGGACCATTCAGGATATCCACATCGTAGTAGCGATGAATGTGCATCATCCCAGCTGTCCGGTATCAAGGTGTTTGACACGGCGCTGCACTTCTTCCTGCTTGCCGGCGTTGAACGGCCGCTCATCCGGGCTGCCAAGATAGCCGCAGACGCGGCGCGTGACCGAGACGCACGCCGGATCGTGATTGCCGCAGCACGGACAGGTAAAGCCTTTGCTGGTACAGCTGAATTCGCCGCTGAAGCCGCATGCGTAGCACTCATCGATCGGCGTGTTAGTGCCGTAATAGGGCACGCGGTCGTAGCTGTAATCCCACACATCTTCCAGCGCCCGCAGGTTGTGCTGAATGTTGGGGTATTCGCCGTAACAGATGAAGCCGCCGTTAGCGATGGCCGGGTGGGGCGCTTCAAAATCGATTTTGTCGTACGGATTGATCTTTTTCTCTACGTCGAGATGGAAGCTGTTGGTGTAATAGCCCTTGTCGGTCACGCCCGGCACCACGCCAAATTCGGCGGCATCGAGGCGACAGAAGCGATCACACAGGTTTTCACTTGGCGTACTGTACAGGCTAAAGCCGTAGCCGGTCTCCGCTTTCCACGCATCCACCGCTTTACGCAGATGCGTCACAATCGCCACGCCGGTTGCGCGCAGGTGCGCGGCATCATACGGATGCACGGCGTTGCCGCTTAGCGCGTTAAGCGTTTCATGCAGACCGGTATACCCCAGCGAGATCGAGGCGCGGCCGTTGCGGAAGATCTTGCCCACCTCGTCGTCCGCGTTGAGCCGCACGCCGCAGGCTCCTTCCATGTAAAGAATCGGTGCGACGCGCGCTTTGGTTTTTTCCAGCCGGGCAATGCGGGTCATCAGCGCCCGCTTCGCCAGCGCCAGGCGCGCATCCAGCAGCGTCCAGAAGCGGGCTTCGTCTCCCTGGGTTTCTAACGCAATGCGCGGCAGGTTGAGGCTGATCACGCCGATGTTGTTGCGGCCTTCATGGATCTGCTCGCCGTTTTCCTCGTAAACGCCGAGGAAGCTGCGGCAGCCCATCGGCGTTTTGAACGAGCCGGTGACTTCCACCACTTTGTCGTAGTTGAGGATATTCGGATACATGCGCTTGCTGGCACACTCCAGTGCCAGCTGTTTGATGTCGTAATTGATGTCGCTGGCGCGGCGATTGACGCCTTCACGAATGGCAAACACCAGCTTAGGGAACACCGCGGTTTTATGGTTTTTGCCCAGCCCGGCAATGCGGTTGCGTAGAATCGATTGCTGAATCAGGCGCGCCGCCCAGTCGGTGCCGAGGCCAAAGCCAAAAGTGACGAACGGCGTCTGGCCATTGGCGGTGTGCAGCGTATTAACCTCGTACTCCAGCGATTGAAACGCGTCGTAGCACTCTTTTTCTGTGCGCGCGCGCGTAAGCTTCCACATCAGCAATCTGCCATTCGCGGGCAATCTGGCGATGCTTGTCGAGACTGAGGGTGACAAACGGCGCCAGCACTTCGTCAATGCGGTTAATGGTGGTGCCGCCGTAAATATGGCTGGCGACCTGCGCGATGATCTGCGCCGTCACCGCGGTGGCGGTGGCGATGGATTTTGGCGGTTCAATCTCGGCGTTACCCATTTTGAAGCCGTGCGTCAGCATGCCGTGCAGATCGATCAGCATGCAGTTAAACATCGGGAAGAAGGGAGAGTAGTCGAAGTCGTGATAGTGGATTTCCCCACGCTCGTGCGCCAGCACCACATCGCGCGGCAGCAACTGCTGCTGGGCATAATGTTTGGCCACGATGCCGGCCAGCAGGTCGCGCTGCGTCGGGATCACTTTGCTGTCTTTGTTGGCGTTTTCGTTGAGCAGCGCCGCGTTGGTCTGTTCCACCAGGCCGCGGATGGCATGGTGCAGCTTGCCGCGCTGCTCGCGCGCCAGATCGCGGTCGTGACGGTATTCAATATAGGCGCGCGCCAGCTGTGGCCAGCGTCCGCTCATCAGCGCCTCTTCCACGGCACACTGTATGTCGCGAATATCGACTTCAGCCTGCGTTGCCAGCTGCGCGCTGACCTGCTGAGCGACCGTCGTGCACCAGGCCAAGTCGTCAACCTGGGCGGCCTGCGCGGCGGCACGCACTGCAGCTTCAATGCGCCGGGCATCAAACGGCACCCTGCAACCGTCACGCTTAATCACTACCGTTGCCATCTTCCCTTTCTCCGCTGGAAACTACATGTAAATTAATTTTAAGGAGTGTAATCGCAACATGTGGTGTTTCAGAGGGAATTAATCGCACTGTTTTTGACCTGTCGCAAAGAAGCGCGGCCAGCGCCTGAAAGCCGTGCAGTGGTCAACAGCCGCTACACTGAAAAGTTTTAAGCCGGACAAATTTCAGCCGGTTGCAACTTGCTTTGCGTTGCGAAACAGGTTTAATGAGCGTTTTGCGCCATTTCTGACCTATCGTTTTGCTTTACAAGGATGCCCACCATGCTTCTGCCCCGTACGCTGCTGGCCGTTTTGTGTTCCCTGACGTTTTCCACGCAGGCCGCACCGGCAGGCGATCTGCCGCTGATGCCGTGGCCACAGCAGGTGACGCAGCCTGCTGGCGGTGGCGCATTTACCCTGACGCCGCAATTTTCGCTGCACATCACCGGCGATCACCTTGAAGGGGCCGAAGCGCGCTGGCGCGCCAGCATTGCGCGGCAAACCGGCTAGGCGCTGCTGCCTGTCAGCCCGGCCAGCGAACGTCCCGCTATTCAGGTCCGGATTGCCGACGCGGTCGATCCGCTACCGCAACCGGACAGCGACGAAAGCTACCGTCTGGAGGTCAGCAGCAGCGGCGTATTGCTGCAGGCACATACCCGTTTTGGCGCGATGCGCGGCATGGAAACCCTGCTGCAGCTGATCGCCAACACCGCCAGCGGCAAGCAAATTCCCTTTGTCACTATCGACGACCGGCCGCGCTTCCCGTGGCGCGGCGTGTTGATCGACCCGGTGCGCCACTTCCTGCCGCTGGAAACCCTCAAGCGGCAGATTGATGGTATCGCCGCGGCGCGCATGAACGTGTTTCACTGGCACCTGACCGACGATCAGGGCTGGCGCTTTGCTTCCAGTCACTATCCGCAGCTGCAGCTGCAGGCCAGTGATGGCCTGTTCTACAGCCAGCAGCAAATGCGCGAGCTGGTGCACTTATGCTACCCAGCGCGGCGTGTGCGTGGTGCCGGAAATCGATCTGCCAGGCCATGCTTCCGCCCTAGCCGTGGCGATGTCGGAGCTGATGAGCGCGCCGGGGCCGTATGCCATGGAGCGCGGCTGGGGGGTGTTTAAACCGCTGCTCGATCCCAGCAATGAAGCGGTGTTTCGCTTTATCGACACGCTGATCGGCGAAGTCGCGGCGATCTTTCCCGATCCCTACATTCACATCGGCGGGGATGAAGTCGATCCCAGTCAGTGGAACGCCTCACCGAAGATTCAGCAGTTTATGCGAGACTACGGCCTGCAGGACGCACATGCGCTGCAGGCGTGGTTCAACCAGCGGGTTGAGAAGATTCTCGCCGCGCATCAGCGGCGCATGCTTGGCTGGGATGAGGTGTACCATCCCGACCTGCCGAAAAGTATTGTGATTCAGTCGTGGCAGGGGCAGGACGCGCTGAGCGAAGTGGTAAAGCAGGGTTATCGCGGCATTCTTTCCACCGGTTTTTATCTCGACCAGCCGCAGAGCGCCGCGTATCACTATCGCAACGAGCCCTAGCCGCAGGGGCTGAACGGCGTCGATCAACTGCGCGCCGACGATCAGGCGCAAAGCTGGCAGTTTACTATGCCGCGTCTGAAAGGCAGCGCGGTGCAGGGCAGTTTTACCCTGATTGAGAGCAAAAACGGCTGGCGCGGCTTTATCGATTTCAGCGGCAAGGCGCGACGCCAGGTCAGCGACATTCGCTGGCTATCACCGACGCAGCTGACCTTCAGCGTCGACAGCTGGATGGGGCCGTTTCAGCCGGTGGTGACGCTGACGCGTGACAGCCTGACCGGCTACGTGTGGGTGGGCAATGTGCGCTATCCGACCACAGGCAGCAGGCTGGCGCAGATACCGGCCGGTATTGCCCCGGTACTGCCCACGCCCGCTCAGCTGCAGCGTGATTTGCTGGGCGGTGAAGCGGCGCTGTGGGCGGAGAACGTGAATAGCCGGGTGATTGATACGCGGCTGTGGCCGCGCGCCTTTGTGGTGGCGGAGCGGCTGTGGTCGGCGCAGGATGTGACCGACAGCGAGAATATGTACCAGCGGCTCAGCGCGATTGATCGCTGGGGGACGGTGTCGGTCGGCCTGCAGCAGCATTAGCAGGCCGAGGTGCAGATGATGCGGCTGGCCAACAGCAGCGATATCACTCCGCTGCGCGTGCTGGCGGAAGTGCTTGAACCCGCGCAGTATTACACCCGGCAGCACCTGAAGTTTCAGGCCGGGCATTATGACTATTTTGAGCCGCTGAACCGGCTGGCGGACGTGCTGCCGGCCGAGAGCGAGCCGGTGCGGCTGCTGGATAAGCAGGTGGATGCGCTAATTGCGAATCGCGGCGATCATGCTGCCGCCAGCGCCCTGCGCCATCAACTGCAGCGCTGGCAGCGCAACAGCGATGCGGTGATGCCGCTGGCGCTGGGCAATTATCAGCTGAAAGCGCTCCAGCCGCAGGTGCGCCAGGTAGCCGCGCTAAGCCGGATGGGATTAGATCTGGTTAACGCGCTGGAGCGCAATCAGGCCTACGGCGCAGGCGAAGTGGCGCAGATGCACGCGCAGCTGGATGCGGCGGCGCAGGTGCAGGATGAAACGGTGCTGGCGCTGGTGCGACCGCTGGAAAAATTGCTGCGATCGTCGAGATAGGGAATATCGGAAGTCACGAACTATGCAGGGTCGTTATTCATGACGACCTGGCGATCTCTCCAGGTGCGCACGGATGCGCCCCCTGCATGCTGTGTGATTGATTACAGCTAAATCAGCGACGTACCGCGATGGCTTCGATCTCAATCTTCACGTCTTTCGGCAGACGCGCCACTTCCACGCAGGAACGCGCCGGGAAGCTGGCCTGATGTTCGGTGAAAAACGCTTCATAGGTGGCGTTGACCGTGGCGAAATCGTTCAGGTCTTTGACGAACACGGTGGTCTTCACAATGTCGCCCACCTGCAGGCCAGCGGCCAGCACAATCGCCTTCACATTCTCCAGCGACTGACGCGCCTGCGCGGCGATGTCGTCCGGAACCGCACCGGTGGCCGGATCGACCGGGATCTGGCCGGAGGTGATGATCATGCTGCCGAGATCCACACCCTGGACGTACGGGCCAATCGCTGCCGGGGCTTTTTCAGTACTGATTTCGCGAGACATTGTTTCTCCTTAGGCATGCGCGGCGAACCCTTGCCCGCCGCGAAAATGTTCGCCCCATTATAGGGAGGAAACGGGCGATTACCAGTGACCGAGCACCACGTGGCGCGCGAACTCTTTCTCACAGTATTTGCACTTCAGGTGCACATCGTCATCGCGCTGTTTCACCGCAAAGCTGGAGAACACCGGCTCGCTGCGGCTGATGCAGTTGCCGTTGGGGCAGGTCAGCACGCGCTCGATGCGTTCCGGCAGCGTCGGTGCGATCTTCGCCACCACTTCATACTCATCAATGCGATTCACCGTGGCGTGCGGCGCGTACACCGCCAGCTGATTGATCTGGTCATCGGTCAGAAAAGTATTTTCAATTTTGATCAGATCCTTACGCCCCATCTCGCCCGACGGCAGATTAAGGCCGATGGTGATGCGCTGATCGGTTTCAGTGAGGCGGAACAGTGACAGTAACTTAAAACCGACCTGCGCCGGAATATGGTCGATCACCGTGCCGCGTTTGATGGCTTCAACCTGCAGTTTGTTATCGTGGGTCATCGTTCTGCTCCTTACAGTGCCAGTTCGCTATTCAGTACCAGCGCCAGCAGGGCCTGGCGGGCATAGATGCCGTTGCCGGCCTGCTGGAAATACCAAGCGTGCGGCGTGCTGTCGACATCGGTGGTGATCTCATCAATGCGCGGCAGCGGATGCAGCACCTTCATGTTATCGCGCGCACCGGCCAGGTCGGCTGCCCGCAGAATGAACTGCGCTTTCACGTTGGCATACTCAGAGGGATCGAGACGCTCTTTCTGTACGCGCGTCATGTAGAGAATATCCAGCTCCGGCATCACTTCTTCGATGCTGTCGTGGCGCGACCAAGCAATGTTCTGTTCATCCAGCATATCGGTGATGTAGGACGGCATCGCCAGCGCATCCGGTGCGATGAAGTAGAAGCGGTTGCCGCTGAATTTCGCCAGCGCCTGGGTCAGCGAATGCACGGTGCGGCCATATTTCAGGTCGCCGACCATCGCCACGTTGAGGTTATCGAGGCGGCTCTGGGTTTCCCGGATGGTGAACAGATCGAGCAGCGTCTGCGTCGGATGCTGGTTGGCCCCGTCGCCGGCGTTAAGGATCGGTACGCCGCCCGAAAACTCCGTGGCCAGCCGCGCCGCCCCTTCCTGCGGATGGCGCATCACGATGGCATCCACATAGGTGTCAATCACCGAGATGGTATCGGCGAGGGTTTCCCCTTTCTTGCCCAGCGAGGTGTTGCTGCCGTCGGCAAACCCCACCACCGACGCGCCCAGCCGGTGCATCGCGGTTTCAAACGACAGACGGGTGCGCGTTGAGGCCTCAAAGAAGCAACTGGCGATAACATTGTGTTTCAGCAGCTCCGGCTGCGGATGGGCTTTCAGCTGGGCGGCGGTATGAAGCACCAGCTCCAGCTCATCGCGGTTGAGGTCGTTGATGGAAATAATGTGCTTGCGATATAGCGGGTTGGCCATAGCTCTCTCCTCTGCGCTGCCGGATTGCGGACAAAAAAAAGCCCCTTTACAACAGGGGCTTTCTGGCGATCGATGAATGACGGAAAGAAACAGGTGCGCCGCCTGCATTCAGGCGAACGGGAGCGGCAAATTGTACGCTGCGCTGTTGCATGTTTCCTCCGGCAAATTGTGGCGCATTATACGCATTCACAGAGCAGCATCAAACAGAAATCACGCGCGAGGTAAACGTTTGCGCTGCGCAGGCTTAGCGCTGACTCAGCGTCGCCACCATCACCGCTTTGATGGTGTGCATGCGGTTTTCCGCCTGGTCAAACACCACGCTATGGTCGGATTCAAACACCTCGTTGCTGACTTCCATGCCGTCATGCAGACCATACTGTTCGGCCATCTGCCGTCCGAGTGTGGTTTGGTCATCATGAAAAGCTGGCAGACAGTGCAGGAATTTCACCTGGGGATTGCCGGTCAGTGCCAGCATCGCGCTGTTCACCTGATAAGGACGCAGCAGGGCGATGCGCTCTTCCCACACCGATTTCGCTTCGCCCATCGATACCCAGACGTCGGTATAGATGAAATCAGCACCCTGCACGCCTTCGCCAATCTCTTCTGTCAGGGTGATTTTGCCGCCGGTGTGCTGCGCTGCCGCGCGGCATTGCGCCACCAGTTCCTCTTCTGGCCAGCAGCCTTTCGGCGCCACCAGCCGCAGATTCAGCCCCACCAGCGCCGCCGCTTCCAGCATGCTGTTGCCCATGTTGTTGCGCGCATCACCGACATACACCAGCGTCATCTCGCTCAGCGCTTTGCCCGGCAGATGCTTCTGCATAGTCAGCAGGTCAGCCAGCAGCTGCGTCGGATGGAACTCGGTGGTCAGGCCATTCCACACCGGCACGCCGGCATATTCGGCCAGCGTCTCTACCAGCGCCTGGCCGTAGCCGCGGTACTGAATGCCGTCATACATGCGTCCCAATACGCGCGCGGTGTCTTTCATCGACTCTTTATGGCCGATCTGGCTGCCACTCGGGCCGAGGTAGGTGACGTTAGCACCCTGATCGTAGGCGGCAACTTCGAAAGAGCATCGGGTACGGGTCGAGTCTTTTTCGAAGATGAGCGCGATGTTTTTGCCTTTCAGGTACTGGGTTTCGCTGGCATTTTTCTTTGCCTGTTTTAATTCACTGGCGAGTGATAACAGACCAGTGATTTCGGCTGGGGTGAAATCCAGCAATCTCAGGAAATGTCTCGAATACAGCTGAATCATACTGCGCTCTGCATTACATCAATAATGAATTAAAATTCAATATAACCGTATTAATATGCATTTTCAACCCCAGCGATAAGAAACTTTCTGTTTTGTGTAGTGGCGCGCGAGGCAGTGTGGGAAAATAATTGCATTCACTGCCACCATTTTGAGGACACGCCCATGGCATACGAAGCATTGCTGGAAGAACAGCGCGAAGAGACGCGCCTGATCATTGAAGAGTTGCTGGAAGACGGCAGCGATCCGGATGCGCTTTACACCATCGAGCATCATCTCTCCTGCAACAACTTCGACTCGCTGGAGAAGGCCGCGGTTGACGCTTTCAAGCTGGGCTATGAAGTCACTGAGCCGGAAGAGCTGGAGCTGGAAGACGGTAGCACCGTGATGTGCGTCGACATCCTGAGCGAATCGGCGCTGAAGCCGGAGCTGATTGACGCGCAGGTCGAGCAGTTGGTGAATCTGGTCGGGAAATACAACGTCGATTACGACGGCTGGGGCACCTACTTTGAAGATCCGGATGCCGAAGATGAAGACGACGGCGAAGAGATCGACGACGAAGACGATGACGGTGTGCGTCACTAAACCCTAACGGGCGGCATGCGCCGCCCGGTAATTTTCCTGCCAGCAAAGAACCTCCGATGAATTACGCTTCGCTATTAGACCCCATTCACCAGTTTTTACAGTGCCGCACGCCGCAGGCGTGGATTGATGAAGCGCGCAAGCCGGAAAATCTCACGCTGCTGCTTACCGATCACATGGTATGCGAGTTGAAAGCGGCGCAGACCGCGGTGTGGCTGATTCGCAAATACGTCGCGGATAAACCCAGTGGTGACGCGATTCTGGCGTGGCTGCAGCCGTACGAAGATTTTATTTTCGGCGATAATCACGACAGCGATTTTATCAATGCCCACAAGAATCTCAGCAAAAGCATTATTGTGCGTAATGAACTGCCGTGGGCTGATGAGATGGTGGAAAAGATGGTGCTGCTGATCAAAGAGGAGCTGCACCACTTTTATCAGGTGTGGGAAATCATGCAGGCGCGCGGTTTGCCCTATCGCAAGATCACCGCCAGCCGCTACGCCAAAGGGCTGCTGCGTGAAGTGACCACCCATGAACCGGATACGCTGGTGGATAAACTGATTTGCGGGGCGTATATCGAAGCGCGTTCCTGCGAGCGCTTCGCCAGCCTGGCGCCGTATCTGGATGCGCAACTGGAGAAGTTTTATATCTCGCTGCTGCGCTCAGAGGCGCGCCACTATCAGGATTACCTGACGCTGGCAGCACAGATTTCACCGAAGGATATCGCGCCGCGCGTGCGGGCGATTGGGGCAACAGAAGCGCGCTTGATCAGCGAACCAGACGCTGAGCTGCGCTTTCACAGCGGCGTGCCGGCGTTTTGATTTGGTGCGCGCTGGCCCTCTCCCGCGTGCGGGAACCGTTCTGAGCGGTGTGTTGGTCCGGCTGCTAACCTGCAACGCGCTGGATCGACTCCCTCTCCCGCGTGCGGGAGAGGGCTGGGGTGAGGGCAATTCTCTTACAGCAGCCGCAGCATGCTCACTTTGTGCAGTATGTTGATCTGATTGCCAGCCTGAAACGCGCTCGATCCACTCCCTCTCCCGCGCGCGGGAGAGGGCCGGGGTGAGGGCAACTCCCTCACAACACCCGCAGCATTCTCACTTCGCAATCCACGTGACCGGTACAGCCCATCGCGTCCTCAATCTGTTCAAAGCCCAGCGACTGGTAGAGCTTAATGGCGCGCGTCAGGCTGCCGGTGGTCTCTAGGTAGCAGCGTCGGAACCCGCGCTGGCGGGCAAAATCCATCGCACGCAGCGCCAGTTCGCGCGCTAAACCCAGCCCGCGCACCGATGGCAGGAAATACATCTTCTGCAACTCACAGATATCCGGTGCGCTGCAGGCGAGCGGCGCCACGCCGCCGCCGCCGACCACCTGACCTTCATGCTCCATGATCCAGTAGGCGCTGTCCGCCGCACTGTACAGCTCAAACAACCGATCGAGCTGCGGGTCGGACACGGTATAACCTTTATCCGCCGTCAGGCCGAACTCGGCGGAGACATCACGAATCACCTGCGCAATCCGCGGATTATCGGCGGCGACAATCGGGCGCACCTGCAGGTTAAGTAGCGTGGCGGTGGTCATCATAATCTTCCGATAGAAAAAAGCCGGGCAGTGCCCGGCTTCGATTAAGCGTCAGGACTGAAGCGCTTACAATGCCGCAATCACGCCCTGCTGTTCAATCAGTTTTGCTTTTGATTGCTCCAGCTCGGCTACGCGCTCGCGCTCTTTCGCCACCACCGCTTCCGGTGCGCGCGATACAAAGCCTTCGTTAGCCAGTTTGGTCTGAATCTTCTCGATCTCGACATCCAGCTTCACCAGCTCTTTCGCCAGACGCTCCAGCTCGGCTTCCTTGTTGACCAGATCTGCCATCGGGATCAGCAGCTCTGCGCCATCAACAATTTTGGTCACCGAGACCGGACCTTTCTCGCCGGCTGGCAGAATGGTCAGGCTCTCCAGACACGCCAGGCGCGACAGGAAGTTGCGGTTCTCTTCAACACGACGCTGCGCCGCCGGCGAGCAGTCGCGCAGCAGCACGTCGAGCGGCTTGCTCGGCGCGATGTTCATTTCGGCACGGATATTACGCACCGCCACAATCGCCTGCTTCATCCACTTGATATCGGCCTTCGCTTCCGCATCTTCCTTCGCCGCATCATACTGCGGGAACGGCTGCAGCATGATGGTATCGTGGTTGATGTTCTTCAGCACTTTCACGCGCTGCCAGATGGTCTCGGTAATGAACGGGATGATCGGATGTGCCAGGCGCAGCAACGCTTCCAGCACCGTCACCAGCGTGTTGCGCGTGCCGCGCAGCTCCGCTTCGCTGCCGCTGTTCATCACCGGCTTGGTCAGCTCTAGGTACCAGTCACAGAACTGGTTCCAGGTGAAGTCGTACAGAATGTTGGCAGCGATATCAAAACGATAGCTATCCAGCGCTTCACGGTACGCTTTCACTGTGCTGTTGAATTCCGTCAGGATCCAGCGATCCGCCAGCGACAGCTTCATCTCGTCGCCGTTCTGGCCGCAATCCTGAACTTCGGTGTTCATCAGCACGAAGCGGCTGGCGTTCCACAGCTTGTTACAGAAGTTGCGGTAGCCTTCCAGGCGCTTCATATCCCAGTTGATGTCACGACCGGTGGAAGCCAGCGCGGCGAGGGTGAAGCGCAGCGCATCGGTGCCGGAAGGCACGATACCGTCCGGGAACTGCTTCTCGGTGCGTTTGCGAATCTTCTCAGCCAGCTGCGGCTGCATCATGTTGCCGGTGCGTTTCTCCAGCAGATCTTCCAGCGAAATGCCGTCCACCATATCCAGCGGATCAATGACGTTGCCTTTCGACTTGGACATCTTCTGGCCTTCTTCATCGCGGATCAAACCGGTCATGTAGACGGTTTTAAACGGTACCTGCGGCTTGCCGTTTTCATCTTTGATGAAGTGCATGGTCAGCATGATCATGCGCGCAATCCAGAAGAAGATGATGTCGAAGCCGCTCACCAGCACGCTGGTAGGATGGAAGGTGCGCAGCGCTTCGGTGTTCTCCGGCCAGCCCAGCGTAGAGAATGTCCACAGACCGGAAGAGAACCAGGTGTCGAGCACGTCGTCATCCTGGCGCAGCGTCACATCAGCGGCCAGATTGTTTTCCTGACGCACTTCTTCTTCGCTGCAGCCGACATAGACGTTACCGTTGTTGTCGTACCAGGCCGGAATGCGGTGGCCCCACCACAGCTGACGCGAAATGCACCAGTCCTGGATGTCGCGCATCCACGAGAAGTACATGTTTTCATACTGCTTCGGCACAAACTGGATATCGCCGTTTTCTACCGCTTCCACCGCGACTTTCGCCAGCGGGGCCGTGCGCACGTACCACTGATCGGTCAGCATCGGCTCGATCACCACGCCGCCGCGGTCACCGTACGGTACCGTCAGATCGTGTGGTTTGATTTCGTCGAGCAGGCCGAGTTCGTCAACGGCCGCGACAATCGCTTTACGCGCGGCGAAACGCTCCATCTTCTGGAACTGCGGCGGAATTTCATCGGAACAGGCATCGCTGACTTCACCGTTGGTGTCGAACACTTCCGCACGCTCGCGGATATCGCCATCAAAGGTCAGGATGTTGATCATCGGCAGCTTGTGACGACGGCCTACTTCGTAGTCGTTGAAATCGTGCGCCGGGGTGATCTTCACGCAGCCGGTGCCTTTCTCCATATCGGCGTGTTCGTCGCCGACGATCGGGATACGACGGTTCACCAGCGGCAGGATCACCTCTTTGCCGATCAGATCTTTGTAACGTGGATCTTCCGGGCTGACCGCCACGCCGGTATCGCCCAGCAGGGTTTCCGGACGGGTGGTGGCCACCACCAGGTAATCTTTGCCTTCGGCAGTTTTCACGCCGTCCGCCAGCTGATAGCGAATGTGCCAAATTGAGCCTTTGCTCTCGCGGTTTTCCACTTCGAGGTCAGAGATCGCCGTGCGCAGTTTCGGGTCCCAGTTTACCAGGCGCTTGCCACGGTAGATCAGGTTCTCTTTATACAGACGAACGAAGACTTCATTCACCGCGTTGGACAGGCCTTCATCCATGGTGAAGCGCTCACGCTCCCAATCAACCGAGTTACCGAGGCGACGCATCTGGCGGGTGATGGTGCCGCCGGATTCAGCCTTCCACTGCCAGATTTTTTCGATAAAGGCGTCACGACCGTAATCCTGACGCGTTTTGCCCTCTTCAGCGGCGATCTTGCGCTCAACCACCATCTGCGTGGCGATACCGGCGTGGTCCGTACCTGCCTGCCACAGGGTGTTTTTACCCAGCATGCGCTGGTAGCGGATCATGGTATCCATGATGGTTTGCTGGAAGGCGTGACCCATATGCAAGCTACCGGTGACGTTCGGCGGCGGGATCATGGTGCAAAAGCTTTCCTGGCTGGTATCGCCATTCGGTTTGAAGTAGCCCTGCTGTTCCCAGTGCTCGTAGAGCGGCTGCTCGATATCTTGCGGGTTATATGTCTTTTCCATATCTGCTATGTCGTTTGCGGCGGGGGTGGCGTCGCCGTATTCAATTGGAAACCAACGCTGCGATACGCTTTATAGCGGTCGCGCGCCAGTTGTTTCAGGGATTCTTCATAAGATACGAAGTCTATCACTTCATGGAAACCGGTAGCAAAATCTGCGAACTGCGGCAGCAGGCTGATCAGCAGATCGCGCGGCGCACTGCCGCGTCGCTGCGGCCAAGCCAGCTCAACCGGCGCGCCGTAGCGCGGGCCTTCGCCGGCCAGGTTGTGCGGCACAAAGGCGTTGGCCGGACGCTGCCACAGCGCTTCATCCAGCCGATTGGCCTGCTGTTCATCTTCGCAGGCAATTAGGATGCGCTTACCGTCTCGCCAGCGGCTGGCGGCCAAATCGCACACCAGCGCTTCGATGGCGCTTAAGCCGTCGCTGGCGCTTTCAGACTCCATGACAAAGAAGGTGGCGTTTTTCATGGCAGGTTATTTCCATCAATGACAGTGGGGCGCATTGTGCGACAGTAAGATTGCGGCGTCCAATAATAAGGTCGCCATGAATGGCGACCCTACACCCGTAGGGTGCGCATTCATGCGCACCGTTCCAATGGCCGCAGGGTGTCAAACGCATTCATGCGCACCGTTGCAGGATTCGCCCCGGATCTTAATCGTCGCCGTTCAGTCCGGCGCGGTTCAGCAGGAACTGCGACAGCAGCGGCACCGGACGGCCGGTCGCGCCTTTGGCTTTGCCGGAGCGCCAGGCGGTGCCGGCGATATCCAGGTGCGCCCAGTTAAACTTGCGCGCAAAGCGTGCCAGGAAGCAGGCCGCGGTAATTGCGCCGCCCGGACGGCCACCGATGTTGGCCATATCGGCAAAGTTGGATTCCAGCTGCTCCTGATACTCATCGGCCATCGGCAGACGCCACGCGCGGTCGCCCGACTGCTCTGACGCGCTAATCAGCTCGTGCGCCAGCGGGTTGTGGTTCGACATCAAACCGCTGACGTGATGGCCCAGCGCGATCACGCAGGCGCCGGTCAGGGTGGCGAGGTCAATCACCACTTCCGGATCGAAGCGCTCAATGTAGGTCAGTGCATCGCACAGCACCAGGCGGCCCTCGGCATCGGTATTCAGCACTTCAACCGTCTGGCCGGACATGGTGGTCAGCACGTCGCCCGGACGCATCGCGCGCCCGTCCGGCATGTTCTCACAGCCCACCAGCACGCCGACCACGTTCAGCGGCAGATTCAGCTCCGCCACCATGCGCATCACACCGTACACCGACGCCGCGCCGCACATGTCGTATTTCATCTCATCCATCGCCTCGGCAGGCTTGATGGAGATGCCGCCGGAGTCAAAGGTCAGTCCTTTACCCACCAGCACGATAGGGCGCGCATCGGCGTCGCTGCTGCCTTTGTACTCAATCACCGACATCAGCGACTCATTGTGCGAACCGGCACCGACCGCCAGATAGGCGTTCATGCCCAGCTCTTTCATCTGCTGTTCGCCAATCACGCGGGTGGTGACGTTTTTGCTGTATGCATCAGCCAGCTGACGTGCCTGCGACGCCAGATACGCGGCGTTACAAATATTCGGCGGCATATTGCTCAGGTCTTTCGCCGCTTTGACGCCGGCGGCAACGGCCAGACCGTGCTGAATAGCGCGCTCACCGCTGGTCAGCTCACGGCGGGTCGGCACGTTGAACACCAGCTTGCGCAGCGGACGGCGCGGCTCAACTTTGTTGCTTTTCAGCTGGTCGAAGTTGTACAGCGCCTCTTTGGAGGTTTCTACCGCCTGGCGCACTTTCCAGTAGGTATTGCGCCCTTTAACGTGCAGCTCGGTCAGGAAGCACACCGCTTCCATCGATCCGGTGTCGTTCAGGGTATTGATGGTTTTCTGAATCACCTGTTTGTACTGGCGCTCATCCAGCTCGCGCTCTTTACCACAGCCGATCAGCAGGATACGTTCGGACAGGATATTTGGCACATGGTGCAGCAGCAGCGTCTGGCCCACTTTGCCCTCCAGCTCACCGCGGCGCAGCAGCGCGCTGATGTAGCCATCGCTGATCTTATCCAGCTGCTCGGCAATCGGTGGCAGACGACGCGGTTCGAAAACGCCAACCACAATGCAGGCGCTGCGCTGTTTTTCCGGGCTACCGCTTTTTACACTGAACTCCATGCACTCTCCTGAATCTTAAAGACAACGGCCTTAGCTGTCGTTAGAATGTAGCGCGTTCGTAACCCATTAATTTGTTGCGACGCCATGACAATTTACGCCGGCGGCCATAATGAGTGGGGTGACAATGTGTTGTGTGTTGTTTTTTCACCACCCTAACGCGTTCGTCAT
Organism: Type-A symbiont of Plautia stali; assembly: GCF_059731155.1. Lineage (NCBI taxonomy): Bacteria > Type-A symbiont of Plautia stali. The sequence goes on along the minus strand of NZ_AP035891.1, from coordinate 3,487,727 downwards.
ACTATTTTAGCTACCATGACGGCCATTAATGAAGAAAAATGGCTGATAAGCGTTGAAACTAGCGATTTTCCTGCAAAAAGACAAGTTTTCACAGGCGTACTAAGCGTGATCATCATTAGATATCTGGTTCGGGAAACGCTCAAAAGCCAGCTGGCTATCCTGTTCATCCTGCTACTTATCTTCTTTTGCCAGAAGTTAGTCAGGATTTTGGGTGCGGCGGTGGATGGCGAAATCCCAACAAATCTGGTTCTGACATTGTTAGGACTTGGCGTGCCTGAAATGGCACAACTTATCCTGCCCCTAAGCTTGTTTCTGGCGATTTTAATGACCCTTGGGCGGCTGTACACCGAAAGTGAAATCACGGTGATGCACGCCTGCGGGTTGGGTAAAGGCGTCCTGATTAAAGCGGCGATGATCCTGATGCTGTTCACCTCGCTGGTGGCGGCGGTCAACGTGATCTGGCTTGGCCCGTGGTCTTCGCGCTATCAGGATGAAGTGACACAAAATGCCAAAGCCAACCCGGGGGCGGCGGCGCTGGCGGCGGGGCAGTTCCAGACCTCCAGCGACGGCAATACCGTGCTGTTCGTCGAAGACGTGAAGGGCAACACGTTCGGCAGCGTGTTCCTAGCGCAGCTGCGGCCGAAGGGCAATGCGCGGCCATCGGTGGTGCTGGCGGACAGCGGCCACATGGAGCAGCACAAAGATGGCTCGCAGACCGTGACGCTGGACAAAGGCACGCGCTTTGAAGGCACGGCGCTGCTGCGTGACTTCCGTATTACCGACTTCGTCAATTATCAGGCGCTGGTGGGGTACAAAGAGGCGGTGCTCGATCCTAACGATGCCGATCAGGCCGATATCAGCACGCTGATAAAAACCAAAACGCCGCAGTTCCAGGCGGAGCTGCACTGGCGTCTGACGCTGGTGTTCGCTGTGCTGGTGATGGCGCTGATGGTGGTGCCGCTCAGCGTGGTTAACCCGCGTCAGGGCCGCGTGCTGTCGATGCTGCCGGCAATGCTGCTTTACCTGATCTTCTTCCTGCTGCAGAGCTCACTGCGCTCTAACGCGGCGAAAGGTCGGTTTGATCCGGCGATCTGGATGTGGGTGGTCAACCTGGCGTATCTGGCGCTGGCGGTGGCGCTCAACGTATGGGATACCGTGCCGATGCGCCGTTTCCGCGCGCGCTTTAGCCGTGGAGGATCCGTGTGATGTTTAAGGTCCTTGACCGCTATACCGGCAAAACCATCTTCAACACCATCATGATGACGCTGTTCATGCTGGTATCGCTGTCGGGCATCATTAAGTTCGTTGATCAACTGCGTAAAACCGGGCAGGGCGCGTATACCGTGCTGGATGCCGGTTACTACACGTTGCTCAGCGTGCCGAAAGATATTGAGATCTTCTTCCCGATGGCGGCGCTGCTGGGCGCGCTACTGGGGCTGGGCACGCTGGCGCAGCGCAGCGAACTGGTGGTGATGCAGGCCTCCGGCTTTACCCGTCTGCAGGTGGCGGTGGCGGTAATGAAAACCGCGATTCCGCTGGTGCTGCTGACCATGGCGGTGGGCGAGTTTGTCGCCCCGCAGGGCGAGCAGATGGCGCGTAACTACCGGGCGCAGCAGCTGTACGGCGGCTCGCTGGTCTCGACGCAAAACGGCCTGTGGGCGAAAGACGGCAACGACTTTATCTACATTGAGCGCATTAAAGGCGACAACGAGATCGACGGCGTCAGTATCTATCGCTTCACCGACCAGCGGCGTCTGCTGAGTATGCGTTATGCCGCCACCGCAGTCTGGAATAAAGATCGCAAACTGTGGGAGCTGTCGCAGGTGGATGAGTCGGACCTGAAAGATCCGAAGCAGATTACCGGTTCACAGAGCCTGAGCGGCGAATGGAAAACCAATCTGACGCCAGACAAGCTGGGCGTGGTGGCGCTGGACCCGGACGCGCTGTCGATCAGCGGTCTGTATAATTACAGCAAATATCTCAAACAGAGCGGCCAGGAATCCGGGCGCTACCTGCTGAATATGTGGGGCAAAATCTTCCAGCCGCTGTCAGTGGCGGTGATGATGCTGATGGCGCTGTCGTTTATCTTTGGTCCGCTGCGTAGCGTATCGATGGGCGTGCGCGTGGTCACCGGCATCAGCTTTGGCTTCCTGTTCTACGTGCTGGATCAGATCTTCGGGTCACTGAGTCTGGTGTACGGTTTACCGCCGGTGCTGGGCGCGATTCTGCCGAGCGGCGCGTTCTTTGCCATCAGTTTGTATCTGTTGCTGAAGCGGCGGTAGTGATGGTTGCAGGGGCGCGATTCAGGGCGACCCTGTCATTCCCGCACCATTACTGTAGGGTCGCCATTCATGGCGACCTTTATCATTGATGGCGACCCTGTTGATGCCCGCACCGTTACCGCAACGTCTGCACCTGAAGTGGTCAACTAAAACTGGCCACCGCTTTAGAGTTTTTCCAGTATCGGTTTTCCGATTCGTTTGGGGGTAACCCACCGTTATAGTCATGCGGCCTTAGCGAGCTGTAATATCCGACGATATAGTCTGTGATCGCATGTGCAGCTTCGCTAAAGTTTATATAACCTGTCACTGGCACCCACTCGTTTTTCAGACTTCTGAAGAAGCGTTCCATCGGGCTGTTGTCCCAACAGTTTCCACGTCGGATCATACTCTGCCTGATCCGGCAACGCCACAGTAACTGCCTGCTTGTATAGTGGCTACCCTGGTCACTGTGGAACATCGCTCCGGCTGGTTTACCGCGAGTTTCCCACGCCATTTCCTGCGCTTTGATGGTCAGCCTGCTGTCCGGTGAGAATGACATTGCCCAGCCTACCGGTTTCCTTGCCAACAGATCGAGAACAACAGCGAGGTAAGCCCAACGCCTGCCTGTCCAGATGTACGTCACATCGCCGCACCACACCTGATTAGGCTCTGTCACTGCGAACTGTCGCTCAAGGCGATTCGGGATAACGATGTGTTCATGACCACCACGTTTATACCGGTGGGTAGCCTTTTTTAATATGTCGTTTTCATTTCAATACGTTGTAGCTTTTTCTTCAGCTCGCGTATTTCAATCTGTTCCGGGGTTATAGGGGAGGCTTTAGGTATTTTGCCCTGTCGTTCATCCCGCAACTGTTTTCCCCATCGCGTCATGGTAGAAAGACCCACATCCATAGCATTGGCCGCAGCTGCAACGGTGTAGTTCTGATCAAGGACCAGTTGAGCGGCTTCGCGTTTAAACTCTGCGCTGAAATTTCTTTTTTTCATTATGGCACCTGTGTTGTTCTGAGGTGAGCAGATCACCTCTGTTCAGGTGGCCAAATTTAGTGTGCCACTTCAGGTTTGCGTGGTCAGCGACAATGTGTTGGTATTGATAACGGCCATGATAAATTCCTTGAGTCAATGAGTTGATATTCTATCGGGCTTTTGGTCCGGGGCCATTCAGCTTGCTTTGGTTATCGTCGGTGCCTGAGAAAACCTTAGCTATTTTTTTAAACCCCGAAGACAGGCCCTTATCCCTTCTTTATTTGCCTCATTGTTTTTTTATATTTTGTCTAATATTTTTCCGCTTACTGCCGATACCCTCCTCAGTGATTATCCACCTATAAAGGATTACAATATGGCAAGTGTAAGTAACCTCAATGCTGGTAATAGCTTGGGTTTAAGCGAGCTGTATGACCAGCTTGAAACGGCAGAAAAAACCAACCTGACGCCAATTACAAATCAGCAAACCTTTTATAAAGCCAAGCTGACAGCATGGGGCGTCGTGCAAACGGCACTGGCGAAAGTCCAGACAGCTGCCGCTGCGCTCAAAGACACGTCTGCAATTGCCTCAACAAAAGTCAGCAGCACCAACACCGCGTTCACCGTCACGCTGGCCAATGATGCTGCGGCCAGTAACTTTTCGGTTGAAGTCACCCAACTGGCTAAAGCGCAGTCGCTGCTGTCGAAAAGCGCGACCAGTAAAGATGGCGATTTAGGCGATTCAAGCCTCGCCTCGCGCACCATCACCATTACGCAACCGGGTCAGAAAGACCCAATGACCATCACGCTGAGCAAAGATCAAACCAGCCTGACGGACATTAAAGATGCAATTAACAAACAGCAAGGCAGCGTTACCGCCAGTATCATCAAATCCGATGACAATACCTATTATCTGGCCCTGACCTCGCGTGATACCAGCACCACCAACGAGATGACGGTTTCTACCGATGACAGCGCCCTGGCGCAGTACATTGGTTTTACCAAAGGTGGCAGCAGCAATGGTATGACAGAGCAGGTGGAAGCGGCCGATGCCAAACTGAGCATCAATGGCGTCGCCATCACCCGCAGCAGCAACACCATTACTGATGCGCCGGAAGGCGTCATGCTGAACCTGACCAAAACCAACACCGGCAGCCCGGAGACCTTATCCGTCACCAAGGATAATGCGCCGATGATCGCCGCGGTGCAGGCTTACGTTGACGCGTACAACTCGCTGCAGACCACCATCAGTAACCAGACCAAATACACCGCCGTGGATCAGGGCAGTACCTCGCAGGACTCCAGCAATGGCGATCTGTTAGGTGATGGCACGCTGCGTAACATTCAGACCAGCCTGCGCTCCAAGCTGTCCACCAGTGCCCAGAGCGGCGGCAGTATTTCACTGCTGTCACAAATCGGTATTACCCAGGACGTGAATGGCAAGCTGACCGTCGACAGCACCAAACTGAACAAAGCGCTGGATGAAAAATCGGCGGATGTGGTCAGCTTCCTGTCCGGTGATGGCAAAACCACCGGCTTTGCGACGCAAACCAGTAACTATCTGGACCAAATTTTAGGCAACAATGGTTCTGTACAGAACGCCACTGACGGTATCAATAAAACGCTGAAGAAACTGTCTGACGATTACGATCGGGTAAACGCACAGATTACCGCCACTATGGCGCGCTACAAGACCCAGTTCACGAACCTGAATACGCTGGTCTCATCCATGACCCAGACCCAGAACTATCTGACGCAGCAGTTCGCGAACATGAGCAGTTAACAGGAGTTAAATATGTACGCTAAATCGGGAACGCAGGCCTACGCACAGGTCGGTCTGGAAAGTGCCATGTTAAGCGCCAGCCCACATCAGCTGGTGGTTTTACTGTTTGATGGCGCGCTCAGCGCCATGAAGAAAGCCACCATTCTGATGGATCAGGGCGACATTCCCGGTAAAGGTCAGGCGCTGTCGAAAGCCATTAATATCATTACTAATGGCTTACGCACCGGGCTGAATCATGAAGCCGGTGGAGAGATTTCTGCCAATCTGGATAATCTTTACGAGTACATGACCCGCCGTCTGCTGGAAGCCAACCTGCACAACGATCCGGCAGCGATTGCGGAAGTCGAGCGCTTGCTGAGCAATATTGCCGATGCGTGGAAACAAATTGGTCCTCACGCCGTTCAGGAAGCGTAACCATGACTTCAGATAACGACCTGCTGCAGGGGGTATCAGCGTTTGCTCAGCCTGAGTAATCAGATGTTGAAACAGGCGCGCCAGGGGCACTGGGATGATTTAGTGGCCAGTGAGGCAGCTTACGTAAGCAGCGTTACGCACGTGGCGCGCGACCGTGATACCCTCCGCCCTGCCTGCTGCGCTGCGTGTCCAGTTACGGCCAATGCTGAAGCAGGTGAAGCAGGTGATGGACAATGAGCTTGAGATTAAGCAGCTGATGGCGACCCGCATGGAAGAACTGCGTTCGCTGGTCCAGCAAACCACGCAGCAACAGAAAGTCACCAACGCTTATGGTCGTTTTTCCAGTCAGGTGCTTTCCCCCAGCGATTTATAATCCTCTCTGTCAGGGAGACGCCGTTCTCCTTGGATTCTTACCGCCCCCCGCCATACTAAGCGTTTAATTACCCCCTTAAACTGAGCCTTATTACCGCCTTGAATGATGGCAACTGTGGCACATTTAACGCAGACCTTCTCAGCCTTGCCGGCTGTATTCTCTCTTTATAAGGCAACGACATGCTCGATATCGCGGATTTAAAAGTTTTTTTTCAGGAGCCTGAAATACAGCAGCTCATCGATGACACCTGGGATAAGGTCGGTGATACTCTGCACAGGCGCAGGCAGAATTACCGGCAGAGCTGGCCATGGCGCGCCGTGAGCTCTCTTTCCATAGCGATGTAAAATGCCTGGGTTATCTTTGCTGGTTACTCGAGCATAATAATGTGGCGGGTGACATCATTGAAATCGGCGTGTGGAAAGGTAAATCGACTGCTTTCATGAATGAAATTTGCCAGCATAAACGTCGCATTATCAGCATCGATCCCATGGAACTGGCAAATCAGGAAAGTGAACTGCGCTTTTATCACGAAAAGCTGTTTCCCTAGGTTAATCTCATCCGTGGCTACTCTGAATTAAGTATTGAGCGGGTGCAGGCCCTTAATCCGCGTGCCGTATTACTGCATATTGATGGCGGACACGAAGGCCGCCATGTATTGCTCGATTTCCTGTTATATTCGCCCACCCTAGTGCAAGGCGGCTTTATCGTCTTTGACGATTATCGCGATCACCAGTATTCACCGCAGGTCGGTCCTGCGGTGGATTTATTACGGGCGGGTGGCTATTTTAATGGTTTCGATGTGATTGGCAGTTTGCCCGGCTTTTAAAACAGCTATTTATTGCAGAAGCGATAACCGTTCCAGCCTGATGAAATGTCCTCTCCCGCAGCCGGGAGAGGAAGAAAAGCATTTCAGCTCTGTCCTTTATTTCTCTGCCGTGACCGGCTTGAGAATCTGCGGCTCAATATCCTGAATCAGCGCGTCGCCAAGGCGCTTTGCCACTTCGTCCAGCGCCTGCTGGCACTCGACGGTTGGGCGATCCACTTTACGCAGCGTCAGGCCATCATAGTGCAGCTCACCGTTCACCAGCGTGAGCGGCATCACGCGCGCCTGACGGTTAACGTTAACCCAGTCATCATCCAGGCGCGTCAGCTTGACTGGTTTGGCAATCACCCGTTGCCACTGGCGGCAATCAAGGGTAGCGCCATCAGCGCTGACGATCAGGCTGGCCATGGCCTCGCTGCTGATCAGCTTGCTCTGCGGCCCCATCGTCTGCCAGTTACCCTGCAGTTCCAGCGGTGCCGGGGTTTTTACCGCTTCGTCATAACTGTTGATTTGCGCACAGCCGCTCAGCGCCAGCGCGGCCAGTACCATCCACTTTTTCATCTTCGGTCCCTACACTCGCATCAATGGCGGCTACGTTATAATGTTTTCCCGGCGTGACGCAAGGTATCTGCCGTGGATTCCCCCTTCTCTTTCTCCGGCGCCCTCAAGCTGTTCAACTCTTCGCCGATAACCTGATGTGAAGTCTAAAGCACCTGCACCCATAACAATATTGACGACTTACTCACCCTGGTTTCGGAGAACGCTGTTATGCTATTGACCCTTCGCGCACGTCTGGCTGCGATTGTCAGCATGCTGTGCCTGTTACTGATTATTGCTGCCGTCTGGGGAATTATCGGCCTGCGCGCTGCCGATCAGCGCGCGCAAAATGCCTATCAGAACGAGCTGCTCCCGCTGCAATACTCCTCACGCCTGTACCGCATGGTGCAGGAGCAATTCGCTACCCTGGATGAAATCGCCTTCCAGACCAACCTGCTGGCACTGAATGCGGCGGTGGAAGCGGCGCGCGCCGGGGAACAGGGACGCGGCTTCGCGGTGGTGGCGTCAGAGGTACGTCAGCTGGCGCAGCGTTCGGCCGGTGCCGCACAGGAGATCAAGGCGCTGATCGATGCCAGCGTGGGCAAAGTCGAAGCCGGCAGCGCATTGGTGCAGCGCTCTGGCGAGATGCTCAACGACATCAATCACGGCGTGGCGCGCATGGTGGATATTGTCGGCGAGATCGCCGTGGCCAGCCGCCAGCAATCCAGCGGCATTGAGCAGGTGAACACCGCGGTAATCCAGATGGACGGCGCCACCCGACAGAATGCATCGCTGGTGCAGCAGGCCAGCGAGGCCAGCCAGACGGTGAGCCAGCATGCCGGTTTGCTGGTTGAAAAAATGGCGTTCTTCCGCCTGCAGCAGCCATAAGGAGCCGCCATGAAGCGTACCATAATCGCGCTGCTGGCTGCGCTGCCGCTGCTCAGCCAGGCCGCCACCACGCTCAATATTGCCACCATTGCCAATGGTGACATGACCATCATGCAGCAGCTGTCGAGCCGTTATGAACAGCAGCATCCGGACGTGAAACTACAGTAGCACGTGATGGATGATGGCGCCCTGCGCCAGGCGGTGCTGGCAGCAATGAACAGCGGTGATGCAAAATTTGATGTGATTACCGTGGGTACCTATGAAGCGCCGCTGTGGGGTAAAAAAGGCTGGCTGGCGCCGCTCAATAACCTGCCGCCAGAGTATGACAGCGACGATCTGCTGACGCCGGTGCGCAAAGCACTATCCTGGCAGCAAACGCTGTACGCGCTACCGTTTTACGGGGAAAGCAGCATGACCTATTACCGCAAAGATCTGTTTGCGGCGAAAGGGCTGACCATGCCGGACGATCCCGACTGGACCGACATCAAAAATTTCGCGGCGAAACTCACCGATCCTCAGCACAGTATCTATGGCCTGTGCCTGCGCGGCCAGCCCGGCTGGGGCGATAACGTGGCCCTGCTCACCACCATGGCCAACGCCTATGGTGCGCAGTGGTTTGACGATCGCTGGCAGCCGACGCTGAATTCGCCAGAGTGGCATGAGGTGCTGACCGATTATCTCGCGATGGTGAAACAGGATGGTCCGCCGGATACGGCCAGCAATAGCTTTGGCCAGATCCTGCGTCTTACCGCACAGGGAAAATGCGCGATGTGGATCGACAGTACCGTCGCCGCCGGGCTGCTGATCAACCCGCAGATCTCGCTGGTAGCGGACAAGCTGGCGTTTGCGCCAGCGCCTAGCGCCTTACGCCGCTCAGGTGCGCAGCGCGATTGAATCCGCCACCGTCGATCAACCGACATTGAACACCGTACCTTACACCGGTGTGCAGTACGTCAGTATTGCTGGCTTTGATCAGATGGGTAACGCCGTCGGGCAGAATCTGGCGGCGCTGCTGCAGGGCAAGCTGACGGTGGACCAAACGCTGGAAAAAAATCAGCAGGACGTGACGCGCCTGCAAGCCGCACAGCAGTAAACATTCGGGGTTCCTGACAAGTCGCCGTGTGCGGGTTACACTAACGCGCAATTTGACCGGCAGGAACCCCCGAATGAAAACCCCTGAAGAGTATTACGCCCAGGCCCGCAGCATGTTTTTCACCGCCCACCCTGATTTTCAGGCCGCGCTGGATGAACTAAGTGAGAGTGATGCGCGCGCCGCCAATATGTCCCTGCGTGAACTGCGCGTGTGGCACGCCGAGCGCATCTATGCCGCGTTTCTGCGTCAGAAGAAGCTCGACGGCATGCTGTTCTCCATCCAGCTGGCGGAACCGGATAAAGCGGTTGCTGCACAAGCGATTGAAACCTATCTGAAATCTCACGCGGAAGCGCTGGGTATGACGTGGGAAGAGTTCTGTATGAAGAACGAGTTATAAGCGATGCACTGATAAAAAGGCGAGTCGGAGAGAAATTCCCGGGGAAAAAGTTGTACAAGATGGTAAAAGTTGTATAACTTAATACTCACGACGACTGTCGTCGATTGTCCTTGAACGAAAGGTGCTATTGCACCGCCTCTGGAGGTGTTGCTGGATTTCCACCTCCAGAGGTTCGATTTTTTGCGTGCGCCCTCTGCTTTTTCCCGCTTTACTCCCCTGTCATTGCATCTTTACTCCACGCTGTTTCACCCGTATGAAAATAATTGCCGCCCTGCCGTTTGTCACTGGTTTTATTTACAGTAATATGACGCTCCCACTTTGATTACTGGAATGCCCTGATGTTTGTGGAGCTGATTTACGACAAGCGCAACGTAGCCGGTTTACCGGGCGCGCGGGAAATGATTTTGCAGGAGCTGGAGAAACGCGTGCAGCGCGTCTTTCCGGATCTGGAGGTGCGGGTTAAGCCGATGGAGCGTAACGCCATCGAAACCGATATGAATAAAAACGACAAGGCGACGATTGCGCGTATTGTTGAAGAGATGTTCGATGAAGCCGAGATGTGGCTGGTGGCCGATTAGGCCACCAGCAGCCGCGCTTAGCTTTCCTGCTCGCTGTGATTGATGGCGATTTCCAGATCCTGAATCGCCTGATCGATATCATCCAGCAGCTGTCCCTGCTTGTTGATCAGCGTATCGAAACGCGTGGCGTACTCTTTATCCTTATACTCCCCGGCATCAAAGGCCAGCCAGTGGCTGGAAAGCGTCTCGGTGTTGGTCTGCGCATAATGACGCATCTCTTTTAGCTGTGAGGTGACATCACACAGGTAGTCAGTTTTGGTTTTGATTGCCTCTGTATCACTCATGCTATTTTCCTTTTTGCTGATAAAGCCAGTTAAAATAACGCCTGAGCAATTAAAGTTAGCAGATAATAGCGAAGCCGCCTGCAGAATTATCTTAACTTACTCTCCATTCCTGTGCTGATTGAGATGAATTGACGTCAGATTTACCGCTTTTCTTCCGCTACAGACTGTTGCCTTCGCACCTATAATGGCACACCAGCCCCGATCATCCGGAGAATGCATTGTGTCGACTGAACCTTTCAATCCTGGTTATTACACCGAACATGAGCTGAACAGTTTCGGCTTCAAACACGTCGGTAGGCAGGTCATGGTGGCAAAAAACTGCACCATTATTGGCCTGCACAATATCACTCTTGGCGATCACGTGCGCATCGACGGATTCTCGACCCTCGTGGCTGCCGGCGATGGGTATCTGACGCTTGGCTCCTACATTCATATTGGCGGTTACTGTGCCGTACTGGCGGGTGCCGGTGTAGAAATGGAGGATTTCTCGGGGCTTTCGCAGGGCGTAAAAATCTACTCGAAAAGTGATGACTACAGTGGAGAATTCATGACCAATCCCACCGTGCCTGCCCACCTGACCGGCGTAACCTCGGGGAAAGTGGTGCTGGGCCGACATGTTATCGTCGGTTCACAATCCATTATTATGCCCGGCCTTACGCTGGCAGAGGGAACGGCGGTAGGCGCCAATTCACTGATAACGCGCGATACCGACGCGTGGTCGATCTACTTCGGCTCGCCCGCTAAAAAGATTAATAGCCGGCAGCGAAACCCACTGGAACTGGAAAAGCAGATCACGCTGCCGAACGGGTGATCAGGGCATCCCTGCCCGCCTGAATTACAGATACTTCTTCGCCAGCGCAATCAGTTCATCCTTCGCGGCGCTGCCCAGCTTAATCACGCCCTGTTCAACAAAGCTGAAGGCTTGGACAAAGTCCTTCACCCCGGCGCTGATATCCTGCGCCACCGCATCACTGGCAGCGGTGACAACAACCGGCGCTGCGGTCTGCGCGTTGCGCACGCCAAGCGTGGCGGCCGCTGAGGAGCCTGCGCTGGCCGAGCCGTTCGCCAGCGTATCCTGCGTTGCCAGCTGCTGATCGAGATCGACCGGGGCGTCCGCATGAAACGGTTGCTCAGTGCTGGCGGGCACTGCCGCTGCCGGTTGCGCGGCTTGTGTTGCGGCTGCCGGCTGTGTCGCTGGCTGGGCAAGGCTATCAGCTGCGCTGTCAGCCGCAGCCGGCACCGCAGCCGTGCCGGCCATTTCGTTCGCAAAACTCTCCAGCGGTGACAATGCCTGCTGCGCCGCAGCGCTGGTTGGGTTGATGACAGTTTGATCGCTCATAATTTTCTCCTTATTGCTAAATAAAGACCGCAGTTGATGCAAACGGACTGCGATCCGCTCGGTAATACGCATCAGGTCCTCCTTAGCGCCGCTGCTCTGGCGCGGTTTGCTGCCCGGCCGACGGCGTGGAAGGCGTTGTGGTGTGGCTGGCGCTGCGCGGCGGCTGGGCATCCAGCTTTTTCTGCAGCTCAACCAGCTGGCTGGTCAGTTCGGCGACCTTTGCTTCGCGTCGATCGGAGATGGCCCGGTACTGCTGGCGAATCTCCTCCACGCGCCGGTTGGCGTCGTTATTGACGTAAAGAAACAGAATGGTCATCGCCACACACAGCAGCGATAACAGCATCAGCAGGCCACCCAGCATCAGATGACGGCGGTGGCTTCGCACCAGCAGTTCATCGCGGTTCTCCTCCAGAGTGGTGATCAATTGATTAATCTGGCTGCGAAACTTATCGCTGTGCTCGGCTTCGGTGGTCGCCAGCAGGATACCGAGTACGTTCTTGATCAAACGTAGATCGGTCTCCAGCGATGAGATACGCCGCAGGTTTTTATCGTGACGGATACGCAGTTCATCGTTTTCCTGGCGCATCAGCGCATGGCTCTCCTTGAGAAGCAGCACCTGCTCTTTGTAGCTGGTGATGATCTCGCCGCCCGCGCGATTGCTGGTGACGATTGACGCGATCCCCGCCATCAGGGGTTTCCAGAACACCGCTGCCGCGCCACCGCCAAGCAGCAGTGCGCCTACGCATGGTGACCAAACTACTCACCATGCCCTACCTCTCTCACTTGGCGAGGGTTAGCCGGACAACCCGCTGGCCTCTCTCACCAGTGACACGGCCAGCGGCAGATTTAAGTATACTTTAAATAATTATTTAAAGTATACTTAAGTCAAGCCTGAAGGAGTTGTCAAGATGATGAAAAAAGAATCTGGTGGTGAGCGCATTCGCCAGCGCCGTAAAGCACTGAAATTAACGCAGCAGGCGCTGGCCAATGGCATTGGCGTGTCGCACGTTGCGGTTTCGCAGTGGGAAAAAGAGGAGACGGTGCCGCGTGGTAAGCATCTGCTGCGGCTGGCGGAGCTGCTGCAGTGTAGCGCGGCGTGGATTATTGATGGCGACGGCCAGCCGTTTGCCAGTACGCACGCTTCCCCCGCTCTCACTGCCGTGCCGCTGGTCACGCTGGTGCAGGCCGCGGACTGGCTGAATAAGCAACGACTGCAGTGGCAGCAGCAGGCTGTCCGCTTTCTTTACAGTGACAAACCGCTGAGCGACAGTGCTCTGGCGGTTACGCTGGAAGATGACGCCATGAACCCGGCGTATCGCGCCGGCGACCGGTTGATTTTTGATCCGCAACACGTGCCCCAGCCGGGCGATGTGGTGCTGGCGCGGGTAGACGAAGTCGCGATGGTGCGAATTATTCGGATGCACGACGAGCAAATTTTCTCGTTACGGCCGTTGAACGAAGATTTTCCCGTGCAGCAGAGTCAGAAAAGTGCGCTGGAACTGATTGGCACGCTGGTGGAAATGCGGCGGCGCGGCAGCCGCTGAAGCAGGCAAAAAACCCGCCACGCGGCGGGTCAAATCCAACAAAAGACTACGGCAAAAATCACAACGTGTCGGTGAGATGATCGACGACCACCCTCCCCTAGAGATCGGTTTGCGTTATACGGTAACTGACGCGATAAGAGCGGCGGTTACTCAGTTTATCGAACAGCACCACGCTGCCTTTGTGCTCACCGTTGGCACCGACAATATGCCATTCGGTGACATCTTCCTGTCCCCGGTTATGCAGGCGTAACAAGCTCTGTTCAACTAAACGATCGCTTTCATAAATCTTCAAATAATCACGCAACATCTTTATCACCTCCGGTTAACCCGGCTAACGATACGCTTTTCATTTATCCTTTCAATCGAATTTATTTATCGTTAACATCGCTGGCCAGCGGTTGAGTAAAAATTTCACCTAGCGTGACCCGCTAGCCGCTTCGGTTAAGTGGCATTTTATAAAATAGTTAACGATCAGGCGTCTCAGCGCTGGACAGATCCTGCCGTCTGGCTGTTAATGTAAGGCAAAATAACGATAGCGCCGGACAATCTCATGCTGACTACCATCCTTTACCGCAGCCACCTCTATGATCACGTTCCCATCAAAACGCTGGAGGATATGGTTGGCAAAGCCAATAAGAAAAACGAAGTTTCAGATGTCACCGGCATTCTGTTGTTTGATGGACGGCATTTCTTCCAGCTGCTTGAAGGACCCGATCAGGCCGTTCAGGGCATTTACGACCGTATCTGCCGCGACGCCCGCCATCACAATCTGGTGAAGCTGATGCATGACTTCGCGCCAGCCCGGCGCTTTGGTAACGTCGGTATGGAGCTGTTTGACCTGCGCGAGCACGACAAATCCAGCGTGCTACAGGCGGTGCTGGATAAAGGCACTTCGCGTTACCAGCTGACCAATGACGACCGTGCACTGCAGTTCCTGCGCACCTTCGTTGAGGCGCGGAAAAAAGAGAACTATTTCGAGATCCCGCCGGCGAATACCTAGGAATTTATTACTGATGCGGAAAGCCAGCGTCAGCTGGAGAGTTTGCAGCACTATGTGCAGGATTGCCGGTTTGCGTTTCAGCCGATTGTCCGATCCCTTCTCGCGGCGTATTACGGCCTATGAAGCGCTATTCGCACGCCGGACGGTGGTTCTCCGCAGGAGTATTTTTCTGCGTTTGGCGGCGATGCGATTTACCACGCCGATATTCAGTCCAAAAGTCTGGCCTTTAACCTAGCGAAAAATCTTGGCCTCGGCGAGCAGACGCTGACCATCAATCTGCTGCCGATGTCGCTGGTCACCGTCCCGAATGCGGTGGAGTTCCTGCTGCAGGAAATCGCGGCCAACGGTCTGGTACCGGAGCAGATCGTGGTGGAAGTGACGGAGAATGAAATCATCTCGCGTGCCGAAGAGTTTACGGCAGAAGTAAGAAAACTTAAGGCGGCCGGTATCAGCCTGCCGCTGGATGACTTTGGTGCCGGGTTTGCGGGTTTGTCGCTGCTGTCTAAATTCCAGCCGGATAAGATCAAAATCGATCGGGAAATCATCAGTGACGTGCACAAAAGCGGCCCAAAACAGGCGATTGTGCATGCCATCATTAAGTGCTGCGCTTCGCTGGAGATGGTGGTGATTGCTGAAGGCGTGGAGAAAGCAGAGGAGTGGATGTGGCTGGAAGCGGTCGGTGTCAGTCAATTCCAGGGCTATCTATTTGCCCGTCCGCAGTTTAATGGTTTCCCGACTGTGGCCTGGCCGGAAATCAAATAATTGCACACGCTGACCGCCGTGATTACGGCGGTCACGCGCTTAACACTCAGTCTCACGCGCCGGTTCCTCCAGCCGTTCACTGAGCACCACGTATTTCATCAGCTCAAACGTGCGCTGCGTCATTGGCACCGCGCTGCACGGGCGAAACCAGCCAAACTGCTTCTGGTACAGCCACACTTCCGGATGACGCTCGCCATCTTTAATCCAGTAATAACCATCATTCATAGGTTTGCCCAGCAGCCTGCGCCGCGAATCAGACATTCATGCGTGCCCGATAAAGTGATACGCCCTCTGGCGTAATGAGTAACCCTGCTTGCATGAAAGCTTACTCCAGCCAATTACTGTAGCAGATAAGAGAAGCGACCGGGCACTTAACGCTGGGCTTATTCAGATAATAAACGAGGCGGTAAAAGAATAAATGCCCCTATGCTAAGGGGCGAAGCAGATAGGCAAGCTAACATCCGTGTTACGGCAATGGAGTGGAGGAGTGGAGTACGAAAGACACAGGTTTCAGGAAGCAATATCGTCAGGCGTGCGCTGAACAATAAGTTCCAGTGCCTGGCGATAAATATCCAGCTGAACCACGTCATGTTCAGACTCTAATCGCTCCAGCAGCGCCAGAATAATATCTTTATTGCTCACGCGCAGTTTCACCGCCGCCAGCTGTTTGTAAATCAGAGCAATGATCTCTTTTTCACTGGCATATTCTGAACCCGCGTGCTGGAAATATTCTGACAATTGAGACTCTGTTGACGCCAATGCATTCTGTTCCATAACAAGCCTCATCGGGTGAGCTGCAGTGAAGACTGCAGTGATTAATCGGTTACTCAGGTTAAATTTTTGAATCAGCACAGGTAAAAAAGCAGCCTCTGAAAGTGGAAATCCACAACACCTTCAGAGGCGATGCAAAGCATCATTCGTTACGTGTGACTGACTGCCACAACCGAGAAGTTATACAAAGATGGAAAACTTGTACAACAATTCCGTTAGCATTTCGTGTGGTCAGAGGAGATTTGCACAACAATTTCGCCATTCTTTCCAAGAATAAATCGCCATTTTCACAGGAAAAATCATGCAGTTAACCTGAATAAAATATCAGACTCTGTGCTAACCCCCTCTTTCTGCTCAACAAAATTTTTTTCTCTCCTCGCTGACTCACACACTTCTATACAGCTCCCATAAACTTGTACAACTTTGCAAAACTGTACAATTTAGCCTTTCTGCGTGTAGAGTGTGAAAACGATTACGGCCGCCAGAAACGGCCACCGATCAGCTAAAATTCATCACAATAAAACCCCTGCTGGAGAGAGAGAGATGAAACAACACGAAACCAATAAGGAGCGTAAAAACGAGGGCGAGGTGCACAAAGGTTTACCGGAAACCGCACCGCATGCAGGTAATGCTTATGAAGAGGATGATCATCCAGCCCAGGATGACGCTCGTGAGTACGGTGAAATCCCGCGTACGCGCGATGATAGTCAGGATGACAAAAAAGATCCTTATCAGGATCAGTAAATTGCCTTCGATGATATCTGGACCGACCCACGGGATGTTATTTTCGCGGCCGCTGACTGCTGGCGTTAATAAGCGAAGCGGCAATGGAGATTGATCATTGAGTTTAATTAATACATTATTTTGCGGAAATTAGAGAAGGCGTGCCTTCATTTATTTCTGGAGAGCACTAATGGAAACGGGTTTTTACTGGGTAGGCAGCAGCACAACTGAGCCTGAGGTATGGTACTGGGATGCTGGACGCGGCTTTTATCGCCCGATGGAGCCTATACCGCTTTCTCTGCCTCGTTTTAAATCTGCCGGTTTTAAACTCCTGAGTGGCAAACTGACGCCACCGGAAGAGTCACACTCTGCTTAAGTTTTTGTCTGCAGGTGAGAATATTGTCAGTTACGCTGTTAAGCGCAGCGTAGCTGAACTATATTCTGTGAGGAGGACATGATAATGCAGGAAGGATTTTATTGGGTACAGCGCGGCGATGAAGAACCCGAAATCTGGTTTTTCTCTATCAGTGAAGACGGTGCCTAGTTTGAACCCACCAAAAACAATGTAATCAGTCAGCAACGTTTTGCTGAACAAGGCTACAGGGCGATCAGCGAGAAATTGTCACTGTCCTGACCCTGACAAAACCGCCTCTTTCAGGCGGTTTTTTATTGTGCGCGCCGCTAGACCTGCATGCTCATAATCTCGCTGTAGGCATTGACCAGCTTGTTACGCACCTGAATTCCCATCTGCATCGAAATCGACGATTTCTGCAGATCGACCATCACATCATTCAACTGGATGCCCGGTTTACCCAGCTCAAAATCCTGCGCCTGACTGCGCGCAGCGGTTTGGGTGGCGCTGATTTTATCCAGCGTGGCTTTCATGGTGGCACCAAAATCGAGCTGACTGGCGGACTCGGTCGGTTTGCCACTGGCCTGCAGTGACGTCAGCTGCAGCTGCTGCAGTGCGCCATCAATTGCCTGAATTGACATTGCCTGTACCTCATAGATGAAGGGTTCATTTTTTCACGGAGGAAAAGTTAACACACTGTCAATAGAACAAAGGCGCTAAATGACTGCAAAAAACCCGGCTTATTTAGCCATCGAAGTGACACGATTCATCAAATAATGCTAGGCATTAGATTGGAATTTCATTTTTTCCCCTACCCCGTCGGCCAGCAACACGGCATCAACGGGCGGGGATGCGTATCAGGGAGTCAGTTTTGCCACCTACATACACCCGGTCAATTATGTCAGGCAGGAATTGGTCATGAATGCGAGTGCAGCCGCCACACAGGATACAGCAAAGAAAGGCTTTAATGACCTTCTCGCCCGCCTGCGCGCAAATCCGCGTATTCCATTAATCGTTGCTGCCGCGGCAGCTATCGCCGTGGTTCTGGCGCTGGTGCTGTGGGCCAAAGCGCCCGACTATCGCGTTCTCTATAACAACCTCTCTGATGAGGATGGCGGCGCGATCGTTACCCAGCTCACCCAGATGAACATCCCTTACCAGTTCGCTGAAAATGGCGGCGCCCTGATGGTGCCCGCCGATAAAGAGCATGAGCTGAGTCTGCGCCTTGCCCAGCAAGGACTGCCGAAAGGGGGTTCGGTAGGCTTTGAGCTGATGGATAAAGAGAAGTTTGGTATCAGCCAGTTCAGTGAGCAGATTAACTACCAGCGCGCGCTGGAAGGTGAGCTGGCGCGCACCATCGAAACGCTCGGACCGGTGAAGAGCGCGCGCGTGCATCTGGCGATGCCAAAACCGACGCTGTTTGTTCGCGAGCAAAAATCCCCGTCTGCCTCAGTAACGCTGAACCTGCAACCGGGCCGTGCGCTGGATAAGGGCCAGATTCAGGCGATTCAGCACATGGTCTCCAGCAGCGTAGCCGGTCTGCCACTAGGCAATGTGACCGTGGTCGATCAGGCGGGTCGCCTGCTGACGCGCTCCGACAGCGAAGGCCGCGATCTTAACGATGCCCAGCTGAAATATGCCTCCGAAGTGGAAGCACGCTATCAGCAGCGGATTGAAGCCATTCTGAATCCGATTCTCGATCAGGGTAATGTGCATGCGCAGGTGACCGCGCAGATTAACTTTGACCGCAGCGAGCAGACGGATGAGAAGTATCAGCCGAATGCGAACCCAAATAACACGGCGATTCGCTCACACCAGACCAGCACCAACGTTCAGAACGGCAGCCCGTATCCGGGCGGCGTACCGGGTGCGCTGTCGAATCAGCCTGCGCCGGCTAATACCGCGCCGGTCACCAACCCGCAACAGCAGAACAATAACACTGCTAACGGCCAGCAGAACAACAACAACGCGCAGAATGCCGGCACCTCGACCAGCACCGCGCAGAGCAGCGGCCCGAGCAGCTCCAGCCGCAACGACACGGTGAACTACGAGCTGGATCGCACCATTCGTCACACCAAACTCAACGTCGGTGACGTACAGCGCCTGTCGGTCGCCGTGGTGGTCAACTACCGCGATGACCGCAAAGGCAAAGCGGTGGTCCTGAACGACCAGCAGATCAAACAGATTGAAGATCTGACCCGCGAAGCGATGGGCTATTCGCAAACGCGTGGCGACAGCGTCAACGTGGTGAACTCGCAGTTCAACACTACCGAGCCAACCGGCGGCGACCTGCCCTTCTGGCAGCAGCAGTCGTTCTTTGAACAGCTGATGACCGCCGGTCGCTGGCTGCTGGTGGCACTGGTTGCCTTCATCCTCTACCGCAAAATGGTGCGTCCGCAGCTGCTGCGTAAACGTGAAGCCGAGAAAGCCGCCGCCGAAGCCGCCGCTGCCCGTGCTGCCGCCCGTGAGGAAGAAGCCGCTTACAGCGTCCAGATCAATAAAGACGAGCTGGACAAGGAGCGCAAATCTAATAACCGCATGAGCGCCGAGGTGATGAGCCAGCGCATCCGCGATATGTCAGAAAACGATCCGCGCGTTGTGGCGCTGGTTATCCGCGAATGGATGAGTAACGAACTATGAGTCTGACCGGTACTGAAAAGAGCGCCATTCTGATGATGACCATTGGCGAAGAGCGTGCAGCGGAGGTGTTTAAACACCTCAACCAGCGTGAGGTGCTGCACCTCAGCGCCGCGATGGCCAGCATGAAACAGATTTCGCACAAGCAGCTGACCAACGTGCTACGCGAGTTCGAAACCGATGCCGAACAGTTTGCTGCGCTGAGCCTCAACTCCAACGACTACCTGCGTTCGGTGTTGATCAAGGCGCTGGACGAAGAGCGCGCCTCCAGCCTGCTGGAGGACATCCTCGAAACGCGCGAAACCACCAGCGGCATGGAAACCCTCAACTTTATGGAACCGCAGGCGGCGGCGGATCTGATCCGCGACGAGCACCCGCAGATTATCGCCACCATTCTGGTGCACCTGAAGCGCGGCCAGGCGGCGGATATTCTGGCACTGTTCGACGAGCGTCTGCGCCACGATGTCATGCTGCGTATCGCCACCTTCGGCGGCGTACAGCCGGCGGCGCTGGCGGAGCTGACCGAAGTGCTCAACGGCCTGCTGGATGGCACCAATCTCAAGCGCGCGAAGATGGGCGGCGTGAGAACCGCAGCTGAAATCATCAACCCGATGAAAACTCAGCAGGAAGAAGCGGTTATCGAAGCGGTACGCGACTTCGACGGCGAGCTGGCGCAGAAGATCATCGACGAGATGTTCCTGTTCGAAAACCTGGTGGAAGTGGACGACCGCAGTATCCAGCGCCTTCTGCAGGAAGTGGAGTCCGAGCAGTTGCTGATTGCCCTGAAAGGCGCCGAGCAGCCGCTGCGCGAGAAATTCCTCAAGAACATGTCGGCGCGCGCCGCCGATATCCTGCGCGACGACCTCGCCAACCGTGGCCCGGTACGTATGTCCGCGGTGGAGAACGAACAGAAAGCAATCCTGCTTATCGTGCGCCGTCTGGCGGCACCGGGAGCATTCTGATGACGTCACGCCTTTCGCGCTGGCTGGGCGTGCTCGACAGTTTTGAAGACCACATCAGTCAGGTGCAGACGGTGCGCCGCTATGGCCGCCTGACGCGCGCCACCGGTCTGGTGCTGGAAGCCACTGGCCTGCAGCTGCCGCTGGGCGCCACCTGCATTATTGAGCGCCACGACAACGGCACGATTACCGAAGTGGAAAGCGAAGTGGTCGACTTTAACGGCCAGAAACTGTTTCTGATGCCGCTGGAAGAGGTCGACGGCATTCTGCCCGACGCGCGCGTTTATGCCCGCGTGCACGGCGATCACAGCGGTAAACAGCTGCTGCTGGGTCCGGAGCTACTCGGCCGCGTGCTGGACGGCAGCGGCAAGCCGCTGGATGGCCTGCCCGCGCCGGAAACCGGCTACCGCGCGCCGCTGATCACCGCACCGTTCAACCCGCTGCAGCGTACGCCGATCCATGATGTGCTGGATACCGGTGTGCGGGCGATCAACGCCCTGCTCACCGTGGGCCGCGGCCAGCGTATGGGGCTGTTTGCCGGCTCCGGCGTGGGGAAATCGGTGCTGCTCGGCATGATGGCGCGTTACACCAAAACCGACGTCATCGTGGTGGGCCTGATTGGTGAACGTGGCCGCGAAGTTAAAGAGTTTATCGAAAACATTCTCGGAGCCGAAGGGCGCGCGCGTTCGGTGGTGATCGCCGCGCCGGCCGACGTTTCGCCGCTGTTGCGTATGCAGGGAGCCGCTTATGCCACGCGCATCGCTGAAGATTTCCGCGATCGCGGCCAGCACGTGCTGCTGATTATGGACTCCCTCACCCGCTACGCCATGGCGCAGCGTGAGATCGCCCTAGCGATCGGCGAGCCGCCGGCCACCAAAGGCTATCCGCCTTCGGTGTTCGCTAAGCTGCCGGCGCTGGTAGAACGCGCCGGCAACGGCATTCACGGCTGCGGTTCAATCACCGCGTTCTATACCGTACTGACCGAAGGCGATGACCAGCAGGACCCGATTGCCGACTCGGCGCGCGCTATTCTCGACGGCCACATTGCGCTGTCGCGTCGCCTGGCGGAGGCCGGTCACTATCCGGCCATTGATATTGAAGCGTCGATCAGCCGTGCCATGACCGCGCTGATTGATGAAACCCACTATGCGCGCGTGCGCCAGTTCAAGCAGTTGCTCTCCAGCTTTCAGCGTAACCGCGATCTGGTGAGCGTCGGCGCTTATGCCGCAGGCAGCGATCCGATGCTGGACCGGGCCATTAAGCTCTATCCGCAGATGGAAGCTTTCCTGCAGCAGGGCATTTTTGAACGCAGCGATTATGACGATGCCTGTCTGCACCTGCAGGCGATGTTCGGCTAACGCCGCCCGACTTGAGGTAACGCGATGAAGACAGCCAATGCGATTGATACGCTGCGCGACCTGGCGGAGCAGGATCTGGAACAGGCGGTGATCCACCTCGGCGACATGCGTCGCGGTCAGCAGCAGGCCGATCAGCAGCTCAGCATGCTGCTCGATTACCAGGATGAGTACCGTAACAAGCTCAATCAGGATATGTCCGGCGGCATCGCCAGCACGCGCTGAAGCAATTATCACCAGTTTATTCAGACGCTGGAAAAAGCCATCGAACAGCATCGCCAGCAGCTTAATCAGTGGAACCAGCGGCTGGAACAGGCGCTGAGCAACTGGCGTGAAAAGCATAAGAAGCTGAATGCCTATCAGACGCTGATTACCCGCGCGGAAGAGAACGCATTACGACAGGAAAGCCGTCTCGATCAGAAACGGATGGATGAATTTGCCCAACGGGCCGCATTGAGGAAAGGCGAATGAACACGCTGCCAACACTGCTGACACAGCTTGCTAAAACCGGCAAAGCGCAACCTTCAGCGGCAGTGGACAATCTGTCCGCTGCTGACACCCTGCCGCAGGGATTTATTACCGAGCTAGGCAACCGCCTGCTGACACTGGTTAAGCAGCAGGGGAATGGCGCGCAATCCGCTGATCTAGCTGCAGAAATTGACGCGAAAAACGTCACAAAAGCGTCATTAAGCGCGCTGTTGCAGGCACTGGACAAACCAGAGGCGTTAAACGCACTTTTACAGCCGGAAAACACTAAAGCCGGACTGAAATCAGCCGATGATAATGACAAGCGCGCGGCAAGTTCGTTAACTGCCAGCGACTTACAGAATGTGCAGACGCTGTTTGCCATGTTGCCTGCGGTGGTCGAAAACCGCAGCAGCCAGCCAGCGGATAACAGCACCCCGCTGGAGACCCGGGGTGAGGCGCGCACCAGCTTGAACGCTGCGTTACTTAACAGTTCGCTGCAAAGCGTGCTGAAAGAGGAACAGGCGAAGCCGGATGGCCAGCAATCTAAAGGCAGCGATTCGCTGACCAGCCTGACCGGTGTCAGCCATAGCCCGATGCAGAGCACTGCCGCCAGCGGCACGCCGGCCAGCAACAGCGGTATGACGCTGGATGAGAGTTTTCAGCAGGTGCTGAGCACGCTGAGCAAACCGGAAGAGCGGCGCGAGATGGTCAGCAGCCATGACAGCAGCGCGCCGGCCATCAGCATCCCGCTGAGCAGTACCAGTCCGCTGGTCAGCACCACGGCCAGCACCAGCAGCGCGCCTTCCACGCCGATTCTGAATGCGCAGCTGGGCAGCAACGAGTGGCAGCAGGCGCTGAGCCAGCAGATTGTGATGTTCAGCCGTAACGGCCAGCAGAATGCCGAATTACGTTTGCATCCGGAAGACCTCGGCGCGATACAGATCAGCCTGACGCTGGATAAAGATCAGGCACAGTTAACAATGGTTTCCAGCCACAGCCATGTGAGGGCCGCGCTGGAAGCGGCGCTCCCACAGCTGCGTACGGCGCTGGCGGAGAGCGGTATTAACCTGGGACAGAGTAATGTCAACAGCGACGCCTTCGCACAGGGCCAGAGTTATCAGGGCCAGCAGGAAGGACGTCGCGACGACCAGTACGGCAGCTTTACCCTTTCCCAGGACAGTGACAACGAGATAACGCCTATTGCCGTCCCGGCAGCCCTCCAGGCGCGCGCGACCGGCAACGGCGCTGTCGAGATCTTTGCCTGACAGCGACTAAACGCTGAAGGTAAGCGTAAAACCCGCGTCTTTTCTTCCCATTGTTTGACTTAAGACGCGGGATAATCTGTCCAGGTAAGCCGAGAGGCTTGCACATAATTCACAGGAAGTAACTGCAAACATGTCTGATAACGCGAAAGCTAAAGGCCGCAAACGTTCATTACTAATTCCGGTGTTACTGATTGTAACGCTGGCCGCTTGCAGCGTGGCAGGCTATGCAGTCTGGCGAATGATGAATAAACACGAGGGTGACAAGCCGGAGGCTGCCAAAGTGGAGCCGCCGCCCGCCCCGGTATTTTTTGCAATGGATACGTTTACGGTTAACCTAGTCAATCCCGACAACGATCCCGATCGCGTGCTGTACGTAGGCTTTACCCTGCGTCTGCCGGATGAGGATACCCGTCGTCGGCTGAATGACTACCTGCCTGAGGTGCGCAGCCGTTTGCTGCTGCTGCTTTCACGTCAAAGCGCCAACGCGCTGGCAACCGAGCAAGGCAAACAGGCCCTGGTTGAACAGATCAAACAGGTGCTGGCGCCACCGCTGGTAAAAGGTCAACCTGCGCAGGTAGTCAGTGACGTGCTGTTTACCACCTTCATTTTGAGGTGACTTAATGGGCGATAGCATTCTCTCCTAGGCTGAGATTGACGCGCTGCTCAATGGCGACAGTGACAGTGCGGAAGTAGAGAACAGTTCCAAAGGGGCCGATGGCGATATCCGCCCCTATGATCCCAATACCCAGCGTCGCGTGGTGCGCGAGCGTCTGCAGGCGCTGGAGATCATCAATGAGCGTTTTGCCCGTCATTTCCGTATGGCGCTGTTCAACCTGCTGCGCCGCAGCCCGGATATCAGCGTTGGGGCAATCAAGATTCAGCCGTACCATGAGTTTGCCCGCAACCTGCCGGTGCCAACCAACCTGAACCTGATTCACCTGCAGCCGCTGCGGGGTACTGCGCTGGTGGTGTTCTCGCCGAGCCTGGTGTTTATCGCCGTGGATAACCTGTTTGGCGGCGACGGTCGTTTTCCGACCAAAGTGGAAGGCCGTGAGTTCACCCACACCGAGCAGCGCGTGATTCGTCGCATGCTCAAGCTGGCGCTGGAAGGCTACAGCGACGCATGGAAAGCCATTTATCCGCTGGAAGTGGAATACGTGCGTTCGGAAATGCAGGTGAAGTTCACCAACATCACCACCTCGCCGAACGATATCGTGGTCAACACGCCGTTCCAGGTGGAGATTGGCAACCTGGTGGGTGAGTTCAATATCTGTATTCCGTTTTCGATGATTGAGCCGCTGCGTGAGCTGCTGGTCAATCCACCGCTGGAGAACTCGCGTCAGGAAGATAACCACTGGCGCGACAATTTGGTGAAACAGGTGCAGCACTCGGAGCTGGAGCTGATTGCCCACTTCGCTGAAACGTCGCTGCGTCTGTCACGTATTTTGCAACTGAAACTTGGTGACGTCCTGCCCATTGAGAAGCCGGACCGCATCATTGCCCACGTCGACGGCGTACCGGTACTGACGAGCCAGTATGGCACGCTCAACGGCCAGTATGCGCTGCGTGTAGAACATCAGATTAACCCGATTTTGAATTCGCTGAATGAGGAACAGCCCAATGAGTGACAGCAAAAAACCGTCCGATGATATCTCTGCGGACGATCTGTGGGCTGAAGCGATGGACGAGCAGGCGGCGACCAGCAGTGCGGCGAAGCCAGGCGATAACGTATTTAAGTCGCTTGAGGCCAGCGCCGCCAGCGGCTCGCTGCAGGACATCGATCTGATCATGGATATCCCGGTCAAACTGACCGTGGAACTGGGCCGTACCAAGATGACCATCAAAGAGCTGCTGCGCCTGACGCAGGGTTTGGTGGTGGCGCTTGACGGCCCGGCCGGCGAGCCGCTGGACATCCTGATCAACGGCTATCTGATCGCGCAGGGTGAAGTGGTGGTAGTGAACGACAAATATGGCGTGCGCATCACCGACATTATTACCCCGTCCGAATGTATGCGTCGTCTGAGCCGCTAATCATGTTAAAAAACGCGCAAACCGTTCAGCCCGCTCACGCCCAGCCGGTGGTGTCCACCAGTTCGGTCGTTGGGCAAGTCAGCAGCGTGCTGGCGGTGATCGTGCTGCTGATTCTGGCCTGCGGCTGGCTGGCGAAACGCCTCGGCTTTGCGCCGAAAGCGGTGAGCGGCCAGGCGCTGAAAGTCAGCGCCAGCGTGCAGGTTGGCCGTCAGAAGCGGGTGGTGATTGTTGATACCGCTGATGCGCGTTTAGTGCTGGGCGTCACCGCTCAGCAGATCACTCATCTGCACTCGCTGTCGCCGCTGCCACCGGAAGCGTGTCTGCCCGTCAGCGCGGCGCCGCAGGATTTTCGTCAGCTGTTTCAGAACCTGGTTAAACGTCCCGGAAAACCCCCAATGATGCGTCGATTGCTCCCTCTTCTGCCGCTGCTGATGCTGCTGGCACCGGCTGCCCATGCGCAGCTGCCGGGTTTGATCAGCCAGCCGCTGGCCAATGGCGGCCAGAGCTGGTCGCTGCCGGTGCAAACGCTGGTCTTCATTACCTCGCTGACCTTTATTCCGGCGGTGTTGCTGATGATAACCAGTTTCACCCGCATCATTATTGTGTTTGGTCTGCTGCGTAACGCACTGGGCACGCCATCCGCGCCGCCGAATCAGGTGATGCTGGGTCTCGCGCTGTTTCTGAACTTCTTTATCATGGCGCCGACCTTCGACAAGATTTACACCGATGCCTATCTGCCGTTCAGCCAGGACAAAATCAGCATGGACGTGGCGATCGACAAAGGTGCCCAGCCGCTGCGTGAGTTCATGCTGCGCCAGACGCGCGAAACCGACCTGGCCCTGTTCGCCCGTCTCGCCAACAGCGCGCCGATTCAGGGGCCGGAAGCGGTGCCGATGCGTATTTTGCTGCCCGCCTATGTCACCAGCGAGCTGAAAACCGCTTTCCAGATTGGTTTCACCGTCTTTATTCCGTTTCTGATCATCGACCTGGTGGTCGCCAGCGTACTGATGGCGCTGGGGATGATGATGGTGCCGCCAGCCACCATTTCGCTGCCGTTTAAGCTGATGCTGTTCGTGCTGGTGGATGGCTGGCAGCTGCTGGTGGGCTCGCTGGCACAAAGTTTTTACTCCTGAGTGGCTTTCCGCCCTCACCTCTCTCTCGACAGGAGCGCAACATGACACCGGAATCGGTAATGGTAATGGGCCAGGAAGCGATGCGTATCGCCCTGATGATGGCCGCTCCGCTGCTGCTGGTGGCGATGGTGAGCGGTTTGCTGATCAGTATCCTGCAGGCGGCAACGCAGATTAACGAACAGACGCTGTCGTTTATCCCGAAAATTCTTGCCGTTGCGGCCACCGCCGTGGTGGCCGGACCGTGGATGCTTAACCTGATGCTGGACTACATCCGTACCCTGTTCAGCAACCTGCCTTACATCATCGGCTAATGGTCACCCTCGACAGCAGCCAGCTGGTGCACTGGGTGGCGCAATTCTTCTGGCCGATGGTGCGTTTGCTGGCGCTATTTGCCAGCGCCCCGCTGCTGAATGAACGTTCGATTCCCAAACGGGTCAAAATTGGACTGGCGGTGGTGACAACCTGGATTCTGATGCCGCTGCTGCCTCCGGTCGAAGTGACGCTGTTTACCCCGGCCGGTTTCTGGATGCTGGTACAGCAGTTGCTGATTGGCGTCGGTATTGGTCTGACCATGCAGCTGGCCTTTTCTGCCATGCGGCTGGTCGGTGAGATGATTGGTCTGCAGATGGGCCTCTCTTTTGCCACCCTGCTCGACCCGAACAGCCGGATCAACATGCCGCTACTGGCCCGTTTTCTCGACATGCTGGCGATGCTGCTGTTCCTGACCTTCAACGGTCACCTGTGGTTGATCTCATTACTGGTGGACAGTTTTCACACATTGCCGATTAACGATCAGCCACTCAACGCCAACGCCTTCATGGCGCTGACCAAAGCTGCCAGCCTAATTTTCCTTAATGGCATGATGTTAGCGCTACCCTTAATAATTCTGCTCCTCACGCTAAACTTGGCACTAGGTTTGTTAAACCGCGTTTCACCTCAGCTGTCGGTTTTCGCCATCGGCTTCCCAATCACCTTAACGGTGGGGATCCTGAGTCTGGGTATGATGATGCCGTTGCTTGCACCTTTCTGTGAACATCTGTTCGGTGAAGTCTTTGATTTACTCGCGCAGTTTGTATCAGAACTTTCCCCTGCCCGTTGATTAACGATACTGTTAACTTTCTTATACGATAGTTAAGTAATCAAAAACATTTTATGCATTTTTCGAACCGTATTTTTCAAAATATCAACTGAGGATATTCTCATAAATGCGCATTTATAATGAAAATTATTCTTATTAAACGGCGCTTCGCGTATTTTAGTCAGACGATTCCTAAGCCGGTTAAGCCGGTGAATCGGTTGATAAAATGCTCAAAGAGCTGTTTTTAAACAAAAAAAATATTACAGCGATTTTTCTTGTCTAAATCCTTTTTTTCCGGCATTGTCAACACTCGCTGAAACGTCACACTTTCGCGATTCAAATGTTTTTAAGAATTGTCCTATCAGATTTGTCTGTGACTTGCGCGATAGTGACAGGGCTCTCAAAACAGAGCGAAAGAAACACATAAACCAAATTCCCGGCGATTCCCACTATCGCGGGGACAAGAGTGACGTGGAAGTAACACAATAAACTTCGCAGAACGGGTCAGGGACGAGTCAAGATGGCGCAGGAATGCATTACGCCAGTCTGCCGAGCAGAATAAAAAAGTGTCTTTGGAAATCTCTCTCGTACCGCAAACGCGTATTCATCGTTGATTAAAAGGATAACAAATTGGTGAGGGTCGCTATAATGCCAACGATTATTATGGATTTATGTAACTACACACGCTTGGGTTTGTCAGACTATATGTCGGCAAAAGGAGTCAAAAAGAAAAATATTACTTCCGTGTCTGACATCGAACAATTGCAACAACGGTGTGAGCAATTAAAGCCGGGCATAGTATTTATTAACGAAGAATGCTTTATTCATGAATCCAATTCCAGCGATCGTATTCGTTCTATTATCATGCAGCATCCGGATACGCTATTCTTTATTTTTATGGCGATCTCGAATATCCATTTAGAGGAATACCTCTACGTTCGTAATAACCTGATTATTAAGTCAAAATAGATAAAAACATCGACACTGGACTCCCTGCTGGGCACCGACCTGCAAAAGAAACTCAATGCGTCACCGCGCATTTCTGCCGGGCTGGATATTCATCCACTAACATTGAGCCAGACTGAATCGAATATGCTGAAGATGTGGATGTCAGGTCATGACACCATTCAGATTTCGGATAAGATGCAAATCAAAGCGAAAACTGTTTCGTTACATATAAGGCAAAATTAAAACGCATAATAAACAGGTTATTTATCATGTGGTGCGCCTGACTGATAATGTTACCTCGGGCATTTATGTCAACGTGCGATAATTTCACCCAACGATAATACGTTTTGTGGTTAAGGCCAGTCCCTGCGACTGGCTTTGATTGTTTTTATGCGTTTTGCGAGCGCGATCCCATTTCCCCGCTAAGCCTTTATCCCCTGCTGCCGATGCTTGTTTTCAGAACCCCTACCACTATGAGAGCAAGGAAATGAAAACAGCATCTATAGATGAGCAACATAAGCTCAGCATCTGGCAAAACCTACGCCTGATGCCTCTGTTCAGCATGATCTTTGGTGGCATTCTGCTGCTTTTTGCCCTGTGCATTGGACTCGCCAGCTACTTTCTGATTCAGAGCAATAATTCCCTCAATGACGCCACCGATGAGATTCAGGTGCGCATGGGCATTTCTAACAGCTAAAACCATCTGCGTACCGCACGCCTGAACGTGCTGCAGTCGTGCGCGGCGGCGCGCATCGGTGAAATGGATGGCTATCGTGCCGATCTGGCGCGCACCGAAACGCGCATTAAACAGGCGCGCGAGGGCTTCAAAATTTATATGGATCGCAAAATGAAGACGCCGGCTGACCTGGCGCTCGACGGTCCGCTCACCACCAGTTTCAACGCCTATATTGATAAAGGCCTGAAGCCGATGATTGAGTCGGCGAAACAGGGCAGCTTTGAGGGGATTGTCGCGCAGGAGACCGATGTCACCCGCAAGCTGGATGATGCTTATAATGCTGTGCTGCTGAAGGCGATTAAGAGCCGCACCGAACGCGCCGAAGCGATTAACGCCGAAGCGGCGCATCAGTCGCGCGTCGGTTTTATCGCGATGGCTGCGGCTTTTGCTGCCGCGTTGCTGCTGGTGCTAGTGCTGCTCACCTTCGTATTCCTGCGCCGTGTGGTGATCAATCCGCTGCGCCTGTCGGTTGGTCGCATTGAGCGCATCGCGCAGGGCGATCTCACCGCCCCCGAGCAGGCCTACGGTCGCAACGGAATTGGCAGCCTGCTGCACAACCTACAGCTGATGCAGGCGTCCCTGGTGCGCACCGTCGGCACAGTCCGTGAAGGCGCGGTGGCGATTTATCAGGGCTCCAGCGAGATCTCCGCGGGTAACACCGATCTGTCATCACGCACCGAGCAGCAGGCTTCTGCGCTGGAGCAGACTGCTGCCAGCATGGAGCAGCTCACCGCCACGGTGAAGCAGAACGCCAAAAACGCCCATCACGCCAGCCAGCTGGCCGCCGATGCGTCAGGCAAAGCGCGCAGCGGCGGCGAACTGGTGAGCGGCGTGGTGAAAACCATGAATAACATCTCCGGCAGCTCGAAGAAAATCGCCGAGATTACCAACGTCATTAACAGTATCGCCTTCCAGACCAATATCCTGGCGCTGAACGCTGCGGTAGAAGCCGCGCGCGCCGGGGAACAGGGCCGTGGCTTCGCCGTGGTCGCCAGTGAAGTGCGCAATCTGGCGCAGCGCAGTGCGCAGGCGGCGAAAGAGATTGAGTCGCTGATTGCCGAGTCGGTGGATTTGATCAGTAACGGCTCGCATCAGGTCGGTGAAGCCGGCAGCACCATGGGCGAGATTGTCGAAGCGGTGCGCCGCGTTACCGACATTATGGCCGAGATTGCGGCGGCGTCTGATGAGCAGAGCCGTGGCATTCAGCAGGTCGCCTAGCGGTGACCGAGATGGATAACGTGACGCAGCAGAACGCTTCGCTGGTGGAGGAAGCCTCTTCAGCCGCGGCTTCGCTGGAAGATCAGGCAGGTAAACTGACGCAGGCGGTGGCAGTGTTCCGCCTGAATGATACGCCAGCCTCGTTGGTCGCTGCTGCGCCACAGCCAGCGCTGAAAGCCCCTGCGCTCGCTCCACGTCCGGCGCTGGCTGCACCGGGCAATGATAACTGGGAGACGTTTTAAGAGGAGTGAGGTGGGGTGCGGTATTTTTCCCTAACCCCATCCCTCTCCCGCTTGCGGGAGAGGGGGCTGTCCGTGCGGCTGTTGAGTATGGTTTTCACTCAACGCTTCTGGAATGGTGTAATACTGAGCGACTTAGCGCCGGCTCTAAACGGTTCCCTCTCCCGCATGCGGGAGAGGGTTAGGGTAAGGGCAACGTGAGAACAACATGAAGGCAAGGCGAAAAAAACCAGACTACCCTTCCCCCGCATACGGCTCGACAAACACGCCTTCGGCGTGATCGCTCTCATTAAAGAACCAGATCCCCAGCGGATAATCCTCCAGCGCCACCAGATACATAGTGCCCTCATTAAAGCCTTCCACAGCCAGCACAGTACCGACGCGACGTGGGCCGCCGTCGGTTTTTACCGTTACCCGGTCATTGACCTTCATTGATTTCTCTCCAGAAACAGTCCTGCGCATAGTGTAACGGAAGATAGTCAGCGCTGCCTGATCGCGATCAGCGTCGGGCGATTACCCACACCGCATGCACGATGCCGGGGATGTAACCACATAGCGTCAGCAGAATGTTGAGCCAGAAGGCGCCGCCAAAGCCGACCTGTAAAAACACGCCCAGCGGTGGCAACAGAATGGAAATAATGATCCGAATTAAATCCATACTAACTCCCTGATAACCATAATAATCAACCAGCTGTAAGCATAGCTGCTTTATGCCAGAATGGGGGATGCAGCGGGTAAAGAAGTGTCAAAGCCGGGCTTTTCACTTTCTTAACGTTTCCCGGAAAGACTTTTGACGCGGCACCCTCGTACACTTGTCAGCACTGCACCAACCCCAAAGGGGCAGTCAACCTAAAAGTAACAAGGATTTTTGCCCGCGCAGCGCGGGCTTTTTTTGCCCGTTTCCCGTCCACGTCCCTCGCCCGGTGTCACCGTCTATACTTGTCAGGAATCCGTTTGCCTCCGGGAGGCCGTAATGGCTACAGCAAAAGAGTACAGCGATAACGTGCAGCGCGAAGTGAACATCGACGTGGACGCGCTGCTGGAAGCGATTCAGAAAAAAACGTCAGGCGAAGTGCAGGAGTTTATGCAGGCTGAAGATGCGCACCGCGTGAAGGTGAATGGCGAAGCGTTTGACTCCTACACCGAACTGGCCGACGCGTTTGAACTTGATATTCGTGATTTCACCATCACTGAAGTGAACCGCTGAAATCGATTTCAAAAAAAGACCCGGCACGCTGGCCGGGTTGAAAAAAGAATAAATTCGTTACACCAGGAAAATCTTAACACCGCTTCAGAGTACGCCTTAGCTGAAGTAAGACAAGTCTCAATTCTGCACGCAATTCGAACAAGTCTGCATAATCATGCACTGCTGTTACCGAAAACATCGCGCTACGGCTGAAATTCTGCATGCACAAAACGTGCAGCCGCTTCGGTATTTCGGCTGTGTTTTAAGAATAATCCTGGATAGTGGCCGCGCTGACGGCAAGGAAAAGTGTGATCGTGATTACGCTATTATACTGATTACACGTCGCTTTACGGATGCCTTTGGGCGTAAGGAGTGTATTGATGATCCCGTTAGATTCCTCCCTGCTGATCGTGACCGATCTCGATGGTTCGCTGCTCGATCATCATGACTATAACTGGCAGGCCGCTAGCGAGTGGCTGGCGCGTCTTAAGCAGCAACAGATTCCGCTGGTGACTTGTTCGAGTAAAACCGCGGCCGAAATTATTCCGCTGCAGAAGCGGCTGGGCATTGCCGGTGCGCCCTTTATTGCGGAAAACGGCGCCCGCGTCGCCTTTGGCGGGGAGGCGCATATCGCCGAAGAGCCCGGCGCCGATTATCTTGCGCTCTGTGCCACGCTCAGCACCCTGCAGGCGGATTTTCGCTTCACCGGCTTTCATGACTTTAGCGACGCAGAAGTGGCCCGTTTCACCGGCCTGACGCTGACGGAAGCCAGCCAGAGCCGACTGCGCGATGCTTCTGAAGTCATAGTGTGGCGCGATGATGAAACGCGACTCGACGCCTTCCGTGCAGCGCTGGCGCAGCATCAGCTGGCCCTGACGCAGGGCGGACGTTTCTGGCACGTGATGCCAGCGGGCAGCGGTAAAGGCGTGGCGCTGGAACAGTTATTGCAGCAGTTGCAGCAGCAGGAAGGCACGAAGCGCATCACTATTGGTCTGGGCGATGGCCCTAACGATGCGCCGATGCTGGAGCGCGTCGATTATGCCGTGGTGATTAAAGGTTTCAGTAAAACCCCGGTGGTGCTGCAACGCAGCGATCATCACAACGTTTACCACACCGCACACGTTGGCCCTGAGGGCTGGCGCGAAGGTCTGGATTACTTTCTTGCCCAACCTGAATGACGGCAGCTGACCAGAAGGATGAGACGATGAGTGATTTTACCAGAACGGCGTAATTACCAACTTTCATAATCTCACCCACCGCAGCGTGGAGTCGCTGGAAAAAGAGATGGTGCGCTTTGCACGCAAGCGCAAAATGGGGCTGATTCTGCCCTCGCTGTTTTCCGAGCTGGAAGGCCCGGCGCTGGATAATATCGTCAATAAACTGGCGAAAGTGCCCTATCTGGAGGAGATTGTGATTGGCCTCGATCGTGCCGATCGCGATCAGTTTCTCTTCGCGCGCGAATTTTTCTCGCGCCTGCCGCAGCGCCACCGCATTTTGTGGAACGATGGCCCGCGGCTGAAAGCGCTGGACGCCGAGCTGGATAAAGAGGGCCTGTCGCCCAGCCAGCCAAGCAAGGGGCGCAACGTGTGGTTCTGCACCGGCTACACGCTGGCCTCCGACCGCTCGCAGTGCGTGGCGCTGCATGACTGCGATATCGTGACCTATGAGCGCGGCATGCTGGCACGTCTGCTCTATCCGCTGGCCAACCCGGCGTTTCAGTATGAATTCTGTAAAGGTTTCTATGCGCGCATTGCGGACGGCAAGCTCAATGGCCGCGTCGGGCGTCTGCTGGTGGGCCCGTTGCTGCGCTCGCTGCAGAAAGTCTACGGCCATTCGGAGTATCTCGACTATCTCACCAGTTTCCGCTATCCGCTGTCCGGCGAGTTTGCCATGCGCACCCACGTGCTGAACGGCATCAAAATCCCTGGCGACTGGGGACTGGAGATTGGCGTGCTGTCAGAGATCTATCACAATTACACCACGCGGCAGACCTGCCAGGTGGAAATTGCGGACAACTACGACCATAAGCATCAGCCGCTGGCGGAAGAGGACGGCACCGGAGGCCTGAAACGCATGAGTAACGATATCGTGCAGTCGCTGCTGCGTAAGCTGGCGACAATGGGCGTGCCGCTCACCAGCGACTCGTTTCGCGTGCTGAAGGCTACCTATTATCGCAACGCGCTGGACATGATGGAGATCTACAACCACGAAGCCACCATGAACGGACTGAAGTTTGATCAGCACATTGAAGAAGCAGCGGTCGAGATGTTCACCTAGGCGATTCTCGACGCCGGCCAGTCTTTCATCGAGCGACCGAACGAAAAACCGTTTATCCCCAGCTGGAGCCGCGTGCAGTCGGCGTTCCCCGATATCCTGCAGCGCATCTACCAGGCGGTAGAAGAGGATAACGAGGGCAAAGTCTAACCGGCCGCGCACACCCGATTGCGACCGCCGCTTTTCGCCAGATACAGGCGGCGGTCCGCTACCGCCTGCAGGCTTTCTGCATGGTAACTGCCCTGCTCAGTACTGCAGCTGACACCTGCCGACAACGTAACGCTAAAGGTGGTGCTGGCGTTGACCAGAATGGTTTTGGCCGCCAGCCGGCTGCGGATACGCTCCGCCACGCCCTGCGCGTCAGCCCGCGTGGTGTGCGGCAGCACGATACAAAACTCCTCGCCGCCGATGCGGCCGGCCACGTCGTAAGGGCGCAACGTATGTTTGATGACGCCGGCCACGCGCATCAGCGCCTGATCGCCCGCGTGGTGGCCCCAGCTATCATTGACCTTTTTAAAATGATCGATATCGAGCTGGATCACCGCCAGCGGCTGTTGCTGCTGTTCGCAGCGCCGCGCCAGCACGATAAACTAGTCAAAAAAGGCGCTGCGATTAAGCAGGCGTGTCAGGCCGTCATAATTAGCGCGACACGCCAGTCGCGCCGAGAGGTCCTCAAGCCGCCGTACCAGGTGAAAATCACTTGATGCGCTAGCGCCAGTAACAGCACGAACAGCAGCCACATGCCTAACAGAAACAGCGCTACCCGCCCCAGCTCCTGCGCCAGCCCCTGGCGCAAACTCTGCACGTTGATTAGCCAGGCATCGACATTTTTTAACTTAACCCAGCTGGCCAACTGACTGCCCAGCCACAGTGTTCCGGCCGGCTGCTTGTGAATCGCCTGCATCAGCTGGCCGCGCTGCGCGGTGGTCAATGCCACATCGTTCGGTGCCGGCAGCCGGGTGATCTCGTTGAGTGCGCGATCTTCGGGCACCAGCTTGCCCTGCAGCACGCTGTGACGCGACTGGTGCAGCAATGCATTTATTCGCTGCTGGGTGAAGTCCATCGACAACACGCCGTACCAGTGCTGATGGGCGATAACCGGCGCACTCACCGTCAGCATCAACCCTTCGTTGAACTCCCCCTGATAGGCTTCGGTCCAGTGCCATCGCGTCTGCGGCGCCCGGCCCGGCTGCTGGTCGCGAAAATACGGTCGCTGCGTCATGGTAGCGTAACTTTGCGCCAGCTCCTGCGCGTCGCGCGGCGGACGTGAGCTGATGTAATAGCCAGCGCGCGAGGTGTACCAGAAGCGTGAATGAAAGTCCTGCGCCTCATCGCTGAACTGCATGATAAAGCTGAACTCCAGCGCAGCGCGCAGCTCGGGCAGCAGATAAGCATCATCGCGCTGCAGCAGTGCATCACGCTGCAGCCATTCGTCACTGGCGCCGTTAATCGGCATGCTGCGCAGGTTAGCGATCTGCAACTGCCACACCGGCT
Source organism: Type-A symbiont of Plautia stali (assembly GCF_059731155.1). Lineage (NCBI taxonomy): Bacteria > Type-A symbiont of Plautia stali. Next base: position 3,451,803 of record NZ_AP035891.1, on the reverse strand, counting down.
GATGGCGCAACTGCTGAAAACGCTGCAAGGCGTGCTGACCATAATCGGCGTCCAGCGGGTGCGTCAGCGCGTAGCTGAGCATCCGCTGATAGTAATTAAGCTCGTCCAGACTCTCCTGAAAGCGGCTATCGAGGCTGCGCTGGATCTCGGACAGCTGGGCGCGCTGCCGCTGCTGATAGTTATTTTTTAATTCCAGCGCTTCATGGACGGTGAGAAAAAGTGAAAAGAGAAAGACCGCCAGAAAACAGAGATGCACGCGCAGCACAGGCGTCATGCGGCGTGATGACAGTGGCGAGATTGGCATCAGTAGCCAGGCTCCGGATAACAACGAATTGAAGAAGTGTAGTCAGGCGGGAAAACGGCGTACAGGCAGAGATCAGGAAAAGCGTGAAAAGTGTCAATGACATCGGGACGGCGCGCTGACCGTCCCGAGGGGCTCAGCTGGCCAGCTGGCGCGCGGCCGACAGATGCGTCAGCTCATCACTGCGGAACGCTTCGCGGCGTACACTGTAGCCATCATACCAACGACACTCTACCATTCCGCTGGCATAGCCGGTCACCACCATGGTGGGTCCGCCCTGTTTGTGCTGAACTTCGTCACTGATTGCAAAGGTCATACCGCGCCCTCCCTTCTCACCGTGATTGAACGGATTAAGGTATAGCAGCTGTGCACGTTTTTTGCCTATAGGATATTGCTATTACTGTGACAAATTCGGAATAAGCAGTGAAAAATGCCGTAAATAAACAAAGCCGATAAAAGTTATTATCGGCTTTGAACGATTCTCCCGGGTGGGAAATCAGATTTTGCAGCCTTCACAGTCGGCTTCGTCGCGGATATCCGCCGGCACTTCGCTGGCTTTTTTCCGCCGCTTTGGCTTCCGCCTGCTCCAGTTGTGCATCGATATCAAATTCAAACATATCGTCGTTCATCATCGTTCTCCTGACCCGTGATTAGAAATTTCCTGCGCTTTATACCGATTTACCGCGCAGCTTCGCAACTAGATTTACCACTAACAGCACAATCGACCCAACGATAAAGCCCACCACCAGATTCGCACCGTTGCTCAGTAGCATGGAAACCACGCCCGGGAAGCCGCTGCTGTATTCTTCAATGGCATGATGCAGCGGCGCAATGCCGTGCACGATAATGCCGCCGCCCACCAGGAACATCGCGACGGTGCCAACCACCGACAGGATTTTCATCAGCCACGGTGCCAGCGCCAGCAGCGCGCCGCCGGTGGCCTGCGCCAGCGTGGAAGACTTCTCACGCAGCCAGTAGCCGAGATCGTCAATCTTAACGATCATCGCCACAATACCGTACACGCCGATGGTAACCAGAATGGCAATACCGGCCAGGATTAACACCTGATTGAGCAGCGGCGCATCCGAAACAATGCCCAGGGTAATCGCCACAATTTCAGCCGACAGAATGAAGTCGGTGCGCACTGCGCCTTTAACCTTATCTTTTTCGAACTGGCGCGGGTCCTGCTGCGCCAGATTATCTAGGCGCTTTTGCCGCGCTTCCGGACTCTTCTCCGCTTTGTCGTGGTGCAGGCTGTGCAGCCCTTTTCCACCCCTTCAAAGCACAGGTAGGCACCGCCAATCATCAGCAGCGGCGTAATCAGCCAAGGCGCAAACGCGGAGATCAGCAGCGCCAGCGGCACCAAGATCAGTTTGTTGATAAACGAGCCTTTCGCCACGCCCCATACCACCGGGAGCTCACGATTGGCCTTCACGCCCGTCACCTGCTGCGCATTGAGCGACAGGTCATCGCCCAGCACGCCGGCGGTCTTTTTTGCCGCCACTTTGCCCATGACGGAAATGTCGTCGAGCAGCGTGGCAATATCATCCAGAAGAGTCAGTAAGCTGGTTCCTGCCAAAATGGCATTCCTTATTCCGGTTCGTGATCCTGACAACAGGGGCACCGCTCAATCGCCGTCACCATCATATCAGCGATGCCCGCACAGTCCCATTCGACGCGTAACGTTTTTCCGTGCAGATCGTCGGCGTGCAGATACTTGCTCACCGGACTTTCTGTCATGCCGCTTATCTCCTCGGTGGCCACCAGCGTATCGTCCAGATAAATGCGCGCCCGTAGCATGCGCATTGACCATGCGCTCATCGCGCAGTTGATACAGGCGTCTGACCGTCAGTTTGATGCTGCTCATGGTGGTGTTCCGCGTCCCAGAGAAAACGCTGATCTAAACTGTTATAACGGGTAAAAGCAATCACCCTGCCTTAATCTGCCCGATAGTGATGCAATCCCTGATGATCGATCTCGCTGCTGTGCGTGGCAGCCAGCAGCCACTCTTCCAGCCGCTCCACCAGCGCCTCATCTTCCAGCCGCAGTTTGCCGCGCAGCGCGCATTCCCAGACGATCAGCACCTTCCAGCCGCTTTCCTGCAGCTGCTGCACATAGCGCCGGTCACGCTCCACGTTACTGTTGATTTTGCCGCTCCAGAATTCGGTACGCGTGGCCGGCATTTTGAACAGATAACAGTGGTGACGATGCCAGAAACAGCCGTGCACAAAGATAATGGCTTTGTGCTGCGGCAGCACAAAATCCGGCCGGCCCGGCAGCGCTTTATCCTGTACGCGAAAGCTAAAGCCGCGATCTTTCAGCAGCAGCGCAATACGCTGCTCAATCGCCGTATCCTGATTGCGAATAGCGCGCATATTTCTGCTGCGAATATCATGCGAGTGGACGTCTGCCATGGCGTCTCCTTTTTTCCGGGCTTCTTCAACTTTAGCGCGTTGAGGCGAAAGCGAAAGTTTGTGCGGAGCAGATTGCGAGACGCTGCGCAGCCATCGTTAATTTCCACGCCGCGCCAGGAGTGGTAGCATAGCCGCTTCACTGTTAAGGAAAAACGCATGCTTGCACTCGATCCCGCCGCGACGGCTTCGCCCTCCCCGCACTCCGCTGATGATGACGCCACCGCGTTACTGCTGCAGGCACTGGATATCTACGCGGCCCGCGATCTGGTGGTCATCCTGAGCGAGGCCGGCGGTCGCGACTGGAGCATCACGCAGCTTAACCGTATTCGCGCGGGAAAAAGTGCCGCGCCCGCGCTGTCAGCGGCGGAGGTCGCCCGTCTGCAGGTGCTACTGCCATCGCGACCGGCGCATTATGACAATCCCCGCTTTCAGTTTATCGATCTGTTTGCCGGCATCGGGGGTATTCGCCGTGGCTTTGAGCAGATTGGTGGCCAGTGCGTATTCACCAGCGAGTGGAATAAAGAAGCGGTGCGCACCTATAAAGCCAACCACTACAGCGATCCCGCCCAGCATCAGTTCAACAGTGATATCCGGCTGATTACCCAGCCGGCCGGTTTGCCGGATGAGCAGGCGATTTATCAGCATATCGATCAGACTATTCCCGACCATCAGGTGCTGCTGGCCGGCTTTCCCTGTCAGCCCTTTTCGCTGGCCGGCGTCAGTAAGAAGAATGCGCTGGGTCGCGCGCACGGTTTTGAGTGTGAAGCACAGGGCACGCTGTTTTTTGATGTGGCGCGCATCCTCGCCGCCAAAAAACCGCCGTTTTTCGTGCTGGAGAATGTGAAGAACCTCAAGAGCCATGATAAAGGCCGCACCTTTGCCATTATTATGGCCACGCTGGATGAGCTGGGTTACGACGTCGCTGACGCGGCTGACGACGAATCGCCGGATGTCAAAGTTGTCGATGCGCGTCACTTCCTGCCACAGCACCGCGAGCGCATCGTGCTGGTGGGAATCCGGCGCGATACCGGCCTGAGCGAAGGTTTCTCGCTGCGCGCGCTGGCGGCGCTCTATCCGCCTGAAGTTCCGGCGCTGCACAGCCTGCTGGAGCTGCAGCCAGCGGCAAAATATATCCTGTCGCCCACGCTGTGGCACTATCTGTACCAGTATGCGAAAAAGCATAAAGCCAAAGGCAACGGTTTTGGCTTTGGCCTCAACGATCCGCGCAATCCGCACTGCTGCGTGCGCACGCTGTCAGCGCGCTACTATAAAGACGGTTCGGAAATCCTGATCGATCGCGGCTGGGATCACGCGCTGGGCGAGCAGGATTTTCAGCAGGCCGCGAACATGGCGCGCCGCCCGCGCCGCCTGACGCCGCGTGAATGTGCCCGCCTTATGGGCTTTGAAGCGCCGGGCGAAGCGCGCTTCCGCATTCCGGTCTCCGACACACAAGCCTACAAACAGTTTGGTAACTCGGTGGTGGTGCCGGTGTTCGCCGCCGTAGCGAAACTGCTGCTGCCGCTGATTGAGCAGCACGCGAGTCAGCGCCGCTGAAAACGCAGCAGCGCTTCACCCCCCGGTTTTCCGCCCCGCAATTTGCTTTAGTAACGCGCGATGTGCTGTTTTGCCGCACATCGCGCGCACTGTCACCGGACTGTCACGCATCAAACCAATACTGCGTTTTATTTTTGCGGAGCTGTTTGATGTCTCTCCTGTCTGTAATCTCCCTGCCGCTGCGGCTGCGACCCCGTTTCACCCTGCGCCTGCCCGTCTGGCTCTCCAGCCTGCGCAGCCAGTTCATGCTGTTTATTGTGCTGTTTTGTCTGCTGCAGTTTGCCGGGGTGCTGCTGCTCAACCAGCACGTGAATCAGACGCAACACTCATTGCAACAGGCCAGCCAGCTGCGCGAACGGCTGGCCCTGCTGGATAAAGCACGCATTGAGTTACTCAACGCCAGCGACAACAGCCATCGTGCCGGTATTTATCTGATGCAGGACCAGCAGAGCGGTTCGGTCGACAGCTGGAAAAGCCTGGCGGCGGCAGCCACTACCCCATTGCAGCAGGCGCAGCAGCTGTTTGCTGCCTATCAGGCGAAAAGCGATAGCCCACTGGCACAGGGATTCGTGCTGCTGGCCGGCGGGCTGCAGGAGCAGCTGAAAGGGCTGGCAGCCAATGATATCAACGCATTTTTTATGGTGCCGATGCAGGCTTTCCAGCAGCAGTTCAACGATGCCTGGTTTAGCGAAATCGAACAGGCCAATCAGCAGCTCAGCAGCGTCAACCAGCATTCGCTCAGCACGCTCAAGCAGAGCCGCAATCTGGCGCTGACGAGATGCAGCAGCATAATCAACAGGTGATGTAGCAGCATCAGGCGCAAAATACCAGCTTCCATCATCTGTCGCAGCAGAGCTGCGCATCCACGCGGCAGATCGACAGTTTAATCTAGGCTGTGTCCCTTAATCACCTGAGATATAGTAACTACCTGTTTCCACAACACACTGAACTATGGCTCGCTACGACCTTCCCGATGAAGCATGGACTATCATCCAGCCCTTATTACCTGCTGAACCAGCAACACCACGGGCCGGACGTCCATGGGCTGAACATCGTATGATCATCAACGGCATGTTCTGGGTGCTGTGTTCAGGCGCACCATGGCGCTATTTGCCTGAGCGATATGGCCCATGGAAGACCGTTTATAACCGTTTTAATCGATGGTCTAAATCGGGAGTGATTAACATTATTTTCAACAGGTTACTTTCTTCTCTTGATGCTCATGGTCTCGCTGACTGGTCCGCAACTGCGCTGGATGGCAGCAATATCCGGGCACTCAGGTGCGCCGCCGGGGCGCAAAAAAACATTCCGATACCGCCGGAGATAATGGGCTGGGTCGCTCTCGCGGTGGTTTTGGCACCAAAATCCATCTGGCGACAGACGGAAGCGGTCTGCCGTTAAATATCGTACTGAGTCCCGGTCAGGCTCACGAAAGCCAGTTTGCACAACGTCTTCTGGACGGTATTGGTGTTCAGCGCCGGAACGGCAGCATGAAGCGTCGTGGCCATGCAGTGCTGGCTGACAAAGCCTACTCCGGACAAAAGAATACCGCCGCATTGCCACACGTTATGACAAAACGGCGAGGAATTATCTGGCGATGATGAAACTGGGATGCATCCGGCTGTTTTACAAAAGGTTATGTAATTAAGGGACACAGCCTAAAAACCAGTGAAATAGAGAGCTATCTGCCTCAACCCTCTTTCCTCTCCGTCTCCACACTCTCCACCGCCGTCTCTTCCTCTTTATCCTCTTTCACCGTTCTGCTGGCCGTCAGCAGGAACGGTGATTGCTGCCAGCGGGTGCGGCGGTCGCGCAGCAGGGTATACGGGTCAGGATAATGCCGATCGCCAGCGCCAGCAGCATCATCAGGCGCAGAATATTGGTGGTGTTATCCACCTGACGCGATTCCGTCACCAGCACATGCGTATCCAGCGTGATACGCAGAAAACCCTGCGGACCCTCTTTCCCTTCCAGCGGCTGGACAATCTGATGATTGAAATAACTACCGGCACGTTTACCGTCGAGCGCCAGGCAGTCGCGCACGTTAATACTCTCGCCGCTGTGGGCCACCAGGCTGCCGTCGTCGGCATAGACCGAAGCGTCCAGCACGCGGCTGTTATCCGTCATCTGATTCAGGATGGCTTCAATCTGCGTGTGGTTATCATCGCTGTTGTCCATCAGCGGTTTCAGGCTAAACGCCACCTGGCGCGTCAGCGTGTGCGCCAGCTCCTCGACCTGTTCGCAACGGGCCATCTGATGGCCAAGACTAAACCATGACGCGCCCTGCATCAGCACCACTAACAGCGCCAGCGAGATAAGAACGATCACCGTGCGATGCAGGCGAAATTTCAGTGCGGTTTTGACCATCAGAAACCCCTGTGACGTAACAGCAGAAAGGCTGGCAATTATGTTGCCAGAACCCGCGCAGACAAGGTAGCCTCTTGCGTGGTTTTGTTGTCCCTACAGGAGCTGTAATGCCAAATCGTCTTACCTGGTGCGATCTGCCCGCCGATGTCTCTCTTTGGCCGGGTTTACCCCTTTCCCTGAGCGGTGATGAAGTGATGCCGCTGGATTACCGTGCCGGTCGGACTGGCTGGTTACTGTATGGGCGCGGGCTCGATAAACAAAAACTGACCGATTATCAGCATCAGCTGGGCGCGGCGATGGCGATCGTCAGCGCGTGGAATGTCGATGAGTATCAGGTGATCCGGCTGGCGGGCTCGCTGACGCCGCGTGCCAGCAAACTGGCGCATGAGGCTGGCTTTGATGTGGCGCCGCTTGGCAAAATCCCCCATCTGAAAACGCCAGGGCTGCTGGTAATGGACATGGATTCCACCGCTATCCCGATCGAGAGCATCGATGAGATCGCCAAACTGGTGGGCTGTGGCGAGCAGGTGGCGGAAGTGACGGAACGCGCGATGCGCGGCGAGCTGGATTTTAAAGCCAGCCTGCGCGAACGCGTGGCGAAGCTGGCTGGCGCTGACGCCAACATCCTGAAGCAGGTACGCGACACGCTGCCGCTGATGCCGGGCCTGACCACGCTGGTGCACAAGTTGCAGGCGCTGGGCTGGCAGGTGGCGATTGCCTCGGGCGGATTCACCTTCTATGCCGATCACCTGCGGCAGACGCTGCATCTGGCCGCTGCGGTAGCCAACGAACTGGAAATGCGTGACGGTAAGCTGACCGGCGAAGTGCTGGGGCAAATCGTCGACGCGCAATTTAAAGCCGATACCCTGAACAGTCTGGCCCAGCGCTTTGACATCGCACCGGAACAAACCGTGGCGATTGGCGATGGTGCTAACGATCTGCCGATGATTAAAACCGCGGCGCTGGGTATCGCCTATCATGCTAAACCCAAAGTGAATGAGCAGACGGAAGTGATTATCCGCCACGCTGACCTGATGGGGGTGTTCTGCATTCTCACCGGCAGCCTGATTCACGAAGAGCGTTAACTGAGGATTTGATTTGGCCAAAGCGGCAAAACGCGCCTTCGTCTGTAACGAATGCGGCGCTGACTATCCGCGCTGGCAGGGGCAATGCAGCGCCTGTCACGCCTGGAATACCATTACCGAGGTGCGCATTGCCGCCTCGCCTGCGGCCGCGCGCAATGAGCGCCTGAGCGGCTATGCCGGTAGCGCCGGCACCAGCCGGGTGCAGAAGCTGTCGGAGATCAGTCTGGAAGCGCTGCCGCGTTTCTCGACCAGTTTTAAAGAGTTTGACCGCGTGCTGGGCGGCGGCGTGGTGCCGGGCAGCGCGATACTGATTGGCGGTAACCCTGGCGCCGGTAAATCAACACTGCTGTTGCAGGTGATGTGTAAGCTGGCGGAAGGGATGAAAACCCTATACGTCACCGGCGAAGAGTCGCTGCAACAGGTGGCGATGCGCGCCCATCGTCTGGGATTGCCGACGGAAAACCTCAATATGCTGTCGGAAACCAGTATTGAGCAGATCTGCCTGATCGCCGAGCAGGAGCAGCCGAAGCTGATGGTGATCGACTCGATCCAGGTGATGCACATGGCGGAGATCCAGTCATCGCCGGGCAGTGTGGCGCAGGTGCGGGAAACCGCCGCTTACCTGACGCGCTTCGCCAAGACGCGCGGCGTGGCGATCATCATGGTCGGTCACGTCACCAAAGATGGCTCGCTGGCCGGGCCGAAGGTGCTGGAGCACTGCATTGACTGTTCGGTGCTGCTGGACGGCGATGCCGATTCGCGCTTCCGCACGCTGCGCAGCCACAAAAACCGCTTTGGCGCGGTGAATGAGCTGGGCGTATTTGCCATGACCGAGCAGGGCATGCGCGAAGTCAGCAACCCGTCTGCTATCTTTTTGTCACGCGGCGATGAGATCACCTCTGGCAGTTCAGTGATGGTGGTCTGGGAAGGCACGCGCCCGCTGCTGGTTGAGATTCAGGCGCTGGTGGACCATTCGATGATGGGCAATCCGCGCCGCGTGGCGGTGGGGCTGGAGCAGAACCGTCTGGCGATTCTGCTGGCGGTGCTGCACCGTCACGGCGGCCTGCAGATGGCCGATCAGGATGTGTTTGTGAACGTGGTCGGCGGCGTCAAAGTCAGCGAGACCAGTGCAGACCTGGCGCTGCTGCTGGCGATGGTGTCGAGCCTGCGCGATCGCCCGCTGCCGCAGGATCTGGTGATTTTTGGCGAAGTCGGGCTGGCCGGGGAGATTCGTCCGGTGCCGAGCGGCCAGGAGCGCATTTCCGAAGCGGCCAAGCACGGCTTTAAGCGCTCCATTGTGCCGGCAGGGAATGCGCCGAAGAAGGCGATTGACGGTATGAAGGTATATAGCGCGAAGAAGCTGGCGGACGCGCTGGCGATTCTGGACGAGCTGTAGAGCGGGTTATTGGGGTTGAGGTTTGGCTTGTGCCATCGCCTGTGCCCCACCTTTGCCCTCACCCCGGCCCTCTCCCGCGGGCGGGAGAGGGCCGGGGTGAGGGCCCGCGCGCACCATCCCTCTAATTCCACGCAGGAGGCACTACATGTCATCGTTTGACTATCTGAAAACCGCGATTCGCCAGCAGGGACATACATTGCAGCAGGTGGCTGATGCCAGCGGGATGACCAAAGGCTATCTGAGCCAGTTGCTGAATGCCAAAATCAAAAGCCCGAGCGCGCAGAAGCTGGAAGCGCTGCACCGTTTTCTCGGGCTGGAATTCCCGCGTCGCGACAAAACCGTGGGCGTGGTGTTCGGTAAGTTCTATCCGCTGCACACCGGCCACATCTACCTGATCCAGCGCGCCTGTAGCCAGGTCGATGAGCTGCACATCATCATGGGCCATGACGATCCGCGTGATCGCCAGCTGTTTGAGAACAGCGCCATGTCGCAGCAGCCCACCATCAGCGATCGTCTGCGCTGGCTGCTGCAGACCTTCAAGTACCAGAAAAACATCCGCATCCATTCGTTCAACGAAGAGGGCATCGAGCCCTATCCGCACGGCTGGGACGTGTGGAGCGCCGGCGTGAAAACGTTCCTCGCGGAGCAGGGCATTGAGCCGGACTGCGTCTATACCAGCGAAGAACCGGATGCGCCGATGTATCAGCAGCATCTGGGCATTCCGGCGGTGGTAATCGATCCGCATCGATCGTTTATGAACATCAGCGGCAGTCAGATTCGTCAGGATCCGTTCCGCTACTGGGAGTACATCCCGACTGAAGTGAAGCCGTTCTTCGTGCGCACCGTGGCGGTACTCGGCGGTGAATCGAGCGGTAAGTCAACGCTGGTCAACAAGCTGGCCAACATATTTAACACCACCAGCGCGTGGGAGTATGGCCGCGATTATGTCTTTTCGCACCTCGGTGGTGATGAGATGGCGCTGCAATACTCCGACTACGACAAAATCGCGCTCGGCCAGGCGCAGTACATCGATTTTGCCGTCAAATACGCCAACAAGGTGGCGTTTATCGACACTGACTTCATCACTACCCAGGCGTTCTGCCTCAAGTATGAAGGGCGCGAGCACCCATTCGTGCAGGCGCTGATCGATGAGTACCGCTTTGACCTGGTGATTCTGCTGGAAAATAACGTACCGTGGGTGGCCGACGGCCTGCGCAGCCTCGGCAGTTCAATGGATCGCCGCGAGTTCCAGTCGATGCTGGTCACCATGCTGCGTGAAAATCACATTGAATATGTGCACGTCAAAGAGGATGATTACGACACACGCTTCCTGCGCTGCGTCGAGCTGGTGAAGCAGATGCTGGGCAGCTAGCGCAGCACAACAAAAAAGGCGCCGCGGCGCCTTTTTGTTATCACAGCGATTACTTCGCCATGCGCTTGTACTTGATACGCTTCGGCTCCAGCGCTTCGGCGCCGAGGGTGCGTTTTTTGTACTCTTCGTACTCGGTAAAGTTACCTTCGAAAAACTCCACCTTGCCTTCATCCTGATAGTCGATGATGTGGGTGGCGATACGGTCAAGGAACCAGCGGTCGTGCGAGATCACCATCGCGCAGCCCGGGAACTCCAGCAGGGCGTTTTCCAGTGCGCGCAGAGTTTCGATATCCAGGTCGTTGGTTGGTTCATCGAGCAGCAGCAGGTTGCCGCCCACCTGCAGCAGTTTCGCCAGGTGCAGACGACCACGCTCACCGCCGGACAGTTCGCCGACGCGTTTGCCCTGATCGGTGCCCTTGAAGTTGAAGCGACCGACATAAGCGCGGCTCGGCATTTCGGTGTTGCCGATGCGCATAATGTCCTGACCGCCAGAAACTTCTTCCCACACGGTTTTTGAATTATCCATCGCATCGCGGAACTGATCGACCGACGCCAGCTTCACGGTTTCGCCCAGCTCGATGCTGCCGGAATCCGGCTGCTCCTGACCTGACATCATGCGGAACAGCGTCGATTTACCGGCGCCGTTAGGACCGATGATGCCGACGATGGCGCCTTTCGGCAGCGAGAACGACAGATCATCAATCAGCACGCGATCGCCATACGCTTTGCTCAGATTCTTCACTTCCAGCACTTTGTCGCCGAGGCGCGCGCCAGGTGGAATGAACAGTTCGTTGGTCTCGTTACGTTTCTGATAATCAGTGTTGTTGAGCTCTTCAAAGCGGGCCAGACGGGCTTTGCCCTTAGACTGACGGCCTTTCGCGCCCTGGCGCACCCACTCCAGCTCTTTCTCGATCGATTTGCGACGCGCCGCTTCCTGAGACGCTTCCTGCGCCAGACGCTGATCTTTCTGCTCCAGCCATGAGGAGTAGTTGCCTTCCCATGGAATGCCTTCACCACGGTCCAGCTCCAGAATCCAGCCGGCGACGTTATCGAGGAAGTAACGGTCGTGGGTGATGGCCACCACGGTGCCTTCGAAGTCATGCAGGAAGCGCTCCAGCCACGCGACGGATTCGGCATCCAGGTGGTTGGTCGGTTCGTCGAGCAGCAGCATGTCTGGCTTTTCCAGCAGCAGACGGCACAGCGCGACGCGGCGGCGTTCACCACCGGACAGGTTCGCGATTTTGGCATCCCACTCCGGCAGACGCATGGCATCGGCGGCGCGGTTCAGCTGGTTTTCCAGGTTGTGCCCGTCGTGTGCCTGGATCACTTCTTCCAGACGACCCTGCTCAGCGGCCAGCTTGTCGAAGTCGGCATCCGGATCGGCGTACAGCGAGTACACTTCGTCGAGACGCTTCAGCGCGCCAACCACTTCCGCGACGGCTTCTTCCACCGACTCACGCACGGTGTGTTCCGGGTTCAGCTGAGGTTCCTGCGGCAGATAGCCGACTTTGATGCCCGGCTGCGGGCGAGCTTCCCCTTCGATATCTTTATCGATGCCGGCCATGATGCGCAGCAGGGTCGATTTACCCGCGCCGTTCAGGCCGAGTAAGCCAATTTTGGCGCCAGGGAAAAAGCTAAGGGAGATATTCTTCAGAATGTGACGCTTCGGCGGAACCACTTTGCCGACGCGATGCATGCTATAGACGAATTGAGCCACGTTGTGATGAGCCTCTTGGTCTGTAATGGGTGGAACGTCAGATGCTGAAGTTTAGCCGTTTTCACCCGGCAATCACAGCCGCATTGCGCGCAATCTTCCGCAGCGGCTGGTGCAGAGGCGGAATAATGCTAGCCGCAGTGCAGGGTGAGCCTAGCCGCCTGCAGCACGGCGAGCAGCGCGGGCGGAGGCGGGCTGTCGCTGACCAGCATATCAAACAGCGAGAAGTCGCCAATGCGTGCCGGCAGCACCTTGCCGTACTTGCTGCTGTCGCCGACCACGATTTTGGTCTGCGCCCGCTGCAGCGCCAGATGCTTGATGGGCAGTTCATTGAGGTTGTAACAGGTGGCGCCCTGCGCGACGTCCATGCCGGCGGAAGAGATAAACGCTTTATTGGGGCAGAGCGCATCCAGCACCGTGACCTGTTCGAGTGGTGTAAACACGGCGTTATCGGCGTGGAATTCGCCGCCGCACAGAATCACCCGACAGTGCGGCTTCTCTTTTAACGCCAGAAAGGTGTTGATCGCGCTGCAGATGGCGGTGAAGGGCAGATCGTTATCGATCGCTTCTATCACCAGCGGCAACGTGTTGCCGCAGTCGAAAAACACCGTGTCGTTGGCCTGTACCAGCGCGGCAGCCCGCTGTGCCAGCAGACGTTTCTTGCTGACGTTGAGGTTTTGCTGGTCGCAGACAAAATAGTGCGCCACGTTCTGCCGTGGGTCGCGCATCACATAGCCACCCAGCAGCACCACGCCCTGCGTCGCGCCGGTTAAATCGCGGCGGATGGTCATTTCTGACACGCCCAGCAGTTGCGCGGCCTGTTTTAAGTGCAGGGTGTCGCTGTGTTTCAGCGCCTGCGCCAGCTTATTGATTCGTTCGTCGCGGCGGGTTTCCATCAGTAACAGTTCGCTCAACCTTCGCTACGGCCGGAATAGCCGGGTGGAGGGTAAACATAAGTTTTTTCTTGCAGATTAACAACCTGTCTTTTGCCCGCCCGCCCGCCGCGCGGCTAAATCGCCACCAGCCCGCGCACGCCCTCGCTCTCCATATTCGCGCCTGCGCCGCGCTGCACAATTTCGCCGCGCGACATCACCAGATAGTTGTCGGCCAGTTCGGCGGCGAAATCGTAAAACTGCTCGACCAGCAGGATCGCCATGTCACCGCGCTGCGCCAGCTGGCGAATCACTGCACCGATCTCTTTGATCACCGACGGCTGGATCCCTTCGGTCGGCTCATCGAGGATCAACAGCTGCGGCTGGCAGGCCAGCGCCCGGCCGATCGCCAGTTGCTGCTGCTGGCCGCCTGACAGATCGCCACCACGCCGCGTTTTCATCTCGCGCAGCACCGGAAACAGCTGGTAGATCTCCTCCGGTACCCGGCTGGCCTGTGCGCCGGAGAAGCGCGCCAGCCCCATCAGCAGGTTCTCTTCCACCGTCAGACGCGGAAAAATTTCGCGCCCCTGTGGCACGTAAGCAATACCGGCCTGTACGCGCTGGTGTGGCTTGCGCGTGTTAATCAGCTGGTTCTGCCAGCGAACCTCGCCGGATTTGACCGGAATCAGCCCCATCAGACACTTCAGCAGCGTGGTTTTGCCCACGCCGTTGCGCCCGAGCAGGCAGGTGATCTCGCCCGGGCGAGCCTCAAACGACAGACCGCGCAGGATATGGCTGCCGCCGTAATATTGATGCAGTTCTGCTACCTGTAACATCTCAGCGCCCCAGATATACGTCGATAACCCGATCGTCCGCCTGTACCTCGCGCAGCGATCCCTCAGCCAGCACCTGGCCCTGATGCAGCACCGTCACATGGTCGGCAATGGTTTCCACAAAGCCCATATCATGTTCCACCACCATCAGTGAGTGCTTGCCCGCCAGGCTGCGGAACAGCTCGGCGGTGTAGTCGGTTTCGGCATCGGTCATGCCGGCTGCCGGTTCGTCCAGCAGCAGCAGGTGCGGCTCCTGCACCAGCAGCATGCCGATTTCGAGAAACTGCTTCTGCCCGTGCGACAGCAGACCCGCCTGGCGCTGACGTTCGCCGCCGAGCCGCAGCAGTTTCAGCACCTCGTCGATACGATCGCGCTGCTCGTCGCTAAGCCGGGCGCGCAGGCTGGCCCACACCGATTTATCGTTTTTCAGCGCGATTTCGAGGTCTTCAAACACCGTCAGCGCTTCAAACACCGTGGGTTTCTGAAACTTGCGGCCAATGCCGGCGCAGGCGATCTCGACCGGTGACAGCTGGCGCAGATCGGTATCCTGGTCGTAGATCACCTGGCCGCTGTCCGGCCGGGTTTTGCCGGTGATCACGTCCATCAGCGTGGTTTTTCCCGCACCGTTCGGGCCGATCACGCAGCGCAGCTCGCCGACGCCGATCTGCAATGACAGATCGGTCAGCGCGCGGAAGCCGTCAAACGAGACGTTGATCTTCTCCAGCAGCAGCACCGGATCGGTTTGCTGACGATGGCGATCCGCAGGGTGCGGTTGGGTAAACAGTTGCTCAGTCATGACGCCTCCGGCGCAGCAGGCCAATTACGCCACGCGGCAGGAACAGCGTGACCAGGATGAACATCAGGCCCAAGAAAAACAGCCAGTATTCCGGAAAAGCGACGGTGAACCAGCTTTTGGCACCGTTGACGATGGCCGCACCCAGCAGCGGGCCAATCAGCGTGCCGCGTCCACCGAGCGCCACCCAAATCGCCGCTTCAATCGAGTTGTTCGGTGACATTTCACTCGGGTTGATGATGCCGACCTACGGCACATACAGCGCACCGGCCAGTCCGCACTGAAGTGGCACACTAAATTTGGCCACCTGAACAGAGGTGATATGCTCACCTCAGAACAACACAGGTGCCATAATGAAAAAAAGAAATTTCAGCGCAGAGTTTAAACGCGAAGCCGCTCAACTGGTCCTTGATCAGAACTACACCGTTGCAGCTGCGGCCAATGCTATGGATGTGGGTCTTTCTACCATGACGCGATGGGGAAAACAGTTGCGGGATGAACGACAGGGCAAAATACCTAAAGCCTCCCCTATAACCCCGGAACAGATTGAAATACGCGAGCTGAAGAAAAAGCTACAACGTATTGAAATGGAAAACGACATATTAAAAAAGGCTACCCACCGGTATAAACGTGGTGGTCATGAACACATCGTTATCCCGAATCGCCTTGAGCGACAGTTCGCAGTGACAGAGCCTAATCAGGTGTGGTGCGGCGATGTGACGTACATCTGGACAGGCAGGCGTTGGGCTTACCTCGCTGTTGTTCTCGATCTGTTGGCAAGGAAACCGGTAGGCTGGGCAATGTCATTCTCACCGGACAGCAGGCTGACCATCAAAGCGCAGGAAATGGCGTGGGAAACTCGCGGTAAACCAGCCGGAGCGATGTTCCACAGTGACCAGGGTAGCCACTATACAAGCAGGCAGTTACTGTGGCGTTGCCGGATCAGGCAGAGTATGATCCGACGTGGAAACTGTTGGGACAACAGCCCGATGGAACGCTTCTTCAGAAGTCTGAAAAACGAGTGGGTGCCAGTGACAGGTTATATAAACTTTAGCGAAGCTGCACATGCGATCACAGACTATATCGTCGGATATTACAGCTCGCTAAGGCCGCATGACTATAACGGTGGGTTACCCCCAAACGAATCGGAAAACCGATACTGGAAAAACTCTAAAGCGGTGGCCAGTTTTAGTTGAACACTTCAATATCCCGTGGGCAGCTGAACGTGTACTCTGACGGAAAATTTTGCAGATTATCCATTTTCATCCACTGATGATGTCTTTGAATAAAGAAGGAATGCGCTATGACCAGACTGAAAAAGCACCGGCCATGTTCCTGCCATTCTCCCCGCTGTTTAATGAGACGGATAAACGATCGCCTGACGGGAGAACGTTGATATGGCTGTTCTGTCAAATGTCACCCATATTCTTACCGAACTCGCGCACAACGCCCAGCAGATAGACGAGAGCCAGGCGCAGGCATTGATCGCACAAATTCGCAGCGCGAAACACATTTTCCTGCAGGGCGCCGGGCGCAGCGGCATTGCTATCCGCGCGTTCGCTAACCGTCTGTTGCATCTGGGTTTCTCTGTCAGCTTGGTCGGTGAAATCTCGTCACACCACTCCAGACCTGGCGATTTATTGATTATTGGTTCTGGCAGTGGCGAAACCGCGAGCTTGAAAGCGCTGGCGCTGAACGCCGTTGAGCGCGGTGTCGATGTGGCGCTGATTACCATGAAAGCAGATTCAGGCATCGGCAGACTGGCCAAATGCGTGTTGGTCTTACCCGGCACCGTTAAAACCGATAACGCACGCAGCGTCGGACGATTCTCGCAGCCAATGGGCTCGGCCTTTGAGCAGCTCTGCTTCATCACCTGTGATGCCATTGTGCTTGAAATCATGCATCAGTGCGGTGAAACCAGCGAGAGCATGTTCAGCCGCCATGCGGACTTCGAATAACAGAATAACGCGTTTCCCGAAAGTTGCTGATTTATACGCGTCAAACCTGAGACCGAAACCCTGTATGCTGACACGGTGTCACCGCTGATACTGGTGTGCAGGTTAGATAATTTATTCTGTTTATATTTAAGCGTAATTGATTTCCCTGGTGCCGGACTCAGTTATTGATGTGGATATGGCCACGCATGATCGAGGCCGGTTGATGACAGGATGCCAGTGACGGCCAGCCAGGCGATCACCAGCGCGAAGACAATAATTGCTGTAATTTCAATTGATTTAATCAAATGACGCTTAGCCATAAATACCCCTTCTCAGTTCAGGTGTTTGTACACGCTTCTCTGAAGAGTAAGATATTACCGGTAAAGCGCAAGCGTTGATCACATCATGAAACATAAAGCACAGCTTATTGATTATTTGCGGCGCGAAAATTTGGCATAGCCGTTTGCCCGTCTGCTGGCGTTCTGGTGAATCCGGGTTTTTCGTGGGGTGAGTGATGTGATCATTCAGACGCTGCGTGCACCGGGCTAAGCGCATCCGTTTCCGCTAACCCATTTTTGTGACGCACAATATCCGCCATGATTGCCAGCGCGATCTCCGCCGGGGTTTTGCTGCCGATATCCAGCCCAACCGGTGCGTGAATGCGCTGCAACTGCGCCGGCGTCAGCTCCGCAATCGCGGTCAGGCGCGCTTTGCGTTTTGCACTGTTGCGCTGCAAGCCCATAGCACCGAGATAAAATGCCGGCAGATTGACCGCTTCCATCATGGTGAGATCGTCAATACGCGCATTATGCGTCAGCGAGAGGATCGCCGTGGCGGCATGACAGCCCTCGCGTTCCAGATACACTGCCGGAAACTGCTGCACCAGTTTGACGTCCGGCGCCAGTTCGGCCGCCATATTGCTCAGCACCTCTTCACGGTGTTCACAGACGATGGTTTCGAATCCCAGCACCAGCGCGAAGTTGGCACAGTAGACGGCGACGCTGGAGAGTCCGGCAAGGATAAAGCGCGGCGCGGCACTGAGGGTCAGAACGATCTCGCCGTCAGTGATCTGGGTGCGGGTGTGGCGGGTATAAGGCGCCGGTTCAAGCGCGTGACACGGCTGCGGCAGCGTCAGGCGTTTGGTGATGGCTCGCGCGCCGGTCAGCGCATCCTCCAGTTGCTGTAAATAGCGCAGCGTGGCGGCACCTGCAGGCAACCGTTCGACCAGAATATCCAGTACGCCGCCGCACGGCAGCGCGCGGTCAGGCGTGTCGCCCCCCTCACCGTAGCGCACCCGTTGACTGGCGGCAGAGAACGCCTGCTGCTGAACGCGGGCGATAAAATTCTCCTCCACGCAGCCGCCGGACAGAGAACCGCTGTAGCGCCCATCGGCGCGAATCACCATCATCGCGCCCGGCGGGCGCGGCGATGAGCCGTAAGTGCTGAGCATAGTACACAGCCACACCGGCTGCGCTTCCGCCCATTGCTGCGCCATCCTTACCACCTGCACATCAAGAGAGTGCATGACTTTCTCCGCTCATCGTTTCCGCCCTTTTTCGTCCCGTAAGCATAGCAATGAAAAACCCGGCCGCAGCCGGGTTGAGATTAGCTATCTTTTTCAAGGTTAACTGTAAGCATGCAGCGTACGCTGGCACAGTGCCGAGCGAACGCAGTCCTCTTTACCGAAACGCACCACGCCAATCATCTCATCCTCTTCGAAGCGCGCCAGCGCATCGGCAAGGCCAGATTGGACGCTGGCGGGCAGGTCGCACTGGGTGACATCACCGTTTACAATCACGGTGACGTTTTCGCCCAAGCGGGTCAGGAACATCTTCATCTGCGCAGCGGTGACGTTTTGCGCCTCATCCAGAATCACCACCGCATTCTCAAAGGTACGTCCGCGCATATAAGCGAAGGGCGCGATCTCTACCTTGGCGATTTCGGGTCACAGGCAGTACTGCATAAAGGAAGCGCCGAGACGTTTAACCAGAACGTCGTAAAACGGTCGGAAATAGGGAGCGAATTTCTCGGAGATGTCTCCTGGCAGGAAACCGAGATCTTCATCCGCCTGTAAAACCGGGCGCGTCACAATGATCCTTTCGATGTCCTTATTGATCAGGGCCTCGGCTGCTTTCGCAGCGCTGATCCAGGTTTTACCGCAGCCGGCTTCACCGGTCGCGAATATCAGCTGTTTCGTTTCTATGGCGTTAAGATAGTGCGCCTGAGCATCGTTTCTGGCCTCAATTGGTGACCGGTCACGCACATCGCGCGCCATGCCAATTGCATCCAGCCCACCCATCTGCACCAGCGAAGTGACCGATTCTTCTTCACGCTGACGATGACTGCGAGAGTCACTGCTAAGCACTCGGCGGGCTTCACGACGCGCTTTGATCACTGCTTTCTGTCTTCCCATAGTGGCACCTTACAGTTGGTTTCATTTATCGCGGCGGATCACCCGCGGCGATGATTTGAACGCTTTAGAGGTTTTGTTGGCTTCCTTGTAAGCCGTATCGAGCCAGTGAGAAAAGTGTACAACAACGCCGAAACGCTGCCGCGTACCGGTAAACATCGGAAAAGAATTCGAAGGCGATAAAAGAAAAGTGAAGAGGATTCTCACGCGGGAGGCAATCCCCCGCAGCGTACTGCGCTAGCTGAAGTGTATTTAACTGTCCGTATAAGGACCGGGTCATGCGCGAACTCCAGTGGACTCAGCCACACAACTGACGACGCTATGATTAAAGTTCATCATATTTCCGCCGATTTGCAACACTATTTTTACTTTACGGCAAAGAAAACCCGCGTGGTGCAGCCTTAGCCCGGTGCGCTTAAATTAAATTAATAGTAATCTTCAGTAAGATAGGTAATTCAGCGCTTAACAAACTGTTTCAGAAAATTCGGACGTCACAGCGAGACAGGAGAAATTTGAGGCGGGCTTAACAGCAGCGCCTAGCACCGCGAACGGCGGACAAGCGCTGTACATTAATTAATCAGGCTTCGAGCAACGGCTGACCCAGATGATGATTTTTGTCCGCCACGCCGGGCAAAACAAAAAAGTATCCGCCGCCGATGGGACGAATATATTCTTCCAGCGCTTCGCCGTTCAGTCGTTTCTGCACGGTAATAAAGCCTTTGCTTAAATCGTGCTGATAACAGACGAACAGCAGCCCCATATCCAGCTGTCCTACCCCGGTAATGCCCGAGGAATAGCTGTAGCCGCGCCGCAGCATCAGGCTGCTGTCGGTTTGCGGCGTGCGCGGATTGGCGAGCCGGATATGCGCATCCAGCGCAATAATCTCGCCGTCCGGATCGCGGGCGTAATCCGGCACGTCGTGCTCGTGCTGCATCCCCAGCGGCGCGCCGGACAACTTCTCACGACCAAAAATGGTTTGCTGTTCGCCCAGCGGCGTGCGGTCCCACATTTCAACGTGAAAACGGATGATGCGTACCGCCTGATAGCTGCCGCCGTGCGTCCACGCCGGTTCCTGCTGTTCTGGTGTCACCCACAGCAGCTGGTCCATCAACTGCGCATTGTGGGTATCCGGATTGGCGGTGCCATCTTTGAAACCCAGCAGGTTGATCGGCGTTTCGCGCCCTTTGCTGCGTGCGGCGTGATCGGCGATAAAGCCGTCGCGCCGCCAGCGCACCGCCAGCAGATCCGGCGTGTGCTTGATGATATCGCGCAGCGCGTGAATCACCGTATCCTGGGTATTGGCGCAGATCTGAATTAGCAGGTCGCCATGACACTGTGCGGCATCGAGCGAATCGTTGGGAAAGCGTGTCATCGTCTGCAGCTGGCTGGGCTTATGCGCGGCCAGCCCGAAGCGCTCGTCGAACAGTGAATGACCCACCGACAGCGTCAGGGTCAGGTTATCGGGCGCAATGTCCGCACTAAGGATGCCGGAGTCGAGCGGCGGCAGCTGCGGATTGGGCACCGCCGGCGCCGGTCCGCCCTGGGTGAGAAAGGCAAAGCGCTGCGTCAGCAGCCGCAGCAGGCGTTCCAGTTCGGCTTTATCGCTGGCCAGCACATCAAACGCCACCAGCATCATAGATGCCTGCTGCGGCGTCAGGATGCCGGCCTGATGAGCGCCGTAGAACGGTTGCGCCTGCTGGCGCGCGTCGGGTGCTACCGTACCGGGTGAGAAGCTCTCTGCCGCGCTGGCGGCATGAAACGGACAGCCGCCGCCCAATGCCGCCGCGCCACCCAGCATGCCTAATCCCTGTAACAGACGGCGACGCGACGGTTGCGCCGCGTCATTTTTTTTACTCATGATTAATCAAGACCTAAAGTGCCGCGCAGCAGGGAGAGATCTTCCGCCAGCGTGGTTATGGGCCCTTTCAGCGCATTACGGTCGCTGGTGGTCAGCTTTTCATAGGAGGCAAAACCGTCTTTAGTGCGGTATTTGCTGAGAAGGCCATCCACCTTCTTAAAGTTCGCGTCCACTTTCGCCAGCAGCTGCGGATTGGCTTTTTGCAGCAGAGGACGCAGCAGATCAACGATTTTCTGTGCGCCGTCGATGTTGGCCTGAAAATCGGACAGATCGGTACGGCTGTAGCGATCTTCCTCACCGGAGATTTTGCTGGAAGCCACCTCTTCAATCAGGCCTGCCGCGCCACCGACCACTTTCGCCGGCGGGAAGGCCAGCTCGCTGACGCGGGTTTGCAGATCCTGAACATCCTTATACAGCTGGTCAGCGAACGCGTCCGCGCCTTTGGTTGTGTTGTCGGCGAACAGCAGTTTTTCCAGCCGGTGGAAGCCGGTAAATTTCGGATCTTCAGCTTTTTTCTCGAAGTCATCTTCACGCGCGTCAATGCTGCCGTCGAGGTCGGAGAACAGTTCGGCAATCGGCTCAATGCGCTCGTAGTGCACGCGCGTCGGCGCATACAGAGCTTTGGCTTTTTCCACGTCACCGGCTTTTACCGCGTCGGTGAAGGCTTTGGTGCCGGCCACCAGCGCGCTCACTTCTGCCATCACGTAGACTTTGTAATCGGCAATCGGCCCGACCAGCTGCAGCACGTCTGGCTTGACGCTGCTGGCGGTTTTGCTGTGACCGCTGACCACCAGCTTGCCTTTCGGATTGGTGAGTAGGCCGCAGGTCATGTCATATTCACCCGCCTCCAGGTTGGCGGTGAGCTTCTGGCTGAAGCCAGGCGCGATGTTTTCGCGCTCTTCCACCACCATCACGCCTTTGAGGATTTCCCACTCCAGCGCTTTCTGGCTGTTGTTTTTGATGATGAACTGGGTTTTACCGGCCTGCACGTTGAGCGACATCGGCTCGCACTGCTTGTCAGTGACCGTCACCGTGACCTGCGGTACGGCAGCGGCAGAAGCGGCACCGGACAGCGCCAGCATGGAGAGCAACAGCGCCTTACGGCGGAAGCGAATCGTCATAGTCATATCCCTGTTACATGTTACATAAAGGTACAGGCGCACGCGCGCCTGCGAAAATTTAGCGCACCGAACGTGCGGCGCTGGGTGCCGGACGCGCCGGGAAGAAAAACAGCAGCAGCGCCGGGATCAGGTAAATCAGCCATACCGTGACTTCGCTGAGGCTCGGCGCTTCCTGATAACCCAGAATGCCTTCCAGCAGCGTGCCAAAGATTGAATGGGTAGAGAGCGTGTTGCTGAAGTCAAACGCGGTCGCCTGGAAGTGGTTCCACAGTCCCGCCTCGTGGAAGGCGCGGATCGCCCCCGCCGCCAGTCCGGCCGCCACCAGCAGGATGAACAGGCTGGTCCAGCGGAAGAAGTGCGCCATGTTAAGACGTACACCGCCGTAGTAAATCAGCATGCCCAGCACGATGGCAGATGCCAGCCCGAGCACTGCGCCAATCGGTGGCGCATAGCCGACATCCTGAGTGAAGGCCGCCAGCAGAAAGAACACCGACTCCAGCCCTTCACGCGCCACGGCGAGAAACACCATCAGCACCAGCGGCAACCCGCTGCCGCCCGGCTTCTGCAACGCCTGATCGACTGATTTTTCCAGCGTGGCTTTGATATTGCGCGAGACCTTGCGCATCCAGAACACCATCGAGGTGAGGATCACCACGGCAATCACCGCCACGATGCCCTCGAACAGCTCCTGCTGTTTCTGCGGGAACTCACCGGTGGTTTCGTTGATGAAAATACCGAGCGCGAGGCACAGCGCCGCAGCGATAAACACGCCGGCCCACATTGCGGGAAACCACTGGCTGCGCTGGGTGCGTTTGAGATAGCTGGCAATAAGGCTGACGATGAGCGCTGCCTCGAGACCTTCGCGCAGCATAATGATAAAGGGAACGAACATCACCAACCTCTTGAATGTTAAGGAGGGTAAACCTTAGGTAAAAATACGTAAAGTGCGAACGATATCGATTATCATCATCGCGGATGAAAATACAAGTCACCGCGCGAAATTAATTTTGCTTTTGCGGGTCAGGTAGCGATGCGGGAAAGTCAGGGCGGAGTGACAGGTAGGGCGATAAATTGCGCGCAGAGGACGTGACACCAACAGTGCGGGGAGCACGGCACACGCGCTCCCCGGTTTACTCAGGCCATCACCGTTATTTGGTGTTGTATTCCGCTTCGGCGGCAATGAAACGCTGCTGCGCTTCAGCCGACGGTTCGCGACCGGCCAGGCTCACCACGACAATCGCGATGCTGTCAAACAGGAAGCCAGGAATAATTTCATACAGATTGAGCCAGGCGTATTGCTTCCAGATCAGCACCGTGGCGGCCCCGATAATCATGCCGGCCAGCGCGCCGTTGCGCGTCATGCGCTTCCAGCACACGCCAAACAGCACCACCGGGCCAAACGCGGCCCCGAAGCCTGCCCAGGCGTAGCTCACCAGGCCGAGCACGCGGTTCTCCGGGTTGGAGGCCAGCGCAATCGACACCAGCGCAATTACCAACACCATTAAACGGCCAACCCACACCAGCTCTTTCTGGCTGGCATTTTTACGCAGAAACCCTTTATACAGGTCTTCGGTCAGCGCGCTCGAACACACCAGCAGCTGACAGCTCAGGGTCGACATCACCGCCGCCAGAATAGCTGACAGCAGAATACCGGCGATCCACGGATTGAACAGAATACGCGCCAGCTCGATAAACACGCGTTCGCCGTTTTCGCTTACGCCCGCCGCCTGATCCGGATGGTTCTGGAAATAGGCGATGCCGAAGAAGCCCACCGCGACGGCACCGGCCAGGCAAAGGATCATCCAGGCCATCCCGATGCGGCGTGCGGTACGAATCGAACGGTGCGAGTCTGCTGCCATGAAGCGCGCCAGAATATGCGGCTGGCCGAAGTAGCCGAGGCCCCAGCCGAGCAGTGAAATCACCGCCACGAAGTTCAGGCCCTTCAGCATATCGAGGTTTTCTAGGCTTTTAGCTTCAATCACTGCCAGCGAATCATCCAGTCCGCCGACGGCGATAATTACAATCACCGGCGTCAGAATCAGGGCAAAAATCATCAGGCTGGCCTGTACGGTATCGGTCCAGCTCACCGCAAGGAAGCCGCCCACCAGCGTATAAAGAATGGTTGCTGCCGCGCCGGCCCACAGTGCGGTTTCATAACTCATGCCGAAGGTGCTTTCAAACAGGCGCGCACCCGCAACGACGCCCGAGGCACAATAAATGGTGAAAAAGATCAGGATTACCAGTGCCGAGATGACGCGCAGAATTTTGCTGTGGTCTTCGAAGCGGCTGGTGAAAAAGTCTGGCAGGGTTAAGGCGTTATTGTGATGCTCGGTCTGCACGCGCAGGCGACCCGCAACAATTTTCCAGTTCAGCCACGCGCCAATCGTCAGACCGATGGCAATCCAGCTCTCAGAGATCCCGGAGAGAAAAATCGCGCCCGGCAGTCCCATCAGCAGCCAGCCGCTCATGTCCGAGGCCCCGGCCGACAGCGCGGTCACCACGCTGCCCATGCTGCGACCGCCCAGAATATAGTCGTCAAAGTTTTTAGTTGAGCGGTACGCGATAAAACCAATCAACACCATCCCGAGGATGTAAATGATAAATGTCACCAGCATCGGTGTACTTACTGTCATCTGTCTCTCCACTTATTATTTGATCTCTTAAGAGAAATCTTTTTCCTGCGTTACCGGAACGGGATAACGTCAGGGCTTTACCGCATCCAGAGAAAGCGATTTCTCATAAGGCGCGGTATCCTGCCGCAAAGGTGCGACGCGCACAATGCATTTAACACAGCTGTTACCTGGGTTTCACCTGACTTTGCATTTTTCATGCTCACAGGTTGCGCCTGTTCACACTTTAAGTTGCACCTGATGTAAGCCAGGAAGCGTCCTGTTGCGGTGGGTTGCAACATTGGCGAGATTCTTGCAGCAAGTTCTGTGCCGCTTTTGCTGCGTTAACAAAAAAGCCGGTTAAAAACGTGCAACTCAGGTCACATTTAACACGGTTGCACAAAGTTGCAACATGAGTGATAGTGCAGCCCACGCTGAAGTTGATCCACATATTTGAGGACGAGAAAATCATGGGAACCACCACCATGGGGGTTAAGCTGGATGAAGCCACCCGCGATCGCATTAAACTGGCGGCGCAAAAGATTGACCGCACGCCGCACTGGCTGATCAAGCAGGCAATTTTTAACTATCTCGGCCAGCTGGAAGCGGGAGAAACGCTGGCGGAGATCCCACTGCAGCTGAATGATTCCGTGGACGATGAGCGCGCGCCGGAAGAGAGTTTCCAGCCTTTCCTCGACTTCGCCGAACACATTTTGCCGCAGTCGGTCAGCTGCTCGGCCATCACCGCCGCGTGGCGTCGTCTGGAAACCGATGCGGTGCCGATGCTGCTGGAGCAGGCGCGTCTCCCTGCCCCGCTGGCGGAGAAAACCCACCAGCTGGCTTACAGCTTGGCGGACAAGCTGCGGCACCAAAAAGGGGCAACCGGACGCGCCGGCATGGTGCAAAGCCTGGTGCAGGAGTTCTCGCTTTCGTCTCAGGAAGGCGTGGCGCTGATGTGTCTGGCGGAAGCGCTGCTGCGTATTCCTGACAAGCCCACCCGCGATGCGCTGATCCGCGATAAAATCAGCAACGGTAACTGGCAGTCTCATCTGGGCCGCAGCCCATCGATGTTCGTCAACGCCGCCACCTGGGGCCTGCTGTTTACCGGTCGTCTGGTCTCCACGCACAATGAAGCCAACCTGTCTAAATCGCTGAACCGCATCATCGGCAAGAGCGGCGAACCGCTGATCCGCAAAGGCGTGGATATGGCGATGCGCCTGATGGGCGAACAGTTCGTCACCGGTGAAACCATCGCCGAGGCGCTGGCTAACGCGCGCAAGCTGGAAGAGAAAGGCTTCCGCTACTCGTATGACATGCTGGGCGAAGCGGCACTCACCGCCAGCGATGCCAAAGCCTATCTGATCTCCTATCAGCAGGCGATTCACGCCATTGGTAAAGCCTCCAACGGGCGCGGCATTTATGAAGGTCCGGGCATTTCCATCAAGCTGTCGGCGCTGCATCCGCGCTACAGCCGCGCGCAGTATGAGCGGGTGATGGAAGAGCTTTATCCGATCCTGAAATCGCTGACGCTACTGGCGCGCTCGTATGACATCGGCATCAACATCGATGCCGAAGAAGCCGATCGCTTGGAACTGTCGCTCGATCTGCTGGAAAAACTCTGTTTTGAGCCGGAGCTGGAAGGCTGGAACGGCATCGGTTTCGTGATTCAGGCCTATCAGAAGCGCTGCCCGTTTGTGATTGACGCGCTGGTGGATCTGGCCCAGCGCAGCCGCCGTCGTCTGATGATCCGTCTGGTGAAAGGCGCTTACTGGGATAGCGAAATCAAGCGCGCGCAGATGGAAGGCCTCGAAGGCTATCCGGTTTACACCCGCAAGGTATACACCGACATCTCCTACCTCGCCTGTGCGCGTAAACTGCTGGCGGTGCCTAACCTGATTTATCCGCAGTTTGCCACCCACAACGCCCACACGCTGGCGGCGATCTACCAGCTGGCGGGCAACAACTACTATCCTGGCCAGTACGAATTCCAGTGCCTGCACGGCATGGGCGAACCGCTGTACGAGCAGGTGGTGGGCAAAGTGGCCGACGGCAAGCTGAACCGGCCGTGCCGGATTTATGCGCCGGTCGGTACCCACGAAACGCTGCTGGCCTATCTGGTGCGTCGCCTGCTGGAAAACGGCGCCAATACCTCGTTTGTTAACCGCATCGCTGACAACACGCTGCCGATTGACGAGCTGGTGGCCGACCCGGTGGCTGCGGTGGAGAAAATGGGTGTCGCAGAAGGCGCAATTGGCCTGCCGCATCCGAAGATTCCGCTGCCGCGCGATCTGTATGGCGACAAGCGTGTTAACTCTGCCGGTCTGGATCTGGCCAACGAACACCGCCTAGCGTCGCTCTCCAGCGCCCTGCTCTCCAGCGCCAGCCAGCCGTGGCAGGCTCAGCCGATCATTGATGGCGAGCTGGGTACCGGCAGCAGCCGCGCGGTGATCAACCCGGCCACGCCGGCCGATATCGTCGGCAGCGTGCGGGAAGCCACCACTGAAGAGGTCTCCTGTGCGCTGGATGCCGCGGTGAATGCCGGACCGATCTGGTTCGCCACATCGCCGCAGGAGCGCGCCGCGATCCTCGAACGTGCCGCACAGACGATGGAAGACCAGATGCAGCAGCTGATTGGTTTGCTGGTGCGTGAGGCGGGCAAAACCTACAACAACGCCATTGCCGAAGTGCGCGAAGCGGTGGACTTCCTCTACTACTACGCCGGCATGGTGCGTGACGATTTCGATAACGAAACCCATCGCCCGCTCGGTCCGGTAGTGTGCATCAGTCCGTGGAACTTCCCGCTGGCGATCTTTACCGGCCAGATTGCCGCCGCCTTGGCGGCCGGCAACAGCGTGCTGGCGAAACCCGCCGAGCAGACGCCGCTGATTGCCGCGCAGGCGGTGCAGATCATGCTGGATGCCGGCGTACCGGCCGGCGTGCTGCAACTGCTGCCCGGCCAGGGCGAAACGGTGGGTGCGCAGCTGACCGGCGACGAGCGGGTGCGCGGCGTGATATTCACCGGCTCAACGGCGGTCGCAACCCTGCTGCAGCGCAACCTGGCTGGCCGCCTCGATCCGCAGGGTCGCCCGACGCCACTGATCGCCGAAACCGGCGGCATGAACGCCATGATCGTTGACTCTTCAGCGCTCACCGAACAGGTGGTGGTGGATATCGTGACGTCCGCGTTTGACAGCGCCGGCCAGCGCTGCTCGGCGCTGCGTCTGCTGTGCATCCAAGACGATGTGGCTGAGCACACGCTAAAGATGCTGCGTGGTGCCATGGCCGAATGCCGCATGGGCAATCCGGAGCGTCTGTCGACCGACGTCGGTCCGGTGATCGACGCTGAAGCCAAAGCCAACATCGAGCGCCATATTCAGGCTATGCGCAATAAAGGCTTTACGGTGTATCAGGCGGTGCAGGAGCATCCGCAGGACAGCAAAGAGTGGCACAGCGGCACCTTTATCAAACCGACGCTGATTGAGCTCGATCAGGTCAGCGATCTGGATAAAGAGGTGTTCGGTCCGGTGCTGCACGTGGTGCGCTTTGCGCGCAACAACCTGCCGCAGCTGATTGAGCAGATCAACTCCTCGGGCTATGGCCTGACGCTCGGCGTGCATACCCGTATCGACGAAACCATTGCGCAGGTAACAGCCGGGGCGAAAGTCGGCAACCTGTACGTTAACCGTAACATGGTCGGCGCGGTGGTCGGCGTGCAGCCGTTTGGCGGCGAAGGCCTGTCGGGCACCGGTCCGAAAGCCGGCGGTCCGCTCTATCTTTACCGCCTGCTGGCCCATCGTCCGGACGGTGCACTGCGCATCACCTTTAATCGTCAGGATGCCGAACGTCCGGTGGACAGCAGCGTGCGCACCACACTGCTGAGCGCGCATCAGGCATTGCAGAGCTGGGCACAGGATAAGCCGGAGCTGCTGGCGCTGTGTCAGCGTTACGATGCGCTGACCCAGGCCGGGACCGTGCGACTGCTGCCAGGCCCGACCGGTGAGCGCAACACCTTCACGCTGCTGCCGCGCGATCGGGTGCTGTGTATCGCGGATAACCAGCAGGATGCGCTGATTCAGCTGGCGGCGGTCACCAGTGTCGGTAGCCAGGCACTGTGGCAGGATGACGAGCTGCACCGGACGCTGCGCCAGTCGCTGCCGGCCCCGATGCAGGCGCGTATCACGCTGGCGAAAGATGTTCTGGCGGCGGAGTTTGATGCGGTGATCTATCACGGCGATGCCGATCAGCTACGCAGCCTGTGCGAACAGATTGCCGCCCGCGAAGGCGCGATTGTGTCAGTGCAGGGCTTTGCCCGCGGCGAGACCAATCTGCTGCTGGAACGTCTGCTGATTGAGCGCTCGCTGAGCGTCAATACCGCCGCCGCCGGCGGCAACGCCAGCCTGATGACCATTGGTTAGGTAAAGCAGGATCGCCATGGATGGCGTAATGTGGATCGGTGAAAGACACCGCAAGTTGCAACAAGGCCGTAGCGGCGCAATTTATTGCGCGATGAATCGCGCCGCTACGAAACGTGCCCTCGTTTTGTACGAATTTAAAACTTACCAACGAATATCACGCCACCGACTTACTGCGTTTTAAACTAATCAGCTTCGGGAACACAAACAGCGACTGCCCCAGCCCGCGGTTGGTCAACGACCACACCGCCACCGAACACAGCGAACAGATGCCGACAATCGCCAGCGGATAGAAGCACGCCCACAGCAGCGCAAACAGATGATGGCGCTGCGCAAACAGAATCGCCGACATGCCGAAGAACTCAATAAAAATGCGGTGGATGACGTAGATCTGCAGCGTGTTGCGGCCAATCCAGTTGAAGTAACGCATGCTGAAGTGCGCGTTAAGCCAGTGGCACGCCGCCACGCTCACCAGCACGGCAATGATGCACATGAACAGGCTCTTATCGAGGCCAAAAATCACGTGCAGGCCGGACAACGCTGCCAGCGCGGCCCACGGCAGAAGATTCTCGCGGCGCAGCTGACTCAGGCGCAACATTCGCGGGCTCCAGAACGCCCCCAGCAGGAAGAACAGGAAATACTGCGCTACGCTCTGCGGTCCCCAGTAGGGAATGATCTTCTCCACCGCCAGATAATTCAGCACTACCGCCGCCACCAGCAGCGCCACTTTGTGCTGACGGAAGATTTTGGCGCACAGGAAGTAGATCGCCAGACCGTACAGGTACCACGAGGTACTCATTGCCAGGAAGGTCAGCTTAAGGAACTCCAGCAGCGAACCGGCGTAAGCCGCGTTGAGGTTCTGCGAGATACGCTGGCCGGTGATTTCAGTCGAAATGCCGACAATCGACCACCACTGAATAAAGCCCCACAGCACATAGAGATAGAACAGATTGGTAATGCGGCTGGTAAACACCTGTTTCCACGGCCGGTTGAGAATTCCGTTGGTGGCAAGCAGGCCGGAGACGAAGAAAAAGGCTGGCATGCGCAACGGTGATAACACCGTATTAAACTGCACCCATATTTCCGCCGGGATCCAACCGGCGCTGAGATATTTAACCGTGCCTTCAAAGCCTGGTAATACGGTGTGATACAGCACCACCAGCAATATGCACACCCCCTTTCAGGGTATTAACCCATGCAATATCTTCTTTCCTGGCGTTATTCATATTTTTGACTCCTACTGCGGTGTAGGTCTTAAAGGAGAAGAATGAAGAAACAGGCAGTGAAGCCTTTATGGTTATTCAACGATTATTCAACAAGCAGCAGGGGCTGACTCTAGCGAAACTCCTAAAACTTTTTCACTGGTCCTGATATAACAATACTTTACAGTACTAGAGATAAATTGACCGCTTGGCGGGTTAGCCGTGAACGACTGTTATTTAAGCCTTCATCCGGATTGTTATCCTCAGAGTATGAGGTGAATGCGGCGGGGAAATTAAGAACATTCCGCACGCGGGAAAGCCAGCTATTAATTCTGTGGCGCAGAAATAATTTTATTAATGCGTCAAAAAGGTAAGCGCGGTATTTAATATTTTGCTAAGGAGGAAATAATTTGGGCCAGCGAACCGGCCCGAAAAGATTATTGATTGAGAAACTTGTCGAGAAATTGCCGGGTGCGTGCCTGCAGCGGATTGCTGAACAGCGCTTTAGCCGGGCCCTGCACCACAATGCGCCCCTGATCCATAAAGATGGCGCGATCGGCGACGTCTCGCGCGAAGCTCATCTCATGCGTGACGATCACCATGGTGCGTTTCTCCTGCGCCAGCGCGCGGATGGTGCTGAACACCTCGCCCACCAGTTCTGGATCCAGCGCCGAGGTTGGCTCATCGAACAGAATCACCTGCGGACGCATCGCCAGCGCCCGGGCAATCGCGACGCGCTGCTGCTGACCGCCGGAAAGCCGGCGCGGAAAGCTCTCTTCCTTACCGTGCAGACCGACCTTCTCCAGCAGCGTACGTGCGCGCGCAATGGCTTCCACTTTCGCTTCGCCTTTGACGATAACCGGCCCTTCAATGATGTTCTCCAGTACCGAACGGTGCGGGAACAGGTTGAAGTTCTGGAACACAAAGCCGACCTGCTGGCGCAGCTGCCGCACTTTATCCTTCTGCTTATGCAGGCCGAGGCTGGCGTCGATGCTGATGTCACCTACTTTGACCTGGCCGTTTTCCGGCACTTCCAGCAGATTAATACTGCGCAGCAGCGTGGTTTTGCCCGAACCGCTCGGACCGATGATCGCCACCACTTCGCCGGGCGCGACATCGAGGTCGATACCGTGCAGCACCGTCTGGCCGTGAAACTGTTTCACCAGCTGACGGACTTCAATTGCACTCATCTTGCCTCCCGATCCTGATGATTGACGTGCGCTTCCAGCCGGTTTTGCAGCGCCGACAGCACCGTGGCCATCACCCAGTAAATCAGCGAGTGAAGTGGTCAACTAAAACTGGCCGCCCTTCTGATTATCTACCAGAGGTGGCTGCTGACATCTGTTCACTGCTTGCCGATGGTGAAAGCCTGCGCAAAGTTGGTGAACGTCCGGGGATGCCAAACAAAGCGACAGTGTTTAGCTGGCTGCCCAGCATTAAGAGTTTCGCGACCAATACGCGAAAGTTACTGAGACACGCACTGACGCAATTTCGAAGAGATGTTCGATATCGCCGACAGCATTGCAGAAGAGGCTGCGCGGTAGGTAAAGCCCGCCTGAGCATCGAAACAATCTCTGCAAAGCTAGCGCCCGTATTCACCACCCCCAATATGCGTTATCGCTGCTCACACTATGGGCGTGGTAGCGCTAAGACCCGCACATTCGCCATGATGACCGTTATTAAAGCATGTCAGGCGATGATGAATCGCGAGAGCGGGGTGATTCTGTGCGCGCGTAAGTCTATGAACTAACCGGAAGAGTCAAGCATGGAGGAGGTGAAGCAGGCAATTCGTGTCGTTCCGTGGCTGGCGGCTAATTTCGATATCGGCGAGAAGTACATTCGAACCATCGCCAAAAGTGTGGACTACGTGTTCTGTGGCCTGCGCCACAACCTCGACAGCATCAAGTCGAAAGCGTGCATTCTGCTGTGCTGGGTAGACGAAGCCGAATCGGTGAGGGAAATAGCCTAGCAGAAGCTCAGCCCTACAATCCGTGAAGACGGATCGGAAATATCGGTTTCGTGGAAGCCGGAGAAAAACGGCAGCCTTACCTCTAAGCACTTTTGCAAAGAGGCATCAGAGCAATGATGGCGGTGAGGGGGGGATTCGAACCCCCGATACGTTGCCGTATACACGCTTTCCAAGCGTGCTCCTTCAGCCACTCGGACACCTCACCACATTTTGTTTGCTGACCGCACTGGGTCAACGGGGCGTTACTATACGGAGTTCAGCGATAAGGGTCAAGGGCTATTTTCTCCTTTTTTTCTATTCGCTTAACCTCTGCGCAGATTGCCTTAAGCCTCTCCACTTTGCCGGTTTTGTCATCAAAACATTCTTTAACTGACACAAAAGTGTCACCGCACTGTCGCAGACTTGTCGGCGGAAACATTTGGTTATATCTACGGATAAGGATGCTGATAAATGAAAAGCTTACCTCTTTTTACGCTCTCTCTGCTGGCTTCACTGACCACCACGTCCGCGCTGGCAGAGAGCGCCAGCTATCAACGCGCCGCCATTGGCGATATTACCCAGCACGGCGGCGCGCGTCGCCTGAGCGGCGACCAGACCGAAGCGCTGAAAGCCTCATTGAGCAATAGCACGGCGAAGAATGTCATCCTGCTGATTGGCGATGGCATGGGCGATTCCGAAATCACCGCGGCGCGCAATCAGGCGATGGGGGCCGGCGGCTTCTTTCCCGGTATTGATGCGCTGCCGCTCACCGGCCAGTACACCCATTACTCGCTGGACAAGAAAACGCACAAGCCAAACTACGTAACGGATTCTGCCGTGTCGGCCACGGCTTGGGCCATCGGCACGAAAACCTATAACGGCGCGATTGGCGTCGATGTCAACGGTAGGGATCAGGTCACGCTGCTTGAGCTGGCGAAAGCAGCAGGTAAAGCCACTGGCAACGTCTCCACCGCAGAACTGCAGGATGCCACGCCGGCCGCGCTGATGGCGCACGTCACCTCGCGCAAATGCTACGGCCCGGAAAAAAACACTGAGCTGTGTCCGGGCAACGCGCTGGAGCAGGGCGGCAAAGGATCGATCAGCGAGCAGATGCTGCAAACTCGTCCCGACGTCACGCTGGGCGGCGGTGCCAAATCTTTCACTGAGCGGGCTAAAGCGGGTGACTATCAGGGCAAAACCCTGCGCGAGCAGGCTGAAGTACGGGGATTTCAGCTGGTCGATAATCTCGCCGCGCTAAACGCGGTACAGCAGGCGAATCAACAGACGCCACTGCTGGGGCTGTTCTCGGATGGCAACATGCCGGTGCGCTGGCAGGGGCCAAAAGCCAGCTATCACGGCAATCTGGATAAACCGGTGGTGACCTGTGAGGTCAACAAAGATCGTCCGGCATCGATGCCAACCCTGGCACAGATGACGCAAAAAGCCATCGACCTGCTCAGCCACAACAGTAATGGCTTCTTCCTGCAGGTGGAGGGCGCGTCGATCGATAAGCAGGATCACGCCGCTAACCCGTGCGGTCAGATTGGTGAAACCGTCGATTTAGATGAGGCGGTGCAGGTGGCGCTGGCGTATGCGCGCGAGCACGGCGATACGCTGGTGGTGGTAACCGCCGATCACGCGCACAGCAGCCAGATCGTCGAAAACGGCACTAAAGCGCCGGGTCTGACTCAGGCGCTCAACACCAAAGATGGCGCGGTGATGACCATCAGCTACGGTAACTCGGAAGAGGATTCACAGGAGCACACCGGCACCCAGCTGCGCATCGCGGCCTACGGTCCGCACGCGGCGAATGTGGTCGGCCTGACCGATCAGACCGACCTGTTCTTCACGTTGAAGCAGGCGATGGCGCTGAAGTAAGCGCATCAGTGCGGGCGGATGCGGAGCACCAGCAGCCCGCCCAGCACCAGTCCGCCAGCGGCCAGCAGCAGCGCGGGGTACAGTGAAGCAAAAATCAGTACGCTGGCGGCGGAGATCAGCGGCCCGATCAGCTGGCCAGTGGCATAGCCTGACGTCAATATCGCCACGGTTTTTGCCACGCTGATATTGGAGACGGCGCGCGCCAGTTGCATCGACAGCTGCATAATCGAAAGAAACGCCAGTCCGACGATCACCGTCGAGATCAGCAGCCCGCTCACGCCCG
The DNA here is from genome assembly GCF_059731155.1 of Type-A symbiont of Plautia stali. Lineage (NCBI taxonomy): Bacteria > Type-A symbiont of Plautia stali. The sequence continues at coordinate 3,417,444 of NZ_AP035891.1, read as the reverse complement.
GGATGAGCACGCCGCTGGCCACGCCCAGCCCCTGCAGGACCATAACCCACGCCAGGCTGAGGCGCGTATTCAGGCGCGCTGAAAACAGCATAATCAGCACCACACCAGCCACTGCGCAAAGTCCAAACAGCGGCCAGAAAAGCGCTGCCAGCTGACCCTGGGCAAACAGGCTGTGCGCCATTTGTGACAGAAACGTCGCGGGCAAAATGTAGCCGAAACCCGCCAGAGTATAGGCCAGCCATAGCCGTTTCACCTCGCGACCCGGTGCCGCCGACGCACTTTCCCGCTGCCGGGCGGGGAGCGACGCGGGCAGCGCGCGCCACACCAGCAGCGCGCCAGCCAGCGCTACCACGCCGTAGAGTTGCCAGGCGCGATCGTCATTCAGTTGTAACCGGGTCATCAGCCACGCCAGCACGCCGCTCAGGGTGATGCCTGCCCCCGGGCCCGCAAATACTGCGGCGGACATGCGCGGGGCCTGCTGCTGTGCCAGCACCATCTGCGTCCAGGACGTGACGATAATCAGGGTCTAGGCACCACCGATACCCGCCACCACACGGAACAGGCACTGCAGCACCTAGGCATGACTAAAGCCGGAGAGCAGGGTCACCAGCGCGGTGGCCAGCAAACCGGCCTTCAGGTAGCGCGCGTGATGGGCGGTCATCCGGCTCACGTGCAGTGCGCCCAGCAGATAGCCGATATAATTCATCGCCGCCAGCACGCCAGCGCTGGAGAGCGTCAGGTGACCGTTGGCGATCATCAGTGGGATCTGCGGCGTGAGCGAAAAGCGGCCGATACCCATTACCACAATCAAGGTCACCATGCCGGTGAGCATGATTATCAGGCTCACTCGGGTGTGCCGGACCTCTTGCCGTCCGGCGGAAACTGAATCTGCTGACATACTTTGCTTTACTCCGCTGATATACCTTACTCTGTCCGGTGATAGTAAATGTCAATCAGTCAGTGAAAAATGGGGTGGTTTACCCTATGACTACAGGTCATACCCAGACCGTTAAATCGCGTGGTGAAGATGTCAAAAACTTCCTTACCCGCCAGCGTGCGCGTATTGATCCGCAGATCTATGGCTTCAGCCGGCAAAACCGGCGCGTCAGCGGACTGCGGCGCGAAGAATTGGCACAGCTGGCGGCGGTCAGCGTCAGCTGGTACACCTGGCTCGAGCAGGGCCGCGACATCAGTATTTCGCCCGCCGCGCTGCAGCGCATCGGCAAAGTGCTACAGCTCTCGGTCACCGAGCAGGAGTATCTTGAAGCGCTGGTATTTGGTAACGCGCATTAGCAACCCTTCAGCCATGAATTGCCGCGTGAGGTGAGGGCGATGGTGGATGTGCTGGACCCGCATCCGGCATTTGTGCGCCGCGCTAACATGGATATTGTGTACTGGAATCCGGCGGCGCAGTCGCTGATTGTCGACTGGGCGGCCCTGCCGCCGGCGGATCGCAACTCGCTCAAGCTGATGTTCATCAGTGAAGCCTACCAGCAGCGCATTCATGGCTGGGAAGAGGCGGCGCGCCATACGCTGTCGGCGTTTCGCGCCAGTTATGCCGCCAGCAATCAGGCGCAGGAATTCGAAGTGGTGATCGAGGATTTGCTGGCGCGCAGCGCCGGGTTTCGCACGCTGTGGAATTACCATGATGTGGGGAAAATCGGCGCGGGCAATAAAACCCTGATTGATGTCGAAGGCAGGATGCAGACATACACCTTTACCTCGCTGCAAATTGAGCAGGCACCGGGTATGCATCTGATCTTCTATCTGGCGCATTAGCGCGGCGTGCGCGGGTCGGACGCACGCCGCCGGGGAGATTACAAACCGCGCTGTGCCATCAGGCGTGCGAGGTCAACCAGACGGTTGGAGAAGCCCCATTCGTTATCGTACCAGGCAAGGATCTTCACCAGGTTGCCACCAATGACCAGCGTGGATAAGCCGTCAATGCTCGATGAGCGCGCATTGCCCTGATAATCGCTGGAGACCAGCGGCTCATCGCTGTAGCCGAGGATACCCTGCAGCGGGCCGGCGGCAGCAGCGGCTTTAAAGGCGTCATTCACCTCTTCGGCCGTCACGTCGCGTTTCAGCGTCACCGTCAGATCCACCACCGAGACCACCGGCACCGGCACGCGCAGCGAGTAACCGGTTAAGCGGCCTTCCAGTTCCGGAATCACCCGGCCAAGCGCTTTAGCCGCGCCGCTGGAGTAAGGCACAATCGACAGCGCCGCCGCACGCGCACCGCGCAGATCTTTCTCTGGCTGGTCGTGTAACGCTTGGCTGTTGGTATAGGCATGGGTGGTGTTCATCAGACCGTGCTCGATACCAAACGCCTGATGCAGCACCTGCGCGGCGGGCGCCAGGCCGTTAGTGGTACAGCTGCCGTTGCTCACCACAAAGTGCTGCTGCGGATCGTAGCGCTGGTCGTTGACGCCCATCACAATCGTCAAATCATCATTTTTGCCCGGCGCAGAGATGATCACGCGTTTGGCGCCGCCGTGAGTGATATGCACCGCGGCTTTGTCACGCTCGGTAAAAAAGCCGGTGGCTTCGATAACGATATCCACGCCCACTTCACGCCAGCGAATATTGGCCGGATCGCGCTCGCTGAACACGCGCACAGGTTTACCATCAATGCGCAGCTCGCCCTCGCCAGCGGTGACTTCGGCCGGCTGCCGGCCCAGCAGGGAGTCGTGCTTCAGCAGATGCGCCAGCGTTTTGCTGTCGGTGAGATCGTTAATCGCCACGATATCGATGTCGCTGCTGCCCAGCGCGGCGCGGAATACGTTACGTCCGATACGGCCAAAACCGTTAATGCCTACCTTGATCATGACTGACTTCTTAGTGAAGTTACTGCAATCACTGTAGGCCGGAGGCGCGCTGGCGTAAACGACAAAAAAAGATCACTTTACGCCATTTTGCGGCTGTGAAAGCGCTGGCGATATTCGTTGGGCGTGAGATGCAGCTGGCGCTCGAAGCTGCGCCGCAGGTTAATGCTGCTGCCAAAGCCGGTGGCAATGGCGATGCGTTCCAGCGTCTCGCGCGTCTGCTCCAGCCGCTCACGCGCCGCCGCCAGCCGCGCTTCTGCCACATAGCGCGCCGGTGAAACGCCGGTTTCCCGGCTGAACACGCGGGTAAAGTTACGCGGGCTCATCGCCACCTGGGCCGCCAGTTTCTCCACCGATAGGTCCTCCGCCAGATGTGCGGTGATCCAGCTCTGCAGCTGAGCGATCGGCCCCGACTCGCTGACGGACTGCAGGTGAAAGCGACTGAACTGCATCTGGCCGCCAGGACGACGCAGATACATCACCATATCCTGCGCGATGTCGCGCGCCACGCTGAAACCAAAATCTTCCTCTACCAGCGCCAGCGTCAGATCGAAGCCGGAACTGACGCCGCCAGAGGTCCAGATTGGGCCGTCCTGAATATACAGCGGGCCGCCTTCAACCTGCACGCGCGGATAACTGGCCTGCAGCGTGTCCAGCAGACGAAAGTGGCTGGTGGCGCGCCGGCCATTCAGTAATCCCGCCTCCGCCAGCAGCATTGCCGCACCGCAAATTGACACCACGCGGCGCGCCTGCGGGGCAGCCAGCTTAATCCAGTCCACCACCATGTTGCGTTCTTCGGGATTATCACCGCGGCCGGTAATCATGATGGTGTCCCAGCGTTCGCGCGGATCGAGTTCAGCTAGTTTGAGGTCGGCGAGCAGATTGAGGCCGGACTGGCCGTGGATCACCTGGTGCGGCTGGGTGGTCGCAATGCTGATGCGATAGCGTGCGCCAGCGACGCCCACCGGTAAATGCAGGTTGGCGTGCATCAGGATGTCGGCGATACTCGCCGCTTCGAACAGCATGCCGCCGTCTGGGACAATAATCAGAAAGGTTTTCATGGCGTAAAATGTACCTTCGCCACGAAAGAAGTAAATATGCTATGGGCGATCAGGCGCGCGAGCTGAATACCCGGCCGCGGCCATCAGACGGGGCGCTTCCGGCGGCACCGTACAGACGCTGATCGGCACCGGCCTGTTGCACCAGCTGATTAAGCTGCTGCGTTTTGCTGCGGTGCATCTCCAGCAGCTGATGGACGCGCTGGTTATGCTGATTGTTAGCGTGCACCTGTTCAAGCACCTTGCGCCACTGCGCCGCCAGCGCGCTGTCGGTTGCGTAGGGCGCCGCGATACTCTCAGCCTGTTCACCGGCACGGCGGCAATCGTCATAGTGCTGTAGTGTCGCCAGCAGCTGACTTTTGCTGTCGGTCAGCAACTGCAGCGAGACCGGATTGATCTGGCTGCGGTTGAGCTGCGCCACTTCCTCTTTTAATACCCGCGCCAGTTCGGCCAGTGCGGTCTGCATCTGCTGTAGCACGCTTCTCAGGGTGTCCCCGGTGGTCGTCATCGTACTTATCCGTTAAACATTTCATCGACCAGCGCTGCAGCGATCTGGTCGGTATCAAAAGGGTATAACTGCCGTCATTCAGCGCGGCACGCAGCGCGTCCAGACGGGCGCTGTTGATATCGCGGCTGTCGTCTGCGGTGGCCTGCCGGGCGTAGCTGCTCTGGCTGACGTGATCGTCACTGCTGCGCACGCTGCGGGGTTCTGCATTCTCGCGCGCTGACGGTGCGGTGCGCAGGTCGGCCAGCGTGCTGATGCTCTGCACCGGCGACGTGGTTTGCGTTCTGTCAATGCTCATAGATAGGTCCTGTTTTTTCGCGGCTTTACTGTTTCTATCGGGGCAAACGAAAAAATCTAAAATTTATTACGGCAGGCTGAGTAAAATTTTTCCGTCCGCACTCACCACGCCCTGCACGCGCTGACCGGCGGCGGTTTTCACCGCCAGCGTCTGGCCGACCGCCGCGTTATTCAGCGCCTTGCCTTTGCTGCGCAGGCGAAAGCCCTGGCCCTGCGCCACGATGTCGACCTCTTCTCCCTGACGAATACGCCAGCTGCGGCGCAGCTGGCCCTGGGCCAGAATCTGTCCCGCTGCCAGCGCGCGCAGCGGGACCTGACCGACCAGCGCCTGCTGCTGTAACAGTGCGCCGGGCGGCAGCGCGGCGAGATCGCCGGAGACGCTGCGCAGATCGTCTGCGCTGAGCGTTTCTCCCGGTGCCAGCGCGCGCTGCGCCACATACCAGCTGCCGGTGGCACTGACCTCAACCTGCAGAAAATAGCGCCGGCTGCCGCACTGCGCGATCAGCGTGCGGTTACCCACCCGCCGCGCCGGCTGGCCAGCAGCGCTGAACTGCGGCGTGGCGCACAGCGTGTCCAGCGCTTTGCCGCGCGACAGCAGCCGTACCTGTTGGCGTACCGCCACGTCTGCGGCGATCGGCTGATGCTGCTGCACCCAGGCGCTGAGCTGGTTTTCCAGCGTGCTTTTCGCTGAAACCAGCGGGGCGCAGCACAGCAGCGCCACCGTCAGCGCCAGAGGTTGTGAAGGAAACGCATTCATCGCGAAATAACCAGAAAAAAGAGGACGTCAGTATAAAGCAACGGCCGCTTAATGAATGGCGGAATATGGTCGCACTTCTGCGGTTGATTATCTGCTTCACGCGGGTCGGGCGCAGCGAAAAAATTTATCCGGCTAATTGCGGATATTTGTGCGATTTCTTTGCAGTATAAAAATTGTTAGTTGCGCCACTAGAATGCATGCGTCAATTTTTAACGGCGGAAAGGTGAGCGATGCTGGATAAGCTAAGTAATGCGCTGCATTTTCAACAGCAGGCGCTGGGTTTACTCAATCAACGGCAGCAAATTCTGGCGGGCAATATCGCCAATGCCGATACGCCCGGCTATCAGGCGCGTGATATTGATTTTACGCAACAATTAAAGGCACGCGTACAGGCGGATAGCGTAAATAACAGCAGCCTGACGCTGGCGATCACCGCTAAAGAACATATTGCCGCGCAGTCCAGCGTGCTGCCGGATGCCAGACTCTTATACCGCGTGCCGGATCAGCCCAGCGCCGACGGTAATACCGTAGACATGGATGTGAACGCGTGCAATTCGCCGACAACAATGTGAAATATCAGTCATCGCTGACCTTTCTCAACGGGGAAATTAAAAAAATGATGAGCGTGCTGCAAGGATAATTTGTCCCATGTCAATTTTCTCTATTTTTGGTATCACTGGTTCCGCCATGTCGGCGCAAAGCAAACGCATTAACGTTAGCGCCAGTAATATCGCCAATGCCGACAGTATCGCCGGGCCCGACGGCGAAGCCTACCGCGCGCGCAGCGTGGTGTTTCGCGTTAAACCGCAGGCGGGCCAGCAGATTGGCGGCGTGGAGGTGACGGAGGTGCTGGAAGACGGCGCGCCGGACCGCCTGCACTACGAGCCGGACTACCCGCTGGCCGACGACGCCGGTTACGTGCACATGCCGAACGTCAACGTAGTCAATGAAATTGTGAACAGTATTGCCGCCTCGCGCAGTTATCAGGCCAATGTTGAAGTGATGAATTCGGCAAAGTCCCTGCTGTTAAAAACCCTGACTATCGGTCAGTAAGGAACGAATATGGCCGTCAATCCGGTGATGAACGGAAATAACAATGTCAACGGTACGCGCGGCGGCACCAGCGCGGATGATTTGACGCAAAGCTTTATGACGCTGCTGGTGGCGCAAATGCAAAACCAGGATCCCACTAATCCGATGGATAATAACCAGCTGACTTTACAACTGGCGCAGTTTAATACCGCCGCCGGTGTAGGTGTAGCAAAATTAAACAGCACGCTGGAGAGCGTCGTGCATGTTAGTGGGCAGCATGCAGCAGTTAAATGTGGCGGAATGGGTCGGACGCGACGTCTATATCGAAGGCGACACCCGCGTCGGATTTGGCGACGACGCGAATCATGACTTTGCTTTTGCGCTGGGCAGCGATGCCGAAACAGTAAAAGTGAATCTGCAGGATGCCAATGTCAATACCTATACCGCCGAACTGAAAAATGTCAAAGCCGGCGTCAATAAATATATGCTCGACGATTTAACTAGGCTGTGTCCCTTAATCACCTGAGATATAGTAACTACCTGTTTCCACAACACATTGAACTATGGCTCGCTACGACCATCCCGATGAAGCATGGACTATCATCCAGCCCTTATTACCTGCTGAACCAGCAACACCACGGGCCGGACGTCCATGAGCTGAACATCGTATGATCATCAACGGCATGTTCTGGGTGCTGTGTTCAGGCGCACCATGGCGCTATTTGCCTGAGCGATATGGCCCATGGAAGACCGTTTATAACCGTTTTAATCGATGGTCTAAATCGGGAGTGATTAACATTATTTTCAACAGGTTACTTTCTTCTCTTGATGCTCATGGTCTCGCTGACTGGTCCGCAACTGCGCTGGATGGCAGCAATATCCGGGCACTCAGGTGCGCCGCCGGGGCGCAAAAAAACATTCCGATATCGCCGGAGATAATGGGCTGGGTCGCTCTCGCGGTGGTTTTGGCACCAAAATCCATCTGGCGACAGACGGAAGCGGTCTGCCGTTAAATATCGTACTGAGTCCCGGTCAGGCTCACGAAAGCCAGTTTGCACAACGTCTTCTGGACGGTATTGGTGTTCAGCGCCGGAACGGCAGCATGAAGCGTCGTGGCCATGCAGTGCTGGCTGACAAAGCCTACTCCGGACATTCGTTACGTAACGAACTTAAAAGGAAAGGGATAAAAACGGTCATCCCCCGAAAAACCAATGAAAAAATGGCAGCAGATGGTCGTTCACAACTCGATCGAGATGCCTACCGCAATCGCAACGTTGTTGAGAGATGCTTTGGGCACCTGAAAGAATACCGCCGCATTGCCACACGTTATGACAAAACGGCGAGGAATTATCTGGCGATGATGAAACTGGGATGCATCCGGCTGTTTTACAAAAGGTTATGTAATTAAGGGACACAGCCTAATCTCCGGCGGCGGCGGTGGAATGGTGTCGACTTCCACTTCATAAATGTCCGTTTTACCGGTCACTTCGCCATCGCTAGAGAACACGCCGCGCAGTTGATAAACATTGTCCGCCAGATCCGGCGTCGTCAGCTCCCATTTGCCGTCAGCACCAATCGTGGTAATGAAGCTGTAGCTGTTCTCGAGACCGACAATGTAGATGTTAACCAGCTCGCCCGGCACGCCTTTACCGGCCACAATGATACTCGGATCGTTCATCGCGCCGCCGTTTTCGATTGGCGTACGCACGCCGGCGTCGTTATTGTCTTTAAAGATATGCTCAATCATGCCGGAAACCGGAACGTCCGGATCGGGCAGGCCATCGACAGGTTCAGGATCGATCGGTATTTGCGTGTCGCCTTCAAACCCAATAGTGACCTTGTCAGAGGCCGGCGATTCGTTGCCTGCCGGATCGCGCACCACGATTTCCAGCTCGTGTTCACCCGGTTGCAGATTGTTTTCTGGCGTGAAGGTCCACTTACCCTCTTCCACAATCACCGAACCAATTGGCTTACCGTTGTCGATAATGACCACGATATCGCCATCATCACCGGTACCTTCCAGCGTCGGACGCAGATCTTTTGTGGTGGAACTGTCTTCCAGCGGATTTCCTTCGCTGTCTTTAATCATGCCGATGCTTGGATTTTCCGGCGCCACGGTATCAACATCAACGATGAACGGATCGGATGGCAGTGATTTGTTACCCACCTGATCGACCACCACGATGCTCAGCTCGTGTCGTCCATCCTGCAGCGCCGGGGCAGTAAAGGTCCAGTTGCCTTCGGCGTCCACCTTTGCGGTGCCCAGCTTACGCCATCGTTCCAGATTTCTACCGTCGAGCCCGCTTCAGCTTTACCGGTCAGCGTCGGCGTATTGTCTTTCGTCACGCCGTCTTTTTCGATCAGCACCGGCGGATCCGGCATATCGTCCATCACGCTGCCAATGGTGCCTTTAGCTGGCGCCGTCAGATCGATGATAGAATTCCCACTGATCGCTCTTTTCACCCACCACGCCCTCGGCGTTACGTTCGGCGGTAACGATGCTGTGATTGCCTGCCGCAAGCGGTTTTTCCGGCGTAAAGGTCCAGTTACCCTCGTCATCCACCAGCACTTCGCCCAGCAGCGTCTCGCCATCCCATATTTCAATGGTATTGCCCGGCGTACCGGTGCCGTTGAAGGTGGGCATGGTGTCATCGGTGCGACCGCCGTTAGCTACCGAACCGGTCACGTCACCGATATCATCAATCACATCGCTGATCGTGGGCTTGCTGATATCGCCGCCTTCACCTTTGCCGCTGTGGCTGCCGTTGTTGTTGTCGTAGTGGTGTTTCGCCGCGGCATAGCCGAGACCCGCCGCTGCCGCGATAGCCGCCAGACCACCCAGCACAATCAGCGCCGGCGACCATTCAAAGCCAAAGCCGCTGGCCAGCGCATAACCGGAATTATCATCAACGCTGCCTTCACCCAGCGCCAGCGCGGTGGTTTCGCCGTCTGCCAGCGCGGCCGCTTCGTGGTCGGCATTGCCGTCAGTCGCAACGTAAGCGTGCATTTTGCCGTCTTCCGCTTTACCCACTAAGGTGCCGGATTTAGCGAAGAAATCTTCGATAATCAGATCCGGTTTGCTGGCGTCTGAGCCTTCCAGCATCACCAGCAGGTTTTTCCCTGCGCGTTTAACGGTGATGTTTTCAGGCGCGGTGCCGTCCTGGTTCTGCGTCAGCAGATATTTACCGTTGGTAATTGCTTGGATCTTCACTGCTTTGCCGTCTTTACCGGCGCGCAGCACTTCCGCTTTGGTTATGGTTTTCTTATCGATAACCGCCACACTTACGGGCGAAACGTTCATGATTCTTCCTTCCGTCGATTAATTTTGACTGCGCGTTTGCAGGCAAGCGCCGCAATCTCCCTGGCTCTGCCCACGGGTGGGCTCAAAGTTGCGACATAATCCGGAAAGAGATAAATCCGAGACATAAGAAATGTCCCGTTAGGAAAAAATTCTTAAATGGGCGGCCGAAAGATAGTTAAATCATTAACTGATTGAATTAAAGCGTTTTTATCGATGAGGGCAGAACATAACAGGAAAGGTTATTCAGACAGAACCGGACTATAACAGATGATTTTCCTGAATTTTTTCCCGTAAAAAATCCAGAAAACAGGTGATGCGGGAACTAAGCGACTGGTTGCGATAGTACACTGCATGAATCGGCAGGCGCAGTTCGCGCGTGTCATTTTCCAGCACCTGTACCAGCCGGCCGCTGGCACGATCCTCGCGGCTGACAAAGTCCGATAGCCGCACAATGCTCTGGCCGGCCAGCGCCAGCTGGCGCAGGGTTTCGCCGCTCGACGCGCAAAGCGTGGGTTTGATGCGCAAAAACTCGCCTTCGCGCTGCCATACCGGCCAGACATTGTGCGCGTCCAGCTGGCTGAATCCCAGCAGCTGGTGCGTCAGCAGATCTTCCACGCTCTGCGGCGCGCCGGCTTTTTCCAGATAGGCCGGACTGCCCAGCACGCGGGCGCGCAGCGTTGAGTCGCGCAGTTCACCAATGCGAATAGCGATATCAGTTTGCTGCTCAAGCAGGTCGATGACAATGTCATCGGTGTTCAGCTCCAGCTGGATTTGCGGATAGCGCGCGCAAAATTCGGCAACCAGCGGCACGATAACATGCAGGGTAAATGGCGTATTAGCGTTGACGCGCAGCCGTCCGGAGGGCATGTCGCGCCGCTGCGCGATATGCTCTTCGGCCTGCTCCACCGACGCGAGGATTTGCCGCGCGTGATCGAGAAAAATCAGCCCCTCTTCGGTCAGCGCCAGGCGACGCGTGGTGCGGTGCAGCAGCGTGGTTTGCAGTTTGCTTTCGAGGCGGCTCAGCGCCCGGCTGATGCCGGAGCTGGTTTGATCCAGCTGTTCCGCTGCGGCGGTTATGGAACCGGTGTCCACCACCGCGACCCAGGCGCGTAACTCTTCCAGTATGATTTTCACTCTTCCTACCTCAGCGCATTGCTACTTCGAGACCTGTCTTAGCCTCGTTCTCACGGCTGCTGAGGTAGATTGCTCCACGTTCAGCAGCGGCTGGATACCACATGCAGCAAAACGCAGGGATTATCGCTGACCCGGGTCAGCAGGCGGCCTGGTTGTGCCGCGCACAGCGCGGTTTTTATTAACGGGCATGCGGCGATGGGACAGATCGGGACGAGCAGCGATGGCACGCGTTGCAGGCATAAAAAAGGGACGCCACAGCGTCCCGTTTGCATCACACTTCGAGGTCGGCGAGGTCGCCTTTTTCCTGTAGCCAGTTACGGCGGTCTTCCGAGCGTTTCTTCGCCAGCAGCATGTCCATCATCCGTAACGTCTGCTCGACGTCTTCTTCGTCGACCGTCAGTTGCACCAGACGACGTGTGTTCGGATCGAGCGTGGTTTCGCGCAGTTGCAGCGGGTTCATTTCACCCAGACCTTTAAAGCGCTGCACGTTCGGCTTGCCTTTTTTCCGCTTCAGCTGCTCCAGCACGCCCTCTTTTTCATCTTCATCGAGCGCGTAATACACCTCTTTACCGAGGTCGATGCGGTACAGCGGCGGCATCGCCACATAGACGTGGCCCTGCCGCACCAGCGAGCGGAAGTGCCTCACAAATAGCGCGCACAGCAGCGTGGCAATATGCAGGCCGTCGGAGTCGGCATCCGCGAGGATACAGATTTTGCCGTAGCGCAGCTGGCTGAGATCTTCACTGTCCGGATCGATACCGATCGCCACCGAAATATCATGCACTTCCTGCGACGCCAGCACTTCGTCCGACGATACTTCCCAGGTATTAAGGATCTTGCCTTTCAGCGGCATGATCGCCTGATATTCGCGGTCGCGCGCCTGCTTGGCGGAGCCGCCCGCAGAATCCCCTTCCACTAGGAACAGTTCAGTTTTATTCAGATCCTGCGCGGTACAGTCGGCCAGCTTGCCGGGCAGCGCCGGTCCGCTGGTCAGCTTTTTACGCACTACCTTTTTCGCCGCGCGCATACGGCGCTGTGCGCTGGAGATCGCCAGCTCGGCCAGCATTTCGGCGGCCTGCACGTTCTGGTTGAGCCACAGGCTGAAGGCATCTTTCACTACCGCCGAGACAAACGCCGCGCACTGGCGTGAGGAGAGACGCTCTTTGGTCTGTCCGGCAAACTGCGGATCCTGCATTTTGACCGACAGCACGTAGGCACAGCGATCCCAGATATCCTCCGCCGACAGCTTCACACCGCGCGGCAGAATATTGCGGTATTCACAGAATTCGCGCATCGCGTCGAGCAAGCCCTGACGCAGGCCGTTAACGTGCATTCCGCCCTGCATGGTCGGGATCAGGTTGACGTAGCTTTCGGTCAGCAGCTCGCCGCCCTCCGGCAGCCACAGCAGCGCCCAGTCGACCGCCTCCACATCGCCGGCAAAGCTGCCGACAAAAGGTTTTTCCGGCAGCGTCGGCAGGCCGTTCACCGCTTCGTTCAGGTAATCCGTCAGGCCATCCTGATACAGCCAGGTTTGTTCGGTATCGTTCACCTTGTCTTTAAAGACAATTTCGACGCCCGGGCACAGCACCGCTTTGGCTTTCAGCAGGTGCTTAAGGCGGGAGACCGAGAAGCGCGGGCTGTCGAAGAAGCTTTCGTCTGGCCAGAAGTGAACGCTGGTGCCAGTGTTACGTTTGCCTACCGTACCAATCACCGCCATATCCTGCACTTTATCGCCGTTTTCGAAGGCGATCTGGTAAATCTCACCGTTGCGGCGCACCGTGACTTCCACACGCTTCGACAGGGCGTTCACCACCGAAATCCCCACGCCGTGCAGGCCGCCGGAGAACTGGTAGTTTTTGTTGGAGAATTTACCGCCGGCGTGCAGGCGACAGAGAATCAGTTCGACCGCTGGCACGCCCTCTTCCGGATGGATATCAACGGGCATACCACGGCCATCATCGATCACTTCCAGCGACTGATCGGCGTGCAGGATGACTTCCACGCGTTTGGCGTGACCGGCCAGCGCCTCATCGACGCTGTTATCGATCACTTCCTGGCCCAGATGGTTAGGGCGTGTAGTATCGGTGTACATGCCCGGACGGCGACGTACCGGTTCGAGGCCGGTTAAAACCTCAATGGCGTCAGCATTATAGCTAGATTGGCTCATCGTAACAGTCTGATTAACAATAGGAAAATGGGCCCATCCCGCAGCATCAGGGAGTATCCAGTCCCAGAAAATCTATCATCTGCGCAAAATGGCGTTCGAATCCGATATAGGCATGATTGCCGCCCTCTTCTACCGTCTGACGGCACGTGCTGTAGTAATCCAGCGCCTGGCGATAGTCGAGCACTTCATCGCCGGTTTGTTGCAGCAGCCAGAGTAGATCGGGCGCTTCCAGAGGGTCAATCTGCATCACTTTCAGATCGTAAATGTGGCGAGACTCTAACACATATTGCTGGCCGGTGTAGGGATTCCGGTTTTCACCCAGATAATCCACCAGCAGTTCAAACGGCCGCACCGCCGGATTCACCACCACCGCCGGCAGCATGAAACACTACGACAGCCAAGTGGCAAAATAGCCACCGAGCGATGATCCCACCAGCCCGAGCGGTTCACCGGCATACTGCATCACCAACTCTTCCAGCAGCGCGGCAGCCTCAGCGGGAAAAGTCGGCAACTGCGGCACCAGCACCTCAATGTGCGGATGCTGCGCCTGACACCACTGCTGTAACTGCGTCGCTTTAGCCGACTGCGTTGAGCTGTTGAATCCGTGCAGATAAATCCGCGCCACCATGGTTTAGTAGCCCTCGGAATCCAGATCCGGACGAAACAGATCGCTTTGCAGACGATTCACTTCGGTGTGCAGCGTGCCATCCGCCTGCAGCGTCAGCCAGCGCCAGCCGGGCGCCACGGTATCAATGGTGAAGTTGGTGCAGTGCGGTTTGAACTGGACGCAGGTCGAAGGCGATGCCAGTACGCGGCGGCCGTGCCAGTCGAGATCCAGCTCCTGATGAATGTGGCCGCACACCAGGTGGCGCGCCAGCGGGAAGTTTTGCAGCACCGCATCCAGCTGATGCGGATTGCGCAGGCTGTGCTGGTCAAGCCAGGTACAGCCGGAGGCGAGCGGATGATGGTGCAGCAGCACCAGCGTGTAGCTATCGGGGAACTGACGCAGCGTGCGGTCCAGCCACTCCAGCTGATAGTCGCTCAGCATGCCGTGCGGCACGCCAAAAACCTGGCTGTCCAGCAGCACCAGCTGCCAGTGCTCGCCGAGCAGCACATGCTTGTCCGCGGCGATGCCGGCCTGCGCCAGCGTATCCACCATCGCCGGCTGAAAATCATGATTGCCCGGCAGCCAGACGCACGGCTTCGGCAGACGTGCAATGCCCGCAACAAAATGCTGATAAGCTTCGACGGTGTGATCTTGGGCGAGATCGCCAGTGGCGATAATCAGATCGTAATCGCGCTGTTGCGCCGCGATGGCGTCCAGCACCGCATCAAAACTCGACCAGGTATTCACTCCAAGCAGCGATTGATGTTTTCCCGCGAAAAGATGGGTATCCGTAATTTGTAAAATCCTGATATCGGACCCATTTGCCGCAGGAAGAGTTAGCAGGCTATCCAAAGCGTTTCCTTTCTCTCCACGCTATCGTTGCGTTATATACCCGTGCGGATTCAGGGTATCGCTATCAGCACACCGGCACGGCCATCGCGCCGTGCGCCAGGCAGTACTGCAACCAGTCGGCAAGGAACTGGTTAATCTGATGTTTTTCATCGCGCTGATGCAATTTTTTATTAGGATAATCATAGCGCGCTTTGAAGCGATAGATCTGCTGAGTGGAACACACTTCAGCCACCATCGCATCATGGTAGAGCCGCACCGACATTGACGGCAGGCTCCAGTAGCTCACTGCGGGTGCCACCTAGCGGATCTCCACCAGCGTGGTATAGCGCGTCGACTCTTCAATAGTCAGCTGATAACTGGCGCCGTTCACCTGATACATCACCGACGCACCTGCCTCGTCATTGCGCGGCAGCAGGCGGCGCAGCTGAGCGAAATTGGTTTCGCACAGACGCATCATTTCGGGGAAATCAGGGGCATAGCGCTGTTTCATGTTGGCTTCCACTCTTCTCTTAGTTTCTCATGGTGCAACGCCAGCCATTGCAGAGCGATGACAGATGCCGCGTTATCAATAATCCCCTCTTCCACCCAGCGATAAGCCTGTTCGCGGCTTACCACATGCACAAGAATATCCTCATTCTCTTCCTCCAGCCCGTGATTTCCCTCTGCCTGGCTGGCATCCACTTCGCCCACCAGCACCGACAAACGCTCAGAGGTTCCGCCGGGGCTGGCTAAGTAATTCACTATCGGTTTGACCCGGCCAACCTTGAGGCCAGCCTCTTCGACCGCTTCACGACGCACCACATCTTCCGGCGTTTCACCCGGTTCAATAATGCCGGCCACCATCTCCAGCAGCCAGGGCGTGGCGCTGGAATCATAGGCCGGAATGCGGATCTGTTCGATCAGCACCACTTCGTCGCACAGGGGATCATAGGGTAGCAGCACGGCAGCGTGTCCGCGCTCAAAAACTTCGCGCACCACTTCAGCGCTCATGTCGCCATTGAAACGGCGGTGGCGGAAGCGGTAACTGACGATGGAAAAAAAACCATCGTAGCGAGTATCGCGTGCAATAATTTCTACATCGTTTTTTGTGAAAGTCACAGGGGATTTTTTTTCACCCGCCATCATCTGGTTCCTTATGCCGATTGGGATGGAGCGAAGAAAAGCCAACCCTTGTGCTCCGTCCGAGTGGTTCTTTCTGAATTATTTACGTAAATTAGGGGAGAAGGCACGTTCAGCCAACTTATCTCTGACGCCGCCTCTGTAGAATCGGCGATTATTTTTTGGCTTACCTGCAGCACACTCTCTGTGCATTTGCTGCAACACAAGGAATGCAAATGAAAAAACTGCTCCCACTTTTTATTGGACTGAGCCTAGGCGGTTTCAGCCTTGCCAGCCAGGCAGAAAACCTGTTGCAGGTCTACCAGCAGGCGCGCCTCAGCAACCCGGATCTGCGTGCTTCAGCCGCCGATCGCGACGCTGCTTTTGAGAAAATTAACGAAGCGCGTAGCCCGTTGCTGCCGCAACTGGGTCTGGGTGCAGATTATACCTATAACAGCGGCTATCGCGACAACAGCGGTCTCCATTCCAACACGACCAGCGCCTCGCTGCAATTAACGCAAACGATTTTCGACATGTCGAAATGGCGAGCGCTGACGCTGCAGGAAAAAACGGCCGGTATTCAGGACGTTACTTATCAGGTGGCGCAGCAGGATCTGATCCTGAATACCGCAACCGCCTATTTCAACGTGCTGAAGGCCATTGATACGCTTTCTTACACTGAAGCGCAGAAACAGTCGATCTACCGCGAGCTGGATCAGACCACTCAGCGTTTTAACGTCGGTCTGGTGGCAATCACCGATGTGCAGAACGCCCGTGCTCAATACGACAGCGTGCTGGCCAACGAAGTGACCGCGCGTAACGACCTGGATAACGCTGTGGAATCGCTGCGTCAGATCACCGGCATGGATTATCTGTCGCTGGCGTCACTGAATATCGATCGTTTCAAAACTGCGCGTCTGGAAGCGGTGTCCAGCCTGCGGAAACAGGCTGAGAGCCGTAACCTCAACCTGCTGTCTGCCCGTCTGAGCCAGGATCTGGCGCGTGAGCAGATTCGCTCCGCCGAGTCCGGCCACATGCCGACGCTGGATCTGACCGCCTCTACCGGTCTGTCGAACAGCAAATACGGCGGCAGCCGCGCTAATCAGAGCGCCGGTACCACCGATTCTATTACCGGCTCCAACCAAGTTGGCCTGAGCTTCTCACTGCCTCTGTACAGCGGCGGTTCAGTGACCTCGCAGGTGAAACAGGCGCAGTATAACTTTGTCGCCGCCAGCGAGCAGCTGGAAGGCGCGCATCGTAGCGCGATCCAGACCGTTCGTTCTTTGTTCAATAACGTGAACGCTTCGATCAGCAGCATCGACGCTTACAAACAGTCGGTTATCTCGGCGCAGAGCTCATTAGATGCCTCGGAAGCCGGTTATCAAGTGGGTACGCGTACCATCGTTGATGTGTTAGACGCGACCACCACGCTGTTTAACGCTAAACAGCAGCTGTCGAATGCGCGTTACAGTTACCTGATCAACCAGCTGAACATCAAATATGCGCTGGGCACGCTGAACGAGCAGGATCTTCAGCAGCTGAATAGCACGCTCGGCAAAGAAGTGACGACCTCGCCAGAAGTGGTCGCGCCGGAAAACAGCTAGCAGGCAGCGCGCGTGGATAACGGCCCGAAAGCGACCTCCGCTTCCGCAGCCGCTCAGGCCCGTCCGGCCGCGGCACGTAACAGCGCCAATCCTTTCGCTAATTAAGCCTTCCAAGGGCCGCTTGCGGCCCCTTTCGCATTCAAACGTATAACAACGTAAAGATCCCCTTGCCACCCGGCTTCCCGCTTCATTTTCCACCACTTATCACCTATCCTAAGCCCCACCTTTGGGCACAGGATGAAGATAATGAAACGGACAAAAAATATTCGTCATGTCGCTTTCCGTAAAAGCTGGCAGGCACGCCATTTAACGCCGGTCGCACTGGCGGTCACCGCCGTGTTTATGCTGGCAGGCTGCGAACAGAGCGATGAAACGGTTTCGATGTACCAGAACGCCGATGATTGTGCGAAAGCCAATCCGGGCCAGAGCGCCCAGTGCACCACCGCTTACAACAACGCGCTGAAAGAGGCTGAGCGCACCGCGCCAAAATACGCCACGCGTGAAGATTGCGTCGCGGAATTCGGCGAAAATCAGTGTCAGCAAACCCCGGCACAGGCGGGCGTCGGTACCACGGCGAACAACGCTGAAGCGCAGCAGAGCGGCAGCTTCTGGATGCCTCTGATGGCTGGCTACATGATGGGTCGTCTGATGGGCGGCGGTGCCGGCTTTGCGCAGCAGCCGCTGTTCTCGCCAAAAACTCCCAACAGCCCGGCTAACGGCCAGTTTGTTGATGCTTCCGGTAAAAACTACGGTGCGGCCACCTCCGGCCGGACGGTAAACGTGCCGAAAATCGCGCTGGCGCCAAAACCGGCCACCACTTCCACCATCACCCGTGGCGGCTTTGGTGAGACGGTAGCTAAACAGAACACCATGCAGCGCAGCAGTGCCACCAGCACCGGCAGCCGCTCGCTGGGAGGCTAAGCCCGCGCATGCAACGTATTGCTATCAGCGAACGTCCGAACTGGCGCGAAAAGGCGACCGAGTACGGCTTTCAGTTTCACACCATGTATGGCGAACCCTACTGGTGTGAAAACGCTTATTACCTGTTTACGCTGGCGCAAATTGAACAGCTGGAAGCGGCCACCGCTGAACTGCACCAGATGTGCCTGCAGGCGGTAGAAAAAGTGGTGAACAGCGAAGCGCTGCTCACCCGTTTCTGCATTCCGAAACACACTTGGGATTTTGTGCGCGAATCCTGGCAGCAGCGTCAGCCGTCGCTCTATTCACGCCTCGATCTGGCGTGGGATGGCACAGGCGAGATCAAGCTGCTGGAAAACAACGCCGATACGCCAACCTCGCTGTACGAAGCGGCGTTTTTCCAGTGGATCTGGCTGGAGGATCAGCTCAACGCCGGCAACCTGCCGCAGGGCAGCGATCAATTCAACAGCCTGCAGGAGCAGCTGATCGAGCGCTTCGCCACGCTGCACCAGCAGCACGGTTTCAACTGGCTGCACTTTGCCTGCTGCCGCGATACGGAAGAGGATCGCGCCACGGTACAGTATCTGCAGGATTGCGCGACTGAAGCCGGTCTGCCGGGTGAATTTCTCTATATTGATGAGATCGGGTTGGGCGAAAAAGGGCAGTTTACCGATCAGCACGATCAGGTGATCGGCAACCTGTTTAAGCTCTATCCGTGGGAATTCATGCTGCGCGAGATGTTTTCGACCAAGCTGGCCGATGCCGGCGTGCGCTGGCTGGAGCCAGCGTGGAAAAGCATTCTCTCCAACAAAGCGCTGTTACCGCTGTTGTGGGAGATGTTCCCCAACCATCCTAACCTGCTGCCCGCCTGGTTTGCCGATGATGCCAGCGCGCCGCAGATGGAAAAATATGTGGTGAAACCGCTGTTTTCCCGCGAAGGTGCCAACATCACCATCGTGGAAAACGGTCAGGAAATCGCGCGCGCCGACGGCCCTTATGGCGAAGAGGGCATGATCGTCCAGCAGTTCTGGCCGCTGCCGAAGTTTGGTGACAGCTACACGCTGATTGGCAGCTGGCTGATTGACGATCAGCCTGCCGGTATTGGTCTGCGTGAAGATCGTGCGCTGATCACGCAGGATCTGTCGCGTTTCTATCCGCACATCTTTATTGCGTAAAGCGCGTGCCGCCCAGACTGCGGGCGGCATGCGTTGTTATCCGACCTGCACTGACAGCATACTGATCGAACCCATCTCCATGCCTTCCACCGGGATGCTCACCGCCTCACCTTCAGCACGCGCTCCGAGAATATACAGCAGCGGCAGATAGTGCTCCGGCGTCGGGTTGGCCAGCTGCGCGCCTTCATGCTGCTGATAATTCCCCAGCGGATGCTGCGCCGCCTCACCCTCGTAGTCCAGATTATCGCGCACAAACTGGTTGAAGCTCTCCGCCCACGGATAAGCGCTTTCCGCGCCCTGCCAGCGAATCATGCGCAGGTTATGCACCACGTTGCCACTGGCCACCAGCATCACGCCTTCGTCACGCAGCGCCGCCAATTTACGTCCCAGCGCAAAATGCCACGCCGCCGGCTGGGTGCCATCAATACTGGGCTGAATCAGCGGAATGTCCGCCTGTGGATACATCTTCGCCAGCACGCCCCACGAGCCGTGATCAAAGCCCCACTGCTGATCGGCCTGCACCGCAACCGGTGCCAGCAGATCGATAACGCGCTGTGCCAGCGCTGGCGAACCCGGCACCGGATAGCGCACGTAGAACAGCGCCTGCGGGAAGCCACCAAAATCATGGATGGTGCGCGGATTGCTCATCGCCGTCACCGCCGTGCCGCGCGTGTACCAGTGCGCCGAGATGGCGAGAATAGCGCGCGGACGAGGCAGGGTTTCGCCCAGCTGCTGCCATACGCGGGTATAACGGTTGTCTTCTAATACGTTCATCGGGCTGCCATGGCCGAGAAACAGAGCGGGCATGCGGGTCTGACTCATCTTTCATCCTCTGGCGTCGGGATCGCGTTAATGACTGTCACGATACGCGCTTTCGCTAGGGGAAAAACGCTGATAAGCGTGATGATGTTTATCAGCAAATTTGAACAAGATTTTGCCGACATAACTTTACGCTAAATAACTCGATATTTTATGGAGTTAACTATACTGTAACTGGTAATCCTTATCATTAAGGAGCCCATCATGTCAGTACCTTTGCTGCTAACCATCCTAGCTGGCGGTGCCACCTTCGTCGGCGCGATTTTTGGCGTGCTCGGTCAAAAGCCGTCGAACCGCGTACTGGCTTTTGCGCTCGGCTTTGCCGCCGGCATCATGTTGCTGATTTCCCTGATGGAGATGCTGCCCGCCGCGCTGCATGCGGAGGGCATGTCACCGGTGCTCGGCTACGGCATGTTCATGCTCGGCTTACTGGGTTATTTCGCCATGGATCGCCTGCTGCCGCACCAGCATCCGCAAGATCTGATGGCCGTCAATCGCCGCCCCACTAACCTGAAACGCACCGCGATCCTGCTGATGCTCGGTATCAGCCTGCATAACTTTCCAGAAGGCATTGCCACCTTTGTAACCGCCAGCAGCGATATGGAGCTGGGGCTGGGCATCGCATTGGCGGTTGCCATCCATAACATTCCGGAAGGACTGGCGGTGGCCGGACCGATGTACGCCGCCACCGGCTCGAAAGCCAAAGCGCTGTTCTGGGCCTGCCTGTCCGGCATGGCGGAGATTCTTGGTGGCATCATCGCCTTTCTGCTGCTGGGGCCGGCGGTCTCACCGGTGATGATTGCAGCCATTATGGCGGCGGTGGCGGGCATTATGGTGGCGCTGTCCGTGGATGAACTGATGCCGCTGGCGCGCGAAATCGACCCGCATAACAACCCCAGCTACGGCGTTCTGTGCGGCATGACGGTGATGGGCCTGAGCCTGACGTTGCTGCAAACCAGCGGGGTAGGCTGACACGAGATTCGTCTCATTCACTACCATTTCTTCGTTATCTATCAATAGGTTATTCTCGTTAAGGCGTAGTCGAGACGGGTCTTGTTAACACCCGACGGCGGGCTCATTACACTCCACGCGACTCTTAGAAAGCAGTGGAGTGTTATGTTAATTCAGGGAGCCATTTTATGCCTGGCGATGAATATCTATCATGAAGCGCGCGGCGAACCGGTGAAGGGACAGATTGCCGTCGGCACCGTCACCATGAACCGGGCTAACTGGGACGTTAAAGAGATCTGTCCGGTCGTGTACGCACCCAAACAGTTCTCCTGGACGTCTCTGCACAAACATCCCCATCGCCATCCGCCGCAGCATGACAAAAGCTGGCAGCGCGCGCAGCGCCTGGCCCAGTGGATTGTCGAGGGTAAGCTGGCGGATGTGACAAAGGGCGCGACCTTCTTTCATGCGCACAGCGCCAGACCCGCGTGGCGCCACGCCTTCCAGCGTACCGTGGTAATAGGCAATCACGTTTTTTACGCCAGCCGTTAATCATAAAAAAAAGGCCGGATGTATCACATCCGGCCTTACTTATTTCACGTCGGCTTAGCTAGCCTGACGGGTTTCATGCTGGCGGCGCCAGGCCACCAGGTCTTCAATGGTCACCACCGGCATGGCGTGCTGCTTCGCAAACGCAATCACTTCCGGCGCGTGCGCCATGCTGCCGTCATCATTGGTCAGTTCGCACAGCACACCCGCAGGTTTGAAGCCCGCCAGCGTCACCAAATCGAGCGTCGCTTCGGTGTGGCCGCCGCGCGCCAGCACGCCGCCATCGCGCGCGCGCAGCGGGAATACGTGGCCGGGACGATTCAGATCGGACGGTTTAGCGTCATCGGCAATCGCAGCGCGGATGGTGGTAATACGGTCGGAGGCCGATACGCCGGTCGTCACGCCGCTGGCCGCTTCAATGGTCACGGTAAAACCGGTGCCGTAAGAGCTGGTGTTGTTCTCTACCATCATCGGCAGATCCAGCTGCTGGCGGCGCGCTTCGTTAATGCACAGGCAGACAATGCCGCTGCCATGACGAATGCTCAACGCCATCTGTTCAACGGTCATGGTTTCGGCGGCGAAGATCATATCACCTTCGTTTTCGCGATTTTCATCGTCCAACACCATCACGCCGCGCCCGTTGCGCAGCGCATCAATGGCGCGTTCTACACGCTGTTCCGGCGTGCCAAATTCAGAAAGAAGTGTCTGATTCATGGTAAAAAAACCTTATTAATAAAATATGAGTTACCAGAACCAGGGCGAGCTTAGGAGTGCGTAGAAAACACATGGCAATAACGTGACGCGGGCGCAGCCCGGCTGATGTCGTTACCCTCTCCCATCCGGACTTTAACCGTCGGCCCCGGAATTACACCGGATCTGCTGACCTTTCACTGTACAGCGAAAGCGCTCGCGGGCTTTCAGCCGAAGCTGATTTACCGCCGGTGGGGAATTTCGCCCCGCCCTGAGAATAAGCGAAATTACTATAGCGCCAATCACCTGGTCGGGCAATCAACAAAAGTGCAAATGCTTTTGCACTTCATGCGTTGTGGATTTCGGGTTTAACCTTTTCGTTTCTGGCATTACACTTAATGCTTGATGAGTCGGAACACGCGCTGTTATCAGCCACCGTAACCAAGAAACAACCATGATCGACACGAAAAAAATTGAACAACTGGCGCGCCAGGTGCACGAAGCGATGCCAAAAGGTATTCGCGACTTTGGCGACGATGTGGAAAAGAAAATTCGTCAGGTATTGCAGGCGCAGTTAACCCGCATGGATCTGGTTAATCGTGAAGAGTTTGACGTGCAGACGCAGGTTCTGCTGCGCACGCGTGAAAAACTGGCGGCGCTGGAGCAGCGTCTGGCGAAGCTGGAGAGTGAAAGTCCGGCGGCCCCGGCTCCGGCGGTGATCACGCCAGATCCGGCAGGCAAAATCGATACGCCTCAGTAAGGTTAAAGCGGCGGGAGTTCGCTCCCGCCGGCTACGTGTTTACTGATTGCGAATGGTTTTGATGATGTTGGTGGTGGAGATACCGTCTTCAAAGTTGAGCACGCGCACGTCACCGCCGTTGGCCCACACCTCTTTACTGCCCGCGATATCTTCCGGCTTATAATCACCGCCTTTCACCAGCAGATCCGGCAGCACTTCGGCAATCAGCCGCTGTGGCGTATCCTCTTCAAACAGCACCACCCAGTCTACGACTTCCAGCGCACCCAGCACGATCATGCGGTTTTCCTGCGGGTTCACCGGGCGGGTTTCGCCCTTAAGACGTTTGGTGGAAGCATCGCTGTTGACCGCCACGATCAGGCGATCGCCCAGTTTGCGCGCGTTGGCCAGATAAGAGACATGGCCGGCATGCAAAATGTCGAACACGCCGTTGGTCATGACCACTTTCTCACCGCGCTGGCGCGCCTGCGCGACCGCCACGTTCAGCTCGGCTTCGGTCATTACGCCAAAGCCGATGTCCGGCCGCGCGTGGATCGCATTCTCCAGCTCCACAGTACTGACGGTTGAAGTGCCGAGCTTGCCGACCACCACGCCAGCCGCAGCGTTGGCGAGGAAGCAGGCATCTTCCAGACTTTCACCGGCAGCTAGGACTGCGGCCAGCACACCGATCACCGTATCGCCGGCACCGGTGACGTCATACACTTCCTGCGCCTGAGTAGGCAGATGCAGCGGCGCTTTGCCCGGTTGCAGCAGGGTCATCCCGTTTTCCGAACGCGTCACCAGCAGCGCGGAGAGATCGTAATCGGCAATCAGCTGCATACCGCGGCTGACAATCTCCTCTTCGCTTTTGCACTTGCCCACCACCGCTTCGAACTCGGACAGGTTGGGCGTCAGCAGCGTCGCGCCGCGATAACGTTCAAAATCAGTGCCTTTCGTGTCGATCAGTACCGGCACCTGCGCCGCACGCGCCAGCTGAATCATGGTCTGCACGCTGCTCAGCGCGCCTTTGGCATAATCAGAAAGCACCAGCGCGCCCGCCTGTGCCAGCGACTGACGCAGGCGATCGTGAATCGGCTGCGGATCGACCTGCTCAAAGCCCTCTTCAAAGTCGAGGCGAATCAGCTGCTGGTTGCGCGACAGCACGCGCAATTTGGTGATGGTCGGATGGCTATCGAGGGCGACGAAATCACACTCAACCTTCACCTGCGCCAGCGTTTCGCGCAGCACGCGCGCAGCGTCATCTGCACCGGTCAGGCCGATAAGGCGCGAGTCAGCACCGAGTGCAGCGATATTCATCGCCACGTTGGCCGCGCCGCCCGGACGCTCTTCAATGGTATCCACTTTAACCACCGGCACCGGGGCTTCCGGTGAGATACGGCTGGTCGGGCCGTACCAGTAGCGGTCTAACATCACATCGCCGACAACCAGCACAGCGGCTTTGCCAAACGCGGGCAGTGTTACTTTCATGCAGAGACTCCAGACTTCAACGTTCAGTCAAAATAATGCGCGGATAATAGCATAGAAGCCGCCAGGCTCACTGCTCCGTGTCATCCGCATCGCTCGCGGCCAGCCAGCGCTGCCAGCTGGCGTGCACCACGGCGCGTTCGTCAGCGAACGATGCCGGATCGACGTGACCCGGCAGTTCCTGCAGCGCCAGATGGTGCAGCGCATCACGCAGCGTGACGTAAGCGTGCGTCAGCGCCTGCGCTTCCTCATCAGCCATGATGCCGTGGCGCGCCATCAGTTCGAAAATGCGCACGTTATCCGACCAGCGTGTCAGCGCCGGCTGGCTGGCGGCGTAACCTAATACCAGATACTGCGCGATGAATTCAATATCGGTGATACCGCCCTCATCGGTTTTAATCTCCCAGCGGCCTTTGTGCTTGTTACTGAGGTGCGCGCGCATTTTCTCGCGCATCTCACGCACGTCGGTTTGCAGCTTCGCGCCTTCAAGCGGCAGGCACAGAATACCGCGCCGGATCGCATCGAAGCGCTCACACAGCGCCGGTTCGCCAAACACGATGCGCGCGCGCACCAGCGCCTGATGTTCCCACGTCCAGGCTTCATGGCGCTGATAGTCGTCAAAGGCAGCAAAGGTGCTGACCAGCATGCCGGCCGCGCCAGAGGGGCGCAGGCGCGCGTCCACCTCATACAAAATGCCGGACGAGGTGCGGGTGCTGAACAGATGCATGACGCGCTGGGCGAGACGCAGGTAAAACTGGCGCCCGTCGATAACGCGTTCACCGTCGGTTTCAGCATCGTCCGGACAGTCATGCAGAAACACCAGATCGAGATCCGAGCTGTAACCCAGTTCCCAGCCGCCCAGTTTGCCGTAGCCGACTACGGCAAAGCCGCGCTCGCTGTCGCTGTCGCTGGTGAGGTGCGAAGGACGGCCATAGCGTTGCACCATCATCTGCCACGCCTGCTGTACCACCGATTCAATGATCGCTTCCGCCAGCCAGGTTAAGTGATCGCTCACTTTCATCACCGGCAGTGTGCCGGCGATGTCGGCGGCGGCGATACGCAGATGCTGTGCCTGCTTGAACTGGCGCAGCGCTTCCAGCTGCTGCTCTTCATCATCGGTGGGAATGCGCAGCAGATACTGGCGCAGTTCGTCACGATAGGCGTCGGTGGCAGTGGGCTGATACAGCGTGGCCGGATCGAGCAGTTCATCCAGCAGCAACGGATAGCGCGCCAGCTGGCTGGCAATCATCGGCGAAGCACCACACAGGCGAATCAGATGACGCAGCGCGCCGTGATACTCGGTCAGCAACTCCAGATAGGTGCTGCGCGTTAATACGCCAAGCAGCAGCGGTGTCAGGCGTGCCAGCACCACATCGGCGTCGTCATGCGCGCACACTTCGCTCAGCAGACGCGGCATTAATTGATCGAGCGCCAGCCGGCCGCGCGGGCCGATGGTACGGCGACTGACATCCTGACGGAAATCATTCAGCGCCCGATACAGCGCATGGCGCTGTTCCGCCTGCAGCTGCGGCACCACCGGCAGCAAATCGCTCTCTTCCAGCGCGTCCTGCCACAGGCTGGCAAACTCCGCCAGCTGCGGCTGATCGTCGACATCCGGTGCATCATCGCCTATCAGCTCGTCGAAAATGTGGCGCACGCCGGCCATCTGCTGTTCCAGCTGTGCCAGCAGCGTCGCCCAGTCCGCCATGCCCATCGCCCAAGCTAGGCGCAGGCGGTCGAGCGGATTTTCCGGCAGCGTCTGCGTCTGCTCATCGTTGATGCTTTGCAGCAGATTCTCCAGCCGGCGTAAAAACCGGTAGGCGGCGCGCAGATGGTCAACCTGCTCCGGCGTTAACAGCGCCAACTCACCGATGGCCTGCAGCGTGGGCAGCAGCGAGCGCAGCTGAAGTGAGCGCTCACGTCCACCACGAATCAGCTGAAACACTTGGACGATGAATTCGGTTTCGCGAATGCCGCCGGCGCCGAGTTTAATGTTGTCCTTCAGGCCGCGTCGCCGTACTTCACGGGCAATCATGCCTTTCATGTTACGCAGCGACTGGATCACGCTGAAATCGATGTAGCGGCGATAGACGAACGGGCGCAACATCTGCTGCAGCTCCTGGCTCCGGTGGCCGCCGTCATCGCCCATCGGGCGCGCTTTCACCATCGCGTAGCGCTCCCAGTCACGGCCCTGCTCCTGGTAGTAATCCTCCAGCGCGGCAAAGCTCAGCACCAGCGGGCCGCTGTCGCCGAACGGGCGCAGGCGCATATCCACGCGATAAACAAAGCCATCGACCGTAGGTTGATCCAGCACCTTGATCAGGCGCTGCCCCATGCGGGTAAAGAACTGCGCATTGTCGAGCTCGCGCCGGCCGCCGTGGGTGACGCCGTTTTCCGGCCAGGCAAAGATCAGGTCAATATCGGAAGAGAAGTTGAGTTCACCGCCGCCCAGCTTGCCCATACCAAGAATCAGCATCGGCTGGGCTTCGCCGGCGGCGTTGCACGGCGTGCCGAAATCGCGGCAGCAATCCTGCCACACCCAGTCGCGCGCGGTGGTAATCAGCACTTCCGCCAGCGTACTGAGCTGCGTCAGGCTCTGCCCGGTGCTGGTCTGCTCCAGCGCCTGCATCCACGCGATACGCACCAGCATATGGCGGCGGAACAGGCGCAGTTCGCGCATCAGCGAGGCTTCGTTATCCACCGGCTGTAGCGCCGCTGCCAGCCAGGCCGCATAGTGCTGCCACTCTTCGGGCTGCGGCGGTTGCTGCTGCAGCTGTTGCCACCACGCCGGATGCTGCTGCAGGTTATCCACGATAAAGTCACTAAAGGTCAGCGCGCCAGCCTGCTGCGGCGTGATCGCCGTCAGCGGCAGGCCCAGACGTTCTGCCACGCTGGCGAGCTGCGCCTGCATCAGCGCCGGTAACGGTAACGACATCTTCCCTCCCTGATGATTGATGGTGCCGTGGCCTTAGCGTTTCGCACCGTTGTTCAGCCAGAACGGCGGTTGACGTATTGCCAGATTGACCAGCTGAATCAGACCGCGCTCCTGTTTTTCACGAATAGCGTGCTGCAACTCCTGCCAGCCCGCCAGCCACTGGCTGACCTCTTCAGCCGGATACGCACCCGCCAGCAGGTGCACCGCCAGCAGCTGGCGGTTCAGGCACGTGGCTTTGTCCTGAAATTCATTAAACAGTTGCACGTCGACGAAGGTTTCACGCAGATCCGCGCCGATACGCCCCAGCATGATGTCGCTGAAGCGTTTAAACGATCCCTGCAGCTTACTTTTGCTCTTCTCGTCCAGCCACGGCTGCCACTGCGACTCCACCAGCCAGTGAGTAAGTGCTAACTGTGCTTCAACTGAGGTCGGTGAGAAGCAGACGGTTTGCGCGCTGGCCTCGCTGTCCGCCAGCAGCTCTTCCAGCCGGGTCAGCTTCTGACGCAGTTCGCTATTGGCCTTGCGCGGCACCAGCGTGCCAAACAGGGAAAATGCCTGACGCAGCGTTTCCAGCGCTTCAATTACCCGTGCCCGGGCGTCTTCGTTACCGCGCAGCCAGACCTCTTCGTGGTACTGCCAGTGGCCGAGCGCCGCGCTCATGGCGTGAACCATGCCCTGCTCCACCGTGGCTTTAGCGGCAATTTTCTGCAGCGTCAGCGCGCGCAATGGTCGCGGCGCGTTGCCCTGCGCCAGCTGATAACCGCGTGCCGCTTTGCTCAGGCTGCCGAGGCGCAGGCCGCCCATGGCGATCAGCGCACTGGCAAAGGACAGCATATCGCTGTGCGCTCCACGCTTAAGCTCCAGATCCACTTCATACAGCGGCTCGGTCAGCTCCCCTGCGGCAACGCTGCCGCAATCGAAAGCCACTTCAATTTCGCTGTCGCCAACGCTCACCAGCCAGGTTTCACGCTGGAAATGAGTGCTGAACAGCGCCTGCAAACGCGGCTGAAGCGCGGTAACATCGGTCCCCTGCGGCCAGATCTCTGCCGGCAACCGGGCAATGTCCAGCTGCTGCTCGCTGAGGTCGACGTTGTATTCCGGACGCTGATGCAGACCGCCCAGCGTTTTGCCGGCTGTTTTCAGCGTCATTTCATAGCGCTGATCCACGCCGCGAATCCGCAGGCCCATATCCCAGCGGCGTAGCTGGTTGTCATCGGTTTCGTAATAGATGTTGGTCAGCTCACGCGCGGCGTGGTGCTGATGTGGCCAAGCGGCAAGCGTCTGCGCCAGTTTTTCGGCGGCTTGCGGGGTGGCAATGAACTTTAATTCGATTTCGATGGTCATAATTTTTTATTCAATACGCTGCTGGCACTTACGAGTTTAATGTGGCGAAGAGTAATGCACCGCAAGCCTGCTGTCTCTGCTTTCTTGTGCTTTTACGACCCTTTTCGCACTGCATTGAGACCAGGATAGTTCTCATTCAGATTTATGCTAAGCGACTCCAGACTGTGCCGGTAAATTTACGCCCATCATGAAAAAACGATATCGAATGAAAAAAATCACACTTGCCGCCCTCTCTTTGCTGGCTTTCAGCGCCATCGCACCGGCCCACGCGGCCGATGAAAAACGTTACATCTCCGACGAATTATCCACCTGGGTACGCAGCGGCCCTGGCGATCAGTATCGCCTGGTTGGCAAGCTGAATGCCGGGGAGGAAGTCACGCTGCTGCAAACCAATAATGACTCGCAGTACGCGCAAATCCGCGATGCAGAAGGCAAAACTAACTGGATTCCGCTGTCACAGCTCAGCGCCTCTCCCAGCCTGCGCACCCGCGTGCCGCAGCTGGAGCAGCAGGTCAAAGAGCTGACCGACAAACTGGCGAACATTGATAACAGCTGGAATCAGCGTACGTCAGAGATGCAGAACAAGGTGGCCAACAGTGACGGCACCATCAACGGCCTGAAAGAAGAGAATCAGAAGCTGCGCAACGAGCTGATTGTGGCTCAGAAGAAGGTCAGCGCCGCTAACGTTCAGCTGGATGACAAACAGCGCACCATCATCATGCAGTGGTTTATGTATGGCGGCGGCGTGCTGGGCGTTGGTCTGCTGCTCGGTCTGCTGCTGCCGCACATGGTGCCGCGCCGCAAGAAAAACGATCGCTGGATGAATTAAAGCCGCCACGCCATTTGTGGTTTGCCTGGAGGGGATCGTCAGATGCCCCTTTTGGTATGCCCGCTTTTTCGCCAAAGTATGCAACAATAACGTAACAAGCGTGCGCGGCACGCAAAAGTGGATTGCCTCTGGAGTGGTTGAGTGAAGACGTTTCTGGTCGGTGGCGCAGTGCGTGATGCCTTACTGCGTTTGCCGGTAAAAGATAGAGATTGGGTGGTAGTGGGCGCGACGCCCGACAGCATGCTGGCGCAGGGCTATCAGCAGGTGGGCCGGGATTTTCCGGTTTTTTTACACCCTGAAAGCCGCGAAGAGTATGCGCTAGCGCGCACCGAACGCAAAAGCGGCAACGGTTATACCGGCTTCGTGACGCAGTTCGCGCCGGACGTGACGCTGGAGCAGGATTTACAGCGTCGCGATCTGACCATCAATGCCATCGCGCAGGCCGCTGACGGCACGCTGATCGACCCTTATCACGGCCAGCAGGATTTGCAGCAACGCACCCTGCGTCATGTGTCGGCAGCTTTTAATGAAGACCCGCTGCGCGTGCTGCGCGTGGCGCGTTTTGCTGCCCGTTTCGCCCATCTCAATTTCCGCGTGGCACCTGAAACCCAGGCGCTGATGCGCGAGATGGCGCACAGCGGCGAACTGGCGCACCTCACCGCTGAGCGGGTGTGGAAAGAGACGGAAAAAGCGCTGCTGACGCGCAATCCACAGGTCTATTTCCAGCAGCTGCGTGACTGCGATGCATTGCAGGTGCTGTTCCCGGAAATCGACAACCTGTACGGCATTCCGGCCCCCGTTAAGTGGCATCCGGAGATCGACACCGGCGTCCACGCGCTGATGACGCTGACCATGGTTGCGGCGCTCTCCGACCAGCTTGACGTGCGTTTCGCCACGCTGTTCCACGATGTGGGTAAGGCACTGACGCCGACAGAAAAGTGGCCGAGCCATCATGGCCACGGCCCGGCCGGTGTACCGATTGTTGAAGCGCTGTGCCAGCGGCTGCGCGTGCAGAACCAGGTGCGCGATCTGGCCTTGGTGGTGACGGAGTTTCACGATGTGGTGCACACCATTGAACGCCAGCCGGCTGACGCGCTGGTGGCGCTATTTGACCGCATCGACGCATGGCGCAAGCCCGATCGCGTGGAAAAGATGGCATTAACCAGCGAAGCCGATGCACGCGGGCGCACTACGCTGGAGAGCATGGCTTATCCGCAGGGCGATTATCTGCGGCGCGCGTTTGCGCTGGCGCAGGCGGTGCCCACCAAAGCGGTGGTCGAGGCCGGTTTCAAAGGCGCGGCGGTGCGGGAAGAGCTGACGCGTCGGCGCGTGTTGGCGTTGCAGGAAGGGTTAATCGACGCGCGGCCAGCGTAACCGGCCGCGCCTCGCGTATTACATAAAGATGGCGTAAACCGCTGCCGCGACGATAAAGCGGTAGATGGCAAACGACACGAACGAGATACGTTTGATCAGCTCAAGGAACACTTTGATCGCCAGCAGCGCGACAATAAAGGCGGTCACGAAGCCCACGGCAAACATCGGGAAATCCTGCATCGTCAGGAAGCCCATGCTCTTGTAGAGATCGAGTCCGGTAGCACCGATCATCATCGGTACCGCGAGGATGAAGGAAAACTCGGACGCCGCATAGCGGCTGACGCCCATCAGCATACCGCCGGAGATGGTGGCGCCGGAACGCGAGAAGCCCGGCCACAGCGCCAGACACTGGAAGCAGCCAATCATAAACGCCTGGCGATAGGTGATGTCATCAATGCCCACCGCTTTCGGCTGCTTTGGCTTGAGATATTCCGCCGCCAGCAGCAGCACACCGCCCACCACCAGCGCGTACATCACGTTGATCGGGTTAAACAGGGTTTTAATCTGGTCATGCAGCACCAGGCCAATCACTACCGCCGGCACCATACCCAGCAGAATGTGAATCAGCGTCAGTTTTCCGCTGCCGACGCCTTCATGGCGCTCCTGGCTGAAGTGAATGCCGATCAGGCCAAACAGCCGGCGCCAGAACATCACGACTACGGCGAGGATCGAGCCCAGCTGGATCACCACTTCAAAGGTTTCCGCCTTCTCACCCTCGAACCCCAGCAAATGGCCAACAATAATCATGTGGCCTGTGGATGAGACCGGCAGGAACTCCGTAAGGCCTTCCACAACCCCTCCAGGATTGCAGCTACCCATAGCTGATGAATGTCTGCCATCAAATTTTACCCTTTATCCGTTTTAAACAGTAAAAAGGCGGTCGCGCACCGCTACCGCCTGAAATTATGCCTGCGCCTTGCTGAAGGAAACCTTAACGATTTCGGTCACTTCCCCTTCATCAGCGCAGCGGTCTCCACTGAGACACACCATAATTTGGTTTGGTTTCATTGTGATGGCAATCACGCAGGATTTATTTAGGAATAGTCCCGCGCTCAATTCTCACGCCCACGCTCGCCGCTTGGGCGACAGCACCCGGTTTACCTACCTTCACGCGTACTCCGGGCGTTTTGAAACGATTCATCAACAGATCGGCGATTTCTTCCGCCACCCGTTCGACCAGCGCAAAACGCTGCCCCTGCAGATGATTGAGGATCGCTTCGGTGACATCGGCGTAGCTCAGACAGTGGTTCACATCGTCGCTCACCGCCGCCCGACGGTTATCCCACACCATTTCGACATCGAGCACCAGCTTCTGCTGCATGCCCTGTTCCCAGTCGTAAACGCCAATGGTGGTGAACACGGTGAGTTGTTCTATAAATACGATATCCATGATGTCACTCTCTGTTTTTGGCTTAGCCGGATACCACTTCCGGCGGATTATGCGTATTATCCACGCTTATCGAGAATAAAACGACCCAAAAGGAACGGTACGAAGCTATGAGTGCTATCGCGCTTGGTATGATTATTTTCGCGTATCTTTGCGGCTCGATGTCCTGTGCGATCCTGGTTTGTAAACTCGCTGGTTTACCCGATCCCCGCAGCGCAGGCTCTGGCAATCCAGGCGCCACCAACGTGTTACGTATTGGCGGTAAAGCCGCCGCTGACGCGGTACTGATTTTCGACGTGGCGAAGGGAATGGTGCCGGAGTGGATCGCCTGGTGGCTGCACGTCACGCCGATGTATCTTGGCCTCACGGCCATCGCCGCCTGCCTCGGCCATATCTATCCGGTGTTTTTCCGCTTTCGCGGCGGCAAAGGTGTGGCCACCGCGTTTGGGGCCATCGCGCCGATTGGCTGGGACCTGACCGGCTGATGACCGGCACCTAGCTGCTGACGGTGCTGCTCAGCGGTTACTCATCGCTTGGCGCGATCGTCAACGCGTTGATTGCCCCGTTTTACGTCTGGTGGTTTAAGCCGCAGTTCACCTTTCCGGTGTCGATGCTGTCATGCCTGATTTTGCTGCGCCATCACGACAATATTCAG
Organism: Type-A symbiont of Plautia stali; assembly: GCF_059731155.1. Lineage (NCBI taxonomy): Bacteria > Type-A symbiont of Plautia stali. The sequence goes on along the minus strand of NZ_AP035891.1, from coordinate 3,384,363 downwards.
CGCCTGTGGCGCGGTCAGGAAAACCGCGTGTGGAAGCGTAAAAAGAAGAAATAAAAAAACCGGGGCGCAGCCGGTTTTTTTATCATCAGATGGCCGGTAATTCCGCCAGCGGCCAGCGAGGCCGCACGCTGACGTCCAGCTCACCGTGCGTGCCGCCTTTCAGCCGCACCATGCCGGCATAGGCAATCATCGCGCCGTTGTCGGTGCAGAACTCCGGACGGGCATAAAACACTTCGCCGCCGCGCGCGCTCATCATCGCCACCATGCGTTCGCGCAGCGTGCGATTGGCGCTCACGCCGCCGGCAATCACCAGTTGTTTGAAGCCGGTCTGCTCCAGCGCACGCTTGCATTTGATCATCAGCGTATCCACTACCGCATCTTCAAAGGCGCGGGCGATATCGGCACGCGCCTGTTCGTCACCGTCATGTTCGCGAATGGTATTCGCCGCGAAGGTTTTCAGGCCGGAGAAGCTGAAGTCCAGCTCCGGACGATCGGTCATCGGACGCGGGAACTTAAAGCGATCCGGTGTGCCCTGCTGTGCCATGCGCGACAGCATCGGGCCGCCCGGATAATCCAGCCCCAGCAGCTTGGCGGTTTTATCGAACGCTTCCCCGGCGGCATCGTCAATCGATTCGCCCAGCAGCGTATATTCACCAATACCGGTGACGCTGATCAGCTGCGTGTGGCCGCCGGAGACCAGCAGTGCCACGAACGGGAATTCCGGTGGGTTGTCTTCCAGCATCGGTGCCAGCAGATGGCCTTCCATGTGATGCACCGGCACCGCCGGCACGTTCCAGGCGAACGCCAGCGCGCGGCCAATGGTGGCGCCAACCAGCAGCGCACCGACCAGTCCGGGACCGGCGGTGTAAGCCACGGCGTCAATCTCTCCGGCCTGTAAGTTTGCCTGTTTCAGCGCGGCCTGGATCAGCGGCACGGTTTTCCGCACGTGATCGCGCGAGGCCAGTTCCGGCACCACGCCGCCGTAATCCGCATGTAATTTCACCTGGCTATATAATTGATTCGCCAGCAGACCGGACGCATCGTCATAAATCGCGATGCCGGTTTCATCGCAGGACGTTTCAATACCCAGAACTCGCATAGCTTTATCACCCTCTTCATTGCGGCGCGCAGTGTAGCACAGGCCGGCTGACGCCTGCGCCCTTCCGCACGTGAAAAAGTGTTTTTCTGTCGCGCAAAGAGTGCGCTATACTCCACGGCCTGAAAAAACCGGTAGCCGCACAGGCAAACGCTCCTGTTGGTTCTAAATTGTCCATGGTGCTTTACAAGCCAGCCGCGCCTAGAGTAAAATGCTGCACCATTTTGAAAAGTGCTGGCGCCGCAGTCAGCAGCAAAAACCGAATTTTATCGAGGTGAGAGTTAATGCCGGTAATTAAAGTACGTGAAAACGAGCCATTCGACGTAGCACTGCGTCGCTTCAAGCGTTCCTGCGAGAAAGCGGGCGTTCTGGCTGAAGTTCGTCGTCGTGAGTTCTATGAAAAACCAACGACTGAGCGTAAGCGCGCTAAAGCGTCTGCAGTTAAGCGTCACGCCAAGAAACTGGCTCGCGAAAACGCACGCCGCACTCGTCAGTACTAATTTCTTTCGGAAGTTCGCTTCCGCCGCGTGTTAAACGCAGACAGAGTCAAGTAAGAGGCCGTGCTTTCCGAAAGGAAGCGCGGCTTGTTGCCGTTTATGAGCTGAAAAACCGGGGCTTATGGCTGGACGAATTCCACGCGTATTTATCAATGATTTACTTGCCCGCACGGACATCGTGGATCTTATCGATGTCCGCGTTAAGCTGAAAAAGCAGGGTAAGAACTATCACGCGTGCTGTCCTTTCCATAACGAAAAAACCCCCTCTTTCACCGTAAGCGGTGAGAAGCAGTTCTACTACTGCTTTGGCTGTGGTGCCAAAGGCAACGCCATCGACTTCCTGATGAATCACGATCGTCTGGATTTCGTCGAGAGCGTTGAGGAGCTTGCCACACAGCACGGCTTAGAAGTGCCGTACGAAGCGGGCAACGGTCCGAGCCCGATGGAGCGCCATCAGCGCCAGAGCCTGTATCAGCTGCTGGAAGGTTTAGACAGCTTTTATCAGCAGAGCCTGCGCAATCCGCAGGCGAAATCAGCACAACAGTATCTCGCCACACGCGGGCTGAGCCAGCAGGTGATCGATCACTTTGCCATTGGCTATGCGCCAGCTGGCTGGGACAACGTGCTGAAGCGTTTCGGTCAGCAGAAAGAAGATCGTGAATCACTGATGGAAGTGGGCATGCTGGTCAGCAATGACAGCGGCCGCACCTACGATCGTTTCCGCGATCGCGTGATGTTTCCGATTCGCGACAAGCGCGGACGCGTGATTGGTTTTGGTGGCCGCGTGCTGGGCAACGATACGCCCAAGTACCTTAACTCACCGGAAACGCCGATTTTCCATAAAGGCCGCCAGCTGTACGGCCTGTATGAAGCGCAAAAAAATCATCCGCAACCGGCGCGTCTGCTGGTGGTGGAAGGCTATATGGACGTGGTTGCGCTGGCGCAGTTCGGCATTGATTATGCTGTCGCCTCGCTGGGCACCTCGACCACGGCGGAACATATCCAGCTGCTGTTCCGCTCGACCGATAAAGTGATCTGCTGCTACGACGGCGACCGCGCCGGTCGTGAAGCTGCATGGCGTGCGCTGGAAACCGCATTGCCTTACATGAATGATGGTCGTCAGCTACGCTTTATGTTTTTGCCCGACGGCGAAGACCCGGATACCCTGGTGCGTAAAGAGGGCAAAGCGGCGTTCGAAGCGCGGATGGAGCAGGCCATGCCGCTCTCCACGTTTCTGTTCGACAGCCTGATGCCGCAGGTGGATCTGAGTACGCGCGACGGCCGCACCAAGCTGGCGACGCTGGCACTGCCGCTGATCAGCCAGATTCCGGGCGAAACGCTGCGCATCTATCTGCGCCAGACGCTGGGTAATAAACTCGGCATTCTGGACGATAACCAGTTAGACAAGCTGATGCCTAAGCAGGCGGAAAGCAATACCGCGCCGGTGGCGCCACCGTTGAAACGCACCACCATGCGCGTGCTGATTGCGTTGCTAGTGCAGAATCCGCAATTTGCCGCCATCGTGCCTGTCCTGGACGGGCTGGAGCAGTCAAAATTAGCGGGATTGCCGCTGTTTGTGGAGTTAGTCCGCCGTTGTACTGAGAATCCTAGCCTGACCACTGGACAGCTACTAGAGTTATATCGCGGGACAGAATTTAGCCAGCCCCTTGAAACACTGGCCACCTGGAACCACATGATCGTTGATGACGAAGCGGAAGAAGTGTTTCAGGACTCGCTGGCAAGCATCTATGATGCTGCGCTGGAGCAGCGCCTCGAAGCACTGATTGCGCGCGACCGGACTGAAGGCCTGAGCGCCGCCGAACGCCGTGAATTCTGGGCATTAAGCCAAGCATTAGCGAAAAAATAAGATTTTACCGGGTCAGAACGATGAAGTCTGATAAAGCCGCCCTTCTTGCCTGATGTTTCTGGTTTATAGACGCTGTAAGCGAAGCCGGAAGCAATGCATACGTGCCAGAGGCGTTAACGTCGCAGTCAGTTTCAAGGCTGCCAGCGCGCAGCAACCGGAGCGTACTGGCGTACGTGAGGATTGCGAGCACTGCCAGAATTGAAAATGGCAAGTAAGTTAGCTTCGGACAGAATATTAAGCGGCTTAAGTGCCGATTTACGATGGGCCAAAGCCCTGGCCGCGTTGAAGGCAGCGGCAAAAATACAACGCCTTCACTGTTATAGTTGGCTCGCTGCCGACCGACACCAATCTAATTAACAGAAGTGTGGATACCGTCTTATGGAGCAAAACCCGCAGTCACAGCTTAAGCTGCTTGTCACCCGTGGTAAGGTGCAGGGCTATCTGACCTATGCTGAGGTCAATGACCATCTGCCGGAAGATATCGTCGACTCCGATCAGATCGAAGACATCATCCAAATGATCAACGATATGGGTATTCAGGTGGTGGAAGAAGCCCCGGATGCCGATGATCTGATGCTGAATGAAAACAGCACCGATACTGACGAAGATGCCGCGGAAGCTGCCGCTCAGGTATTATCCAGCGTTGAATCTGAAATTGGCCGTACCACTGACCCGGTACGCATGTACATGCGTGAAATGGGTACCGTTGAGCTGCTGACGCGTGAAGGCGAAATCGACATCGCCAAGCGTATCGAAGACGGTATCAACCAGGTGCAATGCTCTGTCGCCGAATACCCGGAAGCGATCACCTACCTGCTCGATCAATACGATCGCGTTGAAGCGGGCGAGTCACGCCTGTCTGACCTGATCACCGGTTTCGTCGATCCGAACGCCGAGGAAAATCTGGCGCCAACCGCGACCCACGTCGGTTCTGAACTGTCGGAAGAAGACCGCGACGACGACGAAGAGGAAGACGAAGAGAGCGACGACGACGATAACTCTATCGATCCGGAACTGGCGCGCGAGAAGTTTAACGACCTGCGTACGCAGTACGAAACCACGCGCACGGTGATCAAAGCCAAAGGCCGCAGCCATGCGGACGCTGTGGCCGAGATCAACAATCTCTCTGAAGTGTTTAAACAGTTCCGCCTGGTGCCGAAGCAGTTCGACTACCTGGTGAACAACATGCGTGAAATGATGGAGCGCGTGCGTACGCAAGAGCGCCTGATCATGAAGCTGTGTGTTGAACTGTGTAAAATGCCGAAGAAAAACTTCATCACCCTGTTTACCGGTAATGAAACCAGTGAGAGCTGGTTCAAAACGGCACTCGCCATGAACAAACCGTGGTCGGAAAAACTGCAGGAAGTGGAAAAAGATGTCATGCGTTCGCTGCAGAAACTGCTGCAGATTGAAGAAGAGACCGGCCTGACCATTGAGCAGGTGAAAGACATCAACCGTCGTATGTCGATCGGCGAAGCCAAAGCGCGTCGTGCGAAGAAAGAGATGGTTGAGGCTAACCTGCGTCTGGTGATCTCCATCGCCAAGAAGTACACCAACCGTGGCCTGCAGTTCCTCGATCTAATTCAGGAAGGCAACATCGGTCTGATGAAAGCGGTTGATAAGTTTGAATATCGCCGTGGCTATAAGTTCTCAACTTACGCCACCTGGTGGATCCGTCAGGCTATCACCCGTTCCATCGCCGACCAGGCGCGTACCATCCGTATCCCGGTGCATATGATTGAGACCATTAACAAACTCAACCGTATTTCGCGCCAGATGCTGCAGGAGATGGGCCGCGAACCAACGCCGGAAGAGCTGGCTGAGCGCATGCTGATGCCGGAAGATAAAATCCGTAAGGTGCTGAAAATCGCTAAAGAGCCGATCTCCATGGAGACGCCGATTGGTGATGATGAAGATTCGCATCTGGGCGACTTTATCGAAGACACCACGCTGGAGCTGCCGCTGGATTCCGCGACCTCGGAAAGCCTGCGTTCTGCCACCCACGACATGCTGGCTGGCCTGACCGCGCGTGAAGCCAAAGTCCTGCGTATGCGTTTCGGTATCGATATGAATACCGACCACACGCTGGAAGAGGTGGGCAAACAGTTTGACGTAACGCGTGAGCGTATCCGTCAGATTGAAGCCAAAGCGCTGCGTAAACTGCGCCATCCGAGCCGCTCGGAAGTGCTGCGTAGCTTCCTCGACGATTAATCGTCCTGGTCAGTAAAAACCCCGGCTTGCCGGGGTTTTTTATTGTCTTCAGTATGGCGTCAGCCCTTTCTCCTGCATCACGCTGTGCGCCTTGTCGCTCTGCAGGTATTTCACGAACTTCGCCGCGGCCTGCTGTTGCTGGCTGCTGCGCGTGATCACCGCACCGTATAGCGTGTCCTGCTGTGCTGCCGGCGGAATCAATCCCACGATAGTAATGCCTTTCACCGCCTTCAGCTCACTGTTCTGCTGGAAGCCCAGCTCGGCTTTGCCCTGCGCGACCGCCTCACCCACCGGCGTGGCCGGAATCACGGTGATCTTCGCAGCTGTTTTCGGGTTCAGCTGCAGCTTATCCAGCATCTTGCTCTGAATATATTTGCCGCTGGCGCTGTCAGACACGGCGATGCTTGAGGCGGAGGTCAGCACCTGTTTGAACTTCGCGACGGTGCTGATATCCGGCGGCGTCGTGCCCTGCTTCACCGCCATGGCAATATACGAGTGCGCCAGCACCTGATGGCTGGCGCTATCCACCCATTTCGCCTGCTCTAGCGGCTTGATGGCGTAATCCACCATCACCAGCACATCCGCGCTTTCATGGCGTTTGAGGCGATGAGGAATCGCCTGCGGCGTATCCCCCATCGACGGCGCCGCTTCCAGCTCAATGCTGTCACCGCTCTGCTGCTGATAATCCTGCTTCAGGCTTTCAATCACCGGGTACATACCGCCGGAACTGAATACCTCAGCGTTGCGGCCTAGACGCCCGGTTGCGCCGCCAGCAGCAGTGCCGCCAGAACCATGGTGCGTTGCTTCATCTCCCTGCTCCTTTTTTTGCGTGAAGCATCCGGTGTAGCCAGAAACAAAACGATGAACAACGTTATTACCTGATGAAACAGAGCCAGCTCACGCCTTATTCTGTAACCAATCATGAAGCTGGCGATAAGCGGCGACCATCTCCTCCAGCGAAGCGCGGTTCAATCCGCTGGGATTGGGCAGCACCCATAAGCGGGTTTCGCCCAGCAACTGCGGCTGCTCGCACCACGCCACATTGCGCTGACGAAACGCCTTCTGAAACGCATCCTTACCCAGCACCGCCAGCGCACGCGGCTGATAGCGCAGCACCTTTTCCTGCAGACGCGCGCCGCCATCGCGCAGCTCCGCGCCCGCCAGCTCGCTGGCCTGAATGGTGGGGCGCTCTACCAGCATGGTGATGCCGCAGCCGGTCTCCAGCAGCCGCTGTTCCTGCTCCGGCAGCAGCTGCTCGTGGGTGAAACCCGGCCTGATGGATGACCTTCCAGAAGCGGTTGCCGGGATGCGCAAAGTGAAAACCGGTATGCGCCGAGGATTTGCCCGGGTTGATGCCGCAGAACAGCACCTGCAAATCGGGCGCGATGATGTCGCGGATGTCGTGATCGCTCATGCCGTCACCAAGCCGGCGCGCAATTTGACTGCCTGACACGTCACCTCCAGCATCTGGCGCGCTTCCGCCTCGTCAGTGCAGGCGCGCGCCAGCGCCAGCGCACCGACCATTTCGGCCTGCATGCTGCTGGCAATGCTCTCCGCCTGCGCATGTCCCAGCTGCTGCAGCGCCTGCACCAGCTGGCGCCGCACCGCTTCGCGCTTCGCCGAAAACAGCGCCCGCGCATCCGGCGGTAAATGCGCCACTTCGCTGACCAGCGCGGGTATCGGACACCCCTCGCCCGGCGCACCGCAGTGCTGGTCCGACAGATAGCGGTCGATCCACTGGTTCAGCCGTTCAGCCGGATCCTCAATCGCTAGCACGGCGGCAAAACGCTGCGCCGAGTCGGCAAACATCTCGCTAATCACCGCTTCGACCAGCGCTTCACGCGAGGCAAAGTGCGCATAAAACCCGCCGTGCGTCAGGCCGACGCGCTTCATCAGCGCTGCTACGCCAATGCCCTCGGTGCCGCATTCGCGCATCACCCAGAATGCGCTGCCGCGTGCGCGCCTTATGGCTTAGCTTTTCCATCGGTTGTTACACTGCTCATCGTTAATGGCAATCAGTGTAATTATTACTATCGTCATATTCCAGCTTGACGATAGATATGATGTTCGTCATATTAACAGCACACCAATATGACGACCATCATACAGATGGCTTTTCCATGTCACACCAACTGGCTTTAATCACTGGCGCCTCCAGCGGTATCGGCGCAACTTACGCAAAACAGCTGGCTGCACGCGGCAATGACCTGATTCTGGTGGCGCGCGATGCTGCACGCCTGAGCGCGCTGGCGCAGTCGCTGCGTGAGGCGCACGGCGTGGAAGTCAGCGTGCTGGCCGCGGACCTGACGCGCCATGAGGATCTGGCACGTATTGATAGCGAGCTGCGGGAAAATACGCGTATTACCACGCTGATCAACAATGCGGGCATGATGGTGGAAGGCGAGTTTATTGATGCCAGCATCGACCAGACGCAAACCATGCTGGCACTGAACGTGGTGGCGCTGACGCAGCTCTCTCACACGGCCGCACAGGTTTTCCGCAGTCGCAACGCGGGCACCATAGTGAACGTGGCGTCGGTACTGGCGCTGGTCAACGAGCAGGCAAACGGGGCCTACAATGCAACGAAAGCCTTTGTGCTTTCGCTGACGCGGAATATGCAGCGCGAACTGGCGGGCCACAACGTACGCGTGCAGGCGCTGCTGCCGGGCCTGACGCGCACCGAAATCTTTCAGCGCACCGGGCGCTCGGTGGATGACCTGCCGGCAGAGATGGTGATGGAGGTCGACGATTTAGTCGCCGCCGCGCTGCGCGGTCTGGATGACGGCGAAGCGATCACCATTCCTTCGGTAGAAGATATGGGCCTGTGGCAAAGCTTTGAGCAGGCGCGCGGCGTCATCCTGCCGTTTATCTCGCTGAATAAGCCCGCCACGCGCTATCGCTGAGCCTGCGCATCCTGAGACAAGGCAGCAGCAAGCCTTGTCTCAAAAAAGCGACATCGCTGAGCGCTTATTGCCCGCTTCTGCCAAGGCTCGGGGATTTTTTGCTGTGAGATCAAGGACTCAGTGATTGCGGGAATTTTCACCAACCGATTGAGCAACGCTGGATCGCCCCACCGAGATACTTTATAATCCCCGCTCCGCTGGCCCCTTAGCTCAGTGGTTAGAGCAGGCGACTCATAATCGCTTGGTCGCTGGTTCAAGCCCAGCAGGGGTCACCAAATTTCTTCATAAAAACATATACTTAAGCCGCTCACCGAAGCGGTTTTTTTGTATCTGGGTTTTCGAGTGGCGGTAAAGTGGCGGTGCATTTTTACCGCCACCACCTTCCTCCGATTGATTCGCCAGACAAACTCTCCTCAAAAGGACGCTTGATAATGCGATTACACTTAGCCCTGATCTGCTCTGCGTTAATATTCTCCTCAGTAGCTGCGGCGCAAGCTTCAGACGTCATCACCCTTAAAAATAAGCTTAAGCCCTGGCAACCGACCGAAGTCAGCCTAAAGGAAGATCAGCTAACTATTGTGATACCCGCCGCCAATGTTGATGACGAAACTTATAAAGCAATCACCTCTAGCGGGATATGCCCCCCCATCTGGACAAAAGACCTGCCTGCTAATTACCTAAAAAATATCAAGGCAATCAACGTAACAAACAAATTTAAAGCCAGCGGATATTCTTTTGAAAACCCACTATCGACCTGTAATGAAATGGGTAAATCGATGGATAAGCCCGCAACAGCGTTGCTGCTTGGCAATACTCACGTTTTTAAGGGCAGCGAATAACGCCCACAAAAAACCCCGCCAATGCGGGGTTTTATGGGCTGCTCAAATCAATGCAGCAAGGATGGCTGGGATTCATGCCCGGTGAAAATCGGCACACGATTGACCTAGCCGGGCGTTACAATAATCATCGCTAACGTTTCGTGCGTTTTGAAAGAACAGCTGCAATTGATGTTCTGGCACTAGGCTGTGTCCCTTAATCACCTGAGATATAGTAACTACCTGTTTCCACAACACACTGAACTATGGCTCGCTACGACCTTCCCGATGAAGCATGCACTATCATCCAGCCCTTATTACCTGCTGAACCAGCAACACCACGGGCCGGACGTCCATGGGCTGAACATCGTATGATCATCAACGGCATGTTCTGGGTGCTGTGTTCAGGCGCACCATGGCGCTATTTGCCTGAGCGATATGGCCCATGGAAGACCGTTTATAACCGTTTTAATCGATGGTCTAAATCGGGAGTGATTAACATTATTTTCAACAGGTTACTTTCTTCTCTTGATGCTCATGGTCTCGCTGACTGGTCCGCAACTGCGCTGGATGGCAGCAATATCCGGGCACTCAGGTGCGCCGCCGGGGCGCAAAAAAACATTCCGATATCGCCGGAGATAATGGGCTGGGTCGCTCTCGCGGTGGTTTTGGCACCAAAATCCATCTGGCGACAGACGGAAGCGGTCTGCCGTTAAATATCGTACTGAGTCCCGGTCAGGCTCACGAAAGCCAGTTTGCACAACGTCTTCTGGACGGTATTGGTGTTCAGCGCCGGAACGGCAGCATGAAGCGTCGTGGCCATGCAGTGCTGGCTGACAAAGCCTACTCCGGACAAAAGAATACCGCCGCATTGCCACACGTTACGACAAAACGGCGAGGAATTATCTGGCGATGGTGAAACTGGGATGCATCCGGCTGTTTTACAAAAGGTTATGTAATTAAGGGACACAGCCGAGTTAAACGAGGTATTAATGCAAGCATTTTTTATTCTAAAATTGATTAGAGTAAAACTTACAAAGATTCTCTAAGTAAGTTTATCTATGTCTGAGATCTTTGTTATTTCATTCAGGTAATCGTTCTTATTCCTCAGAAGCCAATGAAACACTTTTGGATTCTCAAGTATTTTCTTAATGTGGGAAATAATAATCGTGAGCTTTAAACTATTCGAACCGTAACTCTCTTTAATTTTTTGAGTATCAAAGTGAACTTGAGCCATTTCTTTTTCAAGTCTCTCAATCGCTTTTCTGTTAGCGAGTTTAGAATCTGATTTCTTTTTGGGGTGCTGTATAAGGCACTCAGGAGAGGAACTGTGACATAATGATTCCGAAAATAGGGTTGAATAGTTTTCAAACTTTACCATCAAGTTCGCACATTCTATCTGTCTCAATGGAATCATTTTCCTTAAGGTTCTGAAAGTATTGATCGGGATATCTTTATCGTTAAACAAATCTATCACTTCCGGGCAGATACCCTTCAAAACTGATAGGTTAGATTTTAAAGACTCAACACTTATATTCAATGGTGTGCAAAGCATTTCAACAGGAACTCCTACTTTTACAGCTGCTTTTAGCATTCGTTGGATCTGTATATTGTGATACGGTTAACTTTTTTATTAGGTGTGTAGGTGTCGTAAGTGGTCGAAATAAGGCAGTTTACTTTGTCTTCGCCTAAGTCTTTAAGGGCCTCAAGCCTAAAGTGACCATCGAAAAATTTTCACAGATTTTTCGGTTTGATCAATGAAAACAAGTATTGGCTCGACTAATACCGATGGCTAATATAGTGCTTTTTATTTGTGTGTATTTTTTACTGATTTGAAAATTTGTAAGTAGTTTTTTTGTATAAGTCAGATCAGTGAGTTTGAAGCTTACTGATTTATCATTGATAACAATATTTGATCATTTCACACCTCAATTGGTAGTGTTTTTAACTATGACTTTGACAACATCTTGTAGACTCTCTTCATTTACTATTTTAGAAAAACTCTCATTGCTATTAAGCTCTTTGAATATTTGACTTGCAACTAGTAGTTTAATCTCTACATATTCAGCTTTATTTTTGTTTTTTTATGTTGGGATATATTGTCCTGGTAAAGTTGTTGTACTTCATAAGTAGTCATCTTCTTCTTTTTCTTAGCAACCCCCAAATTATTATTAATGAAACCTTTAAGGCCTTCATCTCGTGAGTCGAGTATTTCACGAATTTTACCAACATCTTTATGTTTTATCATACCTTCATCAAATGCTTTGATTAATAATTCCTGACCACCTTCGAAATCCACCCTTGCAATCTCGACAGCAAACGATATGGGTATGCATCCTGATTCAACAGCCGATAAAAGTTTGTGTTCACCTTTATTAATAAGCATGGTTAAACTTGTAATCCAGTGCAAAGATAGTCCGGTAAAGTTTGATATCTCCTTGTTAGATAATCCTTGCTCGGTCATTTCTTTTATTCGTTGGAACTGTTCACCCGCTCTTGGGATCACTCGTGCCATATTTTCGACTAAGCTCATGATGTAAGCTTGGTTTTTGTCTATATCCAATATAAATGCTGGTATCAATTCTTCTCCCAAAGCTGTCAATGATTCAAGTCTGCCTTGACCGCAAATTAGAGCGAAATCGTATTTTTTATCAACGATCCTTCGAATCGTTATTGGTTTCCTTAGCCCGCTTGCATCAATGCTTTCAGTTATTTCTGCATGTCGAAATTTGTTCCTTGACCGAGGGATTATTACCTTAATAGAAGATATTTTAACCATGTAAACATTTTGATCTTGCATTTAAAGTACATCCTTATCATCAGTAGTTGATAACATATTAAAGAATGGCTTGATATCATCAAAACGATACATTTCAAATAAAAGATTATTATTGTCTTTTATTTTTAACTCATGTTCCAAAAATTCTATTGACGGTAAGATGTAATAATCAACATGCTCAGTGTTGAGACTATTCATTCTTGCAACGATAGTAATTTCTGGATTTAGACTCCTGTCCAATCGCACTATCCATTTATGTTTATTTAAACCTGTTTTTTTACATCGTGAAAGCACTATGCAGAAGCTTAAAGCTCTATTAACTGTCACCAGTTTGTTTTCTGATATCTTTACTTCACTGCTTAAAATTTCATTTTTTATTTTGTTTACAATATCACCGTGCTTCTTTCGCAGGTAAGAGTTTATCTCTATATATTGATAATCTCGCTCAGGGGTATAGTCAATTAATTTATAGGCATTGAGAAGACCTCCAAATCGGCTTGCCACTACACTGCTTGATGAACTACTATCCTCTTCATCTATAATAAACGCTGATATTTTCCCATGCTTAGAAAGAATTTTCCTTAAACAATCCAATATCTTTTTATTACTCATTCTTGCAGAACGGTTGTCAATAATCTCCTTGGCTAACTTAAACTTCTCATCTGAAATTATTGGTTTGAAAAAAGAATTATATTTAATCCAGTCTTCTTCAGGATTTTGAACCCTCTTAGTCTTTAATTTTTGTGAGGTACGGTTATAAGTGTATTTTCCTGTATATCGATTATTGGTAAGATCAGAGTGAATTCGGCCTCGTGTCCATTCTGTTTTATCGCTGAATCTATACCCCTCCTGATTGAGTCGTGATGCGATAAGATACTCATTTAAACCGTCAAAAATGAACCTGTTGAAGATTTTTTTATTAGCTCGATTTCTTTTTTTATTCCAGGAAAGAGGACTATTCTATCTGTTTGAAGGCTCTTTCTCTCACCATGAGCGAGTATCATCTTCGGTTTGTTATTATTATCGAGTAACTTTCTTTTAAGCCCATATCCTGGTTTACCACCTTGGTAATAGCCTCTCTTAACAAGATTCACATGTCCTGCAAAAACTTTTATTGAAATATTTTTACTGAATGCACCCGCTGCATACATTAGTGACGAAAGTATGAATGTTTCAGTTTCACTGTTTTCTGGGAGATTTTCGGCACAATAAATGAAATCCACATTGTTCATTTTTAATAGATATTTATAATAAATGCCCTCTTGAGGATCTTTGAAACGACCGAAGCGACTAACATCGTATACAAGGACTGCATCGATATTTATTTCTTTCGTAAGGATATCGTTTACAAGCTTATTAAAATCATGCCTTCCAGTTGTGGATACACCACTTTTACCTGCATCATCATAAGTATGCAAGATTTCCATATTATGCTCATCAGCATATTTTTTGATGAATTGGGCTTGGTTATCTAGCGAAAATTCCTGAAGATTAGGCTGTGTCCCTTAATTACATAACCTTTTGTAAAACAGCCGGATGCATCCCAGTTTCACCATCGCCAGATAATTCCTCGCCGTTTTGTCGTAACGTGTGGCAATGCGGCGGTATTCTTTTGTCCGGAGTAGGCTTTGTCAGCCAGCACTGCATGGCCACGACGCTTCATGCTGCCGTTCCGGCGCTGAACACCAATACCGTCCAGAAGACGTTGTGCAAACTGGCTTTCGTGAGCCTGACCGGGACTCAGTACGATATTTAACGGCAGACCGCTTCCGTCTGTCGCCAGATGGATTTTGGTGCCAAAACCACCGCGAGAGCGACCCAGCCCATTATCTCCGGCGATATCGGAATGTTTTTTTGCGCCCCGGCGGCGCACCTGAGTGCCCGGATATTGCTGCCATCCAGCGCAGTTGCGGACCAGTCAGCGAGACCATGAGCATCAAGAGAAGAAAGTAACCTGTTGAAAATAATGTTAATCACTCCCGATTTAGACCATCGATTAAAACGGTTATAAACGGTCTTCCATGGGCCATATCGCTCAGGCAAATAGCGCCATGGTGCGCCTGAACACAGCACCCAGAACATGCCGTTGATGATCATACGATGTTCAGCCCATGGACGTCCGGCCCGTGGTGTTGCTGGTTCAGCAGGTAATAAGGGCTGGATGATGTCCATGCTTCATCGGGAAGGTCGTAGCGAGCCATAGTTCAGTGTGTTGTGGAAACAGGTAGTTACTATATCTCAGGTGATTAAGGGACACAGCCTAAGGTCATTAAAATTAACCTTACCAGCGCCGCCGCCGCCTCCAACAGACATGTTACTTGGCTGTGTTGCGCACCATGAGAATGAGGTGATGTCTGTCCAACCAGTATGGTTGGAGTCTTTGGACTTACCGGTGACACCATCAACTTTTAAAAACATATCAATAGCCATAATTATCTTCTCTTGCTTAGTTTAAGTTCTGCTTTGAAAAAGCATCGTTATGGCAAACAGGAAAGCATGGTGCTGAATAAAACAGTCCATATTTTACCTCTGCCTTGGCCCTGAACGTTGCTACATGCGATATTCAGAGGGTATTGCATTGCTTTCCCTAAGGAAATCAATGTAATTTCATATTGAGACGTGGACACAATCATTAACAATAAAAATATTTATTAGACAAAATGCATTGCTTTAAATTATATTGCTACACACCACATCTGAAAGTAAAAGGCATCATAACGTGAAAAAAATACACATGGTTCTTTCAAAAAAAAATCGCTTATTTTTATATTTATATTGAGCGCACTCATCTTCCTAATTACTACGTATGATTTATTGAAAACTATTTATATAGTTTATGAATTCGAAAGCTTTACCGCTTACTCAACTGGCGTATTAGCTGGCCAGTTTATTTTCGCCATTATATTATTATTAATAATGATTTTACTTAAAAAGAAAATATTTAATAAAAATCACTAACTTCATCAGACCATTTATAACAAAAGTAAGCTGCAGTAATTAAAAGCAAAAAAATTACTGCATCTCTTAAAAAGAGCAGAAACCCATTTTGAAAGTCAAAGAAGAAAAAAATAAAAGCGATATCTAAAAAAACAAACAAACCAGAAAGGGCCATTAATATGTGACGAATCATAAAAATAGTTATTTTTTACAATCTTTCAATTTTTTCAACATATGCATCAAAAACCTTATCGCCTAAATAAGAGTTTGAATTCTTTAAATTAATGGCATCTATATATGGATCCATAAAATCGGCAATAAGGTAATATAATAAATCCAAGTCACCCATCGCCCTTAACTCGCTATATACAGATGAGTTACTGATCTTGCAGATCATATGATCCATATACAGACTTCGTCATTTCTGCGCCAATCGATATAATCGAAACCAATCCCGTCGACATAAGCATCTTTGTAATAACTTTTTCTGAAAAGAGTTTAACAATAGGTCCTACTAATAAAAAATTAGTTACGTAGCCACCGCTTACTCTTCCGCCCAAAGATGCATAAAACTTTTCAAGTTGCTCTTTATTCAATTGTCTATAGTAACATTTAATAACTGTTTCAACCGTTCTTCTGACATCATTGCCAGAGACATCTTTTCTTATAAGTGCAATAAGTCTGATTTTATCAGTTTGATTTCTCCAGCGATGCTCAGTATCAAAAAAATCAGTTCCTACCCAGTAAATCATTGTCGGCATCTTAGCTATGCCTGACAAAAAACCTTCCGATGCATTATAAATTATCCCATGCTTTTCCGAATGAAATAGTTTCATCATGCCACTAACTATCTTATCAACATTGCTCATATGTCATTCCTTAACCTAAAGCTTTTAAAAAACCGCCACTAAATATCTTTAATTAAAGATTTATCATAGACCCTCACCACCTCATTAACACCATCGAATTAAAGAAACCTAAATCCCTTTCCTAATCCGGTCAGAAAGATGAAGAATATATACTGAAACAGCGAATATCGTTGTTAGCACTATTCCATTTAGTATATCGACCCAAACTCCTGCAGACCACGTCATGATAAAAAGGCAATAGCCGCCAAAGCCAAAAAACAACAAAGCTGAAACGGAGCTGACAAAAATACTTATAATATAACGCATTGCTTTATTTGTCATTATTTAATCTATCGACTTAAAAAACAAAAATGCCAACGCCTAAATAATTAGTCTGATACTTGTTTTTAAAAGTATCTCTACGCTGAAAAATGAAAATGATATATTTATAAAGCACGCCTGTTTCGGCGTGCTTCATCATCACACAATTAATTTTCGCTGGATTTGAGTGAAGGCAGTTTCGATACCAGACGCAGTGACACCGTCAGGCCTTCCAGCTGGTAGTGCGGACGCAGGAAGAATTTCGCTGCGTAGTAGCCCGGGTTATTTTCCTGCTCTTCCACACTCACCTCGGCGGCAGCCAGCGGCTTACGCGATTTGGTTTCCTGTGACGAGTTCGCCGGGTCTCCGTCGACGTAGCTCATCACCCAATCGTTCAGCCAGCGCTCCATTTCATCACGCTCGCGGAATGAACCGATCTTGTCGCGCACGATGCACTTGAGGTAATGCGCGAAGCGGCAGCAGGCAAACAGATACGGCAGGCGTGCAGCCAGACGTGCGTTAGCGGTCGCATCGGCATCATGGTATTCAGCGGGCTTTTGCAGTGACTGCGCACCAATAAAGGCAGCAAAGTCAGAGTTTTTGCGGTGCACCAGCGGCATAAAGCCGTTTTTCGCCAGCTCGGCTTCACGACGATCGCTGATGGCAATCTCCGTCGGGCACTTCATGTCTACGCCACCGTCATCGCTCGGGAAGGTGTGGCACGGCAGGTTTTCAACCGCACCGCCAGACTCGACGCCGCGGATCGCGGTGCACCAGCCGTACTCTTTGAACGAACGGTTGATGTTGGCTGCCATGGCGTAGGCCGCGTTGCTCTAGGTGTAGCCGTTGTGATTTGAGCCGTCGGTCTGCTCTTCAAAATCAAAGCTATCCACCGGATTGGTGCGAATGCCATACGGCAGACGCGCTAGGAAGCGCGGCATGACCAGGCCGAGATAACGGGCATCTTCCGATTCACGCAGGCTGCGCCAGGCGGCATATTCGGTGTTCTGGAAGATTTTGGTCAGATCGCGCGGATTCGTCAGCTCCTGCCATGACTCCATCTGCATGACGGTCGGCGCTGTACCGGTGATGAACGGGCAGTGTGCCGCCGCGCTGATACGCGCCATTTCGCCCAGCAGCTCCACGTCCTGCGGGCTGTGATCGAAATAGTAATCGCCCACCAGGCAGCCAAACGGTTCGCCACCGAACTGACCGTACTCCTGCTCATAAATCTTCTTAAACAGCGGACTCTGATCCCAGCAAGCGCCTTTAAAACGCTTCAGGCTGCGTCCCAGCTCCTGCTTGGAGAGTCTCATAAAACGGATTTTCAGCATCTCGTCGGTTTCGGTGTTGTTCACCAGGTAGCTCAGACCGCGCCACGCGCTCTCCAGCTGCTGAAACTCTTCATGATGAATAATCTGGTTGATCTGCTGTGACAGCTTGTCGTCAATCTCAGCGATCAGCGCCTGAATGGTGCGATACGTATCGTTCGAGATGGTGACGGTGTTTTCCAGCGCCTGCTGCGCCAGCGTCTTCACGGCACTTTCGACGGCTTCACGCGCCTGATCGCTGGTTGGACGAAATTCTTTGTTCAGCAGGGCGCTGAGTTCATTCTCGCTGTAGTGCGAGGCGCCCTGTTGCTGCTGATGCAAGACTGGGTCATGATTACTCCTCCTTACCTTCAGCGCTTTCATCCTGCTTCGGCAGATGGGTCAACGCCTTCAACAGCGTTGGATCCTGCAGAATCTTACCGATCAGCTCTTCCGCACCGTTTTTGCCGTCCATGTAGGTCAGCAGATTCGAAAGCTGGGTACGCGCTTCCAGCCGTTTGCTCAGCGGTTCGACTTTGCGGGCAATCGCATCCGGTGAGAAATCGTCCATGCTCTCAAAGGTCAGCTCGACGTTAAGTTTGCCTTCGCCGTTGAGCGTGTTATCCACCTGAAACGCCGCACGCGGCTTCAGCGCCTTCATGCGCTCATCGAAGTTATCGATATCAATTTCCAGGAATTTACGCTCATCAAGGCTCGCCTGCGGTTTGAGTGGTTTACCGACCAGGTCCGCCATGACGCCCATCACAAACGGCAGCTGAATTTTGCGTTCCGCGCCATAAATTTCCACGTCATATTCAATCTGAACGCGAGGCGCGCGATTGCGGGCAATGAACTTCTGCCCACTGGATTTCGTTGGTGCCATGATTTTCTCCATTAAGGGTGCGCGGGTAAAGTTTCGCAGGAGGCGCGCAGGTCTCGCTGCGTTGAGTTGTTACGCTCGCTTAGTTGCGGCGTCCAAAGATATTTTCCAGCTGATGCACGCCGTCTGGCGACAGATCGCGGATGATGTCCATAAAATCGAGTTCAATCAGCCGCTGTACGCGGTCGATCATCAGCGGTGCCGGATGGCTGGGTTCGTGCTGAGCAAAGTAGTGCTTCACCTTCTCCAGCATCAGGTGCGCATAGCCCGGCAGCCCTTTCAGCTCGGTCCAATCGTGAGTAAGCGCTAACATCACTCGCAGGTCTTTGCTGCGGCTGAGCAAGTCAATCGCCAGCTTTTTGACTTTATTCCAGTCCGCTGATTCAGCCGGGATAATGGTCTCGCCAAACTGCTGTTCGGCTTTACCGGTACTGGCCTGCTCCATCGCTTGGTAATCCGCGTGATACTCCAGGTTGTCGCCGCAGGGGTTATCACTGCTGACCGGCGCCAGCAGCGCGTCAATATTTATCGTCATAGCGGTTGGCCTCAGGATTCAAACATCGGAGGATAAAGTCCGTTTCGTCCGGGTTTTGCCCCGCCGGCCGGGTCGAACAGCAGTGAGAACAGCTGTGCGGTGAAGTTGCCGCTGTGCACCTGGGTGTAA
Organism: Type-A symbiont of Plautia stali; assembly: GCF_059731155.1. Classification (NCBI taxonomy): domain Bacteria; species Type-A symbiont of Plautia stali. Next base: position 3,365,235 of record NZ_AP035891.1, on the reverse strand, counting down.
AGCGGGAAGCCGTCGCTCTGGTTTGTCCACCAGAAGCTGGTGTAAAACTGCGGGTCGAAGCTGTCACCCGGCAGTTTCCAGTTGAGCGTTGACGGCTCGCCGTCGCCAATCACCTATAAAATGTCCGATTGTTCGCCGTCAGTTTGCGGCTGCTGGGGCTGCGGAATGCTTAGCAGCGCCTGGTCGAGCTGCTCTGGCGTACCGCCGTTTTGCACCACGCGCAGCAGCATATTGCCGACCTGCTGGTACCACTCGCCCGAACGGGCCAGCAGCGCCGGTGACCACTCGGCGGGCGTAAAATGGCGCAGCGCGCACAGCGGATAGTTGCGGCCGACGCTGTCACGGGCGGCAATCAGGCAGCCCATCTGGATCAGCTGACTGCCGAGCATCGGCGGCACGACAAAATTCCACACCGGCGCTTTGAGAAAGGCGCGCGACGGGGCGTTTTTACTCTCTTCACTGGTTTGCCAGTGATGCAGTCCGACCTGAAACCAGTTCGACCACTGCCGGTACAGCACATCGGGGAAGCGTCGCTTCACAAAGTCACCCGAGCTGGGCAATTTGCCGTACCAGCCGGGTGCTGCGTAATGAGTCATTATCAGGTCCTGTTTCAGGGGCAGCTAAAGCCGGGAAGCTGGAACGGGTTACGAATACTGCCAAGGGTAAACGACAACGTGACCTGATGGCCATCGACGTTAAAACTGGCCTCGCGGGTCAGGCCACCGACCGCGGTTAAGCGAGCGCGATCAAAGAAGCGGTTCAGCGCCCACGGACCGCTGGTCTCCAGCGTTGAGGTGGTGCCGTTGGTCAGGCCAAGCTGCATCCGCACCTGGCTGGTGCCGCCTAGTCCGGGCCAGCTCACCATCTGCACCGCCTGCGGGCCATGGCTGTAACGCAGAATCTGGCCGTCGACGTCGAGCGTCAGGTTAAGGATGTCGTTATCCATCTTCACCGTGCGCAGCGTGACGCGGAACGACGGCATGGTAGCCCCGTTAGCAAAGAAGGCATCACGAATCGACTGCGCCTGCTGGAACGGACGCAGCAGCGCCTCACCGCCCGGCAGCGTTTTGCCGTCGATGCCTGGCGTGAAGCGCCACGCGGCATTGGTGGTATCCACTTTGCTGGCCAGATTGTCGCGGAAGAAGCTGTCCATCAGCCCGCTGCCCGGCGCGAACATGCGCGCCAGATCGTCCGGCGTCACTTCGCTGCGCGCATTGCGCACCAGCGGATAACGGCCGGCAATCGCCTGGCGGCAGAAACTGCCCACTTCCATGGTGATGCGTTTGCGCACATTATCCATATCGCGGCGCTGTGCATCGCTGCTGGCACCCACGGCCATGCTGGAAACCATATTCTGCAGCGAACCCGGTAAGCGACCGGCGCTGGCCTGCAGGCGACTGATGGCATCGCCGGACGGCGGCGGCATGCCGCTATTGGCGGCGTCCTGCACCGCCGTCAGATAGCGGTACAGATCGTCGATCTGATGCAAAAAATCATCCACCGCCAGTACTTTACTACCCTGCTGCAGCGGCTGTGCCAGCTCCAGCACAGGAGCGAAGTGCACCGCTACCGCCTGCTCCGGTGCGTGCTGGGCTGCGCCCTGGCCCGGCGCCGCGCTGGCTTTGGAGGAACTGAATAGCGCTTCTAAAGTGCGCGTGGCGCTGTTGCCCGCCGCTGGCTGTGCCTGGGCACTTTGCTCATCCGGCTGTGCGCGGTTCAGCGTCAGCAGCTTACTGAGGTTAACCACCAGCTGGCGCAGCGGCGAGTGGTTGCCCGACAGCAGACGTGCGGTGTTGATTCGCTGCGACAAATCCGCGCTGCTGTTGAGCTGGATATCGCTGAGGAACTGCTCCCATTGGCGGATGTAATCCTGCACGTAGAGCTGGCGCACCGCGAGGTCGGTCTGCTGACTGTTCTCCGGCGACGCAACGCCGCCCAGCACCCAGAAATCATCCTGGAACAGCGCCTGCGTGACCGGTGCGATTTGCTTATCAACGTGCTGCCAGTAGCCGTCTGGCGTGAACAGGCCAGCCACGCCGTCATTGACCGATTTGCCGCTTTTGCGTGAAAACATCAGCTCACTCTGGGGTCCGCCCAGCGCCACGAGGGTGACCGGTTGCAGGCTGCCGTCACGCTGCAGCAGGCGCTTCAGACGTCTTTAGACGCGCTGCGACAGCGGCATTTGGTTAATCAGCGCCTGCTCGCGCTTTACCAGCGCGTCATCCTTCGCGTACGGCGAGGACTGAATCTGTGTCTCCAGCAGCTGCTGCAGATGCCATGCCAGCTGTTTCACTTCCTGCTGCGTCACGTTTTGCGGCAGTTCGCGGGCAATATTCAGCATCAACCAGGCATGCAGGAACTTGCCGTCATAATGTTTTGGCTGATACAGCATCTGGTAAGCTTTCAGCGCTTCGTAGCTGTAATCCGCATCGCTGCCGTTGTCATTACGCAGCCAGCGGGTGATGTTTTGCGCCACCTGCGGCAGCAGCAGCTGTTTCAGCGCTTTGTCATACAGGGTGCGCGTGGGCGTCGCTGACTTCGGTACCGCGATACAGCCCCATGCGGCGCGTCAGCGGGGGATCTTCCAGCGAGAAGTCGGCGCTTTTCGGCAGCTGCAGCAGCGTGTTGAGATACGGCACCAGCGCAAACAGATCGCCATTGCCCTGCCGCTCCAGCTGTTGTCCCAGCTGCTCCACCTGCGGCGTTTTCCCCGCCATCTCCTGCAAATAGGCTTTATTTTTGCTGTAGCTGGTCAGCCACAGCGCTCCTGCAATCAGTACCAGCACCAGCAGCGCCAGATAGTCGGACCACAATCCGGCGCGATTGCGTAGCTCCCACCAGCGGTTACTGCCCGCCAGGCCCGACTCCTGGAAGATGACATTTTCCAGCACGCCTTTCAGGAAGAAGCTCTGGCCTTTGTTCGGCGGGATCGGTGACTCTTTGTCGACCTGGTCCCAGCTGCCGGATTCGCCGCTGCGCTGTCCCGGCAGATGCAGGGCGCGGCTGAGCTCGCCCATCACGCGGTCAAACGGCAGTCCTTCCTGAGTACCGCTGGCGGAATAGATACCGCGCGGCGCGAACTGGGTTTCGAAATCAGAGCGGGCAAACAGCGTATCCAGCGCCTCCGCTAGCAGGGGGCGCAGCGCGGCGAACTCCTGCGGGAACAGATAGCTCTCCGCCCGCGCCTGCGCATCGCTTTCCGCCAGCAGCGTATCGGACAGGCCGGCATCCAGACGCTGCTGCAGCAGTGAATACTCCTGCTGAAACTGGCTATTGAGCTCAAACTCTGCGGTCGACGCCTGTGCCCACGGGAAGGTAAAGCCCCCAGATTTGCTCGCGCTGGGCTTTATCCAGCGAAGCGAAGTAGCTGCGGAAGCCTTTGAGCAGGTCGGTTTTGGTGACCAGCACATAAACCGGGAAGCGAATGCCGAGGCGATCGTGCAACTCCCTCAGCCGCTGACGCAGTGCGATCGCCTGGTTACGCTGCGCTTCCGGCGATTGCGTCAGCAAATCGGACACGCTGAGCATGACAATCACGCCATTGACGGGCTGGCGGCCGCGATATTTGCGCAGCAGGTCGAGAAAGTGATGCCACTCGCTGGTGTCGCGCTCCTGCTGGCTCTCCTGGGTAGTATAGCGGCCGGCGGTATCCAGCAGCACCGCTTCGTTGGTGAACCACCAGTCGCAGTTGCGCGTGCCGCCGATGCCGCGCAGCGCCGCTTTGCCGAACTTGTCCGCCAGCGGGAACTGCAGCCCGGAGTTGACCAGCGCGGTGGTTTTACCGGCACCCGGGGCGCCAATGATCATGTACCACTGCAGCTGGTAGAGGTATTGATGGCTGAAGCGCTGCGCCCAGAAAGGCGCGCCCTTGCTGCTGGAGCGCTGGAAGTGCGCTTTTTTCAGCATGTCGGTGGCTTCGGAGAAACGGCTCGCCAGCACCTGCTCTTCATTGGTCAGGCGTTTGCGGTCCTGCTCCGGCGCATCGCTTTTGCTGGTTTCGAGGCTCGACATCAGTTTGCGGTTGAGCCAGAAGTTATACAGGCGCGGAATCGCCTAGCTCAGCCCCCAGACCAGATAGAGCAGCGTAATACTGATGATGCGGTTCTGCTCTGGCTCCAGCGGTCGTGAGTCGACAATGGAAAACACCGGGCCAATCACCCAGATGATAAAGGAGAGCGCGGTAATGCCGACAAAACCCTAGGCGAGGCGGCTGGTCAGCACCGCAAAAAGCATATTCAGCATGGATTAGTTCCCTCTCGCTAGGCCGTTGAGTTCCGCTTGCGTCGCATCCGGCGCGACCAGCAAAGTAATTTCTACGCGACGGTTGCGGGCGCGATTCTTCGCGCTGGTGTTCGGCACCAGCGGATGGCTTTCGTCACGCCCTTCGGCTTTAACCCGCGACGGTTGTGCCAGCTGCTGCTGCTGCAGGGTTTGCACTGACTGCGCGCGCTAGGGAGAGTTCATAGTTGGAGGCGAAGCGGGCGCTGCGAATCGGCACGTTGTCGCTGTAGCCAATCACCAGAATCTTCCCGCTGACGTTATTCATCGCGGCGGCAATGCGCTGAATCACCGCATCGTAGCGGCCACGCACTTCGGTGGATGCCGAGGCGAACAGACCGTCGCCCTTCAGCGTGACCACGCTCTGGTCGGCTTCATCGCGCACCGCCACCAGGCCGGCATCAATTTCCGGCTTGAGGAACGCCTTCAGGTTCAGCGTGGCGGGCGGCGGCGGTGCCGGATTGCTGACTTTGACTTCCGGCAGCGCGGTCTGATAGATGCTGGCCAGCACCGGCGAGGTGTAGTCGCCGAGACGCCAGTTAAGGACGATGTAGAACAGGCAGGCGGCAAAGCCGGCCACCGCCGCACAGGCCCACAGTGGAATCATCGGCCGCCACAGCTTGCGCAGCACCGGTTGATCGGTGGGATGCGGCGACAGCGCCGCCGGGTAGCTGCCGCGCACGCTTTTGATCATCTGCAGCAGACGCTGTTTGATGGTTTCCAGCTGCGAACGCCCGTTATCCAGCACGCGGTAGCGCCCTTCAAAGCCGAGCAGCAGGCAGAAATAGATCAACTCCAGCAGCAGGATGTGCTGACGCGGGTTTTGCGACAGCTTGGCCAGCAGCTGAAAGAACTTCTCACCGCCCTAGGTTTCATTGTGAAACGTCACCAGCAGGCCGTTGCTGGTCCACACGCCGCGGCTGCCCCACGGCGTCAGCGCCGCCGCTTCATCCAGCGCGGTGCACAGGCAGTAGCGCGCGCCCACGATCACTTCATAACTCAGCCCCGACTGCTGGCAGCTGAGCTCAAAGCGACGGATCTGATCGATCAGCTGCTGGCGCGTGCGCGACGCTTTGGCTGGTCCGCTTTGATGGTCTGCTCATACAGCGCGCTTTTCACCACCGCGCGGAACGGGACATAACCGATCAGCTGCACCGCCGGCTGCTGCGCTTTTTTGTCATCGGCCGGTGCAGTCTCGGGCTGCGCTTCGTCTGCGGCCTGCGCCGACTCGCCAAGTGCCAGCCAGTTGTTTTCAACCTAGCCAATCACGGTGTAGGTTTCACCGCTTTTCAGCGTATCCACCACTTTGCCGCCGAAGCTGGGGCGGGTCATGATCGAAGCCGGATAGAGCGCGCGATAAGCTTCGTTCACCGGGCTGAACTGTGCCGGCGGCTGGACGGCATAACGGTGCGACAGCGTGACGCCGTCAACGGTGCTGCTGACAATAGTGTCGTCTGTCATCTTTGGCGGTGCTTTACAGCCAGCCACTGCGAAAACAAACATCAGGCCTAACGCCATACGGAGATTCACCATTTTCTTCATGTTTAGTTCCATTAACGCCTAAAAAGTGGCCAGAGGCCGGTTAAGAGCAAAATGAACCGTGCGCGCGGCTGGGGCCGGCGTCGATTCAGTACCAGTTAAAAAGTTGACCATTTAATGAGTGTGGCTAACGCATCGCGCCAGCAAGGCAAAAATTGATCAGTCTGAATTAAATATTAAAAATGCAACATTAGTGACAGGGATGATGTCGGAAGAATTCCGATCGTTTCACAAACGAACAGCAACATGATCAATTTTTGCTAAGCGAAGGTGTCGGCTACAGCCAAACCTCGGTTTCTCTTATGCCATCCTTGGTATAAAAACTATCACGTTCAATGAATCTGGTTAATCGGTAACGATTAAGAGGATAACAGCAACAACTTACGGCACTCGCTGACAGCACTTCTATTTATTGGAATATATCAACAACATATGAAAAACTGGAAACATCATAGCTACCGCACGAGCCAAGTAAAACCTGCCCGTGAGCATACAATAACAATCCATTTGTTAATGTCTGACAGAAGTTTACAGAAGCCTGACAAAATTTCAACGCGCCGCCAGCAGAGGAATTTAGTTCAGTAAAGGTTAACAAATATTTTTAATGCAAATTTGCGTCACTTTTGCCCGTAAACCTAAGACTATTCTTAACAATCCATTAAAACTGTGAAAGATTGTAAATTAAAGATGAAATTTTGCTCGCGCGATCATTAAACATTGTCATAAAAAAATGGCGCTGAGCGGCACGCATTTTGTCTGAGCGCGATAAAACACAGGCGAGCGGTAAAAAAGGGGCGATAAAGGCAAACTGGCAGTTAAAAAAACCAGCCAGGCAGGCCAGGCTGGTTTAATCCGCTAAAATGGCGGGTGTCGGGCTTGTTAAGCAGTCAGAATAGATTGCAGCTCAGGTAATGTTTTCACCTGCCAGGTGGGCGTGATGTGCGCCGGCAGCGGACGCGTGCCGTGATCGATCCAGCAGGTTTTCACGCCGGCATTCATACCACCGAGAATATCCGATTCCAGCGTGTCGCCGACCATTAATACCCGGCGGCGATCGGGATTGCCCAGCAGCTGCAGCGTATGGTCAAAAATCGCCGCGCCCGGCTTGGGTACGCCCACCTGTTCGGAGATCACCAGCGCGTCAAAGTAGTCACGGAAGCCGGTGCGTTCAAGGCGCGCCTGCTGCAGCGCCGTAAAACCGTTGGTGATGATGGCGATTTTTACCTTGCCCTTGAGCGTATCCAGCAGGCGGGCTGCGCCATCAAGCGGCAGGCAGATCTCGGCCATCGCATTAAGAAAGTCGCTGTTAAGCACTTCCGGCGCTACGCGCAGTTTTTCGCCCCACAGCGTGAAGCGGCGCGTCTGGAGCTGTAACGCTGAAATGGTGCCGTTCTGGTAATCGACCCACAGCGGTTTGTTGACGGCCTGATAATCAGCGTAATCCTGATCGCTGAAGTGCACGTCGTAGCTGGCAAACATGCGCTGCAGGCCGGCGAAGGCGTCAAAGTGGAAAAGTGTGTCATCCGCATCGAACAGGATGCAGTCCCAGTCGTTTAACATAGTGCCCCTTTTGAATAACGTCAGAGCGTGAGCGCCATGATGATGGCATCCTCGCGCCCGCTGGCGGTGGGATAGTAGTTTGGCCGCACGCTGACCTGATGAAAATCCAGCTGCTGATACAGCGCAATGGCGGGCTGATTGGAGGCGCGCACCTCCAGCCACAGCGTCATCACCGCACGCTGCTCCAGTTCAGCAATCAGTTGCTGTAGCAGCTGACGCGCATAGCCGCGGCGCTGGAACGCGGGATCAACCGCGATGTTGAACAGCGACGCTTCATCCAGCACCACTTGGGTGATGGCGAAGCCGGCCAGCTGGCCGTCCGCGTGCAGGCAAAGATTGACGTAACGTTCACCCTGATTGCTGGCAAAGGTCTGCTCGCTCCACGGAAACGCATGCGCGCGGCGCTCGATTTCCAGCAACTGCGGCTGTAAATCAGGGGTGATGAAAGAGATGGCTGTCATGGTTACACATCTGTTGCCACAGCGCGCGCTTTGCTGCGCCGCTGCTGATTAATTCATTGAAAACGGCGCTGGTGAACATAATGCCGTTAAAAGGATGCTCGCTGGTCACGCCCAGCAGCCAGCCAGCACAGTCGACCTGCTCCGGCAGCATCGGCAGCTGTTCTGGCGTCAGCGTCATCACTTGCCCCGGCTGAATGCTCAGCGTCCGCAGTACGTCGCGTACCAGCGGCTCCTGCAGATCCGGTGCCTGCTCAGCTACCAGCACCAGCCGCGTGTCCGGGGTCAGCGTGACGGCAATTTCACCTTGCAGCACGCGCGGACGTCGCAGCTGATACTGCGTAATCCCCATTTGCTGTAGAAGCCAGTCGCGCCTTGTGCTCATGCTGTTACCTGTAATCCTGCCAGAATGCGACGCTATGCTAGCAAACCCATCGAACATGCGCCAACAAAGCACTATAATCGCCGCTCTGATTTAACAGGAGCGTTCCATGTCTGCTTTTACCCCGGCCAGCGAAGTGATTCTGCGCCACAGTGATGAATTTACCGCCCACCACGTACTGTTCGCAGGCGACCTGCAGGATGACCTGCCCGCCCAGCTGGAGACCGCGTCGAGCCGCGTGCACACTCAGCAGTACCATCACTGGCAGAACCTCAGCCGTCGCCTCGGTGAACGGGCAGTGTACGGGCTGGTGGCCAGTGCGGCCGACGTAGCCGGTTGCGACACGCTGGTCTATTTCTGGCCGAAGAACAAACCGGAAGCGCATTTCCAGCTGCAAAACCTACTGTCGCTGCTGCCGCTGGGCTGCGATATTTTTGTCGTCGGTGAAAACCGCAGCGGCGTGCGCAGCGCCGAAGGCATGCTGGAGAGCTGGGCCATGCTGGAGAAGATCGACAGCGCGCGCCGCTGCGGGCTTTATCACGGTCAGCTGACGCAGCAGGCCAGCTTTGACGCCAGCGCGTTCGGCAATCGCTATCAGCTGGACGATCTCACGATTCATACCCTGCCGGGCGTGTTCAGCCGCGACGGGCTGGATATCGGCAGCGATCTGCTGCTCTCCACGCTAACGCCGCACACCAAAGGCAAAGTGCTGGATATCGGCTGTGGCAGTGGCGTATTAGCCGCCGCGCTGGCGCAGCATTCGCCGAAAGTCCGGCTGTGGCTGTGCGATGTGCACGCCGCCGCCATCGAGGCGAGTAAAGCCACGCTGGCCGCTAACGGCTTGGAAGGCGAAGTGTTTGTCAGTAACGTGTTCTCGGACGTCAGCGGCCGTTTTGATCTGATCATCTCTAATCCGCCGTTCCATGACGGTCTGCAAACCAGCCTTGATGCAGCCCACACCCTGATCCGCGGTGCGGTGAAGCATCTCAACAGCGGCGGCGAGCTGCGCATCGTAGCCAACGCCTTCCTGCCTTATCCTCAGGTGCTGGATGAAACCTTCGGTAACCATGAAGTGCTGGCACAGACCGGTCGCTTCAAAGTGTATCGCGCCGTATATGGCCGCGGCGCGAAAGCGCGCTAAGCGTAGTAAAACCCGTGATGCGACGGGGAAAACGTTGCTTTTTGCAGCAGTCGTTTCACCGTCGCAAAATATGTGTTGACGCAATGAGTAAAATCTCTAAAATGCGCCTCTGTGGTTAGCAATACTGTAATGTATTGCAGGTAGGCGAATGTGGAATTGGTAGACGCGCTAGCTTCAGGTGTTAGTGTCCTTACGGACGTGAGGGTTCAAGTCCCTCTCTTCGCACCAATAATCACAGAGTTTATATCGCGTGCACTGCGCGAAGGTGGCGGAATTGGTAGACGCGCTAGCTTCAGGTGTTAGTGTTCTTACGGACGTGAGGGTTCAAGTCCCTCTCTTCGCACCATGCGGTGATATAAACAGACAACTACGATGCGAAGGTGGCGGAATTGGTAGACGCGTTAGCTTCAGGTGTTAGTTTTCTTACGGACGTGAGGGTTCAAGTCCCTCTCTTCGCACCAACGTTGTCACACTTCTTCTGCAGTACATCCCCATTGATTGTTACCGCTGCTATCACGCCTTTGTGTGATATTGTCGTTTCTGCTCGCCGTTAAATGACGTGAAAATTCACCGAGATAACTGCCAGACCTCCAGCCAGCGCCAAGCAGGAAGGCAGCAGCAGATAATGACGCAGACGATGGTGGAACAGCATCACCACGGTGAGCAGTAGCGCGACGATCATCACTAAGCGCCACTGGCTGAAACTCGGCTCCCACAGCGCAAACACCGGCATTGCCGCGCAGGGCAGCAACACGCCCCAGCCGCTATCCAGACGTTTTCCCATTACCCAGCTTACGCCCCACAAGCCGCAGGCGGCCATCATCGCCATGATCATCGCGCAACCCTTCAAATGATAAATATTCCCATTATCATATGGCAATATTTCTCATCTTGCAGCGAATTTTTTGCCCTGCCCGCGCCGGATGACAGAATTACTGGAAAATGATAGATTGCCGCCGATAACTATTTTGATAACACAGCAAAAACGTGCTCACTATCCGCGTTGTGGGATTATTTCCTGCGGGTAGCGCTTTGATATTTCAGGGCTGTCACAAGTAATAATAATGAAATTACAATCTTATGATCAGTTGAAACGCAGCAAGTATCGGCTGTCGCTGATGCTATTTTTGTTTTTGAATGTCGCTGTTTCGCTTTTTTGTCTGCTGCCGTTTTTCGGCACGGATAATCCCATCAATTCGCTGCCGGTGACGCTGGTGGCGGGCTTTAGCACAACGCTGCTGGCGCTATGCTTAATCGCGCCAAAACTAAAATTCCCGTTATTAAATCCTGTCGCATTGCTATTAGGCGCACTGTGGGCCTGGCATATCAATCATCGTTACCATCTGGTGTTTTATTTTGACGGTAGCTTTTTAATAATCAGCCTGCTGAGCGTATTTTTTATCAGCGCGATTGCCCTGAGTGATTATTTGCTTGCGTTCTGTTTACATATTACGCCACCGGTATTAACCGTACTGCTACTGGACGATGGTCAGCATTTAATGACCATTTTGTTCACCATTACGCTGCCGCTGATCGGCTTCTCGCTGCACCATTTGATGCGCCGCCGCTTCGACACCTTCACCCTGCGGCTGGTGCGCCAGCTGTATGAGGAGAAGCAAAGTTTCAGCGACTTGAGCATGCTCGATCCGCTCACCGGCCTGTATAACCGGCGCGGGCTGAAGAACCGGCTGGATACCATCATGGAAAATCATGCCGGCAGCCACTTTATCCTGCTGCTGGATATCGATCACTTCAAGGCCTACAACGATAACTACGGTCATGCCATGGGCGATCAGGCGCTGGCGCGGGTATCCGTTGCCATTCGCGATGCGGTGCGCTCGCGCGATGTGGTGACGCGCTACGGCGGCGAAGAGTTTCTGGTGCTGATGACCAACGTTAACGCCTCAATTGCCATGAAGCTGGCCGAACGCATCCGCTAGTACGTGGTCGATCTGGAAATTCCCCACCGCTTCAATGATAAAGTCTCGACCCACGTGACCATCAGCGCCGGTATCGCGCCGATTTTCGCTGAAGACTTCGACCAGGCGGTGGCCAACGCCGACCGCGCGCGGTACGTGGCGAAGAATCAGGGACGTAACACCATTCTGGCGTGGGAGGATTTACCGAAGCTGGCTGCCCGTAAGCAGCGATCTGGTGTAACCGGTGCGGCGACAACGCCGCGCCCTCTCCGCGGGATTTCACGCAAAATGCGCGGCGGCCAGGCAGTGAGCGCTGCTGGCATCTTGCTCAGTGGATCGGGAACGATTATCATTTGTCTTTCGCTTCCCGTTTTCACTCAGGAGCCGCATGGCCATCATCACGCGTCAGGATCATCGTTTAAGCGCGCATCCGCTGATCTTTATGCAGAGCGATCGCAGCTTAGTGAGCGCGCTGGCAGATCTGATGTGCGACCAGCGCAGCTACATGCGGGAAAACGTGAAGCTGGGCCAGCCGGCCCCCGCAGGAACGCTGACGCTGGCCGAATGGTCCACGCCGTTTCACTTTCGCCGCCTGACGCAGCGCTACAGCGACTATCTCTATCGCCACCATCCCGATGTTCCGCAGGAAGCCAAACCGCTGCAGTCGCTATGGGCACAGTGGTATTTTGGCCTGCTGCCGCCGCCATTAATGCTGGCGCTGCTGCAGGAGCCGCGCGCGCTGGACTGCTCACCGCAGCGCATTCACGTTGAGTTCCACGAAAACGGCCATCCGTGTGCCTTCTGGATTGATGTGCAGGAGGATGAGGATGCACGCGCTATCTCAATCCGCAGCAGCGTATCGAACGCCTGATTCAGCACTGCCTGATCCCCGCCGTCAACGGCATGGCGCAGCACGGTGACATCAACGCGCGGCTGATCTGGAACAACTTAGGCTTCTCGTTTTACTGGTTCCTTGGCGAACTGCAGCAGCAGCTGCCTGCGGCCACCCGGCATCAACTGGAACAGGCGCTGTTTTTCAGCAAATCCCTGTCCGACGGCAGTGATAATCCGCTGTATCGCACCATGCTCCCGCGTAACGGCGCGATGGAGCGGCGCAGCTGCTGCCAGCGCTATCGCATTCCGGATGTCGAACGCTGCGGTAACTGCACGTTAAATGCCGTGTAAGCGCGGCGTACTCTGTTACAGATTCTCCGTTTCTCCCGTTTACAGGTTTCCCGCCTTATGGCAGCTTTTACGCTCTGTTTTTACCGGAGAAAAAAATGAGCCTGGAGTCGGTACGGCAATTCTTTGCCGAACACGCACCGGATATCGACATAATCGAGATGCCGGAAAGCACTGCCACCGTAGAACTGGCCGCACGCGTACATGGCGTGGCGCCGGGGTAAATCGCCAAAACCCTGTCGCTGAAAGTGAAAGAGAGCGTGGTGCTGATTGTCACGCGCGGCGACGCCCGGCTGGACAACCGCAAGCTGAAGGCAGCGCTCGGGGCAAAAGCGCGCATGCTGAGCGTGGATGAAGTGGTGAACTGGACCGGCCATCCGGTCGGCGGCGTATGCCCGTTCGGGCTGGAAAATCCGCTGACCGTCTATTGCGATGTGTCGCTGCGCAGTTTCGATTAAGTGTTACCTGCGGCCGGTTCGATTCACAGCGCGGTGCGCATTTCGCCGCAGCGCATGGCTGAACTCACGGCGGCGAAATGGATTGACGTCTGCGAGGCGCGTTAACGCGTCTCTTTCGCCACCGCACCGGATATTTCGATGCCGCGCGTCTCGCGGCCAAACGCCATGAACACGCAAATCAGCACCGCCACCGTGCCGGCGACAATCGCCATGCCCAGCCCGTAGTTACCGCCGTGGGCTTCGGCGATGCGTGACTGTAGCGTGGCGTTGACCGAAGCAATTAAATTCCCCAGCTGGTAAACGAAGCCCGGCAGTACCGCACGCGCATTGGCCGGCACCAGCTCGGTCAGGTAGGTCGGCACCACGCCCCATGCGCCCTGCACCATAAACTGCATCAGGAACGCGCCGATACCAATCGCCCAGGAACCGCTGGAGAACGCCCACAGAGGCAGCACCGGTAGCGCTAGAAACGACGCCAGCATGATGGCTTTTTTACGCCCGATACGCTCTGACAGCGAGCCGAACGTAATGCCGCCGAGCATCGCCGCGATGTTATAGCCGATGGCGATAATACTCACCGTGTGGGCGTCAAACTGGTGCTGCACTTTCAGGAACGTCGGGTAGAGATCCTGCGTGCCGTGGCTGAAGAAGTTAAAACAGGCCATCAGCAGCACCATGTAAATACAGATTTTCCAGTGCTGGCGGATGATGGGCAGCAGCGCGTGATTCTCTTTACGCTCGCGTGCCGCCAGCCATACCGGCGATTCCGGCACTTTAAAATAGATAAACGGCAGCAGCAGAATCGGCAGCGCGCCAATCAGGAACATGCCGCGCCAGCCCACCTGTTCGAAGAACAGGCCAAACACTATCGACGCCAGCAGATAGCCGCACGGATAACCGGCCTGGAAGATGCCGGACATCAGGCCGCGCGAACGGTCGGGAATGGTTTCCATCGCCAGCGAAGAAGCCACGCCCCAGATGCCGCCCATCGCCACGCCGTAAATCATGCGGAAGGTCAGGAAGGCAGCGAAGTTGGGCGACCATGCTGACAGCAACTCAAACAGCGAAAACAGCACGATGTTGAGCATCAGGATCGGCCGGCGGCCATATTTTTCCGCCAGCCGGCCAAAGATCAATGCGCCCACCGGCCGTACGGCCAGCGTCAGCATAATGGCAATGGAAACATCGGAGACGCTGGTGTTGAAGTAGCGCAAGATCGCTGAGCACAAACACCAGAATAAAGAAGTCGAACGCATCCAGCGTCCAGCTGGCGAAACTGGCGAAAGCCACGTTGCGCTGGGTCGCAGTCCAGTTAAACATAAGGGTATCCTGTCTGATTGCTTCCGGCTCGCGGCCAGATTTTTATTGGAACGTTATCCAGCGAATGGTTGCACTGGTTATTATTGTGTTAACCATTTGTATATAGCATGTCAGAAAGGCGCCGCGCGGCGGGGAATTGTCAGCGAGTGATTCGCGATGTAAGGAAGCGTGTCGGCAGGGAAGCGGCGCGCGGTACTCCGGCCGGGAGACCGCGCGCCGCAGCAAAATCTTAGCGTTTCAATCCGTTGAACGTCTGCTCAATCACCTCCAGCAATAGCGGATTGTTCACGTTCTGCATCACATGCACCAGCGCGCCCGCGTCCGCCGGCACGCCGACGTCCAGCCGCAGCGGCGTGCAGTAGCGCCAGGTCTTGCCGCGCGTAGCACCGGGACGCAGCTCGATATCGACGTGATAATCCACGCCGTCCGCCACGCGCTGGTTGAGCAGCCAGGCAATGACCAGCAGCATCACGTGGCCGTGGTTCAGCGACTCCTGCAGCAGCACGTGCGCCATTGAGGCGACAAACGGGTTTGCGATATTCGGCACGATCAGGCCAAAGGTTTTGGTACTGCCGGAGGCCAGCGCGCGCGCCACCGCATTCGGGCGATAGCCGGTTTGCTGGATGGCGGCCAGCACGCGCTGACGCGTGGCTTCGGCCACCGGACGCGGTCCGTTGTTGATCACATAGCTGACCACCGCCACCGAGGTTCCGGCGGCTTTGGCGACGTCACTGCGTGTCACATTTCCGGTTGGGGATTTCGCCAATATTGCCTCTGCGTTAATGCCGCTGGCCGGGAATACCGGCCAGCGTAATCAAAGAATGTTGCACGATCCTGCGCGTCAGATAGCATCCTCCGGCAGATTCAGATCGCGTCCGCGCGTTTCCGGTGCCACAAAAGGTGGTGAGGAAACCGATGGTCGCCATGGCCGAGAAGTACACGGCAATCGGCCACCAGTGGCCGGTAAACTACAGCAGCGCCGCAGCCACCAGCGGTGCGGTGCCTCCTGAAAGAATAGACCCCAGCTCTTTGGCGACCGCCATTTTGGTGTAACGGTGTTTGACGCCAAACATCTCCACGCCCCACGCCGCCTGCACACCAAAGATGCCCAGAGACGCCAGAGCCATGCCCACCACAATCACCGGAATCACGATGGCCGGCTCGCGGCTGTCCATCAGGCTAAAGGCGGGCCAGGCGTAAACCATCAGTAACAGGCAGAAGCCACGATAGGTAATGCGTCGGCCAAAGCGGTCCGACAGCCAGCCGGCAAACGGGATGATCAGGAAACCGAGCAGCGAGGCGATGAACACCGCGGTGGTCGGCACCGATTTGTCCAGCATCAGCACTTTGGCGACGTAGCCGACGATAAAACCCTGCGCCAGATAGGACGGGCCGTTCTCACCGATGCGCAGGCCCACCATGGTCCAGAAGGCGCGGCTGCGCTGCCAGAAGCTGCGGCTGTCGGGTTGCGTCGCGCTTTGCGCCAGCGTTTCATGGCGCTGCGCCTGCAGTTCCGCCTGCTGACGCTCAAACACCGGCGTTTCACGCAGATGACGGCGAATCCACAGCGCGACCGCAGCAATCAGCACGCTGCTGAGCAACGGAATACGCCAGCCCCAATCGAGCAGCGTGGCTTTATCCATCTGGATCACCGCCAGCCACATCAGCGACGCAATCAGCGTGCCGCTGTTGGAACCAAGCGCAATTACCGACGACACCAGCCCACGGCGCTCAACAGGCGTGTATTCACCCAGCATCACCGTGCCGCCCGAGAGCTCAGCGCCGGCGCCCAGCCCCTGCGTAAAACGCAGCAGCACCAAGCAGGCCGGCGCCCACAGACCAATCGTTGCATAGGAAGGAATCAGGCCGATCAGCGTGGTCGAAGCGCCCATCAGAATGATGGTGCTGATCATCACCACCTTGCGGCCCTTGCGATCGCCAATCCAGCCAAACAGCAGTGCCCCGATCGGGCGCGCAATAAAGCCGACCGACCAGGTGGCAAAGCTGGAGAGCAGCGCCATTGCCGGGGGGCTTCGGGGAAGAACACATCGCCAAAAATGATGCCGGCAGCGAGGCCATACAGGGCGAAATCCGCGTATTCCATCGCGGTGCCCAGCCAGCAGGAGAAGGTAGCGCGCCAGAAATCTTTGCGCCCGGAGGTGGTTTCCAGCCGCGCATCGGCGGCGGAAGCGTGTGAACCTTGTTGCGTAACGGAGTGATGTACCGTCATAACCATTTCCCTGAAAGAGGTGAAAACAGTAAACGCCCATCCGTGGGTCGGTTCCCTTGCAACAAGTGGAACTCCCCGGTGGCGACGTTCAGTAGGCAAACCTGGATGAAAGGTCAGTAAAGAATTCCCTAGTGTTGGAATTCATCTATTTGCCTGATTTCGCCGATGTTTTTTTCATCGATCGCATTAGCACGGCAAATGTAACTGGGTCATCTCAAGGCTAACTTCGTCTCTGTCACCGTGAGTTGTCACTGTGAGTTGTCACTGTGAGTTGTCACTGTGAGTTGTCACTGTGAGTTGTCACTGTGAGTTGTCACTGTGACGACAGTCTATCTACGCGCGTAGATAAATCAAGTGATTAACAGGAAAATAATTAACTTATCTTCACAATTGCATCAGCAAAAAAGATAAAAATGGCGTTAATTCATGACATTACAGCCAGCGTCATTAAAAAATCCACGCACGCTACGTGATTAACGACTATTGCTTATCATTGGCAAAAGCGGCGACCAAACGTTCACCGCGCCGTTTTCGCACATTTCAGTTAAGTTTTGATGACACCCGGGCATTATTCTTAAAACCGCCCGGGCCGGGCGAAATCCTGCGCGCCTGCAGTAGACTGGATGACCTTCACTCAGGAGCATTATGACCATTATCCTCATGCGACACGGCAAGCCAGACCATCCGGTAAGCGGGCGCTTTACGGCGCGGGCGCTGGCGGACTGGAGTGAAGGCTACGACCAGGCGGTGATTTGTGATGCGCCGCCGCCGCGCAGTATGGCGATTGCGCGCATGGCCAGCGTGATTGCCTGCAGCCCGTTGCCGCGCGCGCGTTCGTCACTGGCGCTGCTTGGCCT
Source organism: Type-A symbiont of Plautia stali (assembly GCF_059731155.1). NCBI lineage: Bacteria > Type-A symbiont of Plautia stali. Next base: position 3,347,911 of record NZ_AP035891.1, on the reverse strand, counting down.
GCAGGCGCAGGCGGTGGATGAGGTGTTCAGTGAAGTGGCGATGCCGCTGCTGCCGTTTGCGCGCCTGCATCTGCCGCTGACGCTGTGGCTGGCGCTGCTGCGCCTGCTGTGGCTATGCGGTTACGCCGGGCGTGTGGAATCAGTGCAGCATGCCCGGCAGCGCGCGCAGCTGGCGGCAGACAAACTGATTGCCCTGTCGCAACAGGGCACAGTGCTGCTGGTGGGCCACGGTATTATGAACAAACTGATTGCGCGCCAACTGCGCAAGCGCGGCTGGCAGGCAGAAAAACACGCCAGCAGCCGCCACTGGAGTAGCGCGATTTATCACCGGCCGTTTATTTGATGGCGGCCTTCGCACTCAGGACGACAGCTGAAAGTAGCTCAGGACTTCGCAGCCGGTGCCGGCCTGCGGCGTGGCGATGACCTTCATTTGCGTCAGATCGATCAGGCTAAGCGAACCGTCACCCTGATTAGCGATCAGCAGGCTGCGGTTATCGGCGCTAAAACAGCCATCCATCGGCTGATTGCCGACCGCAACGTCACCCAACGGATTAAGCAGATCATCAAACAGCGTCACCATCCCTTCTCCATCACCAATCGCCACCAGCCGCTCACCGTTCGCACTGAAACGCACTACCTAGCACGGCTGCTGATGGCCGGGCAGCGTGATGCGCTGGCGGATACGATGGCTTTGGCGAGGCGGCAATGCCGGCAATCGGTCCCGGCAGCAGGATGTTGTCAATGATGCGCCCTTCCGCCTCGCACAGATCCACCACCGTGATGCTGGCGTCCTCTTCGTTTTCAGTAAACAGCTTGCGGCCGCTGGGCGACAGCGTCAGCCGGTGCGCGTTGTGCGACGGCAGCCAGATGGTTTTCTCCAGCGTGTCGCTGTGCGGATCGATCACCGCCACCGCGGCACTGTGTTCACAGCACAGATAAACTTTGCCATCGCGTCCCAGCTGGCCGCTGTGCGGCGCCTTGAGCGGTGACAGATCGATAAAGCCGCTAATCTGCCGCTGGCGCAAATCGATAATCGCCACCTTGTGCCCCGGATGCGGATTGTCGCCGTGGACGCCATGACCGTAGATCGGCACATACGCCTTCTCCAGCGCGGGCAGCATCAGCAGCTCATGCGGTCGCGGCGGTAAGGCATTCAGCTCCTGCTCAACGGCGAAGCTGTCGGGATTGAAAAACAGCACGCGGTTGCCCTGCTTATCAACCGCCAGTAACCCACGCTTGTATGGCTGCATAGTGCCTCCTTTTTTTCGTTGCCTGCTCTAAGCGTAGCTAACCTGCCTCCGCGTTGGGCAAGCGGCGGCCAGGCTAGGGAAAATACAGCGTAGTTAACGGACCGCCGATCGCTCATTTTTATTTCGCACCGCAGCCTGCGGCTGCAGAGGGTTATTTTATTAGGAATAGTCTTAATCGACTAAAAATAAAAAAAGCACTCCCTCATCAATTTTATTGATACATCTTTTTAGCCATCCCGGATCCCGGCGTTTCCGTTAAATCTGAAAGCGAAAAAAAATCGTAGCCTTGCCGCTGCGGATCGATTATTAAGCAAGGGTCGTCTTTTTACACACAGCCGTCAGGACACATAAGCGCGCTCAAGCCGCCAGCATCAGGGAATCCTTGCTCCCCATAATCACAATAATCAGGTGCATCATGACAAAAAAACGTCTCCAGCCAGCCCTTACACTCTGGCAACACTGGCAGAGAATCGCCTTTACCGGCCAGACATTACTGCAGAAAAAAACAGCATACTGCGCTCTGCGCGCCGGAATATGATCCCAGCGAAGAGGACAATATCGTGTTGCTTTCGGGTGAGAAAGCGCTGCCGGAAATACCCAAAAAAATCTGGATGTACTGGGACAATGAATATTTACAGAAATCGATGGCGTTAAATATCCAGCAGCTGCGTCAGGATAATCCCGACCATCAGGTGTATGTGTTAAATCGTTTAACGCTTAAAGAAGTCCTGCCGGATTTTATTTTTACCTCGACACAATTAAGCGAGCAGCAAAAAAGTGAAGTCATTCGCCTCGAATTATTATTACGCTACGGCGTCATTGCGATTGACTGCAGCACACTGTTATTTGAAGACCTGAGCTGGGTGCATCGTGCGCATCAGGAACGCCGCATGGATGTGATTGGCTATTACCGCGAAATTGCCACCGTCAACTATCTGGCACCGGTGATTGAAAACTGGTTTCTCGCCGCTGCGCCCAACAATCCTTTTATTCGCGAGTGGCAAAAACAGTACGCGCCGATCAAGCATCTGGGGGCGCACAACTATTTCAATGAGCTGGCAAAGCGCGATGATTTTGCGCTGCTGACGCAGAAAATCGCCGAACCGGCACAGCAGCTGGGTTCGCTGGCGCAGCAGGCGGCGATGCGCGAACATCGCCGCGTGAACCTGTATCTGCGTAAATGTGAGGCCAACGCGTATTACTATCAGCGGCTGAACAACTGGCAAAGTGACGCCTTTGCGCACACGGTGCTGTTCCATCAGCGCCCGCATACGCCGCCGCCGGTGATCAAGCTAAGCGGCATTGCAGCCCACCGCACCGCTCAGCGCGCCGCTGGCATCACCCATCAACAAAGCGCGTGCGTAGCCAGTGGATAAAGGTGGTGACGGCGCGCGGCACCTGCGCCGCGTAGGGCCGCACCACCCACAGGCGGTCGGCAAAGGCATCGACCGCCTGCCACTCCGGCAGCACCTGCTGCAGCATCCCGCTGGCCAGCGCCGCACCGGTGCTGAAGTCCGGCAGCATGGCAATGCCCAGCCCCTGCAGCACAGCGTCACGAATCGACTCGCTGTTGTTGGTGGCGAAATTACCCTGAATCTTCACCTGCACCGTTTCGCTGTCATCGCTGTGCAGACGAAAGCGCCACTGCGGTGACTCCAGCGCGCGCGGATAATAGAGGCAGTTATGCTGCTGCAGCGCCTGCGGCGTGTGCGGCATGCCGTGACGGGTCAGATAGTCCGGCGAGGCCACCAGCAGCGTGCGCGTTTCACACAGCGGCAGCGCGACGTGCGTTTCCGGCAGCTGCTGACTGTGGCGAATGGCGAGATCAAATCCTTCGCTTCCCAGCGACACCAGCCGATCGCTGAGGTTGAGCTGCAACCGCACCTGCGGGTAGTCGCGCAGAAAGTCGCCGATAATCGGCACCAGCTGCTGCCGGGCAAACGCCACCGGCGCGCTGATGCGCACCAAGCTGCGCACCGGCCCGGCTTCGTCACGCACGCTAAAGAAGCTCTGCGCGATGCGCGCAAACGGCTCGCGCAGGTCGTCCACCAGCTTTTCACCGGCCGACGTCAGCCGCACGCTGCGCGTGGTGCGATGCACCAGCGCCACGCCCGCCATCTGCTCCAGCTCTTTGATTTTCTGGCTCATCGCCGCTTTACTGACATCCAGGCGTTCAGCCGCGCGGGTAAAACTGCCCTGTTCCGCCAGCACCGTTAGCCAGTGCAAATGCACCCAGAGTGCATCGGTTTTAATTTCTTTCATCAGGATTATTCAAAATAATAAATAATCATTTTAATCAGCGCGCTTTTTCTTTCCGACAGCAAGCGGCAGCATAGCGTTTCATCCTACTCTTTCCGCGTGGGCAAAAACGAGGATTTATTGATGCCGTTACTGACTTTTGATGTTATTCAGGGCCGTTCTGAAGCAGAGATTCGCACCTTACTCGACGCCGCGCATCGCGCAGTACTCACGGCATTTAAGGTTCCGGCGCGCGATCGTTACCAGATTGTTCATGAAAATAAGCGTTATCAGATGGTCTTTCAGGATACCGGGCTGGGCTTTGCGCGCAGCGACAATCTGGTGATGGTGCGCGTGTACACCAGCCCAAGAAGTGAAGAACAGAAAACGCACTTCATGGCAGAGTTAGCGCGCGAGCTGCGGGAGAAGTGTGGCGTACAGGGCAACGATCTGATGATCAGTTTTATCACCAACAGCAGAGGTTACTGGAGCTTTGCCGACGGCGAAGCGCAGTATCTCACCGGTAAGCTGTAAGACCCGCGCCCGCCCTGGCTGGCAGCAGCGCACCGGTTGCTGCCAAACTAAATCAGACTCCGCCTAAACCCGCCTTAAACGATTCGCAATGCATCGCACAAATCTGGTTGGATGTGTTGCAGCCCTGTGACAGCCAATATAGATTGACGCAAAACCCCCGCAGAGGGCCGCAGACGCAGGGAACGCGTTCTTTTTACTTAATGTGAGGATCTGCCGTTGGAGTTGCTTTCAATAGTGCTCTTTTTGGCTGCGATCGCAGTCTATTCGTATAAAGCCGGGCGAAATAAATTCTGGTTTATCCTGATCTTGCTGCTGCTCGCCCTGTTCATCGTGCTCAACGCCACGCTGTATGCCAGCAACTATTTTACCGGCGATGGCATCAACGATGCGGTGCTCTATACCCTGACCAACAGCCTGACCGGCGCGGGCGTGAGCAAATATTTGGTACCGGCGCTTGGCTTGATCATCGGCCTGTTTTTACTGTTTTGTTTTCTCTCCTAGGTGCTGCGCCGGCACAAACGTCCGCATCATCTCGGCTGGAGCCTGCTGGCGATCGCCTGTGCTGCCGGCTCGGTGCAAACCACGCCGGCGTTTCGCCAGGTGAAAGAGCTGATCGCCTCGCACGCGCGCTAGGCCGACTCGGATTTCGAAACCTATTACAAAACGCCGAACAAGCAGATTAACGCGCCGAAGCTCAACCTGGTGTATATCTACGGCGAAAGCCTTGAACGCACCTACTTTGATCTGCAGGCTTTTCCTGGCCTGGCACCGGAGCTGAGCCGCGAAAAAGATCACAGCATTGACTTCAGCAACACAGAGCAACTGCCCGGCACCGATTATACCATCGCCGGCATGGTGGCGTCGCAGTGCGGTATTCCGCTGTTTGCGCCGTTCGACGGCAACGCCTCGGCTTCGCTTTCCAGCTTCTATCCGCAAAATATCTGCCTCGGCGATATCCTCAAACACTCCGGCTATGAGAACTGGTTTATTCAGGGCGCGGACCTGCGCTTTGCCGGCAAAGACACTTTTTTGCTGTCGCACGGTTTTGACGCCGCTAACATGTACGGCTCGCAGGAGCTGAAGAGCCGCGTCGCCGACCCCAGCTACCGTAACAACTGGGGCTTTTACGACGATACGGTGATGGATGAAGTGTTTGAAAAATATGAGGAGCTGTCGCGTCAGCAGAAACGCTTTGCGCTGTTTACGCTCACCGTGGACACCCACCATCCGGACGGCTTTATTTCGCGCAGCTGCCAGCGCAAAAGTTACAGCTATGACGGCAAACCCAATCAGTCGTTTAGCGCGGTGGCCTGTTCCCAGAAGCACGTGGCGCGCCTGATTGCCCGCATCAAAGCCTCGCCGTGGTTTAAAAACACCGTGATTGTGGTGAGTTCCGATCATCTGGCGATGAATAACACGGCGCATCAGTATCTGATCAAACAGCCGCGCCGCGATCTGTTTATGGTGATCCGTGGCGATCAGCCGCAGGCCGAGGTGCTGGACGGCAAGCGCAGCACGCTGGATAACGGCGCCACGGTGCTGGATACTCTCGGCGGTGATAACGCGATTGGCCTCGGTCGCAGCGGGCTGTCTTCGGCCTCGCTCTCCAGCCAGTTCGATGACATGGCGAAGAAGGTCACGGCGTGGAAAGCCGATATCATTCAGCTGTGGAATTTCCCCAGCGAGATGAAGACGTTCACCATCGACCAGCCCAAAAATACCTTTAGCTTCTCGGGCGCGACGTTCAGGCTGCCGATCCTGTTCCGCGTATCCGACCATCAGGTAGAGCCGCTGCCGGAAGGCGAATACGCCGCACCGCTGCGCTTCCAGCTGGCCGATTTTGCCGCCAGCGATAAGTTTGTCTGGGTCGATCGCGGCTTCAAAATGGGCCGGCTGTGGCAGCCGGCGCTGGCGCTGTCTACCGATCTCTGTCTGGCGATGGGCCAGACCGGCGGACAGCCCACGGTGACGCGCATCGACCAGCCCGTGTGGCAGGGCAAAGCGCAGTTCCCGCAGGTGAAGGTCAGCGCGGCCACCTATCAGCTCAACGAACAGCAAATGCGCATCGAGGACAATGCCATTCGCTACCAGGCGGACAGCTTCCTGCTGACTGTGCCGGGCGCGCCGGCCAGCGTGAAGCGCTTTAGCGGTATTTCACGGCCGGAAAGCTGGGGGCGCTGGTCGAACGCCAACCTCGCGCCGGAATTGAATATGTCGATCCGCTGCCGGCGCGTTTTGACGTTGTGATCACTGCACGCGCCTATGGTGCTAACGCCCATCGACCGATTCCGGTGCGCGTCGGCGAGCAAGTGCAGCAGCTCAATCTGGGTGACGCGTTCTCCACGCAGACGCTACATTTCACCAACACCGGCGCCAGCCGCAACCTGATCATCACGCCGCCAGAGCCGCAGCTCTCCAATCTCGGCAACATTACCGGCCATGATCCGCGCAAAATCGGTATCGGCATGGCGGAGATAAAAATAATTCCGCAGCCCGAAAATTGATAAAAATGAGTGCCAGACCAGGGTCTGCCAGCGTGCAGGCCCTTTTTATTGCCGCTTAGCGTTACTCTTTGTACGAATTGATATTTTTCGAGACGTCGCGCAAAATCCGCATCATCACATGGTGCAACTATCACCACCTGGATAACCTTGCTGGCAACAGGAAAGGCGACCAGGAGCAACAGGGATGATACCGACGATGATGAACACCCATAAGGCATTCAAAGCGCTGCAGCAGGCGGGCGTGGCCGATCACCAGGCCGAAGTGATGGTCGACATTTTTGCCGAAATGCAGCAGGAAAACAGCCTGACCAAAACTCACCTTTCGCAGGCCATGGAAGGCGTGATGCGGGCAAAGCACACCACCGCGCAACGTGTCGATAAACTGGCACAGAGCCTCGGGCATTTTGAAAATGAGGTCCGCCATACGTTTAAGGCCATTGAGCTGCGGTTTGACAACGTTGATGAGCAATTCAGGCAAATCGATAAACGCTTTGAAAAAGTGGATGAGCGGCTGGTGATGGCGATGGCCAGCGCCTTTGTGTTGTCAGCCGCCAAATATATTTTTGCCGGTTAGCCGGGCAGCCAGCCCGGGGTGCGCGTCAGGCCTGACGTAATGTTTCCAGCCTGGCGCGTTGCTGCCCGCGGGCGTCGAAATTGTCTGCCGCCAGCCAGCGCTCAAAGCCCAGCTTCACCTGCGGCCATTCGCTGTCGATGATAGAGAACCATGCCGTATCCCGGCTGCGATTTTTATACACCACCACCTGACGAAACGTGCCTTTATAACGGAAGCCCAGGCGCAGTGCGGCGTTGTACGACGGTTGGTTACAGCTGTCGCATTTCCACTCGTAGCGACGATAGCCGAGTTGTTCGAAGGCGTAACGCATCAGCAGATAGTGGGCTTCGGTGGCCATGCGGGTTTGCTTCAGCAACGGAGAGAACACCACAAAGCCGACCTCCATCACACCATGCTGCGGTTCAATGCGCATCAGCGCCAGCGAGCCGACCGCCCGCTCGCTTTGCCGGTCAATGACCGCGAAGTGCAGGTAATCCGGACTCTGCTGGCACTACTGCGCAAACGCCAGATAAGACGCTTCATCGTCAAAGCGCCCGACCGGCAGCCAGGTCCAGTCGCGGCCATCTTCCGCCAGCGCATAAGCCGCATACAGCTCGCGACCATGACGTGCGGCATCCAGCGGTTCCAGCCGGCAATACTGGCCGGTGAAAATCTGCCCCTGCGGCAACGGGCGCGGCTGCCACGCCTCCAGCGCCGGGCCGATGGGTTGTCCATAACGATTGGTCTGCGATGACATACGGCGATTCCTTCTATGTGAGAGTGACAGCGTGCCACTTTGCTGGTTCAGGAAAAAGCGCCACAATGTGACAAATCGATGGATCCACAGAGGCGCCGATGCGCGCATTAAACCGGCATTCGCTGCTGCTGGCACCGTTAGAGGCCGACGACAGCCTGACGCTGCAACAGCAGCTGTATCAGCGGCTGCGCCAGGCGATACTGAATGGTCAGCTGGCGGCTGAACTGCAGGTGTTGCGCAATACGGTGATCGCCGTTTGGTCACAGCTGCAGGCGGAAGGATTTATCCTCAGCGACCGCCAGGCGAGCCGCGTCAGCCGGCTGGCGCACATGCCGCTGCTGGCGCAGGCGTCCGACGACAGCGCCGACTGGCCGGTTTCCGCGCGCGCTGCCCGGTTGCATTCGCTGCATCGCCTCTCCAGCCAGGAGCTGGCGCTGCGCCCGAGCACGCCGGCGCTGGCGCAGTGGCGTCGCGCGCTCAATCAAACCTCGCAGCAGGCACAGCTGCTGGGCTACGGCGATCCGCTGGGTGAGCTGGCGCTGCGTGAGGCGCTGACGCTATGCGTCGCGCTGCTCACCAATCGTGGTGACACCGGCTGGGTGGAGGAGCCGGGCTATCGCGGGGCTAAAGCGGCGATGCGCCTCGGCGATCTGCAGATCGAGCCGATTGCGGTGGATGCACAGGGACTGGCACCGACAGCGCAGGACTGGCAGCAGCGCCCGCCGCGGCTGATTTACACTACGCCGACGCATCAGTATCCCACCGGCGCGATCATGAGCGCCGCGCGCCGGCTGGCGCTGCTGGCGGCGGCACAGCGGCATCAGGCGTGGATTATTGAAGATGATTACGACAGCGATTTTCGCTACAGCGGCGAGCCTATCGCCGCGATGCAGGGCATGGCGCAGCCGACGCCGGTGATTTACATCGGCTCCTTCAGCAAAACCCTGTTTCCGGCGCTGCGCATCGGCTACATGGTGTGCTGCCCGCCCCGCTGCTGCCGCGGCTGCGGCCGGCCTTGCATGAGCTGTTACGCGGCGGTAACCGGCCGGAACAGCAGGCGCTGGCGCTATTTTTAAGCAGCGGGGATTTCAATCGCCACCTGAGCAAAATGCGCCGTCTGTATCGTCAGCGGCAGGCCACGCTGCGGGCTGCGCTACAGGAGACGTTTGGCGCCCAGGTGCCGCTGCTGGGCGGTGAATGCGGCATGCATCTGGTGTTGCCCTGGCGGATACGGTGGATGATGTGACGCTGACGGCGCAGCTGTTTCGCCATGGCTATGCGCCTGGCGCGCTGTCCGGCTTTTATCTGGGCGAGCAAAAACAGCAGGGACTGGTGCTGGGATACGGTAATACCAGCACCAGTCAGATAATGGCAGGCGTGGCGCAGTTAGCGCGCCTGCTGCCGGGCATTAACCCTTGAAGAAAATGTCGCCGGATTTGCCCATCACGATCTTGCCGCTGTCATCGGTGATCAGGATATAGTTGGCGTTGATGTAAGCCCAATGCGTCCCTTCCTGGGGTGCAGGCAGGTGGCGCGGCTGCCACTCAACGATGGTGTACTGCTTTTTACGGTACTCATCCGGCACGACGTCACCGACTTTATACTCTTTGTAATCGATGATGATGGTGTGCAGATCGTAATTATTGGCGGCGGATGGCGCTTCACCCGGACCGTTTTGTGACGGGCGAATCGGCGCGACATCGCCGCTGGATTCTGCCGGTTCACTGCTGGCGGGCGCATCGCTGGTGGCCGCTGGCGCTGAGGCGTCCGGTGCGGTTTGCTGCACCTGCGGCGGCATGGGTACGCTATCGGTTTGCTCACCTTCTGCCAGCGCTGCTGGCGTCAGGCTTAAAGCGCCCAGAAAAATTCCTGCTGAAAGAAGGGTGACGTGTGTCCTGCGCATTGGTGATTTCCACTCTGGTTAATTATTTAACTGTCCTATTTACTGAAAAGCGCCACGTACGGAAGGTTCCCGCGCCGCGCTTAGCGCGTCAAATTTCGCTCCACAGCATACCTCAGGCGGCGCGCTTTGCTGAGCAGCAAAATTGCAAGCAACCGTGTTCAGCACCCGGCGATCTTTACGCGCCAAATCACGCAGCAGCGCAATGCCGAGATAGTTGCTCCAGTTGAAGGCATTTTGCAGCACCACGATGGCATTGCCGTGGGCGCGATCGTAGCCGATAAAGCTGGCATAACCGCCAATATACCCCACCTGATAAGTGATCTGCTGCTGACCATAAGAGTCCGTTACCCAGGCGATATTCTGCGCCTGGTTGCCATGCTGCTCATAAGGATAATTGACCTGCGCCAGCGCCTGACCGAGTGCGCCGTGTGCATCGCTGTGCAGATGCGCATAGAGGTAACGAATCAGATCGCGCGCGTTGCTGTACAGGCTGGCGGCCGCAACCATATTGCCGCGAAAGGCCCAGTCCGGCGTCAGCTGACCACGCGCGATCAGTTTCGGCTGATCGCCGGCGTGGCCCAGCGCGCGCCACGGATAACCGCGCAGGGTTTGCGGATGGAAGCTGCTGTTGGTCATGCCGAGCGGACCAAACAGCTGATGCTGCGCCAGCGTTTCAATGTCCTGATGCAGGCAATGCTGCAGAATATAGCCCAGCAGCGCATAGCCGAGATTGGAGTACTGTGCCGCCGGGCGCGCGGGGGCGCTGAAATCGGCCAGATAACTCAGCAGCGCATCGCTATCCAGATTGCCGTAAAAATTTTCACCGCTGCGCAGGTAAGCCATAAATTTCAGGAACATCGGCAGATCCATATCTTGGCGCGGCAGCAGCGTGGCCAGCGTGTCGTTCCAGTGCAACTCGCCGCGATCCACCAGCCCGATAATGACCTCCGCGGTAACGCCTTTGCTCAGCGAGCCCAGCGCAAACAGCGTATCCGGCGTGATGGGATAACGCTGGCGCGCATCGGTGACGCAATAACTGTAAAACTGCGGCGCGCCGCGCTGGTGAATGATGGCGATGCTGATGCCCAATACCTGCTTTTACTGCATGTAGTGGCGCACAATGTCATCGACGTTTTCATGGAAGGAGGCGTGGGAAAGATATACGCGATCGCCCACCGGTGCGGACGTTTGCGACAGCGTCCCGCAGCCGCTGAGCAGCAGACACAGGGCTGACAGCCGCAGGTGAAACCATGCGCGAGAAAGCGTCAGCCGCTGAAGTCTGACGAAGCGGGAAATAGCCATCAATTGATAAGTTATTTTTTATGTTATGCAGCAGGTGCCACTGGTGTTGGTGGCGAATATACCACAGAACAGCGGGTGCGCCACCTGTCAGCCGCAGGTGGCGCCAGGCATTATTGATTAACCGGGATAACCTATCCTTTGTAGTGCTGGTTGATAAATTCAGCAGTTTGCTTTGATTCGAGATCTTTCGCTAACGCGAGAATGCGCGGGTCGCTGGCCAGCTTTAGCGTGGTGACCAGCACGTTGGCATAAGGATTATCCTTTGCCTGTTCCAGCGCCAGCGCGTCTTTTGACGGCACCAGCCCGGCCTGCAGGGCATAGTTACCGTTAATAATCGCCAGCTGCGCATCATCCAGCGCGCGCGGCAGCTGCGGCGCTTCAATTTCAATAATCTTCAGATGGTGCGGGTTGTCGCTGATGTCCGCCGTGGTCACCAGCGTACTGGCGCTGCGGCTTTTCAGCGTAATCAGGCCGTTGGCCTACAGCAGATAGAGCGCGCGGCTCAGGTTAGTGACATTGTTGGGCACCGCCACCTGCACGCCATCCTGCAGATCTTTCAGTGATTTCACTTTGTGCGAGTAAATCCCGAGTGGCTCAATATGCACGGTCGCCACCACGACAAATTTTTCGCCCAGCGCTTTTTCCTGATCGCGCAGATAAGGCACATGCTGGAAATAGTTGGCATCGACGTCGCCACGCGCCAGCAGCTCGTTGGCGTTTAAATTGCCGTTAAGCTCGATCACCTTCAGGTCGAGCTGTTTGTCGGTTTGTTTGATGTAGTTGAGAATCTCACTGTGCGGCACCGGATCGGCGGCCACGCGCAGTGCGGCGGCGGACGCCACGCTGCTGAACAGGGCCATCAGGGCCAGGGACGCTATCATCGTTTTCTGCATGGGCTTTCCTTACGTTTCTTATGATTTCACTGTGCTTAATGCATCAGCGTAATAGCGCTGCGCCACATCGCGATGGGAACGCAGACGCCCTTTGAGATAGTTCCAGCCCACTTCGCGCAGCAGCGGATTGTCAGGATCGCTGGTCGGGCCGTGGGCTTCTGCCGCCAGCTGCGGCGGCAGCTGATACAGCGGTACTTCGGCGTCCAGCTGCGCACCGAGGAAAAAAGCGATCGACACGCGTTCACGATTAGCCGGCGGTGACACCACGCGGTGCACGGTGGCGCGCAGATACCCATTGCTGGCAATCTCCAGCAGTTCGCCGATGTTGACCACAAACGCGCCCGGCTTTGGCAGCGCATCCACCCAGTGACCGGGTGACACTTCCACCTGTAAACCGGGCTGATCGTCCTGCAGCAAAAAGGTGAGGAAGCCGGAGTCTTTGTGCGCGCCCACACCCTGCTGGCTGGCTTCTGCCGTCTGACCGGGATAACGAATCAGCTTGATGTGCTCATTGGGCTGGGTGCCGTACAGCGCGTCGAACGCATCCGGCGGCAGCGCCAGCGCTTTGGCAAAGGCCCGCAGCAGGCGCAGCGCGATGGCGGTCATCGCCTGCTGCCAGGCGTGCATCACCGGACGCAATTGCGGTAACGCCTCCGGCCATAAGTTGGGCCCCTGCAGCCGTTTCCACGCCGGATCGCCCGACTGCAGCGTCAGCGCCGCGCGTTCTGCACCGATATCAAACTGTTCAAGCTGATCGCGCTGGTCGCGGGTGTATTCCACGCCGGCGTGGTTGTAGCCGCGAAAATGCGGCGAGTGGATCATCGCCACGCGCTGCTTCTCCGCCTGCGGCAGGGCAAAAAACGCCCGCGTGATACTCTGCACATTGTGCAGCAGTTGCGGGTTGATGCCGTGATTGACCAGATAGAAGAAGCCGACGTCACGCGCGGTCTCCCGCAGCTGCGCCAGGTAAGCTGCCTGCTCTGCGTCCGGTAGTTCCAGCAGGACCAGATCCAGTACTGGCAGGGTATCCGCCATGATGTTGTCTCCTCGCTATCGGTAAATCCTGCGTTTACGCTGACATTCGCAGCCGTTTCCCGCCAATACTGTTGCGCGATAAGTTATGGCGATTCCTTTTTAGGCGCACTTCGGCTATCGATATGCAAAAAGCGGTAAATCAGGCTCGCTGCCGCTATAATCGCGCCCAGCAATTTTTGCCCACCAATGCACACCGCAGGAGAAGCCGGATGAATCAGGGTCCGTTAACCGAAAAAGAGCTGAACTGGCTTGATGACATGCTGGAAAAATATGGCAACGAACACTCCGTGGTGGACACCGCCGAACTGGACGGCATGCTGACCGCCCTGCTCTCCGGCCCGAACGATATCGAACCGAGCGAATGGCTGGTGGCGATCTGGGGCGGTGAGAAAAAGATTCCCCAATGGGCGAACGCGCGCGAAATGAACCGCTTCATGGCGCTGACCTTCCAGCACTTTAACGACATTGCCGAGCGGCTGGCCGAGTATCCGGAGCAGTTCGATCCGCTGTTCGGCGAGCAGGAGATGGAAGGCCAGCTGTTTACCGTGGTGGAAGACTGGTGCTATGGCTACATGCGCGGCGTGGCGCTGGATGCAGACTGGTCGCAGCTGCCGGCGGCACAGCAACCGGCGCTGCAGGCGATTGCGCTGCACGGCAGCGAAGACCAGCTGGCGCAGCGTGAAGCCTTCACCCCGGAAGCGTTTGAGGCAAGCATCGAGGCGATTCGTCCGGCGGCGCTGGAACTGCACGAGTACTGGCAGGAACAGCGCATGGCGCAGCCCGATCTGGCCCCGCAGCTGCCACATTTTGCCGGTGAAAAAACCGGCCGCAACGATTCCTGCCCGTGCAGCAGCGGCAAAAAGTTTAAGCAGTGCTGCCTGAATAAAGCCTGAGACGGTCACGTCAACGCAGGCCAGCGCTAAACTGGCCTGCGCACCGCGTTATTTCCCGGACGCGAGAAACTCCACCACCGCCGCATTCAGCGGCGCAGCTCACTCTTCAGGTAACCAGTGACCGCAGCCAGGTAACACTTTGCCGGTGACCTGCGAGGCGTAGCGGCTGACCACCTGCTGCTCATAGGCACCCAGTCCGCCGTGACCGCCGCCGCCAATCGCCAGCATCGGCACGGCAATTTTCTCGCGGGAGAGCACTTTATTGTCTGCCACCCCCTGATTCAGCACCCGGTAATATTCAAAGGCGGCGTTCAGGCTGTGCGGTTTTGCATAGGATTTGCTGTAGAGATCCAGCAGCGCCGGCGTGAACACCGCTTTGTTGGCGGCATGTTCTTTGATGAAATGCTCAAAGAACAGGCGCTCTTTACCGGCGATCAGCTGTTCAGCGAGTTGCCCCTGCGCCGCAAAGAAGCTGAAGTGCCACACCAGGGATTCGCCTTCGGGCGTAAAGGCCGGGAACTGATAGATGCTTTCATCCGGGATCGGCGCTTCCATAAAGATGGCGCGGCGGATGCTGTCCTGATGTTTCACCAGCAGCGGATAGGTATTCCAGATACCAATGTCGTACGCCACCAGATCGAACTTTTTGCCGCCGGCGAAGTGTTGTGCCAGCTGATAAAGCAGCGGCGCGACATCGGTGGCGCGATACGAATGCGGCAGGTCAGACTGCCCCAGCCCCGGCAAATCCACCGCCACGACGGTGTGGTTTTTTGCCAGTTCCGGCATCAGCTGGTGCCACTCGTACCACGTCTGTCCGAAACCGTGCACCAGATACACCAGCGGTCCGCTGCCGCCCTTCACATAATGCAGGCGCACGCCATCCACGGTTTGATAGCTGCTGGTGAAACCGGTGGGCAGAGGGAATTCATCCGCGGCATTGCCGACGGCGAAAAACAGCGCGGCCGAGGAAAGCAGCAGGGTTAACAGTAATTTTTTGAGCACGTGATTAATCTCTATTTTTTGATAATGTCATTTAAAACAGCGGGTTAAATTTTCATGTACGCATGGCAGGTCAGTGACTTGGTACGCGATGGTGCCGCGCGTCGGCCTAGAAACCGTGCTGACGCGCCTGCAGTGCGATGAGGAAGCCAATCACCGCAGCAACAGCAGCGCCAGCGGGAAAGACGCCACGCCCCAGTGGGTAAGCAACACGCCACCGGCCAGACCGCCGCCGGCAATCGCGCTGTTCCACACCACCACGTTCATCGACAGCGCCGCGCCCTCGCCCGCCGCATCCGCCACGCCGTTTGCAGCAGCGTGGCCGCACCGCCAAATGTCAGCCCCCACAACGCCACGCCGACATAAACCAGCAGCGGCAAGCGCACCAGCCAGATGAACAGCAGCGAGACCAGCGCAAAGAGCGCCAGACTGCCGAGTACGGCGACGCGCAGGTGGTGATCGACGAGGCGACCGACTAGGCCGATAGCCGCCAGCGCCGCGATGCCAAACACCAGCAGCACGCTGTCCACCTGCCCGGCGAGGCCCGCCTGGGTAACGAACGGCGCAATGTAGGTGTAGAGAATGTTGTGCGCCGTCATCCACGCCAGCACCACGCCCAGCACCGGACGCACGCCTAGCGTCATGAACACCGTGCGCAGCGGCAGACGCTGGTCGCTGCTTTGTCCCGGATAGTCAGACACCCGCAGCAGCACCCAGCCGATCAGCAGCAGCGTCAGCGCCGACATGATGCCGAACGCTGTGCGCCAGCCCACCGCCGTGCCCAGCCAGGTGTCGACGGGAACACCCAGCGCCAGCGCAATCGGCGTGCCGACCATCGCCACGGCGAGCGCTTTGCCCTGCTGATGGACCGGCACCATGCGCCGCGCATAGCCGGCCAGCAGGCTCCAGGCGAGTCCCGCCGCTGCGCCGGCGAAAAAGCGCGCCACCAGCGTCAGTCCGAAGTGGGTCGAGAACGTGGTGATGGAGTTGAAAATCAGGAAACCGACGATAGCCAACAACAGCACGTTACGGCGGCACCAGCCTTGGGTGGCGATGGTCAGCGGAAGCGCCGCCAGCAGCGAGCCAAGCGCATAAACGGTCACGGTCTGCCCGGCCAGCGCGGTGGAAATGCCGAGGCCCGCCGCCATCTGCGGCAGCAGTCCGGCCGGTAAGGTTTCGGTGATGATGCAGATAAAACCGGTCATGGTCAGCGCCAGCAGCGCTCCCAGCGGTAGCGGCCGGGTTTTATCCGCGGCGGTATTGAAGGTTGTCACAATCAGCGTTTCCGATGTCATCAGCGTGCAGGTGAGGCGCGCGCCTGTCGTTGAAATCATATTTACCGATCAGCATATAAATTGGCGAAGTCCGATAACCTGCTACAGCTAAAGGACACATCACCGCGGATACGCTATCAGCCGCCCGCCGGCACAAATATATACTGATCGATACATTAATTGACGTGCGAGAACATTGTCAACGACTTATGTATCGATTAGTCTTTAAACATTGAGCTTAACGGAGCACTGAGATGGCCACTATGGGACGGCCGCGTACGTTCGATCGTGATGCGGCCATTGAACAGGCGATGAAGATTTTCTGGCAGCACGGCTACGAGTCGACATCGTTAACACAGCTGAAGGCGGGAATTGCGGGCGGTATTTCCGCACCGAGCTTCTACGCGGCCTTTGGCTCGAAGCAGGCGCTGTTTCAGGAGTGTGTGCAGCGCTATCTGTCGACTTACGCGCAGGTGGTGGAGCCGCTGTGGGATAACAGCCTGCCGCCCCGTACCGCAATGGAGACCGCGCTGCGTCGCTCTGCCAGCATGCTGTGTGAGTGCGGCCATCCGCTGGGATGTATGGTCGGCCTGGGCGTGATGAGTGCGCCTTCCGCCGAACACGCGGATGTCACGCAGCCGCTGGCGCGCTCACGCGCCCGCACGCTGGCAGGCATGACGGCCTGCGTGCAGCGCGGCATCAACAGCGGCGAACTGCGCGCCAACACCGATGCCGCCGCCCTCGCCATCGCCCTCGACGCTTTTCTGCTTGGCGTGTCGGTGCTGGTGCGCGATGGCATCAACTGCGCGCAGATCGATACCGCGATCGCCCACGTCATGGCCGTCTGGGATGCGGCAAAATCCGTGACGGATTAAGCGCTCCAGCCGCCTGCGATGCGCGCTGAGCATTACCCCGCCGGTTTGACTTCTGTGACCAGCGTTGGCAGCTGCCATGCGCCGCCGGCGCGGATGGCACGACACATGCCGGTGGTGGCCTCGCTGCTCTGCACAAACTGGCGGCCATCCCACCCCCATGCAGCGGTGCTCCAGCAGTCACCAATGCCGCGCCCCTTCTGCGCTTCGCTGATCACGCCGTCGTGATATTCAGATCCGGAATCGGTGATCAGCTGCGACGTGCCCTGCAGCGCGTTATCCAGCAGCCAGAAACCATAGCCTTCGTTGTAAGCCCCGCGCCAGCACAGCGCGGCGATCAGCACGTGCTGCGCATCATCGTCGCCGGTATCGGCCAGCACCACGCGCCCGTGCGTCAGGCTGTCTGGCCCGCCGGCGCGCGTCAGCAGTACCGATCCGCCCGCGCCCTCTTCAGCGCTGTAGCCGGCGGCGCGGCAGGTCAGCGTATTATCACAAGTCAGCTCCCAGTCTTTATGGCTAAACGAGACGCCTTCGTCGGCCCACAACGGCGTGCTCAGGCTGGCGAACAACGTCAGCGCCAGCAGCAATCGGCTTTTCATGCCATCTATCCCTAATGGTCAAGGTGGCTAGTGTGATGATTTTTGCGGCGCGGGAGAAGTGAATTTTTTGCGGCGAGTCTTATTCCATCGCTGCCTGTGGTTGTGGCTGACGTGCCATCAGGCTCAGCGCCACCAGCATCGCCAGCGCCACGGCAATCGCGCCGGCGAGATACACCGAAGCCACGCCGCGGTGGGCGGCCAGCGCGCTGGTGATCGCCAGCGCGATATCAAGAAACGCCACGTAGGCCCCCATCGCTAGGCTGCGGGTGTGCGGCGGCGCACGGCGCACCGCTTCCACGCCGAACGCCGGAAAGGCCAGCGAATAACCAAAACCGGTCAGCGCCGCGCCGAGATAAACCAAGGTCGCGCCATCAGCGCCCCAAATCAGCAGCTGACCGCAGGCTTCAATCAGCACGCATACCAGCGCGACGCGCGCGCCGCCCAGCTTATCCGGCAGATGGGCAAAGAACAGGCGTGCCGCGAGTTTGGTCGAGGTCGGCGCGACGGCGCGTACCTAGGTGATAAACATCAGCGGCAGCAGCGGTACCACGATGATCGCCATGGCGATGCCAGTGAAGTGCCAGCCGTGATAAATCGCCACGCCCAGCGGCGCACCCAGCGCCCAAGCGCCGTAAATCGCGATACCGATCCACGCCATCACTTTACCGGCATTGGCCGGTCCCACCAGCCCGAGTTCCCAGCCGAGCGCGCCGGTGGCCAGCAGGCTCTCGCCCAGCGCCAGCACCGCGCGTTTTGCGCCGCGCATATCGGCGAAGTTGCCCACCCACGAACGCGTCAGCAGCGACGCGATAAACTGCGCGCCGATGACCGTGCCGATCGCCAGCGTATCCATGCCGAGGTTCTGCTGCAGATGCAGCGGCAGCACCGGCAGCTGCATGCCCATGGTGAGAAAAGCGATAAACACCGCCAGCGTCACCGGCAGCAAGGTGATAAATACATTATTTTTCATCGATATAATCCAGAAAAACTGCAGCACGCAGCGGAAGCGTGATATCAGAGATGGGTGTAGTAGGCAGGCGTATTGAGCTCGCTCAGCAGATCCGGGCGGGTTGCAGACCAGTCCAGCAGCGTGCGCGTGCGCTGGCTGGAGACCGCCATATTGGCAAACCAGCCCAAATGTGCCCGGTCGCTCTCGCAGCTGGGTAATCCGAGCTGGCGTCCGATCGTCTCCGCGATTGCGCGGAACGGCACCGCCTCATCGGCCACCGCGTGATAAACGCGTTCGGTGACGCCCTGCTCCAGCGCCAGCCGATAGACGCGCGCCGCATCGCGACGGTGCACGCCGGACCAGCAGTTCTCACCAGTGCCACACCACGCGGAAATGCCGCTCTCACGCGCCAGCCGCACCAGAATCGGCACAAAACCGTGGTCGCCGAGGTCATGCACTGACGGCGCCAGCCGCACTGTCGCAACATGCACGCCGCGCGGTGACACCGGCTGCGGCGGGTCTAGCTCCGTCGCCCCACGCGCCATACCGGACAGGCCGGACGTCACCAGCAGCATACGATCCGATCCGGTAATCGCCTCGCCGAGCAGCTCGATTACCTGGGGATCCTGCTCGCAGTTCTGCACGAAGCGCGAGAAATCGTGGTTAAACGCGGTATGAATGATGGCGTCCGCGGATTGCGCGGCATCACGCAGCACGTTAGCGTCCTCCAGCGAACCGCGAATAACCTGTGCGCCAGTGACGGCCAGCGCCACGGCTTTTTCCGCAGAACGCGCCAGCCCCGTCACCTGATGGCCTGCCGCGATCAACTCTTCCACCACCGCTGAACCTACCCAGCCGGTGGCCCCGGTGACAAATATCTGCATGGTCTTTTCTCCTGCGCATTAAAACGCGAGTGTTTCGTCGTGTTGATATGATGCGTGCTCAGTGGCGCTAATCGCATTCATTTTTCATCGTGAAGCAACAGCCTGGAGCGCATGAATACTGATTCGCAGGCAACACGCCTGCATTGAACCCGTTACAGGGTTCAGGTTTTACTGGCCTTTTTGCGTTAATTGCTCAGCTATTGAACAGATTCAGGCTTGCACACATACTTTGCGCCAGAGCCGATACGATTAGGTGCTTATGACAACTGCCGCGATTAACCCAGACATGCTTCGCTGGTCCCGTGAACGGGCCGGTTTTAGCATGGAAAAATTTGCACAAAAGTGCGGCATTGCGCCTGAACGCCTGCAGGCATGGGAAGAGGGGCAACAGCCGCTGACCTTTCATCAGGCCATGAATTTTGCCGAAAAGGCGCATGTCCCTTTTGGCTATCTGTTTTTGACTACACCACCCGTGGAGTCTTTGCCTATCCCTGATTTGCGCACGGTGAATGGCAAACGTCCGCAACGTCCGAGCGCTGAACTGCTCGATGTGTTGAAAATTATGTTGATGCGTCAGGAGTGGTATCGCGATTATCTGCAACAGCAACTGGCACATCCACTCACGATTGCTGGCCGTTTTAATGCAACCAGTTCCACAGAACCCATCGTGGCGAATATGCGTCACAGGCTTAACATGGCCGTCAATCCCGTGCGCGGGAGTTGGGAAAACTATTACAACGATCTGGTGAAACGTATTGAGAGCCTGGGGATTTTAGTCATGCGCTCACCTTACCTGTATCACCATACCCGTCCGTTTAACGTGGATGAGTTCCGCGGATTTGCCATTGCCGACGATTACGCACGAATTATTTTTGTCAACCATGCGGATGCACCGGGCGCACGACTGTTTACCTTAATTCATGAGCTTTGCCATATCTGGATTGGCCAGTCTGGCGTCTCCGATGGCGCCACAACAGCACATCGCCAAGAAGATATATTGTGTAACGCCGTCGCGGCGGAATTTCTGGTGCCAGCCGAAGAATTTTTATCGCATTGGGACAGCAATGCACCAGACTGGCGGCAAAATATTGTGCCACTGGAGAGTCATTTCCATGTCAGCGGATGGGTAATTGCGCGCCGCGCCCTCACGCTGCATCTAATTGAAAACGAAGACTATCAGCGTTTTATTCAGGCGCAAAAGCTGGCCTACCAGCAGCGTAGTAAAAACGAGAACGGTGGCCCCGGCTATTTCAGGACTAAAAAAGCACAAATCAGCGTCTCCTTCTCCCGGGCGGTGCTGAGTCAGGCGCTGAGCGGGCAAATGCTGCTTCGTGAAGCCAGTGATTTGCTGGATGGCATTCAGCCTTCCGGATTGTCTAAATTTGCACAGGAGTTGATATGCCCTGCATGACCACCTTTGAGTTTCTGCGAAAACTCAACGCCCGCTTTATTCTTGAACGCTAAGAGCACGCTCAGGTTTACAGCGCCGCCACAATCTGCTGGCGCAGCCATTGCTGGGCGGGATCGCGATGCAGGCGCTCGTGCCACAGCATCAGGATGTCAAACCCTTCAATCTGCAGCGGTGGTGCAAGCACGCGGAGCTGCGGCGTGTTTCGCACCAGGCGCTCCGGCAGTACGGCTACCAAATAACTGCTGGCCAGCGTGTCGAGCATAAACAGGAAATGCGGCACCGAGAGCGCGACGCGGCGCGTGCGGCCGAGTCTGGCCAGCGCGCGATCGGTGGCTGCACTGAAGCCGCCGCCATCTGGCGAAACAATTATAAACTCCAGCTGGCAAAAGCGATCCAGCGTCGGCGGCGCGTTGTCGCCGGTGTGAAACACCATATCCAGCTCGCCCTTCTCCAGCTGCTGCGCCACCTGCGGCGGATTGAGTGCAAACACCGCCATGCGGCTGCGCGGTGCCGCTTCACGAATGAGTTTCAGCGCCGGCAGGATCAGCGCCGATGACATGTAATCGGTGGCGGCAATGCGCCAGGTGAGTTCCGCGCGTGCCGGATCGAACGCTGCCGGCGGTGCCACCGCGCGCTCCAGCGCTTCCAGCGCCAGACGCAGCGGCTCGCGCAGGGCCTCGGCGCGGGCGGTGGGCAGCATGCCGCGCGGACCGGGCAACAGCAGCGGATCGTCAAACAGCACCCGCAGGCGCGCCAGCTGGGCGCTCACCGACGGCTGCGACAAATTGAGGCGCTGCGCCGCGCGCGTCACGTTCTGTTCCACCAGCAGCACGTCTAAGGTTTGCAGCAGATTCAAATCCAGCGAGTGCATATTCATGCTTTCTATACCTGAGATATCAGTAATTTATTTCTACTATAACCAGCACTGGCTTAACCTGCAGCGGTTTTCATCTCACAGGATACCGCCATGAATGTTTTGATTGTGTATGCCCATCCGGAACCGCGCTCGCTGAACGGATCGCTGAAAGACTTTGCCGTGAATCATCTGCAGCAGGCCGGTCATCAGGTGCAGGTTTCAGATCTGTACGCCATGCAGTGAAAAGCGCAGCTGGATACCGCCGACACGCTGGCACCCCCGGTGGGCGCGCATTTTGATGCCACGCTGGATTCGCGTTTCGCCTACGACAATCAGCTGCAGGCAGCGGACATTGCCGCCGAGCAGGAGAAGCTGCGCTGGGCCGACACGGTGATTTTTCAGTTTCCGCTGTGGTGGTTTTCGATGCCAGCAATCATGAAAGGCTGGTTTGACCGCGTGTATGCCAACGGTTTCGCCTATGGCGTCGGTGAGCACAACGATCATCACTGGGGCGATCGCTACGGCGAAGGCACGCTCGCGGGCAAGCGCGCCATGCTGGTGGTGACCACCGGCGGCTGGGAGTCGCACTACGCGCCGCGCGGCATCAACGGCCCGATTGATGACCTGCTGTTCCCAATCCAGCACGGCATGCTGTTCTATCCCGGCTTCAGCGTGTTGCCACCGCTGGTGTTGTATCGCGTGCAGAAGCCGGCGCAGGAGCGCTTTGTTGGCTGGTGCGCCGCGCTGGCGCAACGGCTGGATCGCTTAGCGCAGGATCAACCGATTGCCTTCCGCCGCCAGAATGGCGGTGAGTATGTGATTCCGGCGCTGACGCTGCGCGAGGATCTTGCGGAAGGCGAGCGCGGATTTGGCGTGCACGTGGCACGCTGAGCCGCAGGCCGCCAAACCGCAGCGGCGCGCTGCCGCATTATTCAAACAGCCAGCGCCCCGCCTGCGCCGACGCAATCAGCATGCCCAGCGTGAAATCCGGTACCACCGGCACTTCACGTTTGTTGAACGGGTTGAGGATTTGCGCCAGCGACGGTTCGTCCGGGTAGTAGGTTTCAATAGCGAAATTCGCGCGATCGACCGCGAACTCGCGGAAAAACGCCTCCATCAGCGCGGCGGCTTCGTCGCGCTCGAAGTTGAGATCGCTGTCGATATCAATCTGCGGCGTGAGCGTTTTCTGCTTGAACAGATACACGCCGTCATAGCGCCGCACCAGTTCATAGATACGCTGTTCGAGTTGCTCTGTCATCGTCGCCTCTTCGCCTGTGCTGATAGGATCGCAGGGCATTTTGCCATGCCTTGCCGTGAGGCAGGAGGAAAAAATGTCAGCCGTGAATACGTATCGCAATCCTGCATAAAAATCCCGATAGCCATTGCTACCGGGACCCTCATCACTTAAGCGGCAAATAGATATCCGTCAGCAACTCGTGTTCCGCTACTTCATGCACGAAGTTGTGATAGTGGAAGAACAGCGGGAAATCGCGCAGCTCTTCGCCGCTGGCCGGCAGCCATTCGCTGTAGAGCGATCGTGCCAGCTCGGTCAGTGCGCTGTGCGAGCCTTGATGACGCAGCACCGCGCAGCGTCCGCCGGAATGGTGCTGTTGACGACGCCAAAGGCGTTGTCTTCGTTAATCGGCGCAGTCACCGAACCGCAAAGGTGATACTGAAAATCCCCGGCTGGTGTTGCTGGTCGGATCGTGCGGCGCGACGCCGAACGTCTGGCTGCTGCGCACCGGCGACGCTCCGCTGCTTTTGCGCCAGGCAATAAACTGCGCCGCCGTATCGTTGATGCGCTGCGGATCGCCGTGATGCGTGAGCATCGCCACTGGCGTGGTGGGAAACATTTTTAATCTCAACTGACATACTCTCTCTCCGTTTGACGGGTGGCTGAGGCATGCGCTGATGCCAGGTAATCCACACCGGCTGCTGACGAAATTCACTCGGCGTCACGTCGAATACCTGCTTAAAGGCGCGACTGAATGATTCGGCATGCTGAAAACCGGCATCGAGCGCAATCTAAATGATTTTCTCGTGCGGATTGAATGCCAGCCGGTACGACGCCCGTTTAAGCCGCATCAGCTGGATGTAACGCCCCGGCGGCATGCCGCAACAGGCGTTGAACTGGCGGTGAAAGTGGTACGGCGAAAAGTGCGCCACTTCACTTAGTTGCTCCAGCAGCAGCCCTTCATCAAGATGACGTTCGATGTAATCGAACACCTTGTCAAAGCGCTTGAGGTAGGTTTCGCGGTGATCGTTTTTGTTTACTGGCATAGCATCCTCTCTGGGAAATGAGTATGCTCGTGCGGCGGAGAGTGGACCTGATGGATCTTGCGGAGTTTTGAGGGAGAGTAAAGAGCGGTGATGGTTTTTGCTGTGAATGGGCGGGAATGATTATGCGCTTAAATTGCGCGATTATTTGAGGGCTTGACAGGTTTGGACTTCATGCTTTTTAAGGACTAAATATGATAAATGAACGGTTAATGCAAAATGGTGCGAAGGCCGGACTCGATAAATCACATATGCCATTGTAATTAATGAATAAAATACATGAAATCAGTAGTTATGCCCCCTATTGTGCCCACTTTTACATTTTTCAATCATGCGATCAGAATTTGTCAGGTATCACAGAAGCATTATCCCAATTAACTTCTTTAACGAGGAATCTAACCGGGCTGACTCACCAAAAAAAGATTTTATGGAAAATCATTAACACTCTTCACCTTTAAATTTTTTATATAAAAATCACAAACATAATAGATGACGAATGGGTGAAGCATTATCATAATCATGCACCAGTGGTGAAGGATGGCCCTTGTTGCCTCAATTCCACCCTAGTTAGCTCACCGCTACGACTTCGCGCCAGATGTTGCTGAGTTAAGTCAGCTCTCATTTGCCGGGCGGATTTTTCTGAACGAGACATAAAAAAATGCCCGCAGAAGGAATGCTGCAGGCGAACCTATAAGAGCAATGTGAGTATGTCGTTATCTAATACCTGAGCATTTCACTCAGGTATTAGATGCAGCGACTATAAGATGATGATTTTAATGTTTCAACCTTTTATTCAAGATGGTTTTATGCACAGCCCTATTCCTAAAATGCACCCCAAAAAGACTCATCAAGTGCGCCCGAGATGTTTGTTAGTACAAGAAAAGGCGGTATCTTACAAGCGTAAATGCAGGCCAGAAAGAACTCTCATATGTTAGCAAGCGTTAAGTTTTATTATTGCCATCCAGCTGATAGTAGGCTAAAAAAATAAACATACCCTTCCTAAACATAAGAAACTCTGCAATTAAGGTGGTACTGCCATGAAGCTGAAGGACAGACTATTTGAACTGAACTCACTGCTCATCGTTTTCATTCTGCTTTTTGTGTGTGTAGGGGGGGGCAGTGAAATTATCGCGCTCGCTTTCCGATTGCCTGCTGAACCAATGCTCAGTCTCGGCGTTCTGGTATTTTTTGCATTACTTATTCCGGTAGCACTTCGCCTTCATAAGCTGTCTAAGCAGCGTGACTGAACAGCAAAAAGAAACCGGCTTTCGCCGGTTCTGGTTAGTCATATCGCTATGGGATCATCGCACTTTGGCAGCCAGTCACTGCTGCTTTCATCGGTCAGGTCGAGGTTGGTCTGTATCCCGGACTTCGTGCGACGCTTCAGGTAGTTCAGCCCGTACTCGCGCAGGATGCTCTCCAGCGCCTGGCTGAACGACTTCATGCTCAGCGGGTTGCGGTAGCCGTTCGCCTCCATGTAGGCCAGATAGGCGTGATAGAGGTAGCGCTTCGGCTGCAGCGACTGGATGTTGGCGTTGCCCATATGCAGGCCGGTCGGCTCAGCGGTCGCAAACAGGTAGCCGCAGAAGTCCACCATCGGATCGGCGTCGCGCTTGATGAGCATCGCCTCCCCGGAGTTCTGCTGCGACTGAAGCAGCGCGCGGGCGTCCTGCGGCTGGCTGAACCGCTGCATCAGCTGGCGGACAATAACGGCCAGCTCCGCCTGTATCTTCTCCTTCAGCTGCGGGTCGCGCTCGCCTGCCGGGATGATTTTCGGGAAGTGCAGGATAACCCGCCGGCGCGAGACGCCCCCGCTGCGGTCGGTGAAGCGCATCGGGTTATTTTGTTCACGGCCAGAATCACAGCCGGGATGTGCGTCAAGTAGGCGTCCTTATACTTCGGGTCAACGGACACCGCGTCGCCGCCGGTAATCGCCTTGATGCCCGCGCCGTCGCCGCTCCACTTCTCCTGGTCGGGCAGGCGGATGAGCGAATAGTCGATAACGGACGCGCGCTCGCGCGAGGATTCCAGCGTTTCAATGGTGGCCGACACGGCGTTGTCCGGCCCGACCAGCATGGTGGCTATTTCCGCCATGATGCTCTTGCCGCTGCCGCCGGGGCCGGTGACCTCCAGAAACAGCTGCCAGTCGTAGCGGTTCGCCAGCACCATAAACAGCGCGGCCACAATGATGTCGCGCTTCTCCGCGCAGCGTCCGGCGGCGCGGTCCAGCCACTGCCAGAAGTGCGGCGCGTGGCGCTCCAGCGTCTCGCCCGCCACCGGGCGGGTGTAGTCCACGTCGCTGACGGTGCGCAGCCAGTTTTCCCGGCGGTGCGGGCTGAAGGTGCCGGTGCGGGTGTCGAGCACGCCGTTGCGAAAGCCGATAAGCTGGCGCTGCGGCGCGGCCTGCTGCGGCAGCATCAGCTTCAGCGTGTCCACCACGCCCGCCACCTTGCCCGCCGAAAACGGCGCGCGCAGGCGCTGAAACAGCTTCGCCACGTCGCGCCCGAACTGGTTGCCGGAAATCACTTTTCACGCCCCGGCCTCGTAGCGGCAGAGAATTTCCCCGCTGGCGTCCACGGCCAGATTGCTGCGGTAGTGTTCCGCCACGCGCTCCGACTTTTCGCTGGCGCTCATGGCCGAAAACTCCGCCTCGCTCATGACGTCAAAGGGGCTTGCAGCGGGCGGCACAGCGGCCTCCGTCAGCGCCAGCCGGGTCGCGTCTTCACCATGCTGCGTATACGCGTCGTTCCAGTCGCCGAACACCGGCGGCAGGGCCACGGCTCCGTTACAGGCTGCGGCGGCCTGTGCTGCTTTACGCTGGTCGTCGCCGCTCAGGTCGCGGTCGGCGGCAATCACCAGCGGCAGCGACGGGCGCTTTTCGCGGGCGAGGCCGGCCAGGGAAAGAAGGTTCGCGGACGACAGCGCAACCCACACCTCGTCACCGGTCAGGTTGTGCACCGTCAGGCCGGTGGCAAAGCCCTCGGCCAGCCAGATGCGCTTTGCATTATTGCCGGCGCTGCTGAGCACGTGGCACGCGCCCTTTACCTGTCCGCCCTTCAGAGTGCGCTTGACGCCCTCCGCGTTAATCAGCTGCACGTTGACCAGCGCGCCGGCCATGTCCTGCAGCAGCACGATAAGGTCGCTCTGCGGCTTCGCGAGCGTCAGGCTGCGCTGCTCCGGCCAGCCCCTGCGCGACAGGTAAGCATTACCGCTGATCTCCTGCGCGGCGCTGACCAGCTGCTGCGCGAGCGTCGCGGCGGCGGCGCGGGCGACGTCGTTATCCCCGGCCTCAGCGACAAAGTTAGCGGACTCATCCGCCGGCGGCAGATTGCCGGTCAGGGCGTTCACGCGTTCGGCGGCCCCGGTCAGTCTGACGCCCAGCGCCTTTTGTACAAGGTCCATGCCGTCGCCGGCTCCGCACTGGTTGCAGAACCAGGTGCCCCGCCCCTCCTGGTCGTCAAAGCGGAAGCGGTCTGTTCCGCCGCACACCGGGCACGGCATGTGGCGGTTTTTTGTCACCTTCACGCCCAGCGCGGGCAGGATACGGGGCCACAGGCCCCGCGCGGCCTTCGCCGCGTCTGATACGGTCATTTTCATTCGGTTGTCCCTCAGTGCAGCGGCCGCGCGTCGTGAATGCGCCCGCTCAGCTCGTCCATCACCACCTGGCCTAAAAAGCTCAGGCACGGGGCTGACTTCAGCGGCCCGGTGGCCAGCAGGTCGTCCAGCAGGGCGCAGGCAATCTCCTGCCCGCGCCGGCGGCCGTGCTGGCGAAGATAGAACCCCTCCAGCTCGCTCTCAATGGCGTGCTCAAGGCGCGCCAGGGTCAGGCCGGGGTAGCGCTGCTGCTCGCGGCACAGGGTGAGCCAGGCGCAGGCGACCGCGCGGCAGCTCAGCGCGGCGCGGAGGTCGGAGGAAAGCGTGCGGACTTTCATGATGTCACTCCGTCGTTCATCAGGCTGTCGTGGCAGCGGGCGATCACGCCGTCGAGCTGCTCGGTGATGAGGAAGACCAGCGAGGCCAGCTGCGCGCGCTGCGCGGGCGGCGGCGCTTCATGGCAGTCCTGAAGCAGGGTCATGTCGGACACGAAGCGCCCGGCGTTGCGCAGGTGCTCCAGGCGCATCAGGTCGTCGTCGGAAATCGTAATGGGGCTCATGCGCGCACCTCCTTCACCGGCAGGCGGCAGGCAAAAGACAGCACGTAGTCGCGGGCAAGCAGCCGGCGCGCGGCGCGCTCGTCTGCGGCGGTAGCGCGAAGCATCAGCACGCTGCTGTGGCGTTCACAGCAGCGCACGGCGGCGAACACAAAGACAAACTGAGGATGCGGGGAATGAAGGACGGTAGCCATGGGGGCAGTCTCCTTTGTTAGCTTGTTACAGCTACCACCGGAGTTCCTACGCTCTTGGGTGGTAACCCGGACAGGGGTAGGAATACCGGCAACAAAGGAAACCGGCCAGCCCGAAGGCTGCCCCGCCCGGGCCACCATTACGCAGAAGGCGCAGCGGAAACAGAACCGCCGCCCGAAAAATGGGTGCATCAGGGCACAGACACAAAAAAAGACGCATGGCGCGTCTGGTGTCACCTTTGTTTCGCTCGGGTTCCTACGCCCGGCTGCCGGTTTTGCGGCAGCGAAGTTACTGTACCAGGGAAAGCCCCCGGCGCGCAAGCCGGGAGTGAGGGAAGAGAGCGGCATACTCACCTCAGCAGTTCGTGAGGGTGATGCCGGCGCGGGAAGGAGACTGCGGGTCTGCGGATACCGCGCTGCTGCGCTCAATGCTGAAGGCGATTCCCGCACCGCGAAAGCGCTGCGGCTGGCCCGGCATGTCCACCTCAGCGGCAATGGCCAGCGCCAGCTGCTTTGCGTCCTCCACGGACAGGTCGTGCGACGTGCCGCCAATGTTCAGCCGGATCATGCTGCACGCTCCTGACCGCGCGCGGCGATGCGTTCGTTCATCCAGGCGCTGACCTCGCTTGCCATCCACGCCACGTTCTTGCCGCCGAGCGATACCTGCGCCGGGAAGGCGCTGCGGCTGATGAGGTCGTAAATGGTCGAGCGGGACAGGCCGCAGACGTGAATAACCTCCGGCAGGCGCATAAAGCGCTCCTGAACCGGGGTCACAGCCGGCATAGCGGGGGCTGCCGGGGCGGATGAGTGCGCGGATAAAGCCGTGTGCATAAGCTACCTCTTTCTGAGTCCATTAAGTGCCGCAGGGTTACGTACAGCGTCGGGTAGCGCTTTATTTTCAGCATATTTACGGCCAGCGCAACAACGCGCCCGCGTGCTGTGGCTGACACAATCTGTCTGAATTTCGCACAGTGTTAACCACTCTTAACGAGTAGCAACGAGTAATACCGGATAGTGCCGGCCCCGGCTTTATATAGCCTTAGGCTATTAAAAATGACTTATTAATAGCAATAAGCGTTAATCATTCTGAGTCGCCAGAATCAGGCAGGTGAAGAATGGTGAGCAGCGGGTGAACAATCATTATCTGATTCTTCACCCCTTAATTTACTGTATTTACTATCTTTTTCTCTTAAGTAAAGGCCGCATGGCTTGATGCACGCAGTAAACAGGAAGTCGCCACCTTACAGGGTGACACCATCCGCCAGCGCCGCGCCGAAACCGAGGCGAACGCGGCCGCACAGAACGACGAATGGCGCCGGCTGTTCCGCGAGAGCGGCGGCGTAATGACGCCGGAGATGAAGAAGCTGCGCGCAGAGGTGGCGCTGGACCGCGAGGCGCTGGAGGAGTTCGACGCCCTGCTGGCGCAGGAAAATGAGCGCCTGCCGTGGGAGACGGCCGACCTCGCCAGAGACTACATCAGCGCCCACAATGACCTGGTGAATCTTCGCGCCATGCAGCTCTGGCAGGCGTTTATGGAGGCGCACGGCCGGCAGTTGATTCAGACGCTGAGCCTGCTGAAAATCACGCTGGGGCGTCAGGCCAGCGACGGAACCGGCACGGTGCACGCCGTTAACGACCCGGAAACGGTGTTGAAAAATTTTATCACACGCCACATCACCGACCCGGCGCTGATGCGAGACGCCCTGCCGGCGGAAGACGCCGTGTTCAAGCTGGCGGGCATCTTCCCGGCGCGCGGGGCGCACGATGACTTCAGAAAAAGTCCCTCTCCCGCAGCGCGTCACAGAATGCTGGTCCGCCGCAAAATGGCGCAGAAGGAGCAGGCATAATGACCGTTGCAACCACACCCGCGCAGGCGCTGGACCAGTTCCGCGCCGCCCGCAGCCGGTGGCAGGCGCACCTGGCCGCGCGTCAGGACGCGGAAACGGCGCTCAGCGCCCTGCTTGTCGGCCGGTGAAAAGCAGGCTGATTACAGTGAACGGGTGCCGGCGCTGCGCGAGCGCATCGCGGTGCTGGACTGGCAGATTAACTGCGCCGCCCGCGAGGGAGTGTATGCGCAGCGGATTGTGCTGGAAGCCTGCACGGAGGACGCGCTCAGCGCCTTCATGCGCGAGCACGGCCCGGCGCTGACCTCGGCGCTGACCCCGTTCCTGAACGGCCCCGGCGGGCTGGAGGTAGCCGCCCGGCTGCTGCGCAGCGCCGTGGCCCGGGAGGTGCAGCGGGCACGACCGGCGTTAGGGGTGGCTTATCAGGACGCGCTGGCCGAAACGGGCCTGTCTCCGGAAGCCGGGATGCTGCGCGACTGTCAGGGCAGCTACACGCCCGCACAGCACCAGCGCTTTGCGCAGCGCCTTAGCCGGCAGCCGCAGGAGAGTGCGTAATGGCCCTGAAATGCCCGGAGTGCGGCACCACCGCACACACCCGCACCTGCGCCTACGAGTCTGCGACCGTCAAGCGCACCTGGTATCAGTGCATCAACCTTGACTGCTCCTGCACGTTCACCGCGCTGGAGAGCGTTGAGAAAATCATCGTGAAGCCGCAGAAGCCTGTCGGGCCGGAACCCAAGCCGGAAGTGCTGAGCGCGGCGCGCCAGCCGCAGACGCTGGGTCGCTACGGTTCTGCCAGTAAACTGTCCAGCCGGCAGCAGTCACCTGCCTGAAACCTTCCGCCCCTTACCTGAGCCGGCCACTGCGCCGGTTTTTTCACGCCTCTTTTTCCTAGCTGGCCTCCCTGCTCACGAGTGCATGTCTATGCTGCATGAAAACGCATGAGTTTTTGCACCCCGCTTATGCCCGTTCAGGCCATGCCAGGTGCGGCGCGGCGCCATTCATGCAGGCGCATGAAAACCACTGCATAAAGCGGGCAGGCGTGGCGGAGGTACGAGCGCGCGCAACGGGGGAGAGCATATCTCACCTTTCTAACTCAGGGTGTAAAGTGATGATGACCATCTAAACATTAGCAATATAAATATTTCGCTAAGACAAAAATTTTGATACAAAATGTCAATAGTACTTATCTGTTTCATATATCAACTCATTTTATTGTTACTGTATAACGTAGATGGAGCTAGCAACCGTGGCCACAGTAGAACTGCATTTCGATGGGAAAATTGCTGGAGATCATCAGATTTCATTAAGAACACTGTCTAAAAGCTTGGGACACTTGCAGAGTTCTTTAGACAGAGCCTATCTCGATATCAAAAACATGGTAACCTTTGGAAATATGCCAAAATGCACCATGATTATTATAAAGATGTTGAGCTCCTCGTACAGCAGCCACGCGAAGGCGGATATATCATTGATTTCATATCAGATAGAGAAATAACAAAAAAGGTTATTAAACGTGTATCATCTGCAATTCATAATGTTCTACAAGAAGCTGAGAACGGTGGTTTAGATAATGCCGGAAATATTAGTAAAGACCTCGAAACAAAAAGGGCTCAACTTTCAGGGAACCAACTTGAGCCAAAAGATTATCAGCAACTGCTTGAGCGTCCAGACCAGGCTGTGACTAGAAGATATGGTGACAGGGCCATTGTAAGAGAGATTGATCAAATGCTAGCGATCATTCGTTCTCAGCATTCAGATGATAGCACATTGGAAATATCACTCACCTCTGATTCAACTCAAACTTATGAGTTCAACAGGAAGAAAGCTAATGATTTCCACCGTGTAGTAACTCACAAGAAACTTGGTGATCCAGTTATCTATCATGCAAGAATTTCTGAGATGGATATGTACCATCTTTCTGCTAAAATGATGAATATGTTTAATGGTTCAATGAGTACGTTAAGATTTGCTTCAAAAGAGGATTTTCAAGAAGTTATTTCCTACTTCCAAAAAGAAGAAGAAATTTCTTTCTTAGGGGCACCATATATTGATTGTGGTGCATTCGATCCTTCATCGGGAGACGTATATTTTATACAGGTGTATTAATGGATGAGTTAGCAAAATCTATTCAAGAAAAGTATATTGAGGATTTGACATAAAAGTATCCGCTGCATAGATTCCTCACGCTATTTATGGTAATATTTTTCATGTTAAATTATGAGGTAAGTAGCGATAACATTTATGCGATTCTATCGGAAACTTCAATCAAAAATGTACTCGACTTCCAAGGTGGGCTTTTATCAAAACTAACGATAATCCAGCTTTTGCTGGCATTGGTAATTGTTTATCTTTTAAATGTATCATATAAAAAAATAAATAATTTATCTGTTATTAAATTAACAAACCTGCACGATTTTAGTGACTATACTGCCACGATAATAAAAAAATATGAAAAAATCCGAAGAAATGATGCGTATGATTTTTTATCGTTAAAGAAATTGACAAAAAAATAGAAATAAAAAAGATCGAATTAAGGATGAAAGCCATAACATCTGAGCTTTGCATGTCCCTTCTGATTTGTATCTTGTGGTCCTTTAATTTTTCAACCACAAATTTATTAGCATTATTATCGCTAACAACTGCTTTCGTTATCTTTCAATGGAGAATGTATATATTTTATATCATTCAATTCTTTCCGTTATATGTTGCTAGAAACCACTTATTGAATGAGGACATTTCATCCGAAAATGGCTACAATGAATAATAAAAATAGAGATATTGCTCACGCCTTGCGGGCAATACTCTCCTCTAGAAGCTGACAATTATTTACTGCCATGAATTTTTATTAAAGGTTATATTCCCTAGCAAATTCAGAAGGAGAAAGAAAACCTGTCTCATTTGAATATAAGTAGTCAGCCCACCACTGAATCATTAATCGTCTTTCGTCTAGATGTTCAGAAGTATGGATATACGCCGCACGTACATTATTTCGCTCTGAATGACTCATTTGCCGCTCAATTGCATCCTCAGTCCATAATCCAGACTCGCCTAACGCACCTCGTGCCATAGTCCTAAACCCATGGCCACATACTTCTGTTTCGAAGTGGCACACTAAATTTGTGCCACCTGAACAGAGGTGATATGCTCACCTCAGAACAACACAGGTGCCATAATGAAAAAAAGAAATTTCAGCGCAGAGTTTAAACGCGAAGCCGCTCAACTGGTCCTTGATCAGAACTACACCGTTGCAGCTGCGGCCAATGCTATGGATGTGGGTCTTTCTACCATGACGCGATGGGGAAAACAGTTGCGGGATGAACGACAGGGCAAAATACCTAAAGCCTCCCCTATAACCCCGGAACAGATTGAAATACGCGAGCTGAAGAAAAAGCTACAACGTATTGAAATGGAAAACGACATATTAAAAAAGGCTACCCACCGGTATAAACGTGGTGGTCATGAACACATCGTTATCCCGAATCGCCTTGAGCGACAGTTCGCAGTGACAGAGCCTAATCAGGTGTGGTGCGGCGATGTGACGTACATCTGGACAGGCAGGCGTTGGGCTTACCTCGCTGTTGTTCTCGATCTGTTGGCAAGGAAACCGGTAGGCTGGGCAATGTCATTCTCACCGGACAGCAGGCTGACCATCAAAGCGCAGGAAATGGCGTGGGAAACTCGCGGTAAACCAGCCGGAGCGATGTTCCACAGTGACCAGGGTAGCCACTATACAAGCAGGCAGTTACTGTGGCGTTGCCGGATCAGGCAGAGTATGATCCGACGTGGAAACTGTTGGGACAACAGCCCGATGGAACGCTTCTTCAGAAGTCTGAAAAACGAGTGGGTGCCAGTGACAGGTTATATAAACTTTAGCGAAGCTGCACATGCGATCACAGACTATATCGTCGGATATTACAGCTCGCTAAGGCCGCATGACTATAACGGTGGGTTACCCCCAAACGAATCGGAAAACCGATACTGGAAAAACTCTAAAGCGGTGGCCAGTTTTAGTTGAACACTTTACCCTCCACGATAAATGGAAGCCAGTCTGCAGGAAGGCTTTGTTCAGGAGGGTGTTCAACGTCCTGTTCATGGAGGTCTTCCGCCTCAATGCCGGCTGGAGCATTTCTGGCAAACCAGAGGTCGCTGTTTTCCTAGGCACGCATGGCCCAGGCAGCACGTGCTTCCTCATCTGAATCGGTCGCAATGGCAAGGAATTCAACCACCCAGTCGTTCAAAGCCTCCTCAGTAGCGTCGGGTAAAAGGGACAGGTAATGTGTTTTACGGGACGCCAGCCACATCTGCTCTTCAGTTTCAGCTGCCCGTTGCTCATCGGTCAGAATGTCGGATGCATCATCCTCTGCAGCGTACCAGTCCTCCGTAGCCTGCTGTTCCCGTAACCGTTCTGCCTGATTCTTACGGGCCTGCTCAATGCCGGCGGCCACCGCGCTATCCCAGTCGGACCTGACAGGCGCCGCTGAACCGGCGCCCGTCAGCTGCTGGTTAAGAAAATCAAGCCGTGACATATCTTCCGGGTTCGGCTGTGCGCTTACAGCATCACGAATTCCGGCATCACTGATAACGCCGGGGAGTCCTTTTTTCTTACGGCCGGTGCTGGCACGTTCAGTCAGATAACGCTCTCTCCAGGCTGTTCCGGTTGCGCGTTTACCCTCAGCCTCCAGGCTTGTTGAGTACTTCATCAGCCAGACGTGCATGTAACGCTGGCGATCGGGAGCGCACAGGGTGCTGATATCATGGAAGCGCTGATAAAAAGTCTCGTCGTGGCCACAGTCCAGGCTGTCGCCTTGGTGTGCCACCTCGTGCTCCGTCAGGCTGAACAGCTGACTGGCAGTCTGCAGCGCATCGGACTTCAGCCGGCAGACGATATCGATGTTGTAGGCAATGTAGGTCTCTCCGTCCGTCCATGCATCCGCCGACGTGGACTCACCCAGCAGGATCTGAAAGCGTTTACCCCCGTAAGAACGTGACTGATAACCCACTTCGCCTCCCGAGCAGACAGCAGCATACTGGGTAAGGCACCAGCGCAGCGCTGTCCACGCACGTCGAGTTTCCTTATCAAGCTGTTTCTCGCTGACCATCTGCGTGCGATCAATAATGAGTACCAGCTCAGACTGCCAGCCGGAACCCCACCGCCGATGCCGGGGCGACTGTTCATGGTATGCCAGCAGGTTTGCGCGTACGCGACTCAGACATTCCATAAACTCTTCCGGCTCGTAACAGCCGAAGCGGGCAGCGTGACAGGATGCACCACTGGTGCGATACCGGCCCGGGCAATGATTTCCCCGCGCGGAACATCGCGAGCATACCGCGCGAGGGTGAAGCAGTTTTTGTCGGTTGCCGCCGGGTAATAGCGGCACTTACGGATGAAGTGCTCAAGCGTGACGTGATGTTTGCCGGGCAGGAGCGTGATGACCTCTTCATCGTACATCAGCTTTTGCAGGTCGCCCTCTCCGGAAAGCAATGCGCGGGCCGTTTTCTCCCGACGTGCTTCCGTTTTACGATGTTTCCCCTGATTGTCAGAGAAGGCGGTGGCAAGCTGGCCAAATCGGGCGGCAATCGTTTTCCAAACAGGGCAGGTCTTGCGAAGGATTTCAGTACGCGAGACGTTAAGCGCGATGGGTTTTTTACTAACAATAAGGCCACCCACGCCCCAGATGTGTCCCGGATTATGACGCACCAGAACGCCCTCATTGTAAACCGACACGGCACCGTCTTCCCGGAGCCGATACCAGGCCTCATCGTCCTCCGCATCCCACTTCTCCAGTGCCGGCTGGCGGGTAATGATGGTGCCGTTGAGGTGCACCGTGACCAGTGTATAGCGCACCAGATCGCGGATTTCCTGAATGCATGACATGCGCTCCTGACTGGTCAGCGGCTCATACCACTCACCAGTGATATGGCAGCCTGGCTCAGCCTCCGCAATTTGTTCCAGGTCATAGTGATAACCCATTTCACGCGTATCAACCGACATCTGCCAGCGCTGCGAGCGCCAGAGTGTCCGGGCGTGCGCCATGATCTGGCACCGGCCCAGAGGAAAGCGCCCGTAGCTCGCATCACCTTCCTGATGCGGCGTGCTGAAACGCCCGAAATAGCGTTTAACGTCATCGTATGACGTAAATCCGCGGCCATTATCCCGGCATGAGAAGCCCTCCGGGGTAATGTCGATAATCACCCCGCCGGCACCGGCATCGATGCTGTTCATGATGAGTTCAATGACGGCCTTGCCGACGGAACCGGCCTGACTGTAAATAATGTGGTGAATAATCTGCGGATCGAGTTCAAAGGGATAGCGCATCAATAGGCTCCTGTTTGTAGACGTAAGTCCATTTTCTGGGAATGCACTCTGGGTGAAATAAAGAACTGTGATTACCATTATGAAAGAATAGATGGCACTGATGAGGTAGCCGTTACGCAGGTGGAGGCATATGGAACTGAAAGACACTGTTGCAGAATCACTGGAAAGACGGGGCTTATGGCGACGCGCTGCACGACGCTGGCTTACCGTGATGGATCAGATTACGGAAGATGCCGAACGCGAGGCCATTGTCTGCCGCAGAGAGCGATGTCTGTGTATGGCGGCCAATATCACGCCTGATGGTCGTAGAAGCGAAACACGGCGTCTGGATAAGATCCAGAGCCGTTTCAGTGATGGATATTGATGCAGGAAAGATGGAACTGCCGTAACGATAAAACAAAAGCCTTATCTGTCTGGATAAGGCTTTTGGCCCGGTGTGAGAGGAATGATTGGACGGGTAAACAGATCACACCAAGCAATTATTTAAATACAAAAACACTTTTGCGTTGTCAATAAAGTAGCTTTGAAAAGGCTCAAACCGAATGAGTCAAAATAATCGCGGGCTCTATGCCGCCCGCACCCGCAGCCTGCCTGTTTGTCAGACAGCCTGAAACCGCTGCATGACAAACAGGCAGGGCCGTTTTAACTGAACACCTCGCCGTCTGTAACTCTGTCGATCTCCTTCAGCACCCATAACATATCGGTGGCATCCGGCACGCAGATGTTCCAGCGCAGACTGCTTTCGAACTCAGTTTCACCAGGCCACAGCGTGTTACCGGTTACCGTTATGAGGATATCCAGTTTTTTCCCGCCTGCATCCGTCAGATGTACCGCTACGCAGCTGCGGCGCCCAACGCGGTGAGGGAAGACTGAAATCAGAACCGGCTTATCAAGACGACTTGTAATCTCGCGCTGCAGTATTTCCAGTGAAACACAGTCGGACTGACCAATTGATGCCGTCCCCTGCGGTGGCACGGTAAAAATGACAGACGCAATCAGCGCCTTGTCCGCTACGACCACTGGCGATGCCATAATCAGTTTTTTCATGGATTCCCCTGTCAGATACTCAGTCCGCGATTTTCATCAAGCCGGCGCGCAACGTGAAACGCAGCCTCAAGTTCACTGCAATTTAATTCGTTCATGATTTGTCGTCTCTCGGCTTTCTCTGGTTTTTCAGTCATCCCCAGCGCCAGGTAAAGACTGGGGGGCACCGCTCGAAAGAGCGTCTGAACCTTTTCTGAAAAAATGACGCCTTCAGTATATTTCCGGGGGACCTTCGTCGCTGAAAGCAGCATTTTCCGCTGTTCAGCTGTCAGCGTCTTGAAGCGGGCAATTTGCTCGACCTCCTGCGGAGGCATTACCAGACAAATCCACCACTCCGCCATGTTCAGCATTTTTTTGCGATATCAGGGAAATCCTCGAGGTTCTGGGTGAAAATCCAGAGCCAAATGCCGAGCTTACGCCACATTTTGGCAATTTTTGTCGCGTAAGGCCCGAGCAACGGATTAGTCGTTACGATATGTCCTTCATCGATGGGCACAATAATATCCCTGTCGCTGTACTGATCGCGCTCAGCGATATTATTGATTGAGTTAAGCAGCGAAATGACCGCAACGGCCATCTGCGCCTCATAGCCCTCACGGGCCAGCGTACCCAGGTCAACGATCGTGACCATCCGCTTCTGGCCACGGGGTGCCGGGACGGTTGAAAAGCTCGCCTTCGAAGCCCTCAGTGAACATCCGCAGCGCCTCGGACATTTCTTCCGCGCGGGAACGCCGTGCCGCAGTTCGCTTTTCCATGCCGTTTTCACCCTGGCTGTTGTCCCGGGCAATATTCTGCAACGCAAACATCAGGTCTTCAGGCAACATCTGCCGGCTTTCACCAAAAGCCGTGCGGGCGGCGATCATGATAGCCTCACGGATCATGCCACGGTCTGCGCGTGTTAATCGTGATTCTTCTGCAGCTTCTCCGCCGGTGATCATCAGGCGGGCGGCAATTTCCATTTCACCGAGTACATCCCGCTCTTCATCCTTATCTTCATCGTCATCAATATCCGGAAGAGCGTCTTCACTGATGATCAGTTCATCCGGTTTTGCCTGCATCAGCAGATGTGAGTCACCGAACGGTGCGAGAGAAATAACTTTACCGGGCTTGATACTGACCCGATGTACGCTCAGGCCTCAGAGAGGCGCAGTAATCACTAAACAGGCCGAAGCTGTTGCCTACCTCTATCAGGAAAATACGGGGGCGATAGATGGCCATCATCAGGGCAAGCTTGACCAGTGCGGTTGCGGACTTGCCGGCACCGGTTGGACCAAACAGCATAAGATGTGCGTTCTGCGTGCGGTCATTTCTGTTAAGCGGATCGACCGAGAGCGGACCACCGCCCCGGTTAAAGAAGGTGAAGCCCGGGTTGCCGGTGCCGGTATCACGACCATAGACCGGTGCCAGGCAGGCAAAATGCTGCACGAACATCAGGCGCGTATACCAGTTATGCCGGTCCTGTGCCGGATTAAAGCACATGGGTAATGCGCGCATGTAGGTGCTGAGCGGACCGATATCATGCTCCGGGTTAACCGGCTCAAGGCCGCAGTTGAGCAGCTTGCTGCTGAGATCAAGATAGCGCTTATCCAGCGATGGAAGATCCCGGGCTTTAATCAGCAGGGTAATGGCAGCCCGATACAGTTTATGTTTATTACCCAGGTAAGTGCGGGCTGTGGCGGCATCCTCGCGCGCGCGCAGGGAGTCCACGTTTTCACCCATTGAATCGCAGCTCAGGCGGGCAAAGTTTTCCTCCAGCTTATCCTGAGGGTGAATGACCAGCGTCAGGGTGAGTAAGGTGCTTTCAGGCAGCAGGTCCATAATGGCATTAATATGTTCACCGCGTTTCACCTCTCCCGTCAGGTGACCTGTTGAGGGAGCATTGCGCAGACGCGCCACGGGAACAGCCTTATGCGCCACGTCATCAAACCACCAGACACCTTTTTCCCCGTCGATGCGCGGGCGGGTGAACCACAGGCTTTCACTAAAATCGTTCAGCAGAGGTAAATCACCCGGCGCATCGTCAGTGTGTTTTGCACAACGATAAAGTGTCGCTTTATCCACCCATTTCGGATCGGGATTGAACCAGCGCAGCAGCCAGCTGTGGATCTGCTCTCCGTTCTGACGCCGGCACTAGATACCCGCACCACTCATTGCAGAGGTCAGACGATCGCAAACCTGTTTAAGCAACACCTCGGGCGCCATCGGGTCGCGATACGGGGATTCAACCCAGCGGTAAATCACCATACGTGTACGTCTGATCTGGCCGCGCCAAGGCGCACCGGTGACGGCATCATCCAGAAACAGGCCCTTTTCGCTGGCCACGTTCTGCAGATGTCGCTCCTGCTCTGTCAGCCAAGCTTCCGTAAATGCCGTCCCCTGAGCATTGGGCTTAACATAACCCCTGATTCCGTCCATGTAGACGGTCAGATCTGACTCGTCCTGGCAGTAAAACTGCACCACCCACTGGTGCGTATCCAGCTCCGGAAGGCTGTCCTGCAGGGCATTTTCCACCACGTCACGAATTTCATCGAGCCGTGAGTCAGGTCGTCCCTCGGTCCCAACCGAGATCACTTCGTAAACGGCGCCGACCGACACGCCGTCATCAAGCAGGATGCACTGGTGCTCAGGAAGATACTCGCCCCACGGGATGTGGTCAATAATGGAAGGCGCAGTATCATACAGCTTAGCTTCATCACGGCGGGTAAGCTGCCCCTCCCGCGTCAGCGGTTCATGCCCGTTAATGGAAAACGGGCCATCTCCATACTGATGCGGTGCCTGCGCTTCGGCCCGACGGCGAAAAAGAGAAAAAGCCATTACACATCCTCCGTGCGCTCACCAGGCAGCGCATACTGCACCTAGCTGTAAAATGGCAAAACGGTGCTGTAGCCTGGCACCGGCGTATTGCCATCGGCCAGGTGCGGGAACACGTACATGACCATGTCGGGATTAGGCAGGCGCGGAAACGTCTGCTGAATTTCGTTTTCTTGCGTGCGGCTGTAGCTTTCGCGCGTCTGCTGAGAAATAACGCGTTCGCTGTCCGTAACCGGACGGCGCAGTGTGGTGCGGCTTTCGCCGGTTGCATGTGTCGCAGAGGCGCCATCATTCCAGAGCTCAAGCATGGTGCTGTCTCCGGGCGGCAGCATCTCGTCTTTTGATGTACTGCAGCCGGCCAGTAATAACGTCAGCGTCAGTGTCAGAGGCAACACCAGGCGGTGTTTAGCGCTGTGCATTCGCATCCTCCATCGTTTCAGCGTCTGTAATGACTGCAGACACACGCATCACCCGACCGTCAGGCAGGGGAAACAGCATATCCGTTTCTTCCCGGGCCAGTTTCTGGCCAACCGCAAACATGGCCCAGTCGGTCACCTCATGGGGAGATCCCTCCCACTTTCCATTATCTTTCCGGACATAACCGGCATACAGGCGCCCACTGAGTGGGGTATACCCCACCCGATACTCAAGGTTGGTGTTTTGCATTTGAATCCCCGTCAGTCCATGCCTGTGCCATTGCCGGCTAGGCTGAAGTCATATTTAACCTTGCGGCCTTTTTCTTCGTAATCGATGGCCAGCTGTCGCGTGATATGCAGCGCTACCTTCTGACCCGGCGGTACATAAATGGCGTCAAATGTCTGTCCGTAGCGGGCTTTTACCCAGTCGATCGTTTCACGCATGCCGCCGGATAACGCCTTACCCAGCACGGCCTGACCCGCATCACCGGTCAGTGAAGAGGTTCCTGCATACGCATGAGATCAGCGGCATTCTGCTGCAGCCAGCGGCGGGATGAGGGATCGTCACCAAGCACAAATACCGGTGGCATCCCCGGCAGGTTTACTGGTCTGGCAGTAACGGCGCCAGGAGACATTTCTGGTGTGCTGAC
Source organism: Type-A symbiont of Plautia stali (assembly GCF_059731155.1). Classification (NCBI taxonomy): domain Bacteria; species Type-A symbiont of Plautia stali. The sequence continues at coordinate 3,306,503 of NZ_AP035891.1, read as the reverse complement.
GGGCAGCATATCTGAAATGGAAAGCGACACAGGGGGCGGAGGAAGCGCTGTTGCGGCCGAATCGCCCGCAGGAGCCGCGTTAATTGCGTCGAAGAAAGGTGCGGCATCTACGGTTTTCCGGCAGCGGTTGATAAGGTCCGTTTCTTCCTTACCGGCGACAGTGGCATCAAAGCGCAAATAGCTTGGGCTGTTAGCAAGATCGTAGCGCATTACTTACTACGCTTAGAAAGCCGCCATTGAAGGTTTCAATTCTGCGAATGTTGCTTAGATAACCCAAACCCTTGATGTTGAGATTGAAGTATTCCGCTTTGGTAGACGTGGTGTTGGTGTTTTTTGCGGTGTTGTTGGTAGTGATAGCAGTCATAATGTTTACTCCGGGGGTGGGGAACTAGTGACGTAGAAACATTCATCCCTACCGGATAAAGCATTCCGTCAGAAAACTTAAATAGCTTCGCCGCGCTGACTGGTAAGTACAAAGAACCCCATCAGCAAAGTGATCCCGCAGCAGGCAGCAAATTGCCCACTAAATCTTGAGTACTTTTATCAGCTCATGATGCTCCGCACGACTTAACCTGCTCAGGAGTTTGATGAGTGTTTGGCAAACGTTTAACCCGATCTCATACATCAGATATAGTGTTAATACACTGTAATATAAAGAATAATGTAAACAGCGGTGTCACTCACAACCCCTCCCTCTCTGCCAGAAATTCAAATCAACAATCGATAGCCTGAAGCCATTATTTTGTCATATATTGTAGATATGAGATATATGGTGAAATCAGGAGTCAGCTATGGTCAGTGCGGTTAAATCCACTGAATTTTAAGTGGTTGCGGTGCCTTATGGCAATGTTTCTTACTCAACGAGTAGCGACGGGCATGCCGACATCACCATCTCCGTTCCGGATTTCAGTGGCGCGCAGGAAGAGCTCTATTATGTCCTGAAGCGTCTAGCTTAAGCTTACATCGACGAGGTCGCATTCAGGTCGCGCTGGAGGCCGCTTTTCGTGCGGTAGCGGGGCTGAAAAAGCTCACCGGTAAAAAACGGGACGAAATCCTTCCTGCTGCAAAGATGAAAAGCGCAGGCAGAAGCAAGCCGGCAAGCAGTTCTAACACGGCACGACTTGAGAAGCTGAAGCAAACCATTCTCGATGATGCTGAATGGTTGCCTGCTCAGGAAGTCTCACGTCGCAGCGGCTCGGCAGTGGATATCAAAAATCCCAGTGGTCTACCGAACCGCTGGAAGCGGGCCGATAAAATTTTTGCCATTACTTCTGAAGGCAAAGATCTTTATCCTGCGTACGCGCTGGACGTAGGCGGGCAACCGCTGCCGCAGATGAAGAAAATTATTCAGCTGTTCGGTGAATCAAAAACCCCCCTGGTCACTGGCGGTCTGGTTTGGCTCACCGAATAGCTGGCTGGGAAATCAAAAACCGAAAGATCTTCTTGCCTCTACGCCTGAACGGGTGCTGGAAGCGGCCTCGCGGGCAAAAGAGGGACCGGTACATAAATGAGAAAATAAAAACGCCAGCGGTAAATGACGATCTTACGGCCAGAATAGTGATCTGGCCGAAAGGCAAAACATTTGAGCGGATCCACGCCTCACAATTTGGCGCGGCTGAGTTTAATCCCGGAAAAAGGCAAAGCAGATTTAGTCCAGTCACCGACAACACAGGAAAAAGCATTCCGACGTTATATGGCGGTGAGAATTTGTCAGTTGCACTGATGGAGACAGTTTTGCATGACCTGCCTGTGCCATGTGCGGGTACACCTGTTGAACTGGCGGTGCTGGATAAGCTTGCCCGCAGCCAGCTCTCTCCAAAAAAAAGAAATTCGGCTGGTCGATCTCAATCCACGCTTTATGAAGAAGCACGGTATTTCACAAAGTGAATTACTGGGCTCCGCTGCCAATCATTACGCTGAAACACGTAAGTGGGCAGAAAAGGTCCATGAGGATAATCCAGACGCTCAGGGCATTCGGTGGGCATCGAAACAACATGGCGATAAAGCCATGATGCTTTACGGCGATCGTATCGGCACCGATGATTTTGATCTCACCATCAATGCCGAACCAGCATCTGCATCGTCAGATGTTAATCATGAACTGGAAACGCTGGCCGACGAAATGGCTCTGGTGCTTATCTCGAAAAATCTGACGTAACGGTACGTTCATGTTATGACTGGCTAAATAAGAAAAGCGATGCCCCGGCAAACCGATTTGCCGGGCACTCACATCACAACGCCAGCTGCACCCCCGCGTCCCCGTCTTCGACCTGCGCCGGCACCGTGCAGCAGATTAGCACCTCATCCTGCGCCAGCGTCATGCTCGGCCGGGTGGGGTAAGTCACCGCACCTTTCACCAGTCTGGTCTTACAGCTGCCGCAATGTCCGGCGCGACAGCTGTAAGCCGGGCTCAGGCCGCGCGCTTCGGTCGCCACCGGCGGCAGCGCGGCGGGCTCTGGCACATTCTCCTGCTGACGCTGCAGCGACGACGGACCAAACGCTTCGGCGTGAATACGCGCGTCGGCAATATTCAGGCCGCGCAGTCCGTCATATATCGCCTAGGTGAATGACGGCGGGCCGCACAGATCGTAATCGTTGAAGGGCAGCACCTGCGACAGCAGCGCCATATCGATTCTTCCGGCGACGTCGTAATCCACGCCCGCTTCGGCTTCACCCGGCTGGCTGAGCACGCGCACCAGTTTCAACGCACCTTCGCTGGCTGCCAGCAGCGCATCAAGCTCACGCGCAAACGGGCGTTCGGCCAGGTTACGCGCCGACTGCAGCAAATACACCGGACGCATCCGGCGTTTGCGTCGTCCTTCGTAAATCAGATGACGCAGCATCGCCAGCAGCGGCGTGATGCCGACGCCCGCCGCCAGCAGCACCGCTGGCCGCGTTTCGTTTGCATCAATAGTGAAGTCGCCGGCCGGTGCGCGCACCTCCAGCCGATCGCCGACGCGCAGGGCATCGTGCAGATACTGCGATACGGCGCCTTCACGCTTCACGCTGATGCGGTAATAACCATCCGACGGCGCAACCGACAGCGAATATTGCCGAATCAGCGGTTTAGCGTTGCCTGGCAGCATCCGGCGGATCGGCAGATGCTGGCCCGCCAGATGCGGCAGCACGCCAGCGCCATCATCCGGCGTAAGATGAAACGAGCAAATGTGCGCGCTCTTATCGACAATCTGCGTGATTCTGGATGGTCGCCACTGCGCAGCCAGCTGCTGCGCCTGCAGGCGTTCGCTTGCGGACGGCCAGTCACCGGTCATTAGCGAGGCGGGCGATACACCGTCTGGTTGATCGGTCCAGCGCAGGGCGAGAGCAGCGCGCCGGCGCACGATGCGGCGCGCGCTAAAGCGCCACAGGCGCTCGGCCCCCTGAAACGCCGCGATTTCGGCGGAATCGGTTATCACCGTGGCATCGCCGCTCATCTGCAATACATCGCCGCTGGCGTAGTCGATAAACAGCAGCCCGGCCTTGCCGTTGAGTACGATATTGCCGAGGGTGGAGAAGAACAGGTTGCCGTTGAAGTCCGGAATGGTCAGCACATCATCGGCACCGATGCGCACGAAACCGGGTTTGCCGCCGCGATGAGAAACGTCCACCTGACGGCGCGCCTGGTCGGCATAGGTGGTGACATAAAACGTATCTGCATGCCGGATGGCGGTGCGCGCGGCGTCATCCAGCGTGCTGAGCGTCTCAACCTCGCCCTGATAAGCCCTGCCGGGCGCATGGTCGAAGCGGAAATCGCGCAGCTGAATATAGCGCGGGCAGTTGCCGAAGCTCTGGTCAACCTGCACGCGCAGGCCGCCGCCAATCGCCGTCAGCACGCCGTTCATGCGGTTGCGCCGCCGCGTGTGCAGCTCGATGCCGAGCAGGCCTACCGGCGCGCCATCGGTCATGCCGGCGGCCGCTGGATCGCTGGTGTCAGGACGTGCCGCGATATCCAGCGTGGTGGCGTTGGGCGAGAAGATAAAACCGGGCTGGCCTTTCAGCAGCGTGGCCCAGGCATCACCCTGTGCATCAACGCTGCCGGCAACGATAAACGGCAGCTGCGCGTAAAAGTCACGATGCTGATCGGGCATGTAATCGCGGATCACGCGCTGCCCGACATCGGCCATACGTTCCGCCACCCCCGCCTGCTGCTGCAGCGCAATTTAACCGTCATGTCATACCGGCAGCGTGGTCAGTTTCTCGCCCATGATGCTGGCTCCTGTCAGGCGTGCAGGCCGGCGGCGGTCTGCGGAAAAGGCACAAAGCCGGGCAGCGCTTCAATCCGGCGCAGCAGCTGATTCACCGCAGGGTAACCGGACATCTCGACGTTGCCTTCCGGCGCACCGGCCAAGTAGCTATATAAAGCGATGTCAGCAATGGTGGGATGGTCGCCCACCAGCCACTCACGCTGGCTGAGATGGTTCTCCAGCCGCGAAAGAATCAAATGCGCGCGCCAGCACCTCTTCAGCATTAAATTTGGCACCAAACACGGTAATCAGGCGTGCCGCCGCTGGACCGTAAGCCAGTTCACCGGCCGCCACCGACAGCCAGCGCTGCACTTGGGCGGCGCCCAGCGCATCTTGCGGCAGCCAGTCGCTGCGGTTAAATTTCTTCGCCAGGTACACCAGAATGGCGTTGGAATCCGCGATGTAACGCCTTTGTCTTCCAGCACCAGCACCTGACCGAACGGGTTGATGGCGAGAAACGCCGGGGTTTTATGTTCGCCGCTAGGCAGGTCGACTTCGACCGTTTCATGCGCTATGCCGAGCAGTGACAGCGCCAGCAGTGCGCGGTGAGCGTGGCCGGAGAGTGCTAAATTGTACAGTTTCATCATGCGGTTCCTCAGGTTGTGGCCGGGGTGATCCCGAGCCGTGGCCTAAGGTTCGCACAGCCGTATTGCTGGCAGAATAGCCAGATCTGCGAAGTCATTATTGCAAAAAGTGGAAGGATGCGGCCGGGTGCGCAGCAGGGCGCACCCGGTAGAGGGAGTGGTTCAGGAAGGCACGACGGCGCTGCCGCTGGCGGCCTGCGCCTGCTGTTCGTTCTGCTGCTCTTCGCGCAGCTTCAGGCGATCCCACACGCGGAAAAACGGATAGTAGACCACCAGCGAAATCGTCAGGTTCACCACCTGCAACACCGTGCCGGAGATATGGCCGCCGGTGGCGCAATAGCCGCTGACGAAGATCGGCGTGGTAAAGGGCAGGGCGATGCCGGCCGGCGGCGCCACCAGACCGCTGCTCATTGCCGCCCACGAGACAATCACCAGCAGCACCGGCGTCAGGATAAACGGCAGGAACAGGTACGGGTTCATCACCAGCGGAATGCCGAACACCAGTGGCTCGCTGATGTTGAACAGCGCCGCCGGCGCGGCGATTTTCCCCAGCGGTTTCATCTGGCGGCTGCGCGCGCGGATCAGAATAAAGATCACCAGCCCAAGCAGGGCGCCGGTGCCGCCGGGCGCAATCCATAAATCGTAAAACTGCTGGGTAAAGATGTGCGGAATCGGCTGATTATGCTGAAAGGCTTCGAGGTTTTCACTCATGTTCGACAGCCATACCGGCTGAATGAACACCAGCACGATGGCATCGCCGTGCAGGCCCAGCGTCCACAGAATGCCAATCAGCAGCACCGAGAAAATCATCCCCGGTAGCGTGCCGCCGACGTGGTGCATCGGCATACAGTGCGAACAGCTCGGCTTCCACTTTCATCACCTGTTCGGCGCGCGTTCCGGCCTGGCCGTGCTGCGCTTTCTCCTGCTCTTCGGCCAGCATCTGCGGCGTTTGCCAGTAGTAGCGGTGATAAGGGCAGGGAATCGCCTGCAGCGCCCGCAGAAACGCCGGCGACCACGGCATCTCTTTGATGTTATTCATGGTCAGCGACTGGCCTTCGCACAGCTGCTCGATCACCCCGGCGGTCACGTCCTGGCCGCGGCACAGCACCTGATGCACCCACACCAGATGGTTCAGCCCGGCAAAGCGCAGCGCCACCTCGTCACCAGGTGCGCCAGGTCGGGCAGCAGGAAAGTGCGTTTATGACGGTGATTCGTCAGCGGCAGGCTTCGCTCAGTCAGCAGGAGCAGCGGGTGGCGCGCGCCATTCTGCGTGACGCCGCGTTCGCGGCCTCGGCCACCATTAAACAATTGGCCAGCCGGGCGGAAGTCAGTGCGGCGACCATTACCCGCTTTGCCCGTTCGGTCGGCTGCGACGACATTCGCGATCTGCGTATGCGGCTGGCACGCGCCAGCGCCGAACCAGCCACCGCCAGCCACGGTGCGGTGCCGCAGCTGGCCAGCCTGCATCAGGCGCTGACACAGCAGTGGCAGCAGCTGGATGACAGCCGCTGGCAGCAGGCGGCGTAGGCGCTGCGTCAGGCACGCAGCGTGTTGCTGATCCTCGCGCCGGACACCATCAACAGCAGCGTGCTCAGCGCGGTGCATCACGCTCACATCCAGCAGACCACGGTGATGGCGCTGTGCCCGGCGACGCTGGATCTCGCCAGCTAGGCCAACTACTGGCTGCCGCTGCCGGATGCAGCGCCGGCGCGGCGCTACGGCATCCTGCTGGCGCTGGACTGGCTGGCGGCGGCGCTGTAACGCCACGCCTTTCTACTCAGGCGGTTGCCGCCACCTGAGATTTGGCCTCAATAAACTGCACCAGCGCGCGCGTCACGTCAGCGGTTGTGGCGCTGCCGCCGACGTCCGGCGTCAGAATGCCCGCCGCGCACACGTGCTCGATGCCCTGCATTATCAGCGCGGCCGCGTTGCGTTCGCCCAGATGCTCCAGCATCTGCACCGCGGTCCAGAAGGTGGCGATCGGGTTAGCGATGCCTTTGCCGGTGATATCAAACGCCGAGCCGTGAATCGGTTCGAACATCGACGGAAAACGCCGCTCCGGATCGATGTTGGCGGTCGGCGCGACGCCGAGACTGCCGGCCAGCGCGCCGGCGAGGTCGGAAAGAATATCCGCATGCAGGTTAGTGGCGACAATAGTATCCAGCGATTGCGGGTGCAGCGTCATGCGGTGCGTCATGGCATCCACCAGCATCTTGTCCCACTGCATATCCGGAAACTCCTGCGCCACTTCCGCCGCAATTTCATCCCACATCACCATGCCGTGCCGCTGGGCATTGGATTTGGTCACCACCGTCAGCAGTTTGCGCGGCCGCGACTGCGCCAGTTTAAAGGCGTAGCGCATGATGCGCGTCACGCCGACGCGGGTGAAAATCGCCACTTCAGTGCCCACCTCTTCTGGCAGGCCGCGGTGCGCACGGCCGCCGTTGCCGGAGTATTCTCCTTCCGAGTTCTCGAGCACCATCACCCAGTCAAGATCGCCCGGTCCGCGGTTGCGCAGCGGCGAGGTCACGCATAGCAGAATTTTGGTTGGCAGCACGTTGGCGTACTGATCGAAGCCCTGACAAATCGGCGGCGCAGCCCCCACAGCGTGATGTGATCCGGCACGTCCGGCGCGCCCACCGCGCCAAAGTAGATGGCATCAAACTGCTTCAGGGTCTGCAGGCCATCTTCCGGCATCATCACGCCGTGCTGTTTGTAGTAATCCGAGCCCCAGTCAAAGGTCTGCACGTCAAACTTCAGCTGTTCATCGTGCCGCGTCAGCGCCTGCAGCACCTCAACGCCAGCCGAAATCACTTCCGGGCCAATACCGTCTGCCGGAATCGCGGCAATTTTGTAGTTACGCATAGTGTTCTCCAGTCAATTAATGGGTATGAGGATGAGGCAGATCGGCGCTTTGCGGTTTTGGCGTATGCGCGGCGAGAATCAGCACGATGAGCGCGGACAACGCCAGCAGCGCGGCCACGAAATAGAGTCCCTAGGTGTAGCTGCCGGTTTGCTGGCGGATCACGCCAATCATCATCGGGCCGACAAAACCGCCGAGGTTGCCGATGGAATTAATGGTGGCGATGCCGGCTGCTGCGGCCGGCCCGCTGAGAAACAGCGTCGGCATACTCCACAGTGGCGGCTTGGAGGCACTGATGCCGACCGTGACCAGCGTCAGCGCAATAATCACGGCCAGTAGCGTGCTGACGTTACCGGCATAAATCAGCCCGGCCGACGTGCCGAAGTAAACCAGCGCCAGGGCCAGTACGCGCTTGTCCGCCAGCCCGCGCCAGGCACTGCTGTGGCCGTGCTGCGTCGACCGGGTCTGCTCCTCAGCCTGCATAGTCTCCTGCAGCCAGCGGCGCTCTTCTGCGTTCAGCCATTTAGCCTGCGCCGGACGGTCGGTGAGGAAAAACAGCACCACTATGCCCAGCAGCAACGCCGGAATCGCTTCTACTACGAACATCCATTGCCAGCCGGCGTAGCCCAGCAGACCGTGCATCTCCAGCAGCGCCGCAGAGACCGGCGAGCCGAGCGCGGTAGAGAGCGGGGCGGCGGCCATGAAGATGGCGGTAACCTGCGCGCGCTTCGCCGCCGGGAACCAGTAGCTGAGGTAGAGAATGATGCCAGGGAAGAAACCGGCTTCCGCCACGCCGAGCAGAAAGCGCAGGATGTAGAAACTGGTGGTGCCCTGCACCAGCGCCATGCAGCCGGAGACCAATCCCCAGCTGATCATCACGCGGGCGATCCAGATGTGTGCGCCCACTTTGTGCAAAATTAAATTCGACGGGACTTCAAACAGAAAATAGCCGAGGAAAAAGATCCCGGCGCCAAAACCAAATACCGTGGGCGAGAAACCTAAATCCTGATTCATGGTTAACGCGGCAAAACCAATATTGACGCGATCGAGAAACTCGATGAAGTAGAGCAGCATGATGAAGGGCACAATGCGCAACGTCACTTTACGCATCACCCTTTTTTCGAGGTGAGAGTTCATATTAAAGTGCTCCAGATTGTGTAAGGTAGTGTTATTTTCTGGTTGTCGAATGCAGTATGCAGGTTTGTATTGCGCGATCATCAGGCTTGGATTATATAAACTATTTGAATAATCGTGCGGTGAGGGAAATGTGGATATAAATCAATTGCGTTGTTTTGTCACGGTGGGTAAAGAACTGCATTTCGGCCGGGCGGCACAAAGTATGGAAATGATGCCTGCATCACTTTCCCGCTTTATTCGCCTGCTGGAAGAGGATCTCGGTGTGCGCCTGTTAAACCGCTCAACGCGCAATGTTTCATTAACCGCCGAGGGAGCACTGTTTTTTGACGAAGCGGGAAAACTGATCGATCAGTTTGATGCGCTGGCGCTGCGTTTTAAAGGCGGATTAAAAGATGAATGCCGGACATTACGCATTGGCGCCATCGATAGCGCCGCGCGCGGTTTAGTTCCGGCACTGCTGAATTTATTTGTGCCGCGTCATCCGCTGAGCGATATCCATATTATCGAAGATAAAACCCTTAACCTGATTCCAAAATTAAAATCCGGCTGGCTGGATATGATTATTATCCGCGCGCCGCAGCGCATGGATGCGTCACTGGCGCTGCGTTTTATTACCCGCGAAAGTTGCGTGCTGGCAGTGCCGCTGACGCATCCGCTGGCGGATAAAGCGCAGGTGACGGTGGCAGATTTTCAGCATGAAGCCATGATCATTCCGGACCGCCGCACCCGGCCGCACAGCCACGATCTCACTATCGGCCTGTTTAAGCAGGCTGGCCTGACGCCGCATATCGCGCAATATGCCGAAGAGAAGCAAACCATTCTCAGCCTAGTGTCCGCCGGCCTCGGTCTGGCGGTGGTGCCAGCCTCTTATCGCACCATGAACAGCGACAGTGTGCGCTATATCGCGCTGACGTTACCTGAGCAGATCAAAGGCTTGCCGCTGAGTATTGCGTGGCAGAGGGGCAACGAAGATCCGCTGTTGCGTGAAATGCTGCGTCTGCTGCATGACCACCGGCAGGAATTGATCGACAGGCTGTGAGGCTGCGCCAGAACGCGCGCTGAAGAACTGTCCGTTACTTTCATTTTGCAAGTAACTTGCAAAATGAAAGTTACCCTGCCACAGTATCCCGCATCGACTTCACATCGGGAACTGGCCCATGAAAAACCAACCTCTGTGTAATATGCCGTGCCCTATCGCACGCAGTCTTGGACGCGTCGGCGATGGCTGGAGCATGCTGATCATGCGCGATGCGCTGGCCGGCTTTACCCGCTTTGATGAGTTTCAAAAAAGCAGCGGCGTGGCACCCAATACTCTGTCGCGCCGGCTGAAATAGCTGGTAGAGGATGGATTGCGGGAAAAGGTGTGTTACAGCGACACTCCGGCACGCTACGAATACCAGCTCACTGCAGCGGGCCGCGATTTTCACACGGTAATACTGGCGCTGGCCGAGTGGGGCAGCACCCACTTCTCACCGGAAGGGCGGCAGATGCAGCTGGTTGAAAGTGCCACTCAGCGCCCGGTGACGCCGCAAATGGTGGACAGCGCCACCGGCCAGCCGCTCTCCAGTGACAAATACCAGATGGTGCCAGGCCCGGCGGCCAGCCCGATGATGCACTATCGCCAGCAGTATCTGGCGAGAAAGCGCGCAGGCGATACGGCGCAAAAATTCGCCCCGCAGGCGGTGGCCGGGAACGAACCATGAGCCTGACGCGGAAAAAAGCGGCACTGATGCTGACCTGCGGCGGCGTGGCGCTGGCCGGCTATCGCTATTACTGGTGGCATAGCGCGCGCTTTATGCCTTCGACCGATGATGCGCGGATATCAGCGCGATTTCGGCCAAAGTGTCCGGCTATGTCCATACCCTTGCGGTGCAGGATAATGCGGCGGTTAAAAAGGGCGACCTGCTGGTGCAGCTGGATCACCGACAACTTCAGCTGGCACTGGCTGTTTTTTATCAACATCATTCCCGGTATTACATCACCATTGCGGTTCCGCTGCTGGTGAACATCGACACGCCCAACCGCGAACTGCTGCGCGGCGCGGATTATCTCAGCATCGTGCTGCTGGCGCTGTCGCTCGGCTGTCTGGAATATACGCTGGAAGAGGGGCCGCGCTGGGGCTGGTTTGATGATGACACCATTGCCACCACCGGCTGGATTGCGCTGGCGGCGGGGCTGATCTGTTTTGCGCTGTCGATGCATTTCTTCGTCCCGATTACGCATGACTGGGGGGCGAAGGAGCTGCTGTTCCCGCAGGCGTTTCGCGGCATGGCACAGCAGTTTGCCACCGGCACGCCTGAAGCTCGCGTCTGGCCTGTTTAATCTGATGCGCAACCTTGGCGGTGCGATTGGCATTGCCCTGTGCGGGTACGGTGCTCAACGACCGCACCAACCTGCACTTTAGCCGGCTGGCGGATCATCTCAACAGCGCCAGCCTGACGCTGGGTGATTTTCTGCAGGGGCGCGCTTAGGCGCTGATGGCCAGCGGGCTGAGCCCGGATGCTGCGCATACGGCCGCGCTGCAGTCGCTTGCGGCGCTGACGCTGCGTGAAGCGCGCACCCAGGCCTTTTCCGACGCGTTCTGGCTGATTATGACAGGATTTTTCGTCGCGGCGCTGCTGGTGCCGTTACTGAAAAAGCCACAGGGGTGAGGGCCCGACCGCAGCCTGTCACCGCTTGCTCAGCGCTTCCCACAGGCCCAGCAGATAGGTGGTGCCCAGCGCGCGGTCGTACAAACCGTAGCCGGGCCGCCCGGTTTCGCCCCAGATAAAGCGGCCGTGATCTGAACGGATATAGCCGTCAAAGCCATTGTCATACATCGACTGCAGCACTTTATAGATATCCAGCGAGCCATACTCCGTCGGATGCGCGCACTCGTAGAAATCTTTATCGCGGATGATCTTAATGTTGCGCACGTGGGCAAACGGAATGCGCCTGCGGCGCGAGAATTCGGCCAGAATGGCATAGACATCGTTCTGCGGATCCTCGGCAATCGATCCGGTGCACAGCGTGATGCTGTTGACTTTAGAATCGACTACGTTACAGATCCAGTCGAGATCGTCGCGATTCTTCAGACCTAAGATCGAATACGGCGGATCGTCCGGGTGGATCGCCATCTTCACGCCCACCTCTTCGCACACTGGGATCACCGCTTTGAGGAAATACGCGAGGTTTTCACGCAGCTTCGCGTCATCAACGTCCTGATATTTGGCAAACAGCTCCTGAACTTTTGCCAGCCGTTCCGGCTCCCAGCCCGGCAGCGCGAAGCCGTTAGCGCTGCTCAGCACTTCTTTCACCACTTCGTCGAGGCTTTTATCAATGCCCTGCTTCTCGAAGGCCATGGTGATGGAGCCATCCGGCAGCACGTAATGCATGTCCGTCTTCATCCAGTCAAACACCGGCATGAAGTTGTAGCAGATCACTTTTACCCCGGCGGCCGCCAAGTTGCGGATGCTTTGCTGATAATTGGCGATATAGCGATCGCGGCTCGGCAGGCCGATCTTGATGTCGTTGTGAATATTAACGCTCTCAATCACTTCGACCGTCAGTCCGGCTGAGTGCACCTGATCGACCAGCGCCTGGATCTTCTCCTGCGGCCAGGTTTCGCCCACCGGCACATCGTAAAGTGCGCCCACTACGCCGCGTACGCCCGGCACCTGGCGAATATATTCCAGCGAAACCTTGTCTTCCTTCGGCCCAAACCACCGCATTGTCAGCTGCATTATGTTATCCACCGTCATCGTGTCTGTATGATAATGGCCAAACACCATACTAAAATTCATGAGAGCAGCGTTGCGCGGCGATTAAGCCTTGATCCGCGTCACAGAACCGGTTTTATCCGCAGCACAGTCGCTCACTGGGTCGTCACCAGCTCGGTGAAATACTGCTTGTACTTAAACAGTTCGAGATCCGAGCGCAGCCCCAGTTTGCGCAGCGCGGTTTGCTTCTGACCGCTGATGGTTTTGAGGCTCCTGCGCTAAGCGGTACTGCATGGCTTTACCAATCAGCGGATGATCGTCCAGCACGGCAATGTGCCAGATTGCGTGATAGGACGTGTCAGAGGTGGCGTCCCGCGTGGCCGGTCAGCTTTCAGGGGACGGCAATAATGCCGCCTTTCGTGAATTTGCCTGGCGGTTCGTCAACATTATTGCCCGTGCGCTGGTTGCCTTGGGTGAACGCCCTGACTATACGCTGATTATGCGCTACGTGAACAATATCGCCGATCTCTATATCCGCTACGCCGAGAAAATCATTCATGAGCAACTGCCCTCTCTGCAGACGCAGATTGAGAATAATCAGCAGGTGCTGGGCGAGGACGACGTGCCCCGTAACATGCAGGGACAGCCGGATGCGTTACGCATCTGGGCCATCGAGGTTGCGCTGAGTTCTGAGGAGGGAAAAAAACTCTACGATCCCATCCTCGACGGGCTGCGGTCAGCGGTGCGTTATGACCGCACTTACTTTGACAAAATCGTGGCATCCCTGCTGCCGCTGCTGGAAAAACTGACCACCGGCAAAACCGCTGAACTGCTGGCTCCCGACTATCTCGATATGGATGACTCACGGCCCATATTTGACTGGGAGCAAATCATCCGTAAAAAGGCCGTGGTCTATGTGGGGCTCGATGCGCTCAGTGACAGTATGGTAGCGAGCGCGGTGGGCAATTCCATGTTCGCCGATCTGGTGAGCGTGGCCGGCCATATCTACAAACACGGTATCAATGCGGGCCTGCCTAGCGGGAAAGAAGGGAAGTCCCTGATTAACCTGCACTGCGATGAGTTTAACGAGCTGATGGGCGATGAGTTTATGATAGGACGTGAGATATTTAAACGGGAAACGTGCGATAAATGTGGATCTACCTGGGACAAACTGGATCTATCTGGGACAAGTCAGGGTGATTAAGTTACACATAGTGAAACAGGAATCATCACTCAAATTAATCGATTCTTGAAATCATGTTGCTGCTTGAAGTCGTATCCAGTTGAGTCGGTAGAAGAGCATGATGGCTTTGCTTCTCTTCTCCTGATGTCTATTCTGGTAATTTGATCTGCAGGGATGTAAGTGGCAAGAGCGCCGTAGTCCTGATGAATAACATCCCCATACTCTACCCAGTCATCGCTATTTGCCGAACTTCTATGCGTGACATAGAGAATGACATCGCCGTTATTACCCAGTGTAAAAGGCCCATTTGGAAGTCCCTCGAAGCGTCCAGGCAATCGTGACAGCAAGCCCGAACCATCCTTTAGTACCACAAATACTTCGGTCACCCGATAATCCGTCAGGCCAAACATTTGTTGCCAGGCAGAGTGGGTACCATCAGACCACGAGATATTATGCTTCCGGAGAAACGCGTACAACCGTTTACGCCCATATTTACGCCACGATGCACCCAGGGTCAATGCCAATAACACTGGCAATAACGTTGCCGTGTAAGCATTGACGCCACACCATAGTGTCACGTGGTATATTGCTGTCGGCAACAGGCTAAAAATCAGTGTGGAGAAGAGAATATCAATGGGTTTATGGTGTTCTTTCAGACCGACATTGGCAATAAAATAACCGATGTAGCCAGAGGCCAGTGTTACCAGAGTTGCCCAGGGCAGATCCAACAGCGATGCATCTATCATTCAGTCCTCCTTCGCCCCGTGTTGCCAGGGCTCATTAGTGCTTTCTCGCGGAACAGGTGGCAGCGGCATCCAGTGAGTAACTCCATGGACATCATTGTAGAAATCACCGTCATCCCACTCCCTTCTTTGGCTCAGAAAGCAGACCTTCATATCCCCATAGCTAGAGTAAACTAGCACCCATTGTTCAGGAGCTGGAAGTTGATTTTGACAAGAGATCCAACCATCAGCTGATGAATCGAGCATATGAAATATCCTTCTATTGTCTGGTTAGCATTAACCCAATACTCACTATCTGGTGTATAGGTTATGTTTTTCTCTCCGACGTTTCACTGCGTGAAACAAGAAACAGTCATCGAGGCGGCTTATCTTCATCTTCAAACAGATTGCCCTGGATGCGGGCCAGTTCTTCTTTTTTAACCCGTTTGATCACGGAATAAATCCACTGTAGTGAGACTTCGTACTTGCGTGCCAGGGCGCGATGGTTATGTCCATTGAAATCGGCAAATATCTCCCGGTCACGCTGATTAATTTTCCACATCAACCCCATTGGAAAATAGACATTCTGCCCGCCCCAGACCCGCATCATTTGGCTGGCGACGGCATCGCCTATCTGACTGGCAACAGCGGGGTCAACATCGATAATCTGTCTGACGATCTGCGCCGTGTGTTCGGCCAGCTCAACCAGTAACTCCGGCCCTTTACTGCGAAAGGTATTCTCTAGCATGAGGTTGCCCTCACCACGCGTTTTTGCCACTGCTTGAGTTTCTCGATAACCTGGCTGGCCTGTTGGCTGTCCAGCCAGTAAGGCGAATCACAGCCGGTTTCCCGTTTAACAAAGTGGGCCAGGGCTGTTGCTGACGCATCACGGACAATGCCCTCATCGGCCATTGCCTGCCACAGGGCCTGCATTTTTTGGAGTTGCGGACGGTCGGTCTGCTTTTTCGTCGTGGGTTGAGTCGGTTGGATACGAAAGCCTTTAGCTTTCAGGGCGTTTAACACCTGCGCCAGTTGACCGATATTCAGGGCTTTTGCCGAGGTTTTCCCCGTTAGCCTGTGCAGCATCTGGCGGTAAGTCGTGTCATCCAGTTTGAGGTGGTGGGCCGCAATATGGATTAACTGCAGGTATTTTTGTCGGGTCATCGGAGGCGTCCTTTATCGTTGTGGTCGGGGTCAGGGTTCCTTATGCCATGAATAAAAAAATAATCCTTCGGGTTTTGAAGGATTATAAAATGAATATCGTTATTATACAATTGAATGAATAAAATACGGCTTTTTCGCTATGACTTCTTCACGCAAATTGCCCTGGCATCTATATCTTTGAAGGTTTCAAATTTTTCTGTGAACTGCTTGGCGGCCTGTTGACAGGCGCTTGCCGTGTCAAACTCCTGTGTATGCAGCGTGGAATAAGCATTACCGGCATAGGGGCTGGCGTATAGCGCTAAAATTAATATCCACATCGTGAGGTCTCCTCTTTTACTGAATTAAGGTCGGGTGTTCAACAAAACAAATACTGAACGCAATGAACACCAGGAAACCGGCAAACAGGCGGTTTTGTTGTTTGCGGGTTTCTGGCGATTGAAAATAAGGCCGCAAGCGGGCGGCGATGAGCGCGTAGAGCGTCATCATCAGCGCATCGACCATCAACCATCGTCAGGGTCATGAGGGTGATTTGTGGCCCTAATGGTTGGGCCGGATTAAGAAAGACCGGTAGTGTGGCAAGCAGGAAAGCGAGCGCTTTGGCGTTGGTGATGTCGGTCAGAAAACCCCAGCAGAACCGTTGCGCGCCGCGGGTCAATGCGACGACATCGTAGGCATCCAGGATGACCGGTGCGCGCCAGTTTCGGTATGCAGCAAACAGCAACCAAAATACGCTAATGCCTTTCAGCAGCAGTCAGGCTGTTGCTGAAGCGCTCAACGCTTCCGTGCTCAGTGCCATAATGGGTACCATCAAGGCTAACGCGGTCGCCTGACCGGCAATAAGCGGTAGCGTCTTGCGCCATCCCCGCTGAAAGGCATGGTTAAGGGTGAGGATAGCGCCAGCGCCGGGTAATACGGCACTGAGCAAGACACCCCCTAAAAAAACTAACCAAAGGTCAATATTCATGGTTTATTTCCCTCGTGAGTTTTGATGATGGGGTGGTGTTGATGGCGAATTTGTCGTGATACCTTTTAGTGGCACGACAAATTCGCCATCAACGCCACACACTCACAATAAACCCGCCGGTTAACGGGGAGGACATCGCCATGTGGATATTAATTTTGGCCATGTACGCCAGTCCTTATAGCGATAATGTTTTTTCCTCCCTGCATACACAGGATTTTGACACGGCAACCGCCTGTCAGCAGGCCGCCAGACTGTTTGCGAAAAAATTTGAAACCTTCAGGGATATTGATGCCAGGGCGATTTGCGTGAAGAAGTCATAGCGGAAAAGCGGCATGTAAACCATTCAATTGTATAATAACGCCATTCATTTTATAATCCTTCAAACCCCGAAGGATTATTTTTTGCTCACCGCATAAGGAAACCTGACCCCGACCACAACGATAAAGGACGTCACCGATGACCCGACAAAAGTACCTGCAGTTAATCCATATTGCCGCCCACCAGCTCAAACTGGATGACGCGACTTACCGCCAGATGCTGCACAGGCTGACGGGGAAAACATCGGCAAAAGCCCTGAATCCCGGTCAACTGGCGCAGGTGTTAAACGCCCTGAAGACACAAGGCTTCCGTATCCAGCCCCATCAAGCCAATACAAAAAAGCAGACCGACCGTCCGCAACTCCAGAAAATGCAGGCCCTGTGGCAGGCAATGGCCCAGGAGGGCATTGTCCGTGATGCGTCAGCAACAGCCCTGGCCCACTTTGTTAAACGCGAAACCGGCTGTGATTCGCCTTACTGGCTGGACAGCCAACAGGCCAGCCAGGTTATCGAGAAACTCAAGCAGTGGCAAAAGCGCGTGGCGAGGGCAGCATCATGCTAGAGAATACCTTTCGTAGCAAAGGGCCGGAGTTACTGGTTGAGCTGGCCGAACACACCGCCCAGACTGTCAGGCAGATTATCGATGTTGACCCTGCTGTCGCCAGCCAGATAGGTGATGCCGTCGCCAGTCAGATGATGGCGGTCTGGGGCGGGCAAAATGTCTATTTTCCAATGGGGTTGATGTGGAAAATTAATCAGCGTGACCGGGAGATATTTGCTGACTTCAACGGCCATAACCACCACGCGCTGGCGCGTAAATACAAAGTCTCGTTACAGTGGATTTATTCGGTAGTCAAGCGGGTTAAAAAAGAAGAACTGGCCCGCATACAAGGTAGTTTATTTGAGGATAATGCCCCATTAGAGGATTAAGTACAGCACACTACCTGTTATTCGTTAGCATCCAGCATGTATACCCAACAACAAGAGCTAGGCTGGCGTCACAAAGATAACTTTATTAAAGACGTTTAATAGCCTATTTCCCGCCAAAAACAAAGAATGGGATATAAGGTTAATTTATTTTTTGAGTGTCTTAATGCGTTCTGGATAGCTGAAAAGTAGTTCAAGAAACAATGTCGTAAAACGAACCGCTTCATCAGCTTCTGCTGGAGTAGGGTCATATTCATCCCCATGAACGGCATCATTTCCAATGACCCGTATGGTATGAGCCCAGTCCGCAATGGCTTCAACCGTTTTTAACCGCTTAATAGCATTATTGATAAGCTGAATGAGTTTAGTATCTCGACCTTCGTCGCCAAGTGTATATTTGCATGCTTTTTCTAATAAGCTTCTGCATGCAATGACTGTAAATCTGGGCACACTGCGTACTCCGAATAATTCGTTAAATCCTTTCGCTAATTCTGTAGGTAAGGCCGTCGGTGTTTTAAGCGTAGAGTCTGGATGGCGTGCTGTGATGTCGAACCATTTGTGGAGGCATTGCCCCCATTCATGTTCTTGGTAAGCCATACCCGAGCTATAGCGAGGGCCAGGACCTGGTGACCAGGTTATAACGGGTGCCAAACGATTTAGGAACTTAATGACCATATGCTGTTTAAAGTTATCAACGCCCAATTCTTTTTTATGTAGATAGGTTATAGGACGAAGTGTTAGATCAAGCATATAAGGGTAATGACAGTAATTACAAGTAGATAAAGCTCGATATTCGCTATCGCTCGCCACCCATTTAGATAGGCGATCATCGCTGCTTTTGACGGAGAGTGGATGTGCATAGAGCAACTGAAAATCTGATGTACGACCACAATTACCACAATGTTGACTAGAAAACCAATGGAGATAAGGCATGAGCAAGAATTCCTTAATGAAAAAAATAGATACCATTTTATGTGAAATGGGCGAAAGGGAAAATGTTATTTATCGCGCCACTGACGTTGTTGTATCAGGGGATACGATAGAAGGTGTGCGTGCAATGGCAGATCTGCTCCTTGTACATAAACACCTGTTGGCTCATAAAGAACTACAACTTTCAAAGATTCGCGCAGAGTTGGCTGTAGCGCAAGCGCGAGTGCAAGCAATGATCCACCCACTTCCTCCTGCTGTATTCGATATTGAGTAATTACTATGATATAGCCAAATACTTAATATTTATGATGCAGTGTTATTTATATGAAAGAAGTCATTTGGCTATATACTAATAAATATGAAGACTAATTTTTATGGCTATGTATGTGTTAAATGTTGTACATCTAACAGGCTCTAGGCATTATCTGGGCTGGAGACGCATACTCGAGCGCCATAAAATTCTAATCAACCATTTGATTTTAAATAAAAAAGCGTGGAGCCTGTTAGGCGCGCAACATTTAACACATACATAGCCATTTTTATTGTCTTAGGTAGATATCTCGAGCCATGGTAGATGATTTTAAGTAATGATTTCTGTTTCACTATGTGTAACTTAATCACCCTGACTTGTCCCAGATGGATCCAGTTTGTCCCAAGTAGATCCACATCTATCGCACGTTTCCCTTTTAAATATCTCACGTCCTATCAAGCTCTTCTTTATCCATGAAGCCAAAACCGAGTACGGTAGCGCCTTCGTTGATGGCCGTCACCCCTTCATCAACTGAACGCATGCCGTGTTTGGCTTTGTAGCGGTACTTGTTCTGCGCGGTGATGGCACCGGCGGCGCCGCTGCCGCAGAAGGAGATGCCGAAATCAGCGTTTTCCGCCTTCATCACATCGCCCAGCTTCATATCCGCCGCCACGCCCGGCACCACTACTGCCCGGCCGCCGGCTTTTTCGACGCCAGCAGCCACTTTCTGTCCTTTACCCAGACGATCGCCAATCACTACCGTTACCATATTCCGTTCCTCTCTCAATTCATGCTTCGTTCGATTTCGCCACTTCGATATGCACCGACAGCAGCCAGGCTTCTTCGACAGGCAAATTGCCAAACAGATCCACCACCTGCTGCGCCAGCGCCATGGTCTCAGGCGAGATGTCCTCAAACAGTTCGGCTTCGACGTCCGGCAGCGCCTCTCCGGTGAGAGAGCGTGCCGCCATGGCGCGGACATGTGAGGCCAGCATTTGCTGTTGCACCGCATTGGCTGCAATGTGGTGCGCGGCATACAGCGCCGCGATTTGATTCATCACCTTATCCGCCAGCGCCTGGATTGCCTCCGGCGTGCTCGGTTTCAGCGGGACAGCATCACTCCTCACCTTGTTACTCCTGTTTACAGCGGACAATGTCAGATAATTCGCGTTGAGAAGAAATTACGCTGTCCGCCTGGCGGTGTGGAGACGCAACATTTCCACCTCAAAGTGGAAATCCCACGGGCGACTGTGTGTCAGATCGCACGATGCACGAACTATGCGAGATCGGTCACGAAATGCGTGAAATGAGGTAAAAAGCGGGATGAAAACGGTGGAATGACGCGAAGCCGCGGCAGGAATAAGGCCAGCCAGCAGGCTGGCCCGGTTTATCAGCAGAATTTCTTATGGTTGGCGTTGCGGATATCTTCCAGTTTCTTCGCTTCGGTTTTCGCCTCGTCCAGCTTATTGGCCTGCGCCAGCTGGTCGCCAACGTCGATCTGGGCAATCAGTGAGTCCAGACCGGCGTGGTAATCCTTGATCTGTGCGCTGTCAGCGCCCTGGCCTTCCAGTTTTTCCGGCGTGGAATTTTTTGCATCCTGCGCTGCGGCACACATCTTGCCCAGTGCAGCGTGCATTTCCTGAGCGTCAGAGGTTTTCTTAACGACACTCAGCCCGTCTTTCAGAGTATCCATATCCTGCTCCAGGTCAGCCGCGAACAGGCTGGCTGAAGAGAACAGCAACGACAAAGACAACATGGCAATCACATGCTTACGCATAACGTTTTCCTTTAATTATTATCAGGCGAAAAAAAAGCAGCCGCTGTGGGCTGCTTTCATCAAGCGATGTCTTTATTGTCCGGCGATTTTCATCTCCGGCAGCAGCACCGATCCGCATTGTATATTGCTGCGCGTTTCAATGTCGTTACCGACCGTTACCATATTGAGCCACATATCTTTGAGGTTGCCCGCAATTGTGATCTCGCTCACAGCGTATTGAATTTCTCCGTTTTCAACCCAGAAGCCAGCCGCACCGCGCGAGTAGTCACCGGTCATGGCGCTGACGCTGGAACCCATCATCTCGGTAACGATCAAACCGCGCCCCATCTGCTTCACCAGATCCTCAAAGCTGTGGCCCTGACCGGCGATGCGCCAGTTATGAATGCCGCCCGCATGGCCGGTGCTTTGCAGGCCGAGCTTACGCGCCGAATAGCTGGTCAGCAGCCAGTTCTGCAGGACGCCATCTTTCACGATTTCGCGCGCTTCGGTGCGCACGCCTTCGCTGTCGAACGGCGTCGACGCCAGCCCTTTCAGCAGGTGCGGCTTCTCTTCAATTGTCAGCCATGACGGCAGAATCTGCTGGCCTAGCGCGTCGAGCAGGAAGGTGGATTTGCGGTAAACGCTGCTGCCGCTGATCATACCCACCAGATAGCCGAACAGGCCGGTAGCCACTTCCGGCGCGAACAGCACCGGCGCTTTCATGGTCGGCAGCTTACGCGGCGAAAGACGTGCCAGCACACGGCGTGCGCACTCCGCGCCCACCCAGTCTGCGCTTTGCAGATCGCCCATCGCGCGGCCAATGGTGTACGCGTAGTCGCGCTCCATGTCACCGTTGTGCTCGGCAATGACGCAGCTCGACAGCGAATGCCGGCTCGAGCAGTAGCTCTGCAGCATGCCGTGGCTGTTACCAAAAACTTTGATGCCGACGTGGCTGTTAAAGCTGCCCCCTTCGGTATTGGTGATGCGCTTATCAGCCTGCAGCGCGGCCTGCTCGGCTTGGGCGGTCAGCTCAATGGCGCGATCGGCGTCGATCTCCCATGGGTGATAGAGATCGAGATCTGGCGCCTCGAACGCCAGCAGATCGCGTTCGGCCGGCGCAGCACAGGGATCGGGCGAGGTGTAGCGCGCGATATCGATCGCCGCCTGCACGGTGCGTTTAATCGCGTCCGGGCTGAGATCGGTCGAGGAAGCACTGCCTTTGCGGTTTTGGTGATAGACGGTAATGCCAAGCGCGCCATCGCTGTTGAATTCGACGTTTTCCACTTCGCCGTAGCGGGTACTGACACCGATTCCGGTGGTTTTGGTGACCGCCACTTCTGCTCCGTCGGTGCTGGCTTGCGCCAGTTCCAGCGCCTGCGCGACAGCCTGTTCTAACACTTTACGTTGTTCTGCAACCTGAGTAGATACGTTCATCGACCTGCCGTCTAATCTTAAGTATGAATTTATTGAGTCTATCAGACTTAGAGAACAATTTCGCAGTCGCCCGATAAACTGGTAGGATTAGCCTCTTTTTTTAGGGAGCCAACAGATGACGAAGCAGCCCGAAGACTGGCTCGACGATGTGCCGGATAATCAGGAAGAAGAAGACGAAGAGATTATCTGGGTCAGTAAAAGTGAAATTAAACGCGACGCCGAGGAGCTGAAACGCTTGGGCGCCGAGTTAGTGGATTTAGGGAAAAACTCCCTGGATAAGATCCCGCTTGATGAACAGCTGCGTGACGCCATTGAACTGGCGCAGCGCATTAAGAAGGAAGGCCGCCGCCGCCAGCTGCAGCTGATTGGTAAAATGCTGCGTCAGCGCGACGAAGAGCCAATCCGTCTGGCGCTGGATAAGCTGAAGAACCGCCACAACCAGCAGGTTGCGCTGTTCCATAAGCTGGAGCAGCTGCGCGATCGGCTGATTGAACAGGGTGATGACGCGGTGGCGGAAGTGCTGAATCTCTATCCGCACGCCGACCGTCAGCAACTGCGCAGTATGATCCGCAACGCGCAGAAAGAGAAAGCCGCCAATAAGCCACCAAAAGCAGCCCGCCAGATTTTCCAGTACCTGCGCGAGCTGGCTGAAGCGTAAGTCTACTGCAGACGGTTGCCCTCACCCTGACCCTCTCCCGCAAGCGGGAGAGGGGATATAAAGCGCAGTGCTGAGGTAGCTAAGGACGAGCGCTGGATATGACGTCCGCACCGGGCGGTCCCTTCTCCCGCAAGCGGGAGAGGGAATATAAAGCGCAGTACTGAGGTAGCTGAGGACGAGCGCTGGATATGACGTCCGCTCCGGGCGGCACCTTCTCCCGCAAGCGGAGTGGAAATATAAAAGCAGAGTGCTGAGGTAGCTGAGGCAGAGCGCTGGATGTGACGTCCGCACTGGGCGGCCCCTTCTCCCGCTTGCGGGAGAAGGCTGGGATGAGGGCAGATCGCCTGTCTGCCCAAGGCCGGCCTGAACCGGCCACGCGTTACTTACCTAACCGCTCCAGCAGTTTCTGATGAATCCCGCCGAAGCCGCCGTTGCTCATCACCAGAATCGAATCACCCGGCTGCGCCGCTTTAGCCACCATCTCCACCAGCGTATCAATGTCCGCGCTCCAGTGCGCCGGCTGAATGCAGGCTTCCGCAACGTCCGCGACCTGCCACGGAATGTGGTGCGGCTGGAACAGGAATACCTCATCGGCACGCCCTAACGAAGGGGCCAGTTCGCTCTTGCTCACGCCCATCTTCATGGTATTAGAGCGCGGCTCAAGCACCGCCAGAATGCGTGCGGTGCCGCCGACCTTACTGCGCAGCGCCGCCAGCGTAGCTAGAATCGCCGTTGGGTGATGGGCAAAATCGTCATACACCTTAATCGCGTTCACTTCGCCGCGTAGCTCGAGGCGACGACGCCCGTTAATGAAGCTGTTCAGCGCCTCACCGGCATCGCACGGCTTCACGCCAACGTGACGTGCGGCGGCAATCGCCATCAGGCCATTGTGCATGTTGTGTTCGCCGACCAGCGCCCAGTTCACTTCCGCCACTTTCTCGCCGTCGAGCCAGGCTTCCCAGCGCGAGGCATCCGGCACCAGCTTGTTCGCCTGCCAGCGGCCGTTGTCGCCCACGCTCTCCTGCTCGCTCCAGCAGCCCATCGCCATCACCTGCTTAATATTGTGATCGTGTTCCGGCAGCAGGATCTTGCCCTGCCCCGGCACGATGCGCACCAGATGGTGGAACTGCTTCTGGATCGCCCGCAGATCGTCGAAGATGTCGGCATGATCGAACTCAAGATTGTTGAGGATCAGGGTGCGCGGGCAGTAATGTACAAACTTGGAACGCTTGTCGAAAAACGCGCAGTCGTACTCGTCCGCCTCGATGACGAAGAATGGACTTTTTCCTAATTTTGCCGATACGTCGAAGTTACCCAGCAGACCACCAATAATAAAGCCCGGTTCTAGGCCGCAGGCCTCGAGAATCCGCGCTGCCATGCCGGCTGTGGTGGTTTTGCCATGGGTACCGGCTACCGCCAGCACCCAGCGATCGCGCAGCACGAAATCGTGCAGCCATTGCGGTCCGGAGAGGTAAGGAGTGTTGCGTTCCAGCACCGCTTCCACGCACGGGTTGCCGCGCGTCATGGCGTTGCCAATGATCACCAGATCCGGTGCCGGGTCCAGCTGCGAGGCGTCGTAACCTTCAGTTAATTCAATGCCTTGCTGTTGCAGCAGCGTGCTCATCGGCGGATAGACATTGGCATCTGAACCGGTCACTTCGTGTCCGAGCGAGCGGGCCAGCATCGCCAGTCCGCCCATAAAAGTGCCACAAATCCCAAGGATGTAAATGCGCATAAAAAGATCCATTACTCAAAAGTTCGGCGCACAGTGTAACGCCGAGTCCGGAGGGAGGAAACGGATTAGGACTATGGTTTTTGAAGTTCAATCGGCTAAACTGCGTACGCATACGTTGGTAGCTTGTTACAGCTGCTGCCACTCCATCGTAGATTCAGGGAATGTGTTATGAAAACGTTAGGCGAATTCATCGTCGAGAAGCAACACGACTTTCCTCACGCCACAGGTGAACTGACGGCGCTGATTTCCTCCATCAAGCTGGGCGCAAAAATCATCCACCGCGACATCAACAAAGCGGGTCTGGTGGATATTCTCGGTGCCAGCGGCGTAGAGAACGTGCAGGGTGAGCAGCAGATGAAGCTGGATCTGTTCGCTAACGAAAAACTGAAAGCGGCACTGAAGGCGCGCGGTGTGGTCGCGGGGATTGCTTCCGAAGAAGAAGATGAGTTTGTCATCTTTGAAGGTTCGGAGAACGGTAAGTACGTAGTATTGATGGACCCGCTGGATGGTTCTTCGAACATCGACGTTAACGTTTCCGTCGGCACCATTTTCTCGATTTATCATCGTATTAGTGAGCCTGGCACGCCGATCACCGAAGCCGATTTCATGCAACCGGGCCACAAGCAGGTTGCCGCAGGTTACGTGGTGTACGGTTCCTCAACCATGATGGTGTACACCACCGGTGTGGGCGTTCATGCCTTCACTTACGATCCGTCGCTCGGTGTGTTCTGCCTGAGCCACGAACGCATGACCTTCCCGGAAAAAGGCTACACCTACTCGATTAACGAAGGGAATTACATCCGCTTCCCGCAGGGCGTGAAAAAGTACCTGAAGTTCTGCCAGGAAGAAGATGTTTCAACGAAGCGCCCTTACACCTCGCGCTACATCGGTTCGCTGGTGGCGGATTTCCACCGCAACCTGTTGAAAGGCAGCATTTATCTTTATCCCAGCATCGCCAGCCACCCGAAAGGCAAGCCGCGCCTGCTGTATGAGTGCAACCCGATGGCCTTCCTCGCCGAACAGGCGGGCGGTAAAGCCAGCGACGGTAAAAACCGTATCCTCGATATTCAGCCGGAAACGCTGCACCAGCGCTGCCCGTTCTTCTGCGGTAATGATGCGATGGTCGATGATGTTGAACGCTTTATGCGTGAGTTCCCGGACGAACATCAGGCGTAATGTAAGCGGGCATTTGAAATGCCTGCGTGTGTGATGCCTGCCAGTAAATGATTTTCGGTCGCCATGAATGGCGACCCTTATATCCCGATCATTCTCCTCCGGGTATGATGATCCCCGACTGATCATCGGGAAGTTGCTGGTGAGATGGGGGCGACCCCTGGGCATAAAGCCTGCTTTGTGGATTCATCCCCGGCAACTTAACTCCCGCCTTCAAGACCGGACGGTATCCTGTGCCCCGAGCACGCATCCATAAGGATGGTCATGGCGGTTTCCCTGTGCTGTTAAGGAGAATCTATACAAACCCGTATGCCTGTCGGCATTGATATTGCCTCCGGAAAGTTTGATGTGGCCGTCTGGAAAGGCGACACGTCTTACAAAACCAAAGTCTTTCCCAACACCCCTAAGGGCTTTATCGCCCTGAAAAAATGGCTGGAGCCGTTCGGCTGCTGCCATATCTGCATGGAGGCTACCGGCGCGTACAGTGAGCCGCTGGCCACCTTCCTGCACGACGAAGGCTATGATGTCAGCGTGGAAAATCCTGCGCGCATCAGGCGCTTCGGGCAGGCCGAGCTGAGCCGGAATAAGACGGATAAAGACGATGCGCGCATGATAGCGCGCTACTGTAAACTGCACGGTCCATCGCTGTGGCAGCCGGCGCCGCTGAATGAACGCAGGCTGAAAGCGCTGGTGAAGCGCCTGACGAATCTTCAGGAAATGCGGCAGATGGAAGAGAACCGGCTGGAGGTATCGGATGCGGTGGTGCAGCCCTCAATCCGCGTGGTCATTGCGGCGCTGGATGCGCAGATAGACGAAACGAAGCGGGCAATAAACGACCATATTGACAATGACCCGGGCCTTAAAAAGAACAGGGAACTGCTGGAGTCCATCCCGGGCGTGCTGGGCAGCACGATGCTGGCGTATATGGGGGACATGTCGAGGTTCAGCAGCAGCAAGGCTCTTGTGGCGTGGGTGGGGCTGAATCCGATGCGGCAGGAGTCCGGTGAGTGGAAGGGCAAAAGCAGGATATCGAAGATGGGCAACAGCGCGATGCGCAAGGCCCTGTACATGCCAGCGATAGTGGCGATGAAGTGGAATCCGGCGGTAAGTTTGCTGAAGAAGCTGCTGCAGCTGGCTTATGGTGTGCTGAAGTCGGGTCGTCCGTTCGATGCCGAAATATGTCTTGCCAGGTAACCGGCAAGACGGTATCTACAGTGCATCTGCGGTTTTTACAGGGTGCGCATTCATGCGCACCGGCAGCGCGCACCTTAAAAATTGATCCATGCTATGAGAAACGTCTGCAGCTTGCTGGGACGCTGGCGGATCGCGATCACATTTTTTATCATGTCCGCAACCTTGGCTGTTCCGGAGAACACCGTGCCTTCCCATTTCGACATGCTGCTGGCGATGTTTGACCGAGCCGCGCTGATGCTGATCTGCCTGTTCTTCCTGACACGCACCCGCGTATTTCGTCAGCTACTGCAAAAAGATGAACACTCAATCGGCGAAAAAGCCGTGGTGACCGCCATCTTCTCGCTGTTTGCGCTGTTCAGCACCTAGTCCGGCATCAACGTTGACGGCTCACTGCTCAACGTCCGGGTGATTGCGGTCATGGCAGGCGGCATTCTGTTCGGCCCATGGGGCGGCATTGCAACCGGCGTGATTGCCGGCGTGCACCGCTTCCTGATTGATATCGACGGCATCACCTCGGTGCCCTGTCTGATTACCAGCATCGTCGCCGGTATCGCCGCCGGTGCCATCAACCGCTTCGTCAGCAAAGAGCAGCGCTGGCGCGCCGGCATCCTCGGCGGCATGCTGTGTGAAAGCCTGACCATGCTGCTGATCGTGCTGTGGGCGAAACCGATGTCACTTGGTTTAACCATCGTGTCGGAAATCGCGCTGCCGATGATTCTCGGTGCGTCGAGCATTGGTTTGATTGTGCTGCTGGTGCAGAGCGTCGAAGGGGAAAAAGAGGCGATTGCCGCGCGTCAGGCCAAGCTGGCGCTGGAAATTGCCAACAAAACCCTGCCGCTGTTTCGTCAGGTTAATAGCGACTCGCTGCGCAAAGTGTGCGCCATAATTCGCAGCGACATCCATGCCGATGCGGTGGCAATTACCAACACTAAACAGATTCTGTCTTACGTCGGCTACGGAGAGCAGAACTACCACAACGGCGACGACGGCATCAGTCCGACCACCGCGCAGGCGATCACCAGCGGTAAAATTATCATTAAGAATAATGATGAGGCACACCGCACCAAAGATATTCACTCGATGCTGGTGATTCCCCTTTGGGAAAAAGGGGAAGTGACCGGCACGCTGAAAATCTACTATCGCCGCACCCATCGTATTACCGGTTCACTGAAAGAGATGGCGGTCGGTCTGTCGCAAATCATCTCGACGCAGCTGGAAGTCTCGCGTGCCGAGCAGCTGCGCGAAATGGCCAATAAAGCGGAACTGCGCGCGCTGCAAAGCAAAATCAACCCGCACTTCCTGTTCAACGCGCTGAATGCCATCTCCTCATCCATTCGTCTGAACCCGGACACGGCGCGCCAGCTGGTGATTAATCTGTCGCGCTACCTGCGTTACAACTTGGAACTCAACCACGATGAACCCATCGACATCAAAAAAGAGCTGTGGCAGGTGAAGGATTACATCGCCATTGAGCAGGCACGGTTTGGCGACAAGCTGTCGATGATTTATGACATCGACGAGGATCTGCACTTTTCGCTGCCCAGCCTGCTGATTCAGCCGCTGGTGGAGAATGCCATGTGCACGGTATTCAGCCCTGTCGCGGCAAAGGCGTGGTCACGCTGAGCGTGAAAGATCTGGGCGATCGCGTGCGCGTGGCGGTGCGCGATACCGGTGCCGGCATCAGCGAAGAGGTGGTTAGCCGGGTGGCGCGCAACGAAATGCCGGGCAACAAAATAGGCCTGCTGAATGTGCATCACCGGGTGAAACTGCTGTCCGGCCACGGCTTAACCATCACCCGTCATCAGCCCGGTACGGAAATCGCCTTTACCCTTAGCAAGGGTGGTCAGCGGCTGTCCGGTTCGCTCACCCCGTTAGCGGAAACCTCAGCGTGAAAGCCATTATTGTCGAAGACGAATTCCTGGCGCAGCAAGAGCTTAGCTGGATGATCCAGCAGCATAGCCAGATCAGCATAGAAGCCTGCTTTGATGATGGGCTGGAAGTGCTGAAGTATCTACAGACTCATCGGGTGGACGTGATTTTTCTCGATATCAACATCCCGTCGCTGGACGGCATGTTGCTGGCGCAGAACATCAACCAGTTTATCCATAAGCCGCTGATTGTGTTTATCACCGCGTGGAAAGAGCACGCGGTTGAGGCATTCGAACTGCAGGCGTTTGACTACATCCTCAAGCCGTATCACGAGTCGCGCATCATCACCATGCTGAACAAGCTGGAGGCCAGCGCACAACAGCAGCAGGCGCAGCAGCACAATCCGGCAGCCAGCGCGCCGCAAACGGTGAATTTAGTCAAAGATGGGCGCATTATCGTGACCGATATCAACGATATCTATTACGTTGAAGCGCATGAGAAGCTGACGTTTGTCTACACGCGGCGCGAAGCCTATGTGATGTCGATGGCGATCAGCGAGTTTTGCAGCCGTTTGCCTGAGTCGATGTTCTTTCGCTGCCACCGTTCGTACTGCGTCAATCTGAGCAAGATTGGCGAGATCGAACCGTGGTTTAACAACACGTATCTGGTGAAGCTGCGCGATAATGGATGCGCAGGTGCCGGTGAGTCGTAGCAAGGTGAAGGCGTTTCGCCAGCTAATGCATCTTGAAGGCGAACGGCACGGGAAGCCGTTCGCCCGTCAGATTACAGCACGCGCCCCAGCGCCTGGCGCAGATGGGCACCGGCGCCAAGCAGGCCCGGCTGGTCGTGAGTAATCATGTAGACCGGGATATCAACGAGGTAATCGCGGAAGCGGCCTTTGTCTTCAAACGCCGCGCGGAAGCCGGACGCTTTAAAGAACTCGAGGAAGCGCGGCACGATGCCACCGGCAATGTAGACGCCGCCAAAGGTGCCGAGGTTCAGCGCCAGGTTGCCGCCAAACCGTCCCATGATGACGCAGAACAGCGTCAGCGCGCGGCGGCAGTCAATGCAGCTGTCCTGCAGTGCCCGCTCGGTCACATCTTTTGGCTTGAGGTTTTCCGGCTCGCGCTGATCGGATTTCACAATCGCGCGATACAGGTTAACCAGTCCGGAACCCGACAGCACGCGCTCGGCAGAAACGTGACCCAGTTCAGCGCGCAGCACTTCGAGAATCGCATCCTCTTCTTCACTGTTTGGCGCGAAGTCAACGTGACCGCCCTCACCCGGCAGGCTGACCCAGCGCTTATCGACGTGCACCAGATGGCTGACGCCAAGCCCGGTGCCAGCACCGTAGATGGCAATCGTTTTATCCTGCACCGGTGATTTACCGCCGAACTGCAGGACGTCCTGCGCCGTCAGCATCGGAATCGCCATGGAAACCGCGGTGAAATCGTTAATGATTTCCAGCGTAGTAAAGCCCAGACTTTCCTTCATCTGACGCGTTGAGAAGGCCCAGTCATGGTTGGTCATCTCTACCCAGTCGCCGGTGATCGGACAGGCGATGGCGATGCAGCCGTCGCTAATGTCCTGTTTCTGCTCATCCAGATAGTGACGGATAACTGCTTCAAGGTTGTCGTAGTCTGATGTTGAGAATGTTTTGGCCTGGGAGATGGCGCCGGTCTCCACCTCACACAAGGCGAGACGAGCGTTAGTGCCGCCCACATCGCCGACCAGGGCGTATTTTGTCATTCTTCTGCTGCTCCGCTTGGGTCATAAACAAGTGCAGGACACTATAAAAGCCTGCCAATAAAACAACAACGCTCACCTTGCACGATAAGCGTTGGTCATGCAGTGCGACGCACAGCCTGTGCTGTCGCCAGCCCAACTGTACAGAGTCAACTGTCCTAAACTTTGTGGCTATTTCACTGGTGCAGCGCCGCCGTGACGGTGCGCAGCAGCGGCGGCAAATCCTGTTTCTCTATCACCACTTCAATCAGTGATAGGCAACGCGCCTGGCTGAGCAGCGTCATCACGGCGTCGAGCTGCGCCGTTTCACTGATGCGCCAGCTCTGAGCCGCACAATTCAGGCTCATCGCCTGCGGCAGCGCGGTCCAGTTCCACTGCGCGATGTCGTTGTAGCACTGTTCCGGTCCATGGATCGCGCGTTCGACAGTGTATCCCTCATTATTCAGCAGAAAAATGATCGGGCTTAAGCCGTCGCGCTGGATCGATCCCAGTTCCTGAATGGTCAGCTGCGCCGATCCATCGCCGATGATCAGAATGACGCGGCGGTCGGGCTGCGCCGTCTGGGCACCAAAGGTGGCGGGTAAAGTATAGCCAATGGAACCCCATAAAGGTTGTACCAGCAGCTGCTGCATCATGCGGTAAACGCAGCGCGGCAGCGCCAAACGCCGCCGTGCCCTGATCGGCAGGGATAATATCACCGGGCTGCAGGAAACGCTGCATCGCCTGCCAGAAAGCCTGCTGACTGATTACGGCGGCAGCAGCGGGCGGTGCATCGTCCGGCATGTCGGCCTCGCCCGTGGCCCAGTGCGCGCAGTGGCGCTGATAAACCGGCAGCAGCGCGGCCAGCGCCTGCGCCATGCTCAGCGGTGCGAAGGTTTCTCCGGCGACGCTGGCATGAAACGGCTGCAGATCAATCACCCGCTGCGCCGACAGTTGCTGGGTAAACCCGGCGGTCAGGGTGTCGGTAAAACGCACGCCGACGCACAGGGTGACATCGGTGTCTTCAATTGCCGCGCGCACGGTTTCGCGGCTGCCGCTGGCGGCGTAGGTGCCGACGAAGCCCGGCTGCTGCTCATCCAGCACACCCTTCCCCATCAGTAGCGTGGCAGCCGGAATGGCACGCAGCGCACGCAGCTCAGCCAGCGGCGCCTGCAGTTGCCAGCGGGCAGCGAGAAAATCGGCCAGCAGCGCCACGCGCTGCGCCGGTGCCAGCAGGCGTTCCGCCGCTGCGGCAAACGCCTGCGCCACGTCGCGGTTTTCAGCCGGTGCCGGGCTGGCGCTGGCTGACGGCAGCGTTACCGTGGCGGCGGCGACATCCACCGCCAGCAGCAGATAGCCCGGACGGTGCTGCTGGGCGTGGCTGGCGGGAGCACCGACGATGTGAATCACCGGCACATATTCGGCGTAGCTGCCGGCGATGCCGTTAATCGCGCTGAGTTCACCGACGCCAAAGGTGGTCAGCAGAGCGGCCGCGCCGTTGCAGCGACCGTAACCATCGGCCGCATAGGCGGCATTCAGTTCATTAGCGCAGCCGACCCAGGTAATGCCGGGATGGTCAATGACGCTGTCGAGAAATTGCAGGTTGTAGTCGCCGGGTACGCTGAACAGATGGCGGATACCCGCCTGTTGCAAACGATGCAGTAAATAGTCGCCAACGTTAAGAGTGTTTATCGACCGCTCCTGTGAGGGGGAATGATCAGGAGTATTAGCGATGTGGCTGAACTGGCGAGATTTTCACCATCGTCGCGCTGTCATACATGGCAAGCATTCGTTACGACGACAGAAAATTCTGTAAGTTGCGATCTTTGCCGCGTTACGGCGCAGTGTAAACGCATACACAGCTATGCTGATGCCACTTTCTCCCACCTGAGACAGGAACGCTGCATGAGTACTTTTCCCCACGCCGAACGTTATCACCAGATGCAGTATCGCCGCAGCGGTCGTAGCGGCCTGAAGCTGCCGGCGATTTCGTTGGGTCTATGGCACAACTTTGGCGACAGCACGCGCGTCGACAACAGCCGCGCGCTGCTGCGCCACGTGTTCGATCGCGGTATCACCCATTTTGATCTGGCCAATAACTACGGGCCGCCTCCCGGCTCTGCGGAGAGCAACTTTGGCCGCATTCTGCGCGAAGATTTTCACGGCCTGCGCGACGAGCTGGTGATCTCCACCAAAGCGGGTTACACCATGTGGGACAGTCCGTACGGCGACTGGGGCTCACGCAAGTACCTGATTTCCAGCCTCGATCAAAGCCTGAAGCGCATGGGGCTGGAGTACGTGGATATCTTTTATCACCATCGTCCGGATCCGGAAACGCCGCTGGAAGAGACCATGCGCGCGCTCGATCAGGTGGTGCGTCAGGGTAAAGCGCTGTACGCGGCGATTTCGAACTACCCGGCGGATAAAGCCGCCGCCGCTATCGCCATGCTGCGCGATCTCGGCACCCCCTGCCTGATCCACCAGCCGCGCTATTCGATGTTCGAACGCACACCGGAACAGGGTCTGCTGGACGTGCTGGGCGACGATGGCGTCGGCTGTATTGCTTTCTCGCCGCTGGCCGGTGGCGTGCTGACCGACCGCTATCTGCAGGGCA
Source organism: Type-A symbiont of Plautia stali (assembly GCF_059731155.1). Taxonomy (NCBI): domain Bacteria; species Type-A symbiont of Plautia stali. The sequence continues at coordinate 3,273,362 of NZ_AP035891.1, read as the reverse complement.
TTCCGCAGGATTCGCGCATTGCCAGCGGCAGCAAATTCCTCAACGAAAACCAGCTGACGCCAGAGAAGATGGCGAAGGTGCAGCAGCTGCAGGCGCTGGCGCAACAGCGCGGTCAAAAGCTGGCGCAAATGGCGCTGCGCTGGGTGCTGCGCGACACGCGCGTCACGTCGGTGCCGATTGGCGCCAGTAAAACCGCGCAGATTGATGATGCCGTCGACATGCTGAGCCAACCTGAATTAACGGCGGACGAGATCGCCGCCATTGAGCAAATTCTGGTGTAACCGTTTACCCGCCCGGACTTTTCCGGGCGCTGTCCTCAGCAGAAAACGCTGCGCAACCTTTCGCTGGCACTTTTTCAGACTAAATCTCAAGGCGTGTCTGGTCCGATATGGCACACTAGCGCCACGGTAGCCTCGATGCTATCAATGAGGAGAAAGTATGAAACGTGCAATTTTGTTTGCCGCTTTGCTGGCAACGTTATCCCCTCTGGCGCTGCACACAGCTGAAGCCAGTAGCGCTACCATCAATCTGGCCCCTGGCGTCACGCTGCATCTCGGCGATCGCGATCATCGCGGCTACTACTGGGACGGCGGTCGCTGGCGTGAACCGCGCTGGTGGCACGATCGCTATCAGTACAACCATCATCGCTGGTGGCGTCACGATCACCGACACGATCGGCATGACCGCCACGACCATCATCACCATTAAAAAAAATCCCGGCGCAGACGCAGCCGAGATTTTTTTATTCAGTCATTCGCTTACCAATCGAGCGCTTCGCCCACCAGCAGATAGATATTCAGCGCCACCACCAGCACCACAATCAGACGACCGGCATTTTGCATCAGGCGTGAGCTCACCAGTTCATCGCCCATGATGTCACGGTTCCCGGTGAACGACAGCAGCGGAATCAGCGCCAGCGCAATACCGAAGCTCAGCAGCACCTGGCTCATCACCAGAATGCGCGTCGGATCCCAGCCCGCCCAGATAACAATAAAGGACGGCAGCATGGTAATGGTACGACGGAACCACAGCGGAATGTGGAAGCGGATAAAGCCCTGCATCACCACCTGGCCGGCCAGCGTGCCCACCACGGTAGAAGAGAGGCCGGCTGCTACCAGACTCAGCCCGAACACAATCGCCGCCGCGTGACCCAGCAGCGGCTGCAGCGTCAGATAGGCTTGGTCGAGATCGACAATGCTGGTATGACCGCTGAAGTGGAACGACGCCGCTGCGGTGGCCATCATCGCTAGGTTAACGAAACCGGCAATGGTCATGGCGATCGCCACGTCGAGCTTGGTGGAGGAGTAGCGCTCCGCCTTGCTGCCTTTATTTCCGTACTGCGTCAGCGCCGAGTGCAGATAAATGACGTGCGGCATAATGGTCGCGCCCAGCACGCCAGCCGCGAGGAATACCGCGTCCGAAGTGGGCAGGCTCGGCAGCGCCATGCCTACCACCAGATCACTGACGCGCGGCTGCGAGAAGAACAGCTCAACGATATAAGCGGCGGCGACAAACAGCAGCAGCCCGCCAATCACCAGCTCCAGCGGCTTCTGTCCACGGTTCTGCAGCATCAGAATCAGGAACGTGGCGATACCGGTTAACACCGCGCCCTGCAGTAGCGAGATGCCGAGCAGCAGCTTAAAGCCGAGCGCAGCCCCGATGAATTCCGCCAGATCGGTGGCCATGGCGATGATCTCCGCCTGTACCCAGTAGAACCACACCGCCGGGCGCGGGAAGCGATCGCGAATATGCTCGGCGAGGTTTTTACCGGTAGCAATGCCCAGCTTGGCGGACATCAGCTGGATCAGCATCGCCATGATGTTGGCCCACACCACCACCCACAGCAGTTTATAGCCGTACGCGGCCCCCGCCTGGATGTTGGTGGCAAAGTTGCCGGGATCGATATAACCAATGGCCGCGATGAAGGCCGGTCCCAGCAGCACGAGCTTGATCTTTCTGGCTCCGCGAGCGGCGCGCTCGGCGGTGCGACTTTCTGACATAGTTTTGTCCCTGTCCTAACGCTTGTCTGACCCATCCAGCTTACGGGGCATTCAAGGCAAGTGAAATTTGGTTATAGTTATCGCATTGATAGATGGTGCTATAAAACATAGCTATTGCTATACCACAAGGTAAAGTTAACGCTTGCTAAAAATTATGCAGCAGGTTTCACTGCTACTCCCGGGTCAAATTATAGACAATCTCTTTGTGGATATTTCTTGTGATCGATTTGTAAACAGGTTGTGAGCGTTGAGACTAATCTGAGAAATAAAGCGATACCGAATACTTATATTGTGGTTTTGATCTCGTTTTTAAGTAACGCGTTACATAGAATATGCAGCAAAATACAACCCTCCTCAAATTTGGAGCCGATATGTCCCATATTTTGCACTTCCTTTTAGCATTGGTGGTGGTAGCCGTGCTAGCGTTACTCGTCAGTCACGATCGTAAGAGTATCCGGATTCGCTATATCGTTCAGCTGCTAGTGATTGAAGTGCTGCTGGCGTGGTTCTTCCTTAACTCCGAAGCAGGCCTCGGTTTTGTTAAAGGTTTCGCCGGGCTGTTTGATCATCTGCTCAAATATGCAGCAGAAGGTACAAATTTCGTGTTCGGTAACATGAATGAGAAAGGTCTGGCCTTCTTCTTCCTCAATATTTTGTGCCCTATCGTCTTCATCTCGGCCCTGATCGGTATTTTGCAGCATTTCCGCATCCTGCCGTGGGTGATTCGCGCTATCGGTACCGTGCTGTCGAAGATCAACGGCATGGGCAAACTGGAATCCTTTAACGCCGTCAGCTCTCTGATTCTGGGACAGTCAGAAAACTTTATCACCTATAAGGATATCCTTGGCAAAATGTCACAGCGCCGCATGTACACCATGGCAGCGACCGCGATGTCGACGGTGTCGATGTCGATTGTCGGTGCCTACATGACGATGCTGCAGCCAAAGTATGTGGTGGCAGCGCTGGTGCTCAACATGTTCAGTACCTTTATCGTGCTGTCGCTGATTAACCCATACCACGTGGACAGCGAAGAAGACCTGCAACTGCAGGATCTGCATAAAGGTCAGAGCTTCTTTGAGATGCTGGGTGAATATATTCTGGCTGGTTTCAAGGTGGCGATTATCGTTGCAGCGATGCTGATTGGTTTTATCGCGCTGATCTCCGGCCTCAACCCGCTGTTTGATACCATCTTCGGCATCAGCTTCCAGGGCGTGCTGGGCTATGTGTTCTATCCGTTTGCCTGGGTAATGGGCGTGCCATCCAGCGAAGCGCTGCAGGTGGGCAGCATCATGGCGACCAAGCTGGTTTCTAACGAGTTCGTTGCAATGATGGACCTGCAGAAAATCGCCGGTCAGCTGTCGCCGCATGCGGAAGGCATTCTGTCGGTGTTCCTGGTCTCCTTCGCCAACTTATCCTCAATCGGCATTGTCGCAGGCGCGATCAAAGGTCTGCATGAAGAGCAGGGTAACGTGGTATCACGTTTCGGCCTGAAACTGCTGTACGGCTCGACGCTGGTGAGCGTGCTCTCCGCCGCAATCGCCGGTCTGGTGCTGGGCTTCTGATATACAGGGCGGGCTGCGGCTCGTCCTTCTCTTCTTTTATATACCTAAGCGTTATATCCCGCGCCAATCAGCCTGTCGCCGCGTCACGCCCTGCTTCACCGTTTCCCGCAATACCTTTGCACAATATCGAATTTCCGTTGTTGCCGTCTGCGCCCGTAGCTTTTCTTTCTGACCTCACCTCAGGAGAATCGCATGAGCATTCAGTTCCTTGGCATGATTGGCCACCGGCTTGCCTCAGAAATCATTTCCGCGTCCGGCACCTTATTCGATAAAGATTACATTGCCCGCTTTGCGCGCGCCCATGAAGCGGCCGGTTTCGACCGCATCCTTGTCGGCTACTGGTCCGATCAACCCGATGGCTTCTTGGTCACCACTCACGCAGCGGCGCATACGCAGAAGATTAAATTCCTGCTGGCGCACCGTCCGGGGTTTGTCGCGCCCACGCTGGCGGCCCGCAAGCTGGCTTCACTCGACCATCCCACCGACGGCCGCCTGGCCGTGCACATTATCAGCGGCGGCAGCGACAGCGAACAGCGCCGCGACGGTGATTTTCTCAGCAAGGCTGAACGCTATGCCCGCACCGACGAATTTCTCAGCGTGCTGAAACAGAGCCTTGAGTCGCCGCAGCCTTACGATCATCAGGGCCGGTTTTATCAGGCAGAGCAAGCTTTCTCTGCAATTAAACCGCTGCAACATAAGCTGCCGATCTATTTCGGCGGATCGTCACAGGAGGCGATTGACGTGGCGGCGCGGCATGCCGATGTCTTCGCGCTGTGGGGCGAGCCGTTAAAAGGCGCGGCTGAGACGGTACGTAACGTGCGTGCGGCGGCGGCACAGGGGCGCCAGATTGCTTTTAACATCTCCTTCCGGCCTATTCTGGGTAAAACCGAAAAAGAAGCCTGGGAGCGCGCCGAACATATCCGCGCCACCGCAGAGAAGCAGCTGGCCGATACCGGCTATATCTTTGGTTTGCCGAAGCCGCAGAGTGTCGGTGCGCAGCGTCTGCTGGCGGCGGCGAATGAGAGCGAACGCCACGACAAAGTGCTGTGGACCGGCGTGGCAAAACTGGTGCAGGGCGGCTACAACTCCACCGCGCTGGTCGGCGCGCCGGATCAGGTGTCTGAGGCGCTGCTGGATTATTATCGCCTCGGCATTCATAGCGTGCTGATCCGCGGATTTGACCCGCTGAATGACGCGGTGGAATACGGCCGTGAACTGCTGCCGCTGACGCGTGAAAAAGTGGCTGCGCTCAGCGCAACTGAAAAAAGGAGCGCCTGATGCGTCTCGCCGCTCTGTTTGCCGGTGTTGCGCTGGCCCTCGCGTCACTCCAGCCGCTGCTGGCGGCCGATAAAGTCACGCTGCGCCTCGGCGATGTTAAAGGCGATCGTTTTGCCGCCCTGAAAGCCTCGGGCGAACTGAACAATCTACCTTACGATCTTAAGCTCACCGCCTTTGACTCCGGCGCGCCGGTGCAGGAAGCGCTCAATGCCGGGGCGCTCGACGTTGGCTTTACCGGCGATTTGCCGTTTCTGTTTGTCTATGCGGCAGGCGCGCCGGTGAAAGCCGTGGGCGCCTGGCAGAATAACCCGGACAGCATTGCCCTGCTGACCCGACCCGACGCCGGCATTCACCGGCTGCAGGATTTAAAAGGTAAGCAGATCGCGGTCAACCGCGGCGGCTGGGGACACTATCTGCTGCTTGGCCTGCTGGAGCGCGCTGGCCTGACGCCGCAGGATGTCACGCTGCGCTTCCTCGGACCGGTGGATGGCCGCGCGGCGCTGACGTCCGGTGCGGTCGCGGCCTGGGCGCCGTGGGAGCCTTATATTGCCACCTCGACCGCCATCGACGGCACCCACGGTTTTCGCGTGCTACAGCTGCAGCCACAGGCCGTGACGGTTTAACACGGAAAGGCGCTGCAGGTCAGCGCCATTGCGCGCAGCCAGTCGGCGAATGCGGCGTCAGACTGCGCAAACGGACAATATTATTATCGGGTTTTCAATACGTTTGTTCTGAACGAACAGAGAATTGGTGGAGATAAGCGGGATCGAACCGCTGACCTCTTGCATGCCATGCAAGCGCTCTCCCAGCTGAGCTATACCCCCACATCTGGAATCCGTTTTTTCAGTGCAAACCGTTGGGAGCGGTTTGGTGGAGCTAAGCGGGATCGAACCGCTGAGCTATAGCCCCGTACCGAAAAAACCGTCGAGTTACCTCGACGGACGGCATAATATGAGACCGCTGTTTGAGTGTCAACGGCAAATTCTCGTTCTGCGTGCGATCGCTGAAAAAGGCGGCAACCCTGTGTCGCCGTGGCTTTTTTTTCAGCGCAGCGCGTGCTCGTCATCCCTGCCCTCAGCCGTTATCTCAACGCCGCCTCAACGGTGCGCCACGCCGAGGTTAACTTTAGGTTAAAGATGTTAGCGTCAGGCTTGCTTTCGTTAATGGTGCGTGTAAAACTTAGCGCGCTAATTAACCGGTTAGCCGTCCAAGGTATTCACTCGTTTACCGGCCAGCATGTCCTCCTTGTTTAATAAAAGAAAAGTGAACTATGTCGCTGCATACACCTAAAGAGATCGCGCAACTGGCGATTCAGGCCGGCGTGGCTAAAAGCCGTCTGCCGGTTTCCACCTTATTAATTCTTGGCTTTATGGCTGGCGCGTTTATCGCGACCGGCTTCCTGCTCGATCTGCACGTCATTAACCAGTTGCCTGCTGAATGGGGCTCGTTTGCCGGCTTCCTCGGTGCGGCGGTGTTCCCGGTCGGACTGATTCTGACCGTGCTGGCGGGCGGCGAGCTGCTGACCGGCAACATGATGACACTGCCCATTGCCTGGTTCGCGCGCCGCATTAGCGGTTTCAGCGTGCTGCGTAACTGGTTTTGGGTCACCATCGCCAATTTTATTGGCAGCGTTGCGGTAGCATGGTTCTTCGGCCATCTGCTCGGCATGACCGAAGGCGACTATCTGAAGAAAACCGTGGCGATCGCGCATGCCAAAGTGAACGCGGATTTCATGCACGCATTCATCTCTGGCATCAGCTGTAACTGGCTGGTGTGCCTAGCGGTATGGCTGGCCTTCGCCAGTAAAGATATGGTCGGCAAAATCTTCGGCATGTGGTTCCCGGTTATGGCCTTCGTGGCAATCGGTTTCCAGCACGTAGTGGCCAACATGTTTATCGTGCCTGCCGCAATTTTCGCCGGTCAGATGAGCTGGGCAGAATTTGCACCTAACGTGGTTGCGGTATTTTTAGGGAATGGTGTGGGCGGTGCGATCTTTGTCGGCCTCACCTATTTCCTCGCCTTCCGTCCGGCACAGGCGGCGGTCAGCGAAGCGCAGTAAACCGATTTTACCTTTTGTCGCACAGCAAAAGGCATTTTCTGCCCTGATTACTTTTCGCCGTAACGTTTTGTTATAATATGTAGAGCGAATGTATTTAACAGGGACAGCATCGTGAAAAAGGAATGGCTCACTCCCGAAGAGCTCGCGCTGGAAACGGGCTACAGTCGGCAGACGGTGAATAAATGGATCAAGCGTGAAAACTGGACGACCACGCCCAAGCCCGATGTACAGGGCGGTAAGGCGCGATTAATCCACATTGATGAGCGTGTCAAAAGCTTCATTCAGTCCACCCGCCATGCAAACGAACCGGCGGCGAATTACGGCGCTCAGCAAAATACGTTACCTGCGTTATTAATAAATTCTGTCCAGCAAATGACGGCCACCGAACAGGAACAACTGGCGGCGCTGTTATTGCGGGAAGGGATTAGGGGCGTATTACAGCGGTTAGGAATCCAGGAAGAATAGAAAAGCCGGAAGCAGTGAGATGCTTCCGGCTTTTTTGTTGCCTGCCTCATCATAGCAGCCTGACAGGTCGCTGTTCAGCTCAATCAGGCCTGTGCTTCACGCTCAGCGATGAACGCCAGCGCTTTTTCGATACGCGCCACGCTGCGGCTGCGGCCGATGGCTTCCACCGTCACGTCGAGTCTAGGCGACTGACCGGCACTGGTTACGGCAACGCGCAGCGGCATACCGACTTTGCCCATGCCGAGTTCAAGTTCATCCGCAGCAGCCTGAATGGCGTGATGCACGTTTTCCGCATTCCAGTCGCTGTCGCTGATGGCCGCCAGCTTGTCGCGTACCACTTCCAGCGGCTGACGCGCCACCGGACGCAGATGCTTTTTCGCTGCGTCCGCATCAAACGCGTCAAACTCTTCATAGAAGTAGCGGCAGGACGCGGCGATTTCGACCAGCGTTTTGCAGCGCTCACCCAGCAGCGTCACCAGCTTCGCCAGCTCCGGTCCGGTGCGGGTATCGATATTCTGCTGCTCGATGTGCCACTGCAGCTGGGTAGCGACATATTCCGGCGGCAGCGTATTAATGTAGTGGTGGTTGAGCCACTGCAGTTTCTCCGTGTTGAAGGCGCTGGCCGATTTGCTCACCGCATCGAGGGTGAACAGTTCGGTCATTTCCGCCACGCTGAAAATCTCCTGATCGCCATGTGACCAGCCGAGGCGCACCAGATAATTAAGCAGCGCTTCAGGCAGGTAGCCGTCGTCGCGATACTGCATTACGCCCACCGCGCCGTGACGCTTGGACAGCTTTTTACCGTCGTCGCCGAGGATCATGGATACGTGGGCATAGGTCGGCACTTCCGCACCAATCACTTTCAGGATGTTGATCTGACGCGGCGTGTTGTTGATATGGTCTTCACCACGAATAACGTGCGTGATGCCCATATCCCAGTCGTCGACCACCACACAGAAGTTGTAGGTCGGTGAACCGTCGGTACGACGGATGATCAAATCATCCAGTTCCTGGTTGCTGAATTCGATCGGACCACGAATCTGATCGTCAAAAATCACCGACCCGTCCTGCGGGTTGCGGAAGCGCACCACGCACGGCTCATCGGCTGCATGATGTTCATGGCTGTCGCTGCAGCGGCCGTCATAACGGGGCTTCTCGCCTTTTTCCATCTGCTCTTCACGCAACGCGTCCAGACGCTCTTTCGAGCAATAGCATTTATAAGCAGTACCGGCTTCCAGCATTTCGTCGATAACGTCGTTATAACGATCGAAACGTTTGGTCTGGTAGTACGGGCCCTCATCCCAGTCGAGATTCAGCCAGTTCATCCCATCCATAATGGCTTCGATAGCTTCCGGCGTGGAGCGCTCTAGGTCGGTATCTTCGATACGCAGGACGAATTCGCCTTGGTTATGGCGAGCATAAAGCCATGAGTAAAGCGCAGTACGCGCACCACCGACGTGCAGGTAGCCCGTCGGGCTGGGTGCGAAGCGAGTTTTGATTTTCATTCAGCATTGCCTTAAATGCGCAGGTTTCGTTGTCTGGATGACAAAAAAACGGGTTAACGCGGAAAAACAGTGCGCATATTCTAGCAGGTGAGGCTGATTCCTCAATCACTGTCGCGCTGGCGGCGCGGGCAGAAGTGCGTTTTTCTGCTAATAAAACCAGCACATTGGCTAAAAGCGCTGCATGATGTCTAAATTTAAAGCGAACGCACATTTATGTTTTAAAAAGCGTTGACTCACTTCGAAGGATCCTTATAATGCGACCCCACACAGCGGGGGGTGATTAGCTCAGTTGGTAGAGCATCTCCCTTACAAGGAGGGGGTCGGCGGTTCGAGCCCGTCATCACCCACCACTCTTAATGAGATGGCCCGCAGTGAACAAGAGATAAGATATGGGTGATTAGCTCAGTTGGTAGAGCATCTCCCTTACAAGGAGGGGGTCAGCGGTTCGAGCCCGTCATCACTCACCACTTCGGGTCGTTAGCTCAGTTGGTAGAGCAGTTGACTTTTAATCAATTGGTCGCAGGTTCGAATCCTGCACGACCCACCACCTCTTCTTCCACCAACCTCCTTAAATGTCCATTTTTGCATTAAAATCGGTTGGTTAAGTATTTTCTTTGTCCAGTATCGTCCATCTAAAATCGTTGCAATCCGTGCCTAAAACGGGTACATATCCGGGTATCTTAATTTGGCAACGGGTACCTATGAAACTGAATGCGCGACAGATTGAAACAGTAAAACCCGGTGACAAGGATTACAAACTGCCGGATGGTAATGGGCTGTTTTTGCTGATAAAAACCACTGGTGCCAAGTACTGGCGCTACCGTTACACCTTTGCCGGCAAGGAAAAAATGCTGGCAATCGGCGTCTACCCTGCGGTATCCCTCGCCGCCGCACGACAGAAACGCGACGAGGCCCGGCAAAATGTGACTGCGGGCGTCGATCCCGTGAAAGCAAAAAACTATGGTGCTTCGGTGGCCGCGGCGAAAACCATTACCTTTAAAGAGATTGCCCTCGAATGGCATGAATTTAAAAAGCCCCGCTGGTCGTCTGGCTATGCTGCCGATATTTTAGAAGCGTTTGGCAAAGACATCTTCCCGGCGGTGGGCAAACTTGCGGTTGCAGAGATTGAGCCGGTAATGATGCTGGCGGCATTGCGTAAAATTGAAGCGCGCGGAGCCACAGAGAAAGCGGCCAAAACGCGGCGCTGGTGTGGTGAGGTTTTCCGCTATGCGGTGGCAACCGGACGGGCTAAGTTTAACCCTGCCGGGGAGCTGAAAAGCGCCATGGTGAAACACAAGTCTACGCGGCATCCTTTTCTGCGTGTCGACCAATTGCCGGACTTCCTCACGGCGGCGGAGGGTTACACTGGCAGCGTAATAACGCGCTTGGGTCTGCAAACTCTTATGCTCTCTGGTCTGCGTACGCAGGAACTGCGCTATTCACAGTGGGACTGGGTGGATCTTGATGGGGAAAAGCTGTGGTCAATACCGGCTGAGGTGATGAAGATGAGCCGACCACATATTGTACCGCTGTCATCGCAACTGACTGCTTTGTTGCGTGAACTCAAGAAACTGAGCGGACGGTACAGGAATATGTTCCCCGGGAGGAACGATCCCTCAAAGGTGATGAGTGAGAACACGATTAACCAGATGATAGCGGCCATCGGTTATAAGGGAAGGGTAGTAGGGCATGGTTTCCGGCATACGATGAGCACCATACTCAATGACCAGGGCTATAACCCGGACTGGATTGAATTGCAGCTAGCGCATGTAGATAAAAACGCGATTCGCGGAACCTATAACCAGGCCCTATATCTGGATGGACGGAGGGAAATGATGCAGTGGTACGCGGACTATATAGAGCAATTGAGGCTGATTTAAAGAAACTGTTTTTTCCACGCTTCGATCTCGCCACGTACCCAGCGCGCGGTACGGGTACCAAGTTTTTTTTGCTTGGGAAATTCACCGTTACTGATGCGCAGGTAGATGCAGGATTTTTTTAACCCTACGGTACGTTCAACCTCTTTAATCGTTATCAGGTCGGTGTCGGAAATGATCGGTGTCATGCTCTGCCCCTGTGTTTCATGGCTTCAAGCAGGATATCCTGCACGTTGTGTTTTGAATCGCGCCGTTCCATCACCAGTTCATCTACGGTGCCGGCGGCGATAATATGGTGAATAAATACCGGACGGTTATGCCCTGCCTGTATCTGGCGCGTTGGCCCTATACGTTCGATAATTTGTTGGTACTGTTCCAGATCCCACCAGTGGGAGAAAAACGCCAGTATGTTACCGCCATCCTGTAAGTTCAGGCCGTGGCCTGCGCTGGCTGGGTGAGCAAAAAGGACAGGTATTTTTCCCGCGTTCCAGTCGCGTAGCGTTTGCGGGTCGGAATCAAGCTGTTTCCCCTTTGGAAAGGCTTTCAGTAAACGGGCTAAATCGCTTTTAAAGTGGTAGGCAACCAGCACCGGCATACCGCCAGATTCGGCAATCACACTTTCCAGCGCCTGTAATTTGGCGTCGTGGATCTCTGACCAGGTACCTTTGTCGTCGGTATAGATTGCGCCGCTGGCAATTTGCAAACACTTCACGATTTTTGCCGCGGCGTTAGGGGCCTCGATACCGTCGCCATCCAGTTCGAGAAACATTTCCTTTTCCATTTCGCTATACTGCTGGCGTGCCTTGGGCGGCATCTCCACGCGGATCACGTTATGGATAGGCTCGGCGATATCGAACCAGTCAGCGGCATCCAGTGAGATCGTCACATCGCGTAGCGCGGCCTGTATCTCATCCTGCGAATGGGGAAAGGGTTCCAGCTTTGACCATTGCTGGCCGGGAAACTGAATGTTGTTGAACCAGCGGGAAGTGAATGCGCCAAAGGTACGCCCGAGACGCTGACCCTGATCAACAAACCATGACTGGCCCCACAGGTCAATCAGGCCATTTGGTGCAGGTGTACCAGTAAGGTTTATCCAGCGGTGTACGTGTTTATGCGCGACTTTCGCCAGCGCCGCAGCGCGTTTGCCGCCTTGCCGTAAACGGAATGACTTTAGCCGGGTACTCTCGTCTGCGACCACTGTACCGAATGGCCAGCGGTCACCCAGCGTTTCAACCAGCCAGACCAAATTATCGTAGTTGGTGGTATACACGCTGGCATGGGTGTTTTGCAGCGCCGCCAGCCGTTCTTTAACTGTGCCGACAATTGGCTGCATCTCGATATTACGCAGATGATTCCATTTGTTGACTTCATCTGGCCAGGTGCTGGCTGCCACGCGCAGCGGCGCGAGGACCAGTGCGGGCTGTGTCTCTGCACCGGACATATAAAGGTCTTCCAGCGTGGTCAGTGTGGCCAAACTTTTTCCCATACCCATACCGCACCACACGTTGCAGCGCGGATTATTAATGAGAAAATGGGTGATTAATTCCTGATAGGGCCTTGGGGTATATGGTTTTGCCATTTTCGGCCTCAGAATAATTTCGCTATATCCACGCCGTAGACTTCCAGCCATGCTTCACGGGGGTAGCATAAAATTCGTGCATCCGTGGACTCATCCCAGTAATAGGATTCCATCGCGTCATGTTCGTCCTGCCATGTGGTGAGTTGGCGGTAGCTGTACCAGGTGCCGGTCGCGCGCCACACTGACCGGACGGAAGCATATTCTTTACTGGCACCTAGCAAAGCTGCCATTTCATCACGGTCTTTTATCGCCTTATTGGCGATGCGCTGGTAAACAGCATTACGCTGGCAGGCAGTGGCTTCGCGTTTCTGACTTATCTGCGCTTTGGTGCGGATAGCTTCATCGCGTTGTTCGGCAATATCAGCGGCTAACCTCAGCGCCTCGGCAAATGACTGAGGTACGGGAGAATTGGCGGGTAACTGATAGCCGCCCGTCTGACGAATTGACGGCAGTACTTCTTCGCATACCCAGTCCTGTACTTTTTCAGCAGAAGGTAGTTTGCTACGGAGAATGAGGCGGTAGAGATCGGGTTCGGTCAGGAGGGTAACACCTTGAGGCTTCGGTTCTAAACCCAAATCCCTCATTTCAGGGTATTTGATTTTAATCAGTGACTTACAATGTGACGCTATAGCGTTTTCAGGTTTTTCATATCCGAGTGCCCGCGCTACTTCGAGAGCGAAAAACACAGGTTTCCCTTCGTACAGCATACCGCTTATTTCGATATTCAGACTTTCATTGCGAAAAATTACAGGTTTGGTTAAATTTTGCATGTTAAAGCTCCTCACAAGTGAATGTGATTAATGAAGCCCCGGCGCGATCCCGGGGCGGAATTACTGGATTAGTGGCGCGTCAGGAAGTGTTTAACGTCGTTTTCGTACCAGTGGTCAAGGCGATCGGCAATGCCCCGTTGCTGCTGGCGGTGGCAGCGCTCGAAAAGCTGCTTCATTTCAGCAAGTACGGTGTTCGCATCTTCACGTTTGCGCAGAATGCGTTTGAGGGTTTGCTTTTCCGCTTCGTGGATGGTTTCACGCAGGGTTTCGGTGACGTAGTAAATGCGGCGGCACTCTTCGGCCAGCAGAGGAATATGCTGCGCTTCAAAGGGCATTGGCGACGGTGTGCCGGTCACATCGCGCAGGGCATAATAAACGGCATTGGTCCATGCCTGTTCAAAACGGAAGCCGCGGGTAATGCACCATACTAAGCGCGCAAGGTTACGGGTATCGGTGTGCGTAAAACGCTCAGGCGCTTCGGGCTGGTAGACGGGGTGACCTACTTCGCGGTCGAGAATATCCAGCACCCATTTACGGAATTCTTTGGCTACAGGGGTACGGGCAAACATGGCGACGAGGTGTGCACCGCGTAGTGAGAAAATGCGGGTTTTAATTTTACGCAAGCTATTGTTTATTCCATTGATAGTCGATTCGACTACCAACGACATTGTGGGGTTAAATTCATCTTTGTTCGAGCTATAAAGCATGGTCACAGCGTTGCTATTTGCGTATTCCAGCGCTTTAGCTAATTCAGCGGAAGTGAGCCAGATATGCCCGTTGTGGGTGATAGTTTCAAGAGTAGTATTACGAAAAGTTAAGGTAGTCATTTTACTGTCCTCTGAGATTATTAGCCCTGTTTGAATAGGGCGGTCGGGCACTTCAAACCCGCTCAGAGACGGCCAGCAGTTTTTCCCTTACGGGTGTTGCATGCACTGCTCGCTGCCCGACCATAATCTATGGACGTAAAAAAAACCGCAAGACTGTCGGGTGCGGATATCCGCTCTGAGAAGGTGGTTTGAAGCACCTGAGAGCGAATATAACGACCAGCGACAGCGGATGTCAAACCGAAGTTGCAAAATTTTGCAGGTTGGCGGTCAGATCGCTTACACTTGGCTTAACACAGGAGGATTTCCCATGGGCCAGGTTGCATTTGATACATTGCAGGCGTCAGAAGAGCTTGAGACTGCTGGCATCTCTAGAGAACAGGCGCGGGCGATTTCGCTCGTCGTACGCAAGTCTCATGAGGTGGCAGATGTGGCCACAAAAGCTGATATTGCTGAGGTAAAGCGTGATATAGCCGATGTCCGCAAGGACTTATCCGCAGAGATAGCCGATGTCCGCAAGGACTTATCCGCAGAGATAGCCGATGTCCGTAAGGATATTGACGCTCGCTTCGAGAAGAATGAAGCTCAGATGCAGGCTCGCTTCGAGAAAACCGAGGCTCAGATATCCTTAGTCCGCAAAGATTTACAACTTGAAATGGCGGGTATTCGCTCTGAGCAAAAGCTCATGCGCTGGATGCTGGGTTTTGGGGTTATCGGTATTCTGTCGTTGGTTGTAAAAGCTTTCGTCATGCCTGTTCTGTAATGCGCCAAATTGGGTCGGTAGCTCAGATTGGAAGAGCGTACGTGTTCCCCAACCGTAAGGACGCAGGTTCGAATCCCGCTCGACCCTCCACATTTTCAGTAACCCCCCTCCTGCGTCAGGCGCTTAACCTGTTTGCGCAGCCGCCTGTTGTCTTCCGCCATATACCCAATCACCGCCCTGAGCGTCTGCGTTTCCCAGTCCTCGTTAGGCTGTCTGCCCAGGCTGACCAGATAGCGGGCATCATCGATACTCTCACCGCCGTTGGTGATGGCGACGACCTCGCCCATATTGGGGTGTCTTAAGGTCAGCACCCGTGCGTTATCCAGTTTCATTGAATACCCTCCATATTTTTGCTGTCCAGTACCACCACGGTAAAACCCAGAGCGCGCAGCCGGTCGTGTTCCCGAAGCTGGTCGGCGCGTGGCGCTTTACCTGGTGATTTGCATTCCACAAACAGCACCTTGCCATCAGGCAGAAGCACAATCCGATCCGGTACGCCCCGCCTGCCCGGCGATACGAACTTATAAGCAATACCGCCGGCCTTTTTCACTTCCGCTATCAGGTGTTTTTCGATGGCGGATTCACGGATGTAGGCCATCGGTAACCGCCTCTTTCAGTTTTTCCCGCCCGACCTGCATCAGGCAAAAGTCAGAGCGGTTTTCGCTCCACGTCTGGTTTATCGGGTTACGCGCAGCGCGGTTTGCTTTCGCCCATATTTTGGCAGCGCGGCGGTAATCACCCTCGCGTTCAGTTTGCGCAGCCTCACGCGCAGCACGGTAATAGGGTGAGCTGTCATAATTTCTAAAAGACATAAGGGTTACTCCTTACGATATCGATATGCCTCAAAGCCCCCCGCTGACAGCGGCAATCCTTCAGCCCATGCGGGATTAGTGGAGAGGAGATCGCTTAGGCGCAGGTGTGAAAAATCAGAATGGTCTGGTGCTTCCGTTAAAATCTCGTCATGCACCGTTAATATGATGTCGTAACCGTTGTCCTCCACACCGGGCATATTCGCGGCCATCACATCACGGGCGGTAGCCTGGGTTACGTTCTCTGTCAGCTTGCCGCCGTAGGTTTGCAGGCGTTGCCATTTCCGGCTGTAAGTGTTGATGCCCATGTAGCTGATCTTGCCGCTGTCGTCGATACGTGCGCCGGGATAACAGACCGCCCGGCCAGAGGGAAGCTGAATACGTAGCCAGCTTCCGTCGCGGCGAAGCTTTAATTTGCGGCAGGAAAGGGTTATGCCGGGTGTGGCAATGGCGCGGCGGGTGGCCTGCTCGATCTCCTTCCAGAAGCTGAATGTTGCCGCGTGGGCTTCGCGCCAGAGGCGTTTAAAAGCGTCGCAGACAACATAAGCGCGTTTTGACAGTCCATAGGTTCGCTTCTGTTTTACCGCCCATTCATATGCACGAACGGCTTCATCCAGAATGCTACGTGGGATGTTGTCGATAGCGGCAGAGGCCATTTCTTCGAGGTCGATGTTGTACGCCAGAGAGAATGTCAGAAATGCGCCAACGCCCCCTTCATAGCCCAGCGCCAGTTCCTGTACTTTTCCGACCTGACGCTGATCTTTGTCCACCACATCGGGGGCTACACCGAAAGATTTTGCATAGGCCAGTTTGTACAGGTCATGGCCAGCGCCCGCGTCATAATCCCTAAAGGCCTGTAGCTTCCACTTCTCCCCGACCAGCCATGCCAGTACGCGCCCCTCGATGTTGCTAAGGTCAGATACCACCAGTTTTTTACCCGCAGGGGCCATGATGCAGCCGCGCAACGCTGAACCGGTCAACTGCATCACATCATCGTAAAGCAGGTCGGCGCACCCGGCTTTCAGTGCTTCAATACCACAGTCAATGTCGGCTTGTTTTAGCATTGGTCTGGGTAAATTTTGGGGCTGAAATAATCGCCCGGCCCACCGCCCGGTACGCGATGCCCCACAAAACTGTAACGTTCCACGCAGGCGTCCGTCACGGCTGACGCCTTTCATCAGGGTTTTGTATTTGCTGGTGCTGGTGGAGCTGGCCTGTAGGCGGATAGCGAGTAATTCACGAAGTTCAAACGGTAAATCAGGATCGTTAACCCGGCGCTGCAAGGTGCTGGCCTGCATATCGGGCAGTTCGATACCAAAGGCTTCTGCTATGTGTTTCAGCATGGCGTCACGCTGTGTTGCCGCCTGCACCGCGTTGTCCGTGAGCTCCAGCGTTCGTCTGGCCAGAACCTTCTGTTCCCTCTCAACCGCCGTCACCGCTGCCTCAGCAAGCTGCACGTCCATGAATACGCCGCGATCATTGATACGCTGATCACGGTGCCAGAGCGCCAGCTCATTGCCTGAGTAATTCCAGGCAGGGAGCTTTTTGTCGATCTCACGCATGGCATCAATATCCAGCCCGGCGTATTCAACGAATCGCTGCCACTCGACAGGGTGTGTTTTGGCGGTAGCGCGGCGGATAGCGCTGTTTTTCGGGCGAGGCTTGCAGAATAGCTGGATCAGTTGCTTACCGGCCTTATCCTTGGCTTTATCCTGCGAAACACTGAGAATGTCACACAGATCGCCCAGCGATCCGGGCAGGCCGTGTGCCAGCGCCCTGACCATTGTATCGCGCCAGCGCTCAACGCCACCGGCTGCTACCCCCGGCATGGCGTGATTTAATACTGTGCGGTCGAAATGTGAATTGTGAGCATACAGAAGCACTTCGGGGTCTTTTAGTGCAGAAGCTAATTTTAGGGGGATGGGCGCACGGGAAGTCAAGTCCCAAACATTCACCGGCGCATCGTCAATCGCCCAGGCAAACAGCATGACCTCAGCACCTTCGGCGTAAGCATGGGTGCCGTTTTTAATGGGAATTTCGCTATAGGTTTCAAGGTCTAACCAGAGTTTTTGCATAGCTATTCCTTGCGGGTGCTTTGCGAAAAGGGTTACTTGTTGCAAAACACCCGGCGTTTGTGCCGGGTGGTGAGTGGGTTTAAATCAACGCTTCTGCGTCAGCGCCTTCGCTCATATTCTCGAAGTCATCCGGCGTCGCCACGCCGCCGCCAGCGAAGGCGTCACCATCGCGCAGGAACTGGACGCCGCCCAGTGACGCGTTAATACGCTTGCCAAAATTGTTATCCATCGCCCAGATATCGATGGTGGCGTTAACGTGGCAACCGGCATACGGCTTGCCATCGGCGGCGGTCAGCGCGGAACGATCACGGTCGATAACCAGTGGTCGGGCTTTATTACTGGCAGAGACAAACTTATTACCGGGATAGCCCTCGTATTCTGCTTTTTCATCGCCATCGTGCAGGCAGACTTTCAGGCCGGTGCGTAAGGATTTAAGAACGCTGTCGGCTTTCGGCCCCCATTTTTCTTTAGCGGCCTGAGCGATAGCCGCTTCAATTTCTTTCACGCAGGGATGGTCGGGTGGGAAAATAAATGCAGCGCTAAAACGTGGCTCACCTTCACCGTTAACAGTTTTAGGTTCAAATAATGCCGGAAATGCCAGTCGCACGTTATTCAGTTTTACTTTCATGGATACTTACCTTTAATTCAAATGAGGGATTCAGCGGCTTCAACATCGTCAAAGTCGTTTACAGGGTTGATATTTAACGCTGGTTTGGGATCGGACTCTGGCACAAGGGCGGGTTTGCCATCAGGGCGGGTAATAATGGCTTCTACCTTCGCCCAGCGGCGCGGGTTGGCCTTTTTAATGAGTTTCTCAGCCTGCGCCGGGCTGATAACTTTGAAGGTATAAACTTCTTCCTTTTTATACCGGAACTGGTCTTTAAGCAGGGAAATTGCCTCTTCTTCACTACTCCAGATGCGATTCCCCTGTTTACCCTGAACCAGTTTATAGCCGGGAACGGGGTGCCCATTTTGCAGCAGGTTAAATGCCGCAGAGCGGACGCTTTTACACCAGCTTTCGATGTGGTCAATCAGCGGGAGTGTTTCGCCCAGCCATTTTCCGTCAGACTCTGCCAGCTTCTGACGGGCGGTGGTCAGTGCGTCTTCCAGAGAAGGCGGGTCGGCTATTTCACTGAAATCATTTATCAGCGCAGCCGCGACATACTCCGCCTGCGCCTGGCATTTGCCTCGCCGCTTACACCAGCGGCAGGTTTTCTCTCCGGGGTGATAGGCCGAAGCCGGGATAATATCCGGGCCGTTTTTCCCGGCGTCGTCTGCCAGTTGCAGCACATCGGCAGCGATGGCTTTCACGTTCTGCCCGAACTCCTCCAGATTTTGTATGCTGCATTCGTACTCGCTGACGTGGTTGATGCGGGGCTGGTGAATAAACATCCTTACCCGGTTTATGTCGGCAATCAGACTGACCTGCTCCAGCGCCCCGAGGGCGTAAAGCATGAGCTGGGGGTTTTCGAACGCATCCACTTTCTCATAACCGTATTTGAGGTCGTGGATCTGCAACTCGTCGCCGGTGATGATTACCGCATCCGATGTACCAAACTGATTGGGGATACCAACGATGTGAGAGAAGTCGCATTTCTGCTCGACCAGGAGTATCGCGCCGGGTTGCTGCGCTAGCGTCCAGACCGCTTCAACGTACTCTCCCACCTTATCAACCATTTCCTGGCTGACCTGCGGGACAGGACTGGCTTTTGACCGGGGTTTCAGCCGGTTACGGAGGATCGTTTCGGCCAGATGATGCGCTGTTGTGCCTTCTTCGGCATAACTCGTGGTTTTGTTCGGCTCAAACTGCTCCGCTGCCAGTGCCGCGTTGCAATGTAACCAGCGGTGAGCGGATGAGGGGGAAAGTTTCGCGTGAATATCTAGCACGGCTTACTCCCCCCGCAATGCGGCTTCTGCCAGCATCACAACGTCTGCCAGATTTTCCTGGGGCACCTGCCCCAGCTTCTGAGCGCCGAATTTGTTCAGAATTTCCACCGCTTCATTACGATAGCCGCCTGTTGACAGTTTCATAATCAGGTTTCTGGCCTGCTCAAAAATGTCTTCTGAAGTATCATCAGGCGCTGGTTTTGTTTCCTGTTCCGCTTTTTTGACGCTGGCACTGTCTGTTTTCGGTTGTGGGGAGGCAACGGGGGTCAAGGTGTTACCGCTCTGCATGGCTGCAATGAGCTGGTGTATCGCCTCAGTATTTTCTTTCAGGGCAAGTTCAAGGCTCATGGAGTACCTCAGATATAAAGGGTGATCGGGAAGTGGGCGTTGGGGTTTCGTTCCAGTTCATCGCGTTTGCGCAGGTAGTGCAGACGGCGAACGGTATTATTTACGGGGGCAGTGGCTAACGGGGCGGTTTTAACTTTTTTCGGTTGTTGCATCGGGTTAATCCCCCTGAAGTTGGGAAAGTGCGGTCAGGCCTTTCGGTGTAACAAGTACCTGTTCCCTCATTTTCTCGGTGCCATCGCTTTGGGTGACTACGTGAACTTTGTGCATCAGGACGCCCGTCTGAATTTTGTTCTGGTACGCCAGCCAGCTCTTACCCCCGGGGCGTCTGTAGATCCACCGATGAGCACTGAGGTATGAAAAAAGGTCTTTGGGTCGCATTTGCAAATCCTTGGCCGCATCGGTAATACATACGCAACCCTCCGATTTAGCGATCCGCTGTAGTGCCTCGACATCCGGTTTCATCTGATCATTCTCCAGACGCAGGCGTTCGTTCTCCTCTTCGGAGGCGATGAGTAAATACGCAATGTCTTTACGGGTGATGGAATTGATATCGGGTTTTGTCAGTCTGCCGGTACGGTAGTCGAGAAAGGTCTGGTTGACCTGTAACTGAAATGCCGGACTAATCCACCCGGCATAGGAGATGGCCAGCAGTTCGTGGGCGAAGGTGCCGGGTGAAGTGCCGCCATTAATAACATTGACTGTTTTATGAGCAGGGCAGGAATTCTTGCTCTGTTTATTTTTCAGTAAGTTAGCTTCAAGTTCTCCGATAAGCTCCTGAACCTGCTTATTGGCCAGCCAAAGGGAGGGGCGTTTACCGTTATCCCCACCGCTTGCTTTATGCAGTGCGTTAAGGTTGAAGCGACCTTCAGCATCGGTAGTAATTTCAACACCGGCGATGACAGGTGCGTTATGTTTTGTTAGTGTATTTATCGTTAGGCCTCCTCAGCCTGGCTGTTGTTCTGACGCGCGGGTAGCACCAACTACCCGCGCGTTTTTCATTTCAGCGAACTTAATAAAGCGCCCGCGACCAGGGCCGACGCTTGATAAATTCACGTTTGCTTCGGGTACGTGCGGCAAAACACATGTACCTCATCACGTTCCAGTCTCGCATTCCGGTTTCAACGGGTTAGCCAAGACATTCAGCGGGCCACTGAATTGCGGGGTGTGACTGCCCTGTCCAGATTGTTAAAGAGCGGGTGGTGCATGGCTTAAATATTAGCTTTACTGATTTTAATGTCAATAGTAAAGCTGATTTATTGGGGCGGATTTTATTAGCAGTTTGATATGAATGGTTTTTTAGTAATGGTGTGTATAAAAAAAAGCCGGTGGCTACCGGCTTGGAAGGGATTTATCGGATAAAGTTACCTAACTAACTTTTAGCCCTCGAGCTTGAGCAATTTCTTCAAATAAACGGTCATAATACCGTTTCCGATCTTCAAGAGCTTCGTGCAGTTGAGTTCTTTCTGATTCAGGAAGTTGATTTATAAGCTTTAATATAGCCATCTCTTTTGGAGATATGAACAATTCGGGAGCTCGATTAAGCGAGTCGTTGCTTGTTTCTCTGACATAACAAAGAAGATCTGCTAATTCTGGTTTTATCTCTTCAGGTGTGACACGAAGAAGCTTAGCAAACTTGATTACCGTGTCAGTATTCAATGGTACTTTTCCGTTAAGGTATTGGCTAACAGCCCCCTGTGTGTTGAAGCCGAGCGCATCCGCAGCCTTCTCTTGCGTAAGGCCTAGAGCTTTCTTCTTTTCATCCCATATCCGCTTCAAGCGGGTAGCGGTCTGTTTATCTTGGTCAGTCACTTGTCTCATACATATACCTTATTTGCGTTGCTAATAAGGCGCAAACAGTATCGCTATTGACCAAGATAATCAGTATCGCTAATATAAAATTGATTATTGGAGGACGTATGAAACTTAAAGAATATCTTTTGCATGAAAACATTAGCCAATCGTCCTTTGCGGCAATGGTTGGTGTATCTCAAGGTTTTATCAGCCAAGTAATAGCCGGTAAATATAAACCGCGCGGTAGTAGAGCTATTGACTGGTCCCGGGCCACTAAATGGCTCGTAACTCCTCATGATTTAAATAGTGAAGATTACCCTAACGCGGCGGATGGGCTACCCCCCAAATCCCCCGCCACATCCACTACCAAGGCCAAATGACCCATGCCCATACGTTATTCAACGGGTCTGCACGCCAGCGATGTCCGGCCCAAGCCGGGGGTGTGCGAAAACTTCAGGCGTTTTAGTGACACGCTTGAAGATCTTCGCAAGGCCATCGGCATCTCGCTGGAAGACACCCGGGCGCAGATGTACGCCAAAAAAGCACGCCTGCCCTATATCTGGCATTCAATGAAGGATGCTGCCGTTGGCCGTTATGCGCTCAATGCGGGTGATCGCGATGTGCTGTTCCTTGATATGGACGGCTGCGATGAAGAAGCATGGCGGGCGTTGCGCGACGCACTGGACCGTTTCTCATGCTTCACGTACTCAACACCCAGCCATCTGCACCCCACCGTAAAGGGTGAGCAGCGCTGGCGCATTTGCATGGAGCTGGACCGTTCGGTCACCCCGGAGGAGTATAAAATCCTTGGGCCGGCGGTAGAAAACTGGCTGATGGACTGCATCAGTCTGCTGGATGACTACCCTGTCCGCTGGGACCGTTCCGTCTATAACCCTGACCATATGCTCTACGGACCCGACGAAAACGCGATATTCGAACGTTTCAGCGGCACGCCTGTTACCGTCGATATCCTGCTGGCAAGGGCGGGTGATTTACCGATCCGCCCCGTATCCGAGCATTCTGACGATGACTTATCGCGTCTCGTTGATCTGAATAACGTTACCCAACAGACCTTTGACGACCTGCGCGAAGTTATGTGGCATCCGGCTGTACTGGCCGACGCCCATCCCAAATGTGGCAGACATAACGCCTGGGCGTCAATGGGCTGTCGTCTCGCGTGGTTTAAAGGTACCGACTGGGAAAATGCTGCGCGGCAGCTGTGGGTTGACTGGTCAACCGCGGGCGGCGGTAGTCAGGAAGATATTGCTGTAGCTGAAACCCGCTGGGACGACAATAAACTCAAAGCAGACCGCACCGGGTATCAGGCCATTTTCGCCTATGCTCAGAAATCAGGTGTTGCCAATCCCGCTGCGGGTCGCCAGCGGGTTTCTGTCGCCAGCGTAGAGGAGTTTGAGGACGTTACTGAAAAGGGTGACGAGGTTGCGGAGTATTTGCCATGGCCCAAATTTACTCGCGATAAAAACGATAAAATTGAAGGTGTTATTTCTAACGTGCTGCTGGCGCTGCGACGGCCAGATCTCTGTGGTGTACAGATCCGCCTCGACGAATTCCGCGATGAGATAATACTGACTACCCCGAAGGGTAAGAACATACAACTGCGGGATGAGTATTACACCAAACTACATACAACTCTCGAAAGTCTGGGCTTCAAGAAATTCGAAGAAGCAGCCGTTAAACGTGCAGTTCGTCTAATCGCCTGGGAAAACAGGTTTGACTCTCTGAAAGCGTGGGTAAACACACTGCCAGCCTGGGATGGTGTACCGCGTATCGATACATTTTTTATTCGCCACTGGGGAATAAAAGAGAGTGCCTACACCCGTTCTGTCGGTCGCTACTGGTGGACGTTGCTTGCCGGTCGTGCTCTTGAGCCGGGTATTAAAGGTGATATGGCGGTGATCCTCGTCAGTCAACAGGGAAAGAATAAATCAGAAGGGATCCGTGCAATGGCCCCCACCCCCGACCATTACATGGAGCTTGACTTCGGCAAAAAGGGGGAAGAACGCATCCGTGAAATGCGCGGGCATAACGTCATTGAACTTGGCGAGATGCGCGGAATGGATAAGCGGGGTATTGGTGATGTCAGGGTGACCATTTCCACCCGTGCCGATCGTAACCGTGGTCTGTTTCGTGAGCATTATGTCACTTTACTACGTCGTTGTGGCTTCATCGGTACTTCTAACTCTGATACGCCACTGACAGATACTGAAGGTAACCGCCGTTGGTTGCCCATGACGATCCCTGATGAAACCGATAGTAAGTTTATCGCTCAGGGTATTGCTGATGAAAAAATCCAGTTATGGGCTGAAGCGGTTGCGATATTTAAGCGTGAGGGTATCGCCTGGGAGCGCGCCGAAACGCTCGCCAAATCCATTCTCGGCGACTATGAGGTCAAGGATGAAGTCTGGACGACCAGTGTCGCTGAATGGCTGGAGCAAGAGACAGTGGAACTCACAGGTGATGATATTAAATTGAATCGTGAGCGAGTGCCGCTGACATCAAAAGATATTCTCATCGACGCCATTGGCTTTAAAGCAACGTATGTCAAGCGGGGTGACGAAATGCGGGTTGCCAAAATTATGAAGGATCTTGGGTATAAAAAACGTCGGTTGCAAAATTTAGCGGGTAATCCTTACCACTGGGAAAAGTGCAAATAATTACGAATTTGCAGAAATGTACAAGTTTGCAAAATTTAGCAGGTAAGCCGAGAGGCTGGGAAAACGTAAATAATTACGAGTTCGCAGAAAAATGCAAGTTTTAACCAACCTTAACTAACCTCAAAAAGTAGGTTGGTTAAAAAAAAGATAGATTAAACATAAAATTAACTAACCAGCTAACCTATCTAACCAGTTTATATAAACATACACGCGCATACGCGCACGCATTGGAAGAATTTTTTTTTTCAAAATAGGTTGGCTGGTTAGTTAACTAATTGAAAAAATTAAATTAAACCAGTAACCAACCTTGTTTCTGAGGTTGTGCAGGTTAGATGTTTGCCTGAAATAAATTTTTGTTGAACGGTGTTGAGGTCGAAGATTATGTGCAGAGATATGCAGGAGGTGCTGGAACGTTGGTGCCGCGGTGCTGCGAGGGAAGAATACTGCTCGCGGCGTGCACGGGAACCAGTGCGTTTTGTCCCTCTGTACCCTCGCGCGTGCGCGCGTTTTGTCCTGAGGAGTTCGCATGATGCAAATCGACTGGTTTAAAGTCATCATCGATATCGAACGTGCGGGCATGACGCAGCAACAGATAGCGAAAACCGTCCACGTATCCAAGTCAGCGCTGTATGGCTGGAAAGCGGGAGCGGTACCGCGCTACGACGATGGGGAGGCGCTGATCCGCTTGTGGGAACTGGTCACAAACAGAGCGCCGCAAGAAATCCCTTACACCCGTTTTTTTCAAAGCCGGTACCGCAAGCGCTAAAGTGTCAAAAATACACGGTTCGTTGCATGATCCTGGCGAACGGCGATACCCGCCATTTGTTACGAAAATGTTGTTTTCAAAAGGCCCCCATTCCGGCGCAGTAAACACGATCTTTTGCGCCCTTCACCCTGTTTTAGGTTTGAGCGCCATTTCGTCGGTGCGCAAAACGGCCATTATGTTAAATAGCCCCCCGAATCGATTATTTTAGTCGGGAAACCGAACAGGCCTTTACGCATGCTGTAAGCTCCACATGCCAACGGAGTAAGCAACATGGGTCGACCTAAAAAGCAAATCGAAGTTCCGGGCGAAATCATTACGTCATCGGAGGGGGAGGGTACGGCTAACCCCCCTGAACAACTGCACGCCGCTAGTGCTGGCGCAACGGTTATTGCCGATACCACAACTGATGCGGGCGCAGATGGCGGGAGCGGTATTGCTACAGAGGAAATTGCAGCCCGCAACGCTGCACTTTCTGGACTGAACGCCGCTGCATTTCAAACCCTCACCCGGTTCGAAACGCTCGGTTTTACCGACCTCATGGATCAGCCGTTAACGAACAACCTCGATTTTATCGACCTGGTTAAACAGGCCACCACGCAAACCCCCCGTACCGCAGTCACCAGCGAGGACGGGCAGCGCAAGCCGCATAAAGCCCCCGTACTGACTGACAGGGGCTGGCACGTTCCCGGCTAAGGAGGATCCGTCATGTGTGGAGGAGGTTCACCCACCGTTGTGCGGTACGACCCGGAAGCGGAAGCCGCCAAAGCAGCAGACGCCGCCGCCAGGGCAGCAAACGCGGATTCAGCAGCGCGCCGTAAACGCAAAAAAGGCTCGTCCCTGCTTACCACGGGTTCAGAAGGGGCAACGGATTCCGGCACGTCGCTGCTTGCGTCTGGTGCACGCGGTAAAACCAGCCTGGGGGCGTAACGTGGTCAACGAAACCGCCAGCAAAATAATCCGTCGTGCGGATTCACTGAAAGCATTACGCCAGTCAAATGAATCGGCCTGGCGCGCGTGCTTTGATTTCACCTACCCGTTGCGCGGGGCTGGCTTTTCTTCCGATGTTCTGGACGCCAGCCGCGCTAAATCCAGGGTGGCGCAGTTGCTGGACGGTACCGCAACGGACAGCACGCGCATTCTTGCGTCGGCGCTAATGTCCGGTATGACGCCCGCAAACGCGCAGTGGATGGATTTAAACAGTGAAAGCCTCACCGACGAGCAAAAAACGTGGCTCTCTGCCTGTGCAACGCTGATATGGGAAAACATTCACGCGGCCAATTTTGACGCGGAAGCCTACGAAGCCTGTCTGGATGTGGTTATTGCTGGCTGGTTCGCCCTTTACATCGATGAGGACAGGGAGCAGGGCGGCTTTACCTTCCAGCAGTGGCCGCTGTCGCAGTGCTATGTCTCATCGTCTCGCCGTGATGGCATCGTTGACACCGTTTATCGCTGCTACCCGTTAACCGCAGAGCAGGCGGTAAAAGAATTTGGCGACAAAAATGTCAGCGACAAAATCCGCGACGAGGCCAGGAAAAAACCTGACGCGAAATTTGATTTTATTCACGCCATTTTTCCGCGTGATACCTGTGTGGTCAATGCGCGCCTCGCAAAAAACATGCGCTTTGCCTCCTATCACATCGAGGTGCAGGGCAAGCGCACCGCGCGCGAGTCTGGCTATCACGAATTCCCCGTTGCCGTTCCGCGCTGGATGAAAATCCCCGCCAGTGCCTACGGTGTCGGCCCTGTTTATGACGCGCTGCCCGACTGCAAAGAACTGAACGAAATTAAGCGCATGGAGAAAGCCGCCGCTGACCTGGCCATTTCCGGCATGTGGATTGTGGAAGACGACGGCGTGATTAACCCGCGCACCGTCAAGGTGGGTCCACGCCGCATTATCGTGGCGAACAGTGTGGAGAGCATGAAACCGTTGCTGACGGGGGCCGATTTTAACGTTGCGTTTACGTCCGAAGAAAAACTACGGGCGCAAATCCGCAAGATCCTGATGGCCGACCAGCTACAGCCGCAGGACGGCCCCGCCATGACCGCCACCGAGGTACATGTACGGGTTGCGCTCATCCGCCAATTACTCGGCCCGGTGTACGGACGCTTTCAGGCTGAATACCTGCAAATCCTGGTTCAGCGCTGTTTCGGCATTGCGTACCGCGCAGGCATTTTCCCCGCCGCGCCCGAGGGCATGGACTCTGCCAATTTCAACGTGCACTACATTTCCCCGCTGGCCCGTGCGCAGAAGCTGGAGGACGTGACCGCCATTGAGCGTGCCGGGGCCAACATCGCGCAACTGGCACAGATTGATCCCGAGGTTACCGACTTACTGGATACCGACTCAGCGGCCCGTGTTGTGTCCGAGGCGCTGGGTGTTCCCGCCAAAGTGATTCGCAGTGCCGACGATGTGGCCCGTTTACGTGAACAACGCAGGCAAGTACAGCAGCAGGCAGCACAGCAACACATGCTGATGCAGGCAGGCAGGAAGCGGCGACCTCGGCAGGCAGGGAAGTCGGTACCGCATTGGTTCAGCAGATGGCCGGGGAGTACGATGATCAATAAGCCCGTTCGCCCTGAGGACTACCGACGCCTTTTGAAGAAACGCCGGGCGGCCCGCAGGTGCTGGAAGAATTAACGCGGCGCTTTGGGGGGTGCCGTGTACGTCAGGGGGGGCTCTGAGGGGGATCGCCAGACATGTTTTAACGCCGGGCGACGTGATGTGCTCGATTTCATTTTACGCAGGCTTAACGAAGCAGACGGAGTAAACGACGATGTGGAAGCTTAAATTCCCGTTCATGAATCAGGCGAGTGAAGGCGAAGGCTCAGGGGGTGGCGATGGTGGTAACGGCGGCGGTGGTAATGCGGGTGGCGAAGGTGGCGGCGCTTTGCTCAATACTGGCGCAGCACAGCAGCCGGGCGCGACAGACTGGCTGCCGGAAAAATACCGCGTGGTGGGCGAAGACGGCACCCTCAATATTGAAAGCTCTGCCCGCAAACTGGCGGATGCGCATACGCATCTGGAAAAGCGCCTTGGCCGCGGGGACGCGCCACCAAAAACGCCTGATGAATATGCGCCTGAGGTAGATGCCGGGGGCTTCAACTGGGACGATTTTAAAGCCGATCCCCAAATGCAGGGCTTTTTAAAATCGGCCCATGCCAGGGGGCTGACCAATGACCAGTTAAGTTTTGTGCTCAATGAATATATGCAGCGTGCGCCGGAACTGGTGGGCGGTGCCGCGCAACTGGATCAGGAAACCGCCAGTACAGCATTACGCGAGGTATGGAAAACCGATGCGGAATTTAACAAAAACATCGGGCTGGCGTACCGGGCGTTTAATGCTCTGGCGGATGATGCCGACAAAGGCCGCATTGACGAAGTCGGCAACAACCCGATGGTCATCCGCCTGCTGGCAAAAATCGGCGGAGAAATGCAGGAAGATTCCCCGCTGGCAGCGATATCAATCTGGAAGAGCAACAGACCATTCGTGATTTGATGAAGTCGGATGCCTATATGGATCCGGAACATGCCGATCATGAAAAAATCTCTGCGCGTGTCCAGGCGTACTACGCGAAAACCTACGGCAACACACCGGTAGCGTAATGCTGTGACATGTCACACCACGCCAGCCTGAGCGCTGGCTTTTTTATTTGGTCGGGAAACCGAACGCACACCTTGCGCAAAATCACTCCACCAGCCCGGCGTGGTAGCCGGATACCTGATTTCCCGCCGTCTGTAAGCGCCAGGCAGTCGGTGTATTGGGCCGGGAAACCGACACCCCGCAGGCGAAACAGAACTGGAGTGCGCATTATGGCTTTTGATGCCAACAAAAATATGATCACCGCCGCCTTTGTAACGCAGTTTCATGATTCTTTTGAGATTGCCTCACAGCAAAAAGATTCCCGCCTACAGGCAGCGGTACAGGATCGCGGGCAGATCACCGGTGCGTCGTTCACCATCAACGATATGGGCACCATCGAAATGAACGCGATCACCACGCGTTTCGGTGACACGGTGTGGGATGTGCCGGAAGCCGGTACCCGTAATGCGCTGATGGCGGATTACGGTGTGTTCGTGCCTGTCGAAAAGCGCGACCTGCGCAAGCTGATTGCTGATCCTCAGGGGCCCTATCTGCAATTGACGCTGGCCGCCACCAACCGCCGCAAGGATACGGTGATTTACCGTGCATTGCTGGATGCGGTAGCGCGCAAGACGGAAAACAACGGCGCT
Source organism: Type-A symbiont of Plautia stali (assembly GCF_059731155.1). Taxonomy (NCBI): domain Bacteria; species Type-A symbiont of Plautia stali. The sequence continues at coordinate 3,244,098 of NZ_AP035891.1, read as the reverse complement.
TACACCAACGTGGCGCTTCCTGCGTCCCAGAAAATTGTAGCGGGTGGCACGGGCTTGACCAAAGCCAAACTGATCGCCGCCAAGGCGATGTTCCGCCGCAACGAATGTGACGAGCAGAACGGCGAACAGCTTTACATCGCTTACAACGCCGACATGCTGACGCAAATCCTGAGCGACACCACACTGACCAGCGCCGACTTTATGGCGGTCAAGATGTTGCAGGAAGGGTCGGTGTCTAACCACTGGCTGGGCTTCCAGTGGATCGCTTATGAAGCGCTGGATTCAGTAACGGAGAAAAACGTGACCACTAAAACCACGGTGGCCTGGGCGAAGTCTGCCGTGCATTTCGGTACCGGCGCGGAATATAACGTCGATATCGGCCCGCGCCGTGACAAAAACAACACCATCCAGATTTCCGTGGATGCGTCTTACGGTGCAGGTCGCGCCAGCGAGAAGAAAGTGGTGGCGATTGGTTTTGTAGCGTAACGCCGCGTGGGTATTGCCGGGGGTAACACCCCGGCCTTTTTGTTAAAGGTACCGCTATGGCTTCCAGTGTTTCTATCTGTTCTAACGCGCTGCTTATCCTCGGGCAGAATCCCATTAACGATTTTAAACAGGACTCCGACAGCGCGCGCCTGTGTGCCAACGTTTACCCCACCGTCCGCGAAGATTTATTGCGTAAACACCCGTGGAACTGCGCCGTTAAGCGCGTGGTGCTCTCCCCTTCCAGTACCGCCCCTGCTTTTGGCTTTGCGTATCAGTTTCCGCTGCCGGGTGACGTGCTGCGCGTCCTGTCTGTGGGCGATGCGTCAGACGATATCCCGTATCGCGTAGAGGGGCGGAAAATCTTCGCCAGTATTAACGCGCTGAAACTGCGCTACCTCTTCCGCAACGAGGATGAATCAACGTGGGATCCGGCGCTGGTGGCGCTGGCAGAAGCGTTTATGGCAGCAAAGATAGCCTATGCGGTAACAGCATCCGCCAGCCTGCGCGATGCGCTGACCCAGGAAGCCGCCTATCTGCTGCGTCAGGCCAGGGCCATTGACGGGCAGGAAGATCCGCCAGAAGCGCTTGGCGGTTATCCGTTGCTCACGTCGAGGTTTTAACCATGCGCGCCAACCTGATAAAAACCAATTTTACCGCCGGTGAAATTTCCCCGCGCTTAATGGGGCGTGTTGATATTGCGCGTTATGCCAACGGAGCGAAACAGGTAGAGAACGCGGTGTGTATGGTTCACGGTGGCGTTAAGCGCCGCCCCGGTACGCGGTTTATTGCGGCCACGAAATACGCTGATAAAAAATCCCGCCTGATCCCTTTCGTGTTTAACCGCTCGCAGGCGTACGAACTGGAATTCGGCGACCGCTATGTGCGCTTTTTCCAGAACGGCGCGCAGGTGGTCAGGGATGATTTAACCCCTTATGAAATCGAAAGCCCGTTCACTGAAAGCATGCTGTCCGAAGTGAAATTCGTGCAGGGGGCGGACACGATGTTTCTGGTTCACCAGGATATCCCGCCGCAACGGTTACAGCGCCGGGCGCAAACCGACTGGAGGCTGGCTGCTGCTGAATTTGTGGTGATGCCGTTTGATGAAATCCGCGACACACCGGAAAAATGGTGCAAGCCGTCGGTAAAAGCGTTTGTTGGCTCTGCCATCACGCTGACGCTATGGGATGATGAAGCGGGCAAACGTTTTACAGGTACCGGCTGGGTGGCTGCTGATGTCGGGTCGTACGTGCGTATCAATAGCGGCCTGGTGCTGATCAACACCATCACCAACGCACAGAAAGCCGCAGGCGTTATTCGTTCCGACCTTTCCGCTACGCAGGCAGCCTCACCGGGGCATGGACGCGCGAGGACAGCGTGTGGTCGAAAGAGTTGGGCTATCCGGGTGCCGTGACGTTCTACCAGCAACGGCTGGTACTGGCCGGTTCTCCGTCGTACCCGCAAACTGTGTGGTTTAGCGAAACGGGTTCTTATCTCTCTTTCGAGCCGGGCAACAAGGACGACGGTGCCATGTCGTTTACGGTGTCCTCTGACCAGCTAAACCCTGTCGTGCATTTAGCACAGATGAATACGCTTATTGCGCTGACCTACGGTGGCGAGTTTACGTTAACCGGCGGCTCGGATGCCGCAATCACGCCGACCAATATATCCGTAAAAAATCCCAGCACCTACGGTTGCAATACGATCCGCCCGGTACGCGTGGGTACCGAAATCCTTTTTATCCAGCGCGCCGGGCGCAAACTGTTTGCGGTCGCTTATGACCCCGACAGCTACGTCGCCTATTCCGCTAATGACCTGTCTGTGCTGTCTGAGCACATCACGGAACCGGGCATTGTGGAAATGGCCTACCAGCAGCAGCCGGATTCTATCGCCTGGCTGATACGCGCAGACGGCACCCTGTGTTCGATGGTGCTCGACCGTTCGCAGGATGTGATCGCCTGGTCGCGGCATGTCACCGAGGGGCTTTTGAGTCGGTATCTTCTATTCCTACCGATTCGGGCGATGCGGTCTATACCATCGTTAAACGTGAGATTAACGGCCAAACGGTGCGTTACGTTGAATTACTGGTGGATGCGTTGCACAGTGATGCGGCGGTTACCGGCACCAGCGAAGCGGGCGTAAAAGCATGGAGCGGCTTAAACCACCTGGAAGGAAAAACCGTTGATATCGTCGCAGACGGCAACGTCATGCCCTCACAGGTAGTCACCGGCGGCGCTGTCACGCTGACCCGCACCGCGAAAAGCGTCGCCATCGGGCTGCATTTTAACACCACGATAGAAACGCTGACACAGGAAGTCTCTACCAGCGAAGGTACCGTACAGAACGCCAGGAAACGCACCAGCGAAGTCACCATGCGTTTTTCTCGACACCACCGGCGCCACCTGCAACGGGCAACCCATTCCTTTTCGTCGTTTTGGCCCGAAAATTCTCAACCAGCCCGCACCGCTTTTTACCGGCGATCACGCGTGGGGAAAACTCGGCTGGGAAAAAGGCGAAGACACATTACGCATTCAGCAATTGCAGCCACTGCCGTTTCACCCTGCTGGCAGTGATGACCACTTTCACCAGTAACGGGGGCTAACCATGATCCGACCGGCAACAAAAGAGGATATTCCGGCGCTGGTACTGCTGGGTATGCGCCTGCACCAGGAATCGCGGTACCGCAATTTTTCGTTCAGTGCGGAAAAATGCCGCGCACTGGCGGAGCAGCTCATTGATTCCCATTTTGGTGTGGTGCTGGTCGCGGAGCACGACGGGCAGATTATCGGCTGGATGGGGGGCGGCATCGCTGAACAGTGGTTTTCTACCGACCGTATGGCGTTTGAATACGGCGTTTTTATCGACGCTGAACGGCGTGGCGCCACCGCCGGATACCGACTGGTGAAAGCGTTTATCGCCTGGGCGAAAGAAAACGGCGTGCGGGAAATCCGTATGGGTATCACCACGGGTATTCATGAAGCGCGTACCGGCGAACTGTACCAACGGCTGGGGCTGGTACGCGCTGGCCTGTTGTATTCGATGGAGGTTTAACCATGTGTGATCCGGTTACATTAGCCATTGCCGCTATAGGCTCGTCCGTTCTTGCCGCGGGGGGGCGGTAGCGAGTGGTATGCAGCAAAAAAGCATGGCGGATTATCAGGCCAGCCAGGCAGAGGCCGACGCGGAGGCCGCAAAATCGGCGGCACGGGTAGAGGCCGAACGCCTCCGAAAAGCGGGTGCGGCACAGGCAGCACAGGCCAACGCAGCGTATGCCGCCTCAGGCGTTGAAACGGGATCGGGTACCGCACTGCGCATTACATCGGGGATTGTGGGTGATGCGGAAGAAGACGCCACGATGAGCATTTTAAACGGCCAAAACGCCGCTTCACGCTATCGGGCACAAGGTCAGGCCGACAGGATTAGCGGTCGCAATGCTGCCACGTCGGGGTATATCCGTGCGGGGAGTTCGTTACTGTCATCTGGCGCGAAAGCGTATTCTGGCTGGAAGACCGCGCAAGATAAGCCAGCAAGCAAAACCGGCGCATCAACAAACAACCTGTTCGGCAACATGGGGATTAAGTAATGCGTATCCCAACGGGTCATTTTGGTAATGCGGTTCCCACACCTCAGCCAACGCGCGTCAATGTGAGCGGTACGGGGGCTATCGGGCAAGCCGTGGCTGGGCTGGCCGGTGATGTAAAGCAAGAGATTAACGCGGTCGTGCGCGCGCGTGCTGGCGACGCCATGCTCGATTATCAAATCAGGCTGAAGGACATTATCGAATCGATACGCCGTGGTGTTGAGGACGGCACACTGCGTGCGGATCAGGTAGAGAATGTCTATCACGACGCGGTGGGAAAGCTGGAAAAGCCGCAATTCGCCGGGCTGGGTATGGCAGAAACACAGGTTGCAGAGGGCGGGCTAAAGCGCTACGAATCTGACGGACTCACCACGGCGCAGGGCTACGCGCACGCAGCACTGAAAATAGAAGCGCGTGATCAGGTCGACAGCGGGCTGGATAAGCTGGGCAGGTTGGCTAATTATCCCGGCGCAGATATCGAAAAAATCAACGCCATGTCTGCTGCGTACGAGGAACAGGGGCGGATTGGTTATGGTGCGCAGTGGGCCAAGGTGCGCCAAAGCTGGGTTGATCGAAACTGGTTCAACCAGGCGCAGCAGCGAGTAATGGAGGCGAGAGATAACGGCGCAGCCTTGTCTGACTTAACCCATCAGCTTACCTCTGAAAAGGGTTTTTACCTGGATAAGCTTGATCCAGACAAGCGCAAGGCGTTGCTGAATCAGGCTATGGACTATCAGTCGCGGTTAGGGGCAAAGGCAGCAGCGGCAGAGGCAAAGCGCGAGGCATTAGCGGCCAGAACGTATAATTCTTTTGCTCAGCAGGTATATTCAGATTTACCCACCACCGCAGAGCAGCAGGAAAGCGTGATTGCCGCCACAAGGGGAACCAGCGTGGAGGCGGAGGTAAAGGATTTACTTTCCGATCAAGACACCATTCGGAAGGTTATTTCTTCCGGTCCGGTCGCTTCGCAAAATTACGTGAACAATCTCTATGCCGACCTGAACGCGAATGGCGGAGATATGCGACAGTGGCGACTGGCTCAGCGGTTAACTACGGCCGTCCAGAAGACCAATAAGCAGTTAATGGAAACCCCATTGCTGTTCAACCAAAACCGCACGGGGGATGCGATTACGCCGCTCGACATGATCGCCCTAAATCCGACAACCGCCGCAGCGATGAGCGCTATGGATGGGGCGGATATAAGTCAGCGTTTCTCACAGCAATTGCAGGAACGTTCCGCCACGTTGGATGCCATTAGCTCAACTGTGGGCTTTAAAGTTCCCCATAAAGTTTTATTGCCTCAGGAGGCCACTTATCTGGCTGGAATGTTAAAAGACAAAACCAGCGGGCAAAAATCTGAAATATTAACGCGTTTGCGTAACATGGTGCCGAATGATCGTGACTATAAGGCACTGATGCAGCAAATATACCCAGAAACGCCTACAGCGGCATTAGCTGGATCTTTACCAAGCATGGAAAGCACAAATAAGGTTCTCCAAGGGTATGATCAAATTAAAGGGCAGAAGGGGGATATGTCGAGTTGGGATGAGGCTAAAAAAACTTGGGAAGCGGAGTTTGATTCTATCGTCGGTGATGCGTTTGCCGGTAGGCCGCAAGCGCGACAAAACGCCTTAACCCTAACCTTTGCCTATGGCGTCGGTGATGCCACACAAAAAGGAAATTACTCAACGGATGTTACCCGTTCCCAGGTACAAGATGCTTTAAACAAAACGATAGGAGAAGCGATTACACTCGGTGGACAAAAAGTTTTTGTTCCTGTCGGTGTAAGTACCAGCGATTTTAAATATCGCTATCCTGCGTTGCTTTATCAGGCGTTGGAGCGTCAGGGGATGGATGTGTCGAGGGCTAAGCAAGCCAGCTTGTTCAATTTAGTCCCTGCTGGTAGTGATGGTGATTATATAGTCAGTCAGGGTATTGATGCATTGATCGACAAGAAGGGTCGCCCGTTAACTGTTAATCTTTCAAAAGCCACTATTGATGGCATTAACAATGCCGAAGCCGCTGTTATTAACCAAAAAATAAAAGATATAAAATTTGGCGACAACCCCGCTAATTTTGGTGTTCCTGATTATCTAAAAACAGAAGCATTCTCTCTTTATGGAGGGGGTGAATAATGGATATCTTTTCTTTTGATGAAAATGAAAATCGACAGTTTGTTGATGATATCTTACGTTTCAATCACATATCTGAAAAGCAGATAAATCCCGGTGTTTTTTCTGTTAGTGATTTAATCGTCGAACCTATTCGCGGTGTTGATCGGGGACTAAATAAGCTGTCTTATGCAATTGGTGCTCCCGCGACAGAATTGCTTTCGCCTATCGCTAAAAGGGTAGATGAGTACGCGGGTACAGACATCCAAGGGTACCTTGACGAGCAGCTTGGGATCGTACGTAAAAATATCGAATTGCAAACCCCAGACCCTACCGTCACAACGGTAACTGGTCAGATATTAAATGGGTTGGGGGATGTAATGTCGAGGGCTGGTGTTGGGGTTTTGTCTGGCGGGGTCGCTGGTGGGCGGTATTGGCTGGTGGAACAGAAGCTATTTTTCTTGATGATGAAGGTCGTCGCAAGGGATTAGATGATGAAACCGCAGCAGGGCGCGCAGTTATTGAAGGGGTAACTCTTGGTGTGGGTGCCGCTATGCCAGCCGCGCCTTATGCAAAAACGTTGTTATCCAGGCTTGCATCTGGGGCTGTGAGTAATGCCACTCTTGGTATAGCGCAAAGGGGGGCTACTGGCTCTTATCTGGAAGATCGCGGCTATCAGGATATGGCTCGCCAATACAAGGTCTGGGACGCTACCGCGTTAATCGCAGATACGGTGCTAGGGGCTGCGTTTGGCGGCTTGGCCCACGCGGGAGCGCCAGCAACGCCAGCGGCGGTTGATGCGGCATTAACGGCAAGAAATGCGCAATACTTCAGGGAAGATACAGCCCCTGGATTACCTGCCGATATGGCCTCTAATCTTGCACACCAGCGCGCGTTGGACACTGCATCCGAGCAGCTTAATCGAGGTGAACCAGTTGATGTATCAGGTATTGAGGGGGTTTTTGACGCCAGCTTTATTGGTCGAGAGCTACCCAACATTACGCCTGATGACTCCCCCGCGCGACCAAATAACCCCCAGGTGGATGTGACTTATAAACCAGACACAGTATCTGAAACGGTAACACAGGATGTTGATCCGTTACTGAGAGATATCGATAACGCAAACCAGGTATTAGCCCGCCGTGGTGACATTGCTGTGCGTGTTGAAGACGATTTGGGGAATAATTTCCAGCGTTCCGCAACGGAAATGCTAAGAGATGATGATGCGTTAATTACTCGTGCTGAGCAGGATGCGCGGGGGGTTATGGCTGCAATTGAATGTGAACTAAGGCATGGTAATCAATGAGAGCAGAATGTATTCAGGCGGTTGTTAATGCAATTGGTCGCCCTCTTAATCAGGCAGAGGTGCGCGGCATAGAAAATCGTATCAATCAGCATCACAAACGCCTTGCGAAAAATAACCCAGGGTGGATGTCAATGTCTCGGGCGGATCGGTTAAGGGAGGCGGGGAAATCAGCAGCAGACGACATAACTCGTGAGGCAAAATTAAAAAAATGGCGCACTGCGCTAACTATTCTGGCCCATGACCGCGTTAAAAATTATGTGGAAAGCTCTGGTGATACTCCTATCCGTGCACTTGACCGACTTATTGCGTTTGATTCCGATCAACGCAGTGGGGTTTTATCCGTGGAGTCTCAAGCTAAAGCAATCAGGGATATGGCGTTATCTCGAATGTTGACCTTGGTGGAAACTACTAAAGGAAAATTATTTAGCTTGCTGGCAGATCCTGAACAGAATAGGGCGGTAATAAGAGAGCTACATGGTGAAAGTAGTGGAAATGCAGCAGCAAAAGCGGCAGCAAAAGAATTTCATGACGTAACAGAATATCTGCGCCAACGTTTTAATAACGCTGGCGGGGCAATTGGGCGTCTGGAGTCATGGGCTATGCCGCGTAATCACTCTCAGCTAAGGGTGGCGAAAAACAAACAAGCGTGGATTGATGACCATGTAAATTGGGTAGATCGTCGCACATATCTGAATGAAGACGGTACACTGATGACGGAAGCTCAGTTACGAGAATTTCTTTCTCATGCGGCACGGACGATTGCTACGGGTGGGGTGAATAAGGTTGAGCCTGGGCGCTTTGCTGGCAATAGCTTGCGCGCGAATCACGGAAGTGAGTCAAGAAGCATCCACTACAAGGATGCGGACAGTTTTATGATGGCGCAGCAAAAGTATGGCGACAAAGATCTCTTATCGCTATTGGTTGGGCATGTCGAAAGGTTGTCTCGGGATATAGCGTTGATTGAAACACTTGGCCCTAATTCTGATTTGCAGTTTCGTACTCAACTGGATATGGCGCGTCAATCCATGATAGATGCAGATCCCGCACATGCAAAACGAACTGAACGCGCAGCAAAACGAGCGGAGCGACTATATAAAGATGTTGCCGGGCAGCAAGACATCCCAGAATCTGTATTGCTGAAAAATGCATTTGATACCTACCGAAACATTAATGTTGCTTCCCGTTTGGGCTCTGCCACGCTGGCAGCGGTTGGTGATCAGGGTAATCTCATGATTACTGCCAAGATAAATAATCTTCCAGTGGTGCAGGTTTTTGAGAATGAATTAAAGCTTCTCAATCCAGCAAATTCTGAGGCTAGGGCCGCAGCGCGACGGGCTGGGCTTGGGATCAACTATTACCTAAACTCCCTATCACGTTTTGCAGATGATTCCCTGGGTACATTAACTGATACGTCTGGCAGGGTGTCATCCGCTGCCCGAAAAGTGGCGGGATTGGTTATGCGTGCATCCGGTCTTAATGCCTTAAGTGCAGCCAGTAACCAAGGATTAGGGGCTGTGATGTTTGATGCGATTGGTTCGTTGACGCGTAAGCATGCCTCATTAGATAAATTAGAGGCAGGGGATAGGCAGCGATTGCAAAATGCCGGGGTAACCGCGGCTGATTGGGCTGTGTGGCGCAAAGCGGATGTGACTGATTTGAGTGGTTTGGGTGATACTGTTTTAACCCACAACGAAATTCTGGCTCTTACAGATAAGCAACTCGATCCACTGGCAAAACAATTTGCTACCACGCCCGCTCGTCTACGTGATGATGCAGCAACAAAACTACTCGGCGTCGTGCAGGACGAAGCTGGCATGGGCACCATTGAACCTGGTGCGAGGGAACGTGTTTTCATGTACAGAGGTACGGAACGTGGTACGTGGGATGGTGAATTGTGGCGTTCGGCTCTGCAATTTAAAAGCTTTCCCGTTACTGTTGTTATGCGCCATGTACGCCGGGCGATGGCGCAAGAGGGGGCGGGTAAGGCAACGTATGCGGCGGCGCTTCTCGTCTCTTCTACCTTGCTGGGGGCTATGGCTGTTCAGCTTAACGAAATTGCTAGCGGTCGAGATCCGCGCGACATATCATCACCCGAGTTTTGGGGGCAAGCATTTTTAAAAGGTGGAGCTCTTGGCCTTTACGGGGATTTCCTTTTAGCAAACCAAACGCAATACGGTAGTAGTGTTATTGCTTCAATCGAGGGCCCTGTTGCCGGGGATGTTGAAGCACTTTATAACCTGACTTTAGGTGCAGTTCATAAAGCTGCTGCTGGGGATGATGTTCATGTTGGCGCTGGTTGGGTTCGCTTTGCAAAAAGCCATACGCCGGGTGCAAATCTTTGGTATGCAAAAGCAGCACTAGATCATATGATTTTCCACGATATTCAGGAGTATTTTTCCCCTGGCTATCTACGCAGAATGCGCCAACGTGCGCAAAAAGAATATGACCAAAAAATTTTGGTGGACACCCGGTGAAACAATGCCGGATAGAATGCCCGATTTTAGTAGAGCATTTAGCGGGTAACCCATTTTCTCGATAAAAGGAATAGCTATGTATAGCGATTTGGGATTAATTACTGCACTTATAGGAATTTCAGTAAGTACATTGCTGGCGCAAACAACAAAACATCAGTCTGTAAGTCTCGCTGCTGAGGTTTTAAGCATCCTTAGCATTCCGTTATGCATAGCTTTAATTTGGAGAGCGGCCTTATCTTTAGGTTGGTGGACTATTCTGGCCTTTGTTGTTGTATCCCTAGCATCGGGTACGTTGTCCGCTATCTTGGCTCGAAAAGGAATGGTGTATGTACTCTATGCAACTCAGTCACTACAAGGAATAGCGGTCATACTGTGCACGGTACTGGCTTGGGCGTACTGACAAGGAAGGTTATTTGGTGTTTCGGGTGCTTCCTGGTTTCTACAAGTAGAAACTGTCTTGACCTAAGCCCAAATTCGGGCTTAGGTCTTCAAGTTCAGAAGAAGGCAGCAACGACCGCAATAGTCAGAAAACCGAACGCTCACCCATAGCATCGTAGCCTCATGTTTATCATGGGGCTATTTCTTATGCATAACGATCACAAAACCCGCCTTTCCGTTCTGAGCGACAAGCTCACCGATACCGTGCTGACTGAAGCCGATCCCGATAACTGGCCCGGCGCGGGCAAAGCCATCGACAAGCACACCAAACAGGAGCGTGGCGATCGCTACTGGTTCAAGAAGAACGCGGCGGCCACACTGACGCTGTTAACCAAGGTGCATACCCTTATCGGCATGCATACGCGCGGCGGTACCCCGACAGCCGAGGGGGAAGACGATGATGATTTTGGTTTAGGGCAGAGGGTCGCAGCCGCTGAACGGGAAGCAGCGGCCATCATTGAGCGGTTACAGAAAGGGAAAAAATGATGTCCTTTGTCGCCTTCTTCATCATGTGGGCGGAGCGCATGAAGTGGGCGGTGCCGGAATGTCATTACCGTGCCGTTAACTGGCTGGAGCATCGCGGCGATTTGGCGGTGCTCCGCTGCTTTCGTGGCTTTGGTAAATCGACCCTCCTCGCCGTGTATAACGCCTGGCGGTATTACCGTGACCACACCTACCGTATTTTGCACCAGTCGGAATCCGATGGTACCGCGTATAAAACCAGCCGCGACACACAGAACGTCATCCGAAACCATCCTTTGACGCGCGGCATGCTGCCGGACGGACAAGGCACCGTAGAACAGTGGTGGGTAAACAGCGCGCTGGACAGGCGAAACGCCAGCATGTACGCCAGGGGCATTCTTTCTAACGTCACCTCTGCCCGCGCCGACGAGTGCCAGAACGATGACGTGGAAGTCCCGAAAAATATCCAGACGCCGGAAGCGCGCGAAAAATTGCGGTCTCGGCTCGGGGAGCAAACGCATATTCTGGTACCGGGCGGACGCAAGCTGTATGTCGGTACCCCACACACCCATGACAGCCTTTATGACGAGGTGGAAAAATTGGGCGCTGACTGTCTTACCATCAGGCTGTTTCAGCATGAATACCGTCTCGAGGAAAAGGACGCCAGGCACAAGGAATACGCGTTACCGTTCCGGCCGGAATTTGTTTTTGCCGGGATTTACCACGGGGCGCGACTGCTGGTGGAGGGGAGCGATTATCTGTTGAGCGCTGACGGTATCGTTTTTGCCGAAGCGCCGGACATGCTGATCGACTGTTACGCCGGGTGTGCGTGGCCGGAACGGTTTACCCGTGACGAAATGCTACGCCGTCGCCGCGAAACGCGCACCATCAACGAATGGGACAGCCAGTATCAGCTTCACAGTAAGCCGGTGGGTGATGTACGGCTCAATCCTGATCGCATCCGTGAATACGCTGTGCATCCTGAAATCCGCCATGCAAATGGCGTTTGCGCTATGTGGCTGGGTGGCGTGCAAATCGTCGGCGCGGTCGCCTGGTGGGACGTGGCCACAGGAAAAGTTAAGGCAGATGCCAGTGCCTTTTCGTTGATGCTGACCGACGCGCGCGGGCATTTGTATTGGCAGGTGTGCCAGGCGCTGACCGGAGATCTGGCAAAATTCGATGATAATGACAAAATCACTGGCGGCCAGGTGGTGCAGATACGCGACCTGGTCATCAGGTACCAGATACCCCGCGTGGTGGTGGAAGTGAACGGCCCCGGCAGCTTTGCCGGAAAACTGCTACGTCAGGCATTGAAGGGTAGCGGGTGCGGCGTTCAGGAAGCATTTAGCGTCACCAACAAACAAAAGCGTATTCTCGATGCGTTCGAGGCTCCGCTTTCCTCTCGTTTCCTGTGGGCTCACAGCGATGTGCTGGACGGCCCCATGTATGACCAGATGCGCGATTTCAATCCAGCGGTTGCCGATCAGCCTGATGACTATATCGACTCAGGCGCGGGGGCAATTAGTCAAACGCCGGTGCGTATCGGTAAATTGGTCGGGAAACCGAACGCCACCCGTCGGGATAATTGGCACCCCTACGATGGTGAAATCATGGTCGATACTGACTATTAAGGCGAAGGTATGGCAGTCCCTGATCAAACCCCCTACAACATCTATACCGCAAACGGTGTAACCACTGTTTTTCCTTATGAATTTTATCTGATCAATGCAGGAGATTTAACCGTTTCTCTGGATGGTGAGGTGGTTTCCACAGGGTTTACCGTGACAGGGATTGACAACGTTAACGGCGGCGAGGTCACATTTTTAACTCCCCCGGCAAATAACGTTATCGTCATGATTGAGCGTGTTGTCGCGCCGGTGCGCCTGACGGAATACCAGGATAATGGCGATTTACTGGCAGATACCGTTAACCTCGATTTTGATCGCCTGTGGATGGCGATAAAGCAAAGCTTTGTTTCACTCGGCTTTGCATTGTTACGGCCTGTTTCTGGTGGCCCGTTCAGTGCAAAGGGGTACCGCATTGCCAGTCTTGCCGACCCGGTAAATGATCAGGATGCGGCCACAAAAGGCTATGCAAATACGCTGGATAAAAAAACCAATCAGCACATTGAAACGTTAAACAACGCGACAAACCATCGCGCCCTGCGCGTGCCTGAAGCGGTCATTTCCCCTATACCTGATGCGGCCACACGTGCCGGTAAGCTGCTTTCCTTTGATGCACTGGGGGCACCCATTGCGGCACTACCGCCTGCCGGAACTGCCGCCGATGTGCTGACCGAACTGGCGAAATCCGATGGTGCGACGAAGATCGGCAGTCAACAGCCTGACGGTAAAAGCGAAACGGTACAGCAGGCGTTAAGCGCCATACGTAAAGCGGTTGAAAACAAATTAGATATCGGCGGCGCTGTCAATACGCTGGTATCCCGTGGCCGGGTTCCGGCATTAAGTGGCAACGATCAGGGTGCGTCCGGTATCCAGATGTATGAGGCCTACAACAATGGTTATCCGACCCCTTACGGTAATGTCATTCATCTCAAAGGCGCATCGTCTGGCGGGGAGGGTGAATTGCTGATGGGCTGGAGCGGTACCAGTATCACTGGTGCTCAAGCCCCGGTTTATATTCGCAGCCGTCGGGATGTGGGGGGTGCGCCCTGGTCTGCCTGGGCGCAGGTTTGCACCGCCGATGAACTGGCGGGTATTCCGCTGCCGTTCCCGGGCGAAGTTCCCCCTTCCGGGTGGCTGAGATGCAACGGGCAGGCATTTAACAAAACAGCCTATCCGGTTTTAGCCTCTTTCTACCCCAGCGGCAACCTGCCAGACCTGCGCGGCGAATTTATCCGCGGCTGGGATGATGGAAGGAAGGTTGATACCGGGCGTGCACTTCTCTCGGCGCAGGATGATGCGATGCAACCGATAACGGCAAAATGGGCTATGGACGATATGACGGCGGGTGGAGATATCGATTATCCCCCCTCCGGGGCCTTATACATCGACAGAACCGCGAAGGTCAATTATGACGCGGCATCAACACGCCACAGAGGTGGCGCACGCGGGGTATTTGATTCATCGCGCCAGACGCGAACCGCTAACGAAACCCGCCCGCGCAACATCGCCTTTAACTACATTGTGAGAGCAGTATAATGAGCAAATATTCAACAGATATTGAAACTGCCGAATTAGGCGAAGACGGACTCAGCAAAAAGGCTGGCTGGATCATTGTCTATCATGTCGATCAAGACACGGGGGAATACTATTGCGCCACCATGGAATACCTCATGCCGGGCGTAGGTCTCCCCGCCCACAGTTACCCCGATAAGCCAGAGTTACCGCCGGACGGCCAGGCACTGCGTCGCACGGCGGATGGCAGGTCGTGGGAGCATGTCCCCGATTATCGGGGTCAAACCGTTTACAACACCGTGACACGGGAAGCCTCGACTGTCACGGCGATGGGTGAGCTACCCGAAGAGGTAACGCTACTGGCTCCGGCAACGAAATTTGATACCTGGAACGGCAAGCAATGGGTAACAGACAAAGCGGCCCAGCACACAGCAGAATTACAGGCTGCACAGCAGGCGGCACAACAGGAGTTAAGCTCACGTCTTACCGTGGCGAATGCGCGTATTCGAACGCTGAGCGATGCGGTTGATCTGTATATCGCAACAGAAGAAGAGACGGCATTACTCACCGGGTGGAAAACCTACCGCGTGCTGCTTAGCCGTGTGGATATCAGCAAAGCACCGGATATCGACTGGCCGGAAGCGCCCGAATCAGGCAGCGCGTGATTCAGCCACTGCAACGGCCTCATCAGCAATCAGCCTTTAGTCAGGAAACCGAACGCACAACCGAAGAGCATACGCATTACCAACTGACACGGGATGCGTATGCGAATGAATGACAAAGGGTCATACTTTTGGAGCGGGTTGACGGGCGTACTGGCGGCGCTGTCACTACAGGATATTATCTTTGCCGTCGGTGCAGTTTTTACTGCAATCTTCACTGTCTACACCTGCCTCTCAAACGACAGAAAAAACAAGGCGCTCGCATCGGAAGCCCGGCGACAAACTGACATTCTGGAACAAATAGCCGAGGGTAAGCGCAACGTAGATCCTGACGTGCTTGTCGAAATAATTACTCACCTGCAAAAAACATTAAGAGAGCAGAAATGAGCGCCTTAAAGACGCGGCTAAGTGCCGTCATTCTCGGGCTCATACTGGCTGGCGCTCCCGCATCGGTTATTCTTGACCGGTTTCTTGATGAAAAAGAGGGCAACCATTTAATGGCATACCCGGATGGTGGTGGTGTATGGACGATTTGCGGTGGTGTAACGCGGGCAGATGGCAGGCCGGTAGTGAAGGGCATGAAGCTGACCGCTGAGCAGTGCGCAAAAATTGATGCCGCAGAGCAGAAAAAGGCGCTCGACTGGGTGGAGCGCAACGTTAGCGTGCCGCTCAACGACCCTCAGAAAGTCGGCATTGCCTCATTTTGTCCGTGGAATATCGGCCCGGCTAATTGCTTCACCTCAACGTTCTACCGCAAATTGAATGCAGGCGATGTGATGGGTGCCTGTAAAGAGATTAAGCGCTGGATTTGGGACGGTGGCAAAGATTGCCGGGTGCGTTCCAATAACTGCTATGGACAGATTGAACGGCGCGAGCAGGAATCTGAGTTAACCTGCTGGGGGCTGGATAAATGAATGCAGCCGTACGAGTTATTGTTTTCCTGCTGGCGCTGGCGACCCTCGTCGGCACAGGTGTCTGGCTGGCGGCGCACCATTACCAACCCACCATTGATAAACTCAATAGGTTACTGACTACCTGCAAAACAGAGAAACGCCAGCAGGATGCGGCAATCTCAGCCCAGAATAACGGTGTGGCGGCGTTAAAACTTTTGGCTGACCTGCGAGAAGCCAGCGCGAAAGCAAAGCAGGAGGAGGCCCGCAAATCGGCACAGGCGGACTATGCCGCCGCCAATACCGTTCTGTCTGAACAAACCCAGGGTGAGGCATGCGCGGCTGCATCAGCGGCATTTAATGACGAGCTACGGCGGGAGCGCTCGAAATGAAGCGCGTAATGCTGGTGGGAATTTTTCTGCTGGCCGGATGTGGTGAAACGCCGCGCCCGGATCCTGTTTATGTCGAAGTGAAAGTACCCGTGCCGGTACCGTGCAAAACTGCCGATGTATCAAAACCCGCCTTCGTTGTTGACCAGTTAAAAATCGGGGCCCCCATTGATCAGCAGATGCGGGCGCTACGAGCAGAACGTCACCAGCGTATAGGCTACGAGAAGGAATTAGAGGCGGCGATTTATGCGTGTCGTGATTAATAGGTTTCAATCTTCGAAAAAGAACCGTACAGGACGCTTAAACCAATGCGGGTACTTAATTGGGTACATTAAATATAAATAAATATAATTTTATTTAATATCAATATATTGTTGTTTTAATTTAGCTCCTACACGACCCAACAAATTCAGAAAAGAGCGCCCACTAGGCGCTTTTTTCGTTTCTGTGCGCCGATGTCCGGAGTGCAGGATTCGAACCTGCTGCAGGTTCGACTGAATCGCCGGGAGCGATTCAGGCTGATGCGCCAGCATCACCCGCAGGGCGAGGCCCCGGATGGGCCGATGAAGTGGCACACTAAATTTGGCCACCTGAACAGAGGTGATATGCTCACCTCAGAACAACACAGGTGCCATAATGAAAAAAAGAAATTTCAGCGCAGAGTTTAAACGCGAAGCCGCTCAACTGGTCCTTGATCAGAACTACACCGTTGCAGCTGCGGCCAATGCTATGGATGTGGGTCTTTCTACCATGACGCGATGGGGAAAACAGTTGCGGGATGAACGACAGGGCAAAATACCTAAAGCCTCCCCTATAACCCCGGAACAGATTGAAATACGCGAGCTGAAGAAAAAGCTACAACGTATTGAAATGGAAAACGACATATTAAAAAAGGCTACCCACCGGTATAAACGTGGTGGTCATGAACACATCGTTATCCCGAATCGCCTTGAGCGACAGTTCGCAGTGACAGAGCCTAATCAGGTGTGGTGCGGCGATGTGACGTACATCTGGACAGGCAGGCGTTGGGCTTACCTCGCTGTTGTTCTCGATCTGTTGGCAAGGAAACCGGTAGGCTGGGCAATGTCATTCTCACCGGACAGCAGGCTGACCATCAAAGCGCAGGAAATGGCGTGGGAAACTCGCGGTAAACCAGCCGGAGCGATGTTCCACAGTGACCAGGGTAGCCACTATACAAGCAGGCAGTTACTGTGGCGTTGCCGGATCAGGCAGAGTATGATCCGACGTGGAAACTGTTGGGACAACAGCCCGATGGAACGCTTCTTCAGAAGTCTGAAAAACGAGTGGGTGCCAGTGACAGGTTATATAAACTTTAGCGAAGCTGCACATGCGATCACAGACTATATCGTCGGATATTACAGCTCGCTAAGGCCGCATGACTATAACGGTGGGTTACCCCCAAACGAATCGGAAAACCGATACTGGAAAAACTCTAAAGCGGTGGCCAGTTTTAGTTGAACACTTCAAAATGAGTATAACTCCGGCACATTTGAGCAATTGCACATCAGTGACCATTCACTTCAGTTTCGTTTTATCGGTGATTATATCTGGAGCCTGAAACTGGAAGAATCACCGAAATTCCAGCTGCCATTTTTCAGCGATCCGAAAGGTGTCTCCCGAAGTAAAGCATTTACCCGATTCATGAACATCACGGCTTTACCCGCGTGATAAACACGAATTCATTACCCCAAAAGGCCGCGATGCGGCCTTTTTTGTGCCTGCCAGCAACCGAGTAAGAGTGATACAGCATCGTCACAGAAATACTGGTTTGTGCTTAAAGCCAGCAACGGAGAAAACATCGCCACCAGCGAGATGTACAGCTCTAAACAGGCGGCGGAAAACGGTATCCGCTCGGTGCAGCAGAACGGTGCGTCGACCATCATTCACGATGAGACCTGACTTCGCGCAGCCTGCGCAGTGATGCGCAAAGCTGGGTCATTGACCCTGCAATAATCTTTGCCCTGTCTTAGCGGCGCCATTTATTGCGCGATGAATCGCGTCGCTACGCATTCCGGGCGAGCGGTTGCCACGCAGTACCACAGGCCCTCTCCCTGAAACGTCATCAGCTTTGCATCGGCCGGCCTTTGCCCCTACACTTGCCGCATCGTCCTTAACCATTAATTAAATTTATGTCCGATACATTTCAACGCCAGCCGCTGCCCTTGCCCAACGGTCATAATAAAGTGCTGCTGCACTCCTGCTGCGCTCCCTGCACGGGAGAAGTGATGGAAGCGATGCTGGCATCCGGCATCGATTACACCATATTCTTCTACAACCCGAACATCCATCCGCTGAAAGAGTACGAGCTGCGCAAAGAGGAGAACATCCGCTTTGCCGAGCAGTTTGGCGTGCCTTTTGTTGATGCCGATTACGACAAAGACAACTGGTTCGAGCGCGCACGCGGCATGGAGTGGGAGCCGGAGCGCGGCGTGCGCTGCACCATGTGTTTCGACATGCGCTTCGAGCGCACCGCGCTGTACGCGCATGAACACGGCTTCCCGGTGATCACCAGTTCACTTGGCATTTCGCGCTGGAAAAATATGCAGCAAATCAACGACTGCGGCGTACGTGCGGCGGCGCGCTATCCGGATATGCTGTACTGGGAGTTTAACTGGCGTAAAGGTGGCGGTTCGTCGCGCATGATTGAGATAAGCAAGCGCGAACGCTTCTATCAGCAGGAGTATTGCGGCTGCATCTATTCGCTGCGCGATACCAACCGTCACCGCGTGGCGAGTGGTCGCGAACGTATTGAAATCGGCGTGCAGTACTATTCGCCGGATGAGTAAGAAAAAAACCTGCTGGCGCTAACCAGCAGGCTAATCATTACCAGTTCAGCAGCTGGCCGCGGTAATCCACGTAGTGGTGGCCGCCACGCCCGCTAAACTGCTGCAGCTGTGTGACCATGCCCTGCGCACTCTCGGTGACGGTGATATCCGCGCGCCCTCACCGCCCATGTCGGTTTTTACCCAGCCCGGATGCAATGACAGCAACGTGCTGCCCTGCTTGTGCATCTGCGTCGCCAGCGAGCGGCTCAACATATTCAGCGCCGCTTTGCTGGCCGAGTAGAACGGCATCGCCGCGTCACGGTTCTCGTTGAGGCTGGCGAGACGCGACGTGGTCAGGCCCAGCACGCTCTGTTTATCGTGCAGCAGCGGCAGCAGGCTCTCCGCCAGGCGCACCGGCGCCACCGCATTGGTAAAGAACAGCTCGCTGAGCTGCGCATCGTCCACGTCGCGCAGCTGTGACGCGTGCGGACCAAGAATCCCGGCGTTAATCAGGATGCGATCAAAGGGTGCGTCGCCGAGTTGCCGGACCAACGCCGCACGCTGCGCGCCATCGGTGATATCCAGCGCCAGCCACTGCAGCTGCGGATGCTGAAACGAAACCGCCGTGGAACGGTAGGTGGCGGTCACCTGCCAGCCCTCCTGCAGCAGCAGCTGCACCACGGCCAGGGCAATGCCTTTTGACGCCCCAATAATCAATGCTCGCTGTTATTGGCTCATCTGTCTCTCGCTGGTTGGTGTGCCACGAAAAAGGGCAGGATACCCTGCCCTGTTGTCCTTATCGGAACACTAACGTTAGCACGACGATGACCACCATAATTATCAGCAGGTGGCACACCGTTTTATCCAGGTTGCGTTGTTTCATCGCGCCTCCTGCACTCAGAACCACTGGCCAAAGTGCTTGATGTACAGCGTTTTCATGCCCTGCGCCACCAGGCAGTAGCCGAGCAGCGTGGCCAGCAGCCACGGGAAATAGCTCCATGGCAGCGACACCAAGCCGACCATCGCGCCGAGCGGCGAGAACGGCAGCAGAATGCCGGCAATCATTACACAGGCGGTGATCAGCAGCACCGGCAGCGCCGCGCGGCTCTGGATAAACGGAATCTTGCGCGTGCGCAGCATGTGCACCACCAGCGTCTGCGACAACAGCCCTTCCACAAACCAGCCGGACTGGAACAGCGACTGCATCGCTGGGGTATTCGCCGCGAACACGTACCACATCAGCGCAAAGGTGGTGATGTCAAAAATTGACGACGTTGGCCCAATCCACAACATAAAGCGTTTGATGTTGCGCGCGTCCCATTTGCGCGGTTTGCGCAGGAACTCACGATCCATTTTATCCCACGGCAGCGCCAGCTGTGACAGATCGTACATCAGGTTCTGAATCAGCAGATGAATCGCCAGCATCGGCAGGAATGGGATGAACGCGCTCGCCACCAGCACCGAGAACACATTGCCGAAGTTCGAACTGGCGGTCATGTTTAGGTACTTGATGATGTTGCCGAACGTCTCGCGCCCCTTCATCACGCCCTCTTCCAGCACCATCAAATCCTTTTCCAGCAGGATGATGTCAGAAGACTCTTTGGCGATGTCCGCCGCGCTGTCGACCGAGATCCCCACATCGGCGTCACGCAGCGCGGGCACATTATTGATGCCGTCACCGAGAAAACCAACCGTATGGCCCTGCTGCAGCGCACGCAGAATGCGTGACTTCTGCAGCGGCGTCAGTTTGGCACAAACACCGAGCTGCGCGCCGCGACCTGCGGCAGCTGCTCATCGCTCATGGCAGCAATCGCCTCGCCGGTGAGGATCTCGCCACAGTCGATGTCCACCTGCTGGCAGATGCGCGCCGTCACCACCGGATTGTCGCCGGTCAGCACTTTGACCGTTACGCCGTTCTCGTTCAGCGCGGTAATCGCCTTCGCCGCACTCTCCTTCGGCGGATCGGGGAAGGTCAGCAGCCCTTCGATGGTCAGCCCCTGCTCATCCGCGACGCTCAGCGCCTGTTGCAGGCCCGGCTCCGCCAGCGCGCGGCTGGCCACCAGCAGCACGCGGAAGCCCTGCTGATTGTACTGATGCGCCAGCGCCAGCAGCTCCGCGCGACGGGTTTCATTGAGCGGCTGAATCAGTTTGCCTTCGCGTTCGGCGCTGGCAATGCTCAGCATCTCCTTGACCGCTCCCTTACAGATCAGCATCTGCTGATTGAGGCGGCGGTCACGCACCACCACTGAAACGCGACGACGCACAAAATCAAACGGCAGCTCATCCACTTTGCTGTAGTAGTCGCTCATGTCCGCGCTGATGCATCCTTTGCCGTAGCGCAGGATGGCGCGATCCATCAGGTTAGGCGTGCCGCTCTGGTAATGGCTGTTGAGCCAGCTCAGCATCAGGACGCGCGAGTTCTCTACCCCGGCACAGTCGAGATGGTGCTCAAGGATGATGTTATCCTGCGTCAGCGTGCCGGTTTTATCGGTACACAGAATGTCCATAGCGCCGAGGTTATGGATCGCGTTCAGGCGTTTGACGATCACTTTACGGCGCGACATGGCAATCGCCCCTTTGGCCAGATTCGAGCTGACAATCATCGGCAGCATTTCCGGCGTCAGTCCCACCGCCACCGCCAGCGCGAACAGCGCGGCATCCAGCCAGTCGCCTTTGGTCAGGCCGTTAATCAGCAGCACCGCCGGCACCATCACCAGCATGAAGCGAATCAGCAGCCAGCTGACGCTGTTCACGCCGCGATCGAAAGCGGTTTGTGTGCGGTTACCGACAATCGATTTCGCCAAGCTGCCGAAGTAAGTTTCCCCGCCGGTCGCGACGACCACCGCTTTGGCGCTGCCGCTGGAGACGTTGGTGCCCATCAGGCATACGCTGCCCAGTTCCAGCAGCGACGCATCTTTGTCGCTGGCGCTGGCCTGCTTGCTGGCCACGTGGCCGGTGACGTCATATTTCTTCACCGGCAGCGATTCGCCCGTCAGAATCAGCCTGGCTGATAAACAGATCGCGTGAGTCGAGCAGCCGCACATCGGCTGGCACCAGCTCGCCCGCCGAGAGATAGATGATGTCGCCGGGCACCAGGCTGGTGATGTCCACTTCCTGTTTCTGCGGCGCCTGCTGTACCGATTCCCGGCGCAGCACGGTCGCGGTGGTGCGCACCATAGATTTCAGCGCCTGTGCCGCTTTGTTGGTGCGGAACTCCTGCCAGAAGCGCAGCAAACCACTGAGCGTTACCATCGTCACAATGATGATGACACCGGTCAAATCGGTCTCCTCGCCATGTCGCAGCGGCATCCAGTAGTCGGTGAAGAAGCTCACCAGCGCTAGCGCCAGCAGCACATAAATGAACGGATTATTGAAAGCCTGTATCAGCTGCACCAGCGCCGGTGGCGCTTTATCATGCTCCACCTGATTGCGACCATAAATCTGCAGCCGCGCTTCCGCTTCGCGCTCGACCAGCCCCAGCGCATCGCTGCGCAGGCGCAGCAGCGTTTCGTCGGCGGTAAAAGCGGCTTCGTCTTCAATCAGATTGCGTGCGGTTTTCTGACGTGCCGGACGTACGGTGTTCCAGGCTTTTTTTTCCTGGTTGAGTTTCATGTCAGTCATGATGACACTCCTCGTTTATTTTTTACGGCAATAACGATCCCTGCGCGCCAGGCGCACAAGCCGAAAGCATTAATTGTCACGGCGTGACCGGATCAAATTAAAAATAACCTGTCGGGAATTTCCATATTACCTCCCGGAAATAATGGGCGAAGAAAGTCGCTCGCTGAATAACGAGTGAAATAACATAATCCTGGATAACGCTGCGCGCAGCAGCAGCCTCAAGCGGCTTAACGCGCAGGGAAGCTCAGCACGCTGAAGATCAGCGCGCGCATCGAGGTGGAGAAAAAAGTGCGTTTAAAATCATGTGCATGATGCTATTCCCACGGGCATCATGCCCGCTGTAGTGTTATTATCAGGGAACAATCATCATAAAGAGGTGAGGATTGCTGCCCGCCATGTTGGCAAGCAGCGACAAAAGAATTCGCGAGTCAGCTTGCCTTGTATTGCCATCGATAAGGGTGACTGTCCAACTGAATTCTCCTGTGTGAAGTTGCGACTATTATAGGAGGGCGAAAAGCGAAGTAAAGTTAATTATTCCGGGGTTCAGGTTGATTTAATTTTCGTTGCGATTTGGTTGATAATGCGCACGGGAATAAGGTGCGCCAGATTAATCCGATCGCATTACGCCTTCTTGCTTGTAACTGAAGCGCACCGCTTAGAACCTTACGGCATACGCATAGCCATAAATTGACTATTCTTCACTGTAGCGCTCTCGTAAACTCGCGTTACTTTTTTAAGGCAAGGAAACAACATGAAAAAAATTATTCCCTCACTGCTGGCGCTGTCGCTGGTAGCCGCCTTCTCCGCGCAGCCCGCCACGCCGAAAGATACGCTGGTGATTGCGCAGTCTACGGATGATGCGGACAGCTTTGATCCGGCCCAGGGCTTTGAACTGACCAAGGTGCAAGCGTTCACTAACATTTATCAGCGCCTGGTGCAGTCCGATCCGGCCAATCCGACCGATCTTAAGCCAACGCTGGCGACGTCGTGGCAGCCGGGCAGCGATAACCGCAGCCTGACGTTTGCGCTGCGCAAAGACGCGAAGTTCGCCAGCGGTAACCCGCTGCGCCCGGAAGATGTCATCTTCTCGCTGGGCCGCGTGGTGAAACTCAACCTCGATCCGTCCTTTATTCTGACCCAGCTCGGCTGGAACAAAGACAACGTCGACAGCTTCCTGAAAAAGGTCGATGAAGACCACGTACAAATTAGCTGGAGCGCCAACGTCAGCCCGGCCTATGTGCTGAGCCTGCTGTCCGCGCCGGTCTCCTCGATCGTTGATGAAAAAACCGCGCAGGCCAACGCCAAAAACGGTGATTTCGGCCACGCGTGGATCGGCACCCACTCGGCCGGCAGCGGCCCGTTCCAGATTCGCAAAGTGGTGCTGCATGAAGCGATACTGCTCAGTGCCAACCCGACCTCACCGGCCGGTGCACCGAAGCTGAAAAACATTCTGATCAAGAACGTGCCGGAGCCGGCAGCGCGCCGTCTGCTGCTGGAACAGGGCGATGTCGATATCGCGCGTAACCTCGGTGCCGACCAGATCGCTGCGCTGAAGGGCAAAGCCGGCGTGAAGACCGAAGCGATTCCGATGGCGTCGCTCTACTACATTCAGTTCAACGTCGGTGCCAATCCGGTGCTGAAGAACCCGGCGCTGTGGGAAGCGGCACACTATTTGTTCGACTATAAAGGTATCGCCAATGACCTGCTGAAAGGCCAGTTTGAAGTGCACCAGACCTTCCTGCCGAAGGGTTTCCTCGGTGCGCTCAACGACACGCCTTACAGCTACGATCCGGAGAAAGCCAAAGCGATTCTGCAGAAGGCCGGCCTGACCAACGTCAGCTTCAAGCTCTCTACCAGCAATCAGCCTCCGTACCTTGATATCGCGCAGGCGCTGCAGGGCAGCTTCGCCAAAGGCGGTGTGAAAGTGGAAGTGCAGCCGGGCTTGAGTTCTGAAGTCTCCACCCGCGTAGGCGCATCAGTATGAAGCCACGCTCAACGCCTGGGGCGCGGATTATTTCGCCCCGAACACCAACGCCGCGTCCTTCGCTTACAACCCGGAAGATGGCAGCAAAACCATTGCTTACCGTTCAGACTGGCACATTCCTGAGCTGAGCAAACAGACGCTGGCGGCGACGGCCGAAGCCGACAGCAATAAGCGCGTTGAGCTTTATCAGGCGATGCAGCGCGAAGTGCTGAAGAACTCGCCGTACGTGATTGGCCTGCAGGCGCGTAACCTGATTGCGCTGCGCGACAATCTGCAGGGCTATGTGCAGGGAATCAACCCGGACATGGTGTATTACGCGCAGGTTTCGAAGTAATGGCAGCGTCAGCGTCATCGGCCGGGTTCGCCCGGCCACTCTGGCAGCGCTTCAGCCGCCTCGTCACCAGTCTGCTGTCGCTGCTGATGACGCTGGTGGGTTTGTTAGCGTTTACTTTCATGCTGTCGCACCTGTCGCCAGTCGACCCGGTGCAGCAAATCGCCGGCGATCACGCTAGCGAAGCCACCTATGCTCAGGTGCGTCACGACCTTGGGCTGGATCAGCCGGTGCTGGTGCAGTTCTGGCGCTATATCAGCCATCTGGCGCAGGGCAATCTCGGCCTGTCGCACCTGACCAACCAGCCGGTCAGCGCCGACCTGATGCGCACCTTCCCCGCCACGCTTGAGCTGGCGACCTGTTCGATGATTTTCGCTGCGGTGTTCGGCGTGACGCTCGCGCTGCTGGCGGCGTGGAAACCGGGCAGCGTCATCGATAATGTGGCGCGCTTTATCTCGCTGCTGGGCTACTCGGTGCCGGTGTTCTGGTTCGGCCTGCTGGGTCTGCTGCTGTTCTACGCCGTGCTGCACTGGTCCGCCGGTCCGGGTCAGCTGGATGATATCTGGATCTATACCCTCGAACCGAAGACCGGCTTTGTACTGATTGATAGCTGGCTCTCCGGCGATGCGGAAATGTTCCGCAACGCGATTGCCCATCTGTGGCTGCCGGTGGTGATTCTCGGCCTGCTGGCGATGGCGGGCATCACGCGCCTGCTGCGCGCAGCGCTGCTGGAAGAGAGCAGCAAAGAGTATGTGGTGCTGGCGCGCGCCAAAGGCGCTGGCCGGGCGCGCATTCTGCTGCGTCATATTTTCCCCAACGTGCTGGGCACGCTGATCACCGTTATCGCCCTCTCCTACGCCACGCTGCTGGAAGGGTCAGTGCTGACGGAAACCGTATTCGCCTAGCCGGGCGTGGGTCGCTACATGACCAACGCGCTGTTTTCCGCGGATGTTCCGGCGATTCTCGGCGCTACGTTGCTGATTGGCAGCTGCTTTATCCTGCTCAACGCCGTGGCCGACGCCCTCACCTGGTTAACCGATCCGAGAACCCGATGACTCAACAACTTCATGAACTGGAAACCGTGCGCCCGCGCCGGCGCCGGGCGCGTATCACCTCGCTGACCATCGGCCTGACGCTGGTGATCGTGCTGGTGGCCATGGCGCTGCTGGCGCCGTTTGATCCTAACGCGCAGGTGATTGAACAGCGTCTGCTGGCACCGTCTGCGCTGCACTGGTTCGGCACCGACGGCTTCGGGCGCGATTTATTGTCACGCGTGATCTACGGCGCACGTCCGACGCTGCTGCTGGTGTCGCTGATTCTGGTGCTGACCATCCCGGTTGGCCTGTTAGTCGGCATCACCGCGGGCTACGTCGGCGGCTGGATCGAACGCGTGCTGATGCGCATCACCGATATTTTCCTGTCGCTGCCCAACCTGGTGATTGCGCTGGCGCTGGTGGCAATGCTGGGTCCGGGCCTGATGAACGGCGCGCTGGCGCTGGCGCTCACCAGCTGGCCGCCGTTTGCCCGGCAGGCACGCGCGGAAACCCTGGCGCTGCGCCGCAGCGATTACCTCGCCGCCGCGCGGATGCAGGGCATTACCGACCTGCGCCTGATGTTTGGCCACATTCTGCCGCTCTGCCTGCCCACCGCCGTGGTGCGTGCCGCGCTGAGCCTCGGTGGGATTATTCTTTCTGCCGCCGGGCTGGGCTTCCTTGGCATGGGCGTACAGCCGCCAACCGCCGAATGGGGCTCGATGGTAGCAGAAGGCATCAAAGTGATTTTCGACCAATGGTGGGTGGCGGCAGCGCCCGGCGCAGCCATTCTGTTCGCCAGCCTGGCGTTTAACCTGACAGGCGACGGCCTGCGTGACCGACTGGATACCCGCCATGCCAAATGATCTGTTAATTGATGCGCAGGGGCTGACGATTCGCAGCCACGATGCGCTGCTGGTGGATAACATCAGCTTTACCCTCGGCCGCGAACGCGTGGCGCTGGTCGGTGAATCCGGTTCGGGCAAACCCTGACCGCGCGAGCGCGACTGGATCGGCCTGCGCAGCGGCAAAGTGGCGATGGTGATGCAGGACCCGAAATACGCGCTCAACCCGACGCGCACCATTGGCTGGCAGGTTGAAGAACTACTGGTGCTGCATCGCAAGCTGAGCCGCGCCGAGCGCAAAGAGAAAGTGTGCGAGATGCTGGCCGCGGTGGGCCTGCCCGAGCCGCGCCAGCTGATGAAGCGCTATCCGCATCAGCTCTCCGGCGGCATGGGCCAGCGCGTGATGCTGGCGATCGCGCTGATTACCGATCCCGATTTGCTGATTGCCGATGAGCCCACCTCGGCGCTGGAGAAGATGCATGATTGAATTAACCAACCTGAGCGTCTCGCACAAACAGGGTTATGAACTGCGCACCGTAGTGCACGATGTGAACCTGCAGGTTGCGGCCGGCGAGTGTTTCGGTCTGGTGGGGCCTTCCGGCTGCGGTAAATCGTCGCTGCTGTAGGTGATGGCCGGACTGAATCCGCACTGGCGCGGCCAGATGACGCTGGCGAATACCGCCGTGCAGCCGGGCAAACCCTTTACCGGCCAGCTGCGGCGCAATGTGCAGATGATGTTTCAGGATTCCTACGCTTCGCTGCATCCGCGTCACCGGCTACGCCGCACGCTGGCGGAACCGCTTAAGCTGCTGCGACGCGATAACATCGACGATCGCATCAACGCGGGCTTCCGCCATGTCGGGCTGGATCCGGTGCTGGCGGATCGCTATCCGCATCAGCTGTCCGGCGGACAGCGTCAGCGCGTCGCCATCGTGCGCGCCCTGCTGCTGGAGCCCAAAATCCTGCTGCTGGATGAGCCGACGTCGGCGCTGGATATGTCTGTACAGGCCGAGATCCTTAATCTGCTTAACGATCTGAAACAGAATTATGGCCTGACGATGGTGCTGGTCAGCCACGATCACTGACGTGATCGATCATATGTGCGATCGCGCCGCGGTTTATCGTGAAGGTAAATTGCGCCGCCGCCCAACAGTCATTCAGTCATCTAAAGGAACACCGTATGACGGTAAAATTACGTCCGCTGGAGCGGGAAGATCTGCACTTTGTCCATCAGCTGGATAACAATGCCAGCGTAATGCGCTACTGGTTTGAAGAGCCGTACGAAACGTTTGTGGAGCTTTCTGACCTGTATGACAAGCACATCCACGATCAGACCGAGCGACGCTTTGTGGTGGAACACGATGGGCAAAAAGCCGAGCTGGTCGAGCTGGTGGAGATCAACCACGTGCATCGCCGGGCGGAGTTTCAGATCATCATTGACCCGGCGCATCAGGGCAAGGGCTTAGCCAGCAGGGCGGCAAAGCTGGCGATGGATTACGGCTTTTCGGTGCTCAATCTCTACAAGCTGTATCTGATTGTCGATCAGGAGAACGAGAAGGCGATTCATATCTACACCAAGCTCGGTTTCGAGGTGGAAGGCGTGCTGAAGCACGAGTTTTTCATCAACGGCGAGTATCGCAACACCATCCGCATGTGTATTTTCCAGCAGCAGTACTTGGCGCAACATAAATCCGGTAATGCGATGGTGAAGCCTACCGCGCAATAATAACAATCGGGACGAACCGTAGCGGCGCAATTTATTGCGCGTATTTAACTGAGCGCGATTAATCGCGCCGCTACGCATCCGTGCAAATTATCCGCCGCGCGCGCCGACCACGTTGAGATGCGGCTGCGGGTGCGCTGGCTTCAGGTCATACATACCGCCATAAAACGGATCGACCACCAGCCAGCCGGGGAAACCGAGCAGCGGAATATTGCCCAGCACGTACCACAGGTTGGCGCTGGCTTCGATGGGCAGCGTCAGCGGTACATAG
The DNA here is from genome assembly GCF_059731155.1 of Type-A symbiont of Plautia stali. Lineage (NCBI taxonomy): Bacteria > Type-A symbiont of Plautia stali. The sequence goes on along the minus strand of NZ_AP035891.1, from coordinate 3,215,574 downwards.
CCCGGACTCTCCAGCATCACCTGATAATATTTCTTACCGAAATAGGTGCTATTGGATTTCGCCAGATCCACCGTCTGCGGCGTGTAGCCCTGCGCCACCGCGCGGCCGGTTTCATCCTGCACGGTGAAACGCGCGCCCTGCGGCACAGAGTCAATTTTTACCGGTTGCGTTTCGGTGCCGACAATGGTGGCACAGCCGCTCAGCAGCAGCGCGCAGGCGGGAAGAAGATGTCGCAGGTTCATAGCAGATCCGCTTCAGAATCAGAAAGGACAGTCTAAACTGCTTTCTCTGCCTTTTCACTTGTCTCAATCGCGCTATCAGTGGCGCTTTTCTGCGCTTTATTACGGTTGACAACAGGCGGCAATCGCCGCGATATCCTGCGGCGTGGTACGGCAGCAGCCGCCAATCAGCCGTGCGCCCGCCTGTTGCCACTCGGGGAACTTATCGTGCAGCGTGCAGCCAGACGGCGCCGAGTGCCAGCTTTTGCTGACCGCATCATACTGCTCGCCGGAGTTAGGATAGACCAGCAGCGGCTTGTCCGTCAGCGCCTGTAGCGTTTGCAGCGCCGGCGTCACGCTCTCCAGCGCCACGCAGTTGAGGCCGACGGCGACCACCTGCTGCGCAGCATTGATGACTTCCGCCACCTTGCTCAGCGGCGTGCCGTCACTCAGGTGCTGCGCATCACGCAGCGTGAAGGAGAACCACGCGCTGCTGTGCGGGAACTCCGCCAGCAGGCTAATCAGCGCCTGAATTTCACCAAACGACGGCAGCGTTTCACACGTCAGCAAATCCACGCCCGCCTCCAGCAGCGCCGCCACGCGCGGACGGTGGAAATCCTTCATTTCAACAGCCGGCAAGGCGTAGTCGCCGCGATACTCGGCGCCGTTGGCCAGATAAGCGCCATAAGGACCGACCGATCCGGCCACCAGCAGCGGTGCCTCGCTGCCTGAAGCGGCACGGTAATCGTCGCGCGCCCGCTGAGCCAGCGCCACGCTCTGGCGGATCAGCGCGCTGGCTTGGCCGCTATCCAGTCCGCGGGCGGCGAAGTAGTCATAGTGCACCTGATAAATCAGCTCGGGATTTTCCATCAACACTTTGGCCGACCACAGCGTATCGGCCAGATTACAGCCGCGCGCTTCCAGCTCTGTCGCCAGCGCGCCATCCAGAATCAGGGTATCAGTGTGGGTCAGGGCCGTAGCGATGGGGTTACGCGACATCATCGGTCTCCTTAGCGTTAAAAGCGTGTTGGCGTTTTTGCGTCAGATAATAAGCAGCGTAGCAGAACAGTACAAAAGGAATGCCGCACCATAGCGCGATGCGCTGTGACGGGTCAAAGGCCAGCCCGATGCACGCCAGCAGACACAGGGTAAATCCCAGGATCGGCACTAGCGGATAGAACGGGGCGCGGTACGCCAGCTGCTGCGGCGCATTGCCCGCCTGCAGATAGCGACGACGGAACATGTAGTGTGAAGCGCAAATGCTGAGCCACACCCGCCACCACGGCAAAGCCGGAAATCGCTGACAACGCCACAAACACCGTATCCAGCGCGATCACGCTGGAAAACAGCGCCAGCAGGCCGCCGAGCATACTCACGGTGATGGCCAGCTGCGGAATGCCGCGCCGGTTGACCCGGGCAAAGCAGCGCGGCAGCGTGTTTTCATTGGCCAGCGACCACAGCATCCGTCCTGAGGCGTACAGTCCGGAGTTCGCCGCTGACAGGATCGCGGTGAGGATCACGAAGTTGAAAATATCCGCCGCGTACGGGATGCCGATCTTTTCGAACACCAGTACGAACGGACTTTTAACGATGCCCGCCTGATCAATCGGGATCAGCGCGGCCAGCACAAAGACCGTGCCGATAAAGAAGATGATCAGGCGCGCCACGGTGGTGCGAATCGCCAGCGGGAGTGCTTTCTGCGGCTGCTCGGTTTCACCCGCTGCAATGCCGATCAGCTCGGTACCGGAGAAGGCAAAATTCACCGCCACCATGGTCATCAGAATCGGCAACGTGCCGTGTGGCAGCCAGCCGGAAGCCGTCAGGTTATGTAATCCCGGCGCCGCGCTGCCGTCCTTCATCGGGATGAACCCCAGCATGGCCGCCGCGCCCAGCACGATAAAGGCAATGATGGTGATCACTTTAATGATGGAGAACCAGAACTCCCCTTCGGCAAAGAAGCGCGTCGAGACACTATTCAGCAGATAGATGGCGACACAGAACACCTGGCACCACAGCCACACCGGCACTGTCGGAAACCAATACTGCATACAGAAACCGGCGGCGGTGAGGCTGGAGCCGAGCGCCACCGTCCAGGTGAGCCAGTAGAGCCAGGCCACGGTGTAACCGGTCGCCGGACTGAGGTAGTGCACGGCGTAGACGTGAAACGCGCCGGTTTCCGGCATCGCTACCGCCAGTTCGCCAAGACACACCATCACCAGCCATACCACCAGCGCACCAATCAGATAGGCCAGCAGCGTGCCCGCAGCGCCGGTGGTGGAGATGATGTAGCCGGTGTTGAAAAACAGCCCGGTGCCAATCACGCCGCCAAGCGACAGCATCACCAGATGCCGAACCTTCATACTGCGCTTGAAGTTTGCCTGCGAAGGCGTCGGTTCAGTTTGCATTCTTTATATCCATATGGACGTCTAAACTTCTATATGGACACAGAGTTATACGCATCCGCGCGGCAATTTGCAACGTGGTAAAGGGTAAGGATTGGGAAAGCGTGTGCGGCCCCGCCGCAACGGGGCACACCAGTCAGGCGCCGAAGACGCCCTGCAGATAACGCTCAAGCGCCATGCGCGAGCTAAAACCGTGGCGAATACCGTAGTGCTCCTGCGAATCCCCCATCAGGTAGAGAGGGAACTGCGTGTAGTGGTCGCAGGTTTTCATCTCTGATGCGGGTTCAGCGAAATGCTGACTTTTTTCTTTCAGGGTGGGATGAATGATCAACGCTGTGCGCCCCATGCGGGCTTCACGATTCACATAGACGTAGTTTTCGCCACGGCGATAACCATAAGTTTTGGGTGTCAGGACGTCCATTTCGAATCCTGCTTTTTCCAGTACGCGCGCTACCTCATCCGGACGTAAATACATGCTTGCTCCTCTCTTCTCACAGCCCCGCAACCTTACATCAGCACGACAGCACAGGACATTCGGAATTTCCCTAAAGCCTGGCACACGGCTGCGTTTAGTCACGTTTCGTCTACACTTAGTATTACGTTTTAAGTCAAAGGGAACGAAAAATGTTTAATCGAACCAGCAAAAACGATGACATTGATATCAATCAGGATGTAAACGAACTGGCCGATTCGCAGGAAGCCTTACTGAAATCTTACGGCAGCGAAGCCAAAGATGAAGTGGACAGCGCACGCAGTCAGGCACAGGCCCTGCTGAAACAGACGCGCGCTAAACTGAACGGCAGTGGCAACCGCGTGACTCAGGCCGCGCGCGATGCGGGTTATCAGGTGGATGCCTACGTGCATGACAAACCGTGGTACGGCGTGGGTGTCGGTGCCGCTGTCGGTCTGGTGCTGGGCGCCCTGCTGATGTCACGCCGCTAAATCGCTAAAAAATCATCAGGAGCCTCGCGCATGCGGGGCTTTTTTTGCGCGTCACTCCGCATTAGCGCGCCGATCCGGCTGCTGTCAGGCTGGTTAAAATTCCCTCAAAACCCTTTACAAAAATTTTTTCCCTGCGCCAAGGCGCACCATCGCTAGCATTCGCCATAATCCGACGTCATAAATCACAAAACCCTATATCTGGTGGGCTTGACCACCAATACCACTACATCTAGTATTCAGGCTATCAACTCGCTACCAGATATCAGCAGGGACGAAGCTCGCAGCAAAAGGTTTTTTGCTTCGTATCTCGCAATCTGACCACAACCAGAGGTAAATACGAATCATGCGCATTATTATTTACACTAAGAGCCAGTGTGTCCAGTGTGACGCCACCAAAAATGCCATGGATCGCAGTGGCATCGACTACCAGCTGATTAACCTCGACGCGCAACCGGAAGCCATTGACCAGCTCAAATCGCTTGGCTATCGCCAAGTGCCCGTCGTGATGACTCACAACGACCACTGGAGCGGCTTCCGTCCCGATAAGATCGCCGGCCTGCGCCAGCTCGCAGCAATCGGGGGATAAAGCGGTTTTTCCACTGGTCTATTTTTCCAGCCAGTCGGAAAACACGCACCGGTTTATCACCCGTCTCGACCTGCCTGCGCGGCGTATTCCGCTCGACGTCACGCAGCGCCTGCACATCGACCAGCCCTATATTTTAGTGGTGCCGAGCTACGGCGGCGGCAGCGCGCGTGGGGCAGTGCCGAAACAGGTGATTCAGTTCCTTAATGATGACGCCAACCGGCGCGGTATTCGCGGTGTGATTGCTGCGGGCAATCGCAACTTTGGCGCGGGCTTCTGCCTGGCGGGCGACATCATTGCGCAGAAATGTCAGGTTCCCTATCTCTACCGCTTTGAGCTGATGGGAACCCCCGACGATATTGCCCATGTTAAAGCGGGAGTGACCCAATTTTGGCAACGACAGACACCCTGAACAGCACACAGCTGGACTACCACGCGCTCAACGCGATGCTAAACCTGTATGACGCGGATGGCCGCATCCAGTTCAGCAAAGATCATGAAGCCACACGCCAGTTTTTCCTGCAGCACGTCCAGCCCAACAGCGTGCCATTCGACTCGCACGGCGAGCGTCTGCGCTATCTGATGGCCGAAGGCTATTATGAAGCCGGGGTGCTGAACCAGTACGATTTCGCCTTCCTGTGCCAGCTGCACGAAGACGCTGACGCCTGGGGCTTCCGTTTTCACACCTTCCTCGGTGCGTGGAAGTTTTATATCAGCTATACCCTGAAAACCTTCGACGGCAAACGCTATCTGGAAACCTTTGAGCAGCGCGCCTGCATGGTGGCGCTGACGCTGGCACGCGGCAATGAAACGCTGGCGCGTGAACTGCTGGCCGAGATGCTGAGCGGTCGCTTCCAGCCGGCTACGCCCACCTACCCCTCAACTGCGGTAAACAGCAGCGCGGCGAGCTGGTCTCCTGCTTCCTGCTGCGCATTGAAGACAATATGGAGTCGATTGGCCGCGCGGTGAATTCGGCGCTGCAGCTGTCGAAGCGCGGTGGCGGCGTGGCGTTTCTGCTCTCCAACCTGCGTGAATCCGGCGCGCCGATCAAGCGCATTGAAAATCAGTCATCCGGCGTAATCCCGGTGATGAAGATGCTGGAAGATGCGTTCTCCTACGCCAATCAGCTCGGTGCGCGTCAGGGCGCAGGTGCGGTGTGGCTGAATGCGCACCATCCGGATATCCTGCGCTTCCTGGATACCAAACGTGAAAACGCTGACGAGAAGATCCGCATCAAAACGCTGTCGCTCGGCGTGGTGATCCCGGATATCACCTTCCAGCTGGCCAAAGTGAACCGCGATATGGCGCTGTTTTCGCCTTACGACGTTGAGCGTATTTACGGCAAGGCGTTTGGTGATATCATCATCAGCGAGCACTACGAGGCGATGCTGGCTGACCATCGCATCCGTAAAACCTTCATCAAGCCGCGCGACTTCTTCCAGACGCTGGCGGAAATTCAGTTTGAGTCCGGCTATCCCTACATCATGTATGAGGACAGCGTGAACCGCAGCAACCCGATTGCCGGTCGCATCAACATGAGTAACCTGTGCTCGGAGATCCTGCAGGTTAACAGCGCCAGCGAATATCACGACGACCTGAGCTATCGCCGCGTCGGCAAAGATATCTCCTGTAACCTCGGCTCCCTGAATATAGCCCACGCCATGGACTCGCGTAATCTGGCGCAAACCGTGGAAGTGGCGGTGCGCGCGCTGACGGCGGTTTCCGAGATGAGCGACATCACCTCCGTGCCGTCAGTGGCGGAAGGCAATCGCCGTTCACACGCTATCGGTCTCGGACAGATGAACCTGCACGGCTATCTGGAGCGTGAAGGCATGGCTTACGGTTCGCCAGAGGCGCTGGATTTCACCAACCTCTATTTCTACTGCGTGACTTATCACGCCCTGCGCACCTCCAACCTGCTGGCGCAGGAGCGCGGCGCGAGCTTTGACGGCTTTGCGCAGTCGCAGTACGCCAGCGGTGCCTATTTCGACAAATATACCCAGCACAGCTGGCAGCCGCGCACTGCCCGGGTGGCGCAGATTTTTGCCGATGCCGGCATCGCCCTGCCCGACCAAGCGGACTGGCTAGCACTGCGTGCGTCAGTGATGCAGCACAGTTTGTATAACCAGAACCTGCAGGCGATTCCGCCGACCGGTTCTATCTCTTACATCAACCACGCCACGTCAAGCATCCACCCGATTGTGTCGCGCATTGAGATCCGTAAAGAGGGCAAAACCGGCCGCGTTTATTACCCGGCTCCGTTTATGACCAATGACAACCTTGAGCTGTATCAGGATGCCTACCAGATTGGTCCTGAAGCGATTATTGATACCTACGCCGAAGCCACCCGGCACGTCGATCAGGGACTGTCGCTGACGCTGTTTTTCCGCGATGACGTCACGACGCGCGATATCAACAAAGCGCAGATCTACGCCTAGAAGAAAGGCATCAAAACCCTCTATTACATTCGACTGCGTCAGATGGCGCTACAAGGCACGGAGGTACAGCGCTGCGTTTCCTGTGCACTGTGATGATGACTATGCAACTTAAACAGATTCAGGCGATTAACTGGAACCGCATCCAGGACGAGAAAGATCTCGAAGTGTGGAACCGTCTTACCAACAACTTCTGGCTGCCGGAGAAGGTGCCGCTGTCCAACGATCTGCCGGCGTGGCAATCGCTCGCCCCGCAGCAGCAGCAACTGACAATTCGGGTGTTTACCGGTTTGACGCTACTCGACACCATTCAGAACGTCATTGGCGCACCGGGACTGATGGAAGATGCGCTGACGCCGCACGAAGAGGCGGTGCTGTCGAACATCAGCTTTATGGAAGCGGTTCACGCGCGCTCTTACAGTTCGATCTTCTCCACGCTGTGTAACACCGCCGACGTGGATGCTGCCTACCTCTGGAGTGAGGAGAATGCCGCCCTGCAGAACAAGGCGAAGATCGTGCTGGAGCACTACCGCGCCAGCGATCCGCTGAAGAAGAAAATCGCCAGCGTCTTTCTGGAGTCGTTCCTGTTTTACTCCGGCTTCTGGCTGCCGATGTACTGGTCAAGCCGCGGCAAGCTGACCAACACCGCCGATCTGATTCGGCTGATTATCCGTGATGAAGCGGTGCACGGTTATTACATCGGCTATAAGTACCAGAAAGCGCTGGAAACCGTTGACGACGCACGCCGCGCTGAGCTGCAGCAGTTCGCCATCGAGCTACTGCTGGCGCTGTATGAAAACGAGGTGGTGTACACCGAAGCGCTGTATGCCGACGTGGGCTGGACTGAAGAGGTGAAAACCTTCCTGCATTACAATGCCAACAAGGCGCTGATGAACTTGGGTTACGAAGCGCTGTCCCCGGCGGAGCTGACGGCGGTGAATCCGGCGATTCTGTCGGCGCTATCGCCCAACGCCGATGAAAACCACGATTTCTTTTCGGGTTCCGGTTCATCCTATGTGATGGGCAAAGCGGTTGAAACCGAGGACGAGGACTGGAATTTTTAGTCGCGTGCGGTGCGCGGTAAGGGGTGCGCATTGCACCGTAGGGTGCGCATCAATGCGCACCCTACGGTTGGGTTAATCATGTCGCCTGGAATGCCCCCGGCGGTTATGTTAATGCATCTGTAGGGTCGGCATTTATGCCGACCAGGTTAATTTCATGTCGATCCCACTACGCTCTGACCATTCATTTTCCTTTCCTGAATTCTCGCCGTCATCCCAAAATAACGTTAATTCCGCGCGTGATTATTTTACGTATTTAACGCCATTCATCGCCGGAATATTTTGCCTGACCAAGTGTGATTTATCCGCCTTCCAGCGATAATTCTGACCGAAACCGGTTTAATTTCACAAAAAATTCAGAAAAAATTTATCCCGCCTCATCCCTTGCAGGCACTGGAATTAGCCACTGTCGCGCCATACGTGTCACGTCAGATATTTCAGTCAAGGGTTGTCAGATAATCTCACTATGCTACGGTATAGGCGCTTAAATTTACGCAGGGTACAACAAAAAATAGTCAGACATTTAACCAGGAATTTCATTACTGCATTGCAATTAAACTCGAAGTAAAGAATTTATATAAGGTATTTGGCGATCATCCCGAAAAGGCATTTAAGCTGATTGAAAAAGGCGAGATCTTTGTCATCATGGGGCTGTCCGGCTCCGGCAAGTCCACTATGGTTCGCCTTCTCAATCGTCTGATCGAGCCGACACGCGGCCAGGTGATTATTGATGGTGTCGATATTGCCAAAATATCCGACGCAGAATTGCGTGATGTGCGCAGAAATAAAATCAGTATGGTATTTCAGTCGTTCGCACTGATGCCGCACATGACAGTGCTAAATAATACCGCGTTCGGCATGGAATTAGCTGGCGTGGCGCTGCAGGAACGACAGGAAAAAGCGCTCGACGCGCTGCGTCAGGTCGGACTGGAAAATTATGCTCACGCCTATCCCGATGAACTCTCCGGCGGAATGCGTCAGCATGTTGGATTAGCCCGCGTACTGGCTATTAATCCGGATATATTGCTAATGGACGAAGCCTTTTCCGCACTTGATCCATTAATTCGCACGGAAATGCAGGATGAACTGGTAAAACTGCAGGCGAAACATCAGCGCACCATCGTCTTTATTTCCCACGATCTGGATGAAGCCATGCGTATTGGCGACCGCATCGCCATCATGCAGGGCGGCGAAGTGGTGCAGGTCGGCACGCCGGATGAAATCCTTAATAATCCGGCCAACGATTATGTGCGCACCTTCTTCCGCGGCGTGGATATCAGTCACGTCTTCAGCGCCAAAGATATCGCCCGCCGCAGTGCCGGCGCGCTGATTCGCAAGGCCGCAGGTTTCGGTCCGCGTTCGGCGATTAAACTGCTGCAGGATGAAGACCGCGAGTATGGGTACGTGCTGGAGAAACAGAAATTTATCGGCGTCGTCTCCACTGACTCGCTGAAAGCGGCACTCGCTGCCGGTGAAGGGCTGGATAACGCACTGCTCGACGCGCCGCTGGCGGTTCCTGACGATACCTCGCTCAACGATTTGCTCTCTTACGTCGCGCAGGCGCCCTGTGCGGTGCCGGTGATCGGCGAAGATCAGCAGTACGTCGGTATCATTTCCAAAAGCACGCTGTTACGCGCTTTAGATCGTGAAGGAGCCCAGCCATGAGTGCACAAAACGCCAATCCATGGGAAAGCGCCAGCCAGACCAGCGCGCCACCCGCCACCAGCAACGCCGCCGCAGCCAGCAGCGATCCGTGGTCCGCGGCAGGCAGCAGCACACCGGCCGACAGCAGCGCCGCCAGCAGCAGCGACTGGCTGAGCAGCGCACCGTCCACGGCGCCGGAGCACTTCAGCCTGCTGGATCCGTTCCACACCACGCTGATTCCGCTGGATCGCTGGGTAACCGAAGGCATCGACTGGGTGGTTACCCACTTCCGCCCGCTGGTTCAGGGTATTCGCGTGCCGGTGGATTATATCCTCAGCGCTTTTCAGCTACTGCTGATGGGCCTGCCCGCACCGGTGGCGATCGTCGTGTTCGCGCTGATTGCCTGGCAGATTGCCAGCCCGGCGATGGGCCTCGACACGCTGATATCGCTGGTGCTGATTGGCATGATCGGTGCCTAGTCCCAGGCGATGGTGACGCTGGCGCTGGTGCTCAACGCCCTGCTGTTCTGCGTACTGATTGGCCTGCCGCTTGGCATCTGGCTGGCGCGCAGTGAGCACGCATCGCGCATCGTGCGGCCCCTGCTGGATGCGATGCAAACCACGCCCGCGTTCGTCTATCTGGTGCCCATCGTCATGCTGTTTGGTATCGGCAACGTACCGGGCGTGGTGGTGACGATTATCTTTGCCCTGCCGCCGGTGGTGCGTCTCACCATACTCGGCATCAAGCAGGTGCCGGCTGACCTGATCGAAGCCAGTGAATCTTTCGGTGCCAGCCCGCGCCAGATGCTGTTCAAGGTCCAGCTGCCGCTGGCGATGCCGACCATCATGGCTGGCGTCAATCAGACGCTGATGCTGGCGCTGTCGATGGTGGTCATCGCCTCGATGATTGCCGTTGGCGGTCTGGGCCAGATGGTGCTGCGCGGTATTGGCCGTCTCGATATGGGGCTCGCCAGCGTGGGCGGCGTCGGTATCGTGATCCTCGCCATCATTCTCGACCGCCTGACGCAGTCGGTAGGTCGCGACAGCCGCAGCCGTGGCAGCCGTCACTGGTACAGTAGCGGTCCTCTGGGTTTGTTGCTGCGTCCATTCAGTAAAAAAGTCTGATTTCTTTGGGCGGCCCGCTGCGGTCGCCCGTCTCCGACGTCACACGTAAAATAAGGAATGACTACGCGCAAGACAGCTCTATTCGCCGCCGTCCTGACCACGGCTGCCGCGACGCACGTGTCCGCCGCCGACCTTCCAGGCAAAGGCATTACCGTTAAACCGGCTCAGAGTACCATTTCCGAAGAGACCTTCCAGACGCTGCTGGTGAGCCGCGCGCTGGAGAAGCTGGGCTACAACCGTTGAGAAGTCGAGTGAAGTAGATTACAACGTGGCTTACACCACCATTGCCGGCGGTGATGCCACGTTTATCGCCACCAACTGGCAACCGCTGCATGACGACATGTACAAAGCCGCCGGTGGTGATAATAAATTTTATCGCCAGGACACCTACGTCAGCGGTGCCGCGCAGGGTTACCTGATCGACAAGAAAACGGCCGACCAGTACTACATCACCAACATTGAACAGCTGAAAGATCCAAAGCTGGCCAAACTGTTTGATACCAATGGCGATGGTAAAGCAGACCTGACCGGCTCTACGCTTGGCTGGGGATGTGAGGCGGTAATTAACCATCAGATCGAGGCCTACAAACTGTAGCGATACCGTGGTACACAACCAGGGTAACTACTCGGCGATGATTGCCGACACCGTTACGCGCTTCAAACAGGGTAAACCGATTCTCTATTACACCTGGACGCCATACTGGGTGAGCGACGTGCTGAAGCCAGGGAAAGATGTGGTGTGGTTACAGGTACCGTTCTCCTCACTGCCGGGCGCACAAAGCAAAGTGGATACCAGACTGGCCAACGGCGCGAACTATGGCTTCCCGGTGAACACCATGCATATCGTGGCCAACAAAGCTTGGGCAGAGAAGAATCCGGCGGCGGCAAAACTGTTTGCTGAAATGAAGCTGCCGATTGGCGACATCAATGCCGAGAACGCCGCGATGCATGCCGGCCACGCCTCAGAAGCGGACATCAACGGCCACGTTGACGGCTGGATCAAAGCCCATCAGGCGGAATTTGATAAATGGGTCAGCGACGCCATGGCGGCGGCGAAATAAGCCCACGCGGCACCCCGTCTCAGCCACGTGGTGCCGCCATTTTCCACGCTTCCGCCCCGTCAGTAAGCGAAGCGTGCGCTATAGCGCACTGGTACGGCCTGTTAATTAACACAACATTGAAATAATTTTTTTTGGTTACTATTACCCACATATGATTATTTACCCGCTTTTCCCACCAGCTATGTTTCCTTTCCGCCGCCCGCATCGGGTCCGTCGCGCCAGGATGAGTCTGCGTTATCGGTGGCATTCACCCTGCCACGTGCCGGTTATACGGCAGACGACGAACGGAATTCATCACGCCGCTGATGCTGGCGCGTTACCCGGATTACCCGTTGCCTTATCGATTAACCCATTGATTTACTCCAGCAAAGCCGGCGGGGAAAAATGTTTAGAAAACGTAAAGATCAATGCAAAGTGGTGAGCGATACTATTCATTAATGATTGGCTTTGTTATGGTTAGCCACACAGTTATTCACCTAAGTTATTTTTACTCGCGAAATTATTCAATCCACTGAAGGTTTCGCTTAGCGAATTGATGACGATGGCGGCTTTGTCTGCAAAGCGGCTGGTCAGGGCGCAGAGCCCAGGGTTATGGACCGACCTGGAACGCCAGGTGCTGACAGTGTGACGGTGCAAACAATCACAGGCGGAAAATATGACTACGCTTAATCTGTCACCCTCATTATTATATTTGTTGCAACTAAGAGGTTTTTAATGGAAAGCTCGTTTACTCCCATTGAGCAGATGCTAAACATCCGTGCTAATCGCCATAAAGATTTTCCGCTGCAGGAGATCATCCTGACCCGTCTGTGCATGCACATGCAGGGTAAGCTGCTGGATAATCGCAACAAAATGTTGAAGGCGCAGGGAATTAACGAAACTTTATTCATGGCGCTGATTACGCTGGACGCGCAGGAAAACCAGAGCATTCAGCCCTCTGAGCTGAGCTCGGCGCTGGGTTCTTCCCGCACCAACGCGACGCGCATCGCTGATGAACTGGAAAAGCGCGGCTGGATCGAGCGTCGTGAGAGCGATAACGATCGTCGTTGCCTGCACCTGCACCTGACGAAAAAAGGTAACGAATTCTTACGTCAGCTGCTGCCACCACAGCATCAGAGCCTGCAGTATCTGTGGTCCTCGCTGACCGATACCGAGCAGGAGCAACTGGAAGCCATCACGCGTAAGTTGCTTAACCGTCTCGATAAAATGGATGAAGATCAGGTTATCGCTTCCCTGTCGCGTTAATAGCAAGAACTGCGACACAATCACCCACCGAAATCGCTATTTTAATCCCCTTTTATCCGGCCAGCGTTGCAAACGCTGGCTTTTTCGACTCGGGCGACCGTGTTAATGGATCAACACATTCCGACTAAATGGCAAACGTGGAGAACGACATGAGTGCGACAGCGGAAGCTCAAAGCCCGCAACAGCCCGCGAACAAAAAGAAGAAGCGCAAAGGTGCGCTGATCCTGCTGGCTATCGTGTTTATCGTGATTGGTGTGGGTTATCTGGCTTACTGGTATCTGGTGCTGCGCCACTTCCAGGAAACTGATGACGCCAACATGTCAGGCAACCAGGTGCAGGTGATGGCCCAAGTTTCCGGCAGCGTGAATAAAGTGTGGTTCGAGGATACGGATCGGGTGAAAAAAGGCGACATTCTGGTGTCGCTGGATAAAACCGATGCGCAGCAGGCATTTGAAAAAGCGCAGACCGCGCTGGCCACCAGCGTGCGCCAGACGCACCAGCTGATGATCAACGGCAAACAGTATCAGGCCACCATCAAGCTGCAACAGACCGCGCTGGATCCGGCCGAATCCGACCTGAAACGTCGCGAGCCGCTCGGTGCCGCCAATCTGATTGGTCGCGAAGAGCGGCAGCACGCGCGTGATGCCGTGGCCACGGCGAAAGCCCAGCTGGACGTCGCGATTCAGCAGTACAACGCGAACCAGGCGATGATCCTGAATACCGACCTCGAAAACCAGCCGGCGGTAAAACAGAGCGCCGCTGAGCTGCGCGACGCCTGGCTGGCGCTGCAGCGCACCGACATCCGCAGCCCGATGGACGGCTATGTCTCGCGTCGCAGCGTGCAGGTCGGCTCACAGATCTCCACCAGCACACCGCTGCTGGCGGTGGTGCCGGCCACCAACCTGTGGGTTGACGCCAACTTTAAAGAGACGCAGCTGGCAGGCGTGCGCATTGGCCAGCCCGCCACGGTAATCAGTGATATCTACGGCGACGATGTGGAGTATCACGGCAAAGTGGTTGGTCTGGATATGGGCACCGGTAGCGCCTTCTCGCTGCTGCCAGCGCAGAACGCCACCGGTAACTGGATCAAAGTGGTACAGCGCCTGCCGGTGCGTATCGAACTTGATCCGCAGCAAGTGGCGCAATATCCGCTGCGTATCGGCATGTCCACGCTGGTGAAAGTGGATACCCAGAACAAAGATGGCGCCGCGCTGGCTAGCAATGTCCGCCCCCCCAGGCCGCGTATGAAAGTAACTCGCTGGCAATCGACCTTGCGCCGGTTAACCAGCTGATCACTGACATTGTCCGTGCCAACGCGCAATAACCTCGCGGGAGGCTGTTATGGCACAAAAGCCGCTTGAAGGTGCGCCGTTAGTCCTGATGACCATCGCCCTGTCGCTGGCGACGTTCATGCAGGTACTCGACTCCACCATCGCTAACGTGGCGATCCCGACCATCGCCGGTAACCTCGGGGCGTCCAACTCGCAGGGCACTTGGGTGATCACCTCGTTCGGGGTGGCGAATGCCATCTCGATCCCGATCACCGGCTGGCTGGCAAAGCGCGTCGGTGAAGTGAAGCTGTTCACTTGGTCGACCATCCTGTTCGCGCTGGCCTCATGGGCGTACGGCATGTCCGAAAGCCTGGAAATGCTGATCTTATTCCGCGTGATTCAGGGCGTGGTGGCCGGTCCGCTGATTCCTCTGTCGCAAAGTTTGCTGCTGAACAACTACCCGCCGGCCAAGCGCAGCGTGGCGCTGTCGCTGTGGGCGATGACGGTGATCGTTGCGCCGATCTGTGGTCCGATTCTCGGCGGCTGGATCAGTGATAACTATCACTGGGGCTGGATCTTCTTCATCAACGTGCCAATTGGCGTGGTGGTGGTGATGCTGACGCTGCAAACCCTGCGCGGGCGCGAAACCAAAACTGAGATCCGCCCGATCGATATGGTCGGTCTGGTGCTGCTGGTGGTGGGGATTGGTTCACTGCAGGTGATGCTTGACCGCGGTAAAGAACTCGACTGGTTTAGCTCAACCGAAATCATCGTGCTCACGGTGGTCGCTGTGGTGGCGCTGGCCGTGCTGCTGGTGTGGGAACTGACAGACGATCACCCGATTGTCGATTTGTCACTGTTTAGGAAGCGAAATTTCACCATCGGCTGTCTGTCGATCAGTCTGGCTTACATGCTTTACTTCGGCTCGATCGTCTTGCTGCCGCAGCTGCTACAGGAGATATACGGCTATACCGCCACCTGGGCAGGGCTGGCATCGGCGCCGGTGGGGATCATTCCGGTGATTCTGTCACCGATCATTGGCCGCTTCGCCCATAAGCTGGACATGCGGCGGCTGGTGACCTTTAGTTTTATCATGTACGCGGTGTGCTTCTACTGGCGTGCGTACACGTTTGAGCCGGGGATGGATTTCGGTGCCTCCGCGTGGCCGCAGTTTATCTAGGGGTTCGCGGTGGCCTGCTTCTTTATGCCGCTGACCACCATTACGCTGTCCGGCTTGCTGCCAGAGCATATGGCGGCGGCCTCCAGCCTGTCGCACTTTGTGCGTACGCTGGCGGGTTCAATCGGAACGTCGATCACCACCACCATGTGGGCAGACCGCGAATCGATGCACCACAGCTACCTGTCGGAATCGGTTAATCCATTCAATCCGAATTCGCAGCAAATGTATGACCAGCTGCAAAGCATGGACATGACGCAGCAGCAGGCGTCGGCTTATATTGCACAGCAAATTACCAATCAGGGCCTGATTATCTCGGCTAACGAGATCTTCTGGGCATCGGCGGGGGTGTTTTTGATCCTGCTGGTTCTGGTGTGGTTTGCCCGTCCGCCGTTTGGCGCAGCCGGTTTTGCCTAGTGATGTTTGATACTGAACCAATGAAACCCAGTAATACCGGCCGGCTGATTGCCGACATTCTGCCGGAAACGCAGGCCTTTGGCTGGTCGCGCACCGAGCCCGACGCCGCGCTGCTGGCTGCGGTGCAGACGGCCGATTATCAGCCGATGGTGGTGTTTCCCGGTGCCTATGCCGATCGCCAGGTGCTGACCACGCCGCCCACTGGCGGCAAGCCCCCGCTGTTTATCATGCTCGACGGTACCTGGACCGAAGCGCGCAAAATGTTCCGCAAAAGTCCGTGGCTGGATAGCTTTCCGGTGATGTCACTGAATGTGGCGACGCCGTCGCGCTACACGCTGCGCGAAGCCCATGCGCCGGGCCAGCACTGCACCGCCGAAGTGGCCGCCGCGCTGCTGGAACAGGCAGGTGATGTCCCGGCGGCGCAGGCGTTGCCGCAGCACTTTGAGCGCTTCCGTCAGGCCTATCTGGCCGGTAAACCCCACCATCCGATACACGAGCAAGCAGATAATTTCTGAAGCTGGCTCGCAGCCTGACATCGACAAATCGGCAACCGGCGTAAAAGCGTTTACAATCATGCCAATCCCGAGAGCAGGAGCGAATGATGAGCCAACGTGGACTGGAAGCGCTGTTACGACCGAAATCAATTGCGGTGCTGGGTGCGTCGGTAAAACCGGGCCGCGCTGGCTATCTGATGATGCGCAACCTGCTGGCGGGCGGCTTTGGCGGTCCGGTGTTGCCGGTCACGCCCAAATACAAGGCGGTCAGCGGCGTGCTGGCCTGGCCGGACGTGGCCAGCCTGCCCTTCGCCCCCGACCTGGCGATTATCTGCACCCACGCCAGACGCAACCTGGAACTGTTACAGCAGCTGGGAGAAAAAGGCTGTAAAGCCTGCATTATTCTCTCCGCGCCGACCAGCCAGCTGGAGGCGCTGAAAGCCTGTGCCAGCCAGTGGCAGATGCGCCTGCTGGGCCCCAACAGTCTGGGCCTGTTAGCCCCCTGGCAGGGGCTGAATGCCAGCTTCTCACCGGTACCGATTGCGAAAGGACGCATCGCCTTTATTTCGCAATCGGCGGCGGTTTCCAACACCATCCTCGACTGGGCGCAACAGCGTAACCTGGGCTTTTCGTGGTTTATCGCACTGGGCGACAGCTTGGATATTGATGTCGACGACCTGCTGGACTTTCTTGCACGCGATGGCAAAACCAGCGCTATTTTGCTCTACCTGGAACACCTGAGCGACGCTCGGCGCTTCGTTTCTGCCTCGCGTAGCGCAGCGCGTAATAAACTGATTCTGGTGATCAAAAGCGGTCGCAGCCATCAGGCACAGGCGATGATCGGCACCGCCAGCGGACTGGATGCCGCCTGGGATGCAGCCATTCAGCGCGCCGGTCTGCTGCGCGTGCAGGACACGCATGAGCTGTTTTCCGCCGTGGAATCGCTCAGCCACATGTGCCCGCTGCGCGGTGAGCGCCTGATGATTATCAGCAACGGCGCGGCCCCGGCAGCGCTGGCGCTGGATGAACTCTATGCGCGTAACGGCAAGCTGGCGACGCTGGATGAGCCCACGCTGCAGGCGCTGGCGGCCCTGCTGCCGGAAGGCATCGGGCGCGGTAATCCGCTGGATTTGAAAGATCATGCGACGCCCGCGCTGTACGTGGCCTGCGTAACACAGCTGCTCGACAGCCATGAACTGGATGCACTGATGATCATCCATTCACCCAGCGCCGTCTCTCCGGCCAGTGAAACCGCCGCGCAGATTATTGCGGCGGTGGCCGCGCATTCGCGGGGTAAGCAGGTGACGCTGCTGACCAACTGGTGCGGCGAACACTCTTCGCAGGAAGCCCGCCGCGCATTCACCCAAGCCGGCATTCCTACCTGGCGCACGCCAGAAGGCACGGTGACGGCATTTATGCACCAGGTTGAGTATCGGCGTAACCAGAAACAGCTACGCGAAACGCCAGCGCTGCCGCTGGGCCTGACGCAAAACAGCACCGAGGCACATCAGCTGCTGCAGCAGGCACTGGATAGCGGCATTACCACGCTGGATACCCATGAGGTGCAGCCCATACTGCAGGCTTACGGGCTGGCGACGCTGCCAACCTGGATCGCCAGCGACAGCCAGGCCGCTGCTACGATTGCCGACCAGATTGGTTATCCGGTGGCGCTAAAGCTGCGCTCGCCGGATATTGCGCATAAGTCGGATGAACAGGGCGTGATGCTCTATCTGCGCAGTGCGGCAGAAGTTGAACAGGCGGCAGACGCCATCTTCGATCGCGTACGTGAAACTCATCCGCAGGCGCGCATTGACGGTCTGCTGGTGCAAGCGAACCGCGCCGGTGCGCAGGAGTTGCGGGTGGTGGTTGAGCATGACCCGCTGTTTGGCCCGATCATCATGCTGGGCGAAGGCGGTGTGGAGTGGCAGCCGGACAAGCAGGCTGCCGTGGCGTTGCCGCCGCTGAATATGACGCTGGCGCGCTATCTGGTGATTCAGGCACTGAAGAGCGGCAAAGTTCGCAGCCGCAGCGCACTGCGACCGCTGGACATCACCGGTCTCAGCCAGCTGCTGGTACAGGTATCAAACCTGGTGGTGGACTGTCCGGAGATTCAGCGGCTGGATATTCACCCGCTGCTGGCATCTGCCAATACTTTTACCCTGCTGGACGTGACGCTGCAGCTGGCTCCGTTTCATGGCGACAGCGAAGCGCGGCTGGCAATTCGCCCCTATCCGCACCATCTGGAAGAGCAGGTGCAGCTTAAAGACGGCCAGCGCTGCCTGTTTCGGCCGATTCTGCCGGAGGATGAACCGCAGCTACGCGCCTTCATTGCCCAGGTCACCAAAGAAGACCTTTACTATCGCTACTTCAGTGAGATCAATGAGTTTACCCACGACGATTTGGCGAACATGACGCAGATCGATTACGACCGGGAGATGGCGATTGTCGCAGTACGCCAGCATAACGGTGCCGATGAGATCATCGGCGTGACGCGCGCCATCTCCGATGCTGACAATATCGACGCAGAATTTTCGGTATTGGTACGTTCCGACCTCAAGGGTCTGGGCATGGGCAGACGGCTGCTGGAAAAGATGATCCGCTATACGCGCGATCACGGCCTGCAACAATTGAACGGTATCACCATGCCGCATAATACCTGCATGATTACCCTAGCGCGAAAACTCAATTTTCGTGTGAATATTCAACTGGATGATGGCATTGTCAGCCTAAATTTACCGCTGGCTGACACCGGCGACCTGGCTGTAGAGAAAGGTAAAAAGCCTCCTTAACCGGCCGGTTGATGTTATTATTTACCGTTAGGATCATGATTTGATGGCAAAAGGCCATACAATGAACAGAGAAGAAGTGCACTGTGATGTTGTCTAAATTCAAGCGCAATAAACACCAACAACACCTCGCACAGCTGCCTAAACTGTCACAGTCCGTGTCGGATGTGACCACGCTTTACTCGCCCGCCGAGTTTCGTGAAACCCTGCTGACGAAAATCGCCACGGCAGAAAAACGCATCTGCATCGCCGCGCTGTATCTGGAAAATGATGACGGCGGGCTCAGCATCATGCAGGCGCTGTATGCAGCGCGTCAGGCGCGACCGGAACTGGATATCAGCATTCTGGTGGACTGGCACCGTGCGCAACGCGGCCGTATCGGTGCCGCGCGCGGCCTGACGAATGCCGACTGGTATTGCGAAATGGCGGCGGAGCATCCCGATATCGCGATTCCGGTGTATGGCATTCCGGTGAACACCCGTGAAGCGCTCGGTGTGCTGCATCTGAAAGGCTTTATCATTGACGATACGCTGCTCTACAGCGGTGCCAGCCTGAACGATGTTTATCTGCATCAGCATGACAAATATCGTTATGACCGTTATCAGCTGATCCGTAATCCGCAACTGGCGGACACCATGTTTCAGTGGATTGGTGAGAATCTCAAACATTCTGAGGCCGTTAATCGTCTCGACCAGGCCGAACGTCCCTCCAGCCCGGAAATCAAGAATGAAACCCGCCAGTTTCGTCAGGAGCTGCGCAGCTTCAACTATCAGTTTACCGGTGATGCCGGCAACGAATCACTGGCCGTCACGCCGCTGGTCGGGCTGGGTAAACGTAACCTGCTGAACAAAACCATCTTCCATTTAATGCCCTGCGCCGAGCGTAAGCTCACGCTGTGCACGCCGTACTTTAACCTGCCGGCCATTCTGGTGCGCCATCTGATCCAGCGGCTGCGTCAGGGCAAAGAGGTCGAGATCATCGTCGGCGATAAAACCGCCAACGATTTCTACATTCCACCACACGAGCCGTTCAAGATTATCGGTGCGCTGCCCTATCTGTATGAAATCAATCTGCGTCGCTTCCTCAGCCGGTTGCAGTATTACGTCAACAACGGCCAGCTGACGGTGCGTTTGTGGAAAGATGGTGATAACAGTTACCACCTGAAAGGCATCTGGGTTGATGACGAGTGGATGATGATCACTGGTAATAACCTCAATCCGCGCGCCTGGCGACTCGATCTGGAAAATGCGGTGCTGATTCACGATCCGCTTAACCAGCTGGCAGAGCAGCGCGATAAGGAACTGGCACTGATCCGTCAGCACACCACAGTGGTGAAACATTTCCGCGAGCTGGAGAGCATCTCTGATTATCCGGCAAAGGTGCGTAAGCTGATTCGCCGTCTGCGTCGCATCCGTATCGATCTCCTTATTAGCCGTCTGCTGTAGCATATGCGTGCGCTCATCCTCTGTGCGGGATTACTGTGTAGCGGATGTGCGCATGTGGCGCAGGACAGCTGGACCGGCCAGGATAAAGCACAACACTTTTTATCCTCTGCCGCCCTAGCTGCCGCCGGCAGTGAGATCTCTCAGCATCAACATCAGGGACGCGGGCAAAATCTGCGCTTCGGCATGCTCTTTTCGCTAAGCTTCGGCGTAGCCAAAGAAGCCTGGGACAGCCGCCCTGCCGGGAGCGGCTGGAGCTGGAAGGATCTTGGCTGGGATGTCGCCGGTGCGGCCAGCGGCATTACCCTATGGAACCTGAGCCAGTAATCACAGCGCAATCCCCTTGCCTTTGCGGTGCAGCATCAGCGATACCAGAAATGCCAGCGCGCCCATTGTCGAGACATACCAGAAGAAGGTGGTTTCGATGCCGTGCTTCTCCAGCAACAGCGCCACGTATTCGGCCGAACCGCCAAAGATAGCGTTAGCTACCGCATAGGAAAGCCCCACGCCCAGCGCCCGCACTTCCGGCGGGAACATCTCCGCTTTAAGGATGCTGCTGATCGCGGTGTAGAAACTGGTAATAATCAGCGCCAGCATTACCAGCTCGAACGCCAGCCCGCTACTTTGCACATTCTGCAGCAACATCAAAATCGGCACGGTACAGATAGCAGCGCCAGCGCCGAAGATCATCATTGATGCCCGCCGGCCAATCTTATCTGACAGCGCGCCCACAATCGGCTGAATCAGCATGAATACCAGCAGCGCGCCGGTCATCAACGCACTGGCGAACTAGGGCATTAAAGCAACCGACATTCCGGTGATTGAAGTGTTCAACTAAAACTGGCCACCGCTTTAGAGTTTTTCCAGTATCGGTTTTCCGATTCGTTTGGGGGTAACCCACCGTTATAGTCATGCGGCCTTAGCGAGCTGTAATATCCGACGATATAGTCTGTGATCGCATGTGCAGCTTCGCTAAAGTTTATATAACCTGTCACTGGCACCCACTCGTTTTTCAGACTTCTGAAGAAGCGTTCCATCGGGCTGTTGTCCCAACAGTTTCCACGTCGGATCATACTCTGCCTGATCCGGCAACGCCACAGTAACTGCCTGCTTGTATAGTGGCTACCCTGGTCACTGTGGAACATCGCTCCGGCTGGTTTACCGCGAGTTTCCCACGCCATTTCCTGCGCTTTGATGGTCAGCCTGCTGTCCGGTGAGAATGACATTGCCCAGCCTACCGGTTTCCTTGCCAACAGATCGAGAACAACAGCGAGGTAAGCCCAACGCCTGCCTGTCCAGATGTACGTCACATCGCCGCACCACACCTGATTAGGCTCTGTCACTGCGAACTGTCGCTCAAGGCGATTCGGGATAACGATGTGTTCATGACCACCACGTTTATACCGGTGGGTAGCCTTTTTTAATATGTCGTTTTCATTTCAATACGTTGTAGCTTTTTCTTCAGCTCGCGTATTTCAATCTGTTCCGGGGTTATAGGGGAGGCTTTAGGTATTTTGCCCTGTCGTTCATCCCGCAACTGTTTTCCCCATCGCGTCATGGTAGAAAGACCCACATCCATAGCATTGGCCGCAGCTGCAACGGTGTAGTTCTGATCAAGGACCAGTTGAGCGGCTTCGCGTTTAAACTCTGCGCTGAAATTTCTTTTTTTCATTATGGCACCTGTGTTGTTCTGAGGTGAGCATATCACCTCTGTTCAGGTGGCCAAATTTAGTGTGCCACTTCAAAGACATTGACGGACTCTGGCGCTTGAGATGTGCCGCTAATGAAATCATCGCTCGCCTTCAGCTGATGCCAATCGAAGCACCCAGCCCGCTGATAGCATCAACGGTTGAGGCTAAGGTCGGGTTTGAGTGAACGCGGGTCTGCACAGCCAGTGCGGCCAGCATCATGCAACGAATGCCGTTATTTGCGACCTCCAGAATACTGCGGCGACATGTAGCCGTTATCCGCTCCGGGTTTGCGGCGCTGGCGGCCATACTTCCGATTTCAGTAGTAGCCTTCAGTACGTAGGACTGAAACTTTTCTTTTGCCAGCTCATTAACCGGTACACAGGGCAGGCAATGCAGCTGAGTCAGCGCGCCGTCTATCAGCGTTGCGTCTTCGGTCAGATCGGTAAGCAACAGCAATTCTGGAACAGTCAGCTGATTAACCTGATCCGGATTCAGCTTGTTGCGCAGTGTCTGTGCTTTCATTCCTGCACGCTGCGCCAGCTCAGCCATGCTGTGCGTTAGTGCAAACTTGCGGCAGGCGTCGTCATACTGGTTATGGGTGGAAGTCTTAAAATCAAACATGTGCGAATCTCCCTATTCACTTAATGTGAATTAGTTGCCGATAATGAGCTGAAAGCGGGAATGCCCGAACGCTTTGCGCAATTGCTCCTCTTTCCAGCGTGCGTAATAAATACGGATCGGGCTGCTCGCTTTTTTACAACCTTTACGGATGGTGCGAGACTCAATGGGCAGTTGCGGGTTTTCGCCAGTAGTCCAGCGGTAGACGGTGCGAAGTGATATGCCTTCTAACTCGGCGAACTGTTCGGTAGTAACAATCGGTGCTGGTACTTTGATGATTGCGATTTCAGAGGCCATATAGCATGATTCCTTATTTGAAATATTATGACACCGATTGCCATTTGTTTGCCATCAACAAAACGAATCAGAATGCCAGTTTTGGCATTGGTCAACACGGAAATGCCATTTATGGACTTTGAAAGCCAGATTTCTAATGAGGAAGTTTTAGACCAGATTTGTCAGGTGTATGGCTTTAGCCAGAAAATCCAGCTCGCTAATCACTTCGATATCGCTGCCAGCACACTGCAAAATCGCTATACGCGGGGCAATGTCTCTTATGACTTTGCAGCTCATTGCGCCCTGGAAACTGGTGTAAACACACGATGGATTTTGACTGGCGAAGGCTCGCAGAGAAGTGACGAAAGCGCAGGCTCGTGTAACCGACTCCAGATCTTCACATTAAGTGAAGGAAGACTTGCGGAAATTGGGATTCTTATATATTGGTCATGAGCTTTTTGGGAAACCACTGAAAAATGCGATGTGTGTAAAAAGCGAAGGCAAAAGTTTTATCGTTGAAAAATACGCGCCGCTGGCTGATGGCTTGTAGATGTTGAAGGCGCAGTGAGCTTAAGAGAGGTGACCGTACTGTCCGGCAAACGGCTGCATGTTGCAGGCGGTAAGGTTCCTTTTGAGTGTGGCGCCGATGAGATCAAACACTTGGGCCGCGTTGTCGGAATTTACAGTGAGGTTGCCTAGGCTGTGTCCCTTAATTACATAACCTTTTGTAAAACAGCCGGATGCATCCCAGTTTCACCATCGCCAGATAATTCCTCGCCGTTTTGTCATAACGTGTGGCAATGCGGCGGTATTCTTTTGTCCGGAGTGGGCTTTGTCAGCCAGCACTGCATGGCCACGACGCTTCATGCTGCCGTTCCGGCGCTGAACACCAATACCGTCCAGAAGACGTTGTGCAAACTGGCTTTCGTGAGCCTGACCGGGACTCAGTACGATATTTAACGGCAGACCGCTTCCGTCTGTCGCCAGATGGATTTTGGTGCCAAAACCACCGCGAGAGCGACCCAGCCCATTATCTCCGGCGGTATCGGAATGTTTTTTTGCGCCCCGGCGGCGCACCTGAGTGCCCGGATATTGCTGCCATCCAGCGCAGTTGCGGACCAGTCAGCGAGACCATGAGCATCAAGAGAAGAAAGTAACCTGTTGAAAATAATGTTAATCACTCCCGATTTAGACCATCGATTAAAACGGTTATAAACGGTCTTCCATGGGCCATATCGCTCAGGCAAATAGCGCCATGGTGCGCCTGAACACAGCACCCAGAACATGCCGTTGATGATCATACGATGTTCAGCCCATGGACGTCCGGCCCGTGGTGTTGCTGGTTCAGCAGGTAATAAGGGCTGGATGATAGTGCATGCTTCATCGGGAAGGTCGTAGCGAGCCATAGTTCAATGTGTTGTGGAAACAGGTAGTTACTATATCTCAGGTGATTAAGGGACACAGCCTAGTAGACATCGGTAGATACTGGGCAACCCTAACCTTATGTATATTCTCAGTTTTATCAATCATTTTAGTGCCTTGATGAAACTACTTAAGAAATAAATTGGTTAAAAATTGATCATTTTCAATCGCTTGCAACCTTTTTTTGTTTTCTGCAAGGTTGATTTTGGAGATTTGAAACCCACATTTCCTCAGAAGGAACAAACGATGAGAAGTTTTGAGGGAGCTGAAGATAGAGGAAAGTTAGATTATCTCTTTGTGATGGGAGTTAGCCGGAACTTTTAAGTTATGTCATGACAAATTTTTCTTAAAAAAGTATTCTATATATAGCCTATAAAAAATATTTTTATTATTTTTTTGATATAAAACAGCCTATTAATTGATGTTTATAGGTACTGCTGTATCATGGGGGTGCGGCCACTGAAGTCCATTTGCTCTGCTCCTTTCATCTCATTCTCACTCAGGATTCACTCTTTTGATTTCCGCTGGCTGGACACGGGCAGCCGGGGATGGATGGTTATCACACTGGCGGATAACGAAAGGGCAGATGTTAGCATTTTTGCGCAGCCCGCTTCATCCGCCAGCCGATGTTTCTGGCTGGCGACTATATCAAATTGCGACAGGCGGTAAAAAGCAAATTTTACGCGGCGGGGAAAACTGTGGAGCCAGCACGCAAATTCGGCGCTTAGCCGCGGCCGGGCGAGGCCGCTGCCGCGCTACAGGTGAGCGTCAGTTCGGTCAGTGCACCCCTTACCTCAGCGGCGTTTTCATTACGTAACCAGAGATATGGCTGGTCATAACTGCAGAATCACAACGGGCGTAAATTTACTACATTGCTCTGTAAGTCGCTTCGTTGAACGATTACCATGAGCATTCGTGTTCATCTGGCTTATGGATATCCGATGCGTTTTAAGGTTGCTCTTCTTCCGCTTATTTGTTTGCTTGCTGCCTGCAGCAGTAAGCCTGCACCCCAGCAGCAATCCGCCGTTGTGCCTGCACCGAAAGGGGGGTTTTTACTGGAACCTTCTCACGCCATTCAGCCGATGTTTGGCGACTTTGCCGGTAATCCGGCGGCGGAACAATTTATCGATCAGATGGTGGCGAAGCACGGTTTCAACCGCGACCAGCTGCATGCGGTCATTGGCCAGGCGAAGCGACTGAATTACGTGCTGCGCCTGATGGATCAGCAGGCGCCGAGCGGGCCGAACGGCGCGTGGATTCGCTATCGCAATAAATTCATCATCTCGGATAACGTGCAGAACGGCGTCGCCTTCTGGAATCAGTATCAGGATGCGCTGCAGCGCCCAGCAGGTGTATGGCGTACCGCCGGAGATCATCGTCGGGATTATTGGGGTGGAAACACGCTGGGGTCGGGTAATGGGCAAAACCCGTCTGCTGGACGCGCTGGCGACGCTCTCGTTTAGCTATCCGCGCCGTGCCGCTTACTTCAGCAGCGAGCTGGAAACCTTCCTGCTGATGGCGCGCACCGAGCAGGACGATCCGCTGGATCTGCGCGGCTCATTCGCCGGGGCGATGGGCTACGGCCAGTTTATGCCGTCCTCCTATAAGCAGTATGCCGTCGATTTTAACGGCGACGGCCATATCAATCTGTGGGATCCGGTGGATGCCATTGGCAGCGTTGCTAACTATTTTAAAGCGCACGGCTGGCGTTCCGGTGAAAACGTAGCCGTGCCCGCCAACGGTCAGGCACCGGCGCTGGAGAACGGTTTTAAAACCTCCTATTCAGTGAATACGCTGGCGGCCAGCGGTCTGGCACCGCAGGGGTCGCTGGACGGCAACAGCCAGGTCAGCCTGCTGCGGCTGGATCTCGGCACCAGCTATCAATACTGGTACGGTCTGCCTAATTTCTACGTGATCACGCGCTACAACCACAGCACGCACTATGCCATGGCAGTGTTGCAACTGGGGCAAGGCGGTCGCCCAGGCGCGTCAGGGCAACATGCTTTAATACTGTCCTTATAAAGTATGAGGGTATAAGATGGCGCCTGTTTTGCGGTGCCTTCTTCATCGCATACCGACCACTGAGGAATATGTATGACGACTTTACCTGCCTGCCCGGCATGCCAGGCAGATTACACTTGGCAGGAGGGTGATAACCTGAACTGCCCCTCCTGCGGCCATATCTGGTCTGCCAGCGCGGATGACAGCAGCGAAGGGCTGGTGGTGCGCGATGCCAACGGTAGCCTGCTGGCAGATGGCGATAGTGTAACCGTAGTGAAAGATCTCAAGGTGAAAGGCAGCTCTTCCACCCTGAAAATCGGCACCAAAGTGAAAAGCATCCGTCTGGTTGAAGGTGACCACAATATCGATTGCAAAATCGACGGCTTCGGTCCGATGAAACTCAAATCTGAGTTTGTGAAAAAGAACTAATTGCAGGACGGCCATGCGCCGTCCTGTCACTTTTCCCCGCAGGATGCGGGAGCAACGACATCCGCGCCCGTGTGCGATATCACCACGCCTGAGCCTGCAGCACCTGACTCCGCTGCGCCACCCACACTTTTTCTGCAACCGCACTTTTCTCTTCGCGCCTCGCGCAGCAAAACAGGTAGTGTGTGACTCTTCCACACAGACAGGAGCGTTGCTATGCAAGACTGGAATCCCCAGCTGTATCGTCAGTTTGAATCTGAGCGTACGCGTCCGGCACAGGAGTTGCTGACGCGTATTCCCGTCAACGAGGTGTGCTTTGCTAGGGACCTGGGATGTGGCCCGGGCAACAGCACGGAACTGCTGGCGCAGGCATGGCCGCAGGCGCACATCACTGGCATCGACAGCTCTGAGGCGATGCTGGAACAGGCGCGGCAACGTCTGCCGGACTGTGATTTTCGTCAGGCCGATATCCGCAGCTGGCAGCCTGAGCAGCCGCAACAGGTCATTTATGCCAACGCGTAGCTGCAATGGCTGACCGACCACGAAACCTTGTTGCCGCATCTGGTAAACCAGCTGGCACCGGGCGGTGCACTGGCGGTGCAAATGCCGGATAACCTGCAGGAGCCGTCGCATCGTCTGATGCGTGAGGTGGCGGCCAGCTCACGCTGGCAGGCGCATATTTCGCCTCAGGCGGCAGAGCGCAAACGCCTGCTGAGCAGCGATCGCTACTATGATTTATTATGCGATGCAGGCTGTCAGGTCGATATCTGGCGCACCACTTACTATCATCCGATGGCGGATGCGCAGGCGATCATCAGCTGACTGCGCGCCACCGGGCTGCGTCCGTTCCTTGCCGCGCTGGATGAGACGCAGCAGGCTGACTTTTTACACGACTATCATCAGGCGCTGCTGCTCGCTTACCCGACGCGCAGTAATGGACAGGTTTTGCTGGCCTTTCCGCGTTTATTTATGGTGGCGGTGAAAACGCGCTGACCCTACCGGAACGCAGTGCGCAAAATGCGACGGCGGCGGTTGAAAAGGGCTTGTCGCCGCACCATTTACTGCTAACGTGAAGCGCCACAACAGGAGAAGGCAATGAACGATGAACAACTTCAGCAGCTCAGCCGCCGTATTGGCGAACAGCTCAGGCATCGTCAGGCGACGGTGACGGCGGCGGAGTCCTGTACCGGCGGCTGGATTGCCAAGGTGTTTACCGACATTAGCGGTAGTTCGGCCTGGTTTGAGCGCGGCTTTGTTACCTATAGCAATGAGGCCAAGCAGCAAATGGTTGGCGTGCAGGCGGCGACGCTGGCGCAGCACGGTGCCGTCAGTGAGCAAACGGTACGCGAAATGGTGACCGGCGCCTGTGCCGCGGCCGGCGCCGGCTATGGTATTGCGGTGAGCGGCATCGCCGGACCGGATGGCGGCACGGCAGAAAAGCCGGTCGGTACCGTCTGGTTTGCGCTGGCGGGTCCGGAGGGCCGCGTGCTGGCGCAGCGCCAGCAGTTTACCGGCGATCGCGATGCTGTCCGGCGTCAGTCGGTCAGCTGGGCGCTGCAGGCGCTGCTGGATGAATTTCTGACAAATTAAACTTGATACTGTATGACTATACAGTGTAATTAGCGGCAACAGAACGAGCAGGCATACACGGTGCCCGCTCACCCGGCATGATTAGGAGTGGAAATGGCGATTGACGAGAACAAACAGAAGGCTTTAGCTGCCGCGCTGGGCCAGATTGAGAAACAATTTGGTAAAGGCTCCATCATGCGCTTGGGTGAAGACCGCTCGATGGATGTTGAAACCATCTCTACCGGCTCCCTGTCGCTGGACATCGCGCTGGGCGCAGGTGGCCTGCCAATGGGCCGTATCGTTGAGATCTACGGACCTGAGTCCTCCGGTAAAACAACGCTGACCCTCCAGGTCATTGCTGCTGCGCAGCGTAAAGGCAAAACCTGTGCCTTTATCGATGCCGAGCACGCGCTGGATCCGGTATACGCCAAGAAACTGGGCGTCGACATTGATAACCTGCTGTGTTCGCAGCCGGATACCGGTGAGCAGGCGCTGGAGATCTGTGATGCGCTGGCCCGTTCTGGTGCGGTAGACGTGATCATCGTTGACTCCGTGGCGGCGCTGACGCCGAAAGCGGAAATCGAAGGTGAAATCGGTGATTCGCACATGGGTCTGGCTGCGCGTATGATGAGCCAGGCGATGCGTAAGCTGGCGGGTAACCTTAAGCAGTCCAACACGCTGCTGATTTTCATCAACCAGATTCGTATGAAGATTGGTGTGATGTTCGGTAACCCGGAAACCACCACCGGTGGTCACGCCCTGAAGTTCTACGCCTCCGTGCGTCTGGATATCCGCCGTATCGGCGCCATTAAAGAGGGCGACGAAGTGGTGGGGAGTGAAACCCGCGTTAAAGTGGTGAAGAACAAAGTGGCGGCACCGTTTAAGCAGGCTGAGTTCCAGATCATGTACGGTGAAGGCATCAACACCTTCGGCGAGCTGGTTGACCTCGGCGTGAAGCACAAACTGGTGGAAAAAGCCGGTGCGTGGTACAGCTACAACGGCGATAAAATCGGCCAAGGTAAAGCGAACGCCACCAACTTCCTCAAAGAGAACCCGGCGATTGCCAATGAGCTCGACGTTAAGCTGCGTGACATGCTGCTGACCGGTGCAACCGCGGAAGCGGCGACAGCGGATAGCGCGGCTGATAAATACGAAGAAGCCAGCGAAACCAACGAAGATTTCTAACAATACCCACGGGAGCAGCAATGCTCCCGTTTTGCTTTTTCCCGCCCGTGCTTTTCCTCTCTGCCTTCTTGCTTTACCCTGCGCAACAGTCACAACAAGGTAATCCTATGTCATCGACCTCATCACAGGCTCCAGAGCCAACCTTTTCCCGGGTACTCGATCGTGCCATGCGTATTTTGTCGCAGCGCGACCATAGCCGCGAAGAGCTGAAACGCAAACTGCAGCTGAACAATCAGCGTGCGGCCTGGCTACAGCAACAGGAGAGCCAGCCGATACCTGAAGCGCTGCTGGAGAAAGTGCTCGACTGGTGTCAGGAGAATGGCTGGCTCAACGACCAGCGTTTTACCGAACGCTTTATTCAGAGTCGCGCGCGCAAAGCCTATGGTCCACAGCGGGTGCGCATGGAGCTGCAGCAGAAAGGCATCGACCGCGATGAGATCAACCAGGCGTTGTTCGACAGTGAGGTTGACTGGAGCCAGTGCGCGGCCGAGGTCGCTAAACGTAAATTCGGCGAACCGCTGCCGCAAAGCTGGGCGGAAAAAAGCAAAGTCCAGCGCTTTCTGATGTCGAAAGGCTTTATGATGGAAGACATTCAGGCGATTTTCAGAAATATTGACGACTGAAAGGCGATGGGATTTTACTTCCCATTGAAGAAAATTTATCTTATTCCCACTTTTTGTTCCTCAGTCAGTGGCGGGCCGGGCGCATGCGGTTTGCCAGCGAAAGGGAACGTTCGTTAGCGTGATTCTAGGAATTTTATGAGCAAGAGCAATGCTGAGATCCGTCAAGCGTTTCTCGACTTTTTTCATAGCAAGGGACATCAGGTTGTAGCCAGCAGCTCCCTCGTACCAAACAACGATCCGACGTTGCTATTTACTAACGCCGGCATGGTGCAATTTAAAGACGTTTTCCTTGGTCAGGACAAGCGAGATTATTCGCGTGCCACCACGTCGCAGCGCTGCGTGCGTGCCGGCGGTAAGCACAATGACTTGGAAAACGTCGGCTACACCGCGCGTCACCACACCTTCTTTGAAATGCTGGGCAACTTCAGCTTTGGCGACTACTTCAAGAAAGAAGCCATTGCCTACGCCTGGGAACTGCTGACGGGCGAGCAGTGGTTTAAGCTGCCGAAAGAGCGTCTGTGGGTAACCGTATACGAAACCGACGACGAAGCCTTTGAAATCTGGGCCAATGACATCGGCGTACCGCGCGAACGTATTATCCGCATTGGCGATAATAAAGGCGGTGCTTACGCCTCTGACAACTTCTGGCAGATGGGTGACACCGGCCCTTGCGGTCCGTGCACCGAAATCTTCTACGATCACGGCGACCATATCTGGGGCGGTCCTCCGGGCAGTCCGGAAGAGGATGGCGATCGCTATATCGAAATCTGGAACATCGTGTTCATGCAGTTCAACCGTCAGGCCGACGGCACCATGCAGCCACTGCCGAAACCGTCGGTGGATACCGGTATGGGCCTTGAGCGTATCGCCGCGGTACTGCAGCATGTGTACTCCAACTATAAAATCGATCTGTTCGCGAAGCTGATTAACGCGGTGGCGCAGGTGACCGGTGCCACCGATCTGAACAACAAATCACTGCGCGTGATCGCCGACCACATCCGTTCATGTGCCTTCCTGATTGCCGATGGTGTCATCCCGTCGAATGAAAACCGTGGCTATGTGCTGCGTCGCATCATTCGTCGCGCGGTGCGTCATGGCAACATGCTGGGCGCGAAAGAAGCGTTCTTCTACAAACTGGTGGCTCCGCTGATCGAGGTGATGGGCGCAGCAGGTGAGGACCTCAAACGTCAGCAGAAGCACGTTGAGAACGCCCTGAAAAATGAAGAAGAGCAGTTTGCTAAAACGCTGGAGCGTGGCCTGGCACTGCTGGACGACGAGCTGGCGAAGCTGAAAGGCGACACCCTCGACGGCGAAACGGTCTTCCGTCTGTATGACACCTTCGGCTTCCCGGCGGACCTGACTGCTGACGTATGCCGTGAGCGCAATCTGAAGATTGACGAAGCGGGCTTTGAAGCGGCGATGGAGCAGCAGCGTCAGCGTGCGCGTGAAGCCAGCGGCTTCGGTACCGATTACAACACGGTTATCCGCTTTGATACGCCGACTCAATTCAAAGGTTACGACCACCTCTCGCTCGAGGCGACGGTGCAGGCGCTATTTGTGGACGGCCAGCAGGTTGAGCAGGTGGCTGCCGGACAGGATGCGGTGGTGATTCTGGATCAGACACCTTTCTACGGTGAGTCTGGCGGCCAGGTGGGCGATACCGGCGTTCTGACCGGGCAAAATGCTGAATTTAGCGTGCAGGATACGCAAAAATATGGCAAAGCCTTCGGTCATATCGGTAAGCTACGCCAGGGGCAGCTGCGGGTGGGCGATCGTCTGCAGGCACAGGTCGATGAAGTGCGTCGTTCGCGCATCATCCTTAACCACTCAGCGACGCATCTGATGCACGAAGCGTTGCGTGAAGTGCTGGGCGATCATGTTGGCCAGAAAGGCTCGCTCAACAACGACAAGTACCTGCGTTTTGACTTCTCACACGGCGAAGCCATGAAGCCGCAGCAGATTCGTGCGGTTGAGGATATCGTTAACGCCCAGATTCGCCGCAACCTGCCTATCACCACTAACGTGATGGACCTGGAAGAGGCGAAAGCGCTGGGCGCCACCGCGCTGTTCGGTGAGAAGTACGATCAGCGTGTGCGCGTGGTCAGCATGGGCGAGTATTCCATTGAGCTGTGCGGCGGTACGCACGCGGCCCGCACCGGTGACATAGGCCTGTTCCGCATTCAGGGCGAAGCCGGCACGGCGGCGGGTATTCGCCGTATCGAAGCGGTGACCGGTGAAGCCGCGATTGCACAACTGCACGCGCAGAGCGATCAGCTAACCGACATTGCTCAGGTGGTGAAAGCCAACCACAGTTATCTGAACGAAAAAGTGCGCGGACTGGTAGAAAACGTGCGTGCGCTGGAGAAAGAGCTGCAACAGCTACGCGATCAGCAAGCGGCGCAGGAAAGCGCTTCACTGAGTAGCAAAGCGGTTGAGGTGAAGGGCGCGAAACTGCTGGTAAGCGAACTCAGCAATGTCGAGCCAAAAATGCTGCGCACGATGGTGGACGATCTGAAAAATCAGCTTGGTTCTGCTGTCATCGTACTGGCAACCGTTGCAGAAGGTAAGGTGTCGCTGATTGCTGGCGTCACCAAAGATCTGACCGATCGGGTGAAAGCCGGTGAGCTGATTGGCGAACTGGCCGCGCAGGTCGGCGGTAAAGGCGGCGGGCGTCCGGACCTGGCGCAGGCTGGCGGAACCGACGCCCAGGCACTTTCTGGCGCGCTGGTTGGCGTGCCGGAGTGGGTGAGTAACCGGCTGTAACGAAATAAAATTAAGCATCGTGAAGAGCGCCAGGAACATCTGTTTCGGCGCTTTTTAACGCGGTGTGCACCAAGTAATGACAAAGTCCGGTTGATGTAGTGTATTTCGGCTAAACTAACTATCAGCAGAATGTATTGGCATGGCAGAATACAATGGTGTATTTGTCATAGGCATTGTTCAGCGTTATATGATGGATATGGCCGGGAGACCGAACAGGCCCGACTCTTTTAATCTTTCAAGGAGCAAAGAATGCTTATTCTAACTCGTCGAGTTGGTGAAACCCTCATGATTGGTGATGAGGTAACTGTAACGGTGCTGGGTGTTAAGGGTAACCAAGTCCGCATAGGCGTAAACGCGCCAAAAGAAGTGTCGGTTCACCGTGAAGAGATCTATCAGCGTATTCAGACTGAAAAAACACAGAGTGCACCTCAATAACGTATTCAGCGCCTCGCTATGTGGCGAGGCGCTACCGCTTCTCTCCCTCCCGTCGTTGTTTTATCCGTTCCCGCTTTCCTGTTTTTTCCGCGAATTATGTTGGCTGCTGCACGCTTTTACTGTTGATAAATCACTTTTTTTGTCGGCAAAATACGCGGATTGCACGTCATTTGCGCAATCAAACCTGAATCGGTAAAAAGTCGGGAAAAATTGTTTGACTTATAAGTCCGGGAAAGTAATATGTGCGCCACGCAGTGCCGATGAGCGGAAACAAAGTTCAAAAGTACGGTTCGCAAGAACGCGTAAGGTGAGGTGGCCGAGAGGCTGAAGGCGCTCCCCTGCTAAGGGAGTATGCGGTCAAAAGCTGCATCCGGGGTTCGAATCCCCGCCTCACCGCCATTTTCCGATGCATCCATAGCTCAGCTGGATAGAGTACTCGGCTACGAACCGAGCGGTCGGAGGTTCGAATCCTCCTGGATGCACTATTCTTTGTATCATTCCTAGGTTGATTTCAGTTAGTCCATCATAAGAAAATCTCTCAATGCATCCATAGCTCAGCTGGATAGTAAATTGGCACACTAAATTTGGCCACCTGAACAGAGGTGATATGCTTACCTCAGAACAACACAGGTGCCATAATGAAAAAAAGAAATTTCAGCGCAGAGTTTAAACGCGAAGCCGCTCAACTGGTCCTTGATCAGAACTACACCGTTGCAGCTGCGGCCAATGCTATGGATGTGGGTCTTTCTACCATGACGCGATGGGGAAAACAGTTGCGGGATGAACGACAGGGCAAAATACCTAAAGCCTCCCCTATAACCCCGGAACAGATTGAAATACGCGAGCTGAAGAAAAAGCTACAACGTATTGAAATGGAAAACGACATATTAAAAAAGGCTACCCACCGGTATAAACGTGGTGGTCATGAACACATCGTTATCCCGAATCGCCTTGAGCGACAGTTCGCAGTGACAGAGCCTAATCAGGTGTGGTGCGGCGATGTGACGTACATCTGGACAGGCAGGCGTTGGGCTTACCTCGCTGTTGTTCTCGATCTGTTGGCAAGGAAACCGGTAGGCTGGGCAATGTCATTCTCACCGGACAGCAGGCTGACCATCAAAGCGCAGGAAATGGCGTGGGAAACTCGCGGTAAACCAGCCGGAGCGATGTTCCACAGTGACCAGGGTAGCCACTATACAAGCAGGCAGTTACTGTGGCGTTGCCGGATCAGGCAGAGTATGATCCGACGTGGAAACTGTTGGGACAACAGCCCGATGGAACGCTTCTTCAGAAGTCTGAAAAACGAGTGGGTGCCAGTGACAGGTTATATAAACTTTAGCGAAGCTGCACATGCGATCACAGACTATATCGTCGGATATTACAGCTCGCTAAGGCCGCATGACTATAACGGTGGGTTACCCCCAAACGAATCGGAAAACCGATACTGGAAAAACTCTAAAGCGGTGGCCAGTTTTAGTTGACCAATTCAAGGAGAGTTTTAGCCTGGATGGAAAGCGGCACTACATGAGGGCGGCGCATCTTCATCCGCTCTGCGGGGATCTGCCAGATGCCTTTCTCTAAATCGAATTCAGCCCATTCAGCAGCGCGTAATTCAATCGTGCGCGTACCAGTAAGCATCAATAGCCGGGTGGCATTTTGTGTAACCTTACTGCCAGTGTATTCACTGAGTGCGCGAAGGAAGCCCCCTATCTGTTCGGTTAGAATGATGAGGGAAATGCTTTTGCTTAGGCGCTTTGAGTGCGCCTGCGAGATCGGTAACGGGGTTATGCTCGGCTCTGCCGGAGATGACGGCATAGGTAAAAATCTGGCGGCAAGCCTGGCGGGTTTTCTTCAGCTTATCCAGAACGCCGCGCTGCTCCATCTTTCTGAGCACCAGCAGCATCTCTGCCGCTTTGATTTCTGCGATGGCACGTTTACCGATAAACGGGAACACATCTTTTTGCAGGTACTCCAGAATGTCACTGGCATAGCCCTGTGACAAGTTAGGGCGCTTATGCTCATGCCATTCAATAGCCAGTGCTTCGAAGCTGTTACTGACCGCCAGAATCCTAGCCTGCTTCTCTGTCTGTTTAACTTCGCCCGGATCTCAACCAGCAGCCAAAGTACGTTTAGCTTCGTCACGCTTAACCCTGGCATCAGCCAGAGACACGTCAGGATATACCCCCCCCCAGCGCCAGCAGCTTTTCTTTTCCCGCAAAGCGGTACTTTAAGCGCCAGTATCGTGAGCCATTGGTATTAACGAGAAGGTAAAGGCCGCCGCCGTCAGAGAGCTTATAGGCTTTATCTTTGGCCTTTTTTGAAGTATCCACTGTGCGGGCATTGAGTTTCAATTTGGGGGTATCTCATTTCATTGAACAGAACTATACCCCCAAATGTACCCCCACATGATTGTTGATTTCAATAGATGTTAGTATACGTTGAGATAACGAGATTCGTGGGAAGGTGCTTACCAGCTGAGGTTTTGTGGACTTTAGTAGACGCCCTACAGGATTCGAACCTGTGACCTACGGCTTAGAAGGGCGATAACTTCTGATTTTAACGCATAACAAATGATTTCATTCAGTTTCAACTTGCTGTAATAAAAATAGTTTTACATGTTGTATAATTTCACATTTATAACATAGTATTTCACCATAACGACACCCGTAAGAGCACCCGTAATGGCAGGAATCTTACTCACTGACAGCAAGATAAAGGGCATCAAACCCAAAGAGCAAGCATATTACGTGTGGCAGGCATCAGCCACCAGAGGTACAGGACGCTTGGGGCTGAAAGTTTACCCTTCCGGCAGAAAGATTTTTGTTTACAAGTACCATAAAGA
The DNA here is from genome assembly GCF_059731155.1 of Type-A symbiont of Plautia stali. Lineage (NCBI taxonomy): Bacteria > Type-A symbiont of Plautia stali. The sequence continues at coordinate 3,179,421 of NZ_AP035891.1, read as the reverse complement.
GGGTGCTCGAAAATTCCTTTCACTGGGAGATTATCCCAAGGTAACGCTCGCAGAAGCAACCGCAAAAGCCCTCACCGCCGCTGCCAATATCACAGCGCCAGAAACGTCTATTGCTGAACACGCTACTATAAAACAATTTTTTGACGATTACATCACCACTCAAAAAAACAAGGTAATCGCTCTTATGACAAAACAAAAAACAGACTCAACCAAGTGTTAACCAGTAAGTACATTGATCCTGCTACACCCGCTAAGGAAATAACACCCGTTCAGATTAAGCGTGTTCTTGCAGAGTTTATAGAACGTGGGGCAAACGCCGGGGCAAAGATTCTGAAACGGCAGAGAGAAAAATATCCAGACGCGATGTTTCTTTTTCCAGGCAATACAAAAGAAGGGCATTTGCTGTCCGCTGAGTACAGTAAACAACTCCGTAAATTTTATAAATTAACCGGTTTTGATAAATTCACACCCAGAGATATTCGCCGTACCTTTAAAACCCTGGCAGGGGATATGGGCATTAGTACGGAAATGCGTGATAGACTTCAAAATCATAAAAGGCCAGGTGTGTCAGAGAAACATTACGATAGGTATGATTACCTAAGAGAAAAACGAGAAATAATTGAACAGTGGGAAACAAAGTTGCTTAGCTTGTAATTTATCAATTTTTGTTATCTATCTAACAGATAGCAATATGGCCCGTTACATCGTTATGTGTTGGGCTTATTACTTCAATTGGCATTTATTAACTTAGCTTGGTACACTGTACCCATGACAAAATCATCACTCTCAATACATGATTCACTGTTCAAAAAGTTCCTTGGCGATATCGCTGTAGCTAGAGACTTTTTGGAGGTACATTTGCCACCTCATCTTCGGGAGCGCTGCGATTTCAGTACTCTTGCGATGGAATCAGGCAGCTTTATCGAAGATGACTTGCGCACCCAGTGTTCAGATATGCTTTACTCGATAAAGACTACGATGGGCCACGATGGTTACGTTTATTGTCTTGTCGAGCACCAGAGCCGCCCTGAAGAGCTAATGGCATTCAGGCTTTTACGGTACAGTGTAGCAGCCATGCAGCGGCACCTTGAACAAGGCAACGACACCTTGCCGGTAGTGATCCCACTGCTGTTCTACCACGGCACCATATCACCCTATCCGTACACTACCCAATGGTTTGACTGCTTTATAGCTCAGGCAGGAAATACGATTGACGGCGAGGGATTCATACGTGCCCTTGCGGAAAAGGCACCGACTTACCGGGAGGATTTTATGACGATTGCAGAACAGCTTGAGGCTAGAGGTGAGGCTAGAGGTATCCAACTAGGCAAACAGGAAGGCTACCAGCTAGGCCGACAGGATGGGGTTAACGAAGGTGAGAAAAACGCCTCACGTAAAATTGCTCAACAGTTACTAGCTAACGGTGCAGAGCGCAATCTTATAAAAATTTCTACTGGCCTTTCAGAGGATGAACTAGATAAACTATGAGGCAAGAAGCTAGCTCGCCTCTAGCTTACAGATGAATTTCAATATAAAACAATGGCTTATTAATTATTTTATACCGTTTTCCCTTATCCGTTTCAGCATTCAATAACTTTCAGCAAGAACTCCCAGAAACAATCCTGATTAACCAGCCAATTATCAAACTCATTTTGTATAGTCATCCAGCTTTCTGGTCGTAGTGGGATGATCTGACAGCCGAATCCTCGTCCGTTTTTCTTATCTGCTTTTGTACTTCCTCTCCATCGGTTCCATAGTGTGCGAGAGTCGGCGCTATTTGGCCGACTGATGGCGCTACTTTGTCGGTCATTAGCCACATTGTGTATTTTTCAAAAAGACTTGTATTTGTAATTTGGAGTATAGGTTGAAGACCTGGCTCAGCATGTCCTCCTTCATAATTTTTTAACGAACTTAATGCTATCCCGCTAATTTTACAGAATGTTATCTGTGTTAACCCCTCTGCTTTTCTGATGGCTTTAATCTTTTGAGACATTTTCATTTGACAAGGTTCCAGATGGTAGACTACATTCTCAATAAAGGTCTGTGTTATAGAACCTTTATTGATCTGCAACTGCCTCTAAAACCAGACAACTGGATAAATCAAGGCAAATGCACCCAACTTAAGAATACCAGAAATTAGGTTTTTAAGCGGTTAGAAGTGGTTGGAAAGAATTTCATTAGGGGGCGAAGTGAGCAACGACGACTACGAGATCAGATATCCGATAGACGCAGTGAACATAAAAAAATTTGCTGAATTGCTCGGTAAAACTCCTAGTGCGGTAAAGGATATGGCTGAAAACCAAAAGTTACCTGTCATTTTCTTGAAAGATCCAAACAAACCCAACGCCAGAGTTGGCGAGAGGTGGATATATCTCCCTGAATTTAACCGAATAGTCCGAGAAGCTTACTTTAACCGTCCCGCAGAAGAACGTGATGCCTGGCTTAAATGGCTTGGGTTGTGAACCAAGCAAGAAATTTGAACAAAAGTCCATAGCCAGCGTTTAGTGCGGAACTGCTCTTTAACAATACGGTATCAGCAAAAAAATCTGTGAAACGGATGGCAGGGAAATTGCGCCTGTCATTTGCTGATAGCTTCAAAGTTGTTTTTTGAAGCGAAGTCAAACCGATGTTTATCGGGACTTTCCGGCCGGACGTATGCCGATACAGGTGTACACAAATCACCAATAGGTGGATTTGTAGTAAGTATTTCTTGTGTACTTACCATAAATCTTCTTGTAGGGGGATATGAATTAATGAATGCCCGACAACGTTGCCGTGAACGGCGGCAAATGCGCTATCGAGACCAGTGCAGAATACGACAGATAAGATTGAATATTATTCGTACTGCTAACGCACAGCAACGTTCAACCGAAGAGATAATTGATGATGTTTGGCGTGATTATCCCGCTAAAGATAATGAATTAATTAACTTTATTCTCGCATTTAAAAGAAAGCTTGCCGACCATCCCTCAAGTAGCATTGATAACCGTTGCTTAACGAAAACGTATCTTTATACGGTCAAGAACCGCTATCGCCGAAGAAGGAAGCCGTATGGACATTCAAACTGAAAATGAAATTCTTCGGGCACTGAAAAAATTAACGGTTGAAGAAGAGGAATTTTGTCAGCCGGGCGGGGAATATTTATACGAAAGTTTAACCAACGCTTATCTTGCTCAAAAACTCGCGGATGCAGACAAAGGCAATGACTACGACGCATGGTTACTGGCACTGGAAACTACCGACGGATTCGATGAAGTTCTTTACGACGTTACCCAGAAAGTCGAACAAATTTTATATCTGATGCGATGCCGTGATGCTTACTACGAGGTACCTGCTTAATGAAAGACAAAACGCACTATAGAAAGGCGTTCGATTCTCCTTATTTGAGCAGCGCCGATATCGTTGAGCCGACACTATTAACCCTCTCTCATGTTGTGCTGGAATCAGATAAAACCAGGAAAACGCAAGACAGGTTCAATACCGCTTATTTCAAAGAGAAACAGATTAGACCAAACGAAAAACTTAAACCAATGATTCTTAATGCAACCAATAGCAAGGTCATTAAAAAATATCAGGTTCATCATTTATTGAGGACTGGCAGAATTTAACCGTGATGATTGGGGTTGAGCATGTCAAGTTTGGGCGTGAATATGTTGAGGGATTAAGGATTTATCCTGCCATTACCCAGAAAAAAACATTAACACCCAATCAGGTTGAAATGTGGGGAAAGGCCAAACAAAGCTATATCAATAATAAGTCGCTCGACAAAGTATTAGAGCGTGTTGAGATATCGCCGGAAGACCAGGAACGCCTCAAGCAGGAGTGCGCTAATGCAATGGCATGACGTACAACAAAATACAGAAGCGTGGGATGCGCTTCGTTTAGGAAAGGTTACTGCATCACAATTTAACTGTTTTATGGCCAACCAGGGAAAAACTTTCGGCGAACCTGCCAAGCGATATGCGTTACAGATTGCCCTGGAAATTATTACAGGGAAAAAATCAGAATTTAGTTTCACTAATGACCACATGTTACGCGGACACGAACAGGAGCCAGTCGCCAGAAGGTTATACGAAGAAACAAACTTTGTTGATGTCACTAACGGTGGATTTTTTGATTGCGGTGATTATGGCGATAGTCCGGACGGATTAGCTGGAAATGATGGTGTTATTGAAATTAAGTCCGTTACCGCCGCTGTGCATTTTGCAACACTGAAACGTATAACGTTTGACCCCGCTTATAAATAGCAACTTATCGGCCATCTTGATTGTACTGAACGAGACTGGGTCGATTTCGTCAGCTATTGCGCGGATTTTCCTGAGCATCGGCAATTAATATCGCACAGGCTATATCGTAAAGAGTGCGAAGAAGAGATTAATCAACTTCGAGCAAGAAGAAAAGATTTTCTTAATCTGGTTGCCACTATCTGTGATGTTATAGAAAAAGTTGATTGAAATAATCAATCATAAGCGAGTCAAAATAATGACAATAAACACCGTGATATTTTCCGGCAATCTTGGCGGTGACTGTACGACACGCAGCACCACAAGCGGCAAGTTGATTGCCACATTTTCTTTACCGGTCAAGCAAGGATACGGCGAGCATGAGAAAACCTCTTGGGTGCAGTGTCGGATGTTTGGTGCCAAAGCGGAAAAGTTACCCATTTATCTGACACGAGGAACCAAAGTTACGGTTATCGGCCAATTTTTGCTCGAAAACTGGACTGACAAAGACGGCAGGGAAAAAACAACTGCTGTTGTTCTGGTTAACGAGATTGATTTCTCAAGTAAGCAGGGAAGTAAAATCCAGCAAAATCAACCGTTAGCTAAACATGCTAACAACGCAACATCAGACCAGTTTGATGATGAAATTCCATTTTGAGCGCTAGTTTAGTGGACAAGTTTGAGAATAGCGGTCAGCGCACCTACAGCGAGAATTAACATACCACCTAATCGGACTGTCAATTGTAAACCCAGTTTGTCAAAACGATTTTCCATATCTTTACGAACATCCAGTATTTGAGCTTCAACTTTCTCAAAACGATGCTCTATATCCTTACGTAAATCTTCAAGGTCACGCTTGGTAGCAAGGTCTGCTACTTCATGTGATTTACGCACAACAAGGGATATTGCCTTAGCCTTAGCCTGATCCTTCGGCAACCCAGCGTTTTCCAGTGTTTCGACGAATTCTTGTGTATCAAAGGCAACTATGACCCATAGCGGATCCTCCTGTTTTTTTATTTAGTTTAAACCCTTTGAGGGTCAACAAGCAAAATTTTACAAGTTACCCGTCAATGCCTTTCCACCAAATTCATTTCTTTGCCATTCAACCTACATCATACGTAGCTCACTAAAGGAAAATCGCGGTGCAAACTGAATTAATTACTATCGATTCTAATCAATTACCCATTATCGAGTGGAAAAATGTTCGTGTTGTGACGACTGAAACGCTTGCTAAGGGGTATGGTGCCAGCATGAAAAACATTCAAGACAATCTAGCCAACCATAAAGCGCGTTTTGTCGAAGGTATCCATTATTTCAAGTTGGAAGGTAATGAGTTACAAGAGTTTAAGAGGCTACCCGATAATATCGGGTTGGTTAGTAAGTATACAAGTCAGCAGATTTTATGGACAGAAAAAGGCGCTGCCCGTATGTCAAAAATTGTTGATACCGATGAAGCTTGGTCTTTCTTTGAAAAAATGGAATCTGCTTACTTTAATCAAAAATTACTACCCAATGACCCGACATCTTTAGGTTTACCTAATTTCCTTGACCCAGCTGAATCTGCAATCGCATGGGCTGAGCAGCACAAAAAAGTTCAACTGTTAGGTTTACAGGTTCAACAACTTGAAACCGAAATCGATAGCCTTAAAAACCTATTCCAGGTTGGCATGACACCTGTCCAGTTTTACAAACAGCTTAATGGCGTAAACATTAACCAGGTCAACTTTTTTCTCGAATCACGTCATTTTCTCTACGATGCAGAAAAAGATATCAGCAAATTTCATGTCTGGCGTGTTCATTCCTATGCGAGAGATACGTATCTAACCGAATCACCCTTCATCATGACAAACGATTACGGGCAACGTCAGTGTTACAAAATCGTTCTGTTAAAGAAAGGGGCTTCATGGTTATATCAGCAATACATCAAAGGTAAGCTACCAATAGAAGAAAGGTTGGAACGGTCAATTTACCCACGAAAAATATAGTCAGGTGGCATAAGGCTACTGTCCTGCCCGGCTCTAATAACCCACGCCAGACACAGCCATACTGTCTACGACAGCCTGTTTCCCAAGCTCTTAAGCGTCATGATGAACGGAATTGCGGCATAACCTAATCTGCAAATTTTGCAAGTTAACAACCCTTAATGCCTTTTAACCACATCCGTTTAATTATGGAGAAATTGTTATGACCAAAATCACCAAAACACAACTCATGCTTTTTAAGTCTGCTGATTCAGAGATCGAGCTACAGGGAACGCTTTACCAAGGCAAGCCGGTGTTCTTCGCCGTCGAACTGGCGAAGGCGCTTGGATATAACGACCCACATCAGGCATTAAATAAGCACTGTAAATCACTGATTAAACTTGATTCCGTCGAAACGGAAGAAATGGGGCTCGGTTTTAAGCCGAAAGGCATCATCCTCACCCCAGAGTCCGATGTTTATCGTCTGATACTGAGAAGCAAGCTCCCCTCTGCCGAACGTGTACAGGATTGGGTATGCGAAGAAGTTTTGCCAACGTTGCGCCAGCAGGGCAGCTACAGCATGAAGACAGCTCACCGTGACGAAGGCAGCGGCTTACCGGAATACCGCAAGGCCCGAGCCATGCAAATCCAGATGGAGATAGCCGAAAAAACTTTCCTGTGGGCGACAGGGCTTTCCGATGCTGCCCGCCAGGCCGTTATTGCCGGACTGATTAACCCGATCGCTGGACATGAAGTGATTCCAGTACCGGTGCTTGAGGAAAAGCACTATACCGCTACGCAAATCAGCAAGATGTTCAATGTCTCGGCGAACAAGATTGGCCGGATTGCCAATGACAACAATATGAAGACCGATTCATACGGTGAGTACTATCTGGACAAGTCACGCTATAGCACTAAACAGGTTGAATCCTTTCGTTATAACGATAAAGCGCTGAAAAAATTCAACGACATACTTATCGCTGAGCAGGAAGCAACGACAAGCGAACTCGTTTGACGTCAAGGACAAAAATGCGCTATATTGTACCCAGCACCTTAACAAAACGGGTGCCGGGTTTGATAGCCCAAGTACTAGAGCGGACATCAGCCGCTATAAGCGGTTTTTTTACGTCCGTTAAACCAACGTTACGCCCCTAAATTATGGTGGGACGTAGCGGGGGAGCCGAAAGGCTCGCCGGGTTCTCTAGTGCCGGTCTATCAATCCCGTTACGTCTCGCCACCCCGTTTGATAGCGGATTGGTGAGGTTTGAAAGAACCTACTAGAGAGGCCGCCACTATGGTTGCTACCACCCCAACTCGCCCTGAGTTTATTGATACCTACTGGATTATCGCAGAATACGCCACTACCCCTTACGGCAAAGTGTCGTTTAGCGCTAATTTTATCAAAAATCCCTTGCCTATTTTGGCAAACTTCGCCTATAGTAATCTGTCATTAGTAAATCCTAGTGACAGGTTTCGCAGCCTGGATTGGTACAAGGCGACAATAGACGCCGAAAATAGCGTCTTTTTTTATGTCGTAGACAATGCCCTGCACCATTCAATGGTGGCGTTGTTAGGGCAGTCTTCGGATTGGCTGGTCTCCTTGTACGCCAGTACTGCGAACCCTGATAACGTCACCGCCCATTACGAGTTTCGCAGCTCTAGCGGTGATTTCCTGAATAAGTACAAGGAGATCGCATCAATGGCGACTACCCCTAGTCAGACTCACCCTAAATTTACCGATACTTACTGGATTATCCGCTTAGATTCAAACCGTCCCTATGGCAAGGTGTCATTTACGCATAGGGACTTTCTTACCTTCAATTCTATGTTCAAAGACAGCCGCCTGATCTGGGCTGGCCGTCAACCTGTGCATGCAAGCATGGGGGTAAATTAACATGAGAATTGTTGATACCTCCCCTGCCCAGCAGGAAAAAATAAAGCTAGAAATCACTCTCGAAAGTCATAGCAGATTAATTAGGGCAAGAGAAGTCGCTGCTAACATTTACAATGTATTTTGATCCGAATGAATGTTACAGCAAACCGAATCCCTGGCTCCCTGAAATACTGGATTACTTACGTGCGGATATCGATTGCATTTTACATGAAATTGATAAGTACAACTGAACGATAAGTTATCCACCATCGATTAAAAATAACTTATAGGATTCTGTTATGACTAACGTTACCTATGCTGATTTTGAAGCTCAAAAAGAAGAAAATAAAATTAATGTTATTGAACTAGAAGAAGGATACACCAGAATCTCCAATGAACTTCTTGAGGGGATCCTGACCGCAGGTTTAACACAACACCAAGTTGTGGTTGTTATGGCAATTATCAGAAAAACCTATGGCTATAATAAAAAATAGACTGGGTGAGTAATTGGCAGATATCGGAATTAACAGGACCTTTACCGCATAAATGCTCAGCAGCTAAAAGTGCATTACTTAGAAGAAAAATACTTATCTCATCAGGACGGTTTGTAGGAATAAATCAATGCCTGAGTGAGTGGAAAGATAAGACTGGCTTGAATGAAATGTTACCCGAATCAGGTAATAACATAAAATCTTACCCGAATCAGGTAAGTTTACCTCAATCGGGTAACAACAACATACCTAAATCAGGTAAAGAAAGTTTACCCGAATCAGGTAAGAAAACGACATACCCAAATCAGGTAAAATTACCCGAATCGGGAAAAAAGAGTTTACCCGAATCAGGTAAACACAAAAGACAAACTACAAAAGACAATATATTAAAACCAAATAAACCCCCTATAGTCCCCCTTGCGGCAAAATCAAAATCGTTTGACCCAGGCTCGGCAGAACTTCCTGCCTGGCTACCAAAACCAACCTGGGATTCCTGGGTACAGTACCGCAGGGAAATTAACAAGCCGATTAAATCCCAGCAGACGGTGATCTAGGCTATCAAGCTGCTAGGCAAGTGCCGCGATAACGGACATCAGCCGGAAGAAATTATTAACGCCAGTATCGCCAACGGCTGGCAAGGACTGTTCGAGCCGCAACAACCCGCACGAACCCAGCAGGCCAAAGCCTACTCTGTCGCAGATAGCTTTGTTGACAAGGACTATGGGGCACCGCAGCTGCCTGATTGGGCGCGGGAGTGTCTATCGAGGGAGGGGCTATGAACTACAGTGAAGAAATCACAACGGTGCGCCAAAAACTGGCAGACCTGAATGCGCCCCCCAAGCCACTTGAACACACGGTTTTCGAGGAAAGAGAGGCCATCTGTGACAGGCACGGCGTATTCAAACAACGTTGCCGCAGGATCGCACTTCACGGCAAAGGCATTGAAACAAGAAGCGAATGCCCTGCTTGCCTGAGCGAAAAATTAATCCAGTTGGAGCAAGCCGAAGCAGAGCAGGAAAAACAACGCAAACACAGCAAGATTAAAACGCTCATGGATAACCTGAGCCTGCCGGAACGCTTTGCCGATGTCACCCTGAATAACTACAAGCCAGTGAATCCTGATGCGGCACGTTGCTTAAAACTTTGTAACGACTATGCCACCCATTAGCCTGAACGCCTTAAGCGGGGCGGCGGTTTGGTGATGTGTGGTAAACCCGGTACAGGCAAGAACCATCTGGCGTTGGCCATTGCGAAGCAGGTCATCAACGAGCACCAAAGTTCAGCGCTATTCACGACCGTTTTGCGAATTGCCCGCGAATTTAAATCAACCTGGAGCAAAAACGCAGAATGTTCAGAAGCTGGTGTTATCAAGCGCTATACGCAACCTGACTTGCTCATCATCGACGAAGTGGGCGTTCAGTTTGGTAGCGAGGCGGAAAAAATGATCTTATTTGAGGTTATCAACACGCGCTACGAGAGCATGAAACCTACGATTCTCATCAGTAATCTGGCATTGAATGAACTGGCGGGATTTATCGGGGAACGTGTTATCGACCGTATGAACGACGGTGGCGGTTGCACATTGACGTTCACGTGGAACAGCTACCGTTCACGCATGTCTGCATCAACTCAGACATCAACCAAAAATCAATTTTAACAGTGCTAAAACGCCCATAGCGGCGTAAGGGTGGAATTTGTTAAATTTTCAAGAGTAGTAAAATAATATGCTCAAAAAAAGCTGGTTTCGACATGAAGCCATTAGCACACGACAAGCCAACAGGCTGGTTAAGCAATACACCGAGAAGGGCTATCATGTTGAGAACAACATTAACAGCGATCCTGAATTATGGGATGTCGTCGTTAAACTGGCAGAAAGCGGTAATAATTACCCCACCCCCGCGCTGCATGATTAACAAAGTCTGGCATTCTCCGTTATATAAAAATCCTGCAGTGGTTTAAATATGCTAATCAGTAATACACCAAAATCGTTCAAAGACCGGTGGCGAACACCTATTGGCGTTTTTAAAACACTGGATGCCGAATTTGGTTTTAAGCTGGATGCTGCCGCCGATAAAAGCAACGCGCTATGCAAAGCGCATTTAACCGAACAGCAAGACGCATTGAAATGCGACTGGAATAGCAAAGGAGCCATTTTCTGCAATCCACCCTACAGCAAGATTATGCCTTGGGTGAAGAAAGCGGCTGAGCAGTGTAGAAAACAGAAAAAAACGATTGTGATGCTACTGCCTTCCGATACGTCTACGGCATGGTTTCATGAAGCGTTAAAAACATCTGATGAAGTGCGTTTCATCACCGAGGGACGACTCTCATTTATCTCTGCCGAAACAGGCAAGGAAGGAAAGGCGGGCAACAGCAAGGGCAGTGTGTTGTTTATCTGGTGAGCGTGGCGAATACCTGGATGCAGGATGACGTATGTCCAAAGAAAAGAATTATTAAAAAAAGGTGTGAATCGTGATAATCGAACTCCCATTCCCGCCCAGCGTTAATACTTATTGGCGACATAACTCAAAACGAACTTACCTCAGTGATAAAGCAAAAGCATTTAAAGCAACAACCGCAAAAATTATCAACGAGATGCGCCAGAAATCCGGTCTTCAAAAATTTGAAGGTGAAGTCTCTGTATCGATGCAACTCTATCTACCCAACAAGAGAAAGCGTGATGTAGACAATTACTCCAAAGGCGTACTCGATTCTTTAACTGGGGCGGATGTCTGGAACGATGATAGCCAAATTCGCGTGATGACCGTTGAGAAGATAGATAACAACGGCGGCGTGAAAGGCGGGAAGTGTGTCGTCATTATTGATGAATATTGTTCACCGTCGCTGACTAAAAAATCATCAACACACCAACAGAACAGGGTCAATCACATTTAAAATCCAGGGTAACAACGATGACTTTTTCAAACCAACCAATATTAGTTAACGGAGACTCGTTGCCATACATCAAAACACTGTCAGATAATTCCATCGATCTTATTGTAACTGACCCGCCATACTACCGTGTTAAATCATGCGCCTGGGACAGACAGTGGAAAACAACCGGGCAATATCTGGCGTGGCTAAATGATTACCTCGTTGAATTCCAGCGGATATTAAAGCCAAACGGGAGTCTCTATCTGTTTTGTAGTGCGGCATTGGCCGCTGATACCGAAATTATGCTAAGAAATCACATGAGGGTGTTAAATCACATTATTTGGGCTAAACCGTTTGGCCCGTGGCGGCGACAGAAGAAAGATACGCTCCGCTCATTTTTCCCCAGCACCGAGCGAATGTTGTTTGCCGAGCAGTACGGGGCAGAGGGTACGTCAAAAAATGACGCTGGATATGCATTGAAATGCGCTGAGTTAAAAGGTGAAGTGTTCGCTCCACTGATTGACTATTTCATCACCGCAAAAAATCAACTCAATATCACGGGCAAAGAAATAGAAAAGTATATGGGAGGCTACATGCATCGGCATTGGTTCTCGTATTCTCAGTGGCAGCTACCGAACGAAACACAGTATGAACGTTTGCAACAATTCTTTTCGCAAAAAGCAGCAGAGAAAAAATTAGCGTCGTCTCTCGTCAAAAATCACCATCAACTGAGTTTGAAGCACGGCGAACTTCAGCGTGATTACGGTGAACTGATGAAAAACTATGCCGAATTTAAGCGACAATATGAAAACTTGCGCCGACCTTTTTCTGTCACCAAAGACATGCCGTATACCGATGTGTGGAACTTTCCACCCGTACTGTATTATCCCAGCAAACATCCCTGTGAAAAGCCAGCAGCCTTACTTGAACACATTATTAACGCCAGTAGCAGATCAGGCCATACTGTAGCGGATTTCTTTATGGGTTCCGGTTCGGCGGTAAAAGCCGCAATTCAATTAGGTCGGCAAGCTATCGGCGTGGAATTGGAAACAGATAGATTTATTCAGACCCAAAAAGAAATAGAAAATCTTATTCCTCAAATCAATAACGAAGGTATGATTTCCTGACGAAGCGCCACCCTTCCCTCAGAAGAAACATACCTCATTCTTCAAAAACTCGAAAATAAATAAAGTTACCTATGAATAATATTGAAAAATACACAACGGGCACGGCCTATGGTGCCAGCGCAACGACGTTTTTATGCGGTGCGCTATCGCTTAGTGAATGGGCGCTGGTTACGGGGATTATCTGTTCAGTGCTAACCGTTGGACTGAACTGGTATTACCGGCACAAGGAATATCGTTATCGAACGAGAAATCTCAATGAATAGCCAACTTAAGAAACACCTTGTGACTGCAACGACTGGCGGGGTATTAGCACTTGCTGCCGTCCTGGTGCAGTGGCACGAAGGTAAGCGCTATAAGCCCTATCGTGATGGCGGCGGCGTACTCACTGTCTGTCACGGTCATACCGGCAAGGACGTTACGCCAGGGGAAATTTATAGCGAAGAAGAATGTAACGCGTTGATGAAGCAGGATTTGCAGGTAGCACGTGCCATTGTTGAACGTTATGTCACTGTTCAGCTTACCGATTTGCAGAAAGCCGCTTTGACTTCATTTGTTTACAATATCGGCAGCGGGGCATTTGCCAATTCAACGCTGCTTAAAAAGTTGAACACCGGAGATATTCAGGGCGCTTGTGACCAGATGCGCCGTTGGAAATACGATGAAGGAAAGGTATCAAACGGGCTGATTAACCGCAGGGAGGTAGAACGGGAGCTTTGTTTAAATCCAGATTCACTAATCAATCCAACTCAATGAGCCTTGGTATCGCTCAAGGCTTTGCTATACCCATAGCGCCCCGCTGCGCAAAGAATCACATCGAACCTGAACCATTTGAAATGAGCCTTCTGTATCAAACATATCCACTGCAAGCATCATCAAGGTGCCATTTCACGGTAATGATCTCTATGTCGTGAATCACAACGGCGAACCGTATACGCCAATGAAACCTATTGTAGAAGGGATGAATATGGCTTGGAAGCCTCAATTTATTAAGTTAAAAAAAAGGTTTAATTCAGATATTACCGAGATGGTAATGGTTGCAGAAGACGGCAAATCTAGAAAAATGCTTTGCCTTCCGCTGCGTAAACTTGCTGGTTGGCTTCAAACAATTAACCCCAGCAAGGTCAAGTCTGAAATCCGCGACAAAGTAGTTCAGTACCAAGAGGAATGCGATGACGTTCTATACGACTACTGGACAAAAGGGATCGCCGTTAATCCTCGTACTCAAAAAGCAGAACGTAGCATCATTGCAGGAACTTAATACAGCATGTGCTGAATTAAAAACTGATAAGTCGATTGCTAGCTTATTCGGTACCAGATTGAGTGAATGGGAAAATATTAAGGCAGCACATACGAAGAAGGTTAAGGGTTTAATTGAAGAAGCTCAATTGTTGTTAACTTTTTAAGGAAGCACAGTAGCTATCATTATGAACAACATAGAATTCATTGAAAAACATGTAATAACTGAATTGATGAAGCAAGGATATGACCAATCTGTGGCACGGATCAGTGCAGACATAGCAAAAGAACATTATCGCCGCAATACCGCCAGTGCAAAAGGTAAGATGTTTGTAGATTGTCTACATGCTGCCGAAGTCTGGGCTGGAAAGTACCAGCCTCAAATTAAACCAAAATGAGGATGACTCCATGTGGATATTGATTTTTGCCATGTATGCGGCCCCTTTTGCAGAAACTGACTTTGCTTCGGTGAGTAGTCAGGAATTTTTATCAAAAGCGCGGTGCGAAAAAGCGAAAGCCATATTTGAGGTAAAGTTTGAAACATTGAGATCAATTAACGGCATAGCGTATTGTGTAGAAAAATGAACTGGAAAATTCCTCTTGTTATCGGCGCGCTACTGACCTCAATGTCAGGTGCAACCCTGTATTACCGGACACTGTATTACGACGCTGAAAAAGCACGAAAGATTGCTGTATCGGATAAGGAAAAACAACAGATTGCATTCGAGCAGTTAAGCCATCAAATGCAGACCATCTCAGCGCTGGATACACAACATACCAAAAAACTTGAACATGATAAAAACCTTATTGCCCGGCTTGAGCGCGATGTGGCTGCTAGTCGCCGCCGGTTGCGCGTCAAAGCAACCTGTTCCAATGTGTCAGCCAATGCCGCCTCCTCCAGCCTGGATGATGCAGCCCGCGCCAGACTTGACTACACCGCTCAACGAAATTATTTCACCCTCAGACGACGAATCGAAATGGCAGAAGAGCAAATAAATGGCTTGCAGGATTATGTACGGCAGGTCGTCTTATCTCATCAACAGGAAGAGAAGAATTAATGAACTGGATTGATTGTCGTGTAAATATGCCAGAGATAAACAATAAAGTACTGATTTATCGAAAGGATAGAAAAGAATATCTGGTGGGTGTTTATCTTGGCAATTCTCAGTTTCACTATGCAGATTGTTGCCAGGGTATTCAGAAAACTTGCAGCGCTAGCCACTGGATGCCGTTACCTGAATCACCAATCAATAATAGATCCGTGAATGAAAATACCAAATGAAGAAAACCCAACTGTACAATGCTCGCTGGGATAAAGCGCGCCGGGCATTTCTTGCCAAACATCCCTTATGCGTAATGTGCCTGGAACGTGATTTACTTAATCCGGCTACTGTCGTTGACCATGTTTTACCGCATCGTCTGCGCTTTGCTCAGACAGCCGAAGAAGAAAAAAAAGCTCAAAAATTATTCTGGGATGAAAAGAACTGGCAACCACTCTGTGCTCAACATCACAACACAACCAAGCAACGGATGGAGAAAGGGAATAAAGGTTATGGTTGTGACGAAAACGGCATGCCGAATAATCCCAATAGTCATTGGAATACCCCAATATAATGGGGAGGGCGGGTTAAAAGTTCCAGTAAACAACGCTTCCTGACTCACGTGCCCCCTCTGTACGCACAGTCGCGAAATGAAATCTCATTTCACAAAACATCGCATATTATTGAAATACAGATATTTTTATAAAAATTAACAAAATGGATACATTTATGGCAGGAAGACGCCCAAAACCAACCGCCTTAAAATTAGTGACCGGTAATCCAGGAAGAAGACCACTTAATAGCGCAGAGCCTACCCCACCACCCTATTCAGCCTCTCCCCCAAAATACTTATCCAATACGGCAAAAGAAACCTGGGAGCGGCTAACGCTGCTGTTAAATAGCATGGGCGTATTAACGATTGCCGATGCTTTTGCACTGGAAAGGCTGTGTGATATTTACGCTGAGATCCTGCGGTATCGCGCCTTGATAGAGAGCAACGGTGAAACGTTTGAGGTGCATTCTCAAAACGGCGTATCAATCAGGGCAAATCCAGCCGTTTCGATGCTGTCGGATGCGGATAAACGCTTTAAAAGCTATCTGGTTGAATTTGGCTTAACACCGGCAGCAAGAACCAAGGTGAGGACGCATGACAAAGAAAAAAACCGGACGAACTCGACGAGTTCTTCGCTCACTGATTTGGCCACCCACTATGCCACTCAAGTTGTTTCAGGCGTGGAGATTGCCGGGCCTGATATTCGTCATGCCTGTCAACGTCACTTGCGGGATTTATCGACGGGTAATACGCGGGGTCTGTTGTGGGATGTCGGATCCGCACAGCGTGCCATCCGTTTTTTTTCCAACGTATTGAAATTAAACGGCGGTATCTATGAAGGCAAGCCGTTTAATTTACTCCCTTGGCAGTGTTTTATCGTTGGCACTCTTTTTGGCTGGCGAAACAACGAAGGACAACGCCGTTTTCGGATGGCCTACGTTGAAGCCGGAAAAGGATCGGGAAAATCGCCACTGGCGGCGGGGATAGGGCTATATTGCCTGGTTGCTGATAATGAAGCGCGAGCCGAAGTCTATGCCGCTGCCACCAAAAAAGACCAGGCGATGATCCTGTTTCGTGACGCCGTCGCGATGGTAGACCAATCGCCAAAGCTGGCCAAACGTATCCAGAAATCCGGTGGGGCGGGTAAGGAATGGAATCTGGCATTTTTACAAGCCCGTGCTTTTTTCCGGCCTATCAGTGCCGATGATGGGCAATCCGGCCCGCGTCCTCACTGTGCCTTGATTGACGAAATTCACGAACACAAAAGTAATCAGGTTGTTGAAATGATGCGGGCGGGCACAAAAGGCCGCCAACAGGCATTGATTTTCATGATCACCAATAGCGGCCATAACAAAACCAGTGTCTGCTACGACTATCACGAATACGGACGTAAAGTGGCAGAGGGCAGCATTGAAGATGATAGCTTTTTCGCCTTCATCTGTTCGCTGGACGAAGGCGATGACCCCTTTAAAGATAGCGGTTGTTGGAAAAAAGCGAATCCCTCATTAGGGCATACGTTCAGCGAACGCTATCTACAGGAGCAAGTCACGCAAGCCCGTGGGATGCCCGCCAAAGAGAGCCTGGTTCGTCGTCTTAATTTCTGTCAGTGGGTCGATGCCGAGAATCCCTGGATTAATAGTGATAGCTGGATGGCGTGTGAGAAAACCTCGCTGGATTTAGCGTCGCTGGCAAACTCACCCTGCTATGGTGGCCTGGATTTATCCGGCAAGCAGGATTTAACGGCGCTGGCGCTTTATTGGCCGGAAGAAAAAACGGCTTATGTCGAGTTCTGGACACCGAAAGACACCTTACTGGAGCGTGCCAGGGTCGACAGAGTGCCTTATGATGCCTGGTTGCGAGCAGGTTATCTTAACGCACCACCAGGGAATGCGATTAATCTCGGCTTTGTTGCCCAACGGATAGCGGAATTATCCGCACGATATACCCTCAATCGTATTGCCTACGATGCATATCATATTGATTATTTACGGCCAGAACTGGAAAACGAAGGGGTCAATACGGTATTAACGCCGCACGGACAAGGCTTCGGCAAATCGAAACAATCCGGCCTTTGGATGCCAAGATCCATTGAATTGTTTGAGCAGCGTCTTCTCGGTGGCGAATTACGTATTGATTTCAACCCCTGCCTACGTTGGAACGCCGCAAATACCGTTATTGAAGAAGATAAAAACGGCAATCGTGTTTTTAGCAAACGCCGCAGTAACGGGCGCATTGACGGTGTTGTTGCGCTGGCGATGGCAATCGGGGCCGCCGAGGTGCTTGAGGAAGAAACCGGCGATCTGGAGGGCTTTTTAACCAATCCAATTATGGTAGGGCTGTAGTGAAAAAACATCAATCTCCCGGCAAAATTAAAAGCGCGGTGCTCAACTGGCTAGGGGTGCCACAGAATTTAACCGATACGCTGTCATCGTTTCATGACTATAGCCAGAGTAAGAGCGGACAAGTGGTGACAACGGATAAAGCCCTGCAACTTTCTGCGGTCTGGGCGTGTGTGCGTCTGTTGAGTGAATCGATATCCACGTTACCGCTCAAACTCTATCACCGTGAGTCGGATGGTTCACGCAGCCTCGCACAGCAACACCCTGCTTATCCTGTCTTGTGTCGTCGTCCTAACCTGGAAATGACACCTTCGCGTTTTATCCAAATGATTGTTGCCAGCTTGTGTTTACGCGGTAATGCCTTTGTTGAAAAAAAGAAAGTCGGTCAGCGTCTGGTCTCCCTCGTCCCTCTATTACCCCAAAACATCACCGTTAAACGGCGTGATAACGGGCGACTGGAATACCACTATACCAACGATACCAAACCGGGTTATTCCTCATTAAAACCGCGAGTGATTGCAGATAATGACATGATGCACATACGGGGGTTCGGATTAGACGGCATTTGCGGCATGATGCCGTTGAAAACGGGTCGTGAGGTGTTTGGCTCGGCGATGTCGCTCGAAACAACGGCAGCGCGATATTTCCAGAAAGGCATGTCGGCATCCGGTTTTGTCACTTTCGACAAATTACTCAGCAAGGAGCAACGAGAAACGTTTAATAAAGAGCTTGAGCGATTTTCAGGATCGGAAAATACCGGAAAAGTCATGCTGCTGGAAGCCGGAATGAAATTTAATGGTATTACCTTGGATCCGCAAACCTCGCAAATGCTAGAAAGCCGCGATCATAGCGTCGAAGAAATCTGCCGCTGGTATCGCGTTCCGCCGTTTATGGTCGGTCATATTACGAAACAAAGCAGTTGGGCTTCGAGCGTGGAAGGGATGAACCTGATTTTCCTGACCAATACATTACGGCCCTTACTGGTCAATATTGAACAGGAAATCGCCCGCTGTCTGCTGGATAATGACGAGGATTATTTTGCGGAATTTTCGGTTGAAGGACTGCTCAGAACCGATAGCACGGGTCGAGCAGCCTATTACACGACTGCGTTACAAAATGGCTGGATGAGTCGCAATGATGTGAGGAGACTGGAAAATCTACCGCCGATTGATGGCGGAGACCTGTATACCGTTCAGTTGAACCTGACGCCCCTCGATCAACTGGGGCAGGAGAATGACGGCGAAAAAGTGCGAGCGGCGCTAAATGCCTGGTTGTTTCCTGAAAAATCCTCATCTCATCACCCGACTGGCACCCAGCAAGAAACAGAATAACTGGAGTTTTTCCTGATGAAAAAAAATGCACTTCCGGTATTACCGGCGGTTTTTCCCTGTCCGAAAATGACCAGTGAAATTTCACCGTCAGCATTAGCAAAATGGAACAGCAGTATCAGGGCATCAAGCCAGGATGATAATACACTATCGATATTTGAGACGATTGGGCAGGATTGGGCAGGTGAAGGGATCACCGCTAAACGAATTGGCGCAATATTACGTTCACTGGAAGGTAAAGATATTACCGTCAATATCAATTCGCCGGGTGGCGATCTGTTTGAAGGGCTGACTATCTTCAATCAACTCCGTGAATATGCTGGCAAAGTGACCGTGAAAATATTGGGATTAGCGGCTTCTGCGGCTTCAATCATTGCCATGTCAGGCGATGAGATACAAATCGGGCGAAGTGCTTTTCTGATGATCCACAACACCTGGGGTATGGCCGTCGGTAATCGCCATGACTTTGCCGACATTGCCGAAAAAATGACCCCCTTTGATTTTGCCATGCGGGATGTTTACGTCGCCAGAACCGGCATGGATGAAAAGACGGTCACCGCGATGATGGATAATGAAACCTGGATTAATGGCGGCGAAGCGGTGGAGAAAGGGTTTGCGGATGCCTTCCTGCCCGCTGATAGCACACAACAGGATAACGATTCGCCTACCGCCGCACTGAGAAAACTGGATGCACTGTTGGCGAAAACCAATACACCTCGCGCTGAACGCCGACGGTTATTTAAAGCTTTACGGGGTGATATGCCGGGCGCTATCACGCCCTCTCACGGTACGCTGTCCGCTACCCCTGATGTTTCTTCCGAGACCTTGACACAACTGGATAATGCCTTGCGTCGTCTGGTGTCGATACCTCATTAAACTGGAGACAACATGTCTGATATTAATGAAATGTTTAAGAAAGTAACGGCTTCTATTGAAGAAGCCAGCAGCAAATATAGCGCCCAGGCAGAGAAAGCCCTGAAGGAAGCGCAAAAATCGGGTGAGCTTTCCGCTGAAACCAAAGCAGCCGTTGATAAAATGGCGGTTGAACTGAACGCCTTACGTGAAGCAGAAAAAACCCTGAAAGCCCAGGTAGGCGAAGTTGAACAACATATTACCCAAATGCCGGTCGCCAATGCGTTGAACGTGGTGAGTTCTATCGGTCAACAGGTGGTTGGCATGGAGGTAGTGCAGGCTTTAGGCTCGGGCATGGAATCCAGTAAACGGGTAATAGCCCCGATTAACGCAGCACTTATTTCATCGGATGTCACCGGAACGATTGTCGCACCAGACCGTCAATCAGACATCTTGACCAAGCCGAAGCAACGGTTGTTCATTCGTGATTTGATTGCCAGTGGCAAAACGCAAAGCAACACGATTTATTACGTGAAGCAGAAAGGATTTACCAATAATGCCAAGACTGTCGCGGAAAATACCGCCAAGCCCTATAGCACGATTGAATTTGAAGAGGCAACAGTCCCCGTTCGCACGATTGCCCATATGTTTAAAGCCTCCAAGCAAATTCTGGATGACTTTTCGCAACTGGCCTCCCTTATCGATATGGAGCTACGTTATGGCCTGAAATACGTTGAAGAGCAGCAAATTCTCTTCGGTGACGGTACCGGTTCAAACCTGAACGGGATCTTTACTCAAGCCACTGAATTCAAAGCAGAATTAAAACCAGCACATCGAACCGCGATCGATGATCTACGGCTTGCCATGCTACAAGCGCAACTGGCACGGATCCCCGCGACAGGCCATGTGTTGCACTTTACCAACTGGGCACAGATTGAACTTATCAAGGATACGCTGGGGCGTTATCTCCTTTCCAATCCGGCAGCCCTGACAACACCGACGTTGTGGGGCTTACCCGTTGTCGTCACAGAAGCCGCTGAGTTTAAAGATAAATTCCTGGTGGGGGCTTTCAATTTAGGTGCGCAACTGTTTGACCGTGAAGAAGCAAACGTGGTGATCAGTACCGAGAATACCGATGATTTTGAAAAGAATATGATTTCGATTCGTTGCGAAGAGCGTCTGGCGCTGGCGGTTTACCGCCCCGAAGCGTTTATCAAAGGTGACTTAACCAAGATAGAGGTTTCAGGTGGTGCGGGAAAGGCGGGAATAACGGAGAGTAATCAACGTTAAACACAATGGCCTATCCATGTAGGCCATTTTTTTACTGGAAATAAACCAACATGTTTATTGACAAAGAACAGGTCAAACGACAATGCAGGATTGCATTAGACGATAACAGTGAAGATGTACTGCTTGATAGTTATATCGTCGCCGTAGAGCAAAAAACCATCGCACACCTTAACCGTAATCTCTACAAAGCCTCCGTGCCTGAAACTGACCCTAACGGCCTGGTTATCAATGCGGCGATTATTCAGGGGATGTTGCTATTGGTGACGGGGTTATATGAGCATCGTGGGGGTATATCCGACATGGAACAGTGGTCTATTTTTCCGTTTTTTAAGTTTTTAGTGGATGACTACAGGCTGAGCGGACTATGAAACCGCATTATAGCAGACCGTATTCCCGTTTCCCCGATCCTGGGGAGTTAAATAAGCGCGTGTTGTTTTATACGCGACAGGATGAACCGATAGGCGGTAGCGGGATACAGGCAGCAAATCAAGACCAGCATACCGTCTGGGGAAAATTGATCCCCGTGAGTGACACACTTCGCCTCCATTCTTTTCAAATCAACAAAACCGTCACGCATAAAATCATTGTGAGATACAGACAATCGCTTTACTCAAGTGATCAAGCGGTAATTAACGGTGTTGTCTATATCATACGGGGCGTTACTGATATCAACAGTGCGGGACGGTTTCTGTCTTTTTCTTGTGAAGAAATGAGCAGTCAACCAGAAAGAGGAAATGATTTTGGATAATCTCCATATTGATTTTCATCAACCCAAAGAATTTGTCTTTAATCGCGCAAGGATCCGTCGTGCTTTTGTGAAAGTCGGCCAAATGCATCTGAAAGCAGCACGTCGTCAACTGATGAAGCGGGGTGGCCGTTCACGACCCGGTGAAACCCCACGGTGGCAAACCGGACGATTAGCGCGATCTATTGGTTATTACGTTCCGAAAGCGACATCACGACGACCCGGGTTAATGGTTAAGATCGCCCCCAATCAGAAACGCGGTGTCGGCAGTAAACCGATTGAAGGCGATTTTTATCCTGTTTTTCTGCATTACGGGGTACGTAGCGCTTCTCACGGTATGTCTAAACAGCACAAACGACAAAAACGTCACCACCAACGCGGAGGGTGGCGTATTGAGAAACGTCAAAATTACATGATCGCCACGTTAACGCGGCTGAAAAGTTGGACAAGCTACACGCTAAAGAAAGCACTGCGTCAATCACTGCGGGCAGAGAGAAGAAAAGGAAAGGATCATGAAACTTAGTCCGATTATTGCGGCATTACGAACCTTGTGCCCCCGTTTTGAAAACAGAGTAGGCAGTGTCTCTCAATATGAGGATTTACCGGATTGCGGCAAACTGGCTTTACCCGCTGCTTACGTTATTCCGGGAGAAGATGTGGTCGGTGAACAACGGTCACAAACGGATTATTGGCAATCATTAACCGAAAGTTTTTATGTCGTGGTGATTTTAAATAATGCACGTAATCAAAAGGGACAATATCCCTCTGTCGACACATTAAATGAAGTCAGGTCTGAAATCTGGCGGGCATTACTCGGTTGGCAGCCAGAGCCGGGTTGTGGTGCAATTAATTATGCCGGCGCGGAGGAAGCCGATTCAAACCGGGCTGAATATCATTACCTGTTTAAATTTAATACTGAAACAGACATCAACGCCGAAGATACCCGCCACGATGCTGACCTGAACCATTTACCCGATTTGCATGCCGTTGCTATTGACCTAAACGAACAGTCAGGCAACGTAAAATCGCATCTGGAGATAAATATAAAATGATAGGGACACAACCAGAAATTGTTTTTATTAAGCCTAAGCACGGACGAAAAGTGCCTATTCCGCAATATATGCGCGATACCAAAGAGTATTTTGGTGAATATTTGCCAGAAGAAGGATTACGTGTTGAAAAAACGCTTTTTTGGATAAGAAGAAAACAGGACGATGATATTGAGGAAGTGAGTGAATCCGACAATCCCCCTCTTGCAATCAATCAAGATGCGATTGATACCACAAAAAATAAGCTAAAAAAAGCTAAAGAGGAGGCTCAGGAATGACCATTAGCTTTAATACCGTGAACGCGAATCTGCGTGTGCCTGGTTTTTATCCCGAAATGGATAACAGCGCTGCCAATACGATGCAAGCCAGCGGCCCCGCACTGCTCATTGGTCATGCATTACCCACTGCACAAATGACTTTGAATTCACCGATGATCATGCCCTCGGCAGAAATGATGCAACAGTTAGCCGGTCGGGGCAGCCAGTTGCACCGCATGGTGCAAGCCTACCGTCGGATTGATGCGATAGGTGAACTGTTTGTCATTGCTGTACCTGCTGTACCTGAAACCAAGGGGACGAAAGCAACAGGCAAGATTGCCATTAGTGGCACCGCAACCGATTCCGGTGTCGTTACGCTGTATATCAGCAACCAGCGTATTTTATCTGCTGTCAAGAAATCGGATACGGAGAATACCGTTGCAGCCGCCCTGGGTAAAGCGATCAATGACAACGAAGATTTGCCTGTCACCGCGGCAATTTCATCTGGAAAAATCAGCTTGACCGCAAAGCATAGAGGGTTAACTGGCAACGATATTCCCTTGATGATGAACTATTATTCACCGACAGGCGGTGAGAATACGCCTCACGGTCTTAATATTACCATTACTGCCATGAGTGGCGGTGCTGGCTCCCCCGATATGGATAGCGTTATCAGCGCAATGGGTGACTTATTATTTGATTTTATTGGGCTGCCTTTCTCTGATGCTGCCTCTTTGCAAAAGATGAGCGCGGCGATGAACGACACGAACGGTCGCTGGAGTCCTTATCAACGGTTATACGGTCATGTTTATACCGCAAAAAAAGCGATGGTCGGTGAACTGGTCGCTTTTGGCGACACCTTGAATGATCCGCATCTCACTATCGCCGGATACGAACCTGCAATACAAACTGCGCTGGATGAACTGGTTGCGGCACGACTGGCACGGTGCGCGATATTTTTGCGCAATGATCCGGCCAGACCGACCCACACCGGCGAGTTAAACGGGGTGTTACCCGCGCCGTCGGGCAAACGCTTCACCTTGGCGGAGCAGCAATCCCTGCTTTCACACTGTATCGCTACCGCCATTGTCGAAGGCGGTGTATTACGCATTCAGCGCGATGTGACGACCTACCAGAAAAACAGTTACGGCGTGGCCGATAACAGCTATCTGGACAGTGAAACACTCTATACCAGTGCCTATGTTTTGCGGCGATTGAAATCGGTGATCACCAGCAAGTACGGGCGGCAAAAACTGGCCAGTGACGGTACCCGATTCGGTGCAGGTCAAGCGATTGTTACGCCAGCCGTGATTAAAGGTGAACTCTGTGCGGTTTATCGCCAATTAGAGCGCGAAGGCATTGTCGAGAATTTCGATGCTTTTCGTCAACATCTCATCGTTGAGCGCAACGCCAATGATCCTAATCGGATTGATGTCGTTTTTCCTGCGGATTATATCAATCAACTGCGGGTATTTGCGTTGGCGAATCAATTCAGGCTGCAATATAACCAGGGTGAGGTGGTGTGATGACGGGAAAAAGAAAAATAGGCGGCACCTGCTATTTTAAGGTCGATGGGCAGCAACTCTCATTGAATGGCAGTGTAGAAGTGCCGATGAATACGGTTATCCGGGAAGACCTTATGGGCATTGATGGCAGTGTGCATTACAAGGAAACGCATCGTGCGCCTTATATCAAGGCAGAATTTAAAGTTGAGCGACGTTTTCCAATAGAAAAACTTACTACAGCAGATGAAATGACCATTACTGCCGAATTGGCTAACGGCATGGTTTATGTGTTGTCAGGCGCGTGGCTATCCGGCGAATCTTCACATAATGCTGACGAAGGCACGGTCGAGATGGAGTTTCACGGAGATGAAGGATTTTATCAATGAAATCAATAGCACTGAGTAAGCCGATTCAGGTACACAATAACAAAGTCACCGTCCTGGAAATTCAGGAACCCACGTTTGATCAGGTAGAAAAATACGGCATCCCTTTTAGTTACTCTGAACGAGGCGATATGCGGCTGGATACCCGCTCCGCCCTGTCTTATCTGCCTGAACTGGCGGGGATCCCCCGCTCTTCTGCGCAACAGATGGCGCTACATGATGTCTTTCTCGCCTCAATGACCATCGTGAGTTTTTTTACCGGTGCCCAGAGCCTGGCAGTCTCAGACGACGATTCTACAACGTTGCCTGGTTCTGGCGACTAAATCCCCTTGAATTACGCCGACATCCGCTGAGTCAGTTCCTTGAACTGGAGGGAGAGGCTGTTCGCATCAATAAGGAACGACACAGTGGCGAATAGTTTTGAGTTAAAAGCAATTATCACTGCCGTTGATAAACTCTCCGCCCCGCTAAAGGGGATGCGGCGTGAAATGAAGACCTTCAAGAAAGAGTTTAGCGCGGGAATGGCAGGCGCGGCGGCATTAGGTGCGGGGATTGTTACTGCCATGGCGGGCCCCATCAAGCAGGCAATAGACTTTGAGTCGACGATGGCCGATATCCGCAAGGTGGTTGATTTTGATACGCCAGAACAATTCAGGCAGATGTCAGAAGATATCCTTAAGCTGTCGACAACACTCCCGATGGCAGCCGATGGCATTGGGCAGATTGTGGCCGCAGGCGGTCAGGCGGGGATAGCGAAAGAAGAACTGATGTCCTTCGCCCAATCCGCGGTAAAAATGGGTATCGCCTTTGACCAGACGGCGGAGCAATCCGGGCAGATGATGGCACAGTGGCGTACCGCCTTCCGATTAACGCAAAATGATGTGGTCTCGCTTGCCGATAAAATCAACTACCTTGGCAATAACGGGCCAGCTAATGCCGCCAAAATCTCTGAAATTGTGACCCGTATTGGCTCGCTGGGTGAAGTCGCGGGCCTGGCATCGGGTGAAATTGCGGCACTTGGCGCAACCATTGCCGGGATGGGGGTTGAGTCAGAGGTGGCGGCAACCGGCATCAAGAACTTTATGTTGGCGTTAACCAAGGGGAAATCCGCGACAAAATCGCAAAAAATAGCCTTAAGAGCCTTAAAAATAAGCCCCAAAAAACTCGCGACACAGATGCAGAAAGATGCAAAAGGCGCGATGTTGATGGTGCTAAAGGCAATAGAAAAAGTCCCTAAAGCAGAGCAAACCTCCTTATTAAATTCACTGTTTGGCTCTGAATCACTTTCAGCCATTGCCCCGCTGCTGACCAACCTTGAATTACTGGAAGTTAATCTGGATAGGGTAGCCGACAAACAAAAGTACGGCGGCTCGATGCAGAAGGAGTACGCCAGTCGCGCGGCAACCACGGCAAATGCTATCCAACTGATTAAAAATCAGATGCATGTTGCCAGCGTGAGTATCGGAAGTATTTTTCTGCCTTCCATTGTTGAAACGACAGAGAAAATCCAGCCGTTGATTGAACAATTTCACACCTGGGTAAAAGCCAATCCAGAACTGATTAAATCCTTCGCCAAGTGGGGTGCTTATCTGCTGGGAACGGCGACAGCAGTCGGTGTTGTTACCCGTGCTTTCAGGATTTTTAACAGTGTGATGAAAATGTCGACGTTGGGTAAGCTGGTCTCGTTAATGGTCATAGGCGGTGGACTTATCGTCGATAACTGGGAAACGATCGGCCCGATTATTAAAGCGGTCTGGAAAGATATTGATGGCGTTATTCAGGCAATCGGCGGTTGGGAAACCGTGCTCGCAGGCATTCTGGTTTTTGTTACGACAAAATGGGCGGTCGATATGGTGAAATCGATTCAGCATGTCACCCGTGAGATGAAAACATTGGCTAAAAACAGTCCCTCTGGCATCAAGGGCGTACTGGGAAAAGCCGGGCTGATTGGGGGGATATCTATGGGCGTCGAACCGCTTGTTGACAAGGGTCTTAATGCGGTGTTTGGGGGTAATGAATGGTTTCAAAACCTCAGGACAGCCCGGGATTGGAGCGAGTTTGGTCGTTCAATTATTGGCAACAGTCATTTACTTAAAGATGACAAGGGTGACTGGCAATTTAAGGAAGATCCCCCTAATACCCTTGATTCATTTGGCAAAAACGAGACACGAGACGGTGAAGTCAGGCTTATCTTTGAAAATACCCCACCGGGCATGCGTGTCGCCCCAGTTAGTAATGCCCTACCCTGGCTAAGTTACGATGTCGGCTATAACCGATTTTCCAGACAGTGACCGCTTCGGCGGTTTTTCTTTTTAAGGAGGGGTGATGAGTTACTGGAAAGATAACCTGCGTCCAGCGTCCTTTCGCGGCGTGCCGTTTCAGGTGGAAGACGACGAGGGGACTTTCGGACGGCGGGTACAGGTTCATGAATACCCCAACAGGGATAAGCCCTATACCGAAGATCTGGGACGCGCCACACGACGATTTACTATCAACGCCTATCTGATCGGTAATGATTTCTTCGAGGACAGAGATCGACTCATTGTGGCTATTGATACGCCAGGGCCGGGCACGCTGGTACATCCCTACTACGGTGAAATAGCTGTCTGTATTGACGGTGAAGTGAGAGTAAGCCATAGCGGGCGCGATGGCAGGATGTGTCGCGTCAGCTTTAATGTAGTTGAGGCTGGCGAGCTTTCTTTCCCAACAGCAGGTGTTGCGACGGGACAAACGCTAATTTCTTCCAGTTCAGCCTTGAACGATCGCATTGGTGAAACGTTTGCTAACGTGGGCTTAAAAGGTTTACCGGATTTTGCACAGGCTGGCGTGTTAGCACGTACTAAAAGCATGATTAACAACGTCACCAAAACCTTTGACACTATTGATAGCGGCATTACTGCCGCGTCAAGGCTACTGCATGGCGATATTTCAGTGATCTTAAAGCCCGGCTCATCCGGTAAAAGCCTGGTCGAAACGATACAACGAATGTGGCGTGCGGGCAGACGTACTGGGAAAGATGCCTTGATGCTGGCACAGCAAATTAAAACGCTAGCGGGTGTTACGCTGGGGAATGATTTAGCCCCGCGTGGAGTCTGGAAAAGCGATAGACCCAGTGTACGGGCTGAACGCAGGCACAGTAATCGGATTGCGGCTTTGGTGCGTACGACGGCGATCCATGAGGCAACCTGGCGACTGACGCAATTGCCGCCGCCACGTACTGCCCTATTACCGGTTAATCAACGTGGAAAACGTCAGATACACGTCAATATTTCCCATCCCGCCTTGCATGCTGCTTTGCATAAGAAAGATAGCCCGATGGAAAGGGTAGCGGCAGTTACGTGGGATGCGTTGGTCACCGTGCGAGAAACACTGAATCAAGCTATCGAACACGAACAAGCATTAACGCTTGACGATGCGCTGTTCCTTGCCTTGCAACAGGTGAAAACCGATGCTAACCGGGATATTGCAACACGACTGGCGCAAGTTGAAAAAACGGTAACACGCACGCCCGAGGCAGTGCTACCGGCGCTGGTTCTGGCCGCCAAGTGGTATGACAATGCGGCACGGGAAACCGATATCACCAGCCGGAATGCGGTTAATCATCCTGGCTTTATGCCAGTGAAACCTTTGAGAGTACCCGCAAGATGAGTAATCACGTGATATTACGCGTCAACGGGCGCGAATGGGGGGGCTGGACGCGGGTACAGATTTCAGCAGGCATAGAGCGACTCTCACGCGATTTCAATGTAGAAATCACCCGCCAATGGCCTGGTGAATCAGGAAGCTTACCACTACAGCCCAGAATTAAAAAAGGTGAACTTGTCGACGTCCTCATCGGTCAGGATAAAGTCCTCACCGGCTGGATTGAAGCCACACCGATACGTTATGACGCTAAAAGTATCCATGTTGGTATCAGTGGTCGTAGTAAGACAGCGGATTTAATCGACTGTGCTGCGAATACTACGCTTTTTACGGGCAAAACCTTACATCAAATCGCGTCAGAACTGGCAAAACCGTTTAGCATTAAGGTCATCAGCCAAAAGGCCCCAAAAACGCCGCTACAGGCTTTTCAGGCCGATTACGGCGAAACAGTACACGAAGTACTAAACAAGGCGCTAGGAAGCCAACAGGCGCTCGCCTGGGATGACGAAGACGGCAATTTATTAATTGGTTTGGTTGGTAATGACAGAGCCACCACCGCGCTGGTCTGGGGTGAAAATATTCTTACCTGTGATACCGAGCAAAGTATCCGTGAACGCTTTTCTGAATATCAAGTAGCAGGTCAACGATCGGGTTCGGGTGATGATGACGATTTCGGGGAAGCCACGCTGACAGTACTCCGCGCCAGAGCCAGGGATAGCCAGATAACGCGCTATCGTCCGCAACATATCCAGCAATCCGGCAATGCAACCGGAGCCAGTTGTCGCGCTCGGAGTCAATTTGAAGCGCAGCAACGGGCAGCCAGAACCGAGGAAACCACTTATACGGTGCAAGGTTGGCGGCAAGGTGACGGCAGTCTGTGGAAACCTAACCAGAGGGTTATTGTTTTTGATCCTGTGCTCGGCTTTAACAATCGGGAACTGGTCATTAGCGAAGTTGTTTATATGCAGGATGAAGGCGGAACACGCTGTGAACTCCGTATTGCACCCGAAGCCGCGTATATTCCGCCGCTTGAGGAATTGAAAGTGCTGACCGCAGAAGAGGATTGGTAACAGATATCTAAAGCGATATCACCCTTTATTAAGCAGGAGATTTATTAATGAAAAACGCCGTAGCCATGCTACAGCGAGTCTTGTTGCGCCTGTGGTCAAGGGTCGTTGTGCGAGGGGTAAATAGCACCCTCGCTTGCCAGCAAGTGGATATCTCGTTAGTGGCAGGTGAAACAAAAAGCGGAATGGAATATCTGGAGCCTTACGGGTTTACCTCAACAGCGCATGCTGGTGCGGAAGGGGTTGCCCTGTTCCTGGGTGGTGATCGCTCGCATGGCGTAGTGATTAGCGTTGCTGATCGGCGCTACCGGATAAAAGGGCTAAAAAGCGGTGAAGTAGCGATCTACACGGACGAAGGCGACAGCATCATGTTCAAGCGTGGACGATTGATAGAAGCGACCACGGACACTTTTATTATTCACGCCAAAAACAAGATCGTGCTGGACACACAACAAGTAGAAACGCCGGGAAAGATCACGGCGGCACAATCCATCGTTTCACAGGCAGAAGTACAGGACAAAACCGGCTCATTGAGCACCATGCGAGCGCAGTACAATACCCACGATCACAAAGGTGATAGCGGTGGCATAACAGGCAAGCCCAATCAACAGATGTAAATAACATACTGATGAATAAAAAAGTGAATACAGCGTTACCCGATCAGGAACGGCTCAAGCGGGCAGTGATGATATCGCTTTTCACCTGGCGACGCTCTGAACCGGATGATGACACAGATACGCAGTTTGGGTGGTGGGGCGATACTTGGCCGACCGTACAAAATGACCGGATTGGCTCTCGATTACATCTGCTGAAACGCACGACCTTAACCCATCAAACGGCGCAAAGAGCGAAGGAATATATCGCTCAGGCGCTCAAGTGGATGACGGAGGACGGGGTAGCGCTTCGGGTTGATATTGAGGTAGTACGCTCAGGCATCGATAGATTAATGGCAACTGTCATCCTGACGTTGCCTGACCATAACATAAAAACGATAACCATCAACAATTTGTGGAGCGTGATCCATGCAAAATAGCGGTTTTTCGCGCCCGACCCTGCCACAACTGATAGACACCATTCGCGGTGATTTGCTCACGCGATTTAATGAAGATAGCGTATTGCGTCGCCTCGATGCCGAGGTGTACGCCAGAGTACAGGCCGCCGCTATTCATACCCTGTACGGCTATATCGATTATTTAGCGCGTAATATCTTGCCGGATTTAGCCGATGAAGATTGGTTGACCCGACACGGTAATATCAAGCGTTGTCCCCGCAAAGGTGCAACCAACGCGAGCGGATTTGTTCGGTGGGAGGGGGTACAAAATGCCCTATCGCTGCCCGCTGACACTGAAATACACCGTGATGATGGTCAAATATACACCACAACGGCCTCAGCAACATCAGCAAAGGGTGTACTTCGCGTACCCGTCGTTGCAAAAAGCAGCGGTCAGGCTGGCAATTGTGAGGACGGCATTGCGCTACGACTTGCTACGCCTATTTCTGGTTTATCTTCGACCGGTTATGCCGATAACATCAGGACAGGAGCCGATATTGAAGATTTGGATAGCTGGCGACAACGTATCATGGCGCGCTGGTACGATACGCCGCAAGGGGGTGCGGATAGTGATTATGTTCGTTGGGCGAAAGAAGTCCTGGGAATAAGCCGAGCATGGACACATCGACACAAGAACGGTATCGGCACAGTTGGGGTCATGGTTGCCAGTGATGATGTAGATCATCCTGCCCCCACACAGGAAATATTAACCAAAGTCAGAGAGCACATCTTACCCCTTGCCCCCGTTGCGGGTGGTGGCTTAACGGTTTTTGCGGTAACAGAAAAAAGCGTCCCTCTCTCGCTTGCCTTATCAACGGATACATCCGAAATTCGAGCCGCTGTCATCGCAGAAATCAAAGCCTTCTTACAACGAGAAGGCGAGCCCGGCAGCAAGCTTTTTCTTTCAAGACTCACTGAAGCCATCAGTCTTGCGGCAGGTGAAGTCGCTCATCGTCTTATTGCGCCAACGGGAGATATTGAATTAGCCCAGACGGAAGTGCCGGTATTGGGTGAAGTAACGTGGGCAAAATATAAGGAATGAGCATCATGACAAATCTTGACGACGAATATACGCAATTGTTGCGAACGTTATTACCGCCCGGCCCAGCATGGGATGAAGAAGATCCGCTCATTAAAGGGCTAGCCCCTTCACTGGCACAAGCTCATCAACATGCTGATAGCCTGATGATTGAAATTAACCCAGCCCAATCGGTTGAATTAATTAACCGTTACGAAAAATTATGCGGGCTGCCGGATAAATGCCTCGCTAATAGAACGCAAACGCTAGAAGAAAGGCAACGGGTTCTTGATGCCAAGGTGAATACCGTGGGCGGTATTAATGAGGCTTTTTTCAAAAAGCAGTTGGAAATATTGGGCTATCCAACAGCAACAATAGAACAATTTCAACATCTTGATAGTTCGCCAGATCCGACTTGGGGCGATAAGTGGCGCTATTACTGGCAGGTAAATATTCCTGCTGAAGCGAATGTACGCTGGATTAGCTGTACCAGTTCTTGCAATGAGTCGATTAGGACGTGGGGAGATAGCGCCGTGGAGTGTGTTATTGAGCGCCAGTGTCCTTCACATACCCAAGTCCTGTTTGCCTACACTAAAGGAGAAAATGATGCATCGAATTGATACCTCTACCGCCCAAAAAGATAAATTTGGGCAGGGGAAAAACGGGTTTACCAACGGCGATCCCACTACTGGCACACCGTCAACTAAATTGAATAGTGATATTTGTGATGCGCTACAAGAGGAAGTTTGTACCGTTATCGAGCGTGCAGGTATTCGGCTGAATAAAAGCCAGCATGACCAGCTTTATCAAGCGGTGAAACAATTGTCTGAGGCAGAAGCGAATAAAGCGAAACTCGTGTTAGTTGATGGTTCGACAGTAGATTTGAATACGCTAAACAAACTTGCAAAAGCCCTTGGCAATGATGCGAAATTTTCGGAAACAGTGATTAATTTATTAAATCAAAATGGCGCAGACATCCCGGACAAGAATCTTTTTATAAAAAACCTTGGTTTAACGGAAACGGTAGATTGTGCAAAAAATGCACTGGATAAACGGACTGGCGGAACGGTCAATGGCGACATTCTTTCACAGGGTGGCCAAATCGGAATGAAGGGGGATAACAGTAAGCCTTTTATTCTCGCGAATGCTGATGGCAACGTGCGCGCCTATATCTGGAAAGATAAGGGCGGTGATGGAATACACATCAATAACGGTATTGACGGCGGCGGCGATTATATTTTTCATAAAGATGGCGGTTTTCGTGCCCCTTCTTCCGTATATGCCGGAGCCGCAAGGATAGCCTCTGACGGCAATATCTACGGTAGCATGTGGGGCAATCAGTGGCTGGACGCTTACCTGGAAAAGACCTTCCAGCCTAAAGGGGCCTACGGCAAAGCGAATACCGCGAAAATGGAAGTCAACGGATGGTGGAAATGCGGGGACACGGGGTTGATTATCCAGTGGGCAAGATATGGAAAAGATAAAAGGGAAGGAACCTATGATTTCCCGTTGCCCATGAAATTTCCCAGCGCGGGATTGTTCTGTATCGGCTATGTTGCTTCTGCGATAAATTTTCATGCAGATCGTCAATCACAGTCAGCCCATCTGGTCGATAACGGGATCGTCAGGGTGACGGTGGATAACAGCCTTGAAACCGTGGTTCTGGCGATTGGTTTCTGAAGGAGGATCTGGCCAGTCGATATCCGTGGCTGCGCTGAGATCGATACGATTAAGCAGCACGCGGTATTTTTTCCAGGACAGCAGTAACGCTTTTTCGGCATCCGTTGCCATATCGAGGTCTACCGCATCCTGTAGCGGGGCAATAACGGTGGAGGCTTGCTGCATCAACGCGGCTTTCTTAAACTTTGCTTTCGCAACACGTTCACCCTGAGTCGGGATGCGGGGGACTATTTTTTCACCCTCAAATAGCCAGTCACCGGAGATATCCACACCATCAGGCAGTTCATCGACGTCGACAACGGTAAATCCTGCGGGGTAGAGGGAGGATACATCTTCAGCCATTGAACGAATGATACCGGTATCGGGTTCTATGCAGAGTGTGTATTTTTTGGTGAACAGGTTCAGCGATTCATAAAAATCCTGACCGTCTTCACTCTTAAAATACTGGACACCATGACCATAGGGCATGTTATCCGGGGAGTAGCAGGAGACATTTTTTAATTCCATAGTGACCTCATTTTGAATCAGAAATGTCAGAAATCGTGCGCCATGCGCCATTGATTTTAATCTGCAACGGGCAATAACGAACCTGATAAACGTGTGTCCCCGTCGAGCCGTCACCACTCAGTGTCATACCCACCATGACACACCCCTTCGGGGCATCAGTGGATGTATTTTCTGGCGTGTAGATTGCGCTCACTGCCCCCCCTTTCACATCTTGCACATACCGAGCGTCTGATTCCTCCTTGGTGTAAGCCTGACCCGCCCCCTTGGGCTGGAAGGTCTTTTCCAGGTAAGCGTCCAGCCACTGATTGCCCCACATGCTACCGTAGATATTGCCGTCAGAGGCTATCCTTGCGGCTCCGGCATATACGGAAGAAGGGGCACGAAAACCGCCATCTTTATGAAAAATATAATCGCCGCCGCCGTCAATACCGTTATTGATGTGTATTCCATCACCGCCCTTATCTTTCCAGATATAGGCGCGCACGTTGCCATCAGCATTCGCGAGAATAAAAGGCTTACTGTTATCCCCCTTCATTCCGATTTGGCCACCCTGTGAAAGAATGTCGCCATTGACCGTTCCGCCAGTCCGTTTATCCAGTGCATTTTTTGCACAATCTACCGTTTCCGTTAAACCAAGGTTTTCTTAAATCGGGAATTTAGCTAATATTTTGCCCAAAACCAGCGATGACAAGGCTTTCGGAGGGAGGATTAGGGGCTAAAATGGCAAAAATTGGCTATATGAGGGTGTCAAAAAATGACCAAAACACCGATTTACAGCAAAAATCCTTGATTTGTGCAAATTGCGAACAGATTTTTGAGGATAAAATCAGTGGAAAAACAGACCAGAGACCCGGATTAAAACGCGCGTTAAACTGCCTGAAATCGGGGGATACTCTGGTGGTCTGGAAGCTCGACAGGCTGGGTCGCAGCATTAAACATTTGATTACTTTAATATCCAATCTGGAAGATGAAGGTATTCATTTTCATAGTTTGACGGATGCCATTGATACCTCTACGTCCGCAGGCCGTTTTTTCTTTCATGTGATGAGCGCGTTAGCACAAATGGAGCGCGAACTGATTGTTGAGCGTACTCAGGCTGGTTTAGCCGCAGCAAGAAGCAGGGGACGTATCGGGGGGAGACCTTGCTCATTATCTTCCGCACAGCAAGAGCAGGCTAAAAAATTACTTGAGTCCGGCAATAGTAGAAAGCAGCTGGCATTACTGTATGGCGTCTCATTAGCTAGCATCTACAAATATTGTCCAGTTAATCTAAATGCTCGAATAGGTCAAAGCGACCCCGACAAAAAATAAAAGTGTAATTACGTTGCACTGACGGAAACAAAAGTAGCCCACCATTTATCGCACGTTTTGGCTTCAAATATCGCACACCGCATCATGTTGGCGCGAAGGGGAAAAACAGCGCAAGTAAACCGACACGTTTTAGTGCTCTCATTGCATGATCCCTGAATAAACACACCCGGTTGAGGAAAGCGTAACGATGCCAGCAGGGTGAGAGGTTCACCCGGCGGTGAGTTATGCCGTAAATGAAAAGTGATGATCAATTAACGCCGGGAATATGCACCGCCGACAAGGTTTCACGTACTTCCCAGCCACGTAGCTTGCCGGGGTTTAATAAGTTGTAAGGATCGCAGGCGGATTTTAGGACAACCACATCAGGCCGCACCATACCTTGTTTGCCATCCTCAATATGAATGACATGCGGATTATTTATTTTCACGTTATGGCTACGATAAATATCCATAATGGCATCGAGCCGTTCCGGGCTACTGTAACGGATTAATGGCAGGCCGCTACAGGTGAGCGCGCCGTTCATGTCGCGCAGAAATTCAATATGTGACATCACTTCATCCGATAATTCAGCCTCCATTGCCAGCACCTGTTGATGGTAATTATCCACAGCATAAGCGGTTTGCAGGTAAGTAAGGGTTTTATCAACCTTCAATGCCTGCAAGGTGGTGTGGTTCCAGCAATATTCAATCAGGGAATGGCCGCTATTTTCACCTTCGGCAAAGTGCAATGCATTACGGCCGTTGTGTTGTGCGAGGATGGCGGGCAGCAGGCCATCACTCTCGCTTCCAGTCACCGAAATGACACCGTGTTGAGCACGAATCTGCGCATCCGCTAAATCGCTGAAATAATCCAGCACCGGTGCGGCAAATACCGCGATTTGGCGTTTAACAATGCCATGTGAACGCGCCAGCGCATCGGCATAAGCCATCGCGGAGGGGAAATCGGCGAAGGTATCCAGGCGTTCAATCCAGTCGTGGCAGGGTGCCAATGCCAACTCGATCTCCAGCACGATGCCTGGCGCGGCCAGCGGACCGTAGTTAATCGATCCTACCCCGCCAAAACCTCCGCCAAACAAGCCACCAGGCGTGGCAAGTTTCCAGGTTGAGGGTATGCAACGCAGCTCCCACCCATGCGGGCGCGTATGTGCTTCGAAATCGCCCAGACGAATACCAGCCTGCGCGCGCACCGTACCGGTACCCATGGCGGTGACGCTGTTCAGGCGTGTCATGTCGACTATTACACCGCCCTCCAGCGGAATCAGCTGGCCGTAGTTGCCGGTGCCGCCACCCCGAAGATTCAGTGGGATGCGGGCTTTTGTACAGGCTGCTACAACGGCGAGCAGTTCGTTCTCATCGCGTGGACGAACAGCCAGCTCGGCGAACTTCTCTTCCAGCTGGTGTTTAAGCACCGGGCTAAACCAGTGAAAGTCACGTGACAGACGTTTTACTTTCGGCGCTTCTTTAATCCAGTCAAATTCCGGCAACGCCGCGACCAGCGCCGCCAGTGTAGACTGGCGATCGGGTTCAGACATGTATGGCTCCTGTCAGTAGAAGAGGTGTTGGGCGGTTGATGATCCGCCCGTGTTGAATTAACTCGGGCTCAACTCACTCTCATGCCATGCTGCCAGCACGCGGCGCGTGAGCCACGACATCAGGGCAAAGAGCAGGAAGCCGGCCAAGGAAATCAGTAACAATGCGGCAAACATCAGCGGAATATTGAGTTGATAGCCAGCCTGTAAGATCTGATAGGCCAGCCCGGTATCCGTGCCGCCGGTGCCCGCAACAAACTCCGCGACTACCGCGCCAATAAGCGACAAGCCACTGGAGATGCGCAACGCACCAAATGAAGTAGGGCAACGCCGATGGAATGCGCAGGCGTATTAAAATTTGCAGGCGCGATGCATGGTTTAGCCTGAAATAGCTCAGTAGCCCCGGAGACACGCTACGTAAACCTTGTGTGGTGTTTGAAATGATCGGGAACACCGCCATCAGTGTGGCGCACACCACTAGGGACATCGTGGTGTCTTTTACCCAAATAATGATCAGCGGTGCAATGGCGACAATCGGCGTAACCTGCAGAAATACGATATAAGGAAATAACGCCGTCTCGATAAACCGATTCTGCACCAGTAAAAACGCAATGATGGAGCCAATAACCGTCGCCAGCACAAACGAGATCACAGTGATTTTCAGCGTGTAAAGTAAAGACATAAACAACGTCGGAAAGTTTTGCGCCAGGCTTTGCGCCACGACGAGCGGAGAAGGGACCAGAAAGGCGGGCACCTTAAATGCGGTGACCAGAAACTGCTACAGTAACAGCATGGCAATGGCGACCACCGCCGGAAACAGCCATTGTTGAAATTTACGGTTTGCTGCAAGCGGTTTCATGCTTTGCTCTCCTGACTGGCTGCGAGCAGGCCGCGCTGCAACAGCTGCGCATAATGGGTAAACGGCTGACTGACTCGAAACGTATAATCACTCGCTGCGACAGGAATACGGCTTCTTGAATCGAGTGGGTCACAAAAACCACCGTGAGCTTTTGCTCCTGCCACAAATCGAGCAGGTCGCTGTCCGGTTTGTTGCGGGTGATTTCGTCCAGCGCGCCAAAGGGCTCATCCATTAATAGCACCCGGGGACGCGTCACTAAACCACGGGCAATTGACACCCGCATCTGCATGCCACCTGAAAGCTCGCGTGGCAGTACATGACCAAACTGACCCAGGCCAACCAGTGCCAGAATCTCCCGCACCTGGGTGTCGGCTTCACCGCGTGGTACCCCCGCCAGATCCAACGGCAGGCGTACATTCTTATGCACGGTGTTCTACGGCATCAGGGTGGCTTCCTGAAACACAAAGGAAAGCGGTAGGTCGCGTTGATTCTCACGACGATCGCGACGAAATAGCATCAGTTTGCCATCACTGGGTTCAATTAAGCCGGCGATCATTTTCAGCAGGGTACTTTTGCCACAGCCGGAAGGGCCGAGCAGTGAAACAAACTCACCCTGACGCACCGTCAGTTCCACCGGCAGCAGTGCCCGCGTCCCGTTGGGATAGATTTTCTCTGCGGAGAGCACTTCAATCGCCGGCGCCGCTGCAGGCCGTGGCTGACTATCGGGATTGATCAGCGTTATGTTGCTGGCGGTGTTCATGGCATGACCTTAACGTCTTTGATGAACTGCAGCGTGTAGCTACCCGCAAACGGTACTTTGGCCGGATCGATCAGCTTGTTGTCCACCAGCAGTTGCCATGTCTGTTTTAGCCGTGGCTCGGTAATAATACCGATACCCGCCGTTTGCGCGTCGCCGCCCGTCAGCATCTGGTATTTCTTCATCTGGGCGATACCGAAGGCGATCTACTCCTCGCTCATCTGTGGATTCTCTTTCCTGATAAGCACGTTGCCAGCGCCTGGATCCTGCAGATAGTTTTTCCAGCCCTGCATTGAGGCTTTAACGAACGCGGCTACCGCTTGCGGACGTTTTTCAATGGTTGATTTCATGCACACAATACTGTTGCCGTAGGGCGGGTAACCCCATTCGCTGATCGGGTAGACATTGGCTTGCGCATGGGCTTTTTGCACAGCAAAAGGTTCCGAGGTGATATAGCCCTGCTGCACCAGCGTTTTGTCTGCGAGGAATGGCTGGATGCTGAACGTGTACGGGCGCACGCGCGCATTCTTCAGGCTGAGCGCACTCTGTGCCCACGGCCAGTAGGAGGTATAAGCTTCCGCCGCCAGCAGGAAGGTTTTACCCTGCAGATCCGCTTTACCTTTCACATCAGGATGGGGGAGAAAAGCAATCGCCGAGTGCTGGAACGTAGTGGCAACGGGCACGGCTTCAACACCTTGCTGTCAGGATTCCAGCGCCTGCATGTTATCGCTGATGATGCAGTCTGCCTGACCCGCCGCCATCAGCTGCATGGTGTGAACCTAGGGACCGCCCATTTTAATGGTGACGTCCAGCCCGGCATCTTTATACAGGTTCTGCGCCAGTGCCTGATAAAAACCGCCATGCTCTGCTTGCTCATACCAGTTGGTCATAAAGGTTAATTTCTCCGCCGCCATGCTCTGGGCCGACAGCGCCAGCGACAGTGCGGCAATCATGCTTAATTTTTTATTCATCGTCGATCCCCCGGTCAGCTCGGTGTTAAGAGTGATGCAGCGTCGTTGTGGTCTAATACTTTGCCCTGCCAGTGACCTGTGCCCCATGCCGGTTCAGCGCGGGTCACCCAGCTCATTTGATGCACTTCGGTTATTACCTGTGCCCAACTTTCCGCCAGCGAATCCAGAATCGCCGCGCCTTGTTCGGGCGTGGAAGGCAGTGGATCGCCAATCACGCCGCTGGGGCCGAAATCATAAGAAGCCCATGCCGCCATCGGTTTACTGGTCGAGAGCGTCGGGCAGGGAAATGCAGGCGGATAATTCGCCACGGCTTTGCTCATCTGCACGGTGTCGGGGGCGAGCGCCAGCATCAGCGCGGTTTCCGCATGACCGGCGTGCATCGCCATTTGATGCTCTTTGTCGTCCATAAAACTTTCGGCACAGTTGGGCACTTTGAAGGTGTCTTGCATGATGATGATTATGTCACCGTGTCGCAGACGGAGTTCGCGTGCGGCCATCTGCAGCGGCTGTGGCTGCCCGCCGTGGCCATTCACCATTAAAAACTTGCGGAAACCGGCGCGATATAGGGATTCACCAATCTCCAGAATGGTATGTAACAAGGTTTCCCCGGTTAGCGTCAGCGTGCCAGGAAAGTGCAGGTGCTCATCGGATTTGCCATAGGTGATCGGCGGAATGGCATAAGCCGGGATATTCGCGGGCAAACGTGCCAGGGCATGCCCGACCACGCCCGAAGAGATGACGCTGTCTACGGCACACGGCAGATGGGGACCGTGCTGTTCGATAGCGCCGGTCGGTAACACAATCACCGTGTTGGCTTTATTATCCAGTGTGGCGATGTCGGTCCAGCTCAGGTACGGCAAGAAGCGGTTTGCCGGGATATAACCATGCAACATACTGTTTCCTCGCGTTATTGTGGCAACCACGCCGTGGCTTCAACTTCAATTAATACGTCCGGGCTGGGCAGCATTTCACTGACTTGCACCACCGTTGAAACCGGCGGTTCGTCCGGGAAGAACTGCTTGCGCACCCAGCTGTAGTGCGGGAAATGGTCCAGATTACGAAAGTACTGCACCAGTTTGAAAACATCACTCATCTGCCCACCGGCGCTTTCAAAGGTGGTGCGGATACTCTCCAGTATATACCAGCTTTATGCTAGGATTGGACCTTCTTTGAAATCGGTAGAGAATTCACCACTGCGTCCCAGCAACCGTTGCGCTGCTTCGGGAACATCGCTGTAACCGCGCACGATCGTCGCGGTTTGCGGATTCACCGGAATAATGCCGGAGAGAAAAATAAAGTCGCCGACGCGTCGCCACGCCGCATATTTCGCCAGCGGCTTACCCGCCCCTTCATCTAGCGTCATCAGTTTCTTCTCCATAACGCACGCCTTGTTTAGGCCGATAGCGCTGGCGCAGCGGCCAGCTTGCTGTGTCGGCATGCGGAAAAATCACCATATCGTTGTGACGAAAAGCATCGGGCTGGCAGATGAGCTGAGAGGCCTCATCAAAGGCGGCTCCCAACTGCAGGCTCAATACCCCACTGAACAGGGTATCGAGTGGGTCGTAACTGCCGAGAGGGCAGAAGGCGTTCTGCACGTTGTCAGCTGCCCAGCAGCAGTGAAATTCCACGCGCCTGCGCTTCTTTCACCAGCGTTAATCTACGCTGACGCGGTGTGCGATTGGGCACGGCGTCCTGTAACAGCAGGTTGGTTAGGGGCAGAGCGATCAGCGTTACCTGGTGCAGGGCCAGACGATCAAGAATCTGCAGCGTATCTTCCTGTTGCGACAGCGCGCAGCTGTGGCTGCAGGTAATATGACCACTGAACGGATGTTGTTGCAGGTAGTTCGCCAGCCAGCGCATGCCCTGGGCATCGGCATTCAACTCTTCATCAATGTGCAGGTCGATATCGAGCTGCCACTGTTCGGCAGCTTGCAGAAGATGCGAGAAGGCTTGCGCATCCCAGTTGCTGCTGTGGATGAAACCACCCAGAAGCGCGCCCGGACCGCTGATGGCCACTTGGGCGGCAATATGCTGCGCATCATCCGCGCTGGCGAAAAAACTCAGCGGGGCGAGGGCCACGCGTTCGATACGAAATAACGGATGCTGTAACTCACCAATAACCTGCCACGCCAGCGGCGCCTGCGCGCTGAACCAATCGACGTGGGTGCGCAATAAACCCACGCCACTCTCCACCGCCCATTGCAACGCCTGATGCGCGCGCTGATGGAGGTCTGCACGGCTCCAGTGCACGCGATCCTGGTGCATCGCGGTAATCGCAGCCAGCAAACCGGGCTGGCGTGCCGGGCTTCGCTCGAAGGTGAACGTTTTGTCCAGATGCGCATACGGCTCGATCAGGGCGGGAAGCACCAGAGCGCCATTGAGTGGCAAATAATCGGCCTACGCTCCTTCACAGGGCGCGAACTGCAGCCCGTCAGAGTGAAAATGTAACGTCGCCAGCTGCGGCTGATTGTCCTGCTGCGGCCAGCTGTCTGGCAGGAGCCAGCGGGGTAAACGTGCGCCGGTTGCGCTTAGATAGATGTTCATAAGTCCAGCACCAGAACCGGAGAGCGTGCGCGTGAGCAGCACAGTACGATGCAGTCATTCGCGGCACGCTCTTTTGGGCTTAACACCTCGTCGCGGTGATCGTGTTCACCCGACAAAACACCCGTAATGCAGGCACCACACATGCCTTGCTCACAGGAGAGTTCGATGTCGATACCCGCCGCTTCCAGCACCCCGGCAATGCTTTGTGCCTGTCCAACGGTAAAACGCGCGCCGGAGGAGGCAATCTCCACGTCGAAGCTGTCGCCTGCGGTGATCAGGGAGACTGCAGGATTGAAACGTTCGCTGTGCCATTGATCCGGCTGCCAGCCGCGTTCCAGCGCTTGCTGCTGCAGGTGGTGCATGAAGCCAGCCGGTCTGCAGGCAACCAGCGCGCTGTTGGCTGATGTTTCCAGATCGTCAGGTATTCGGGTGCGCAGGCTGTCGCCTTCGCTACTGTAGTGAATGACGACACGCTCACCGAGCTGCGCCAGACGTGTCGCAAACGCCAGTTCATCATGATGTTTGAGGTAGATATGCAGCATGAATTCAGCCTGCCGCTCGGCCAGCGCTTCTGCCATGACCAGCAGTTGCGTCAGGCCAATACCGGCAGCAAATAATAAGGTGCGCGGTGCATCCGGTAGCGGAAAGTGGTTACGCGGGGCCGACAGGGTTAACGCATCGCCGATATTGAGCTGTTGATGCAGCCAGCGGGAACCCCCTGTTGAAGCGTGATTAAGACGGACGCAAATTTCATAGCCAGACGCACTGGCTGGCGAACACAGTGAGTATTGACGCACCCCTCCCGCCGGCAGATGGACATCAATGTGCGCGCCCGGTGTAAAAGGCGGCAGCGGTTGGTCGCTGGCATTCTCCAGCGTCAGTAACAGATTGCCAGCACCGTTGGACTGCTTTGCGATGACGGTGACAGCCAGGTGTGTTGATTTCATAATCAGCCTGTCTTTGCAGGGCTGTCATCAGCGTTAGCGCCGCGCATACCCTTGTCTTTATCATGGATGCGATTATTATTTTGCCGTTGTGTAAGTGTCCATCTGTTTAATTCGCATGATGCGTTGCAAAAAAGAGAGCACCCACTATGTTTGCCTTCTCACGTTTTCTGATTTATTTCACCGAAGTGGCACGCCAGGGTTCGCTACGTAAGGCTTCTGGGGTGTTGCACGTCTTGGCTTCCTCTATCGACCGGCAGATTTTGCGCGTGGAGGAACAGCTGGATATGCCGTTGTTTGAACGCCATCCATCAGGTTTATGTATGACGGCCGCTGGCAAATCCTGTTTAACGCGGCAAAAAACTGGCAACGTGAGTTTGGTCGTGTTTGCACCCAATTAGAGGATTTGCGTGGCTTGCGACATGGCCATGTACATATCGCCACTATTGATGCCGTTAACCGCGGTTTCTTCTCCTCAATCCTGCAGCGTATTCGTAAAGACTATCCGGGCATTTCGTTTTCCCTCACCACCATGAGCAATATCCATATCGCCAATGCGCTGACCGCCGGTGATGCGGATTTTGGCATCATGCTCAACCCACAAAGCTCGCGTGAACTGCTGGTGAAATCCTTTGCCGATCTGCGTCTGGGGATTGTGGTTAGCCGACAACATCCATTGGCAGCGCTGGAATCTATTCGCTTCAGCCATTGCGAA
Source organism: Type-A symbiont of Plautia stali (assembly GCF_059731155.1). NCBI lineage: Bacteria > Type-A symbiont of Plautia stali. The sequence continues at coordinate 3,135,701 of NZ_AP035891.1, read as the reverse complement.
CCTTGGCCGTTTATTGTGCCCGCCGCGCCATTAATGCTGGCCGATCCGCTGGAAGCGCTAATTAACAGTTCTGGCATTCGCCTGAAGGAAGTGGGGCGCACCAATAACATTCATATGCTGCGATCGTTAGTACGTGATGATGTTGGGATCAGCCTGATGTGCTGGCTGGATATTGTTGATGAATATCGCCGGGGAGAACTGAAATTCATTCCGTTGATCGACACGGTATTAAAACCATTTACTCTGTCACTGTGCGTGGCACCACAACGCCAGTTATCGGTAGCCGCGTCAATGATGCTCGGGCAGCTTGAGTTGTTCTTTGCAATGATTGAGAGTGAAGAAGCGCTGGCAGGAAAGGAAGAGAAGCATACCGGGTAAAAGCCTGACTTGCCCGCCAGATGTTGCAGCGGGTGGTGACGAACGACACCCGCTGTAGATGATAGGTCAGCCTGATAGCGGCACAGCAGCATCCTTCTATACAGGTATCACGATGGTGAAGATTGAACACGCAGACCCGCGCTCGGCGGAATCACAGTGACTGATTGAAAAACTCTCCGCAGAGCTTGCGGCTATCACTGGCGATGGCGGAAACAGCCGCGCCAGCGTTGACACCTTTCAGGATGAAGGTGCGTTGTGGGTAATCGCTAGAGATGCGCAGGGCACGGCCGTTGGCTGTGGCGCGTTACGGCCCGTGGCTGCCGGGATCGCCGAATTGAAAAGGATGTTCTCCGATCGCAGTTTGCCGGGCATCGGACGTGCCTTACTCAGCTCTTTGGAAGCCGCGGCAAAACTCTGGGATATCGTGAACTGTGGCTGGAAACCCGGCATGTTAATCAGCGTGCCGTGGATTTTTATATCAGGCAGGGCTACCGGCAGATAGAAAATTACGGACCCTACCGCGGCCGGGAAGAGGCCATTTGCCTGGGCAAAACGTTATAAAATAAAGGGCTGGCTGACATCAGTCCGGCGGGTTTGATTTAACGGCCCGTATCACCCTCTACCGTCCAGCCGACTCACCACAACAAAAAGCCCGCTCAGGTTTCCCTGAGCGGGCTTCTTTAAATCTGGCTCCTCTGACTGGACTCGAACCAGTGACATACGGATTAACAGTCAGTTAACCGCCGTTTCGCTTTGTTTCTCCTGCTAAATCCTCACGCTTTGCCACACTTACTCTTTGTAAGGAATTGTCGTATCAGACGAATAACCCCGAAGAAGGCGAACCGTGAGCTATCAATCTGTTGTGGAATTCAAGGCGCTGGCGCAGCGTAACCCCACTAAAGTGACCGTCGGCGAAACGGATATGGTGCTGATTCGCGACGGCGACCGCGTGCAGGCGCTGCATGCAAAATGTCCGCACACGGGCGCACCGCTGGAGCAGGGCGCAGTGTGCGGCGACAAACTGGTGTGTCCGTGGCATAAGGCGGTGTTTGAGCTGCGCGATGGCAAAATGTGCGAGCCGCTGGCGCTGGCCAATCTCAAGCGCTATCCGGTGCGCATTGAACAGGGGCAGGTGCTGATCAATCCGCAGGCGATGTCGCCGGCCAGCGCGCCGGTGGCCCAGGGTGAAGCGCCGGTGTGCGTGATTCTCGGCTCTGGCGCGGCGGGCAGTGCCGCGATCTGGACGCTGCGCGATGAAGGCTTTAGCGGCCGTATTGTGCGTATCGAGCGTGAAAGCGACGCACCTTACGATCGCACCACGCTGAGTAAATTTGTGCCCTCTGGCAAGATGGCCATCGACGAGGTACCAAAGCTGCTGAAACAGGATGTGCTGGGACCGGTGGCGTGGCTGCAGGGGGAGGTGGTGCAGCTGAAGGCGCAGGAGCAGACGCTGGTACTGAAAGACGGGCAGCAAGTGAAGTTTGACCAGCTGCTGATCGCGACCGGCGGCGTGCCGCAGCCGCTTGATATCCCAGGCAAGGATCTGGATGGCGTGCATTTGCTGCGCCAGGCCGACACGCTGATTTCCCAGGTGGATGAGGCGCAGCAGCTGGTGATTATCGGCAACCGTTTTATCGCTATGGAAGTGGCGGGTGCGCTGCGTAACCGCGACATTGATGTCACGGTGGTGGCGCGTAATCCGCTGCCGTTTGCCAGTCAGTTCGGCGAAGAGATTGGCCGCCATTTTTATGAGCTGCACCGCAGCAACGGTGTGAAATTTGTCGAGGGTGAACCGGAAGCGCTGATCGGCCAAGGTGCAGTAAATGGCGTGCGGCTCAAAGGTGGCAAAACCGTGCCAGCCAGCCAAGTGCTGTTTGCCACCGGCATTGTGCCGGCCACCCATTTTATTCACGACCTGCCATTACAGAAGGATGGCAGCCTGCTGGCCGACAGTCAGCTACGGGTCAGTGAAAACATCTGGGTCGCGGGGGATATTGCCAGTTGTCTCACGCCGCGCGGCGTGCAACGCATTGAGCACTATCGCGTGGCGCATCAGCAGGGGCGCATTGCCGCGCTGAATATGCTGGGCAAACGCATCATGTACGATCGCGTGCCGTTCTTCTGGACTGCGCATTACGGCACCCGCTATGAGTATCTGGGGCATGCAGAGGAGTGGGATGATTATCGCCTGCTGGGATCGCTGCAGGACAAACGCTTTATCGCTTTTTACTGCCAGCAGGGCATGATTGCGGTAGTGTGTTCAGCCGGCATGTACACGCTCACCGCCGCGCTGGTGCACGAGATGCAGCAGCCAATGATGCTGGAGCAAGGCCTGCGCTGTTTGAAGTGTATCAGGGTTAAGGTTCAAGCCAGCACCCAACAGTTCCCTCTCCCGCAAGCGGGAGAGGGTTAGGGTGAGGGGAAACCCGCACCATCACTGCTTACTCAGCGCCTCGGACTTCGCCATGCACTGCTGCATCGCGCCCATCACCGCGGCGCGGAAGCCTTTCTCTTCCAGCACCTTCACCGCTTCAATGGTGGTGCCGCCCGGTGAGCACACCATATCTTTCAGTTCGCCGGGATGTTTGCCGGTCTCCAGCACCATCTGGGCGGAACCTTTTACCGCCTGTGCCGCAAACTGATAAGCCTGCGCCCGCGGCATGCCGCCCAGCACGGCGGCGTCGGCCATCGCTTCGATAAACATAAACACGTAAGCCGGTGCCGAGCCGCTGACACCCACCACGGCATGAATCAGATACTCGTTCACCACCGCCGCTTTGCCGAAGCTCTCAAAAATGGTCACCACCTCGTCCACTTCCTGCGGTTCCACCAGCACGTTCGGCGTAATAGAGGTCATGCCTTCATTGACCAGCGACGGCGTATTCGGCATCACGCGAATGATTTTACGATCGTGGTCGAGCACCGCCGCCAGCGAATCCAGCGTCACACCTGCGGAAATCGACACCACCAGCGCATCTTTCTTCAGCTGGCCGGCCAGATCCTTGAGCACCTTGAGAATCACGTTGGGTTTCACCGCGCCAAACAGAATGTCCACTTCACGTGCCAGACTCTCGACGCTTTCCGCCGCCGTCACGCCATACTGCTGCGCCATAGCCTGGTTGGTGTCGGGTTTTCGATCGTGCACCCAGATATTGGCCGGGGCGATCTGCCCGCTGTTCACCAGGCCGCTGATGATGGCTTTCGCCATATTGCCGCAGCCGACAAACCCGATTTTCTTCTCCAGCATCGCTTTATCCTTTACGTGGTTCGGTTTTCTCAGTGGGTTAGCTTACGTCAGCGGTAGTGAATAACAAGTCGCGCACAAATAACATTTGCCATTCGCGGCCAGCACGGCAAGATCGCAGGCATTGCCCGTTAATAAGGATTAAACATGTCGATTTGGGTGGATGCCGATGCGTGTCCCAATGTCATCAAAGAGGTGCTGTATCGCGCCGCTGAGCGCACTAAAGTCACCGTGACCTTCGTCGCTAACCAACCGCTGCGCGTACCGCCGTCGCCGTTTCTGAAGACGCTGCAGGTGGCTGCCGGCTTTGATGTGGCTGATAACGAAATTGTGAAACGCGTGCAGCCGGGCGAGCTGGTGATTACCGGCGATATTCCGCTTGCAGCAGAAGTGCTGGAGAAAGGGGCGGCAGCGCTGAATCCGCGCGGGGAGCGCTACAGTAGCGATACCATTCGCCAGCGTCTGACCATGCGCGATTTCATGGAAACGATGCGCGCCAGCGGCATTCAGAGCGGCGGCCCGTCGGCATTAAGCCCACGTGACCGCCAGCAGTTTGCCAACGAACTGGATAAATGGTTACGCCAGCGTTAATCAGACGAAGCTGTCGTCGTCGTCAAAATCACCGCTGCTGCCGAAATCATTGTTATCGGCAAAGCTGTTGTTGTCCCAGCCTGAATTGTCATTCAGGAAGGCATTGTTGCTGTCATTGCCGTTGAAGGTGTCCAGATTATCATCCACCTGCGGCAGCGCCGGTTCGTTGATGATATTGACGATCTCTTCCGGCTGCGAGTGGTGGAACAGGCTGGTCAGCATATCCGCCATCACCACACCGCCGGCCACGCCGACAGCCGTTTGCAGTGCGCCGCCAAGAAAGCTGGTACCGCGCGCCGGTGCAGCATACTGCTGCTGAGGCGGTGCGGCATATTGTGGCTGTTGCGGTGCACTGTTCCATGCCGGCTGTTGCGGCTGCGCCGGGCGTGAATCGCCGCCAAACAGGCTCGACAGGAAGCCGCCGCTGCTTTGCTGCGGGGCCTGCTGCTGCGCCTGCGCCAGACGGCTCTCCAGCTCCGATACCTGCGCGTTGAGCTTTTTCATCGCCGCTTCCTGAATCAGGATCGCCTGTGCCATGTAGTAGGGCGCACCGGGCTGGCTCTGTAAATGCTGATTGATTAACTGTTCGGCACCGGCATCACGCGGGCCGCTCTGGCTTTCTGCCTGTTTCAGACGGCTGAACAGGCTTTCAATAAGTTGTTGTTCCTGGCTCTGCATGGTGAACCTCCGGTTAGGCATAGCGTGTTGTTCTTCAGGCGACCAACAGGACGTCCGTTGCCTGAACTATAAAGCGTATATGCGGGCTGCGTGACAGAAAGTAAATCAGCGGCCTTGTAAGCAAATGTTGCCCGCGCTTACAAATCGCCTGATGCACGAAATGCGCATCGTTTTTCCGTTAAAAATCAAAATAGTGGCGCTGAATATCGCTGAAATACGCGTAATTCGTGCTTCGCGGCTGGCTGATAAAATAAAATCTAGGTATCATGCGACGCATTATTGACCTGATGACGTTGCCCGCGCGGCAGACTACGGCGGAGGATGAGCCCGGATGTCATTACCCATCTATCTGATCGGCGCACGCGGTTGCGGTAAAACCACCATTGGCCAGGCGCTGTCGCAAGCGCTGGGCTATGCCTTTCGTGACACCGACCACCACCTGCAGCTCACCACACAGCGCAGCGTGGCAGAGATTGTGGCGACGGAAGGCTGGGACAGCTTTCGCGCGCGTGAAAGCGAATCGCTGCGGGCGGTTACCGCGCCTGCCACCGTAATCGCCACCGGCGGCGGCATGGTACTGGTTGACGTCAATCGCCACTTCATGCGCGAGCACGGCCAGGTCATCTGGCTCAACGCGCCCTCTGGCGTGCTGGCCGATCGGCTGGAACGTCAGCCAGAAGCGGCACAGCGTCCGACCCTGACCGGCCGGCCCATCGCGGAAGAGATGGAAGATATCCTGCGCGAACGCGCGCAGCTCTATCGTCAGGCCGCTCACCATGAAGTCAACGCGATGCAGGCACCGGAGCAGGTGGTGGAACATATTCTGCAATCGCTGTCTCTCGCCCGCGCCAGCTAACTGCCTAAGAATTCTCCCTCTTTTTTTCAGCGATCCTCGATTGTCTATACTGAATAGCAGGCAGAGGATCACCGCTGTCTGTGTGGAAACCTGACATAAGAGGGAAAACGATGCCAACCAGACCACCCTATCCGCGAGAAGCGCGCATTGTTGCCGTTGAAAAAGGGCAGGCGGGCAATACCGTCACTTGGTATGAATTACGGGCCGACCATCCACGTCCGGATACCTTAATTAGCGAACATAAATCGGAAGCGGAAGCGCAGGATGCCAAAGACCGCTATGAAAATGTGGAAAAAGAATAATCCCGGCGGGCAGGGATGCCCGCTTTTGCTTAATTACGTCCGGCCGCTAAATAGATTTTTTATTTTCTCTGATGCGCTAATTACGGCGATAAAAGTTGCCGTCTTTTCTGTTTAATCGCTCTCCTGCCTGATAACGTCTTTTTATTTTGCCTTTAGCCCTTATTTTCTGCTGCCTTAAATGGCCTGCGTCTTGTCCGGTGCAAAATTTGCGCTTGACCGATAAACCGTCGCGTTTTACTTTCGGGTTATCGATACAGGAACTCAGTTCCATATAGTGAAACCAGCACCATAACCACACTCGAAAATGCCGCCGCCGTGCTTAAGCTGTTTCAGCGCTTTGGCGTGGCGCAGGGCCATCCCGGCCTGACCTTTACCGAGGTGGTGGAGGCGCTGGGACTGCCGAAAAGTACCGTCTCGCGCCTGCTGGCGACCATGGAAAGTGAAGGCTTACTGGAGCGCGATCCCGACAGCCGCTGTTTTCAGATTGGCCGCGTGTTGTTGTCTGTCACCGGGCACTATCTTTCGACACCGCTGATTGACAGCGCGTCAGCGTCGATGGCGCGCCTAGGGCAAAAGCCGGGGCGGCAGCGCGCCGACGCTGGGGATCATTGGCCGTCTCGGCGGCATCGGTGCGCGTCCGACGCGCATCGGCATGGTGTCCGACGCCGACGGTGCGGTTGCTGCGGTGAGCAGCGCGCTGAAGGTGGCACAGATGCAGACCAAAGAGGACGTGCTGGCCGGCGACGTGATCGTAACCACGCATATTTGTCCGGATGCGCCGACCCGGCCGCACGAGCCGGTGGACTTCATGGATTCGCCCTGCGACGACATCACCATGAATGACAACGAAGTGGTTGAGGGGGTCGACGCGATTCTCTTTATCGATACCACTAAAGGAAACCGCATCCTCAACCATAAGGGCTATGCGCTGTCACCCACGGTGAAAGAGAGCTACATCCTGCGCGTGTCGGAAGATCTGCTGCGCACTATGGAGATGACCAGCGGTCAGCCTGCGGTGACGTTCCCGATCACTACGCAGGACATCACGCCTTACGGCAACGGCGTGTATCACCTCAACAGCATCCTGCAACCGTCCACCGCCACCGATGTGCCGGTTGGTGGGCGTCGCGATTTGTGCGCAATCCGTGGTGCCTGGCTGCGGCACCGGCGCCAGCCATGAAGTGGATATCGCGGCGGCCGTGCGCTTTGCGGTGGAAGTGGCTAAAGAGTTTGGCCGTGAGACCTGCCAGTTTTATGACTCGCAGGAGTACGCGCTGCTGCTATCTTTGTATGGTAGCCTCAGCCACCTGCGCAGCCGGAAAGCCTGATGATGAAACCGTCGCTTGCAACCTTAACCATTGGCCAGTCACCGCGTAGCGATATTTTGCCGCTGCTGCAGGAGCATTTGCCCGCCGACGCTGTCGCGCATACCGGTCTGCTGGATGGCCTGACGCTGGCCGAAGTGGAGCAGTTATACGCCCCCGCGCCAAGCGATAAAGTGCTGGTTTCGCGCATGAGCAGCGGCGAACAGGTACGGCTGGCGGCGGCCACCGTCGAACAGGGACTGCAGCGTAAAATTACCGCGCTGGAGCAGCAGGGTTACGACACCATTCTGCTGCTGTGTACCGGTGAGTTCGGCACGCTAAAAACCACGTCGGCGCTGCTGCTGGAGCCGGATCGCATCATTCCGCCGCTGGTCAGCGCCATCGTACAGGCGCACAAAATCGGCATCGTGGTGCCGGTTGAGGAGCAGATCGCTGAGCAGGCCAGCAAATGGCGTAACCTGCAAAGCACGCCCTGTTTTGCGGTCGCCAGCCCATACTTGGCGCAGCAGAGCGAACTGATTGAAGCCGGATTACTCTGCAGGAGCAGGGCGCTGATGTGGTGGTGCTCGACTGTATCGGTTATCACCAGAAACACCGCGATTTCCTGCAGAAAATGCTGGGCATTCCTGTGCTGCTGTCGAATGTGCTGGTGGAGAAACTGGCGGCTGAACTGATCGTCTGATCGAGGCCGATCACAACTTGCGACGGGCGGCGCTAATTCGCGTGACAGATCAGCGAGTTCCCTTGTAATCTGCCGGTAACCCTAATGTGCTGTGAGGAAGTAACATGCTCAACGTAAGTGAGTATTTCGACGGAAAAGTGAAATCCATTGGTTTCGACAGCGTGACCATTGGCCGGGCCAGCGTTGGCGTCATGGCGGAAGGCGAATACACCTTTGGTACCGGCCAGCCGGAAGAGATGACGGTAGTGAGCGGCGCGCTGAAAGTGCTGCTGCCGGGCGAAGCAGAGTGGAAATGGTACGAAGCCGGATCGGTATTTAACGTGCCGGGCCACAGCGAATTCCATCTGCAGGTGGCGGAGCCAACGTCTTACTTGTGCCGCTATCTTTAATCGTTAAAGCAGCCTGCCGTTATCAACCTGTAATGCCTGTGCGGCGTTACCGGTTTTTTATTGGCCGGCATAGGTTGTGTGGCATATTCGTAGGGTCGCCATTCATGGCGACCGTTAAACATACTGCGGCTTTACAGCTGGACCGTACTATGCCTCCAGCCTGCGATGCCCGCTTAACGCTGCGCTTCGCCGCCTAACGCTTCCACCAGATTGCTGATCAATGCCGCCAGCTCGCTGGTCATCAGAATGAAATCGGCATTAAAACGCTGGGCGAAATCATCGCGATCGATATCGTCATTCTGCTCGCGCAGCGTGTCGCTGAACTTCAGACGCTTCACCGAGACATCATCGGCGATCACCAGCTGAATACGCTCCTGCCAGTCGAGCGCCAGTTTGGTGACCACTTTACCTGCTTCGATATGGGTGGCGATCTCGTCGGAAACCAGATCCTGCTTTTTACAGCGGATCACGCCGCCATCTTCCAGCATCGCCTTCAGCTCAGCCTCGTCCATCAGGGTGAAACCCGCCGGCAATTCACCGGAGCGCACCCATTCGGTCAGCGTCAGCTCGATCGGATTTTCCAGCGTCAGCGGCACCACCGGCAGCGAGCCGAGGCTCTTACGCAGCAGCGCCAGCGTATCTTCCGCTTTCTTCGCACTGGCGCAGTCGACGATGATCAGATTATTGACGGTGTCGATCCACATAAAGGTCTGACTGAAACGGCTGAAGGCGCGCGGCAGCAGGCTGTGCAGCACTTCATCTTTCAGCGAATCCTTTTCAGTCTTTTTCAGCTTGCGGCTCTGTTCCGCTTCCAGCTTCTCAATTTTGGCTTCCAGCGCCTGCTTCACCACCGGCGACGGTAGAATTTTCTGCTCGGTGCGGGCGCAGATCACTATCTGACCGTTAATCACATGCGTCAGCGCTTCGCTGCGGTTGCCCATCGGCGAGACCCAGCCGGTTTTGGCCATGTCCTGGCTGCCGCACGGCGTGAAGGTGAAGGCGTCGAGCTGTTTTTCCAGATCGTCTGCGGACAGCGGGATGTCCCGATTCAGACGATAAACCATCATATTTTTAAACCACAACATCAGGATTCCTTACCGTGGGTGCGATCGAGCGCACAAGTCTAAAACAGTCAGCGCGCATGATAGCGAAACATCGGAGTGGTTTCATTGCCTTTCCCGATTCAGCCTTCTACTGTATCTGTCACCTGAACGAATAATGAGGAATAAATCGTGCGTATCGGTATTGATTTAGGCGGCACCAAAATTGAAGTGATTGCGCTGTCTGACCAGGGCGAGGAGCTGTTTCGCCACCGCGTGAATACCCCGCGTGACGACTACGCCGCCACGGTGCAGGCGATTGTCGATTTAGTCCTGCTTGCGGAAGCGCAGACCGGGCAGCAGGGAACGGTCGGCATCGGCATTCCCGGCACGATTTCTCCTTATACCCAGCGGGTAAAAAATGCTAACTCGACGTGGCTCAACGGACAGCCGCTGGACAAAGATTTGGCGCGTGCGCTGAATCGTGACGTGCGCATCGCCAACGACGCGAATTGCTTGGCGGTTTCCGAAGCGGTTGATGGCGCAGGCGCAGGCCAGCCGCTGGTGTTTGCGGTGATTATTGGCACCGGTTCCGGCGCGGGCGTGGCCATCAACGGAGAATCACGCATTGGCGGTAACGGTAACGCAGGTGAGTGGGGGCACAATCCACTGCCATGGATGGATGAAGACGAACTGCGCTATCGCGCGGAAGTGCCGTGCTACTGCGGGCTGCAGGGCTGTATTGAGACGTTTGTGTCCGGCACCGGCTTCGCCATTGATTATGAGCGTCTCAGCGGACAGGCGCTGAAGGGCGCGGAGATCATCCGGCTGATCGAACAGCAGGATCCGGTAGCCGAGCTGGCGATGAGCAGTTATGAAACGCGTCTGGCCAAATCGCTGGCGCAGGTGGTCAACCTGCTCGATCCGGATGTGATCGTGCTCGGCGGCGGCATGAGCAACAACGATCGGCTGTACCAGACGGTGCCGACGCTGATGAAACAGTGGGTGTTCGGCCGCGAGTGCGAAACGCCGGTGCTGAAAGCGGTGCACGGTGACTCCAGCGGCGTACGCGGTGCCGCCTGGCTGTGGCCGGTGAAAGGGTAACATGTGGCAGAAAGAGGCGGGTACACAGAGGGCTCTGTGTACCCGCCTCCGTTGCCTGAGGCGGCGGAGGCCGCACGGCAGGGGCAATGCGTTCCTTACTCGCCGACCAGCATGGAATCCTGCGGTGCGCGCTCGCGCTGGGCTTTGGTGGCGAGGAATTAAAGGTAGCCGAGCACCATAATCGCCACAAACAATCCGCCGATTACCGGGTTGAACCACAGCATCGCCACCAGACACACCAGCGATAGCACCAGTGCTATGCCCGGTACCAGCGGGTAGTCCGGCGCACGGAAGCTGCGCTCCAGATCCGGTGCGCTGCGGCGCAGCTTAAACAGGCTCAGCATACTCATCAGGTACATCACGATCGCGCCGAACACCGCCATGGTGATCATCGCGGCCGTCAGCGTCATGCCCTGCCGATTGATCAGCCCGTCGCTGTAAATGGCGGCGATACCGATCGCACCGCCGGCGATGATAGCGCGGTGTGGCGTCTGGAAGCGCGACAGCTTCGCTAGGCTGGGCGGCAGATAGCCCGCGCGCGCCAGGGCAAAGAACTGACGCGAGTAGCCAAGGATGATGCCGTGGAAACTGGCGACCAGGCCAAACAGGCCGATCCACACCAGCATATGCATCCAGTTAGAGTGCTCACCGACGATCATCTTCATCGCCTGCGGCAGCGGATCGTTGATGTCCGACAGCTTGCGCCAGTCGCCCGCGCCGCCGGCCAGCAGCATCACGCCAATCGCCAGCACCACCAGGGTAAGAATGCCGCTGATGTAGGCTTTCGGAATGGTGCGCTTCGGATCTTTGGCTTCTTCGGCCGCCATGGCCGCGCCTTCAATGGTGAGGAAGAACCAGATTGCGAACGGAATGGCGGCAAAGATGCCGGACAGCGCTGGCATGCCAAAATGATCGCTGCCGGCCCAGCCATTGGCGGCGAAGTTAGCGACGCTGAAACCCGGCGATACCACGCCCATGAACACCAGCAGCTCCAGCACTGCCAGCATCGTCACCACCAGTTCGAACATCGCGGCCAGCTTCACGCCGAGAATATTCAGCGCCATAAACAACAGATAAGCACCGACCGCCGCCGTTTTGGGGTTGAGATCGGGATACTGCACGTTGAGATAGGCGCCAATCGCCATGGCTATGGCCGGCGGGGCGAATACGAACTCAATCAGCGTCGCCAGACCGGCAATCAGACCACCGGTTTCGCCAAATGCCCGACGGCTGTAGGCGAACGGCCCGCCAGCGTGCGGAATCGCCGTGGTCAGTTCGGTAAAGCTAAAAATAAAGCAGGTATAAAGCGTGGCGATCAGCGCGGTGGTTATCAGGAATCCCAGCGTCCCGGCCACGCCCCAGCCATAGCTCCAGCCGAAATACTCACCGGAAATCACCAGTCCAACCGCAATACCCCATAAATGCAGGGTGCCCAGCGTGGGTTTTAGTTTGCCTGTCATCTTCATCTCCCCGTCATGCTTGTTGTGCGGCGTTGGCACCGCGCTATTGTGGGTTTTCGCTACAGTGAAGGGATAATGCCGCTGCCCGAGACGGGAAAACTTGACGCAGGCGCAGTGAGTTTTGTCCTCTGCGGTCAACTCGCTGCCAGAAAAAGCGCTAGCTGTACGCTGCGGTCAACTTTTGCTGTTCTGCGGTCAGGCAGTCAGGACGACCTCATCCCATGCTGATAACACTGGTTTAAAGAGACTGATGCTGGAGAGTGATGAATGAGCGCCAAACAAGCCGAATCCCTGACCGATGCCGAGATCACCCTGCTGGCGCAACGTGCGCTGGCCTGCTATCCCGCCGCGCTGCACGGTGAGCTGCAATTGCTGTGCCGTTCGGAGAACGCCACCTTTCTGCTGCGTGCCGGCGGCAAACGCTACGCGCTGCGCCTGCACCGGCCGGATTACCACAGCAAAGCGGATATTCTCAGTGAACTGATGTGGCTCGATGCGCTGCGCGAAACCGGCATCATGGTGCCGCAGGCGATTCCGGCGCGCGACGGTGAAAGCGTGCTAACGCTGACGCTGGCGGACGGCAGCACGCGTCATGCGGTGCTGTTCCACTGGATTGACGGCGAGATGCCGACCACTGACGTCGATCCCAAAGCCTTTCAGCAGCTCGGTACCATCACCGCGCGCCTACATCGGCACAGCCGCAGCTGGCAGAAACCCGAATTTTTTCAGCGCATTATCTGTGATCATCACACCATGGTCAGCGAGCACAGCCACTGGGGGCGCTGGCAGGATGCGCCTCATCTCGATCCGGCCGATCACGGCATTATCGCGGCGGCGGTGGATCGCGCCGGGCAGGCGCTGGCTGAATTTGGTAAAGAGCGCGATCGCTACGGCCTGATCCACGCCGATCTGCGCCTGACCAACCTGCTGCTGCACAAGGGCGAGACCCGGGTGATCGACTTCGACGACTGCGGCATGGGTTGGTATCTGCACGATCTGGCGGCCGCGATCAGTTTCGTCGAGCACCATCCGCGAGCGGCGGAGTCGGTGGATAACTGGATCCTCAGCTATGAACGCGTCGCGCACATCAGCGATGCTGAGATGGCGCTGGTGCCGACGCTGCTGATTCAGCGTCGTATTCAGATGACGGCGTGGATGGGCACGCACGCCGATACCGAGATGGCACTCAGCCTCGGGCCGCACTGGGCCAGCCATTCGGTGCGTCTGTGCCGTCGCTATCTTGAGAGCAGCCAGCTGCCGGTAGGCGCGTGACCTGCACCAGCAGAGGGCAGCGGCGCGCGCTGATGGCGTAATCTGGTGCCTGCGGATCAAGCGCGCCGGCCGTCACAGGCGCGCTGACAGGGACGCGGATCGCCGCCGGGAGCGCGCCAGCGGCGGCCAGGCGGTGCATTGCCTTTCACCGCGCCCCGCCGGGTGACGCTGGTATGAAAATTGCTGGATCCCTTCATTCTGTTATCCGCGCGATCCCTGAGAGGTTCCCATGCAATCACTCATCTCTGCTGCTGATGCCTTCAGCGCGTTTGCCACACCCGCCAGCAACCGTGGCGTTCTGGCCGCGGCGGCGACCGGTCTGAGCGACTTTATTACGGATAAAGGCGGCGATGTCGATCGCATCTTTGGCATCAGCGGTATCGATTCCGAACTGCTGGCCAGCCCGACGCTCAGCTTGAGGCTGGTGAACTATTGCCGCGTGATGGAAGAAGCGGCGCGCCACTCCGGCTTTGATAACTTCGGTTTGCATTACGGCAGGCAGTTCAAACCGCAGTCATTAGGGTTAATTGGCTACATCGGACTGTGTGTGCTCGCCGACGCTGGAGCAGGCGATGCACAATGTGGTGAACGCGTTTCCCTAGCTCCAGCACGATACGCTGACGCGGCTGGTGGACAAGGGCGACTGCTGGCGGCTCGATTATCAGGTGCGCCACGGGGCGATCCTGGCACGCCGTCAGGATGCGGAGCTGACGCTCGGCATGTTCCTCAACCTGATTCGCCACGTGGCGGGCAAAAACTGGGCGCCGCGCGAGGTGCACTTTGAACATCCGCGTCCGGAGCAGTGGCACGAGCACTGCAAAATGTTTGATGCGCCGGTATGGTTCGATCAGCTGTTTAACTCACTGCTGATCCCGAAACGCGACCTGCAGCGCGCCATGCCGGAGCAGGATGCGATGCTGCTGATGGTGATGCAGGATGCCATTCGCCGCCTCAACAGCAGCGCCAGCGTGCAGAGCGTGGTCGAACAGGCGAGTTCGCAAGTTAGCCTGACGCTCATTCAGGGCGAACCGGTACTGGAGGAGATCGCCGGCAAAATGGGGTTGTCGAGCTGGTCGCTGCAGCGACGCCTGCGCGAAGAGGGCATCAGCTTTAGCGCGCTGGTGGATTAAGGTGCGGTGCGAAATGGCCACGCACTACCTGCAGCAGAGACAGCTACCCATCTCGGAGATGGCGCTGCTGCTCGGCTATTCCGAGGTCAGCGCTTTCTCCCGCGCCTTCCGCCGCTGGTTTGGCATCAGCCCGCGCCAGTGGCGTCAGGATGGGCTGGTAAGTCAGGCCGGTGTGGCCGCAAAGCCAAACCACGCTGGCTGGTCGCGCTGCGGCGGAGGCGGTAAGCCGCGCGACTGACCAATAAGCTGCCACGCGCGCAAACACAGCGCTTCGTCCCCTTGGGTTTGCGTCACCGCGTAGCGCCCACTGTTCTGCCACTCCAGGCGCACCCAGCACTGTTGTCCGGCATAGCGCGCCGCATCGTGAAACTGCTTATTGAGCTGCTGCTGCAGTGCTTCGCTCCAGTGGCAGGCGGCGCTGTCAGCATCGCCCTGCGGCTGGCACTGATTGGCCAGGCTGGGGGCCGGCGCGGACACCTGCTGGCAGGCGCTGAGCCCCACCATCACGACTAACCCATCTGATAGTCTCGCTAATCGATTAATTAAATTCATTAATAAGCCTGCATTTTCGCTAAAGATTCTTGGCGCTGCTGCCGACAGTCTACAGACCGCAGCAGGGAATGCTATGGCATTACTCTGACTGTCGGCATAACCAGAATTTGCCGCTTGGTGGCGGTGTTATCCCTTCCTTTATTCATGGACCAGAAATGCAGAAGAAATATGCCTTTGCGGCACTCTCCTTGTCAAGCGCCGCGCTGCTCAGTGGCTGTGCCACCGAGTCGTCGCGCGCCATCGACGCCCCTCAGGTTCGCGCCGCAAGCCAGCCGGCTTATCAGGGCGTGCGCAGCCCAATCGCGGTGGGACAGTTTGATAACCGTCCGTCATACATGAATGGGATTTTCTCCGACGGCGTTGATCGTCTGGGCAACCAATCCAAAACCATTCTGATTACGCATCTGCAGCAGACGAATCGCTTCAACGTGCTGGATCGCAGCAACCTGAAAGAGCTGCAGCAGGAAGCCGGCTTCAAACACAGCCAGCAGAACATCAAGGGCGCTAACTACATCATCACCGGTGACATCACCAAGTTCGGTCGCAAAGAAGTGGGCGACCAGCAGCTGTGGGGCATCCTCGGGCGCGGTAAAAGCCAGATCGCTTACGCCAAAGTGAACCTGAATGTGGTAGATGTGACCATTTCAGAAGTGGTGTACAGCTTGCAGGGCGCGGGTGAATACCAGCTGTCAGCGCGTGAGGTGATCGGCTTTGGCGGCACCGCCAGCTATGACTCTACCCTGAACGGCAAAGTGATGGATCTGGCGATCCGTGAAGCGGTCGACCACTTGGTGGATGGCATCAATAACGGCGCATGGCGCCCGGTGAAATAAGGATATTGACGATGAAATTACTGCAACTGAGCGCCGCGCTGATCGCGGCAGGCGTGCCGGCCGGCTGTGCGCCAAAAGGACCGGAGCCAATCTACTACTGGGGTGATTACCAGCAGCAGGTGTACAGCTATTACCAGAAAGACAGCGATCCGCAGAAGCAGATTGATGCGCTGAATCTGGATATCGAAAAGGCCAAAGCGGTGAACAAGCCGGTGGCACCAGGCCTGCACGCCCAGCTGGGCCTGCTGTACGCCAAAAACGGCAATACGGATAAAGCTTTCAGCCAGTTCGCCCTCGAGAAGCAGCTGTTTCCGGAATCGGCCCCGTACATGGACTTTCTGATGAAGAAAAAAGGAGTGAACCAATGAAAAAACTGATTGCCGTGTGCGGCGTATTCGCGGCGCTGCTGCTGACCGGCTGTGCCCAGAATAAGAAACCTTATGACTACAGTGCCTTCCGTGCCAGTAAGCCAGCATCAATTCTGGTGCTGCCTGCCGATAACCGTGCGCCGGATATCAACGCGTCGCACAGCTTCACCTCGCTGGTGACCCAGCCACTGGCGGAAGCGGGTTACTACGTCTTCCCGGTGGCGGTGGTGCAAGAGACCTTCCAGCAGAACGGCCTGAGCAACGGGCATGAAATTCAGGCGGTAAGCACGAAGCGCTTGCACGACATCTTCAACGCAGACAGCGCACTGTACATTTCGATTACCGATTACGGCAGCAGCTATCTGGTGGTTGATTCGGTGACCACGGTCTCGGCCAGTGCCCGTCTGGTCGATCTGCGCAGCGGTAAAGAGCTGTGGCAGGGCATGGCCACCGCGAATGATTCTGAGAACAGCAACAACAACAACGGCGGCATCATTGGCATGCTAGTATCGGCGGCGATCAAACAGATCGCCAGCAACGTGGGCGACAAAGCGCACACCATTGCCGGTGTCACCAGCGCACGTCTGTTAGCGCAGAACGAGCAGGGTGGTCTGCTGGCCGGTCCGCGCTACAAAGCGCCGGTTACGCGTTAATCTCGCTGGCGCGGCGATCAGCTGATCGCCGCGCCACTTCACGCATCACTCGCCCGGCAGCTCCAGTTTGCTGTAGCCGAGCCCGTTTATTTTACGCACCCGGATTTGCACCGGGATGCGCTCTTTCATCGCTTCCACATGACTGATCACGCTGATGGTTTTCCCGCTGGCGTTGAGCGCATCCAGCGCGGTGTCCAGCGTGCCAAAGCCTTCGTCGAGCAGCGATTCAATGCGCGTTTTATGGCTGACCAAATCGGACAGCGTCAGCGCGAGGCTGACGAGGAAGCTCTCGCCGCCGGACAGCGTACGCGTGTCGCGCGTGGCATCGGCCTGCTAGGTATCGACTACTTACAGCTCCAGTTCGTCGCTGACGCGGCGCTGCAATAAATAGCGGCCGTGCAGGCGATCGAGCTGGCGGTTTGCAGCCACACCAGATGATCGAGGGTTAAGCCCTGAGCAAAGCGGTGGAACTTGTCGCCTTTGGCCGACCCAATCAGATCGTTGAGGCGGCTCAGCTGTGCCAGCTCCGCTTCGTCAGCGGCGATCTGCGCCAGCAGCGTTTGCTGCTGCTGACGCTGCTGGGTGTCGCTGTGCAACTGCTGCTGCGCTTCGCCCTGCTGGCGTGCATTGTCACGCAGCGCCACGCGCAACTGCTCGAGCCGGGTGGCGATGGAGCCTGCATCGGCATCGCTGAGCGCGGCCGGGCGCTGCTGCTGGTGATCGTTCAGCCGTTGCGCCAGTCTGGCATGCAGAGCGGTGTGCTGCTGATGCTGGTCCAGCGCCTGCTGGCTGAGTAACAGCGTTTTTTGTTGTTCGCTCAGCAGTGCCTGCTGCTGCTCAAGCTGCTGTGCACGGCTGGCGATCTGCTGATCGAGCGGGATCACCTGTTCGCTCAGCAGCGTCTCCAGCTGTTGCTGTTCGGCCAGCGCGCGTTCACGCGCCTGCTGTGCGGCCTGATAGTGGCTTTCACCCTGCTGCAGCGCCGCTTGCGCCTGTTGCTGTTGCTGCTGTAACTGCTGCGCCTGCTGGGTCAGTGTCTGCTGGTCACGCTGCAGCTGTTCGCGCTGCTGCAGTTTGTCGCGCAGCTTCTCCGCCGGTTCAGCACGCGCCAGCCGCTGGCGATCGCCTTCCGACTGCTGCCAGGCCGTGGCGGCAGCCTGCAACGCCTGCTGCGTCAGCCACTGCTGCTGCTGGGCCTGCGCCAGCTGCTCGCTTAGGTCTTGTTCGGTGCGGGTGAGCTGGTCCAGCTGCTGCGCCAGTTCGGCGCGGCGGGCGTCGTCGAGCAACAGCACCGCACCGGCGCGGGCGCGCAGCGTGTCGAGTGCCGCGCGCGCCGTACGCCAGCGCTCGTAGATCTGCATCGAGATGTGGCCGTAGATTTCGGTGCCGGTCAGCTCCTCCAGCAGCTCGGCGCGCTCGCCGGGTTTGGCATTGAGGAAGGCGGCAAACTGCCCCTGCGACAGCATCATCGAACGTGTGAAGCGGGCAAAATCGAGACCGGACAGAGTTTCAATGGCTTTGAGCTTGTCACCGACTTTATCGGCCACGATCTGGTTGTCCGCCACGCGCGCCAGTTCGACGCGCGGCGCCTGCAGTTTACCTTCCGCCAGGTCGCGCGCGCAGTTCTGGCTCCAGAAGGCGCGCCAGGCTTCACCTTTGATCTCAAACTCCACTTCGGCCAAGCACTCAGCGGTGTCACGCGTCATCAGCTGATTTTCGCTCTGCGACAGGCCACCAAGGCGCGGCGTCTGGTGATAGAGCGCCAGACAGATGGCATCCAGCAGCGTGGTTTTACCCGCGCCGGTGGCGCCGGTGATGGCGAACAGCCCGTTGCTGGCAAACGACTCGCGGCAGAAATCGATAAACCACTCTCCGCGCAGCGCGTTGAGGTTTTTAAAACGCAGCGTCAGAATTTTCATGCGCCCGGATCCTCCAGCGTCGCCAGCGTGCTGCGAAACAGCTGCGTTAACTGCGCGCGCTGTTCATCCTCCAGCGCCAGCCGGCGGGCAAATACCTCTTCAACTTTCAGTTCGCTCAGGGTTTCGTTCTCCAGCCGCGCCAGGCTGCGCTGACGCTGATCGCGGCTGCGGCGCACCAGCAGCACCTCAACCGGCAGCGCGTCGGTAAGCTATTCGATGCGGCGCTGCAGGTCGCTCAGGTACTCCTGAGTGGTGATTTCGATATCCAGCCACACCGGCAGATCGCCTTCATACGCGTGAAACGCGGTCAGCTGCTGTTCAATCTCCGCCATGGCGCCTTTCAGCATCTGCATCGGCTGAAACGACGGAATGACCAGCGGCGTCACGCACTCCAGCCGCGTACTGAACTCCAGCAGAAACACGCTTTTCTCGCGGCCCAGCTCATCAAAACTGAGCGCAATCGGCGAACCGCTGTAGCGGATGTGATCGCTGTCGGCGATGCGCTGCGCACGATGGATGTCGCCCAGCGCAATGTAGTCGGCAGGCGGGAAGGCCTGCGCCGGAAAGGCGTCCAGCGTGCCGATATAGATATCACGTACCGAATCGCTCTTGCTTACGCCCACGGTGGTGAGATGCCCGGTGGCGATGATCGGCAGCGCGCTGCCCATCGCTTCGCGCTGCGCCACGGCGGCGGCATAACAGTGGTGATAGTGCTGCTCAATCGCCTGCAGCAGCGATAGCTGCTTATCGCGACCGAATCATGGTTGCCGGCCAGCACAATCAGCTGGCAGCCGCTGGGCTGCAGCGCCACCACGAAACAGTTAAACAGTTCGCGCGCGTAGCTGGGTGGCGAACCGGTATCAAACAGGTCGCCGGCGACGATCAGCGCATCCACCTGATGCTGCAAAATCGCGGCCAGCAGCCAGTCGAGGAATTGCTGGTGCTCGGCGGCGCGGCTTTTGCTGTAAAAGAACTGACCGAGATGCCAGTCAGCGGTGTGAATTATGCGCATGAGTGCTCCGTGCCTGCTATCGCAAAGCGGCAGTATAACCGCTTAACAACGCAATGAAAAAAAAGCGAAACCGGTTGTCACAATTGCGCTTTTTATCTGAATATCATGAGGTGGGTTTTTCATAAAAGTGTCACAAAACTGACGCATAATGGCGCCGCAAACCCCCGTGACATGCCGTCAAAATCGCAGGAGTAATAATGGCTAAGCGCATTTTGGTTGTGGAAGACGAAGCTCCCATCCGTGAAATGTTATGTTTCGTGCTGGAACAAAACGACTATCAACCGATTGAGGCTGAGGACTACGACAGCGCGATTGGCAAGCTGATCGAACCCTGGCCCGATCTGATTCTGCTGGACTGGATGTTACCCGGCGGCAGCGGCATTCAGTTCATCAAACATTTAAAGCGTGAAGCCATGACGCGTGATATTCCGGTGATGATGCTGACGGCGCTCGGCGAAGAGGAAGATCGCGTGCGCGGGCTGGAACTAGGCGCTGATGATTACATCACCAAGCCGTTCTCGCCCAAAGAGCTGATGGCGCGCATTAAAGCTGTGATGCGCCGCATCTCACCGATGGCGGTGGAAGAGGTGATTGAGATGCAGGGGCTGAGCCTCGATCCCTCCTCGCATCGCGTGATGTCCGAAACCACGCCGCTGGAAATGGGGCCGACCGAATACAAACTGCTGCACTTCTTTATGACGCATCCGGAGCGCGTATACAGCCGCGAACAGCTGCTGAATCACGTGTGGGGCACAAACGTGTATGTGGAAGACCGCACCGTGGATGTGCATATCCGTCGTTTACGTAAAGCACTGGAAGTTTCCGGCCACGATCGCATGGTACAAACCGTTCGCGGAACAGGGTATCGTTTCTCTGCCCGCTACTAAACGGAGTCTTTTACCGTGCTGGAACGACTCTCCTGGAAGAGATTACTGACCGAGCTGGCGCTGGTGTGTCTGCCTGCGCTGGTGCTGGGGCTGCTGGTTGGCTATCTGCCGTGGTGGCTGTTACTGGCCGTGTGCGGCGTGCTGTTTTGGCACTTCAAAAATCTGATGCGGCTGTCGCACTGGCTGTGGATCGATCGTTCAATGACGCCGCCTACCGGGCGCGGCAGCTGGGAACCGCTGTTCTACGGCCTGTATCAAATGCAGTTGCGCAATCGCCGCCGCCGGCGCGAGCTGGGAAATCTGATCAAACGCTTTCGCAGCGGGGCTGAGTCGCTGCCGGATGCGATGGTGCTGACCACCGAAGAGGGCACCATTTTCTGGTGTAACGGCTTGGCCCAGCAGCATCTCGGGCTGCGCTGGCCGGAAGATAACGGCCAGAATATCCTCAACCTGCTGCGCTACCCTGAATTCTCCCGCTATATCCGCCAGCGCGACTTCAACAAGCCGCTGACGCTGGTGCTCAATAATCAGCATCACATGGAGTTCCGCGTCATGCCTTACAGCGAAGGGCAGTGGCTGATGGTGGCGCGTGACGTCACCCAGATGCACCAGCTGGAAGGGGCGCGGCGTAACTTCTTCGCCAACGTCAGCCATGAACTGCGTACCCCGCTGACGGTGCTGCAGGGCTATCTGGAGATGATGGACGATGCCGGGATGAACGAGCGCACCCGCAGCAAGGCGCTCAGTACCATGCAGGAGCAGACGCGACGCATGGACAGCTTGGTGAAGCAGCTGCTGACGCTGTCACGCATCGAAGCGGCCCCCGCCATTGACCTGAAAGAGACGGTGGATGTGCCGACCATGCTGCTGCTGTTACAGCGCGAGGCGGAAACCCTCAGCCAGGGCCGTCACAGCATCCATTTCCACACCGACCCGCACCTGAAGGTGTTCGGCAATGATGAACAGCTGCGCAGCGCGATTTCCAATCTGGTGTATAACGCGGTGAACCACACGCCGGATGGCACGCGCATCGACATCAGCTGGTTGCGCACCAAACAGGGCGCCGAATTTAAAGTGTGCGATAACGGGCCCGGCATCAGCGAAGAGCATCTGCCGCGCCTGACTGAACGCTTCTACCGCGTGGATAAAGCGCGCTCGCGCGCCACCGGCGGCAGCGGGCTGGGGCTGGCAATTGTTAAGCATGCGCTCGGCCACCACACCACGCGTCTGGAGATCAGCAGCGTGCCGCATCAGGAAACCTGCTTCCGCTTCGTGCTGCCGCCGCGCTTGATTGTGGCAAACGGAATCCGCGAGAATGTGGCGCAGTAAACGCCACCGGACTCTGTGATGAAATCGCTGCTGCTCTCTCTTTTATTACTGTGCCCGATGCTGGCGACGGCTCAACAAAGCATGCTGACCGGCAACCTGAGCAGCGTGGGCTCGGACACGCTGGGCTATCTGATGACGCTGTAGGGCGAAGACTTCAGCCGTCAGTCGCCGGGCGTCAATGTGCAGGTGCAGGCGGCGGGATCGTCGACGGCGCCGACCGCGCTGGCTGCCGGGGCCGCTCAGCTTGGCGCCATGAGCCGTCCGATGCAGGTGGATGAGTGTCAGCTGTTTATCGCGCGCTATGGCTATGCGCCGCTGGCGGTTCCGGTGGCAATGGATGCGCTGGTGGTAGTGGTCAATCAGGACAATCCGCTGCCGTACATCAGTCAGCCGCAGCTGGATGCGCTGTTCTCCGTGACCCGCCTGTGCGGCGCACAGCAGGTGCCGCAGCGCTGGGGCGATGTTGGCCTGCATACGGCGAACTGGGCAACGCGCAGTATTCAGCGTTTTGGCCGTAACTCCGCTTCCGGCACCTGGGGGCTTCTTCAAGCAGCAGGCGCTGTGTCGCGGCGATTTCCGCGCCGACGTCGCGGAGTTTCCCGGCTCGGCAGCGGTGGTGCAGGCGGCGGTTGCCAGCACGGCGAACAGCATCGGCTATTCCAGTTTTGACTTTCACCTGAGCGGCGTGAAAACCCTGCCGATCGTCACCGCCGGCGGCGACAGCGTCATGCCGGATGCCGAATCGATCCGCAGCGGCCGCTATCCGTGGTCGCGCCCGCTGTATATTTACGTTAACAAGGCGCCCGGCAAACCGCTGCCGCCGCTGGTCGCCGCCTTTCTGCAGCAGGTGCTCTCTGCACAGGGCCAGCGCCGCGTAACGGAGGCCGGCTACCTGCCGCTGTCCGACAGCCAGATCGCGCAAAACTAATTCACGCTGACCGATCATGAATTTTTTTCACGTCCCCTGAATTTTCTTCTATTGCTGTCAGCAGGGCGGCATGTCACTCTTATGGACATATAGCTATCCAGATGGCCAAAAGTAACCGTACGCAATTATACCCTGACGCAATTATGCGCCAGTGCAGGAGTGAATATGCAACGCAATACCGCCCCGTTCCGCGCCGATACCGTCGGCAGTTTTCTGCGTCCCGCTGCCATTAAGCAGGCACGCGAGCAGTTCGCCAGTGGCACCCTCAGCGCCGACCAGCTGCGTCAGGTAGAAGATGATGCGATTCGCTAGGTGGTGGTGGAGCAGCGCGGCAACGGTCTGCAGGTGGTGACCGACGGTTAATTCCGCCGCGCCTGGTGGCACTTTGATTTCTTTGGCCATCTGCACGGTGTCGAGCTGTTCGAGGCCGATCAGGGCATTCAGTTCAACGGCGTGCAGACCAAAGCGCACGGCGTGAAGGTCACCGGCAAAGTCGCTTTTAACCCACAGCATCCGATGCTGGACCATTTCCGCTTTCTGCAAAGCATGGCCGGCGATGCGGTGGCGAAAATGACCATTCCCATCCCGAGCGTGCTGCACTTCCGCGGCGGCCGTAAAGTGATTGATGCCACGGTGTATCCGGATCTGGAGCAGTACTTCGCCGATCTGGCGCAGACTTACAAAGAGGCGATCAAGGCGTTTTACGACGCTGGCTGCCGCTATCTGCAGCTGGATGACACCGTGTGGGCGTACCTGTGTTCAGGCGAACAGCAGCAGCAAATTCGCGAGCGCGGTGAAGATCCGCAACAGCTGGCGCGCATTTATGCGCAGGTGCTGAATCGCGCGCTGGAAGATAAACCGGCGGATCTCACCGTCGGCCTGCACGTATGTCGCGGTAACTTCCGCTCGACCTGGATCTCGGAAGGCGGCTACGAGCCGGTGGCGGAAATTCTGTTTGGCAGCGTGAACATCGACGCGTTTTTCCTAGAGTACGATAACGCGCGCTCCGGTGGCTTTGAGCCGCTGCGTTTCATCAAACCGGGTCATCAGCAGGTGGTATTAGGGCTGATCACCACCAAAACCGGCGAACTGGAAGACGCTGCACAGGTGAAGGCGCGCCTGCAGGAAGCGGCGCAGTTTGTCAGCCTCGACCAGATTTGCCTCAGCCCGCAGTGTGGCTTTGCGTCAACGGAAGAGGGCAACAGCCTGACCGAAGCGCAGCAGTGGCAGAAGATTCGTCTGGTTGTCGATATCGCACAACAGGTGTGGTGATGCTGTAAAGTTGTGCAAACAGGCGCGTAAAGCGCGCCTTTTGTGCATCTCTGCGGCGGTTTCTGCAAGGAGATCGCCCGCTTTGCAGAAACTTTAAGCAAATCATCTCAGGTGTTTTCCGACTATTTCCTGCTTATCCACTGCGTTCTGACGCTTTCCTGTTATATCCTTCTGGTTTTCCGATCCCGTATTGCCTTTCTTCGCTATAAACGTTTTAATTTGCGCCGTTGTCAATTCATCCCTCTGTGAACAGAAGAAAAGCAGTTTAAATCACCTGCGCTGTAGCGATTCGGCCCGCATAACGCACTGGTCAAGCCAGTTAAGCCATTGTTTTCGCGCATTCAGGGGACAACACAAACCCAACTTCCACCGCAACATCAGCTACAGGCAGTACAGAAGTTTATGATACATCGTTTAACCTCCAGGGATATCCTGGCGCTGGGCTTCATGACCTTTGCCCTGTTCGTTGGCGCAGGAAACATCATTTTCCCGCCTATGGTCGGTATTCAGTCTGGTGAACATGTCTGGATTGCCGCGTTCGGCTTCCTGATCACCGCGGTTGGTTTGCCGGTGATCACCGTGATCGCGCTGGCGCGCGTCGGCGGCGGTATTGATGCGCTCAGCTCACCGATTGGTAAAGCGGCCGGTCTGCTGCTCGCCACCGTGTGCTATCTCGCTGTCGGCCCACTGTTTGCCACGCCGCGCACCGCGACCGTTTCATTTGAAGTCGGGATTGCGCCGCTGACCGGCGACGGCCCGCTGCCACTGTTTATCTATAGCATGGTGTACTTCGCGCTGGTGATTGGCATTTCGCTCTATCCGGGCAAGCTGCTGGACACCGTCGGCCACTTCCTCGCGCCGCTGAAAATTGTCGCGCTGACCATTCTGGGCGTCGCGGCGCTGCTGTGGCCGGCTGGCGGCATTTCGCCGGCCACCGCTGACTACCAGCGCGCGGTCTTCTCCAGCGGTTTCGTGAACGGCTATCTGACCATGGATACGCTCGGCGCGCTGGTGTTCGGTATCGTCATCGTCAATGCGGCGCGTTCACGTGGCGTTGAAGACAGCAAACTGCTGACGCGCTATACCATGCTGGCCGGCGTGATCGCCGGTGTCGGTCTGACGCTGGTGTACCTCAGCCTGTTCAAACTGGGCTCCGGCAGCGGCGCGCTTGTCGATCAGAACGCTAACGGCGCCTCGATTCTGCATGCTTACGTGCAGCAGACCTTCGGCGGCATGGGCAGTGTCTTCCTCGCTGCGCTGATCTTCGTCGCCTGTATGGTTACGGCTGTGGGCCTGACCTGCGCCTGCGCAGAATTCTTTGCGCAATACCTGCCGTTGTCGTATAAAGCGCTGGTGTTTATTCTCGGCCTGTTCGCCATGCTGGTGTCGAACCTCGGTCTCAGCCACCTGATTCAGATTTCGATTCCGGTGCTGACGGCTATCTATCCGCCGTGCATCGTACTGGTGGTACTGAGCTTTACCCTGAGCTGGTGGAATCGCAGCACGCGCATCATTGCGCCAACCATGCTGATCAGCCTGCTGTTTGGTATCGTCGACGCCATCAAAACCACCAGCTTTAAAGATGCGCTGCCGCTGTTTAGCCAGCATCTGCCGCTGGCCGATCAGGGACTCTCCTGGCTGCCGCCGTCGCTGGCGATGCTGGTGATTGCTGCGGTAGTTGACCGGGTGAAAGGACGTGAGCAGGTTGCCGTTCACCAGTAAGCGACGTCGCTATTAATTCCGACCACGGGCTTGCCCGTGGTTTTTTCATTTCCACAGGTACTGTTTGTTATGCAAGAAACCAATAAGCTCAAACGCGGACTGAGCACGCGCCACATCCGTTTTATGGCGCTGGGATCGGCGATCGGCACCGGGCTGTTTTACGGCTCGGCAGATGCCATCAAAATGGCAGGCCCCAGCGTACTGCTGGCCTACATCACCGGCGGCGCCGTGGCGTATATCATCATGCGTGCGCTGGGTGATATGTCGGTTAACAATCCGCAGGCCAGCTCGTTTTCACGCTACGCGCAGGATTACCTCGGACCGCTGGCGGGCTATATCACCGGCTGGACGTACTGCTTTGAAATCCTGATTGTGGCGATCGCCGACGTCACGGCTTTTGGTATCTACATGGGTGTGTGGTTCCCGGACGTGCCACACTGGATTTGGGTGCTGTCGGTGGTGCTGATCATCGGCGCCATCAACCTGATGAGCGTTAAGGTGTTTGGCGAAGTGGAGTTCTGGTTCTCCTTCTTCAAAGTCGCCACCATCATCATCATGATCGTGGCCGGTTTCGGCATGATTTTCTGGGGCATCGGCAACGGCGGTCAGCCGACCGGCATCCATAACCTGTGGACCAACGGCGGCTTCTTTGCCCACGGTATCGTCGGCATGCTGCTGTCGCTGCAGATGGTGATGTTCGCCTACGGCGGCATTGAGATTATTGGTATTACCGCTGGCGAAATCGATCCCGCGCGCCATTAACTCCGTACCGCTGCGCATTCTGGTGTTCTATGTCGGCACGCTGTTTGTGATCATGTCGATCTATCCCTGGAACCAAGTCGGCACCGCAGGCAGCCCGTTCGTGCTGACTTTCCAGCACCTCGGCATCGCCGCCGCCGCCTCCATTCTGAACTTTGTGGTGCTGACTGCCTCGCTGTCGGCGATTAACAGCGATGTGTTTGGCGTCGGCCGCATGCTGCACGGTATGGCGCAGCAGGGGCATGCGCCGAAGATGTTCATGAAGGTGTCGACTCGCGGCATTCCGTGGGTCACGGTGCTGGTGATGATGCTTGCCATGCTGGTGGCGGTGTACCTCAACTATCTGATGCCGGAAAAAGTGTTCCTAGTGATTGCCTCGCTGGCGACGTTTGCCACCGTGTGGGTCTGGATTATGATTTTGCTGTCGCAGATCGCGTTCCGCCACAAAATCGGCAAAGAGCAGGCCGGTAAGCTGCAGTTTGCTCTGCCGGGCGGCAGCGCTACGGCGTGGGTGGGGGTACTGTTCCTTGCCTTTATTATCGCGCTGATTGGCTACTTCCCGGATACGCGTATCTCGCTGTACGTCGGGTTTGCGTGGATTGTTCTGCTGCTGCTGGCGTGGCCGCTGGCGAAGAAACGTAAAGCGTAAGTGACTTTACAGCGGGCGAAGCGAGACTTCGCCCGCTGTGCATTACCAGTTTTTCCCCAGCGCCATCTCTCCGCCGTATGGATTCAGGTGATTGTTGTCGTACCAGAGCGGCATGCCCTGATGAGTGACCAGACAACCCTGCGCATTACATAACGTCTCCTGCAGTGACAACACCCGCACGCCGCGCTGCTGATAATACTTCAACAGGTCTGCCACCGATGCGTTTGGCATCTGCAACTGCTGCGTGCGTTCCGCCGCCAGCGCCGCGCCATCCTGCGCGCTGAGCCAGCTGTTCAGGGTGCGGCGCAGCGGCATATTGCGGTTATGGCTGTAGCGCAGCGGATCGAGCGTGATGGTCGGCACATCGTCAATCAGGGTGATCTTTTTTCCCGCCGCCAGTAGCTGCGCCACCACAGTATCCAAGTCGCTTTTCAGCGCCTGCAGATTGTCCTGCGCCGGATCGCGGAGACTGCGGAATCCGCTGCCCGGCTGCTCACTGAGGCCCGCCGCCCAGAACGCGCTGATCACCACTTCGTCTATTTTATCGCTCAGGATGATCGGCAAAACCCGTTGATTAAAATCGAGGCACTGCTGTGCATGCTGCGGTTTTTGCGGTATTGCGCGCGTGGCGTCAAGCAGGAAAGGGCAGGAGGCTTTGGTCAGCTGAAACAGCGGTTTCTGCTGCCGCCGGGCGTCATCGGCGACGTTAGCCGCCAGCGCGGCGGCATGGCTGTCGCCAATCAGCGCTATCGCCGGTGTGTCACTCTGCGGCTGACAATGCGCATGGCGGGCGGGCTGCGCGCACCGATCATCAGACAGGCCGCCAGCACCGGCAGCAGCGCCAGCCAGCAAGATGACAGAGGCTGGCCAGCCGGCCGGTGACTGGTCGGGGTTGCCACAGCGCCAGCAGCACGCCGGCACCCAGTTCCCAGGCGCGGGTTGGCAGCAGATAAAACGCCTGAGTGCTGGAGAGGGGCGTTAACCACAGGCAGCCGGCCAGCGACAGCAGGCTGAGCAAGTAGCACCACGCCCGTCATTGTGCGCCGCAGCCGCACGGCCAGCAGCAGAATAAACGGCAGCACGATATAGAACTGCTCCTCAATGCCCAGCGACCAGGTCATCAGGAGCGGATTGAGATCGGCATCTGCACTGAAATAGTCGCCGCTCTTCAGTAACAGCATATTGGGCACCGAGAGAAACACCGCCATGCTGTATTTTGCCAGCTGGCTTAATTCCAGCGGTGATAACAGCAGATAACCGAGCAGCAGCAACACCATCAGCATAAAAAACAGTGCGGGTGCAATTCGCCGGATGTGGCGTAAATAAAACTGATAAAACGAGAAGGTGCCGGCGGTAATTTTTTTACTGATATACCGCCAATTAAAAAGCCGGAAATAACGAAAAAAATATCGACGCCAATAAAGCCGCCCGGCACTGCGCTGACGCCGCAGTGGAAAAGCACAACCAATATAATGGCGACAGCGCGCAGACCATCGATATCCGGTCGATAGCGCAGCGAGACAGGTACAGACATAACAGGATCCCAGTTATTCAATGTTAATTTGCGATTTTATTACTGCGGGTAAAAATAGCTCGGCGCATCCTGTCGCCGAAAAAAAGTAAAAAGAGAAAGGTATTACTAAGGGATGATTGACCCGTGCAGCATATCGCAGTTTTTCAGCGTTAACGCTTTTAAGGGAAAAAAAAGAAAAGTCTCAGATAAACCTGCACAGCAGCTTGCAATTTATTTCTGTAATTTCGCTGCAGGAATAAGCCTGCGTAATCTGTCTGGCTTAACCCGGCGGCCGGCGTCAGGGATAGTGCACAGGGATTACCGCACGCTGATCAATGGCGGCGCGCCAGCTATCGAGCGTCGATTGATAAGGACACAGCGTGCCCACCGCCGTCTGGCGACAGTTTTGCTGATGCCACTCCTGGCGCAGCAGCGGGTGCTGCCGATCAATCGGCGTTAGCTGGCGCAGCGCATCCAGACTTTGCGCCTGAAAATAGACGCGCAGCAGCAGCGTTTGCGTCTGGTTATCGCGTCAGCGCTCGAACACCAGGCTGCTGCCGGGCGGAATATTACCGCGCGCGTAGCCGGGCAGTTGCCAGCTAAAGCCGATCAGCGTGCGCAGCATGGCGATATTGGTATCGTGTGCCACCAGCAGCAGCCAGCGGGTGGAGGGCGTCGCCGCATCGTCCTGCAGGTTGCGGACCACCGCGTCCAGCAGAATCGACGCACGCTTTTGCGCGATATACGGCACATCATTACTCAGATCGTAATTGGCGGTTAGCAGCGGCAGCAGGGCGCTGATCTGCTGCGCCCGGGTGTTGTTGCACCACGTCAGCTGGCTGAACGGCAGATTTTCGCTCTAGCCGAGCCGTAAGGTTTCTGCCATGCTGGCCAGCACGCTGAAACCCTGCACGTAGGTATGGCCGTTTTTACTCTGCTTCAGCTGCCAGGGGCGATCAAAGAACGGGCAATTTGCGGCGCACACCGCCTGCCTGAGCTGCTGCAGTGCGGCGAGATCGCCGGCGCGCGCCGCGACCGCTGCCCGCTCCGTGGCAGCATCAGTTTGGCCGAACGGCAGTTTTTCGCTCTGAAACAGTGGATCGACCGTCCCCGCGACGTGATGAACTACCACATCGCAGCCGGGAAAGGCGCCCTGCAGCAGCGCCTGCGCCGTGGCGCGGGTGCGCTGCAGCGGACTGGCGCGCACGTAGATTTGCCCGGCATCGGGACAGCCGGCGCGCAGCAGGCCGAGCTGACGATAGTGTTCAGCCTGCCAGCGACCTTTATTCACTACCGCTGCATAACCGTGTGCGGTGAGTTCGCCGTCGGCGCTGCGCCAGCGCGGCCAGGCGCGGAACAGCTGACGCGCGCTGCGCACTTCCGGCAGGTTATCGGTCAGCACATCAATGCGCCGGTGCAGGGCAATACCGGCCACCACCGGCTGCGGCCACTGCGCCTCAACGTTGCCGCGCACGAAGTCGGCCAGCAGATTACCCAGCAGTAAGCTGTCGGCCAGGGGTGCAAGGTGAAGGTGAGCAAGAAAGTTCATGGCGCATTATAGATAGAATCACACCGGCGCAGCCAGTTGTTCAGAATTGCCCACTTTTCCGCTAAACTATGCCGCCTGTTTTTTGAGTCCTGAAGAAGTGATGCATGCGTGTAGCTGATTTTGCCTTTGAATTACCAGAATCTTTGATCGCCCACTATCCGCAGGCGCAGCGCAGCGGATGTCGTCTGCTGTCGCTGGATGGCCCGAGCGGGGCGCTGAACCATGGCGTGTTTACTGATGTGCTGGATAAGCTCAATCCGGGCGATCTGCTGGTGTTCAATAATACCCGGGTGATTCCGGCGCGCGTCTATGGCCGTAAAGCCAGCGGCGGCAAAATTGAGATGCTGGTTGAGCGCATGCTGGATGACAAACGTGTGCTGGCGCACGTGCGCGCCTCCAAAGCGCCGAAGCCGGGTGCCGAATTACTGCTGGGCGACGACGAAAGCGTCAAAGCCACCATGGTGGCGCGCCACGATGCGCTGTTCGAAATCGAGTTTGCGGACGATCGCGCGGTGCTGGATATCCTGAACAGCGTCGGCCATATGCCGCTGCCGCCGTACATCGATCGTCCGGATGAGGAAGCTGACCGCGAGCTGTACCAGACGGTATACAGCGCGCGCCCCGGCGCGGTGGCAGCCCCGACCGCCGGTCTGCACTTCGATGAGCCGCTGCTGGCGGCGCTGAAGGCGAAAGGCGTGGAGATGGCGTTTGTTACGCTGCACGTCGGCGCTAGCACCTTCCAGCCGGTGCGCGTAGAGAACATCAACGATCACATCATGCACTCTGAATATGCCGAAGTGCCGCAGGACGTGGTGGACGCGGTGCAGGCGTGCAAAGCGCGCGGTAACAAAGTGGTGGCGGTGGGCACCACCTCGGTGCGTTCGCTGGAGAGCGCAGCGCAGGCCTGCCAGGATGGGCTGATCGCGCCGTTTTTTGATGATACGCAGATCTTTATCTATCCAGGCTATCACTATCAGGTAATTGATGCGCTGATCACCAACTTCCACCTGCCGGAATCGACACTGATTATGCTGGTCTCGGCGTTTGCCGGTTATCAACACACCATGGCGGCTTATCAGAGCGCGGTGGCGGAGCAGTACCGTTTCTTTAGCTACGGGGATGCCATGTACATCACCCGTAATCCACAGGCTCCCGACGAAATCGTTGGTGGCTGAGTAATCAGACTGTTTCTCTGATTATCGAAAGAGGTCAATGTGAAATTTGAATTAGATACCACGGACGGGCGCGCGCGCCGTGGCCGTCTGGTCTTTGATCGCGGCGTCGTGGAAACCCCGGCGTTTATGCCGGTCGGCACCTACGGCACGGTCAAAGGCATGACGCCGGAAGAAGTGAAAGAGACCAGCGCGCAGATCCTGCTGGGTAACACCTTCCACCTGTGGCTACGCCCGGGGCAGGAGATCATGAAACTGCACGGCGACCTGCACGATTTCATGCACTGGCAGGGACCGATTCTGACCGACTCCGGCGGCTTCCAAATGTTCAGCCTCGGCGATATCCGTAAAATCACCGAAGCCGGAGTGCATTTCCGCAACCCCATCAACGGCGATCCGATTTTTCTCGACCCGGAAAAATCGATGGAGATTCAGTTCGATCTCGGCTCCGACATTGTGATGATCTTCGACGAATGTACGCCGTATCCGGCGGACTGGGATTACGCTAAACGGTCGATGGAGATGTCACTACGCTGGGCACAGCGCAGCCGCGACCGCTTTGACGCGCTCGGTAACAAAAATGCGCTGTTTGGCATTATTCAGGGCGGGGTTTACGAAGATTTACGTGATGTCTCGGTTAAAGGTCTGGTAGAGATTGGCTTTGATGGGTACGCTGTGGGCGGTTTGGCGGTGGGTGAACCGAAAGAGGACATGCACCGCATCCTGGAACACGTCTGTCCGCAAATTCCGCAAGACAAACCGCGTTATTTGATGGGCGTCGGCAAACCGGAAGATCTGGTGGAAGGCGTTCGCCGCGGTATCGATATGTTTGACTGCGTCATGCCAACGCGTAACGCGCGCAATGGCCATCTGTTCGTCACCAATGGCGTGGTGAAAATCCGCAATGCGAAATACAAAGATGACACCGCGCCGCTGGATGCGGAGTGTGATTGTTACACCTGTCGCAATTACACGCGTGCCTACTTGCATCATCTTGATCGCTGTAACGAAATACTGGGCGCACGTCTGAACACCATCCACAATCTGCGCTATTACCAGCGTCTGATGGCGGGTTTACGCCAGGCCATCGAAGAGGGTAAATTAGAGCACTTTGTTAGCGAGTTCTACCAACGGACGGGCAAAGCGGTTCCACCGTTAAACGTCTGATAATTCTATCAATGAGGGAAATTTAATGAGCTTTTTCATTTCTGACGCCGCGGCCGCAGCTGGCGCTCCGTCTCAGGGAAGTCCGTATTCTCTGGTGATCATGCTGGTGGTTTTTGGTCTGATTTTCTACTTCATGATCCTGCGTCCACAGCAGAAGCGCGCCAAAGATCACAAAAAGCTGATGGATTCCATCTCCAAAGGTGATGAAGTGCTGACCAACGGTGGCTTGGTGGGCCGCGTAACGAAAATGGCTGAAACCGGCTACATCGCTATCGCCCTGAACGACACCACTGAAGTAGTGATTAAACGTGATTTCGTAGCCGCCGTTCTGCCGAAAGGTACAATGAAGGCGCTGTAATTTATTCTTCCCGAAGGGAACTGCCGTGTTAAACCGTTATCCTTTGTGGAAGTACATCATGCTGGTCGTCGTGATTCTCGTCGGCCTGCTTTATGCGCTTCCTAACCTCTATGGTGAGGATCCGGCCGTTCAGATCACTGGTGCGCGCGGTGGCGCCGCCAGTGAGCAAACGTTGGATCAGATCCAGACCGTATTAAAACAAGATAATATCCAGAGCAAATCCCTCGCGCTGGAAAATGGTGCCATCTTGGCCCGTTTCGCTAATACGGATATTCAGCTGCGCGCGCGTGAAGCCATCACCAATGCGCTGGGCGAAGATTTCGTCGTGGCTCTCAACTTGGCCCCTGCCACACCGCGCTGGTTGACCATGCTGGCCGCTGAACCGATGAAACTCGGCCTCGATCTGCGCGGCGGCGTGCACTTCCTGATGGAAGTCGACATGGATACTGCCCTCGGCAAGCTGCAGGAGCAGAATGCTGATGGCCTGCGCAGCGATCTGCGCGAAAAAAATATCCCTTACACCAACGTTAGCAAAATCGCTAACTACGGCACCGAAATACGCTTCCGCGACGGCGCCAGCCGTGATGCGGCCATCAGCTACCTGACGCCGCGCCATCGCGACCTGGTGATCACCAGCGCTGGCAGCGACACGCTGCGTGCGATGATGATCGATGCGCGTCTGAGCGAAGCGCGCGAATATGCGGTGCAGCAGAACATCAACATCCTGCGTAACCGTGTGAACCAGCTGGGTGTGGCTGAGCCGCTGGTACAGCGTCAGGGCGCTGACCGCATCGTGGTTGAGCTGCCGGGTATTCAGGATACCGCGCGTGCCAAAGAGATTCTGGGTGCTACCGCAACGCTGGAGTTCCGCTTGGTCAACACCTCGGTGGATCCGAGCGCAGCCGCCAGCGGCCGCGTGCCGGGTGACTCGGAAGTGAAAAAGACGCGTGAAGGTCAGCCGGTGGTACTGTACAAGCGCGTGATTCTCACCGGTGACCACATCACCGACTCGACGTCCAGCATGGATGAGTACAACCAGCCGCAGGTGAATATCTCGCTTGATGGCGCCGGCGGTAACATCATGTCCAACTTCACCAAGGACAACATCGGCAAGCCGATGGCGACCCTGTTTGTGGAGTACAAGGACAGCGGTAAGAAAGATGCGAACGGTCGTGCGATTCTGGTGAAGCAGGAAGAAGTGATTAACGTGGCGAACATTCAGTCACGCCTCGGCAACAGCTTCCGTATTACCGGTATCAGCAACCCGAACGAAGCGCGTCAGCTGTCGCTGCTGCTGCGTGCCGGTGCGCTGATTGCGCCAATCCAGATTGTGGAAGAACGGACCATCGGTCCAACCATGGGCCAGCAGAACATCACGCAGGGCCTCGAAGCCTGTCTGTGCGGTCTGATCGCCTCCATTATCTTTATGGTGGTGTTCTATAAGAAGTTTGGTCTGATTGCGACCAGCGCACTGCTGTGCAACCTGGTGCTGATTGTCGGCATCATGTCACTGTTACCGGGCGCAACGCTCACCATGCCGGGCATTGCCGGTATCGTGCTGACGCTGGCGGTCGCGGTGGATGCTAACGTGTTGATTAACGAACGTATAAAAGAAGAACTGCGTAACGGACGCTCGGTACAGCAGGCGATTCATGAAGGCTATAAAGGCGCCTTCTCCAGTATCGTCGACGCCAACGTCACCACGCTGATTAAAGTTATCATTCTTTATGCGGTCAGTACCGGCTCGATCAAGGGGTTTGCGATCACCACGGCTATCGGTATCGCGACTTCCATGTTCACCGCTATCGTCGGCACCCGTGCCATCGTTAACCTAGTGTACAGCGGCAAACGCATCAATAAGCTGTCTATCTGAGGAGTGCGTTGTGGCACAGGAATATAGTATTGAACAGCTGAACCATGGGCGTAAAGTCGTCGACTTTATGCGCTGGGACACGCTGGCCTTTATCATCTTCGGCCTGCTGATTGTGGCGTCCATCGCCATTATCGGTGTGCGCGGCTTTAACTGGGGGCTCGATTTTACCGGCGGGACGGTGATTGAGATCAACCTTAAGAAGCCGGCGGATCTGGATGCGTTGCGTGACGGGCTGGTGAAGGCAGGCTTTGAGGAGCCGCTGGTACAGAACTTTGGCAGCAGCCGTGATGTGATGGTGCGTATGCCACCGACCACCGGCAATGCAGGCCAAGTGCTGGGCAACAAAGTGGTTGCCTCGATCAATCAGACTACGCAGCAGAACGCGACCGTGAAGCGGATTGAGTTCGTGGGCCCGAGCGTGGGCAGCGATCTGGCGCAGGCCGGGGCGATGGCGCTGCTGTCGGCGCTGATTGCGATTCTGATCTACATCGGCTTTCGCTTTGAGTGGCGTCTGGCGCTGGGCACCGTGCTGGCGCTGGCGCACGACGTGATCATCACCTGCGGCATTCTGTCGCTGTTCCACATCGAGATCGATTTGACGATTGTGGCGTCGCTGATGTCGGTGATTGGTTACTCGCTCAACGATAAGATCGTGGTTTCCGACCGTATTCGTGAGAACTTCCGCAAAATCCGTCGCGGTTCTTCTTACGACATTACTAACGTGTCGCTGACCCAGACGCTGAGCCGTACGTTGATCACCTCAATCACCACGCTGGCGATGATCCTGATCCTGTTCATCTTTGGTGGCGCTCTGCTGAAAGGCTTCTCGCTGACCATGCTGATCGGTGTCACCATCGGTACCATTTCGTCGATCTACGTGTCGTCCGCGCTGGCGCTGAAGCTGGGCATGAAGCGTGAACACATGCTGGTGCAGAAAGTGGGGAAAGAGGGCGCCGATCAGCCTTCGATTCTGCCGTAATTGTGCTGGAGAAATGAAACGAGCTGCCTGAGTGCAGCCCGTTTTTTATGCCTGACGCCAGAATTACTGGCCTGCAACGACCGTGCCGCTGGCGTCCGTCACCGCCTGCACATCATGCACACGCACGTAACCGAGCTGACCCGGCGCCAGCCCGCTGAGTCGCAGCGGTACGCTGACCGAACTGCGCGGCATCAGACTGGCGGGCACGGTAATGGTCTGGCTCAGGCTGTCGGCGTTCAGCGGCTTGCCGCTGGCGGGATCCATTTCGCACCATACCACGCGGGCGATGAGTGCCGGCACCGGCTTATCATCGGTTGAACGGATATTCAGGTTAGCGCGGCTGCCGCTGGCTTCCCCAGCTGCGTCTGCAGCTCTACCGGCGTATTCGCCTGCGGGAGTAACCATGCGCCCTGCGTCAACTGGCTGTTGAGCTGCCCCTGAATCTCCAGCGCGCTGGCCTGACTGGTCAGTTTACGCATCTGCTGGTTGAGCTGGCTCACTTCCTGATGCAGCGCTTTGACCTTAGGTGAAGCGGGGGGGGGGGCAACCACTGAGCACCAGCGCAGCAAGCGCTGCTGGTACCCAAATCATCCTGAACGTCATGCAATGTCCTTCCGGTTATTTAGGGATACGTAAAACCTAGCCGGGATAGATCTTATCAGGATGCGTCAGCATTGGCTTGTTCGCTTCAAAGATCTTGTTGTATTCGTTCGGCGTGCCGTACACCTGCTTCGAGATAGCGCTCAGGGTATCGCCTTTTTTCACCGTGTAGAATTCGGCCTGCGTGGCGCTGTCACTGGTGGTGACGTTATCTTCCACTTTGGTGATGCCGGCCACGTTACCCGCCGCCACCAGAATCTTCTCTTTCAACTCCTGCGAGATATTATTCACCGCTGACCTTCACGGTATCGCCCTGGACATCGACTTTCACTTTATCGCTGTCGGGCAGGCCGAGTTGATTAATGTGCTCCTGTAGCTTTTTGCTCTGGTCATCGCCGCCTGACACTGCATCCCACAGTTTTTCACCCGCTTCTTTGACGAAATTGAATAAACCCATATATCCTCCTGTCATTAAGCCGGATTGGCTCTCTAAGCTTAGTAACTTTTCACGGTTTGCTGTAACCGTCAGGCGTCGCTGTGAGCCAGGTGGCGATTCTGCGCCCTGTATTTTGTTGCAACCGGGAACGCGCTACACTATCTGCCCCCAATTCTCGCGACAGGAAACGTCATGCATTGCCCATTCTGCTCCGCTGTGGACACCAAAGTGATTGATTCACGTCTGGTTAGTGAGGGCTCCTCAGTGCGCCGCCGCCGCCAGTGCTTGGTATGCCATGAGCGTTTTACCACCTTTGAAGTGGCCGAGCTGGTAATGCCGCGCGTGGTGAAAAGCAACGACGTGCGCGAACCCTTTAACGAAGATAAGCTGGCCAGCGGCATGATGAAGGCGCTGGAGAAGCGTCCGGTGAGGGCGGATGCCGTCGACAACGCGGTCAATAACATCAAAACCCAGCTGCGCGCCACCGGCGAACGTGAAATTCCCAGCAAGCTGATTGGTAACCTGGTGATGGAAGAGCTGAAGAAGCTGGATAAAGTCGCTTATATTCGCTTCGCATCGGTGTACCGCAGTTTTGAAGATATTCGTGATTTTGGCGAAGAGATCGCCCGCTTACAGGATTAATCCATGACCGATGCGCACTACATGGCGCGCGCGCTGGAACTGGCGCGGCGCGGACAATATACCACCACCCCGAATCCTAACGTCGGCTGCGTTATCGTGCGCGACGGCGAGATCGTTGGCGAAGGCTGGCATCAGCGCGCCGGTGAACCGCACGCGGAAGTGCACGCGCTGCGCATGGCCGGTGACCACGCATGCGGTGCGACCGCGTATGTCACGCTGGAACCCTGCAGCCATCACGGTCGGACTCCGCCGTGCTGCGATGCGCTGATTGCTGCGGGCGTCAGCCGGGTGGTCGCGGCGATGCAGGATCCTAATCCGCAGGTGGCCGGGCGCGGCTTGTATCGTTTACAGCAGGCCGGCATCGAAGTGAGTCACGGCCTGATGATGAACGAAGCGGAAGCGCTCAATCGCGGTTTTCTCAAACGCATGCGTACCAGTTTTCCGTGGATTCAGCTCAAACTTGGTGCCTCGCTGGATGGCCGTACCGCCATGGCCAGCGGCGAAAGCCAGTGGATCACTTCCGCAGCGGCAAGGCGTGATGTGCAACGTTTACGTGCCCGCAGTTCAGCTATCCTTACCACCAGCGCCACCGTGCTGGCGGACAATCCGTCGCTGACGGTACGCTGGAATGAACTGAGTGAGACCGTGCGCCAGCAGCTGGATGAGAGCCAGCTGCGTCAGCCGGTGCGAGTGGTGATCGACAGCCAGCAGCGCGTGACGCCACAGCATCGTTTGATCGCCCAGCCCGGCGAAACTTGGCTGATGCGCACGGAGGCTGATGCACAAAGCTGGCCGTCGGGCGTGAGCCAGATTGAGGTGCCGCCGCGCGGTGAGCAGCTCGATCTGGTGGCGATGATGATGCTGCTCTGTCAGCGTCAGATCAACAGCGTGTGGGTCGAGGCCGGTGCCGGTCTGGCCGGTGCGCTGCTGCAGGCCGGGCTGGTGGATGAACTGATCGTTTATCTGGTCCCGAAACTACTGGGTAACGCCGCGCGCGGCCTGTGTGCGCTGCCGGGACTGGAAACGCTGGCCGATGCGCCAGCGCTGAATTTTAGCGACGTGCGTCAGGTCGGCGACGATTTACGGCTAATTCTGACACCACGCTGAGCATGCACGGAAAAGCCTGAGCGCGTTGCCGAAGAGTATGATAAAATCCGCCCCCTTCTGCGGGGCCATAAAACAAACACCCAAAGGATATGTATGAAAGTTATCGAAGCTGCTGTTGCCACGCCTGATGCCAATATTGCCATCGTAATCGCGCGTTTTAACAATTTCATCAATGACAGCCTGCTGGACGGTGCAGTTGACGCGCTGAAGCGTATTGGCCAGGTCAAAGCGGAAAACATCACCGTGGTCTGGGTTCCGGGCGCTTATGAGCTGCCGCTGGCGGCACGCGCTCTGGCGAAAACCGGTAAGCACGAGGCGATCGTCGCGCTGGGCACGGTGATCCGTGGCGGTACCGCTCACTTCGAATACGTGGCGGGTGAAGCCAGCTCCGGCATCGCTCACATAGCGATGAACAGCGAGATTCCGGTGACCTTCGGCGTCCTGACCACCGAAAACATCGAGCAGGCAATTGAACGCGCCGGCACCAAAGCGGGTAACAAAGGCGCCGAAGCGGCCCTGACCGCACTTGAAATGATTAACGTATTGAAAGCCATCAAAGCCTGATTTTTGTAAGGGGAATTTTGTGAAACCTGCTGCTCGTCGTCGCGCCCGTGAGTGCGCTGTCCAGGCGCTTTACTCCTGGCAGTTGTCTAACAACGACATTGCCGATGTGGAATACCAGTTTCTGGCGGAACAAGACGTCAAAGACGTCGATATTAGCTATTTCCGCGAACTGCTGGCCGGTGTGGCGACCAACAGCGCGTTCCTAGACGGCCTTATGAAGCCTTACCTGTCGCGCCAGCTGGAAGAGCTGGGCCAGTTAGAAAAAGCCATCCTGCGCATTTCGCTCTATGAACTGAGCAAGCGTGACGATGTGCCGTACAAAGTGGCGATCAACGAAGGTATCGAACTGGCCAAAGTGTTTGGTGCTGAAGACAGCCACAAATTTGTCAACGGCGTGCTGGATAAAGCCGCTCCGCAAATTCGACCGAACAAAAAATAAGTGCAAAAGGCCGGCTCACCGGCCTTTTTTCATTGAGACCTGACTTATGTCCTGTGGTGAATTCGAACTGATCGCACGTTATTTTAACCGCGTCACCAGCTCCCGCCGCGATGTGGAGAAGGGAATTGGTGACGACTGCGCGTTACTTAACGTGCCGGAAAAACAGACGCTGGCCATCAGCACCGATACGCTGGTGGCGGGCGTGCATTTCTTACGTGATATCCATCCGGCCGATCTCGGCTACAAAGCGCTGGCGGTTAACTTGAGCGACCTGGCTGCGATGGGCGCCGATCCGGCATGGTTAACGCTGGCGTTAACCATGCCCGAAGTGGATGAGCCCTGGCTGGCGGCGTTCAGCGACAGCCTGTTTGAGCTGCTGGATTACTACGATATGCAGCTGATCGGCGGCGATACCACGCGCGGGCCGCTCAGCCTGACGCTGGGCATTCATGGCCTGGTGCCGGCGGGCCGTGCGCTGAAGCGCGCCGGGGCCAAACCGGGTGACTGGATTTTTGTCACCGGCACGCTGGGCGACAGCGCTGCCGGCCTGTCGCTGCTGCAGCACCATCACCGCCTGAACGATCTGGCGGTGCATGAAGTGCTGATCAAGCGCCATCTGCGCCCGATGCCGCGCGTGCTGCAGGGCCAGGCGCTGCGCAATCTGGCGACGTCAGCCATCGATCTGTCCGATGGCCTGATCTCCGATCTCGGCCATATTCTCACCGCCAGCCGCGTTGGTGCCCGCATCAATCTGGATGCGCTGCCGCTGTCGGCCGCGTTGCGCGATCACTTCAAGCCTGAGCAGATGCTGCGCTGGGCGCTGAGCGGGGGTGAGGATTATGAGCTGTGCTTTACCGTGCCGGAAGTCAATCGTGGTGCGCTGGATGTGGCGCTGGGGCATCTTGGCG
The DNA here is from genome assembly GCF_059731155.1 of Type-A symbiont of Plautia stali. Lineage (NCBI taxonomy): Bacteria > Type-A symbiont of Plautia stali. The sequence goes on along the minus strand of NZ_AP035891.1, from coordinate 3,095,060 downwards.
TGGCGTATACCTGCATCGGCCAGATCGCGCCGGAAGCAGAAGGGCTGACGCTGCTGGAGAACGGCAAGCCGCGCAGTTTCCATCACAAGGGATTTGATCACTTTGACGCTAAATAAAGATGTGGCCAAAAGCCGTCTGCGCATGGCCAATCCGTGGCACCTGCTGGCGACCGGTTTTGGCAGCGGCCTGAGCCTGATTATGCCCGGCACCGCCGGTTCAATTGCCGCCATTCCCTTCTGGTGGCTGATGACGCTGCTGCCGCTGCAGCTGTATTCGCTGCTGGTGCTGATTGGCATCAGTGTGGGTGTCTACCTGTGTCACCGCACCGCGCGTGATATGGGCGTGCACGACCATGGCAGCATCGTGTGGGATGAGTTCATCGGCATGTGGATTACGCTGATGGCGATACCGGCGATGAGCTGGCAATGGGCGCTGGCCGGCTTTGTGATTTTCCGTATTTTCGACATGTGGAAGCCGTGGCCGATTCGCTGGTTCGACCGTAACGTGCATGGCGGCATGGGTATTATGGTCGATGACATTATCGCCGGGGTCATTTCAGCGGCGATTTTGTATGGGTTGGGGCTGGTGCTTTAATGCGCCAGGTGCGCATGAATGCGCACCCTACAGAAAACGTCGTCAGGAATGCGTTGCCCACAGCCAGAGTCGCCATACATGGGTTGCCTGTTCAATCAGGTCGTCCTAAAGGCGGCCTGGTTAAACACTTACTCGAATCCCACCACCGGATGCGGTTGGTAGACGCTCTCCAGCTCGGCGATATCGGTTGAACTCAGCTCCACGTCTACGGCTTTCACCAGCTCGGCAAACTGCTGCTCGCGCGAGGCACCAATAATCGGCGCGGTAACCACCGGCTTATGCAGCAGCCATGCCAGCGCCACCTGCGCGCGCGTCACGCCTTTGTCCGCAGCCACCGTTGCCAGCCGTTCAGCAATTGCCGCGTCATTCTCTTCGGTGCCGGTATAGAGTTTTTCCATTACGTTATCCGACACCGAACGCGCAGTGGTTTCTCCCCCCGGACGCGTCAGCTTACCGCGTGCCAGCGGGCTCCACGGCAGCACCGCGATGCCTTCGAGCTGGCACAGCGGATGCACCTCCTTCTCTTCTTCGCGCTGAATCAGGTTGTACTGATCCTGCATACTGACAAAACGCGCCCAGCCATTCTGCTGCTGTATGATGCGGCGTGCGATATTTGAAGCCAAAACGTGCGATAAATGGCAGGCTACTTTTGTTTCCATCAGTGCAACGAAATTACACTGTCATTTTTCATCAAAGCCATTTTGGCCTGTTCGAGCATTCCGGTTAACTGGACAATATTTGTAGATGCTGGTCAATGAAACATCATACAGTAATGCAAGCTGTTTTCTGCTATGACCATTCGCCAATAATTTTTGAGCTTCCTGTTGCTGTGCAAAAGATAGCGACTGAGGTCTGCCGCCAATACGTCCTCTGCTTCTCGCTGCAGCTAAACCAGCCTGAGTACGTTCAACAATCAGTTCGCGCTCCATTTGTGCTAACGCGCTCATCACATGAAAGAAAAAACGGCCTGCGGACGTAGAGGTATCAATGGCATCCGTCAAACTATGAAAATGAATACCTTCATCTTCCAGATTGGATATTAAAGTAATCAAATGTTTAATGCTGCGACCCAGCCTGTCGAGCTTCCAGACCACCAGAGTATCCCCCGATTTCAGGCAGTTTAACGCGCGTTTTAATCCGGGTCTCTGGTCTGTTTTTCCACTGATTTTATCCTCAAAAATCTGTTCGCAATTTGCACAAATCAAGGATTTTTGCTGTAAATCGGTGTTTTGGTCATTTTTTGACACCCTCATATAGCCAATTTTTGCCATTTTAGCCCCTAATCCTCCCTCCGAAAGCCTTGTCATCGCTGGTTTTGGGCAAAATATTAGCTAAATTCCCGATTTAAGAAAACCTTGGTTTAACGGAAACGGTAGATTGTGCAAAAAATGCACTGGATAAACGGACTGGCGGAACGGTCAATGGTGACATTATGTCACAGGGGGCCAGATCACCCTGAAGGGGGATGGCCGCAAGCATCTGGGTATTCATAATCAGGATGATAGCGTTCGCATGTGGCTCTACAAAGACAAGGGCGGTGATGGCGTTCGGCTAAACAATGGCAATGACGGCGGCGGCGATTATATTTTTCATAAAGATGGCGGTTTTCGTGCCCCTTCTTCCATATATGCCGGAGCCGCAAGGATAGCCTCTGACGGCAATATCTACGGTAGCATGTGGGGCAATCAGTGGCTGGACGCTTACCTGAAAAAGACCTTCCAGCCCAAAGGGGCCTACGGCAAAGCGAATACAGCGAAGCTCGGGGTCAATGGATGGTTTAAATGCGGGGACACGGGATTGATTATCCAGTGGGGTAAAACTGATAGCGAAAACTTTGACAGGAAAATCCTTCCGCTGCCCCTTCCGTTTCCAAATGAAGGTCTGTGGGCGCTGGGCTGGGTTGCTGAAGCTATAGGGATGGGTGAAGATCTATGTTCACACTCTGCCGGATTAGTCGATAAGGCGCATATCAAGGTTACAACTGACTACAACCTGGCTACAGCCAGGATAGCAATAGGATATTAATCATGTATTACTACAGTCCGGGTGAAAATGCTTTTTTCCCTGAAGAATTAAAACAGGACTATATCAGGGCAGGCAGCTTTCCCAAAGATACCGTTGAAGTCGGTGATGATGTCTGGCTGGAATTTGCAGGCAATCTGTCTCCCAAAGGTAAGCAGCGTATAGTTGGTACGGATGGTTTTCCAGCATGGGGAGATATACCACCACCAACAAAAGAAGATCTGATATCAGCAGCAGAGAAGCGAAAATCCTCGCTGATGCAGATTGCTACCGCCGCCATTGCACCTCTTCAGGACGCCGTAGACCTCGATATGGCAACGGATGCCGAAAAAGCGTTACTGCTGTCCTGGAAAAAATACCGCGTGCTGCTTAATCGTATCGATCTCAGCGCAGCCACGGATATCGACTGGCCAGACCTCCTTCAGAAACCAATCGCCAGAACCACGGTTTCAAGGCTGTTATCCACCGTCACCCTGACGATCCCGTTATCGACCAGATGGGCTGACTGTGATTGACGATCTGCATGAAAATTTATCGCAGAAGCAACATAGCCGATACAGAACAATCCCGCGCTGGGAAATTTCATGGGCAACGGGAAATCATAGGTTCCTTCCCTTTTATCTTTTCCATATCTTGCCCACTGGATAATCAACCCCGTGTCCCCGCATTTCCACCATCCGTTGACTTCCATTTTCGCGGTATTCGCTTTGCCGTAGGCCCCTTTAGGCTGGAAGGTCTTTTCCAGGTAAGCGTCCAGCCACTGATTGCCCCACATGCTACCGTAGATATTGCCGTCAGAGGCTATCCTTGCGGCTCCGGCATATACGGAAGAAGGGGCACGAAAACCGCCATCTTTATGAAAAATATAATCGCCGCCGCCGTCAATACCGTTATTGATGTGTATTCCATCACCGCCCTTATCTTTCCAGATATAGGCGCGCACGTTGCCATCAGCATTCGCGAGAATAAAAGGCTTACTGTTATCCCCCTTCATTCCGATTTGGCCACCCTGTGAAAGAATGTCGCCATTGACCGTTCCGCCAGTCCGTTTATCCAGTGCATTTTTTGCACAATCTACCGTTTCCGTTAAACCAAGGTTTTCTTAAATCGGGAATTTAGCTAATATTTTGCCCAAAACCAGCGATGACAAGGCTTTCGGAGGGAGGATTAGGGGCTAAAATGGCAAAAATTGGCTATATGAGGGTGTCAAAAAATGACCAAAACACCGATTTACAGCAAAAATCCTTGATTTGTGCAAATTGCGAACAGATTTTTGAGGATAAAATCAGTGGAAAAACAGACCAGAGACCCGGATTAAAACGCGCGTTAAACTGCCTGAAATCGGGGGATACTCTGGTGGTCTGGAAGCTCGACAGGCTGGGTCGCAGCATTAAACATTTGATTACTTTAATATCCAATCTGGAAGATGAAGGTATTCATTTTCATAGTTTGACGGATGCCATTGATACCTCTACGTCCGCAGGCCGTTTTTTCTTTCATGTGATGAGCGCGTTAGCACAAATGGAGCGCGAACTGATTGTTGAACGTACTCAGGCTGGTTTAGCTGCAGCGAGAAGCAGAGGACGTATTGGCGGCAGACCTCAGTCGCTATCTTTTGCACAGCAACAGGAAGCTCAAAAATTATTGGCGAATGGTCATAGCAGAAAACAGCTTGCATTACTGTATGATGTTTCATTGGCCAGCATCTACAAATATTGTCCAGTTAACCGGAATGCTCGAACAGGCCAAAATGGCTTTGATGAAAAATGACAGTGTAATTTCGTTGCACTGATGGAAACAAAAGTAGCCTGTCATTTATCGCACGTTTTGGCTTCAAATATCGCACGCCGCATCACCGGTAACGTTGCCTGCGTTCACCCTGATGGATGGCGATGCGGGAGAAGATAAAGCGGTAATTTAAGCGGTGCGCATGAATGCGCACCCAACATAAACCGTGCCATCAACCTGTAGATACCGTCTTGCCGGTTACCTGGCAAGACATATTTCGGCATCGAACGGACGACCCGACTTCAGCACACCATAAGCCAGCTGCAGCAGCTTCTTCAGCAAACTTACCGCCGGATTCCACTTCATCGCCACTATCGCTGGCATGTACAGGGCCTTGCGCATCGCGCTGTTGCCCATCTTCGATATCCTGCTTTTGCCCTTCCACTCACCGGACTCCTGCCGCATCGGATTCAGCCCCACCCACGCCACAAGAGCCTTGCTGCTGCTGAACCTCGACATGTCCCCCATATACGCCAGCATCGTGCTGCCCAGCACGCCCGGGATGGACTCCAGCAGTTCCCTGTTCTTTTTAAGGCCCGGGTCATTGTCAATATGGTCGTTTATTGCCCGCTTCGTTTCGTCTATCTGCGCATCCAGCGCCGCAATGACCACGCGGATTGAGGGCTGCACCACCGCATCCGATACCTCCAGCCGGTTCTCTTCCATCTGCCGCATTTCCTGAAGATTCGTCAGGCGCTTCACCAGCGCTTTCAGCCTGCGTTCATTCAGCGGCGCCGGCTGCCACAGCGATGGGCCGTGCAGTTTACAGTAGCGCGCTATCATGCGCGCATCGTCTTTATCCGTCTTATTCCGGCTCAGCTCGGCCTGCCCGAAGCGCCTGATGCGCGCAGGATTTTCCACGCTGACATCATAGCCTTCGTCGTGCAGGAAGGTGGCCAGCGGCTCACTGTACGCGCCGGTAGCCTCCATGCAGATATGGCAGCAGCCGAACGGCTCCAGCCATTTTTTCAGGGCGATAAAGCCCTTAGGGGTGTTGGGAAAGACTTTGGTTTTGTAAGACGTGTCGCCTTTCCAGACGGCCACATCAAACTTTCCGGAGGCAATATCAATGCCGACAGGCATACGGGTTTGTATAGATTCTCCTTAACAGCACAGGGAAACCGCCATGACCATCCTTATGGATGCGTGCTCGGGGCACAGGATACCGTCCGGTCTTGAAGGCGGGAGTTAAGTTGCCGGGGATGAATCCACAAAGCAGGCTTTATGCCCAGGGGTCGCCCCCATCTCACCAGCAACTTCCCGATGATCAGTCGGGGATCATCATACCCGGAGGAGAATGATCGGGATATAAGGGTCGCCATTCATGGCGACCTTCTGACCTTTACCGCTGCTGTCAGCCGCGATAGACGCAGCCTGTGGTGCAGGTCTCTTTGATCATCACCGCACTCAGCTCAGGCAGAATCGGCTTCATCTCATCCCAGATCCATTTCGCCAGCACTTCGCTGGTCGGGCTCTCCAGGCCGGGAATATCGTTGAGATAATGGTGATCGAGGCGATCGTAGATCGGCCTGAACGCCGCCTTCAGTTCGGCAAAATCCATTACCCAACCGGTATGCGCATCCACTTCACCGGTAATTTCCAGTCGCACCAGAAATGAATGGCCGTGCAGACGACCGCATTTATGCCCTTCCGGCACGTGAGGTAAGCGGTGGGCCGCTTCAAACTGGAACTCTTTAAACAGCGTGGTAGACATAATGGCTCTCAGACGTAAAAACCGCTGAAGTCTACCTGAAAAGCAGATTTTTCGCACCCGCCAGCGCTGAAAAGGGCATTTCTGCTGATCTGCCGTTTACGCAGTAAATTAACTGATTGAATTACGACAACTTTATTTACCACTTTTACTGGTTAGGCTGACCCAAAAAACCACTTAGTCATTTTGGTTATTTATTGTGTCGAAGCCTTATTTAATCGTTAATATACAGGACGGTAACCTACCCACTCTTCCGCCGCTTCCCGGTACGGATTTCTGACACTGGAATTTTTAACGCGATGACGACTCAGGCACCCCCAGCGATGCTTCCGCTATCCCCAGAGCAAATTGCGCGCTTACAGGCCGCGACCACCGATTTCAATCCAACGCAGCTGGCATGGCTCTCTGGCTACTTCTGGGGCATGGTTAATCAGGCACCGGGCACCGTTGCCGCGCCCGCGCCAGTCGCCGCTGAGGTGCCGGGCATTACGCTGATCTCCGCCTCCCAAACCGGCAATGCGCGCCGGCTGGCCGAGCAGCTGCGTGACGATTTGCTGGCTGCGAAACTGAGCGTCAACCTAGTGAATGCCGGCGACTACAAATTCAAACAGATCGGTCAGGAAAAACTGCTGGTCATCGTGACCTCAACGCAGGGCGAGGGCGAACCGCCGGAAGAGGCGGTAGCGCTGCATAAATTCCTGCTGTCGAAGAAAGCGCCGAAGCTGAGTGATACCGCCTTTGCCGTGTTTGGTCTTGGCGATACCTCCTATGAATTTTTCAGTCAGGCCGGTAAAGACTTCGACCAGCGTCTGGCCGAACTGGGCGGCGAACGCCTGCTGGATCGCGTGGATGCCGATGTTGAATACAGCGAGCTGGCCAGCGCCTGGCGTCTGCAGCTCACCGATATTCTCAAAGCGCGTGTGCCGGCGGAACCGGCAGCGCAGCTGGCAGCCAGCGCGGCTGGCAGTGTTAATCTGGTGGACAGCAGTCCTTACACCAAAGAAGCGCCGCTCACCGCCAGCTTTGCCCTGAACCAGAAAATTACCGGTCGCAACTCAGATAAAGACGTGCGCCATATCGAAATCGATCTGGGGGATTCCGGTCTGCGTTACCAGCCAGGCGATGCGCTCGGCGTATGGTATGAAAACGATGCGGAACTGGTGCAGGAGCTGCTGCAGCTGGTATGGCTGAAAGGGGATGAGCAGGTCGAGGTATGGGGAGAAACTCTGTCGCTGGCTGAGGCGCTGCAGAAACATTTTGAGCTGACGGTCAACACGCCGCAGATCGTCGAACAGTATGCGGCCCTGTCGCGCAACGAGGCGCTGCTGGCGCTGGCGGGCGACAAGCCGAAGCTGCAAAGCTTCGCGCAGAGTTTCCCGATTGTCGACATGGTGCGCCAAGCGCCCACCGAACTGAACGCCGGACAGCTGACTGGCCTGCTGCGTCCGCTGACGCCGCGGCTTTACTCCATCGCCTCGTCGCAGGCGGAGAGCGAAACCGAAGTGCATATCACCGTCGGCGCGGTGCGTTATGAAATTGACGGCCGTCAGCGCGGCGGCGGCGCTTCCACCTGGCTGGCTGATCGCTTGGAAGAAGATGGCGAAATCCGCGTGTTTATCGAACATAACGATAATTTCCGCCTGCCGACCAACCCGGATGCGCCGGTGATCATGATCGGCCCGGGTACCGGCATTGCCCCGTTCCGCGCCTTCATGCAGCAGCGTGAAAACGACGGTGCCAGCGGCAAAAACTGGCTGTTCTTTGGTAACCCGCACTTCACCGAAGATTTTCTCTATCAGGTAGAGTGGCAGAAATACGTTAAAGATGGTCTGCTGACCCATATCGATCTGGCGTGGTCACGCGATCAGGCCGAAAAGATTTACGTACAGGATAAAATCCGTGCCAGAGGGGCGGAAGTGTGGCGCTGGATTGAAGAGGGTGCGCACCTGTACGTCTGCGGCGACGCCAATCGCATGGCGAAAGACGTTGAACAGGCATTACTGGATGTGGTGGTCGAACACGGCGGCATGGATCGTGAAACCGCTGACGAATTTTTAAGTGAGCTGCGCATTGAGCGCCGTTATCAGCGAGACGTTTACTAATGAGCGAAAAACATCCTGGACCGCTGGTGGTTGAAGGCAAACTTTCCGACGCCGAGCGTCTGAAAAAGCAGAGCAACTACCTGCGCGGCACCATTTTAGAAGATCTCGACAATGGCCTGACCGGCGGCTTTACCGGCGATAACTTCCTGCTGATCCGTTTTCACGGCATGTACCAGCAGGATGACCGCGACATCCGCGCCGAGCGCGCCGCGCAGAAGCTGGAACCGCGTCATGCGATGATGCTGCGCTGCCGTCTGCCGGGCGGCATTATCACGCCAACGAAGTGGCTGGCGATTGATAAATTTGCCACCGACAAAACGCTGTATGGCAGCATTCGCCTGACTAACCGTCAGACGTTCCAGTTTCACGGCATTCTGAAGAAGAACGTCAAGCCAACTCACCAGATGCTGCATGAAGTCGGACTGGACGCGCTGGCCACCGCCAACGACGTCAACCGTAACGTGCTGTGTACCTCGAACCCGGTGGAGTCAGAGCTGCATCAGGAAGCGTACGAGTGGGCGAAGAAGCTTTCCGAGCATCTGCTGCCGCAGACGCGCGCCTACGCCGAGATCTGGTGGGATCAGGAGAAGGTCGCCACCACCGATCAAGAGCCGATCCTTAGTGAGATCTATCTGCCACGTAAGTTTAAAACTACCGTGGTGGTGCCGCCGCATAACGATGTCGACCTGCATGCGAACGATCTGAACTTCATCGCCATTGCGGAGAACGGCAAACTGATTGGCTTTAACCTGCTGGTCGGCGGCGGTTTATCGATTGAGCACGGCAACAAAGCCACCTATGCGCGCACCGCCAGCGAGTTTGGCTACCTGCCGGTGGAGAAGATCCTCGATGTGGCTGCGGCGGTGGTCACCACGCAGCGCGACTGGGGTAACCGTACCGATCGTAAAAATGCCAAAACCAAATACACGCTGGAGCGCGTCGGCGTCGAGACCTTTAAAGCCGAAGTCGAGAAGCGTGCCGGCCTGACCTTCGAGCCGATTCGCCCGTACGAATTTACCACCCGTGGCGATCGCATCGGCTGGGTGAAGGGCATCGACAAGAAATGGCACCTGACGCTGTTTATCGAAAACGGTCGCCTGCTGGATTATCCGGGCCGTCCGCTGAAGCGCGGTATTGCGGAGATTGCCAAAGTGCATCAGGGCGATTTCCGCCTGACCGCCAATCAGAACCTGATTGTGGCCGGCGTACCTGAGAAGCAGAAAGCGCAGATTGAAGCCATTGCGCGTGAGCACAGCCTGATGGAAGCGGTCACGCCGCAGCGTGAAAACTCAATGGCCTGCGTGGCCTTCCCGACCTGTCCGCTGGCGATGGCTGAAGCCGAACGCTTCCTGCCGTCCTTCGTCAGCAAAGTGGAGGAGATCATGCACCGCCACGGCGTCGGCGAAGAGCACATAGTGTTACGCGTTACCGGTTGTCCGAACGGTTGCGGCCGTGCCATGCTGGCCGAACTGGGCCTAGTGGGCAAAGCGCCGGGCCGTTACAACCTGCATATTGGTGGTAATCGCATCGGCACGCGCATCCCGCGCATGTACCGCGAAAACATCACGGAAATCGAAATCCTCGCCAGCATCGATGAGCTGGTGGCGCGCTGGGCCAGCGAGCGCACGGCGGATGAAGGATTTGGTGACTTCGTTATTCGCGCGGGCATTGTGAAGCCGGTGGTCGATCCCGCCCGTGATTTCTGGGACCCGGAGGCAGTATGACATTACCCGATCTCGCCAGCCTGAACAGCGGCAGCAAAGTCGATCGCATCATGGCGCTGGCGGAAAGCAACGTCCAGCTGGAAAAGCTCTCTGCTGAACAGCGCGTCAGCTGGGCACTGGAGCAGCTGCCGGGCGCCTTTGTGCTGTCGTCGAGTTTTGGTATTCAGGCGGCGGTGCTGTTGCACATGGTCACGCAGCAGCGCCCGGATATTCCGGTGATCCTCACCGATACCGGTTATCTGTTCCCTGAGACCTACCGCTTCATTGATGAGCTGACGCAGCAGCTGAAGCTGAATCTGCAGATCTTCCGCGCCGAAACTTCACCGGCGTGGCAGGAAGCGCGCTACGGCAAACTGTGGGAGCAGGGCGTTGAAGGGATCGAGCAGTTCAATCAGCTTAACAAAGTCGAACCGATGAACCGGGCGCTGCAAACGCTGGGTGCGCAGACCTGGTTTGCCGGCCTGCGCCGCGATCAGTCTGGCAGCCGTGCCAGTCTGCCGGTACTGGCAGTGCAGCGTGGCGTGTTCAAAATCCTGCCGATCATCGACTGGGACAACCGTCAGGTGCACCAGTATCTGAAGCAGCATGGGCTGAAGTACCATCCGCTGTGGGACGAAGGTTACCTCTCCGTGGGCGACACGCACACCACGCGCAAGTGGGAGCCGGGGATGGCCGAAGAAGAGACGCGCTTTTTCGGCCTCAAACGCGAGTGCGGGTTACACGAAGGCTGACGGGCGCAATCGCTGCGAGTGCGCATGGGTGCGCACCCGCAAAAACCCGCATGTTGAGATCTCACAACGTCGGATTAGCCAGCTCCGTCAGCAGCGGCTGCAAAATGCGTACGCTGTCGCGCGTGCGCTGATGGATGCGCCCCGGCAGCCAATGGTCGATGTAAGTCAGATTATCGCGCCCGGTCTGGTGGCGCACCGTGCCATCCGGAAAATGCGGTGAGCGGGCGCGCTGCTGCTCACCGGCTTTATTGCCCAGCGCCCAGTTGGCCGCGGTGACGTCCAGCAGCGGAATCCCGGCGTTATCAAACGGATTAACGCCCGGGTAATCGCGTGCGGTCAGCACGTGGCTGGCGGCCGTGATGCCGTAACGGTGCGCAATCTGCAGGGCGCGCGCGCTGGTCTGCTTGCGTACCGCCGCTGGCGTATTCATGCCGTTATTAAAGTAGAGGCGATCGCCAACGATCAGGCTATTCAGATCGATCACCAGCAGCGTATCTTTCTTCTCCTGTACGCTCATGCGCGCCAGATAATCTTCCATACCGTGTAAACCGGCTTCGCCTGCGCTCAGCGCCACAAAGCGCACGCCATAGCGCAGCGGCGTTTGACTCAGCGCCTGCGCCAGCTCCAGCATCACGCCCAGCCCGGAAGCGTTATCGTCCACGCCCTGCAAACGCAGGCCGCCGAGATTATTATCTGCCTCGTGCTGGCTGAGCGGCGTCTAGGTATCCAGATGGGTGACGATCAGAATCTCCTGCGGCACGCTGCCGGCGCGTGATGCCCTGTTTCTCCAGCCAGTTATAGCTGGTGTTAAACTACCGGGTATTACTCTGATAACCGAGCTGGCTGAACTGCTGCTGCAGATAATCTGCCGTCATCAGCTCGGCGGGGCTGCCGCTCATGCGGCCCGGGAAATAAGTGGCGATGTAACGCAGCTGCTGTTCGGCGAAGTGGCTAGGTGCGATCGCTGCAGCCTGCGCCAAAAGAGGCAAACCGCCGGCAATCAGTGCTGCCAGCACGCTGCGGCGGAGAGTGGCAAACATAGTGGTTGTCCTTTTCTGACATCCCGTCAGGGTAAAAAAATTCTGAGTTAGTATGAAACTGTGACGCCGCCTGCACAATTTGTATCGCTCCGAAACACCAGCAATATCATTTGTTAAGCACAAATTGTTATCAGCAATCCCGGTGCGTTATTCCATTTGGTAACTACTCATGCTAATTCGTAATTTCATCTGCCAGAAGGCAGGGACGTATAGTCGCGTTAACTTATTGTAAAACTAACAAGGTTAACGTGGATTACTTGCCTCTCTTTGCCGATCTCAAAAACCGTCCGGTGCTGGTGGTCGGCGGTGGCGAAATCGCTGCGCGTAAAATTGAGCTGCTGCGGCGTGCCGGTGCGCACGTGCGGGTGGCAGCGCGCGAGCTCGGCCATGAACTGCAGGCGCTGCGCGACATTAACGCCGTCGAGTGGATTGCTCAGCACTTCGACGCGGCGCAGCTGGACGATGTTTTCCTCGTGATTGCCGCCACCGACGATAACGCCCTCAACGCGCAGGTGTTTGATGCCGCCAATGCGCGCCACAAGCTGGTGAATGTGGTCGACGACCAGCCTAAATGCAGCTTTATCTTCCCGTCGATTGTTGACCGCTCACCGCTGGTGGTGGCGATCTCCTCCAGTGGCACCGCGCCGGTGCTGGCGCGTCTGCTGCGTGAAAAAATCGAAGCGCTGCTGCCCGCCAATCTTGGGCAGATGGCCGAAGTGGCCGGTCAGTGGCGCGACAAAGTCAAACAGCGCTACCACAAAATGTCTGACCGTCGTCGCTTCTGGGAGCGGGCTTTTAATGGCCTGTTTGCCAGCCAGATGGCGGCGGGTAACGTCAACGAGGCGCGCCGCACGCTCGATCGCGAACTGGAAAACATCTCCGATAATCAGGGTGAAATCACGCTGGTCGGTGCCGGCCCGGGCGACAGCGGTCTGCTGACGCTGCGCGGGCTGCAGGTGATGCAGCTGGCCGATGTGGTGCTGTATGACCATCTGGTCAGCGACGAGGTGCTGGAGCTGGTGAGACGCGATGCCGATCGTATCTGCGTCGGCAAACGCGCCGGTGCCCATTCGGTGCCGCAGGAAGAGACCAATCAGATGCTGGTGACGCTGGCGCAGCAGGGCAAGCGCGTGGTGCGCCTGAAAGGCGGCGATCCGTTTATTTTTGGCCGCGGCGGCGAAGAGCTGCAGGCGGCGCAGGCGGCGGGCATTCCCTTCCAGGTGGTGCCGGGTATCACCGCGGCCGCGGGCGCTACCGCTTATGCCGGTATTCCGTTAACCCACCGCGATCATGCCCAGAGCGTGCTGTTTATTACCGGTCACTGCCGCGCCGACGGCGACGGTATCGACTGGCCGTCGCTGGCGCGCGCGCGTCAGACGCTGGCGATTTACATGGGCACGGTGAAAGCGGCGGAAATTGCCGCCGGGCTGATCGAACACGGCCGCGCGCCGTCAACGCCAGTGGCGGTGATTGGTCGCGGCACGCGCCAGGATCAACAGGTGCTGACCGGCACCTTAGCACAACTCGAGGCGCTGGCAGCTGCCGCGCCAACGCCAGCGCTGTTAGTAATTGGCGAAGTGGTGAATCTGCACGGGCAACTTGCCTGGTTCCAACATTCGGCACAGCAGGGGGCTCGCGAGTTCGCCGTTGTCAATTTGGCTTGAGGAAAAATTATGGACCAAAATCGTCTCACTCATCTGCGCCAGCTGGAGGCAGAGAGTATCCATATCATCCGCGAGGTGGCGGCCGAGTTCAGCAATCCGGTGATGATGTACTCCATCGGTAAAGACTCCTCGGTGATGCTGCATCTGGCGCGCAAAGCCTTCTATCCGGGCACGCTGCCGTTTCCGCTGCTGCACGTTGATACCGGATGGAAATTCCGTGAAATGTACGAGTTCCGCGATCGCACCGTGAAAGCGATGGGCGCAAAGCTGCTGGTGCACCGTAACCCGGAAGGCGTGGCGATGGGTATTAACCCATTCGTGCACGGCAGCGCCAAACACACCGACATCATGAAAACCGAGGGTCTGAAGCAGGCGCTGAACAAATACGGTTTTGATGCGGCGTTCGGTGGTGCACGTCGTGATGAAGAGAAGTCGCGCGCCAAAGAGCGTATCTATTCGTTCCGCGATCGTTTCCACCGCTGGGATCCGAAAAACCAGCGTCCGGAGCTGTGGCACAACTACAATGGCCAGATCAACAAAGGCGAAAGCATTCGCGTGTTCCCGCTCTCCAACTGGACCGAGCTGGATATCTGGCAGTACATCTTCTTGGAAAACATCGAAATCGTGCCGCTGTACCTAGCTGCACCGCGCCCGGTGCTGGAGCGCGACGGCATGCTGATGATGATTGATGACGATCGTATCAACCTGCAGCCGGGTGAAGTGATTAAGCAGCGTATGGTGCGTTTCCGTACACTCGGCTGCTGGCCACTGACCGGCGCGGTGGAATCCGAGGCGCAGACGCTGCCGGAAATCATTGAAGAGATGCTGGTCTCCACCACCAGTGAACGTCAGGGGCGCGTGATTGACCGCGACCAGGCCGGTTCGATGGAACTGAAAAAACGTCAGGGTTATTTCTAAGGAGACGCCGATGAATACCGTTATTGCCCAACAGATTGCCGAGCAGGGCGGCGTTGAAGCCTGGCTGACCGCGCAACAACACAAAAGCCTGCTGCGTTTCCTCACCTGCGGCAGCGTCGACGACGGCAAAAGTACGCTGATTGGCCGTCTGCTGCACGATACGCGCCAGATTTATGAAGATCAGCTGTCGTCGCTGCACAACGACAGCAAACGCCACGGTACCCAGGGCGAGAAACTCGATCTGGCACTGCTGGTCGATGGCCTGCAGGCCGAGCGCGAGCAGGGCATCACTATTGATGTGGCCTATCGCTATTTCTCCACCGAGAAGCGCAAGTTCATCATCGCCGACACGCCGGGGCACGAGCAGTACACCCGCAACATGGCGACCGGTGCCTCAACCTGCGATCTGGCGATCCTGCTGATCGATGCGCGCAAAGGCGTGCTGGATCAGACCCGTCGCCACAGCTTTATCGCCACGCTGCTGGGCATCAAACATCTGGTGGTGGCGATCAATAAGATGGATCTGGTGGCGTACAGCCAGGATACCTTCGAGCAGATCAAACAGGATTACCTCGATTTTGCCGCGCAGCTGCCGGATGATATCGATATCCGCTTTGTGCCGATGTCGGCGCTGGAAGGCGATAACGTCGCCACCCCAAGCGTAACCATGCCGTGGTACAGCGGCCCGACGCTGCTCGACGTGCTGGAGACGGTAGAGCTGAAGCGCGGGGTCGACACGCAGCCGATGCGCTTCCCGGTGCAGTATGTTAACCGGCCGAACCTCGACTTCCGTGGCTATGCCGGTACGCTGGCGTCGGGCGTGGTCAGCGTCGGCCAGCGGGTGAAAGTGCTGCCGTCCGGTGTGGAATCCAGCGTTGCGCGTATCGTCACCTTTGACGGCGACCTGCAGCAGGCGGCCGCCGGAGAGGCGATTACCTTGGTGCTGAACGATGAGATCGACATCAGCCGTGGCGATCTGCTGGTGGATGCCGCAGCGGATTTGCAGGCGGTGCAGTCCGCGACCGTCGACGTGGTGTGGATGGCGGAACAGCCGCTGCAGCCGGGGCAAAGCTATGAAGTGAAAATTGCCGGTAAGAAAGCGCGTGGCCGCGTCGAAAAGATTCTCCATCAGGTGGATATCAATACGCTGGAAAAACGCGCGGTCGACAGCCTGCCGCTCAACGGCATCGGTCTGGTAGAAGTGACGTTCGATGAACCGATGGTGCTGGATACTTACCAGCAGAACCCGGTGACCGGCGGCATGATCTTTATCGATCGCCTGAGCAATGTGACCGTTGGCACTGGCATGATCCATCAGCCGCTGAGCGCCGCGCGCAACCAGGCTGGCCAGTACAGTGATTTCGAGCTGGAGCTGAACGCGCTGGTGCGCCGTCACTTCCCGCACTGGAACGCACGCGACCTGCTGGGCGGTCAGTAATGGCGCAGCACGACGAAAACGTGGTGTGGCATGACCATCCGGTCACGCGCGCTGAACGCGAACAGCAGCACGGCCATCGTGGCGTGGTGCTGTGGTTTACCGGGCTCTCTGGCTCGGGTAAATCCACCGTGGCCGGTGCGCTGGAGCAGGCGCTGCACCCGCTGGGCGTCAGCACCTATCTGCTGGACGGCGACAATGTGCGTCACGGCCTGTGCCGCGATCTCGGTTTCAGCGATGAAGACCGCAAAGAGAACATCCGGCGCGTGGGTGAAGTGGCGAAACTGATGGTGGATGCCGGACTGGTGGTGCTGACGGCGTTCATCTCGCCGCACCGTGCCGAGCGCCAGATGGTGCGCGATCTGCTCGGTGACGGGCAGTTTATCGAAGTGTTTGTCGATACGCCGCTGGCGGTGTGCGAAGCGCGCGATCCGAAAGGCTTGTATAAAAAAGCCCGTGCCGGCGAGCTGCGTAACTTCACCGGTATCGACAGCGTTTACGAGGCGCCAGACGCGCCGGAAATCCAGCTGGATGGTGAACAATTGGTTACAAAACTGACCGGCCAATTGTTAGACCTGCTGCGCCACCACGATATCATCAGATCCTGAACCGACAGCGGCAAATCTCACGGTTTGCCGCGCTTTAGCGTCAACAGGATCTCTATGCAGAACGTTACCCCCATACTGGCACGCAAAGATGAACGCACCCCGGATGAGCCACGCTCATCGCTGCCGGGCGGCGTGATCGGCTTTCTCTCGTACTGGTGTGCGCTGGGCATCCCGTTTCTGCTGTACGGCTCCAACACGTTGTTTTTCTTTCTCTACACCTGGCCTTTTTTCCTTGCGCTGCTGCCGGTTTCGGTGCTGATTGGCATCGTGCTCAGCCTGATGCTGCGTGGCCGGCTGTGGTGGAGCGGCCTGATCACCGCCCTAGTGGTGGTATGCCTGTTCTGGCTGCTGTTCTCCTTTCTCTCCGACCGGTAATCCGGCGCTGATGTGCAAACGCATCGGCAGGTTACAAAAC
The DNA here is from genome assembly GCF_059731155.1 of Type-A symbiont of Plautia stali. Classification (NCBI taxonomy): domain Bacteria; species Type-A symbiont of Plautia stali. The sequence continues at coordinate 3,078,308 of NZ_AP035891.1, read as the reverse complement.
TTTACCTGCCGTCCGGCGCTTTCCCCGTAATTATTTGTCCAGACAAATCTGCTTGCGCGCCATTTTCGCTGCCGCAGTGGAGTCCGGCGTCAAGTTATGGGATGATTGAGCCGTTTTTCAGGGGACGGGGATGGGAAAACTGACGTTACTGCTGCTCGTGCTGCTGGGATGGTTGCAATACTCTCTGTGGCTGGGCAAGAACGGTATCCATGATTACACGCGCGTCAGCGAAGACGTGGCGTCACAACAGGCGAATAACGCCAAACTCAAAGCGCGTAACGATCAGCTGTTTGCCGAAATTGACGATCTCAATGGCGGTTCAGAGGCGATTGAGGAGCGCGCACGCAGCGAGCTGGGCATGATCAGGCCTAGCGAGACTTTCTATCGTCTAGTGCCAGACCAAAACAAACGTAATGCGCAACAAGCGGCGCAGAATCAACAACGATAAACCATGAATCAGCTCTCTTCCTCTGCGGATGTGATTGCCGTGGTGCCGGCTGCCGGTATCGGCAGCCGCATGCAGGCCGCCTGTCCGAAGCAGTATCTCACCATCGGTCCGTTAACCCTGCTCGAACACAGCGTGGCGCGCCTGCTGGCGCATCCGGCGGTAAAGCAGGTGTTGGTGCCAGTCAGCCCGGATGACGGCTGGTTCGATAGCCTGCCGCTGGCGCAGGATGCACGTGTGCTGCGCGTCACCGGCGGCGAAACCCGCGCCGAGTCGGTGCTGGCCGGGTTACAGACCATCCGTCACAGCGCCTGGGTGCTGGTGCACGACGCGGCGCGTCCGTGTCTGCATCCCGATGATTTAGCGCGTCTGCTGGCGGTGCGTGAGCACAGCAAAGTCGGCGCGATCCTGGCGGCACCGGTGCGCGACACCATGAAGCGCGCGGAGCCCGGCAAAGGTGCCATTGCGCATACCGTCGAACGCGATGATTTGTGGCATGCGCTGACGCCGCAGTTTTTCCCGCATGCGCTGCTGACCGCCTGCCTGACGCGTGCGCTCAATGAAGGCGCGACCATCACTGATGAAGCCTCGGCGCTGGAGTATTGCGGTTATCATCCTGAGCTGGTCAGCGGACGCAGCGACAATATCAAGGTGACGCGGCCGGAAGATCTGACGCTGGCGGCCTTCTATCTCACTCAGATTCAGTTAAAGGAGCACGCATGATGCGTATCGGTCACGGTTTTGACGTGCACGCGTTTGGCGGCGAAGGTCCGCTGGTGATTGGCGGGGTGCGTATTCCCTTCGAACAGGGCTTTATTGCGCATTCCGACGGCGATGTGGCGCTGCATGCGCTGACCGACGCGCTGCTGGGCGCGGTGGCGATGGGCGACATCGGCAAACTATTCCCGGACACCGATCCGGCATTCAAAGGCGCCGACAGCCGCGGTCTGCTGCGCGAAGCTTGGCGCCGCATCCGGCAGAAGGGTTACCGCATCGGCAACGTCGATGTCACGATCATCGCTCAGGCACCGAAAATGCTGCCGCACGTGCCGCAGATGCGCGTCAACATTGCCGAAGATCTCGGTTGCCACATGGGTAATGTCAACGTCAAAGCCACCACCACTGAGAAGCTGGGCTTTACCGGCCGTGGTGAGGGTATTGCCTGCGAAGCGGTGGTGCTGCTGGTGAAGGCCGATCGGGCATGAGTGAACTGCTCTACCTGCACGGCGTGCCCGCTGCCACCGGGGTGATCAAAGCCAGTCCCGAAGATTTCGTGGTGATTGAAGATCTCGGCTATCCCTATGACGGCGAAGCCGAGCAACTGCTGGTGCGCATCCGTAAAATTGGCTGCAACACGCGTTTTGTCGCCGAAGCGATCGCCAAATTCCTCGGCGTGCATCAGCGCAATCTCAGCTATGCCGGCATGAAAGATCGCCACGCGGTCACCGAGCAGACGCTGTGCTTCCGCGTGCCGGGCACGGCGATGCCCAACCTTGCCGGCTTCCAGCTGGAAGGCGTGGAGATCCTGCAGGTGATTCGCCACAAGCGTAAACTGCGCACCGGCGCGCTGGCGGGCAATGCGTTTCGTCTGGTGGTACGTCAGGTGTCCGATCGCGCGCAGGTGGAATCGCGGCTGCAGCGGATTCAGCAGCAGGGCGTGCCCAACTACTTTGGCGAACAGCGCTTTGGCCACGGCGGCAATAACCTGACGCAGGCGCGCCTGTGGGCAGAGGAGAAATTCCGTCCACGCGACCGCAGTATCAAAGGCATTCTGCTGTCGGCGGCGCGCAGCCAGCTGTTCAATCAGCTGACCAGCGTGCGTCTGGAGCTTGACGGCGCGCTGGATCGCGTGCAGCCCGGCGATGCGCTGCAGCTCGCCGGGCGCGGTAGCTGGTTTGTTGCCCAGGCGGACGAGTTACCTGCGTTGCAGCAGCGCGTGGATAACCACGAGCTGCGCATCACCGCGCCGCTGGCCGGGCGCGGCGAGCCCGGCACTCAGGGCGAAACGCTGGCGTTTGAACAGCAGCAGCTGGCGGGCACGGCCGATCTGCTGGGCCTGCTGGAGCGTGAACGCGTCGATGCAACGCGGCGCGCCATGCTGGTGGTGCCGAAAGATCTGCAGTGGAACTGGTGGGATGACGTCACGCTCGAGCTGCAGTTCTGGCTGCCGGCCGGCAGTTTTGCCACCGGCGTAGTGCGTAAGCTGCTGAGCAACGGCTCGGCGGCCCCGCTCGGCGACGAATAAGCGAACCTGGCGACGATGAGCAAAAATCTTACCATCAAGGATATTGCCGTACTCGCCGGCGTGTCGATCACCACCGTCTCGCGCGTGCTCAACAAGCATGCGTGGGTGTCCGAAAAAACCCGCACGCGGGTGGAACAGGTGATCGCCGAGCATCAGTTCAGCCCCAACCTGATGGCGCGCGGCATGATATCGCGCCAGAGCTACACCCTCGCGGTGATCGTCTCTGACATCACTAACCCTTACTTCGTCACGCTGGTGGCGCAGATTCAGCAGGCCTGTCTGGCCATCGGTTACAAAATCACCCTGTACGATACCCAGTCGGCCAACCGCAGCCCTCAGCATCACGATGACGAAAGCGCGATTTTTCAGTCGATTATCAATAGCCAGATCGATGGGGTGATCGTGCTCGGCGGCCACAGCGACTATGCGCCGATTCCGACTGGCTACCTGACGCTGCTGGAATCGCTGATGGACAAAATGGCGGTAGTGGTAGTGGGGCAGCCCCATCCTGCTGGCCGCTGGCCGTGCATGATGCGCGACCAGCAGCACTGCGTCGAGCTGGCGGTAAATCAGCTGCTGGCGCGCGGCCTGCGAGATATCGCCTTCATCGGCGGCTCGCGCAAAGTGTGGGTGACGCGCGAGCGCGTCAGTCATTTCCACGCCACGCTGCAGCAGGCCGGCATTACGCCGCGCGACAGCTGGATCTGCCTGAATAACTTCTATCCTGAACACGGCTATCAGGCGATTGATACGCTGTGGCAGCAGGCAGAGCGACCGCAGGCGCTGGTGGCGATCAACGATCGCGTGGCGATGGGCGCGATCCGCGCGCTACGCGATCGCGGCATTGACGTGCCTGAGCAGGTAGCGGTAATCAGCTGCGAGCGCTTCCCCGGCAGCGAATATTTTATCCCGCGCCTGACCAGCGTCGATCACCAGAATCCGCAGCTGGGGCAAAACATTATCACCATGATGATGGCGCAGCTGGACGGCAGCTTAAGCCCGCACGCGCGCTGCAGCGCACCGCTAAAGCCGGTATTGATCCCCGGCGAATCCGCCTGCTTTCGTTGCGCTTTGTTAGCGCGATCGCAATTTCACGATCCTCACGTTGACTTAATATGCGTCATTAAATAAGTTGGCTCACAACCTGAAAACGTTTTCATGTTGGCGGGAAAACAGTTTAAGGAGCGGTAATGAAACCCACCATGATGACCTACATCCACCAGCAACCCGAGGTGCTGAGCCATCTGCTGGCGCGCTATCTGCAGGGATTACCGGTGCTGGGCAATGCGAAAACAGTGCTGATTCTGGCCACCGGCTCCAGTATCAACGCCGCGCTCAGCGCCAAGTATTACGTTGAGCAACTGACCGGCGTACGCATCAGCGTGCAGAGCCGTTCCATTTTCAGCATTACGAGCAGTGGGATCCGGCGACCGATCTGGTGATCGCGATTTCACAAAGCGGCGAGAGCACTTCGACGCTGGCAGCGATTGATGCGCTGAAAAAACAGCACGGCGTGGCAACCTGGGGCATTACCAGCAAAATCACCAGTCCGCTGGCGCAGGCGGTGGATCACGCAGTAGACATCATGAACGGCGAGGAGCGCGTCGGTTATGTCACCAAAGGCTATTGTCGCCACGATTCTGACGCTGATGCTGATTGGCGTGCACAGTGCGCGCCACAGCGGTCGTCTCAGCGCAGAACAGGAGCAGCAGGCGCTGGCGCAACTGCAGCACGGCGTCGACGCGATTCCGGACATCATCGCCCGTACCGAGCGCTTCTGGCAGCGCTGGTAGGACGATCTCAGCGCGGCGCCGCGCTTTATCTCGATTGGCTTTGGTCCGGCGATTGGCGTGATCAAAGAGATGGAGACCAAATTCAGCGAAACGGTGCGCGTGCCGTCGCAGGGCATCGAACTGGAAGCGTTCATGCACGGCCCCTATTTCGAAATTAATCCGCAGCACCGGCTGTTTTTCATCGACGTCGAGGCGCCGGTGCGCGAACGCCTGCAGCTGCTGCGCCAGTATGAGCAGCGCGTGACGCCGCACGTCTGGAGCCTGTGTCTCAGGGAAAGTGATGATGCGCGCACGCTGGCGCTCGGTGTGGACGTCAGCGAATGGATGGCGCCGCTGCTGATGGTGATTCCGTTCCAGATCCTCGCGCATCACATCGCTGAAGCCAAAGGCAACAATCTGCCGCAGCGCATATTCACTGATTTTGGCGTGTCGATGAAGAGCAAAACCAAACCGGGTGATTACGACTAACGCCGGGCGCGAGCCATAAGGATAACAACAATGAAACTCGATTACGTGAAGCTGGTGCAGGCCATCAGGGAACAGGTCGGCGGCGACGATAATATCAGCCATATTTCACACTGCGCCACGCGGCTGCGGCTGACGATAAACGATCTGGCCAGTGTCGATATGCCGGCCATCAGTAGCCTGCCGGGCGTCATCCGCGTGGTGAACGCGTCCGGAAAGCTGCAGATTGTGGTCGGGCCGCAGGTCGAACAGCTGTATCAGGCGATGCAGCAGGGCGCAGCGCCGGTGGCCGAGCCGGTGAAGCCCGGCAAAGACGAGCGCGGCGTCGCGGGCAAAATGCTGGCCACGCTGGGCGCTATCTTCACGCCCTACATTGGCGTACTGGCCGGCATCGGGGTGATCAAAGGCATCATGGTGCTGCTGCAGACGCAGGGCTGGGTGCCGGACGATGACCTGCTGTTCGCCATGTTCAACGCGCTGGCCAGCGGCGTGTTTGTCTTCCTGCCGCTGTTTATTGCGGTTACCGCGGCAGACCGTTTCGGTGCCAGCCGTTTCACCGCGCTGGCGCTGACGGCGGCGATGGTGTTTCCGCTGACCCAGCCGGATCTACCGGCGCACTTCGCGCTGTTCGGCCTGAGCATCAGCCTGAAGATTTACGGCGGCGCGGTGATTCAGGCGATTCTGGCGGTACTGCTGCTGAGCAAGGTTGAGCGCCGGCTGAAACAGTGGATCCCCGAGGTGGCAGCGCTGGTGTTTGTGCCGTGCCTGTCGCTGCTGATTTGCGGTTTTGTGGTGTTCACGGTGATTGGCCCGCTGGCGGATTACGTTGGCGTCGGCATCGCCAGCGGCTATAGCTGGCTCTATCAGCTCAGCCCGATGGCGGGCATTGGTCAGCTATTTGTGGTGTTTGGTGTGCATTGGGGCATTATCCCGCTGGCGCTGATCAATATTTAGGTGCAGGGCTACGACACCATCATGGCGATGTTTATGTCGGCGGTGATGGGGCAGTTTGGCGCGGTAACCGGCGCGATCTTCATCGCCCGCAGCCTGCGCGACCGGCAGATTGCGATCTCGGCGTCGCTGTCAGCGTTCTTTGGCATCACCGAACCGGCGCTGTATGGCGTCAATCTCAAGTACCGCATGCTGTTTATCTTCGGCTGCATCGGCGCGGCGCTCGGCGGTGGCATCACCGGGCCGCTGCAGGTGAAAACCTACAGTTTCCTGCCGGTGCTGAACGTGTTTGAACTCGGCCTGTTCGAAGGCCCCGAGTCGAAGATGATCTATGAAGTGGCGGCAATTGCCGTAGCTTTCCTCACCCCATTCATTCTGACGCTGATTTACGGCCGCTGGACGCTGCGCAGCGTGAATAAAACCGGCGCCTGATGCGCTGATTCGTTAACACCAAAACAGGGAAATCGCATGCGGCTGCTACGCAGGGCCGCGTGCACCTTAAGGAAAGGTCATGAATACATTCACCAGGAGAAAAAAGGCAGCGCTGCTGCCGCTGGCAACCCTGATGCTGGGCGCGGCACCGCCGGCGCTGGTGGAAGGATTTGTTGAAGACAGCACGCTGGAGGGTACCGTCTATTACTGGCAGCGCCACCGTGAGCGTAAAGATCTCGATCCGCACAGCGCGCACTATCAGCACTATCAGACCAACCGGTATCACAAGCACGCTGACCGGCGCGCTCGATTATCTGTCCGGCTATCTGGCCGATACCGTGGGCATTGATGTGGTGGCCTTCGCCACCTGGGATCTGTTTGAAGGCAGCCCGGCGCATCCCAACGAGATCAGCTTCAGTCACGGGCCTTCGATGTGGGAAGACCGTGGCGTCGGCGAACGTAACGGGCTGGATCTCTACCGTGCAGCGCTGAAACTCAAAGCCGGCGACTACTGGCTGCGGGCCGGTTATATCCAGCCGAGCGGCCAGACGCTGCTTGGCACCCAGTGGGGGTTTCTGCCCGGCACCTACCAGGGCGCGTGGAAGTCGGGGTGGTCTATGACTATGGCGCTGCCAGCGCGCTGTCGCTGTCGTGGATGGGCGCCAACAAGTACAAAGCGCCGTGGTATCGCAAAATGTACGAGTTTCGCGAAATCGACCGGCAAACGCGCATTCCTTATCTGCACTCGCTGGGCGCGAAGTATGACTTCAAAAACGGCAACACGCTGGAGCTGGCGTGGGGCGAATCTCCGCATTATCTCGACAAATATTTCGCCAAAGCGGCACGCCAGAGCACGCTGTGGGATAACCCGTTCAGCGTCAGCTGGCAGTTCTACGGCTCGCAGGATCGTACCGGTCGCTATGATGTTTACGATGAGTTTGCTTGGCAGCAGGGCCTGACGCTGGCGTACCAGTGGGATCGCTACCAGTTCCGGCTCGAAGGCAGCGTGGTGCACGCACCGGGGAAACAGGGTTATTACACCGTGGCGATGACGCCGATCTATCCCAACTCCGCGGGCCGCATCGATATGTGGTGGGATTCGCGCTCTGACTTCAACGCCGACGGCGAAAAAGCGCTGTTTGCAGGCCTGATGATCGATCTCAGCGACATCGTCTGGCCTGGCGTCAGCATCGGTGGCTCGTTTGCCTGGGGCTGGGACGGTAAACCGGCGCGCGGCGGCGACTGGTCGCAGTAGCAGCGCCTGACGGAAACCGCCATCAACGGCGATCTGGTGTGGCAGGTGCAGTCCGGCTGGACCAAAGACACGGTGTTTAAGCTGCATCTCACCGCCTACAACAACCATAGTGATAACCCGAGCTGGGGCGGCGGCTATGGCAACGTTTTCCAAGATGAAAAGGACGTCAAATTCATGATGATTGCCCCTTTTAGCCTGTTCAATCACTCACGACACTAAGGATGATGACCATGAGGATTCGCTTCTCCGCGCTGACCGCAGCGCTGTTACTGGCCGGGCTGGCGCACGCCGAAACCCACGTTTTAATCAATCAGGTAGGCTATGATGTCGCCGCGCCGAAAAACGCTATCGTGCAGCTGACCGGCGACTCGCGTGCTAAACCGCCGGTGAAATTTACCCTGCTGGATAATGAGACCAATAAAGCGGTGCTGAGCGGCACGCTGCAGCCGCAGGATGACGTGCCGGGCTGGGGCGATCGCACCTTCTATCGTGCCGATTTCTCCGGCTGGCAAACGCCGGGCCGTTACGTGCTGCAAACCACCAGCAGCGACGGCGATGTGCGCTCCGGGCCGTTTATCATTGGCGCCGATCTGCTCGAGCACTATACGCTGTCCGATGTGATTGCCTATTTCAAAAGCCAGCGCGTCACCGGCCTGTTCGATAAGGCGGACCGCAAACTGCCGCTGCCACCGGGCACCGGCAGCGGCACGGTTGACGTCCACGGCGGCTGGTATGACGCCACCGGCGATTACTGCGTGCACCTGTCGCACCAGAATCTGACCTCCTACTTCAATTCGCAGCAGGCGCCGCTGGTGGTGTGGAGTTTACTGCGCGGTTATCAAAATCTCGGGGCGCGTGATAACCCGAACTTTGATGAGTATCGCCGGCGCATGCTCGACGAAGGGCTGTACGGTGCCGATTTCCTGGTGCGCATGAAGCGGCCGGGTGAATCCTTCTTCCAGACGATCTCGTCGCCGGGCAAAGAAAAGCTGGCTCAGGACCGGGTGATCGCCAATCCAAACTGGCGCACGCAGATCAAAGAGAAGGAGTCGGATTCCACCATTGTTGAAGAAGAGGCGGTCGGCCCGCTGGCGTGGCAGGCCAGCTTCCGCTCGGGTGCTGGCATGTCAATTGCGGCGCTGGCGCTGGCCAGCACCATGGAGAATGACGGTAACTTCACGCGGCGGCAGTATCTGCATACCGCAGAAGATGCCTTTGCCTTCCTGCAGAAAAATAACCTGCGCATGGTGAACGATGGTAAAGAGAACATCATGGATGATTACACCAGCGCTGCTGGCGGCTACCGAGCTGTATCGCGCCTCGCAAAAAGCGGTCTATCTGGCTGCGGCGCATCAGCGCGCGGAGAGCCTGATGGCGCGACTGACGTCGCTGGATAACTGGCATGACTACTGGCGTGCCGACGGCGAAAAACGTCCGTTCTTCCATCCGTCCGATGCCGGTCTGCCGGTGATCGCACTGCTGGAGTACGCGCGCATCGCACCGCAGGCGCAGCAGGCGAAGATCCGCCAGACGGTGAAACGCTCGCTGAGCTTTGAACTGGCGGTGACCAAAGAGACCCGCAACCCGTTTGGCTATGCGCGCCAGCTGATTCAGCTGAAAGACGGCGTGAAGCGCACCAGCTTCTTCTTCCCGCACGACAGCGAAGCTGCGCCGTGGTGGCAGGGCGAAAACGCGCGTATCGCGTCGCTGGCCGCCGCCGCCCGTCAGGCGATGCCGCTGTTCGCGGACGATAAAGCCTTTACGCAGCAGCTGCAGAGCTATGCCTGGGATCAGCTCAACTGGATCCTCGGTCATAATCCGTACGACGTCAGCATGCTGACCGGCAGCAGCTATCGTCACATCAGCTATCTGTTCTTTAATTCGTGGAAATACACCACGTTGCCGGGCGGTATCGTCAACGGCATCACCGGCGCGTCGAATCAGGTGGCGGACGGTATCGCCTTTGATGAAGGCTATGCGGTCACACGAAAGGATAACGACTGGCGCTGGGCGGAAGGCTGGCTGCCGCACTCGGCCTGGTATCTGTATGCGGTGAGCTTACCGGATCGTCACTGAGGTGATAAATCTGCCCGGCTTTTCGCCGGGCTTTTTACGGGTTGCCATTGCGTTTGACTGCTTATTGTTGCGACAACTGCCGACGGTTGCGTGATTTACGCCTACCACTTCCCGCGCCTCACCGCTAGAATGCAAACATCCTTGTGCCGCCAGCGCAGGACCGCTTGCGCCGCTGAAGGCGCAAAACGGGCGCGGCGGTCGGTGGACCGGTTAATGAAAAAGGTCAGAATCAGATGCGGATACGGCTCAGCAACGATGATGGAATTCAGACTCCCGGCATTGGCGTGTTCCCTAGCGTGAAGACATTACGACAGGTTGATCCTGGCGCCGGCGCGGCGCGGAAGAGGGCAGGCGACGGGCTGTACCAGGCTGAGGTGAATCCGGCATGGTAAGCCGGCGCATCGAAACGCTTCTGGCCCAACTGCGCACGCAGGGCATTCACGATGAGCATCTGCTGAAAGCCATCGCTGATGTCCCGCGTGAATGCTTTATCGACGAGGCTTTTGAACATAAAGCTTGGGAGAATGTGGCGCTGCCGATTGGCAACGGCCAGACCATTTCTCAGCCTTATATGGTGGCGCGCATGACGGCGCTGCTGGAACTAAACCCGACCTCGCGCGTGCTGGAAATCGGCACCGGTTCGGGTTATCAGACCGCCATTCTCGCGCATCTGGTTAACCACGTTTACTCGGTTGAACGCATCAAAGGGCTGCAGTGGCAGGCGAAACGCCGCCTGAAGCAGCTCGATCTGCATAACATTTCCACACGCCACGGCGACGGCTGGCAGGGCTGGGCCGCGCGGGGGCCGTTTGATGCCATTATTGTGACTGCCGCACCGCCAGAAATTCCGACTGCGCTGATAGCGCAACTGGGAGAAGGCGGCAAAATGGTGCTGCCGGTTGGTGAGGACCAGCAGGTACTTAAGCGCCTGCGTCGTCAGAGTGGTGAAATCATTGAAGAAACGATTGAGCCGGTGCGCTTTGTGCCGCTGGTTCAGGGCGATCTGGCATAAAGCCATCTTACGTATTTCTTCACAATCGTTACATCGCATGGCGCAGTTGATATTGTTACTATCCTTGTTAATCAATGCGAAAGCGCGTTTTTGACGGCACAAATAGTGAATCATGCGGTCAACGTCGACACACAGTTTTATCCAGGATTGCCATCACGGGGGATCAATGAGCACGGGAAGCACAGTATTTCAATTACGCCGTCTGGCGGCACTTTCACTGGTCGGTTTTTGGCTGGCAGGCTGTAGCTCTGGCGACAACACACAAGCCCCCATCAGCCAGATTGACAGCAACAGCGGCGACAGCGGTATGGCTGCTGCTCCCACCACAGACGGCGGCATGATCGCCGCGCAGAACAGCACCGTGCCGGCGATGCCGCGTGGTGGAATGTTAAGCGGTGGTACACCATCAGCCGCGCCTGCGGGTGGAATGGTTAGTGGCAATAATAATGTGACCACCGAAAATGGTCGTATTGTGTACAATCGCAATTATGGGAATATTCCTAAAGGCAGCTACGGCGGTGAAACCTATACCGTTAAGCGAGGCGATACGCTGTTCTATATTGCCTGGATTACCGGCAATGATTTCCGCGATCTGGCACAGCGCAATAATATCGCGGCGCCCTATAGCCTGAGCGCCGGGCAGACGTTGCAGGTGGGTAACGGTAACGGTCAGACCATCACCGGTGGTAACGCGATAACCGCAGCGGATGCCACGCAGGGCGGCGTTCCGGTGGCATCGAATCAGACGCAAATTAAATCCACCCCTGTTGCACAGCAACCTGTTATTACGTATTCTGATGATTCGGGTTCGACAGGCAGGAAAATGCTGCCGTCGAAAGGGGCAAATAATGTGGCAACGACCACAGCTCCGGTTACCGCACCGCCCACAGTTAGCAGCACAACTAATAGCACAACCCCAGTGGGAAGCTGGCGTTGGCCGACTGATGGGAAGATCATCGATAACTTCTCCGCTGCGGAAGGCGGAAACAAAGGGATCGATATCGCCGGGTCGCGTGGACAACCTGTCGTCGCCACTGCATCAGGAAGGGTGGTATACGCAGGCAACGCGCTCCGCGGGTACGGTAATTTAATCATCATCAAACACAACGATGATTACCTGAGTGCCTACGCCCACAACGATACCATGCTGGTCCGGGAACAACAGGAAGTTAAGGCGGGGCAAAAAATCGCTACCATGGGTAGCACCGGAACCAGTTCAGTAAGATTGCACTTTGAAATTCGTTACAAGGGGAAATCCGTAAACCCGTTGCGTTATTTACCGCAGCGATAATCCGGCAGAACCTTAGGTGTTCTGCCCTTGGATCACGGGTAGGAGCCGCTTATGAGCCAGAATACGCTGAAAGTTAATGAGTTACACGATGATGCGGAATTCGAGGAGAACGGAGCTGAGGTTTTTGATGAGAAGGTTCTCGTTGAGAACGAACCTAGTGATAATGAAGTAGCTGAAGAAGAGTTGCTGTCACAGGGTGCGACGCAACGCGTTCTGGATGCGACGCAGCTTTACCTCGGCGAGATTGGTTATTCACCACTGTTAACGGCGGAAGAAGAGGTGTTCTTCGCCCGTCGCGCATTACGCGGTGACATTCCTTCTCGTCGTCGCATGATCGAAAGTAACTTACGCCTGGTGGTAAAGATTGCCCGTCGTTATAGCAATCGTGGTCTGGCGCTGCTGGATCTGATTGAAGAGGGTAATCTCGGCCTGATTCGCGCCGTAGAGAAGTTTGACCCGGAACGCGGGTTCCGCTTCTCAACCTATGCCACCTGGTGGATTCGTCAGACCATTGAACGGGCTATCATGAACCAAACCCGTACCATTCGTCTGCCGATTCACATTGTTAAAGAGCTGAATGTTTACCTACGTACCGCGCGTGAACTGTCGCACAAGCTGGACCATGAGCCGAGTGCGGAAGAGATCGCCGAGCAGCTGGACAAGCCAGTTGATGACGTAAGCCGTATGTTGCGTCTCAACGAGCGCATTACGTCGGTTGATACGCCGTTAGGCGGTGATTCCGAGAAAGCGCTGCTGGATATCTTGGCCGATGAGAAAGACAACGGTCCGGAAGACACCACGCAGGACGATGATATGAAGCAGAGCATCGTTAAGTGGTTGTTTGAACTGAATGCCAAGCAGCGTGAAGTGCTGGCACGTCGTTTCGGCCTGTTAGGCTATGAAGCGGCAACGCTGGAAGATGTGGGCCGCGAAATCGGTTTAACCCGTGAGCGTGTCCGTCAGATTCAGGTAGAAGGTCTGCGTCGTCTGCGCGAAATTCTGCAGACGCAGGGTCTAAATATCGAAGCACTGTTCCGCGAATAAGCCGTAGTTGGCAATAAAAACGGTGACCACAAGGTCACCGTTTTTTATGCCTGCCATTCAGGCCGGCGCGCGCCGTGCACGCGCCGGTGGCAGGTTACATGAGGGTTTTCAGGCGGTAAATCCACTCCAGCGCCTGTTTGGGCGTCAGGCTGTCCGGATCGAGTGCTTCCAGCGCCTCCACTGCCGGCGAGGTTTCCGCCACCAGCAGCGGCAGCTGTGAGCCCTCCACCGTTGAGCCCGCAGAACTGCCCGACAGCGCTTCCAGCTCTTTTAGCTTGTGGCGCGCACGCTTTATCACCTCTTTCGGCACGCCGGCCAGCGCCGCCACGGCCAAGCCGTAGCTCTTACTTGCGGCGCCATCCTGCACGCTGTGCATAAAGGCAATGGTGTCACCGTGTTCCACCGCATCAAGATGCACATTCACCACGCCTTCCATTTTCTCCGGCAGGGTCGTGAGCTCGAAGTAGTGGGTGGCAAATAGCGTCATGGCTTTGATGCGATTCGCCAGGCTTTCGGCACAGGCCCACGCGAGCGACAGGCCATCATAAGTGGACGTACCGCGGCCGATTTCGTCCATCAGCACCAGGCTGTTTTCGGTGGCGTTATGCAGAATGTTGGCGGTCTCGGTCATCTCGACCATAAAGGTAGAGCGGCCAGAGGCGAGATCGTCGGCGGCACCGACACGGGTAAAGATGCGATCGATGGGGCCGATCACCGTCTCTTCCGCCGGCACATAGCTGCCGATCCAGGCCATCAGTGCAATCAGGGCCGTCTGCCGCATGTAGGTACTCTTACCGCCCATGTTGGGGCCGGTAATAATCAGCATGCGACGCTGCATCGAGAGCGACAGCGGGTTGGCAATGAACGGCTCTTTCAGCACCTGTTCCACCACCGGATGGCGACCGGCGGTGATGCGAATACCGGCTTTCTCCTGCAGCACCGGGCGGCAGTAGTTGAGCGTCCAGGCGCGCTCGGCTAGGTTGGCCAGTACGTCTAGCTCCGCCAGCGCCGCAGCGCTCTGCTGCAGCGCTTCGAGGTGCGGCAGCAGGCGATCGAACAGCTCGTCATACAGGCTCTTTTCCAGCGCCAGCGCTTTGCCTTTCGACGTGAGGACCTTGTCTTCGTACTCTTTCAGTTCGGGAATGATATAGCGCTCGGCATTTTTCAGCGTCTGGCGGCGGACGTAATGGATAGGCACCAGATGGCTCTGTCCGCGGCTGACCTGAATGTAATAGCCGTGCACAGCGTTGAAGCCAACCTTCAGCGTATCCAGTCCCAGTTTTTCGCGCTCGCGAATCTCCAGGCGGTCAAGGTAGTCGCTGGCGCCGTCGGCCAGCGCGCGCCACTCGTCCAGCTCGGCGTTATAGCCGGGCGCGATAACGCCACCGTCGCGCACCAGCACCGGCGGCGATTCAATAATGGCGCTTTCCAGCAGTTCGCGCAGTTCGCTGAAATCCCCCATCCGATCGCGCAGCGCATTGAGATGGGGCGTGGCCACGCCTTCTAACTGAGTATTGAGCGCTGGCAATTGCTGGAAGGCATGACGCATGCGTGCCAGATCGCGCGGACGCGCGGTGCGCAGCGCCAGACGTGCCAGAATACGCTCCAGATCGCCCACCTGGCGCAGCACCGGTTGCAGTTCTTCGCTCAGCGGCTGCAGTTCGGCAATTGATTCCTGGCGGCGCGTGATGGTGGCCACGTCGCGCAGCGGCATATGCAGCCAGCGCTTCAGCATGCGGCTGCCCATCGGCGTGACGGTTTTATCCAGCACCGCCGCGAGCGTATTTTCGCTGCCGCCCGCCAGATTCTGGGTGATTTCCAGATTGCGCCGGGTAGCCGCATCCATAATGACGCTGTCCTGCTGGCGCTCCATACTCAGCGAGCGAATATGCGGCAGCGAGGTGCGCTGCGTATCTTTAACATACTGCAGCAGACAGCCCGCCGCGCGCAGCGCCAGATGCGCCTGCTCGACGCCAAAGCCGCTGAGATCGCGCGTGCCAAACTGCAGGTTCAACTGCTGACGCGCGGTGTCGATTTCGAATTCCCACAGCGGACGCCGCCGCAGCCCGCGGCGCTGATCGATCAGCGTCATGGCCTGCAAATCCTCCGGATAGAGCAACTCTGCCGGATTAGTGCGCTGCAGTTCGGCCGCCATGGTCTCGACATCGCCCGGCTCGCTGAGGCGGAAACGCCCGGAGCTGATATCCAGCGTGGCATAGCCAAAACCGCGCTGGCTCTGGAAGATGGCTGCCAGCAGGTTATCCTGGCGCTCCTGCAGTAACGCTTCATCACTGATGGTGCCGGGCGTCACGATGCGCACCACTTTACGCTCAACCGGACCTTTGCTGAGTGCCGGATCGCCAATCTGTTCACTGATCGCCACCGATTCGCCCAGCTGAACCAGCTTCGCCAGGTAGCCCTCAACGGCATGATAGGGCACGCCGGCCATCGGGATCGGTTCACCGGCGGACGCGCCGCGTTTGGTCAGCGAGATCTCCAGCAGCTGCGATGCGCGTCTGGCATCGTCGTAGAACAGCTCATAGAAATCGCCCATACGATAAAACAGCAGGATGTCAGGATGATCGGCCTTCAGGCGCAGGTATTGCTGCATCATTGGCGTATGGGTGGAAAAGTCCTTGTCTACAGACTCTTTCATATTGAATTTACTCGTTTTTATGGCTTTATAAGTACTCAAGTGGCCCCATGTGAAACCGTGTTAAACCCATATAAATCCGAAAATTTGTATGCCAGATGTATTCTAGATACTATCCAGAATACAACGTGTCACTTTGGTATACATGAGGCGAAAATCGTGAAGATGATTCTGAGTCAATCCATAGTAATCAACAAGTTGTCTATAGAGACAAAACCCGAGTTTGATTCAGATGGACGAATTATGTATGTGCCTAATGTATCTGGTAAGCCGTATCTTATCACTGACAGCCATCGTGATTCACCAGTTGGCTTAAAGTGGCACACTAAATTTGGCCACCTGAACAGAGGTGATATGCTTACCTCAGAACAACACAGGTGCCATAATGAAAAAAAGAAATTTCAGCGCAGAGTTTAAACGCGAAGCCGCTCAACTGGTCCTTGATCAGAACTACACCGTTGCAGCTGCGGCCAATGCTATGGATGTGGGTCTTTCTACCATGACGCGATGGGGAAAACAGTTGCGGGATGAACGACAGGGCAAAATACCTAAAGCCTCCCCTATAACCCCGGAACAGATTGAAATACGCGAGCTGAAGAAAAAGCTACAACGTATTGAAATGGAAAACGACATATTAAAAAAGGCTACCCACCGGTATAAACGTGGTGGTCATGAACACATCGTTATCCCGAATCGCCTTGAGCGACAGTTCGCAGTGACAGAGCCTAATCAGGTGTGGTGCGGCGATGTGACGTACATCTGGACAGGCAGGCGTTGGGCTTACCTCGCTGTTGTTCTCGATCTGTTGGCAAGGAAACCGGTAGGCTGGGCAATGTCATTCTCACCGGACAGCAGGCTGACCATCAAAGCGCAGGAAATGGCGTGGGAAACTCGCGGTAAACCAGCCGGAGCGATGTTCCACAGTGACCAGGGTAGCCACTATACAAGCAGGCAGTTACTGTGGCGTTGCCGGATCAGGCAGAGTATGATCCGACGTGGAAACTGTTGGGACAACAGCCCGATGGAACGCTTCTTCAGAAGTCTGAAAAACGAGTGGGTGCCAGTGACAGGTTATATAAACTTTAGCGAAGCTGCACATGCGATCACAGACTATATCGTCGGATATTACAGCTCGCTAAGGCCGCATGACTATAACGGTGGGTTACCCCCAAACGAATCGGAAAACCGATACTGGAAAAACTCTAAAGCGGTGGCCAGTTTTAGTTGAACACTTCAGGGCAACTGTGAAAAAGATATGGCTCGTTTTTTCTCTGAAATGCGCGATGTGACAGACAGTAATTACCGGGACAATAAGCGCGCACTGAGCGCAATTCTTTTCTTGGCTAACATCGGTAAAGACAGGCACGACGCTGAATTTAGTGAACTGACTACTGATGAAAGAAAGGCGCTTATTTGTGCGATGAATAATTTAAAAGCAGTCGTGAGTTTATTTCCAAAGCGAATGACCCTTTCTAATTAATTAATCAGAAGCAAATAAAGGCGTACACCCGCCGGGCATTCTTTTGCCTAAATTCAGGAGAAAGTGAAATGCAAAATATCGAGACACTTAAATTTGATGCTGACACTGAAGCGCTGGCAGTAATTATCAGTAAGGCGCGGATCGAGGAGCGCAAAGACCGCGCACTGGCAGTTTCAGGGCGCTTGGTCGAGCTTGCTCTGCACGTTCATCAGCAGGGGCTTTCCGGCATTGAAGCCGCTGATCTGATCCGCCGCGAGGCTGAGCGCTATCAGAATGAATCGCAGGAGCTGCACTGATGGCCGACTCAATGGACATGGCGCAGGCCCGCGCCGATGAGTTGCTGGCACGGAATATCGCCAGCGTGGTTAATCGCCCGGTCAGCGTGGCGGCTTCCTTCTGTGAAGACTGCGATGCGCCAATCCCTGAACAGCGCCGCCGCGCCGTGCGTGGCGTGATTCGCTGTGTCAGCTGTCAGGAAGTGGCCGAACGGTATTCCCGATAATGTCTGATGCACAACAATATGCCTACCCGTGGAATGCTCCACGGGAAGCCATCGCCAGCCCGTACCCCACCTATGAGGAAATGCACAGCTACAGTCAGATGATTGCGGCTTTAGTGCGTGCGCAGGAACTACTCGAAAAGCAGCCGAACCTAATACAGTTCGACGTGAAACGCCGCGTCAGCGAGTTTGAAAAGACCTAGGGCATTGCCCGTGCCAATGCGTACTTAGCAAAAACCTTTGTTGAGCGCACATTGCCACGCGTTGAATGCGTTAGTGATCGGTACCGCCTCGGCGAAATGAGCAGCGGTACGTTTAACCTGCTGGCAGGCAATGTCGCTCAACAGGCTGTTGCGGCTAGCGCGGCCGGTACGCTGTGGGAGCTAATGCGCCGATTTAACCGCCTGCCTGATATGGCGCGCGCCGACGTCGATCTGCTGGCTGGGGATGTGGCTAATTTTATCCTCGCCGAGCTGGTACAGGCGCACGCGCAGGCCAGCGACGAGTCGGATTACCGGTACACGCACCGCGTTTACATGACCGCCGCCGCTGTGGGAAAAGGTCACGTCCCACCTGTTCTACCCGGAGGAAGTGACCCCGGCGATCATGCGCATGCAGGTCGAAAAATGGTGGAAGGGCCGCCTGCGCCGCGTCGCCGCGTCATGGCGCGAGCATCTGCAGATTGCCCTGGCTAACGTCAGCAAAAAGCATACCCCCTACGCCAGCAGCATGACCGTCTCCGAATGGCGCGAGCAGAAGCGCCGCACCCGTGAGTTTCTGAAGGACATGGAGCTGGAAGACGAGGAAGGCAACCGCATCAGCCTGATCGAGAAGTACGACGGCAGTGTGGCCAACCCGGCGAACGAGTACGGTGAGGAAACCGTGCGCATCAAGGGCGTTTATGCAACTGAAGTTGGCGAAGACACGCCGATCCTCACCCGTCTGGCGCAGTGGAAGATTGTGCCGAAACGTGCCGTTGATTTGGGTTTTGATTTTAAGGACGCGGACGCGTCCTCTCGGAGTTCTGTCAATAACTGTACGGGAGGTTTGAGATCCGAGGATTCGAACCAGCCGGAAAGTTTCGCAAAATTCGACCTGGAAAGCATGAGCAGAAAAGAACGGCGGCAGCTTCTTAACCGGATAAGGGCGGAAAGGCCAGAAAAGCGGCATCTTAAGCTGAGGCGGTCGGATAAAATCGAAACTGCGTGCGATAAAGTAATAGGCAGGTGAGAGATTTAAGCGGTGAAACCATCAGTCGCGGGATGGCCGTGCGTCTGATTGGCGGCACGCAGACTAAAATTGCCGGTCACTTGTTCCGCAGCTTACCCAATGGAGAACTGGCCCGCCCAATACTGGAGCCGAAACGGGCTTTCGTATTAGATCGATTTAACCGTTTAGCAGAAAAGCACCGTACAAAAAGAGAAAAATAATGGGCTGTAGTTTGAAAACCTTAAGCAATCAACAATCAGCTCATTAAGTTGTCCTGACAAGCTGAGTTTGAGGGCGGCATCGATAAAAATGTTCTTTATCAGCTAGATAAAAAATCTATGTGGCTGGGACATTTTTCTTTCGCAACCTGTAAATGCTATGGTACTGTATAAATAGACAGTTTTTTTGGTGGGGAGGGCACATGGATAACGGTTTAAAAGAGCGAGTGATGCTTGAGCGGGTTGAATTGATTGCGCAGCTTACTTCTGAAGGGATCTGTAGGGAGCAGGACAGAGTGATCGCTCTAAATCTCATAGCAGAAATAGCGCGTAATACCTCAATGGCCAATCAGCAGTTTTCGGTCATCTTTTCAGCTATGCCGCTTGATAAGTAAAATCGAGATTTCGAAATTTTGCGTATTGAAATCATGCTCGTCAAGAATCAGAAAACCAGTCAGTCGGTGGTAGATGCTTTCCGGGAAGAAGTAGATAAACGAGTGATTGCGCTGTTTCCTAATGCAGTGGTACAGGTGCGGCAGGGCAGTTACAACAAAATCGAAATGCCCGGTGTGGAAGTTGATGAAGACCGGCGCAGGCTAAATGATTTACTTCAGAACGTCTGGGCAGATGACAGCTGGCTGCATTGATAACCGAGCTGACGCCAAAATCTTGATTTTGATGGCGGCACGGTTGAACATCGAGCATTGCGAGACGTTAGGCCGTAATGAGCATTACACCTAAAATCTGTTGATTGCTGCAGGTAAGTAGGTTAAGAAGTAGCTCCAACCGAATTTTATTATCTTGCAGCTGTCCTATAGTTACATGGCAGCACACTGTAAACGCCGCTGCCAGCGGCGTTTGTGTCATCAAGGTTATATGACCGAACTTCTCAGAAAGATGTTATCCGCTCCGGGTAAGATCATGCAGGAAGCTATCCGTCATGATGTCAGTAATTCGAACGGTAAAATCATTACCGACCTGAACGGCTCAGCGACGGTTAATATGAAAAATCAACAGGTACGCGACTCAATGCGTGCGCGCATGGAAGAACTGGCTGCTAAACGACAGGGATAGTTGATGGGTCCGTTGATCACATTATGGTTGTTCTCGTATGCGGGTTTTGGTACACACAGAATCATTATCAATCCCGCATAAAATTAGCCCGAAGTGATGGCTGGAATGCTTACTTTTATGTGGCTATGTATGGATGTAAATTCGCTATTCAGGGCTTTGGCGTTATCACCGCCCTCTTTTTGTTTTCCTCCTTCTGGTCAGTACTGTAGTCAACATTGGGTATGATATGGCCCAGCCTCCACGCTGATTATTACTCATGGCTAACGGATGTTAAGGTCATGTCCTATCCACTTTTCTTTGTTCTTTCAATGGCAATGGCTGTATGGCTTGCTATTGAGCAGGGAAACAGCGCTAAGCGCGCGCTAGAAAACAACGAAGAAAGGCAAAAGGCATATCGTGAAATGGCAGCACAGGATGGCATTGAGTCATTGCTGCTCCAAGCAATCGATGAAGGACAGCTGATTTTTGTTACTCTGAAATCACGGAAAGTTTATATCGGTTATGTAGCTGCGCCTCGCATGGAGCATCACGACACACAGCAGCTTGCCATCATCTCTTACATCAGCGGCTACCGTGATAAAAATACGCTGCGCTATCACGAACAGCACAGATATTTTGTGCTTTACTTGAGCCAAGACATTACAGCTGATTCTGTGCCACTTAATTTCGGGCATTTCCGGCACGTAATGCCTATGGATCAGGTTGAGGGCGTTTCACTTTTTGATACCGAAACCTACAAGTCTTTCGACGATTTCTCAACGCCTGAACCTGCGAAAGAAGATAAACCCGGCAGTGCATGACTATGCTGCATGAATCCGCATGATCCTTGAAGGATCGTTTACCCTTCGGCCCGCCAGTACTGGCGGGCTTTTGTTTGTGTCATGCAGATGCATGAAAACCACTGCATAAAGCGGGCAGGCGTGGCGGGGATGGCATTGCGCGCAGAAGGCCACATGTAGCTAACGTCGCCTACACACATTCGCATAAACATAGCTGCAAACATATGCTAAAGTGTGCATAGATGGGATGCTTACGCGAGAGTGAATTAAATATGCGTATTAAAATCAATAATTTTGGAACAATTTCGCAAGCCGATGTGGCTATTAGTGGTCTTACGGTAATCACCGGGGAAAATGATACAGGCAAGAGTACTGTTGGTAAAATTCTTTTCTCAATGATAAAAGCTATTTCTCGCTACGAGGAAGATATTGAAGAAGATAAAGAAGAAAGAGTCACTTCAATTGTTGAAAAGATTTATTTCAACTTAAGAAGGAGAATTAATATTTCTGAATCGCCAGAAATTAGAGATTTATTTAATCCTCGAAAATTCTATACATCGTTGCGCTTGGATATTGCTAAAACAATATACGAAAGAGAACGCTATATAGAGCATTTGGCTAACACAGGGATATTATCTGCTTTACTGGCGAAATCTGCAAGGGAAGAAATAGAAAAAATCTTACAGATTATGAAAGAGCCAGATGATGAGTTATCAGCTATAAATCGCGCTCTCAGAAAGGCCTTTTTTTCTGAATTCCGTGGTGAAATAATTCAAAAGGGAAATGCGAATCAAAGCAAGGCATCAATTGAAGTAATTGATGGTGCAAGCCCTTTGATTGATATTTCTTGGACGAAAGACGGGATTTCACAGTTTAAATACGCTGATGGTTTAGGTTACGCAGATTCTACTTATGTAGATTCGCCAAGCGTTATGCAATTCCATAACCTCATTAGGTATTCAAAAACGCTTTTTAATGGAAATGTGGAGCCTGGGCGGTTAACCGTTCCTTTACACGTCAAAGATCTTTCTACAAAACTGTAGTGAGTCAGTTTATAACGTTTTTGGCCATGTAAGCATTTTTGATGATGGTACTTTCCATAATGAATCATCGAAACTGTCGAATGAAATTAATTCCACGTTTCGTGGTGAAGTTGTCGATGATATCGAGCAGAACGATTTCTATCTCGAGAAAAAAGGCTATAAAATAACGTCAGGCAACATAGCTTCTGGAATCAAATCTCTTGGTATGCTAGATATGCTTATTAAGTGTGGTTCTGCAGCTGAAAATTCGTTGTTAATCATTGATGAGCCTGAAGCTAATTTACATCCTAAGTGGCAAATATTTTATGCTGAAATAATATGTGAATTGGTTTCTTTAGGTGTGGACATAGTAATAACTACGCATAGTCCATACATAATTGATGCCCTAAAGCATTATAGCGATAGATTATCTATCGAGAATCACTTCTATCTTACTGAAAGATTTCCTGACGAAGACTATATATACTTTGTCGATATTACAGATAATGTTTCACATGCTATTGATTTGTTAGCATCTCCATTGAGGGAGCTAAATCAGGAGGATTTAGATGATTTCTAAAGAGAAGGAGCTCTTTGATAAGAAGTTTATAATAATGCACTGTGTGACGTACAGGCGTTGAGCTACAATGACTCAGGGAATCGCGATTTTATTGGGTTTAATTTCAATAAAGTACTGAATTGCCCTAATATTTATAAAAAAGAGATGAAAGAGAAGTCTCCTGATTCTCTTTTTTATAGCAAAAATAAGTTGTATTTTATTGAATTAAAAGAAGGGATGTCAAACAAGGAAGATGTTACATCAATAAAGATTTTTGAGCATCTTAGTACTACGCAGCAATTTGATTTGTCAGCTTAAAATCAGCAGGCCATAATGGCCTGCGCTTTATGAAAGGGTATATTCTTTAAAAGAAATTACTTCTAGTTCCATCCAATCATTTATTTCCTTCATGCGCTCCTGCAGCGGTGTCAGTTCGTTACGCACGAACACCTGAGACGCTTTCACCGCGTCACCAAATCCGCCGGAGTTGTCCGGGATAATCCCCATCATTTGCGGCGGCACGCGGTGCGCGCTGAGCAGGTCGTCACGGCTGGCTTTCTTGATATTAAAGAAATCGTCTTTCGTCGCCACCTCACTGAGCGGCAGAATCTTGATCCCGTCCGGCTTGCCGTTCGGTGCGTACATGAACAGGTTACGGAAGTTACCGAGCCCTTTCGTATCGCACATCGCCTGGCGCATCCGGTCAATGTCGCTGCTGCTCTGTGCCGCGTCGGTCATATACAGAATATAACCGGCGTGCGCCCCGTTCTGGTAATACTTGCGGCGGAACAGCGTCGCCGCTTCATTCAGCTAGGCAGAATTAAGCGCGCTGAGGTATTCCGGCAGGCCGTACAGCTCCTGATTGATATCCGGCTCCAGCAGGTGAAACACGCTGCCGGCCGAAAATTCATGCTGCTCTTTCCAGTCATTCACAAACCAGTAAACACCATCCCTCACGCCCCTGCGGGTAAATTTGGCCGGGGTCGTTTCAAGGCGCAGCGGCTTACCCAGAGTGTTGCGGCGCAGTTCGGCGAAGGCGTTGCCGAAGACCAGATAATCAAGCGCAAATTTGCTGAATTCCTGCTGACTCATCATCGGGTGCGGGGTAAAGGTGGATGCCAAAATGTTGCGCTTTACGTAAATCGGCGAGCTGTGGTGCACGGCCGCGCGCAGGCTTTTCGCCAGGCCGTTAAAGCTGACCGGCGGCTCAAACCAGCGTCCGTTACCGATGCACTCTGCGTAATCCAGAATATCGCGCTTATCCATAACCGGGGTAGGCTCACCGAAGGTAAACGCCTCGGCGTGCTGCTGTGGTGCGGTTGCCTGTACCGGCTGCGCGGTGGCGGTGTGAGCCTTGCGGCCTCTGCGTTTGCTCATCAGTAAAATTCCAGAATTGAGGGGTTAGCGCCGCCGCTGGCAGCGGTAAGCGGTTCGTTTAACAGTGCGTGCATGATGGCCCAGGCAACGTCCGCATGGCTGGCCTCTTCGCTGCGGCTCGCCTCATAGGTTGAGCGGTTGCCGCTGGCCGTCATGGTTTTGCGGATAGCCATAAACGACTGCGTGATATCTGTTGCCCCGGCGTCATACTCAAGCCGCCCGCTGCTGATGGTGTCCTTCGCCTTCAGCACCATTGCCGTTTTTACTTCCGGTGAGTATTTGATCTCACGCGCGGCGGGGTAAAACTGGCGTACAAGCTGAAAAACACCCTGGCCGATGCCGGTGGCATCCACGCCGATATATTCAACCGTGTACTTTTTCGTTAAGTCCTCGATAGATTTCGCCTGCGCGGCAAAGTCCATGCCCCGCCACTGGTGACGCTCCAGCACGCGGAACTTTCCGCCCGCAACGAGCGGCGGCGCGATAACCGCACAGCCTGCGCTGTCGCCGGTATGCAAACGGGCGCGGCAGGTACGGGTTAAAGTCTTCCCACTCTTCCAGGCTGTCGATCATGCAGCTCTGCAGCTCGGTAAACGGGAACACGCTTGCCTCGTCGTCGACAAACTCACACATCAGCAGGTTCTGATATTCCGCCGGGCTATACTCAAGCTGCAGCTGATTAATGTCGAACAGGTTGCAGCCGCCGGTCAGCGCATCCTCAACCGTGACAATCTGCCGCCACTGCCCGTCACCGCACAGCGCGCCTTTCGCCAGATTAGAATGCGACAGGTCTATCTCGATGCGGTCATCTTTGCTGCGCCGCCCCTTGTTAAACAGCTCGCCTGACCAGAACGGATAGGCGCTGTGTGACAGGGCAGACGGCGTGGAAAAGTAGGTCGTGCGCCACTTCTTGTGCAGTGACATGCCGCTGGCGACTTTGCGCAGTTCCTGGAATTTCGGTATCCAGAAATATTCATCCAGATACAGGTTGCCGGTATAGCTCTGTGCGGTACGCACGTTGGTGCCAAGGAATATCAGGCGCGCGCCGTTTGGCAGCACGATGGGATCGCCTTTCAGGTCAACATCGGCCTAGCGGGCAAAGTCGAGGATATAGTTTTTAAAAACGTGCGCCTGCGCCTTGCTGGCCGAAAGAAAAATCTGGTTGCGCAAGGTGGTCAGCGCATCGATCAGCGCCTCGCGGGCAAAGTAGAACGTGGCGCCAATCTGGCGGGACTTCAGGATATTGCGGATGCGGTTAGTCAGCCCGGCGCGGTGCCAGTTGAGCTGGTACTCAAAGCAGTTATCCATAAATACGCCGGTCAGCTTGTCTACCTGCTCCTCGCTGAACTCATTTTTAACGACCGGCTGGCGCTCGCCCCGGTTGCGGTTGCGAACGTTCGGGTTTAAGTCGGCCTCGTTGCCGCTGCTGCGGTAGCGCTCAACGCGGGCAAGGCGCTCAATCTGACGGCCGAGCGCGTCTATCTCTTTGTAATCACCATTCCCTTTTACCTCTTTCATGATGAGCTGGATCAGCCGGGCTTCCATGCTGGATTCAACACGACTGATGGGCGCAACGTTGTCCCACGCGTCGCGCAGTTTCCAGCTCTGCACGGTTGGCGTTTTCTGTCCGAGCGTCTCCGCAATCTGGCGCACGGAATAACCCTGCCAGTAAAGCAGCGCGGCCTGACGGCGCGGATCGCTGATAATGGTTCGCCGGTAAGCCCGGCTGCATTATGGACCTGCTCTGATGATCGTTTACGCACAGCAGGGCGATACCGTTGATGAAATCTGTCAGCGCTATTACGGGCGAACCTGCTAGGCCGTCGAGCTGGTTTACTCGGCTAATCCGGGCCTGGCCGAAAGCGGGCCGGTGCTGCCGCACGGCTGTGAGGTGACGCTGCCTGAGCTGCCGGAATCTTCAGCAGGCGAAACCGTTAACCTGTGGGACTAAAAATGGAAAAAATCAGCTCTGCGATCAACTACCTGGTTGGCCTGATTCTGATGTGGCTCGGTCGTCATACGCCGCAGGATATTGCCTTTATGGTCGGTTCGGGCGTGGTCGTTATCACGCTTATCACTAACGTGGCGACGTTTTTTATCAACTGGCATTACCGCCGCAAAACCTACGAGCTGCAGCGCCTGCGGGGGGTGAGCCTTGAGCCAGACCGTTAAACGCTGTGCCGTGGTGGCCGTGCTGGCAATTGCTGCGCTGCTGCCTCAGTTCAAAACCCTGAAAAAGTTCGAGGCCGGGCTTGCGCTTATCGCCAACGCCGAGGGGGGCCGCACCTCGCCCTATCAGTGCAGCGCCGGAGTCTGGACTAACAGGATTGGTCACACCGAAGGCGTGACGCCGCAAAGCCAGGTCAGCGAGCGGCAGGCGGCGGTCAATCTTGTGTATGACGTGATGAGAGTCGAGCGCGGGATCGATGCCTGTATGGCAGTAGAAATGCCGCAGCGGGTTTATGACGCGACCGTTTCTTTCGCCTTTAACGTCGGTGTACGTGCAGCGTGCGCCTCAACCTTTGCCCGTTACATCCGGCTGCAGCACTGGTATGCGGCCTGCAGCGAACTGCGGCGCTGGGTGTACGTCAATGGCGTTAAAAATCGCGGGCTGGAAAACCGCCGTGCGGCCGAGACAGCCTACTGCCTGCGGGGTGCACCATGACGCGCCTGATTGCCGCCCTGCTTGCCGTCGCACTGCTGGCGCTGGGCGTGACCGGCTGGCAGTGGAAAGTCGCAAAAGACGACCTGACCAGCGCGCAGCGCATTATCGGCACGCTGTCGGCCGGTATCGAGAGCCGCGACAAAGCGATAGCCAAGCTGGACGCGGATGCGAGGGCCAGCCAGAAGCGTGAGGCCGAGCTGCGGCTGATGCAGGGGCGCGCCAGTTCGGCCGCGCTTAACCGAGAAATGACTATACAGAGAGAAACCGATGCAAATCCGATACTGCGCGACTGGTCTGCTGCTGCTCTGCCTGACGATGTTATCCGGCTGCACGCTCGCCCGGCCTTTGCCAGCGCCAGAGATTATCTGGATTGGGTGTCCGCGCGTGACAAGCTGCCCGGTGCCGGGAAACAGCCTTAAAACGGCGGGCGATCTGGCGGCGGATAATCGCCAGCTTGAGGCCGCGCTCGCCGCCTGCGGGCTGCAGGTCGAAACAATCAAAGACTGCCAGGAGCAGCACGATGCTGAAACCTCAACAACTGCGCCAAGCGCTGACCGACAGCGTGCCGGAGCTGCAGCGAAACCCTGATGCGCTCAACGTGTTTATCGACAGCGGGCGCATCGTCTCGACGCTTGCCAGCTCGCTGTCGTTTGAATACCAATACCGGCTTAACATGGTCATTACCGACTACACCGGTAACATCGACCTGCTGATTGTGCCGCTGCTGGCATGGCTGCGCACGAATGAACCCGACATTATGGCAACCGAGGAAAAGCGCCGCACGGGCTTTACCTTCCAAGCGGAAGTGATCAGCGACACGGCCAGCGATATCAGTATTGAGCTACAGCTGAGCGAGCGCGTGATCGTGGAGCGGGCCGACGACGGACTGCATGTGACGCACGTCGGCGAGAACCCACTGCCGGACAATGACGCGCGGCCGGTGCAGCTTTATTTTCACGGCGAGCTGGTCAGCGAGTTGCAGACATGAGCGAGCTGCAACTTGTAAATGACCGTCTGGAGGCGCTTATCAGCAGCCTGTCAGCCACGGCGCGTAAAGAGATGGCCGAACCATCGCGAAGAAGTTGCGCGCGAGTCAGCAGCAGAATATCAAGCGCCAGCATGCCCCGGACGGCACTCCGTTTAAGCCCCGTAAAACGCAGCCGGTGCGCAGCAAAAAGGGCCGGATAAAGCGCGAGATGTTCGCAAAGCTGCGCACCGCTAAGTACATGAAGACGCAGGCCAGTCCGAATGAAGCCGTGATCGAGTTTGCGGGTAACGTGCAGCGCATGGCCCGCGTGCATCATTATGGGCTGCGCGACCGGCCGTCACACAAAGGCAAAGAAGTGCAGTATGAGGCCCGCCCTTTGCTGGGTATTAATGAGCAAGAGATAAAAATAATTGAGGACTTAATAACATTAGCACTAATATAATAAAAAATGACGGGGGCTGCTTAATGTTAATCGACATGTTTTTCAAAGTGATATTTTTGCTGCTAGAGCTTGCCCTAATTATTGCGAGCGCTATAAACGCTACTATAGGTAATGCTTCTGGAGGTACAGTTTGTCTGGTTGCGGGAATATTAACTATAATTCTTTTTCAATTTGATGTTAAGAGTTTCAAGGTTTTTGGGCTGGCAGCAGAGCTTCGGGAAAAGTTAACAGAAGCCGACGAAATATTAGATAAATTGCGGGCAATATCAGTCCCGGTTAGTGAGATAGCTATTTCAGCCGCATCTCAGTCTGGAGGTTATCAGCAGCATTTGAAAAGAGAGCAGTTACATGACTACGTCTTGTCTATTAGGCTGCGTCCCTTAATCACCTGAGATATAGTAACTACCTGTTTCCACAACACACTGAACTATGGCTCGCTACGACCTTCCCGATGAAGCATGGACTATCATCCAGCCCTTATTACCTGCTGAACCAGCAACACCACGGGCCGGACGTCCATGGGCTGAACATCGTATGATCATCAACGGCATGTTCTGGGTGCTGTGTTCAGGCGCACCATGGCGCTATTTGCCTGAGCGATATGGCCCATGGAAGACCGTTTATAACCGTTTTAATCGATGGTCTAAATCGGGAGTGATTAACATTATTTTCAACAGGTTACTTTCTTCTCTTGATGCTCATGGTCTCGCTGACTGGTCCGCAACTGCGCTGGATGGCAGCAATATCCGGGCACTCAGGTGCGCCGCCGGGGCGCAAAAAAACATTCCGATACCGCCGGAGATAATGGGCTGGGTCGCTCTCGCGGTGGTTTTGGCACCAAAATCCATCTGGCGACAGACGGAAGCGGTCTGCCGTTAAATATCGTACTGAGTCCCGGTCAGGCTCACGAAAGCCAGTTTGCACAACGTCTTCTGGACGGTATTGGTGTTCAGCGCCGGAACGGCAGCATGAAGCGTCGTGGCCATGCAGTGCTGGCTGACAAAGCCTACTCCGGACAAAAGAATACCGCCGCATTGCCACACGTTATGACAAAACGGCGAGGAATTATCTGGCGATGGTGAAACTGGGACGCATCCGGCTGTTTTACAAAAGGTTATGTAATTAAGGGACACAGCCTAGCCCTTGTTGATTGCGCCCTCGATGGTCGCAACCGTGGCCGCAACTACCTCATCCAGTGAGTGATTGATATCGACAACCAACACATCCGGCTCGTCGGCACCCGGTTCCTGCAGGGTTTCAAACTGTGTCACCAGCATCTGCGGTTTGAAGAAGTGGCCTTTGCGCGCCTTGAGACGAGACTCAATGGTGGCAAAATCGCCCTTCAGATAGATGAATTTCAGGTTGTGGTTGCCCTGACGCAGAATGTCGCGATAGGACTTCTTCAGTGCCGAACAGACGATAATCGAGATCGCCTGGGTGCGCTGCATCGCGAACGCCGCATCATTCAGCGCCTGCAGCCAGGGCTGGCGATCGTCGTCGTTCAGCGGATGGCCTTCCGCCATTTTGGTGATGTTGCTGCGCGGATGCAGGAAATCACCATCGAGAAACGCGGTGCTGAGCTGGTGAGACACCTGATTGGCGACGGCAGACTTTCCGCTGCCGGAAACACCCATCAGGATAAAGACGTGGTGCGATGGAGATGGCGTGGTCATGGTTTTGCGCTCCGGCAGGTTAAGCCGCCAATGTTACCGATAACAATTTTGATTGCCATTGTCCGAGCGCACTCAGACGCTGGCAACCCTTGTCAGGCGGAAAAGCACTAAAGTGTGAACTGACTCAAAAAATCGCCAAAATCAGATGCTGCCACCTTCGGCAATCTCAAAACCGACATCCAGCGGTACTGTCACGCTGCGATCGCCGCTAATACGCGCCAGCAGCATGGCAGCTGATTCACGCCCCATGCGTTCGCGTGGCGTCAGCACTGTAGCCAGCCGCGGATTGACCACCTGCGTGATGTCGTGGCCGTGAAAGCCGGCGATCGCCATCTGCTCCGGCACGCGCAACCCCTGGCGCTGGCACTCAAACATCGCGCCTACCGCTAGGTCATCATTGGTACAGAACAGGCTGTCAGTGTGCGGATAGCGCTTCTGCGCTTCGCGCAGCAGCTGGGCACCGGCGCTGAAGGAGGAGGCATCTTCCATCATGACGCTGTGCGGCGTCAGCCCGACTTCGCGCATCGCCTGTTCGTAGCCCTGCTGCTTTTGCAGTGTACGCTCATCAAGGCGCGCGCCCAGATAGACGATGTGACGATGGCCTTTCCTGAGGATAGCATGCGTCATCTGCCGCGCCGCCTCGACGTTGTCGAAGCCCACGGCCATATCAAGACACGGCGTGACGCAATCCATCATTTCGATCACCGGAATGCCCGCCACTTCCAGCATGCGCAGCGTGCCCGGCGTGTGGGAACGTTCGGTGAGGATCACGCCATCAATGTTCCAGCCCAGCAGCGAACGCAGCTGCAGCTCCTCTTTGTGCGGGTTATAACCGAAGTGCGCCACCAGCGTCTGATAGCCCGCTTCATCGGTCATGGTTTCAATGCCGCGCAGCACGTCGGCAAACACCTGGTTGGTGAGCGAGGGCAGCAGCACGCCAATCGCGCGGCTGGTGGCGTTAGAGAGCATGTCGGGCGCACGATTGGGGATATAGCCGAGTTCATCCAGCGCCACGGCGATTTTATCGCGCAGCGCCGCAGAGACCTGATCGGGGTTCCGCAGGTAGCGGCTGACGGTCATTTTTGTGATGCCGACGCGATCGGCAACATCCTGTAATACCGGTCTTTTCTTCTTCATCGTGTGCTCCTGAGGTCAGAGATACGCTGAGTTTATCATTTTTTTGTCATGTTATGCCGTTGCGGCCACGGAAGGAGAAGAGGGATAAAGTGCTGAGGACGGCGTTCGGCTGAGGCGCAGGCAAAAAAAAAGCCAGCACCCGAGCTGGCTAAGAAACACTGGAAGCAATGTGAGCAATGTCGTGCTTAGCCGGTTTGTCAGGAGACGCTGCCGGATTCGCGTTGACAATAGTAACCATTATCATTCGCGTCTGTAAAGCCCTTTCACGATTTTTTTGCCGTTGACGCCGCGCGCGAATTTCCTGATGTTAAAGGGGATTTCATTCACTGAGTGCAAGGAGCTGCTTTATGAGTCAGGTTACTGTTCGTCACGCAACGCCCGAAGATGCTGCCGTTCTGACGCGTATCTATAGCCAGCCGGAAACCCAGGCGGGCACGCTGCATCTGCCGTATCAGTCACCGTCACTCTGGCAGGAGCGGCTCGCGAATCCCCGTCCCCATGTCACCATGCTGGTGGCCTGTATTGATGGGCAGGTTGTCGGTCAGCTGACACTGGAAGTTATGGCAGTGGCACGCCGCCGTCACTGCGCCACTATCGGCATGAGCGTTGATCCGGCATTCCACCGGCGCGGCGTGGGTAAAGCGCTGATGGCAGCGATGGTGGATCTGTGCGACAACTGGCTGCAGGTCACGCGTATTGAACTGACGGTGTTTGCGGATAACCACCAGGCCATTGGTTTGTATCAGCAGTTTGGTTTTGAGATCGAAGGTACCGCCAGAGGTTTCGCGGTCCGCGACGGCCAGATGATCGATACGCACTACATGGGGCGTCTGAAAGAGATTGCGCGATGAATCGCGCCGCTACCGGCCGGTGCACGGTGAGGTAGCGGCGCAATTTATTGCGCGACGTTAATACCCGGCACTCAAATCATCCACCGAGCGCGGGTCGGACGCGCCGTAGCGCAATGCCGTCCGGGCCAATCATAATGCTCTGCGTGCTGCCCATGGCCGGCAACACTTTCACATGCTGACCTTTTGCTTCCAGCAGACGCAGCGTATCCGGGCTGAAGCCCTTCTCGACGCGCAGCTGATCCGGCAGCCACTGATGGTGGAAGCGCGGCGCATTGGTGGCTTCCGCCACGTTCATGCCGAAATCGATACTGTTAACCACCATTTGCAGCACGGTGGTGATAATCCGACTGCCGCCCGGGCTGCCGGTCACCAGCCAGGTTTTACCGTCTTTCGCCACAATGGTCGGCGACATCGATGACAGCGGACGTTTGGCCGGCTGAATCGCGTTCGCCTCACCGCCCACCAGGCCATAGACATTTGGCGTGCCCGGCTTGGCAGAGAAATCATCCATTTCATTGTTCATCAGAATGCCGCTGTTACCGGCCACCACACCGCTGCCAAAGTAGGTGTTCAGCGTGTAGGTCACCGCCACCGCGTTGCCATTCTTTATCCACCACCGAGAAGTGGGTGGTTTGATTGCTCTCGTACGGTGCCAGCTTGCCGGGCTTGATGTCGGCTGAGGGGCGCGCCTTATTGACGTCAATCTGCTGGGCCAGCGTTTTGGCGTAGGCTTTGCTGGTCAGCGTCTGCTGCGGCACCTTAACGAAGTCGGGATCGCCGAGATACTCCGAACGGTCGGCGTAGGCATATTTTTCCGCTTCGGCCATGACCTGCATAGCGTCGGCGCTGCCGAAGCCCCATTTCGCCAGATCGAAATTTTCAAGGATATTGAGGATCTGCACGATATGAATGCCGCCGGACGACGGTGGCGGCATGGAGAACACCTCGTAGCCACGGTAGCTGCCGCTTACCGGCTTGCGTTCCACTGCGCGGTAGGCCGCCAGATCCGCCTTGCCAATCAGCCCGCCGTGCTGCGCCATTTCGGCGGCGATCTCATCGGCAATTTTGCCTTTGTAGAAAGCATCCGGCCCCTGCTGGGCAATCAGCTGCAGGCTGTGCGCGAGGTTTTTCTGCACCAGGCGATCGTCCTTCAGGTATGGCTGACCGTCGGCTTTGTAGAAAATGGCGCGACTGTTGTCGTGGTTGATCAGGTTCTCTTTACCGTAGGTAGCGAGATCGTCAGCCAGCGCATCGTTAACGATGATGCCGTCGCGCGCCAGTTTGATCGCCGGCGCCAGCAGCGTGCTGAGCGGCAGCGTGCCGTACTTCTGCGCCGCCAGGGCAAAACCGGCTACGGTTCCCGGCGTGCCGGACGCCAGATGAGAAGTGAGTGATAACTTATTATCTGCGTTTCTGCGTTGCCCTGCTTATCCAAGAACGTATCGCGCGAGGCGCGCGCGGGCGCCATCTCACGGAAATCGATGGCGATGGTGCGGCCGGCAGCGTTGCGCAGCAGCATAAAGCCGCCGCCCAGGTTGCCCGCCTGCGGGGGAGTGACCGCCAGAGCAAAGCCCACCGCAATCGCTGCATCTACCGCATTACCCCCCTGTTTGAGGATATCGACGCCCACCCGGGTTGCCATGGCGTCTACTGACGCAACCATCCCGTGCTGTGCTTTCACCGGGTGAAAGGTGTCACTGTCGACGCCATATGACACCGGCGGTGCGCTGGCTGGCGCCGCCTGCGCCCCCTGCACCACGGTAAAACTAATTAACAGCGCCCAGCCGAACTGGCGCACACCGTTATGTATCCTCATCCCGCCACCATCCTTTCAGTTGTTTATATTTGTTATTGATTGCTGCAAGTGTTTGCAAATACTGTAAAAAAGATAGCAGTTAAGCCAAATTAGGTGCACTCCTGGTTTTGGGGTTTGTGATATCGCATAAACTTATGGCTGCGGCGGTTGCTGCCGGGTGGCGAGCAACCTCACACAGCAGGCCGCACTGATGGAGGAACATCATGAAAAAATGGCTGATTGTTATCGCGGCACTGATGCCGCTTAGCGGCATGGCGAACATGCTGAACAACACTAACCAACCGAATCAACCCGGCTATAACCCAAGCCAGCAGCGGATGCAGACGCGCATGCAGATCCAGCAGCAACAGCAGCAGCAGTTGCGTCAGGATCAGCAGCAGCAAAATCAGGAGATGCAGCGTAAGCTGCAGGAGCGGCGCGATAGCGCCCGGCAGCGCGTGATTCAGTCGCAGCCGGGCCAGCAGAACAGCAATGCACAAACGCAGTACGGCAATTAACGGAAGTCCGGGCCGATAGCATCAATGCGATCGGTACAGATGGCATCCACGCCCCAGCTCAACAGCTCGCGCGCCCGCGCGGGCTGATTCACGGTATACACCAGAATACGCAGACCGGCGGCTTTAAGCGCGGCGGTGCGTCCGGCGTCCAGCAAGCGATGATTTAAATGGATTGAGACGCAGTCGAGCGCGGCGGTCAGCGCCTGCCAGTCGTCGTGCCACTCATCGAGCAGCAGGCCTCGCGGCAGCTCCGGCGCGGCCTGCATCGCCGCTTCCAGCGCCGCGTACGAGAACGAGGACAGCAGCGGGGCCGTTTGTCCCTGCCACAGCGTACTTGCGGCCAGCGCCACATCACGCCCGGTTTCCACCTCTTTACCGCTGCTGGGTTTGATCTCAATGTTGGCCATCATCTGATGCTGGCGGCAGCGCGCGGCCACCTCGCTCAGCAATGGCAGCGGCTCACCGTAAAATTCACGGCTAAACCAGCTGCCGGCATCCAGCTGCGCCAGCTGCTGCCACGGCAGATCGCCCGCCACGCTCCAGCCGTTGCTGGTGCGGTCCAGCGTGTCATCGTGCAGCAGGAAAATCTGCTTATCCTGTGACAGTTTGGCGTCGAATTCGATCATGGTATGACCGTAGTGCGCGCCGACATCAATCGCCGCAAGGGTGTTTTCCGGGGCCAGCTTGCCGCCGCCGCGATGCGCAACAATGTGCGGATAGGGCCAGTTTTTTACACTCATTCCAGACGCTTTCCATGGGTAGAATCGAAGAAGTGTAACGCATCTGGCGGCAGTTGTAGCCACAGGCTGCTGCCAGCCTGTGGCCGCTCGCTGTGCGGCAAACGCACCACCAGCCGCGTGTTGCCAATGTGGCCATGCGCAAGATTGCCCGCGCCGAGGATCTCCAGCGTATCCACCACCAGCGGCACACCGCCGGCCTCACGGCTGCTGAGCTGAATATGCTCGGGACGAATGCCGAGCGTCAGCGGACGGTTGGCCCATCGCGCTTTGCCTGCGCCGAGCGGCAGGCTGTTGAGCGCGTCGAGCGTAAAGCGCGAGCCATCGCTATTGATCTGACCAGGTAGCAGGTTCATCGCCGGCGCGCCGATGAACGACGCAACAAACTGACTGGCCGGACGCTCATACACCTCCACCGGCGTGCCCACCTGCTCCACCACGCCTTTATTCATCACCATCACGCGCTGCGCCAGCGTCATGGCTTCAACCTGATCGTGCGTGACGTACAGGCTGGTGGTTTTCAGCCGGCGGTGCAGTTGCTGCAACTCCAGACGCATCTGCACGCGCAGGCGCGCATCAAGGTTCGACAGCGGCTCATCAAACAGAAACACCGCCGGTTCACGCACGATGGCGCGGCCCATGGCCACGCGCTGACGCTGGCCGCCGGAGAGCTCGCGCGGACGGCGCTGCAGCAAATGATCAAGCTCCAGACTGCGCGCTGCATCCATCACCCGCTGGGTAATCTGTTCCTTGCCCATGCCGCGGATCTTCAGGCCGTAAGCCATGTTTTCTCCCACCGTCATGTGCGGGTAGAGCGCGTAATTCTGGAATACCATGGCGATGCCGCGATCTTTTGGCTCCATGTCGGTGACGCGCCGATCATCGATGTAGATATCGCCCGACGTGACGCGCTCCAGCCCGGCCACCATGCGCAGCAGCGTCGATTTCCCGCAGCCGGACGGGCCGACCATCACCATAAACTCACCGTCATTGATGGTGATGTTCAGCGGCTGAATGATTTGGTTTTTGCCGTCATACGATTTCGTAACGGTCTGAAGGGTTACCGCTGCCATCTATTTCTCACTCTCCA
Source organism: Type-A symbiont of Plautia stali (assembly GCF_059731155.1). Lineage (NCBI taxonomy): Bacteria > Type-A symbiont of Plautia stali. The sequence goes on along the minus strand of NZ_AP035891.1, from coordinate 3,042,533 downwards.
CCAGGCCACGCACAAAAGCGCGCTGCATCACAAGCACCACCACCACCGGTGGAATCAGGGTTAATAACATCGCCGCCATCACTTCGTTCCACTGCGTCGGACCGCCGCTGGTGTTGATCATACTTTTCACCCCAGCCACGGCAGTGCTCAGTCCGGCATCGTTGATGATCAGCAGCGGCCACAGATACTGGTTCCAGCCGTAAATAAAGGTGATGACAAACAGCGCGGCAAGATTGGTTTTTGACAGCGGCAGCACGATATCCCAGAAGAAACGCATCGGACTGGCGCCGTCAATGCGCGCCGCTTCAATCAGCTCATCCGGCAGCGCCATAAAAAACTGGCGGAACAGGAACGTGGGGGTCGCGGAGGCCATCAGCGGCAGCGTCAGACCGCTGTAACTGTCCAGCATGTGCAGCGTGGAGATCACCTCCACCGTCGGGAAAATACGCACTTCTACCGGCAGCATCAGGGTGATGAAGATCAGCCAGAAAAACAGCGTGCGCAGCGGAAAGCTAAACCACACCAGCGCAAAAGCCGAGAGCATCGACACCGTTATTTTGCCCACGGTGATGCCCAGCGCCATGATCAGGCTGTTCAGCATCATCAGGCCAAACGCCGCGCTGCCGTTGACGCCATCGCGCCAGATGTGAGTGATGTTGTCGATGAGATGCGCGCCCGGCACCAGCGTCATCGGCACCTGATACACCGCGTTGTTATCCAGCGTCGCGGCGACAAACGCCACGTACAGCGGGAACAGAATGGTCAGCACCCCCAGCGCCAGCAGCGTGTGGGCGAAGATATCCAGCCCGCGTCGATTTTCAATCATTGGTATTGCACCTTACGCTCGACAAAGCGGAATTGCAGAATGGTCAGGCCGATGACCAGCAGCATCAGCACCACCGACTGCGCGGCGGACGACGAGAGATCGAGCCCGGTGAAGCCTTCGCAGTAGATTTTGTAAATCAGCGTGGTGGTGGCCTGTACCGGCCCGCCGCCGGTGGCGGCATCGATCACTGGGAAGGTATAGAAAAAGGCGTAAACCAGATTCACCACCAGCAGGAAAAAGCTGACCGGCGTAATCAGCGGCAGCGACAGATTAAAGAAACGGCGCACCGGCCCGGCACCGTCAATCGCCGCGGCTTCCACCAGCGATTTAGGAATGGACTGGAGTGCGGCAAAGAAAAACAGGAAGTTATAGCTCATTTGCTGCCAGATCGACGCTAATACAATCAGGAACATCGCCTGACCGCTGTTTTGCGCATAGTTCCAGTTGTAACCAAGCTGGTTCAGCAGATAGCTGAACAGCCCCAGCACCGGATTGAACAGGAACATCCACAGCACCGCCGCAACCACCGGCGCCACCGCATAGGGCAGCAGCAGCAGCGTCTGATAGAGCTTTTTCAGACGGATAACGTAATCCACCAGCGCCGCCAGCAGCAGCGAGAATGTCATGCCGCATACCGTCACCAGCGCGCTAAACACGAGGGTGGTCCAGAACGAATCAAGGTAGTAGTCGTCACTGAACAGGCGGCGGAAGTTATCAAGACCGACAAAAGTGCTGGAGATGCCAAACGGATCGATGCTTTGCAGCAAGTACCACAGCGCCTCTCCGGCGGGCCAGAGAAAAAAGATCGCGGTGATCGCCAGTTGCGGTGCCACCAGCAGATACGGCAACAGACGGGCGCGGAAAACCGGACGTGATGATGAGGACATAGCAGGCTCGTCAGAAAGAGACAGCGGGACGGACATACCTGTCCATCCCGCCATTACGGAATTACTTCACTTGCTGTTCAAAGCGACGCAGCAGTTCGTTGCCGCGTTTCACCGCGTTGTCCAGCGCTGCCTGTGGCGACTGTTTGCCGGTCCATACACCTTCCAACTCTTCGTCGACGATGCTACGAATCTGCGGCATGTTGCCCAGACGCATACCTTTGGTGAACGGCAGCGGATCTTTATTCAGCATCTGCCGCGTGGCGATGTCCGCGCCCGGGTTTTTGTCATAGAAGCCCTGCTGTTTGGTCAGCTCATAAGCCGCGATAGTGATCGGCAGATAACCGGTTTTCTGGTGCCATTCTGCCGCGATATCCGGCTGGGCGAGGAACTTCATGAACTCCGCCGCGCCTTTGTAAGTCGCTGCATCTTTGCCTTTCATCACCCACAGGCTGGCGCCACCGATAATGGCGTTCTGCGGTGCGTTCGGAACGGTGTCATCGTACGGCATCATGCCCACGCCAAAGTTGAATTTGGCGTAATGCTTAATGTCGGCCAGCGAACCGGACGAGGCGGTGGTGATACCGCAGTCGCCGTTATAGAACTTGGACGTCGACTCATCTTTACGGCCAAAGTAGGTGAAATCACCTTTCTTATTCATCTCTTCCAGCAGCTGGATGTGGCGCACCTGCACGGTTTTGTTGAACTCCAGCACCGCGTCGGTACCGTCAAAGCCGTTGTTTTTGGTGGCAACCGGCTACCCATGCCAGGCGCTGAAGTTTTCGATCTGAATCCAGCCCTGCCAGCCGCTGGCATAGCCGCAGCTCATGCCGGCTTTACGCAGCGCGGCGGCATCCTGCGCCAGCGCCTGCCAGGTTTTCGGTGGCTGATCCGGGTTAAGACCGGCTTTTTTGAACGCGTCTTTGTTGTAGTACAGCACCGGCGTGGAGCTGTTGAACGACTGCGAGATCAGCTGGCCGTTGCTGTCGCTGTAGTAACCGGCAACGGCAGGGACAAACTGTTTCAGGTCCATCGGCACGCCGGCGTCTTTAAACACTTCATGCACCGGCACGATGGCTTTAGAGGCCATCATGGTGGCGGTGCCCACTTCGTAAACCTGCAGAATGGCCGGTGCCTTACCGCTGCGCACCGCAGCGATACCCGCGGCCAGGCTCTGCTCGTAGTTGCCTTTGTAGGTCGGAACGATTTTGTAATCCGGGTGAGCCTGGTTAAAACGCTGTGCCAGAGAATCGACTTCTTTGCCTAACTCGCCTTCCATTGAGTGCCAGAAAGGGATTTCGGTAGCAGCCAGCGCATTACCGCTGATCGCCAGACCGAGCAGCAGACTCATCAGGCGGGGACGAAGCGTAAAAGCGGACATAAGGGTTTCCTGTGCTTGTGGCGCGCGCGATATCACGCATTTTTTGTTCGCGAAGTAACATGACACGAGGAAATGACGGAAAAATGACAGGAATATGACGGGAGTGTGACGGGGTTAGTGCGCGCTGACGCCCTCACCCCGGCCCTCTCCCACGGTGAGAGGGAGATAAACGACCGCGCTGATGCCTTCTTCTGCAGGGAGAGAGAGGTCCGGGAGGATGTCAGGATAGCAATGCGGCCGGTAAAACGCTGCCGTACGGTTCCCTCTCCCGCGTGCGGGAGAGGGTTAGGGTGAGGGCAAATCACCGTACCAACGTCATGACCACAGCCAGCACAGCCAGATCAGGCACCTAAATACGCGCTTCGCACCGCTTCATTCGATAACAGCGCTTCACCGCTATCCTCCAGCACCACATGGCCGTTCTCCAGCACGTAGCCGCGATCGGCCAGCTTCAGCGCTTGGTTGGCGTTCTGCTCGACAAGGAAGATGGTCATGCCTTCTTTACGCAGCTGTTCGATGGTGTCGAAAATCTGCTGGATAATGATCGGCGCCAGACCCAGCGACGGCTCGTCCAGCAGCAGCAGGCGCGGCTGGCTCATGAGTGCGCGGCCAATCGCCAGCATCTGCTGCTCACCGCCGGACATGGTGCCGGCGCGCTGCACTTTGCGCTCCGCCAGCCGGGGGAACAGCTGATAAACGCGCTCAATGCGCTCCTGATACTGCTGACGCGTCGCGAAAAAGCCGCCCATCGCCAGGTTCTCTTCCACCGTCATGCGCGAAAATACGCGCCGGCCTTCCGGCACGATGGCAATCGCTTCACGCATTATTTTTGCCGTCTGCCAGTCGGTGATGGTTTTACCATCAAAGGTGATGGTGCCGCTGGTGGCGCGCGGTTCGCCACACAGCGTACCGAGCAGCGTGGTTTTACCCGCGCCGTTAGCGCCAATCAGCGTCACGATTTCGCCCTGGCTGATGTGCAGATTAATGTTGTGCAGTGCCTGGATCGGGCCATAGTGTGCACTGACGCCCTGTAAAGTTAAAATCGGGTTCGCCATGTTACGCCTCACCTAAATAAGCGCGGATCACATCCGGGTTGTTACGCACTTCTTCCGGCGTACCGTTGGCCAGCGGCGTTCCCTGATTCACCACATAAATGCGGTCAGAAATGCCCATCACCAGTTTCATATCGTGTTCAATCAGCAACACCGTCACCTTGTGTTCGCCGCGCAGTTCAGCGATCAGCTCATCCAGTTCGTGCGTTTCGCGCGGATTGAGGCCGGCGGCCGGTTCGTCGAGCATCAGGATTTCCGGACGCGTCACCATGCAGCGGGCGATCTCCAGCCGGCGCTGCTGGCCGTAAGCCAGATTGCCGGCATGCCGGTTAGCCAGCTCCAGCAGGCCAATGCGCTCCAGCCAGCTGGCTGCGCGGTCCAGCGCTTCGCTCTCGCCGCGCCGGAACGCCGGGGTTTTAAACAGCCCGGAGAACACGCCGCTTTTCAGATGCTGATGCTGCGCCACCAGCAGGTTTTCAATCACCGTCATCTCACGGAACAGGCGCACGTGCTGAAAGGTCCGCACCACGCCCATGCGCGCAATCTTCTGCCCCGGCAGGCCCTGCAATGGCTGATCGCGCAGTTTGATGGTGCCGCCCGTTGGCTTATAGAAACCGGTCAGGCAGTTGAATACCGTGGTTTTCCCCGCCCCGTTCGGGCCAATCAGCGAGACGATCTCCTGCGGATGCAGTTCCAGCGCTACGTTGTTGACGGCCAGCAGGCCGCCGAAGCGCATCATCAGGCCTTCAACGGCTAATAAAGGCTGACTCATGCCTGCTCTCCTTGTTTTGCCTGTTTCAGCTTCAGGTGCGGACGCTTCATCGGCAGCAGCCCCTGCGGACGCCAGATCATCATCAGCACCATCAACCCACCGAGCACCAGCATGCTGTACTCGTTCAAATCACGCATCAGCTCGCGCGATACCACCAGCAGAATCGCGGCCAAGATCACCGCCAGCTGCGAACCCATGCCGCCCAGCACCACAATAGCCAGCACAAACGCAGACTCGACAAAGGTGAAGGATTCCGGGCTGACAAAGCCCTGACGCGCGGCAAACAGCGTACCGGCGAAACCGGCGAACACCGCGCTGATGGTAAAGGCCGTCAGCTTGATGCGCGTCGGACTGAGACCGAGCGAGCGGCAGGCGATCTCATCTTCACGCAGCGCTTCCCATGCGCGCCCCAGCGGCATGCGCAGCAGACGATTGATGACGAATAGCGTCAGCACCACCAGCAGCAGCGCCACCAGATAAAGGAAAATCACGCGGTGATTGGGATCGTACGCCAGGCCCGTCAGCTCGTGGAAGGTGGTCCAGCCGCCTTCACTGACGCGCCGGCCAAATTTAATGCCAAACAGGCTCGGCTTGGGAATCTGCGCGATTCCGTTGGGACCACCAGTGATTGATGTGCTGTTGAGCAGAAGAATGCGCACGATCTCACCAAAGCCGAGCGTCACAATCGCCAGATAGTCACCGCGCAGCCGCAGCACCGGGAAGCCAAGCAGCAGGCCAAAAGCACCGGCGACAATGCCCGCCAGCGGCAGACTCTCCCAGAAGCCAAAGCCGTAATAGTGGTTGAACAGTGCAAAGGTGTAAGCACCGATGGCGTAAAAGCCGCCGTAGCCCAGCACCAGCAGGCCAGACAGGCCCACCACCACATTCAGACCGAGGCCAAGCATCACGTAGATCAGCGTCAGGGTGGCGATATCCACGCTGCCGCGCGACACGAAGAAGGGCCAGGCGATGGCGGCAACAATCACCAGCAGCATCAGCAGTTTTTGTTTTGGTGTCGAACCGTCAAAACCCGGCAGCACCAGCCCTTTGCCACTGCGTTTTAACTTGCCCTGCAACAGCGGACGCAGCAGCTGGAACACAAACATCACCGCGCAGCCGAGGAAGATCCAGTTCCAGCGCACGGTGCCCGCATTCGCGACCACCAGTTTGGTGCCGTCGAGATCGAGGCGCATGCCCATAAAGAAGCTGGCGAGCACCAGCAGCATCACCGTGGAGACCACGGCGTTAACCAGGCCGAGGCGTTTCATACTTTCTCCACCTCCGGACGGCCCAGGATACCGGTTGGCATCACCAGCAGCACCACGATCAGCAGCGCGAACGACACCACGTCTTTATATTCGGTCGACAGGTAGGCTGAAGTCAGCGCTTCCGCAATGCCCAGCACCAGGCCGCCAATCATCGCGCCCGGAATGCTGCCGATGCCGCCCAGTACCGCCGCGGTAAAGGCTTTCATACCGGCCATAAAGCCGATGAACGGGTTGATGGAGCCGTAAAACTGCCCCAGCAGCACGCCAGCCACGGCCGCCATCGCTGCGCCGATCACAAAGGTCAGCGAGATCACGCGGTCGGTGTTGATGCCCAGCAGGCTGGCCATTTTCAGATCTTCAGCGCAGGCACGGCAGGCGCGGCCCATGCGCGAATAGCGGATGAACAGCGTCAGCGCCAGCATCGCCAGGAAGGTGACCACCCAGATAACCAGCTGCATGGTGGTGAGCGTGGCGGCAAAGCCGTTGCTCTCACCCAGCGTCCACTGGCCGGTGATCAGGCTGGGCAGCGCCAGATCGCGCGAGCCCTGCGTCAGGCTGACGTAGTTCTGCAGAAATATCGACATACCAATCGCCGAGATCAGCGCGATCAGGCGTTTGGAGGAGCGCACCGGCTTATACGCCACGCGCTCGATGCTCCAGCCATAGGCGCTGGAGATAATCACCGCCATCACGAACCCGGCGGCGATCATCAGCCACGAGGTGTCGATACCCATCATCATCAGGGCGGCAATCACGATAAAGGAGACATAGCTGCCGATCATGTACACCTCGCCGTGGGCGAAGTTGATCATGCCGATGATGCCGTAAACCATGGTGTAACCGATGGCGATCAGCGCGTAGGTGCTCCCGAGGGTGACCCCGTTGAACATCTGCTGAATGAAATAGAGAAACTGCTCGGACATAGTGAGGACCTGCATGTAAACGGGAAATCCCCGGTGCGTTCGGCACCGGGTTAGGGTGAGAGCACCGCGTCGCAGCGCCTCATTCAGCGCGTGCGCGCGGTGCCGCACCCTGCCCTCGCCCATCAGGAGAGGGAAAATTCAGGAGCGTGCTTACTTAACCGCGGTAGAAGAACCGTCTTTGTGCCATTTGAAGACGCCAAATTCAAAGCCCTTCAGATCGCCTTTCTGGTCCCAGCTCAGGTTACCCATCACGGTGGGTACCGGCGCACCCTCTTTCAGGTTTTTAGCAATCGCATCAGGCTCATCGCTTTTGCTGCGCTCAATGCCCGCCACCAGCGACTGAATAGCCGCATAGGTGGTCCAGACGAATGGACCAGTTGGATCTTTGCGGTTTGATGCGCTGTTGGCTTTGATCGCGTCCACAATCGCTTTGTTGTCTGGCAGCTGGTCGTAGCGCTTCGGCAGCGTCACGTACAGGCCTTCAGACGCGTCACCCGCGATGTTAGACAGGGAAGCGTTGCCGACACCTTCTGGTCCCATAAAGCCGGCTTTCAGACCGGCCGTTTTGGCCTGACGCAGAATCTGGCCCAGCTCCGGGTAGTAACCGCCGTAGTAAACGAAATCGACGTTCTCTTTCTTCAGGCGCGCAATCAGCGTGGAGAAGTCTTTATCGCCAGCGGTGCTCCCTTCGAACAGCACCACGTTGCCGCCTTTCGCCTTCAGGGTTTTCTGCACAGATTCCGCCAGGCCCTGACCGTACTGCTGCTTGTCATGCACCACTGCAATACGTTTTGGTTTGATCTGATCGAGGATGTAATTGGCAGCGGTCGGGCCCTGATCGGAATCCAGACCGGTGGTACGCATCACGTCGGCATAGCCGCGCGCGGTCAGTTCAGGCGCGGTAGCCGCCGGGGTAATCATCAGAATGCCTTCATCGTTATAAATGTCTGATGCCGGCTGAGTGGAGGAGGAGCACAGGTGGCCGATAACGTATTTGATGCCGTCATTGACCACTTTGTTGGCCACCGCAACCGCCTGTTTCGGGTCACAGGCGTCGTCATATTTTACGCCGACCAGCTTGTCACCGTTTACGCCGCCTTTGGCGTTGATGTCCTTGATAGCTTGGGCCGCACCGGTGAACTGCATGTCACCGTACTGCGCCACCGGGCCGGTTGCCGCACCGACAATCGCAATTTTGATGTCTTTCGCCAGTACCGCATGGCTCATCGCCAGCGCTACGCATCCCGCCAGTAATGCGCGTCCTTTACTCATTTTCATGCGAACTTCCCCATCTGTTGTGATTGGTTATTTATCTGCCAGTTAAAGAGCAAAACTGATTTGAGAATAATGAGTTAGCGCTCTTTTCTGGCATTTTTTGTTAAGAAGGCTTTATTTTTCAGGTTATTAAACAGGAACTTTCTTCTGTAAATCAACTGACATATTCAGTAAAAGCTGACGAGAACAGCAGATTACTCTGGTTTTTATGGCCGGTTTTTCACCACCAGGCCAGCGCGTTATGCTGGCTTTTTCAGCGATCGATGCTGGCTTACTCCACAATCCTGGCAAAGTGGCTGGCATTTGCCCTCTTTTCATCGCAAAAAAGTGACAGCGCTCTGACTGTCTAAATTCGCTACACTAAGGCCTTTCTGCCAGTACAGGTAAGGGTTATGAAGCTCACTATTCAGTGCATCAGCACGCTGACGCCGCAGATCGACTGGATTTAGCCAAAGTCTGGCCGCAGCAGGATATCGCGCAGCTGGAAGCCAGCCTCAGTGAAGCGCAGCGGCTGTATGCAGCGCGCTTTAACGATCGGTTGCTCGGAGCGCTGCGGCTGGAGATTCGCGGCACGCTGGGCAAGATTACGCAGCTGGAAGTGCGTGAAGTCACGCGGCGGCGCGGCGTAGGGCAATATCTGCTGGAAGAGACGATAGCGCAGAACAGCGCGCTGGATCACTGGTGGGTTGCCGATGACGGCAAAGACGATCAGCACGTACGCGCGGCGTTTATGCAGGCGTGTGGTTTCCGCGCGCAGAGCGACGGTTGGGTGCGTTAAGCGGCGATTTTACGCCGTGCAGAGCGGTACGCATGAATGCGTATGTTGCGTAGGAGCGTGATTAACGGTGCGCATGAATGCGCACCCAACATAAACCGTGCCATCAACCTGTAGATACCGTCTTGCCGGTTACCTGGCAAGACATATTTCGGCATCGAACGGACGACCCGACTTCAGCACACCATAAGCCAGCTGCAGCAGCTTCTTCAGCAAACTTACCGCCGGATTCCACTTCATCGCCACTATCGCTGGCATGTACAGGGCCTTGCGCATCGCGCTGTTGCCCATCTTCGATATCCTGCTTTTGCCCTTCCACTCACCGGACTCCTGCCGCATCGGATTCAGCCCCACCCACGCCACAAGAGCCTTGCTGCTGCTGAACCTCGACATGTCCCCCATATACGCCAGCATCGTGCTGCCCAGCACGCCCGGGATGGACTCCAGCAGTTCCCTGTTCTTTTTAAGGCCCGGGTCATTGTCAATATGGTCGTTTATTGCCCGCTTCGTTTCGTCTATCTGCGCATCCAGCGCCGCAATGACCACGCGGATTGAGGGCTGCACCACCGCATCCGATACCTCCAGCCGGTTCTCTTCCATCTGCCGCATTTCCTGAAGATTCGTCAGGCGCTTCACCAGCGCTTTCAGCCTGCGTTCATTCAGCGGCGCCGGCTGCCACAGCGATGGGCCGTGCAGTTTACAGTAGCGCGCTATCATGCGCGCATCGTCTTTATCCGTCTTATTCCGGCTCAGCTCGGCCTGCCCGAAGCGCCTGATGCGCGCAGGATTTTCCACGCTGACATCATAGCCTTCGTCGTGCAGGAAGGTGGCCAGCGGCTCACTGTACGCGCCGGTAGCCTCCATGCAGATATGGCAGCAGCCGAACGGCTCCAGCCATTTTTTCAGGGCGATAAAGCCCTTAGGGGTGTTGGGAAAGACTTTGGTTTTGTAAGACGTGTCGCCTTTCCAGACGGCCACATCAAACTTTCCGGAGGCAATATCAATGCCGACAGGCATACGGGTTTGTATAGATTCTCCTTAACAGCACAGGGAAACCGCCATGACCATCCTTATGGATGCGTGCTCGGGGCACAGGATACCGTCCGGTCTTGAAGGCGGGAGTTAAGTTGCCGGGGATGAATCCACAAAGCAGGCTTTATGCCCAGGGGTCGCCCCCATCTCACCAGCAACTTCCCGATGATCAGTCGGGGATCATCATACCCGGAGGAGAATGATCGGGATATAAGGGTCGCCATTCATGGCGACCTGGACACAGCGTCTTCGGCTGGCAACCCAGCCTGACGCTTGATCATCCGCAGGGTACAAAGCAGCGCAAATCCCACCAACAGCGCAGTCAGCAGGTAGACCAGCTGTACGCCGGCGAAGCTCATGATAAAACCAGCGATGGGACCGGTGATGCCGAGCGACAGATCCATAAACGCGGTGTAAGTGGCCAGCGCGCTGCCCTGGTTCTGCTGCGGCACCACTTTGACTGCGACCACGCCAATCGCCGGGAACACCAGCGAGAAACCGGCGCCGGTGAGAAAAGCGCCGAACTTCGCCATCCACGGATCGAACGCGCCCGCCACCAGCAGCAGGCCAAAACCGTACACCTTACCGAGCACCGCGCGGAACGGCAGCGGTTTGGCCTTGCTGCCTTTCACCGGCGCACGGGGCAGCGCCAGCACTATCGCCAGCACGCTGATGGCGATAATCACGCTGGAGAGCAGCAGCAGGCCGCCGCTGCGAAAGATCATCACCCCAAGCGGTGCGCCAATCGCCATCGCGCCATAGGTGACAATGCCGTTCCAGGAGATCACCCGGCCAATATGCAGCAAGCCGACTTTCGCCACGCCCCACAGCGAGGTGCCGGTGCCGCAGAAACTCTGCCCGACGCCCAGCAGCACACGCCCGAGGCACAGCAGCGCGAGGCTGAGCACCTCCTGCTCCTCCGCCAGGGCCGAAAGCAAAATACACAGCCCGCTCACCAGCGCTGCCAAATAGCCCAAGCACCACCACTTGGCTGGCGATAATGCTGGGTAATGGCCGCCCCAAACCGCGACTGTGCGTCAAAAATAACCGGCCCGCGCCGCGCCCTTAACGTCTTACCACCCCACGATGCCAGACAATCCGTATTTGTCGATCGTCTGGCATCTTCCCTGCGCAGTGACGCTGCCGCCGTATGGCGTCATCGCGCATCGTCATGCCTGATTATTCTGGCGCAACATTCTTACTCATCTCGTGTCCGAGGTGTTTTCTTGCCGGGAAATGCCAGTAACGGCAAAACATTGTCAATAAACGCAAAGCGCGAACCATAATTGACTTGTATCAGATTGGTGGAAAATCAAAACGCTAACATGCACGGCCCCGGGAAAGTGTTATGCTGCTGACGCCGTAACGCGCTCCCTGAATGCTGCTTAAACCGACCGAGGAAAGTCTGGTGCCTCTGCAAAAACGACAACGCGATTTTGGCTGGCTGTTGATTGTCTGTGCCGGGTTATTACCGCTGGTGCTGGGCATATTTTGCACAGCCATTGAGGCGCGCCATACGGTCAGCCAGCAGCAAATTGCCACCGCCAATGCCCTTCTGACGCAGGCAGAAAAGATGAGTGACAGCGCCTGGGACATGGCGACCCGCCTGCGTCAGTATCAGAATCGTCGCTGCGCCGATATTGATGAAGATTTGCAGCGCGCCGGCACCCTTAATGCCTACTTCCGCTCGATTGGCACCCTGCAGGGCAGCGAAATCACCGGCTCGTCGGCTTACGGACTACAGCACGACACTCTGCCGGGATGATGATGCAGTCGCCGCCGGTGACCGGCAAAGCCTAGTGGAGCCTGTCGATTCGCGGCACCTCCGGCGTACCGGATCGCCCGGCGGTGATTTTCGTGCGTCACCTGCCGGACAGCAGCGGTTTCTGGACGGTGATTGATGGCCAGTATCTGATGGATTTCATGCGCGCCATCGGCGAGTCGAACCGTTATCAGATGAGCCTGCGCTTCAACGGCGGCAGCCCCATCGCCAGCGGTCCGGACGACCAGCCAGAGCTGCTGTACCTCAGCAGCGCCAACTATCAGGCGGAGTCCAGCCGCTATCCAATCAGCGTCAGCGTGACGGTACCCGCCGCCGAGCTGATCAAAGCCTAGCGTCAGGCGCTGCTTATTTTCCTGCCGATGGCCGCCATCTTTTCGATTTTGCTGATGGTGCTGACCGCCAACTGGCTGCGCCGCCGCCTCTCATGGGCGGATGAAATTCGCCGGGCGATACGCAACCGTGAGTTCACGGTGCACTATCAGCCGGTGTACAGCACCGAGATTCAGCGCTGCACCGATGCGGAAGCGCTGATGCGTTTTGCCCGCAACATCCGAGATAAACAGATGCTGATCACGCTGGAGCTCACCGAGCGCAGCCTGATCGAGGACGGCGACGCGGTGTCGCGCAAGCTGCGCTATTTGCAGTCGCACGGCATGAAGGTGGCGATTGACGACTTCGGCACCGGCCACTGCGCGCTTTCCTATCTGATAACCTTCCCGCTCGATTACCTGAAGATCGACCGCGGCTTTATCAACGCCATTGAAGGACTGGAGATCGAAACCCCGGTGCTGGATGCCATCATCAATCTGTGCCACAAGCTGCAGCTCGAGGTACTGGGTGAAGGGGTAGAAACCGCGTTGCAATTTCAGTATCTGCAGCAGCGTGGCGTGGTGTTTATTCAGGGCTATTATTACGCCCGTCCGATGGACAACAACCAGCTTCGCGCCTGGCTTAATCAGCAGGGGCGCCAACCGCTTCCCGTTGAGGGCCACCATGAGCCTGAACTGCATCATTCTTGATGATTATCAAAATTTTGCCCTGTCGCTGGCCGACTGGGCATCGCTGCAACCGCAGGTACAAACTACCGCGCTGCACCGGCACTACGCCGACGAAGATGAACTGGTCGCTCACATCGCGCACGCCGACATTCTGGTGGTGATGCGCGAACGCACGCCGCTCAGCGCCCGGCTGATAGGCCGCCTGCCCAATCTGAAGCTGATTGTCACCTCCGGTATGCGCAATGCCTCAATCGATCTGCACGCCTGTGCCGAACGGCTGATCGCGGTGTGCGGCACCGCCAGTAGCAGCGCGGCGCCGCTGGAACTGAGCTGGGGGCTGCTGCTCGGTCTGGCACGCCATATCCCGGCGGAGAGCTAGGCGCTGCGCAGCAACGGTGCGTGGCAGCATACGCCGGGCATGACGCTGCACGGCAAAACCCTCGGCCTGCTCGGACTGGGCAAGATTGGCGGTGAGATGGCTAACGTGGCGCGCGCTTTTGGCATGCGCGTGTGCGCCTGGAGCCAGAACCTGAGCGAAGCACGCGCAGCGGCGTGCGGCGCAGAGAAGATGGCTTCGCTGCCGGCGCTGCTCAGGGCGAGCGATGTGGTATCGATTCATCTGGTGCTGAGTGAGCACACCCGTCATCTGCTGGACGGCGCGGCGCTGGCGCACATGAAGCCGGGCGCGCTACTGATTAACACCTCGCGCGCCGGGATTGTCGATCAGCAGGCGATGATCTGCGCGCTGCAGTCTGGCCAGCTGGCGGGCGCCGGGCTGGATGTATTTGAACAGGAGCCGCTACCGGCCGATCATCCGCTGCGTCAGTTGCCGAACGTGCTGGCGAAAACACGATCTGCGCCGCCAGCGCGGGCGGTACGGTGTCGTCTGCCAGGATACGTACGTTGCGCGTGGTGCTGAGCATGAAATCGCCCTAGCGGCGCCAGGTGGTATCGGATACGCGATGCAGGCGATAGTGGCGATCGCGTACCGTGACGGTTCCGGTCAGCGTTGAGCTGCCGCTGCCGTCCGCCTTAAAGCGCGTGCGAATGGTGGCATCAATCGCGCCAGCCGGCGCGCCTTCATGATCAAAACGATACGGTGCTTCACACCACTTCGGCACCGGTTCTACCGGCCGCAGCAGCAGCGCCAGCGCCCACGGCAGCACAAAGGCCAGTACCACCGCCGTGGTGATTATCGCTTTACGCATCAGGTATCTCCTGCGCTGACACCATCCATGAAACACATTCGTTGTCCTTCTGCGCGATCGGTTTGGCGCACAGGAAGGTACTGGAAAAGAGTCGGGTACGCACCGGCTTGATGTACACCCGCGCAGGCGCTGAGCCATCCGGCAGGCGCGGCTGCCACTGCCGATAGCGCCGCAGCGCGACATTCACCAGCAGCAGCGCAACGATCACCCAGCGCAGCACAGGCCGCTTCTTCTTTACGCTGGCCGGCCGGCGCGGGCGAAGGTAGCGGACTGACCACCGCTGCCGCTGGCGCAGCCACTGGCTCATCGCTCAGCGGCGCCACATCGACCTGATCGGCCAGCACGCAGCCAATCAGCGGCACCTGATGCACCAGCGGCCCCGGCGCGTGTGCCAGCTGCGCCTGCTGATTGATGGCGGCAATGGTGGCCGTCAGGCGTTCGGCGAACGGTGTGTCGTTGGGGACGCGCTGAAATAGCGCATGCAGGGTCTGGTTGCGCACCAGTTTGCCATCCGCATCAATCACGCGCCGCAGAATGGCGGTTTGCAGCGGCGTCAGTGCCACGCGGTGCGCGGGCGACTGCACCGGAAAGAGGACCTGCTGGTCAACGTCAAAACAGAGACTTTTTGCAAATAAAACAAAGCGTGCCATGCGGCGCCCGATCTCCGGAAGAGAAACTGGCGCAAGTATAGATATTTTCGCTCGCCCACGCATCTACGCTGCGGCCTGCGTCGCGATTCAGACAATTTTTTTGCCGCGATTGCGGACCAAAACTGCCATAGTTTTAGTCAAAAAATAGCCAGTTATTAGCGGAAACATGACAAATATCACATTTAAACGGTATACGCTGTCGCGGGATGCAATAATTACCTGAGTAATAATTGCTTTGGCAGGCCAAGGAAAAAACCACTTTCACGGCTATGCTTTAATTTTCTCAACGCCGCGGACTGAACGCTCCACCGAGTCCGCAGCGTTGAGGACTTTTTGAATTCCAATACAGGGTAACCTCATGAAATTACGTAGGAAGCGTGTAAAACCTATTGGGCTGGATGACGTCACGATTACCGATGACGCTCGTTTACGTAAGGCCATTACCGCCGCGTCACTCGGTAACGCGATGAAATGGTTGGATTTTGGTGTTTATGGCTTCGTGGCCTACGCGCTGGGTAAAGTGTTCTTCCCGGACGCCTCGCCTGGCGTGCAGATGATTGCCGCACTCGGGACCTTCTCGGTACCGTTCCTGATTCGTCCGCTGGGCGGCCTGTTCTTCGGCATGCTGGGCGATAAATATGGTCGCCAGAAAATCCTGTCGATCACCATTGTTATCATGTCGATCAGTACCTTCTGTATCGGCCTGATCCCTTCTTACGCCTCGATTGGCATCTGGGCACCGATACTGCTGCTGCTGGCGAAAATGGCGCAGGGCTTCTCGGTGGGCGGTGAATATACCGGTGCGTCGATCTTCGTCGCCGAATATTCGCCGGACCGTAAGCGCGGCTTCATGGGAAGCTGGCTGGACTTTGGTTCGATTGCCGGCTTCGTGCTGGGCGCGGGCGTGGTGGTGCTGATCTCAACGGTGATTGGCGAGCAGAAATTCCTCGACTGGGGCTGGCGTATTCCGTTCTTCCTCGCGCTGCCGCTGGGCATTATCGGCCTGTATCTGCGTCACGCACTGGAAGAGACGCCAGCGTTCCAGCAGCATGTCGATAAGCTGGAGCAAGGCGACCGCGAAGGTCTGCGCGACGGCCAGAAAGTGTCGTTCAAAGAGATCGCCAGCAAACACTGGAAAAGCCTGCTGGCCTGTATCGGTCTGGTGCTTTCCACCAACGTGACCTATTACATGCTGCTGACCTACATGCCGAGCTATCTGTCGCATAACCTGCACTATTCTGAAGATCACGGCGTGCTGATTATCATCGCCATCATGATGGGGATGCTGTTTGTGCAGCCGGTGATGGGCATGCTGAGCGACCGCTTCGGCCGTCGTCCGTTCGTGATCGTCGGCAGTATTACCCTGTTCTTCTGCGCGATTCCGGCCTTTATGCTGCTCAACAGTAACGTACTGGGGCTGATTTTTGCCGGTCTGCTGCTGCTGGCGGTGATCCTCAACGCCTTTACCGGCGTGATGGCCTCCTCGCTGCCGGCAATGTTTCCAACGCACATTCGTTATAGTGCGCTGACCAGCGCCTTTAACATCTCGATTCTGATTGCCGGCCTGACGCCAACCGTGACCGCCTGGGCGGGTGGAAGCCAGCAACAATCTGTATATGCCGGCTTACTACCTGATGGTGGTGGCGGTGGTCGGTCTGGTGACCAGTCTGTACATGAAAGAGACCGCCAACAAACCGCTGCGCGGCGAGACACCGGCGGCATCGGACCTCGAAGAGGCGCGTGAGATCCTGCAGGAGCATCACGACAATATCGAGCAGAAGATTGAAGATATTGATGAAGAGATCGCCCGCCTTGAGGCGAAGCGGAAAAACTTGGTGCAGCAGCTCCGGGACATCAACGAGTAATCTGTCCTTTCACTCCCGCCACCTAGCGGGAGTTTTGTTTCTGCGATTGCCAGGTGCGTGAGAATGTGTGCCTTGCAGTGATGCTTCCAGGTGCGCATGAATGCGCACCCTACGGGTAACGGCGGGTTGTGATTCTGCTGATTCCAGATGTGCATTAATGCGTGCCCTGCGGGTATGTTGCGGGTGATGATTCTGCGATTGCCGGGTGCGCTGTAGGGTCGGCATTCATGCCGACCGGCAACGACGCCCGGCCCGCACCGCACACAATCCTTCATGCTACCCGGCGAAAAGGGGTAAACTGTCGCCACTTTTTTCACCAGCATAAGTTAACCGAGCATGTCTGATTTCAATCTCATTCAGCGCCCAAGAAGACTGCGCAAAAGCGCGTCGATGCGCGAACTGTTCCAGGAATCCCACCTCAGCCTGAACGATCTGGCCCTGCCGATCTTCGTTGAAGAAGGCGTGGATGATTACGTGCCAATCAACGCCATGCCGGGCGTGATGCGCATTCCGGAAAAACGTCTGGCGTACGAAATCGAACGCATCGCCAAAGTCGGTATCCGTTCGGTCATGACCTTTGGTATCTCGCACCACACCGATGCCACCGGCAGCGATGCGTGGAACGAAAACGGCCTCGTGGCGCGCATGTCGCGCATCTGCAAAGACACGGTGCCGGAAATGATTGTCATGTCCGATACTTGCTTCTGTGAATACACCAGTCACGGCCACTGCGGCGTGCTGTGCGATCACGGCGTCGACAACGATCAGACGCTGGTTAACCTCGGCAAACAGGCGGTGGTTGCTGCTCAGGCCGGTGCCGACTTCATCGCGCCGTCAGCAGCAATGGATGGCCAAGTGAAAGTGATTCGCCAGGCGCTGGACGCGGCCGGCTTTACCGATACCGCTATCATCTCCTACTCCACCAAATTCGCCTCGTCGTTCTATGGCCCGTTCCGTGAAGCGGCGGGCACCGCGCTGAAAGGCGACCGCAAAACCTATCAGATGAACCCGATGAACCGCCGTGAAGCGATTCGCGAGTCGCTGATTGATGAAGCGGAAGGTGCAGATTCGCTGATGGTCAAACCGGCAGGCGTTTACCTCGATATCCTGCGTGATATCCGCGAGCGCACCACGCTGCCGCTGGCGGCTTACCAGGTAAGCGGTGAGTACGCGATGATCAAATTCGTCGCTCAGGCGGGCGCCATCGATGAACGCAACGTGGTGCTGGAGAGCTTAGGTGCCATTAAGCGTGCCGGTGCCGATCTCATTTTCAGCTATTTCGCCCTTGATCTTGCCGAGCAAAAAGTGCTCTGATCCTCTCGTTACGCTAAACAATCGCGGATTGCCGCGGTTGTTTAGTGCTCTCTGCCCCTGCACGGGCACGACATCCGGTTTGCTGTAACACATCCATCATTAACAAGAGTTACGCGATGAAAGCACCTGCACTGCCTGCGGACGAATCACAGCGTCTGGCCCAGTTACGTGCGCTCAACATTCTGCACACACCCACAGAAGAGCGTTTTGACCGTTTAACCCGCCTTGCCCGACGTCTGTTTGACGTTCCGGTCGCGATGGTCAGTCTGCTGGAGAATGACTATCAATGGTTTAAATCCAGCGACGGTTTTGATCGGCCAACCACCGCCCGTAACATCTCTTTTTGCGGCCACACCATCCTGCAGGATGAGGTGATGGTGGTAGAGGACGCGCTGGCCGACACGCGCTTCAGCGATAATCCGCTGGTTACCGATGCAGACAATCCGGTGCGTTTCTACGCGGGCTATCCGCTGCGCACGCCGTCCGGCGCCAAAGTCGGTACGCTGTGCATCATCGATAATCATGCGCGCCAGTTCAACGCGGAGGATCTGCACGCGCTGCGCGATCTGGCGGCCATGGCCGAAGCCGAGCTGGTGGCGTTTCAGACCGCGACTTCCGATGAGCTGACGCAAATCACCAACCGGCGCGGCTTTATGACGCAGGGACAGATGGCGCTGAATGAGTGCCAGCTGAGACTGCTGCCCGCCAGCCTGACGTTTCTCGATCTCGACGGCTTCAAGGCTATCAACGACCGGCATGGTCACTGCGAGGGCGACCGCGCGCTGATGGACTTTGCCGATGCCATGAAGGTGAGTTTTCGCCATGCCGATATCTTTGCCCGGCTCGGCGGTGATGAGTTTGTGGTGCTGCTGAACGGCATTCGTCAGGACGAGGCGGAAGCGACGCTGGCGCGCTTCGCCCACTATCTGCATAAACAGATGCAGGATCTGGAGCGGCGCTACACGCTGCAGTTTTCGTCGGGCATCGTAGAATTTGATCCGCAGCAGCCGCAATCGCTGGAGCAGCTGCTGGAAAGCAGCGACGCACGCATGTACGCCGCCAAGTACCAGAAAAGGCAGCCGCGCAGATAGCTGCCGCGCGGGCATTCACCTTAATGCGCTAGGTCATCAATCAACGTCTGATTAAACTTCGCTGGCGCTTCCATCTGCGGCGCGTGCCCCATGCCGGGGAACTCAATCAGTCGCGCGCCAGGAATCAGCTGTGCCACCTGTTTGCCCAGCACATTGTAATGTCCGAGCTGCGCTTTCACCGCCTGTGAAGCGATATCGCTTCCAATCGCTGTGGTATCGGCCGTGCCGATCATCAGCGTGGTCGGCACCTTCAGGTCTTTAAACTCGTAATAGACCGGCTGGGTGAAAATCATGTCGTAGATGAGCGCCGAGTTCCACGCCACTTTCTCATGCCCTAGTCCTTTATTCAGCCCGGCCAGCATCTGCACCCATTTGTCATATTCCGGCTTCCACTGGCCGCTGTAATAGGTGTGCTGCTCATATTTCTTAATGCCCGCCGCGTCGAGCTTCAGCTCGCGCTGATACCACTGATCCACCGAGCGCCACGGCGCGCCCTTCGCCTTCCAGTCCTCGAGACCAATCGGATTGACCAGCACCAGCTTCTGCGTCTGCTGCGGATACATCAGTGCGTAACGCGTCGCCAGCATACCGCCGGTCGAGTGGCCAACGATCACCGCTTTCTCAATGCCGAGCTGCGCTAACAGCTGATGAGTATTTTGCGCCAGCTGCTGAAAGCTGTACTGATAGCGGGCGGGTTTGGTGGAGGTGCAGAAACCAATCTGATCCGGCGCGATCACGCGATAGCCCTGCTGGCTCAGTGCGTTGATGGTGTCTTCCCAAGTGGCAGCGCAGAAGTTTTTACCGTGCATCAGCACCACTGTCTGACCATTGGCCTGCTGCGCGGGCTTCACGTCCATATAGCCCATGCTGAGCGACTGCTGCTGGGAGGAGAAGATAAAATGCTGCAGCGGATAAGGATAGTGAAACCCCTCCAGCTGCTCGCCATACACGACCTCTGCGGCCTGCGCGCTGAGCGTGCCGCACAGCATCGCTGACGCCAGCGTCACGCTAAGTAACGGTTTTAATCGAAAACGAAACGTCATGTGACCTCTTCTGTAAAGGGGAAAACCCTCAGTCTGGCACGAAAAACGCCGGTGGATATTGATGCGCCGTGAAGCCGCCCGTCACACCTTTGACTGTTAAGCCGCGCAAAGCGATAACCAATTTGCGTTAATAATAACGGCCGTAATTACGGCAACTATTCAACATCATCACAACATGTCGGCGATTAATTTCACGATAAACAAGACCAGTCTTGATGACAATTAATAAAAAAGCCATTTCCTGATAAAACTTTACGTTACGACGGTGCTTAAAAAGTTTAATTTAATTACACTGTGTCGAGTTATTGGAGGACCATAATGATGCAGTAAAAATACAACCAAGGGGTGATTGATTCGGTGACCTAATGGATTATGGCCAACCTAGATCAATGTTTGAGCATTGATGATATTGCACTGAAATTTGGCTATTCCAAATGGTATTTACAGAAACTGTTTGCCCGTTACCATAACGAAACGCTGGCGCGTTATATTCGCAAAAAGAAACTGATTTGTTGCGTGAACGAGCTGAAATTCAGCCGCACACCGATCATCGGTCTGGCGGTTAAATACCATTTCGAAAGTCAGCAATCCTTTACCCGATCGTTTAAACAGGTGATGGGCTGCACGCCGCTGTTCTGCCGCAAACGCCAGCTGAGCGATGCTGCCGAAGCCCTGTTGCGCAGCAGTGACGATCCCTGCGCGCTGTTATCGCGCCCGTCATGGGTCAGCGTACAAAAGGTCGCGATGTAGTAAGCCTTGTCCTCATCGCTGTAATGCGGCATCAGCCACCAGACCAGCGCACTAATAACCAGCAACAGCGGCAGCAGGAATTTGATTTTTAACATGGGTTTATTGACCAGCTGAAAAAGAAAACGCCGCGATCTTAACAGATTCGCCGCGCCATGCCGCACGCCATTTTCAGGCTTTTCTCCGGCAGATTGAGACGAGGCTTAAGCGTGAATAACGCCGATGCGCTTATAAAGTAGCCCACTTATTTGCTTCATTATTCAGGGAAGAAAATCATGAGAAAAAGCCAGCTTGCACTGCAGCTTGTCTTAGCAGTTCGCCGCAGGCCGGTATCATACGCCACGACGTTGATATGCAGGAGTACCGGGATTTTGCAGAGAATCGCGGTAAATACGTCGTCGGCGCTACCAACATTCCGGTATATCGTAAAGACGGCAGCTTTGATGGTTATGTCGGCGATGTACCGATGCCCGATTTCGGCATGGTAAATGAAAAGGGTTTTACCACCTTTATTTCACCAGCGTTTGTTGTCAGTGCTGCGCACAATAAAGGTAATAGTTTGACTGTTATTGGCAACAAGGCAAAATTTGCGCCGGTCTATGCATCTGTTGGTAATTATGTCAGTGAAATTCGTGACTTCCATGTACAGCGCGTGAAAAAAGTCATTGTTGAAAGTGCGCCAGCGCCATTTATTAGTAGCGAAGAATTTCTTACCAACCAGGATCGCTATATCACCTTTGCACGTGTGGGTGCTGGGTATCATTACGCGGAAAACCCCATAACCGGTGTGCTGGATTACATCCGTGGAGTATATGCCTATAACGCAGGCGGCATAATTTCATCACAAGCGATACATGACTTCACCAGGAATCGGATGTGGTGGTCTACTTTTTTGCCTAGCGACCCCAGATCCGCAACGCTAGCCATTGGTACTCGCCCGGGAGATAGTGGTAGTCCGATGTTCGTCTGGGACACCTTAGAAAAACGCTGGGTTCTGTTTGGTGTTCACACCCATGGTACATTGTCAGACATACCTTATAAGCGAACTTACGTTGCCACTCTGATTGATAATGAAGCCGTACAATCAGCGCTGGATGCGCTGAAAACACCCGACGTCGAAAATATTGGTAACAGCGTCATTCAATGGCGCAGCGACATGATTTTGCAGGATGATAAGCAGTGGCTGTGGTATGGACTTGATAACAGCCTGGCGGAAACGATTCCGGATAAAGCTAGCAATGATCAGCTCAATGCCACCAAAGATCTGCGCTTTAACGGCGACGGCGGCATCATCGAGCTGGCGCAGTCGGTCAACCTAGGTGCGGGTTTGCTGCGTTTCTCTAACGACTACACCCTGCGCGCCGCAGGCGACGGCAACTTCAGCTGGGTCGGCGGCGGCGTTGAGGTCGACAAAGACAAAACCGTGCTGTGGCAGGTTAACGGCCTGCAGGACGATGCGCTGCACAAAATCGGCGCCGGCACGGTCATCCTCGACCAGCAGGCCGACGCGCAGGGGCGCAAACAGGCGTTCTCCACCGTCACCCTGTTCAGCGGCCGCCCGACCGTGGTGCTCAACAGCGCCGATCAGTTGAGCACTGACAACATCCGCTTCGGCTATCGCGGCGGTACGCTGGACGTTAACGGCCACGATTTGACCTTCGACGATATCCTGCACAACGACAGCGGCGCGCGCATCGTTAACCGCAGCCAGACGCTGGCGCATCTCGATCTCACCGGCGATAACCGCCTGTTCCTCGGCGAGCTGGGCGAAACGGACTCACGCGATAACCTCAACGTGACCACCCATCAGCGCTGGCAGCTGGCCGGCGGCGCGCAGCTTAACCAGCTGGCGGTGGCCGACGGTGTGCTGACGCTGAGCGGCGAACAGGTTGAGCATGCCGGGAAAGTGTTCTTTGCCAATGACTGGCAGGACAAAACTTATCACATCAACCAGCTGCAGGTGGCGCAGGACGCCGCGCTAACCGTTGCTGAGCACGCCCACGTTACCGGCGATATCACGCTGGCCGACGAGGCCACGCTTAACGTGCTGGGCCGATCCACTCTGGCCGGCGACATCAACCTGAGCGGCACCGCTTCCAGTCTGAGCGCAGTACGTCAGCACGCTGGGCGAGCTGGCTTCCACCATCAGCGCTAATATCAGTGGCCAGGGCAGCGTGATTAAAAGCGGTGACGGCCGGCTGACGCTGAGTGGTGACGTCAGCAATCAGCAGGGCATCGGGGTGCTGAAGGGCGAGCTGGAAGTGAGCGGTCGGCTGCATACGCCGCTGAACATGGCCGCCGGCACGCTGCTCTCCGGCGGCGGCGTCATCAATCACGCCAGCCTCGCCGATAACGTCACGCTGGCACCGGGCTGGAACAATGCGCCGGACAGCTGGTCGGCCATGCGCCTTGGCGATCTGCGCCACGGGCGTGATACGGCGCTGGTGCTGAACTCCGCGTTCCGCGATAACGCCAGCGATCGCCTACTGATCGATGGCGATCTGCAACAGCCGGACGATGCGCCGCTGTGGCTGACGGTAAAACCGCAGGCCAGCTGGATCGATAGCGATCGTAACCACAACGGCGCAGCGGATAACAATGAAGGTGTGTCGCTGGTGCAGGTGGGCGGCCAGACGCACGCCGACAGCGTCCAGCTGGCCCGCAACTATGTGGCGCGCGGCGCCTAGGCTTACGGTCTGTACGCCTTCGCGCCGGGCCGCGCCAGTGCCGATGAGCGTTTGGTAGCGGGCGAAGGGGATCAGTTCTGGGATTACCGTCTGCAAAACATTCTGCTGGCGGAAGGGGATAACCGCGAACCTTACCTGCCGGAGCCGGCACCTGAACCCGAACCGCAGCCGCAACCCGAGCCAGAACCGCAGCCGGAACCGGAAAATCCGCAGGTGCCGCAGCCAGAGCCAAAACCGGAGGCGGGCAAGGTGCGCGCGGCGGTGATTCCGCAGGTGCCGGCGTACATCTCGCTGCCTGCCGCCTTCCACAGCGTGACGCACAACCTGCAAGCGCTGTTCAGCAGCAGCGCGCAGCAGGCGGGCGCAGAGGGCCGTCCGGATCTGTTTGTGTCCGGCTACACCGGCGACGACCGCTATCACAGCGCGGGCGGCTTTATGGATTACGGCTACGATTTCCACAGCCGCTATCAGGGCTGGATGATTGGCAGCCGCTTCCCGCTACATTCCGCGCTGGCGCTGAGCGTCGGCGTCAATAAAGGCAACCTGAGCATCACACCGGAAGCGCGCGACGGCAACAGTCACGCCCGCGTCGACACGCTGGGCGCCAGTACGCTACTGAGCTGGCAGCCCGATCAGGGCCTGCAGCTGGCCGTGCCGGTTGGCGTGATGCAGTATCGCGGCAGCGTCAGCACTGACCTGCGCGGTAACGTGACGCAGGTGAAAGCGCGCGGCGCTAACCTTGGGCTCGACAGCGGCTGGCGCTGGTAGTCCGGCGCGCATGCGCTAACGCCGGTGGCCGGCGTGAATGCGCAGTGGCTCGATATCAATGATTTCACCGACAGCGACGGCGCACAGGTCAGCTACCGTAATCCGCTGCAGTGGCAGCTTTCCGGCGGCGTAAAATACGACTTCCGCCTCAACGAGAAGCTGAAGCTGGGCGCGGGAACGCGCTACGTGCAGCGCATCAGCCAGCGCGATCGGGTGGCGATTGGTGACGGCCAGCAGGCGGCGCACTTCGCCACCGGACGCGGCGGCAACAGCCTGCAGTACAGCGGTTACGCCGGCTGGCAGGTACTGGATAATCTGGAGCTTAACACCCAGCTTCAGGGCCAGCAGCGCCTGACGCAGGAAGGCATCAGCGACTGGAATCTGCAGGCCGGTGTGAAGATCAGTTTTTAATCGCGGCTCTCACCACGCATCAGCCCGGGACATGTCTTACCGGGCTTTTTTATGCTTTTCTGAAAAAAACCAGACAAAACTTAATTGCTACGTTAGTCGGTCGCTTTAGGTTTGCGATTCTCGCTATTTTCATCCATGGAAGAGAATATGAAACTTACCCCGCTGACGCTGGTGATCAGTACGTTCTGTTATGGCCTTCCTGCATTCGCTGATGAGCGCTACCCTGCATTTTCCACATCACAAAATAATAACGTTAACGCTGCGAATATTCCGCAGCTGCCAGAGCCTTCGTCTGGCACGGCAATTGAGGAAATTCTTGAGCTGCCGCTGATGGCGCAGGTCAGCCGCCAGACCGGCGAAGGGATTAAACAGCTTGGGAAAATGATCGCCCGCGGCTCGTGGTTTGATGAGATCAATCCGGCCACGTCTGGCCTAGTGAGAAGCAGCGTGCTGGCCGGCAATAACAGCCATCATTTATGGTATTACCGGTTACAAAACGTGGTTGTGACCGGTGAGCCAGACAATGGCATCCCTAATCTTATTGATATCCCCGGTGAAATAATGCCGGAACCTGATCCCGATCGTGGCTAAGCTGTCATAATACCGCCGCCTGAGCCGGAACCGCCACAGCTCACACCCGCGCCACAAATCCCGACCTATCTCGCCCTGCCCAACATGCTGTATGCCCTGAACGACGCCATGCAAACCCGCTTCCACTTCGCTGCCCAGCAGATGAGCCTGGATAATCATCACAACCTGTTTGTGTATGGCTATAGCGGCGGCGAGCATTATCGCAGTGCGCAGGGCGATAGCGATGCCACCAGCCGCTATCAGGGCTGGATGCTGGGCGCGCGCTGGACGCCTGAAGCGGAACAGAGCCCGCTGGCCTTCAGTGCTGGCGTGCATAAAGGCGTAGTGACTATGCTGTCGGATACGCAGGCGGGACGCAGCCAGCTGCGTATCAAACCCAGGGCATCAATGCGCTGGTCGGTATTCAGCCGCCTGAGGGTTGGCAGCTGGAGATACCGCTGGGGCTGACGCATTATCGCGGCACCTTACGCCATGAAACCCAGGGTGAAGTTGCGCGGATCAGCGCCGTTAGCGGCAATATCGGCGCAGAAGCGAGCTGGCGCTGGCAGCAGGATGCGCATAGCCTGATGCCGCTGGCCGCAGCCGGTGTGCAGTGGCTGCATATTGCGGATTTTACGGAGCAACAGGGTGCATAGGTGGACTATCAGCTGGCGCCGCAGTTCAGCCTAGCTGGCGGTGTTAAGTATGATTATCAGCCGCTGTAGTCAGTGAAGCTTGGGCTGGAGGCGCGTTATGTCTGGCACAGCGGCAGGCAGAATACGCTGGATGCCGGCGATATGCGCGGATTACCAATTGAGCGCGCCCGTCACAGCGCAAAGATGGGCAGTTACGTCAGCTGGCAGCTGCATGAAAACGTGGAGATTGGCACGCAGTTGCAGGCGCAGCAGCGGCTGGATCGCCCCGGCCTGAGCGACTGGAATGTGCTGGGCGGATTGAAAGTGGCGTTTTAAAATTAATAACAAGGGAAGCGGTGGTGAATAGCTGGCGATAAATGATTTGGTCGCCATAAATGGCCCCCTACAACGATGCGGGACAGGTTTTGTCGTCAGGCACATTCATGCACGCTTGTAGCAAGGTTGCACAGTACCGTAGGGTGCGCATTCATGCGCACCGGCGTGAAGATGAAAATGTTTGCTTAGATAAACGTCATTGCGCAATAAATTGCGCCGCTACTAACCGTGCGGTTATCCGCTGCATGTAATACCAGCATGATCAACGCGATAAACCACCCCGCTCCATCACGACGCCTGTAAATAATGCACTGCCGACTGGTTCAGCGTATCCAGCTTCTCTTCCAGCAGGTGTAGCCCTTCGCGGATGACCTCATGATCTTCAGCGCTTTGGCAGGCGCGCTCGATCTGTCCGCACAGATTATCGATCTCGCCGGCGTAAATGATCTGCGCCGACCCGCCCAGCCGATGCAGCCAGCGCCGGCCAGTTCACTCTCCCGCCGGGAGAGATACCGTCTTGCCGGATGACCGGCAAGACATAAGGGTTAGGGTGAGGGAAAAACCACTCTACTATCAAAAAATTAAATCGCCTGCGCCCACGCCGAGCTCCACGCCCACAGGAAATTGTAGCCGCCCAGCCAGCCCGTCACGTCCACCACTTCGCCAATGAAATAGAGCCCCGGCACATCGCGCGCTTCCATGGTCTTTGACGACAGCTGCGTAGTATCCACGCCGCCTAGCGTCACTTCGGCGGGTGCGATAGCCTTCGATGCCGTTTGGGCTGCACGCGCCACTGGTGCAGCGTAGTGACCAGCTCGCTCTGCTGCTTGCTGTTGAGCTGCTTCAGCGTCACGTCTGGAATCTGCTGCAGCTCCTGCAACACTTCCACCAGCCGCTTCGGCAGGCTGTTTTTCTGGCTGAGGTTGGGATGCGCCGCGCGCTGCACGTCGATAAAATCGTCCAGCGCGGTCTCCGGCGACAGGTTGACGGTGACAAACTCGCCCGGCTGCCAGTAGCTGGAGATCTGCAGCACCGCCGGACCGGACAGGCCGTGGTGGGTAAACAGCATCGCCTCTTTAAACAGCGTGCTGTCCTGAGCGGTGATGGTGGTCGGCAGCGCCACGCCGGAAAGTGTGTTCGGCTGCTCCAGCAGCGGCTTGTGCAGCGTAAACGGCACCAGCGCGGCGCGCGTCGGATGCACGCGCAGGCCAAACTGTTCCGCTACCTTATAACCGAACGGTGTTGCCCCCAGTCCCGGCATCGACAGACCACCGCTGGCGATCACCAGTTTTTCCGCGCGAACCGCCGAGCCATTCAGCTGCAGCGTATAGCCGTCGTCGTCGCGCGCCACGCTCAGCACTTCGCTGCGCAGCCGCAGCGTCACCTGGCCGGCTTAACACTCCTTCAGCAGCAGATCAACAATCTGCTGCGCCGAATCATCGCAGAACAGCTGGCTAAGAGTTTTCTCGTGATATGCGATGCCGTGACGATTAACCAGATCGATAAAATCCCACTGGGTGTAGCGCGCCAGCGCCGATTTGCAGAAGTGCGGATTATGCGACAGATACGCCGCCGGTTCGGTGTACAGATTAGTGAAGTTGCAGCGGCCGCCGCCGGACATCAGGATTTTGCGCCCCGCTTTCTTGCCGTTATCCAGCAGCAGCACGCGACGGCCCAATTGCCCGGCCTGCGCCGCGCAGAACATGCCGGCCGCGCCTGCACCAATGATGATAACGTCAAACTTTTCCACTGCCTTAACCCACCTGATTGAAAGGCGCTGATTGGATTGTAGAGATCTGCGGCTTTTCGCGCCAGCGACAAAAAATTGCCGTAAATGTGTCATATTGTAACTTGCTCATTTTGCGGTCTTTTTGCCTTTAATTACCTGCCGGATGACAAATTTAAGACAAAAAATAGCTATATTTTTCTTTCCCATAACGCACGTTGTCGCAGATAATGCGCCGCGTTCATGTCCTCCAAAATGGCGTAACGTTTATGCTACATCTGTTTGCTGGTCTTGACCTAAGCACCGGCCTGTTATTGGTTCTTGCTCTGCTGTTTGTGTTGTTTTACGAAGCAATCAACGGCTTTCACGACACTGCCAACGCTGTCGCTACAGTCATTTACACCCGTGCGATGCGGGCGCAACTGGCGGTTGTGATGGCCGGTGTGTTCAACTTCTTAGGTGTGCTGCTCGGCGGTTTGAGCGTGGCCTATGCCATCGTGCATATGCTGCCAACCGATTTGCTGTTGAACGTCGGTTCGGCGCATGGGCTCACCATGGTGTTCTCCATGCTGCTGGCGGCGATTATCTGGAACCTCGGTACCTGGTATCTCGGCTTACCGGCGTCCAGTTCGCACACGCTGATCGGCGCCATCATCGGTATTGGTCTCACAAATGCGCTGATGACCGGCACGTCGGTGGTGGATGCGCTGAACCTGCCGAAAGTCATCAATATTTTCCTCTCCCTGATTCTGTCACCGATTGTCGGTCTGATCATTGCGGGTGGCCTGATTTTCCTGCTGCGTCGCTACTGGAGCAGCACCAAGAAACGGGCTCGCATCCACATGACGCCCGCTGACCGCGAGAAGATCGACGGCAAGAAAAAGCCGCCGTTCTGGACGCGTATCGCGCTGATTGTCTCCGCCATTGGCGTGAGCTACTCGCACGGTGCCAACGACGGTCAGAAAGGCATCGGCCTGATCATGCTGGTGCTGATCGGCGTCGCGCCGGCGGGATTTGTGGTGAATATGAATGCCTCCGGTTATGACATCACCCGTACGCGCGACGCGGTGAACCATCTGGAACAGTATTACCAGCAGCACGGCCAGTCGCTGACGCACATTGTGCATATGGCACCACCGGCGGTGCCGACGCCGGAAGAGTCGCTCGGCGGCCCGCAGGAGTTCCATTGTGATAGCTCCCGTGCGCTCGATGCGATAAACCGGGCGCAGGGTCTGCTGGGTAATCTGCAGAGCTACAGCGATCTCACGCCTGACCAGCGCGGTCAGATGCGTCGTCTGCTGCTGTGCATCTCCGACACTGCGGACAAAGCCGCTAAGCTGCCGGAGACCAGCGCCGACGATAAGCGCTTCCTCAATAAGCTGAAAGGCGATCTGCTCGGCACCATCGAGTATGCGCCGGTATGGATTATCGTGGCGGTCGCACTGGCGCTCGGCATCGGTACCATGATTGGCTGGCGCCGCGTGGCGACTACCATCGGCGAGAAGATCGGTAAAAAAGGCATGACTTATGCGCAGGGCATGTCAGCCCAGGTAACGGCTGCGGTGTCGATTGGTATCGCCAGCTACATCGGGATGCCGGTTTCGACCACGCACATTCTGTCATCGTCGGTTACCGGTACCATGCTGGTAGATGGCGGTGGGCTGCAGAGCCGCACCATCAAAAATATCGCGATGGCATGGGTATTTACCCTGCCGGTGTGTATTTTGCTGTCTGGCTCGCTGTACTGGATTGCGCTGAAGCTGATTTAACGCTTCAGCGTTGCACGGTTCTGTCGTGGTGCGTTGCGAATACAACACAGCGCGCCGCTACAGAACCCGCTCCCCCTCTCAGTGCCAAATCGCTAAGGCGATCAGGCTCACCACCACCAGAAAACACAGCCCGCTGGTCAGAACAAACTGACCGCGCACCCGCTCGCAGCGACGAATAAATTCATCGTCGTGGTGATCGCGATAGCGTTTCTCCCAGATATAGCGCACCAGCCGCACCTGCTTGCTCGGCTGACCGTGGGACGTAAAGAAACCGGCACCATCAACATACTGATACAGCAACGGATCGCACCCGCGCAGCACCGCCAGCAGTGAGCGCAACGATGAGAAGTAACGCGCCATATTCACCAGACAAACCACACACAGAGCCCAAAAAAGCGCGATAGTGCTGATCATGTTCCCCTCCCGGCTGGAGCCGCAATGACGTTACCTGCAGCGAGGAAAAGCTGCAGACGCCCCACGGGGAATAAGCCAGCCACAGATGAATCGAATTGCATTGTTGTTATGCGGACCTGAGTGCACTACCCGGACGGGAGTGGCCCTCATTGTCAGTGTAGGAGATCTGTTTAAATTTTTTCCAGCGATGATTTTCGTTCAGCGCGAGCGAAAAAAGCGATAACCCATGATCTGACTCACAACCGGGCTTCGGTTTGCAGCATTTGCTACCCACTCTGGCTATACTCGGGATATAACAATTATTCGCCTGCGTGGCTGACATCGTGGTTGGTGGCGCTTCATCGCCGTTACGCGCAAAGGATTACGCCAGCCGAACGGCAGGAATTCGGGTTGCCCCAGAATCTTGAGAAAGGAGTTTTATCATGGCTTATAAACACATCCTGATTGCAGTAGACCTTTCCCCGGAAAGCCAGTTACTGGTTGATAAAGCAGTATTACTGGCCCATCCTTACGATGCAAAAATCTCGCTGATTCACGTTGATGTGAACTATTCAGATCTCTACACAGGGCTGATTGACGTCAACCTCGGCGATATGCAGAAGCGTATTTCGGAAGAGACGCACACCGCGCTGCGCGAGCTCTCCACCAATGCCGGTTATCCGATTAGCGAAACCCTGAGCGGCAGCGGCGATCTCGGCCAAGTGCTGGTGGACGCGATTAAAAAATACGATGTCGATTTGGTGGTGTGTGGGCATCATCAGGATTTCTGGAGCAAGCTGATGTCGTCAGCGCGCCAGCTGATCAATACCGTGCATATCGATATGCTGATTGTGCCGCTGCGCGATGAGGAAGAGGAATAACCGCGAGGCGTGGGGTCGCCGGGACCGGATTCGGTCGCCATGAATGGCGACCCTTATATCCCGATCATTCTCCTCCGGGTATGATGATCCCCGACTGATCATCGGGAAGTTGCTGGTGAGATGGGGGCGACCCCTGGGCATAAAGCCTGCTTTGTGGATTCATCCCCGGCAACTTAACTCCCGCCTTCAAGACCGGACGGTATCCTGTGCCCCGAGCACGCATCCATAAGGATGGTCATGGCGGTTTCCCTGTGCTGTTAAGGAGAATCTATACAAACCCGTATGCCTGTCGGCATTGATATTGCCTCCGGAAAGTTTGATGTGGCCGTCTGGAAAGGCGACACGTCTTACAAAACCAAAGTCTTTCCCAACACCCCTAAGGGCTTTATCGCCCTGAAAAAATGGCTGGAGCCGTTCGGCTGCTGCCATATCTGCATGGAGGCTACCGGCGCGTACAGTGAGCCGCTGGCCACCTTCCTGCACGACGAAGGCTATGATGTCAGCGTGGAAAATCCTGCGCGCATCAGGCGCTTCGGGCAGGCCGAGCTGAGCCGGAATAAGACGGATAAAGACGATGCGCGCATGATAGCGCGCTACTGTAAACTGCACGGCCCATCGCTGTGGCAGCCGGCGCCGCTGAATGAACGCAGGCTGAAAGCGCTGGTGAAGCGCCTGACGAATCTTCAGGAAATGCGGCAGATGGAAGAGAACCGGCTGGAGGTATCGGATGCGGTGGTGCAGCCCTCAATCCGCGTGGTCATTGCGGCGCTGGATGCGCAGATAGACGAAACGAAGCGGGCAATAAACGACCATATTGACAATGACCCGGGCCTTAAAAAGAACAGGGAACTGCTGGAGTCCATCCCGGGCGTGCTGGGCAGCACGATGCTGGCGTATATGGGGGACATGTCGAGGTTCAGCAGCAGCAAGGCTCTTGTGGCGTGGGTGGGGCTGAATCCGATGCGGCAGGAGTCCGGTGAGTGGAAGGGCAAAAGCAGGATATCGAAGATGGGCAACAGCGCGATGCGCAAGGCCCTGTACATGCCAGCGATAGTGGCGATGAAGTGGAATCCGGCGGTAAGTTTGCTGAAGAAGCTGCTGCAGCTGGCTTATGGTGTGCTGAAGTCGGGTCGTCCGTTCGATGCCGAAATATGTCTTGCCAGGTAACCGGCAAGACGGTATCTACAAAATATGGCCCGATGCGCATTCATGCGCATCGGATACAATCCCACAACCGTTGCCGTTTGTCATAGGGTGCGCATTGATGCGCATCGGGTGAATCAGGCGATGTTCAGGTATTTGTGCGTCTGCATCGAAAGCCGCCAGTTGCGGACAATGCAGGTTTCAATACACAGTCTGGTCGCCGCCTCGCCACGGCTGATGGGCTGCAGCGCCACAATGCGCTTTTTCTCATCCTGCAGGCCAGCCAGCAGCGCATCCAGCGCTTCCACATCCCGCTCGCGCGCCACCGGATGTTTGATCTCATCGGCACGCTGCAGCGCCTGCGGCAGCACATCGTAGCCACCCCGCATGTTCACCTTCGGCGACACCGTCACCCAGGTGGCAGCGGAACAGTGCACTTCATGCGTGCCGCTGGTTTCAATCTGACACTGAAAACCGGCCGTTTCCAGCGCTTCCGTCAGTGGACGTAAGTCAAAAATTGCCGGTTCACCGCCAGTGATCACTAAATGGCGGGCGGTCCAGCCCTGACGCTGAATGGTCTCAATCAGCGTGGCCGCATCGGCGCTGCCCCATGCATCGCTCTCCACGGTTTTGACCAGAATGTCTCCCAGCGACGTCTCCAGATCCGCCCGCGTTTCCCAGGTATGTTTGGTATCACACCAGCTACAGCCCACCGGACATCCTTGTAAGCGGATAAAGATGGCCGGCACGCCGGTGTAAAAACCTTCGCCCTGCAGCGTCTGGAACATTTCGTTAATCGGGTAGAACATTTTTTTACTCACGTCAGAAATTCGAGGCGCAGATTATGGCAGATTTTGTGCGTCGCTTCACAGCTGCTTCGTGCCATAAAAAGCAAAAGCCCCGCACGAGGCGGGGCCTGATGTCAGGCGATGTGGCCGTTTAGCCACATCCGCAGGCGATTACGCCTAGCCTTTAACTTCTTTCAGACCGTTGAACGGCGCTTTGTCACCCAGCGCTTCTTCGATACGAATCAGCTGGTTGTACTTAGCAACGCGGTCAGAACGGCTCATAGAACCGGTTTTGATCTGGCCAGCCGCAGTACCGACCGCCAGGTCAGCGATGGTAGCGTCTTCAGTTTCACCAGAACGGTGAGAGATGACCGCGGTGTAGCCAGCGTCTTTCGCCATCTTGATCGCAGCCAGGGTTTCGGTCAGAGAACCGATCTGGTTGAATTTGATCAGGATAGAGTTAGCGATGCCTTTCTCGATCCCTTCTTTCAGGATTTTGGTGTTGGTCACGAACAGGTCGTCGCCCACCAGCTGAATTTTGTCGCCCAGCACTTTAGTCTGGTAAGCGAAGCCGTTCCAGTCAGACTCATCCAGACCGTCTTCGATAGAAATGATTGAGTACTGTTTGGTCAGGTCTTCCAGGAAGTGGGTGAACTCTTCAGAAGTGAAGGCTTTGTTGCCTTCGCCAGCCAGTACATATTTGCCGTCTTTGTAGAATTCAGATGCTGCACAGTCCATCGCCAAGGTGATGTCTTTGCCCAGCTCGTAGCCTGCTGCTTTAACGGCTTCTGCGATAACGGCCAGCGCTTCGGCGTTTGAACCCAGGTTTGGCGCGTAGCCACCTTCGTCACCCACCGCCGTGTTCATGCCTTTGGCTTTCAGGACTTTAGCCAGGTGATGGAACACTTCAGAACCCATACGGATGGCTTCTTTCACGGTTTTCGCGCCAACCGGCTGAATCATGAACTCCTGGATATCAACGTTGTTATCCGCGTGCTCACCACCGTTGATGATGTTCATCATTGGCAGTGGCATAGAGTATTTGCCCGGGGTGCCGTTCAGTTCTGCAATGTGTGCGTACAGTGGCAGGCCTTTAGACGCTGCAGCCGCTTTAGCCGCTGCCAGGGAAACCGCCAGAATGGCGTTTGCACCGAAGTTGGATTTGTTGTCAGTACCGTCCAGCTCGATCATGATCTTATCGATGTTCGCCTGGTCTTTGGCATCTTTGCCTTTTACCGCGTCAGCGATTGGGCCGTTAACCGCAGCAACCGCTTTGGTTACGCCTTTGCCTAGGAAACGAGACTTATCACCGTCACGCAGCTCCAGTGCTTCGCGTGAACCGGTTGATGCACCTGATGGCGCAGCAGCCAGACCAACGAAACCGCCTTCCAGATGCACTTCTGCTTCTACAGTCGGGTTGCCACGGGAGTCGATGATTTCGCGACCGATGACTTTAACGATTTTGGACATTCGATTTTCCTCAGTACAAGTTAGTCAATCCTAAGACAAACAACGCGCGAAAAGTTCGCGCGCTGTTCGTTAAACTCTTACTTCGCTAAACGCTTCTGGTGCTCCTGCGCGGCTTTCACAAAGCCAGCGAACAGCGGATGACCATCACGCGGGGTCGACGTGAATTCCGGGTGGAACTGGCAGGCTACAAACCATGGATGATTCGGGATCTCGATGATCTCCACCAGTTGATCGTCGCCGGAACGGCCTGCGATGTGCAGACCCGCCGCTTCAATCTGCTTCAGCAGCAGATTGTTTACTTCGTAACGGTGGCGATGACGCTCAGTAATGACGTCAGAGCCGTACAGCTGGCGCACTTTGCTTTCCGGCGTCAGCTGGCACTGCTGGCTTCCCAGACGCATGGTGCCGCCCAGATCGCTCTGCTCGGTGCGCTGTTCAACGTTACCGTTTTCATCGCGCCATTCGGTGATTAACGCAACCACCGGGTACTTACAGTCTGGCACAAATTCAGTGGAGTTGACGCCTTCCATGCCGGCCACGTTGCGCGCAAATTCCATCAGCGCAATCTGCATTCCAAGGCAAATGCCGAGGTACGGAATGTTGTTTTCACGTGCGTATTGCGCGGTCAGCAATTTCCCTTCCACACCCCGGTAACCGAAGCCACCAGGAATCAGGATAGCATCAAGATCTTTCAGAATTTCGACGCCGCGCGTTTCCACATCCTGCGAATCGATCAGCTTGATGTTAACGGTGACACGATTTTTCAGGCCGCCGTGCTTCAGCGCTTCAATCACGGATTTGTAGGCATCCGGCAGTTCGACATATTTGCCGACCATGCCGATGGTGACTTCGCCGCCCGGATTAGCTTCTTCATAAATCACCTGCTCCCACTCGGCCAGATTGGCTTCCGGCGCGCTCAGGTTGAAACGCTTGCAGATGTAATCATCCAGACCCTGCGATTTCAGCAGGCCCGGGATCTTGTAGATCGAATCAACGTCTTTCAGCGAGATAACCGCTTTTTCCAGCACGTTACAGAACAGGGCTATCTTCGCGCGTTCGTTGGCCGGCACCGCGCGGTCTGAACGGCAAATCAGCACGTCGGGCTGAATACCAATCGACAGCAGCTCTTTAACCGAGTGCTGAGTTGGCTTGGTTTTCACTTCACTCGCCGCCGCCATGTAAGGCACCAGCGTCAGGTGCATATACATGGTGTGTTCACGGCCAACATCGACCGCCATCTGGCGAATAGCTTCTAGGAACGGCAGGGATTCGATATCACCCACGGTTCCGCCGATTTCCACCAGCACGACGTCATGACCTTCGCCACCTTCAATGATGCGCTCCTTGATGGCGTTGGTGATGTGTGGGATGACCTGAATGGTCGCACCCAGATAGTCGCCGCGACGCTCTTTGCGCAGCACTTCTGAGTAGATACGGCCGGTAGTAAAGTTGTTGCGGCGCGACATTTTGGTACGGATGAAGCGCTCGTAGTGACCTAAATCCAGATCGGTCTCGGCCCCGTCATCGGTGACGAACACTTCACCGTGCTGCGTAGGGCTCATGGTACCCGGATCGACGTTGATATACGGATCGAGTTTCATGATGGTCACATTCAGACCACGTGCTTCAAGGATGGCTGCGAGGGAGGCTGCGGCAATGCCTTTGCCCAGAGAGGAAACGACCCCGCCGGTCACAAAAATATAATTCGTTGTCATGCTGAACCTGAGAGTTTAGGTTTAAAGACGGTGGAATAACCAAGACGGGAAAACAGTATACCCGAAGTCGTCCGCAGCCACAATTGATGAATCACACCATCCTCCTCGCATTACAGCCTGTAACATAGCGGAGAGTGCCGGGTGAAATGTTGACGTACGTCACAAAGCTGCCGACTGGCTGAATCGAGTAAGCTCAGGCTGTGATTTTATGCGCAGCGCTGGAATAATCACCTGCGCTGCGCAGAAAGGTTGAACAAGGTTATTCGCCCGCTTTGACCTGCTGCTAGGCGGCTTCCATCTGCGCCAGCGTAGCCTGTTCCATACTCAGCCCCTGGGCCTGAATAATATTCTCTACCTGGCGGAAGCGGCGCTCGAACTTGTCGTTGGCCTTTTGTAGCGCGGTTTCCGCTTTGCTGCCGAGATGGCGTGACAGATTGACGGTAGCGAACAGCAGATCGCCAATCTCCTCTTCCAGCTTGTCGCTGTCCATCACGGCCTGCTGCGCTTCATGCATCACTTCGTCGATCTCTTCGTGCACTTTATCCAGCACCGGCCCGAGGCTATCCCAGTCGAAGCCTACACTGTGACAGCGCTTCTGAATTTTATAGGCGCGCATCAGCGCCGGTAGCGCTTTAGGGATATCGTCCAGCACCGAGTGCTGCGACTTCTCCGCACGCTCGCGCTGCTTGATCGCCTCCCAGCTTTTCAGCACTTCGGCCGTGGAATCGACCTGGACTTCACCGAAGATGTGCGGATGGCGACGCTCCAGTTTGTCACTGATGGCGTTGCAGATGTCATCGAAGTTGAAACGCTGCTGTTCCTCGGCCATGCGGGCGTAGAACACCACCTGAAACAGCAGATCGCCCAGTTCGCCGCGCAGATCGTCAAAGTCTTCACGCTGGATGGCGTCGATAACTTCATAAGTATCTTCCAGCGTGTACGGCGCGATAGAGGCAAAGGTCTGCTGGCGATCCTCGGGGCAGCCGCGCACCGGATCGCGCAGGGTTTGCATGATGGTGAGCAAGCGGTTTAAAGCAGTCATGAAAGTCCCCGGAACAACAAGATAAAAAAGCCATGAATGGCGTGATACCGATTCGTTAAGGTAGCAACAAGTCGCACAATACTGGTAGCGGCGCGATTTATCGCGCAATAAATTGCGCCGCTACCAAAACGCAACCGCTGTGGAACAGGTTCGAAACTTAACTGAACGGCATCGCACCATGAATGGCGACCCTGCAGGGTAATTACGCGGTTTTGCCAAGGTGCGCATTGCTGCGCACCGGTCTCAGCAGGGCTTAATGTAAGCGGCGCGCATCGATAATATCCGGCACCTGATTAAGGCGCGCCAGCACGCGACCCAGCACCCGCTGGTTATAAATCTCGATATCCATATCGATGGTAGCGAGCTGCTTTTTGGTGTCGCTGCGGCTGGACACGCCCAGCACGTTGACCTTTTCATTGGCCAGGATGGTGGTGATGTCGCGCAGCAGCCCGCTGCGATCGTTGGCCGTCACGCGTACCACCAGCGAATAACCGCTGGAGTAACTTTCGCCCCACACCGCATCGACAATACGTTCCGGCGCATGCGAAATCAGTTCGCTGAGCTGATCGCAGTCGGCGCGGTGAATCGAAATGCCGCGCCCCTGGGTAATAAACCCGACAATATCATCGCCCGGAATCGGCTGGCAGCAGCGCGCAATGTGGTGCAGCAGATTGCCGACGCCCTCCACTACCACGCGGCCACTCTCTTTGCGCGCCGACGACGGCTGATGCGATTTCTGCGTCAGCTGACGTAGCGCCTCGCGATCTTCCTCTTCGGCGCTCGGCTTGTTGAGCTTCGCCTGTAGGAAGTTAACCATCTGGTTAAGACGGATGTCCCCGCCGCCAATCATCGCCAGCAGCTCATCCTGCGAGCTGACGTTATAACGCTGCAGCAGAAGCTTCTCGGCTTCGCGCATGCTGATATCCAGCTGGCCCAGCTCGTTATCCAGAATCTGCCGGCCGGCCGCGATATTTTTGTCGCGATCCTGTTTACGGAACCAGGCATGAATCTTCGAGCGTCCGCGGCTGGTGGTGATATAGCCTAGGTTGGGGTTCAGCCAGTCGCGGCTCGGGTTCGACTGCTTCTGGGTGATCACCTCAATCTGATCACCCAGAAGCAGCTGATAGGTAAAGGGCACGATACGGCCGCCGATTTTGGCGCCGATGCAGCGATGACCAATATCACTGTGAATGTGATAGGCAAAGTCGAGCGGCGTGGAACCGGCCGGCAAATCGACCACGTCGCCCTTCGGCGTAAACACGTAAACGCGGTCATCAAATACCTGGCTGCGCACCTCTTCCAGCATCTCGCCGGAATCCGCCATCTCTTCCTGCCAGGTAATCAGTTTACGCAGCCAGGCGATGCGCTCTTCGTGCCCTGCGGCATCGCGTGCGTTGCTGGCCGTCGGTCCTTCTTTGTACTTCCAGTGTGCCGCGACGCCCAGTTCAGCGTCCTCGTGCATCTGGCGGGTACGAATCTGAATCTCGACCGTTTTGCCCTGCGGTCCCAGCACCACGGTATGAATCGACTGATAGCCGTTTGGCTTAGGATTGGCGACGTAATCGTCGAACTCGCTTGGCAGATGACGATACAGCGTGTGGACAGTGCCGAGCGCGCCGTAGCAGTCTTGCAGGCGTTCAGCGACGATGCGCACCGCGCGCACGTCGAACAGCTCATCAAACGCCAGCGACTTCTTCTGCATTTTGCGCCAGATGCTGTAGATATGCTTGGGACGGCCGTAAACTTCCGCACGCACGCCCTCTTTTTGCATCTCTTTACGCAGGTTATCGACGAAGTTATCAATATATTGTTCACGATCGATGCGGCGTTCGTGCAGCAGTTTGGCGATGCGCTTATATTCGTCAGGATGCAGGTAGCGGAAGCAGTAATCTTCCAGCTCCCATTTGAGCTGGCCGATACCGAGACGGTTGGCCAGAGGCGCATAAATGTTGGTGCTCTCTTTCGCCGCCAGCACGCGCTCATCTTCCGGCGCATCTTTCATCTCGCGCAGATGGGCAATACGTTCTGCCAGCTTGATGACCACGCAGCGGAAATCTTCCACCATCGCCAGCAGCATGCGGCGCACGTTATCCACCTGCTCTGAGGCCATCGAGTCGTTGTGAATGGCTTTCAGCTGGCGGATGGCATCCATATCGCGCACGCCGTGCACCAGCGAGACGATGCTTTTGCCAAAGGCCTTCTCCAGATCCTCTTCGCTCACCACGCTCGCATTGGCCAGCGGGAACAACAGCGCGGCGCGTAGACTGTCGATATCCATACTGAGCATGGTGAGAATTTCCACCATCTCAATACCGCGCCACAGCAGCAGAGCCTGATCTGGATGGTCGTGCGTTTCGGCTTCACAGTAGCGCCATGTTTCCGCCAGTCGTTCGCAGGATTGCGGATTACTGATACTCAAGCTGGCGATCCACTGGTCAAGGGCAAATTCCCCGGCCGTATTTAAATGCGCACTTCTAACCGCAACCATATCCTCTCCTGCCACAGCGACTTAAACATCGCTTATGTTTTGCTAAACAGCACCATGGATTCGAGATGGCTGGTATGAGGCAACATATCCAGCATAGCGACCCTTTCCAGATGGTAGCCCGCCGACAGTAATGTCTGACTGTCGCGGGCAAGTGTTGTCGGGTTACAGGAAACATAGACCACGCGTTGCGGAGCAAGTTTAACGATATGCGACATCACGCCCGCGGCCCCGGCACGCGCCGGATCCAGTAACACCTTATTAAATCCCTGCGCCGCCCATGGCTGGCGCGAGACATCTTGCTCTAAATTGTGCTGGAAGAAGCAGACATTTCTGAGATTGTTAAGCTGAGCATTATACTCTGCCTGGCGCACTAATACTGCAACGCCCTCCACACCCACCGCATTTTGTACGAACTTTCCTGGCGG
This sequence comes from Type-A symbiont of Plautia stali, assembly GCF_059731155.1. NCBI lineage: Bacteria > Type-A symbiont of Plautia stali. The sequence continues at coordinate 3,002,399 of NZ_AP035891.1, read as the reverse complement.
CAATGTGAAGTTGCCCATGCCGCAGAACAGATCGAGCACCCGATCGTCCGGCTGCAGATCCAGCCAGGCAATCGCCTGTGCCACCATCTGCTGATTCACGCCATCGTTGACCTGAATGAAATCCTGCGGGCTAAAGGTTAGCTGCAAATCAAACGAGCGATAGTAAGGCTGCTCAGCGCCGAGCGCCTGCAGCGCGTCACTGCCGTCCGCCAGCCAGATCATCAGCCGGTGCTCGTGCGAAAAACGTTCCAGTTTTGTCCGGTCCGCAGCCGAGAGCGCATCAAGATGGCGCAGCACCATTAGCGGACCGTTGTCCGCCAGCACCAGTTCCACATGCCCCAGCCGTTTCACTGCGTGCAGGCTGCTGAGAAAGTGGTGCAGCGACTGCAGCAGCGCCTCAAGCTCGGGCACCAAAACAGGGCATTGCGTCAAATCAATCAGATCGTTACTGGCCGCCTGACGGAAGCCCATGTGCAGGCGCTGCTGCTTCGGCAGCCACTGCAAACCGAGACGCGCGCGCCGGCGATATCCCCAGGGCGCAGCGCTGATGATCTCATCCACCTGCACCGGCAGCGCCGCTTCCTGACTCAGCATGCGGCCCAGCGCCCGCGCTTTGCTCTCCTGCTGCAACGCCACGGACACGTGCTGCTGCTGGCAGCCGCCGCACACGCCGAAATGGATGCAGCGCGGTTGCTGGCGCTGCGGGCTCGGTTGTGTAATCTTTTTGGCTTTGCCGCGCGCAAACTGACGCTTATCTTCGGTCAGGATCACCTCGGCCTGTTCGCCGGGTAGCGCGCCGCTGACAAACAGCGTTTTACCGTTATGGCGCGCCACGCCCTGACCAAAGGGATCGAGCTCGTCAATGGTGACGCTGAGACGTTGCTTCGTCGTCACACGCTGTTTTGCGGAGTAAAATTGCGCCATAGTATTGTGAATTCTCAGTTTTCATTAGGTGTGCAGCCGTACGCGGTTTTTGCACAGGGATAAAATGCCAAGAGTCGCTAGGCCACAATTATGACCAAATACAGCCTGCGGGCGCGAATGATGATTCTGATACTGGCGCCGACGCTGATGATTGGCCTGCTGCTCAGTACCTTCTTCGTGGTGCACCGCTACAACGAACTGCAGCACCAGGTGCGCGATGCCGGCGCTAACATTATCGAACCGCTGGCGGTGTCGAGCGAGTACGGCATGACATGGCATAATCGTGATGTGATTCGCGAGCTGGTCAGCCTGCTGCATCGCCGTCATTCGGATATTGTCCGTGCCATTACGGTTTTCGACAACAACAATCACATCTACGTTAGCTCCAATAACAACCAGAACCTCGCGCTGCTGCAAAAAGCCGATATTTCCACGCTGGCGGATGGCGTGTCGGTGGAGCGGCACGGCAACCAGATGGTGCTGCGCACGCCGATCATCTCTGAACGCTATTCGGTGGACGAACTGCCGGGTGAAGACGCCAAGCCGGCAGCGAATCCGCTGGGTTATGTGGCGATTGAGCTGGATCTGCAGTCGGTGCGGCTGGAGCAGTACAAAGAGGTCTTTGTCGCCACCCTGCTGCTGCTGTTCTGCCTGTGTATCGCCATGCTGTTTGCCTATCGACTAATGCGCGACGTCACCGGGCCCATCCGCAACATGGTTACTACCGTGGACCGCATCCGGCGTGGCCAGCTCGACAGCCGCGTGGATGGCTATATGCTGGGCGAGCTGAGCATCCTGAAAAACGGCATCAACGCCATGGTGATGTCGCTCACCGCCTACCATGAAGAGATGCAGCAGAACATTGACCAAGCAACCTACGATCTGCGCGAAACGCTGGAGCAGTTGGAGATTCAGAACGCCGAGCTGGACCTGGCGAAAAAGCGCGCCTAGGAAGCGGCACGCATCAAGTCGGAGTTTCTCGCCAATATGTCGCACGAGCTGCGCACGCCGCTCAATGGCGTCATTGGCTTTACCCGCCAGATGCTGAAAACCGGGCTAAGCACCAACCAGCGTGATTACATGAGCACCATTGAGCGTTCGGCCAATAACCTGCTCAGCATCATTAACGACGTGCTCGATTTCTCCAAACTGGAAGCCGGTAAGCTGGTACTGGAGTCCATCCCGTTCCCGCTGCGCGCCACACCGGATGAAACGCTGGTGCTTCTGGCGCCGTCCGCGCACGAAAAAGGCTTGGAGATTACCGTATGCCTGGAGAAACAGGTGCCGGATAATGTGATTGGCGATCCGCTGCGTCTGCAGCAAATTCTGATCAACCTGATTGGCAACGCCATCAAATTCACCGAGCGCGGCCACATTGATCTGCGCGTCGAGCTGCGTCATCTCAGCATCACGCGGGCTGAACTGGAGATTCAGGTGCACGATACCGGCATCGGTATCTCCGAGCAGCAGCAGTCGCAGCTGTTTCAGGCATTTCGTCAGGCGGACGCCAGTATTTCACGCCGTCACGGCGGTACCGGTCTTGGCCTGGTGATTACGCAGAAACTGGTGCATGAAATGGGCGGTGAGATCGCCTTTCACAGCCGGCAGAATCAGGGCTCCACCTTCTGGGTACAGGTACATCTGGATCTCAATCCTAATGCACCGGCGATTCCACGCATGCTGGACGATCTGCACGCCACGCCGCTGGCTTATATCGAACCCCATCCGGCGGTGGCGAAAGCGGTTCAGGAGATGCTGAGCATTACGCCTCTGCAGGTGCAGCACTTTGCCAGCCTTGACGATCTGCCCGACGCCCACTTCCCGCTGCTGCTGATGGGGCTGCCGGTCAGCGATTCGCATCCGGCTACCCTGTCCGATGCGCTGATTGCCCGCCTGCGCGCGCATGCCGATTCCGTGCTGCTGGCGCTGCCAAGTGAAATGATGCTGTTCGCTGACGATTTGCGCGCGCGCGCGGTATCGCCGGCTGCATTGCCAAACCGGTGTCGCTGACGCGATTGCTACCGATGCTGCTCGATCTCAACATCCGTCACAGCGACGCCGCCCCGCGCGGCGTAAGACAGCCACTGACGGTGATGGCGGTGGATGATAATCCGGCCAACCTGAAGCTGATCGGCGCATTGCTGGAGGAGCAGGTCCAGAACATCATTCTGTGCGACAACGCTAGTCAGGCGATTCATCAGGCGCGGCAGCATCGGCTGGACGTGATTCTGATGGATATTCAGATGCCGGACATCGATGGCATCCGCGCCAGCGAGATTATCCGCAGCCTGCCACAGCACGCCGATTGTCGCGGTCACGGCGCATGCGCGGGATGGCGAACGCGAGCAGTTGATCGCCGCCGGCATGAATGATTATCTCGCCAAGCCGATTGATGAGGACAAGCTGAAGCAGCTGCTGCAGCGCTATGCGCCGAGCGGCGTGGCGAGCGCGGTGCGACAACCAGCTATCGCGCCCTCACTCGACTGGGCGCTGGCGCTGCGTCAGGCGGCGAATTAAAGTGGAGCTGGCGCGCGATCTGCTGCAGATGCTGCTGGATTTTCTGCCAGAAGTGGAGCAGCGCATGGCGCAGAATGACGTCGATGGGCTGCGCGAGATTATCCACAAGCTGCACGGCAGCGCCAGCTACAGCGGCGTGCCGCGGCTGAAACAGCTGTGTCAGCAGCTGGAGAAGAGTCTGCATCAGGAGAGCGATATCGCAGCGCTGGAACCAGAGCTGCTGGAGCTGAGCGACGAGATGGCCAACGTGGCGCGCGAAGCGCGTCAGGTGCTGGGCGTGGCGTAGTGAGGGATGTGCGCTGGCCCCTAACCCTAACCCTTTCCCGCCTGCGGGAGAGGGTTAGAGTTAGAGTTAGGGGAAAATCGCACCCCCTATAACCCCTGCCCCACCTTAATCGTGGCAGCGACATTCCTTGACGTCAGGCGTACATTCTGCGCGGCATTGGCCAGCGCCGCCACCGCATTGACCCGCAGCTCAAACGTCCAGGCGCCGTTGCCGAAGGTATCGAAATCCGCCGACTGGTTACCTTTGTGCACCTGCTGAACCAGCCGGTTCATGCGCGCCACCTGCTGCCCTTTCACCTGCGGTATTGCTGCGACCAGCGTCTGATAGATGTTTTCACCGCCCGGCGCTTCGCCGACGCCAGTGTGGCCGGCGCTGTCGGTCAGCACCACGATATTGCGTGTGAAGCAGGCGCTGTGCGCGCCGCCGATGTTGAGCAGCATGCTGTCGTAACCCGCCACCGGGACCACCTGCATGTCGGTGATCACCGGGGAACTTTGCGTATTCATGTTCTGTTCCTTATGACCGGGGTTTGAGTTCGACACGTTTGATATCGCCGGTTATCACCAGGAAGCTGAACGCCGCCACAAACGCATGGATGCCGACATAAATCAGCGCCCCTTCAAACGAACCGCTGGTGGCGATGATGTAACCAATGGCAATCGGCGTGACGATGCCAGAGAAGTTACCGAACATATTGAACAGGCCGCCGCTCAGGCCGCTGATCTCTTTGGGTGCGGTATCGGCCATCACCGCCCAGCCCAGCGCGCCAATGCCTTTACCAAAGAACGCCAGCGCCATAAACAGCACTACCACCCATTCGGTTTCGGTGTAGTTACACATCACCATGCTGATGGAGAGCAGCATGCCGATGACGATTGGGGTTTTACGCGCGATGTTCAGCGAGCCGGTTTTACGCATCAGATAATCTGAAATCACGCCGCCCAGCACGCCGCCGAGGAAGCCGCAGATGGCGGGAATAGAGGCGATCATGCCGGCTTTAAGAATCGACATGCCGCGCGCCTACACCAGATACACCGGGAACCAAGTAATAAAGAAGTAGGTCAGGGCGTTAACGCAGTACTGGCCGAGATAGATCCCCCCACATCATGCGGGTGGAGAGCAGTTGCTTAATTTGAAACCACTTCTCATCCCAGCTCACTTTACGCTCGGCTTTCTTCGCATCCATGTTGATCAGCGCACCGCCCTGCTCCATGTACTCCAGCTCGGCTTTGTTCACGCCAAGGTGATCGTTCGGGTCATGAATCACTTTCAGCCAGATAAAGCTGAGAATGATGCCCAGCCCGCCCATGAACCAGAACACGTGCGCCCAGCCCACCTCGGCCACCAGCCAGCCCATGATCGGTGCGAAAATCACCGTGGCGAAGTACTGGGCGGAGTTAAAGATGGCGACGGCGGTACCGCGCTCCTGCGCCGGGAACCAGGCAGCAACAATACGGCTGTTACCCGGGAAAGACGGCGCTTCCGCCAGCCCCACCATGAAGCGCAGCAGGAACAGCGACACCACAATGCCAAAGCCGCTAAAGATGTCGACAAAGCCCTGCAGCAGGGTAAACAGCGACCACAGGAAGATGCTCCAGAAATAGACGCGTTTGGAGTCGAAGCGGTCCAGCAGCCAGCCGCCAGGAATCTGACCAATAACGTACGCCCACGAAAAGGCGGAGAAGATGTAGCCGAGGCCGACGGAATCGAGACCGATCGCCTTCGACATCGCCGAACCGGCAATTGAAATGGTGGCCCGGTCACCGTAGTTGAACGAGGTGACGATAAATAACATCACCACAATCCAGTAACGGGCGTTGGTGCGCTTCTGCACCGCTGTCGCTGTCTGGCTGTAACTATTCATGATGCACTCCTGAAATATAGCGAACGCTACATTCACTCTGACTGCATACACATCGCGTTGGGTATCAGAATGATGTTGGGTTAAACACGGCGATTGTTGTTATGGCAAAACGATGATGCGTCGTGACGAATAACCAAACGTTGAAGAACGGCAATCAGTATAGAAACAGCATCGCCGCGAAATACTGGAGGAACGCCCGAGGATAATCACCAATCCGGCACGATTTTATGGCATTTGCCCATAACGCTGCGGCGTGGCTCACGGAACCCGCCATTCAGCCGCCAGATTGCTGCAAAAGTGAACAGCAAGCGTACGCTTTGTGAGGCTCTTCACTTGCGTTTGGTAAAACGAACCAAACTGCGCGCCAAACGCGGCGCAAAGCCAGTCAGTTGCACAATGCGCGGGCGAATACCCCTGCTTATACTGAGGCTGGCAAATAACGATGATGTGACGGACGTGATTTCAACCGCACCGCCATGACCGGTGCGACGAACCGGAAGGTGAGCAATGAACCGACCTCTGACAGACAAACCGCGCTACATTAAAGTGCACGACGCCGATAACGTGGCGATTGTGGTCAACGATCAGGGACTGCCCGCAGGCAGCCGCTTTGATGATGGTCTGCAGCTGACTGAGCATGTGCCGCAGGGGCACAAAGTGGCGCTGAGCGATATCGCCCTGCACGGTGCCATCGTGCGTTACGGTGAAGTGATTGGCACGGCGCTGCGCCCGATTGCGCGCGGCAGCTGGATTGAGGAGTCACTGGTGGCGCTGCCCGCCGCCCCGCCGCTGGCCAGCCTGCCGCTGGCTACCAACGTGCCTCCCCCCCTGCCGCCGCTGGAAGGATACACCTTTGAAGGCTATCGCAACGCCGACGGCAGCGTCGGCACGCGCAATCTGCTCGGCATCACCACTAGCGTGCACTGCGTGGCGGGCGTGGTGGATTATGTGGTGCAGCTGATTGAGCGCGATCTGCTGCCGCGCTACAGCAACGTAGACGGCGTGGTGGCGCTCAACCATTTATATGGCTGCGGCGTGGCGATCAACGCACCGGCGGCGGTGGTGCCCATTCGCACCATTCACAACCTTGCACTGAATCCTAATTTTGGCGGCGAAGTGATGGTGGTGAGCCTCGGCTGCGAGAAATTACAGCCGGAGCGCCTGCTGACCGGTACACCGAACGTACAGGCCATTTCGCTGGATGAGCGCGATATCGTACGCCTGCAGGATGAACGTCACGTGGGTTTTGGCGCGATGGTCGATGAAATTCTGCAGGTGGCCGAGCGCCATCTGAAAAAGCTCAACCAGCGTCAGCGCGAAACCTGTCCGGCATCGGCGCTGGTGGTGGGCACCCAGTGCGGCGGCAGCGACGCGTTTTCCGGCGTGACGGCCAATCCGGCGGTTGGCTTTGCCTCGGATCTGCTGGTGCGCTGTGGCGCGACGGTGATGTTCTCGGAAGTGACCGAGGTGCGCGATGCAATCCATCTGCTGACGCCGCGTGTGGTAAACGAAGCGGTGGGCAAACGGCTGCTGAAGGAGATGGCGTGGTACGACGACTACCTGAGCCAGGGACAAACCGACCGCAGCGCGAATCCGTCGCCGGGCAATAAAAAAGCGGCCTGGCCAATGTGGTAGAAAAAGCGCTGGGCTCGATTGCCAAATCCGGGCGCAGCCCGATTGTCGAAGTGCTGTCACCCGGACAGCGCCCGACGCAGCGCGGGCTGATTTACGCCGCCACGCCGGCCAGCGATTTTGTCTGTGGCACCCAGCAGATGGCTTCCGGCATTACGCTGCAGGTATTCACCACCGGACGCGGCACGCCCTACGGCCTGGCGGCGATTCCGGTGATCAAAATGGCGACGCGCAGCACGCTGGCGAACCGCTGGCACGACCTGATGGACATCAATGCCGGCACCATCGCGACGGGCGAAGAGAGTATTGAACAGGTCGGCTGGCGGCTGTTTGAGCTGATTCTGGATATCGCCAGCGGACGTAAACAGACGTGGTCAGATCGCTGGGGAATACGTAATCAGCTGGCAGTATTCAATCTGGCACCGGTGACGTAATGTGTGCACACTTGGCGGAAGGAAGAAGCTGTTCGGGTGAACAGTTAAGGTTCATCCCTACAGCCCCCGCGCGCACAGGCTGTTCCCTCTCCCGCCTGCGGGAGAGGGTTAGGGTGAGGGCGTGAACCAGGCAAAACTACAACAGCTGACCCCAGCTCTCCACCCACGGCGTGGTCACTGACTCGGGCTCCGGATTTTCCGTCGCATCCACCAGCAGCACCTCGCCAATACGCTGCACCTGCTGCTCCTGCAGCGTGGCATCAAAGGTCTTTCCTGCCCCGCAGAAGTGGTCGTAACTGCTGTCGCCTAAAGCGATTACGCCATAGCGCAGCTCAGGCTGATAGCCCAGCTCATCGCGCACCTGCACATACAGCCGCGCGATATTGTCCGGAAAATCGCCCTGCCCGGTGGTCGAGGTAACAATTAACGCGACCTCTTTGCTGTAAGCCTGCCAGTCGGCCAGTGACGGATCTTCAAACACCTTCACCTCATGCCCCTGCGCTTCCAGCACCGGCTGCGCCTCTTCGGCGACCAGCAGCGCGTTGCCGTACACCGTACCTGTAAAAATGCCAATCTTTGCCATTTTGCCGCTCCTTTATTCTGTCGGCTTATCCTGGACTGCCTCAGCGGCAAACTCAACCCTCGGCACATCAGGCAGTTGCTGCTGCCAGCCAAACGGGTGCAGCATCTGCTGCCAGACGCGATCCAGCCCGGCGCGAATCACCAGCGGTTCGCCGGTCACCGGATGCGTTAGCGTCAGCGCACTGGCGTGCAGCATCAGTCGATCCATGCCAAAGTGGGCCGCGGCACCGCGGTTCTGCCGCAGATCGCCGTGCGAGCTGTCACCAATAATAGGATGACGCAGGTGCGCCATATGGCGCCGCAGTTGATGCTTGCGCCCGGTGTGCGGCGACAGCTCAACCAGCGTATAACGTGCGCTGGAGTACTTGCCGATAGCCACTGGCAGTTCCGCCTGCGCCAGCGCGCGATAATCGGTGACCGCCGGCTGCGGCGCTCGCGGTTCCGTGACAAACTTGTCCGCAATTTTATCCAGCTCTTCCACCAGCGGATAATCCAGCGTTGCGCTACCGTCCAGCCAGCCGCGCACCACTGCGTGATAGGTTTTCTGAATCTGATGCTGCTCAAACTGCTGCGCCAGCAGCCGCCCGATTTCGCTGGAGAGTCCCATCAGCAGCACGCCAGAAGTGGGACGATCGAGGCAATGCGCGGTAAATACGTGCTGACCAATCTGATCGCGCACCGTCTGCATCACCACCACTTTCTCTTTGCGATCGAGCCAGCTGCGGTGCACCAGCCAGCCCGCCGGTTTATTCACCGCAACCAGCCATGCATCCTGATAAATGATCTCCAGCATCAGGCGTCCGTCGGCGCAAACAGCGCATCAAGCTGGCTGAGCGTCAGCAGCAGCGCTGCATGGCCCGGCGTGGTTGGCGGTAGGGCCATCTCATAATAAGGCGTAACGGCGAAGTTTTGCGGCAGCGCGGCGTCGGCGTCAAGCAGCGCCTGCATGCGCGGCAGCAGTACCCACTGCAGCCATTCAAGCGGCTGCAGGGTATCGAGACAGAAAGGTTGCGTGCTATTAAAGGCTTCCGCCGCCGGGGCGTGCGTCTGCCAGTGGCCGTGTTCGCGCATCACTGCTTCGACCTGCTGCAGTCGCTGAATAATCAGGTGCGTCGACATACGCTACCTCCGCGTCAAAAAGGGGCGGCAAGCATATCATTAGTGGGTGCGCGCGCAAAAACGGCATAAAAAAAGGGAGCACTGTGATTACAGTGCTCCCGGTTCGTTTGCAGCATTCCCGCCACCGCTGCGCTCCCTGCTCATCCATGACAACTGTTCCTGCGCTTTCCGTCGCCTGTCATCGTGACATTGGTCCTTAGCATCCTGGCCCGCCACATCCCGCGTGGATCTCATTCTCCATCCTGGATGGTGTCCTTTACTCACTCCGGAGTGTCCTGCTTCATCCTGAAGCCTTCCCTGTGACGTAAACTCCGTTACGTTCCTGCCGCCTGGCTGACATTCTCCTGAAAGTCTCTCAATCCATGGCTTCCTGCCAGTGGTGACTACTCTGGCAGAAACCATCGCAATAACAAGTCAGTAAGCGCCGTTAAACGATTAAGCCATGTCTTTATTTTCAGATTGATGCCATAACTGCATGATTCAAAATCTTTTTACATTGCGGACTTCCGGAAGCCTGCGTAATGTTCTGGCGATCTCGCACAACAGTTGTGAGAGCTCTCTTACAAGAGCTGCGAGAAAAGTCTGCAACTCACGGACTAACCGGTTGTAAAGTATTAAAAAATGTCTGAATATCCACCGCCAGTAACTGCCGCTTTTTCGTACCCGGCTGCTCCAGAATCACCTCGCCGGTCAGATTACACACCGCGGTAACATCCTGCTCAGAATCTGTAGTGGCGATAAACAGCGTCGGGCTCTGTTTCAGACGGCGCTTCATCACCAGATGACCAATCAGGTTTTCCTGCAGGCGGGTAAAATCGGCCTCGCTCCACACCTGCAGCAGCGTCAGCGGTTGCTGCGCAAAATGCGCGCGCATGTCACCGGCAAATTGCGTGGTATAGAACGTGGTGAGGTCCGGCTGCAGCTGAATATCCAGTGCGCGCTCATCCAGTTCACTGATGATGCAGGGCGACGGCACGCCGTACAGCTCTTCGCTGGCGGGAAAATGGCCGTGCTGCTGCTGCCAGTGCGCTACATAACGGGCGGTAAAATCGCGCAGGGCCTCTGCGGTTTGCTGCATCATTCATCTTCTCGCTGGTGATTGGTTACACTGACTCCCTTTGATGGATTTTAGTGGTAACCGTTATGTCTTCTGAAAACCGGGATACGGCGCTGAGCAGCCTGACTTTGGGTAAGCCCACCGCGTATGTTGATCGCTACGATAACACGCTGCTGCAGGCGGTGCCGCGCAGCCTGAATCGCGAACCTCTCGGGCTTTATCCCGATAACCTGCCGTTCCACGGCGCAGATATCTGGACGCTGTATGAACTCTCCTGGCTTAACAGCAAAGGCGTGCCGCAGGTCGCGGTCGGCGAAGTGGTGCTAAGCGCCGACAGCGTGAATCTGATCGAGTCCAAAAGCTTCAAACTCTATCTTAACAGCTTTAACCAGACGATTTTCGCCGACTGGGGCGCCGTGCGGCAAACGCTGGAGCGCGATCTCAGCGCCTGCGCTAACGGCCAGGTCAGCGTGGCGCTGTTTCGCCTGAGCGAAGTGGAAGGTCAGCCGATCGGGCACTTCGCTGGGGATGTCATCGACGAGCAGGATATCACCATCAGCAATTACGGCTTTAACGCCGATTACCTCGCCAGCGCAACGGGCAGCGAAGTGGTTGAAGAGACGCTGGTCAGCCATCTGCTGAAATCGAACTGTCTGATCACCAATCAGCCGGACTGGGGTTCAGTGATGATTCGCTATCAGGGCCCGCGTATCGATCGCGAAGCGCTGCTGCGCTATCTGATTTCGTTCCGCCAGCACAATGAGTTTCACGAGCAGTGCATCGAGCGCATTTTTAACGATATTCAGCGCTTTTGTCAGCCAGCAGCATTAACCGTCTACGCGCGCTACACGCGGCGCGGCGGGCTGGATATCAATCCGTGGCGCAGCAATGTTCCTTTCACGCCGGGCTACTCCCGCCTGGTGCGCCAGTAGCAGATTGCGAGATGTCTTGCAGGCCGCCGCACGGATGCGCGGTTCCACTTGAGCATTCGCGGCCGACAACGGTACTCTGGTACAGGCGCGAGGGCGACAGCGTGCTTACCGAAGGATTTTCGTCACTGCGCTCAACGGGTTAAGCGCAGCGTCATCAGTCACGCATTTGCGTGTAAAGGAGTTCTCTTGATTACACATATCAGCCCGCTTGGCTCAATGGATCTGCTCTCCCAGCTGGAAGTCGACATGCTGAAGCGTACTGCCAGCAGCGATCTCTACCAGCTGTTTCGCAACTGCTCGCTGGCGGTACTCAACTCCGGCAGTCAGACCGACAGTAGCCACGAACTGCTTTCCCGCTTTGAAAACTTTGACATCAACGTGCTGCGCCGCGAGCGCGGCGTGAAACTGGAGCTGATCAATCCGCCGGAAGAGGCATTTGTTGACGGCCGGATTATCCGTTCGCTGCAGGCGAACCTGTTTGCCGTACTGCGCGACATTCTGTTTGTTAACGGCCAGCTCTCGGCGGCGGATCGTTTGCAAAATCAGGACGTCACCGACTCCGCGCACATTACCAATCAGGTGTTCTCTATTCTGCGCAACGCGCGCGCGCTGCACGTGGGCGAATATCCCAACACTGTGGTGTGCTGGGGCGGTCACTCCATCAACGCGGTCGAATATCAATATTGCCGCAATGTCGGGACGCAGATGGGCCTGCGCGAACTGAACATCTGTACCGGCTGTGGTCCGGGCGTGATGGAAGCGCCGATGAAAGGGGCGGCGGTAGGCCATGCACAGCAGCGCTATCACGACAGCCGGTTTACCGGCCTGACCGAACCGTCCATCATCGCTGCGGAGCCACCTAACCCGCTGGTGAATGAACTGATCATCATGCCGGATATTGAAAAGCGTCTGGAAGCCTTTGTGCGCATCGTGATCTTCCCGGGCGGCGTGGGTACGGCAGAAGAGCTGTTGTATCTGCTGGGCATTCTGATGAATCCGCAGAACAGCGATCAGGTCCTGCCGCTGATCCTCACCGGGCCAAAAGAGAGCGCCGATGACTTCCGCGTGCTGGATGATTTCATCGTTAATACGCTGGGTGAAGCCGCGCGCCGGCATTACAAAATCATCATTGATGATGCTGCGGAAGTGGCGCGTCTGATGAAGAAAGCCATGCCGCAGGTGAAAGAGTACCGCCGCGAAACCGGCGATGCCTACAGCTTCAACTGGTCGATTCACATTGCGCCGGATCTGCAGGTGCCGTTCCTGCCGACCCACGAAAATATGGCCAACCTCAAGCTGTTCCCGAATCAGCCAGCGGAAAAACTGGCGGCGGATCTGCGGCGTGCCTTCTCGGGCATCGTGGCCGGTAACGTCAAAGAGATGGGGGATCCGCGAAATCCGGGAAAAAGGTCCGTATCAGCTGCAAGGCGATGCCGATCTGATGCACCGTATGGACGAACTGCTGCAGGGCTTCGTCGCGCAGCAGCGCATGAAGCTGCCGGGTAGCGCTTACATCCCCTGCGACGAAATCATCAAATAACCCATCAGGAAGGCAGCCTGCGGGCTGCCGGTATCACTATGTCGCTTCATCTGCTTATTATCGACGCGCTCAATCTGATCCGCCGCCTGCACGCGGTGCAGGGTTCGCCCTGTCGTGAGGCCTGCGTGGCAGCGCTGCATCAGCTGCTGGGCCACACGCGACCAACACACGTGGTGGCGGTGTTTGACAGCCATGACCGACAGCCCGGCTGGCGTCATCAGTTATTGCCGGACTACAAAGCGGGTCGCCCGCCGATGCCGGATGATTTACAGCAGGAGATGGCCTCGCTGCAGGCGGCCTTTGAGGCCAGCGGTGTCAGCTGCTGGATTGCCGAACATGATGAAGCGGACGATCTGGCCGCGACGCTGGCAGTGAAGATGGCCGACGCCGGTCATCAGGCCACCATCGTTTCCACCGATAAAGGTTACTGCCAGCTGCTGGCGCCGAGCATCCGCATCCGCGATTATTTTCAGAAGCGCTGGCTGGACGTGCCGTTTATTGAACAGGAGTTCGGCGTCGCGCCGGCCCAGCTGGCGGATTACTGGGGCTTATGCGGTATCAGTAGTAGCAAAATTCCAGGCGTGCTTGGCATCGGGCCGAAAAGCGCGCGGGAATTGCTGCAGCAGTTTGGTTCGCTCGAGGCCCTGTATCAGCAGCTGGATCAGGTACCTGAGAAGTGGCAGAAAAAGTTACGCGATCACCGCGCGATCGCGGAGGTGTGCCGACAGGTGTCAACGCTGAAGCGGGATTTGGTGTTGCAGGGGAATTTAAATACGCTGAGGTCTCAGGGGCCGGCGCGTCATTGAGGTCGCCATAAATGGCGGCCCTACAGCAGGACGGCAAGCCTGAGCTGGTCAGGCAGCTTTCAAACCCATCCCACACCAGTTGCGGTTTTGGTAGCGGCGCAATTTATTGCGCGATGAATCGCGCCGCTACGGGTTAGTGCAACTAAGTTCTGCGAAATAATTTGTGCTAGCGCAAGGCGGCAAGCCTGGGAGTCACCGGGAGCATACATTAGTATGTGACCGGGGCGAGCAGGCGCAGCCAACGCTGCGGTAGTGCAAAGTATGAAGCAGGACTAGCGTTCGTCGCGCCGTCCGCCGCCCAGATACGGCGCACATGCACGGTCACTTCTTCGCGGTCGTGATACAGCTGGCGCGCCTGAATCTGCGCGTTTACGCCCTTCTCCTTCAGCGCCGCGTCCATCATCGCCAGGTTCTGCGTGACTTCTTCATAGCGCTTTTTCATCGGCAGCTTGAGGTTGAAAATCGCCTCACGGCACCAGCCGTTGACCAGCCATTAGGTCATCAGGCTGGCGACGCGCACCGGTTTTTCCACCATGTCACACACCAGCCAGCGGATGTTGCTGCGCGGCGGGCGGAATTTGAAACCGTCTTCGCTGCAGTGCGTAACCTGTCCGGTATCCATCAGGCTCGGCGCCATCGGGCCGTTATCCACCGCGTAGACCCACATGCTGCGCTTCACCAGTTGATAGGTCCAGCCGCCGGGGCAGGCACCGAGATCGACCGCATACATGCCGCTGCCCAACCGTTCGTCCCACTCATCGGCCGGCACGAACACATGGAATGCTTCTTCCAGCTTCAGTGTAGAGCGGCTTGGCGCATCGGCCGGGAACTTCAGGCGCGGAATTCCCATATAAAACGGCGAATTGTTGTGCGGCAGCGAATAACCGACATAGCAGGTGCCCGGCGCGATAAAGAACACATGCACCACCGGACGTTTATTGCTCTCATAATTCAGCAGGATTTTGCTGTCGCGCAGGCTGGCGCGCAGCGGTACCGTCAGCTTTCGGCAAAATCTGGTCAGCTCTTTGACTTCATTGGTGTCGGGCACTTCAACGCGCAGCTCGCCGCCCTTCTCCACCACGCCGCTCAGCATGCCGACGATCGGGGTAATACGATCTTCCGGCGGGAGATCGCGCAGCAGCTCGCCCACCACCAGCATTTGCCGGGCAAAAATCAGCTCCGCGAACGGCAGCGTGGCGATCAGTTTTTCCGCCTCTTCCGGCTGGTAGCACTCAAACAGCACGTAACCGGCGTCATCTTTAACGCGCGGAAAACCGTAGATTTCGCGCTCCGCTGCTTTGGCACTGATTTCTGCCGCGCATTCTTTCTCAAATCCCGGGCGGCAATAGAGTAAAACTTTATTCATGGCGATCTGCCTTTCGTTTCAGACGCAGCGCGCCAATCAACATCAAAAACCAGCCAATCAGGAAGCACAGGCCTCCAACCGGCGTAACGAACACCCAAAACTTCAGGTGCGACAGCGCCAGACAATAGAGGCTGCCGCTGAACAGGACGATACCCAGCGCCATCTCGGCCGCGCCAAGGGATTTGCTCAGCACGTGCGCCCCAAAAGCACCAAACGCCACCAGCAGAAAGCCGCTGATGGCGGCAAATATAAACATGGCACGACTGGACATTTATTTATTCTCAAGGTGAAACCGCACATCACTGTGCGGCAGGCAACGCGTTAGTGATCGTAGCGGAAGCGGAATTTTTCTTGTTCAGTTGCGGCTTTTTCCAGAATCCACTGCCGAAAGGCGGCTATTTTACCCAGTTCTGCCTGGCTGTCATGACAAACCAGATAAAAAGCATTTTTACTCACTAAGACATCGTTGAAAGGGCAGACCAGACGTCCGGCCTCAATTTCACTCTGCGCCATCACGTTATTGGCCAGCGCCACGCCCTGGCCGTGGATCGCCGCCTGCAGCACCATAGCGCTGTGGCTGAAGATCGGCCCCTGCTGAACATTAATGTGCTGCAAGCCCAGCTGACGAATATAGGATTGCCAGTCACGTCGCGAAGCGTCATGCAGCAGCGTGAAATGCGCCAGATCGGCCGGTGATTTGAGCGGATTGTCGCCGGTCAGCAGCAGTGGCGAGCACACCGGCAGCAGATATTCGGCATACAATTTCTCTACCCGCAAACCGGGCCAGTTGCCGCGGCCGTAAAAAATCGCCACGTCGACATCGTCGGCCAGCTTCTCCTCATCACGGTCCACCGCCTGGATACGCACATCAATGCCCGGATAAGCCAGATTAAAGCTAGAGAGGCGCGGAACCAGCCACTGAATGGCGAAACTCGGCAGCAGGCTGACGGTGAGTGCCCCTTTGGCACTGCGCGCCTGCAGTTTGCGCGTGGCATCGTTCAGTGCCGAAAAAATTTCTTTGATATCGAGATAGTAGCTTTGACCCTCTTCGGTCAGTAACAGCGAACGATTTCGCCGGCGAAACAGCTTGAGACCGAGAAAATCTTCCAGCGATTTAATCTGATGGCTGACAGCCGCCTGGGTCACAAACAGCTCCTCAGCGGCTTTGGTGAAGCTCAAATGACGGGCCGCAGCGTCGAAGACGCGAAGAGCATTAAGCGGCGGAAGGCGTTTTGACATGGTTTTCCGTACCCGGATTGACACCGTAACACTGCAACTTATACAAAGTTGTTACGTATTAGATTTTTTAATCCGAGACATTATAATTTGTCCGTTGAGGAAGCTCCAGCAAATACCTATAGTTGCCGCACTTTCTGAGCCGGAACGAAAAGATTTCTGGAAACGTGCGAGAGATCGCAGACTTTTAGAGAGCTTTTGGCTTATGGTCGTGACGTTGTGTTTGCATTTTGATCTGACGATTGCAGATCAAACTTTTAATTCCTGTAGATTTACCCTGTCTGTCCATAGTGATTTTAAATAGCACCGCAAATTGCGGTGCTTTTTTTTACCTGCTTACCGGGCTTACTGGCCCATTTCCACCATCTCTTTCACATCTGAGCGGTTAATCTGCTGCTCGTTGCCATTGGCATCTTTATAGCTGATCATACCGGTTTCATCGTCAACTTTTGGTTTGCCATCCGCAACAATGGTGCGACCATCATTTGTATGCATGACGTAGTTGCTGGAACAGGCGGCCAGGGTAAAGGCCATGGTGCACACGGCCAGCACTGCAGCGAGTTTATTCATCTTCTATCTCCTTGCAGATTGATTGCATTAAACCACCCGCGTGCGCTGACCAACGGCAGCAAACAGAGCGATCGACTGGAACAGACCGATTCGTTATGCGGGTTTCGGTTCAAACCTTGCAATAATTAGCATAACGCGCTTTTCCAGCTTTGCCAGACCACGGCGTGGCTTTCAGCCTGATCCTAACATCCAAGTAAGTGAGCTGAGTATGACCCATTTCTCTCCTGGCGAGTTTCGTCAGCAGTTTCCCGCGCTGAGCGATGCGGGTGTCTATCTCGACAGCGCCGCCACCGCGCTGAAGCCGCAGGCGGTGATTGACGCGACCGCGCAGTTTTATTCGCTGAGCGGCGGCACCGTCCACCGCAGCCAGTTCGCCGCCGCCCGCGCGCTGACGGCACAGTATGAACAGGCGCGCGCGTGGCGCACTGGCTGCAGGCGGCGGACGATCGGCAAATTGTCTGGACGCGTGGCACCACGGAAGCCATTAACCTAGTGGCGCACAGCTGGCTGGCGCCGCGTCTGCAGCCGGGCGACGAGATTGTGGTGAGCGAAGCCGAGCACCACGCCAATCTGGTGCCGTGGCTGATGGTGGCGCAGGCCAGCGGTGCGAAAGTGATAAAGTGGCCGATTGGCGCTGACCGGCGACCGGATATCGCCCTGCTGCCGCAGCTGCTCAACGCGCGCACCCGGCTGCTGGCGATAGGTCAGATGTCTAACGTGACCGGAGGCTGTCCGGATCTGGCGCAGGCGATTACGCTGGCGCACGGCGTCGGGGCGAAAGTGATGGTTGATGGCGCTCAGGGCGTGGTGCACTGCCCGCCGGATGTGCAGGCGCTGGATATCGACTTCTACGCCTTTTCCGCGCACAAGCTGTATGGTCCGATGGGCACTGGCGTGCTGTACGGCAAAGCTGAGCTACTGGAAGCGATGCCGCCGTGGCAGGGCGGCGGCAAAATGCTAACGCAGGTCGATTTCAGCGGCTTCACGCCGCAGCCGGTGCCGTGGCGCTTTGAAGCAGGCACGCCGAACGTGGCGGGCGTGGTCGGGCTGAGTGCGGCGCTGGACTGGCTGGCGCAGCACGATGCGGAAAAAGCCGAACGCTGGAGCCAGCAGCTGGCCAGCCTTGCCGCAGAGCAACTCAGCACCATTCCCGGCTTCCGCAGTTTCCGCTGCGGCAGCGCCAGCCTGCTGGCGGAACAGGGCATCGCGCTGCGCGCCGGCCAGCACTGTGCCCAGCCGCTGATGGCGGCGCTTGGCGTCAGCGGCACGCTGCGCGTCTCATTTGCCCCCTATAATAATCTGCAGGACGTGGACGCGCTGGTGCGCGCCATGCACCATGCCGTGGATTTACTAAGTGAGTAACGTAATGACATCAGCCCTGCTTGCCCCCCATCCGTTTGGTGACCTGATTACCGAAGCCAGCCTGACGGAGAAGTTTGCCTATTTTCATCAGAGGGAAGATAGCTATCGCCAGCTGATTCAGCTCAGCCGGCAGCTGCCGGCGCTGCCGGAGGCGCTGAAAACGGCGGAAATTGAGCTGTCCGGCTGCGAAAACCGCGTCTGGCTCAGCAGCCAGCAGCGGGCCGACGGCACGCTGCATTTTTACGGCGACAGTGAGGGGCGCATTGTACGCGGATTGCTGGCGGTGCTGCTGACAGCGGTGGAAGGAAAAACGCCCGCGGCGCTGTTAGCCACAGACCCGCTGGCGCTGTTTGATACCTTAGGTCTGCGCGCGCAGCTGAGCGCCTCGCGCAGCAGTGGTTTACAGGCGCTGGCTGAGGCGGTACAGCGTGCCGCACGCGCGCATCAGGCAGACCTGACGCGCCGCACGCGCGAGAAATTTTTTCAGCACGTGCGACACCGCAACAAAACCAAAGGTGGCCGTGACCATGGTAGCCGCACCAAAGCCGGCGGCACAGTCCATGCGCTTTGGCCCTTCCGCCGTGCTGCGCGAAGCGCACACGCTGCCGTCCGGCTGCGGATACACTAACGCCTCGGTGGAGAACACGCAGTCAATCCCCAGTTTACCCTTGCTGTTTTTCACCACGCCAAAATCGCTTTTCAGCCGCTCGCGCAGTTTGGCAGCCAGCGGATCCTGAATGGTTTTGGCTAAGTCACTGACCTGAATCTGCGTCGGATCGATCTGTCCGCCCGCGCCGCCGGTGGTGATCAGCGGGATCTTATTGCGCCGGCACCAGGCGATCAGCGCAGCCTTAGGGCGCACGCTATCAATCGCGTCGATCACATAGTCGAACCCCGCCGCCATCAGCTCAGCGGTATTGTCCGGCGTGATAAAGTCATCGATGCAGATCACCTCACACTCCGGATTGATGGCGTGAATACGCTGCGCCATCACCTCGGTTTTCGCCTGACCGACATTACCCTGCAACGCATGAATCTGACGGTTGGTATTGGTAATACACACATCGTCCATGTCGATCAGGGTAATTTTACCGATGCCGGTGCGCGCCAGCGCTTCGGCCGCCCAGGAACCGACGCCGCCGATGCCGATGACGCAGAAATGCGCGTCGGCAAAACGCAGCAGTGCTTCCTGCCCGTAGAGACGCGCCGTGCCGCCAAATCGCTGGCGCCAGGCGTCGCTGACAACTTTCATAGCTAACCTTTTAGTACGATGCGCAGATGCGCACCCTATCAATTCGCGCCGATAATCAATGAACCATTATTGCCGTTTTGCGGATTGCTGAACAGCGGCTGGCCGGTTCCCGGTGCGGCTTTCAGCACCCAGACGCGGCCATAATGGTTGTAGAAGCCCGCCAGATGCGCCGCATCCGGGCCGACGCCCTGGTAGATATCGAAGTGCTGGCCTTTGATCGCGCCGCCCACGTCCAGCGCGACCATCAGGCGCATCTCATATTTGCCGTTGAATTTGCCCTTCCCATTCAGCTGCGGCACTTCAGCCAGCAGCGCCGTGCCAGCGGGAATCAGCGAACGACCGGACGCCACCGAGGCTTTGGCAATCAGCGGTACCGCGCTGGCGCCGCGCACCGGCACATACTCTTCCGGCTTGAAGAACACGAACGACTGGTTCGTTTCCAGTACGTTGCGCACTTCCTGCGGCGAGTGCTCCTGCGCCCACTGACGAATCGCCTGCATCGACATGTCTTCGCGCTTCACTTCACCGCGGTCGATCAGCTCTTTACCAATACTGTGGTAAGCCCAGCCGTTCTTGCCGCCGTAGCCGAAGAAGCGCAGCGGACGGCCATCGCCGAAATCGACATAGCCGCTGCCCTGCACGTCCATCATAAAGTTGTCGATCAGCGAGTTGCTCCAGGCAATCACATAACGCTCATCCAGCGCGCCGCTATAGATAGAAGCGCGGCTTGGCAGCTTCTGTCCGCGCGGACGCCGCGGCATGCGATAAATCGGATACTGGAATTCGCCCTGACGGGTATAACGCGCTTCCACCACCGGTGTGTAGTAACCGGTAAACTGTACGTTGCCGTAGCTGTCGGTGCCTTCCATCTGATAGGCGTTCAGGCCGAAATGGCGCAGCTGACGCGTATCGGCGCCGGAGAGCAGCCAGTTCTGAATCGCACTGTAAGTGCCGAGGTTGCGGCCATACAGACCGGACGACGCCGACTGGATCTGCTGCACCTGCAGGCCGAAATCACGGCCATTGACCGGACGCCCTTTGGCGTTCGGCTCATTTACCAGCCCGAGCGGTTGCTCCAGCTTGCCATCAATATATTGCTGACCGCGATCGGTCGGCTTAGAGCTACAACCGGCTAACAGCGCCAGAAATGCGCCAGTAAGTGCATACTTCGCCCAATGTCCTTTCATTACCTTCTCTTTTTAAGCTAGTTGTTTGCACGGCGACGATAGCAAAGGGGCAGACAGAATGAAATCTGCCGCAGGCTAGCGCGCTCACATCTGTATAATAAATCGCCCAATGGCCAAATAATTCAGCAACTGTTTGTCTATTTAGCGCTTTAACGCAAAAAAGGGGTTGCATCATCATACGCCCGGTGTATAGTGCGCATCCACGGACGCGGGGTGGAGCAGCCTGGTAGCTCGTCGGGCTCATAACCCGAAGGTCGTCGGTTCGAATCCGGCCCCCGCAACCACTTCTTCTGCGGAAGAACATCACAACCCTCTGACGGGTGTTTTTTTGTTTCTGCGCCCGATAAAAAGCGGCATCGCTGCCGCCCTGACCTAACGTCGTGCCAGAACGCAGCCTTTGTCAAAATACGCCTTAATACCGTGCAGAATGGCTTCCGCCACCTGATGCTGATAGCGCGGCGTACGCAGCTTCCGCTCCTCTTCAACGTTACTGATAAACGCCGTTTCCACCAGAATCGACGGGATATCCGGCGCTTTCAGCACCGCAAAGCCGGCCTGATCCACCGTGCGTTTATGCAGGTGGTTAATGTGGCCCATGCGCGTCAGCACTTCTTTGCCAAACTTCAGGCTGTCGCTGATGGTCTGCCGCTGCACCATATCGAACATGGTGTGGTCGAGATAGCGATCGCCGCTCATGCTGACCCCCCGATGAAATCCGCTTCGTTCTGCGTCTGGGCGAGAAAGCGCGCGGCGGCCGAGGTTGCACCGCTGGTGGAGAGCGCGAAGACCGAAGAGCCGCGCGCCGCCCGGCTGGTAAAAGCGTCAGCGTGAATCGAGACAAACAGATCGGCGCGCTGCTTACGCGCTTTGGCTACCCGCACGCGCAGCGGTATAAACACATCTTCGTTGCGCGTCATGTAAGCCTTCATATTACGTTCTTTGTTGATCAGCGCTTTCAGATAGCGTCCAATCTTCAGCACGATATCTTTCTCGCGCGTTTTGTACTTGCCGTGCGCACTGGGATCTTCGCCGCCGTGACCGGGATCGATCATGATAATAATCGGTCGATCGCGCCCGGCTTTGCCCGGTAGCGGCGCCTGCGCCGGTTGATCGCGCTCCAGTTCGCCCTGGTTGTAATCCTTCAGTAACGCCAGCAGCGGATCCTCTTCCTATGACGACTGGCTGGGATAGAGATCGACCACCAGCCGTTCGGGATTGCTCAGCGTGAACTGCTTATAGTGCAGCGCTACGTTGGATTCCAGCGTCACGCGCGAGTAAGTCGAGGATGGCCAGATGCGCACAGCCACAATGTGCTGACTGGCCGCAAAACCGCTGCGCGTCACGCTCAGCAACCACAGCGCACCTGCGCCCTGTAAAAGTCGTCTTCGGGTAAAAGCTTCGGACATGCCGCTCCAGCTACTGTGTTATGTCTAAAAAATCGTCAGTTGACGAGCAGAAGGCGAAAACTTTATTCAATGAGGAATGTCTTGTCTTGCCGGAAAAACCAGATAATGCAGTCTGTTAGCGCGGCTTGCATCAGAAAAATCGTAAAGTAACGTCAGGTCCGATGCTTGCAAAAAGCGGTGAAATAGCATAAAAATACATAAATTTAGAATAACCATTCACAGAGTGTTTGCCGTGAAGGAACGCAGTACCGAACTGGTTCAGGGTTTTCGCCATACCGTTCCCTATATTAATGCCCACCGTAACAAGACGTTTGTCATCATGCTGGGTGGCGAGGCCATAGAGCATGAGAACTTCTCCAGCATCGTTAACGATATCGGCCTGTTGCATAGTCTCGGCATTCGCCTAGTGGTGGTTTATGGCGCACGGCCGCAGATCGATGCCAGCCTCGCGCAGCAGCAGCTGGAGCCGATTTATCACAAACACACGCGCGTGACCGATGCCCAATCGCTGGAGCTGGTGAAGCAGGCGGCCGGGCGTTTACAGCTCGATATTACGGCGCGTCTGTCGATGAGCCTGAATAATACGCCGCTGCAGGGCGCGCATATTAATGTGGTGAGCGGTAACTTTATCATCGCTCAGCCGCTGGGCGTGGATGACGGCGTCGATTACTGCCACAGCGGCCGCATCCGCCGGATTGACGAAGAGGCGATCCATCGTCAGCTGGATAACAATGCCATTGTGCTGCTGGGTCCGGTGGCGGTCTCAGTGACCGGCGAAAGCTTTAACCTGACCTCGGAAGAGGTGGCGACGCAGCTGGCGATTAAGCTGAAAGCCGAGAAGATGATCGGTTTCTGCTCTGAACAGGGCGTAACCGACCGCGAAGGCACCATCATTTCCGAGCTGTTCCCGAACGAGGCACAGACGCGTATTGATGAAATGGAGAGCGACGGTGATTTTCTCTCCGGCACCGTGCGTTTCCTGCGTGGTGCGGTCAAAGCCTGCCGCAGCGGCGTGCGCCGCGGCCATCTGATCAGCTACCAGGAGGATGGCGCGCTGCTGCAGGAGCTGTTCTCCCGTGACGGTATCGGTACGCAGATTGTCATGGAGTCGGCCGAGCAGATTCGCCGCGCCAACATCAACGACATCGGCGGGATTCTTGAACTGATTCGTCCGCTGGAGCAGCAGGGCATTCTGGTGCGCCGTTCGCGCGAGCAGTTGGAGATGGAGATCGACAAATTCACCATTATTCAGCGCGACAACATGACCATCGCCTGCGCGGCGCTCTATCCGTTCCCGGACGAACAAATCGGCGAGATGGCCTGCGTGGCGGTGCACCCCGACTATCGCAGCTCTTCGCGCGGCGAGCTGCTGCTGGAGCGCGTGGCGCTGCAGGCGCGGCAGATGGGGCTGAAGAAGCTGTTCGTGCTGACCACGCGCAGTATCCACTGGTTCCAGGAACGCGGCTTCACGCCAGTGGATATTGAGTCGCTGCCTGAAAGCAAAAAGCAGATGTACAACTATCAGCGTCGTTCCAAAGTGCTGATGGCAGACTTACGCTAAGCGCCAGCGCACCTTTACGCGCCGCTGAGGGCTATTACCCGCTGCGGCGCAATCATCTGCCCTCTTCTCCCCCTAAACGATCCAGCAGTCCGCTGCGCCGCTGCGTGCGCAACTGCACCGCGCGCCGGAATACCGCCTCATCACTGAACAGCGTCAGCTGGCTGCGCGCCCGGGTAATGGCCGTGTAAATCAGCTCGCGCGTCAGTACCGGCAGGAACTGAGCCGGCATCACCAGCGCGGTGTGGTCAAACTCCGAACCCTGTGATTTGTGCACCGTCATCGCCCATGCCGTGTCATGGGCCGGCAGGCGACTTGGCTGTACCGCTTTGATGCTGCCATCGGGCAGCGGGAAAAACACCTTGAGCAGCCCTTCCTCATCGAACAGCGTAATGCCGATGTCACCATTGAACAGGCCGAGTGCGCTGTCGTTACGCGTCACCATCACCGGACGCCCCTGATACCAGCGGCTGCCCCCCGGCGGACGACGAATCAGCTGCAGCTGCATCAGCTTGTGCTCAATACGCTGATTGAGCCCCTGCACGCCAAATGGCCCTTCGCGCAAAGCGCACAGCAGCTGATAACGGCCAAACGCAGCAATCACCTCGGCCGGTGCGGCACGCTGGTTAATCAGCTGGAGAAACGGCCGATAGCCTTCGGCAATCTGCGTCAGCATCGCCTGATACGCTTCGGCATCGTTGAGCGGCTGGCGCACGATATCGCTAAAGCCCGCCTGAAAGGCCGCCTCGACTGCCTGCGCTTCGCCGGCGTTGACCGCCGCAGCCAGTTGACCGATGCCGGAGTGCGCCGCAAAACGGTAGCTTTTGCGCAGCAGGCAGATGGCATCGCGCACCGCCGGGGCCACCGCATCATCGGTGCCGGCAACCTCGCAGCCGGTCAGCATGGTGAGCTGCAGCGCGCGCACCGGACTGTAGCCCGCCTCGGCACAGCGGCAGATATCCCCGAGTACCGCACCGGCTTCAACCGAGGCCAGCTGGTCGCGATCGCCGAGAAAAATCACCCGCGCGTGAGCGGGCAGCGCGGCGATCAGGTTTGCCATCATGCCGAGATCGACCATTGAGGCTTCATCGACCACCAGCACATCGAGATGCAGCGGGTTACCGGCGTGGTAGCGCAGGCGCTGCGTCTCCGGCTGGGCACCGAGTAAACGGTGCAGCGTGGTGGCTTCTGCCGGAAAACGCTGGCGCTCCGCATCGCTAACGTCGAGACTGCGCAGCGCCTTACCCAGCGACTCGGTGAGCCGCGCCGCCGCCTTGCCGGTAGGGGCGGCCAGCTGAATGCGCAGGGTTCCCTCACTGAGGCGAATCAGCGCCGCCAGCAGCTTCGCCACCGTGGTGGTTTTGCCGGTGCCGGGCCCGCCGGAGATCACCGCGGTTTTTTGCGTCAGCGCCACCGCCGCCGCAATTTTCTGCCAGTCCTCAGGCTGGCTGCCGAAAAAGGTATCCAGCACGCGGCGCACCTGTTCGGGCGCAAACAGCTGCGGCGCCGCTTGTGGCTGGAAGAAGCGCGCCACTTCCCCTTCGTGATGCCAGAGCCGGTGCAGATAGAGCCGGTTATCACGCAGCACCACCGGCGCCGGGCGATCGCTGGCGCTGAGCGCCTGCCAGTCCGCCAGCAGCGTCGGCCAGTCCTGCGGCTCGCCGGCGGCCTGCCAGATGGCGTGCGCCAGCTCCGGATGACGACCGCTAAACAGCCCTTCGCGGGTGAGCTGCGACAGCGGCAGGCAGACGTGACCGTCACCGGCTTCCGCACTGAGACAGGCAGCCGCCAGCAGATGCGCGGGCCGATCGTCGTCGGCCAGCAGCCGGGCAAACTGAATATCCAGCGCCCGCAGCAGGCGCAGTTCTGCCGCCTGTGCCAATAGCGTACTCATGCTACTCATGCTGCTGCTCCCGGCCCGCGAAACAGGCTATCCAGTTGTGAAACGAAATCTGACGTCGGTCGGGTATGGAACACCCCGTTATCCGGCGAGCTGCCATCCATGCCGCGTAAAAACAGATAGAATACGCCGCCAAAATGCTGTTCATAATCGTAATGCGTCAGGCGGTGCTGCAAATAGCGATGCAGCGCCAGCGTATACAGCTGATACTGCAAATCGTAACGGTGGTCGATCATCGCCTGCGCCATCGCCTGCGGTGTGTACGCCTGATGGCTCTCGCCCAGCCAGTTAGATTTGTAATCCAGCAGATAGTATTTGCCCTGCCAGCGAAATACCAGGTCGATGAAGCCCTTCAGCATGCCCTGCACTTGGCGGAAGTCGAGCGGCGGCGCCTGACGCGACAGCGGATCCTGCCGCATTAACGCGTCCAGCGCCGGTGCCGTCAGCAGTCCGTCAATCGGCAGATAGAACTCCATCTCGATCAGGCGATTGCCCGGTGTGATGTCGCTCAGCCGGATCCCTTCAGTGTTGAGCGGCGTGTTCACCACGCGGGTAATCCACTTGCTCAGCATCGGCTGCCAGTGCAGCGGATAGCCGCTCTGCTGCAACTGCTGTTCCAGCTGCACCGCTGACGGCGGCTGGGTAAAGTCGAGCGATTCAAACAGCGTATGCAGAAAAGTCCCGGGCGCCGCGCCGTGCGGGAAATGGTGCGGCGTCAGCACGGCTTCCAGCACTTCCGCCTGGCGATCTTCCCCGACCGCTTCCGCATCGAAGCCCGGCATCACATCCAGCAGACGGTGGCTGCCGTGCTGCTGCAGCCCGGAGTAGCTGGTAACACGCCACGGATCGGCCAGCGCGCGTGTGACGCTGCGCGCATCCAGCTCATCGTCAACCTGGTCCAGCGCCTGCCAGCGTTCATGGCCCTGCGGCTGCGCCAGCACCACTTCGGTTCCTGTCACGCTGATGTCGTGCAGTAAACTCGCCAGCTGTTCTGCGGTGGCCGGCTCGCCGCGCTGCAGCAGGAAACCCAGCGCGCTTTTATGGAGATCGCTGTCGCCCTCTTTCTTGCGCGTGCCGCGAAACAGCGGTGCAACACCGACGCTGCAGTGATACACCGAACGCGTCAGCGCCACGTACAGCAGGCGCAAATCCTCTGCCAGCCGCTCCTGCTCCGCCAGCGCCAGACTTTGCTCATCATTCTGCAAATCCAGTACCGCGTTGTAATGCTCGCGGTCGTGATAGAGCGCGATATCCGCCTCGCGGAAACCGGCGACAAACGGCAGCCACACCAGCGGATACTGTAACCCCTTGGATTTATAGATGGTGACAATCTGCACCAGGTGGCGGTCGCTCTCCAGCCGCAGCTGCTGGCTGGCCGACTGGCTGTCCGGTCGGGCGATTTGCTGCGCCAGATAACGCACCAGCGCGTGCGGACTGTCGAGCTGGGCCGCCGCCTCCTGCAGCAGTTCGCCGAGGTGCAGCAGATCGGTCAGGCGACGCTCGCCGTTCTCTGAGGCCAGCAGGTTTTCTGCCAGCTGGCGCTCCAGCATCAGCTGACGCAGCATCGGCAGCACGCCTCGCTGGTGCCACAATTGCTGCCAGCGGGCAAAGGTATCCACCAGCGCATCCCAGCCGCGTGCATCCTGATCCAGCGCATCCAGCTGCGCGGCATCAAAGGCAAACAGCGACGTGGCCAGCGCGGTGCGCAGCATACGCTCCTGCTCGGGCGCGAGGATCGCCTGCAAAAGCCACAGCAGTTCTCGCGCCTCGGGCGTGGTATACACGCTGTCGCGGTTGGAGAGATACACCGAAGGGATGCCGAGCTGATTGAGCGCGGCGCGAATCAGATTGGCTTCGTTCCGACTGCGCACCAGTACGGTGATGTCCGAGGCCTGCACCGGCCGCTGGTCGGGCGTTTTGCCCAGCAGCGCGCGCTGTTGCTGACCCGCCTGCAGCCAGCGGCTGATATCGGCGGCACACTGCTGCGCCATCAGCTGCTGGTATTCACTGACGCTGCAGCCTGCGCCCGGCTGTAGCCAGAAGCGCAGCGCGGCCTGCTCCTCGCCGTCGATACTCAGCGACAAACGCTGATTGGGCGGCGCGGCATTGACCGGCAGAAACGGGATGTCCGCAAACAGAAACGGTGCGGGCTGGCGCATAAACAGCTGATTGACGCTCTCCACCATCGCCGGTGACGAGCGCCAGTTGGTATCCAGCGTGTAGTGGGCGTGAACTTCACTGCGCGCGCGGATATAGGTAAAGATGTCCGCACCGCGGAAGGCGTAGATGGCCTGTTTCGGGTCGCCAATCAGCAGCAGCGCATGCTGCAGCTGCTGTAAATAGAGCGTGCGGAAAATACGGTACTGCAGCGGGTCAGTATCCTGGAATTCGTCAATCAGCGCCACCGGAAAGCGCTGGCGAATCGCCTGCGCCAGCTGCTCGCCGCCAGGCTGTTGCAGCGCCTCGTCCAGCCGGCTCAGCAGATCGTCAAACCCCAGCAGCGCCTGCAGGCGTTTCTCTTTACGCACCGCGTGACGCACCTCCACCAGCGCGCGCGCTATCACCAAATCGCGCAGCGACAGCGGCTGCGCCAGGAACGTATCAATGGCGGCAAACAACGGGTGCTGCGGTGGCGCACCCTTTTTAGTTTTTTCATTGAGCACCTGCTGACCGAAACGCGCCAGCTCGGCGGGAATCTGGTAATCCGCGGTCTCGCTCTGCGCCCAAGCGCTGACTTTGCTGACCCACAGCGGCAGGTTTTTGCTGCTGTAGCTGCGCTTATCGACATCAGACTGCCCGACCAGCGTCAGCACCTCTTCGCCCAGCGCCCGCCACTGCGCTTTCATTTCGGCAATACGCGCCAGGTTGCTGCTGTGGCGCGATGTCAGGGTTTCACTGTCGCGCGGCGCCAAGCGCAGGCTGGGCGACTCGCCCTGCAGCCACGGACGCAGCGTCGACAACAGCTGCTCCGGTCCGCTCCATTCCGCAACGATGACGCGCGCAATATCCAGCGTCAGCGGATAGCAGTGGCGCCGCCAGAAATCCGCCGTCGCCTGACGCAACAGCTGCTGTTCATCTTCAATCAGCTGCTGCTCGAACAGCATACCGGACTCAAACGCATTGAGATTGAGCATGCGCTGGCAGAAGCCGTGAATGGTGAAGATCGCCGCCTCATCCATCTGACGTTCAGCTGCCAGCAGCAGCGCAGCCGCCTCAGCGGGCTGGGCAATGTCGGCCAGCAGCTGCATCAGCATCGGGTTTGCGCTGACGCCGCGCAGACAGGCCAGCCGCAGCTCATGAATATTTTCCCGGATACGGCCGCGCAGTTCGGCGGTGGCGGCTTCGGTAAAGGTCACCACCAGAATCTCTTCCACCGACAGCGGGCGCGCATAGGCATTCGGTCCGCCAAGTCCCAGCAGCAAACGCAGGTAGAGCAGACCGATGGTAAAGGTCTTACCGGTGCCGGCGGAGGCCTCAATCAGACGCTCACCCTGCAGCGGCAGCGTCAGGGGATTGAGCGATTCAGGGCGCTGACTCATGGCGCATCACTCTTCACGGAGAGCGACTGCTGCAGCCAGGCGACTTCATCCCAGGTGGTAAAGCCCGGCAGCGGCGCGTAATCAGCATCGTGGGTGCAATCGTGACTGCCGCCAATCTGCGAGATCATCGCCATTCCCTGCTGCGCCAGCACGGCCTGATGGAAAAAGTCAGCTAGGCTGGCCGGCATCAGCTGCTGAATTTGCGCAATGGCTTTCTCACGCGTATCAAACGCGAAGTTCTGGCGATTGAAATCACGGCTGTAACGGTTGGCTTCTTCATCCAGCGTTTGCGGACGCTGTTTCAGATCGTTGATCAGTGCCTGCTGATACTGGGCGAAATCTTCCGCTGTCATGCTGCGCAGACGCTGTTCCGCCTGCGGATAGAACGCCTGAAAACGCTGCAGCAGATAAGCTGGCGGTTTACTGTTGCTTTGCAGCAGGAAGCCAATGCCCCACTGGCGGCCAATCGGCATCTGATAGGCGAACACCGCATAGCCCAGCTGCTCCTCGGTGCGCAGCTGATTGTAGAACCACGGCTGCACAATCTGGCTCAGCATGGTGCTGTTAGCCATACTTTGATACTCGCTGTAGCCGAGCGGCACATACAGCGTCGCCAGCGCCGAGTCGGTGCTGCCGGTTTTCTGCAGGTTGGCTTTGATCGGCTTATCCACCACCACATAATCGCTGTGCCAGTAACCGTGCCCCGCGCTGTGCAGCTGCTGTTTAAGCTCTTCGCCCAGCTGCTTTACGCGATCGGCCGACAGATTGCCGACCACCATCATTTCCGGCGTGGCGTGCTGGATCAGCGCATCGCGGTAATCCATCACCTCCTGCAGCGTGATCTGTTTCACCAGCTGGCGTCGCGCCTCACGCTGGGTGTAGGGCAGCTGGGACAACATTTGCATCGGCTGAATCGCCTGTTCAAACGCTTTGCCCTTTTCCGCTGCTTCCAGCCGATCCAGATACCAGGATTTCGCCTGCTCCAGCTGCTGCGCATCCGGCTGGAAGCTGGCGTAGCCTTCAACCAGCTTTTTCAGCAGCTCCGGCAGGCGCTGGGTGAAGCCGCTGGCATTGAACACCAGCCCGTCGTCCTCACCGGTGGAGAAGCTGATGCCGCCCACCGAAGCCTGCGAATTCAGCTCATCCAGCGCCAGGCTGGAGAGGTAGTCGTTGAGACCAAACAACACCTGCTGGCGCGCATCGCTGATCGCTGATTTGTTACGCAGCGCGAGCGTAATAGCGGCCTTCGGCTCGCTGGCGTAGAACTGGCTCGGCATCCAGTAGATGCGCATGCTGTCACCCTTGGTCAGCACCACCGGATGATCGTAATGCTTGCCGTCAGACGGGATGAGGGAGAAATCAGACGGAATGTAGGGATTCAGGGTCGGCAGCGACAGTGGAATCTGCTGCGCCTGCTGCTGCCAGTCGCTGAACTGCGCGGCGGTGATTTTATCCACCTGATAAGGCGCATTCACAAAGTAAGCCTGTTTGTTGTGCGGCTCAGCGCGACTGATGTACCAGATGCGGGCGTTCTGCGGCGTCATCTCAGCCAGACGGGCGTTGATCGCGGCCGCATCATAGCGGTCAGCCAGATAAGGCGCATCCAGTGTGTGCGTCACCGGCACGCGCAGCATGGTATCCACCAGCCACTCAATGTAATCCATATCGCGGGTAATCGACGGATAACGGAAATCCAGCGCCAGCACGTGCGCAACTTCATCGAAATAGCGCTTGTCGATGCCTTGTTTGCGCAGCATATCAAGGTAGCTGAATACCGCAGCCACCACGCGATCGCGCTGAGCCAGGCCTTTGTCGGTTAGCGAAACCGAGATGGCAAACACGCCGCTGTTGCGCTCGGTCATGGGATCCGCGCCGGCATTAACGCCATCCGCCAGTCCCTGCTGCTGCAACCAGTCGTTCAGGGTATTTTTGCTGCGGTTGCCCAGCAGATAGCTGATTAAGGTGTCGGTTTTGCTGCGGAACTGGTCACTGTCGTTGGCGATGCGAAACTCAATTTTCAGCTGCTTGCGCGGCTGCGCTGGCACGTAATGAATGATGATGCCTTTCTGCGCATCGGTGACCACCGGCACGGTAATGTCCGGCACGCTGGCCTGATGATTGGCCACGCGACCAAAGGTCTGGGCAGCGATCGTCGCCATCTCCGGCAGCGGTTTATTACTGTAAATCACCGCTTTCATCAGATTCGCCGAATAGTGGCGGTGATAGAAATCGAGCAGCGCCTGATGCAGGTTGCTGTCGGGTTTGTCACTCAGGGTATCAAGGTTACCGCCCGAATAGCGCGAACCGGGGTGCGCCGGGTTGAGGGTTTCCGCGCCAACCTGCGCTATACGCAGCCCATCGCGCGAGCGTGCCATCGTCAGCTCAGCGTTAACCGCATGCCGCTCGCGGTCCGCGTTGGTCGGGTCGAGCAAGGGTTGCGCAATCGCATCCGCCAGACGATCCACCGCCGGTTGCAGCGCATC
Source organism: Type-A symbiont of Plautia stali (assembly GCF_059731155.1). Classification (NCBI taxonomy): domain Bacteria; species Type-A symbiont of Plautia stali. The sequence goes on along the minus strand of NZ_AP035891.1, from coordinate 2,970,847 downwards.
GTTTTCGACTTCCAGGTAAAACGCGGTGCGGTACGAGGCTGTGCTGGCATTGTGGCTGCCACCGTGCTTCTTAAGAAACTCCGCCAGGTTATCCGGCTGCGGATAATTTTTTGACCCCATCAGCACCATGTGTTCCAGATAGTGTGCCAGGCCCAGCTGACTGTCGGGATCGTTCAGAGAACCGATCGGTAACGTCAGCGCCGCCAGCGATTTCGGCGCGGCGGCATCCGACACCAGCAGCACCGTCATGCCGTTGCTCAGGGTAATGGCCTGATAACTGCGCGGATCGTGATCGCTCTTGCGGATGGTTTCATCAATCGGCTGCCAGCCGCGCCCGTCGTCGGCAAAGGCATTCAGCGCCAGCATGCTCAGCAGCAGCGCTCCTATCCAGCGTGCGTAAATCCGCATTTCAACCCCTTAACGTTACCCTTATCCGCCGGCGTTGCGCCGGTCGGGATACTCAAACACTTTCTTATAAGACGGTGGCAGCCAAGGTACAGGCCACACTTCCGTTGCTATTCATCATCCTGATGCGCGAGGCGCACCGGCAAATACCACTGACGCGCCGCAGCGATGATCTGCTGCTGCGTCGGCTCGTCCAGCTTGCGGCACAGGCGCTGCAGATAGGGATCGCTGCCCTCGCCTTCAACCTGATAGCCGCCCTGCCACGCCTGCAACAGCTTGTTGAGCGCCTTTTTCTGCGTGGTGTCATCTTCCTGAAGCTGGCCGGATTTGCTGTCAAAGCTGGCGTCCAGCCAAGCGCCGCCGGATTTATTCAGCAGCAGCAGCGGCTGTGCCAGACCCGCCTCACAGGCGGCCACATATTCAGTCAGCTGCTCCTGCGCTTGGGCGGGTGCCACGGCCGCGAAGCGCCAGCGGCTCTGTTTGCGACCATACATACGGCTGGTGCCGTTGCCGCCCAGTGCACAATACACCAGATGTTCCAGCCACAGCAGCAGGCCATCGTTGATGTTGAGCATGCCCGGACGCCAGCGTAGCTGCCCATCAGCTTGCACCTGAGTCAGCCAGCCGGTCAACTGCGTTGCGCCCAGCGTCAGGTTGACTTCCCAGCTCTCCGCCGGCAGCCGCTGCGCGCTCACTTCCGCCGCCACCTCCTGCATCTCTTCGGTCTGGCTTTGCCAGAAAAGTTCCCCGAAGGCGCCGTAAGGCAGATTACCGGCGGCGCGATGGTGCGCATACAGCTGGGCCGGATCGTCACCGTTGACCAGCGTATTGAGCAGTTCAGCGTTGATCTGATAGCGCTCTAGGCTGTCCGGTGCAAACGGTTCGCTGTCCGGCAGCTCGCTCTCCTCCATCCAGAAAGCCACGCCGAGGCGCTGCTGAAACCACGCCCGCACCGGATGACGCCAGAAGCGCAGCAGCTGCTCCAGCGACAGCGTGGTCAGCGGCTGAACCGGCAGCTGCTGGACAAACCCGGGCTGCGCCACGCCGCTGCCGGTCGCCGCCGGCAACAATTCTGCGGCAAAGCTCTGCACGTGGCTTCCCGGCTGGAAATTTTCCGCCGCAAACGGCATGCGGCTGTGCAGGCGTTGCAAATGTGCCCGCACCCGCTGCTCACTGACGTCCGGCTCACAGACTTCATCGCCCGGCAGACAGAAGCTTTGCGCCAGATAATCCACCAGTTCAGTCACCAGCACCGAGGGATAGCGCTCGGTGTTGTCCTGAATCGCCCGGCCAATGTAGCTGATGTACAGCTGCTGCTGCGCCGAGATCAACGCTTCAAGGAACAGATAGCGGTCATCATCACGCCGGCTGCGATCGCCTTTCCGCGTCTGCTGCTGCATCAGGTCAAAACCGAGCGGCGCCAAGGTGCGCGGATACACGCCGTCGTTCATACCCAGCAGGCACACCACTTTAAACGGGATGGAGCGCATCGGCATCAGCGTACAGAAGTTGATCGGCCCGGCCAGGAAGCGCTGGCTGATGCGCTGCTGATCGAGGCGCGAACGCAGCTCATCGCGCAGCAGCGTGACCGGAATTGGCTGCTGATATGCGGCCTGCATCCCCTGCTCAATGATCTCCTGCCACTGCGTTTCGACCAGCAGCAGCGCCGCCTCGCTGTCGACATCGCCGCTAAAGAAGCTGTCGATCAGCTCGCGGCACAGCGGCAGCCACTCCGCCAGGGTGCGCGTCTGCGCAAGGCGTGTGCGCCAGCTGTCGAGCCGCGCCAGCAGCTCGGCCAGATTGCCCGCCAGCTCGGCGATCAGGCCGCTGGATTCGTCATACGGCAAAATGCCCTGCCAGTCGCCGTTGCGGCTTTCCAGCGCGTAGCCCAGCAGCATACGCTGCAGGCCAAAGCGCCAGGTGTGCTGACCGGTGACCGGCAGCGCCAGCGCTTCCACGCTGGCGTCATCCAGTCCCCAGCGGATGCCGGATTCCATCACCCAGCGGCGCAGCAGGCGCAGGCCGCTCTCCTCGACGGAGAAACGCTGTGCCAGTGCCGGCACCTCCAGCAGCGCCAGCACCTCTTCCGAGGCAAAGCGACTGTCTGGCAATACCAGCAGGCTGAGCAGCGCGAGGATTGCCGGATGCGCCTGACTGGCGCGACGGTCAGAGATGGCGAACGGCAGATAGCGCTCGGGCGGCGCACTGGCAAAAGCCGCCTGAATAAAAGGCGCGTAGCTATCGATGTCTGCCACCATGACGATGATATCGCGCGGCTTCAGCTCCGGATCGGCTTCCATCAGCGCCAGCAGGTGATCCTGCAGCACTTCCACTTCACGTTGGGCGCTGTGACACACCTGGAGCGTGATGGAACGATCGTGCGGATCGAGCCGGCGCTTGTCCATGCTGTCTGCCAGCTCGCCTGCGCTGAGCCCAATCACCGCGCGATCGTCAAGATTGAGCAGATCGGCCTGCAGGCAGTGCAGCAGGTTGTCCGGTGACATCTCCACAAACGCATCGATGTCGTTGGCGGCTGACTCCATTTGGCTCAGCAGAAACAGGTTGTCGCGGCCCAGCTTGCCCCACGAGGCCAGCAGTGGATTGGTCAGCTGCTGCTCGCCCAGTTCGTTAAACAGCGCTGGCGCTGCATCCGGGTCGCGGAACAGCGGCTGCGTCTCCTGAGAATGCAGGCGCAGCCGCTGGCGGCTCTGCAGCTTCGCGAGGAAGGCGTAATCCTGAATGTCGCCCCAGTAATGACGACAGGGATTGGTAAACAGCAGGTGAATATCAATGTGGCGGCCTAGCGCTTCCAGCGCCTGCAGATAAACCGGCGGCAGCGCAGAGATACCGCAGATGAAGACGCGCTGCGGCAGCCCCGGCGGCGGCGTTGACGCCTGCTCCAGCGCCTGGATAAACCGTGCATAGAGGTTGGCACGGTGCCACATCGGCTGACCGAGGCTGCGCGTGAATTCGACCAGATCGCGCCACAGCGCCGCCTGCCACTGCTGAGCATCGCTCAGCCTGTCCACCTGTTCGCCGCGCTCCCAGCGGTTCAGCCAGTCGGACCGGTAGACCAGATACTGGTCGAACAGATCCGCCACGCGCGCGCTGAGCTGGTAGAGTTTGCGCTGATCGTCGTCGTCATGCAGATAGCTGCGCAGCGGCTGAAACGCCTCCTGCTCCAGCAGCACCGGCAGCCGGTGCATCAGCTTCCAGCTCATGCTGGCTTTGGTAAAAGCACTCTCTTCCGGGATATCAGGCAGCACTTTAACGAACATGCTCCAGATAAAGCTGGCGGGCAGCGGAAAATCGATGTTGGCGGCAATGTTGAAGCGGTTAGCCAGCTCCATCTGCAGCCACTGCGCCATGCCCGGGCTCTGTACCAGCACCTGCTCAGCCGCGAGCGGATCGGCCAGCGGCTGGAGTTTTATCAGCTCTACCGCTAAGTCTTTCAATAAATCTAACCGATTGGAGTGGTAAACCCGGAACATAAAACTCCTTAAAGAAGGGAAAGCGCAGCCCGGTCACTCTACCCTTAATCGTCTGGCCTGCCTACCCGCCGGCATCACCTTCGCGGCAATTGAGCCGCGCCAGCGACGCCGTGCGCTGATGGAGTCCGGTGACGGTAACGCGGATCCAGCACGCAGCCGCTAGGTAAACTCTGCGGCTGGTGCACAATGTGCCAGCCGGCGGTATCACGCCCGAGCAGCGCCTGCCCGGCCACCTGCCACGCCTGGCGCTGCTGCCACTGCTGGCTAAATCCCAGCGCCAGTACGCGATGATACTGCAGCAGCGTGCTGATGGTCATCGCCAGCAGCAGCATCGCGACCAGCGTTTCCGCCAGGCTAAAACCCTGCTGTCGCCTCTGGCAACTGACACTGCTCCGCCTTCGCCAGCAGGCAGTAGTCGATCCAGCCATGCGGCTGTGGCTGCAGCTGACCGTTGCGCAGCGACACCCACTGATAGAGCACGAGCGAGCGTCCGGTGCCGCGCGCCGATAATAAGCCATAATTCTCCTCCTGCCGCAGCATACAGCTTTGCCACGCGTCGGCCAGACCGGTCTGACACTGCCAGCCCGCGACCTGCGGCCAGTTTTGCTGCCGGCCCCACGTTAGAGCGGCCTGCGCCATGCCCTGTGCCAGCTGCGTGCGCGCGGCGTGCAGCGTGAGCCCGCCCATCAGCAATAACATCACGACCATGCCAAGCGTGCTATTGCCCCGCTGCTTCACAGATTCAGCCCCTCAGCTATCATCGTCAGCTCTGCCTGCTGGCGACATGCCGTGGCGGCCAGCTGCAACAGTAGCCGCGTGCCCTGACGCTCAACCCGGAAGGTGCTGAGGGTGAGGAATGCCGGATCGGTGATGCGCTCCCAGCCGTTGCTGCTGCACTCATCCACGCCGCGCTGCATCTCCAGCTGTCCGTTGCGCAGACGATAGCCGTAATAATCGCTTTCACTGTGACCGACACCTTCCCAGCGTCCGTTACTGTTTTCGTCCCAGCGCAGCAATACACAGCTGCCGCCGCTCACCAGCGTTAGCGCTGCACCGCTGCACTGACCGTGACAGTAACCGGCACGGCGCAGCACTTTTGCCAGCGAGCCGGCAATCTGCTGCAGCTCCTGTTGCAGCTGGACCCGCTGCTGCAGGCGCAGGTTCTGTTCCAGCAGCAGCGGCAGAAAGCGGCCAACGCTGACCATCAGCACCGCGCCAATCGCCATGGCGATCAACATCTCCAGCAGACTGAAGCCCCCCTGCGCTATTCGCATCCCTTCTCTCCCGGCGGGCAGACCCGGATGCGCGCCCGGGCGGAGAGGATGATGCGCCAGCGGCCAGCTGCGCTCTCCAGTTCGATACTGCCGGGCCGGGCAACATCGCGTCTGCCGTAAAAGCCCGGCTCGCCGACCAGCGCGGTGATGCGCACTTCGCTATAAGGCGGCCGAAACAGCCAGCGCGACGGCAGCTGACACCCTTCTGCGGGCTGCGGCCCGGTGCCGAGGCAGCCGTTTTCGCCCGGTTGCAGCACACAGGCTGAGGTCGCGGTTGTGCCAGCTGGCGTGTGCGCGCAGCCGCAGCAAAAAGCTCTGCAGCTGCAGTACGCTCTCACGCAGTTGCTGATACTGCTGCCAGCCCTGTAAGGCTGCGATGCTGAGGATGCCGGCAATCACCATAACCAGCAGCAGTTCCGGCAGCGTAAAGCCGGCGTTTTGGGTTCTGTTCATAACCGGTACTCTGCGCCTGCCGGGCGAAAAGCAACAGCGGCTAACAGAGAAGATGGAAAGCACGCCGCAGGAGAGTTATGCCCGGTGCAGACAACTACCTTTTTTTGCGAGTCGGATTCAGAAAATCCCCGCAGAAGCGGACGGAGGGCAAGCAAAAAAAAGCCCTGCGCGATGGCAGGGCCTGATGCTGAAGAGCGGCAGATTACACGGCTACCGGCGCTTTGATCGCCGGATGCGGATCGTAGCCTTCGATCTCAAAATCATCGAACTGGTAATCAAAAATCGACGCGGGCTTACGCTTAATCACCAGCTTCGGCAGCGGTCGCGGTTCACGCGTCAGCTGCAGTCGCGCCTGTTCGAGATGGTTGCTGTACAGGTGCGTATCGCCGCCGGTCCAGACGAAATCGCCCACCTCAAGATCGCACTGCTGTGCCACCATATGCACCAGCAGCGCATAGCTGGCGATATTGAACGGCAGGCCGAGGAAGATATCGCACGAACGCTGGTACAGCTGGCACGACAGCTTGCCATTCGCCACGTAGAACTGGAAAAACGCGTGGCACGGCGCCAGCGCCATCTGATCCAGCTCACCGACGTTCCATGCCGAAACGATAATGCGGCGCGAATCCGGATCGCGTTTCAGCTGCTCAATCACCTTGCTGATTTGATCGATCTCTTCGCCGGAAGCCTTGCCCCAGCTGCGCCACTGCTTGCCGTAGACCGGTCCCAGATCGCCGTTTTCGTCCGCCCACTCGTCCCAGATGGTGACCTTATTCTCTTTCAGGTAGCCGATGCTGGTGTCGCCTTTGAGGAACCACAGCAGCTCATGAATGATCGAGCGCAGATGCACCTTCTTGGTCGTGACCAGCGGAAAACCGTCCTGCAAATTGAAACGCATCTGGTGGCCAAAGATGGAGAGCGTGCCGGTACCGGTACGGTCGGCCTTTTCTGCGCCTTCATTCAGCACATGTTGCATCAGATCCAGATACTGTTTCATTTTACCTCACGCGTTTGTTGCTGCGGGCGACGACGATACGCCCAGACCATCATAATCACTCCAGCCAGAATCATCGGGATCGACAGAATCTGGCCCATACTGATACCGCCTTCGAACAGGCCAAGCTGGGCATCCGGCTGGCGGAAAAATTCCACGATGATGCGGAATGCGCCGTAGCCAATCAGGAACAGGCCAGAGACGCTGCCCATCGGTCGCGGCTTGCGAATAAACAGGTTGAGAATAATAAACAGCACGATGCCTTCCAGGCACAGCTCGTACAGCTGTGACGGATGGCGCGGCAGCACGCCGTAAGTGTTCAGCAGTTCCTGATATTGCGGGTTATTGGCCGCCAGCGCGAGGTCTTCGCTGCGCGAACCCGGGAACAGCATGGCGAATTTAAAGTCAGGCGCCACGCGGCCCCACAGTTCGCCGTTGATGAAGTTGCCGAGACGGCCAGCACCGAGGCCAAACGGGATCAGCGGCGCAATGAAATCAGAGACTTGGAAGAAGGTGCGTTTGGTACGGCGGGCGAAGATCAGCATCACCACGATCCCCCCAATCAGACCACCGTGGAATGACATGCCCCCGTCCCACACTTTGAACAGATAGAGTGGGTTGTCGAGGAACAGCGGCAGGTTATAGAACAGCACGTAGCCGATGCGGCCGCCGAGGAACACGCCGAGGAAGCCCGCGTACAGCAGGTTTTCAACTTCTTCTTTTTTCCAGCCGCTGCCGGGTTTGTTGGCGCGGCGCACCGCCAGCCACATAGCAAACACAAAGCCTACCAGATACATCAGGCCGTACCAGTGCAGCGAAACCGGTCCGATGGAGAAAATCACCGGATCGAATTGGGGAAATGAAATGTAGCCGTTAGTCATCTTTCACCATGTTTTTTCTGCCCGCAAAAGGGCGTGGCTAAAGGGCCATACAATAAAAGGCTGCGCATCATAGCACAGCCGCTTTTCACCATTTCCGCAGAAATGTAAACAGTTAACGTCCGCCGCGAATCAGTCCGCCCAAGCCGCGCCGCTCCATGAAGGCCGACACCAGATGGCGCACTTCCGTTGCGGTGTGCGCCATCACGCCCTGCTGACTCAGTTTCTGCGCCTCTTCATGATCGAGGTGGCGCAGCAGGTATTTAACGCGCGGAATGTTCTTGCCGTTCATGCTGAGATGGTGATAACCCAGACCCACCAGCAGCGCGACGCACATCGGATCGCCCGCCATTTCACCACACAGGCACAGCTCCAGTTTGGCCTGGCGGGCTTCACTGGCGATGGTTTGCAACGCCCGCAGCATCGCCGGATGCAGCGAATCGTAAAGGTTGGCGACGCGGGTATTGTTGCGATCGACCGCCAGCAGATACTGGGTAAGATCGTTGGTGCCGACGGAGATAAAGCCCACGCGTTGCGCCAGATGCGGGATCAGGAACAGCATCGACGGCACTTCAATCATCACGCCAATGCGCGGTTTTGGAATGGCATAACCGAGCATCTCTTCCACTTCGCGACCGGCGCGATCGATCAAACGCCGCGCCTCTTCGATCTCGTCGATATGACTGATCATCGGCAGCAGAATGCTCAGGTTGCCCGAGGCAACGTTGGCGCGCAGCATGGCGCGCACCTGCACTAGGAAGATCTCCGGCTGGTCGAGCGTCAGACGAATGCCGCGCCAGCCGAGACAGGGATTCTCTTCACTGATCGGCATGTAAGGCAGCTGTTTGTCAGCGCCGACATCCAGCGTGCGCAGCGTCACCGGTTTGTCGTAAAACAGTTGCAGCATGCCCTGATATTGCGCCACCTGCTCCTCTTCCGACGGGAAGCCGCTTTGCAGCATGAACGGAATTTCGGTGCGATACAGGCCGATACCGTCAACCCAGTTGTCGAGCGCCTGTTCATGTTCCGGGCTGAGACCGGCGTTGAGCATTACCTGGACGCGCTCGCCGCTTTTCAACTCGCCGGGCTGCTCCACCACGTCTTCGGCCATTTTACTCAGCGCGTTCTCTTCGCTGATCAGCCGCTGATACTCCTGCACCAGCACCGGCTCCGGGTCGATCAGCACTTCGCCGCGATAGCCGTCAACGATCAGCAGCCGCTTGTTGAGCTGCGACGGCAGGATATCCGCGCCCATCACGGTAGGAATACCCATGGCGCGCGTGAGGATCGCCGCGTGCGAGTTGGCTGCGCCATCGCGCACCACCACGCCCGCCAGCCGCTCCTGCGGCAGCTCCGCCAGCGTGGTGGCAGTGAGTTCATCGGCCACCAGCACAAAGCGTTCCGGCCAGGCATTGGTGCCCACCAGCGTGTCGTCAAGGTGGAACAGCAGGCGCTGGCCGAGCACGCGCAAATCCCCGGCGCGCTCGCGTAAATAGTGATCCTGCAGGCTGGCAAACTGTGCGGCAAACTTCTCGATCACCGTTTTTACCGCCCACTCGGCTACCGATCCGCGCTCGATCTCGGCAAACAGATCTTTTTTTAGTCGCGCATCGGTGAGCAGGTGCGAGTAGAGATCGAAGACCGCCGCGCTCTCTTTCTGCACGCTGGCCGCGAAACGCTTGCTGAAGCGACGAAACTCGTTGCCCGCCTCGCCCATGGCGACAATCAGGCGCTCGCGTTCACGCTGCGGATCGAGTGTGGAGGCGGCAGACACCTGGTCGAGCAGCGGCTGCGTTTCATCAACCCAGCCAGGTGCAACGGCGACGCCCGGCGCGGCGGCAATCGCTTTGACGCGCGTCTGGCGGAACTGACCGAACAGCTGGCCAAGCTGCGACTGCGACAGCAGCGCGGCCATCTGCGTGGCCAGCGTCACCAGAAATGACTCTTCGCTTTCGTCGAACTGACGATGCTCTCGCTGTTGCACCACCAGCACGCCGAGCAGTTGACGCCGGCTGATGATTGGCACACCCAGAAACGAGCGGTAGCGCTCTTCTTTGACGGAGGGAATGTATTTGAAGCTGGGATGACTTTGCGCATCGGCGAGGTTGATCGGTTCGGCCAGCCGGCCTACCAGCCCGATGATACCTTCGTCGAACGCCAGCGTAACCATGCGGCCGCGCGGCTTTTTCAGGCCGCGCGTCGCCATCAGGTAGTAGCAACGCCGATCGTGATCGGCGAGGTAAACCGAGCAGACCTCGGTCTCCATCGCTAGGCATATTTCGTTGACCAGAATGTCGAGTGCTTCATTCAGACGCGGTGCACTCGCCACTTTTTCTACAATTTCGCGCAACTGAGTGAGCATAAAGGGCGTGGCCTATCCTCTTTTACGTCGATGGGCGGCGTTATTATTGCGCTGCCCCGCACTCTCCTGCATAGACATCACCACGCCAGCGAATTCCTTCATGACGCGGCGATACACATCGCGCTTGAAAGAGACAACCTGACGTACCGGATACCAGAAGCTGACCCAGCGCCAGCCATCGAACTCCGGCGTGCTGCTGTGTTGCACATTAATATCCGCGTCATTACACATCAACTGCAGAAGAAACCACTTTTGTTTCTGGCCGATACACACCGGCTTTGTGTCCCAACGCACCAAACGTTTTGGCAACTTGTAACGTAACCAGTTACGGGTTGAAGCAAGTATTCGAACATCTTTGCGGTGTAAACCCACTTCTTCGAACAGTTCGCGATACATCGCCTGTTCAGCGGTTTCACCCGGATTGATGCCTCCCTGAGGAAACTGCCAAGAGTGCTGTCCAAAGCGCCTAGCCCATAACACTTGTCCTTGCCTGTTACAGATTACGATACCAACATTCGGGCGGTAGCCATCATCATCGATCACTGGACTACCTCAAAGCTAAATTTGAATAGCCTGATTGTTTCATACTCCTTACAGGCGGTAAACCACTGGATATCCGTGCCGCTGACCGGATAACAATGGGATAACTCACAGATAATAGCCATGTTATAAACAGACAGGGGCATTTAACGGCGATATTATTCACCTTTTCTGTGGATAGATTTGTGCAGAACACGGGAATGAGTTGAATAACCGCTTCGGAAAATTCTCATGCACGCCGGGGCGAATAGCACTAAAAACACCATTTATCATAGCGATAGCCAATCAACCCGTTCAGATACACAGCGTGAAAGCCGGTTATTCTTCACCACGCGGTTACCGCTGCTCAAAGATCCATCACCGTTGATTTTATCCACAGATAATATCCTAAACCTGGGCAGAGAATGGAAAAAAAGCGCGCAGTTCGGCAAAGTCAAGGCTGTAAATGGAAACAGGGGTGGGCAAACGTGGGGTTATCCCACTTTTCTGTGGATAACTGGGTTTAAGATCCTGTTCATTGTCGATAACAAACCGGGATAACCGCCTCTTACCCTAGTGAGCTCCAGGTCAATCGCGCTAAAAAAGCATGCTGAATCATGCTATTATCACGCTTACATTGTCCGGCACGATGTGGACAACGCGCACTGACCTTTACTGACCATATTTTGACCAATGCGAGTTTTATCATGAATTGCCCTGCCGCCTTGCCTGCTGCGCCCCGTAACGAAGCCGAACTGCTCCAGCGAGCCCAACAGCTGGCTGGTCAGAGCTTTGCCGCGCTGGCCGCGCAGCTCGGCCTGCCGATGCCCGCCGATTTACGCCGTGACAAAGGCTGGGTCGGCATGCTGCTGGAGCTGCTGCTTGGCGCCAGCGCCGGCAGTAAAGCCGAGCAGGATTTTGCGCATCTGGGTATTGAACTCAAAACCATTCCGGTCGACGCGCAGGGTAAGCCGCTGGAAACCACCTTTGTCTGCGTGGCACCGCTCACCGGCAACAGCGGCGTTACCTGGCAAACCAGCCACGTGCGCCACAAGCTGGCGCGGGTGCTGTGGATCCCGGTGGAGGGCGATCGCGCTATTCCGCTGGCTGAGCGCCGCGTTGGTTCGCCGCTGCTGTGGCAGCCGAATGCGCAGGAAGAGCAGCAGTTACGTGAGGACTGGGAAGAGCTGATGGACATGATCGTGCTCGGTCAGGTGGAGCGCATCACCGCCCGCCACGGTGCGTGGCTGCAAATCCGGCCGAAAGCGGCCAACAGCAAAGCGCTGACCGAAGCCATCGGCGAACATGGCGAGCCGATCATGACGCTGCCGCGCGGTTTTTATCTCAAGAAGACCTTTACCGGACCGCTGCTGGCACGGCATTTTCTGCTGTAATTCCCGGTACAACCTCGCCCTTGCAGGAACGCTTTAGGCAGCGCCGCCTGCGCCGTGTATAATTCCCGTTTATTTTTCGTTTAGGAATGAAGGATTCATGTTTGACTGTATTGCTGATCCCAACGCCTGGCTGGCGCTGGGAACATTAACCATTCTGGAAGTGGTGCTGGGTATCGATAACATTATTTTCCTGTCTCTGGTGGTCGCGAAACTGCCGCAGCACTAGCAAAACCGGGCGCGCCGGCTGGGTCTGATGGGGGCGATGTTGATGCGCCTCGGGTTGCTGGCCTCCATCGCCTGGGTGGTGAGACTGACGCAGCCGTTCTTTTCCATCATGGACCACGCCTTCTCCGCGCGCGATCTGATTCTGCTGTTCGGCGGCCTGTTCCTGTTGTGGAAGTCGAGCATGGAGATCCATGAAACCATCGAAGCCGGCGAAGAGGAGCACAAAACCAATGTGCACTCTTTCTTCGGCGCCATCGTGCAGATCATACTGCTCGACATCATCTTCAGCCTGGATTCGGTGATCACCGCCGTCGGCCTGTCCGATCACCTGTTCATTATGATGGCGGCGGTGGTAATCGCGGTGCTGATGATGATGGTGGCCGCGCGCGCGATTGGCGAGTTTGTTGAGCGGCATCCGTCGGTCAAAATGCTGGCGCTGGCGTTTCTGATTCTGGTCGGCTTTACCCTGATCCTCGAGAGTTTTGGTATGCATGTACCAAAAGGTTACATTTATTTTGCGATGTTCTTCTCCATGGCGGTAGAGTGTCTGAACTTGATGCGCAGCAGGAAAAACAAAGCGTAACCTGTCAAGGGCGAGCGCATCTCGCACTGTTATTTTAGGAATGATGCGATTACTCCAGCTGGCAAAAGCATTTATTACTACACTTTTGCTGTTGAAGTGGCTTGAGGGAGCTGAGAATGAAAGGGTTGGTAAGTGCAGTGGGCCTGCTGCTGGCGGCGCTGGCATTAAGCGGTTGCAGCAGTGATTACGTAATGGCCACCAAAGATGGCCGCATGATTATGACCGAAGGTAAGCCGTCGATTGATAAAGAAACCGGTCTGGTGCAGTACACCGACGAACAGGGCCATGTTATGTAAATTAATGGTGACGAGGTTTCCACCATCATTGAGCGTTAAGTGCCAAATTGCCTCGCCTGTACGCGTTTTCCCCCTGTGCAGGCGTTTCCCGAACTTTCCCCCCTTCCTTCTGCGCCACTTCACAGGCTATAGTCCCAGAGAACACAACATTCCCTTTCATAATGAAAAAAGGAAGCCGGCAATGCATTATCACCGTATCCCCCATAGCACGCTGGAAGTCAGTCAGCTGGGGTTAGGCACGATGACGTTTGGTGAGCAGAATAGCGAAGCCGACGCCCACCAGCAGCTTGATTACGCCGTAAGCCAGGGTATTAACCTGATTGATACCGCCGAGATGTATCCGGTGCCACCGCGTCCGGAAACTCAGGGCCTGACCGAAAAATACATTGGCAGCTGGCTGCAAAAGCGTGGCAGCCGCGACAAAATCATTCTGGCGAGTAAAGTCGCCGGTCCGGTGCGCGGCAGCGATGCGCTGATTCGCCCCAACCAAGCGCTGGACCGCAAGAACATCCGCGAAGCGCTGGACGCTAGCCTGAAGCGCCTCAATACCGATTACCTCGACCTCTACCAGCTGCACTGGCCGCAGCGCCAGACCAACTACTTTGGCAAGCTCGGTTATCAGTACAGTGACAACACTGCCACCGTTACGCTGCTTGAAACGCTGGAAGCGCTGACCGAACAGGTGCGCGCGGGCAAGATCCGTTACATTGGCGTCTCGAACGAAACGGCCTGGGGCGTGATGCGCTACCTGCAGCTGTCGGAGAAGCACGAGCTGCCGCGTATCGTCACCATTCAGAATCTGTACAGCCTGCTGAACCGCAGTTTTGAAGTGGGTCTGGCAGAGATTAGCCAGCATGAGGGCGTGGAACTGCTGGCCTATTCCAGTCTGGCCTTTGGCACGCTGAGCGGCAAATACCTCAACGGTGCGAAACCGGCCGGCGCACGCAATACGCTGTTCAGCCGCTTTACCCGCTACAGCGGCGAGCAGTCACAGCAGGCGATTGCCGCCTACGTGGCGCTGGCGAAACAGCACAACCTAGATCCGTCACAGATGGCGCTGGCCTATGTGCGGCAGCAGCCGTTTGTGGCCAGCACCCTGCTCGGTGCCACCACCATGGAACAGCTGAAGATTAACGTGGAGAGTTTCAACCTGACGCTGAGCGGCGAGGTGTTAGAGGCGCTGGAAGCGATTCACCGTCAGTACACGTATCCGGCACCGTAATCCCCTTGGTGCGCGTTAACGCGCAGCCTGTAAGGTTTATGACCCTGGCGTACGCGCCGGGCTATGGTAGGGTCGCCATTAATGGCGACCTAGTCCCTTTCTGCGCCGCTCAGCGACGCGCTCTCCACCACAGCACTGCAATCGCAATGGCGAACAGCGCGCCGAAGCCCACACCCGTCGCGACCGCCGGCGCACCCAGCTTAATCGCCACGGTATACAGCCCCAGCATAAGCAGCATCGCGTTATTTTCACCCAGATTTTGCACCGCAATCGCGTTGCCTGAACCCACGGTATCTTTGCCGCGCTCCTGCAACAGCGCGTTGAGCAGCACCATAAAGAAGCCGCCGAGCGCACCAATCAGCATCAGTAACAGATACGCATTCAGCAGGCTATGCTGCAGCGAGAACAGCACCACCATCACGCCAATCAACACGCCGGCCGGCATGCAGCGCCGCACCGTTTGCAGCGTGACCAGTTTTGCCGCCGCGGCCGCGCCGATAACGATACCGATCGCCACCATGGCATTCAGCGTGGTCGGCGTTTTGTTGTCCGTGATGCCGAGCACCACCGGCACCCACAGCACCAGCAGGAAGCGCAGCGTGACGCCGGCGCCCCAGAACAGGCTGGTGCCGAGCAGCGAGAAGCGGGTTTCACCGTTACGCCACAGCAGCTGTGCAGAGGCGATAAAGCTGCGCAGCATCGCGCCCGAGTGCCAGCTCTGGCCGGGGCGCGCTGCCTGCAGACGCGGAATGAACAGGTTCGCCACCACCGCCAGTGCGTAAGTGAGTGCACACACCACCAGTGCTGCCAGCAGATGCCAGTCGGCGAGCATGCCGCCTGCCACCGAGCCGAGCAAAATCGCCGCGATAGTCGACGACTCCATCAGCCCGTTGGCTTTCACCAGCCGCGCGCCGCTGGTGATCTCCGTCAGGATGCCGTATTTCGCGGGCGAATAAGCCGCCGCGCCGACGCCCACCAGCGTATAGCCAGAAACGGATTAAAGCCGAAGCAGATCACCAGCGCACCGAGCAGCTTAAGGCTGTTGGCAAACATCATCACCCGCCCTTTGGCAAAGCTGTCGGCCATCTGCCCGACAAACGGCGCGAGCAGAATGTAAGTGGCCACAAACAGCATCTGCAGGATCGGCTGACTCCAGTCCGGATAGAACTGACTTTTCAGCAAAGCCAGCGTGGCAAACAGCAGCGCGTTGTCGCCAAAGGCAGAGAAAAACTGTGCCACGATCACCGCCAGCATACTGCGCGACAGTAAAGGGGCGTCCGGATTCACCGACTGACTCATGCCCGCTCCTCTTCTGCCAGCTGTTTCAGGCTGACGTAGTCTGGTTTACCGCTGCCCAGCATCGGCAGCTGTTTCATGTAGCGAATATCGCGCGGCACGGCCAGCTCTGGCGCACCAATCTCACGCGCGGCCAGCTGCAGCCGGTCGCGGCTGAGTTCACTGTCGGTGGTAAACAGCACCAGCGCTTCACCGCGCTGACCATCTGGCCGCAGCGACGCCGCGTGCTGTTTCTCGGCCGAGGCTTTCAGAGCAATCTTGCTCCACGCTCTCCAGCGACACCATCTCTCCGGCGATTTTGGCGAAGCGTTTAGCGCGCCCCTGAATCTGACAGAAACCGCCATCGTCAAAGCTGACAATATCACCGGTATCGTACCAGCCCGCTTCCTGTTCGCCTTCGCCGTTATCCGCCACCGGTGGCTCCAGCACGCCGGGGTTTTCCACCCGCAGATAGCCGTTCATGACGTTCGGACCGCGCAGCTGCAGCCGTCCGCCCTGCTCAATGCCGGGTACCGCAATCAGTCGTGAATCCATGCCCGGCAGAATACGCCCTACCGTATGCGATTTGGCGGCCATCGGCACGTTGATTGCCACCACTGGCGCACTCTCGGTCACGCCGTAACCTTCGAGGATGCGGATGCCGTACTTCTCCATGTAAATCTGGCGCGTGCCTTCCTGCAGCTTCTCGGCACCGGCGAAGACGTAGCGCAGCCAGGCGAAATCGTACGGGCTGGCAAAGCGCGCATAGTTGCCGAGGAAGGTGGAGGTGCCGAACAGCACGGTGCAGTTACGGTCATACACCAGCTCCGGCACGATGCGATAGTGCAGCGGGCTGGGATAGAGGAACACCTGCGCGCCGGTCAGCAGCGGCGTGAACAGCCCGACGGTGAGGCCGAAGGCGTGGAACAGCGGCAGCGCCGACATAAAGCGGTCACGTGGGGTGAAGTCCGCCACGGTGCGAATCTGCTCCACATTCGCCAGCAGGCTTTTGTGCGAGTGCACCACGCCTTTGGGATTGCCTTCCGAGCCGGAGGTAAACAGCACCATTGCCGCGTCTTCTGGCTGCTGCGCAACCTGCGCCCGGCGCGGCAGCAGCAGGTGCGCGAGGATCCACAGTTTGTCCTGCAGCGTTACGGTATCCTTCAGATCCTCCAGATAGATCCACTGCACCTCCGTCAGTCCCTGCGGCAGGTGCCACAGGTTGCCCTTCTCCAGGAACTGGCGCGAGGTAAACACGGTTTTCACCTGCGAGGCGGTCAGCGCCGCGCGCATGCCGTTGATGCCGGCGGTGTAGTTGAGCATGGCCGGCACGCGCCTGCGCCACTTTCGCCGAGGTCGCGCCAAAATCGAGCAGCGTACCGCTGAGCTCCGGCCCCAGCGACCAGGCGCGATTCGGCAGCGACAATAAACTGTGGATCGCTGAGGCGGTCACCCCACCGCTGGCGCTGAGCGTCAGGTCAGGATAATAACCGGCAATCGCCACCCCAACCGCCGCGTTGGCGGCCGCCACGTTACGTTCGGCATAAGCGATGTCCGGACGGCGCTGCAGCAGCGCCGAAGGCAGGCTCTCAGGGATGGACGGCAGCGTGGCATCCAGCTTCGCCACCGGCAGCGTAAAGTCGGCTGGCGCACGCCCCAGCAGCAGCGCCACCGCGTGTTCCAGCTGCGCGCGCTGCCACTGATAATCCTGCGCCAAGGTGGCGCGGGATTCGCTACCGGCGCGGTACTTGTTGTTAATCACGCTGAGATAGCGCTGATAAGCCTCAATGCTGCGCTGATAGAGCGCGATCTTTTCGTCGATGATGCGCAACTGAAAATAGTCCTGCGCCAGCTCTGACTGGGCACTCAGCGTGACATTGGCCAGTTCAGCCTGACTGGCCTGCGCGCTGGCCTTATCCTCTTCCTGCGAGCGGTGCAGTTTGCCCCACAGATCCAGCTCCCAGCTGGCACTCAGCGTGGCACTGTGGCTGTTGCTGACGCTGCACTGACCGCTGGTGCTGGCATCGTAGTCGAGTGAGGGAAACAGCGCCGCGCGCGACTGCGCGCTCAGCGCCTAGGCTTCGCGATACTGCGCCGCATAACTGGCGACGTTCTGGTTGGAGATGCTCACCTGGCGCAGCAGGCTGGACAAGGTGACATCGTGATACACCGTCCACCACTCCCCTTTGCGACTGGCGTCCTGCGGAGTGGCCTGCGTCCAGCCTTTGGCCTCTTTATAATGCGTCGGCAGCGCCATCGCCGAACGCTGATAATCGGGGCCAACGCTACAGCCAGCAACCAGCAGCGCTGCCGTCAGCGTGCCAATGTTCATCATTTTCATCAATCAGGATTCCACATGACGCACGCGCCGCCACTGACGCTGGGTGGCGCGGCTGAGACGATCCAGCCAGAGATAGACCACTGGCGTGGTAAACAGGGTCAGCAGCTGGCTCAGGGCCAGACCGCCGGCAATGGCAATCCCCAGCGGACTGCGTAAATCAGCGTCGCCACCGCTGCCCAGCCGCGTGGCGCGGTCGCGATCGATGTTAATCACCACCTCCTGTCCGCCGGTTTGCGCATCGGAATCCACGCTGTTGAGTTGCGGTATGGCGTCCAGCGGCGCAGCAGATCGAGATCGTCAGCCTGCAGGCTGTACTGATAAGTGGCGTTGGCGCTGCGCCCTCCGATGTGCAGATCCTGCGCGGCTATCAGGAACAGCTGCGCCCCGGCAATATGGCGGTTTTCAGGCTCAGCCGGTTAGCCACTTCGGTAGCACTGGCGGTGCGCTGGTCAAAATCTTTCAGCCGGACAAAAAAGTTGGCGCTATTGCGCGAGCCAAACATGCCGCTGCCCATTGACGACATCACGCTGTCTACCGCCGGATCGGCCTCAATGATTTTGGTGAACGCCAGCATCTTTGGCTTCATCGCCTGGAAGGAGATGTTCTGGTCAGCGCGCAGGGCGCCCATCAGCAGACCGGTGTCCTGGTTGGGGAAAAAGCCCTTTTGCACCACGCTAAACAGAAACAGATTGAGCAATACGGTGAGCAGCAAGCTCAGCAGGGTGATCTTCTGGTGCGCCATCACCCACGCTAGGCCACGCGCGTAGGCGGCCAGCAGCGCGTTGAGCGCATTTTCGATCAGCTGATAGAGCGGATGCGGCCGCCGGGTGACCTGCGGCTTCGGCCGCAGCAGCCGGGCGCACAGCATCGGGGTCAGGCTGAGCGAGACAAACATGGAGATCAGCAGCGAGACCGTCAGCGTCACCGCAAATTCACGGAACAGGCGGCCAACAATACTGCCCATCAGCAGAATCGGGATAAACACCGCTACCAGCGACACCGTCATCGACAGTACCGTAAAGCTCACCTCATGGGCACCGCGCAGGGCGGCACGCAGCGGACTCAGACCGGCTTCGATGTGCCGGGTGATATCTTCCAGCACCACGATGGCGTCATCGACGACAAAGCCCGTGGCGATGATCAGCGCCACCAGCGACAGGTTATCGAGACTGTAGCCGAGCAGATACATCACCGCGCAGGTGCCGATCAGCGACACCGGCAGCGCCAGCGCCGGAATCACCACCGCCTGCAGATTGCGCAGGAAGACAAATACAACGGCAATCACCAGCAGCATCGCCACCAGCAGCGTCTCTTCGGTGTCATACAGTGAGGCGCGCACCGTTGGCGAACGGTCTACCACCACTTTGAGCTGGGTATCGGCAGGCAGATCTTTCTCCAGCTGTGGCAGCTGCGCTTTGATGGCGTCAATGGTGTCGAGCATGTTGGCGCCGGCCTGACGCTTGATGGCGATCATCACCGACGGCTGTGAATTGAGAAAGCCGGCCTGATACTGATCCTCCACCGAGTCATACACCGTGGCGACGTCATGCAGTCGCACCGCCTTACCCGCGTGGTAGCTGACTATCAGGTCGCGGTACTGTGCCGCTTTGTCCAGCTGGCCGTTGCCGTCCACCATCCAGGACTGGCTGCTGCCCTGCAGCATGCCTTTCGGCAGATTGGTGGTGGTGCTGGCGACGGCGCTGCGCACCGTATCCAGCGCAATGCTAAAGTGCGTCAGCTGTTGCGGCTGCAGATCGATGCGGACCGCCGGCAGCGCGCTGCCCATCAGCGACACTTCGCCCACACCCCTGACCTGCCCCATCGCCTGCTCGATTTTGCTTTCGGCGAGGTCGTACAGTTCACCCGGCGTGCGCGTGGCGGAGGTGAGCGCCAGCATCACAATCGGCGCATCCGAGGGATTCGCTTTGCGATAGGTCGGCAGCGACTCCATGGCACTCGGTAACAGGCTGCGCGCCGCGTTTATCGCTGCCTGTACGTCGCGCGCCGCGCCATTGATATCGCGGTCAAGTTCAAACTGCAGTATCACGCTGGTCGAGCCCTGCGAGCTGGTCGACGTCATCTCCGTCACACCGGCAATCTGGCCGAGCGAACGCTCCAGCGGCGTCGCCACCGTGGCCGCCATGGTTTCCGGGCTGGCGCCGGCCAGGCTGGCGCTGACCATGATGGTAGGAAAATCCACCTGCGGCAGCGGCGCGACGGGCAGCAGCCGGTAGCCCAGCGCCCCGAGCAGCAGGATCGCCAGCGTCAGCAGCAGCGTGGCAACCGGGCGAAAGATAAACAGCCGGGTGATGTTCATGGCTCGCCCCGCGCCTGCTGCTGCCTGCGCTGCACGTAGCGCTTACCGCGCTGCGCCAGCCCATCAAACCACAGATAGATCACCGGGGTGGAGAACAGCGTCAGCACCTGGCTCACCAGCAGGCCACCGACAATCACCAGCCCGAGCGGCTGACGCAGTTCGGCACCGGAGCCGGAGGCCAGCATCAGCGGCAACGCCCCGAGCAGCGCCGCCATGGTGGTCATCAGAATCGGCCGGAAGCGCAGCAGGCAGGCCTGATGGATCGCTTCGCGCGGCGTCATATGCTGCTTATGCTGCGCCTCCAGTGCGAAGTCGATCATCATAATGGCGTTCTTTTTGACGATGCCAATCAGCAGAATGACGCCAATCAGTGCGATCAGGCTGAATTCGCTGCCCGCCAGCATCAGCGTCAGCAGCGCCCCGACCGCCGCCGACGGCAGCGTGGAGAGAATGGTCACCGGATGGATAAAGCTCTCATATAAAATGCCCAGCACCACGTACATGGTGATCAGCGCCGCCAGAATCAGCCACAGCGTATTGCCGGTGGCACTCTGGAACGCCGCGGTTTCACCCTGATAACGCAGCGTTATGCTGGTGGGCAGTTTAAGCTGCTGCGTGACCTGCGCAATCGCCCGCTGCCCGTCCTCCAGCGAATAACCGGGGTTAAGATTGAACGACACCATCACCGCCGGGAACTGATTCAGGCGCATGTGCATCAGCGCCCCGGTCCGCGCATGCACGCTGGCGACCGCGGTGAGTTTCACCATGCCGGTGGTGGTGGTCTCACTGTCGCTGTCGCTGCTGGTTGATGCACTGCTGCTCACCGGCAGATAAACGTCATCAAAAGACGCCGGCGACTGCTGATACTGCGGAGCCACTTCCAGCACCACGCGATACTGATTAGCCTGGGTAAAAATGGTGGAAACCAGCCGCTGACCAAAGCTGTTGTACAGTGCGGTATCGACGTCAGCCGCAGTAATGCCGTAGAGCGCCGCTTTATCGCGATTCAGCTCCACATAGGCCACGCGCCCCTGATCCTGCAGGTTGCTGACCAAGCCATTAAACTCCGGGCGCTGCTGCAGCGCAGCTATCAGCTGCGGCGTCCAGCGCACCAGGTTTTCGCTGTCGGCATCATCAAGGGTGAACTGGTACTGGCTCGGCGTCACCTGATCGTTAACCGTCAGGTCCTGTGATGGCTGCAGATAAAGCTGAATGCCGGCGACCTGGCGCGCCGCCTGCTGTAGCTGCTCAATCACCTCATCGGCTTTGACGTCGCGCTGGTCAAACGATTTCAGGTTGATCTGCAGGCGCCCGCTATTGAGGCTGGTGTTATTGCCGTCGATACCAATGGTTGAGGACACACTTTCTACCGCCGGATTTTGCAGGATCACCTTTGCCAGCGCCTGCTGACGCTGCGCCATCGCCGTGAAGAAGACATCCTGCGACGCCACGGTCACACCCTGAATCAGCCCGGTATCCTGCGTGGGAAAGAACCCTTTCGGGATGGCAAGATACAGCAGCGGAATCAGGACCGCAATCAGGGAAAACGTGAGGGAAATAATGGCGAATCCAATCTGCTGCGAGCCTTTCAGCGCGGCCTGCATCGGCGTTTCGCCCTGCTCCAGCCGACGCGAAATGTTCTCCACCACCACAATCGCGTCATCAATGACAAACCCGGTGGCGATGGTCAGCGCCATCAGCGACAGGTTGTTGAGGCTGAAATCGGCGAGATACATTACGCCAAAGGTGCCAATCAGCGACAGCGGTACTGCCACGCTGGGAATCAGCGTCGCCGCCACGTTGCGCAGAAACAGGAAGGTCACCATCACCACCAGTGCGATCGACAGCATCAGTTCAAACTGTACGTCGCTGATCGAAGCGCGGATGGTCTGCGTGCGATCGGCGAGCACGCGCATTTTCACGCCATCCGGCAGCGCCGCCTGCAGTACGGGCAGCTGCATTTTTAATGCTATCCACCACCTGAATGACGTTGGCTCTAGGCTGGCGCTGTACGCTGATGACAATTGCCGGACGGTCATTGTCCCACGCCGACTGAAAGCGATTCTCCGGCCCCAGTTCGATATGGGCGATATCCTTGAGCCGCAGCGCCGCACCGTTCTGCTAGGTGAGAATCAGATTGCCGTATTCGGCCGCGGTGCGCAGCTGGTCGTTGGCGTCGATGGTCACCGAGTGATATTTGCTGTCGAAGCCGCCTTTTGAACCGTTGACGTTGCTGTTGGCGATCAGCGTATTGACGTCTTCCAGTGACAGCTTGTGTGCCGCCAGCGCTTTCGGATCCATCTGCACGCGAATCGCCGGCTGATGACCGCCCGCCAGGGTCATCATACCCACGCCGTTGATTTGCGACAGCTTCAGCGCCACGCGCGTGTTCACCAGATCCTGCACCTCAGTCAGCGGCAGCGTGTCGGAACTGGCCGCCAGCGTGATCACCGCACTGTCGGCCGGATTGACCTTTTTATACGTCGGCGGATTGGGCAGATCGTCCGGTAACAGATTATTCGCCGCGTTGATCGCCGTCTGGACTTCCTGTTCGGCTACGTCGAGCGAAAGATCCAGGCTGAACTTCAGGGTGATAATCGATGACCCGCCCGAGCTGGCAGACGTCATCTGGCTAAGGCCGGCCATCTGACCGAGCTGACGCTCCAGCGGCGAGGTCACGGACGAGGCCATCACGTCCGGGCTGGCGCCAAAATAAAGGGTAGTAACCTGAATGGTCGGATAATCCACCTGCGGCAGCGCCGAGGTGGAGAGAAATCGATAAGCGAACAGGCCGGCGATCAGCACGCCGACCATCAGCAGAATCGTCGCCACCGGGCGCAGGATAAACAGACGAGACGGATTCATGGCTGGGTACTTTTGCTGTCGTCAGCCAACTGGACTTTGCTGCCGTTAGTCAGACGATCGATCCCCTCGGTCACCAGACGATCGCCTAGCGCCACGCCCTGCAGGATCGCCTGACGATCTTCCCCCAGTGCCGGTCCGGTGGTGACCGCTTTGCGCGTCACGCTATGATCGTTATTGATAATAAACACAAAGCTCCCGTCGCTGCTCAGCTGCAACGCCTGCGCCGGAATCACCGTAGCGTTTTTCAGCGTGCCGGTTTGCAGACGCAGATTAACGAACTGGTTAGCAAACAGCGCTTCGTCTTCGTTAGGAAAGCTGGCTTTCAGTTCGATGGTGCCGGTGCTGGTATCGATCTGATTGCTGATGTAATTCACCTCACCCTGTGCCAGTACGCTGCTGTTGTCCTGATCGAAGGCCGTCGCGGGCAGGCTCTGGCCGTTGCGCAGTGCGTGCGTCAGCTGCGCGATGTAGCTCTGCGGCACGCTGAACGTCACGGCGGCAGGCTGTATTTGCGTCACCACCACAATGCCGGTGGTGTCGCTGGTCTGCACCATATTGCCGGGATCGACCAGCCGCAGGCCCACGCGGCCGCTGATCGGCGACGTGATGCGGGCATACTCAATATCCAGTTTTGCGCTGGCGATTTGCGCCTGATCCGCCGCCACCGTGCCCTGATACTGGCCGACGGTAGCAATCTGGGTATCCAGATCCTGGCGCGACAGCGAGTCCTGCGCTGCCAGCTTTTTGTAGCGTGCCAGCGTCAGTTGCGCACTGGCAGCAGCGCCTGGTTCTGGCTGAGATCGCCCTGATACTGCGCCAGCGTCGCCTGATAACTGCGCGGATCGATCTGCGCCAGCAGCTGACCGGCGCTGACTTTCTGCCCTTCAGTAAAGAACACCTGCTGCAACTGCCCGGCCACGCGGCTGGTGACGCTGGCGTTGGGGACCACCGTGCCAAGCGCGTTCAGGTATACCGGCACGTCGGCCGTCGCGGCAACGCCGCTTTGCACCAGCGTTGCCGGGCCGCTCATCTGCGCCGCCCCGCGATGACCGCCTGGCGGCAGGTCGCCGGGTACTGCGCCCCGCTTGCCGCTTGCCACACGCCAGATCACGCCTGCCGCGATCAGCAGCACCAGCAACACAAGCAGCCATTTCAGCCAGCGGGAGAAACCAGAACGGGGAGCATGGATAGTCATCAGCGTCTTCAGATCAGCAAAAGTGTGGGTAAAACCCCCGGTAAACAGGGGATTATTTCAGCGAAAATCATCACGACGCGCATTATCGGCGGATCGCCAGAACGTTTTCTTATACGCAAACCGTAAGCGTTTAGTTAAGAGATGCAGGATTTAAACCGCGCCCGGCAGCGGTCGGTGATGGCGCGCGCAGGCGCTATAAACAGGAGAGGAGGACAACTTACAGGCAAAAAAACCCACGCATCCGCGTGGTTCGGTGCAACCGAACAGGGTGAATACCACAAGGGTATCGCTGCCGCAGCAGCCGATCTTCACACCAATCAATACCTCTGGGACCTTTATCGTCGCGCAATGGCGGCGCGGATAACAGCCGCAAATCGCAACGGAGTTCGGCGAAATGCAACGAGGTGTGAAAAGCTCAACTGCGCGTTTACATCCTGATTTCGTTAAGATTTATCTGATGCCGGTTTACTGTAAATCGCGTCTGGTGCCACGTTCATGTGTTTTAGCACCGGACCCATGATGTTGCCAAATACCGGCGCGGCCACCGAGCCGCCAAAGTGATCGCCAGCGGTAGGATGGTTAATCATCACCACCAGCGCCACTTCCGGATGGCTGGCCGGCGCGATGCCAGCGGTGTAGTTGACATAGCCGCCGTCATATTTGCCGCTGCTGCCCATCTTCTCCGCGGTGCCGGTTTTGGTCGCCAGCCGGTAGCCCGGTACCGCCGCTTTCACCCCGGTACCGCCCGGCAGCACGTCACTCTCCAGCATGTGCACCACGGTTTGCACGATCTGCGGATCCGCCACCTGCCTGCCCAGCACCGGTGGCATCACTTTGGTGATCGACAGCGGGCGATAGACGCCGTATGAGCCGAGCATGGCGTATTCACGCGCAATCTGCAGCGGCGTTACGCGCAGACCGTAGCCGAACGAAAAGGTGGCGCGCTCAATGTCCGCCCAGCGCTGGCGATGCAGCGGGAAGTAGCCCACGCTCTCACCGGTCAGTCCCAGTCCGGTCGGCTTGCCGAGACCAAACGCCTGGTAGGTGTTCACCAGCGCTTCCGCCGGCATCGCCAGCGCAATGTGCGACACGCCGATGTCGCTGGATTTCTGCAAAATGCCGGTCATGGTCAGCCGCGGCCAGTGGCCGACATCGCGAATAAGGTGGCCGTTGACGCTGTAGGGCGTGGTGTCGATCACCGAATCGGGGCGAACCAGATGGCGCTGCAGCCCTTCCATCACCACCAGCGGCTTCACCGTCGAACCGGGTTCGTAGCTGTCGTTGATGGCGGTATTGCGCATTTGCGCCGGTGTGGCGTTGTCATAATTGTTGGGGTTGAACGACGGATAAGACGCCATGGCGAGGATTTCGCCGGTGTCGATCTTCACCAGCACCGCCGCGCCCGAATCGGCCTTGTTGAGCAGCACGCCGTCGCGCAGCTTGCTGTACAGCGTAAACTGATCAAATTTGTCGATGCTGAGCTGTACCGTCGGCGGCTGCTTCGGCGGCTCGTAATCGATCATCGCAATAATGTTGCCGTCCCCGTCCTAGCGATACACCTCTTTACCCGGCTCGCCCTGCAGTACCCGGTAAAAGCCCTTCTCCAGCCCGTTAAGCCCGTTATTGTCCGCCCCGACGATGCCAATCAGCGGCGCCGCGGCTTCACTCATCGGATAAAAACTGCTGTCGTCATACACCGAACTGATGCCTTTCAGATGCAGCTCTGCAATATCTTTGGCAATGCCCAGCTCGATTTTGCGCCCGAGATAGAGGAAGCGCTTTTTCGGATTGGCGGTGATCTGCGTGCGCAGCTCGTCCGGTCGCAGATTCAGCGCCGCCGCCAGATAGCTCCATTTGGCGCTGGTGAAATCGGGATTGGCCTCCAGCACGCGCATCGGATCGGCGATGATATCGCGCGATGGTACGCTGAGCGCCAGCGCCTGGCCGTCGCGGTCGAGCAGCGTGCCGCGGTTGGTCGGCAGTGTCACGGTACGCAGCGAGCGCTGGTCGGCTTCGTGCTCCAGCATCGGATGATTGATCAGCTGCAGATCGCCGACGCGTGCCAGCAGCAGGCCCATGCAGCCTAATACGTCCAGACAAATCAGACGAAAACGAAACGGGTTAAACGGGGCTTTAATCTGGTCTTTTCCCAGAAATTTTTTAATCGAAGGCATGGCGATCCGCTGCGATAAAAGATGAATCCAAAGGGGTTAGCTGCAGTTATAAAGAAAGGTAAAGCGAGTTGACAGGAAAACAATATATCAGTTCGTTTATGCCCGATTGAGGTCATCGCGACGGGACGCGTCACACCGGCAGATCGCAGGCAAAAAAACCTGCGCATCTGCGCAGGTCGGTGTAATCAAGAAAACTGTTGATGTTCAACCATCAATACCTCTGGGACCCAGACTGTAGCAAGTTGCTCAGCGCAGAAACTATCACTCAAACGCAACAGTTACCGGCAAAATGTAACCAGCGGTGAGATTGTTAGCCGATTGTGCAACTGACGTGTTTTTTGATTTCCACCAGGCAGCTCATGGCGTTCGGGCCCTGTGTTAACGACGAGGTCCCGATGTCAAGCGTCAGCACGTTAGGGTTGCCGGCGCGGTCCCACGGCTGCCACGCTTTGCCAAAACCGGGATCGAACCAAGCGCCGGTGGCGATGATCACCACGCCGGGCGTCAGGCCGTCCGTCACGCGAACGCCAGCCAGCATACGGCCACGCGCGTTGCTCACTTCAATCTCATCGCCGTCACTGATACCGCGCGCGGCGGCATCGTCAACGTGCATATACAGCGTTTCGTGACCGGCGGTTTTGCCGGCCTGTACCGTGGCGGTGGCATCCAGCTGACTGTGCAGGCGATCCGCAGGCTGAACGGAGATCATGTGCAGCGGGAACTGCGCGCTGAGCGCTGCGCCAAGCCACTCCTGCGGCGCGCGCCACTCCGGATGCCCGGCGAAATCCGCCAGCTGGTAATCGGCAATGGTCTGGCAAAACAGCTCAATTTTGCCGCTGGCGGTGTGAATCGGATGCGCCTGCGGATCGGCGCGGAAATCATCCATAAACACGTACGGCTTGCCGCCCTGCGGAATCTCAACAAAGCCGCGCTGCCAGAATACCTCAAATTCCGGGAACGCGATGTCCAGTTGCGCATGCGCCTGCGCGCACTGCTGGTAAAGATGCTCAATCCACTGCATCTCGTTGCGTCCTTCGGTAAAACGATCGCGGTAGCTGAGGCGATCGGCCAGATCGGCAAAAATATCAAAGTCGTTGCGCGCCTGATGCTGCGGTTTAATCGCCTGGTGCATTGCCAGCACGAAGCGGTCACGCGAGGAGCCGCCAATGTCGTTGCGCTCCAGCGTGGTGGTGGCCGGCAGCACGATGTCCGCCATCTGCGCCGCGGGCGTCCAGACGATATCCTGCACGATTACCGTATCCGGGCGCTGCCAGCCCTCGACCAGCCGGTTGAGCTGCTGGTGATGATGGAACGGATTGCCGCCTGCCCAGTGCACTAGGTGAATGTCGGGATAGTGCAGCGTTTCGCCCTGAAACGCATACGGCTGGCCGGGATTGAGCAGCATGTCGCTGATGCGCGCCACCGGGATCGACAGGTTCGCCGGATTCGGTCCGGTGCTCATCAGCGGCGCCGGGCCTTCCTGACGCGGATTGCCGACGCTGTTCATCGAGCCATGCCCAAAAGAGAAGCCGCCGCCCGGCAGTCCCGGCTGGCCCAGCATCGACGAGAGCGCAATCATCATCCAGTACGGCTGCTCGCCGCGATGGGCGCGCTGCACCGCATAAGCACAGGTGATAAAGCTGCGTTTGCCCGCCAGCTGCTGCGCCAGCAGCGCGATACGCGCCGCCGGGATGCCGGTTATCGCACTGGCCCACGCGGGCGTTTTCGCCACGCCGTCGCTTTCGCCTAGCAGATAGGCACGCAGCTGCGGCCAGCCGGTACAGTGGCTGGCGAGGAAAGCCTCATCGATAGCGTTCCGGCGGGTAATTTCATAGCCGAGCGCCAGCATCAGCGCCACGTCGGTGTTCGGGCGAATCGGAATCCACTCGGCGTTAACGAACGCCGGGCAGTCATCGCGCATCGGGCTGATGTTAATGATCGGCGTGCCTTTGGCGCTCAGCTGCTGCAGCGCCGGTTTCAGGCTGTGCTCGCCGGCGCCGCCGGATGCCACCTGCGCATTTTTCAGCGCCAGGCCGCCAAAGGCGACGAAAATTTCTGCGTGCTCCACCAATTGCGGCCAGTCGGTGACGCGGCCGGTGAGCGGCATATAAGTGCCAATCACGTACGGCAGAAAGAACTGTGCCGCGCCCCAGCTGTAGTTACCCTGCTGATCAACGCCACCGCCGCCCTGGAAATAGAAGCGACGAATCAGGGTACGCGCATGGTTAACGCGACCGGCTGATGACCAGCCGTACGAACCGTTGAAAATGCCGGAAGCACCGTAGCGGTCGCGCACCCGGCAGTTCTCTTCCGCCACCAGATCGAGCGCGGTGTCCCAGTCCACGGCGACAAAATCTTCCCGGCCGCGCAGCGTGCGATCGCTGTTTTCACGCGACTTCAGCCACGAACGGCGCACCATCGGCTGACGGATGCGTTTATCCGAGTACACCAGTTCAGGGAGGGTGTGGATCATCGGTGAAGGATCGGCATCGGCGAAGAAAGGTTCGCAGGCAATCAGGCGCTGATTTTCGGTTACGGCGGTAAACGCGCCCCAGTGCGCGAGGTGCGGCACACGAGTTTTCATGGTTATGGGTCCGGCAGGCAGGTGTGATTCAGGCTGGCAGCATAGCACGGTGCCGTTACCGGGCTAAAGCCTCACCGTGAGCGTCTGATTTTCCGCACTTTTGCGACAGCGCTGACATTCTGGCGGGTTGCGGCTGCCGGGCTTTTCCGTAACACTCAGAGCATGTGTAAACGTTTTCCCGGATGTCGACCATTGCATGGCTACTATTAAGGATGTTGCCCGCATGGCGGGGGTGTCGGTCGCGACCGTGTCCCGCGTCATCAATAATTCGCCCAAAGCCAGCGAGAGTTCGCGCCTCGCCGTTACCCAGGCCATGGAACAGCTGCAGTATCACCCTAACGCCAATGCCCGCGCGCTGGCGCAGCAATCCACCGAAACGCTCGGGCTGGTGATAGGCGATGTGTCAGACCCGTTTTTTGGCGCGATTGTGAAAGCGGTCGATGAAGTCGCCGGGCAAACCGGCAACTTTCTGCTGATTGGTAACGGTTACCATAATGAGCAAAAAGAGCGCCAGGCGATTGAACAGCTGATACGCCATCGCTGTGCCGCCCTGGTGGTGCACGCCAAGAAAATTCCCGATGACGACTTAGAGCTGCTGATGAAGCAGGTGCCGGGCATGGTGCTGCTGAATCGGCTGCTGCAGGGATTTGAGTCGCGCTGCATCGCGCTGGATGACCGCTACGGCGCCTGGCTGGCCACCCGCCACCTGATTCAGCAGGGTCATACTCAGATCGCCTTTATCTGCTCGACGCACACCATTTCTGACGCCGAAGATCGGCTGCAGGGCTACTACGATGCGCTGAAGGAGCACGGTCTGCCGTGCAACGACCGGCTGGTGGCGTGGGGAGAACCGGACGAGGTAGGCGGCGAGCAGGCAATGACGGAACTGCTCGGACGCGGCAAGCAGGTGAGCGCGGTAGCGTGCTACAACGATTCGATGGCCGCCGGTGCGCTGGCGGTGCTGAGCGATAACGGCATTCGCGTACCGGAAGAGATGTCGCTGATTGGCTTTGATGATGTCCTGGTGTCGCGCTACGTGCGTCCGCACCTGACCACGGTGCGCTATCCGATTGTGACCATGGCGCAGCAGGCCGCGCAGCTGGCGCTGGCGCTGGCCAACGGCACCGCGCTGCCGGAGGTGACCAATATGTTTAGCCCGACGCTGGTAAGGCGGCATTCGGTGGGTGGACCGGGCTGAGCACCAGGTGCGCATCAACATGTGCCATGCGAAATGATGAATAAACGGAAATGAACGGAATGGTTTTTCCAGGTGCGCATGAATACGCACCCTACGAAACAAAGCTGAACGAGGCTTTTTAGCCGGGTGCGCATCAACGTGCGCCATACGACGTAGGGTCGGCATTCATGCCGACCTGGTCATAAATCCTGCGAATACACCTTCACCGGCACATCGGGGAACACCAGCGCATCACACTGATACTGCCAGCCGAAACGCTCGTAGTAGCCGCCAAACGTCGACCACAGCCACACCGTTTCATAGCCGCGCTGGCGGGCGTAATCCAGCACGTGCTGCTGCAGGGTGGCGCTTCATCCACATACAGCACGGCAACCCACGGATAGAGATCCTGACGGCTAATCAAATCGCAGCGCCAGAACCCTACCGTGCCGTGCGGCACGTCATCGTCGTCCAGCGCGACAAAGGTCACCCGAAACGCGGCACCGTTCAGACTGCTGCGTACAATGCTGTCGTAAAACGCGCGTGAGGTGCCGTCACCAAACGCCTGCCATAGCCAGTCGGTGATCTGGCTGGCGTGATGCGGCACGCTGCTGAGCGGCACGATGCGCATCAGTTCAGCTCCAGCGCCAGCAGTTCCTGAATGGTCTGCGCACGGCGAATCTCACGCGGCACGCCCTGCTCGAACAGCACTTCCGGGATCAGCGGACGGCTGTTGTAGTTGGAGGACATTGATGCGCCGTAAGCGCCGGTATCATGGAACACCAGATAATCGCCGACCTTTGCCGCTGGCAGCGCGCGGGTTTCCACTTTGCCCCCTTCCCGCTGGGTAAACACATCTCCCGATTCACACAGCGGCCCGGCCACCACGCTCTCCACATTCGCCTCACCCGGCGCGCTGCCATCGGCAGGCAGCAGCGAAATATGATGATAGCTGCCGTACATCGACGGACGCATCAGATCGCTGAAACCGGCATCCACCAGCACAAAGTGACGGCTACCCATCTGCTTCACCGCCCGCACCTGCGACACCAGCACGCCCGATTCCGCCACGAGGAAGCGGCCCGGCTCGATCTCCAGCTTCACCGCATGGCCGAGGTGCGCCGCGATACGCTCGCGCGCGCCGTTCCACAGGCCATAATAGTGCTGCGTATCTATCGCCTCCTCACTAAAGCGGTAAGGAATCGACAGCCCACCGCCCGCCGAAATGGCCTGCAGGTCCTGGCCAAAGGCCACCACCTGATCGACCATCGCGTCGCACACCTGCTGCAGATGGCCATAATCGACACCGGAGCCAATGTGCATATGTAGCCCCACCAGCTGCAGGCCGTGTTGCGGAATCGCCGCCAGCGCCAGCGGCAGATCGCTGTGCCAGATGCCGTGCTTACTGTTTTCGCCGCCGGTATTGGTTTTCTGGCTGTGACCGTGGCCAAAGCCCGGGTTAATACGCAGCCAGACGCTGTGGCCCGGCGAAACCGCGCCGAGCTGATGCAGCATATCCACTGAGCCGGCATTCACCGGCACCTTCAGCTCGGCGATGCGCGCCAGTGTCGGCGAGTCCAGCACATCGGCGGTGAACACAATATCCTCGCCGCCCGGCTGAAAACCGGCAGCCAGCGCACGTTCGATCTCGCCGAGCGAGACCGAATCGACCTTGACGCCGGCAGCGCGCATCAGGCGCAGAATATGAATATTCGAGCAGGCCTTTTGCGCAAAGCGCACCACATCAAACGCGCTGAGCTGTGCAATACGCTGCTGAATGATTTCTGCATCGTAAGCCCAGAACGGGCCGCTGTAGCGCTGCGCCAGCGGCAGCAGATTTGTGGCGTTAAGCGCCGTCTGGGAATCGTTAAGTGGACGTGGCATGAACATTCTCCTGAGTCGTTGCTGTCATTTAGCCACAGCACAGCGATGCAGAAAAATATCTATTTAAGCATCAGCTATGCAAATATGATATGGATGACACGGAGGCGACGATGGCAAAAATTAACTGGCGGCATATCGAAATCTTTCACGCGGTGATGACCAGCGGCAATCTGACCCAGGCAGCCACGCTGCTGCACACCTCGCAGCCAACGGTGAGCCGCGAACTGGCGCGGCTGGAGCAGCAGCTGGGCTTACAGCTGTTTGAGCGGGTGCGCGGCCGCCTGCAGCCTACCGTGCAGGGACTGCGGCTGTACGAAGAGGTGCAGCGCTCGTGGTTCGGTCTGGATCGCATCATGGATGCCGCCGAAGGGCTGCGCAATTTCCGCCAGGGCGAGCTGTCAATCGCCTGCCTGCCGGTCTTTTCCCAGTCGCTGTTGCCGCCATTGCTGCAGCCGTTTTTACAGCGCTATCCGCAGGTGAGCCTGAATATTATTCCGCAGGAGTCGCCGCTGCTGGAGGAGTGGCTGTCGGCGCAGCGCTACGATCTCGGTCTGACCGAAACCCAGCATGCACCCGCCGGGACTGAACGCCTGGCACTGCTGACCAGTGATGAAGTGTGCGTGCTGCCACCGCAGCATCCGCTGTGTCAGCGGGCGGTGCTGACGCCGCAGGATTTCCACGGTGAAAACTATGTCAGCCTGTCGCGCAGCGATAGGTATCGTCAGTTACTGGATGCGCTGTTCCATGAGCAGCAGGTGGAGCGGCAGCTGGTGCTAGAGACGCACAGCGCCGCGTCGGTGTGCGCGATGGTGCGCGCCGGAGTGGGTATTTCGATTGTTAATCCCCTGACGGCGCTGGATTACGCCGACAGCGGTGTGGTGATGCGCCGCTTCAGTATTGCCGTGCCGTTCACGGTGAGCCTGATGCGGCCACAGCATCGACCGGCATCGGCGCTGGTCGATCACTTTTGCGACCACCTGCAGCAGCAGGTGGCCACCTTTCCGCAGCGCATCGCCCAGCGTCTGGCTTAAGCGCGCACCGTCTCGCGCTGACCGCCCGATTTGCGGAAGGTCAGCAGACAAACCACTAATCCCGCTGCCGCCAGCGCCGCCGCCGCGACCAGAACCGCCGTCAGGCCATAGCCTTTGTCGATCACTGCGCCGCCCACCCACGCACCGAGCGCGTTACCGACGTTAAAGGCCGAGATGTTGAGCGTCGACACCAGATTTGGCGCCTCTTTACCGTGGCGCACTACGTTGATCTGCAGGCCTGGCACGGTGGCGAAGGTCGCCATCGCCCACAGGAACAGGGTGACTTCAGCCAGCCACAGCGCATGGCTGGTCCAGCTGAACAGCAGCGAGAACACGGCGATCAGCGAAAAGCTGAGGATCAGGCTGAACGACACTTTCCAGTCCGCCAGTTTCCCGCCAACAATGTTACCCACCGTCAGGCCGGTGCCAATCAGGAACAGCGTCCAGCTGACGCCGCGATCGCTGATGCCAGTCACCTGCAGCAGCAGCGGCGCAATGTAGCTGAACAGCGCAAACATCGCGGCGGCAAAACACACCGTCATCAGCAGCGACAGCCACAGTTTGCCGTTGGCCAGCGCGCTGATTTCGCTCGCCAGATGCACCGGTTTTTCATCTTTGTTGGTTGGCAGGCTGACAATCAGCGCGATGAACGCGAGGATGCCGATAATCGCCACGCCCCAGAAGGTGACGCGCCAGCCAAACAGCTGACCAAACCAGGTGCCGAGCGGCACGCCCAGCACGTTGGCCAGCGTCAGACCGGTAAACATCAGCGCCACCGCTGACGCCTGACGACTCGGTGCCACCAAGCTGGCCGTGACCACTGAACCGATGCAGAAGAACGCACCGTGACACAACGCGGTAATGACGCGCGCCAGCATCAGCAGGTTATAGGTATAAGCCAGCGCACAGAGTACGTTGCCGATGATGAAGATGATCATCAGCAGAATCAGGGTACGTTTACGCGGCAGTTTCGCGGTCAGCAGCGCCATGATTGGCGCGCCGATGGCCACGCCCAGCGCATAGCCGCTGATCAGCCAGCCCGCAGAAGGAATCGACACCTGCAGGTCACCCGCCACTTCCGGCAGTAACCCCATGATGACGAACTCCGTGGTGCCGATGGCGAACGCACTCAGCGCCAGCGCCAGTAATGCAACAGGCATAACACACTCTCCCAAGATAATTTTGCAGGCGGGCCGCACGACGAACGCCGTACGGTTAAGAAAGACGCGTATCCCTCCGACAGTGCGGGGATGTTTATTTTTGAACTGCGTCACAGTCTGCTATTAAAGCACAGCCTCCGGCTATCAACCACCCGGGCGGCAGCAAGGCTATTTTGCCTGCGCGGCAATAATCCCGGCGCTAAAAAGCGTCGCTTATGCATCACTGAGACAGGACGGCGATAACAGACTACGCTTGATAACAGGTTGTGATCGCTGTCACAGCGACAGCGCTTTCTGGCGTTAAATCAGGCAGTAAAGGATGGTCGCACATTGCCGATACCCCAATGGATTGCCCGGTGATGCGGCGTCAACACAACAGGGGGACAGAGTTATGCGATGGATCATCGCGCTGGCGATCGGCGGCTTAAGCGGCTGCTCGGTCGGGCACTATGAATACAGCTCAGAAGCGGCCAGGCGCGTCGATATGACCGTCACCGGCATCCCCACCGTACTTGGCATGGGTGCGCTGGGCACCACTATCCCCCTGACGCGCGAATACAGCCTGACGGCGGCGCACGTGGCCAAATATTCGCTGTATCGGGTGAAGGCCTGGCATCCGGAGTGCGATATCGCCGTGGTTTATCATGCGAATAAATAAGCCAATCTGCCCCCCGCAGTTCCGTAACAGCCATATCGGCGACAACGTTAATCTGTATGGGTATAGCTTTATCTCTGCGCTGCCGGTGGCATCAAGCGGCAAAAACCTGATCAATACTACGCTGAGCAATGACTGGAATAAGGCCAGCTGCGTGGTGGTGGCGGCCAATGCCGGCGTGGTGAAAGGCATGTCCGGCGGCGCGGTGTATAACGCCAGCGACGACACGCTGGCCGGGGTGATTGTCGGCTATAGCAGTCGGATTGATGATAATAAGAGCGGCAAAACGCTGTTTAAAGATGTGGCGCTGTATGTGCCTTATGCGCGGTTCCAGGCGTGGCTGGAGGGCGTGGTGAAGTCTTAGGTTGGGTACGCGCTGATGCCCTCACCCCGGCCTTCTCCCACAGGGAGAAGGAGACGCTGCCACATGTTCGCTCGATCGGTATCTCTCCCACTTGTGGGAGAGATACCGTCTTGCCGGATGATCGGCAAGACATAAGGCTTAGGGTGAGGGAACCCACGCACCTTGCAACTGCACCTGCGGAAATCCGCTGGTCAGAATACGCAGCTCGGCATCGCGCGGGGTGTTGTCGCCCTGCCCCTGAATGCTGACGATATCCTGCGGACAGGCGGAAAACGCCACAAAACAATCCATCTCGGCGCGCAGCACAATATAGTCGCCCGGCTTCGTCACCACCGGCAGCGTCTTCAGCGTAATGCCATCCGGCTGCACCTGAATATTCATAAAGATATTAAACGAGGCCAGATTGCCGTGCGGCAGCGTCACGCCCAGCTCACGCATGCCTTCAAACAGATTGTCATGGCAGTTGCGATGCGGTTCGGTGCAGCCGAGCAGCTCATAACGACGTGCGTCGCAGGCCGCCATGAAGGTGTCGTGCACGCCAGGCGAGGTATCCGCCACCAGCGTCAAAATCGGGTGGCGCTGACTGGTGATAAAGCTGTCGCCCATTTTGGGATTGAGACGCTGATTCCACACGCGCGTCGCCTCCATACACATATATTCACTCACATCCTCAGCGTTGTACGCCCAGCAATCCACCACCTGCGTGCCGTGCAGGTTAATCACCTGCACCGCTTCACCTTTCTTCAGGCGCACCGCTTTGCCGTAGCGCGCCGGGATGGTCATCGCTTCACGATGCTGAAATCCAGCCGACATGTTGTTCTCCTGATTAATGCTGCATGGCACGACGATAGCGCGTCATGCGAGATTCAAGGCCGCGCGCCAGCCAGTCGATGACGCTGTTGAGCAGCCAGTAGCAGAGCGCCACAGTGAGATAGATCTCCAGCGGCGCGTAGGTATCCGAAATCGCCTGTTTGGCGGCGTACATAAACTCCTGCACCGAGACAATCGACAGCAGCGCGGAGTCTTTAATCAAAACGGTCATCAGCCCGACCAGCGGCGAAAGCATCTGCGGCAGCGTTTGCGGCAGCACCACGTCGCGCAGTTGTTCGCTGCGGCTCAGGCCGAGCACGCGGCATGCTTCCCACTGCCCTTTTGGCAGCGCATCAATGGCCGAGCGGATCACCTGCGCAATGTAAGGCGCGTAATAGAGCGTCAATGCCAGCACGCCCACCACTGGCGATGACAGCGTGATGTCATATTCCGGCAACACAAAATAGAGCAGATAGATCACCACCAGCAGCGGCAGTGCAAGGGTTAAGCCTCTGTAAAGATTGAGCAACCGTAGCCAGAACCGCGAGGCACGCATCAGCAGCACGGCCAACAGCGCGCCCCACAGCAGCGAGCAGAGCGCCGCCACCAGACAGAGCTGCAAGGTGGCGAGCAGGCCGTCACCGAGCGATGGCAAAGAGGTGATAATTGCCTGCCAATCCATTACGCCAACCTCCGTTTCGCTTCTAAACGACGCGCCGCCGCAATTAACGGCATGGCGATCAGCAGATAACCGGCCGCCACCAGCAGCAGAACCTGCGTGGCTTCGTAGGTGCGGGCGATGACGATCTGTCCGGCGTAGGTCAGTTCGGTCAGCGCCACCATCGACGCCAGCGGCGTGGTTTTCAGCAGAATGGTGAACTCATTCACCAGCATCGGCAGACTGGCGCGCATCACCTGTGGATTGATGACGTACCACCACGTCAGCAAGCGGCTCAGGCCCAACGTGCGCGACGCTTCCAGCTGTCCGCGCGTCACCAGGCTTGCGGTTAACGCGCAGGATTTCCGCCACGTACGCGCCGCTGTTGAGGCCAATGGCAATCACCGCCGCCAGCATCGGCTGACCGCCCAACCCCAGCCGCGGCAAGGTGAAAAACACCACAAACAGCTGAACAATCGCCGGCGTTCCGCGCATCACGCTGACATAGAAACGCCCGATGGCGCGCCAGATCCAGGCACGACGCAGCTGCAGGAAGCAGCCGAGCTGCCCCATCACCACGCTGACTAACGACGCCAGCACGGTGAGCACCAGCGTCATCAGCAGGCCGTGTCCGAGTTCCGGCAGCGCGGCCACTACCTGTTGATCCAGCCCCATGCGTTACTCCGCGTTAAAGTCGTGCAGGTTTTCCGCCACCGACAGCAGCAGCGGCGCGGGACGGTCGTTGCCCTCAGTACCGGTGTTGCAGGCCGAGACGATGAACTGCGTATCCATCACCACGCGACAGGTAATGCTGTCACCGGCTTTGGTCAGGTTGGTTTCCGGCAGAATCTCGCCTTCTCGCTTCAGCCTGACGTGCATAAACAGGTTGATGGGTTCTGGCAGCTTCGGCATCACCATGCCCAGACGCGCCAGCTCGCCGCGCAGCGCATCGAGGCAACCTTCGCCCTGATAGCCGCGCTCATTAAGAAACGCCGTGGTGGACGCCGGCAGCAGCAGGTCGTGACGCTTCACGCTATCTTTGCCCAGCACCATCATCGGACGGCGACGATTATTCACCAGACGCATGCCGGAACCGAGCAGGTAGCTGTTGCTGAACACCCGCGTGTGGTGCACCGACAGCCACACGGCGGGATCGGCCATGCTGAAGCCAAACAGCGAAGCCACCGCGCCGTCGCCCTGGGCGGTGATGCGCAGTAACTGGTCGCGCAGCACGCGAATCGAACCGATGCTGCCCGGCGCAACCGGCACCGGTTCAGCCAGCGTACGCACGGCGGTTTCCTGATAATTTTCACGCATTAACAGCATGATTCATCTCCTGAGCGTGAAAATGGTCGCTGACCACGATGTCGATTGGTGTCACCTGCAGGCCGTTGCCGGGAATGATGTCCTGCGGACAGGATGAGACCGCGCAGATCAGATCGCACAGCGCTTCAAAGGTGATGCTGTCGCCCGCTTTGCTGTTGGGATCGGTCACTTCCATGCGGCCATCGGCGGTAACCGGGCCGTTCTGGAACAGGTTGAACGGCTCCGGCAGCGAGAAGTAGGTAACGCCAAACGCCTTCATCCCCTCCAGCAGGTTATCCACGCAGTTGCGATGCCCTTCGACACCGAAATCAATGCTGAAACGGGTGCGATCGCAGGCGGGCACGTTGGCGTCGTGGATGCCGATGCTGTCAGCAAGAATGCGCAGCATCGGGCGGTTTTCACTCGACCACAGCGCGTCGCACGGCTTGAAGAACAGCGAGCGCAGCTGCTGACGCGTGTGCACTGGCGACAGTTTCTCGTTCAGGTCATCGGCATTAACCGCGACGAAATCGGCCGCCTGCTGCCCTCACTATCAATCACGGTAATAAACTGGCCCTTGCGCACGCGGAAGGTTTTGCCAAAGCCGGCAGGCACCGTCAGGTTGAACTGGCACATAATTACTCCTGCGGAATGAAGTCGCTGGCGGGCACGGTAAAGGTGGTGCCGAGATACTGCTGTTGCAGCCTGGTCAGTTCGCCGTCTTTCTGCATCGCCAGGATGTGGTCGCTAATGGCTTTGTTCAGGCTGCCATCTTCTTTACGTGTCGCCCAACCCATCCACTGCGACGGGCCGACTTCGCCCACCTGCGCCACTCTGCCGGCATATTTTTTTGCTACCGGCGCGAGTACCGAGATGTCGTCATAAACGAAGTCGGCGCGTTTGGTCATCAGCGTGCTGACGGTTTGATCCAGCGAATCGACGTTGATGATGGTGATCGGTTTCTTACCCTCTTTCTTCAACTGCTCATTGAAGCCCTTCAGCAGCTGCTCTGGCACGCTGGCCGTTTTCACCGCACCGCGCAGACCCGACAAGCTTTCCGGACTCAGGGTTTTGCCGCTGAAGGTTTTCGCCTCAGCTTAACGCACCAGCACGCCGTTGACGGTTTTGCTGTATGGCACGGTGAACAGCACTTTCTTCGCGCGTTCCGCCGTGACGTTAAGGGATGAACCTTCGGCATTAGAAGGAGCCCGAAATCAGGCCCGGCAGAATGCCGCTGAAGGCGGTTTTCTGAAACTCCAGTTTCACACCGAGATCTTTGGCGAAGATTGCATGATCGCCACGCTGTAGCCGGTGATCTCACTTTTGTCATCGGTGTATTCGTAGGGAGGAAAGGTTGGATCGATACCGACAGTGATTTTGCCGCTGCTTTTGATGTCAGCCAGCGTGTCGGCTTGCGCCTGCGCCACGGTGCCTACGGAGAGAAGTGCGGCAATCAGCAGTGCTGTTTTTTTCATAATGGTGTTTCCTTGGTGTTGGTGAAATATCTTTTTCTACTGAGCACATTTTGTGCCAGCTTTTTCACCACTGCGCAGAGTAACCAGAGACAATGTCGGGCCACCAGTGAACAGAGCAGATTACACACGCCGGGGAGCGCGGCGGTGCTATCGAAGATCAGGCTGCTGTCGGTGTGACAGCGGATGACCCACAGCGCATGGCGCGCCGGTTTGCCGGAGAGCACGTCGGCGATATACAGCATCGGCACGTTGCGCTCGGCCAGCGCGTTCATTGCCGCCTCCAGCGCGGGCATGCGCCGACGCAGACCGACGCAGATCACCACATCCCCGGCGGTCAGAGCCGCTATATGTTCCGCCAGCGAATCGCCGGGACGCGGCAGCAGACGCACATCGAAGTGAATATGGATCAGATCGCGATAGATCAGATGCGTGATGGTTTGACTGTGCCGCCAACCCATCACCACCACGCGCCGCGCCTGGCTGATGGCGCTGACCGCCTGCTGCAGCTGTTCACTGTCCAGTGTGCGATAGCTGTTAACCAAGCTGGCGATCTCTTTTTCCAGATGCTGCTGCATGATGCTGGCCAGCGGCGACGCGCTGGGTGCCGGTTGCAGATAGAGCGGTGAACCACTGTGCTCTGCATGTCACGCGCCTAGCGACGTGCGGCTTCATAACTTTCGTAGCCGAGATGGCGGAAGAAGCGCGTGGTGGTGGCTTTGGACACGCCCGCGCTGTGTGCCAGTTCAGTGGCAGTGTTCATGGCTAACTGGCCCGGTGCGGCGAGTAGTACATCGGCAAGTCGCTGCTCGTGGCTGGAGAGTTGATCCCAGTGCTGACGAATCCGGCCCTCTAACGTTGCCGCTTTTGCACTCATGGTGATTCCCTGAAAATGAAAAAAACCATCCTGCACAGAGCGTGCCGGGTTGTCATCAGGAATTTTATGTTGGGGGAAGTTGGGTGCGAGCTGGTGCCCTCTCCCACAGGGAGAGGGAGAAAACCAGAGCGGCCCTCTGCCACGCGGGAACAAGCAAGTCCCCTCTCCCCATGGGAGAGGGTTAGGGTGAGGGCAACCTAATTACTTACCGGTCGGGCGCAGAGCCGGGAACAGGATCACGTCACGAATGGTGTGGCTGTTGGTGAACAGCATGACCAGACGGTCGATACCAATGCCCAGACCCGCGGTCGGTGGCAGACCGTGCTCCAGCGCGGTGACGTAGTCTTCGTCGTAGAACATCGCTTCGTCATCACCGGCGTCCTTCGCGTTAACCTGCTGCAGGAAACGCTCGGCCTGATCTTCCGCATCGTTCAGCTCGGAGAAGCCGTTACCGATTTCACGGCCGCCGATGAAGAACTCAAAGCGGTCGGTGATTTCCGGGTTCTCGTCATTACGACGCGCCAGCGGTGACACTTCTGCCGGATACTCGGTGATGAAGGTTGGCTGAATCAGGTGCGCTTCCGCGGTCTCTTCGAAGATCTCGGTCACCACGCGGCCCAGCCCCCAGCTTTTCTCCACTTTGATGTGCAGCGCATTGGCAATCGCCACCGCTTTGTCAAAGTCATCCAGATCGGCGAGGTCCGTTTCCGGACGGTATTTCTTGATCGCTTCACGCATGGTGAGCTTCTCAAACGGCTTGCCGAAATCGAAGGTGTGCTCACCGTATGGCACTTCCGTAGTGCCCAGCACGTCCTGCGCCAAGGTGCGGAACAGGCTCTCGGTCAGTTCGATCAGATCTTTGTAGTCCGCATACGCCATATAGAGTTCCATCATGGTGAACTCTGGATTGTGGCGCGGCGAAATCCCTTCGTTACGGAAGTTACGATTGATCTCAAACACGCGATCAAAACCGCCTACCACCAGACGCTTGAGGTACAGCTCCGGCGCAATACGCAGGTACATGTCGATGTCGAGCGCATTGTGATGGGTGATGAATGGACGCGCGGACGCGCCGCCAGGAATCACCTGCATCATCGGCGTTTCCACTTCCATAAAGTCGCGGTTAACCATGAACTGACGAATGCCGGCCATGATTTGTGAGCGAATTTTGAACGTCTTGCGCGAATCGTCGTTGGAGATCAGGTCAAGGTAACGCTGACGGTAACGGGTTTCCTGATCGGCGAGGCCGTGGAATTTGTCCGGCAGCGGACGCAGCGCTTTGGTCAGCAGGCGCAGCTCAGAGATGTGGATCGACAGCTCGCCGGTTTTGGTTTTGAACAGCTTACCGCGCGCGCCGAGAATGTCGCCGAGATCCCATTTTTTGAACTGCTCGTTGTAGACGCCTTCCGGCAGATCGTCACGTGATACGTAGATCTGGATCTGGCCGCCCACATCCTGCAGGGTGGCGAATGACGCTTTACCCATGATGCGGCGGGTAATCATACGACCGGCTACGCTTACCTCGACGCCGAGCGCTTCCAGCTCGTCGTTCTCTTTGCTGTCATAGTCGGCATGCAGACGATCGGAGGTAGTGTCACGGCGGAAATCGTTAGGAAACGCCACGCCCTTTTCACGCAGCGCGCTGAGTTTTTCGCGACGCGCTTTCAGTTCGTTGTTTAACTCAAGGGCGGCATCAGCGCTCTGCGGTTGTTGTTCAGACATGTCGGTTCCTTATAGCCCTGCTTTTAAACTTGCTTCAATAAAACGGTCAAGATCGCCATCCAGTACGGCCTGGGTGTTACGCGTTTCTACGCTGGTACGCAGATCCTTGATGCGCGAATCGTCAAGAACGTATGAACGGATCTGGCTGCCCCAGCCGATGTCCGACTTGTTCTCTTCCGCCGCCTGCTTGTCGGCATTCTTCTTCTGCATTTCGTATTCATACAGCTTGGCACGCAGCTGTTTGAAGGCCTGATCTTTGTTCTTATGCTGCGAGCGGTCGTTCTGGCACTGCACCACAATGTTGGTCGGCAGGTGGGTAATACGCACCGCTGACTCGGTTTTGTTAACGTGCTGACCACCGGCACCCGAGGCGCGATAAACGTCGATACGCAGGTCGGCCGGGTTGATTTCGATGTCGATGCTGTCATCCACTTCCGGGTAAATAAATACCGAACTGAATGA
The DNA here is from genome assembly GCF_059731155.1 of Type-A symbiont of Plautia stali. Taxonomy (NCBI): domain Bacteria; species Type-A symbiont of Plautia stali. The sequence goes on along the minus strand of NZ_AP035891.1, from coordinate 2,928,423 downwards.
GGTGTGACGACGACCGCCGGAGTCGAACGGGCTCTTACGCACCAGACGATGAACGCCGGTTTCGGTACGCAGCCAGCCGTAAGCGTAATCACCGATGATTTTGATGGTGGCTGATTTGGTACCGGCCACTTCGCCTTCGGACTCTTCGATGATCTCGGTTTTGAAGCCTTTGGCTTCCGCCCAGCGCAGATACATGCGCAGCAGCATGCTGGCCCAGTCCTGCGCTTCGGTGCCGCCGGAGCCGGCCTGAATATCCATGTAGCAGTCGGCGCTGTCGTATTCGCCGGAGAACATGCGGCGGAACTCCAGTTCACCCAGCTTCACGTCCAGCGCGTCCAACTCGACCACGGCTTCGTTGAAGGTCTCTTCGTCGTCGGCTTCAACCGCCAGCTCCAGCAGACCCTGCACATCTTCCAGCCCCTGCTGCATCTGGTCGAGCGTTTCGACCACCGCTTCCAGCGAGGCGCGCTCTTTGCCCAGCGCCTGCGTGCGTTCAGGTTCGTTCCAGACGTCCGGCTGTTCCAGCTCGGCGTTTACTTCTTCGAGGCGTTCTTTCTTGGCATCGTAGTCAAAGATACCCCCTAAGAACGCTGCTGCGCTCGCTGAGGTCCTGGATACGATTTTTGACCGGATTAATTTCAAACATGGCTTTTCAGTCTTTTTTGACGATTCGGTGAGAGGAAATAAAAGTAACGCGCTACTTTACCCGAAAGCGCGCCTAGTTTGTAGCTTTGCACATCAATGGCTATACCGCGTATGAACCGGCAGAAAATAATTGCGCCACTTCTGGAAACCGGCAGGTATGGCGGTTGCCAGAAATCCCGCTGCCACTCGCCATCCGCGCGGTGCGCCTTCAGAATTTTCCTACATAATCACGGCAATAAACGCCAGCTGGCGTCATTAAAACCCATGATTTCTCAGACAAAATCATTAAAACTCCACCATCAGAAATGTCTGGTTCGAAGCGTGATATAGCGCGATTAGCCTGCGCAATGCTGCGCTGTCCTGGCCATCAACCGGCCAGTGCGCACCTTATCCTTTCTGCACCCTGGCGGAATCTCAGGGGGTCGTGATTCATCTATTGCGTTCTGTCTGTCAGCCACGTTGCTCAGGAGTATTCGTGACAGGGAAAGACTGCATTCAGGCCCGTTAACGTGAACGGGCGACAACATGCCCTGAGAGGCATGAGGAGTTGCCATGCATTATCCTGTCGTTACTTTTCGTACCTCACCGCGCCTGCTGGCGCTCATCATCCCGTTTCTGCTGAGCGCCTGTGGTGGCGGAGGCGGCGGCGGTGGTAGCGGCGGCGGAAGCACCCTGACCCCGGTCACGCCGGTCGTTGAACCTGCGGTGCCGGCCACGGCCGCCAGCAGTAAAGTGGGCATCATTGACTCAGGTCTGGCCCCGGGCCGCAGCGAAGTTAATTACGCCAACGTGAATTTCTCCAGCTATGTCGGCAGCAACACAGCGCTGAATGAGAACATGGGGATCAACGGCCACGGCACGCTGGTGGCAATGACGCTACTGGGGTTGTCGCCTGACAGCACGCTGTATGTGGCGCAGGCGTCACAAAATAACATTTTCAGCTATGACAATACTGCGCGCGCCGTGCAGGGATTAGTGGCGCAGGGCGTGCGCATCTTCAATATGTCATACGGTTCGCAGGAGCGCTTCACCAGCCAGCAGGCGCTGACCGACGCGCGCCAGCGCTATCAGTCGCTGTATCAGGGGCTCAACGCGGTGGCTGCGGCAGATGGGCTGGCGGTGATGATCACCGGCAACAACAGCGGCGCCACGCCGGCACCGGACGTGCTGACACCGCTGATGTATAACGACCCGCAGCTGGCCCGTAATCTGGTGGCGGTCACCGGCATCATGGATCATACCGGTTATGACCTGCCGGGCCGCGCAGCCGGCACCGGACCGTTTGACGCCTGCGGCGCGGCCGCCGCATGGTGCCTGACCGCGCCGGGTTATACCGATTATCTGTATCAAAATTCTGACGGCAGCTGGGTACAGGTGCGCAGCTTCGGCACCTCGTTTGCCGCACCGCGCGTGACGGCCGCGGCCTCGCAGCTGCTGCAGCGTTTCCCGTGGATGAGCGGCCATAACCTGCAGCAAACCCTGCTGACAACCGCCACCTACCGCAGTGATGCGCACGATAACGTCGCCGACAGCGCGAACGGGCGGCCATACAATGAGACGTTCGGCTGGGGCGATCTTAACGCCGCCAAAGCCTTAAACGGGCCGGGACAATTCTGGGCAGAGGACTTCAGTGCGCGCCTCGACGGCGGCCAGTATGTGTTCAGCAATGACATCAGCGGCGATCGCGGGCTGGTGCTGGACGGCAGCGAACGCGGCGGTACGCTGCAGCTGACCGGCAACAACAGCTATCAGGGCCTGACGCAGGTCTCCGCCAATAGCTTGCTGATTGACGGTGCGATTGCCGGCAACGCGCTGGTGAACGGCAGCGGCAAACTGGGTGGCAGCGGACGCATCGGCGGCAATCTGGTCAACCAGGGATCGGTTAACGGCGACCTGCAGGTGGCGGGCAACTATCAGCAAAGCGCCGACGGTACGCTCAACGTCACGCTGAACAATCCGCTGCGCGTGGCCGGCAACGCGGCGCTCGACGGCACGCAGAACCTCGCGCCGCCCTCCGCCAGCTACGTGGTGAAACAGCAGGAAACGCTGCTGACCAGCGGCGGCGTGAGCGGTCAGTTTAGCTAGGTCAATACCGGCGTATTTCTCGACGGTTCCGTCAGCTATGACGCCCACAGCGTTACCGGCCAGCTAACGCGCAAGAACACCGCCGCGGCGGTACAGGCGATGGGAATGGATAGCGCCAGCGCGCAGCAAACCAGCCGCAACCTTGGAGCAGGCGTTTGAACTGGCGGACCGCTGGCAGGGTCAGGCGACGCTGAGCAGTGCGCAGCAGTCAGCGCTGGCGGCTGCAGGCGCCTTCCAGACGCTGGCGGACACCCGCAGCGCACAGGCGGCGATCAACTCCCTTTCCGGCCAGGCGCATGCCTCCGGCAATGCGGTGCTGTTCAACGCGCTTGATTATCAGACGCGCCTGCTTAACAACCGCATCGATGATGCCAGCGAACAGGGGCGCTTCGGCTTCTGGCTGGAGAGCGGTCAGCTGCGCGGTTCGCTCGACCAGGACGGCTATCTCGGCAACCGCTACCGCAATACCCTGACCGCGCTGGGTGTCGACAGCGATTTTGGCCAGCCCGGCCTGCGCCTCGGCATCGCCTGGACGCACACTCAGCTTGATGCCACCTATGACGACACCGGCGGCAATAGCCAGAACAGCCTGCAGGGCATAATGCTGTATGGACGCTATGCGGTGACGCCAGCCTGGTACTGGCAGGGCAATCTCAGCTATCAGCATGGACGCGACAAACTGCAGCGCCTGGTGCTGCTGGATGAAGCTGCACCGGTCTCCTCTTCCGCCCGCACAGACAGCTGGCAGGCGGCGCTGCAGAGCGGCTATCGCTGGACGCTGCAGGAGGATTATCGCATTGAGCCCTACCTCGGCTGGCGTGAAACCGGCCTGCAAACCGGCAGCTTCAGCGACAGCGGCAGCGCGTTTGGCCTGCAGGGCGACGGCGACAGCTATCGCCGCAGCGTCGGTTACGGTGGCCTGAATCTCAGCGCGCGCCAGGACTGGTCGGCGGGCTGGTGGAGCATGCTGAGCCTGTACGGCGAATACCAGTACGCTTTCAGCAATCCGTCGATGGACGTCAGCGCGCGCTGGAGCGGCTTCGGCAGCGGTCAGCAGAGCTTTACCATCCCGGGTATGCAGCTCGATCGCCGCTCGCAGTGGTTTGGTGCGCGGGTTGATCTGGTGCAGTCGGCACGCGCGCGGCTGTTTCTGCGTGCCGACCGCCACGTGGCCGATCGCGGCGATGAGAAGGTACTGCGCGGCGGTGTCGACGTAATGTTCTAAAGGTTACGACTGTGGCCAGATATGGTCGATGATCAGCTGTACCGAGCGATTGCCGCGGTATCCGTTGATATCCAGCTTGTAGGCCAGCTGCACCTGACGCACGCTGCTGTCCGGCCACAGGCTGGTGTCCACGTTAAAGGCGATACCATCCAGTAACGGGCCGCCGCCCAGCGGCTCGACCATCACCTTAAGGTGACGCTCGCCCACCAGACGCTGCTGCAACAGCTTAAACTGACCGTCGAACACCGGCTCCGGAAACGCCTGGCCCCAGGGGCCGGCTTCACGCAGCATTTCCGCGGTGTGCAGGGTGAACTCCTGCGCGTGCAGTTCGCCATCGGACCACATCACGCCCTGCATCGCCTCGCCTTCCAGCCATTCGTCGATCAGCGCGGCAAAGCGCTGGCGGAACTCATCGTACTTCGCCTCTTCCAGCGACAGCCCCGCCGCCATGGCGTGCCCGCCAAATTTGATGATCAGGCCAGGATAGAGCGTGTCGATCCGTTCCAGCGCGTCGCGCAGATGCAGTCCGGCAATCGAACGGCCAGAGCCCTTCAGCGTGCCGTCACCGGCCGGCGCGAAGGCGATTACCGGACGGTGGAAGCGCTCTTTCAGGCGTGACGCGAGGATGCCAACCACGCCCTGATGCCACTCCGGGTGATAAAACGCCAGCCCGAGCGGCAGATCGCGATGCTGGCGCTCCAGCTCATCGCACAGCGCCAGCGCCTCGCTCTTCATGCCCTGCTCAATCTCTTTGCGCGTCTGATTAAGCGCATCAAGTTCGCTGGCCAGCATGCGCGCTTGGGCAATATCCTCCGTCAGCAGCAGCGCAACGCCAACCGACATATCGTCCAGCCGGCCGGCAGCATTGAGGCGTGGCCCGACGGCAAAACCGAGATCGCTGGCCGCCAGCTGACGCGCATCGCGGTTGGCAATGTCCAGCAGCGCGCGGATGCCGGCACGGCATTTCCCGGCGCGGATGCGGCTCAGCCCCTGCCACACCAGAATGCGGTTGTTGGCATCCAGCGGCACCACGTCGGCCACGGTGCCGAGCGCCACCAGATCCAGCAGTTCGGCCAGATTGGGTTCACTGCGCCCGTCGCTGAACCAGTTCTGCTGACGCAGATGGGCACGCAGCGCCAACATCAGATAAAACGCCACGCCCACGCCCGCCAGCGAACGCGACGGGAATGCGCTGTCGCTCAGGTTAGGGTTAACGATGGCCTCTGCCGCCGGCAGCGTTTCGCCCGGCAGGTGGTGATCGGTGATCAGTACCAGAATACCGTGCTGGTGCGCGGTGTCGACACCCGCGTGCGACGAAATGCCGTTATCCACGGTGAGGATCAGCTCGGCGCCGCGCGCGCGCGCCTGCTCCACCACTTCCGGGCTCAGGCCATAGCCGTCCTCAAAGCGGTTCGGCACCAGATAATCGACGTTGCCGCCCATGCTGCGCAGCGCCAGCACGGTGAGCGCGGTGCTGGTGGCACCATCGGCATCGAAATCGCCCACCACCACGATGCGGCGTTGCTGCTGCAGCATCTGGTGCAGCAGCGTCACGGCGCGCTCAATGCCGCCAAGACTTTGCCACGGCAGCAGGAATTTAGCGCCGCGTTCCAGTTCGGCGGCGTCTTTGACGCCGCGCTGCAGGTAGAGACGACGCAGCAGCGGCGGTAAATCATCGGGTAAGCGCGCGTCGGCCTGGGCTTCACGCCGACGCAATTCTACAGAGTGCATCACTGTGTCTTAACCACCACGCTTCTGCCCGTCCAGCACCTGCTTCAGCTCCTGCGGTCCCTGGTAGCTAGGAATCATCATGCCGCTGTCGGTGAGGATGGCGGGCGTGCCCTGAATACCAAACAGAATGCCCAGCTTGTAGTGCTGGTCGAGATTGATTTTGCAGCTCGCCGGCGCATCCATTTGCGGTGCGTCGCCTTTCATTGCGGCATCAAACGCCTTGTTGCGATCGGCGCTGCACCAGATGGCGGTCATGGCTTTCTCCACCTGGCCGTGCAGGCCTTCACGCGGGAACGCCAGATAGCGCACGGTGATGCCCAGCGCATTGTAGTCAGCCATCTGCTCGTGCAGCTTGCGGCAGTAGCCGCAGATGATGTCGGTGAACACGGTGATCACGTGCTGCTCTTTCGGCGCTTTGTAGACAATCATTTCCGGTGCCAGCGCGGCGACTTTTTTCTCCAGCTGCTGATTGGTGACATTCACCGGCTGCGCGCCGCTGACATCATACAGCGGGCCCTGAATCATGTGCTTGCCGTCTTCGGTGACGTACAGCACGCCGCTTTCGGTCATCACCGTTTTGATACCCGGCAGCGGCGACGGCTGGATTTCCGCCTGCTGCATACCCAGTTTTTTCAGTGATTGCTGAATCGCGCTGTCATCGGCATGGGCCAGCGCAGAAAAGGCGCTGACCAGCAGAGCCAGCGTCGTAACGGTTTTTTTCATCTCAAATCCTTGTTGCCGCTGCTCAAGCGCGCGGATGATGCTGTTGATGTAACTGACGCAGGCGCTCAGTCGCCACGTGCGTGTAAATCTGGGTGGTCGACAGGTCGCTGTGCCCCAGCAACATCTGTACGACGCGTAAATCGGCACCATGGTTCAGTAAATGTGTGGCAAATGCATGGCGCAGCACGTGCGGTGACAGCTTTTCGCTGTCGATGCCGGCAAGGGTGGCATAGTGTTTGATGCGATGCCAGAAGGTCTGGCGTGTCATCTGCTGCGCGCGGTTGCTGGGGAACAGCACATCAATGGTCTGTCCGTTCAGCAGCCACGGCCGCCCGTGTTCCATATAGTGCTCCAGCCAGTAAATCGCTTCTTCACCTAATGGCACCAGCCGCTCTTTATTGCCTTTACCGATGACGCGCACCACACCCTGACGCAGGCTGACATCACTCAACGTCAAACCGACCAGCTCAGAGACGCGCAGCCCGGTAGCGTACAGCAGCTCCAGCATCGCTTTGTCACGCAGCTCGAGCGGTATGTCCGTTGCCGGCGCCTGTAACAGGCGCTCGACCTGATTTTCTGACAGATCTTTCGGCAGGCGCTGCGGCAATTTCGGCGCAGACAACAGCGCGCTGGGGTCGTCACTGCGCAGCTTTTCGCGGTACAGATACTGGAACAGACGGCGCATTGCGCTCAGGGTACGCGCTGAGCTGGTGGCTTTGTAACCGCCCTCAATCCGCTCAGCCAGAAACTGCTGTAAATCAGCGGCTTCCAGCGACAGCAGCGTGCGCTCATGGTGGTGCAGCCAGGCAGTAAGCGTCTGCAAATCCTGACGATAGGACGCCAGCGTATTCTGCGCCAGGTTGCGCTCAGTCCAGAGCGCGTCGAGAAACTGTTCTATCAGATCGCTGTCCTGCACTGTTGCCCCTCGCCGTGTGAAATCGTGCTCATTATGCCTGAAACTGGCCTGCTTCTGGTACAATTGCGCCAGAGTGAGTTTCAGTCAGAGCATTAATTGCATGAATATCGGTCTGTTTTACGGTTCCAGTACCTGTTACACCGAGATGACGGCGGAGAAAATCCGCGACTTTATCGGTGAAGAATTAGTCACACTGCATAACCTGAAAGATGACGATCCGTCGCTGATGGAGCAGTACGATTTACTGATTCTCGGTATTCCGACCTGGGATTTCGGCGAACTGCAGGAGGACTGGGAAGCGGTGTGGCAACAGCTGCCAGCACTCAACCTGCAGGGCAAAATTGTGGCGCTGTACGGCATGGGCGACCAGGTCGAGTACAGCGAATGGTTCCTTGATGCGCTGGGTATGCTGCACGAACTGCTGCTGCCGATGGGCGTGCAGTTTGTCGGTTACTGGCCGCTCGACGGCTACCAGTTTACCAGCAAAAAACCGCTGACCGCCGATGGTCAGCAGTTTGTCGGTCTGGCGCTCGACGACGTTAATCAGTTTGAGCTGAGCGAAGAGCGCGTCGAGCAGTGGTGCGAACAGATTCTGACCGAAACCGCCGCGCTGCTTTAATGCGGCGTCGCGCCATCAAGCAAAAAACAGCGGGCGCGTAACGCGCGCCACGCGTCGGGCGGCATGCTGTCGTGCAGCAGCCACAGTCGCCAGCGCTGCCCGCGACGGTTACGCAGCACCAGCAACACGCCCCACGGTAGCCAGTCCGGCTGCAGTTGCGCCTGCCAGCGCTCACCGCGCCAGTGCCAGTCACCCTTGTCATCCAGCATGAGCGCTCCGCAGCGCTGCTGCAGGCGACGCGCGTTACGCCAGCACTGCAGAGTCAGCAGGATCAGTACCGCGACCTGAACCCAGGCCCAGCCCGCCGGCCAGCGACAGCTCAGCAACAGCGAGCCATACAGCCCGAACAGCGTCACATTCAGCGCCCGCGCGCTGCGTGACGCGCGCAGATCACATTGCCACCGGCCCGCGTTCACGGTTGCGCTGCTGAATCAGTTTCACCATGCGTTTGAACTCGGGATCGGCCGGTTCGCCGTGGTTCATCATCCAGTTAAACAGGTCCGGATCGTCGCTCTTCAGCAGCGCGACAAACACCTGCTTGTCGCTGTCGCTCAGCGAATCATACTCATATTTAAAGAACGGCATGATGGAAACATCCAGCTCCAGCATGCCGCGACGGCATGCCCACTGGACGCGCGCTTTGTCATGAATATCCATGTATCTTCTTCCACAGCTGATAACAGTGGCGCTCAGTGTACCTGCTTTTTCGCCGCGCTGCAGGCGTGCAACCGGACGCTGCGCGCGGTGACGCACAGCAATGCCACCAGTTACAGGGTTATCACGCGATTTGTGCGCCAGATTCCGCAAACAGGTTGCAATGGCGCACTGCTCTTTTAACATTGGTAAGCATATTACTGGATAAACCTTATTGATCAGGACGGACTCATGCCGATTTTCACCCTTCCGCCTCGCCAGCCCGCTGCGGCGTCGCGCCTGCCTTTAACGCTGATGTCGCTCGACGAGTGGGCGCTGGTGTCGGTGCAGGGCAAAGACAGCACCTCTTATCTGCAGGGTCAGCTGACGCTGGACGTGGCGGCGCTGGACGCAGCGCAGCATCGCCCGGCGGGGCACTGCGATGCCAAAGGCAAAATGTGGAGCAATCTGCGTCTGTTCCATCGTGGAGAAGGTTATGCCTATGTTGTGCGCCGCAATCTGCGCGAGCAGCAGGTGACCGAGCTGAAGAAGTATGCGGTGTTCGCCAAAGTGACCATTGCGGCAGATGATGACGCGGTACTGCTCGGCGCCGCCGGTTTTCAGGCGCGCGCCGCGCTGGCTAACGTTTTCGCCACGCTGCCGGATGCCACAACACCAGTGGTGCAGCAGGATGACACAACTCTGCTGTGGTTCGCCGAACCAGCCGAGCGTTTTCTGCTGGTCACCACGCCGGCGCAGGCCGAAGCGCTGCAGCAGAAGCTGGCCGGGGAAGCGCAGCTGAATGACAGCACGCAGTGGCTGGCGCTGGATATTGCGGCGGGCGTGCCGGTGATCGACAGCGCCACCACGGCGCAGCTGATTCCGCAGGCCATTAACCTGCAGGCGCTGGATGCCATCAGCTTTAAAAAAGGCTGTTACACCGGCCAGGAGATGGTGGCGCGCGCCAAATTCCGCGGCACCAATAAACGTGCGCTCTACTGGCTGGCGGGCAGCGCCAGCAAAGTGCCTGACGCAGCCAGTTCGCTGGAGTTGCAGATGGGCGACAAATGGCGTCGCACCGGCACGGTGCTGAGCGGCGTACAGCTGGATGATGGCAGCGTGTGGGTGCAGGCGGTGCTGAACAACGATCTGGAGCCGGATAGCGTGCTGCGCGTTGAAGGCGATGAAAGCGGTAAGCTGACCATTCAGCCGCTGCCCTATTCGCTGGAAGAGTAACGGTTACGGCTGGTATGCCACAGGGTCGCCATCAGTGGCGACCCATGCCTTGTTACATCACGTAAAAATAGATGGCGCAAAAGTGCAGCACGCTGCCGCCCAGCACGAAACCGTGCCAGATGGCATGATTGTACGGGATACGGCGCGACACATAGAAAATCACCCCGAGCGAATAGACAATCCCGCCCGCCGCCAGCAGCCAGACGCCGCCGGCCGACAGTTTGGTTGCCAGCTGATAAATCACCACCACCGACAGCCAGCCCATGCTGAGATAGGTCACCAGGGACAGCACTTTAAAGCGATGCGCAATGGTCAGCTTAAAGATGATGCCCGCCAGCGCCAGACTCCAGATCACCACCATCAATCCCTGCGCCAGCGGCGATTTCAGTCCGACCAGCAGAAACCGCGTGTAAGTCCGGGCGATCAGCAAATAGATGGCGCAGTGGTCAAATTTCTTCAGCCAGTATTTGGCGCGCTGATGCGGAATGGCGTGATACAGCGTCGAGGCGAGGAACAGCAGAATCATGCTGCCGCCGTACAAGCTATAGCTGGTAATTGCGGTGATATTCGCATGCATTTCAACGGCTTGGATCAACAGCAACACCAGCCCCACGATGCCAAACACACAGCCCAAGCCGTGGCTGATGCTGTTGGCGATCTCTTCTGCCAGTGAATAGCCTTGGGCAATAAGTCGGTTCTGTACCATGGCGTCGGATTCCTGAACATCGTAACGAAAGTTATGCTTTTTCTGTGCAACAGAGTTGCGAAGAACAATTTCAGAGTACACATGTACGCTAAAATTATTCTGTGAATGAGGTGTGACAACCCAGCGGCAAACCAATCAGTTACACTGAGGCTTCTTTTTGCCGTGAGCGCCGCCCGAATGTTTTCACACAGCGACCTGTCCCGTTTGAATGACCTTGAGATGCAGGTTTATCACTTCATCATCAAACACCGGGAAAGTGTCAGTTATATGACCATCCGCGAACTGGCGGCGCAGGCGGGCGTCTCGACCACCACGGTGCTGCGCTTCTGCTGCAAAATGCACTGTGACGGCTGGTCAGAATTCCGCATCCGTTTTCACCTAGCGCAGGAGCAAAGCGCGCCGGTGCTGCTGCCCTCCGGCGTCGGAGAAATGCTGAGCTTTTTTAAAAGCATCAATAACGCAGAATTTAATCAGCAGATTGCCACCGCAGCGCAAATGATCATTGAGGCTGAGCACATTTTCTTTATTGGTGCCGGTACCTCAGGTAGTCTTGGCAAATATAGTGCGCGCTACTTTTCCAATATTGGTAAATTCAGCCATCACATCGATGATCCTTATTACCCGGTGAGTAAAAGTGCCTGGGAAAATGCGCTGGCCATTATTTTATCCGTCTCTGGCGAAACCGAAGAGATCCTGCGCTTTGCCAGTCAGTTCAGTCTGCATCACTGTAAAATCATCTCCATCACCAATCATGACAACTGCTCGCTGGCGAAAATGGCGAATTTCAATCTCTCCTATCATGTGCCGCAGGAGAAACTGCCTGACCGCTACGATATTACCACCCAGGTACCGGTAATTTATATTCTGGAGACGCTGGGCCGATATATTTCCTGCCTCACGCAGGTATAAAACAGCCTGTTTTTCTGCGGTAACAAGTCACATTTCCGCGCCGGTGTTATAGCGTGACTTTGCTATTTCAGTTGTTACACTGCGGGCAGTGTTATTTTCGCCAACAGCGTGACGAGGTAATGAAATGAGTGAAGGATTGCAGTTACCCAGCGGATTTCTCTGGGGCGGCGCGGTGGCAGCCCATCAGGTTGAGGGCGGCTGGGATCAGGGCGGCAAAGGCGTCAGCATCGCCGATGTTCTCACCGGCGGCGCACACGGCGTTGATCGCGTTATCACGTCCGGTGTCCAGCCCGGCCAGCACTATCCCAACCATCAGGCGGTGGAATTCTATTCGCACTACAAACAGGACGTGGCGCTGTTTGCCGAGATGGGTTTCAAATGTTTCCGCACCTCGATTGCCTGGACGCGCATTTTCCCCAACGGCGATGAACTGCAGCCCAATGAAGCCGGCCTGCAATTTTACGATGACCTGTTTGATGAGCTGCTGAAATATGGCATCGAACCGGTGATTACCCTGTCGCACTTTGAGATGCCTTATCATCTGGTTAAAGAGTACGGCGGCTGGGCCAATCGCAAAGTGGTCGATTTCTTTGTGCGCTTCAGTGAAGTGGTGATGACGCGCTATCGCCACAAGGTGAAGTACTGGATGATCTTCAATGAAATCAATAACCAGCGCAACTGGCAGTATCCGCTGTTCGGCTACTGCTGCTCCGGCGTGGTGTTCACCGATCATGAAAAGCCGGAGCAGACGATGTATCAGGTGATGCATCACCAGTTCGTCGCCAGTGCCAAAGTGGTGAAGCGCGGCCACGAAATCAACCCGGATTTCCAGATTGGCTACATGATCGCCATGGTGCCGGTCTATCCGTTCTCCTGCCATCCGGATGACGTGATGCGCGCGCAGGAGTCGATGCGTCAGCGCTACGTGTTCAGCGACGTGCAGATGCGCGGCGCGTACCCGGCTTATACGCTGAAAGAGTGGGCGCGCAAGGGCTATCACATTGCGATGGAAGCCGATGACGCCGAAACGCTGCGTCAGGGCTGCTGCGATTACATCGGTTTCAGTTACTACATGAGCAATGCGGTGGACACCAAAGCCAGCGGCGTCGACGACCCGATCACCGGCTTCGACGGCGTAGTGCCTAACCCGCATGTGAAAGCGTCCGACTGGGGCTGGCAGATTGATCCGGTCGGCCTGCGCTACGGCTGAATGCGCTGTATGAGCGCTATCAGAAGCCGCTGTTTATCGTTGAGAACGGCTTTGGTGCCATTGATAAAGCCAACGCACAGGGCGTGATCGAAGATGACTACCGCATTGATTATCTGCGCACGCACATCGAAGAGATGAAAAAAGCGGTGGCGCTGGATGGCGTCGATCGGCTGGGCTATACGCCGTGGTGCTGCATCGACTGCGTCTCCTTTACCACCGGCCAGTACAGCAAGCGCTACGGCTTTATCCACGTCGATAAAAACGATGACGGCAGCGGCAGCTTTGCCCGTTCGAAGAAGAAGAGTTTCGCCTGGTATCAGCAGGTGATTGCCAGCAATGGTGAAGTGCTGTAACCGCTTATAGCGCGCGACGTGAAGATGTACGCCGCGCGCTAACAGGCTGTGACGTGCGGCTCAACGCCCGCCTGACGCATCAATAAAGCTGCCGGTGACGTATGAAGCGGCGTCACTGGCCAGCTAGGCGATGGCGGCAGCGATCTCCTCCGCCTGGCCGCCGCGCTGCATCGGCAGCGATGCCGCGAGACGATCAACGCGCCCCGGCTCGCCGCCGTCGGCATGCATATCGGTGTAGATCAGCCCTAGCCGCACGCTGTTGAGCGAATCCCCTGCGCCGCCACTTCCAGTGATAATCCTCTGGTCAGCGTGTCCATCGCGCCTTTCGACGCTGCATAATCGACATACTCATTGGGCGAGCCGGTACGCGAGGCCGCCGACGAGACGTTAACAATGGCGCCGTCCCGGCCGCCGTGTGCGGTGCTCATGCGTTTTACCGCTTCGCGGCAGCAGATAAACGTGCCGGTGACGTTGGTTGCCAGCACGCGCAGCGCGCCCGGCTGCTGGTCCAGCTGTCGGAACATGCGCACCACCTGCGCTTCATCGGCAATATCCGCCTGTAAGGCAAACGCGCTGCCGCCCTGCGCTTCGATATCTGCCACTACCTGCAACGCTTCTGCTTCGCGCTGCCGGAAATTGATTACCACGCGATAACCCGCCTGCGCCAGCAGCAGCGATGTTGCCCGTCCAATTCTGATAGGACGTGAGATATTTAAAAGGGAAACGTGCGATAAATGTGGATCTACCTGGGACAAACTGGATCTATCTGGGACGGGTGAGGTAATTAAGTTTCACATAGTGAAACAGAAATCAGTACTCAAATCGACCGATTATTGAAATCATGTTGCTACTTGAAGTCGTATCCGGTTCAGTCAGGAGAAGAGCCTGATGGCTTTCCTGCTGTAATTACTTTTCAGTATGTGAAAGAGAAAACAGAATCAAAATCACCTGCCATTGCATCTTTCCTCAACGATAATCTAGAATCTCGTTTGCTAGTACATCGATTCTTATACTACGTGAGGAAAGTGCAATGAGTAATAACAAAGACCAGAGGCATGACCGCGTTGACTACTCTGACGACTCCAAAGGTATGGTGACGATTGTTTTCGACAAAGATACGCTTCGTAATGAGAAAACAGACTCATCTTCTAAACCAGTCACACCACCGCCATCCAGACCAGCCCGACAATAACGTTACTCTTCAGGGAGAACCCTTGCCTCTTTGAACCTGGTTCTCCTTACCTGTACCCGCGCTATCTGATCCGCAGGGACATAAGTCGCCAGTGCTCCCCAGGTTTCATGCAGTACATCACTGCATGCTTTCCAGTCTGTGCTGCCAGCCGCTTTTTCATGGGTTACATAGAGCAAAATGTCTTTTTCGTTTCCCAGAACAAAGCATCCGCATGGTTGCCCTTCAAAGTGGCCAGGTGCTTCCGACAAAAGCGTTGAGCCATTTTTCAGGTAAACATAGACTTCCGAAACATAGTAGCCACGCTGGTCAAACATCCTCTGCCAGGCAGAGTGGGTGCTGTCAGACCACGATATATCATATTTCCGCAGGAGGCCATACATCCATTTCTTGCCGTATTTGCGCCAAACCGAACCTGCAATAAAAGCAGAGATAACAGCCGGAACAGATGCTATGTAGGTGTTGAACCCCAACCACACTGCTGAATGATAAAGCCCGGCGGGTAAAAGACAAAAGACCAGGGTCGTAAACGTGATATCAACAGGCTTATGGTGCTGTTTCAAGCCAACATTGGCAATAAAATAACCGATGTAGCCAGAGGCCAGTGTTACCAGAGTTGCCCAGGGCAGATTCAGCAGCGATGCCTCTATCATTCAATCCTCCTTCGCCTCGTGTTGCCAGGACTCATTAGTGCTTTCTCGCAGAACATTCTTGTATACATATGGCAAACAGACTAGTAAACACCTTTAATGACGTTGAGGATTTTACCCTCATTGCACAACAAGTGATGAATCGAGCATATGAAATATTCTTCTATTGTCTGGTTAGCATTAAACCAATACTCACTATCTGGTGTACAGGTTATGTTTTTCTCTCCGACGTTTCACTGTGTGAAACTTAATTACCGTAACCTGTCCCAGATAGATCCAGTTTGTCCCAGGTAGATCCACATTTATCGCACGTTTCCCTTTTAAATATCTCACGTCCTATCAGCAGGAAGCGCTGGCGCAGCTGCGGGAAATTACCCTGTTACGGCTTAAGGAGAGCATCACATGAGCACCATCACCACTCATATTCTCGACACCGCGCTGGGCAAACCGGCGATTGGCGTCGCGATGTCGCTGGAGCAGAACAGTCCCGAGGGCTGGCTGCCGGTGGCCGAGGGCGAAACCGACAGCGACGGGCGCATCAAAGATCTCACGCCTGAACCGCTGGCGCCGGGCCACTATCGCTTAACCGCTGAGATCGGTGACTATTTCGCCGCCGACGGGCGTGATGCGCTGTACGTCAGCGCGCAGATTGATTTTGTGATTGGTGCCGCCGGCAGCCATTATCACCTGCCGTTCCTCATTTCCCCGTGGTCGTGGTCGACCTACCGCGGGAGTTAATCCAGGTCGCCATATAATGGCGACCCTACAAAATCGTTATGCGGATACGTAGAGTGCGCATTGATGCGCACCGGTATATCCCGATCCATCATGAGGTGTACAAATGCGCCCTGAAATTCGTGCTCTCTATCACAAACCTCGCGCTTGAAAGCCATTAACTATCAAAACCTTCGGTCCATCCAAATATATTCTGCAACACGGTGCGGTTATCTTAACCGGACAACGTGAAGCCAATGGAGCCGAGAAATGAGCACGCCCGAAAATAATGATAATGCAGCCGCCTCAGGAAAATGCCCCTTTCATCATGGAGCATCGGAAGAGAAAAGCGTTTTAGCGCGTGGCGCCGGAAGCGGAACCACTAACCGCGACTGCTGGCGCAAACATGCTGCGCGTCGATCTGTTAAACCAGCATTCCAGCCGTTCTAACCCCCTCAGTGACAATTTCAACTACCGTGAAGAGTTCAGCAAGCTGGATTACGCCGCGCTGAAAGCCGATATTCGTGCGCTGCTGACCGATTCGCAATCCTGGTGGCCAGCCGACTGGGGCAGCTACATCGGGTTGTTTATCCGTATGGCATGGCACAGCGCCGGCACCTACCGCACCATCGACGGTCGCGGCGGTTCCGGACGTGGCCAGCAGCGCTTTGCGCCGCTCAACTCCTGGCCGGATAACGTCAGCCTCGACAAAGCACGTCGTCTGCTGTGGCCGGTGAAACAGAAGTATGGCCAGAAAATTTCCTGGGCCGATCTCTACATTCTTGCCGGTAACGTGTCGCTGGAAAACGCCGGCTTCCGTACCTTTGGCTTTGGTGCCGGTCGTGAAGACGTCTGGGAACCGGACATGGACGTGGACTGGGGACATGAGACCGAATGGCTGGCGCACCGCCATCCGGAGAGTCTGGCAAACGCGCCGCTCGGCGCGACGGAAATGGGTCTGATCTACGTGAACCCGGAAGGTCCGGAAGCCAGCGGCGATCCGCGCTCAGCGGCCCGGCGATTCGCGCCATCTTCGGCAACATGGGCATGAACGACGAAGAGATCGTCGCGCTGATTGCCGGCGGGCATACGCTGGGTAAAACGCACGGTGCCGCTGCGGCCAGCCACGTGGGCGTCGATCCGGAAGCCTCGCCGCTGGAAGCACACGGTCTGGGCTGGCACAGCAGCTACGGCAGCGGTGCCGGTGCAGATGCCATTACTTCCGGTCTGGAAGTGGTATGGACGCAAACCCCAACGCAGTGGAGCAACTACTTCTTCGAGAACCTGTTCAAATATGAGTGGGTACAAACGCACAGCCCGGCGGGCGCGATTCAGTTTGAAGCGGTTGATGCCGAAGCGATTATCCCGGATCCGTTCGATCCAGAGAAAAAACGCAAGCCGACCATGCTGGTCACCGACCTGACGCTGCGTTTCGATCCGGAGTTCGAGAAGATTTCGCGTCGTTTCCTCAACGATCCGCAGGCGTTCAACGAAGCCTTCGCCCGCGCCTGGTTCAAACTGACGCACCGCGATATGGGGCCAAAAGCGCGCTACCTCGGTCCGGAAGTGCCGAAGGAAGATCTGCTGTGGCAGGATCCGTTACCGCAGGCCACGCATCAGCCGACGCCGCATGACATCACCGATCTGAAAGCGAAAATTGCCGCTTCGGGTCTGAGCATCAGCCAGCTGGTCTCTGCGGCCTGGGCGTCCGCTTCCACCTTCCGTGGCGGCGATAAACGCGGCGGGGCGAATGGTGCCCGTCTGGCGCTGGCGCCGCAGAACGGCTGGGCGGTCAACGCCAGTGTCACCCGCGATGTGCTGCCGGTGCTGCAGAAGATTCAGCAGGAGTCGGGTAAAGCGTCGCTGGCGGATGTGATTGTGCTGGCGGGCAGCGTCGGGATTGAGCAGGCCGCAGCGGCGGCAGGCGTTGCCGTACAGGTGCCGTTCACGCCGGGTCGTGTGGATGCGCGTCAGGACCAGACGGATGTCGAGTCATTCAACGTACTGCAGCCGCTGGCCGATGGTTTCCGTAACTATCGCCGCGTGCAGGGCGGTTCTTCCACCGAAACCCTGCTGCTGGACAAAGCGCAACAGCTGACGGTACTGCTGGGTGGTCTGCGCGTGCTGGGCACCAACTTCGACGGCAGCGCGCACGGCGTGTTTACCGATCGCGTGGGTGTGCTGAGCAACGACTTCTTCATCAATCTGCTGGATATGCGCACCGCATGGCGCGCCACCGATGAGAGCGCTGAGCTGTTCGAAGGCCGCGATCGTCAGAGCGGAGAAGTGAAGTACAGAGCCACCCGCGCCGATCTGGTGTTTGGTTCTAACGCCATCCTGCGCACGCTGGCGGAAGTTTATGCCAGCAGCGATGCGAAGCAGAAGTTCATTAACGACTTCGTGGCCGCCTGGACCAAAGTGATGAACCTCGACCGGTTCGATCTGTAAGCAACTGACGTGAATACCGCGAACCCCGGCTTGGCCGGGGTTTTTTATTTGTTCAGCGTATATTCATCCGCGTCGCGCCATGCCGGGAAGCGTTCGCGATAGTCGCGCAGCGCCTTCAGTGACAGTCCGGCGTCGAGGCGCGCACGGGCGAAGGGTTCAGCGGCCGCTAAGATCTCACCCAGCGGCGAGATAATCCGGCTGTCGCCGCTGTATTGATGCTGATTGCCGTCACTGCCGACGCGGTTACAACCGGCTACATAGGCCTGATTCTCAATGGCGCGCGCCAGCAGCAGCGCCTGCCAGTGCAGCGCGCGCGGTGCCGGCCAGTTGGCGACGTACAGCGCCAGATCGTAATCATTCTGGTTGCGCGAAAACACCGGGAAGCGCAGGTCGTAGCAAATCTGCGGCAGAATACGCCAGCCGCGCCAGTGGAACACCTCGCGCGTTTCACCGGGCACATAGTGCTGGTGCTCATTGGCCATGCGGAACAGATGGCGTTTGTCGTACTGGTGCAGCGTACCGTCGGGCTCCACCAGCAGGAAACGGTTTACCGCGCCCTGATCGCTCTGAATCGCCGCGCTGCCGCCGACTAGAGCATTCAGTGCTTTAGCATGACCGTGCAGCCACGCCACTACCTGATCCTGCGGCAGCGAACTGGCCGCCGCCTCCATGGCGAAGCCGGTGGTAAACATCTCCGGCAGCAGGATGACATCGCGGCCCGTCATGCCCTGCAGCACCGCATCAAAATGGCGCAGGTTAGCCGCGCCATCCATCCAGCTCAGGGTTTCCTGTAATACGGTAAGTTTTAAAGCTGACATAAACGCTCCGCAGCGGCGTTGAGCGTCGCTTCCTGTTTGGCAAAGCACAGGCGAATGAGCTTGTGCGGGAAAGGGGCCGCGCAGAACACCGACAGCGGAATCGCCGCCACGCCCACTTCGCGGGTTAACCACTGGCAGAAACTGACATCATCCAAATCGGAAATAGCGTTGTAATCCACCAGCAGGAAATAGGTGCCGGCACAGGGCAGCACCTTAAACCGGCTGGCGGCCAGCGCCTGCATCAGGCGGTCACGCCGGGCGCGATAGAATGCCGGCAGCTCATCAATATGTTCCGGCTGCTGGCGCAGCATATCGGCAATCGCCAGCTGCGCCGGGGTATTCACTGAAAAAGTGAGATACTGATGCACTTTACGGATTTCGGCGCTGATCGCCGCCGGAGCGATGCAGTAACCCACTTTCCAGCCGGTCATATGAAAGGTTTTGCTGAAGGATGAGACTGCGATGGCGCGCTGACGCAGGTCGGCATGCGCCAGCACGCTGGCATGGCCCTGCTCATCAAAACAGATGTGCTCATAGACTTCATCGCTGAGCACATAAATTTCCTGTTCGGCGATCGCCTGCCACAGCGCGGCGTAGTCGCTGGCGTGCCACACGGTGGCGGACGGATTATGCGGTGTATTGACGATCACCAGCCGGGTGCGCGCGCTGAGCAGGCTGCTGAAGGCCTGCCAGTCGACCTGAAAAGCGGGCGGCTGCAGCGCGATGCGTTTCAGCACGCCGCCGGCCAGCTGAACCGCCGGCGCATAGCTGTCGTAGCTGGGATCGAAGCAGATCACCTCGTCGCCCAGCCGCACCAGCGCGGTGATCGCGGCATACAGCGCTTCGGTCGCGCCCGCCGTCACGATGATGTCGCTGTTGATATCCGGCCGATGACCATACATGTCTGCGGTTTTATCGGCGATCGCCTCGCGCAGCGGTAGGGTGCCAATCATCGGCGCGTACTGGTTGGCGCCTTCACTAACATGATGTGCCAGGCGCTGCTGCAAATAGCGCGGGCCGTCAAAATCGGGAAAGCCCTGTGACAGATTGATGGCGTTGTGCTGGGCGGCGAGGGCGCTCATTTGGGTAAAAATGGTGGTGCCGAGCGCCGGTAGTTTGCTCTCGGGGATCAGGTTGGGCTGCGTCATTATCGGGTGCCTTAAGCGCGAATGTCGTTGCGGAGTAACCTTGTGCTGCAGCCACTATAAACAGGATGTTAACACTTGGCAATCGAGACGCTTAGACGTCTAAACGTAGCTGGCACAGATGCTGAGTGCGCTTATTCCGCGCCGCAAGCCATAAAAAAAGCCTCCGGCTGGAGGCTTTTTGCTGTTACGCCGCTTCGCTGGGGCGGGCGCTCGGTTTGGGTTTGCTGTCCGGTTTCGCCACCGCCACCGCCACCGCCAGCGCCTCGGGCGCAAAATTATCCACGTTGATGGCCTTCAGACGGCTGGCTTCGGCCCGCGTCAGCACCTTCGCTTCACTCTCTCGTCAATCCAGCCTTCTTTCAGCGCGCGCTGGGCCAGCGCATCCAGCAGGGTGAAGGATAAGTGTTTTTTCTGCTGCTGACACAGACGATCGTGAATCACTTCCGCCGCCATCACATCCTGCAGCGCCTGCTCGAGCTGACCGGCCGGGTTGTGCTTACTCGGGGTCAGATACTGGCCGCGGCCCAGACGGGTGCGGGTTGCGGACGGCAGCTGCAGCATTTTGGCCAGCTTATGATCCAGTTTATCGGACGGTGCCGGGCAGTGTTTGCCGCCGGCGAAAATCACCAGCCGCAGCGCACCCGCAACCAAGCGATTCGGGAAGTTGCGCAGCAGATCGTCCATTGCCACTTCCGCCTGATGCAGCGCATCCTGCACGCCCCAGTGCACCAGCGGCAGATCCGCCTCGTTGCAGCCTTCATCGTCATAGCGTTTCAGCGTGGCTGACGCCAGATACATCTGGCTCAGCACATCGCCGAGGCGTGCCGAAATACGTTCGCGGCGTTTCAGGCTACCGCCCAGCACCGCCATCGACACATCCGACAGCAGCGCAAGGTTGGCGCTCAGGCGATTCAGCTGCTGATAGTAGCGGCGGGTCGCGTCACGGGTTGGCGTAGCGCTGGTGCGGCCGCCGGTCAGGCCTAGCCACAGGCTGCGCACTTTGTTGCTGCCGACGTGGCCGATATGGCTGAACAGCGCGCGGTCAAAGGCAACGAGATCGTTCTTCGCGGCGGCGTTCATCTCTTCCAGCACCCACGGGTGGCAGCGGATTGCGCCCTGGCCAAAGATAATCATGCTGCGCGTCAGGATGTTCGCGCCCTCAACGGTGATGGCGATCGGGGCGCCCTGATAGGCACGCGCCAGGAAGTTGTTCTCGCTAAGCATGATGCCTTTACCGCCGGCGATATCCATTGCATCAATGATGGCGCGCTGGCCGCGATGGGTGCAGTGGTATTTGACAATCGCTGACAGCACCGCCGGTTTTTCGCCCAGCATAATGCCGCTGGTGATCAGCGTCGCCGCCGCGTCCATCACGTAAGCGTTACCGGCGATGCGCGCCAGCGGCTCCTCAATCCCTTCCATTTTACCGATAGAGACTTTGAACTGGCGGCGAATGTGCGCGTAGGCACCGGTCGCCAGCGCCAGGCTTTTCAGGCTGCCGGTAGCGTTAGACGGCAGAGTAATGCCGCGTCCCACCGACAGGCACTCAACCAGCATGCGCCAGCCCTGACCGGCCATGGCCGGACCGCCGATGATGTAATCGATCGGCACAAAGATATCTTTGCCGCGCATCGGCCCGTTCTGGAACGGCACGTTCAGCGGGAAGTGACGTCTGCCAATCTCAACACCTGGCGTGTGGGTCGGGATCAGCGCACAGGTAATGCCCAGCTCTTCGGTTTCGCCCAGCAGATGATCGGGATCGGAGAGCTTAAAGGCGAGGCCGAGCACGGTGGCAATCGGCGCCAGGGTAATGTAACGCTTGTTCCAGGTCAGGCGCATGCCCAGCACCTGCTGGCCCTGCCATTCGCCCATGCACACCACGCCGGTATCCGGAATGGCGCCGGCGTCGGAGCCCGCTTCCGGGCTGGTCAGCGCAAAGCAGAGGATTTCATCGCCGCGCGCGAGGCGTGGCAGGTAGTGATCTTTCTGCTCATCGGTACCGTAATGCTGCAGCAGTTCACCCGGACCCAGCGAGTTCGGCACGCCGACGGTGATCGCCAGGATCCCGGACACGCCTGCCAGTTTTTGCAGCACACGCGCCTGCGCGTAAGCGGAAAACTCCAGACCGCCGTACTCTTTTTTGATGATCATGGCAAAGAAGCAGTGCTGCTTGAGGTAAGCCCACAGCTCCGGCGGCAGATCGGCCATTTCATGGGTGATCGCGAAGTCGTTAGCCATGCGGCAGGCTTCTTCCACCGGACCATCCAGAAACGCCTGTTCCTCTTCGGTCAGGCGCGGCTGCGGATAGTTGTGCAGTTTCTGCCAGTCCGGTTTGCCGCGAAACAGATCGCCTTCCCACCACGTGGTGCCGGCGTCGATCGCCTCTTTTTCGGTGCACGACATCGGCGGCATCACCTTCTGGAAGCTGTGCAGTGCCGGCTTAGAGAACATGCTGCGGCGCATCGCCGGCAGGTTGAAAGGCAGCAGAATAATTGCCAGCGGCAGCAGCAGCCACGGCGTCCACAGGCCGGTGGCAGCCAGTGCCGCGGTCCATAGCAGCACAAATCGCACTGCTGAGCCGCAGTGAAACCTGATGGTAGAAGAGGGCGCTAATTAACACCAGCGTCGCGATGATCGAGGCAAGCAACATAATGAACCGCTCCGTAAGTTGTAAGAGGTCTGACCTGTTAGTGATAAGGTTTAGAGCAGCGCACGAAATTTATCAATCTGTTTACATCGCAATTACAACCGAACTCACAAAATCGCGCCGGCAATCGGACGTCAGCGCGACGTCGCGCTTTTCCCTGCTGCGGGCGCTTTGCGGCTCTGGCCCATTCCGTTAAACTTGCTGGGTCAATTTTCCTCTAAAGGACATCCCTATGTATCAGGATATTATTCGCTCAGAACTCAATGAAGCCGCCGATACGCTCAATAAGTTCCTGAGTGATGAAGCCAACATTCACGCCATTCAGCGCGCAGCCGTGCTGCTGGCCGACAGCTTCAAAGCCGGTGGTAAAGTGCTCTCCTGCGGCAACGGCGGCTCGCACTGCGATGCCATGCACTTCGCTGAGGAGCTGACCGGGCGCTACCGCGAAAATCGTCCTGGCTATCCGGCCATCGCCATTTCGGATGTCAGCCATCTTTCCTGCGTCAGCAACGATTTTGGCTACGACTATGTGTTCTCCCGCTACATCGAGGCGGTCGGCCGCGAGGGCGATGTGCTGCTGGGGCTGTCCACTTCGGGTAACTCGGCGAACATCATCAAAGCCTTAGAAGCCGTGCGCGCCAAAGGCATGAAAGTGATTACCCTGACCGGTAAAGACGGTGGCAAAATGGCCGGTACGGCGGATATCGAAATTCGCGTGCCGCACTTTGGTTATGCCGATCGCATTCAGGAGATTCACATCAAAGTGATCCACATCCTG
The DNA here is from genome assembly GCF_059731155.1 of Type-A symbiont of Plautia stali. NCBI lineage: Bacteria > Type-A symbiont of Plautia stali. The sequence continues at coordinate 2,905,040 of NZ_AP035891.1, read as the reverse complement.
ATGCTGTTAATCGAAAAAGAGATGGTTAAGTGATGACGTGCTCCTCCCGCGTCCGCGGGAGGTTCTGATGAGGCGGTTGCTATGTGCGAATTGCTCGGGATGAGCGCCAATGTCCCCACAAATATCTGTTTCAGTTTTACCGGTCTGGTGCAGCGTGGCGGTGGAACCGGGCCGCACAAAGATGGCTGGGGCATCACCTTTTACGAAGATAAAGGCTGCCGCACTTTTAAAGATCCGCTGCCGAGCTACAACTCGCCGATTGCCCGCCTGGTGCAGGAGTATCCGATCAAGTAGCACTCGGTGGTAGCGCATATTCGTCAGGCCAATCGCGGCCAGGTTTCACTGGAAAATACCCATCCGTTTACCCGCGAACTGTGGGGCCGCAACTGGACTTACGCGCATAACGGCCAGCTAAAGGGCTATCGCCAGCTGGAAACCGGGCATTTCCGTCCGGTAGGCGAAACCGACAGCGAGAAGGCGTTTTGCTGGATTCTGCATAAGCTGGCCGAGCGCTATCCGCGTACGCCGGGCAACTGGCCGGCCGTGTTTCGCTATGTGGCGGAGCTGGCAACGGAGCTGCGCCAGAAGGGCGTGTTCAATATGCTGTTGTCTGACGGACGCTATCTGATGGCCTTCTGCTCAACCAACCTGTACTGGATTACGCGCCGCGCGCCGTTTGGCAAAGCGAAGCTGCTCGATTAGGATGTGGAGATTGACTTTCTGCAGCAGACGACGCCGAAAGACGTGGTGACGGTCATTGCGACGCAGCCGCTGACCGGTAATGAAACCTGGCACCGGATCGTGCCAGGTGAGTGGGCATTATTTTACCTGGGTGAGCGCCAGGAATGATTTCGACGCCGCTTCCGGCGTGGTCATTACCGGCGTGTTGTTCACCGCATACTGACCGGTTGCCGTCACGTTGACCGTTGGCGGCACGTGGTATTTGGCGAAGTAAGCATAGCCCGGCTGCAGTTCACGCCAGAAGCTGATGTAAGTTGAGTAACGATGACGCTGCATGTTGCTGTCGGTCATGCGGAACGGGAAGATGTTGACCTGCACATCCTGCTGACCGTTACGCAGCGCGGCGTTCACGTAAGTGAAGATCTCATCCATCGACGCGTTGGTCATGGCATAGCAGCCCACGGACACGCAATCGCCGTGAATCATCAGATAGTTACCGTTATAGCCTTTGGCGCGATCGTACTGATTCGGGAATCCGGTATTGATGGCGCGATAAAAACGGCTGTCCGGCTTGAGCTGATTCATCTTCACGTTATAAAAGCCTTCCGGACTTTTAAAATCGCCCTGACGACGTTTCGGCCCGAGGCCGCCGGAGATGTTACAGATGCGATAGCTGTCCAGCAGACGATATTCATTACCGATTTTGCCGTACAGTTCCAGCGTACGCTCTTCCTTGAAGATCTGAATAAATACCGGTGTACCCAGTAATTGTTTCTTTAACTCTTTGCTCACCGGAGCCAGCGGCTGCATTGGCTCAGGCGTCATTGCCCAGCTCAGGAGCGGCATAAGAATCATCGCAAACAATAATGCGATTCTGCCCATTCTGTGTGTACCTTGAAGTGAAGAGGAACGCTGACGCAGTGCGTCACTGTATTGCATTATCGGAAATATCCGCTACCGCAGCGCAACATTATCATTGTCTGGCGTTTAATCAAGCCGGAGTCCGAGAAAATGGTGCAATCCTAAAGGGAATACGACCACAAATTTGTAAACTTTAATCGCGCGCGCCACAAATATTGCCGTTGTTTTTCTCTGCTGTATACTTATCCAGTATCCGGAGGGGCGTATGCGCAAAATCATTCATGTCGATATGGACTGCTTTTTCGCGGCAGTGGAAATGCGCGACGATCCTTCATTACGTGATATCCCGATTGCCATTGGCGGCAGCCGCGTGCAGCGCGATGCCGACCGCCACGGCGCTGCGCCTCTGTCCCCATCTGAAACTGCTGCCCGGCCGCTTTGATGCCTATAAAGAAGCCTCGCAGCAGATTCGCGCCATCTTTACCCGCTATACGCCACTGATTGAGCCATTGTCGCTGGATGAAGCCTACCTGGACGTCACCGACAGCGAACACTGCCAGGGATCGGCCACGCTGATGGCGCAGGCGATTCGCGCCGATATCCTGCGCGAAACCGGCCTGACCGCGTCCGCGGGCATTGCGCCGATCAAGTTTCTTGCCAAAATCGCCTCAGACATGAACAAGCCCGACGGCCAGTATGTAATTACGCCGCAGGCGATGCCGGACTTTCTGCTGACGCTGCCGCTGAGCAAGATTCCCGGCGTCGGTAAAGTGGCCACCAAAAAGCTCGAAGAGATGGGGCTGCGCACCTGCGCTGACGTACAACAGGCCGATCTGGCGCAGCTGCTGAAGCGCTTTGGAAAATTTGGCCGCGTGCTGTGGGAGCGCAGCAACGGCATCGACGATCGCGACGTGGTGGTGGAGCGCGAGCGCAAATCGCTGGGCGTCGAGCGTACGCTGGGCGAGGACATCCATCACTGGGAGCAGTGCTTGGAGATTATTGATTTTCTCTACGCCGAACTCGATCGCCGTCTCAGCGCGATCCGCCCGGATAAGCAGATTGCACGTCAGGGCGTAAAGCTGAAGTTCAACGATTTTCAGCTCACCACCTAGGAGCATGTCTGGCCGGTGCTGAATAAAGACGACATGATCGCCGTGGCGCGTCAGGCCTGGGACGAACGCCGCGCCGAACGCGGTGTGCGGCTGGTGGGGCTGCACGTCACGCTGGTAAATCCGCAGCTGGAGCGCCAGCTGGTGCTGGGGTTGTGACGTCGCGCCGTTTTAAGCTCCCTTCAGGACGTTTCGTACATCGTTCCACTAATGAATCGCCAACAATGCACGCTTTTACACTCCTCACTCAAGGTGCAACATGGCAAATTATTACTCAACCCGCCCGACCATTACGTCAATCTATGATGATGTTGGCGAAACCGGCGTCGTTTCACGCGGCGGGTTCACTGACGATGTGCGTCCACGCATTACCGGTAAGGCGAATCCGGGGGCGGTTATTTACCTTTATGATAACAATAGACTTATTTACCAGATTCAGGCCGGGTGCGACGGTACCTTTGACGTGACACTCGGGTATGACTTACCGCAGGGGGCATACAGTTTCCGGTTATCCAGTCAGGGCCAGTACAGCGAGCCTTACGCGATCAATATCTCTTCAGTCAACGTCGAGCCGCCGAAAATTCTCTCACTGTACGATAACGTTGGTGAAACCGGTAATGTGCTGCACGGTGACAAGACCGACGATCGCCGCCCGCTGATCAAAGGCAGCGGTACGCCGGGGGCCACCGTGACGCTGCTGGATAACGGCACGGTAATCGGCCAGACCCGCGTTGATGCCAAAGGCAACTGGAGCCTCCAGCCGTCGCGCGATCTGCCATTAGGTGAACATCACCTGACCGTGCAGAGTCGGGGCATGACCAGCAGCGGTTTTAAGGTCGAGGTAGTGCCGGTGAAAACCATCAAACCGGAAATTCTGGAAATCTTTGACCGCGTGGATGAAACCGGCCTGCTGAAGACTGGTGATGATACCGACGACCGTCGTCCGCTGCTGAAAGGCGTGGGCACGCCGGGTGCGGTGGTGTGGCTGATGGATAATGGCCGCGGCATTACTTATACCGTGGTGGATAAGCAGGGCAACTGGACGCTGCAGCCGTCTAACGATTTGGCGCTGGGTAAACACAACCTCGCGGTTTACATCAATGGCGTGGTCAGTGAACCGGTTGAACTCAACGTGGTGATCCGTGAAGGGTCTGAGCCGGTGATCGTTGCTATTCATGACAATGTGAATGAAGTGGGGGTGGTTGAGCTAGGTAAAGACACCGACGATCGCCGTCCGATTGTCAGCGGCACCGCGCTGCCGCACACCACCATCTGGCTGCTGGATTCCGGCTGTATCCTCGGCAGCGCGCGTTCGGATGCGCAAGGTAACCGGAGCATCAAGCCGGATATCGAACTGCGTTATGGTCTGAATAAGCTCTGGGTCAGCAATGGCGACTCGGTCAGCGAAATCTATCCGATTAACATTGTGCCCATGCAAGGTCAGGCACCGGAGATCCACGCGGTGTATGATGATGTGGGCTACCATGCTGGTAATGTTGCAAACGGAAGCAAAACCGACGATGCACGGCCAACCCTGAGCGGCAAAGGCATTCCGGGAGAAACCGTCACGCTGCTGGCCAACGGTATTCAGATGGCGAACACCCTTGTTGATGCGCACGGTAACTGGACGATGGAGCCGTACCGCGATCTGGATCCGGGCAACTATAGCCTGGTCATCGACAGCAACGGTAAGAAGAGCGCGCCGTGGAAGATTGACGTGGTGGCGGAAAACCGCATTCTGAATCTGTACGATGATGTCGGGATGGAAGGAACCATCGGCAATAATGGCGTCACCGATGATACGCGTCCCAAAGCAAGCGGCATGGGCCAGCCGGGCAGCTTGGTTAAACTGATTGTGGGCGGTACGGTATTAGGCAGTGCCATCGTCAATGAGGATGGACTGTGGCAGATTGAGCCGGTGCGCGACTTACCGGTGGGTTCACATAAACTGATGGTGGTGAGCGACGGTTTTTACAGCCAGCCTTTCTATGTTGAGATCGTGGCAGCAATGGAAGACGCGCCGGAGATCCTGTTACTCGAAGATCGTATCCGTAATATCGATTATATGGGTGAAAACGATAAGTTTTATGATCGTCGTCCGGTCATTACCGGAGAAGGCCGCCTAGGCCAGATAGTGGAAATTTTCGATAACGACGTGTCGATCGGTAGCGTGAAAATCCAGCCGGATGGCATGTGGCAATTCCAGCCGCACAGCGATCTCGCGGTGGGTGATCATGAGCTGGTGGCGAAAGTCGCGGGTACAGCCGGCAACGCCATGCCGATCACTGTCGTTGAGCTGAAAATTATTCAGGTGCTGGATGATGTCAACGAGCCGGCGCTGCTGCAGCCAGGCGATATCACGGATGACAGCAAGCCGCAGTTTAAAGGCACTGGCCTGCCGGGCGAATTCATTTATCTGCTGGATAACGGCGTGAAAGTCGGTTCCGCTAAGGTAAACAGCAAAGGCGAATGGACGCTGGAACCCAAATGGCACCTTGAGCCGGGTGAACATAACTTCGAAATTCAGGGGCGTCATCTGAAGACCGAAGCGTTCAGCCTGGTGGTTGAAGAGCCGGTTGAAGAGGACTTCACGATGCTGACTCTGGATGAAAGCTCGCTGACGCTGACGTCGCTGCTAAGCGATGCCGCGCCGCAGCTGTTCAGCGAGTCGCCGCAGTCAGCCTCTCCAGCCACTCTCAGCCTGGATAACCTCGATCTGCGCGTTGAGAGCGGCGCTCAGCTGGCACGCAGTGAGACGCTGCCGTCACTGGAGATGCTGCCGCTGGAAGAGAGCTACAGCGCGGTCGCCTGACGCGGCACCGTTACCGTAAATAAAAAATCCTGCCCGAGGGCAGGATTTTTTTTATCGCAACGGCGTTACGCTTTTTCCGGCACCACGTTCAGCAGTGCGGTCAGCAGCTTCCAGTACAGACCGACGCTGTCGATGTGCACCTGCTCGTCCGGCGAGTGCGGACCGGTGATGGTAGGCCCAATCGACACCATGTCCATGTCCGGATACGGTTTTTTGAACAGACCGCACTCCAGACCGGCGTGAATCACCTGAATGTTTGGCGTCTTACCAAACAGCGCTTCATAGGTCTTACGCGTCAGCGCCATGATTGGCGAGTCAGCATCCGGCTGCCAGCCCGGGTAACCGCCTTTCGGCGCGGTTTTCGCCCCGGCCAGCGCACCCAGCGAGGTCAGGGTTTCGACCACCCAATCTTTACCGGTGTCGATCAGCGAGCGAATCAGGCAGATGATCTCGGCGCTGTCCTGCTCCATAGTGACCACGCCGACGTTAAGCGAGGTTTCCACCACGCCTTTCGCCACGTCCGAGTTGCGAATCACACCGTTTGGCGTGCTGTTCAGCAGGTTGATGAAGCGATCGCGGCTGTCTGCGGTCAGCGCCTGGCCCTGATGCGCCAGCGGCTCGCTCAGCACGGAGACGTTTTTCTCTTTACTGCCCAGCTCATTCTGCAACGTGGCCTGGAAATGGGCGGCAGCAGACTTCAGCGCATCCACTTTATGGCTGTCGATGGCCAGCGTAGCGAACGCTTCGCGCGGAATCGCATTGCGCAGCGTACCGCCGGTGAACTCAATCAGACGGATATCCAGCTCAGCGGCGTGCACGGCAAGGAAGCGCGCCAGCAGCTTATTGGCGTTGCCGAGACCAAGATGAATGTCAGCGCCGGAGTGGCCGCCTTTCAAACCTTTTAGCGTCAGCTTCAGGGTTTCGAAACTGGCAGGCACGGCCTCTCGGCTCAGCGGCAGGGTAGTGATAAAGTCGATACCCCCGGCGCAGCCCGTATAGATCTCACCTTCCTCTTCCGAGTCGGTGTTGATCAGGATGTCCGCCTGCAGCCAGTTTGGCTGCAGACCAAAGGCGCCGTCCATGCCCGACTCTTCGGTCATGGTCAGCAGCACTTCCAGCGGACCGTGGGTCAGGCTGTTGTCAGCCAGCACCGCCAGCGCGGAAGCCATACCGATACCGTTATCCGCACCCAGCGTGGTGCCGCGCGCTTTCACCCACTCGCCATCAACGTACGGCTGAATCGGGTCTTTGGTGAAGTCGTGTACCGTATCATTGTTCTTCTGCGGCACCATATCAAGGTGCGCCTGCAGCGCCACCGGGGTACGGTTTTCCATGCCTGCGGTAGCAGGTTTACGAATCAGGATATTGCCGACCTGATCGCGTTCAACCCAGAAACCTTGCTCTTTAGCCCAGCCAACAACGTATTCGGCCAGCGCTTCTTCATGATAAGAAGGGTGCGGAATCGAGCAGATTTTTGCCAAGATATCCCACAGCGGCTGCGGGGAAAGTTGAGACAATTCAGACACAACGCGTCTCCTGTGTCAGCGCGGCGGACATACCGCTCGCACGCGGGTTTCCAGTGAAAGATCGCCGTCAGCACATCTGACGTGATGAGCCAGAGAATATCACTGTTTCCTGCCGGGTGCGCCATCGGGCGCGCTAAAAACCTGCAACCGATGTGACGGGTGCTGGTTTTTAACGCGTCAGATCCTTATAATCTCGCGCAACCTTTTCCCCCTTGCATATTTTTATGCCAATCTCATTGGCCGGGATTCCTTTTATGAGCGAAAAATACGTCGTTACCTGGGACATGCTGCAGATTCATGCCCGTAAACTGGCCCAGCGCCTGCTTCCTGTGGAACAGTGGAAAGGCATCATCGCGGTCAGCCGCGGTGGTCTGGTTCCGGCATCGCTGCTGGCGCGTGAACTGGGGATTCGCTACGTCGATACCGTGTGCATCTCCAGCTACGATCACGATCACCAGCGTGAAATGAAAGTGCTGAAGCGCGCAGAAGGCGACGGTGAAGGTTTTGTGGTCATCGACGATCTGGTGGATACCGGCGGTACCGCGCAGGCGATTCGTGATATGTATCCAAAAGCGCGTTTCTGCACCATCTTCGCCAAGCCGGGTGGCCGCGCGCTGGTGGACGACTACATTGTCGATATTCCGCAGAACACCTGGATCGAGCAGCCATGGGACATGGGCGTGGTGTACATTCAGCCGATTGTGAAAAGCTGATTGATGCAACGCAAACAACGCCCGGTTATGCCGGGCGTTGTGCTTTCTGCGCCTCGCGCCCGTGCAGCGGGTGCAGTACACTCTTAGCCATCTATGCGACTGCCGCAGGAGAAGCTTAAGATGGCCGAGAAAAATCTCAACGAAGAACTGTTCAAACCCCCGCTTCAAACACCCGGAAATCTCCTCGCTGGTGCATTGCCAGCACCACCCGACGGCGCAGGTGCACAATGTTCTGGAAGGCGATACCCAGCGCGGCTGATATCGCATGCTGAATAAGCTGCTGTGGACGTGGCGCGGCCTGGCGCCGCAGGAGATCAGCGAAGTGCTGGCGCGCATTGCCGTCAGTGAGTTTGAACACACCGACGAAACGCTGCTGGACACGGTGATTGGCTATCGCGGCGGCAACTGGAACTATGAGTGGTCGAAACAGGCGGCGCAGTGGCAGCAACGTGCGATGCAGAACGCCGATCACGATGAGGCCGGCCAGCAGTGGCTGCATGCCGCCAATCTCTACAGCCTGGCCGCGTATCCCTACATTAAAGGTGATGAGCTGGCTGATCAGGCGCAGGCGCTGGCGAATCGCGCTTATGAAGAAGCCACCCAGCGCCTGCCCGGCGAGCTGAAATCACTGACGTTTCCCATCAGCGGCGGCAGTCCGGTCACCGACTTCCTGCATATGCCGGCGCAGGCCAGTGCGCCGTATCCGACCGTGCTGCTGTGCGGCGGCCTCGACTCGCTGCAGAGCGACCATTACCGGCTGTTTCATGATTATCTGGCACCGCGCGGCATCGCCATGCTGACGCTGGATATGCCGTCGGTGGGTTTCAGCAGCAAATGGACGCTCAATCAGGACACCAGCCAGCTGCATCAGCAGGTGCTGCGCGAGCTGAGCAACGTGCCGTGGATTGACCACACGCGCGTGGCGCTGTTCGGTTACCGCTTTGGCGCCAACGTGGCAACGCGGCTGGCTTACCTTGAGGTGCCGCGTCTGCGCGCGGTGGCGTCGCTCGGGCCGATGGTGCATCACGTGTTTGTCGATGCGCAGCGCCAGCAGCAGCTGCCGGATATGTATATGGACATGCTGGTCAGCCGGCTGGGCATGTCGTCGACCTCCGACAGCAATCTGCGCATCGAGCTCAACCGCTATTCGCTTAAAGTGCAGGGCCTGCTGGGCCGCCGGACGCCGGTGCCGATGCTGGCCGCTTACTGGCCCAACGATCTGTTCAGCCCGGAAAAGGAGGCGCAGCTGATCGTCAACTCCTCGGCGCAGGGCAAGGCGCTGGCGATTCCCGCCACGCCAGTGTTTGCCAGCTTTGATAAGGCGCTCAATCAAATTTGCGACTGGCTGGCAAAACAGTTGCAGCGCTAACTGGCGAAATACGCAGACTCTGCTACAACTTAACTTCGGGAAAATACGTGCGGTGGCGTTTTGCCGCCGCGCTGCGTTTTATACGGTTTATTTGAGGGAGAGAGTTAGCATGACGTTACCGAGTGGTCACCCCCGCAGTCGCCTGCTTAAGCGCTTCACCGAATTGGGGCCGTACATCCGTGAAGGACAGTGTGAAGAGACGCGTTTCTTCTTTGATTGCCTGGCGGCGTGCGTCAACGTCAAACCGGCGCCGGAAAGCCGCGAGTTCTGGGGCTGGTGGATGACGCTGAACGCCTATGAAGATCACTTCACCTACGAATACCACTTCGGCCTGTTTGATAAAGACGGCGACTGGAGCGTGGCCGCGATCAAGGGCAAAGACAACAATGAGAAAGTGGAGAGCACGCTGCGTAATTTCCACGAGCGCCTGAAAGCTACGCTGCATGAGCTGAAGCTCGATCTCAGGCCCGCGGCGGGGTTCAAAGAAGAACCGGTTAAACTCAGCGCCTGAACCTGAGTCAGACCTGAATAAGAAAGAGCCGGTGATGAGCCGGCTCTTTTTTACAGACACAGACAGGGTTATGCTGAAGCTTAGAACTGGTAGGTCAGACCGACCGCCACCACGTCATCGCTATTGATGACCAGCGGGTTGTTGTCATCCAGCTGGTTGATTTTGTAGTCAACCATGGCCTACATGTTTTTGTTGAAGTAGGACGTCCTCGCCACGTCGACATATTTCACGATGTCCGCATCGCCAATGCCTTCAATGTCTTTGCCTTTGCTCTGCACGTAGCCCAGCGATGGACGCAGACCGAAGTCGAACTGATACTGCGCAACCACTTCAAAGTTCTGCGTTTTATTCGCCACGCCGCCAGTGATTGGCGTCATGTTACGGGTTTCAGAGTAGGTCGACGCCAGGTAGATGCTGTTCGCGTCATATTTGATGCCCGCGCCCCAGGCTTCCGCTTTGTCACCACGGCCCAGACGGGTCGCCACGTCCTGTGAGTTAGTACGGTCAGCAGAGGAGATCGCACTCATCAGGCTGACACCGCTATCGCCGAGGGTGTAACCCAGTAACGCACCGTAACCGTCGCCGTTCTGCTTAGGAATCTCTGAACGGCCGTTGGCGCTGGTGGAATCATTCTTGCCCTGATACTGCACCGCGAAACGCAGGCCATCAACCAGACCGAAGAAATTGCTGTTGCGGTAAGTGGCGACGCCAGAAGTACTGCCCAGCATGTCGGTGTCGGTGTAGGCGCTGTCGCCACCGAATTCTGGCAGCACGTCGGTCCATGCCAGCACATCGTAAACCACGCCGTAGTTACGACCGTAATCAACAGAGTCGTAGTTACCAAACTTCAGACCGGCAAAGCCCAGACGGGTTTTGTTACCGATGTTAGCGTCGGTGTTGGTTTCTGCGCGGTTACCCTGGAACTGATATTCCCACTGACCGTAGCCGGTCATCAGGTCGTTAATCTGCGTCTGCCCTTTAAAGCCCAGACGGATGTAAGTTTTGTCGCCGTCAGCGGCTGCGTTGTCGCTGAAGTAGTGCATGCCTTTCACACGACCGTACAGATCCAGTTTGTTACCGTCTTTGTTATAAACTTCTGCGGCTTGTGCGGTTGAGGCCAGAGCCAGCGCGGAAACGATGAGTGCCAGTGTGCTTTTCTTCATTTTGCTATCAATCCCAATGAGTAAAATTTGTTGTACCCGTGAAAAGGTTTGTAAAACACGGGATGTTTTACCGACTGGCAATGAAGGTTTTATGACATTTTTTCTGATTTCTTGTTAATCGCGAACTTTTGGTCTAACCGCTTGTCAGGCGTTTTTTGTGCTTTTCCCCTTGCCGCTGTTGGCTTCCTTGCTGACTCCTGTTAAAACGTCCCTTCGCAGATTTTTTTCTTACATGGCAGGAAAAACATGAGTGGCAGTCAGACCCTGGCGGTCAAATTGGGTACCAGCGTCCTCACCGGCGGATCGCGCCGGCTGAACCGGGCGCATATGATGGAGCTGGTTCGGCAGTGTGCATAACTGCACGCCGCCGGTCATCGCATTATCATCGTCACCTCAGGCGCGATTGCCGCCGGTCGCGAACACCTTGGTTAGCCGGAACTGCCACCGACCATCGCCTCAAAGCAGCTGCTGGCTGCGGTGGGGCAGAGCCGTTTAATCCAGCTGTGGGAGCAGCTGTTCTCCATCTACGGTATCCATATCGGGCAGATGCTGCTGACGCGCGCCGACATGGAAGACCGTGAACGCTTCCTCTACGCGCGCGATATGCTGCGCGCGCTGCTCGACAACCATATCGTGCCGGTCATTAACGAGAACGACGCGGTGGCAACCGCGGAAATCAAGGTTGGCGACAATGACAACCTGTCCGCGCTGGCGGCGATGCTCGGCGGTACCGATAAACTGCTGCTGCTGACCGATCAGCCTGGTCTGTTTACCGCCGATCCGCGCACCAATCCCGAGGCAGAACTGATCAGCGATGTGCATCAGATTGATGATGCGCTGCGCACGCTGGCTGGCGGCAGCGTCTCCGGTCTCGGCACCGGCGGCATGGCCACCAAACTGCAGGCGGCGGATGTCGCCTGCCGCGCCGGCATTGACGTCATCATTATTGCAGCCGGCAGCCGCGCGGATGTGATCGGGGATGTGCTGCACGGGAAACCGATGGGGACGCGCTTCCACGCGCAGCAGTCACCGCTGGAAAACCGCAAGCGCTGGATCTTCGGCGCGCCACCGGCGGGCGAGATCACCATTGACGACGGCGCGCTGGCGGCGGTGCTGGAGCGCGGCAGTTCGCTGCTGCCGAAAGGCGTCCGTGACGTGCAGGGCAATTTCTCGCGCGGCGAAGTGATCCGCATTCGTAACCTGCAGGGGCGCGATATCGCCCACGGCGTCACGCGCTATAACAGCGATGCGATGCGCATGATCGCCGGTCATCACAGTCAGGAGATTGGTGAGATCCTCGGTTACGAATCTTGATGCGGCGTGCGATATTTGAAGCCAAAACGTGCGATAAATGACAGGCTACTTTTGTTTCCATCAGTGCAACGAAATTACACTGTCATTTTTCATCAAAGCCATTTTGGCCTGTTCGAGCATTCCGGTTAACTGGACAATATTTGTAGATGCTGGCCAATGAAACATCATACAGTAATGCAAGCTGTTTTCTGCTATGACCATTCGCCAATAATTTTTGAGCTTCCTGTTGCTGTGCAAAAGATAGCGACTGAGGTCTGCCGCCAATACGTCCTCTGCTTCTCGCTGCAGCTAAACCAGCCTGAGTACGTTCAACAATCAGTTCGCGCTCCATTTGTGCTAACGCGCTCATCACATGAAAGAAAAAACGGCCTGCGGACGTAGAGGTATCAATGGCATCCGTCAAACTATGAAAATGAATACCTTCATCTTCCAGATTGGATATTAAAGTAATCAAATGTTTAATGCTGCGACCCAGCCTGTCGAGCTTCCAGACCACCAGAGTATCCCCCGATTTCAGGCAGTTTAACGCGCGTTTTAATCCGGGTCTCTGGTCTGTTTTTCCACTGATTTTATCCTCAAAAATCTGTTCGCAATTTGCACAAATCAAGGATTTTTGCTGTAAATCGGTGTTTTGGTCATTTTTTGACACCCTCATATAGCCAATTTTTGCCATTTTAGCCCCTAATCCTCCCTCCGAAAGCCTTGTCATCGCTGGTTTTGGGCAAAATATTAGCTAAATTCCCGATTTAAGAAAACCTTGGTTTAACGGAAACGGTAGATTGTGCAAAAAATGCACTGGATAAACGGACTGGCGGAACGGTCAATGGCGACATTCTTTCACAGGGTGGCCAAATCGGAATGAAGGGGGATAACAGTAAGCCTTTTATTCTCGCGAATGCTGATGGCAACGTGCGCGCCTATATCTGGAAAGATAAGGGCGGTGATGGAATACACATCAATAACGGTATTGACGGCGGCGGCGATTATATTTTTCATAAAGATGGCGGTTTTCGTGCCCCTTCTTCCGTATATGCCGGAGCCGCAAGGATAGCCTCTGACGGCAATATCTACGGTAGCATGTGGGGCAATCAGTGGCTGGACGCTTACCTGGAAAAGACCTTCCAGCCTAAAGGGGCCTACGGCAAAGCGAATACCGCGAAAATGGAAGTCAACGGATGGTGGAAATGCGGGGACACGGGGTTGATTATCCAGTGGGCAAGATATGGAAAAGATAAAAGGGAAGGAACCTATGATTTCCCGTTGCCCATGAAATTTCCCAGCGCGGGATTGTTCTGTATCGGCTATGTTGCTTCTGCGATAAATTTTCATGCAGATCGTCAATCACAGTCAGCCCATCTGGTCGATAACGGGATCGTCAGGGTGACGGTGGATAACAGCCTTGAAACCGTGGTTCTGGCGATTGGTTTCTGAAGGAGGATCTGGCCAGTCGATATCCGTGGCTGCGCTGAGATCGATACGATTAAGCAGCACGCGGTATTTTTTCCAGGACAGCAGTAACGCTTTTTCGGCATCCGTTGCCATATCGAGGTCTACCGCATCCTGTAGCGGGGCAATAACGGTGGAGGCTTGCTGCATCAACGCGGCTTTCTTAAACTTTGCTTTCGCAACACGTTCACCCTGAGTCGGGATGCGGGGGACTATTTTTTCACCCTCAAATAGCCAGTCACCGGAGATATCCACACCATCAGGCAGTTCATCGACGTCGACAACGGTAAATCCTGCGGGGTAGAGGGAGGATACATCTTCAGCCATTGAACGAATGATACCGGTATCGGGTTCTATGCAGAGTGTGTATTTTTTGGTGAACAGGTTCAGCGATTCATAAAAATCCTGACCGTCTTCACTCTTAAAATACTGGACACCATGACCATAGGGCATGTTATCCGGGGAGTAGCAGGAGACATTTTTTAATTCCATAGTGACCTCATTTTGAATCAGAAATGTCAGAAATCGTGCGCCATGCGCCATTGATTTTAATCTGCAACGGGCAATAACGAACCTGATAAACGTGTGTCCCCGTCGAGCCGTCACCACTCAGTGTCATACCCACCATGACACACCCCTTCGGGGCATCAGTGGATGTATTTTCTGGCGTGTAGATTGCGCTCACTGCCCCCCCTTTCACATCTTGCACATACCGAGCGTCTGATTCCTCCTTGGTGTAAGCCTGACCCGCCCCCTTGGGCTGGAAGGTCTTTTCCAGGTAAGCGTCCAGCCACTGATTGCCCCACATGCTACCGTAGATATTGCCGTCAGAGGCTATCCTTGCGGCTCCGGCATATACGGAAGAAGGGGCACGAAAACCGCCATCTTTATGAAAAATATAATCGCCGCCGCCGTCAATACCGTTATTGATGTGTATTCCATCACCGCCCTTATCTTTCCAGATATAGGCGCGCACGTTGCCATCAGCATTCGCGAGAATAAAAGGCTTACTGTTATCCCCCTTCATTCCGATTTGGCCACCCTGTGAAAGAATGTCGCCATTGACCGTTCCGCCAGTCCGTTTATCCAGTGCATTTTTTGCACAATCTACCGTTTCCGTTAAACCAAGGTTTTCTTAAATCGGGAATTTAGCTAATATTTTGCCCAAAACCAGCGATGACAAGGCTTTCGGAGGGAGGATTAGGGGCTAAAATGGCAAAAATTGGCTATATGAGGGTGTCAAAAAATGACCAAAACACCGATTTACAGCAAAAATCCTTGATTTGTGCAAATTGCGAACAGATTTTTGAGGATAAAATCAGTGGAAAAACAGACCAGAGACCCGGATTAAAACGCGCGTTAAACTGCCTGAAATCGGGGGATACTCTGGTGGTCTGGAAGCTCGACAGGCTGGGTCGCAGCATTAAACATTTGATTACTTTAATATCCAATCTGGAAGATGAAGGTATTCATTTTCATAGTTTGACGGATGCCATTGATACCTCTACGTCCGCAGGCCGTTTTTTCTTTCATGTGATGAGCGCGTTAGCACAAATGGAGCGCGAACTGATTGTTGAGCGTACTCAGGCTGGTTTAGCTGCAGCGAGAAGCAGAGGACGTATTGGCGGCAGACCTCAGTCGCTATCTTTTGCACAGCAACAGGAAGCTCAAAAATTATTGGCGAATGGTCATAGCAGAAAACAGCTTGCGTTACTGTATGATGTTTCATTGGCCAGCATCTACAAATATTGTCCAGTTAACCGGAATGCTCGAACAGGCCAAAATGGCTTTGATGAAAAATGACAGTGTAATTTCGTTGCACTGATGGAAACAAAAGTAGCCTGCCATTTATCGCACGTTTTGGCTTCAAATATCGCACGCCGCATCAATTTTATCCCTCTCATCAACAAAGGTGGCGGTGCCGGCATGCAGGTGACGGCCTATACCCAGACGTCTTCTGATATTGAGGCCCGCATCGGGAATGCGGCCAAGACGGCCTAGGTACAGGGTAACTTTAACAACCTGATTATGCTGCGCGTCAAGGAGAACCGCACCGCCGAGCTGCTGACCACGCAGCTGCCGCAGGTGGAGATTTACACCAAAACGCTGGTCTCCGGGCACCAGGACACGGCAGATGTCAATGCAGACCAGGACTTTACTTCAAGCACCCAGGACCGCGTCGGGACGGTAAAAGTCCCGCTGCTGGAGCCGGCCGATATCGTGACGCTGCCGAAAGGGCAGGCGTTTGCCCTGCTGGAAGGCGGGCAACTGTGGAAAATCCGCATGCCGCTGTCTGCCGGGGATGCTGATGATGTGCTGATGCCGGAAAGCATCGAGAAAATAGCGGAGGAGATGCGGCGCAGTTATCACAGCGGCGAATCCTGGTGGCGGGACGGTCCGGCCCTGAACGTGCCGGTCGCAGGAGGGGAGAATGGCTGAGGTAAAACGTCCCCCACAGCAGCAGACGCTGCCGGAGCGCAAACACGGCATCCTGTATAATCTGCTCTGGGGCTGGCCGTGGGCCCTGGTAGGCGTGGTGCTGTCCTCGCTGCTGCTGAGCCTGCTGATTGAATATATCGGCATCGCCTTCTTCTGGCCGGAAGCCGGGGCGGCGCACAGTGAAGCGGTTATGAATACCGAGCTGGGGTGGCTGTCCACAGAGTTCACCCGCAGCCTGATGCTGTCTGAGCCATCGGTGACGGTTGTGCGCTGGGTGACCACTGCCTATCAGTGGGCTTTTGTGGACAGTGGCTTCCTCGACTGGGTCCGGCAGCAGTATGCGCACCAGATGCACAGTGACAATGCCGTCACCCGGGAAATCAACAGCTGGAGCGGCTGGCTTGCCGGCTACCTGCGTGAGTACCTGCTGGCCACGGTATGGATAAGCATTATCACCCTGGTACGCGTCACCATCCTGGTGCTGTCCGTCCCGCTGTTTGTGCTGGTCGTGGTGGTGGCGCTGGTTGAGGGACTGGGGCGGCGTGATCTGCGGCGGTACGGCGCGGGGTATGAAAGTTCGTTTGTCTATCATCATGCCAAGAAGCTGGTCAAACCGGCAGCTGTGTTGCCCGCCATGCTGTACCTTTCCTGGCCCACTGCAGTCTACCCCAACCTGCTGTTGTTGCCGGCGGCTGTACTGCTGGGTATCGCCGTGACCGTGACCACGGCTTCATTCAAGAAGTATCTTTAAATCAGGGCTGGACGGAGGCGTGCAAAACTTGTTTTGCGCGCCTGCCGTCAGCAGACAAGCCATGAAACAACCGTTACTGGCGCGTCAGTGTCAGTTATTAAATACCGTCAGTTCTGTCACTTTGAAGCTGTCTGGCTTGATGGTTGTGCTGTCGTAGGGTGCCTGTATTTTCCATTGCTGACCTGCCTCCAGATTTTCAGCCATCGCTGCCGTATTTCCTATCACTGTCCCGTTCTGGAGCAAGTTGAATTTGACAATTACAGTCTTCACAGGCCCGCCTGACACGTTTGTTCCCGTGCCTTCTACTTGCTGTATACCATTTGCTGCTGTGGCGAAATGCAGGTCTGAAAGCTGGACTTTGCCAGTACCGTCGGCCGCAAGAACAGGGCCGGTAATCAGTGCAGTGATTAACGTGGCCTTCAGAACAGTATTCATCATTTTCCTTTCCCCTCTGTTTACCGTTGAGTTTTCTTAATATCACAATGAATGTTTATTTATAGCTAATCCTGCTACCGGCACTGAGCCTCAATTAATTTTAAAATTTCTGTTTAGGGTTTATCGCTGACCCGACGCTCCCTCTTCCGCATCCTGTCCGCACCCCTTAATCCTTCTGGAGGTGCGTATGAACTCAAATCGTCCGGCCATGCGGCGCAACAGTCGTGTCCCGGGCATCACGGGCCTGATATTGCTGACCTTTCTGGCATCAGCTGCTGCACAGGCATCTGAGAAAGACGAGCTTGCGTCTGTTCAGCGTCAGCTGGACCAGGTTCAGGCGTCGCTTGAACGGGCCCGCGTGGCGGCTGCACAGGCCGACCCGGCTGACCGTGGCCGCTTTTTCTTTGATTACCGGCAGGCCACATCCGATCTCAACACCATCCGCAGCGGCATTGACCGCTATCTGGAGCCCTCCCGCGCGCAACCGCGCGACCCGTCTTTTGTGGCCGGTAATTACCGGCGGGAGCGGCCCTGATGCCCATGACATCCGAACAAACGAACGCGTTTAAAGCCGGCTCCGGCAGTCTTGATGTGAACATCCTTCATCTGCTCTGCATCGGGGCACTGCTGGCGTTTCTTTTTTTATGGGCCGCGCGTGGGCGCTGTCGGATGTCTGGACCGGCTGGAGTAACACAAAAGTGCGGGACGCGGCGCTGGGGCGTTTTGCCGTCCGCACCGTGCTGCTGTTGCTTGTGTGTATCTGGATGTTTGCCAGTTAACCCGATTATTAACGTTACGTCAGGAGATGAATTCCATGCACCATTCTGAGTCTGTTGTTGCCCGCCTGCGCCGTCTCGCCAGTCGTACGCTGACCCGCGCCGGTACGCTTGCCCTCCTGGGCTGGCTCACCTGCAAACCGGCCTTTGCGGATTTGCCAAGCGTTGAAGCGCCTGAGTCCGGAGGCGGCAGCGGGCTGTCCGGACAAATCAAGGGCTACCTGCAGGACGGCATTGTTATCGGGGGGCTGGTCGTGGCGGCCGTTGCCTTTATCAACGTTGCCATTGCCGCCCTGCACACCTTCACCGAAGTCCGCAATGAGAAAGCCACCTGGACCAAATTCGGGGCCATTGTGGTGGTGGGTGTGGTGCTACTGGTTGCCGTTATCTGGCTGCTCGGCAAGTCTGCCGACATTCTGTTGTAGGAGCCTGCGACGATGCAGACCATTCGTTTTTTACCTGACCGTCTCAACAGTGAGCCCGTGGTGTTTCGCGGGTTTACCACCCATGAGATGGGGCTGGCAGCCCTTGCCGGCGCGGGTGCGGGTCTGCTCCTGTCACTGCCGTTTATCCCGCTGGCCGGCTGGGTTGTTGTGCCCACCGGCCTGCTGGTCATGCCGCTGCTGCTGGTCTGGTTTGGTGGCCGCTGGATGGCCAGGCTCAAGCGCGGTAAGCCCGAGAACTGGCTCTGGCAGCGACTGGAGACCAAAAAACGCCGGCTGGGAATGGGCAATCCGAAACTGATAGTGGATGCCCGGGGCTGGTCAGTGAAACGTAACAGGAGAGCCTCATGAGCCGTTTTCGCCATGCGGTAAAAGACCGCGACCAGCATATTCAGACGCTGCGCATCGCCTGCGCCGTGCTCGCCTTTTTCCTTATGTTTGCCTGTGCCGGCTGGATGCTGGCACCCAGTAAGCTGACCGTGCATAACCCGCCGGATTTACGCTCCGGCAGCACGCGACCCTAGTGGGAGGTGCCACCCCCGACCGTTTACTCTTTCGCCTTCTATATCTTCCAGCAACTGAATGCCTAGCCGAAAAATGGTGAGGTGGATTATTCCGCCAAAATCAATGCGCTGTCGCCGTATCTGACGCCGTCCTGTCAGGATTTCCTGAAAGCGGACGCGAAGAAACGCGGTGACGCCGGCGAACTCACCGACCGCGTGCGCGTGGTGTATGAAGTGCCCGGTCGCGGTTACCAGTCACAGAGCGTGACCGTACAGGATCGCGATCACTGGATTGCCCGCCTTGACGTGGTGGCCGATGAATATTTCCATGCCGAGCGGTCAAACGCGCCCTGGTGCGTTACCCGCTGAAAGTGGTGCGCAGGGAAGGTGATGCGGAGCGCAACCCGTTCGGTCTGGCGCTGGACTGTTATGCCGGTGTGCCCCAGCGTCTGGAGGCGGCACCGCCTGCACCTAAACCGGAGAAGTCAGGAGTGTTTCAGTGATGAGTAAAAAACCCCACTACCGCGCCGGGCTGATGGCGCTGTCCTTCGTCCTGCTGCCCCTGGCGACACTGGTATCACGTCCTGCCGGCGCAGATGAGCTGATGAAATGGGAGCGTATTCCGCTGCAGATCCCCCTGAAGGTGGGGCAGGAGCGGGTGGTCTTTGTGGACAAAAACGTCCGCGTTGGTTTTCCGCCGGCGCTTAACGGCAAACTTCGGGTGCAGAGCACCGGGGGTGCCGTCTACCTGAAAGCCGACAGCGCCTTTCCGCAGACGCGGGTGCAGCTGCAGGATGTGGAAAGCGGCGAGGTTCTGCTGTTTGATATCGCCGCCGGTGAAAAAGGGCCGACTGAGCCGGTCCGTCTGGTCTACAGCGGTGATGTCAGCACGCGTGAGTCACGCCGGCGATGCGGCCGGTCAGCCAGGTGGTGCAGATCGGGCTGCTTCCGGATCAGGCTCATCTGCTCCCACCAGCAGCGATGACGGCACCCAGGCAAAGCGTAAAAAAATCCGCTACAGCGCCCCCATCCCGGTGCTGCTGACCCGCTATGCCGCTCAAAGCCTTTATGCGCCGGCACGTACGGTCGAGGCGGTCCCGGGTATTCATCCGGTCAACCCGCATCTGCCCCGACGCGTCAGCACGCTGTATCCCTCTGAACCATTAACGGTCACGCCGCTGGCTGGCTGGGGCGTGGCAAACCGCAGCGTGGTGGCACTCAGGCTCACGAACACCGGCAGCCGTAAAGTCGTTCTGGATCCGCGTGCGCTGCAGGGACAATTTGTGTCCGCCACCTTCCAGCACTGCTGGGTCGGTCCGGCCGGCACGCCGGAAGACACCACCACGGTGTATGTGGTGACCGCCGGTCGTCCGGAGAGCGCATTTATTGCTGAGCCGTCTGCACTGCGTAAAGCGGCCCGCACGGTAAAACAGGAGGCCCGCCATGCAGATTAAATCTAATGCCCTGGTGAAGTTTATCGTGCCGGCCGTGGTGATTGCCGGGCTGGCCGTGGGGCTCAAAAGCTGCAAAAACGAACCGGCAGAACAACCTCAGGCAAAACAAAGCGGCTCCCTGAAAAACCTCTCGCCGGATGAACTGAAGGCGCTGGGGGTGGAAGGCGACACGCCGGAGGACACCCTGCGCACGCTCATTGGCCGGCTGAATGATGTGCGTGACCGCCAGAAAACGCTGGATAAGCAGAACGCGGATTTGGTGAAAGAAAACGAGCGGTTGCGCCGGCGCAATCAGGACGTTTCAGGACAGGTGAATGAGGTCGTTAATGGTCTGCGCGAGCAGTACGACAAGCGGCAGGCTCAGCTTCAGAACGAACAACTGAGCCTGACGGCGAAAATCCAGGAGCTGACCGACAAACTCAAAAAGCCTGACAGCGAGAAAAAAACGGCGGACAGCGATATCCCGCTGGGGCTGGGCCTGGACGGCATGAGCAGCAGCACCGGGGGGAGCGCTTCTCAGGGCAGCGACGGCATGATATGGGTCGCGCCGACGGACCAGAAAGAAACGGATCCGCGGGATGCGGCCAGCGGCAAAGCCTCACCTCAGTTCCCGACCTCTTTTCTGGGGGAAAATGAGCTGACCCGCCAGAAAGCCGCTTATGAGGAGAAAGTGAAGGGACGGACGAATGAAAAAGGGGCGGAAGAGAGCGCCGAGCCGGTTTACACGCTGCCGGAAAATTCCACGCTGGTCGGCAGCCGCGCCATGACGGCACTGCTTGGCCGTGTGCCCATCAACGGCACCGTGACCGATCCTTATCCGTTCAAGGTGCTTATCGGTAAGGATAACCTGACGGCGAACGGCATCGAGTTACCGGACGTCGAAGGGGCGATTGTTTCGGGGACGGCCAGCGGTGACTGGACGCTGTCCTGCGTGCGCGGGCAGGTTAACAGCGTCACCTTTGTCTTTTCCGACGGTACGGTGCGCACCCTCCCCAGACCAGACACCAGTAACAACGCCGGCGGGCAAAATAATAACGCTCAGGCTAAACAGGATACCGGCACCAGTGGCGGTATCGGCTGGATCTCGGATGAAAACGGGATCCCGTGCATTGGCGGCGAACGTAAGTCCAACGCCTCCACCTACCTGCCCACCATCTTTGGCCTGTCGGCTGCCGGTGCGGCGGGTGAAGCGATGAGCCAGGGGCAGTACAC
This sequence comes from Type-A symbiont of Plautia stali, assembly GCF_059731155.1. Classification (NCBI taxonomy): domain Bacteria; species Type-A symbiont of Plautia stali. Next base: position 2,883,522 of record NZ_AP035891.1, on the reverse strand, counting down.
GACGCAGAACAACGTGAATGGCATTTCCGCTACCATGACCGGCGACGCCGGACAGGCGGCGCTGGGGAAAGCCATTTCCGGCGGCATGTCTGAAACCACCGACTGGATCAAACAGCGTTACGGGATGACGTTTGATGCCATTTATGTGCCGCCCGGTGCCCGTCTTGCCGTGCATATCACCCGTCAGCTGGCCATTGATTATGAAGATAAGGGCCGTAAGGTGCGCTACGACTTCACCCTGCCGGGTGGCGTCAGTGACAACGGCGGACTGGACTGAATACACGGCCATGGCGGGACAGATAACGTTTTTCCCTCTTTCATCCGTGTGCTGGACGTTCAGCGACGGGGCAGGCTGGCATATTGACGTGATCCCTGCGTCTTCTGCGGTTCTGTTGCTGCGACCCGTAGCGCTGTTGCCTGCCGGCGCACCTTTACTGCGCTGGCGCGATGGCCAGCTTTTACTGGATATCGGCAGGTTCTCCCTGCCGCTCAGTGCCCGGGAGTGTGCCGTTTCGTGGCGCAGCCCGAAAATCCCGCGCCGGCTTTACTGCCCGCGTATGACATTACGGGAGCTGGGGCACCTGCTGAATGTCAGTGCGTTCGTTTTTATCTGCGGCGGTTACGATCCGGCCGCCTCACAAAGGAGATACCGGTAATGTACAGAACGGTTTTCATTCTGACCCTGAGCTGTGTGATGCTCAGCGGCTGCTCAACCTCCAAAGAGGAAATGCTGCCGGCGGGCGATAACACCATGCTTGAACTGTGGAACGGGGCGGACGGTGGCGGCAGTACTTCCCGCCAGTCTGCGGCGGCCCGCGACACGCTGCGACGCCCGCTGACGGGCAGCGAAACGCAGGCGGACGCGCAGGCCGACCGCAGCTACAGTCGTACTCAGGAAAGCGAAATCACCCAGCAGTTTCCCCGGCTGCCCAACCCCGACATGGTGATGTACCTGTATCCCCACCTGGCAGACGGTAACACGCCGGTGCCGGGTTACAGCACCGTGTTCCCGTTCTACAGCCAGACGCAGTATGCCATGCCTGGCGAGCGCACGGAGGCCCTGTAATGCTTTCACTGTTTACGCGTAATAAATCCACCGACCGGCAGACGCCGGTTGATGACGGCCAGTCCGTTCAGGCAGATGAAACCCTGACCGCGGCCGTGAAGGGCCGGCAACCCCTGAATCGCCCCGGGAAAATGACGCGCCAGGATGAGGAGAAGGTTTATCACGCCAATCCGTCCATCATTGACTTTTTGCCCTGGGCAGAATTTCTCGATGAAGAGCAGTGTCTCCTGCTTGATGACGGCGTGTCGGTGGGGGCCGTTTATGATGTGACACCGGTGGCGACCGAAGGGCGAACCGAAGAGCGCCTGGAGCAAATCCGGGACTCGGTTGAGGATGCACTTCAGGACAGCTTTGATGAACATGACGTGAATCCCTGGGTCGTGCAGTTCTTCTGCCAGGACGAGGACGACACTGACGCGTACCTGGACAGGCTGCGCGGGTATGTCAAACCACATGCACAGCGCACGGCGTTTACCGACGCCTGGCTGGGTGAAATGGAGCGCCATATTCGCAGTATCTCCCGGCCTGAGGGACTTTTTACTGACTCGCTGATTACCGGCCAGCCGTGGCGCGGGCAGCAGCGCCGCACCCGGATGGTTGTTTATCGCTGGCTTGGGAAAAGCCGGGATCCGATGCCGCCGGTGGCGATGCTCAACCAGGTGTGCGACCGGGTCGTTAATGCCCTGGGCGGGGCGGGGATCCGCTGCACCCGGCAGAACGGCCTGCAGGTGCATGGCTGGCTGCTGCGGCTGTTCAATCCGTCACCGGACTGGGTGGAGAAAACCACGCTCTATCGGCAGGCTGCTTACGCAGACCCGCGCGAGACACCTGAAGGCACCGTGCCGGTCAGCAATGATTTTGCCGAAACCCTGTGGTTCACGCCGTCGGTTTCAGACCCGGAAAACGGCGTGTGGTGGATTGACAACAAGCCGCACTGCGCGGTGGCGGTGGAAAAACTGCGTACACCGCCGGAGCCGGGCACCCTGACCGGCGAGAAAAGCCGGGGTGAAAAGAAAATTAATGCCCTGATGGATATGTTTCCGGAAGGGACCATGGTGTGCATGACCGTGGTGGTGCAGCCCCAGGACCGGCTTGAAGAGCAGTTTAACCGGCTGTCGAAAAATGCGGTCGGTGAGAATACCGAGTCGGGCCGCGTCCGCCAGGATGTGAAGACGGTAAAAGAGTATCTGGGCAACCGGCACAAACTGTACCGGGCGGGGATCACCTTCCTGCTGCGCGGCGATGACATGACCAGCCTGAAGCGCAAGCGGCTGGAGCTGTCCACCGTATTGCTAGGGGCCGGTCTGCAGCCGGTACGGCCGGAGTTTGAAGAAGGTCCGCTGAACAGCTGGCTGCGGGCGCTGCCGATGTGCTTTAACCCGGACAGCGACAAAAAACACTGGTATACCCGTCTGACATGGGTTCAGCACCTGGCAGGACTTTTGCCGGTAACCGGGCGGGAAACCGGCACGGGGCACCCCGGCTTCAGCTTTTTCAACCGCGGCGGGGATACCCTGACATTCGATCCGCTCAACAAGCTCGACCGCACCCAGAACGCGCATCTGCTGTTGTTCGGCCCGACCGGAGCGGGCAAGTCGGCCACGCCTGTGTGCCGCGCTCTCCCAGCTGATGGCCGTCCACCGTCCGCGGCTGTTTATTGCGGAGGCCGGGAACTCGTTCGGCCTGCTGGCCGATTTCTTTGACAGCCTCGGACTGACGGTGAATAAAATCAGCGTCAAACCCGGGAGCGGCGTCAGTCTGCCGCCGTTTGCTGATGCTCACAAACTGGTGGAAGAAGGCCTGGCCGCCCAGGCCGTGGATGAGAGCGACCTGCCGGATATCGACACGGACGACGATGGCGAGGATGACAAGCGTGACGTTCTCGGTGAAATGGAAATCTCCGCGCGCATGATGATCACCGGCGGCGACCCGAAAGAAGAGGCTGACCTTAAGCGCGCCGACAGGGCGATGATACGTGAGGCACTGCTGATGGCGGCGCATGCCACGTATAAAGAAGAGCGACAGATGCTGCCGTCTGACCTGCAGAAGGCGCTGTATGACATAGCCTCTGACAACGATGAGGGCGTCATCAATGTCCGCAATGCCCAGCGCAAGGCGAAAGCGGCGGAAATGGCGGAATCCCTGGGCATGTTTACCCAGGCCGGCAGCTTTGAGGCGGAGCTGTTCAACCGCGAAGGGGAGCTGTGGCCGGAAGCGGACGTGACGCTGGTTGACCTGGGGCATCTGGCGCGTGAAGGCTACGAGGCGCAGATGGCCCTGACCATGGTCTCGATGACCAACATGATTAACAACATCGCGGAGCGTGACCAGTTCCTGGGTCGGGATATTGTCTTCACGGTGGATGAGGCGCATATCGTCACGGTCAACCCGCTGCTGTCGCCCTACATGACGAAGGTGGTCAAGATGTGGCGTAAGCTCGGGGCCTGGGCTGTGGCTGGCCACCCAGAACCTTAAGGACTACCCGGATATTGCCGAAAAAATGCTGAACATGGCGGAATGGTGGATTTGTCTGACCATGTCCCCGGAGGAGGTAAAAGATATCAGCCGTTTCCGCGCGCTCACGCCGGAGCAGGAATCGGTGCTGCTTTCCGCCAGTAAACTGTCGGGTTGTTATACGGAAGGCGTGGTGCTGGCGAAACGGATCGAAGCGTTTTTTCGTGCCGTGCCGCCCAGTCTCTTCCTGGCACTGGGCATGACGGAAAAAGAAGAGAAAGCCGAACGCCGGGCGCTGATGAATGAATTTCACTGCAGCGAACTGGAGGCGGCAAAACGCGTCGCGCAGAATCTGGACCGTCTGCGCGGTCTGACGGAGAAACAACAGGAGCCTGCCACGGTATGATGACACTGAAGTACCCTGAACCCGCTATTCATGAGCACAGTGGCGGTGCGCTATTCACCCTGTCGCCTCAGGGGGAGCCCGGCGTGCTCCCGGCGACCCATCAGCACCTGGTGAGACTGCGGGCAATGCTCAGGCAGCGTCTGACCGGGCCGGTCAAAATGACGTGTCACCCGCACCGGGTGGGACTCAGCAGCAGCGTGGCCATCTATCTTGAGGGAAAGCTGAAGCAGGCGGTAAACATCCTCATCACCGTGACGGGGCAGACAAGCTGGCCGCAGGAAGAGGAGTACGCGCATCCGCGCTGGTATATCACGGTGCCGGATTCGGCCGATCTGGTGTATCTGATGCTGTGGATCAACGGGCTTGACGTATAACTACAGACTTGCCTTCACCAGGGGCATGATTACAAAAAGAAAATAACAATATTGCATACCGGCCCGCAGGGCCGGTTTTTTTTGCTAAGTAACGTCATAAAATTGACTACGAGGTCAAGAAGATTTTCTTCGCATAACCTTCTTAACGCATTTACTTATAAATCCTTTTTGCTTATGGGAAATATCCATGAACATTGATTCACCTTCCATTTTGAAAGGTAAAACTCCTCCCTCGTATGCAAACCCAGTTTTGTTCAGAGGATAAAACAGCGCAATCCTATACTCTGCTTCATGAGAAAATATATTTGGTTTAAAAAAAACAAGCTCTTCAGGAGTGAAGCTATCTGGTGCCGTTCCTGGATGGTAATAGATCACATCTTTCCCTTTAATTTCAATGCCCGGGAATCGGTGGTCTAAAAGAGAAAGTCTTTTTTGGAGGAGATCAACGTCGAATGCGATGCAGATATCAGCTTTAAAAGCAGCATAGAGTTCTGGCTCATCTTGCCGATTACTTAAACATATACAATAACAATGACGAGGCGATAGCGTAAACATGGGATCTGCAGTCATATCGTCAGGGTTAAGGGTGCGCCCATTAATTTTTATAGCAACTTGATAACGATCCGGAGTGAAAATTTTTTCCATTTCATTATCGCGCATTTTATCTATTCACTGCGACGATTTATGAGTGATTTCGAACTATGGGGATGGGGACGCCTGAAATTCAGCCCTGCGCGTCACCTTTCCACGCCAGATACACCACTTTTTCGCCGTGGTGTAAATCCGAGAGTGATTGATGATCCAGTCTGGCTCAAACTCATCTGGGCCAGTCTGAACCTGCGCCGTGAAGACCTGCTCAGTGAAATTCACTATCCTCTTTCCATACTTCATGTCAACAACGGGTAAAAAGTGGGTCTTCCGCAACCTGGGTGGAGATTTTCATGCCAGAGGACTCATTACCCGTCGCCTCAGTAGCTCGAACCCGGCCCGACCATACATCTGACGTTTCAGCATCTTCAGGCGATTTACATGCCCCTCAACAACACCATTACTCCATCTGCTGGTGATGGCTTCACATATTGCCGCCGTATCAGTTTCCATCCCTGCGGCTACACGCTGAAGTTCTGTTGAACCGCTTTCGCTGACGCGGGTGAACCAGTTGCTTAGCTGTGGTTTATTTTTGGTTTTCAGGATCTGGTAGAACTCGAGTGCCAGTTGCTGTGCTATTTTCAGTTGTGGCTCTTTTTCACACAGCAGACTAATAAAACGGGAAGCGTAATTTTCTTCACCTCTGATGATTCGCCAGGGCATCAGCCAGCGGCTCACACGGGAAGCGGAAGGAAGGCGGGCGATGGCAGTAACCGGCGGGAGCCAGCCTTTACGCCATCTGGCAACGGCGTCCCTGACGATGGTTTCACTGCCTGTAAACCCCTTCGCCACCATTTCTCGCCATATCTGACTGGCATTGTGGTTTCCGCTTTCGCGCTGTTCTTCGAGCCAGCCCTTCCATGGATCCAGAAGTCCCCGTTTTGGTGGACGGGTCGACATTTCGGGGAATGTCCCGGATTGTACCCATCGACTTATCGTCACCCGGGATAATCCGGTGATACGGGATATTTCCCTGAACCCGCATCCCTTAATTATGCAGGGCCATAACCTCCGTCCACCGTTGATGTCGTTTTTTGCGGGTCTGCTGTTTCAGCAGTTCCGGGCGACGGATTGATGATAGTGGCTCTACTGGCGTTGACTCTGCTGATTTTTTTGGTGCCAGTTCACTGGCAACAAGACGTATCAAAGGCATATATCTGTACATCATCCGTTCGAGCGCATCACCAATATTTTTCAGCAGGTGCCAGCGGTCTGCCACCTGCCTTGCCTGAGGTGCGCCTTCCCTGGCAGCCATAGCATAGATGCCACCGCGATCCCGTGATACTACCTGTATCTCAGGATATTTTCTGAACCAGGATGCCAGTGTACGCCGGTCGCGTCCGGGAAGCAGAACCAGGGGACGGTGAGTATCAAGATTGACTATCAGCGTACCGTAACGATGACCCCGATACCAGGCCCATTCGTCGATTCCTACGTGTGGAGTACATGGTTGCTTTGTTTCAGGGGTAGTTATTACCCTGCGAATAAGGGTATCCGCGCTGGTCCGCAGACCTGCTGCCGTTGCAGCCCGTCGTCCCGCTTCTCCACCGGCAATCAACCCCAGTTGATGCTGTAATTTTTGCAGTGAATGCGAAGCCTGCTGTCGCGGACCAGCAAAAGGCTCTAAAGATTCGGCAAAGATTTTGCGTGAACAGGATGGATTTCGGCAGTACCAGTGGCGAACGGCAAATATCAGCCAGAGAGCCTGGCCCGAACATGGCAGATGCTGTATCCTGCGGCGTCGTCGACTGTGTACAGAAGTGCTGCGCTTCATGCATTCAGGGCAGTGCCCGGTTTTACGGGTCGCCATGTAAATGGATCGTCACTCCGCCAGAGGCAGTGGTTTGCCGGACCGTTTGCCACCCGCAAGGCAACTGCAAAAGCGTCTTAAGTGAAGGCATATCGTTATCCATAACTTAAAACAGCTTAGATCTTTGTTAACTAAAAAGTTTCATTGATTTTCTTCCACCCAGGTTGCGGAAGACCCAGTTTTGCACCATTGGTAACACTTCAGGCAATGGCTGTTATCTGGACCCATGCTGGTCTGCGACAAAATGAACTCCTGCGCCTGGCTACGGAATGCGTCACACCTCAGTCAGAAGACATTATCAGAGAGGATGGCAGCGTCGTTCCTGCCGGAACACTGTGTTATCTGAATGTCCCAGCGGGTAAGACGTCGAAGGCATTTGTTAAACCCGTTTCTGTCATTGTAAAAAAATATGTAGACATATGGTTGAACGACCGTCCCGGGGAACAGGCGAAACTGAATGATGATCGCACAGGAGAAAAAGTTTGTTATCTCTTCCAGTATCGCGGTAAGCCAGCCGGCAGTGATGTGATTAACCGGACGGTCATCCCTGTACTCTGTGCCAGAGCGGGTCTGCCAGTTGAAGACAGCGGAGGCACTATAACCAGCCACCGTGGACGAGCTTCAGCCCTCACTGCACTTTCCAGTGTGCCACAGGGCATGTCGCTTTATGAACTGATGCAATGGTCAGGTCATTCATCACCGCAGTCAACCCTTCATTACATTCGGATCCGCCCTACACAGCTGGCAGCGTCATTTGTGAAGGCTGATCGGATTGCCCATATGATAAGTGTACTTGTCGATCATGACCCCGAAGCGGTCTCGTTCACTGGCCCGGCAACCTATTATGATCTTGGTGAGTCCTTCTGTATGAATCCATTCTGGAGCAGTTGTCCGCACAGAATGGCCTGCATTGGTTGCGATTTTAATCTGCTGAAAGACAGTGCGCGCGGTCTGATACTGGAGAGTAAAACATCTATCAGGCGTTATCTAGAAGAGGTTCCGCTCACTCCTGATGAGAAAGCTATAGTTGAGCAGGACATTGAAAAAGTAGAACAGGCTCTTTCAAGATTAACCACTAACCCCAAAGATTGATATGGACCTGTTTGTGCCAAAAGCGGACATAAATTGTATTAAATACTCTATGAATCGAAAATACGCCGCCATAAGATTGAATCTGTCCCAATATCCCATCATGGTTCTCTGCCCTGGTTACTTTCTCTCTTTATTCTTCTTTGCATAGTAGTCACCGTCGCTCAACCACATTCTGACAGTATTGACTTCGGATGAATGGAAAAAACGCAATTTATAACTTACTCACATCTGTCAACCTGAAATGGTCTACATCACATTTTCCATTCTAAACTATTGACAAAAAAGTTCATTCATTACTATTTAATACATATTTGTAATCGATTACATTCTAGGGGAGAGATCATGGTCCATCGTTCAGTTTTAAGCACATTACTGCTGTCATCAGCCGCGCTCATATCATTTGCAGCTTCAGCTGCTTCAGTTGATGATAAAATTGCACTGCAAATGTACACCCTGCGCAATGCTGGTTCTGCAGAGCAGCAATTCGCCATGGCACATAAAGCAGGCTTTAAGCACGTCGAAATCGTTGGAACGCATGACCTCAGCGCGAAACAATTATCAACCCTTCTGGAAAAAATGACCTGACTGTTACTTCAGCACACGTACAACTTTCAACCCTTGAAAACGATTTTGCCCGGACCGTTGCATTCAATAAATCTGTAGGAAACAGCACTATTGTTGTGCCGTGGATTGAACCAAAAGAGCGTCCAGACAGCGTTCAGAGCTGGATTGACTTTGCCAGACGACTGGATGCAGCAGGAGCAAAACTGCATCATGAAGGTCTCCAGCTTGCTTACCATAACCATGATTTTGAAATGAAAAAATATGCCGGGACAACGGCGCTGGAGATTATCCTTAATCATTCTTCGGACAAAAATTTAAAGCTGGAAATGGATGCAGCCTGGGTATCACGAGGTGGTCAGGACCCGGTTAGGTTTCTGAAGGCCTATCCTGGTCGCATATATGCTATCCACGCCAAAGATAATGCGTCAATCGGGGGTACGTGATGATGAAATGAACTTCGCTCCGCCAGGAGAGGGTCTGCTGGACTGGTCAGCGATTCTGTCTGCTGCGAAGGAAAGTGGTGTGAGATGGTTCATTGTTGAGCATGACAAACCGAAAGATGTATGGAGCATCATTACCACATCACTCCGTAATTTACGCGCTGCGCTGGAAAAGCAGTCGGAATAAGTTCCTTACCGTGTTCCATAGTACAGTTTTCACGTATTCTGAAACTGTACAGGCCTGAGAGACTGGCAGGGAATTCTTAAAATCTATCCATCTGAGGCTAATTGACAGAAATCTTTCTTACTGAAGCTGTTAGATTAGCCTCAGGAATAATTTTGACCTGTAACCCCAGCATTACAGTGAACCAGGAAGTGCAATTAAAACCAGCACCACTAATCATGAGGAAGTCATCAGTATCAGTAAGGTATGTTCCATAAACTGACATTGTCAGAACAGCGCGCTGGATTATTAAGTAGAAATTTCTTTATCGGCTTCAATCCCTTCTTTTAGCACCTCAATCAGCTCCTTCAGGCCCTGTGGAACTTGCCGGTGGCCGGGATAGTAAAGATACATAGGCTCTTCGATGGGGGCCCATTCCGGGAGCACGATCCTCAGGCTGCCGTCACGAACGTGGTCACGGACCCTGTCTTCAAGGCAGTAAGCAATGCCTGCTCCGGATAGCGCAAGCTCAATTGCCAGCGCCGTTTCACTCACGCAGAGCTGCCCCCTGACGTCAATCACGCGATAGTCATCTCCCTTACGGAATTCCCATTTGTAGATGACGCCCTGGCCGGTTCGCAGTTGAATACAGTCATGCAGGCGCAGATCCTCTGGGGCGGCAGGTGGAGTATGCTGATAAAGATAGCGTGGCGATGCCACCGCTACCCATCTGAGTTCTTTTCCCAGTCGGACTGCAACGAGACCTTCAGGGACGGTTCCGCCAAATCGGATCCCGGCATCAAACCCTTCCTTGACGATATCGACCATCCTGTCATCAACGCTGATTTCGAGTTCCACTTCAGGATATTTGCTGATAAAGCGCGGAAGATGTCGCGCCATGATGAGGCGTGCTCCGTCACTCAGCACATTAAGCCTGAGCTTTCCCACGGGCCGATCGCGCATGCGGTTAATTTCCTCAAGTGCGTCGCCAATTTCTTTAAATCCTGTTTCAAGGCGCAGTGCCAGGCTCGCGCCCGCTTCGGTCGGCGAGACCGTACGGCTTGTTCTGTTCAGCAGCCTGACGCCCAGGCGCGTCTCAAGGTTGCGAATGGTATGACTCAGCGCAGAGGTGGTTATTCCCAGTTCTATGGCGGCTTTGGTAAAACTGCGCCTTTTCTCAGTGATAAGAAATGCGTTGAGCTCAGCCAGATCGCTTCGGGTGAGCGTGGTAGATAGTCTGGAGGACATGGCGTTAAACCGTTGATTAAAATTCAATGCAATGTCAAAGGACATTCAATGGAATTGTTCCTGAAGGATGGTAAGTTTAGTTTCATTCAACTAAATGTTGCAACCCGATTCTACGGCAAACTAACAGTTTTTCATTCCCGGGAGATTTCTGCGTGTTTCACATCTGGACCCTCATTCCAGCGCTTTACGTGCTGTTTCGGTTTATCAGGCCGCTGCCCGTCCCGCTTTCGGCAAAAATTATCGGCGCTACCGTACTCCTTGTGGCCTCCGAATTTCATCTGATTACGAAATTATTTACCGGGAATATGTTTTCTCCGGAGATACCAAAACCGCTGTTGCTGCTTACCACCTGGCTTTTCGGTATGACCGTTTTTATGGCGGTCCTGTTAGTACTGCGGGACATATTCTGGGTACTGCACCGACTTGTATCAGGACGCCGGATGCAATGGCATTCGGCTTTCTGGTTTATTCTGCCTGTTCTGGCGGCAATACTGACAACGCTGGCCCTGAAAAATGGGACAGCGGTTCCTGAAGTGAAAAAGACAGACGTCGCGCTCAGGGGATTACCCCCCCCGTTTTGAAGGTTACCGGATAGTTCAGCTGACGGATTTACACGCCAGCAGACTTCTGCCGAGAAGCTGGATACAGGATGTTGTTAACCGAACACTCGGGCTGGATGCGGATATGGTAGTGGTTACCGGGGATATGATTGACGGCTGGCCGGATGCTCGTCTCTCCGACATTGAACCGCTTGGCCAGCTACGGGCGCGGGACGGCGTTTTTGCCGTAACGGGCAATCATGAATATTACTTTGGCGCAGAAAACTGGATCCTGACCTTTGAAAAAATGGGCCTGCATTTTCTTAATAATACAGGATACCGTGTAAGCCGTGGCGGCGACTCGCTATATCTGGCGGGCGTGACGGATGCCGTGGCGCCATCATACGGTCTGCCAGGGCCTGACCTGGCACAGGCTCTGAAGTCTTCCCGCCCTGGTGAAACGATTATACTTCTTGACCACAGGCCTGAGAATGCCGGCCTTGCAGTAGAAAACAAAGTAAGTCTTCAGCTCTCCGGACATACCCACGGCGGTATGATCGCCGGACTGGACAAGCTGGTTGCACCTGCCAATAACGGTTTTGTGTCTGGCCTTTACGCAGAAGGTTCCCTGGCGCTTTACGTCAGCAACGGTGCAGGCATCTGGAACGGTTTTCCTTTCCGGCTGGGAAAATCTTCCGAAATAACGCTTATCACTCTTCATGGTGAAACCAGAGATGTGTCAGTTGAATAATAAGCAACCATGCTGGCGATAAAATTCATCAATAATCCAAAACAAGAGGTTATAGTTTACTTCAATTCAACATACCACTGCCTGTTGCCGTTCTTTAAGAAACGTCGTGACCCATAAGCTGCACATAGCTGAGAGCCGTTGCCCGACAGGGACCGGCTCTTCTTTTTGCATACGGCAGTTGAATCGATCGGGAGTTATAGCAATGTCTGAGCAAACACTTTCACGTCAGCGTGAACGTATTCATCCACCCATGGGTCTTTTCCCCGCCATGCTTGCACTGGGCGCGGGCGGATTGTGCATCGGTACGGGCGAGTTTGCACCGATGAGCCTTCTGCCGGACCTGGCCCAGGGGACCGGCGTTTCCATCCCTGCCGCAGGAGGCTACATAAGCGCTTATGCGGCGGGCGTGGTGGTCGGTGCCCCGGCCATCGCGGTGCTTGGTGCGCGCCAGGCCCGTAAAACTCTGCTGCTGATACTGTTAATTATTGCGCTTGCAGGTTACGCCCTGAGCGCACTGGCTACGGGCTATAACGCCATGCTGGCAGCGCGTTTCATTTCAGGTATGCCTCACGGTGCCTGGTACGGCGTATCCGCGCTTGTAGCGGCCTCAATGGTATCACCGCAGCATAAAGCACGGTATATCGGTTACGTTATGCTGGGACTTGCCGTCGCGAACGTTGCCGGCGTTCCGCTTGTCACATGGGCTGGGCAGGCGCTGGGCTGGAGAATGTCATTCTGGATGGTTACAGCTGGTCTTGTGCTTACGGCCATAATGGTTCTGCTTTTTGTTCCATCCGTGGCGGCGGACAGGTCCGCTTCACCGCTGAAGGAGCTTGGCGCACTGAAGAGTCACCGGATCCTGATGACGTTTGCCGTCGCTTCAGTCAGCTTCGCCGGCATGTTTGCCGTATACAGCTTTATTACCCCAGCGCTGACGGAAGCTGCCGGATTTACAATCTCATCCGTGCCGTGGATCTTGGTACTCTGGGGAGCCGGCATGGTTGTAGGGAACATTATCGGGGGCAGACTGGCAGACATTGCGCTGATCCCATCGATATTTGGCATCATCATATGGAATATCGTCTTTCTGGCTCTTTTTTCCCTTGCGGGAATGGTGCAGGTAGCGGTCCTCATTGTGCTGTTTATGCTGGAGTGCGGGTTTTCCCTCGTGCCGTCGCTTCAGGCGCATATGATGAACATTGCCGGTGAAGCACAGACTCTCGCCTCTTCCCTGACCCACAGCGCGTTTAATATTTCCAATGCCCTTGGCGCGGCTGCAGGGGGTTTCGTTGTCGCTTCGGGAGGAAGCTGGATCTCTACAGGATGGGTAGGGGCTGCTTTTTCCCTGTTAGCACTTCTCCTTATGTTCATATCGGTACGCATTACTGACAGGAGTAAATCATGAACAATAAAGTCATCAGTACAGGTAACGTTGCAGTAATAACTGGTGCGGCGAAAGGTATTGGCGCCGCGGCTGCAAGGGAGCTGGCACGAAAGGGCATGAGGCTTTGTCTTTTTGACCGCAACAGACAGGCCCTGGAGCAGCTGGCCGGCGAACTGGAGGCTGAAACGCTGCTGGTTACCGGCGACATCACCCATGATGAAGACCAGCAGCATCTCAGGGACACCGTTTACAGCAACTGGGGAAAAGTAAATCTGCTGTTTAATAATGCCGGCGTGAAAATAGCTGCTGGCGCCTGTGATTCCCCCACTCTCTGGCGACAGCAGATGGAGGTAAACCTGCTGTCCATGGTTGCCACTCAGCACATTTTTCTGCCAGAGATGCTAAAAATGGAAGATAAAGGTGCGATTGTTAACCTCGGCTCGAAGGAGGGTATTACGACCCCGCCCGGGTTTGCAGCCTATAACGCCTCAAAAGCAGCCGTAAAAGTGCTGACAGAGCAGCTGTCTCATCAGCTTGTGAAGGAAACCGGTACCAGGCTCACCGCTCATCTTCTGGTGCCAGGCTATACTTGGACCGATATGAACGATCCCGGTATGGATGAGCGCAGCGGTAACAAGCCAGATGAAGCGTGGACGGCCACGCAGGTCATTGATTATTTTCTCCCGCGCTTTGAGCGCGGTGATTTCTATATCATTTGCCCTGATAACGCTGTTACCAGCGAAATGGATGCCAGGCGCATCATGTGGGCTTTCCAGGATATGCTGGACAACCGCCCGGCCCTGTCGCGCTGGCACCCTGACTGGAAGGTGGCTTTTGAACGCTGGATGAAAAGCTGATATGTCGCCGGCAGCCTGGACAAAGGCAGGTTGCCGGGGTAACAGGAACTTACAGAGGCCAGAGCCATGCCAATTACTGAAGAATTCATTCACTACCATGCTGTGGGAAAAATCTTTACGGGTGTACTCGTTCGTGATCCCGGAAACGCAACGCTTCCCGGTATTCTTCTTGCCCCGAATATGATGGGTACCGCAGCATCAAGCATTGAACATGCGCGCACGATAGCAAAAAAAGGCTACGTTGTGCTCGTCGCCGATCTGTACGGCCATTTGCCTGACTCGGCAGAGGAGGCGGCTAATTGTATGCATTCTGTCAAGGACTGGTCGGCAGAGCGGCTGATACTTAACGCAGCGCTGGCCCGACTGGCGGAACTTCGGTACGTAAATGCGGATAAGCTTGCTGCTGTAGGGTTCTGCTATGGCGGGCATTGCGTGCTCGAGCTGGCGCGCAGCGGAGCGCCTCTGGCTCTCACGGCGTGTTTTCACGGTACACTTGATACCCGTATTCCTGCTGAAAAAGGGAATATAAGAGGCAAGATCGCTGTTTTAAACGGGGCCGACGATCCTTTTGTAACCCCTGAGCAGATACAAGCTTTCGCCGGTGAAATGGCGTCCTGCGGATGTGATTTTCAGCTGACGAGCTATGCCGGCGCGGTTCACTCTTTTACCTGTCCCAGAGCCGATGTTCCGGGCAAAACGCATTACAACGAGGCCGTCAGCAACCATGCTTTTGGTATTGTATTTACCCTGCTGAAAGAGGCGCTGGGCTGATGCCCGGCGCCGTGCGTATTTTATTTTTTCGTGGCAGAATTGGGTTCAGAAATGATGCGGTGACGCTGAGCCTTGTGCGATTCACTCATCATTCTGTTCATCACCTCGCCCTCATACTCGGCATACTCGCTTCCGTAGACAAATTCATGCCCCGTCATCAGGGCATACCAGGCGCGTTTGGCCACTTCTTTCGGATCGTCCTTTTTCATGGAACCTACCGTCGTGCTTGCCTGTCCTGCATTTTTGAAGAAATTGGTTTGCGTTGCCCCGGGCATCAGAAGCGTCATCGATAAACCGCTTCCCATCAGCTCGTTGCGTATGGCGTAAAAGAAGGAGTTGACGAAAGCTTTTAACGCCCCGTAAACCGCTTCAAAAGGTATTGGTGCCGAGCCGGAGAGCGAGGAAGTGACAAGAACGTGTCCGTTGCCCTTTTCAACAAGCCGCGGGATAAATATTTTAGAGAGATGGACCACAGCATCAACGTTAAGCCGGATTAACCTGAGCTCTTTTTCAAGATCGGTACCGTCAATAAAGGCGCCACCGAGGCCCTGTCCAGCGTTTATGACCAGGGCGCTGAGGTTTAAACCGGCCCTATCCATTCTGACCTGAAGGTCAGTTATCTGGTCATACTCACTCAGGTCAGCACTGAATACGTGAATGTTAACTGAGAAGTGTTTTTGCAGATGTTCGCGGGCGGCTGATAGCTTTTTTTCATCCCGGGCTACGATGGCAAGATCGTATCCGTTAGCCGCAAATTCTTCCGCCAGCGCCAGTCCGATACCGTTACTTGCGCCGGTTATGAGAGCCAGTTTTTTTTCACTCATACAATTCTCCAGTTAAAAGATGTTACCCGACCCTGTACAGGCCGGTAGCAAAGGGATCATCAGACGCTGTCGGTCCAGCGGTGAGCCGGACGGTAACCCAGTACACGCATTGCTTTTTCGCTGCTCAGCACTGACTCATTACCTGCAAATTTTTTACGCTGTTCAACGTCAGGGTAGTAGCGGTGGAGAAGGTCCTGCGTAGGGGTTCGCATGCAGGTGACATCGCTTGTAATAAAGAACTCATCTTTACCCCTGACGTCATATTCAAGGGCTTTCTCAATTGCCTGAGCAACGTCCCGGACGTCAACGAAGGTCCACATGTTCCATAACCTGACGGTCGGATCGTCCTGCCAGCTTTCAAACTGAGCATATTCTTGCGGCGCCATAACGTTAGAAAGCCGCAAACAGGTAATGCGCATATCAGGATTATTAAGGCAGAACTGACGGGCCAATTCTTCACCCAGCACTTTAGTCAGCGCATAAATGCTGAGCCCACGAGTCGGATAATATTCATCTACCGGCACATAAGGTGGATCCCATTGGTCGTAAGGCACGCCGGTAGGGACTTCGCTCGATGACCAGACGATATTTTTAATACCCAGACGCCTGCATGCCTCAAACACGTTGAAAGTGGACAGCATATTGTTTCTGAACTCTTCAGAGTCGGGGATCATCCTAGGATGCGGAATACTGGCGAGGTGAACAACGGCATCAAAGGCTGCCAGTTCGGGTCGTGAGTAAACGTCTTCTCCTACGGAGGAAAGCGCGTCGAGTGTTGCACCAAAATCCTCTAAATCAGCGATCATAGCAGGATGAGTATCAGTTATCGGGTCTGTTTTATCTATGAGAAACAGGTCATAACCCGCTTTCTCAAGCCACTCTACTGTAACCCGGCCAATTTTCCCTGACGATCCGGTGATGGCGATACGTTTTTTATCTGACATACATCGTCCTTATGGTTGAGGTGCAAATCAACCTTAAGTTTTGACGACAAAAAACGATATGCGATGAACCTGGCTAATGACTACGGTTACTTTAATTCATCAATTGAAGTTTGTTTGCAGAACAGGCGGGATCTATCAACAGGCATTGGTACTTACACTAAAGGCTTTATAATTGAGTGTTCGCTTTTCGCTGCTATTCAAAGTATTAATAATTTTCGTAGATTTTCTATTCCACATAAATGCTGATATGTCAGACAGAGTGATGACTATTTTGCAGTTACTGACTCCGCGAGTGGAAATTTACAGTATCGACGAAGCTTTTTGTGATCTTACGTGTATGCGTAATCTGTTATCGCTTGAGGTGTTTGGCCACCAGATACGTGATCAGATTAAGCGAAGAACACATCTGACTGTGGGAGTGGGAATAGGCCCTACAAAAACGCTCGCCAAACTGGCTCAGTATGCAAGTAAGCGCTGGCCCGCAACGCGAGGTGTGGTAGATCTCAGTGACAGACAGCGTCAGCGTAAGTTAATGGCTTTAGTACCAGTTGAGGAGGTCTGGGGTATCGGACGGCGGCTGGGTAAAAAATTACAGTTTATGGGCATTAACAATGCACTTCAGCTGGCTGAGCTGTCGCCTTCATTCATTCGTAAACAGTTCTCAGTAGTTGTTGAGCGCACGGTCAGAGAGCTGAACGGAACTCCTTGCCTCGGTTTAGAAGAATTTACTGCCCTAAAAGAACAAATCATATGCTCCCGATCTTTTGGAGAAAAACCGTCGGACGAAGTCCGCCTGCATCAGGCCATTTGCGCTCATGCTGAACGTGCAGCAGAAAAACTCCGTGCAGAGCATCAATTTTGTAAACGGGTAGCGGTTTTCATTAGTACCAGCCCTTTCTCAGAAAATGCGGTGTTTTATAAGAATCAGGCGGTAACAGAGCTTGCTGTACCCGCTCAGGATTCACGGGATATCATCAACGCGGCTATAAAGGCATTTGATACGATATTTGTACCAGGGCACCGTTATCATCGTGCTGGCGTGATGCTCACTGATTTCCGAAGCGCTGCCGTATCTCAATTAAGCCTTTTTGATGACTTTCAGCCTCATCGTAACAGCGAAGAGCTGATGACTTTAATAGACAGCATTAACCATTCAGGCAAAGGCTCTGTCTGGTTTGCAGGGCAAGGTATTAAAGATGCATCTATGGGCTGGAAGATGCGCAGAAAAAGGCTTTCCCCCGCCTTCACGACTAAGCTAAGTGATATAATTAAAGTGAAATGAGCTTCCTTTTACGGCCAGCCATTTGTTATACCTCATCATTGACTTTCATTATACAATACGGCAGGGTTTTACAGTCTGTTACAATGTGACGGAATATTAAGTCGTACTAAAGCTCTTATTTTCACGGTAAAAATAGGGAGAAAAAAGGAATATGAAGGGTTTATATACTATTTTAATACTACCTGCTCTCGTAACAGCTTGTAGTATGAATGATATAGCAACTACAAACCAGAAAATCAGTGACGGTGCCTCAGGAATAATGAATTCCATGAGAGGTAACTCCTCAGGAAATGAGGAGCAGCGTATGAAAGTATCTCCTTCAGAAAAAAAGAATCGACCTCTAAAAGTTATACTGTACCAGTAGATGTTGATACTGCAGCAGCAAGAATTAAAAGGAAGTATAAGTTTATTTCTAATGATGAACTGAGATCAATCAGAGAAAAAATAACGATGGCGAATGGACTGCCAGCGCAATTACCGATAGTAATCAGGAATGGGATGCGATGACTGGAAGTTATTATAAAATGAGCTCATACTGGGGTGACTATGATGATCACCTTACTGTTGAGCTTGAAAAAATGGGTCAGGTAGTCGTATTCATATAACGTACAGTTCTTCTTCAAAGCAAAGACTCGCAAGTAGCGGTTTGCAGAATTTAATGCAAAATATTAAAAATGTGGCTGAAGGGAAATAATTAATTATTAAGGGTGTGGATATTGCTATATCCGCACTCGTAAATATATAAGGAGTAAGCGTGTTTAATCTCTTGTCCTGTTTTCATAATAAATATAAAGGCCGAATTATAGAGTGTGACGAAACCCTGGATTACAGAGCCAACTTTGAGCATGCATTAAAATTTAAAAAAAGACTGGGCTTTAATGAAGGTTCAATAAGGGATTTGATAGATGGTGAATTGGATTATAATAATATGATGACAAAAGTATGTCATGAAGCATGAAGTGGATAGCTTCTCTTTTTCAGCAGGGCAATGTCTTAAGTGGTGTCATTTCCTTCAGCCATATTTTGAATCCGCACTTGGCTGTAAAATTTGGACAACAGTCGGTCAATTATGGAAGGGAGATAAATGGATTTATAATCCCACATATGATGAGTTTGAAAAATGGTCCAGTAAGGGATTTCAGCCCGAAGATTTTTCTGAGACGCCTGCCCTAAATCTTCATGCCTGGTATACAACAGATACTGGTCATTTGATTGATATTTCATATCTGAGTACACTTTCAAGTGTATTTCCTGATTGCCATGAATATACCGGAGGTGTGCTGGTAGGTAAGCCAAATGATATTTTTCCTGGCCACCAGTACGTACCTGTAGTCGTTGGGCAAGGTATAGTAGAAAAAATTCAAAGCAAATCTTTTATACCTTTTCTTGCTAATGACGTTGAGGATCTAATGGCTGTTGGAATGGTGATATATGCAGACCCTGACAATGAATAATATAAGAAAGTTGACGATCATCTGGGGCGTTGCTAACATCACCAGTGCATTAGAAGTCGCTACGGCGACCATCCAAAACCCCTGTAACCTGAGAGGGGTGCCTTCGGGCGGTTACCAGCCAATGCTTCAGCGGTCTGAGAGAAGCGCCTTCGGGTGACTGCCAGCTAATGTCCCACATACCTGAGAGGGACGCCTTATGGCGGTAAACCCGTTTAACCTTTGAAAACGGGGGCCACTAATGTGGATAAGGTCACCGACCAAAAACTGGCCGGCTAACGCCTCAATGATTCACATCTTCCTGATGTTGAATTGTCATTAAAGGAGCTGAATCAGGCTCTGATCTTTCACTACGTTATGATTCTTGCCAGGGATACGCCCTGAGTTTCGTACGACTTTTGCATCGACGGATAAGGCCATTTGGTACATTTGGCCGCTTATGGAGTTGCATTAGGAGCACGAAGCTGCGCGGCGTCACTTGTGAAGTGGCGAAGACACTACCAATTGACGCGCGCAGCGCATAACGTCTCAACCCACGTACGACGTGGTTTTCAACGTTTTACTACCATCTGACCAACATGTAGTCCGTGTCAGTACGGTATTAAACTCACTTTTACATCAACGTAAGCACGACGGAAGGCCGTCTGAACGTTCAACTATCAGTAAGGAGGAAATCGACTCGGTATCGATGGCGACACTGCGAACAGTAGTGTTGGAGGCAGCTTGACGTAAGTCAGCTCTGCATAAGCAGCAAACAGATCAGAGATCTGGGGTGCCTCGCAAGAACTCAACAATTCGCCGCCCCGATGCACAGATACCAGTTGAGACGCAGGAAGCGCAAAAGCAACCGTGTCGTCGGGGATGAATTACTGGGGTACAGATCCGTCCGCTTATTTACAAGCCGAGGGACGTGTATCCCTGTGGAGATATAGGAATGTCCAGATTCAGTAAACAGCTGTGTAAACAACTTGTCACACTTGCTCGTCAGGGACGGGGAAGTTATAAAACTGTGGCTGACCGCTCAAGAATTGCAGAACGTTTTTCTGAACGTCTGTCTGAACTGAATATTCAGATTAGGGACGTAAAACATATCAAAACTTCCCATATTGAAAAGTATATTGAGAGCAGGAAGGCAGATAGTTTGTCTCTCAGGACGTTACAGAATGAGATGTCTGCTATCCGCTCTGTTTTATTATCAGCAGGGAGAAATAAACTGGCCGATCCCAATCATACCAGCCTGAGTAATCAAGCCCTGGAAATTTCTGGTGCTAACCGGGATGGCACTAAACTCCCTATTACAGATGAAAAACTTAATGCGGTTGTGAATTTTGCGCTTAAAAAAGATGAAGGTGTTGCGCTCGCGGTACAACTTTCAAGATACCTTGGGTTGAGAACAGAAGAAACCGTGCAGTCCGCAAAGTCGTTAAAAACATGGAAGCAGTCATTGATTAACAATAATGAGCGTGTCCGTGTTGTTTTCGGGACGAAAGGCGGGCGGCCGAGAGAAACAACAGTTTTCAATCGTGAAAAAGTTTTATCAATTCTTGATAAGGCAATTCATTATGTCAATGAACATAACGGAAAGCTGATTGATAAACCCTCTCTGCATACCGCAATTGATCGTTACCGAAATATTGTAAGAGAGGCAGGGATGAATGGTAAAAATGCGCCGCACAGTTTACGTTATGCTTACTCACGGGATGCTGTAAATCATCATATTAAAAATGGAATGAGTCGCGATGAAGCCGAGGCATTAGTTTAAATGGACCTGGGCCACGGAGATGGCCGGGGGCGGTATATCAAACAGGTTTATTTTCGTGAGGAAACAGAATAGACGTTTTTACAATTCAATTTTAGGATGTAACGCCACAGCACAATCAGGGCTGTGGCTTATTCAAAGTCAATCTTTATCCTTACATGCTCGAATAACGGTCATGCGTGATACGCCAGCGAGCCTTGCCGTTTCGTTTATTGACTTTCCGTTTTTATTGCGGAGAGTTCTTATTAATTCATGTTTTTCCTTGTCTGCCAGCCTTCCCCTGTATTTTCCCTTCTCCCTGGCGCTTGTAATTCCCTCCATCTGCCTTCTGCGGCGATCTTCATAATCTTTACGAGCAATTGCGGCTAACATATCCAGCATCATATTATTCACTGCCCGGAGCATACTACGGGTAAAGTCATCAGCTGCGGATCTGGATAGCGCAATATGACTTGTAGGCAGATCAAGGCTTATTATTGAAAGCGATTTCTCATGAATCATCTTTTTTAAAGACTCCCAGCCGTTATCATCCAAACGTGAAAGCCGATCTACTTGTTCTATAACTATCGCATCTCCTGGCTCTGCATCCTGAAGCAGTCTCATCAGTTCCGGTCGATGCAATGCTGCACCTGAAGCATTTTCAACATACCAGCCAGCTATGCGATGATTGTGTTGTTGAGCAAAGTCCTTGAGCCTCGCTTTTGCACGCAACGCATCCTGTTCTATGTGTTGAAGCACGAAGATATCCAAATATAAACAAAGTCCCTCCGGCAGTAACATTAAAATAGTCACATTCCAATTGGTATCATATGAATGGTAACTTATTTATATTCTATCAATAAATTGGGTAGTATTTAATAGGTACACCCATTTGATACCTAGGTTGACATAATCACTATTTGCTCTGAAAATAGACAGGCTTACTTGTTGCTACATGCAACCAGCTAATGCTCCGGCAGTCTGAGAGGAGCGCCTTCGGGTGACTGCCAACCAACGTTTTACCGGTCTGAGAGAAACACCTTCGGGTGACCGGAAAATCCTCGCAGCCTGAGAGAGGATACCTTCGGGTGGTAAATCCGTTTAACCTCTGGAAACGGATATCACTGAATAGTGATTGAGGTCATTTCAACTTATCAGACAGTCAGAATGTTGTTTTTTCTGACTCCCCGACGGGAAACACTTCCCGGCCGGGCAGGTGTTTCCTTTTTTTATGGAGAAACACAATGTCTGTCATCTCTTCTGCGGTTTTCCCTGAACACCTTCTTACTCAACTTCAGCAGTCTGCTGACGCAACTGTCTGGAAATTAAAATCTTTCATTTATCTGCATCGCAACAGCGGCTGGTATGTCAACGGCTCGGGCAATTATGCCGTCCGTGCGCATATCACTTCTGTCAAAGACTAGGGCGTTAAGGTCTTTCTTACCGTCCGTACAGGCTGCCACCGCGGCGAGTATGTTTTTCACCGCCTGCCGGTCTCCTTTCCTGAGGGAATGACAGGTCGTCGAAACGCATACCGCCATGCCTGCCGTCAGGCACAGCATTTGGCACACCTGCGCTACAGTTTTCTTTCCGGAGGGCATTCTTATGACTGAAGCGCTGCACGATGTCACTTTTCGTATTCTGTCGATGTCTGAGGCCCGACGGGATGTATGTCCCGCTCATTACAGCCCCGTAAGTGGCGTTTTCATCCGGGGCGAAATCCTCAGAGATAACATCTCCTGTGGCGAACAGGTTTTTATCGCACCCCTCGGTGATTGTGATCCGGCTGACCCCGAACTTTGCGTCTGGTGTCAGTATTACGGATATTCTTCCCGGGTTAAGGCTGGCGACATACTGAATGGTGTGGCCGTTTCTGGCATAAATTTCGCTGATCCACTGTCGTTAGCTGTGCTGCAACGCCTCCGCTTTAATCCTGAATATGTGTATCAGGAGCAATCAGATTCATATGCACTGAACTGATCGGCTGATGAAGGCCGTGACCGTAAAATGTTGTGGACCCTGACGGGGATTTACTCCCGTCCGGGGCATAAATCCCCCCTTTTTATTCGCGGAGGATTTATCGATGAAAAACCTATTTTCTTCGCCGGCTTCCATGTCGGTTGTCTACACCATCGAGCATGTCAGCACGGTTCCGTTGCGACACTGGCATGCTTTCGTTCTGGCCGTTACAGAAACTTTCTGGCAACTGCCGGTGCGTCTGCGTCCGGGGAATACGTATCTGCCGTCGCTTAATCGCGCGGCTGACCTGTTTCCGGTTGCTGATGTCATGGCGTTCTGTGGCGACACAGGCGGCAGTGTCTGGCCGGTCAACATGACGATTGAGCGTGAGCGCAACCGCAATACGCTGAGTATCCAGGAGCTGGATTTTCAGCATCAGCCCTGCGATTTCTTTGCACGCATTGTGATGGTCCTGCTGCATAACCTGTGTCCTGACAGCTTCCGGATACATTCTTCAGACGAGGGTCGCAGCTGGGCGTTACCGTTACGCTGGATTGAACAACATCTCGGCTTGCCTGAGCAACCGACGCTGACCGCGCCTCAGCCGGTACTGAAAACACCGGTGAGCGATGGCGCGTTTGATTCCCTGCTGCTGCAGCTGCTGTCTGGTGGTGAGCGGGTACTGAGCAACGACGACTGGAATGCGTTTACAGAAGCTGAATTTCAGCTGTATGAACTGAAGCGGGTCGCGGAAAAATCTGACTCGTTTTAAACAGTAATGACTTTAACCCCGTCGGGAGAGATGACTCCGGACGGAGCGGCTCTCCCGTTTTTACAGGAGAACCCATGCTTTTTTTCGACAATAAAGACCTGACGAACGTCCTGCTGACCGCCCGCATGCAGGGAGGCCGGCTTCGGCTTCATCTGGCAAAGGATGAGGGTGTTTATCTTATGCCGGCCACCGGTGCCTGGCAGGGCAACGATCCGGTGCCGCGTATTGCGTATGCCGCAGGGTGTCACCCTCAGAAAAATGAGAACTGGTACGAAACGGCGCGCCTGCTTGCTGGCGGCAATGATTTAATTGAATCACTGACGATAAGCGACGCGGTCGCCACCTCTGTACTGTCCGGCAGGACGGACCTGAGGATCCTGATTACCAATACACAGATACAGGTGCTCACCGCAGCGACTGACCGGGTAAAAGTGGCGCAGTATCGCCAGAAGACCGATCAGTTTTTGGTGAGTGCGGTCTGTCACTTCAGTGCCTGTGTCGGGCCTGATGAACTCTGCCGCTGGCGTGAAAACGCCGTGCGTCTGCTGACCCAGGCGGCCTTCATCAGCTGTAAGCGGGCGAAGCCTGAAGATCATCAAACCTTTCTGAACGCCTGTGGCAGGCTGCAGGCCAGGTTATCCCAGGTGACCCCGCAGGGGGCGCTGCGAATAACCGGACGTTATCACCCCGGCAGGGACTTTTCCTGCCGGAAAGGTTCCTGCCTCTTTCTGAACCGAAGGAGGCCCGTATGGGACTGGATATATTTCTCTACAGCCAGCACAGGCAGATCGTCGCAGTACCGGCACCGTATCATCCGGTGTGTGAACTGAGCCGCGATTTTTCACTGGTTACCTGGGTGGATAAGCATGTCGGTGAGGTGGAAAACGCGACCTATCTGGAACTGTCACGCGAGCATATTCAGCAACTGAAAGAGAGGCTGGACTGTGCGATTGCGACATTTACAGAGGGTAATGAGGATAATCCGCTTCTTCAGCGCCAGCTGCAGTACGTTTTCACCCTGCGTGACAGGCTGGAAAGCCTGCTCAGTGATTTTGACTTTGAACATGAATACCTGTGTTTTATGCCGCATGGTAACTGACTTCTGAATTTCCCGTCGACGGGCGTATCTCTGCGCCCGCCGGCGCAGGGGTATGCCTCTGATTAAAGGTATATCTCATGAAAAAAACAACTTCACACAAGGCGGCTCGCCGTCCGGCAAAACAGACTGATCTTTATCGCCAGATCACCGACCGCATTGTTGTCGCGTTGGAAAACGGCGTCGCGCCCTAGCGTAAGCCGTGGCGTGCGGCTGCCGGCAGCGGTCTGGCCGGTCTGCCCCTGAATGCCACAACCGGACGTCACTACAGCGGCGTGAATGTCCTGCTTCTCTGGATGTCAGCGGAAGAGCAGGGTTTTCGCAATAATCACTGGATGACTTACCGGCAGGCGCAGCAGGCTGGCGGGCAGGTGCGTAAGGGTGAGAAAGCCACCCTGGCGGTGGTTTATAAGGACTGGACGAAGCAGGCGGAGGATCGAGAAGGCAACCGCCTTTATGACAGTGACGGTAAACCGCTGATGGAAACCGTGCCGATGCTTAAACCCCTGTAGTTGTTCAACGCTGAGCAGTGTGAGGGGTTGCCGGCAGAGGTTGCGGCTTCACCTGAGCAACCACCGACGGTGGATGAGGACGGCATACTCTGTCCGGACGTGATGAACAGGGTGATCCGGATGTTTAACGCCACAGGGGTTAAACACCGGATGCTGCCTCAGAACCGGGCTTATTACCGCCCGCTGACGGATGAAATTGTGATGCCGATGGCTGAGCAGTTTTTTAAGGAGGCGGACTGCTGGTCCACGCTGTTGCATGAGCTGGTACACAGTACCGGTCATGCGAAGCGACTTAACCGGGAGGGGATAACCTCCTCATCCCGGCAGTTCGGGGACCCGGTGTATGCCTTTGAGGAGCTCATCGCCGAAATGGGCAGCGCGTTTTTGTGTGCTCAGCTCGGCGTGTTTGGTGAGGTTCAGCACGACAGCTATGTGGACCACTGGCTGAAGGTGCTGAAATCTGACAAAAAGGCCCTGTTCCGCGCCTGCCGGCATGCCCGGGAAGCGTCGGAATATCTGCTGGCACTGCATGAAAGTCAGGCTGTGGCGGCGTAATTAACTTATCCGGTGGCGGTTATTCCGTAACTGCCGCCGTCCCGTGAGGACACCGCTCCTCACGGGGCTGTGTCCTCTTTTTTTTATGAAAGAGGAGTATTCACTATGTCCGAATGGTGTCATAACCGCCTGGAAATCACCGGTAAATCCGTCTGCATCGATGTCATGCTGCAGTGGATAAACGGCACTGACGTACCGCGTCACCGCCACGCCGTGCAGCAGAGCATACAGCTGTTTCTGGCCGACGCGGCGGGGATACTCAAGCCGGTGCGCACAACGTCGTATCCGCCTTTTCAGGGTCTGGTCCGTGCAGGCACAGGGCTTTCCACTGCGGCCAATCAGGCGTTTGAAAGCTGGCTGGCGCTCCTGCTTAAGGATGCCGTCCTCGATACGGAAACTATCAGGACCATTGACCGGCTGTATCACCAGTCAGGTCTGGGCGCGCTGAAATGGGAAAATATTCCCGACCCGGCACGTGAGGTTATGGCGGAGCTGATTGCCAGGCAATACACCGACTGGTTTGGTCTGGTCAGTGCCGGCGATGAGTCTGATGCCGCAACTGCCTGGGAGCGGCTCAGCCAGTATCCTGAACGCTCCAAGCCCTGCGATATGCTGGCCGTCATACCTACGCGGCTGGCAGCAGAGCTGAACGGTTCCGGGGGGCTGATGTCAGGCGTATCGACCATAACCAGCCTCTACTGCAGGCAGTACGGTATTGGAGTGGCCGGCCGGGCACAATGTCAACTGGCAGCGCCATACGCCAAACAGTCTTACGCTGCAGATGGATACGCCTTGGTTCCCGCCGTCAGGTGAGGTTGTCGGGGAAATTTCTGCGGTATTTGACTGCGAGGTGCGTCACAGCTACAGAGAGTCCTTGAGCGGTCTCAGCGGTTACGACTGCTATGACGGCGGCGAACATGTCGACGGACACAAAGGTGCGTCCGGAGCGTCTCAGCCCAATCGGGTACTTTATCTCGTAAGCGATGAGCCAGCTTTGCCGACTCAGGATATTGCATCCTACAGTGAGGTACGGGGTTAAAAGCCTGCGCCTCCGTTAACTCTGTCACGGCTATGCCGTGGCCTTTTTTCAACCTACTACGCATTTTTCCAGCAAAACCAGCCCTTCTTTCGGCAGCAACAATCCCATCAGAGCTCGCAGCAAAGTATTTTTACCGGAACCAGTAGGTCCGCTCAGGCCATACAGAGGGCTTTCATCTGAACTCAATTTACAATCTTTAACCGTCGCCGTATGAGTATTATTCCTGACTCCGTAACCATTCTTAGGCCTAGTTCCATCAGGCATTCAACGCACAATAACGCTTCGGTTCCCTGATGATTACCGGGGGCAGGTCACGCCTGGTGAAAAAACTGTGGTCAACATAGAAGAGCATTGCGGTAATACGTGGCTGCGGCGTATTCTGGAAAAATAGGTTCTTTAATCTATTCCGGAAGCCACAATCAAATCCTGCGCGACCCGTTCGGCCAGGAAGTCGAGCAGCACCCTGACCCTGGCCGGCACATGGCGGCCAAGGCCGACGAACACCGCATGAATGTCTTCCACGGCGCCGCAGTTGTGGTTTTCCAGCAAGGGCACCAGCCGGCCGGCGGCAAGGTCGGCTCCGACGTGATAGCGCGCCAGCCGGGCGACACCGACACCGACCCCGGCCAGCGCCATCTGACGCATGCTCTCGCCATCGCCCAGGCGCAGACCGCCTGAGGGTGCGATGGCGATGCGCTCGCCGTCATAGTCGATGAAGGGCCAGGCATCCACATGCCGGGCGTAGTTGAAGCCCAGGCGCCGATGCTGGCGCAGGTCTTCGGGTCTTTCGGGGATACCTGTGCGCCGTAGGTAGTCGGGCGAGGCCACCACCACCATGCCGCTCGCGCCAATTCGCCGTTGGGTCAGCCACGAGTCCGGCAGCGGCCCGGTGCGGATAGCCACATCGCTGCGGTCGTCCAGCAGATCGACCACGATGTCGCTCAGTGTCACGTCCAGTTGAACGTCCGGGTAGCGTTCCAGAAACTCCGGCAAATGCGGCAACAGGTAGTGGATGCCGAAAGCCACATGGCTGTTGATCCGCACGCGCCCACGCGGCAATCCCACCTGTGCGGCCTCGTGCTCGGCGCAGTCGATGTAGTCAAGGATGCGCAGGCAGCGTGCATGGAAGGCGCTGCCTTCGGGCGTGAGTTGCAGCTTGCGCGTGGTGCGGCAGCAGCTTCGTCCCCAGGCGCGTTTCCAGCCGATTGATGAGTTTGCTGACGGCCGAGGCCGTAATGCCCAATGGTTCGGCGGCTGCGGTGAAGCCTTCGGCGGCCACCACCGCGATGAACACTTCCATCTCGAAGGCGCGATTGATGTTCTGTCGAGACATATAAAGAATCCATTTCAATGGTGAATTGAGCTAAAGCATCTATTTCATCGTAGCTGTTCCCTCTATGCTTCGGAAAACTTGTTCCAATTCATCTATTCCGGAGTGTTTGATGGCCGTTTCCACCCAGCGCGGCACCATGCCCGCTTTGCTGTCCATGATGGTCGGTGGCTTCGCCATCGGCACCAGCGAATACGCGAGCGTCGGCGTGCTGCCGCAGATCGCCGATGACCTCGGGGTCAACTTGGTGCGCGCCGGGTTGGTCGTCAGCGGCTATGCGCTGGGCGTCAGCTTCGGGTCGCCGATCCTCGCGGTGCTGACGGGAAACCTGTCGCGCAAGACGCTGATGCTTGCGGTGATGGCCTTGTTCGTCCTCGCCAATACGGTGGCCGCGTTGGCCGCGAGCTATGAGTTCCTCATCGTCGCGCGCATTGTCTCTGTCTTGCCGCATGGCATCTTTTTCGGCATCGGTGCGGCGATCGCCGCGAGTCTGGTGGGGGAAGGGGTCCGCTTGGAAAACGGAAAATATCCTACGTTATGCCTGTTTTTTGTACAGACCGTTATCTACTGAGCGTAACGAACGGTATTTTCCCTGTCCCAGCTTAAGGTTTGTTCGCCAGACGTAATCCCCACTCAGGTTGATGTGTTCCCATCCCAGCGGCGACAGATGAGAAATCAGCTGTTCATTTAGTGGGATCCCTTTTCGCTTCAGAGAATCTATGGCTCTTTCTATATATACTGTATTCCACAGTGAAATCGCCGCAGTCAGCAATGTCAGCCCGCTGGCCCGGTAGCTCTGATTTTCCAGTCCCCGATCTCTGATTTCCCCCAGCCGGTGCATAAAGACTGCTCGTGCAAGGGCATTGCGGGCCTCACCTTTATTCAACCCCGCCTGTACACGTCGACGAAGGGAAGGATCCCGGAACCAGTCCAGCATAAACAATGACCTTTCGATGCGGCCAATCTCCCTCAGAGCCTTTGCCAGACCATTCTGTTTCGGGTAGCTGGCCAGCTTTTTCATCATCAGTGATGCTGTGACCGTTCCCTGCTTTATAGAACTTGCCAGACGCAGTACCTCATGCCAGTGGGTTTCAATTTCCTTAAGATTCAGGCTGGTTGAGGAGATGATTGACTGAAGCCCTGGATACAACTCAGCTTTTCCATGAATAAACAGCCGCTTGCCATTAAGAGCCCGGATCCTTGGCGCAAATTCGAATCCGAGCAGATGCATTAGCGCGAAAACGTGCTCGGTGAAGTCTGCGGTGTCGGTGTAATGCTCTGTAATTTCCAGATCGGTTTCGTGGTACAGCAGACCATCAAGCACGTGTGTTGAGTCCCGCACACGACTGATGACTTTGGTGTAAAACGGGCTGTATTGGTCCGAAATATGCGTATAAATCTGCACGCCAGGCTCCTGACCGTATTTCAGATTGACCTGACCCGCATAACGCCCGTGACTCCCCACCCGAAAGTTCTGTCCGTCAGACGATGACGTTGATCCATCGCCCCAGAATGCTGCCAGAGGCCGTTTTTTCTGAGCATTAACCAACTCGGCCAGTGCAGCTGAATAGGTTTCATCCCTGATGTACCAGGCCTGGATGCCCTCAAGTGACGATTTTGTCGTTCCCGGACAGGATTCGGCCATTTTTGTCAGCCCAAGGTTGATGCTATCTGCCAGGATGGTGGTCAGTAACAACTTCCTGTCTTTAGGTCTGACGTGGTTATTTTTGAGATGTGTAAAATGGCGGGTAAAACCTGTCCAGCCGTCCACTTCATCCAGCATTTCAGTAATTTTAGGGTGAGGCAGCATGCCATAAACCAGATCGCCTAAAGGGGATGCTGCTGAAGGGACACTGTTATCCAGCGGAGTAATTTTCACGCCTTTATCCCATATATCAACATCGGGCAAATCACCGACCAGCGCCATCGCATTGACTTCCTCCAGGCGCGATGCCAGAAGAGTCATACGGCTCTTGATGTATTCATGGTAATCAGTCGGAACAGTAAGGGGTAACTGGTTATCCCGGAGGGATTTGTCAAAATCGCCAGACGGGATCAGATAATCATCGAAATTCCTGTTGCGGCGAGATCCTTTTACCCAGATGTCACCTGAACGTAAGGCTCCCTTTAGTTCATTCAACACGCAAAATTCGTAATATTTTCGGTCAATGCCTGTAGGAGTGATCACAACTTTTCTCCAGCTTTCCGGGATGAACCCGGTTGGCGCGGAAGGCGGTACTTTTCGGAGTTGTTTTCGATACATCTCCCTGACGGTATCCAGTGCATCACTGAGAGGCATTGCGGCGGGTGCAGCCCTGAACTGCAACGCGGACAGCATCCGGGGGGCGTATTTACGCAGCGTACTGTATTTTTCGGTGATCAGGTGCAGCGGGTCGAAATTGTCCTTACGTGACAGGAACCGTGTCTCTTCAACGCTGTTGATGAATTCCTGCCAGGGAAGGACGTCTTCTATTGCAGCCCAGGGATCTTCACCGGATTCTCTGGCATTAAGCAATGCCTGCCCGACAGTAACGTATTGCTTCAGCTTACTCTGAATCAGCTTTCCCGTTTGCTGGAGTTGTTCGGCCTGCGTGCGTTTTGCCCTGCTGAACAGGCTGCCCAGAATGCGCTCGTGCAGATCAATAACTTCGTCAGTCAGGGTGGCCCTGGCTTCCGATATGACACAAACCAGCGAGGCATAACGGCGAACAGCCGTAAATTTTGCCAGGTCCCGGCTACTCATTTTCCTGCCTTCACGTGCGAGTTTCAGGAGCCGGTTCTGGTGAACGGAAAGCGCAATACCGTCAGGCAGTGCCAGCGACTCTATCGCATTTAACCGGTCGATATGTTGCAGGACATTCTTACCATTAATTTTTCCCGGAGGCTGGAGCATCCAAGCCAGCCGTGAAGGTTGCTCTCCCTCAGAGACCAGCAGACGGTCCAGCGCCGCTTTATGTTCCGGTTCAAGCTGCTCGGTCAGCGCAGAAAATACCGCCCTGTCTGCAAGCGTTGTGGCTTCGGCCAGGGTTCGCTCGATAACATCAAAAGAAGGGAAAATGACATTATTATTGTGGAGCCAGGAGAGCATTTCTTGCGCAAGTAAAAAACCTCTGTCTGTCCGCATGGCGTGGGGATAAAGGTGGCGAATGCAGGCTTTTTGCAGCGTCCGGTTGAACGGGGATAATTCCAGGTAGCGGTAAAGTTCAGCCAGATGCTCCCAGCGGGTGACCTCTCTTGATGCATACTCGGCCCACAAATCAGGCTGAAGTTTCAAATGAGCCGCAAGCCGGGAAACGACTCCGTCGTGAGGAGACGCATTTTTGTCGGGAGGAAACCCCGCCCCCCGCAAATAACAGAGTAAAACAGCAAAGCCCAGGCGGTTTGCGGGTCTGCGGTGTTTATTAATAAGCGTGAGATCATGTTCACTCAAAAAACACATGCGTGTCAGAAGGACGTCATCATCCAGTACAACCAGCAAGCGTTCTTTTTCTTCACTACTGAGTATTTGTCTCCGCGGCATAAATGCTTCCTCTACAAATAGTTCATTGTTGTTATCGCTTTGCACTGACCGAAACCGGTCGGTTTCGTACACTTTCTAATATATCTGTCCGAAAGTAAGTGAAATTCATTTCGTACAGGTGCTATAATTCGGACGTCCATTTCGTACGGAAAGTTTCCTATGTCACGAGTTTTTGCTTACTGCCGGGTTTCGACTCTTGAGCAAACCACCGAGAATCAGCAAAGGGAAATTGAAGCGGCGGGTTTTGCCATCAGACCCCAGCGACTGATTGAGGAACATATAAGTGGTTCGGTTGCTGCCAGCGAACGTCCCGGTTTTATCCGGCTGCTTGATCGCATGGAAAATGGTGATGTACTGATCGTCACC
Organism: Type-A symbiont of Plautia stali; assembly: GCF_059731155.1. Classification (NCBI taxonomy): domain Bacteria; species Type-A symbiont of Plautia stali. The sequence continues at coordinate 2,851,567 of NZ_AP035891.1, read as the reverse complement.
AAGCTGGATCGTCTTGGGCGTAATGCCATGGATATAAGAAAAACTGTAGAGCAACTGGCTTCATCAGATATTCGTGTTCACTGCCTAGTGCTCGGAGGTGTTGATTTAACCAGCGCTGCCGGGAGAATGACGATGCAGGTGATTTCAGCGGTGGCGGAATTTGAACGGGATTTGCTTCTTGAGCGCACACATTCAGGTATTGCGAGAGCGAAAGCAGCTGGAAAGCGGTTTGGTCGTCCTTCAGCTCTGAATCAAGAACAACAACTTAATGTTATTGCACGTGTTAAGGCTGGGGTAAGTATCAGCGCCATCGCCCGGGAATTTAATACTACCCGGCAAACCATACTCAGGGTAAAGGCAGGACAGCAATCATCCTGAATGTAGCTCCAGCTTGACGATCAGCTATGTGCCAGGCATTTCAAAGCAAAATATGTGTATCACTTGTTGGTGAGGACTTATGTACTGAATCCCGGGTTTGACCCTGCCTGTAATTTGTTTATAGTATTGGGCGGCTTTGGTTTGGTCCTGGCTCAGACCCTATGCCTCTCATTCATCCCGGGCAACAGACCCGGCAATACATGCTCTCTCGCTCTGGAGAATCGGACAATCGTTATGCGTAATTACGCCACCCTGAGTTTTTCCTTCCTCTGTCGTACTGAGCGAACCTCAGAACGCACTCAATAACATCCCGTCTGCGGATGTGCTTTACCGTACGTAAAAATGTAGTCCTCCGGGGCTGACTCTGTATCTAAAAACTGAGAAATAACTATGTTGCTGTCCTCGACGCGTAAGGACTGGCTGGGTATGTCCGTGGTGACATTCTGGCTGGTATTGTTGTCGCGCTCGCACTCATTCCAGAAGCGATCGCCTTTTCCATTATCGCCGGTGTCGATCCCCAAGGTGGGCCTCTACTCGGCGTTCAGTATTCCTCTCGTTATGGCCTTCTTTGGCGGACGTCCGGCGATGATTTCGTCATCCACCGGCGCAATGGCGCTGCTGATGGTGACGCTGGTGAAAGATCATGGTTTACAGTATTTACTGGCCGCCTCCATACTGACCGGAGTATTCCAGCTGATAGCCGGTTACCTGAAGCTCGGCGGGCTGATGCGTTTTGTTTCACGCTCAGTGGTCACGGGATTTGTTAATGCGCTGGCAATACTGATATTTATGGCCCAGTTGCCTGAGCTGACCAACGTGACATGGCATGTTTATGCCATGACTGCGGCGGGGCTCGGGATCATCTACCTCTTCCCTTATATCAACAAAACCATTCCTTCACCGCTTGTGTGCATCGTGGTACTGACCGGCATTGCCATGTGGCTGCATCTGGATGTGCGAACCGTCGGCGATATGGGGAAACTTCCCAACAGCCTGCCGGTCTTCTTGCTTCCTGACGTGCCTTTAAATCTCCAGACGCTGCTCATCATCTTGCCTTATTCTGCGGGGCTTGCTGTGGTTGGCCTGCTTGAGTCGATGATGACCGCCACTATTGTGGATGACATGACCGACACGCCAAGCGACAAAAACAGGGAGTGCAAAGCTCAGGGTATCGCGAATATCTGCACATCCTTTATCGGAGGAATGGCAGGCTGCGCGATGATTGGACAATCCGTTATCAATGTAAAATCCGGTGGACGTGGACGGCTTTCAACCCTCACAGCAGGCGTGGTGCTGCTTTGCCTAATTGTGTTTCTGCGCGACTGGGTTTCCCAAATCCCGATGGCAGCGCTTGTCGCGGTGATGATTATGGTTTCCATCGGGACATTCTCCTGGCGCTCCATTACAAACCTGCGTACACACCCCCTTTCAACCAGCGTGGTCATGCTTGCTACCGTCGCGGTTGTGGTGGCAACACATAATCTGGCCTTCGGCGTGCTGACCGGTGTACTGATTGCTTCGCTCAACTTTGCTACGAAAGTATCCCGGTTCATGCGTGTAACCTCAGTTCTGGAAGGGACGAGCCGGACGTATACCATCACCGGCCAGATATTCTTTGCATCAGCAGACCGCTTTACCAGCCACTTTGATTTCCGTGAAGCGATTGAGAATATGGTGATAGACGTTTCACACGCCCATTTCTGGGACATCACATCCGTCAGCGCCCTGGATAAGGTGGTCATCAAGTTCCGCAGAGAGGGCACCGAGGTTGAGATACGTGGGATGAATGAAGCTACCCGCACCATCGTTGACCGGTTTGGTGTCCACGATAAACCTGAAGAAGTCGAAAAACTGATGGGCGGTCATTAACAGACCGGAGGGAAAACTATGAATAATACTGTTACAGCCTGTGTGGACGGTTCACTTTCAACGCGGTCCGTGTGTGAATATGGTGCGTGGGCAGCCCGCACTTTACACTCACAGCTTGCACTGTTGCACGTTATCGAAAAAGACAGCACCCCGGTGGTGTCAGACCTGACCGGCACTCTCGGCATAGACAGTCAGCAATTGCTAACCGATGAGCTGGTAGAAATCGAAGGGCAACGTAATCGCCTGCTGATGGCGCAGGGGAAAGCAATACTGGAAAGTTGTGCTGAACTGCTTCAAAAACAGGGAAGCACTAATGTGCTTTTGATGCAAAAACACGGTACACCGGATGAAATTCCGGCACAGCTGAGCGACCTTTGTCTCATGGTGCTGGGGCGTCGGGGTAGCCAGTATCCGGTAGGCTCTCATCTGGAAAGCGTTATTCGTCTGCAAAAGAAACCCCTGCTGGTTGTTCCGGAGAACTACTCAGCGCCTTCCAGAGTCATGTTTGCTTATGATGGTAGTGAAGAAAGCAGGAGAAACTTGGAGCGTCTGACGATGAGTCCCTTACTCAGCGGGCTGGAGTGTCACCTTGTCATGGTAAACGGTAAGAAAGAAGGTCTGCTGACCGCACAACAAATTTTACGTGACGTGGGTATAGAAAACAGCACAGCACATATTACCGGGCAATCCGTCGGGGATGCGCTTATTCGTTACGCCGAGGAAAATGCTGTCGATCTGATAGTAATGGGGGCCTACGGCCATTCCAGGTTGCGACAATTCTTTATCGGTAGCCATACCTCTGAAATGCTGCAAAAGACGCAACAGCCGCTTCTTATCCTCCGTTAGTACTGATTTTCTTAAATAAAAAGGGCGAGTTTTCTCGCCCATCGTCATGAAGTGGGTTAGCCATCTATCACATAGATCACCCTGAATCGGCATGAGTTCAACGACATAAGCCTGCCTAAAAATCGGCTTAGCGTAGGATATTTTCCGTTTTCCAAGCGGACCCCGGGAAGATTGGCGGGCCTCGGCAGTGGCGATCGTGTTCGGCGGTCTGACAACCGCGGTCGCCGCTGGCGTGCCGATTGCAACCGTCATCGGGCAGCGCCTGGGCTGGTCGATGGCCTACTGGTTTGTCGCGGCCATCGGTCTGGTGTCGCTGCTGGCGATGGCGGCCACTTTGCCGCGGAAGATTGACGTCGCGCCGGCCGGCAGCTTCATTGAGCAGGTTAAGGTGCTGGGCAGCGGACGCCTGCTGATCGTTTTTGGCATGAACTTCTGCGCCTTGGGCGGCACTTTCGTTGCCTTCGCCTACCTGCCCAGGATCCTCGCCGACATCACCGGCTTTGGCCCGAACGGCGTGGCGTGGATGCTGGCCCTTTATGGGGGGCGGTGATCGTCGGCAATTTCCTTGGCGGGCGGGTATCCGACAAGAAGGTCGTGCCAGTGCTGGCGCTGATGCTCGGCGCGCAGGCGGGGGTGTTGTTGATCTTCACCTTCACGGCCTCGTCAGTGATCGGTTCGATCCTGACGCTCGGCGTGCTGGGCGCGCTCATGTTCTGCAACGTGCCGGGGCTGGCGCTCTACGTCGTGCAGCTTGCTCAGCGCCATCGGCCGGGCAACGTAGACATCGCTTCCACCATCAACGTGTCGGCCGCCAATGCCGGCATCGTGCTAGGCGCCTTCATCGGCGGGCTGGTGGCGGATTCCCGGCTGGGACTGGGTGCGACGCCGTGGGTTGGCGCGATTATGGTCATCGTCGGTTTGCTGCTGACCTTGTGGAGCGGCTGGCTGGACAAAAAAGATAAGTGACCGAACAATGCGTTTTTTTTATTTAGACAAACACACGGCGTTAAGCATGTGTTGAAGACTTGACATAACCTTGCCTGAACTGGTACAGCTTGCTCTAAGGCAAATATAATAGACTCAACGTCGTTTTTTCACCTCCTCTTAAATAATGAAAGCAGGAGCGGATATGTGGTCTGGGGGAGAATAAATATGCTCTCGTAAAACTTACTGTAAGCCTAGGGATATTGGTGAGGATGGAAAAGCGGTGTTCAATTTCGTTCGCCATGTCAGGATGGGGGGATGAAAATAAATCAGGGGCCATTTTTATGAGTCAGGAGCAGGGACCCTCCTGAGGAAAAGTATTCGGGGAAAGTAATAACTGGTAGATGAGAGAATGACGTAGTGACAGATGAATCCTTGACAAAGAAAGCAGGGCATATGGCGTGGTGCGCACTAGTGGCGCTGAGACTGGCGGGCCAGGGTGGCGCAATCAGGTCAGAGTTTGAGGAAAATCTGTTTCTGACGCGCTGGCTGGCGGCAGCATTGAAACAGCATCGTCTTCCGAGAGAAGTAGCACCTGACATTGAGTGGTTGCTAAAGCAGGGAAGAACTATGGGGGGGAAGGCCAGGCTTTCAGGTAAGCTTGAATACCTTTGGTATTCTGGTAGCGGAGTGTTGTCAGAACAAACTGACCTTTTCCGGCTGACTTTTGCGCTGGAAACGGCCAAGGCTATGAACTGGATATACTGTTTACTTTCAGAGCGAGAATGGACTGGTCGCAATGCTGTTTCAATGAATCCGGATATGAATGGTATCTATATTTGTCGTTCTGCACTGGCTGTGGCTTTTGATGAAGACGGTAAACAAGTAACACCGCTCAAAGTCCGTATAACTGGTAATATTCCACCATTTGAAATGGTGTTCAGGCGATGTGGATGGCGGATTGATGATGAGATTAACCCAGAAGTTACTCATCTCTATAGCCTGATCACACCTGTCTGACAAAAAGAGTCAGTTGACATGGACTTTAAAAAATCTCATCAGGTGTCTCCTCGATATCCTTAAATCGTAGGTTTTTTTTCAGTTGAGCGAAGAATCTGTTTTGCCTGCATTTTGGGGTGATAGCTTTTTTCTATATCTCCAGGTCCGGTCATCGGTTGTAGTTATATTATGCTGTAAAGCATAAATTATATCTTTACTGCTTTGGTCGGTTTTGATATTATCTGGAGTGATTTAGTAAAACGTAATGGGATGATTTGTAACTTATTTTATTGGGTGTAATGCGATGGCTGAAAATAATAAAAAAGGGGTGAGGGAGTATTTTGATTTGTTGAAGTCTCATGAGTCATGATTTGAAGAACGGCAGAAAAATTGCAAATAACCGACTGGAATTAAAATTATTCATTGTGCTGGTTTTTACTGTTTCGCTCGCCTTCACGTTCATGGGTATTTATTTTCTTATTAAGCCTGCCGGGCAATGGCTTATCAATTTATCTGCGCTGCTCATATTTCTATCATATCTTTTACTGATGTTTATTCCCCTGATTAAAGTCTACCAGGAACGAGGGTCGATTAAATATTTCTTTTTTTCTCCGCTAAGTGCCAGTATTGATCAGAATATTAGAAAAGAATCTATCATTGATGAACGTTTCGTTCCAGAGTTTATTTTATTAGGAAAGGACACTCTTGAAATAGGGTTGATGGAAGTCAGGCATGAACGGGAATATTTGAATAAAAGAATAAATCTTGTTGCAGGGCCTGTCGAAAAATTAGGGATACTTCCAGGTGTCATCTCTATGATAATCACTATATCAAAACCGATTGAAGGACATGACTGGATTACAGGACTGGCATATGGTTATATAGCTTTAACGGTTCTTTCCCTGTTATTTGTTAACTTATTAGTGAAATATGATCGTGTCATTGCATTGACGGAAATCGCCCTGTCAAGATGCAATAGGGAAGAATACTAACTATTGGTTGGAATTACTTATGCATTTGAAAATGCGAGGTTAGCTAATGCTATAAGTATTTATGATGCGCTGTTCTGCACTGTAACAAGAATGTTAAATAGACATAAGTTACGAAAAATGTTATGTGAAAACGTAGGTTTTATATGCGCGACATGAAGATATGATGAACACGCGTCATTGCCTCTCAGCAGCACTTTAATGTTCCTGACAATCTTACAGTGACACTCAAAACACTCTGAAATTATCATTGTGCAGTGATTTTTAGGAGGACTTGACTTGAGGGCATAATTTCGGGAAGACTAAAGCTAATTTTAAAAAGCGGGAGTGAATTTGAGGTGGTAGGGCATAGTAATGAAAATCAGGTTATTTTTCAATTCTGTAATGGGAGGATGACAGCTAATTCGGTATATGAGAGGCTATAACTGCATTGGGGGGCTTTACTTAAAATTACACCAGGCAAAAATGCAGCTTCTGATTGAGAGTTTTTGGATATTTGCCTTAAAAAAAGGAGGAGTAGTGAATAATTTAATTATTATTATTGTTACAATGTTGTTGTGTTTCTTATCTATTTATTTTCTTTTCCAGTGGCCACTGGCTTTGGGATCACTGGCTGCATGGGTAACAACGGGCTCATTTTTTTTGCAGGTCGTCCATATACTTAAAAATAAAGATACCAGTGGGTTATCAATTGGGATGTGGGCTGCACTTTTTTTGGCGTAAGTTGCTGGTCTGCGTATGGTGCAAAGCTAAACGACTTACCACTATTAGTTGCAAATGGAATAACAGCGTTAATGGCACTTATAGTCATTATGTTAAAATTATGGAATGAACGTCCTCGTAAGCGTGATGGTAACGGAAGGAAAATAAGGCGTATTCCTGGCATAGTACTTCGGCCAAGAATAAAGAAAGCCAAACCGCTAAAATAGCTAGTCTATTTTTTCTGGTGATTATTAATTTGCATTTTATGTCTGTCCTCTTGTTTTAGTATAGTGATACAAATATGAATGCTCATGAATTAAATCCGTAAGACTATATTGCTCAAATATATGGAAATAACCTCTTCTGTCACCAAAAGTCAGTATGTTATTAGATATAACCCCTCACTCAGGAGGGGTGAGCTCATTTAGCGGAAGACAAAAGACTTTCTATTTGTGTAAGAGATGACAGACCTTCCATTGGCCCTCTGGAAGAAACAGCTAAAGCACCACTGGCGTTCGCATACTTCAGTGCTTTTTCTTCCGGATAGTCGGCCAGCAACAGGCTGACAAATGTTGCACCGAAACAGTCTCCCGCCCCGGTTGGATCGACAATCCTGGTCCCCAGACCCTGAACATGGCGTTCTCTGATTTTTCCTTTAGATAAACGGTAATGGCTTGCTCCTTTTGGGCCTCTTTTTATTACGACGTATTTTATTCCATTATTTAATAATTCATAAACAACCTCATCCTCAGACTGATTTTTTGTCCTAGAGAAATGAGATATTTCACTTTCACTTGGCAAAAAAATATCTGTATACTCAAGGATATAGTCAAAGGCCTGTTCCATTTCGGGAATATTCAGCATTTCCTTACGAATATTGGGATCAAAGGAGACGGTTCCGTTATGCTCTTTTACAATCTCAATGGCTTTTCGCATCGCATCAATGATACGAAAGGAAAACAAGGATGACCCCATTATATGGATATGCTGGCATTGCTTTAGTAATTTAATATCAATATGTTTTGCAGTAAAGTGACCACTGGCGCTATTAGGGATATTAAATATAAAATCACGTTCTGTCTGGTTGCGGTAGCTGACAAAGGCGGTGCCTGTGGGGGCTTGATCAATAATACTGATACCATCGGTTATGACACCTTCAAGGCGCAATCTTTCGATGTTCAGTCGACCGAAGTCATCGTTACCCACACAACCGAACAGATTGGATTTAAATCCCAGTCTGGCTACTTGTGCTGCAAAAATTGCGGGAGCACCGCTGGGATAGGGGCCGGTGAACTCACCGGGTTGAGTAAACCCCTGATTGGCATTCCTAGAGAGGAATTCAACTAAAAGTTCACCCATAGAGCAGATATTAACAGACATAGTCACTCCTTATTCTCCGGATAAGTTACGGTTAGACCATGTAAAACATTCATTATTGCTGTAGCGAATGTTGAAATCGGCATCGGAAAGTAATTGCTGATAATTTTCATTTATAAAACGGCAGGTTACCAGATTATTCACCTGACTGAGACTCCCGAGGGTAGGTATCGTTCCCGATATTTCATGGACAGGGTTAAGTATCGCAGTTGTATCCTGAGCTTTATCGATACATCTCTGGTAATGTGATGTCAGTAATGGTTGATTGACAATTAAACCACCGTTTGATTCAAGTATGCTGACTTCTAAAATACAGTGGTTAATCGTGAATTTCTGAATGACATCATCAAAGGTTTTACCTGAAAGTAATGACTCGGGACGAATGACATCATCACCAGCCACGATGATATCACCATCTATATATTGTTCAGCCAGCAGGACATGCTGTAAGTCATTAACTATCACTCTTAACTTTTTCTTCTCACAAAGAAAAGGAATAATTCTGCGACAGGTTTCACCATGACCCAGAAAGATTGTTTCCCTGTCTGAGATCAGTCTTGCACAGTGATGTGCAATCTCAAGTTTGTGTACGAGGGACACCGGCTGAGCGGAGACTGAAGATTCATACTGCGAAGAGATATTAAGAACAGCAGGTGTCGCAATCGCACCGCCGAAGGAACGTTTCAGGTATCCCTGTTGTTCGAGGTAGTTAAGATCACCTCGGATCGTGACTCCCGAAACCCCAAGGAGTACGGACAGGTCATCTACTTTTATTTCTCCCTGCTGTCCCACCAGTTCTGCAATTTTTAATCGGCGTTTTAATAGGTTAGATGATTTTCTGGGCACATTGACCCCCGGTCATAAATATATGAGGACGCTACTATAACGCCCGGTACTTTTAATTGAAAGTAACGCAGCTTCAGTCTGGATTACTGCCATAAATCACTGGTATCAAGAGTGCAGACTGTTTTAAGGCCTGTAATTTCAGAGATAAGCATTTAACTAATTAATATCAAATGGTTAGGAGTCTTATTTTGAATGTCCTTTTGTTCACGACATGAATCCTCGCGCGAGAATATCTTCCCTAGCTATATTTTAATTTGATTTAAATCAGAGAGTTAAATTTATCTTTGCTCTTTTTAAGTAAATCTCGATCTTCCTCACGCTTTTGCTTACGTTTTGCTTATATATTGACTTTCATAACGAAAGTTATGTTGTCTTTCATTCCGTTTTGAAGGCTAATCCATAATCCGACTGGATAATGTTTTAAAAGTCAGAGGATCGAAAGTGATGAAGGTGAAGATTTTGTAGCTGAAAAGAACACTCCCAACAGAGGAGTGTAGTCAGAGATGGATGAGTGCTTATTAACCTTTAATGGTTGATATACAAATCAATTACAATAAGTCTGAGGATAGAATATGAAACAGCTTAAAATTCCAGGTGTCGCAGTGTTTATCGGACTCATAATGATATCTCAGGCAGTTTTGGCAAAAGAATATCAGATAGGCGCCTCTCTGCTGACCCAGCAACATCCGTTTTATATTGAACTGGCAGATGCCATGAAAAGTGAAACGAAAAAAGATAATGTAATATTGAGTTTATCTGTTGCTAATCAGGATTTAAATAAACAACTTTCTGATGTTGAAGACTTTATCACGAGAAAAGTTGATGCCATCATTATTTCTCCAGTTGATTCGAAAGGCGTTCAGGCTGCCATTATGAAAGCCGAAAAAGCAGGTATTCCGGTCATTACCGTTGATGTGGCCGCTGAGGGGGTACCTGTTGTGACGCATGTAGCAACTGATAACTACGCTGGAGGAGTGAAGGCGGGTAAACTGATGGGGCAATTGCTTAATGGCAAAGGTAAGGTCGGAATCATTGACTATCCTGCAGTGCAGTCTGTTGTACAAAGGGTAGAAGGATTTAAAAAAGGGCTCGCCGAGACGCCGGATGTACAAATAGTTTCTATCCAGACCGGGATCACGTGCGCGGAAGCTTTAACGGTTGCGCAAAATATGTTACAGGCACATCCTGATTTGAATGGATTATTTGGCTTCGGGGATGATGCGGCCCTCGCCGCCGTCATTGCAGCCAAATCGGCGCACAATGACCAGATAAAAATTATTGGCTTTGACGGTATGCCGGAAGCGCGACAGGCAGTTGATACAGAGAAAACATTTGTCGCTGTAATACGCCAGTATCCCGATCAGATGGGGGTAAAAGCGATTGATGCGGCGGTGGATCATCTGAACGGTAAGCCGGTAGATAAAATAATCTCTGTAGCACCTGGAATTTATACTAAAAAATAACTGTCAACATTATCTGCTGATAAAACATGATAAGTGCTTTATTGCTTGTGGAAGATTAAATGACGGAACCCGTCCTGGCAGTAAGAGATATAGCCAAAAGTTTCGGACCAGTTAATGCCTTAAGAAATGTCAGCCTGAATATTCGTAAAGGAAAAGTGCATACGTTGCTAGGTGAAAATGGTGCCGGAAAATCAACGCTGATGAAAATTCTTGCCGGCGTTTACCATCCGACCAAAGGACAAATTATGCTGAATGGGCACGAGGTTCGTATTGTCAGTCCGAGCCATTCACGCGCACTGGGTATTGCCATTATTTTTCAGGAGTTAAGTCTGAGTAATAATCTGACAGTAGCAGAAAACATTTATGCTAATCATGAGCCATCACGATACGGATTTATTAATGACCGAAAACTGGTAAATGATTGCCAGAAATTACTTTCTGAACTTGGAATTAATGTAGACCCGCAACAGACTGTCGGGACGATGTCGATGGCCCAGCGTCAGTTGGTTGAAATTGCGAAAGCATTAAGCTACCCGGCAAAAGTGGTGATTATGGATGAACCGACATCATCGCTCAGCGACAACGAGGCCGAAATTCTCTTTAATATTATACAGAAATTAAAACGCCGTGGCACGGCGATAATTTACATTTCTCATCGCATGGATGAAATTATGCGAGTATCGGATGATATTTCCGTCATGCGTGATGTTCAGTATATAGCCACTCATCAAAAAGATGAGACTACGATTAAAAAACTGATTGCCGAAATGGTTGGACGGGAAATGGCTGATATCTACCCTCCGCGCATTGGTATGCCACTGTCCGGGGGGGCCGGCTGAATTATTTGCGGTCAGGAAATTGAGTCATCCCCGGTTATTCAACGACATCAGCTTTTCGGTACGGGCAGGGGAAGTGCTGGGTTTCTTCGGGCTTGTGGGGTCAGGACGCTCCGATCTCATGAAATCCATTTTTGGCCTTGAAAGCTATCAGGGAGAGATCCTGATTGACGGTGCGCCAGTTGTGCTCCGTAACCCCCGGCACGCAATTGAGCATGGGATTGCTTTTGTGACCGAAAACCGCAAAGAGGAGGGGCTGGTGTTGATGCATTATGTCGGTATGAATGTGCATCATGTGGCGTTTCAACATACTGGGTCAGCATTCATCAGCCATAAAAAAGAGCTGAAACAAACCATTCAGGCCATTCAGCGAATGAACATCAAGGTTAATTCTCCCCATCAGCTTGTCAGTACTTTGAGTGGGGGTAATCAGCAAAAGATCGTTCTCTCGAAATGGCTTGAAAAACTACCGCGTATATTGATCCTGGATGAACCTACGCGCGGTGTGGATGTTGTGGCGAAATTTGAGATTTACAACGTTATCCGGCAGCTCAGCGCTCAGGGAACGGCCATTATCCTGGTGTCTTCCGAACTCCCCGAAGTCATGGCACTGAGTGACAGGTTGATCGTGATGCGGAATAAAAAAATCGCTGCCACTTTTTCCAGCGCAGGTTTAACACAGACTCAGGTCATGATTGAAGCAACAGGAGTCGGACAATGAACGAAAAAGCTATTCACACTCCCGCAGGCGAACTCAAGGGGCACTCATCCATGGCTAAAATGATTAAACAGTACGGAGGGATACTGATTGGTCTGCTGGCATTAATCGTATTATTCACCCTGGCTAATGACAATTTCCTGACTGTGAACAATATCACAAACATAATTCTTCAGGTGTCGATTATTGCCATAATCGCTTATGGTATGACCTATGTGTTATTACTGGGCGATATAGATCTTTCAGTTGGATCAACGATTGCACTGATCGGTACATTTTCAGCTCTGGGGTTATCTTTTGGTATTCCTTTTATTCTTGTCCTTCCGCTCTCTGTTGTGGCAGCGATGCTGCTCGGCCTTATCAATGGAGGATTGACTGCGATAGCCTGTATTCCTTCTTTCATTGTTACGGTTGCGACTATGGGGATCTTCAGAGGGATTGCATATATTCTGACTGAAGGTACGCCGGTAATGATTAAAGATGATACGTTTCTTGCATTGGGGAGTGGTGTCTTTCTTTATATCCCCGTACCGATTTTGATCCTGCTAGTCTTATTACTTGTGAATCACTTCGTATTATCTAAAACCACATTTGGTCGTAAGATATATATCACCGGTGGCAACAGAGAAGTTACCATATATTCTGGTATTAATGTAACCACACTGAAGATTAAAGTTTTTATGATAACCGCAGTAATGGCAGGTATCAGTGGAATGATTCTGGCCTCACGCCTGTGTTCAGGGCAACCTAATGCCGCCCTGAGCTATGAGCTTGATGCTATTGCTGCTGCAGTTCTTGGTGGTACCAGTCTCAACGGTGGGTATGGTACAGTGATTGGAACCTTAATTGGTGCACTTATTATCGGTATTATCAATAATGGTATGAACCTGATGAATGTTCCCTATTTTTATCAGATGGTGGTAAAAGGGCTCGTAATTCTTATTGCAGTCTATGTTGATGTGAGAAATAAAAAGAAACGCGGATGACCGGGGCAAAGTTACCTATTAATTTAACTGAGGGTCAGAATAATGGAAAAGATTTATACCATCGGTGAAATACTGGTTGAGATTATGGCTGACAAGGTTGGACAATCCTTTTCCTCACCGGGAATGTGGCATGGGCCCTATCCCAGCGGTGCACCGGCTATCTTTATTGATCAAGTCACCAGACTTGGTGCGCCATGTGGAATCATCAGCTGCGTGGGGAATGATGGTTTTGGCAGAATGAATATTGAACGTCTGGCAAGCGATGGTGTTGATACGCGAGGCATCCGTATTTTGCCTGCTGATTCAACCGGAAGTGCTTTTGTTACTTATCATCCTGACGGTGAACGAGATTTTATTTTTAATATTAAAAACGCAGCCTGCGGGAAGATTTCTGCTGATGATGTCACTGAGGAGTTGCTTAAAGAATGCCGTTATTTCCATGTGATGGGATCATCCTTGTTCTCCTTCCCGCTGGTTAATGCTGTCAAGAAAGCCGCATCAATTGTAAAAGCAAATGGCGGTATCGTCTCCTTTGACCCTAATATTCGTAAAGAAATGTTAGATATCCCGGAAATGCGTGATGCACTGCATTATGTACTTGAACTGACGGATATCTTTTTGCCGAGTGAGAATGAAGTTACGCTGTTGTCTTCACAGATATCAGAGAACAAAGCGGTAGAAGGCTATCTGAATAACGGTGTCAGGGAAGTAATCATCAAGCGAGGGAAGCAAGGGGCCAGTTATTATTCACCTGCCGGGACTTATCATATCAGCGGCCATCAGGTAGATGAAATCGATCCTACCGGTGCGGGGGATTGCTTTGGCGGCGCTTTTATTGCCAGCTGCTCGCTGGGTTACGGTGTTGAGCAGGCACTCCGTTTCGCCAATGCGTGTGGCGCAATGGCTGTGACACGTCGGGGCCCAATGGAAGGGGCCTCTACCAGGGATGAAGTGACTGCTTTTCTGGAACATCATGATGTTTCAGTCTGAGAGCTGTTGCCATTTTCTGTCATGAGCAATCTTTTAGGGGATTGTTCATGGTCTGATCCCGAAATGCAGCATCTCTCTTTGCGGGCGAAAATGCAGGCTGAAATAATTTAAATCACCGGTAATCAAACGCTTGAGTTATTTAATTTATATTTTAGTGTCATTTACAAATGAAAGTTAACTATATTTTTGTCTTTCAATTTGAAGGGTGTATTCCTGAACTGTGCATTTGATCACAAAAAAAACTCCTCTGCATTGATACATTTATTTCTAAATGAAGATTTGTTGCTGATAACTTATTTTTAGGAAGTGAATGATATGAGGACCGTCTTAACTGAGAGCATTTTGCACCGGTGCCGGGGAAGTGGGAGGTTCATCATCGGCATTCATGTTTCGGACAGTGAATATGCGGATATGAGCATTAACTTCCGGGATAGTTGCGTGTCAGTTATTTCTGTACGGGATCCTGAAGTTCTTTACAAATGGGGCTCACCTAAGTGGAACACGGGATATCTTACATACTGGTATCTAACGTTCCTGAGAAAAATTGTAACGCGATCACCCGTAGCCCTTTTGTCAGTCCTGCCAGCATTTAGAAAGTTAACCTGCTTATTTGTAAATTTACCCTGCTGCCAGAGCTGCTGCTCTGGAGAATAAAAGAGGTACGCTACTGTGATTTATACACTGACACTAAACACCGCAATAGATATGAATATTTCGTGCGATCCTGTCACTCCTTCCGTTGTTAATCGTGCTCACCATACTGAATATTGCCCGAACGGAAAAGGTGTCAATGTTGCGCGTGTATTAGGTCACTTCAATTAGCCTGCACATATTATGGGGATTTTCGGCGGGTTTACTGGCCGTTATATTGTGGAAGAACTGCTTAAGGAAAAGTTTAAAGTGATTCCCGCATGGGTAAACCAGCCGACAAGGATAAATATCATTATTAATGACGGGAAACATGAATACAAACTGCTTAACCCGGGAAACCATGTTGATGATGACTGTAAGCTCCAGGTTCTCCATCACCTTGGCTGTCTGAACGAAGGAGATAAACTGGTTATCAGTGGCAGTCTCCCTCCCGGGATTGAAAGCAGTTTTTACGATGAAATACTCAGCGTTTGTCGGGATAAAGGCTGTGAGGTGATCCTTGACATCAGTCATCCGGTATTAAAAGAACTGATTAAACAGAAACCGTTACTGATCAAACCCAACGATGATGAACTTGCGGAGATCTTCGGACTTGAAGTTGGAACTCGCCAGCAGGTCAGAGAAGCGATGACCTCTCTTCATAAAGCAGGCGCCCGTAATGTTCTGCTGACCATGGGCGCGCGGGGACTCTATTTTTCTGATGGCACCGATATCTGGTTCTGTACGGCACCTGAAATTGAACTGGTCAGTTCAGCCTGTGCCGGAGATGCTGCTTTGGGAGCATTTTTAAGCGTCTGGCTTCGGGGTGGTGACGTTAGTGAGGCGCTCAGATTGGCCAGTGCCACGGGAGCTGATGTGGCAGCTTCGCCAGGACTCGGAACGTTTTCCCGGGTGGAGCAGTTAATGACGCAGACAGAGACCGTCAAATTATAAGAGGCAAATCATGAAAAAAGTCATTGCGGTAACCGGCTGCCCTACCGGAATCGCCCATACTTTTATGGCCGAAGAGGCATTAAAGACTGCAGCAAAAAAACTGAACGTTGAAATTAAAGTAGAGACTAATGGCGCATCAGGTGTTGAAAATGCAATTACACTTGGCGATCTACAAGATATCTATGGGGTTATTATTGCCGCGGATAAGGATGTGAATGCAGATCGCTTTAACGGTCTACCGGTCATTGAAGTTCCTGTTAAAGATGGCATCCACCACCCTGAGGAACTGATAACAAAAGTCATTCAGGGGAACGCCCCCATACGTAAAGGTTCAGTCACGGCATCAACTTCTTCGGGCGAAGTACAGGCAGAACAGGGGTCATTCGGACGCCAGTTTTATAAACACCTGATGAGTGGTGTATCCAATATGCTTCCCTTTGTTGTGGCGGGGGGGATATTAATCGCCATTTCTTTCCTCTGGGGAATTTATTCGGCCAACCCGGAATCTCCGCAATACAATATTATTGCGGCAACCCTGATGAAAGTCGGGCAACAGGCGTTCTCTATCATGGTTCCTGTATTTACCGCCTATATTGCCTACTCAATTGCAGGACGCCCGGGCATGGTGGCCGGATTTGTCGGCGGATTACTGGCTAACGTGACAGGAGCTGGATTTCTTGGCGGTATCATCGCAGGTTTTGCTGCGGGTTACTTTATGCTCTGGGTGAGGAATCTTCTGGGACGACTTCCCCGACAGTATGAAGGTCTGAAGTCTATTTTTATCATGCCCTTGATCGGTGTACTGGTTATTGGTGTCATGATGATCCTGCTCGGTCAGCCCGTGGCGGCACTGAACAACGGAATGATGCACTGGCTGAGCTCTCTTCAGGAGGCCAATCCCATTCTGTTAGGCATTGTTGTCGGTGCGATGTGCTCGTTTGACTTCGGTGGACCGGTGAATAAAGCAGCGTATGTGACCGGAACACTGTTGTTAGGGCAGGGGAACGACTTCTTTATGGCCGGCGTTTCTGCTGCGTGTATCACTCCACCTCTGGTTATAGCCCTCGCGACAATCTTCTTCCCGAAAGGATTTACCGAAGAAGAACGTACAGCGGGTATGGTGAACTATATTCTTGGTTGTACTCATATCACCGAAGGCGCCATTCCTTTCGCCGCCAAAGATCCGCTGCGGGTTATCCCGCTGATGATGATTGCATCTTCTGTATCGGCGGTACTCAGCTACAGCATGCAAATCCAGGTTCCGGCACCCCATGGTGGATTCCTGATCCTTCCTCTGGTGAGTAAACCCATCATATGGGTGTTGTGTATTCTGGCAGGTTCAGTATGCGGCGCAGTTATGCTGGGAGCGCTTCGTCTCTGGCAAAAAGGTAACCAGACGACTCCTGTTGTACCAGAGCCAGTGCAACCTGTACCGGCGGAGAAAAATGCCATTAATCTGACAACCGGGGACATTTTCTTTAATCGTGATGTGAGCGTAAAAGATGATGCTCTGATGCAGGTGGCTAAAGCCATGGAAGATGCGAAACTTATCAGCTCTGAATATCTGATCGGAATGCGCGACCGTGAAGCACAGATTAGTACGTATCTTGGTAACGGTATTGCCATTCCCCATGGTACGCCACAAAGCCGCCATGCCGTATTAAAAACAGGTGTGAAAGTCATGGTATGTCCCAGGGGATTGACTGGGGAGAGGGTCAGACAGCACGTCTGATTGTCGCCATCGCTGCCCAAGACAATGAACACCTTGATATTCTTCGTCGTCTTACGCATGTACTGAGTCATGACGGAGTTCAGGAAGCCCTTGAGAAAGCATCTGATGCACAGGACGTACTGAACATTCTTGAAGGAAAAATCCCAGATAGCCACCCACAGGATAAACAGGAGCAAATCAGTCAGTGTGATGCTGAAGGAACTTTCACACTCACCAACGCCCATGGCCTGCACGCTCGTCCCAGTGCGCTGCTGGTTAAAACCATTAAACAGTGGCAGTCAGATATCCGCGTTGAAAATCTGGACACACAGTCGGGCGTAGTGGACGGTAAGAACCTGATGAAGGTGGTCTCTCTCGGCGCTAAAAAGGGACATCGCCTGCATGTTATGGCAAAGGTTCCTGACGCGCATGAGGCGATTGAGGCTATCGGTGCAGCGTTTGACGCTGGACTGGGTGAAGGGAGTGACTCAGAACATCAATCTCCCGACGCCCGGGTTCATTAGCGGACAGATGTACGATAATAACTTCGCTCTGGGTCTCAGAGCGAAGTTATCGTTCCCATTGCGAGTTTGCCTGGAGTACAGCTTTTCTTTCGCACTCTGAGTGAAGTGACGGGTTATGATACGAGAATTAGAAAGTTAATGAAGTGTTTCGAAAATGCTTTTTGTAAGTTTTTTATTTTCGATTCATTTTCTATTGTTTCGCTTGTATAATGCCAACCATTACAATTACTTTGTGAGGTGGTGACAATCATTCTTACCGTTACGATGAATCCTTCTGTAGATATCTCCTACCCGCTAAAAAAACTTGAACTCAATACCGTTAACAGAGTTTCAGATGTCAGAAAAGAAGCTGGAGGGAAAGGGCTCAATGTATCGAGGGTCATAAAACTGGCGGGAGAGGAGGTAATGGCGACTGGCCTCATCGGAGGAACTTTGGGAAAATATATCACCAGTCATCTTGATGACGTGGGGATTGAACATTCTTTCCAGCAGATCGCCCAGGAATCCCGTAACTGTATTGCTATATTGCATGAGGGGCTGCAGACAGAAATACTCGAGTCTGGCCCGGTAGTGACAGAACAGGAACAGTTCATCAGACACTTCACCGGTTTGCTTGATCAAGCTGATACTGTCACGCTCTCTGGCAGCCTGCCGGTAGGCGTTCCAAAAGATTTCTACCAGACACTGATTCGAATCGCCCGTAGCAGGAATAAAAAGGTATTGCTCGACTGTTCTGGTGAGTGCCTCAAAAGAGCCACAACCGGACCCGAGCTTCCGTATTTAATCAAACCCAATCAACAGGAACTCGAACAAATCACTGGCCTGTCATTTGATGCAGATTCGCCGGGGACGTTTATCGAGATGATAAGCAGCCATAAAGAACTGCAGGAAATACCCTGGATTGTGGTTTCCCTTGGAAAGAACGGGGCTTTTGCCCGCATTGAAGGACATTATTTCACAGTTCGGATCCCTGAAATTAATGTCATTAATGCTGTGGGATCCGGAGATTCAACCATTGCTGGCCTTGCTGTGGGTATCAGCAACCATGACTCACCGGAAAATATTCTCAAGCGCGCCATGGCATTTGGAATGCTGAATGCCATGGAACCTCAGACGGGATGTATCAACATGAAACATTTTGAGCATCTGTTTAACAGTATCTCTGTTGTTCCCTGTCACTGATTATTGAAATCATCGTTCCTGACAGAACGTTTTGCAAAAAAGGTAGAGTAAAGATGACGAAACTGACTGAACAAAAAAAACAGGCCATGCTCAGATTATCGAACGAGTCTGGTGTGATAGCTGCGCTGGCCATTGATCAGCGCGGGGCGTTGAAAAAGATGATCGCGGCTCATAAATCGCAGGGTGCTGAGGATAAAGATATCATTGACTTCAAAACGCTGGTATCAAAAGAACTGACCTCTTATGCTTCTTCAATTCTTCTTGACCCCGAGTATGGACTGCCGGCCGCAGAGGCGAGAGCCGGTAATGCAGGTCTTTTACTGGCTTATGAAAAAACGGGATATGATGCCAGTAAAAAAGGCCGTTTGCCGGATTTACTGAACGTCTGGTCGGCAAAGCGTCTGAAAGAGGCCGGAGCTGATGCGGTAAAATTTTTGCTTTATTATGATATTGATGAAGAAGCGGAAATTAATGATCAGAAGCATGCGTTTATCGAACGTCTGGGCTCAGAATGTACAGCAGAAGATATTCCTTTTTACCTCGAACTGGTTTCCTACGATGCAACTAATGCCGATGCCGGCAGTAAAGAGTATGCGAAAGTGAAACCGCATAAAGTTAACGAGATGATGAAGGAATTCTCAAAACCCCGTTATGGTGTGGATGTCCTGAAAGTAGAAGTTCCTGTCAATATGAAGTATGTGGAAGGGTATGCTTCTGGTGATGAATATATTTACACTAAAGAGCAGGCTGCCAGGTACTTCAAGGAGCAGTCTGAAGCCACACCATTACCCTTTATTTTCCTGAGTGCAGGTGTCAGTGCCGAACTTTTCCAGGAAACGCTGCGCTTTGCTAAAACAGCAGGCTCAACATTCAATGGTGTATTATGCGGTCGGGCGACCTGGGCTAATGGTGTTGAGCCTTTTATTACTCAAGGTGAGAGCGCTGCCAGAAATTGGCTCGAAGCACAGGGTAAGAACAACATCAATGAGTTAAATGAAGTACTGAAAGAAACCGCATCATCGTGGTTTGATAAAGTGTAAAGCTCCCAGGCAATTTCACGAAACGGCCCTTCAGGGCCGTTTTTATACCTGCACAAACACTATTTCCTGCGAAGATGCTCAGCAACCGGTTGGATGTGCGATTAATGCTACTTATGGGAAGATCGCATCTGTTACCCAACTATAAGGTTAAACCTTGTGTTGATTCCAGAAAACATCTCATGTGCTTTAATTTTATCAAAAACATATCGTTTGAGGGATGGCGAGTGTACGTATGAATTCTCTCAGAATAGTCATACCACCAGAATATCCCTGTCCTGCGATCTCACGGCTGATAACCGTTGCAGGGATTTTATTAGAGTGGACAACGACAATGCGCTGACGAATATAGTCCCGGGATTCATCCAGTAGTGAAGGGGCTGCTGGACGTGGCGTATATTATGGTGGTGCAGGCTGCGCCCGCAAATAACACTTCACGGGATTACAGGGAGATACCCAGATCTTTTGCGATCGCCGACAGCTTATACCCTGCGTGTACAGGATTTTAATTTCTATAACTGTCTCAAAAATGGCCATAAGCTCCCGAATCAGGAGAGCAGATTAACCCCAAAAGCTGATTTAAGGCGTCGGATCTGGATCACTTACGCACCTTACGAGACATAAAGGATATAATATCACTTCGATTGTGCTGTGAATTTTTAAATCTGAAGAAGGACAAGCTATGGGTAAATTATTATAAAATGAGATTACTACGTGGTTTCCAAAACTATAAACTAATAAATGATCAGGAGTTATCCGAAATATCTGCAAAAACATGAAATTGAAGACAGCCGGCTTCGACTACCACTGGTATGAACGGAAGTTCTCAGAGACCAGAGTGGGTTGTGTGCCTTTATTGAGCCTTAGGAATACAACCTGCTATTCAGGTTTTTTGTGTTCAAATATAAACATTATAATTTTCATTTATGACTAATAGCCCTCCTTGGGATTAATGCTTTCGTCTTCGCAGCATATCCTGATACAGGGTAAGACGCTACAGTTATATGTCAACACGCAAGAGAAATACAGTTTTTAACGATAGTATTCCTCATTAGTCTGCAGTTTTATACAGGCATGATATATGCTATTCAGCATTGATTCCAGTTGATTACAGTTTCTCTTTGGCAATTCTTCCTGAAGCCATAAGATCTCTTTATGGACAATTTTATCAAAAACTTTACTTTTTTTGGTTTCACTCAGCCAGGTGGAAATATGCTTTTTTTGTCCGGAGGATGTTGGTGTTGTTGCATTTTTTTATACAGAAGAATGGAAATAAGTAAACAATAGTAAAAATCGGTTATGGTAGCTAAATGTTGAGTGTCCAATATTCACCTCCTGGGATAATAAGCGATACATAAAAAAAAGGGGCAGAAAGAGCCCCTCAAACAGGAACACTATGTTCCCACTTCCACGTTCAGAACTTTATTGTTATATTGAAGCAATATAATTCAGATAATCACAGTAGACGGAAAATTTCAACACAATAATATAACTGACCACGCAGACAGATCATGCCTCCGGAATACTGGTTGTGAAATCGAGCATGATTTTTCCGTTCATGGGTTTACCATTAAGCGCGGTGACCGCATCTACATAAATATCTGTATTTCCCTGAACGGCAATCAGCGAAGCAAGATCAATTTTTCCGTCCTGGAAGAGCTGTGTTGCCTGCTTCCATTCCACCCCTGGCCACTCGCCGGAATAGTTCATCCAGCTGCCGAGGATACGTAGTTCCTTACGCAGAATAAAACCAAATGTTTTTTCCGGAACTGTCAGGTCATTGTGTAGTGTACCAATGAGGGCAATCTGCGCCTGGGGACCAGCAATCTGAATGGCCAGTTGTACTGTCATCGGATTGCCTGCAGTTTCCAGCACCAGTTGGTCAAAGCGGCGTTCGTTGAGCGCTTTCCCAATCTCTTCTGCGGACATTTCCGCGCTGTTATAAGTGTAGGTGGCACCGATTTTTTTCGACAGTTCAAGCCGTTCAGGGTTAATGTCAATGGCGGTTACCGACTTCGCGCCCATCGCTGCGGCACATTGCATAGCCAGCAAACCAATGGTGCCGGCGCCAATAATAATGACCTCTTTACCTTCAACACCACCGGCCAGTTCCATTGCATGAAGGCCGACGGTCATCGGTTCGAAAAAGGCCCCCTCGGTAGGAGTTGTGCCTGCGGGTAACAGAAACAGGTTTTTTCGTGCCACTACGATATATTCGCAGTTACCCCCGTGGATTCTGGAACCAATAAACTGATAGTTTTTACACTGAGACCATAGCTGACGCTCACATTCAGGGCAATTAAAGCAGGGTCTTAGAGGAACGCAGGAGACAAGATCGCCTTGCTTCAAATCAGTGACACCGGCGCCGATTTCTTGAACGATACCACTGAATTCGTGGCCGAGAATGATAGGATAGAAATGGGAACCGTTATGAAAAATTCTAGGGATATCTGAACCACACAGTCCAGAGCAACAGACTTTCACCAGAACATCATCAGCGGATTCAATCTGGGGCATTGCCTTTTCTTCAACTGAAACGCTGCCTCCGGCGTTAATCACCAATGATTTCATATATTTACTCCTGATATTAAAAGGAGGGTTGCCCCTCCTTATTAAAAATTTATTTCACCTGCGGGGCGGAGCCATCTACCGACAGAGCCTCAGACTTATCTGCCCGGCGAGCTCTGTTCCAGGTCAGTATTAATCCCAGAACATAGACGATACCAATAACGGTCAGACCAAGGATGTTCTGCCAGGTTAGCAACTGAATTAACAAATAGGTAATCGGTGAGCCCCCCTGGTCCATCGACGCCACCTGACCTCCGGCTTTCAATGCACCGGCATTGGCAGCCAGTTGGGTATGGAAAACAATGGTTTGCGTGGAGATCCACAGCGTAATCCCCATAATAATGACGCCGGAGATGATTGTGCGGAACAGGTTCCCCTGATGTACTGCGACTGCCATGGCCACGAAGAAACCAATCGTTGCCAGATCACCGAAGGGCAGAACTTTATTCCCGGGCAGCAGAACGGCAACAAGAATGGTCAACGGGATGAACAGCAGACTGGCCGATACCACTGATGTGTGGCCCAGTAGCAAGGCTGGATCCAGACCAATCAGAAACTCCTGACCGCCAAACTTCGCCTGCAGGCGTTTACGTGCCTGTTTAGCAATAGGGTTGAGACCGTCCATAATGGGCTTGATAACACGTGGCATCAGCAGCATTACCGCTGCGGTCTTAACTGCCAGTTGCAAAACGCCTTTGGCGTCATAGGAAGCCAGCAGACCAATCACGATCCCCATGATAAAGCCGACAGTTACTGGTTCACCAAAAGGACCAAATCGCTTCTGCACATCATCAGCACTGAAATGTATACGCTTCAGGCCTGGTATTTTGTCGATGATGGTATCCACCAGAACTGCAATGGGCCCCATATAAGCAGAGGTTCCGTGCGGGATGGCGATCCCTTCAAGGCCAAAATAATCACGTGTGTCACGAGAGAACCAGTCACCCAGGTTGAAAACCAACGCTGCGTGAATCACAACGCCCAGTATTCCGAGCCAGTACGAACCTGTCGCAATATGAACCAGTGCGCCGGTGAACGTCATATGCCAGATGTTCCAGATGTCCACGTTGACTACACGGGTCATTCTGGTAACTAACATCAGAATATTCACACCAATGGCTACCGGAATGGCGATCAGAGCAATTTGTGATGCCCAGGTCATAGGTGCCGAACCTGGCCAGCCCACGTCAACCACTTCGAGCCCAATCTGGAAGTTTTCGGCCATGGCTTTTGCAGCGGGACCGATGGAGTCCAGCATCAGACCGATCACCAGACCGATCCCGACGAACCCTATACCGATATGCAGGCCGGATTTGAATGCGTCCCCGATTTTCATTCCCAGTGCGACTGAGAAAATAATGATCACGATCGGCAGCATTACCGTCGGACCAAGATCGAGGACATAACGCATGATGTCAGTAAACATGCTGTCACCCCTTGAGGATTGCCAGAATTTTAGCCTGCAATGCGTCAATGCCTACACCTGAAACAAATGGCATACCGTGAACTACCGGAATATCGCCGAAGGTTCTGTCCACCTTTGCGGTGGTACAGATTAAATCGACGCCATCCATATATGTTTCAATTTCATTAACGCGACATTGTACAATTTCAACTGTAATGCCGTTTTCTTCACACAGATCTTTAATTTCTTCTGCTGCCATAGTGGATGTTGCTACAGCACCGCCACAGGCGACAATGACTTTACGTTTCATTTGTTTCTCCAGTACATAGGGTACAACTTATTATCAGGCGACTGCTGCCAGAATATTTTCATGGAAATAGTTTTCTATCTCCGTTTCTTTAGCAAGCAGCAGCCCTTCTATAAATTCGTTCTGCTGCAGTTTGCCAAATAGTGTGCGTAATAATTTCAGTTGTTCCTGGGGGTCTGTCACAATCAGGGCAATGATCAACTCTGCTGCAACCTGCCCGTCATCATCCGCCTGTGAAAAAGGTACCGGGGCCGACGGCCGGATCAGATAGATGGCCGGCTCTCTGGCATGAATTGCTTCACAATGGGGAATGGCAACAATATGTTCTTCAAGGGCAATCCCTGTCGGATAAGTTGCTTCACGCTCCAGCAGTGCCGCCGGATAGGTGTCCTTTACCACGCCTTCATTCACCATTCTCTCCCCGATATGCTTCAGGACTTCTGTGGAATCGGCGAAATTCAACCCTGAAGCAACAAAAAGCCGATAGTTATGCATTGGACACCTCTTTGTGGGGGGCTGAAACAGAGGGTTCGCAACCAAAGGCATAATCGCGAAGCACATCCTGAATCTTGTCAATAATTAGCGGGCGTGGTTCTGAAAGGAGCGTTCCATTAAGGACGCGTTCAAACTGCTTAGGTAAGAACTGACTGAGAAGACCGAGCGGGATATCAGTATTGTCGAGGTTGGCAAGCAGTTTATCCACAGCAGCGCTGATTCGGGGATTCGGCCAGTAATAGCGGATACGATCTGACAGACTATAGTGAATATCGACCATCGCCTGGGAGAATTCAGGGCGGTAATATTTTTTCCAGTAACCAGGCTCATCAAGCATGACCTGATCAATAATCGCCAGTACCTGGCTCTGGTCTTCCGGGAAAACGAGCTCTTGCTCAATTTTTGCGAGAGCAAAAATGGCTTCACGTAATGCAAACGTAAGTGCCGGGCCTACTTTCAGAATGGCGAAATGGTCCTTCACCAGCGCGCGATAGGCTGCCCGGGTCTGATAATCAGTCGAATGCGCTTCATACACAATTGGCGTGTTTTCGATAAAACGGCTCAGATCAGTGGCTTTGGACGACTTGTAATGAATCACACTACTGTGGTCGAACTCCACTCCAGGCTGAACAACCAGACCGATGATACGATCGATCGCCTTATCAAGTCCTGCTTTCAGAAATGCATCGTGGTGAACCTGAATGGTATACGCGGCATCCTGAGGACGGGTAATATGAACCTCATTTATAGCGGAAGCCTCACCACCCGGAACCGGAACTTCCGTCCCAATAACATAAGTCAGGTTTGCCTTTTGCTCTGCTGTAGCTATGTCTTCGGCAACCCGGCACAAATCAGCAGCCCGAGCGGCAACCACTTCCGGCGGAAGTGGAACAGGATCTCCTGCGCAGGACATCGACGCATCCAGGTGAATTTTACTGAAACCTGCCTGAACATATTCCGCAATTAAGACCCGGGATTTTTCCATCGCCTGTTCAGCTGGTTCATTCTGCCAGCAGTTTGGTCCGAGATGGTCCCCCCAAGGAGCAGACGTTCTACAGGAAAACCAACTTTCGCCGCAATGCCTTTGACATAATCGCGGAAATCCTCCGGTTTCATGCCGGTATAGCCACCATACTGATTCACCTGATTTGAGGTAGCTTCGATTAATACCTTTCGTTCAGTATTGAGATCGAAACGCAACGCGGCCTCAATAACCATCGGATGTGCTGAACATACGGAACAAATACCAATATCAAGACCTTGCTTATGTTGCTGGATTAAATGCTTCATGACGTCCTCCTGATGTATGCCATAAACTATCGTTTGTTTTTCGTATTCATGACAAATTCTTTCTTTTTGTTGTGTGATATCGATCACTCAAAATGTATCGTATCATTTCGTTATCCTTTGAATTTCTTTGTTTTATGGTGAGCACGGGATCAAGCATGTGTTTGATGGTATTTGGGGTTATTAATACCCAGATCGCAACAACAGACTTTATCTTTTACTTTCTGTACCTTTCGAATTAGTATGAGCAGAACTTTCAGGGGAGAAAAAATGAACACTTTTGATAGACGTAACTACATAATGGAACTTGTTAACACTAAAGGAAGCGTACTGGTCAGTGAAATCTCTTCTGAAATGGAGGTTTCAGAGGTAACCATCAGAGCCGACCTGCGTTTACTGGAAGAGCGGGGACTACTGTCGCGTTTTCATGGTGGTGCAGCAAAACGGAAAGATTCCGGGCTGGAGCCCGCGGGTAATAAAGAACTCAATTTAAATGATAGGTACAATGTAGCGGCAGATCCTAAGCGGCGGATTGCAGCCGCGGCAGCAAATCTGGTGCGTGAAGGCGATACCATCATTCTTGATAGCGGTAGCACGACAAAACTACTTGCTGAAGAGTTGCTGGGTCGTACCAATATTACGGTGATTACTAATAATCTGGCTGCAGCTTATGTGTTATCAGAAAATAAAGACATAACTCTTGTTGTCTGCGGAGGGACACTGCGGCACAAAACTGTCTCGCTGCATGGCTCTCTGGCGGAATACGCGCTGAGGGATGTTACTGCAAATATTATGTTTGTAGGCGCGGATGGCCTTGACGGACAGAACGGTATTACCACGTTCAATGAGGGCTATGCCATCAGCGCTGTGATGGCTTCTGCAGCTAATCAGGTAGTTGTGGTGACAGATTCATCTAAATTTAGTCGGAAAGGATTCAATACGGTTTTACCCATTGATCAAATTGATATGATAATTACCGATTCAGACGCACCGGATCCCCAGATTGAACATTTCAGGAAAAATGGAATGAAACTCCTTTTAGTATAATTATTTTCTGATATTTGATCTTTCAAGAATTTTGCTTGTATTCATCTTCTCCCCTGCTTCCGAACTCTCCGGGACACATCCCGGAGCATTGAATTCCATCAACAACTGTATTTTGTGTATTGAGGTGTTATACAACCTTACCCTACGTCAACGTCATCTCTGTGGCGTCAGTCTGGATCCCCTATCCTCAGGACTGTAGATGTGTACGAAACAAGTATTATGGCACCTATCTCCCTTCCAAATTGACCTCCCGCTTGCCCTGGCATGTTTCAGCATCAGCTCATGGTATATGTGAATTTTTCTTTGAAAGAATAAGAAAATATTCGTCGCAACACGAAGAAACATGAAAGAGATCACAAAATCATGTCTAGTCGTTTGTCATGGAATTTACACTGTTTTTTCCTGATGTTAACAAAACGGGTCACTTAACGTTGGATTAACCCCAGATTTAGAACACCCGGTTGGCGGATGCCACGTACCGAATTAGGAATGAATCGGAAGATAATGAAACTATTGATTTTCCTGCAGATACATTGCAGGTAACTGCGTTTTTACGAAGTCGGTGCCCAAAATGGTATGCAATAAACATGGGCCCTGTTAACAGTCCTGTTTTGGTATGTAAGAAGCAAAAGCAGGGTTAGTTACCTCACTGGTAATGACGTGTGATGCAGTCCTGTACTGGTATAACTCATTATCAGCAGTCGAGAGGGTATGCGAAGCATGAAGTATTTTTATGGGTTTCCACTGAGTTTTTTCTGGGGATACGTTGCAGTTGCGGTCTTCATGACGGGAGATGGTTTTGAAATGGCATTCCTGTCAAAACACATCGTTGATCTCGGCTTCACGCCGTCTCAGGCAGCTATGGTCGTGACCATTTACGGGCTGGCCGCAGCAGTTTCAGCGTGGGCTACGGGCGTTATTGCTGAACTAATAACACCACAGCGTGCAATGACTATTGGATTTATCTTCTGGTGTATATTGCACACGCTTTTCATGCGTATTTGGTCTGGGGCAGAATAATTACCCTATGATGCTTCTGTTTTATGGGTTGCGCGGTCTGGCATATCCTCTGTTTATCTATTCATTCGTGCTTCTTCTGGTACAGAAATTGCCGTCTAAACGGGTTGCGGCTGCAACTGGCTGGTTCTGGGCCGTGTATACGTTGGGCATGGGGGCGGTTGGCAGTTTCCTGCCGAGTCTGACGATACCTGCATTCGGGGAAACGGGAACACTCTGGTTCGCGATGTTATGGGTTTTCACTGGCGGAATTATTGCCATGTTGAGTCTGAGAAAAATAGAGGCTGACAGGTCAAGAGTCGGACTGCCATTTAATAAAAAAGTTGAAGAGATGACGCGTGCGGTGACTATCCTTTTCAGCAGCAAAGACATTTTCTTTTCATGCATTCTGCGCATGGTGAATACCATTTCATATTTTGGCATACCTGTAATCATGCCGATCCTGTTCGTTGACCGACTCAATTACACCGTTTCTGAATGGCTCCTTGTCTGGACGGTTTATTCTTTCATTACAATCTTTACAAATATTTTCTGGGGCATAGCTGGAGAATATCTGGGCTGGATGCGTCAGATAAGGTGGTTTGGCTGTCTTGGGATGGCTCTTGCTACGTTGAGTTTCTACTACATCCCGGTAAATGCAGACCATAACCTCTGGCTGGTACTGCTCCCTGCCGTCCTGATGGGGATAGCCATCGCCGCTTTCGTCCCGATGACCTCCGTATTTACGACTCTCGAACCCAACCATAAAGGCGCAGTTCTGTCTGTTTATAACCTGTCCGCTGGTCTGAGTAACTGTGTCGCCCCGGCGATTGCCTTTACCCTTTTGCCGTTGTTTGATATTGCCGGCGTTATCTGGGCTTATACCGGCCTGTACCTGTTTGCCGGGATGCTGACTTTCTTTATCCGGGTCGAACAGTTTACCGGTGAAACAAAGCAAAGCAACGCAGTACCATCTGCTGAAGCGAGTGACTGAGCACGAAGGGAAGCTACGTGGTCCCCGTTAGCGTATCAGCTACCTGAATCTGTGTTGAACCGCAAAAGCATTCCACCGTGAGTACTGCATTTACTTAACAGAAGCCTTAGCAGAGTTTTCATAAAATAATTTTTTAATTTACGTCGGAGAATCTATGTTTTTGGGAATTGATTGCGGTACTCAGGGAACAAAGGTGCTTTTGTGGGATGATGTGAACCAGGAAGTTCGGGCTGTCAGTTACCATGTTCATCATCTGATCAGCGAGAGGAAGGGGCAGAAAGAACAACATCCCGGTGACTGGCTGTCCGCCATGAAACAGGGAATCCAAGCGTGCTCTCCGAGTCCGGAATCAGTCCATTAAAAATCAGAGGTATCGACGTATCCGGACAGCAGCATGGACTGGTGCTTCTGGACACTGAAGATGAGGTGATCCGACCAGCAAAGCTATGGTGTGATACAGAATGTGAAGCCGTGCTGAATGCATTCCTTGATGAGTACAGGTTGATCTACGGGAAATGTTTGACTTCTGTTATTGGCATTCAGGTTCCGGTGGCATTTACACTCGGCAAACTGTTATGGGTTAAAGAACATGAAGAACCTAACTTCAGGCAAATCCATAAAGTCATGCTGCCTCATGAATATCTGAACTTTTACCTTACTGGTGAGTTCAGGGCTGAACCCGGGGATGCATCCGGGACCGGCTATTTCGATACCCGTCAGAGAACCTGGTGTTTATCTGCATTGGAGTTGGTGGAGACTGATTTTGTTCACAAACTGCCTGAAATAATTAAGTCACATGAGGCTCACGGCCGACTTTCCGCAGACGCGGCACAGTTTCTGGGACTCCCCGCCGGAATCATTGTTTCCAGTGGGGGGGGCGATAATATGATGTCAGCAATTGGTACAGGAAACACTGAAACAGGCCATGTGACCATGAGCCTGGGGACTTCTGGTACCTTGTCGACCTGCCAGCCTGAACAGGTCGACTGCACAGGGTTTGAAGATATCAATACCTTCTGTTCGTCGACCGGCTACTGGTTGCCGCTTATCAGCACGATGAACGTGACTAATGCAATTAACACTTACAGACAACTGATGGACATCGATATCAAAGATTTTGAAAACGATCTGATGGCCAGCAAACCCGGCGCGGAAGGGCTGTTTTCATTTCCATGGCTGAACGGGGCCCGTCTGCCTAATCTACCCGGCGCACATGGGGAAATATCAGGCATTACCATGGTTAATTTCACTAAACCTCACTTGCTGCGTTCCGTCGTTGAAGGCACAACCTTTAACCTCTGCAAAGGTATCGACATTTTTAACGCCAGGGGACTCAGATTTGACAGTGTCAGCGTAATAGGTGGTGGAGCAAATAGCAAGACGTGGTGCGGTATGATAGCTGATATAAGTGGGCTCACTGTTAAGCGTCCGCTTATTCCTGACGCTGCGGCACTCGGTGCGGCAATACAGGCACACTGGTGCCACAGTAATACCAAAAGCGAACGATTTGTTGAGATTGCAGAAGTGATGCCAGAGCTGATTACAACGCATAAAGGGGAGGTATTTGATCCCGATCCAACTATCCACAAGAGATATCAACAGATTTATCAGGAGTATCACGCTGAAGTTGATCTGCTCAAAGCCCGCTATATGAACTGAGTCTGCTATTGCCTTATGTTATCGAGTTGCAGTTTATTGACGTCGCTAATTTATTAAACAGAAAAAAGGGAAGCATAAAGGGGGAACGAAACCACGAAAAACTTCTGAGGCTGAGTAACTGGTTTTTTATGGTGAATAGCAGGGCGTATTACAACACTGGATCGCCCTATACCAGGAGAACATTATGTTCGACAGAATCAGGATTTTGATCTCTCTGTTTTCAAAACTAGAGTCAGCGTCAGAAAGTTATTCACCTGTTGCCGCTCCAGCCGGCTACTACGCACCGCGTACAATCGACGTGGTGTGCCGCAGTCCGCTAAGAAAAAACTGCCTGCAGCAGATATGGGAAAATAGCTCTCTGCCCGCAAATGTTTATCAGCGACTTTACATAACTCCACTTCATGGTCTATTGACAAGAGTACAGAATGTGCCGGCAACAAAGCAGGGAAGGTGGTCGCAGTTAGACGGCTTCGGAGACCTTACGCTGCAGTTCACAGCCTGTGCGGTCAGACTGGCCAAAGGATACATGTTTCCACCCGGAGCTGCGCCAGAAGAGCAGGCAGAGCAAAACGTAATGTGGAATGCGGTGATTTTCTGGTCTGCACTGTCCTGGCATTTGCCACTCCTGGCGTCTCTGGAGGGTGAACTGCTTGACGGTAAAAGCTGGCTTCCGGGAATAACCGTTCCGGAATCGCCTTATCGATTTCGTTTCAGGGGGGCTCAAAACAGGTCTGCTTTCGCGGCTCTGGCTGCAGGGCAGCTTATGCCAGAAGAGGCGATGAGTTGGATAGCAGAAAATCCGGAGGCTCTGGGCAATCTGGCCGGGTCCTTATGGAACCAGCATCCGGCAATGCCGTTGATCCGAAGCCTGATGAAACAAGCAGCTGAGAAAACAGAGTCTCCTCTGATGGAGAGGAAACCTGCGGAAATTTTAAGTTCTTATGCAGGTGAAATTTCAGAAAATACAGCCCTTTCAAATGAGGGGGGCGCTACGGTTTTACCTACAGATATGTTATCTGAACAAACAGCTCTGAGCGGGGCAACTGATCCATCTTCCCCTGAGATCTTTACACTTGCCACAGGTATTGATAACCCCACTCAACTCGGTGATTCACTGGTTAAAAGCAGTGAAGAAAACGAAGAAGAAAGTGCTTTAAGCGGAATTGTAAAAAGTACTGGCTCTGACTCTTTACCCTATGAAGATGATGCTGATGCTCTCCTGTCTCTTTTCGACATGTCAGGAGATGCTAAAGCTTCAGAAAATGAAGGAGAGGTTCAGGCAGACGTGTCCGTAGTGATTGCAGAGGAACAGCAATCGTCAGAACCCCTTGAAAAGAAAGAAGACCCCGCAAATGAAAAGGAACCGTCTGCAAAAGGAAACTCGGACTATTCTCAGATTGCAATTGTTAACAAATGTGATGAAAGATCAGATTCCGTACCCGTAGCAGTCTCCGGTACTGACGTCGCGGAAGGAGAACAGTTTTTTGATTGGCTCCGGGAGGGACTCAATCGGGGAGATATTAGTTTTAATGGTAAAGCAGACAAGATCCATGTTATTGCCGGCTATGTCTTTTTACCCGTCCCCGGTATCTTTTTCGACTACCTTAAGGCCACTGGTTCGACTATTCAACGGAAAAGCATTCAGGCTTCTTTTTAGCGACTTAACTTGCATAAGCGTCGTGATAACAGGAGATTTTATTTTGCTCAGCTTTACGATACACCCGACAAGTCCGGGAGGTTCAAACGGGTAAAAGGCTACTTGGTGAAAAGCAGGCGGGTATACAGAAAGACCATCCCTCAGGACAGTCAGTTCATTTTGTTCCCCTGACCACAACGTCGGTCTGACATCTGGTGCGTTACTGTTACTAAGAGAGGAATAGAAAAAATGAACGAAAATAGTGCTGACTGGCTCTGGCAGGAACTTATGGATGAGTACTTTTTCTGTAAATCGCTGCGCGAAGATACCGAGTGGAGTTATAAGAAGGTTGTTCGTGGTTTCAGGAAGCATATCGGGGAAGCCTGCCCGCCTTACGACATAACCAGTCGTGATGTGCTTGAGTGGCGAAGGCATGTGCTCAAGAAGCAGTGCCTTTCTGCACATACCTGGAACAATAAGGTCAGCCATATGCGTGCCCTTTATAATTTTGCCATCACTTCTCAACTGACGAACTTAAGTAAAAATCCTTTCAATGGCGTATCGGTCAAACAGGACAAGAAGCGTAAAAAAACTCTGACAAAAAACCAGATGACAAAAATCTGGCTAACTATGCAGCAATTTGCTTCTGAACCCAGAACCGAGTCTAAATGCGCCCTGAGGCCAGTATGGTATTGGCTGACAGTCCTGGACACGTTGCGTTACACCGGGATGCGGCAAAATCAACTGCTCCATATACGTCTAAAAGATGTGTGTCTTGACGATGGGTGGATTGAATTAAGAGCGGAAGGCAGTAAAACGTACCGGGAGTGGCGGGTTCCCGTTGTCAGTCATTTACGACCGAGACTGGAAGCGTTGCTTCAGCGTGCAAGGGACTGCGGTGCCGGCAATAATGATTCGCTTTTTCACTATGAGCGGTTTGCCTCTTCGCCTGCAGATTGGGCGTCTCTTTCGGAAAAACCATCGCTGCAACCGTTACGCTCTTTTTTTCGCAGGCTGTCAAAAGAGTGCGGGTTTGATGTTTCTCCCCACCGGTTCAGGCATACCCTTGCCACGACACTGATGAGCTCGCCTGAACGAAACCTGCAACTGGTTAAGGGGTTGCTTGGGCACCGCAACGTGAGTACAACAATGGAATATGTTGATATCAGTATGGATATTGTGAGCTAGGCGCTGGAAAAGGAAATGGCACTTTACACCGATAAGGCTGAAGAGATGTTTTAGAATGGTTGACATTCAGTCACGTCATTGTAATTATTCACAGTGATCGAGAAAAGGGAGCCTGTTACAGCAGGCTCCCTAATCGAGAGAGTAACTTCTTGATGTATGCTGATGTGAGGATCAACATCAACAAGTACCACTCCCGTTAAACGCCCGTCAGTTTTCTCACCTCTGACCAGCGTGCTTCGAATAGTGGTGCCCGGAGGCGGAATCGAACCACCGACACGGGGATTTTCAATCCCCTGCTCTACCGACTGAGCTATCCGGGCAACGGGGCGCATTAAACCTTACTCGCGCCGTACCGTCAAACGCTTTTCGGTAAAAATCAGCTGACTGCTGCCTTTTGCAGCAAATGCCGGACCAGATGGTAAAAACCTGTGCAACCGCGTTATTTAGTGGTGAATTTTTAGCCACCCACGCCGATAACCATGTTGACATCCCATAACCATAATAAGGTCCACCATGTTCAGCACTATTACATCGGGTATCCTGTCGCGCCTCGCGTGGCAGAAACGCAGTCACAGCAGCGCAACACTCAGTTCGCTGCAGGAGGTCATCGCCATGGTTGAGTTTACGCCTGATGGCCACATCCTCACCGCCAACGCGCTGTTTCTGGAGCGCATGGGCTACACGCTGGCAGAAATTATCGGCCAGCATCACAGCCTGTTCTGCACGCCGGATATGGTGCAGTCACCGCAGTATCGTGAGTTCTGGCAGCGCTTGAATCGCGGCGAAGGCTTCAGCGATAAGTTTTTGCGCGTGGCGAAGCACAGCCGTCCGATCTGGCTGGAAGCCAACTACGTACCGGTGCAGGATCGTCACGGCCGGGTGATTAAAATCGTCAAGCTGGCGAGTGATATTACCGCGCGCATCATGGATGCGCAGGAGCAGAGCGCCATGACCACCGCCATTGAGCGCTCGATGGCGGTGATCGCCTTCAACCTCAAAGGCGAAGTGCTGATGGCCAACGATAACTTCTTCAATACCATGGGCTATCGCGCTGATGAGATTATCGGTCGCCATCACAGCCTGTTCTGTCCGCCCGGGATGCGCACCAGCGAGGCCTATCGCCGCTTCTGGCACAAGCTCAATCAGGGTGAATATATCTCCGGCCAGTTCGAGCGCGTCAATAAGCAGGGCAACACCGTCTGGCTGCGCGCCACCTATAATCCGGTGTTTAACAGCGCCGGCGAGCTGTACAAAGTGGTGAAGTTCGCCACCGACGTTACCGCGCAGGTGGAAAAGAACTAGCTGGAGCGCGAAGCAGCGCAGCAGGCATGGCAGACCGCTCTGCATACCAGCGAAAGCACGCAACAGGGTGCGGCGGTCATTGAGAACAGCGTGCAGAATATCAATGCGCTGGCCAGCGAGCTGCACGGTATTTCTGGTGATATCAATGATCTGAGCGACTCTTCCGATCGCATCGGCGCCATCGTGGAAAGTATCCGCCGTATTGCCGACCAAACCAATCTGCTGGCGCTCAATGCCGCAGTGGAAGCCGCGCGCGCCGGTCAGCATGGCCGCAGTTTCGCCGTGGTCGCCAACGAAGTGCGCACCCTTGCGGCGAACATCAATCGCGCCACCAGCAAAGGGGCCAATATCGGTTTGCTGACGCTTGCCCGTGATGTCAGTGAACCGCTGGAGTATGAACTGCGTCCGCTGCCCGCCAGCGGCTACGCCACGTTTTGGCTTAAAGCCACCATTCACCAGGATTGAGGTTGTATGCAAAACCTGATTATCGCTGCCACTGAGAGCACGCCCGAAGTGAGTTTTGATTTTGCCACCCGCCAGTTTGCGCTGCGCGGCGAGTCGTGGCCGGAGAACGCGGCGGCGTTTTATCGCCCGCTGCTGGATGCCCTTGAGCAGTGGCAACCCACCGACAAGGACGCGGTTGTTGTCACTATCGCGCTGCGCTACTTCAACAGCTCCAGCACAAAAATGCTGTTCAGCCTGTTCGATCTGTTCAACCAGCTGGCGCAGCGCGGTCAGCGCGTCACGCTGAACTGGCTGTTTGATGCGGAAGATGACATCGCGGAAGAGTTTGGTCAGGAACTGGCGCTGGATTTTACCGATCTGCAGGTTAATCTGCAGGCGGAACTGGCGTCATGATGGACCTCAATGAGCTGTTCCGTGAAGAGAGCGAGGTGCTGAATCGCTCACAGCATGTGGCGGCGCAAAACACGCTGAGCGCGCAGGATTACCGCGAGGCGCTGCTGCACCTGAATCGCCACTATCAGCCAGTGCCTGATGCGCGAAACCTGGCGACTGATTTCCCGCAGCGATCGCGCTGAGCGCGAACTAAACCGCGTAAATGAGCAGTTAAACCAGCTGGCGCAGGAGCTGGAGTACAAAGCCAGCCACGATCCGCTGACGGCGGTGTGGAATCGCGGCGCGATTATTCAGCGCATCAGCCAGACGCTGGAGAGCGGCCCGGCGGCGCTGATCATTCTGGATATCGACCACTTCAAGAAGATCAACGACGAATACGGCCATCCGATGGGCGATAAGGTGATTTGCGGGCTGGTGACGCGCATTCAGGCGCACTGCCCGGCTGGCGCCAGCATTGGCCGCATCGGTGGCGAAGAGTTTACCGTGCTGCTGCCGCACTATCGCCTGTCCGACGCGGTGATTGTCGCCGGTGCGATCCACGCCTCGCTTAACGCCTCGCCGCTGGCGGTGCTGCCGCAGCAGCTGGTGACCGCCAGCCTCGGCGTGAGCTACGGCAAGCCGGGCTCCGATTTCGACACGCTATATAGCAATGCCGATGCCGCGCTCTACGATGCCAAACACCACGGCCGCAACCGGGTATTTTTCCGCTGATCAGTGCACCTGCGCGGTGCTGGCCGTCTGCATCGGCACGCTGGTATCCGGCGGCGGCAGGAAGATGTGGTCGAGCATATTGCGCATCACCGGCGCGGCCGTAATGCCTTCGTTACCGCCGTTTTCCAGAATCAGCGCCACCGCCACCTGCGGGTTGTTAAACGGCGCAAAGGCGGTATAGAAAATGTAGTCACGCAGGCGCACCGGGATCATCTTCGCGTTGTAAGTCTGGTTCTGCTTCAGGCTAAACACCTGCGACGTACCGGACTTGGCGGCGATGCCATACGGCGCGGTATGGAAATATTTATAACCGGTGCCGTTAGGCGCGTTGGCCATACCAAACATGGCGTGGCGCACCAGCGACCAGTACGGTGATTTCGCATCGCCAGTCTGCGGCTGCGGCGCGGTCGGCTGATAAACCTGCTGCCAGGTGCCGCGCTGTGCTTTAGCCAGCAGGTGCGGATTAATCACCCGGCCGTTATTGATCAGCGCCACCATGGCTTTCACCATCTGAATCGGCGTGGCAATCCAGTAGCCCTAGCCGATCCCCACCGATACCGTATCGCCCTGATACCACACGTGTTTATGCACTTTCTGCTTCCATTCGCGGCTCGGCAGCAGCCCGGCGTACTCTTCATTCAAATCGATACCGGTAGGTTTTCCGTAGCCGAACTGGCTGAGCATGCTGTGGATGCGGTCGATGCCCATCATGAACGCCACCTGATAGAAGAAGGTGTCGGCGGACTCTTCAATCGCTTTGGTGACGTCGAGCATGCCGTGGCCGGACTTTTTCCAGTCGCGGTATTTGCGATCGGTGCCCGGTAGCGTCTAGGTGGGCGCGCCAAAGAAGGTGGTGCCCGGCGTAATCACTTTGCTCAGCAGCGCCGACATCGCCATGTATGGTTTTACCGTCGATGCCGGTGGATACAGCCCCTGGGTAACGCGATTGATCAGCGGCAGGTTTTTATCCTGCAGCAGCGTTTTATAGGCTTTGTAGCTGATGCCCTTCACGAACGGGTTGGGATCGTAGCTCGGGCTGGAGACCATCGCCAGGACGCCGCCATCGTGCGGATCCTCAATCAGCACCGCCGCACGCTGCCCGGCCAGCTGGCTCTCCACATACTGCTGCAGATGCAGATCCAGCGTCAGCCAGATGTTTTTGCCTGCTACCGGCGGCACCTCTTTCAGCACGCGCACGATGCGGCCGTGGTTATCCACTTCCACTTCCTGATAGCAGGTTTTGCCGTGCAGCAGAGATTCGTAGTAGCCCTCAATACCCTGCTTGCCGATGTTATGGTCGGCGGCGTAGTTTTCGCCCACGCCCTCGGCATTGAGCCGCTTGTAATCATTGTCGTTAATCTTCGACACGTAGCCGACCACGTGCGCCAGATCGGCGCCGTACGGGTATTCACGATCCTGATAGGTATCAATGGTGACGCCGGTGAAGCGGAACTGATTGACCGAGAAGCGCGCCACCTCTTCGTCGGTGAGCTCGGCTTTTAGCTCCACCGGTTTATAGCAGCTGCTCTGCTTCAGTTCATGCTCAAAGGTTTCGATATCATCCGGTGTCAGATCGACGATAGGCGTCAGCGCCTTCAGCGTCGCCTGCATGTTGTCGATTTTGTACGGCGTGACGAGAATGTCGTACCAGGTGACGTTGCGCACTAGCGGGATGCCGTTGCGATCGTAAATAAGCCCGCGCGTCGGCGCGATGGGGATCATTTTGATGTCATTCTCATTGGAACGTGTCTGGTAATAGCTGTGCTGATCCACCTGTAAGCGATACAGGTTGATGCCAAGAATGGTGAAGCAGATAACAACCAAGGCAAACGCCACCAGCGCGCGGCGCACAAACAGTTTCTCTTCAGCTTCGAAATTGCGGAAATTCATCAGGGGCTTAGCATCTTCATTATCACGCTAATGATAGGGAGAGATCGCCGCAGAGCCAGCAGGAAGATGCACAAGCCTGGGTAAAAGTGTGTCAGATGTTTACGGTGGGGCTGCTGCGTCGGGAATGCGGGACAGAGGCTGAGGATGGGGAGCGGAAATAGTACGGTGCGCGTGGATGCCCTCACCCCGCCCCTCTCCCGCTCGCGGGAGAGGGCTAGGGTAAGGGGAAACGAGGAAAATCAATCCCCCAGCAGCACCGACTCCAGCGCGATCTTAATCATATCGTTGAACGTCGTCTGACGCTCTGCCGCCGTGGTTTGCTCGTGCGTACGGATGTGATCCGACACGGTACAGATGGTCAGCGCTTTGGCACCAAACTCTGCCGCCACACCGTAGATGCCGGCCGCTTCCATCTCTACGCCGAGGATGCCGTACTTCTCCATCACGTCGAACATCTGCGGGTCCGGCGTATAGAACAAATCAGCCGAGAAGATGTTACCGACGCGCGCGTCCACGCCCAGCGCTTTAGCCGCGTCGACCGCGTTACGCACCATGTCGAAATCCGCGATGGCGGCAAAATCGTGATCCTTGAAACGCATGCGGTTAACTTTCGAGTCGGTGCAGGCGCCCATACCAATCACTACATCACGCAGTTTCACGTCTGCACGCACTGCACCGCAGGAACCCACACGAATGATCTTCTTCACGCCGAAATCGGTGATCAGCTCTTTGGTGTAGATCGAGCAGGATGGAATACCCATACCGTGGCCCATCACGGAGATTTTGCGGACTTTGTAAGTCCCGGTGAAGCCCAGCATGCCGCGTACGTTGTTCACTTCGACCACATCGTCGAGGAAGGTCTCGGCAATGTGTTTTGCACGCAGCGGATCGCCTGGCATCAGCACCACGTCCGCGAAATCGCCCATTTCGGCATTAATATGAGGAGTTGCCATTGTTGTTCTTCCTTATGAAAAAGTGGTGGCTGTTTTACAGCAAGCTTTTGCCGTAGTCCATGCTGGACAGGCCAAAATAGCTGGCGATGGTCTGGCCGATATCGGCGAAGGTATAGCTGTAACCCAGCGAGCCCGGTTTTACTTTTGGACCGTAGATCAGAATCGGGATGTGCTCGCGCGTGTGCTCGGTGCCATGCCAGCTCGGATCGCAGCCGTGGTCAGCGGTGAGAATCAGGATATCGTCCTCTTTCACCAGCGCCATCAGCTCCGGCAGACGGCGGTCAAACAGCTCCAGCCCACCGGCATAACCGGCGATATCGCGGCGATGGCCCCAGGTCGAGTCAAAATCGACGAAGTTGGTGAACACAATGGCGTTGTCCGGCGCCTTTTTCATCTGCTCGATGGTGGCGTCAAACAGCGCATCCAGACCGGTGGCTTTAACTTTTTGCGTGATGCCTTGCTCCGCGTAGATATCAGCGATTTTACCCACTGAAATCACTTCGCCGCCCTTCTCATCCACCAGCTTTTTCAGCATGGTTGGTGCCAGTGGTTCGACCGCCAGATCGTGACGGTTACCGGTGCGCTGGAAGTTACCGGCTTTATCGCCGACAAACGGACGCGCGATTACGCGGCCAATGTTATAGCCGCCGTTGGTCAGCTCTTCACGGGCAATTTCACACAGCGCATACAGGCGATCGAGGCCAAAGGTCTCTTCATGGCAGGCAATCTGGAACACCGAATCTGCCGAGGTGTAGAAAATCGGCTTGCCGCTTTTCATGTGCTCCTCGCCCAGCTGGTTAAGAATTACCGTACCGGAGGAGTGGCAGTTGCCGAGGTAGCCCGGCAGATCGGCGCGTTTTACCAGCGTATCCAGCAGCTCCTGCGGGAAGCTGTTCTCTTTGTCGCTGAAGTAGCCCCAGTCAAACAGCACCGGCACCCCGGCTATTTCCCAGTGGCCGGACGGCGTATCTTTGCCCGAAGAGAGTTCGCTGGCGTAGGCGTAAGCGCCGATAATTTCCGCCTGCGGATCCAGTCCCGGCGGGAAGCGGCCGGTAGAGAGTTCCGCCGCTTTGCCAAGGCCGAGTGCGGTCATGTTGGGCAGATGCAGCGGACCTTCTCGGCCTTCATTGGCGCGGCTTTCAAAGCACGCTTCGGCGATATTGCCGAGCGTATCCGATCCTTTATCACCGAATTTATCGGCGTCTTTGCTGGAACCAATCCCGAAGGAGTCGAGAACCATAATAAAAGCACGTTTCATGCAAGTCTCCTGCGCCATAGCGCGATGACAAGTCAAAAAAAGCGATCAGATCAGTATACCCGAACGGCCGCTGCCTGGCACGCAGTTACGCCACTATTCGCTGATGAGGCGATACACCACCGGCGTGGCCTCCGGGGCGTGGTCGCTGAGCGTTATCGCCGCTTTCACTGCCGCAGCGGCCTGCTGCCACTGTGCTTCAGTTGCGGCATGAATCACCGCCAGCGGCTGCTGCGCATTTACCTCACTGCCCAGCGTGATCATGTCGCTCAGGCCCACGCTGTAATCAATGCTGTCGCTGGCGCGCTGACGGCCACCGCCCAGCGCCACCACCGCCATCCCCAGCGCCCGCGTGTCCATGGCGCTGACGATGCCGGGACGATCGGCGTACACCGCTTTGCTCAGCATCGGTGCCGGCAAGTAGCGGTCCATCTGCTCGATGAAATCCGTCGGGCCGTTCTGCGCCGCCACCATGCGGGCAAACACGTCAGCCGCTTTACCGTTATCCAGCACTTGCTGCAGTTTTTGCCGCGCTTCGGCTTCGTTCGCCGCCAGTTTGCCGGAGATCAGCATCTCGGCGCACAGCGCCAGCGTGACCTCCAGCAGCCGCGGATTGCGCTCCTCGCCGGTGAGGAAATGCACCGCTTCGCGCACTTCCAGCGCATTACTGGCGCTCGACGCCAGCACTTGGTTCATGTCGGTGAGCAGCGCGGTGGTTTTGCATCCCGCGCCGTTGGCGACGCCGACAATCGCCTGCGCCAGCTGCTGCGAGGCCTCAAAGGTTGGCATAAACGCCCCGGATCCGACTTTGACATCCATCACCAGCGCGTCTAAGACTTCGGCTAATTTTTTGGCGAGGATCGAGGCGGTGATCAGCGGAATTGAATCCACGGTGGCGGTGATATCGCGCGTGGCGTAGAACCGCTTGTCCGCCGGCGCCAGCGAATTGGTCTGACCGATAATGGCAACGCCGACCTGTTTGATGATCTGGCGGAAGCGATCGTCGCTGGGGAATATATCGAAGCCGGGAATGGCTTCCAGTTTATCCAGCGTGCCGCCGGTGTGGCCGAGGCCGCGCCCGGAAATCATTGGCACGTAGCCGCCGCAGGCCGCCACCATCGGACCCAGCATCAGCGAAGTTACATCGCCCACGCCGCCGGTCGAATGTTTATCAACAATCGGTCCGTTGAGATTCAGCGCCTGCCAGTTGAGCACCGTGCCGGAATTGCGCATCGCCATGGTCAGCGCCACGCGCTCTTCCAGGTTCATGTCGTGAAAATAAATCGTCATCGCCAGCGCGGCGATTTGCCCTTCAGACACGCTGTTATCACGCACGCCGTTGATGAAAAAGCGGATTTCCGCTTCGCTCAGCGGCTGGCCGTCGCGTTTTTTACGAATAATTTCTTGTGGCAGGAACAAGGTTGCCTCCCCGGAAAAGCGATGTATCGCTGAATGACAGCCGCCAGATGCGCAGCAATGCGCACCTGACGACAGTGACACCGTGGGCCGCCATTTTAGCGACCGCGTGGATCAATAACCGACTTTGCTGGTCGCCGTAGCGTGACCCAAGGTGTTCAGCAGGCTGGCTAACAGGCTGGAAACGCCGAAGCGGAAATGACGCGCATCCGCCCAGCCGCTGCCGAGGATATCGTCGGCCAGTTGCAGGTAGATGGCGGCATCTTCCGCCGTACGCACGCCGCCAGCCGGTTTGAAGCCCACCTGCTGCTGCACGCTTTTGTCACGGATCACCTGCATCATGATTGCCGCCACCTCTGGCGTGGCGTTGACCGGCACTTTACCGGTAGAGGTTTTGATAAAATCCGCCCCGGCATCGATCGCGATTTCGGACGCCGCACGAATCAGCGCTTCCTCTTTCAGCTCGCCGGTTTCGATGATCACTTTCAGCAGCACGTTCGCCGCCGCACAGGCCTCTTTACAGGCTTTTACCAGCGCAAAGCCGACGTCACGATTACCGGCAATCAGCGCACGGTACGGGAACACCACGTCAACTTCATCCGCGCCGTAGGCGATTGCCGCACGGGTTTCCGCTAGCGCGATTTCGATGTCGTCGTTACCCTGCGGGAAGTTAGTGACGGTCGCGATGCGAATTTCCGGCGTGCCCTGCTCGCGCAGCGTTTTACGTGCTATCGGGATAAAGCGCGGATAGATACAGATCGCCGCCGTGTTACCGGCTGGTGATTTCGCCTGATGGCACAGCGCGATCACTTTTTCATCGGTGTCGTCTTCATTCAGGGTGGTCAGGTCCATCAGTTGCAGCGCGCGCTGCGCGGCAGCGTTCAGATCGGTCATGGTGCTCTCCAAAGTCAGGCCGGTGAAATCTGGTCACCGGAAAATGTGATAATCATAACAATCCACGTCGTATTGATTTGCGAGGTTTGTCACAAGGAAAAGGATAACGTGTCTTTTTATACATGCATTTAGCGATTTTAATCACATTAAGTCGCTATTTTACGGAGCAGTGCGGCACAATGCGATTGTGGTTATTATCACAAATGTTGCCGCAAAAAGGTATCGGATATCGTTAAAGCGTAGTTAATTTGCGATAGAGAGGTGGGTGTAAGCAGATCATCAGAAGTTGCAGAGGATTTGTAGCGGCGCGATTCATCGCACAATAAATTGTGCCGCTACCAAAATTGCAACGGCCATTAAGCAGATTTAACA
The DNA here is from genome assembly GCF_059731155.1 of Type-A symbiont of Plautia stali. NCBI lineage: Bacteria > Type-A symbiont of Plautia stali. The sequence continues at coordinate 2,808,373 of NZ_AP035891.1, read as the reverse complement.
CTTAACTGACCGTGATGGCGCTATTACATGAAGTGAGATAGCGGCAGGCGCAGGATCATTACTCAATCCGGCAGCGCGAACAAACGCAGGCTGTTGTGCCACAGCGCATCGGCGATCTCATCGGGCGGTTCCGGGCGCAGCTGGCACAATACTTCGAACACATTACGCGCGCGCTCCGGGCGATTTGGCTGGCCCTGAAAACCGTGCAGCGGCATATCCGGCGCATCGGTTTCCAGCAGCAGCGCCTGCAATGGCAGGCTGGCGATGGTGTGGCGGGTTTTGCTGGCGCGCGCATAGGTGATAGTGCCGCCGACACCAATCGCGTAGCCAAGCGCGATGAAACGCTCCGCCTGCTGCTGGCTGCCGGCAAAGCCGTGCACCACGCCGCGTCGCGGCACGTCGTGACTGCGCAGATGCTGCGCCAGCTGATCGTGCGTACGTCGCGAATGCAGGATCACCGGCAAATCATAACGCCTTGCCAGCTTCAGCTGTGCCTCCAGCAGCCGGGTTTGCCGCGCAAAATCCGGCGCTTCCATATACAGATCCAGCCCGATTTCCCCAATCGCCACGTGTTTTACATCCGGCGTTTGCAGGTGCTGCTCAAGGCGATCGAGATCGTCATCCTGATGTTGCGCAATATTGATCGGGTGCAGCCCGAGCGTGCTATACAGCGCCGGATGCTGCTGCGCCAGCTGGCTCACCACGGTAAAACGGGTGGCATCCACACACGGCACGATGATGCGTTCCACGCCCGCCTGCGCGATACTGTGTTCGGCAGCGGTGACAAATGGCGGAAAATCAAAGTGGCAGTGGGTGTCGATAAATCTCATGCCAGCGATCCTGCATCGTAATCGGCGTCATTATCCGCCAGCGGCGGCGTGCTGACCGGCCGGTTATCCGGCGCGTTGGCGACGGCGGCAGGCGGCGTCACGGCAATCGGTCGCGCCAGCGGTTCAGCATCGCTCAGCCACTGGCCCAGCGTCGCCAGGAAATAGCGCCCGCTGCGGCGGCCCAGATGATAATCCTGATTCAGCGACGCCAGACGACTGCCGAGCGCCATGCTGGCCAGCGGCTTTGGCGAAAAGATTTCAATTATGCGCAGATTATCCGGCGGCTGTTCAATAAACTGCTGAATCTGGCGGTAGCTCTCTTCGTGCTGATGTAGGATATTGATCATCGGCTGCAGGGCGCTGTCGCTCAGCCAGCGCTCCATGCGTTTAAACCACTTCGGCGTATACGCCATCTGTGACGGCACGGTACGGATCACCACAATGGTATCGGCGCCACGCCGCGCCGCCTCGCGCACCGGAATGGCGTCGCTGATGCCGCCGTCGAGATAGCTCACACCATCCATCAACACGCCGCTGCGGTAGAAACCGGGTATCGCGCTGGAAGCCTTAATGATGTCATGCTAGGTCAGGTTGGTGGGATTGAAATACTGAGCACTGTAATCATCGCTGCGGCAGGCACACATGTAAAATTCGCTGCCTTTGGCAAACAGGCTTTCGGCGCTGCTCAGCGCCAGCGGGAACTCCTGTTTAGTGATATCTACCAGCCAGTCGAGATCGATCAGATGGCCACCGCGCACAAAACGCAGCGGATCGAAAAACAGTTTACTGGTGGTGTAACGGGTAATCACGCGCCGTGCATAACCGGGCTGAGCACAGACAAATGCTGAGAGGTTTTGTGCACCGGCCGAGGTGCCGAGCATCAATTGAAAGGGGTTGAAGCCTGCGCGCTGAAATTCATCCAGTACGCCCGCCGTGAAGATGCCGCGTTGCCCGCCGCCTTCGCAGACCAGCGCGATTTTTTTGGATTTGAATGGCGTGAGCGCCAGTGGCTCAAAGGTGTCCAGCGACACCGGGATGCGTATTCCCAATGGATGTCCCTCAGTGTTTGCTGCTCTGAGGGAGGCGCTCAATCAGCATCCCGGAGAACCAGTCATTGTCGTTCCCTGACCAACCGCATCCTGCAATCGTCGTGGCGCACCTTCAATGGTGGCAATGACTGGCCTCCGCTTTATGTGACTAGCGGGTTAACATGGTTAACGCAGTGGGTCAGGGTCGTTTGCGCCCGGTAAACAGGCTTACGAGGAACAGAATAATACCGACAATAAAGACAATTTTAGCTGCCCATGCTGCCGTACCCGCCAGACCGCCAAAACCTAATGCTGCAGCAATCAGAGCGATGACCAGAGAGATAATACCCCAACGAAACATAAGCCTCTCCTTTACCATAGTGAAAATCGAACTGCTTATTCTTCACATCACTGTTTTTAATACGTAACGGCACCGTTGGTGATGCCGTTCCGGTTGCGTTAAGATTTCACCTTGAGGTTATTCTTCACGCTTTTCACGCCTTCAATGGCTTTGGCGATCTTTTCAGCCCGATCGGACTGTGCCTGATTCGCCACTTCCCCGGACAGCTGTACCACACCATCGGTGGTTTCCACCTTCACGTTGCGCGATGGCACAATGTCATCTGCTAAAAGTTTAGCTTTTATTTCACTGGTGGTTGCTGCATCACCTGCATAACCTTTCAATGAACTCTGTTTGCTGTCTCTGACGTGTAGTTTGTCGCTGACCGATTTAACCCCTTCCACCTTCTGCACCAGTGCCACTGCCTTCTCGGCCTGGTCCTGCGAGGTGACAAAACCGCTCAGCGTCACTACGCCTTGCTGCGTTTTTACCGAGATATCCGTACTTTTAATCGCTTCATCGTCCACCAGCGCGGCTTTGGCTTTGGCGGTGATGCCGCTGTCATCCATAAAGCCATCGACTTTTCTCATAGAACTATCGATTTTGGAACCCGCGCTGCTGCTGGTATCAGCCGCCATTGCCGCGCCGCTTAACAGCGCAGTACCGGCCAGTGCAGCAATCAGGGTTTTAGCAATCTTAGTCTTATTCATCGATATTATCCTTCTATCAGTTAACCCACTCGCAACCGCGAATGCGCCAGCAACACACCACGTTGCTGCGTGATGGACGTAATCAGACCCACAGGTCCGTTTTCTCGTCCGACAGAATAATCATAGTAGGGATTACAGCTTTTGCTGGCTTTTGTGGTTGATATCTCGCCAAAAAGCGATAACCGCAGCGCAATTAAGAGGAGTCTGTATCGGAGAACACCGGGCGGCAGAAAGCAGCAGCCCGGTGAAGACGGCGAACTTAGTGTTCGCGCGTTTTACGGAAGGTCACGTCAGGATAGCGCTCCTGCGTGATGTTGAGGTTGACCATGGTCGGGGCGATATAGGTGAGGTTGTCACCGCCATCGAGCGCCAGGTTGATCTCGTTTTTGCGCTGGAAGTCGTCGAACTTCTTCGCGTCGCTGCACTCAACCCAGCGGGCGGTCGACACGTTGATGGCCTCATAAATCACCTCAACGTTGTACTCGCTCTTGAGACGCGCCACTACCACATCAAACTGCAGCACGCCCACCGCACCAACGATCAGATCGTTGTTGTGCACCGGACGGAACACCTGCACGGCGCCCTCTTCCGACAGCTGGACCAGCCCTTTCAGCAGCTGTTTCTGCTTCAGCTGATCGCGCAGGCGAATGCGACGGAACAGTTCCGGGGCGAAGTTCGGAATACCGGTGAACTTCATGGTTTCGCCCTGGGTGAAGGTGTCGCCAATCTGGATGGTGCCGTGGTTATGCAGGCCGATGATATCGCCCGGATAAGCTTCTTCAACGTGCGAACGGTCGCCAGCCATAAAGGTCAGTGCGTCGGAGATCACCACATCTTTACCGGTGCGCACCTGACGCAGCTTCATGCCCTTCTCATATTTGCCGGACACCACGCGCATAAAGGCTACGCGGTCACGGTGTTTCGGGTCCATGTTGGCCTGAATCTTAAACACGAAGCCGCTGAACTTCTCCTCTTTGGCTTCGACTTTGCGGGTATCGGTCTGGCGCGGCATTGGCGCCGGCGCCCAGGCAACCAGACCATTCAGCATGTGATCGACGCCAAAGTTGCCCAGCGCGGTACCGAAGAACACCGGCGTGATTTCGCCGCTCAGGAACAGCTCTTTGTCGAACTCGTGCGATGCGCCCTGCACCAGCTCCAGCTCGTCGCGCAGCTGCTGCGCCAGCTCTTCGCCGACGGCCGCGTCCAGTTCCGGATTAGCCAGGCCTTTTACCACGCGCACTTCCTGAATCGTGTGGCCTTTGCCGCTCTGATAAAGGTAAGTTTCATCGTTGTAGAGGTGATAAACGCCTTTGAACAGCTTGCCGCAGCCAATCGGCCAGGTGATCGGGGCACAGGCGATTTTCAGCTCGCTCTCGACCTCATCCAGCAGCTCCATGGAATCGCGAATGTCGCGGTCCAGTTTGTTCATGAAGGTGATGATCGGCGTGTCGCGCAGACGGGTAACTTCCATCAGCTTGCGGGTACGATCCTCAATACCTTTCGCGGCATCGATCACCATCAGGCAGCAGTCCACCGCCGTCAGCGTACGGTAGGTGTCTTCCGAGAAGTCTTCGTGCCCGGGGGTATCTAGCAGGTTAACCAGACTGTCGCGATACGGGAACTGCATCACCGAGGTGGTGATGGAGATACCGCGCTGCTTCTCCATCTCCATCCAGTCTGATTTGGCATGCTGGCTGGAGCCGCGACCTTTGACGGTACCGGCGGTCTGGATCGCCTGTCCGAACAGCAGGACTTTTTCGGTGATTGTGGTTTTACCGGCGTCCGGGTGCGAGATGATCGCAAAGGTACGGCGGCGCGCCACTTCTTCTAAAAAGGGAGCAATAGACATGAGTGAATTCTTCTTCAGGGCAACGCGCGAGCGGCGCGCTGCGAATAAATCATTCCGGAGCCAGTCCGGCGGATAACGGTGCCAATGGCGACGCATGCGCGTCGGGTCACAGCAGGGTGTGTGCGATCTACATTGGCGGCAGTCCGGTTATCCCATTAGCATTGAGGCGGCATAGCATACAATATTTCAGCAGGCGGGGGAAACTGCGGCAGGATGAGAGGATGCTCGCGCAGTTCAGGACATGTCTTGTAAACACTAAGCGATGTCTGGCTGAGAATGCATGTCCGGAACCGTCACCCCGGCAAGGACAGCAAAATGACCCTACAGCTAAACCCACATACCTACAGCCCGCCACACCGAAACGCCGCCCTATCGTCGCCCGCGCAGATGTACCGTAAACCCGGCGAGATGCTGCTGATGAACGCGCCGGATAACGCCGCCGTGCCTGCCACCGGCTGCGCTGATTTTTCCCGCAGCAGCCTGCCGGCGCACCTGCATTATCTGCTCACGCCGCGCCCCGGTTTTTCTGCCGGTCAGCATTTTGTCCCGTAGTATCCGTACATGCTGGACGCCGCGCTGTCGGTCACCGCCCGCCGGGGCGCGGTGTCGTTAGCACCGTATCACGCCGACAGTGACAAGTGCGCGCTGGTGATTGAGCGGCAGACGCTGGTGAGTTTGATCTGCCGCTGCTGCACGATTTGGTGCTGAGCTACATCGGTCTCAACACCTACTTTAGCGAAGTGCGCTTCTATAACCGTGCCGGACGCATCGTGGCGTTTCGTCGCCTTAACGCCAGCAAAAAGCGCCACGAAGTGTTCTGCTTCGCCGGCATGAAGCCGGTCTCACTGGTGATTGAGACCAGCCAGCACAGTTCAATTTTGCTCGATGAGATGGTGTGGAATCAGACCGCGGAAAGGGGCGCGCGCTGAGGCGCGTTACCCCAGCATTCGCACCACTGCCGCCTTGAAGATCTTCACGCCGATCTCCTGCGAACTCAGCTCAAAGCGCATCTGCGGATGGTGCAGTCCCAGCACCAGATTGGTTCCCAGCCCCCAGAAACCGGCTTTCACCTGCGGATTTTTCACCGGATAGTAGAAGAAATCCTCGCTGCCCGGCGTGGTTTTCGCCGCCAGTAATCCCTGCTCGCCGAGCACATCGACAATCGCGGCACTCAGCAGCGCGGTGGCGTCGGCATCGATTTCCGCCGCCGGCATCTCTTTCAGCACCACCACTTCAGCGGTTGCGCCAGCGCGGCCACGCTGTGCTGAATCGTTTGGCTGACTTTCTCTTTGAGCAGTTCCATCGGCGCGTTCTCCTGCGAACGCAGATCTCACACCACGCGTGCCTCGTCCGGCACCGAGTTGGTCACGCCGGCGTCGCACAGGAAGCGCGTCGCTTTTACGCTCCAGGTGAGGCCCGGTGCCAGATGAATGCTGTTAATTGCCTGCACCGCCTGTACTGCCGCATCGAGCGCGTTGACGCCGAGATGCGGTCGCGCGGCATGGGCCGGAACACCTTTAATGGTGGCCTCCAGCGTGCTGCACGCTGAATAGATCACCGCAGGCGTCGCCTGACCGACCTGACACTCCTCCAGCGGGCGCAAATGGAAGCCAAGAATCATCTCCACGTCATCCAGCGCGCCGCCCTCAATCATCGCCAGCGCGCCGGCACCCAGCTCTTCAGCCGGCTGGAACAGCAACTTCAGCCGCCCTTTTTTAATAGCCCCTTCCTGCAGCAGCTCCTGCGCGGCGGTCAGCACCACCGAAGAGTGGCCGTCATGGCCGCAGGTATGGCGGGCGCAGGCAACGCCGTCGATCACATGCCCGAGCGCATCCATGTCGGCGCGCAATGCCAGCACCGGTCCCGGCACGCCGCTGTCGATCTCCGCCACGATGCCGGTGGTCTGGTTGATGCCGCGCGTGACCTTAATGCCAGCCTGTTCCAGCTGGCCGGCGATGTAGGCCGAGGTTTTAACTTCCTGAAACCCCAGCTCCGGGATTTCATGCAGAAAATGGTAGTGATCGAGAACTCTGGACACCGTTTCGCTCCTAAACAAAAAAACGCATCACGAACATAGCGATAACCGCATTGATAATGCTGGTGAGCATCAGAAGCGGCCAGTATTTTTTCGGCACATCGGCGACGCTCAGCAGGCGGCCCATGTACTGCAACTGCGACCCCATGAGAAAAATCGCCGGCGCGAGGATAGTGATGTCGGTACCGCTCAGCAGGCCTTTCGCCATCAGGCTCACCGCCACCCTGACACTGGCCGAGGATGACAGTCACGCGGTCAGCAGTACGGTGATCGCCTCGCCGGGCAAACTGAAAATCCCCATCAGCGGTGCAAACGCGTGGCCAAGAAACTGCATGATGCCGAGCAGATTCAGCACTTCCGCCAGCACGTAGGCCATCACCACATTGGGCATCAGATTGTGAATAGCAATATGGAAGCCTTTACGCGCGCCGACAATAAAAATATCAAACGGATTATTATTGACCCGCGTCTGTACGTTATTTGACATCAGCAAAATCCTTCTTATAAACACTGTTTAACACAAAACGGACAAATGCCGCACCGACGAATTTCAGGACAAACATTAGCAGCAGCGGAATAATGATCGGCGTACTCATGGACGCAAATAGCGCCGAGCCAATGGCAAAATAGTTATTGATCAGTCCGGCACCGGAATATTGCCAGGCGCTCATCACCACCAGCTCTTTTTTACCAATTTGCTGCTGATCCGCCATCTCTTTGGTGAGCGCCGCGCCGGCATCGGTACTTTGCAGATCGGTAATCAGCGCCAGGCCGCAGCGTCCCGGCAACCCCATCAGCGGTTTCAGCAGTGGTGTCAGCAGCGTGTGGGCGGCGCGAATCGCGCCGTAGTGGGTGAAAATCTCCAGCACGCCCAGCGCCAGCATCACGGTGGGTGCCAGCGACAGCGCGAACAGGAAGCCGGCTTTGGCGCTGATGCCGCCGGCGCCGAGAAAGGTGGAACCTGACTCTTTGATTGTGCCGAAGCTGCCGCCCAGCGTGGTGAAATCAAACGCGCCCAGTCAGCTAAAGCCTTCGACCTTATAAAGCAAACCGGAAAAAATAGTATTGCCAGTATCAGCGCGAGATAATTTCCGGCGCTCGCCGTGACCGTTTGTGGCGCGGCAATGATTTTTTCTTCAGACATCTTTTCTCCTGGTGACCCTATTTTCTGCCAGACGTGGTTGCAATATACGGAACTGATCACCAAGCAGGATTTATGCCAATGCGCACTTTCTTTAATTTCGCTATGGCTAATTTTGTTCAGTAACAAGCAGCAGCAGGAATAAGCGTTTATATCGCAGTGCCAGGTTTATTACTGGTCGCGCCAGTACTTATTTTATCGGCTGGTCGACTGGCGAAGAAGTGATCGGCCCAGTTCTGCGCTGCACCGCCAGCAGGCAACGCAGATGCACTAAAACAGTGCTGCGGACTGTGAATGAAAATTAGTCAAAGTTGAGAATTCTTCGCATTCAACTAGCGGAATAATTCCATTTATAATCAATGAGATAAATTAAACTTTTTTACGAAAAAACCTTCAAAAAAAAGTATAGATTGATGCATAATTCGCCGTACTTCACCTGACAAATTAAAAAGGACTCAGCCATGTTAACCGCTGAAATGACCTCACGCCTGAACGACCAGCTCAACCTCGAATTCTTCTCCGCCAACCTCTATCTGAAGTGTTCAACTAAAACTGGCCACCGCTTTAGAGTTTTTCCAGTATCGGTTTTCCGATTCGTTTGGGGGTAACCCACCGTTATAGTCATGCGGCCTCAGCGAGCTGTAATATCCGACGATATAGTCTGTGATCGCATGTGCAGCTTCGCTAAAGTTTATATAACCTGTCACTGGCACCCACTCGTTTTTCAGACTTCTGAAGAAGCGTTCCATCGGGCTGTTGTCCCAACAGTTTCCACGTCGGATCATACTCTGCCTGATCCGGCAACGCCACAGTAACTGCCTGCTTGTATAGTGGCTACCCTGGTCACTGTGGAACATCGCTCCGGCTGGTTTACCGCGAGTTTCCCACGCCATTTCCTGCGCTTTGATGGTCAGCCTGCTGTCCGGTGAGAATGACATTGCCCAGCCTACCGGTTTCCTTGCCAACAGATCGAGAACAACAGCGAGGTAAGCCCAACGCCTGCCTGTCCAGATGTACGTCACATCGCCGCACCACACCTGATTAGGCTCTGTCACTGCGAACTGTCGCTCAAGGCGATTCGGGATAACGATGTGTTCATGACCACCACGTTTATACCGGTGGGTAGCCTTTTTTAATATGTCGTTTTCATTTCAATACGTTGTAGCTTTTTCTTCAGCTCGCGTATTTCAATCTGTTCCGGGGTTATAGGGGAGGCTTTAGGTATTTTGCCCTGTCGTTCATCCCGCAACTGTTTTCCCCATCGCGTCATGGTAGAAAGACCCACATCCATAGCATTGGCCGCAGCTGCAACGGTGTAGTTCTGATCAAGGACCAGTTGAGCGGCTTCGCGTTTAAACTCTGCGCTGAAATTTCTTTTTTTCATTATGGCACCTGTGTTGTTCTGAGGTGAGCATATCACCTCTGTTCAGGTGGCCAAATTTAGGCTGTGTCCCTTAATCACCTGAGATATAGTAACTACCTGTTTCCACAACACACTGAACTATGGCTCGCTACGACCTTCCCGATGAAGCATGGACTATCATCCAGCCCTTATTACCTGCTGAACCAGCAACACCACGGGCCGGACGTCCATGGGCTGAACATCGTATGATCATCAACGGCATGTTCTGGGTGCTGTGTTCAGGCGCACCATGGCGCTATTTGCCTGAGCGATATGGCCCATGGAAGACCGTTTATAACCGTTTTAATCGATGGTCTAAATCGGGAGTGATTAACATTATTTTCAACAGGTTACTTTCTTCTCTTGATGCTCATGGTCTCGCTGACTGGTCCGCAACTGCGCTGGATGGCAGCAATATCCGGGCACTCAGGTGCGCCGCCGGGGCGCAAAAAAACATTCCGATATCGCCGGAGATAATGGGCTGGGTCGCTCTCGCGGTGGTTTTGGCACCAAAATCCATCTGGCGACAGACGGAAGCGGTCTGCCGTTAAATATCGTACTGAGTCCCGGTCAGGCTCACGAAAGCCAGTTTGCACAACGTCTTCTGGACGGTATTGGTGTTCAGCGCCGGAACGGCAGCATGAAGCGTCGTGGCCATGCAGTGCTGGCTGACAAAGCCTACTCCGGACAAAAGAATACCGCCGCATTGCCACACGTTACCACAAAACGGCGAGGAATTATCTGGCGATGATGAAACTGGGATGCATCCGGCTGTTTTACAAAAGGTTATGTAATTAAGGGACACAGCCTAGTGGCAGAGTTAATCGCGGCCTGCACTTCCTGTTCGGCAACGTCGAGTGCCAGCGTCAGCTGGAACTGCAGCGTAATCACCGAAGCGCCGCCGGAGCTTTGCGACGCCATCTGCTTCAGGCCGGACATCTGCCCGAACTGGCGCTCGAGCGGCGCGGTAATCGACGAGGTCACCACATCCGGGCTGGCGCCGGGATAGAGCGTGACTACCTGAATGGTCGGGTAATCGACTTCCGGCAGCGCGGAAACCGGCAGGAAGCGATAGCCCAGCACGCCGGCCAGCAAAATCGCGATCATCAGCAGCGTGGTGGCCACCGGGCGCAGAATAAACTAGCGTGACGGGCCGCCGCTGGCGTCGGGAGGCATCACCTGCATTATTGACGTTCTCCGCGAGTCGGTTGCGCCGCGCGTGTGCTGTGCGTGGCGGTACTCTGCGCTGCGACAATTTCCACCGTGGCGCCTTCGGTCAGGCGGTCGAGACCGTCGGTGACCACGCGCTGACCGGCCTGTAACCCGGCATCAATCACCACTTTCTGGCTATCCTGCAGCCCGGCGGTGACGCGTTTTTTGCTCACTTTGTTATCGTTGTTCACCACCCAGACAAAATGGCCGTCGTTGCTCATCTGCAGTGCGGCGGTCGGGATCACTACCGCATTTTGCAGCGTATCCACCTTCAGCCGGGCATTAACAAACTGATTGGGAAACAGGGCGTCGTCCTGATTGCTGAAGCGCGCCTTGAGTTTAATGGTGCCGGTGGTGACGTCGATCTGGTTATCAATGCTCAGCAGCGCACCCGTGGTCAGCAGGGTTTTATTGCTGCGATCCCAGGCTTCAACCGGCAGCGGCTGGCCGCTTTTCTGGGCTTTCAGGATCTGGCTGATGTTGTTTTCAGCGACGCTGAACACCACGTCAATCGGGTGCGTCTGGGTGATCACCACCAGACCATTGTTATCGCCGGAGGTAATGTAGTTGCCGACATTCACCTGCTTCAGCCCGACGCGTCCGGCAATCGGCGCGGTGATGCGGCTGTAGGTCAGATTGAGCTGCGCGCTGGCAACATTGCCTTCGTCGGCTTTGATGGTGCCGAGGGTTTCACTTACCAGCGAGCGCTGCGTATCCAGCTCCTGCTGCGACACCAGCGAGGTTTTCGCCAGTTTTTCATAACGGCTGAGGTCGCGGCGCGCGTTAGCCAGCGTCGCCTGATCTTTGGCCAGCTGGCCCTGCGCCTGGGTGAGCGCTACCTGCCATGGGCGAGGATCGATTTCTGCCAGCAGCGCGCCGGCCTCCACCTGCTGACCTTCCGTAAAGTGCAGCGCCATCAGCTGGCCATCAACCCGACTGCGCACCGTAACGGTGTTGGCCGCCGTGACGGTGCCAAGTCCGCTGAGGTAATAGGGCACGCTTTCGGTGGTCGCCGTTGCGGCCTGCACCGGTGCCAGCGGACGGCGTCCGCCGCTGTTGTTGCCACCGCGTCCGTGATGCGGCTGGCCATCAGCCTGAGTAGCCTGTGCAGGCTCGGCCGGATGCTGCCACCAGTAGTAAGCGCCTGCCAGCGCAGCCAGCACCACCACGCTAATCAGGCCTGTTTTTAATCGTTTATTCATTGCTCTGTGTGCTCTCCGGCGGTTTCGTTTTCCCCACATGCGCGCGCAAACGAAATGATTGTAGTCGCCCGGGCCGGGCAAAAATTGAAGGAATTAAGAATATCGCCCCGGGCACGCTAAGTATTCATATTCAGTAAATATTTTGGCAGCAATACACATAAGCGTGACTTTTTCCTTTGCTAAGCTGAATGACAGACCAGTCTCGTTTCACTTAAGGAGGATCACATGCGTCAACATAAAACCCGCCAGCTGGGCGACAGCGGTATCAGCGTGCCGCTGCTGACGTTTGGCGGCAACGTTTTTGGCTGGACCGTCGATGAAAAAACCTCGTTTTCACTGCTCGACGCGCTGGTGGAAAAGGGGCTGTTCTTCATTGATACCGCAGACGTTTACTCACGCTGGGCGCCGGGCAACGCCGGCGGTGAATCGGAAACCATCATCGGTAAGTGGCTGAAAAAAGCGGTAAGCGCGACAGTATCGTGCTCGCCACCAAGGTAGGCATGGAGCTGACGCCGGAGAAAACCGGGCTGAAACCGGCCTATATGCGCCAGGCCGGGAAGATTCGCTGCGCCGCCTGCAGACGGATGTCATCGATCTTTACCAGGCGCACCGTGATGACGACAGCACGCGGCTGGTGGAGACTCTGAAAGCGTTCGACTCGCTGATCAAAGAGGGCAAAGTGCGGGCAATCGGTGCGTCCAACTACAGCGCGCAGCGTCTGCAGGAAGCGCTCGACATCAGTAAACAGGAGGGACTGGCGCGCTATTAAACCCTGCAGCCGGAATACAACCTGTACGATCGCCAAGAGTATGAAAGCGGACTGGAACAGGTGGTGGTGAAAAACGGTCTCGGCGTGATTAACTACTACTCGCTGGCCAGCGGTTTTCTGAGCGGGAAATACAAAAAGCCGGAAGACGCCAGCAAAAGCGCGCGCGGCCAGGGCATTGTAGAAAAATACCTCAACGATCGCGGTAAGCGCATTATTGAAGCGCTGGAAGATGTCGCGGCCTCGCACGACGCCTCTGCTACCCAGGTGGCGCTGGCGTGGCAGATTGCGCGACCGAGCATCACTGCACCGATTGTCAGCGCCACCTCCCTGCAGCAGCTGGATTAGCTGGTGAAAGCCACCGAGCTGGAGCTCAGTAAGCAGGAGATTGAAGAACTGGCCAGCGCCAGTCAGCCGTAACGCGAAGCGGGACGCTGCGGCGTCCCGTCACGTAATATTTTTTTCGCCACGCAAAAAATGCCTTTTTCCTCCAGAACATATCCATTCATCGATCGCTGTCACAATTGCGTTAAGTCACTGTCACCTTTGCACTCATTGCGCACAGATTTGCAAAAATTGACATAACCTCAGCATTATTCTCTGCCCGTTCCTCTCCGGAAATTCACAGAAGAATAATCATCATGAACAGAAAAAAAGCAGTGCAGCATATGCTTCGCCTGGCAGCGGGCACCCTGATGTTTGCCATGTTGAGTGCGTCGGCGGTGGCAGCCGATGCGTTCAGCTACGATTCCCCCTATATGTTTGGCGACTGGGGCGGTAACCGAACGCAGCTGGAAAACGACGGCGTGAAGTTCGACGTTAACTACACCATGGAAAGTGCCTCGAACCTAGGCGGTGGTGCCGATACCAACACCTCGATGAGCTACAGCGATCAGTGGGCGTTTGGCCTGAATCTCGACCTGCAAAAACTGCTCGACTGGCAGGATGCGCAGTTCCAGATGACCATTACCGACCGTAACGGTCGCAATATCTCCGATCAGGTGGCAGACCGCCGTACCGGCATGCTGTCATCGGTGCAGGAAGTGTACGGACGTGGCCAGACCTAGCGTCTGACGCAGTTCTGGCTCAGCAAAGGGCTGTTTGATAACACCGTTAACCTGAAAGCCGGTCGCGTCACCGTCGGTGAAGATTTCGACAACTTCGACAGCAAGTTCCAGAACCTCGCATTCGGCAGCGGCCAGGCGGGTAACTGGCGCGGCGACCGCTGGTTTAACTGGCCGGTTTCCCAGTGGGGCGGCCGCGTGAAGGTTAACTTCACGCCGGAAGTGTTCTTCCAGGTGGGCTTCTACAACCAGAACAGTGCCAACTACGATCGCGGTGACGGTTTCCGTCTGGACACCAGCAACTCTGAAGGTAACCTGGTACCGGTGGAACTGGGCTGGAAGCCGACCTTCGGGCCGGCCAACCTGCCGGGTAACTACCGCATTGGTTACTACTACTCGTCGGCCAACGGCGATAACTACGGCAGCTGGCGAGATGGCGCTTATCAGAGCAAGGATCACGCCTACGGCGGCTACGTGCTGTTACAGCAGCAGCTGACCGCGCAGGGCGGCGATGCCAGCCGGGGTCTTGGCGTGACGGTGCAGGCGGTGATGAACGATCACAAAACCTCGAAAACCGACAACTATCAGTCCATCAGCTTTACTTGGAAAGGGCCGTTTGATGCGCGTCCGCAGGATGAGATTGGCGTCGGCGCGGCGCGTATTCACGTTAACAGCGCGTATACCCGCTCGCTGCGTCAGCAGAATGATGCCAACGGCGAAACCGATTTCGACAGCCCAACCTATCTGCCGATTCAGGATGGTTCCGAGTACAACTACGATGTTTATTACAATGCACAGCTGACCAAGTGGCTGCTGCTGCGTCCAAACCCGCAATACGTGGTGGCACCGGGTGCGGTGAGCGAAGTGAAAGATGCGTTTGTCGGCGGCATCAGCGCCAATATCAATTTCTGATTGTTCGCTTAGTAAAACAATGGCGGCCCGGTGGCCGCCATTTTTGTTGCGCTGTTAAGTGCGCACCTTATCTAAACAGGACTTCCGCCCAGCGCGCCAGGCCGGCGGTGACCGAGCCGAAATCATCGCCGCTGGCGATGGGCGTGTCGGGCAGTGCCTGCTGCAGCGCGGCGCGCAGAATCGGCGAACGGGCGCTGCCGCCGGTGAGGTAAATCACCTCCGGACGGGTGTCACAACTGGCCAGCGCCAGCTGCACTTGCTCCAGAATGCGCGCCAGCGGCTGATTGATCGCCTCTTCCAGCTGAGCGGCGCTGATCTCCGCCTGCAGCGTTTGCGCAATAAACGCCAGCGAGACCGCGGTCTCGCGCTGATCGGAGAGCGCAATCTTGCTCTCTTCCGCCGCGCGCACCAGCCGGTAGCTCAGCTTCTGCTGCCATACTTTCAGCAGATGCGCAACTTTATCGCCCTGTTCGGCATCACGCACCAGATCGCGCAGCAGCTTACCGCTGGCGGCCGAGTAGAAGTCGCTTTGTGCCGGCACATCGTTAATCGCCACCGCGTTCCACCATGGCGGGCGGGCAGGGCAGTGCCCTTCAGCGTGTTACCGCCCAGACCCAGCAGCGGCATCAGCGTTTTGAACGCCAGCATTATATCGAGGTCGTTACCGCCGACGCGGCAGCCGCTGTGCCCAAGCAGGCTGGCACGGCGATCGGACTGATTACGCCACTGCGGACCCATCAGCAGAATGGAGCAGTCGGTGGTTCCGCCGCCGATATCCACGACCAGCACGCGTGTCTCCTGCTGCAGCGTGGCTTCAAACTCCAGACCGGCGGCAACCGGCTCGAACTGAAACTCCACGTCGCGGAACCCGGCACGCTATGCAGCACGCAGCAGAATGCCCTGCGCCTGCTGGTTGGCGTCATCACCGCCCAGCCCCTGAAAGTTGATTGGCCGGCCAATCACTGCCTAGTCAATCGGTTGATCGAGCTGGGTTTCACCCTGCTGGCGAATGTGCAGCATCATGGCGCATACCAGATCTTCAAAGAAGGCGATCTGCTGGGGTTTCAGGCCGCTGGCGCCGAGGAACGACTTCGGCGATTTTACGAACCACACCTCTTCCGGATCGACCATATAGTGCTGCAGCGCGGTCAGACCAAACTGCACGCTGGCGGGCGTCACCTCGATATTCTCTTCGCGGTTATAGCGCAGCGCGCTGCTTTCGCTGTCTGGCGTGGGGATCTGATGGTGGCGGTGCAGCCATTCACTGATGGCTTCGCGCGTGGGCGCGCAAATCATGGAGGGAAGCAGGCGCTGACCGTTTTCCAGTGTCAGTAACCGCGGTGTGCCGCTATCCGTTACCGCGATGGAACAGTTAGCCGTGCCGTAGTCGAATCCGATAAACATTGTATCCCCCATGCCAGAAAAAAGGGGGCGACTTTAGCGCAGCCAACGCGGGCTGGCAATGGGCAGCGCCGCAGTTTATCCCTGAACTTCCTGGTAAACCTGATACTGGCCGCGCCCGGCGTGTTTGGCGCTGTAACAGGCGACATCGGCCTGCGACATCACCACGTTGCTGATGCAGTTATGCTGATCGATTTGCGTGATACCGGCGCTGGCGCCGACGTGATACGGCCGGTCCTGCCAGATATAAGGTAAAGTCTTGCACCGCGCTGACGATGCCCTGCACCACCTCGCGCACCTGGTCAACATTGCTGTAGGGCAGCAGCAGGCCAAATTCGTCACCGCCGAGGCGCGCCAGCACATCGCTATTGCGCAGGTGCTGCTGCATGAGATCGGCCAGTGCGCGCAGCAGGGCATCGCCGGCGGCATGGCCGGCGGTATCGTTGACCGCTTTGAACTTATCCAGATCGATAAACACCAGCACGTGCTCACTGTGATGCGCGGCGGCGTCATTCACCAGTCGCTTCAGCTGCTGTTCAAAGCTGTGACGGTTCGGCAGGCGCGTCAGCATATCGTGAGAGGCGCTGTAGTCCAAGCGTTTCATCATGCGGCGCGACTCGCTGACGTCATGAATCACCATTACGGCACCAATGTCGCTGCCGGTCAGGGTTTTCAGCGGCGTGATGCTGTAGTGAATCTGGACCTGTGCGCCATCCGGCGTATGCAACACCAGCTCTTCTTCTAGGTCCGGCGTGGATTTGCTGGCGGGCAGGCTGCACAGCAACAGATTCTCCACGCGCGGCCCCTGCGCGCCACGCGTAATCGTCAGCAGTTCACTCAGTGGGGCGCCAGCCGCCTGCGTCTGCGGCCAGCCGCTCAGCGTCTCGGCTACCGGATTCATGAAGGTCACCCGCATCTCATCGTCAGTACAAATCACCGCTTCACCGATCGAGTCGAGGGTAATGGCAATGCGTTCCTTCTCCTGGTACAGCGCTTCATTTAGCGTGCGCAGCGAAGTGATGTCCTGGCAAATGCCGAGCATGCGTTCGAGCTGTCCGTCCTTGCTGATGATGCTATTGGCCTCGTAGCGCACGTAGCGCACGCCCTGCGGCAGGTTGATGCGGTACTCCAGCTGGAAGGCGCTGAGGCGTTCAATCGCCTGCTGAATGGTGAGCGCGGCCGCTTCACGTTCCTGAACATCGACCAGATGCAGCCACAGGTCGTAGCTCGGCACCCGGTGCGGCTCCAGCGCAAATAACTCGTACATGCGCTTGTCCCATAACATCTGCACGTTTAGCAGGTTCCACTCCCATACGCCAATGCCGCCCGCTTCGTTGGCCAGCGTGATGCGCTCCATCAGCCGCTGGTTGACCTGCTCGCTCTGCTTCAGCTCGGAGATATCCACAATCTGCGCGATAAAGTAGAGCGGTTGCAGCTGCGCATCACGCACCATCGAGACCGTGAGGCGCGCCCAGACGATCTCGCTATCTTTGCGGAAATAGCGCTTCTCCATGGTATACGTCAGGATCTCACCGGCCATTAGCCGATCCAGCTGCTGCAAGTCGCTATTGAGATCGTCCGGATGGGTTATCTGCTGAAAGGTGAGTTTTTTCAGTTCTTCCGGCGGAAAACCGAGCGTGCGGCACAGTGACTGGTTGACCTGCTGGCAGCCGCCACTGGGCGATACCAGCGCCATGCCGATGGCAGAATACTCCATGGCGTTACGGAAGCGGGTTTCGCTTTCGCTGATGTGGTGCTTTTCACGCTGGAAGGCATCCATCACCAGCGACATCACGTGGCTCGGCAGCAGCACCAGCAAAAACGGCAGCTAGGTGCTGACCTAGCCGAGCAGCAGATCGTTGCGCGCCAGGTTGACCCAGTCGAGCGCCAGCAGCAGCGAGATAAAGCTGGCGTTAAGGAAAAACAGCAGAAAGGCTTCGAACTTGGGCAGGCGCACCGCGCACCA
Organism: Type-A symbiont of Plautia stali; assembly: GCF_059731155.1. Taxonomy (NCBI): domain Bacteria; species Type-A symbiont of Plautia stali. The sequence goes on along the minus strand of NZ_AP035891.1, from coordinate 2,790,515 downwards.
GAACAGAATCACCACGATAAAGGTAAACGGCCACGGCAGGAAGCGCAGCGCCAGATAGCTGGCCAGCAGCGTGGCGGCGTGAGCAGCGTCTCCAGCTGACGTTCTGGCGTGATCAGCTGGCGCAGCGGTTTATCAGGTCACAGCAGCAGCACCGGACCGAAGGCCAGCACGCCAATCACTTCAGAGATTACCCAGGTGGAGAAAAACGGCAGCGAGGCATGGCCGTCGACGTGCAGCATCCATAGCGCCACTACGCCGCCCAGCAGCGGCGCGATCAGGCCCGCAGCCAGCGCAAAGCGTGTCCAGTCGGCCAAGTGAGTTGAGCAGTGCTTTGCGGTCCAGCAGCGCGCGCAGCATGAGCCCGCCGAGGATGGCCTGCACCATATTGAGGATGGCGAATTTGACATTGCTCAGGGCCGGGCCGATCACCAGCAGATTGGCCAGCGTTGTGCCGAGCACGCAGCTGGCCAGCAGCAGCGGTACCTGTCGCGAGGGCGCGCGGAACACCACGACGGTCATTAACGCGGTGGAGTACCAGAGCGGGGAAATGCGGCCGCTGACGACAATCAGTTCCAGACAGAACAGCGTCAGTAAAAATGCCAGCGCGCAAAGCAGCAGGGCGCTGAGCCACTTTTTTTGCGGATTATCCTGCGAGGTTACTATCTCAAGAGTCATGCACGAATCCAGCAGCGCGCATTGATTTCTCGATGAAAAATGCGCCAGTCAATCTCTTAATCCATGCTAGCACATCTGTCAGATATCTTTGTGCGGAAATGTTTTTTTGCGGCCTGCATCCAGGTGCGCATGAATGCGCACCCTACAAAAACCGTGAAATCTCCTGGCAGGATCGCGCCTGCTGGATCAGCAGCGATTCAGGTAAGGACACGACAAATTGCACAATTTTGTAGCGGCGCGATTTATCGCGCAATAAATTGCGCCGCTACCGTATGTGCAATCATTTGTGAAACGTATTCAAAACGTAATTGACAGACATTACACCCTTTACCGCGCAACACACTCAGCGAAACAAATCGGCGCGGGTGAAGGGCTTTTCCAGCCCGGCGAGGTCAGCGGAAAAACGCTCAAGGAACTGCTGGGTGGTGGCGACGCGGCCGTGGCCCATCAGCAACAGCGGAATCAGAAATGCCACTGCCACCTGCACCACGCTAAAACCCTTCAGCGCGGTGCGACGCTGGCTCAGCAGGAACGCGCTGCTCAGGGTAAAGCCCAGCATCAGTCCGGCCAGCACTTCACTCACCGAGTGCGCACGGATCACCAGGCGCGATAATCCGACCATCAGCGGAATCAGATAGCCGATACTGATGGTCAGGGCGCGCCAGAACGTGGGCCAGCGGCCGGAAATCAGCCACATCATCACCGGCCACAGCGTCGCTGACATCGCGCTATGACCGCTGAACCCGGTAAAATTGTAGCGCGCGCTGCCAATGCCGAAGCCGAGAAACATAATCTTCGAGATGCTGACCAGCAGGCCCGCCAAGCCAAACGCCAGCAGCCAGTACCAGACGGTGCGACGATTGTCGCTTTTCCACGGCAGCACCAGTGCGATGATCACCGCAGTGGGGATCAGCAACATACTGTCGCCAAAATAGGTCAGGGTTCTCCAGCTCATACTTTTCCTTGCAACGACTATCGGGCTCCCGCCAGTCACACGGCGGGCAGAGAAATAGTGTATCGATTAAGCCGCTGGCTGCAAAACGGGATAGTCTTAAAAGGCGGCGCGCCGGTTTTCACTGGCATCAACCCGGTGAAATCCCTATAATTGCCGCCAACTAACCCTCTCAATCGGCCTGTTTTTGTGCAGACAGAAACAGGCTCCAGTTATCAGGTCTTAAAAAAGTATGACTGACAAGTCTCATCAGTGCGTGATCGTTGGCATTGCAGGTGCATCCGCATCCGGAAAAAGTCTTATTGCCAGCACGCTCTATCGTGAAATCCGTGACCAGGTCGGTGACGAGCATATCGGTGTGATCCCCGAAGATGCCTACTATAAAGATCAAAGCCACCTCACCATGGAAGAGAGGGTGAAAACCAACTACGACCATCCGAGCGCGATGGACCACGATTTGCTGTTGCAGCATCTGCGCGCGCTGAAGGCCGGCGAAGATATCGACCTGCCGGTTTACAGCTACGTTGAGCACACCCGCACCGACGAGTGTATTCACCTGAAGCCGAAGAAAGTGATTATTCTGGAAGGGATTCTGCTGCTGACCGATGCACGACTGCGCCAGGAGCTTAACTTCTCGATCTTCGTTGATACCCCGCTGGATATCTGCCTGATGCGCCGTATGAAGCGTGACGTCAACGAGCGCGGGCGCTCGATGGACTCGGTGATGAGCCAGTACCAAAAGACCGTACGCCCGATGTTCCTGCAGTTTATTGAGCCTTCCAAGCAGTATGCCGACATCATTGTGCCGCGCGGTGGTAAAAACCGCATCGCCATTGATATCCTCAAGGCCAAAATTAACCAGTACCTTTGACGACGCTCGTTCGGTTCAGCTGGACCGGAGTGGGACACCGTGCGTCCGGATAGACGTGACGCGAACGGTTTGTCACAACCTGACAGCCTTTCGTTACACTTAAATCATGGAGTTTCTGCGATGAGATTATGCGATCGCGATATTGAAAGCTGGCTGGACAGCGGCAAGCTGGCCATCGATCCCCGTCCGCCGGTTGAGCGCATCAACGGTGCTACCGTGGATGTGCGCCTCGGTAACCAGTTCCGTACCTTTAGCGGCCACACCGCACCGTTTATAGATTTGAGTGGTCCAAAGCATGAAGTGAGCGCGGCGCTGGATCGCGTGATGAGCGATGAGATTGTGCTGCCGGAAGGCGAAGCGTTCTTTCTGCATCCAGGTGAACTGGCGCTGGCGGTGACGCTGGAATCCGTCACCATCCCCGACGATCTGGTGGGCTGGCTGGATGGCCGCTCGTCACTGGCGCGCCTCGGACTGATGGTGCACGTTACCGCGCACCGTATCGATCCGGGCTGGCAGGGCCGTATCGTGCTGGAGTTTTACAACTCCGGCAAGCTGCCGCTGGCGCTGCGTCCCGGCATGCTGATTGGCGCACTGAGCTTTGAACCGCTGTCCGGGCCGGCGGCGCGTCCTTACAATCGCCGCGAAGACGCCAAATATCGCGGGCAGCAGGGCGCTGACGCCAGCCGTATTGATAAAGACTAACGTTTCTCCTGGAGTGATTTCGCGGCAGCGGCCTGAAATCTGACGGTGATGAGGATGCAATGAGAAGACTGATAACCACGCTGGTCATCCTGTTAGTGGTGGTCGTAGCGGGCATGACGGCACTGGTGTTGCTGGTCAATCCCAACGACTTTCGTACCTATATGGTACAGCAGGTAAAACAGCGCAGTGGTTATCAGCTTGAAGTGAGCGGCGACCTGCGCTGGCACGTCTGGCCGCAGCTCAGCATTCTGGCGGGCCGCATGAGTCTGACCGCGCCCGGTGCCAGCCAGCCGATGGTGACCGCCGATAATATGCGTCTGGATGTCAATCTGTGGCCGCTGCTGTAGCATTAGCTGAGCGTCAGCCAGGTGATGCTGAAAAACGCTATTATTCGCGCCACGTCGGACAGCGCGGTGCAGAAACCGCAGGGCGCGCCGATTGAGCCGGGCGACAGTGAACCTGGCATCGCCGCCAGCAACGGCTGGACCTTTAACATCAGTAAACTGCGCATCGCCGATAGCCTGCTCATCTGGCAGCAGCCGGGCGGTGACGAGTACAACTTCCGCGATCTCAACCTCAATCTGAATCAGGACGATAACCGGCAGGCCAGCGTTGATCTGTCGACACGCGTGTCGCGCAATCAGCGCAATCTCAGCCTGAACCTGAAAGGGCAGATGAACGTGGCGCACTATCCGCACCGTATCAGCGGCCAGCTGGATGAACTGGAGTACACGCTGGACGGCGCTAACCTGCCGCCGCAGAGCATCAAGGGCACGCTGAGCGAGCAGGCGCAGTGGGATGGCGACCAGCAGCAGTTTGCGCTGAATAAGCTGCAGTTAACCGCGAACGACAGCGCCCTTGAGGGCAGCGCTGAGGGCCGGCTGGCCCTGCCGCAGCAGCTCAACCTCGCGCTGCACGCGACCTCGCTTAATCTGGATAATCTGATGGCCAGCGCGCCCGTCAGTGATAACAGCACCACGCAGCAGGCTAACGTGATGCGTACGCCGGTGATCGCTGAGCCGCGCGCGCACAATAATGCCGACTCGCCGCTCAACAGCATGGATTTGCAGCTGACGCTTGACGCCGACAGCAGCGTGTGGCGCGGTCTGACGCTCAGCAATCTGCAAATTGACGCCCGCAATCAGCAGGGGCTGCTGACACTCAACAAGCTGCAGGGCAAATTTGGTGACGGCCACTTTTCCATTCCCGGCTCGGTGGATATTCGTCAGTCGGTCACTCAGGTGGCGTTTCAGCCGGAGCTGAGCAGCATTGCCATCGCGCCGCTGCTAAAAGCACTGGAACTGCCGGCTTCGCTGCAGGGCACGGTCTCGCTCAAGGGCGAAATCAGCGGTGCCGGGCTAAGCGTGGCGGAGGTGAAACAGAACTGGCAGGGCAATGCAGAACTCGAAGCGACTAATCTGCAGCTGGCGCAGCTGAATTTGCAGCAGATGGTGCGCCGCGCCGTGGCGCGCGTCAGCAATCGCGTCAGTAACGATCAGCCGGATGATCAGGGAATTGAACAGTTAAGCGGTCGCATCAGCCTGAAGCAGGGCAACGTCACGCTGCCGGACCTGCAGGGCGGCAGCAGCCGGCTGGCGCTGCAAACCCACGGCAACGTGGATGTGGTGAAGCAGCAACTGGATGTCACCATTAATATGATTCTGCGCGGCTGGCAGGGCGACGACCGGCTGGCGAAAGTACTCAACGGCCAGCCGATTCCGCTGCGCATGTACGGCAGCTGGGGCAATCTGAAGTATTCGCTGCCGGTGGATGACGTGGTGCGCCAGCAGTTGCAGGGCGAAGCAAAAACGCGCCTTAATCAGTGGCTGGATAGCCAGAAGTCTGCACCGCGGCAATAAAGCCAGATGCCGGTGCGCATCAATGCGCACCCTACAAAAACGGATGCTTTCCGTGTAGGGTCGCCATTCATGGCGACCAGATAAGCATTACGCGATGAATCACCCCCCGGCGCCGGGTTAAATAAACGGTGCGGGCGCGACCGGCACAATCTCTACTTTTTGCACCCGATGGTTCTCCACCTGCAGGGTGCGCAGCAGGTAATCCCCGACGCGCAACTCCTCACCTTCGGCCGGCACGTGCTGCAGGCTATCCATCAGCAATCCCGCCAGCGTATGGTAATTGCGCCTCTCGTCGAGCGGCAGCGCCACGTACAGCGCTAAATCTTCCAGCGGCATATGGCCGTTGGCGATCCAGCCGCCATGCTCCGCGGGCTGAATATCGTAACGGGCATCAATCTCTTCCCCTTCATTTGGCAGGTTGCCGGCGATGGTCTCCATTACATCGCTCAGCGTCACCACACTTTCCACCGAACCAAACTCATCCACCACAAAGGCAAAATGGGTGCGCGCATGGCGAAACTGCTCCAGCGCCTGCAGCAGGGTGACGCGCTCGGGAAACACCAGCGGCTCGCGCCCCTGTTCGGTGATCAGCAGGCGCGTATGCTGGTTGCGGTCGAGTTTATCCATGATGGACTGCGGGTCTTCGCTCAGATCAATGTGCTCGACGTCATGGCGTGACGTCATGATGCTGTTGATTTGGCGCTGACCCAGACCCAGCACGCGCATGATCATGTGCCGCTCCTGACGGTTAAACAGCGCTGCGCCCTGGTTATCACTCAGCAGCGATGCCGTGTCGGCATCCAGATCGGCGCGCTGCGCTTCACCGCGCAGAATGCGCAGCACGGCTTCGGCGGTGCGCTGGCGCAGCGGCCGTCCGGCGGTAAGAAAACGGCGGCGATTAAACAGCGCCAGCTGATTAAAGATCTCAATCACAATCGAGAAGCCAATGGCCGCGTATAGATAGCCTTTCGGGATGACGAAGCTGAAACCCTCTGCCACCAGACTAAAGCCGATCATCAGCAGAAAGCTCAGGCAGAGAATCACAATGGTGGGATGGCCATTAACGAAGCGCGTCAGCGGCTTGCTGGCCAGCAGCATTAACAGGATGGCGATGGTCACGGCGATCATCATCACCGGCAGGTCATTGACCATACCGACGGCGGTAATGACGGCATCGAGTGAAAAGATGGCGTCCAGCACCACGACTTGCGCCACCACCGGCCAGAATTTAGCACCGCTGTTATTTTGACCCGATTCCTCGTCGCTGCCCTCCAGCCAGGCGTTCAGTTCGGTCGTGGCTTTAAACAACAGGAAGATACCGCCGCCCAGCAGCAGCAGGTTACGTGCGCTGAAGCTGTGCTGGAAGAGGGTGAACAGCGGTTGGGTCAGCGTAACCAGCCAAGACAGCGACGCCAGCAGCACCAGCCGTGATACCAGCGCCAGCAGCAGGCCGAGCACCCGCGCGCGGTCGCGCAGCGTCGGTGGCAGCTTCTCCACCAGGATGGCGATGAAAACCAGGTTATCAATACCCAGCACCAGCTCAAGAACGATTAGCGTGACTAATCCTGCCCAGAGCGACGGATCGATGATCCACTCCCACATACTTTCATCACCATAATGTCTAAAAATGAGTTTAGTCTGATGATAGTTAATCGTCAGACAGGGTACAAATACGCCCCGGCCGCGCGGATGTCGCGGGCTGGCGGCTTATTGGGATTAATCTTACCTTGTTCAGCCGGGCGATAAGTGAAAAGTATGGATAAACATCCTGTGTGGATGAAGACCACTATTTATTCTTATCCAGCGGCAAAAGCGTACATTTTTAATGCGACTAATCTGAAGGCGGGTATCGAATTATTCTGAATTTTGGCGTGAAATTGCCTGGCGGGGCTGGCATCAATACTTATGACTGGTAGTCTTTTTCCTAAAATAGTGCAGGGAAGACGGGGCCTACTTGTAAACAAGCCAGTAATAACTAGTATAGCAACGTGTTAGTAAATGTCTGCGCCAATATTGTTAATAGCGCGCTGTTTAGCTTCTTAATGTTGTGAATTGTGATCGTGCACGGGTTAAGGCGGGTATTTCCCGGCGTGGCGACAAAGCGCGGACAAAAAATAGGGTGTTGTAAGCGGTATTGGCAGCGACAGCCAAGGGCGGTAGCGTGCCTGACGTGCTTTTCACAGGTTAAGAATTGTCTGGCCTTGCGGCAAAAGGAAGTCAGACTAATCTTTTGGTATTTATCACAATTTTCTTGCTTAACTGGAAAAAGAATTGGCCTAAATGCCGGGGAGTTCGCCGCAGTTTGTCTCGCTGGTTTAGTTAGTGCATCGCTCATTAATTACTCAGGCTTAAGGCGTTAGGGATTAAGGGAAATAAAATAAAAGAGTCAAATATGCGCGATAATGAATTTACATATAAAAGTCTTCTGACAAAAATTTTACTGGCGTGCTCGGATTTAATTTGTTTCAACGCGGCATTGTTTATTGCACTCGCGCTGATTAATTCGTTCGCCGATTCTCCACTGGCAGATATTTCTGAAAAAGACCTTAACTTAAAAATCGCCACCCATGTCTGTCTGTCCTTAATTTGTACAGGCTGGTTCTGGGTTCGCCTGCGTCATTATACCTATCGCAAACCCTTCTGGTTTGAGCTGAAAGAGATCTTTCGTACCATTCTCATTTTCTCTGTCATCGATTTGTCAATTTCAGCATTGTCACAATGGCAGATGTCCCGTTTTGTCTGGGTATTAACGTGGATTTTAGCGCTGGTGCTGATTCCGCTGGCGCGCGCTATTTCCAAACGCGTACTGAATCATTTCGGTATGTGGAAAAAGCAAACCATCATTATTGGCAGCAACCGTAACGCGCAGGAAGCCTGGCAGGCGCTGCAGAGCGAAGAGGTGATGGGCTTTGATGTGATCGCCTTCTTCGACGTCGATGGCAGCTGCCCGCAGGCCAGCATCTCCGGTGTACCGGTGCTGCATAACGAGCAGGAGCTGTGGCAGCTGACCAACAGCGAAACCCAGTTTATCGTCGCGGTTGAGTTTGAGCAGAGTCAGCACCGCGACCGCTGGCTGAAAATGCTGGCGATGCATAACTGTCGCTCGGTCTCGGTTATCCCGACGTTGCGCGGCGTACCGCTGTACGGCACCGATATGGCTTACATCTTCAGCCATGAAGTGATGATTCTGCGTGTGAATAACAACCTGGCGAAACGCACCTCGCGTGTCCTGAAGCGGGCATTCGATATCGTCGGCGCGCTCAGTATCATCATCGCGCTGTCGCCTGCGCTGCTGGTGCTCGGCTTCATGGTTGGCCGTGATAGCGGACCACCCCATTTACGGTCACGAACGTGTGGGTCTCAATGGCCGCAAGTTTAAGTGCCTGAAGTTCCGCTCGATGGTGATTAACTCGAAGGCGGTGCTGGAAGAGGTGCTGCGCACCGACCCGGTGGCCCGCGCTGAATGGGACAAAGATTTCAAACTGAAAAACGATCCACGTATTACTAAAGTCGGTCATTTCATCCGTAAAACCAGCCTAGATGAGCTGCCGCAGCTGTGGAACGTAGTGCGCGGTGACATGAGCCTCGTTGGCCCGCGCCCGGTGATTGAAGATGAACTCTGCCGTTATGCCGGTGATGTTGATTATTACCTGATGGTAAAGCCAGGCATGACGGGATTGTGGCAGGTCAGCGGTCGTAACGACGTTGACTATGAGACGCGCGTCTATTTCGATTCGTGGTATGTCAAAAACTGGTCGCTGTGGAATGACATCGCGATTCTGTTTAAGACGGTCGGCGTGGTACTCAAACGCGACGGCGCTTATTGATAGACAGCAAGGGCAGGGGACGAATTAACGTTCCCGCCTGATAACTGCCGGTGCTGGGAGTGTCTGTAACTGATAACTGCCATTATCGAGCCCGAACAGAGCGGGTTATTAAGCCGCTTAACGATAACCCACTTTAATTGAAGTCGTCTGCAACCAGGATGACAACATAAACCAGGGAGCTAATGATAATGAACCTCAGTTTCAGTGTTTAATTCCTTGCCTTTATTTTTGTTAGACGCTTACACAGCGGCGTTTTCGCCTCTGTTAATCATTAACTGATAGCGAAGAACCAGATGATAATGAAAACTAAATTGATACCGTTACTGGTATCCGCGACTTTCCTCTCCGGGTGCACCATCGAACCAGGTTCGCACCTTTCCAATAGCGGAAAAGATGTCATTGAGCAACAGGATAGCAATTTTGACATCGACAAATACGTTAACGTCTTCCCTCTGACGCCGCGTCTGGTTGAACAGATGCGTCCGAAGCCGATGGTTGCTCAGGCTAACCCGCTGCTGCAGAACGAGATTCAGAGCTATCAATACCGCGTTGGCATCGGCGACGTACTGAACGTCACCGTATGGGATCACCCTGAGCTGACCACGCCGGCCGGTCAGTACCGTAGCGCCAGCGACACCGGTAACTGGGTGCAGGCAGACGGTACCATCTTCTATCCGTACATAGGTAAAGTGCGCGTTGCAGGCCGCACCGTGACGGAAATCCGCAGTGAAATCGCGCGTCGTCTGGCGCAGTTCATTGAAAGTCCGCAGGTGGATGTCAACGTGGCAGCGTTCCGTTCGCAGAAAGCCTACGTTACCGGTTCGGTCACCACGTCCGGCCAGCAGCCGATCACCAACGTGCCGCTGACCGTGCTGGATGCGGTGAACGCCGCGGGTGGCCTTGCCGCCGACGCCGACTGGCGCAACGTGGTGCTGACGCACAACGGCCGCGAGCAGCGCATTTCGCTGCAGGCACTGATGCAAAACGGCGACCTGAGCCAGAACCATCTGCTCTATCCGGGCGATATCCTTTACGTACCGCGTAACGACGATCTGAAGATCTTCGTAATGGGCGAAGTGAAACAGCAGACCACGCTGAAGATGGACCGCAGCGGCATGACGCTGGCTGAAGCGCTGGGTAACGCACAGGGCATGGATCAAACTACCTCTGACGCCACCGGCGTGTTCGTGATTCGTCCGATTCGCGGTGCTAACCGCACCAAGATCGCCAACATCTATCAGCTGAACACCAAAGATGCGGCGTCGATGGTGATGGGCACCGAATTCCAACTGGAGCCGTACGACATTGTCTACGTCACCGCAACACCAATCACCCGCTGGAACCGCGTGATTTCCGGGCTGCTGCCGACCATCGTTGGTATCGACGATGCAAGCTCCGCAGCGCTGCGTTTCCGCAACTGGTCGGACTAAGGTTTTACCATGATTAAGTCAGTGTTAGTCGTCTGCGTCGGCAACATTTGCCGCTCCCCCACCGGGGAGCGTCTGTTTAAACGCGCAGTTCCACACACCCGTATCGCCTCTGCCGGTCTTGGCGCCTTGAAGGGCCATCCGGCGGATAAGACGGCCAGCGCCGTCGCCGCTGAACATGGCGTCTCGCTGGACGTCATGAGGCTCAGCAGTTAACGGCCAGCATGTGCCGTGACTTTGACCTGATTCTGGTAATGGAGAAGCGCCACGTTGAGCAGGTGAATCGCATCGATCCGGCCGCGCGGGGGAAGACCATGCTGCTGGGCCACTGGCTTAACCAACAGGAAATTGCGGATCCGTACAAAAAAAGCCGTGAGGCCTTTGAAGAGGTTTACGGGTTACTGGAAAACGCTACCCAGAAATGGGTTAACGTACTAAGCCGATAGTTGGGAATATCCATGAATATCAAAAACAAGGTTATGACTGCGCCAAAAGAAGATTCGAATGGATGGGATCTGGCGCATCTTGTGGGACAGCTGATCGATCATCGCTGGATCATCGTGGCGGTCACCGCTTTCTTTATGCTGATGGCAACGCTCTACACACTGTTTGCTACGCCAATCTATAGCGCGGACGCTATGGTGCAGGTGGAGCAGAAAAACACCGCCTCGGTGCTGAACGAATTACAGGATGTGATTCCGACCACGCCAGCATCAGACACCGAGATTCAGATCATCGAATCCCGCATGGTGATTGGTCAAACCGTTAACGACCTCGGTCTGGACACGGTAATTCAGCAAAACTACTTCCCAGTGATCGGTAAAGGCCTGTCGCGCCTGATGCGCAACAAGCCGGCGCAGATCGCCATTTCCCGCCTGGAAATTCCGCGCAGCATCGACAAACGTACCGTTGAGCTGGAAGTCACCGGTCCGCAGACCTATACCGTGAGCAAAGACGGCGACGAGCTATTCAAAGGCCGCGTGGGTCAGCTGGAGCAGCACGGCGACGTCACCATGCTGGTTAGCGGCATTCAGGCTGACGAAGGCACCAGCTTCAGCGTCACCAAGCTGAGCGACCTGCAGGCGATTAAAACCGTGCTGGGCGCGCTGACCGTCGCCGATAAAGGCAAAACCACCGGCGTGCTGGGCCTGGAGTTCCAGGATGAAGATCAGGATCAGGCGAGCCGCGTGCTGAACCAGATCGTCAACAACTATCTGCTGCAGAACGTTGAGCGTAAGCCTGAGCAGGCGGAGAAGAGCCTCGAATTCCTGCGCACCCAGCTGCCTAACGTGCGTGCCAAGCTGGACGATGTGGAAGACAAGCTGAACACCTTCCGTCGTCAGAACGAGTCGGTGGACATGTCGCTGGAAGCCAAATCGGCGCTCGACTCTTCCGTTAGCGTCCAGAGCCAGCTGAACGAGCTGACCTTCCGTGAAGCCGAAGTTTCCCAGCTGTTCACCAAAGACCACCCGACTTACCGCGCGCTGCTGGAAAAACGCAAAACGCTGGAAGCGGAACAGGCGCAGCTGAACAAGAAAATCTCGGCCATGCCGCAGACCCAGCAGGAGATTCTGCGTCTGACGCGTGATGTGCAGGCCGGTCAGGAAATCTACATGCAGCTGCTGAACCGTCAGCAGGAACTGGGCATCAGCAAGGCCAGCACCGTGGGTGATGTGCGCATCATTGACCGTGCCGAAACCAGCACCAGCTCGGTGGCACCGAAGAAACTGCTGATTATTGTAGCGGGCCTGATTGTTGGTCTGGTGCTGCTGAAAGCGCTGTTCCACCACGGTATCGACAACCCGGAGCAGCTGGAAGAGCTGGGCATGAACGTCTATGCCAGCGTACCGCTCTCCGAGTGGCAGCGTAAGAAAGACACCGAAGCGCTGGCGCGACGCGGCAGCAAAGAGAAGTCGGATCCGCACAACACGCTGCTGGCGCTGGGTAACCCGACTGACCTCTCCATCGAAGCGATTCGTAGCCTGCGCACCAGCCTGCACTTCGCTATGATGGAAGCGAAAAACAACATCCTGATGATCACCGGTGCCAGCCCGGGTATTGGTAATACCTTTATCTGTGCCAACCTGGCGACGCTGGTATCCAAAGCAGGTCAGCGCGTGCTGTTCATGGATGGTGATATGCGTCGCGGCTAGACCCACGAGTTGCTGGGTGCGGATAACAAGACTGGCCTGTCTAACGTGCTGTCGGGCAAGAGCGAGTTCTCGCCGGCGATGATTCAGAAGGGCATGTACGGTTTTGACTTCCTGCCGCGCGGTCAGGTGCCACCGAACCCGTCTGAGCTGCTGATGCATCGTCGCATGCAGGAGCTGCTGGACTGGGCAAGCAAGAACTATGACCTGGTGCTGATCGATACGCCGCCGATTCTGGCTGTGACCGACGCTTCCATCATCGGTAAGCTGGCCGGTACCATCGCTGATGGTGGCGCATTTCGAAACCAACACCACTAAAGAGCTGGATGTCAGCTACAAGCGCTTCGCGCAGAACGGTATCGAGATTAAAGGCGTCATCCTCAACGCCGTGGTCCGTAAAGCGTCGAATGCCTATGGTTATGGCTACGACTATTACAACTACGAATACGGCAAAGAGAGCAAAAGCTAAGCAATATCGGGGGCGGATTTTCCGCCCCTTTTTATGGCGCGTCTCTGGCTAAGCGCCATGCCTTGTGCCTCTGCAAAACATGCGGATACACCGCAGAGTATTGTAGCGGCGCGATTTATCGCGCAACAAATTGCGCCGCTACGGAAGGTGCGGTGATTAACCGCAGAAAACTGCGGCGGTGAAATTTATACCGCGAACAAAATAACGATTTTTTTCGGTGCGTTTTGCACCACCAAACATACACACAGCACAATCTTAGGTATTTCCGTGACGGTACGAAAAGTCTTATTGAAAAAGAATGCTAACGGCATGATTTTTCAGAACAAAGCCGATTCCTTTCTACAGGCCGCTCGCGTTACCGTTGAATCTGGAACAGCTGTTTAAGAGGTGCTGGCAATGCAGGACATCCGCTTCTCAATTGTAATTCCCGTTTATCACGCGTCGAAATCGATTGTCACGACGCTGGATTGCGTCAAAGCGCAAACCTATCGCAACTTTGAAGTCATCATCGTGGATGACAAATCCGCCGATGCTGCGGAACTGGCGCAGGTGGTGCGTGGCGAGCGCTATCAGGATCTGGACATCAAACTTGAGCTGTCTGAGGTCAAACTCAACGGTGCCGGCGCGCGCAACAAAGGTATTGAACTGGCGCAGGGCGACTTCATCAGCTTCCTCGACGCCGACGACGAGTGGCACGCGGACAAGCTGCTGGAAGTATGCGATACCATCCGCAAGCTGGAAGCGCAGGGTAAGTCGCGCTATGTCATCTTCAGCCAGGTCAATATTCATCAGGACGGCAGCTTCCTCAAAGTGATGCCGATGCAGCCGCCGGGTAAAAATGAGACCGTGGCGGAGTACCTGTTTGGCTGTTACGGCTTTATCCAGACCAGTACCATCGTGCTGAAGCGCGAAGATGCCGCCAGAATCCAGTTTGATGCGCGCTATATTCGCCATCAGGATTATGACTTCTGCATCTGTGCCGACCGCATGGGCTACGAATTTGTGATGATCGCCAAACCGCTGGCGACCTACCATCTGGTGACCAAATTTGGTTCCAAACACAAAGGCGAGTCGGTGAAGTATTCCTTCTTCTGGCTTGACACCATGAAGCCGCACCTGACGGCGCGCGATATCCATACCTACAAAGCGTTCAAGCTGCCGCTGCGCTACAAAATGGATGGCAATTCGCTGCTGGCGAGCGTCAGTTTTGCGCGCTACTTCTTCCTCACCAACCGTGATAACCGTGCCTACTTCATCAATCGCCTGGTCGATAAGCTGAAGTCGCGCTTCACGGGGCGAAGAGCGGTTTCCTGATCGATTTATGACTTTCACTTGCTCCCGCAGCGGGAGCATTTTTTCGGTTCCTGACACTCCGGGTATACAAATGACAAATCATGTTGGCACCATCGGTATCGTGATGCCGATGTACAACGCGCGCAACACCGTGCTGCGTGCGGTTGAGTCGATCGTGAATCAGACCTACAGCGACTGGCATCTCTACTTGGTCAATGATAAATCCACCGATGATTCACTCGCTTTTGTGCGCGAGCACTGCCAGGACGCGCGCATCACTATCCTCAGCAATGAGGTCAACCTCGGCGCGGCGGAAACGCGCAACGTGGGCTTGCGCGCGGCCAAAGAGGAGATCATTGCGTTTCTCGACAGCGATGACGAATGGCACGCGGAGAAACTGGCCGAGCAGGCCGCGGCGCTCGCCGCCGGTGACGACTTCGTGATCACCCATTATCACTACAAAACCAAAACCGCCGATCACGACATCAACTACAACAAACCTTATCTGCAGCAGGAAAACTTCGTGAAAAAGCAGTATCGCGTCTGCTTCTCCTCGGTGTGTTTCCGTTGTCCGCCACAGGGCATCTTCTTCCAGCGTAAAGGCCATGAAGACTTCCTGTTCCTCCGTTACAAACAAGCCCGGGTGATCCAGAAGACGCTGGTCAACTACTACGAGCTGGGCGATTCGCTGTCGCGTAACAAAAATAAAGCGGCGAAATGGCACCTCGAATTATTAATAATTATCTATAAAAACAATCCTTTAAAAATATATTACTATTACGGCTGGTATATGGTATATGGTATATGGTGAATGGGGTTCTTTTCACCCTTAAGCATCGCTAATAACCGTCTTACTTTGAGCTGCAGCGGCGTTGGCTGCGTGTGCCCACCACAGTCACTTACCTGAGTAAGCTCCTGCCGATGGTCCCGCTTGCCGCCTTGCTGCAACTCAAACTACTCGATTATTGAAATCGCCATTTGTTTGAAGTGGAAAGCATTTTCATGAAAAAGATTGTTTTGGTTATTAAGGATGCCTACTCCTACGCAGGCACGGAGAACATCTGCAACTTTATGTCGGAGTGCCTCGGTGAAGAGCATGCCGTCACCATTTACTCGCTGGAAGGCCACGACAAAACCTTTTACCCGTTTGAGCGGGTGAAAGAGATTGTCAGCTTCGAAGGTCACAGCAACCCGATTAAAAGTGCCGTGGCGCGTATCCATCAGGAGGGCTTCGACAGCGTATTCCTGATCAGTATGGGGCGCTTGAGCGTGATGTTTGCCTTCTGGAACCTGATGGCAATGAAGAAAAAAACCTTCAAAGCCTACGCCTGCGAGCACATAGCTATCAACTCGTTCAGCAAGCCGATCAAACTGCTGAAGTGGCTGCTGCTGCGCTACTACGATCAGGTGATCGTGCTGACTGACAAAGACCATCAGGTCTTCACCCGCTGGCATATCCCCAGCCAGCAAATCCCTAATCCGGTGGTGTACAAATCCTGGCAGCGCGAGACGCGCAGCCGTCAGGCGCTGGCGGTGGGCCGCCTCGATAACCAGAAGGGCTTTGACCTGCTGCTGGATATCTGGGCCGACTTCAGCAAAAAACACCCGGAGTGGAAGCTGGTGATCGCCGGTGACGGCGAACTGCGCCAGCAGCTGCACGATCAGGCTGCGGCGCTGGGCATCACCGGCAGCGTTAACTTTGTCGGCAAAGTCAGCAATATCAATGATTACTATCGCGACAGCGACATGGCGCTGATGACCTCACGTTATGAAGGACTGCCGCTGGTACTGCTGGAAGCCAAATCCTGGTCGCTGCCGGTGGTGGCCTATGACTGTCCGACCGGACCGCAGGAGATCATCAACCACGGCGAAGATGGCTTCCTGGTGCCAATGAACGACAAAGCCACTTTCCTGGCGCGCATGGAGCAGCTGGCCAGCGACGATCGCCTGTTCTTTGCCATGAGCGAAAAGACCAAAGAGACGGCGCTGAAGTTTGACGGTAATCAGATCAAACAGAGCTGGCTGGCGCTGGTGTAACCACTTTTATCGTGCCTCGGGGATACCTTTTCGGCCGCCATGCGGCCCCATGACCACGGGATTGTTAGCATGAAAAGAAGAGAAGTCCTTGCAAACTGCAGCCTCCTCCATTGTTGCCGCGCTGTCGGTGAGCGCGTTTTCCAGTTACGCCGCCAAAAGTGGTCAGCCGGCGCTGAAAGCGGTTGATGCCTCCAGCGTCCTGCCGGGTGATGTGCCGATTCTGACGCCGGAAAACGTCTATACCATGCCACCGCAGTTCTGGCAGAACTTAGAGGGCAAACTATGGATTGGCGCAGCAGGCAAAGATGCCAGCCAGGCCGGCAACCAGATTCCGGTGTATCTGCGCGACGCCAGCGGTAAGGTTTCCCAAGTGAGCCAGCCAATTGCCCTCAATAAGGGCAACTTTGCCCAGTTTATTCACGATAATGCAGCGTTACTCGCCAATCCTGCGCACTCGATGATGGTGGAAGATAACCAGGGCAATACGCTGTTTTCCATCAGCGACGTGTCGCGCCCGAATGCCAGCAACTTCAGCCAGCGCCTGGCGCAGCCGAATGGCTATCAGCTGATCGGCGAAATCCCGTCGGTTGAAGAACTGCGTAAAACCCGACCGCTGTTTGCCGGGGCGAAAATCAAGCTGAAAAGCTGGCACGAAGGGCTGGAAGTGGGCGTCGGCGTGTATGGCGAAGGCGAAGATGATGGCGGCGTGGTTTTCAGCGGCAACGGATTCTACTGGCGCCGCGTGGTGGAAGATTTCAACCGTCTGACGCTGTTTGACTTCGGCGCCATCGCTGACGGCAAAACCGATACGGCACCGGCGATCAAAGCCATGTATCAGTGGTCACTCAAGGCTAACCAGCAGATCTGCGTGCAGTTTCCGGCGGGCACCTTCTTCGTGACCGGCTGTGACTTTGGCGATCAGCAGCAGCGCTTCTTCCGCATTTCCGGCGCGATGGTTAACTTCGGCTATTTCCCGGCGACCACGCTGGTATCTGACGGCCGTTCCGAATTCCTGTTCCAGGTGAATGCGCGCTGGACCGAAATCTCCAACCTGATCTTCAACGGTCAGAACGACAAGCGGCCGAACAAACAGGGGCTGTTCCGCAACACCTGTCCGGGCGGCCAGTTCTTCCGCGGTGCCTGCCTGCGCTTCAACCGCGTCGGCGGCATCTCGATCAGCCTGCTGGATACGCTGGACTGCAAAATCGACCAGTGGTACGCCGACACCTGTACCGGTGACGTGATCAAAGCCAGCTGGTCCGGACAGAAGCAGGGTGCGTGGGACCACAGTACGGCGATTGAGCTGTCGAACTTCAACGCCCAGCGCTGTACCGGCGGCATGGTGCTTAACCTGCCGCGCTGCAGCCAGTCGATCATTCATAACGGCTGGATTGAGCACAGCGAGCACCCCGGCGATATCTCGAACGGCCAGTGGATTATTGATGCGCTGAGCCTGGAAGATTGCAAAAACCCGCTGAACGCGCGCAATTCCTGCCTCAACATGCGCCAGACCAATCTGCAGTCTGGCAACGGGATCGATAACTCGCTGGAAGGCGAGCGCTGGCTCAATATCTGGGAGATGGGCTCAACGCGGGTGGAGTCTTACGGCGTGGCCATCGACGGCAGCCTGAAATACAACTACATCACTTCGCGTTTCCGTCTGACCAACAACACTAATCAGGCCACCTGGTTCGAGCTGGGGAATTTTTACTCGCCAACCGTGGGTGACAGCTGGGAGATCGAGCTGTTTGGTCAGTCGCAGTTCAGCAATGGCAGCGACAAACAGCCGCTGCTCGACGTGATGGGCGGTAAACAGACCGGCGGTCGCGCGTTGATTCATCTGCAGCAGAAAACCAGTAAGGCGGAAGCCAGCTGGTCTGCGGAGGGCAGTTCGCCGGTGCTGGAGGTGCGCGTCGATGCGCGCAGCGATACCGATAGCAAAGTGTTCGTCAAACTAGCGGGCTGGACGCCGACGGCGGTGGTGCTGATTAAGAGCACCGCCAAAGACCGGTTCCTCACCGGCCGCTGTGCGCGCGTTGACGCCACCATGGCGCAGGGCAGTCCGACCAGCGTCAGCCAGCCGGCCCCACAGCGTTTTAGTCTGCACAACGGTAAAGCCGGGATCGGCGGCAACGAGCAGGGCGATTTGCTGCTGGCGTCGCGCGCGCTGAAGCCCGAACAGGTGGATATGCGCCAGCCGAAGGGGGTTGTTTCAGTGGTGATCAACGGCGAGCAGGTGGCGCTGCCGTATTTTGCGCTGAAGTCGTGAGGATTTAACGCAGATAACGGTGCAATTTATCGCGCATGTAACACCTGTCGCAGGTATCAATTACGTCACAACAGGCAGTCGTTAATTTCGGGCCGCTGGCCCATTAGCAGTTTTTTCTTACAGAGTTCACTTAGCCAGTGTGGAACTGGCGGCTTGTAAAAAATTACAAAAATTTATCTGGAGTTTTTATGAAGATTTTATTGGTGGGTAACCATACCTGTGGAAATCGTGGGGATGGCGCGATTTTACGTGGACTGATTGATACATTGCAGGCCGCGCGTGGGGATCTGAATATCGATGTCATCAGCCGCTATCCAACCAGCTCTGGATATTTACTGCAGCAGCACATCCAGCAGGATTCGCTGTTTCTGCACAACAGTAAGGCGCCAAAAGGGCTGGTCAGCAGCCTGAAGCGCAAAGTCGCCAACCGTCTGATGCCGGACATCATGATGGCGCACCTCGGCAAAGGTGGCGTGTATAAATCCTTTTCGGTGCCGCCGCATCTGACGGAATTCACCCGCAGCCTGGCGAAATATGACGCCATCATTCAGGTCAGCGGCTCGTTCTTCGTCGATCTGTACGGCGTCACCTAGTTCGATCACGCGCTGTGCGCACTGATGGCGAAGAAGCCGCTGCACATGATCGGTCACTCGGTGGGCCCGTTCGAAAACCCGCGCGTCAATGCGCTGGCAAACTTTGTTTTTGACCGCGTCGACAGCCTGGTGCTGCGCGAAGAGGTCAGCCTCGATCGCCTGAAGCAGGATGGCGTGACCACCAGCCGGGTGAAGAAGGGCGTTGATACCGCATTCCTGGTGCAGGCGCGCGAGGTGGCGAATCCCAGCCACAACCTGTTGCACTGGCAGAACATCATCCAGTCGCGCAAAACCATCGCCATCACCGTGCGTGAGCTGGCACCGTTCGACAAACGTCTTGGCGTCACGCAGAAAGAGTACGAAGCCGCGTTTGGCCGGGTAATCAATGCCATGATTGCCGAAGGCTATCAGGTGGTGGCGTTCTCCACCTGTACCGGCATCGACAGCTATGCCAAAGATGACCGTATGGTGGCGCTGACGCTGCGCGACCACGTTGAGCAGCCGGAGCACTACCATGTGATCATGGACGAGTTCAACGACCTGGAGCTCGGCATCCTGCTCAGCCACTGCCATCTCACCATCGGCACGCGCCTGCACTCGGCAATCATCTCCATGAACTTCGACACGCCAGCCGTGGCCATCAACTACGAGCACAAATCGCTCGGTGTGATGAACCAGTTGGGTCTGCCGCAGATGGCCACCGACGTGCAGAGCCTGATGGACGGCTCGCTGATCGACAAAGTGCAGACGGTGCTGGCGGATTACGACAACGTGAAGCAAAAAGTGAACACCGCGGTGGCGCAGGAGCGTGAAATCGGCAACCGCATCACCGAAGAAATTCTCAACGTCCTGGGGTAAGTGATGAAGCTAACCTTTTTCACCATGCGTTTTCCGGTTGCCTCTGAGACGTTTGTCCTCAATCAGGTGACGCATTTCATCGATGCCGGCTATGACGTCGAGATCATCTCGGTGTTTCCGGGCGACATGATCAACCGTCATGCCGCGTTCGATGAGTACAATCTGGCGGCGAAAACCCACTATCTGCTGCCGGAAGAGAAGGTATCAAACCTCGACAAACTGACCCAGCGCATCGGGGCTGATGCTGCCGAAAATCGCCAAACCGGCGCTGCTGAAGTCGCTTAACTTTGGCCGCTACGGTGCGCAGGCGAAAAAACTGCTGCTGCCGGCCATTGTCGCAAACGCCCGGCAGACCTTTACCGCTGATGTGTTCCTGGTGCACTTCGGTTATGCCGGTGCGCTGGCGAATAAACTGCGCGAGCTGGGGGTGCTGAAGGGCAAGCAGGCGACGGTTTTCCACGGCGCTGACATCTCGCGTCGCCACATTCTCGAAGAGCACACGCTGGATTACGTCAACCTGTTCAGACAGAGCAAACTGATGCTGCCCATCAGCCATCTGTGGGAGAACAAGCTGATTGAGATGGGCTGTCCGCGCGAGAAAGTGCATGTCACGCGCATGGGCATTGAGCCGGAGAAGTTTAACTTCCAGCCGCGCGACGCGTTCCACAAACCGCTGCGCATCGTTTCGGTGGCGCGTCTGACCGAGAAAAAAGGGCTGGACGTGGCGGTGAAAGCCAGTGAAATCCTGCGCGATAACGGCGGTCAGTTCCAGTTCACCATCATTGGTAACGACGAGCAGGAAGGCATGATGCGCGAGCACATTGCGCGTGCCGGTCTGGAAGACATGGTGACCATGCCGGACTTCAAGCCGCAGGAGGAGATTCGTCAGGCGCTGAGTGAGGCCGACATCTTCCTGCTGTCGTCGAAAACCGCCGCCGATGGCGATATGGAAGGCATTCCGGTGGCGCTGATGGAAGCGATGGCGATCGGCCTGCCGGTGGTGTCCACCTACCACAGCGGCATCCCGGAGCTGATTCAGAATAACGTCAGCGGCTGGCTGGTGTCGGAAAATGATGCCGACGAGCTGGCGGACACGCTGCTGCGCCTGTCGCGCGGCGACGTTGACGTTGCACCGGTGGTGGCCGCGGCGCGCCATAAAGTGGAAACCGAGTTCAATCAGCACATCGCTTACGGTGAGCTGGCGAAAATTCTGGAGCGCATGGTGTGAGTGGATTAAAAAAACAGGCGGTGTGGCTGTTTGGCAGCACCTGCTTTGCCGCGTTGCTGCAGATGCTGCACTTGGCGGTGCTGGCGTGCAAGCTGGAAGCGCACGAGCTGGGTTTGCTAGCGATCATCAACGCCATTCTGGCG
This sequence comes from Type-A symbiont of Plautia stali, assembly GCF_059731155.1. Taxonomy (NCBI): domain Bacteria; species Type-A symbiont of Plautia stali. The sequence goes on along the minus strand of NZ_AP035891.1, from coordinate 2,769,162 downwards.
GTGGCCACCGTGCTGCAGGACATGGGCATGAGCAGCTACATCGTGCATCGTCAGGAGATTACACGTCGTGAGCAGAGCACCATTTACTGGGTAAACGTCTCGCTGAGTTTCTGCACCGGTTTAATCATGCTGGCCATCGCCTGGCCGGTGGCGTGGTTCTACCATCTGCCGGAGCTGACGGCGCTGATTATGCTCACCAGCCTCAACTTCCTCGTGCTCGGTCACCTGTCGCAGTATCAGGCGCACTATGTGAAAACCAAACGCATGGTGACGCTGGCGAAGATTGAGATGGGCACCAAGCTGTTTGCCTTCCTGTGTACGGTGGCGATGCTCTATTTCACCTCACTGACGGTAGCGGCGGCGATTCTCGGGCTGTTCATCAACGCCTTCACGCGCATTCTCTGCATGATCTACTTTGGCGAGAAGTCGTGGCGGCCAACGTGGGAGTTCGACGGCAAAACCTTTGTCAACGCGGTGCGTTACGGTATCTATCAGCTGGGTTCGCAGACCATCAACCAGCTGCGTACCCAGGCAGATGCGCTGATCGTCGGTAAAGTGATGGGTGCCGAGATGCTGGGGATTTACTCACTGGCGAAAGAGCTGATTCTGCAACCGCTGAAGCTGGTGTCGCCGGTGATTAACCGCCTGGCGCTGCCGCGCTTCGCCGAGAAGCAGCACGATCCCGAGCAGCTGAAAAAACTGTTCCTCAAAGGCACCTTCGTCATCATGCTGTTCAGCAGTGCGATGTACCTGGCGATTGGTATTCTCTCACCGGTGATAGTGCGTGTGCTGTATGGCGCTTCGCACGAGCAGGTGTATCACCTGATTCCGCTGATGCTGCTGTTCGGTATGCTGCGCCCGATGGGCGGCCTGACCGGCGCGATCTCCCAGGCGAACGGACGCACCAACGTCGAGTTCTACTGGAATATCGTCGCCAGCTTGGTCGTGGTGGTGGTGCTGGCCACCACATGGATCTGGCCGAACGTGATTCATGTGGCGCTGACGCTGTCGATTTCACAGGTGCTGATCTCCGCCTTCGCGCATCCTTTTTTCATCAAACCGGTGATTGGCATCCGCTTTATGCCGTATGCGCGCCAGTGGGTGTCGGTGGTGTTTGTCGGCCTGATGCTGCTGGTGAATCATTTCAACCTGTTCGTGATGCCCGAGTGGTTTGAGGGCTGGCTGTAAGCGGATATGACGGGGGCGGTCGTTAGCAGTGACAACACGTTTGTCAGTTAAGCTCTGAAACCGTTCAGCAACCGTTGCATTTTTGGTAGCGGCGCAATTTATTGCGCGATAAATCGCGCCGCTACGAATTTTATGCGATTTGTATTTGCTGTTACTGAACGGCATTACGCTATTTTGCGACCAGACCCTCACGCCAACGGTCAAAATAACGTCCTTAATCGCCGCCAGCCTTTTCTGCTGTGTCCCACATCTGCGCCCTCAATGATGTTCCCGCATTGCCGGCTTAACCGCTCAAAAATCACTGGCCTCACCGGTCATCGCCCTGCACTCTGCCTTCCGCTGTTTTTCAGCCATTTAGTCGCTTTTTTTTACCGCCTCATTGCCGGGTGGCAGATGGACTTTTTGACGATTTTTTATGTGTTGACAGAGAGTTAGTGCCGGTTTTTCAGATAAAGATTATACTTGCTCAACCGGCCGATCCTGCATAATCGACCCCACGTATTCACTTCATGAAATGGAATAAATATGACCAAGCTTAACGCAGTAATCCCGGTTGCGGGTCTCGGTATGCATATGCTCCCTGCGACTAAAGCCATTCCGAAAGAGATGCTGCCTATCGTCGATAAACCAATGATTCAGTACATTGTCGACGAGTGCGTGGCGGCGGGCATCAAGGAGATTGTGCTGGTCACCCATGCTTCCAAAAATGCAGTGGAAAACCACTTCGATACCACCTACGAGCTGGAAGCGCTGCTTGAAGCGCGCGTGAAACGTCAGCTGCTGAGCGAAGTGCAGTCAATCTGTCCGCCGGGCGTGACTATCATGAACGTGCGTCAGGCGAACCCGCTGGGTCTTGGCCACTCGGTACTGTGCGCCCGTCCGATGATTGGCGACAACCCATTTGTGGTGGTACTGCCAGACGTGCTGCTGGATGACTCCACCGCTGACCACCTGCGTTATAACCTTGCCGCGATGGTGGCACGCTTCGAAGAGACCGGCCGCAGCCAGGTTCTGGCGAAACACATGCCGGGCGAAGACCTGTCTGAATATGGCGTGCTGACCACCGAGCAGCCGCTGGATAACCCGGGCGATATCAGCACCATCACCAACTTCGTGGAAAAACCCGAGCATCCGTCCGAGCTGAACTCAGACCTGACCGCCGTGGGCCGTTACGTGCTTTCTGCGGATATCTGGGGTGAACTGGAGCGCACGGAGCCAGGTGCCTGGGGCCGTATCCCGCTGACCGATGCCATCGCCTCCCTGAGCCAGAAAAAACCGATTGATGCCCAGCTGCTGACCGGCACCAGTTTCGACTGCGGCCGTAAACTCGGCTACATGCAGGCCTTCGTCTCTTACGGTCTGCGCAACAACACCCAAGGCCGCGATTTCCGCGAAGCGATCCAAAAAATTCTGGCAAAATAATCTCTTTCCCCGCCGCGCAGGTTGCGCGGTTTTAAAGGAGTACACATGGCTATTTTGGTAACGGGCGGAGCAGGGTACATCGGCTCCCATACGGTGCTGGCGCTGTTAGAGCGCGGCGACGACGTTGTAGTCCTAGATAACCTTTGCAATGCCTCGCGCGAAGCAATCAATCGTGTTGAGAAGCTGGCCGGTAAGAAAGCGGTATTCGTTGAAGGTGACATCCGCGACCGCGCCTGCCTGCGCGATCTGTTTGCCAGCAATGACATCTCGGCCGTCATCCACTTCGCCGCGCTGAAGGCGGTGGGCGAATCCACGCGCATGCCGCTGGAATATTACGAGAACAATGTCGTCGGGACCGTGGTGCTGCTGGAAGAGATGCGCGCCGCTGGCGTGTGGAACTTTATCTTCAGCTCATCCGCCACCGTGTATGGCGCTGACGCACCGGTTCCATACGTCGAAACGACGCCGATTGGTGGCACCACCAGTCCGTACGGCACCTCCAAGCTGATGATTGAGTTCGTGATGCGCGACTTCGCCAAAGCCGAGCCGAACTTCAAAGCCATCGCGCTGCGCTACTTCAACCCGGTCGGCGCGCATGAATCCGGTGAGATTGGCGAAGACCCAACCGGTATTCCGAACAACCTGCTGCCGTACATTGCGCAGGTGGCGATTGGGCGTCTGGACAAGCTGGACGTGTTTGGCGATGACTACGCTACGCCAGATGGCACCTGCCAGCGCGACTACATTCACGTCGTCGACCTGGCGGAAGGGCACCTGAAAGCGCTGGATCACCTGCCAAAAGTTGAAGGCTACAAAGCTTACAACCTCGGCGGCGGCAAAGGCTTCTCAGTGCTGGAGATGATCAAGGCGTTTGAGCAGGCGTCCGGTAAACAGATTCAGTCCGAGTTCAAGCCACGCCGCGACGGCGATCTGCCAGCGTTCTGGGCGGATGCCAGCCTAGCCAACAAAGAGCTCGACTGGCGCGTCACGCGCGGTATCGATGCGATGATGCGCGATACCTGGAACTGGCAGTCGAAGAATCCGAATGGGTTTAAGTGATTAAGCAGGTAATGAGTAAAAACCCGGCATATGCCGGGTTTTTTTATGTGCAAATAATTTACTTTGGTGTTTTTTTGGTCAGGCATTCATTTGCGGGATACAGAAAAATCCTAATCAGCGCCAGACCAATGCATCAACTTCACAACTCATCATATTGATTTAGTGAAACCCCGCTGCAGCCTTTCATTCTGCGAATCGCCAGCTATATTCTTTCCGACTCAGTAGCTTGCAGTTAACCGCAACGATGAAAAGAAATTAAGATTCGCCGCGTCGGCATCAGACAATAACCATGTTAATTCGGCAGCACAAAATGTATTATTTGCGATGGTCTCAGACAAAGCGGTTGATGCTGCAATATTGACCATAATTAGCCGAGACGGAAAGCACAGGATTGACTTGTTACACAGCATATTGATTGCTGAAAGCCAAGGGCGGTAGCGTGGCTATTTTTTGTTTTGCTGAAAAATTGTCCCGCTGGAAATGATAGAGCAGTCTAAAAGACACATTAGAGGTTGTGGAATGTTACTTCCCGTAATCATGGCCGGAGGAACCGGCAGTCGTTTGTGGCCCCTTTCACGTGAATTGTATCCAAAGCAGTTCATCAGCTTGCATGGACAGCACTCGATGCTGCAGGAGACTGTCAACCGCCTGACCGGTGTCGAAGCGCGAGCTCCGCTGGTCATCTGCAACGAAGAGCACCGTTTCCTCGCGGCTGAACAGCTTCGTCAGATCAACAAACTTTCCCATAACATCATCCTTGAGCCGGTTGGTCGCAACACGGCGCCGGCGATTGCTCTGGCAGCGATTAACTCGATTGAGCAAGGCGATGATCCGGTGCTGTTAGTGTTAGCCGCCGACCATGTCATTGAGAACCGTGCGGCATTCCACCAGACCATCACCACCGCAACGAAATATGCCAAGCAGGGACATCTGGTCACCTTCGGCATCGTGCCAACCGGAACTGAAACCGGTTACGGCTATATTCATCGCGGTGAGCAGCTGGCGGGTGATGAACATGCGCCGTTTAGAGTGCAGCGTTTTGTTGAAAAGCCGAATCTGAAAACGGCTCAGGATTATCTGAGCTTCCGGTGAATATTACTGGAACAGCGGGATGTTTATGTTCCGCGCTAAACGTTATCTGCAGGAACTGGAAAAATTCCGTCCTGATATTCTTGATGCCTGCCGCCGTGCGATGGCGAACGTGGCAGAAGGTAACGACTTCATTAGCATTGATAAAGACGATTCATTGCCTGCCCTGATGAGTCAGTTGATTATGCCGTGATGGAGCAAACGGACGCAGCTGTCGTGGTGCCGCTGGATGCGGGCTGGAGCGATGTCGGATCCTGGTCCGCGCTGTGGGAAGTCAATGAAAAAGATGCAGCCGGTAACTCGCTGAAAGGCGATACCTTCCTGCACAACACTAAAAATTGCTACATCAACAGCGAAGATCAGTTAGTGGCAGCTATCGGCGTGGAAAATCTGGTGATTGTTAACACCAAAGATGCTGTGCTGGTGGCGCGAAAAGATCAGGTTCAGGACGTCAAACGTGTAGTGGAGTTCCTTAAGAGCGAATGCCGTACGGAATATCGCCGTCATCGTGAAACTTACTGGCCATGGGGACGCTGCGATCTGGTAGTAAATACCGGCCGTTTCAACGTGAACCGCATTACGGTAAAGCCGGGCGAATCATTTGAATTACAGATGCATTATCATCGAACTGAGCACTGGGTGATTTTATCCGGCACTGCCAAAGTGACTATTCAGGATAAAACCTTATTGCTGACGGAAAACCAATCGACCTTTATTCCTATTGGCCATCAGCATACTTTAGAAAATCTAGGCAAGATTCCGTTAGAGCTGCTGGAAATTCAGTCAGGCTCCTATCTGGGCGGTGACGACTTAATTCTGATTAAAGAACAATTTGCAAGTAAGTAAGGACAGACGAGATCATGGCAGCATTGACCTGTTTTAAAGCTTATGACATTCGCGGTGAGCTTGGCGCGGAATTAAATGAAGAAATTGCATATCGTATTGGCCGCGCTTATGGCGAATTTTTAAAGCCGGAAACGATTGTTGTGGGCGGCGATGTTCGGCTGACCAGCGAAAGCCTGAAAATGGCCCTGGCCAATGGTTTAATGGATGCGGGTACCAATGTACTTGATATCGGCTTAAGCGGCACGGAAGAGATTTATTTAGCCACCTTCCATTTAGGCTGTGTCCCTTAATTACATAACCTTTTGTAAAACAGCCGGATGCATCCCAGTTTCACCATCGCCAGATAATTCCTCGCCGTTTTGTCATAACGTGTGGCAATGCGGCGGTATTCTTTTGTCCGGAGTAGGCTTTGTCAGCCAGCACTGCATGGCCACGACGCTTCATGCTGCCGTTCCGGCGCTGAACACCAATACCGTCCAGAAGACGTTGTGCAAACTGGCTTTCGTGAGCCTGACCGGGACTCAGTACGATATTTAACGGCAGACCGCTTCCGTCTGTCGCCAGATGGATTTTGGTGCCAAAACCACCGCGAGAGCGACCCAGCCCATTATCTCCGGCGATATCGGAATGTTTTTTTGCGCCCCGGCGGCGCACCTGAGTGCCCGGATATTGCTGCCATCCAGCGCAGTTGCGGACCAGTCAGCGAGACCATGAGCATCAAGAGAAGAAAGTAACCTGTTGAAAATAATGTTAATCACTCCCGATTTAGACCATCGATTAAAACGGTTATAAACGGTCTTCCATGGGCCATATCGCTCAGGCAAATAGCGCCATGGTGCGCCTGAACACAGCACCCAGAACATGCCGTTGATGATCATACGATGTTCAGCCCATGGACGTCCGGCCCGTGGTGTTGCTGGTTCAGCAGGTAATAAGGGCTGGATGATAGTCCATGCTTCATCGGGAAGGTCGTAGCGAGTCATAGTTCAGTGTGTTGTGGAAACAGGTAGTTACTATATCTCAGGTGATTAAGGGACACAGCCTAGAAAAGTGGTCCCAGCGATTCCCTAACGGCTTTTTTCTTTTCATTGGGACCTTTCGTTACTATGAAGGACTTCACATACTCATCGATGCTGTCGCTGGTAGTGATTATCCTGTCGTCATTGTTGGTGCGGGACCCATTGAATCTGAACTGAAAGCGCAAGCCCAATCGTTGGGTATCGACAATATTAATTTCCTTGGTGCATTACAGGATGACGATAAATCTGCGTTATTACAGCTTTGCTCTTGCTTAGTCTTTCCTTCACATCTTCGTTCAGAAGCTTTTGGTATTTCTTTGCTTGAAGGGGCTTTGTACTCAAAACCGCTGATTTCAAGCGAAATTGGAACCGGGACTACTTTCATCAACATTGACGGTCTTACCGGTCTGGTTGTCCCGCCTTCAGACCCCAGGGCTTTACGCAAAGCTATGGATGAGATCTGGTTCAACCCAGAGAAGGCTCGTACCTTTGGCCAAGCTGCTCAACAACGATTCAAAAAACTTTTTACAGCGGACAATATGATTGAAAGTTATGCAAGTTTGTATATGTCTCTGTTAAATAAGTAAATTTCATCATTCGCTGCATTTCTCAAAAAGCATCAATAATTACCTCTTATCACCTCTCATGAGTTAAAATATTGGTCACTTACTGAATGGTGTTACTGGTAATACCTAGCGAGACCACAGACAGGAGTATGTAATGTCCAAGCAACAGATCGGCGTTGTAGGTATGGCCGTGATGGGGCGTAACCTTGCTCTTAACATCGAAAGCCGCGGTTACACAGTCTCAATCTTTAACCGTTCACGTGAAAAGACTGATGAAGTTATCGCTGAAAATCAGGGCAAAAAACTTGCTCCTTATTACTCCGTGGAAGAGTTTGTCGAGTCGTTAGAAAAACCCCGCCGCATCCTTCTGATGGTACAGGCAGGCGAAGCGACAGACAAAACCATCGCTTCACTGACGCCACACCTTGATAAGGGCGACATCCTGATTGATGGTGGTAACACCTTCTATAAAGACACTATCCGTCGTAATAAAGAACTGTCTGATCAGGGCTTCAACTTCATCGGTACCGGTGTTTCCGGCGGCGAAGAGGGCGCACTGAAAGGCCCATCGATCATGCCTGGCGGTCAGAAAGAAGCGTATAAACTGGTAGCGCCAATTCTGGATAAAATTGCTGCGCGTGCAGAAGATGGTGAAGCTTGCGTTACTTACATCGGTCCGGACGGTGCAGGCCACTACGTTAAGATGGTGCACAACGGTATCGAGTATGGCGATATGCAGCTGATCGCAGAAGCTTATGCGTTACTGAAAGGTGCGCTAGGTCTGAACAACGAAAAGCTGGCTAAAACCTTCACTGACTGGAACAACGGTGAGCTGAGCAGCTACCTGATCGACATCACCAAAGATATCTTCACCAAGAAAGATGAAGACGGTAAATACCTGGTTGATGTGATTCTGGATGAGGCAGCCAACAAAGGTACCGGTAAATGGACCAGCCAGAGCTCCCTAGATCTTGGCGAGCCACTTTCTCTGATCACTGAGTCTGTGTTCGCACGTTACCTCTCTTCACTCAAGTCACAGCGTGTTGCAGCTTCTAAAGTGCTGAGCGGCCCTCAGGCGCAAGCCTTCACCGGTGACAAAGCTGAGTTCATTGAGAAAGTGCGCCGTGCGCTGTATCTGGGTAAAATCGTTTCTTATGCTCAGGGCTTCTCTCAGCTGCGTGCGGCTTCAGAAGAGAACAACTGGGATCTGCATTACGGTGAAATTGCCAAGATCTTCCGTGCTGGATGCATCATCCGTGCACAGTTCCTGCAGAAAATTACTGATGCATATGCGACCGATGCTAACATCGCTAACCTGCTGCTGGATCCATACTTCAAAAACATCGCTGATGAATATCAGCAGGCGCTCCGTGATGTTGTCTCTTACGCCATTCAGAACGGTATACCAACGCCAACCTTCTCAGCGGCAATTGCATACTACGATAGCTATCGCTCAGAAGTGCTGCCTGCGAATCTGATTCAGGCTCAGCGTGATTATTTCGGTGCGCACACTTATAAGCGCATCGATAAAGATGGTGTGTTCCACACTGAGTGGCTGAACTAATTGTATAAAGGCTTCCTTCGGGAAGCCTTTTTTCTTACACCACCAGCAACTCCCCCTTACGTCCCGCATTTTCCCCTCGCCAGTCTCACCACTAGCATTCCGGCCGTGACAAACTTGGTCAGATTCCGTGCATACAGCACGCCGCCAAACTCAGCGACCAGCGGTGTTACGTAGTCATTGATCGGGTCGACAATCTCCGCCACCACTTCGCCCGCTTTAATCCACTCGCCTAACTTTCTGCGGTTCAGCAGCAGTCCGGAGTGAGGCGCGTGGATGTACTCACAGCCCGCCAGTTGAGTTGGCGCATGGATCAGGGCAGGGGAGTCTCCGGTTTCTCCGGCAATATATCCCCCTTCAATCAGCGCATTGATAATCGCATCCGCATCTTTCTCCGCCTGTTCCGGCGACACATCGGCTACGCCGCGCAGTTCCAGCGTCACCGGCAGCAGGCCGCGCGGCATTGGGTAGTCCTTGCCAAAACGCCCAGCCAGCGTTAGCCAGGGTTCGCAGCAGGCCTCATCAAAGGGCTCTCCGCCGGAGATCTGCGCCAGTAGCTGCACTTCACTGCCGAGCCAGCGTGCCAGCGGCTCAATCTCAGACCAGGCGTGCGGTGTGGTGTAAAGATGCGGCAAGGCATCCCAGTCGCAGTGCAGGTCAATCATCAGATCTGCCTAGCTGGCTATGCGCATCAGGGTAAAGCGCTGGGCCTCCAGTTCGCTTTTGGCGATGCGATCGCGGTAGTGACGGTCGATGGCGTCGCGAATCAGTCGTTTGTTTTCATATTCACTCTGTGTCAGCGAGCCCGCGAGTTCTGCCGCCAGCGTATCGCCCAGCGCCGGGAAGCGACGGTAAAAATCCTGACCAGAAAGAGTATGAAAACGTCCGAGGTGAGTGCCATGCCAGTGCTGACCCAGTGCGAGCGGATTTGCGACCGGCACCAAAGTGATTTTGGCTTTTAGCTTGCCCGCCGACTCCAGCGCCAGCAGCTTCTGCTTGAGATACCACGCCACCGCCATGCCCGGCAGCTCATCGCCGTGCAGCGCCGCCTGAATATACACCCGCTGCTGTGAGTCGGTGCCGAAGTGGAAGCTGACAATTTCCCGCTGGGTGCCCAGCGTCACGCTTAACAAAGGGTGATGTTGTTGTTGCATAACGCAGTCGATGTCCTGTGTCTGGGGCACGCTCGTGGCCGCGCCGGATGAAATTGATGAAGGGAATTATAGTTCTGCTGGAAAAAGGGCGGCAAATGCGCCGCCCAATCGATCACTGCTTAATAAGAGATATCCGTCGCAAAATACCTCTTCTGCAAGGTATCAAAGGTACCGTTCTTTTTGATCTCCGCGAAGGTGTTGTCCAGCGCGGTTTTTAATTCGGTGTCGCCTTTGCGCAGGCCAATGGCGGTGCCGGGGCCGATAATCGGATCCTGCACAATCGGGCCAGCCAGTTCAAAATCTTTGCCCTGCGGATGTTTCAGGAAGCCGTTTGCGGCCTGTGCGGCATCGGTGAACACCACGTCAAGACGTCCGGAAATCAGGTCGCTCTCAACCTGTGCCTGATCGCCATACGGCACCACGTTCACGCCGTGCGGCTGCCATTTCGCCAGCGCGTAGCGCTCCTGCACGGTGCCCTGTTCCACGCCCACTGTTTTGCCTTTCAGCGATTCCGCGGTTGGCAGCAGGCCGGAGCCTTTACGCGCAATCAGCTGGGTGTGGGTATCATACAGCGGCACGGTGAAGTCGATCTGCTTCAGACGCTCTTCGGTGATGCCCATATCCGACAGGATGGCGTCAAACTTACGTGCCTTCAGCGCCGGGATCATGCCGTCGAACTGGCTCTCGACCCAGACGCATTTGGCCTGCATCTGCGCGCACAGCGCATTGCCGAGGTCGATGTCAAACCCGACCAGCTTGCCCTGCGGTGTTTTGGATTCAAAAGGGGGATAGGTAGGATCAACGGCGAAACGCACCTGATCGATTTTTGCCTGAGCGCCGAACGCGCAGCCTGTCAGCACAGCCAGTGCCAGCGTCTGACGCAGACGGGCGATAAAACGGGAACTTGCCATAGTTGCGGTCTTCTTTTGTCGTGATGATAAGTCATCGAGAGTACCGCTCAGCGTGGTGTATGGCAATTAGAGTATTATTTTCATCACGTTACCATTATGCAGTGCGCGGTAATCCTCCACCTGCAGTACCACCGACGTCTCCAGCAGCCCGGCGTTAAAGGCAATTTCGTCGTAGCGCTCGAACAGCAGCGGGTCCACTACCAGCTGTAAATCCGCGTGAAAGCTAAACGGCGGAATCGCGCCAAATACGCAGCCGGTCAGCGCATCCACTCCAGCCGGCGAGGCCAGCGAGGCGCGACGGCCACCCACGGCGGCTGCCACTTTACTCAGGTCGGCCTGCTGGTCGGCTGGCAGCACCGCCAGCACATGCTGTTTGATGCCGTTGCCCTTGACGTGACACACCAGCGCTTTGGCACCTTGTCCCACTTCCGTCCCACGGATAGCGGCCACGGCTTCACATTTACCGGTCGCTTCATGTTCCATGAGCCGATAGCGGGCATTGTGCTGATCAAGCAGGGCGATGAGTTTTTCATGGGTGGTCATGGGATGCTCCCTGTTGAGCCAGCTGCGCTAGCAGCGTTTGCCGCATATGAGACTGTTGTGGCAACAAACCAATTTCCAGCCCCAGCGGCTTAAAAGCGCGATTCAGCGTTACGCTCTCTTTATCCTGCTCGATATCCGACAATGTGCGCCGACTAATACCAGCCAGCGCGGCATAGCGCTCTTGGGAAAACCCCAGCACCTGCTTGCGTAGTTGCATGAGTAACTGGCCTTGAGTGGATTTTTCTTCAATCGACTGACGTAACAACGCCAGCAATAGCGCTTCACGTTCAAACGGCGTCATGGTCTTCGTCATAATCTCCATCCTGCAATCCGCTCATCCAGATAATTGAATCCGATGCCGGGCATTTCAAGGATCGACGTGGGAACGCCGCGGTGCGCCAGGCGCGCCTTAAGGCCGATGAGCTTTTGTGTTAGCGTACGCAGTTCATCCAGTAACCTTTTCTCAGAAACCAGATGGCTCAGATGCTGTGCAATCAGATGCCAGTTGTAATGACCGCCTTCCTCATACGGTGAGCCCCATTGTGTAGTGCGAACCACACCTTTAGGATCGGCTTTCATGGGAGCAAAATCGTATACCGGAGCAAGCACATACCTGTCGGTTTTTTCAGAATGGCGCTGTTACGGCCATGGTTATCAGAGTTGCCAAAGGCAATGTTCAGCATGTCGCGCTTAACCCATTCAATGACCAGCGCTTCGCGTCTCGCCTGAGGCAAATTCAGCTTCTCCGTCAGGCAGTGAATGATGTCAAAATGATTAAGATAGCTTCCCGGCACTTTTTGCATCAGTGAATAAATTGATTCCAGTCCATATAGCACTTTTCTGTTTTCAACAAACGCTATATCAAATCGTGGTAGCCATCGCGATGGGTAACGTGTGCCTTCGCACAACAGCATTTGCCGGGTATCAATGGTGTCAATGCCCAGCGTCTGAAGTTCGTGATAAAAGTGATACTCGGCGCGCAGGATATCGCAATCAATCGGGCTGCGGGCCCCACACGCGGATATTTGACCAGATAAGGCGTATCCTGATTCAGTGGATCGTCCTGCCAAGTATCTATCCACACTTCCTGCTTAGCATTGTGGCGTAACAATAATTTTGGCGCTTCGCCACCCGCACCAGTTGCACCACCGCTGGCCGCGCCCATCTGCTACGCGTATTAAAGAAAATCACTATCGCGTTCAATCGCCCATTCGGCGGAAAAACGCCGGGTCTGTAATGTGCTGTTAGCGGGGAGCAGCGGCAGAGACTCTTTGATACGCAGGTTGCCTACCGGCGCAATGGTACCCGCCTTGAGCCGCGCATAGTCCTGCTCGCCAGGTGATTTACCTTGCAGGGCCAAATTAGTGATCCAATAACGGCGGCTGGCACCAGCCGGGATAATGTCATCCAGAAAACCAAACCAAGGCTAAGCAAAATGACTGTCAATTAGCATGACAGGATAATTCAGGCTACAACTGGCGATATCGTTGCGGTCAAGGTGCTCAATTGCATAGGTAAAGTCGTATCCCAGCAGGGCTTGGCTGTCACGGCCACGCTGCGGCGCTTTTATCTCAAGCTGAGCGGCATCGTGCCAAGTCCCATCAAGATAGAGTTGTAAGGTCAGCATGGCCAAAACCCATTTAGCAGTATGTTGTTCAATTTTAGCTGAATCAGATTTTTTTGAGAAGTATGCTGCTCAAAATTGAGCCAAAAAGTCAGTTTTGAGCAGCATGGCGCACAATCGCTACTTATGGCGTGCGCGCAGGTTGTTGATGATGGTGCTGAGATCCAGCTCCTGATCCTGCAGCAGCACCAGCAGATGGTACAGCAGGTCAGAGGCTTCGTTGGTCAGTTCGTGGCGGTCATTGACGGTAGCGGCCAGCGCGGTCTCAACACCTTCTTCTCCCACCTTCTGTGCGATGCGCTTGGTGCCGCTGGCGTACAGCTTCGCCGTATAGGAGCTGGCGGGATCGGCACTTTTACGCGAGGCCAGCAACTGCTCCAGCTGATACAGGAACGTCCAGTCGGGTGCGGCAGGCGAAAAGCAGCTCGAGGTACCGAGATGGCAGGTGGGGCCAATCGGATTGGCCAGCACCAGCAGCGTGTCGTTATCGCAATCTGGCGTAATGCTAACCACTTTGAGGAAGTGGTCCGAAGTTTCGCCTTTGGTCCATAAACGGTTTTTGGTGCGGGAGAAGAAGGTGACATTGCCGTCGGCCAGCGTCTTGTGCAGCGCGTCCTCGTTCATGTAACCGTGCATCAGCACTTCGCCGGAGACGTTGTGCTGGACGATGACGGGCATCATGCCCGCGGTTTTGGCCCAGTCCAGTCTGGACAGTTGCTCTGCAGTTAACACGCGCGAATCTCCACACCGTTGTCGATCAGAAAGTTTTTCAACTCGCCGATATTGATAATTTGTTTGTGAAACACCGAAGCCGCCAGCGCGCCGTCGACGTTTGCCTGCTCAAAGGCTTCGAGGAAGTGCGCCATGGTCCCTGCGCCACCGGAGGCGATCAGCGGCACCTTACACAGGTCACACACCTTCTTCAGCTGCACCAGGTCGTAGCCGTTACGCACGCCGTCTTGGTTCATCATATTCAGTACGATTTCGCCAGCGCCCAGCTTCTGCACTTCCTCTACCCAGTCGAGTGTTTCCCACTGGGTAACGCGGGTGCGCGCTTCGTCGCCGGTGTACTGATTGACGTGATACTTGCCGCTGGCTTCATCAAACCAGGTATCAATGCCGACCACGATGCACTGCACGCCGAAGCGATCCGCCAGCCGGGTAATCAGCGTCGGATCGGCCAGCGCGGGTGAGTTGATGGAGATCTTATCTGCGCCAAACTGCAGAATGCGCGCCGCATCTTCCGGGGTTTTGATGCCCCCGGCGACGCAGAACGGAATGTCGATCACTTCCGCCACGCGCGATACCCAGCTTTTATCCACCACGCGGCCGTCGGAAGAGGCGGTGATATCGTAAAACACCAGTTCGTCAGCGCCTTCCTGGGCATAGCGCTGCGCCAGCGGTACGATGTCGCCAATAATTTCGTGGTTGCGGAACTGCACGCCTTTCACTACTTGCCCGTCACGCACGTCCAGACAGGGGATTATCCGTTTTGCCAGCATGCAATTGCCTCCGCTACTGTAAATTTATCTTCCAGCAGGGCGCGACCGACAATCACCCCCTGTGCACCGCTGCCGCGCAGGGCAGCGATATTGTCCAGTGAACCGATGCCGCCGGAAGACTGGAACGCGATGTCCGGAAACGCCCGGGACACTTCCTGATACAGCGCTACATTGGAACCGCTCAGCGTGCCGTCGCGCGAAATGTCGGTGCACAGCACATGTTTCAGGCCCACCGGCTGATACCAGCCAATCACCTCTTCCAGCGTCACGCCTGCCGCTTCCTGCCAGCCGCTGATCGCCACTTCTTTGCGATTGCTGGCGTCAATGCGCACATCGAGCGCCAGCACAATGGCGTCGGCACCGAATTCGCTGAACCAGCTTTTCACTTCTTCCGGCTGCTTCACTGCGGTGGAGCCAACCACCACGCGCGTGGCGCCGGCTGCCAGCAGGGCGGCCACATCGTCACGATGACGAATACCGCCGCCAACCTGCACCGGCACGCTGACGCCGCGTAATAAGGTGGTGAGTAGCGGGATCTGGCGCTTTGCCGGATCTTTCGCCCCGGTCAAATCTACCAAATGTAACACTTCCGCGCCCTGGCGTTCATAATCCTGCAGGCGCGGCAGGGGATCGTTGCCGTAATCGCGCTGCTGGCCGTAGTCGCCCTGATGCAGGCGCACCACTTTGCCGTCGATCAAATCTAATGCGGGGATAATCATCACATCTCTAGGAAGTTTTTCAGCAGCTGCGCGCCGGCTTTACCCGAGCGCTCCGGGTGGAACTGCACGCCGAAGAAGTTATCTTTCTGCAGGGCGGCGGTGAACGGCAGGCCATAGTCGCACTGGGCGATGGTGGCGGCATTCACCGGCATGGCGTAGCTGTGCACAAAGTAGAAGTAGCTGCCGTCCGGAATGTTGCGGAACAGGTGATTGCCGGCCTGCGCGGTGATCTGGTTCCAGCCCATGTGTGGCAGCGGTAAACCTTGGGTATCCATCAGGGACACCGGCTCATCGACGATGCCCAGCGTGCTGACGCCGCCGTTCTCATCACTGCCGCGTCCGAGCAGCTGCATGCCGAGACAGATGCCGAGCACCGGCTGAGTGCAGGCTTTCACCAGCTCGATCAGCTCGCGCTCCTGCAGCTGGTCCATCGCCGCCCGCGCGGTACCGACGCCGGGCAGAAACAGTTTGTCGGCGCGCAGCACCACGTCCGGATCGCGGCTCACTGCGGGCGTGTAGCCGAGGCGCTCAATCGCCCACTTAACCGAAGAGAGGTTGGCGCAGCCGGTATCAAGAATCACCACGTTCATTATAGCACTCCTTTCGAGCTCAGCAGGGTGTTGCCCTCAACGCGAATCGCCTGACGCAGCGTGCGACCAAAGGCTTTGAACAGGCTTTCCACGCGGTGATGATCATTGCGGCCTTTGGTTTTCAGGTGCAGCGTGCTCATCATGGCGTACGACAGCGAGCGGAAGAAGTGCTCGACCATTTCGGTGCTCAGGTCGCCAACGCGCTGGTAGCTGAACTCGGCTTTGTATTCGAGGTGCGGACGGCCGGAGATATCCAGCGCGCAGCGCGCGAGGCACTCATCCATCGGCAGCACGAAGCCGAAGCGGCCGATGCCGCGCTTGTCGCCCAGCGCCTTCAGCAGCGCTTCGCCCAGCGCCAGGCCGGTATCTTCTACCGTGTGGTGATCGTCGATATACAGGTCGCCTTTTACCTCAATGTTCATGCGGAAGCCGCCGTGCACGGCGATCTGATCCAGCATGTGATCGAAGAAGCCGACGCCGGTGTTGATTTTGCTGCCGCCTTCGCGATCCAGCCACACTTCAACTTTAATCTGCGTCTCTTTAGTGTTGCGGTTCACCAGCGCGTGACGATCACGTTTGGTCAGGCGCGCCTGAATCGCGTCCCAGTCTTCGCCTTCCGCACCGTAGCGCAGCCCCTGAATGCCCATGTTCTGCGCCAGCTGGATGTCGGTCAGACGGTCGCCAATCACATAGCTGTTGGCGGTATCCAGCGCGCCGTCGGCCAGCCAGGCTTCGACCATTTTGGTCTTTGGCTTGCGGCAGTCGCAGTTCTCTTCCGGCAGGTGCGGGCAGATCAGGATGTCGCTGAAGTTCACGCCCTGTGAGCGCAGGATCTGCATCATCAGGTTGTGCGGGCCGTCAAAATCGTCCTGCGGGAAGCGCTCAGTGCCCAGTCCGTCCTGGTTGGTGATCATCACCAGCTGATGACCCGCCTCCTGCAGCGCCAGCAGGGCCGGGATGGCGTTCTTCTCAAACGCCAGCTTCTCCATACGGTCAACCTGAAAATCAGTCGGCGGCTCAGAGATGAGGGTGCCATCGCGGTCGATAAAAAGGATCTTCTGACTCATGCTTGCTCCACAGATAAGGCTTGCAGCGCGGCGATCAGGCGCTCGCACTCTTCACGGGTGCCGATGGAGATGCGCAGACATCCCGCCAGGCTAGGGTTTTTGTTTTGGTCGCGCAGAATAATGCCCTGATCCCATAGCGTTTTAAACACTTTTGGCGAGTCGGTGAAGCGCGCCAGAATGTAGTTGGTCTCGCTCGGGAAGACCTGCTGCACTACGCTGAGCTGCGACAGCTGTTCGCACAGCCAGGCGCGGTTGTCGTTGAGCTGCTGTGCGTGCTGACGCATCAGCGCGATGCCTTGCTCGCTCAGCGCCTGTGCCGCCACGTCGGCCACCGGCGTCGCCAGCGGGTAAGGTGCAATTACCTTCAGCAGCAGATCGATCACCGGCTTGTTGGCCAGCGTAAAGCCGCAGCGCAGGCCAGCCAGCGCAAAGGCTTTCGACAGCGTGCGCAGAATCACCAGGTGCGGGAACTCGTGCAGCCAGCCGGCCAGCGTTGCTGTCGGGCAGAACTCGATATAGGCTTCGTCGGCGACCACCAGCGCTTTGCCGGCGGTCATCGCCAGCAGCTGGCGGATGTCATCCTGATCAATCAGATTGCCGGTCGGGTTGTTCGGGCTGCACATGTACACCACTTTCACGCCGTCCAGCTGGTCAGCGATGGCGGGCAGATTGAGCTGCCAGTTGTCCGGTGCCGGCACCGTGCGGTACTCAATACCGATGGTTTCGGCGCTGACGCTGTACATGCCGTAGGTCGGCGGGCAGAACAGAATGGCGTCTTTGCCCGGCTCGCAGAAGGCGCGCATCAGCAGCTCAATCCCTTCATCCGCCCCGCGGCTCACCAGCACCTGCTCCGGCTGGACGCCGGCATAGGCGGCATAGCGCGAAATGACTAATTTTGGCTGGCACTCCGGATAGCGGTTCAGCGTCTGCTGCGACAGTTCAAACGGCACCGGCAGCGGAAACTCGTTCGCGTTCAGCCATACGTCACCGTTGCCACCGAGGCGACGAGCAGACTGATAGGGCGTCAGCGCGCGCACGTTGGCGCGGGCTAAATCTTCAACGTTGTTGCTCATGCTTGCTCCTTCAGGGCGGCGACGCGCAGGGTCACGGCATTTTTGTGCGCGTCCAGCTGTTCCGCGGCGGCGAGGGTTTCAATGGTGGCGGCCAGGTTGAGGAAGCCCTGCGGCGTCAGCTCCTGTACCGTCATGCGTTTCTGGAAATCGGCCAGCCCAAGGCTGGAGCAGGTCGCGGTGTAGCCATAGGTCGGCAGCACGTGATTGGTGCCGGAGGCATAATCACCGGCGGATTCCGGCGACCAGTCGCCGAGGAACACCGAACCGGCGCTGGTGATCTCTTCAACCAGCGCGCGCGGCTGGCGCGTCTGGATAATCAGGTGCTCCGGGCCGTACTGATTGGAGATTTCCACGCACTGCGCAAGATCCTGCGCCACAATCAGGCGGCTGCTCTCCAGCGCCTGACGGGCTGTGGCGGCACGCGGCAGCTGCGCCAGCTGTTGTTCAACCGCCAGCGCCACGCCTTCGGCCAGCTGCAGTGAAGGCGTCAGCAGGATCACCTGGGAATCCGGACCGTGTTCGGCCTGTGACAGCAAATCTGAGGCGACAAACGCCGGCGTCGCGCCTTCGTCCGCAATCACCAGCACTTCAGACGGACCGGCAGGCATGTCGATCGCCGCGCCGTCAAGACGCTGGCTGACCTGGCGTTTCGCTTCGGTCACGTAGGCGTTACCCGGGCCAAAAATCTTGTCCACTTTCGGTACGCTTTCTGTGCCGAAGGCGAGGGCGGCAATCGCCTGCGCGCCGCCGACCTGAAACACTTCCTGCACGCCGCACAGCTGCGCCGCGTACAGAATTTCATCGGCAATCGGCGGCGGCGAGCACAGTACCACGCGGCCGCAGCCGGCGATGCGCGCCGGCGTTGCCAGCATCAGCACGGTGGAGAACAGCGGTGCCGAGCCGCTAGGAATATACAGGCCGACCGACTTCACCGGACGGGTGATTTGCTGGCAGCGCACGCCCGGCTGGGTTTCCACGTCCACCGGCGGCAGAATCTGCGAATTGTGGAAGGTTTCGATATTCGCCATGGCGTCTGCCATCGCCTGCTTTAAGCTGTCGCTCAGCCGCTCGCCGGCCGCCTGCATCTCAGCGGCAGACACGCGCAGATTCTCCACCTGGGCTTTGTCGAAGCGCGCGCTAAACGCCCGCAGCGCAGCGTCGCCTTGCTGTTTCACCTGCACCAGCACGTCCTGCACGGTGGCGCTGATGCTGGCCGATGCCGAGATTGCCGGACGCTGCAGCAGTGCCTGCTGCTGTTCGGCACTGCACGCCTGCCAGTCGATAGGTTGCATGATTGCGCTCATCGGTTACTCCAGCATTTTTTCAATTGGCAGCACGAGGATCGAACTGGCGCCCAGCGCCTTCAGTTTTTCCATGGTTTCCCAGAACAGCGTTTCGCTGCTCACCATGTGCATCGCCACGCGGCTCACTTCACCGGCCAGCGGCAGCACGGTAGGGCGCTCGGCACCCGGCAGCAGGGCGATAACTTCTTCCAGCCGTTCGCTCGGCGCGTGCAGCATGATGTATTTGGATTCACGCGCTTTAATCACGCCTTGGATACGCGTCATCAGCGTATCCACCAGCTGCTGTTTCGCCGCCGGCAGTTCGCCGTCGCGCTGGATCAGTACCGCTTTGGAGCGGTAAATCACCTTGACTTCACGCAGGCCGTTGGCTTCCAGCGTGGCGCCGGTGGACACTAGGTCGCAAATGGCATCGGCCAGACCGGCGCGCGGTGCCACTTCAACGGAGCCGTTCAGCAGGCAGGATTTAAACGCGATGCCTTGTTTATCGAGGTATTTCTTCAGCAGATGCGGGTAAGAGGTGGCGATACGGGCATTATTCAGGCATTGCGGACCGGTGTACTCGGCATCGACCGGCATTGCCAGTGACAAGCGGCAGCCGCCGAAATCGAGGCGGCGCAGCGTAAAGTAGCGCGGGTCTTCGCCCTGCGCGCGGCGCGTCAGCAGCTCCTCTTCCAGCACGTTTTCGCCAACGATACCGAGGTCGACCACGCCATCCATCACCAGGCCAGGGATATCGTCATCGCGCACGCGCAGGATGTCGATCGGCATGTTCTCCGCAAACGCAATCAGACGCTGCTGCTGAAGGTTAATTTTAATACCGCAGCGTGCCAGCAGTTCGCGTGATTCATCACTCAAACGGCCAGATTTCTGCATAGCTATGCGTAAACGGGTGTTATCTAACATGGTTCCTGTCCTCTTATTCAATCCTGTCTGAAGCGTATTGGGTTGCGTTCGCCCATAAAAAAACCCCCGGAAGATGATCTTCCGGGGGCTCTCTTTGCGCTCGCACTACTGGAAGATCCTAAAAGTCTTCCAGCACACATCGCCTAAAAGACTAGTCAGGGTGATGGTGATGATGGTGGTTGAACTGAACGCGTGTCATAAAAAATTCCGTTGCTGAATGAGTATTCATTTGCGTGCTGATTAACCTAACGAAGATGGCGTCGCTTGGCAACCCTTTTTTAACGTCAGTTTTCGCAACCTTCGGCAACAGTTTGCGCTGGTCTGGCTGGCGCGCTGGCACTAAGATGGGGTGTCTTAGCGCGGGAGAGCAGGAGTCGATATGAAAAAGGTCGCGATTTTAGGTCTGGGATGGCTGGGAATGCCGCTGGCGATGGTGCTGTCAGCGCGCGACTGGCAGGTGACCGGCAGCAAAACTTCACCGGACGGCGTCGATGCGGCGCGCCGCTGTGGTATTGATGCGTTTCAGCTAGTGCTGTCACCGGAGCTGGAGTGTGAAGCAGACGATTTGGCCGCGCTGATGGCGGTGGATGCGCTGGTGGTGACGCTGCCCGCCAGCCGCACCGTGCAGGGCGGCGAAGATTACATGCAGGCGGTTCAGAACGTGGTCGATACCGCGCTGGCGAATAAAGTGCCGCGCATCATCTTTACCAGCTCTACCTCGGTATACGGCAGCGGCGACGGCGTAAAAAAAGAGAGCAGTGCGCTGCAGCCGGAGACTGCGGCGGGCAAAACGCTGGAGGCGCTGGAAAACTGGCTGCATGACCTGCCGGGCACCAGCGTGGATATCGTACGTCTCGCCGGACTGGTCGGTCCGAACCGCCATCCGGGACGTTTCCTCGCCGGTAAAACCAACCTGGAAAACGGCGCGCACGCGGTGAACTTGGTGCATCTTGATGATGTGGTCGACGCGATTGTGCTGCTGCTGCAAACGCCAAAAGGCGGGCACGTTTACAACCTGTGCGCCCCGAAACACCCGTCACGCGACAGCTTCTACCCCAGCGTGTCGAAGCAGTTAGGCCTAGTGCCACCGACGTTTGTTGCCGAGCCGGTGCGCGCCAGCGGCAAGGTGATTGACGGTTCGAAGATTTGTCACGAGCTGGGGTTTGAGTACAGCTACGATGACCCGATGAAGATGCCGCTGGAGTAGGTGCAGTGCGGGGTTGCCCTCACCCTAACCCTCTCCCGCCCGCGGGAGAGGGAACCGCCCGAGCGCGCATCCTTCGACTGCTCCGGGCTTAAATGAACGCACCGTCATTCTCCCTCTCCATGCAGATGAACGCACCGTCATTCTCCCTCTCCCCGTGGGAGAGGGCCGGGGTGAGGGCAGTAAACCGCACCCACCTAAACCCCCAGCCGATCCCTTAACGCATACCAGGCCGCACCCATCGCCGTCAGTGGCACCTTAAATCGTCTCCCGCCGGGAAACGGCAGGTGCGGCAGCTTCGCAAACGCATCAAACCGTTCCGCATGGCCGCGCAGCACTTCGGCAATCAGCTTGCCGGACAGGTGCGTACAGGTCACGCCATGTCCGCTATCGCCCTGCATAAAGAACACATTCTTCTCCAGCTGACCAAACTGAGGCATGCGCGACAGCGTGAGCAGGAAGTTACCGCTCCAGCGATGGCTGATCTTCACGTCGCGCAACTGCGGAAAGGTGCGCAGCAGCTTGGGCCGGAGCAACGCCTCGATGTCTTCCGGTTCGCGCGCGCCGCACACCACGCCGCCGCCGTACAGCAGGCGGTTGTCGGCGGTCAGGCGGAAGTAATCCAGCAGATAGTTACAATCTTCCACGCAGTGGTTATTTGGCATCAGCCCCAGCGCCTGATCGCGGCTCAGCGGCTCGGTGGTGACGATCTGCGAGCCGCACGGCATGCTTTTGCGCCCCAGCCGCGGTTCCAGCTGCGACGGCAGATAGGCGTTGCCGGCAAAAATCACAAAGGTGGCGCTGACTTCACCCTGCGCGGTTTTGACCCGGTTGGGTGCGCCGTAGGTCACTGCCAGCGACGCCGACTGCTCATATATACGGCCGCCGTGCCGGCGAATCGCCTCGGCTTCACCTAATGCCAGGTTGAGCGGATGCAGATGGCCGCCGCGCCGGTCCAGCAGGCCGCCGTCGATAACGGTCGGTGGCCACTTCACGACGGATACCGCGCTCGTCCAGCAGCTCCAGATCGGTGTTGCCGTAACGCGCCCAGCTGGCCTGCTGGCTGCGCAGATGCCCCATCTGGCGCTGATTGAGCGCTGCGAAAATGCCGCCGGGGCGATAGTCGCAGGCGATGGCGTAGCGATCGATGCGGTCGCGGATAATCTCCGCCCCTTCGAACATCATGCTGCCCAGCATCTGCGCAGTCTGTTTACCGTAGCGCTGCTCAATGACATCGACATCGCGGCTGTAGGAATTCACCACCTGGCCGCCGTTGCGGCCGCTGGCGCCGAAGCCGACGTGGGCCGCTTCCAGCACCACCACATCGTAACCGGCTTCGGTAGAAACAGCGCGGAAGAGAGCCCGGTAAACCCGCCGCCGATGATGCAGACGTCACACTGAATGCTCTCCTGCGGCCACGGCGCGTGCGCATTGGCGGTCGCGGCGTAATAACTTTGCACGTGGTGCATCATAACCTCCTGTAGCGCGTGAACTCAGAAATTGGCGGGCGTATGCGCGCTGACAATGCGACACGGCTGATCTGACGTATTGGTAAAACTGTGCGGCAAACCTGTATCAATCACGTAGCTTTCGCCGCGGTTAAGGTGATAACTCTGACCGTTCACCACCAGGGTGATTTCCCCCTCCAGCACCGTGCCGGTCTCTTCACCCGGATGGCGCAGCTTCTCACCGGTGCTGGCGCCCCCCGGCTCGTAGCGCTCCAGCAGCATGGCCAGCGCACGCTTCGCCGCACCGTTATCAATCAGCTGTAAAGAAACACCGAGGCTGCCGATCTCAACGCAATCATCGGGGCGCACTATGATGCGCGGCGTGGCATTCACTTTCGGCTCCGAGAAAAACTCTGACAGCGACAGCCCATACACTTTGAGTAGCTTTTGTAACGTGCTGACTGCCGGGCTGACTTTATCCTGCTCAATGGTACTGATGGCGCTGTGTGTTAAACCTGACAACTCAGCGACGCGACGCTGAGACAATCCCAACTCCTGCCGAATTTGCGATAAGCGTCGTCCGGGCGCCAGAGTGGCATCATTCATGGCTGCTTTTCCTTGTGATAACGTGCTGCGGCGTGGATAAAGGCCTCGAATAAACGGCGCGAGACCGGATCGCGATCGGATTGCCACTCCGGATGCCATTGCACCGCCAGCGCAAACGGATGCTGGCGCAGGCTGACGGCTTCGATCAGGCCATCCGGCGCGCGGGCTTCAATGCGTAACTGCGGACCCGACTCGCGGATGCCTTGGCCGTGCAGCGAATTGACCGCGAAAGCGGCAGCGCTGCCGAGCAGCTGGCTTAGCAGGCCGTCGGGTTCGGGCTGCAGCAGATGCGCCGGCGCGTACTGCTGCTC
This sequence comes from Type-A symbiont of Plautia stali, assembly GCF_059731155.1. Classification (NCBI taxonomy): domain Bacteria; species Type-A symbiont of Plautia stali. The sequence continues at coordinate 2,745,453 of NZ_AP035891.1, read as the reverse complement.
CAGCGGCTGGCTGTCATCTTCGCGATGCTCCTGAAACAGATGCGTCTGATGCAGCTGGCGATGCAGCGCGCCGCCGTTGGCGACCACCAGCTCCTGCAAACCGCGGCAGATGCCCAGCATCGGCATCTTTTTCCCGCTGGCGTGGGTGATAAGCGCAAAGGATAAGCGGTCACGCGACGGCTCGGCATGCGCCTCATGACCCTCTTCACCGTAATGCCAGGGTTCAATATTGCTTGGACTGCCGGTGAGCAAAATGCCGTCCAGCAGCGTCATACTGTTTTCTAAGTAGCTGCGGCGCGTGCATCAGCTGATGCGGTAAAGGCAGCGGCACGCCACCGGCCAGCACCACGGCGTCGAGGTATTTGTTATGCACGGTCTGCCCAACGTGGTTGCCGATGGGGTTCTGGCACATCACTACGCCAATCAAAGGCTTGTCAAAAATAATGCCCATTACGTCTCCACGCTGCTGTTCAATATTTTCGCCGGTTTTGCGCGCTAAGTAGAAAAAGTGTGCAATATATTGTCAATCTAGCAACCGTCTGGTTGTTCTTCAAACAGAATTGTTACATTTGCACACCATTTGCGTTAGAGCTATGTTAGAAGTGTGGCTGTTATTTTGAGCATGTGCAAACCATCTTAAACGGTATAGGGCGGGTGGGAAGATGACGAACCTCGTGCTCGTGGAAGTAGAAGACTTCACGCGGCACAGTGAAGAAAAACGAACCAGCGCGTTCCAGCTGGAGGTGAAAACCTGGCTGGAACGCCATCCGGAAACGCAGTATGTCGATATTCTGTTAAACGATCTCAACGGGGGATTTCGCGGTAAACGCATTCCCGTCTCCGCGTTAGCTAAGCTGGAAAAAGGGTGTTATTTTCCAGCCTCGGTTTTCGCCATGGACATTCTCGGCAATACCGTCGAGGAAGCCGGCCTCGGACAGGCGCTCGGCGAACCTGACAACTTCTGCATACCGGTCCCCGGGACCTTAATTCCTTCCGCCTCTGACCCGCAACGCATCGCCCAGCTGCTGCTGACCATGTGCGACCAAGATGGCACTCCCTTTGACGTTGAACCCCGAAACGTGCTGAACCGGCTGTGGCAACAGCTGCGCAATCGCAGTCTGTTTACGGTGGTAGCGGTAGAGCTGGAGTTCTATCTGGTGGACAAAAAGCGCGATGCCGAAGGCTATATTCAGCCGCCGTGTGCGCCGGGCAGCGAAGAGCGCAATATGCAGAGTCAGGTGTATTCGCTGGATAATCTCGACCATTTCGCCGACGTACTGCGCGACATTGACGCTCTGGCGAAACTGCAGAATATCCCAGCCGACGGCGCGCTGGCGGAAGCCTCGCCGGGCCAGTTCGAAATCAACCTGCACCATACGCGCGATATCCTCAAAGCCTGCGACGACGCCATTCTGCTGAAGCGGCTGGTGCGTCAGGTGGCAGAGAACCACGGCATGACCGCCACGTTTATGGCCAAGCCGTATGAGGAGTATGCTGGCAGCGGCATGCACGTACACATCAGCATGCTGGATGCCGCCGACCACAACGCCTTTGCGCTGGATGATGGCAGCGATTCGCCGCTGCTGAAGCGGGCGCTGGCTGGCATGATCGATCTGATGCCGGCATCAATGGCGCTGCTGGCGCCCAACGTCAACGCCTTTCACCGCTTCCTGCCGGAGGCGTTTGTGCCGCTGCAGGCGTCATGGGGACACAATAACCGCACGGTGGCGCTGCGCATTCCCTGCGGCGATGTAGAAAACCATCGCGTCGAGTACCGTGTGGCGGGTGCAGATGCCAATCCGTATCTGGTGGTGTCAGCAATTATTGCCGGTATCTTGCACGGTCTGGATAATCAGCTACCCTTACCGCATCCGGTGAAGGGCAATGGCCACGAGGCGGAAGGACTGGAACTGCCGATTCGCCAGAGCGATGCGCTGTATGAGTTTGAAAACAGCTATCCGCTGCAAAAGCTGCTCGGCGAGCGTTTCAGCGGCGTGTGGCACAGTTGCAAACAGTATGAACTGCGCGAGTTTGAACGGCTGATCACCGCCACGGAAATTGACTGGATGTTAAAAAACGCCTGACCGACAGAAGAATTGATCCAACATGTTGTGTCGATGGCCTAAGTTGGGGCAAAATACGCGCCCTGCAAAAGACAAAACATAACCGACGCTTATTACGTCGGTTATTTTTTTTGCATGGTGCTTTCACTACATGAACGAGGCCGGACACGCATCCGGATAGATAGACACTGAAACACGCTTGTGCGTGAGATTTGAGGAACAAAGATGGGACTGTTTACAATTGCACCAGCGCAGGCTGGTTCTCGCTTCCGTGATGATTATGGCGCGGCGACAATCGCAAACACTAATATCACTTCTCACTGCAGCACATTGCGCAGTATCCCTGTGGTACAACTGAACTCAGTTGTTGCTGTAGGGGGCCTGAACAATGTCGCTTAATACCTCTGCCGCACCACAGCGTGCACATCTGAAAAAATCTCTGACTCTGATCCCGGTCGTCATGATGGGCCTGGCGTATATGCAGCCAATGACCCTGTTTGATACCTTCGGCATCGTGTCAGGCCTCACCGACGGTCACGTCGCCACCGCTTATGCTTTCGCGCTGATCGCGATACTGTTTACTGCCGTGAGCTACGGCAAGCTGGTACGCCGCTTCCCATCTGCGGGCTCCGCTTACACCTATGCTCAGAAGGCTATCAGTCCGCACGTCGGCTTTATGGTGGGCTGGTCATCACTGCTGGACTACCTGTTCATGCCGATGATCAACATCCTGCTGGCGAAAAGCTACTTTGAGTCCCTGGTGCCGGGCATTCCGTCGTGGATTTTCGTGGTGCTGCTGGTGGCGTTCATGACCATCTCCAACCTGCGTGGGATCAAAACCGTGGCCAACTTCAACAGCGTCATTGTGGTGCTGCATGTGGTGGTGATGGCGGTGATCACCGGTATGGTGGTGTACGGTGTGGCACACGGTATTGGCGCCGGTACGCTGACCAGCACCAAGCCATTCTGGTCTGAAAATGCGCAGGTGGTACCGATGATTACCGGTGCGACCATTCTGTGCTTCTCGTTCCTTGGCTTTGACGGTATCAGCTCGCTGTCGGAAGAGACCAAAGATGCCGAGCGCACCATTCCACGCGCGATTTTCCTGACCGCGCTAATTGGTGGGGTGATCTTTATTGGCGTCTCGTACTTCCTGCAGCTGTACTTCCCGGATATTTCGCGTTTCCAGAATCCGGACTCTTCACAGCCGGAAATCATGCTGTTCGTGGCGGGTAAAGCGCTGCAGATCGGCATTCTGATTTTCTCGGTGGTGACGGTGCTGGCCAGCGGCATGGCGGCACACGCCGGCGTTTCGCGTCTGATGTACGTGATGGGCCGTGACGGCGTGTTCCCGCAGCGTTTCTTTGGCTTCGTGCATCCGAAATTCCGCACGCCGTCGCTGAACGTGCTGCTGGTCGGTGCGGTAGCACTGCTGGCGATCAACTTCGACCTGGTCACCGCAACTGCGCTGATTAACTTCGGTGCGCTGGTGGCGTTCACCTTTGTGAACCTGTCGGTGATTGCCCAGTTCTGGATTCGTGAGAAGCGTAATAAGACGCTGAAAGATCACCTCAACTATCTGGTGCTGCCAGTTATGGGTGCGCTGACGGTGGGTGCGCTGTGGATCAATCTGGAAGAGACCTCGATGGTGCTCGGCCTGGTGTGGGCGGCGATTGGTATTGTTTACCTAGCGTTTGTGACCCGCACGTTCCGCAATCCGGTACCGCAGTTTAGCGAAGAGGTGTAAGGCTTTTCCCTCACCCTAACCCTCTCCCGCCCGCGGGAGAGGGAACCGCCCGAGCGTGTGTCAGGTATCAGCCCTGTAGCTGCACCAAAACGCACTATACCGTTCCCTGTGGCTGAGGGCCGGGGTGAGGGGCATCAGCCCGCACGAAACCCCGCTACGACACCAGCTCCTGCGCATACAGATACAGCGCTTTCAGCTGCGCCATCTTCTCGGCATCACCCTCATGCAAACTGGCCAGCGACTCCAGCTCCAGCAAAAACGCCTTTACCCGCTCAGCATTAAGCTGCTCGCGGCAGTGCTGAAGCCAGCGCTGCTGCTCTTTATCATCTAGCGTGCCGGGGAAGTTGCGGGCGCGATAGCGGAACAGCAGCTTCGCGATACGCTTATCCTCAAAGGTCAAATCCAGCGCCGGCAGGTTCTGCGGCGGCGTCTGGCGCAGGATGTTCATACCGGCGCGATCGGCGTCGCTGAAGAAGCCGTCATACAGCTGCGCATCGACATCCTCCGACGGCGTGAACGGCTCCGCTTCGGCAAACAGGGTCACCACGTTCTCCCGCACTTCGGCATGCTGGCGCAGCAGTGCCAGATTCGCCAGACAGTGCTGACGATCGATACCCAGCCGTTCGGCATCTTCCGGGCGCAATGTGTTGGCCGGGGCCAGGACCGGACACTTATTGATGTGCACCAGCTTGATCGGCACCGCCGGCAAATCGCCCAGATCGCTGTGTCGCGTATACAGCCGCTCGCGCAGCTCGTCCGGCGACAGCGTCAGCAGCGGCGTCATGTCGCCGGCCAGATCGGCCACGATCAGCGCGTTTTTGTTATCCGGATGCCACGCCAGCGGCACAATCCAGCTGGTGTTACCGCGCGCCGCGCCGAACATGCCAGAAACGTGCACCAGCGGCTTCATCTGCGGAATATCAATCAGCGTCATCAGTTTCTGCTTGTTGCGATGGGTAAAGAGAAACTCAAACAGCTTCGGCTGCTTCTCCTGCACCAGCTTTGCCATCGCCAGCGTGGCGTACACGTCGGACATCGCATCGTGCGCCTGTTCGTGTGCCACGCCGTTAGCCTGGGTGAGATGCTCCAGCTTAAAGCTCGGGAAACCGTCGTCGTTCTCCGGCCAGACGATGCCTTCCGGGCGCAGCGCATAGCAGGCGCGCATCACGTCGAGCAGATCCCAGCGCGAATTGCCGTTCTGCCAGCTCCAGCCATACGGGTCGATAAAGTTGCGGTAGAAGATATTGCGTGTCACTTCGTCATCGAAGCGCACGTTGTTGTAACCGATCACACAGGTCTGCGGTTCGCTGAACAGCGCGTGAATGCGCTGCGCAAACTCAACTTCCTGCACGCCGCGCGCGTTCGCCACCTGCGGCGTGATACCTGTGATCATTACCGCTTCCGGCTGCGGCAGGTAATCGTCCGCGAGCTGGCAGTAAAACACCTGCGGTTCACCTACGGCGTTAAAGGCTTTGTCGGTCCGCAGGCCTGCAAATTGCGCCGGACGATCCAGCGACGGGCTTTTGCCGAAGGTTTCATAATCGTGGAACAGAAAAGTGAACTCAGAGGCGGGCACGGCGTTATCCTAGCTATGGAAAATCAACGCACAGAATAGTCGTCAGCTCGGTACAGCACAACCTCGATCGCCATCGCTGCGAGCGGGCGCGCAGCATTTGTCCGCGGTTCATACTTTTTTTCAATTTATTCAGATATCAAAGCGCTATTTGCCGTAAAACGTGCGGCGGTAAATTCATTTATTTGATGTTGAGGAAGAAGTGTTGAAAAGGCGTCTGTTGGTAACTTTATCTGGAATGATTGTTTGGGCATCGCTGGTGCACGCGGATGACAGCATGCCGTTTCCCCTGACGCCGCCGGCCATTGATGCCGTGTCCTGGGTACTGATGGACGTCACCACCGGGCAGATCCTCACCGCAGGCAACCCGGACGCGGAGCGCAACCCGGCCAGCCTGACCAAACTGATGACCGGTTATGTGGTTGACCGCGCGGTCGATCAGGAGAAAATCACCCGTGACGATGTGGTGACGGTGGGTAAAGACGCGTGGGCCGCCGGCAATCCGGTGTTTAAAGGCTCGTCGCTGATGTTTCTTAAGCCGGGCGATAAAGTCACCGTGCGCGACCTGATGCGCGGCGTGATCATCGATTCCGGCAACGACGCCTGCGTGGCGCTGGCCGACTATGTGGCCGGCAGCCAGGAGAGCTTCGTCAACATGATGAACAGCTACGTGCAGAAGCTCGGTCTGACGCACACCCACTTCGAAACCGTGCACGGTCTTGATGCGCCGGGGCAGCACACTACCGCGCGCGATCTGGCGGTGCTGTCGCGCGCCATCATTAACGGTTAGCAGGATTTCTACGCCATGTACAGCGAGAAAACCCTCAGCTTCAACGGCATTACCCAGAACAACCGTAACAGCCTGCTGTGGGACCCAAATCTGCACGTCGACGGTATGAAAACCGGCCACACCGAGAGCGCCGGGTTCAACATCGTCGCCTCGAACATTGTCGGTCGCCATCGTCTGATTGCGGTGATCATGGGCGGGAAAAGTTCGAAGGGACGTGAAGAGCAGGCGCGTAAGCTGCTGGTATGGGGACAGAACAACTTCGACACCGTACAGCTGTTCCACGCCGGGAAAAAGATCGGCAGCGAAAACGTCTGGTACGGCAACCCGCACAAAGTGGACGTCGGCACCACCGAAGATATCTTCCTGTCACTGCCGCGCAGCGAAGTGTCGAACGTGATGGCGAAGTACGTGATCGATCGTAAAGACCTCGAAGCGCCACTCAAAGCCGGCGAGCAGGTGGGTGAAATTCAGATGCTGGATAAAGACAAGCAGCTGGCCAGCTATCCGCTGTACGCCCTGCAGTCGGTCGACGAAGCAGGCATCATCACGCGCATCAGCGATTACGTGAAACAGAAACTGTAAGCCGTCGGGCGATAAGCAACCGCTGCGTTACATCCTTGTATGTACTGAGAAAACAAGATGTAGCGCAGTTGTATTATTGCGCAAAAAGTTGCGCCAGCCCCTCAATGTTCGTGCTGCGCCAGGGTAACATAGCGCGCAAATTTTTATCGCACCCGGACCACCATGTTACGCGCTGACAAGCCCATTTCTCCGATTGAGTTCTGGTTTTACCGCCACTATCGCGCCGTGCACAGCGTACGCATCGCTATCGCCTTTGTGCTGTGCTTTCTGTTTGTCCGTCTGACCGATATTCCGGAAGGCACCTGGCCGCTGATTACGCTGGTGGTGGTGATGGGACCGATCTCCACCTGGGGCAACGTTTTGCCGCGCGTGGTGCAGCGCATCAGCGGTACCTTTGCCGGGCTGTTATCAGGGCTGATCGCGCTGAAGCTGGAGCTGCTGTCACTGCCGCTGATGCTGGTGTGGTGCTTTATCGTGATGATTGTCTGCGGCTATCTGCCGCTGGGCAAACACCCGTATATGGCGCTGCTGATCGGCATCACGCTCGGCGTCGTGGTCGGCGATTTCACCGTGGCGCTGTGGCGCGGCGGCGATGTGATTCTCGGCTCGCTGATGGCTTTACTGTTCAGCGCCATCTGGGCGCAGCGCGCCTATACCCACTGGCGCATCCAGCTGTCGGATGCCTTTATCAACATAGCGAAGATTCATCACGCCGGCTTTTCTGCCAATCTGGTGGAGAAGCCGCGCCTCAATCCGTGCTTCCAGAAGCTGCTCACCAGCGTGATCAAAATGCGCGCGCTGCTGGAGCCGGCGAGCAAAGAGACGCGCATCCCTAAATCGGTGTTTGAAGCCATTCAGACCATTAACCGTAATATGGTTAACATCATGCAGATGCAAATTGAAGCCTGGTGGGCGTCGCGCGAAAGCCATCTGATTTTGCTGAACGCGCTGGCGGCGCTGATGGTGAAAGGCGAGACCGAACAGGTGATTGCCAACAGCCACGAGCTGGAGGCCATCACCCAAGAGCTGGAAGCGCTGATCGCCAACGGCAGCGCGCGGCTGGAGACCACCGCAATTTACGGTTACGTCTGGCTGAGTCTGGAGCAGGCGCGTCAGCTGGAGCGCATGACTGACCTGGTGCGTCTGGCGCTGCGCAAACAGTTTTCTCAGGCAATTACTTAGTGCGAATTGCCCTTTCTTTGCGCTAAGATAAGTGCCAGTCCGAATTTAGCGGTGAAAATTGCGAACCCGGCTTATAAGCCGCTAAGCTAAATGTCTTCCCGGTTTATGACTATTTTGCCTGCCGCGGCAGGCCACAAGAAAGATGCCAACATGGAAAATGCCAAGCAATCATTTCAGAACGTACTGGAGTTTGTGCGTATGTTTCGTCGTAAAAACAAACTGCAGCGCGAAATTACGGACAACGAAAAGAAAATCCGTGATAACCAGAAACGTGTGTTGCTGCTGGACAACCTGAGCGAGTACATCAAACCTGGTATGAGCGTGGAAGCGATTCAGGAAATCATCGCCAGCATGCGCGTGGATTATGAAGATCGCGTGGATGAGTACATCATCAAAAACGCCGATCTGTCGAAAGAGCGTCGCGAACTGTCGAAAAAGCTCAAAGCGATGGGCGAACCGAAAGGGCAGTAAGCTTCACGGGCTTGATACCCGCGTTTTGCTCCAGGGTCGCCATTTATGGCGACCTTTTTAATGCACGCGCCAGCTACTGTAACTGCTGCGCAATCTCCGCCACATCCACCTGCTCCACCTGCTGCTGCAACGGCGCCGCCGTGGTGGCGCGCAGGACCAGCTCGGTCTCCAGAGGCTGAGCTGTCCGGCATGTCTCCCTCCAGCTGCGCCAGCAGACGATCGACGCTCACTGTGCCTAACTGCTGTAAATCCTGCCGCACCGTGGTCAGCGGTGGCTGATACCACGCGCTCTCCGCCGTATCGTCGTAACCGATGATCGACATCTCCGCCGGAATTCGTACGCCATGCTGGTGCAGCGCGCGCATCGCGCCCAGCGCTATTTGATCGTTGGCTACCAGCAGCGCCTGCGGCAGCTGGTCGGGCAGCCGGGTCAGCAGCGCCTAGTAGCCGGACGCTGCGCTCCAGTCGCCGCTCAGTACGCAGTCCGGCACCAGCTGATGACGCGCCAGCGCCTGTTGCCAGGCGCTAAATCGCGCCCGCGCTGACGCGGAGCTGGCAGGCCCGTTCAGCACGCCAATCTGCCGGTGGCCGAGCGCCACCAGATGATCCACCGCCTGCTGCGCACCGCTGGCGCTCCGGTACTGACACTGCGCCACGGCAGCGCTGCGCTCCACATCCAGAAACAGCGTCGGTTTGCTGCCGCACTGCTGCTGAATCTGCGCCGCCTGCGCGGCATCCAGCGGCAGGTTGATCAGCAGAGCATCGACGCGCTGCGCCAGCAATTCATGCACCGTGTCCTGCGCGTGGCTGGTGGCATTGGCCATGGCGATCACCAGATGATAGCCCTGCGCCGCCGCACGCTGCTGAATCGCCGAGGCGATCTGCGCCGGCGCCATCAGTGCCAGATCGCTGGTCGCCAGACCGAGCGTGCGCGTGGCCTTGCCGGCCAGCTGCTGCGCGACCCGGTTTGGCACGTACCTGAGCTGCTGCATCGCGGCTTCCACCCGCGCGCGGGTGCGGGGTGACACCTGCGCCGAATGGTTCAGCACCCGGGAAACCGTTTGATAGGAGACGCCTGCCAGCCGGGCGACATCGTCAAGCGTTACGGAACGCGCTGTCATTGATCCCTCCTGATGAGAATGCGGCGAGTGTAGCAAATTTTTCCCTGCCGTCGCGGTATTAAGGCGTTACACTGCCAGTGATAACGCAAGGAGAAAGTGATGCAGCTCAATGACCATCAAATTCAGGATATCAACACCATTGCCGCCTGGCTGGCGCTCGATCAGCTGCCAAAGGACGGCACGCTGGAGGTCGATTTAGCCATACTTGCCGGACATGCGGTGCTGCCGAACGTCGAAGCGGTGATTGCGCTGGCGAAGAAATATCAGCTGCCCTTGCTGATCAGCGGCGGCATCGGTCACTCAACCAGCGCTGCTGGCCGCGATGATTGCCAGCCATCCGCTCTATCGCCAGATCGACACCGCCGGCAAGGGCGAAGCGCAGCTGCTGGGCGAGATGGCGCGCGTGTTCGCTGAGCTGCCTGACGATCAGCTGCTGCTGGAAACCGCCTCACGCAACTGTGGCGAAAACGCCGCCCTGAGCCAGCGCCTGCTGGATGAGCAGCAGTGGCAGCCGCAGGGTGTGCTGCTGGTGCAGGATCCGTTGATGCAGCGCCGCAACTGGGAAACCTGCCGCTGGCAGTGGCGTGATCGCGAGCATGCGCCGGAATTCATCAGCTGGCCGGTGTTTGTGCCGCAGGTGATGATGGATGCGGGCATGCTGCGCATCGTTGGCGCGCCGCCGCAGGGTTTGTGGTCAGTGGAGCGTTTTCTGTCGCTGCTGATGGGCGAGGTGCAGCGCCTGCATGACGACGCCAGCGGCTAGGGCCCGAACGGCAAGGGATTCTTCGGTCACGTTGATGTACCCGACGCGGTCGAAGCAGCCTGGCAGCGCCTGATGCAGCTGCCAGGCGTGCAGTCGCGGTTGGGTTAAGTCGTCACCAAAAGCATATGTGATTGGGTAAAGAGGATATTTTGCACTATTCGTAGCGGCGCAATTTATTGCGCAACCGGCCGCGATGCGATCATGCACATTGCGCGATCGCATCGCGCCGCTACGGTTTCTGCGACTGGCTGGTGCCGCAATGACATGTCGCACAAATCACAGGGTGCGCATTCATGCGCACCTGGCCCTCCACGCACCGGACTTATCAACGCGTCTGCAAATACACCTGCAAATTCACATACACCGCGTTCAGCAGTGGGGTCGCCACCGCATGGCGCGCGCCGCGCACCAGCAAATCGCCGATGATCTGATCGGCTTCGATATCATAGCCCTGGGTTAAATCGCGGTACATGGATGAGGTCATCGCCGCATCAGGATTATTCAGCGTCTCATAAATCTTCGCCGTCACGGCCGGACGCTGTTGGTAGCCATCGGCGGTGATCACCGCCAGCACCTCGGCGAAAATACCCTGTAACAGCGCTTCACCACCGGCTGAACGCAGGATGTGCTGCGTATTGCCGCGCGCCAGACAGCACACGGCACCCAGCGTGCTCAGCAGCAGCCACTTCTCCCACAGCTCACTGATAATGTTATCGGCGAACACACTATCAAACTGCGCATCACGCAGCGCGGCATCCACGCGCGCCAGACGGGCATCGTTGTTGCCGTCCAGCGCGCCGTAGTAAAGCATGTGCAGCGGCGACAGCTGCATCACTTCGCCGTGCTCGCCCAGCGTGGCGTGAATCTTACACAGCCCGCCAATCACCTTGTCACCGAAACGTGCGCGCAGCGTATCAATGTGACGCATGCCATTGAGGATCGGCATGATCAGCGTCTGCGCGCCGACCGCCGGGGCGATGTCCTCAATCGCCTGTTCCAGCGCAAAGCTTTTCACCGTCAGGATAATCAGATCGTAATCACCGGTCAGCGTCGAGGCCAGCGCCAGCTGCGGCTGCAGCACCGTGCTGCCTTCCGGCGTTTGCAGCACCAGACCAGTCTGTTGCAGCTGCTGCTGGCGGCGCTCGCGCACCAGAAAGGTCACATCACGGCCGGCCTGCGCCAGGCGCGCGCCAAAGTACCCGCCGGTGGCACCGGCTCCCACAATCAGAATACGCATGGACTGTTTTCCCGTTAAGCATGAAAGCCTTACCTTAAAGCGCTGCGCGTCACTGCGCCACACTGCAAATGCGGAAAACCGTGACAATCTCAGCGATGAGCAAAAAAAGCTCAAACTGTTCGTATTCATTCGTACAATGGGTTTATGCTGGGGCACAGCGGCGGGCAATGGTGCCTGCCGGTTTTTTTCGTCAACAGACTAAGGACGCATCATGCCCCGACCCCTCCCCATCGAACGTTATCGCAACATCGGCATCTCCGCGCACATCGATGCCGGTAAAACCACCACCACTGAGCGCATCCTGTTTTACACCGGAATGAGCCACAAGCTGGGTGAAGTGCACGATGGCGCGGCAACCACCGACTGGATGGCGCAGGAGCAGGAGCGCGGCATTACCATCACCTCGGCGGCGGTCAGCTGCTACTGGCCGGGCATGGACGGCAGCTTCACGCCGCACCGTATCAACATCATTGATACCCCCCGGACACGTTGACTTCACCATTGAAGTGGAGCGCTCAATGCGCGTGCTGGATGGTGCCGTGATGGTGTACGACGCGGTCGATGGCGTTCAGCCGCAGTCAGAAACCGTCTGGCGGCAGGCGAATAAATACCACGTGCCGCGCATTGCGTTCGTCAACAAGATGGACCGCTAGGGCGCGGACTTTTTCCGCGTGGTGCAGATGATGAAAGATCGCCTGCAGGCGCATCCGGTGCCGATTGTCATTCCCCCCATCGGCGCTGAAGAGCAGTTCAGCGGGGTCATCGATCTCAACAAAATGCGTGCCATTTACTGGGACGACGCCAGCCAGGGCATGAGCTTTAGCTATGCACCGATTCCGGACGCGCTGCAGGCACAGGCGGCGGAGTGGCGGGAAAACATGGTGGCGGCAGCGGCAGAAGCCAGCGAAACGCTGATGGATCGCTATCTGGAGCAGGGCGATCTCAGTGAAGACGAGGTAATTGCCGGGCTGCGGCAGCGCACGCTGGCGGGCGAAATCCAGCCGATGCTGTGCGGCAGCGCCTTTAAAAACAAAGGGGTGCAGCGCATGCTTGATGCGGTCATCGAACTGATGCCTTCGCCGCTCAACGTGCCGCCGGTCGCCGGTATCAACGAGCGCGGCGAACACGACGAACGCCATGCTGACGATGATGAACCTTTCTCGGCGCTGGCGTTCAAGCTGATGAGCGATCCTTACGTCGGTCAGCTGACCTTTGTGCGCGTCTATTCTGGCGTGCTGCGTAAGGGTGACAGCGTGTGGAACGCGGTGAAAGGGCGTAAAGAGCGTATTGGCACGTATCGTGCAGATGCAGGCTAACGATCGCATCGAAATTGATGAGATCCGCGCCGGCGATATTGCCGCCTGCGTCGGGCTGAAAGAGGTCACCACCGGCGAAACGCTGTGCGATCCCAATGCGGTAATCGCGCTGGAGCGCATGGAGTTTCCCGATCCGGTGATTTCGCTGTCGATTGAGCCAAAGACCAAAGGCGATCAGGAAAAAATGGGGCTGGCGCTGCAGCGGCTGGCGGCAGAGGATCCGTCGTTCCGGCTGCACACCGATGAGGAGTCCGGTCAGACCATCATTTCCGGCATGGGCGAACTGCATCTGGAGATCATCGTCAGACCGTCTGAAACGCGAGTTCGGCGTTGAGGCCAATATTGGCCGGCCACAGGTAACCTAACGCGAAACCATCCGCAAAACGGTGCGCGAGGTGGAAGGGAAATTTGTGCGTCAGTCGGGCGGTAAGGGCCAGTATGGTCATGTGGTGCTGACGCTGGAGCCGCAGGCGGCCGGAACCGGTTTCGCCTTTGAAGACGCGACCAAAGGCGGCGTGGTGCCGCGCGAATTCATTCCTTCGGTGGAGAAGGGCATTCGCGAAGCGCTCAACAGCGGCGTGTTGGCCGGTTATCCGGTGGTCGACATCAAAGCCACGCTGACGTTTGGCTCTTATCAAGACGTTGACTCGTCGGAGATGGCGTTCCGCATGGCGGCGATCTTTGGCTTCAAAGCGGCAGCAAAGCAGGCCGATCCGGTCATACTTGAGCCGGTGATGCAGGTGGAAGTGGAGACGCCGGAAGAGTACGCCGGCGGCGTGATGGGCGATTTGTCATCCCGGCGCGGCACGCTGCAGGGCATGGACGAGCGTTTCGGCGCGCGCATTATCCGTGCTGAAGTGCCGCTGGCCGAGATGTTTGGCTACGCCACCACGCTACGCTCGATGTCTCAGGGTCGCGCCACTTACAGCATGGAGTTTGCCCACTACGCCGAAGCACCGCGTAACGTCGCGGAGGCGATTATCGCGGCTCGCGCGCAGTAAGCCCGCTGGTGGCAGGGATGCCGCCGGTTAGTGCTTTATTTACAGCGCCGTCACGCTCAGCGCGGCGGCGTCATCTTCCCAGCGTTTAACCTCGTCAAACCAGTCGCGCTGCGGTACGGAAAAGCCCGCCAGCAGATTGGCCTTCATCACATCCTTGTAATCCTCCACATTGGCCAGCTCAAACAGCGTGCTGCGCAGCTTTTCCAGCAGCAGACTGTCGGTTTTCGCCGAGGTTATCAGCGACAGCGCGGCACACAGCGGGGTTTCACCGATGATGGCTACCCCCCTGCAGCTCCTGCGGCCGGTATTTGCGCAGCAGCGCCCAAGTAATGCAATCAATGGCGGCGAGGTCGGCCTGTCCGGCGCGCAGCGCGGCCAGCGACTGGCGGTGGCTGCCGCTGAACCGGGTAGTGGCGAAGAATTTGCCGTCCTGGACCAGCGGCGCAACCACGTAGCGCAGCGAATTGTATACGGGGAGTGTGAGTCATTGCTGTTGCACACTGCGCGACGGCCGCGGAAATCGGCTAGGCTCAGGTTCTCATCTTCCTGCCGCGCCACCAGCCAGCTGCGATAGCGCAGGTCATGGTAGCCAGGCGCATTGAACTGAAACGTGCCCACCAGTTGCACGTCAGGCAACAGCGCGACCAGCGGATAACCGCAGGTCTGACTCAGCAGCAGATTGTCATCACGCCAGTGTGGCAGCAGGTCGTCGTGCCACTGCACCTCAGCCTGCACGCCGCGCTTCGCCAGCAGCCGCGTCAGCACTGAGGTCATGGCCAGCGTGCTCGGGTGGTCGATGTCGTACATCGGTAAAGAGATGATGTGCATTCTGTGCGTCCTTGTGGTGTCCCGGGTGGGCGTTAACGTTGATCGGCTGACGCCAGAAGCGCTTCATCCATTCGCCGTAACCGGCAACGCGAAAACCCTGATTACGCTGATAGTAGCCGTCGCGGTAGAGCAAATAGACTTTGCGCAGACCATACCAGGGTAAACCGGGCAGATCGTGATGTACAGAATGATAGTTGAGATTCAGTAACAGCAGACGCCACGGCCAGGCGGCTTCGTTATTCACCGAGCGCGCCAGCGGCGCCTCATCGGCACGATGTTCATAAAATGAGCGCACTTTGGTCAGCATCAGCGCCGGATAGCTCACCGCCAGCACCAGCCACAGCGGGGAAAAGCCGCGCAGGCTGAGCCAGTAAAACAGTCCGGCCAGTAGTAGCAGGTGCACCAGCCACATCATCATCGCCGGCACGTCGCGCTGCACCACGCTTTGCGTCAGCGCGCGTAGCGTGGCGAGGATATCCAGCAGCGGTCCCAGCAGCAGACGTCCCGGAAAGGTGTTGCGCAGATGGATAACGCGCTGCTGCCAGGGTTTGAGCCGTGCCCAGTGCGCCGGCGACAGATAATAGGTTTCCGGATCATCATGTGGATCGGTCAGGGTGTGGTTGCGGTGATGCGCCAGGTGCGAATCCCGGTACAGACCATACGGATACCACACCGCCAGCGGCAGCGTGCCAAACAGCTGATTAAGGCGCGGCAGGCGCGTCGGATGGCCATGAATCAGCTCATGCTGCAGCGATAAATACCAGGTGGTGAACAGGATCACCAGCAGCGTGGCGAGGGGCAGGCCCAGCGTCTGCCAGTACAGTACGCTGGCGAACCAGCCGCTATAAACGGTAATGATTAACAGCCAGGTCGGCAATTCGCTGCGCCATAGCCAACTGCGCGCCAGCTGAGTTCACCGTTTCCGCTGCTAGCGGCGGTCGGTGCCAAAACCAGCCGCATCGAGATTGGTACCTGTGTGATCGACATGCGTTACGAAAATCCGCTGTATATGGCGGAAGATGCCGGGGCAGCGGACCTGATCGCCAACGGCCGTTTGCAGCTGGGCCTGAGTTGTGGCTCGCCGGAGCAGGTGATTGAAGGCTACCGCTACTTTGGCTTTAATCCGCGCGAAGGGGAAACCGATGCGGATATGGGACGTCGTCACACCGAAGAGCTGCTGGAAGTGCTGCGCGGCGAAGGGTTTGCCAAACCCAATCCGCAGCCGATGTTTCCGAATCCACCGGGACTGCTGCGCCTGGAGCCCTATTCCGAAGGCCTGCGCGAGCGTATCTGGTGGGGCTCCGGCTCGAACGCCACATCAATCTGGGCGGCCCAGCTGGGAATGAATTTGCAGAGCTCGACGCTGAAGGATGACGAGACCGGCGAACCGTTCCATGTGCAGCAGGCGAAGCAGATTCGCGCCTATAAAGAAGCTTGGCAGGCGGCAGGGCATCAGCGTGCGCCGCGCGTGTCGGTCAGCCGCAGTATTTTTGCCCTGATGAACGACACCGACCGCGCTTACTTCGGTCGCGGCGGACAGGAGCAGGATTCCGTCGGGTTCCTCGATGAGAAAACCCGCGCCATCTTTGGTCGTAGCTATGCCGCAGAGCCGGAGCAGCTAATCAAACAGCTGGCGCAGGATGAAGCGATTGCGAAAGCCGATACCTTGTTACTGACCATCCCTAATCAGCTTGGCGTGGATTATTGTGCGCACGTGATCGACAGCATTCTGACCCACGTCGCGCCAGAGCTCGGCTGGCGTTAAGCGACAGTGCGCATAAATGCGCACCCTACGAAACGCGGCAAAGGCTTTTGCCCCGTTAACAGCCATTAATCCGCGCCCAGCTCCCACCACAGCTTATCCAGCGCGTAATAACGGTCGCGCTGCGCCTCTGGCTGGTTCAGGTCACGCTTCCACGGTTTGGCGAGAATGTAGTGCAGATTCTTCACCTCATCGTCTTGCCATAAGCCGGCATGCTGGAACTGCAGGGTTTTCAGCGCGTTGTAAATGTACGGCAGCGGCAGCCAGCGTCCGGCAAACACTTCATTGAGCAAATCCTGTTCGGAGAACGGATAGCGGCGCAGGTCGTCAATCTCAGCCACTTTCTGCTGCAGCCAGTCGAATACCGCCTGATCCGGCTGCAGCACCAAAAAGCCGCCGTTGAGATAGTTATCAAGATCGGCGGGAGGCGTCTCACCGCGCGCCTGCCAAGTGTAGTGACAATGCTCCGGCTGCCAGCTGTCAGGATAGCTGGCGATTTGATTCGGGTTGCAGCGGCAGGCGTGACAGGCCGCCAGCGCATGCTTGCCGAGATCGAGCGTAAACAGCTCATCCATGTTGCGCAGCACAAGCATATCGGCATCAAGAAACACTACGCGCTCGCAGCCGGTCAGCGCCCAGGCGCGCAGCTTGCTCCACACTTCACCAAACTGTGCCGAGGCATAATGCTGCTCCAGCGCGGCGTCCGGCATCAGCGGCTGGACCGGATGGATCACACAGCCCAGCGCCTGTAATGCTTCGCGTATCGTCAGGTCGATGGCATCGGTGACCATCACAATCAGCGGCCAGCGCGTTTCGCTGCGTTTTAGTGAGCGGTGCAGCGCTTTCACCCCGACATAATATTCCGGCTGCGTTAACAGCGTTAGCCAGGCGTACATAGATTCTCCCCATCAAACTCAATCAATCAAACAAAGCCGTGACATAGTCATTGCTAAAGCGGTGCGTCGGATCCAGCTGTTCACGCACCGCACGAAACGCATCCCACTGCGGATAGATGGCGCGCCACTGATAGCGCTGCGGATCGTAATATTTCCCCCCAGTGCGGACGTCCGCCTTCTGCAGCCAGCAGTTTTTCCACTTCGGTGAGGAAATGCAGTCCGTCCTGCGACAGTGAGCCGTCATCCGCGTAATACACCACGAAGCCAAAAAAGCAGGTCGGCTGCTGATGCGCCGGGCTCATCCACGCCTGTGAAGCGCCGGTGCAGCACAGGATTATGGGATAATGCATGTGCGGACGATTCTGTGCGTACCAAGCTTTGATCTTGCTGATAATTTCCGGCGTTTTGGCCAGCGGCACGCCAATTTCAACGTTGATCTGCGGTACGGCGATGCCACGACAAAACAGCTGGTAGATATCGCCGCTGATGTCGGTGAAATCACGGAAGCGGGTGACGGTACGGAACTGTTTGCCGCCTTTGCCGTGAATCTGCGTGTCGCGATGCATGTGTTCCAGCGTCTGATCAATGGTGTCGTTCAGGCTGCTGTCAGCCTGATCGCCATGCTCAATCACTTCGCGCTGACGGTCGTGCCACGGCTGGCTATCCTCGGCACTGGCGACATCGGCGTTCCAGACATGCATCAGGTTGTCATCGACAAACCACCAGGCTTTGCTGAGTTCGTGCTGCTCATTCCACATCAGCAAATGTTGTTCCAGTGAATCGGCAGACGCCGCGAATTTATGGCAGGTAAACAGGCGAAATGGCTGAGTGCGCAATGTAATGGCGGTGACGATGCCGAGCGCGCCAAGCGAAACCATCGCCGCCGGGAAATCGGCGTCGCCGCGCTGAAACTCGCGCACGCTGCCATCGGCCAGCACCATGCGGATATGCAGCGCTTCGTCCGCCAGCGAACTTTGTGCCAGGCCCTGACCGTGGGTGCCGGTTGCCAGCGCGCCTGCCAGCGTCTGCACCGCAATTACGCCGGGGGAGGAGGCGAGCATGCGATCCCTCTCTGTCAGGCTGTCATACACCTGCTGCAGCGGGGTGCCCGCGGCAAACGTTACGCTCTCTTCATCCTGAGCGAGGATGCCGCACAGCGCACTGAGATCCAGCAGTACGTCCTGCGGCTGTACGCACAGCATGCGACCGGGCGACAGGCGGCTGCCGAGCACGCGCACTTTGCCGTGCGAGTCGCGCAACAGCTGTTGCAGCTTGGCTTCACTGCGCGGCTGATGCAACTGCTGGCGCTGGCCAACTACCGAATTCTGCGCCCAGTTCCAGAGCGCAGGCGTGTCATCGGTATTTTGCGTGTTGCGTAACGGATAGAGGAGAGCATCTTTCTTCACTACAGCGTTCCTTAATCTGAGGTCTGTCACGGTCCCGTTTATTTGATCAAGCGTAGACCATCACAGCGAACCCGCAGATTACGGGGCTTTGCGGATATAGCGTAGCGTGGCCGTCACCGCCAGCTGACGGTTGCGGCGAATACTGTCCTCTTCACTGTCGTGGGGGGTAAACAGCGTGTGGAAGGTGTAGCGGTTGGAGACGTGATGCACACAAATACTGCTGAGCAGGCGGTGTACGTCCACGGTATCCAGGCCGTCGATAAAGATGCCCTGACGCTGGCCACGAGACAGGATGTCATCCAGCAAATCGAGGGTACTTTTGTTCATCGCTTTGATGCGCTCAGACTGCATGATGTAACGCCCGCGCAGCAGGTTTTCTGTACACACCAGGCGCATAAAATCGGGATGCGTGACGTGATAGTCAAAACTGGCTTCCACCAGTTTGATCATCGCCTCTTCCGGCTCCAGCGTAGTAAGATTCAGGCCGGTTTCATGCTAGCGGATCGCCTGATACACCTGCTCCAGCACCTCAATATACAGCTTCTCTTTGTTGATGAAGTGATACACCACGATGCGCTTGGTGGTCTGTGCCAGTTCAGCAATCTGCTCCATTCGCGCGCCCTGCATACCGTATTCGGCGAAGGTTTGCAGCGCACCCGCGAGGATGCGTTTTTTCAACCCTTCCGGGTCATTTTTACGTTTGGGTGTGGTATCCGACATAGCGCTCAATAACGGTCAATCAAACAGGCATGGTAGCACAGCCGCCCGGGGCCTTTTGGCGCGATGAGCGGCGGCATGGATTTATTCATTTCAGGAATAGCATTCCCGGATAAATCATAATGCTGGAATAAGCAACTGCGTATACTGTGCGTATCTGTCGATCACGGCAGCTTATTTTGACTCGCGTAATAATAACACTCAGGAAATAATTTATGCACACACGCTTTGCATCAGCCAAAAATAAATTGTTGTTAACCGTCGGTGCGTTACTGGTTGCCGGCAGCGTGGTCGCGCCGTTTTCTGTGGCGCAGGCGGCGGATAAAACCGCGGTGAAGGTCGGCATCATGAGCGGCGAGGACGAAGACGTCTGGCGTGAAGTGATAAAGCAGGCCGCCGCGAAAGGGCTGACGGTGAAAACCGTGATTTTCAATGATTATAACCAGCCCAACGAAGCGTTACAGAATGGTGAAGTAGATGCCAATGCCTTCCAGCATCAGCCGTTCCTGAATAATCAAATCAAGGTCAACCATTACGATATCGTGCGCGTCGGCGATACCGCCGTCTGGCCGATCGGTCTCTATTCGAAGAAAGTGAAAAGCGCCGCCGGTCTGAAAGAGGGAGCGGTAATCGGCGTGCCTAACGATCCGTCGAACGAGGCGCGCGGTCTGGTGCTGCTGCAGCAACAGGGGCTGATCAAACTCAAACCGGGCGTCGGCATTGCCGCGACCACGGCCGACATCACTGACAATCCCCATCACCTGAAAATCAAAGAGCTGGATTCCGGCATCATTGGTCGCCACTACCACCTGATCGCGCTGCGCGTAATCTTTGAGCGCGCGGCCGAGGATCTCCTCACTGCTGCCGTCGGAGTAGCTGTTAGCGGTGTCGAAAAAGTTGATGCCCGCGTCCAGCGCCTGCTTAATCAGCGGTCGGCTGCTCTCTTCCGGGTTACCGCGCAGCGGATCGCCATAGGTCATACAGCCTAAACAGAGACGTGAAACCTGCAGATCGGTCTGGCCTAAACGAACGGTTTTCATGAAGGGCTCCTGCTCTTATGCGTGGGGTTTTACCCTCAAGCATAGCAGCAGGAGCGGGGAAGGGCGGTTACTGCGCCAGCCAGGCGGCGATTTGCTGCTGGATGCCTGCGGCGTCCAGCTGATAATCCTGACGCACTTCTTCCTGCGTCCCCTGTGGAATGAACTCATCCGGTAGGCCAAGGTTAAGCACCGGCACGCGCAAGCGTTTCGCCATCACGTATTCGTTGACGCCGCTGCCGGCACCGCCTTTGATCGCGCCTTCTTCCAGCGTAATCAGCGCGTCGTGGCTGGCCGCCATCTCGCTAATCAGGGTTTCATCCAGCGGCTTAACAAAGCGCATGTCGACCAGCGTGGCGTTGAGCGCGTCGGCGGCGGCCTGCGCTTCCGGCAGCAGAGTACCAAAGTTGAGGATTGTCAGCTGCTCGCCGCGACGCCTGATGACCCCTTTGCCAAGCGGCAGGCTGGCCAGCGGTTCCAGCGTGGCGCCGGTGCCGGTGCCGCGCGGGTAGCGCACCGCGCTCGGGCCATCCTGATAGTGGTAGCCGGTGTAAAGCATCTGACGACACTCGTTTTCATCGCTTGGCGTCATGATCACCATGCCCGGCACACAGCGCAGATAGGCGATATCAAACGCACCCTGGTGCGTCTGGCCGTCGGCACCCACGATACCGCCGCGATCGATAGCAAACAGTACCGGCAATTCCTGAATTGCCACGTCATGAATCACCTGATCGTAGGCGCGCTGCAGGAAGGTGGAGTAAATCGCCACCACCGGCTTGTAACCGCCGATTGCCATGCCCGCGGCGAACGTCACCGCATGCTGCTCGGCGATCGCCACGTCAAAATACTGCTGCGGATAATCACGCGAGTAGCTCACCATGCCGGAGCCTTCGCGCATGGCCGGCGTCACGGCCATCAGCCGCGCATCGTCGGCGGCCATCTCGCTCAGCCAGTTACCAAAAATTTTCGAGTAGCTCGGCAGGCCCGGCGCGCTTTTCGGCAGCGAGCCGCTGGCCGGATCGAATTTTGGCACCGCGTGCCAAGTAATCGGATCTTCTTCCGCCGGCGCGTAGCCTTTGCCCTTTTTGGTCATGATGTGCAGGAACTGCGGCCCTTTCAGATCGCGCATATTCTTCAGCGTGCTGACCAGCGTCAGCACATCGTGACCGTCGACCGGACCGATATAGTTAAAGCCCAGCTCCTCAAACAGCGTGCCCGGCACCACCATGCCTTTCAGGTGCTCTTCGGTGCGCTTCACCAGCTCTTTGATCGGTGGCAGCCCGCCCAGCACGCGCTTGCCGCCTTCGCGCAGGCGTGAATAGGTTTTCCCCGAGAGAATCTGCGCCAGGCGATTGTTCAGCGCGCCCACGTTCTCAGAGATCGACATTTCGTTGTCATTGAGGATCACCAGCATGTCCGGCTTGATATCACCGGCGTGGTTCATCGCTTCAAACGCCATGCCCGCGGTAATCGCGCCGTCGCCAATAATGCAGGCGGTGCGGCGACCTTTTCCTTCGCGTTCGGCGGCCACGGCTATGCCAAGACCAGCGCTGATGGACGTCGACGAGTGGCCCACGCTCAGCACGTCATATTCGCTTTCGCCGCGCCACGGGAATGGGTGCAGGCCATTTTTCTGGCGGATAGTGCCGATGCGGTCGCGGCGGCCGGTCAGAATCTTGTGCGGATAGGCCTGATGACCGACGTCCCACACCAGATGATCAAACGGGGTGTTGTACACATAATGCAACGCGACGGTCAGCTCGACGACGCCCAGACCCGAAGCAAAGTGACCGGACGAGCGGCTCACGCTGTCCAGCAGATACTGACGCAGCTCGTCGCACAGGTCCGGAAGTTTTTCTTTAGGCAGTAAACGTAATTCCTGAACCGTGCCTGCTAACGCCAGTGTCGGGTATTTTGCAATATCAAAACTCATCAGAGACTCATTATATAAGTTATTTATCGCGTTCAATTATAAAGCTGGCCAGCGCCTGCAGAGCGGACGTGTCGTACGACTGTGCCGCCAGCACCTCCAGCGCGCCCAGTGCTTCGCGATAGAGATCCTGCGCTTTGGCCCGCGCGTTATCCAGTCCCAGCAGCGCCGGGTAAGTGCTTTTCCCCAGCGCCTGATCGGCTCCCTGGGTTTTGCCCAGAACGGCGGTATCGCCGACCACATCGAGGATGTCATCCTGCACCTGAAACGCCAGTCCGATGGCGTTGGCGTAGATATCCAGCTGCGGCAGCGCATCGCGGCCCGCTGCGCCCGCAGTGAGGGCGCCGAGACGCACGGCGGCGCGGATCAGCGCGCCGGTTTTATGGCGATGGATCTGCTCCAGCTGGTTCAGGTCCACGGATTTGCCTTCGGCGGCTAAATCCAGCGCCTGGCCACAGCACATGCCGGCCACGCCGCTGGCCTGCGCCAGTTCGGAAATCATGGCAATTCGATCCTGCGGGCTTACGCCGGGCATCGGCTGGTCCGCAAGAATGGTAAACGCTAGGGTTTGCAGGGCATCGCCGGCCAGAATCGCCGTGTCTTCGCCATATTTGATATGGCAGGTTGGCTGCCCGCGACGTAACGCATCGTCGTCCATCGCCGGCAGGTCATCATGAATCAATGAGTAAGCGTGAATGCACTCCACCGCTGCGGCAGGGGCATCCAGGCTGGCCGCCTCGGCGCGCAGCATCTCGCCAGTGGCATACACCAGAAACGGGCGCAGGCGCTTACCGCCTAATAGTGCCCCATATTGCATGGCGTTCACCAGAGGAGAACTCTGAAAAGGAAGTGGATCTATTAAGCGCGTCAACGCTTGGTTCACACGCTCATGGTAGGCGCGCTGCAGTTGCACGAAATCCATTACTCATTTTCCGGCGTGAAAGGGGCGAGCGGGGCGTCTTTGTCGTCGTTCAGCAGAATCTGCACGCGCTGTTCCGCCGCCTGCAGGGTTTGCTGGCCGCTGCGTGCCAGCTGTACGCCGCGCTCGAATTCATTCAGAGCCTCTTCCAGCGGCAGTTCGCCACTCTCCAGACGGCTGACAATCTGTTCCAGCTGCTGTAGTGCGTTTTCAAAACTCACGGGCGCTTCGGCTTTTTTCGGCATAATGAGTGTCGACTCACAGGTTGGGACATTATGTTGCAATCGGTCATGGTAGCCGACGGGCATTGATTAGCAAAATAATCAATGCGGCGAAGGTTGCTTACAGCAGTCATCCGACAAAGGTGATATACTTGCGCGCCTCGGATGCGGTGGCTGATGCTAACCCGCAATTATATGATTTTACCAGCTAAGTGTTGATGATTTTAGCACTTATTTGCCCAACGAAGCTGTGTCGCCATGAAGTTTATCATCAAGCTCTTCCCTGAAATCACCATCAAAAGTCAGTCGGTGCGCCTGCGCTTTATCAAAATTCTGACCGGTAACATCCGTAACACCCTGCGCACCCTCGACGAAGAGATCGCCGTTGTGCGCCACTGGGATCACATCGAAGTGCGCGCGAAGAAGGAAGCGCTGCGTGCCACCGTCACGGAAGAGCTGACGCGCATTCCCGGTATCCACCATGTGCTGGCGGTCGAAGACCGCGCCTATACCGACATGCACGATATCTTCGAGCAGACGCTGGCGCTCAACCGCGAGCGGCTGGAAGGCAAAAGCTTCTGCGTGCGCGTGAAGCGTCGCGGCAAGCACAGCTTTAGCTCGCAGGATGTGGAGCGCTACGTCGGCGGCGGTCTCAATCAGCACATTGAAAGCGCACGCGTGCAGCTGAATCACCCGGATGTGACGGTGAATCTGGAGATTGAAGACGATCGCCTGCTGTTGATTACCGGCCGCTATGAAGGCTTGGGCGGCTTCCCGATCGGCACCCAGGAAGATGTGCTGTCGCTGATTTCCGGCGGCTTTGACTCCGGCGTCTCCAGCTATATGCTGATGCGCCGCGGCTGTCGTGTTCACTACTGCTTCTTTAACCTCGGCGGCGCGGCGCATGAAATCGGCGTGCGTCAGGTGGCGCACTATCTGTGGCAGCGTTTTGGCCGTTCACATCGCGTGCGTTTTGTCGCCATCAATTTTGAGCCGGTGGTGGGCGAGATTCTGGAAAAAGTTGATGACGGCCAGATGGGCGTGGTGCTGAAGCGCATGATGGTGCGTGCGGCGTCGATGGTGGCTGAGCGATACGGCGTGCAGGCGCTGCTGACCGGTGAGGCGCTGGGCCAGGTCTCCAGCCAGACGCTGACTAACCTGCGTTTGATTGATAACGCGTCCGACACGCTGATTCTGCGCCCGCTGATCTCGCACGATAAAGAGCACATCATCAATATTGCGCGTCAGATCGGCACCGAAGACTTTGCCCGCACCATGCCGGAGTACTGCGGCGTGATTTCGAAAAGCCCCACAGTGAAGGCAGTGAAAGCGAAGATCGAAGCCGAAGAGCAGAACTTCGATTTCGACATTCTGCAGCGCGTGGTGCAGGAAGCCAGCAACGTCGATATCCGTGAAATCGCGGAGCAGACGGAAGAAGAAGTGGTGGAAGTGGAAACCGTGGCGTCATTCAGCGGCAACGATGTGGTGCTGGATATCCGTTCGATTGATGAACAGGACGACAAGCCGCTGGCGCTGACCGGCGTGGAAGTGAAATCGCTGCCGTTCTATAAGCTGAGCACCCAGTTCGGCGATCTCGATCAGAGCAGAACCTGGTTGCTGTACTGCGATCGCGGCGTGATGAGCCGGTTGCAGGCGTTGTATCTGCATGAGCAGGGCTTTAAGAACGTGAAGGTGTACCGTCCGTAACCGCGGCGGGTGTTAAGCCTGGCGCGCATAATTTCGGGTGCACGGGCAAAACCAGGTGCGCATGAATGCGCACCCTACAACCACCGCGACGAATAAAAATGTGCGCTGATCCCGTAGGGTCGCCATTGATGGCGACCTTTTTTACGCGCGCTCTTCAAATTCCTGATAATTATAAATCCCTGCCGCCAGCACCAGCTGTGACGCGACTTCACGCGCTTGCTCTTTATCCACCAGCAGATCAATCAACTTCAGGGCAAAATCGATCGCCGTGCCCGGCCCCTGGCTGGTCAGCAGATTAACGCGCGGATCCCACACCACGCGGCGCTCCATCCATTTCTCCTCCGGAATGGTGTGCTTCAGGCCGGGAAAACCGGTCATGTTCCCCACCGGAAACAGATCATGCGGCACCAGCACCGTGCCCGGCGCGGCACAGATCGCCGCGATAATTTTACCTGCCAGATGACACTGGCGTACCGTCTCCACCAGCAGCGGGCTGTCGCGGAAGGTTTCGGCACCTTTGATGCCGCCCGGCAGGACGATGGCGGCAAAATCGTTATCCGCCACTTCAACCAGCGGTGCGTCAGCCAGCAGGCGTACGCCGCGTGAGCAGACAATCTCGCGCGTGCCGTCGCTCTCCACGCTGGCGGTGGTGACCTTCAGGCCGGCGCGGACCAGCAAGTCAATGGTGGTGACCGCTTCGGTCTCTTCACTGCCATGGGCCAGGCAAACCAGCACTGATGCGTTCGCGCTCATATTGGGACTCCTTGCGTTTAATCAGGTCGTACAGGCGGGTATTTTCCGGCAGCGCAATCCCCTGCGCGCGGGCGCGGCGCAGCAGGTAGCCGGTAATGTAATCAATTTCAGTCTGACGCTGCGCACGCACATCCTGCAGCATTGAGGAGACGTTGGCGGCGGTGCTGTCGATGACGTCGTAAATAATGTCGCGCAGGTTATCCAGCGCAATGTGCTGGCCCTCGCGCTCCATCACCCAAGCCAGCTCTTCGCACAGCCGGTTAATCTGCTCCGGCCAAGCGCGCAGCGCGCCGTTCTGGCAGTCGTGCTCAACCGTCAGCGTGTTGATCACACAGTTAACTGCCAGCTTGCGCCAGCTGGCGGATGCGATGTTATCGTGCCACGCCACGTCCGGCAGCGCCTGATGCAGAATATCGGCGATATCGCTCAGCGCCGCGCTTTCGCGGCTGGCAGGCCCGATGTGGGTTATGCCCTGCGCGACATGTTTGAGCACCGTGCCGTCGCGCATTGCCGCGTGCGTGGTGATGCCGCGCAGCAGCGGCTGCTGCACTTCTTTGAGCTCTTCGATCGTACCCATCCCGTTGTGCAGGAGCAGGATCGGCGCGTGGCGCGGCAGCACGCTTTGCAGGTTTTTCACCGCAGGTGAAACCTGTGGCGCTTTCAAGGTCACCAGTAGCAGCTGGCTTTCTGCCAGAAACAGCGGATCGTTAGCGATGAAGGTGTGATTGCTGACGTGGCCCTGCGGATCGACCACGTTGACCGAACAGTACGGCTGCGGTACGCGCAGCCAGCCCTGAACGTCATGTCCCTGACGTGCAAGGGCCGCGAGCCAGATTTGCCCCAAGGCGCCGCAACCCAACACGGTAATTTTCATTATGCCTCCCGCTGGCGGGTGGGGGAATGGGTGTCACACCCTTAATTATAGCTTTCCGCGTCGCGTGTTTTATTAGCGCGACAAGACGCGTATTATGCATGTCACTTTAGTATCAGGAGAAGAAAAGATGCCATCTTTCGATATCGTTTCCGAAGTCGAACTGCCGGAAGTGCGTAATGCGGTGGAGAATGCCAACTGTGAGATCTCAACCCGTTTCGATTTCCGCAACGTGAGCGCCAGCTTTGAGCTCAACGAAAAGAATGAGACCATCAAAGTCACCAGCGAATCGGATTTTCAGGTGAAGCAGCTGGTGGATATTCTGCGTGAAAAGCTGCTGAAGCGCGGCATTGAAGGCGCAGCGATTGAAGTACCGGAAGAGATTGTGCACAGCGGTAAAAGCTGGAGCGTTGAAGCGAAGCTGAAAAAAGGCATCGAAAGCGATATCGCGAAGAAGATCGTTAAGCTGATCAAAGACAGCAAACTGAAAGTGCAGACGCAGATTCAGGGTGAAGAACTGCACGTCACCCGTAAATCCCGCGACGATCTGCAGGGTGCGATGGCGCTGGTGCGCGGTGGCAACCTGGGTCAGCCGTTCCAGTTTAAAAACTTCCGCGATTAATCCCCCCTGTCGCGTGCTGCACGACGATACAGCGTGCTGCGCGCGACCCCCAGCGCCTGCGCCGCTTTACTGATATTGCCGTCATAGCGCTGCAGCGTTTCACTGATCCGCTGTTCATCGTGGCGTTCGCGCAGCGGCGGTGCCAGTGGGCGGCGATACTCTGCCGGCAAGTTACTTTCCGTCAGCGTTTCGCCCTCATCGGCGAGCGCCAGCAGCACGCGCAGCAGACTGTGTAGCTGGCGCACATTGCCCGGCCATGGCTGCTGTGCCAGCGCCGTCAGCAGCGCCGGAGACAGCTGTACGCCACGCTGCGCGGCCCCCAGCTCCTGCCATAAATCGTGGATAAACCCGGCGACGTTCGGCCAAGCGCGCAGTGGCGGAAGGGGCAGCGCGAACTCCTGCAGACGATAGAGCAAATCTTCACGAAATTCGCCGGCGGCCACACGCTGGGCCAGATCGCGATGCGTGGCGCAAATCACGGCAAAATTCACCGGCCAGCTGCGACTGGAGCCGAGGGGCGCCATCTCTTTTTCCTGCAGCACGCGCAGCAAACGGGTCTGCAGCGTCAGTGGCATATCACCGATTTCATCCAGAAACAGCACGCCACCATCCGCTTCGCGAATTTTGCCGATGTAGCCATTTTTACTGGCGCCGGTAAATGCGCCGGGCTGGTAGCCAAACAGTTCGGATTCAATCAGCGCTTCGGGGATGGCGGCACAGTTGATGGCGACAAACTTGCCAGTGCGCCAGAGGCTTTGCTGGTGCAGCGCGCGACTGACATACTCCTTGCCGCTGCCGGTTTCACCATAAATGCACAGCGAAACGCCAGCATCCAGCAACCGCACCATTTTTGCGCCGTCCCCTCCCAGCACGCGGTGCAGGTCATGCGAGCGACTGTCCGGCACGCTGACGTGGCTGCGCTGCGGCGCGCGCAGGCGGAACCAGTAGCGCTGCGCGCCAATGTCGACCGCGGCGGGAACGCTGTTGGCCTGCTGCTGCAGTTGCGGAAACAGGTGCTGAAACGTCAGGCTGGCAAAGCGGTCAGCGCTAAGAGCCAGTTCGCGCATCGCCAGCCGGTTGGCTGCGGTCAGCACATTGTCAGAGAACACCAGCAGCAGTTCATCACTGGTGTCGATGCCCTGCGGCTGCGGATGCAGACTGAGCAGCCACTGCTGTGGATGCAGGCTCTGCTTCACCCACAGATACTCGATCTGCTTTGCCGCTGCTTTCTCCCGGTTCAGGGTATGCGGATGCGGAAAGTGTGCCGGACCTGAGATATCCAGCACGCCGGCTATCTGTCCGTTGGGCATCTGCAACGGCATCGCGGCGCAGTACAGACCCTGATTGCGCGTCAGGAAATGCTGCTGGCCATCAATTTTACAGCCGTCATCAATCGCCAGCGCGGTGCCAATCGCATTGGTGCCGCGTCCGCATTCACTCCATAGATTACCGGGTGCCAGGGCAAAGCGCTGGGCTTTCTCCAGCGCCTGCATATCGCCAAAGGTGTTCAGCACCAGCCCGCTGGCATCGGACAGGATCACCACCGATTGCGTCTCAGCCATCTGCTGCGCCAGCTGGCGGATTACCGGTTGCGCAAACTGCTGCAGGCCGGCGTTGCTGGCCAGCACATCGGCCAGCTCGCCCTGACGCACGCGCGGGAAATCGTCGGCGCTGCGCTCTAATCCATACAGCTGGCTGCGGAACCAAGAGTCGCTTAACAGCGGGTTAGCGTGCACGGCAGACGCGGCTGAATTTCCCTGCATGAGTGACCTCAGAACGGCTTGTAAGTGTTGCAACATTGTAGCGTTCGGGTTTCTGCACTGTTGCGATACGCAACACAGATACAGCGTTTGTCCCGGAGGACTGGCAGGGTTGCTGGCGGGGCATGATTTTATTTAATTGATAAATAATGAATTTATTGCTTTTCCGCCTGATGAGAAAAAACTGGCACGCGTGCTGCAATAACCGACGCAGGCAGTTGCGCTGCCTGTTCAGACCCTCTGACCTGATAATAAGGAGTTTGCGATGCGTTATGCACATCCCGGCACGCCCGGCGCGCTGGTCTCTTTCCAGGCGACCTACGCCAACTATATCGCCGGCAACTTCACCGAGCCGCTGAGCGGCCAGTACTTTATGAACACCTCGCCGGTAGACGGCAGCGATATTGCCCGGTTCCCGCGCTCCGATGCGCGCGACATTGATCTGGCGCTGGATGCCGCGCATCAGGCCGCCGATGCGTGGGGCAAAACCAGCGTACAGCAGCGCGCCAACCTGCTGTTGCAGGTGGCCGATCGTATGGAAGTCAATCTCGAAAGGCTGGCGGTAGCGGAGAACTGGGATAACGGTAAACCGATTCGCGAGACGCTCAACGCCGATCTGCCGCTGGCGGTCGACCATTTTCGCTACTTTGCCGGCTGCCTGCGTGCGCAGGAGGGCAGCACCGCCGAGATCGACGAAACCACGGTGGCCTATCACTTCCACGAGCCGCTGGGCGTGGTCGGACAGATCATCCCGTAGAATTTCCCGCTGCTCATGGCGGCGTGGAAGCTGGCACCGGCGCTGGCCGCCGGTAACTGCGTGGTGCTGAAACCGGCTGAGCAGACGCCGCTTGGTATTACGCTGCTGATGGAGCTGATTGGCGATCTGTTCCCACCGGGCGTGCTGAATGTGGTGCAGGGCTTTGGCCGCGAAGCCGGCGAAGCGCTGGCCACCAGCAAGCGCATCGCTAAAATTGCCTTCACCGGATCCACGCCGGTCGGGCGGCATATCATGGCCTGTGCGGCGGAGAACATCATTCCCAGCACCGTCGAGCTGGGCGGCAAATCACCCAACATTTACTTCGCGGATGTGATGTCGGGCGAAGAGGAGTTCATAGCGAAAGCGGTCGAGGGGCTGGTACTGGGCTTCTTTAATCAGGGTGAAGTCTGTACCTGTCCATCGCGCGCGTTGATTCATGAATCGATCTACCAGTCCTTTATGGAGCGGGTGCTGGCGAAGGTTGCCACCATTCGCCGTGGCGATCCGCTCGATACCGACACCATGATCGGTGCTCAGGCATCACGCCAGCAATTCGACAAAATCCTGTCCTATATCAACATCGCCCGCGAGGAAGGGGGTCAGATTCTGACAGGGGGCGAGCGTGCGCATATCGCCGCGGAGCTGGATAACGGATTCTACATCCAGCCCACCCTGATCAAGGGCAGCAACCAAATGCGCTGTTTCCAAGAGGAGATTTTTGGGCCAGTGATTGGCGTCACCACGTTCAACGATGAGGCAGAGGCGCTCGCTATCGCCAATGAAACCCAGTTTGGTCTGGGCGCGGGCGTGTGGACGCGCGATACCAATCTGGCGTATCGCATGGGCCGCGGCATTAAAGCCGGTCGCGTCTGGACCAACTGCTATCACATCTATCCCGCCCATGCGGCATTCGGTGGCTATAAGCAATCGGGCGTCGGGCGTGAAACCCACAAAATGGCGCTCAGCGCCTATCAGCAAACCAAAAATCTGCTGGTCAGCTATGGCACAGCGCCACTGGGGCTGTTCTGAGTCCGCATCCGTTCAAATGGAGAGTGAAAGATGAATATGCAAATCAAAACCACCATGAAAGCCGCGATTGTGAAGGCGTTTGGTGAACCGCTGGTGATTGAGCAGGTGCCGGTGCCGTCCGTTGGGCAAGGGCAGATTCTGGTGAAAATCGCCGCCACCGGCGTGTGCCACACCGACCTGCACGCCGCCGAAGGCGACTGGCCGATTAAGCCCAATCCGCCGTTTATTCCCGGCCATGAAGGCGTCGGGCAGGTGGTGGCCATTGGCGAAGGTGTGAAGCATCTCAAACTGGGCGATCGCGTCGGTGTACCGTGGCTCTACTCGGCGTGTGGCCACTGCGAGCACTGCCTCGACAGCTGGGAAACGCTGTGTCTGTCGCAGCAGAATGCCGGCTATTCGGTCAACGGCAGCTTTGCCGAGTACTGCCTAGCGGATGCCAACTACGTCGGCATCATTCCGGATAACGTTGAGTTCAATGAAGTGGCACCGATTCTGTGTGCCGGCGTAACCGTCTATAAAGGCCTGAAGATGACCGATATCAAACCGGGTGACTGGGTGGTGGTTTCCGGCATCGGCGGCTTGGGGCACATGGCTATTCATGTATGCGGTGGCGATGGGGCTTAACGTGGCGGCGGTCGACATCGACGACGATAAGCTGGCGTTTGCCAAACGGCTCGGTGCCAGCGTGGTTGCCAATGCGAAGCAGGTCGATCCGGCGAAGGTGTTTCAGGAGAGCTTTGGCGGTGCGCACGGCGTGCTGGTGACGGCGGTATCGCCAAAAGCGTTTGAACAGGCGATCGGCACGCTGCGTCGCGGCGGCACCATGGTGCTTAACGGCCTGCCGCCGGGGAAATTCGATCTCTCGATCTTCGACATGGTGCTGGATGGCATCACAGTGCGCGGCTCGATTGTCGGCACGCGTAAAGATCTGCAGGAAGCGCTGGATTTTGCCGGTCGCCATAAGGTGAAAGCGAATGTCGCGGTTGAGCCGCTGACTAACATCAACGATATCTTTGCGCGCATGCACGCCGGCAAAATTGAAGGGCGTATTGTGGTGGATATGTCGCTGTAACGTCGCTGAGCGGACCGCGTGGAGCCAGAGCATCGCGGTCCGCTGTTGCTAAGTCATTAACTGCTGGCGAGCAGCGCCTCCAGCTCCACGCGGCTCGTCACTTTGCTGTCAATTTTAATGTAGGCACTTTTCTCTTCCGGCACAATAAACACCGACGCCACGCCGGGCTGCGCGCGCAGCCGCTTCTCCAGATTCGGTACTGCCAGCACCGCATCGCTCAGCACCAGGCGCAGGCTGCTGACGTACAGCGGCTCCTGCATCGACATGGCAACAAACAGCCATGCCGCAGCCACTATCGAGCCGACCAGAAACACCGTTTGCGCATCGAAGTGGCCGAAAATCCAGCCGCCCAGGCTGCCGCCAATCGCGACGCCAATAAACTGGCTGGTGGAATAAATCCCCATGGCCGTGCCTTTGTAGCCCGCCGGCGACTCTTTGCTGATCAGCGAGGGCAGAATCGCTTCCATCAGGTTAAAGGCGAGGAAAAACAGCTGCACGCCAATCACCAGCGTCCAGAAGTGGCCTGCGGCGCCCCACAGCACAATTTCCGCGATGATGATCAGCGCCACGCAGCCGACAAACACCCGCTTCATGCGGCGCTTTACCTCGGCATAGATAATAAACGGCACCACGGCGACAAACGCCACCAGTATGGTCACCAGATACACTTTCCAATGTTCAGCCGCCGGGAAGCCCGCCTGTTCAAACTGGCCCGGTAGCGCGACAAAACTCGACATCAGCAAAATATGCAGACAGAGAATGCCGATATTCAGCTT
Organism: Type-A symbiont of Plautia stali; assembly: GCF_059731155.1. NCBI lineage: Bacteria > Type-A symbiont of Plautia stali. The sequence goes on along the minus strand of NZ_AP035891.1, from coordinate 2,712,541 downwards.
CAGCAATTTGGGATTGGCCAGCACCGCGCGAATGCTGTCTTTGACCATGCCGGATTCGCGGTTCAATACGTGGCCCGGCGCATTGGGCACTACCAGTAGGGTGATCACGATACCCAAGCTGGCGAGCAGGGCAATCATCCAGAACAGCGCGTGCAGACCCAGCGCGTGCGTGACAATCGGGCCGACCACCATGGCAATCGCAAAGGTGACGCCGAAGCTGATGCCGATAAACGCCATCGCTTTGGTGCGGTTCTGTTCACGGGTCAGGTCTGACAGCAGCGCCATCACTGCCGCGGCAATTGCACCGGAGCCCTGCAGCGCGCGGCCAAGGATAATGCCCCAGATGGAGATGCTCGTGGCGGCAATAAGGCTACCGAGCACAAACAGCAGCAGGCCACCGACAATCAGCGGCTTGCGGCCAATACGGTCGGACAGCAGACCAAAGGGGATCTGAAACACCGCCTGCGCCAGACCATAAATACCAATTGCCAGACCGATCAACGTTTCGCTGGCGCCCTGTAAAGCCATACCGTAAGTGGTCAGTACCGGCAGGACCATAAACATTCCCAGCATGCGCAGGGAAAAAACTGTGCCTAAACCCCATGTTGCCCGAAGCTCAACTGGTGTCATTCTATTATCGTTCATTCCAACCTCTGTAAGTTTATGCCCCTGGGACTTCAGGTTGCAGCGGCACAGGTTGCGCGCCCTTATCTGCGACCCGACTCACCGGGACATGCAGCGCTTATTTTAGGAAGCAGGGCAGGGCGGGTAAAACAATTGTTTTTAAGCAGTGGTAACAAAAAGAAAGGGCGCGAAATTCTCGCCCTTGTCCGGAGTAACGGTCTGACTTACCAGACGTTAGTCAGCAGGTCCTTAGAGGCCGGAGCCATAAAGTCCACCGACATCATCACGCTCAGCGCAGTGATGGCGACAATGGAGAACACAAACAGTTTACGCGCCCAAACCTTGTCGTTTGAGGTTTTGTAACCTGACAGTGCCATACCCAGCCACCACACGCTGACGGCGGCAGCTACCACCAGATATTTGTCGCCAGCATAACCGCCCAGCGACAGCATCAGAGTGGCAATCATGAACGCCAGGATGTACAGCGTAATATGATTTTTAGCCACTGAGATGCCTTTCACCACCGGCAGAACCGGAATATTGGCGGCCTGATAATCTTTGAAGCGGAAGATGGCAATCGCGTAGGAGTGCGGCATCTGCCACAGGCTAAAGATAGCCAGTAAGATTAACGCGCCAGCATCAAACTGGTTGGTCACCGCGCAGTAGCCAATTACTGGCGGCGCGGCGCCAGAGAGGCTGCCAATCAGCGTGCCATAGACCGAATGACGCTTCATGTAGAGGCTGTAAATGCCGACATAGACGACGAAGCCCATCACCGCTAGCCACATGGCCGGCGGGTTAGCGCCAAAATACAGCAACGCAAAGCCAGCAATACCCAATGCGGTTGCATAAACCAAGCTTACTTTCGCCGAGATCAGGCCTTTGACCAGAACACGGTTCCGCGTTCTTTCCATTTTGATGTCGATGTCGCGGTCAATCACATTGTTGAATACACAACCGGATGCGACCACCAGCGAAACGCCCACCAAAGCGACGAGAAACAGAGGGTAATCAATGCTGCCTTTTGAAGCCAGCAGGAATCCACCGATCACAGAAATTAAATTGCCGAAAATAATTCCTGGTTTTGTTACTTGCAGGTATTGCTTAATCATTACGCGTGACTCTTTAGTGGGCCATCATGTTGTAGTTGAGGTTCCACATAATCCACAGTGAGCCAATCACCACAATCAGGATAATGACTGCGGAGAAGACAATGGCCACCATGTTCCAGCCACCCTCGGATTTGCTGTCCAGATGCAGGAAGTAGACTAGGTGCACCAACACCTGAACCACTGCACACACCAGAACCACACCCAGAATGGTGCCGTGAGAAGCACTGCCATCCATCACCATCCAGAACGGGATCGCCGTCAGGATGATCGAGAGGATGAAGCCGATCATGTAAGACTTCACGCTACCGTGAGATGCACCATGTTCGTTTACAGAATGACTCATTACATGGCCCCCATCAGATAGACAACGGTGAATACGCAGATCCACACCACATCCAGGAAGTGCCAGAACAGGCTCAGACACATGATACGGGTGCGGTTGGTGGCGCTCAGACCGCGTTTAGCGATCTGGAACATCAGCACGGCCATCCAGATCAGACCAGAGCTTACGTGCAGACCGTGCGTACCGACCAGAGTAAAGAAGCCAGACAGGAAGCCGCTGCGGTCAGGACCGAAACCTTCCTTGATCAGGTGATGGAATTCATAGATTTCCATCCCGATAAATCCGGCACCGAACAGGAAGGTCAACGCCAGCCAGCTGATGACCGAACCTTTGTTCTGGTTGTTCATCGCGATCACTGCCATACCATACGTGATGGAGCTCAGCAGCAGCAGCGCGGTTTCAACCAGCACAAACGGCAGTTCGAAGATATCTTTACCTGCCGGGCCACCGGCAGTGTTGTTAACCATGACGGCATAGGTCGCAAACAGGGTTGCGAAGATAATGCAGTCACTCATCAGGTAGATCCAGAAGCCAAAGACTTTATTGGCTCCCGCATCGTGATGCCCATGCTCCGCATGGGCGTCGTGGTGGTGTTTAACGGTTTCAGTTGACATTATTTCAGACCTGCTTTGCTGATGTCATCAAAGTGCTTCTTCTCGAGCTGCTCGATTTCAGCAACCGGTACGTAGTAATCCACGTCTTCATCGAAGCTCTTCACAATCCAGGTCACGATGGTGCCAAGGAAAGTGAGACCTGCCAGCCACCAGATGTGCCAGATCAGGGCAAAACCGAAGACTGTCAGGAAGGCAGCGATAACAATGGCCGCGCCGCTGTTTTTCGGCATATGAATTTCTTCATATTTTTCTGGCTGCTTGTACGCTTCGCCTTTCTCTTTCATTTCCCAGAACGCATCACGCTCGTGGATATGTGGGATCACAGCAAAGTTGTAGAACGGCGGAGGTGAAGAGGTTGCCCACTCCAGCGTACGGCCGCCCCACGGGTCACCGGTCAGATCGCGGTTCTGCTCACGGTCACGTACCGATACCCAGAACTGGATAAGCTGGCACAGGATACCGCAGGCGATCAGCGCCGCACCGCCTGCTGCAACCACCAGCAGAGAGTGGAACTGCGGATCGATGTCCTGACTCAGACGACGGGTCATCCCCATGAAGCCCAGCGCGTACAGCGGCATAAAGGCAACGAAGAAGCCGATGATCCAGAACCAGAAAGCACGTTTGCCCCAGGTTTCGTTCAGGGTGAAGCCGAAGGCTTTCGGGAACCAGTAGGTCACGCCAGCCATACAACCGAACACCACACCACCGATGATAACATTGTGGAAGTGTGCGATCAGGAACAGGCTGTTGTGCAGCACGAAGTCTGCGCCTGGCACCGCCAGCAGTACACCGGTCATACCCCCTACGGAGAAGGTGACTAGGAAGCCGATGGTCCACAGCATCGCCGAGTTGAACTCGATACGACCTTGATACATGGTGAACAGCCAGTTAAAGATTTTCACCCCGGTCGGAATCGCGATGATCATCGTCATGATACCGAAGAAGGCATTAACGTTCGCACCGGCACCCATGGTGAAGAAGTGGTGCAGCCAAACGATGAACGACAGAACGGTAATGGCGATGGTTGCCCACACCAGCGAGGTGTAACCAAACAGACGCTTTTTCGAGAAGGTGGCCGTGACTTCAGAGAAGACACCAAACACCGGCAGAACGAGGATGTACACTTCCGGGTGACCCCAGACCCAGATCAGGTTGACGTACATCATCATGTTACCGCCCATATCATTGGTAAAGAAATGGAAGTCGAGGTAACGATCAAGCGTCAACAGTGCCAGCGTCACGGTCAGAACCGGGAACGCAGCGATAATCAGGACGTTAGTACACAATGCTGCCCAAGTGAACACCGGCATTTTGAACAGGTCCATGCCCGGTGCACGCATCTTCAGAATGGTCACGAAGAAGTTGATACCGGTCAGCGTGGTACCAATACCGGAGAGCTGGAGACTCCAGATCCAGTAATCGACCCCGACGCCAGGACTGTATTCAGCCCCCGAGAGCGGTGGATAAGCCAGCCAGCCGGTCTGTGCGAATTCGCCCACACCCAGTGACAGGTTAACTAGGATCACACCGATAGCGGTGAACCAGAAGCTCAGGTTGTTCAGGAACGGGAAGGCAACGTCACGGGCACCGATTTGCAGCGGAACCGCGATGTTCATCAGACCCACAACGAAAGGCATCGCCACGAAGAAGATCATGATCACGCCGTGAGCGGTGAAGATCTGGTCGTAGTGGTGCGGTGGCAGTATGCCTGCTTCCCCGGCGGAAGCCATAACCTGTTGGGTACGCATCATTACCGCATCGGCAAAGCCGCGCAGCAGCATGACGAAGGCCATGATGATGTACATGATACCCAGTTTTTTGTGGTCGATGGAGGTTAACCATTCAGACCACAGATACTGCCATTTACCGAAATAGGTAATAGCAGCGATCAGCGCCAGACCACCAATGATGATACCGGCGACCGTAACCATGATAATGGGTTCATGGTAGGGCACTGCATCCAGTGTTAATTTTCCGAACATCGTATTATTCCTCGGCTCCCGCAGCTGCGGCGTGATTCATGTCCATGCCTTCGTGCGACATGTCCATTTTCCCGTGGCTTATCATGAACTTATCAATAACCTGCTTGATCAGTTCCGGATTCGCAGTTGAGAAATATTCCACCGGGTGATTTTCGCTTGGCGCAGCCAGTTTTTCGAAATCATTCATGGTGGTCAGCGTGTTCGGTGCCGCTTTAACTTTGGCAACCCACAGCTGGAATTCCGCATCGTCTTTGGTGGCAATGGCTTTGAACTTCATGCCAGAGAAACCGCGACCGCTGAAGTTAGCAGAGATACCGTCGAACGTACCTGGCTCGTTGGCGATCAGGTGCAGTTTGGTCTGCATACCCGCCATGGCGTAGATCTGGCTGCCGAGCGTAGGAATAAAGAAGGAGTTCATGACGGAGTTCGAGGTGATCTTGAAGTTCACCGGAGTATTTGCCGGGAAGGCAATCTGGTTGACGGTTGCAACACCCTGTTCCGGGTAGATGAACAGCCATTTCCAGTCCAGTGCCACTACGTCGATCTCCACCGGTTTCACGTCAGAGGCCAGCGGTTTGCTCGGCTCCAGCGCGTGGGTTGATTTCCAGGTCAGCACGCCGAGGAAGAGAATTATCAGGATCGGAATGGTCCAGACCACGGCTTCCACTTTGTTAGAGTGTGACCAGTTAGGGCTATACTTCGCGTTGGTATTGGTTGCCCGATATTTCCAAGCGAACACAACAGCCATTAAGACTGCCGGAATAACGACAATCATCATCAAGCCGAAAGCTGTCAGAATCAGTGAACGTTGCTCCAGTGCAATCTGTCCCTTGGGATTTAACAACGCACTATCGCAGCCGCTGAGTAATACAGCGCCTGCAATTAATGACAAAATCCTCAAACTTTTATTGTATTTCCTGAGTCTCATTTAACGACCTCAATGACAAAGGGCTCTATTGTCGTTTAAGTGTGCGCGCATTTTACGGGAAGGTTTATGCAGTGTAAACCAGCTTAAGGATGTGTCAGAAGGCTGTTGACACCTTTTGCTAAGGGTGTCACAGATGTTGCGCAGGGTGACAAATTATTAACTGCGACAAGCAGTTGGCGGCAATATAACAAAAACCAATGACATTAACCGCAGAGAAAACAGGGAAAGCATAAACCGGAGTTTTAGCACTCAATTTATTTAACAATTCTGCATCATTTTGGCGATGAAATTTCTACAAATTAATTGCGCACCGGATTTAAATATTACGCAAGTTTGTTAATTTAATGTTTCTATTTCGCGTTAAAAAAATGCTATCGCTTAAAATTCGCCGGGGGCTATTTTTAAGCGATTTATCCCCATCTGGCAAATAGCGCAGCGTTAATGTGCACGATTTGACGCTGTTTTTCTTAATGCCAGCCAGTCCAGCATCACGCCGAGCAACACCGCCAGCAGCGCCAGCGCCATTCCTGCCTCAAACAGATGGGTTGGCAGCGTCGCGCTGTGCCAGATATCCGCCGCACGCAGTGCCAGTGTCAGCAGCCAGAGCGCCAGCAGCGTGCAGCCCGCCGCGAACAGGCGTACCGTCCAGCGATAACCCTGTGGCCACAGGCTGTGCTTAATGAATTCACCGCTGTGCTGCATTGCCTGCAGCGTGCCGCGACACGCCCACAGCAGCAGCAGGCCCGGTACTGCAGCCACCACGGTAAAGGCGTAAAATACCGGCCAGCCCCACAGTTCGACCAGCCAGCCAGCCGCCGGACCGACATACACGCGTCCAACCGCTGACAGCGCTGACAGCAACGCGAACTGCGTGGCCGAGAACGATTTGTTGCACAGCGTCATCAGCAACGCCACAAAGGCGGCGGTGCCCATGCCGCCGCACAGGTTTTCGATAAATACCGCGCTGGCCATGCTCCACAGATGCGGTGGCGTTACCGCCAGCAGCCAGTATGCGAAATTAGACACCGCCTGCAGCACGCCGAAGATCATTAGCGCGCGGAACAGGCTCAGGCGCTGCATCAGTACACCGCCGTACAGCGCACCGATAATGGTCGCCAGCAGGCCGAGCGTTTTGTTCACCAGACCGACATCACCGGCGCTGAAGCCCACGCCGCGAATCAGGAAGGTGGTGGTGAGCGAAGCGGCGAACGTGTCGCCCAGCTTGTAGAGAATGATTAAGGTGATCAGCAGCCAGGCATTGTTGCGCTGAAAGAAATCCTTCAGCGGAAACGCGACGGCCTGACGCAGCGAGTGCGGCTCGCGCACCGGCGCCTCAGGTTCACGCGCCAGCAGCGTGGCGATCAGTCCGGGCACCATCAGCAGCGCCATCAGCCAGTAGGTGGCCTGCCAGCCGAGATAGCGATCCGCCAGCCACAACGCCAGGCCGCCGGAAATCAGCATCGCCAGCCGGTAACCGAGCACGGTAATCGCCGCGCCACTGCCGCGCTCTTCCGGCGGCAGCACATCGGTTTTCCACGCATCAAACACGATATCCTGCGAGGCTGAGCAGAAGGTCACCAGCACCGCCAGCGCCGCCAGCAGGGTAAGGTCGCGTGACGGCTGCATAAAGCCCATCGCCACAATGCCAGCAATCAGCGCTAATTGCGTGACCAGCAGCCAGCCGCGCCGCCGGCCAAGAAAGGGCGAGGTATATCGATCCATCATCGGCGACCACAGGAACTTAAACACGTAAGCCTGACCGACGAGGGAGAAGAAACCAATGGTTTTCAGGTCGACATTCTCTACCGTCATCCACGCCTGTAGCGTACCGGCGGTCAGCGCCAGCGGCAGACCGGAAGCGAAACCGAGCAGCAGCAGGACCGCAGCGTTACGTTGGGTAAAAATACGCAGATAGTGAGACGTCATAGCCAGCCTGAAATGAAGCCCGGTCAGCGGGGACCGGGCAGGTTACTGCGGAAAATTAACGCGCGTTTTGCTTGATGAAGTTATTGATGCTGGTGTCCTGCGCCATATCGGCAATCACGTCGCTCAGGGTAGAGTTAACCGCGTTGGTGACCTTATCGTTAGTGGCGCTGAAGGCACCCTCTACGCTGTAAGTCTGACGGTAGTTTTTCACCTGCTTGTTGCCGTTTTTCGCGGTAGCGATAATAGAGATATCCGCTTTGGTGGTGATGCTGTAACGCATGTTGCCCTGCGTGACATCGGCATAGAGACCATTAACCACGATCTGCAGATCCACCGCGCCGTTCGGGCCAATCATGTAGCCGCGCGAGGTCATCTGCTTCTCGAGCACTTCCTGCAGCAGGAAACGCAGGTCGCGTGACGGGGTCAGGGTGATCAGCTGGCCGTCGCGGTTCACTTTGGCCAGCGCCTGATCGCTGCGCTGATCGGCACCGTTAACGCTGACGGTAACGCCCATCAGGCTCGGATCCTGCTGTGGCAGCTGGATTTTTGGCTGGATGTTCAGCGTGGTGTTATTGCTGGCGCAGCCGGCCAAAATAAAGGCAGCCAGCAGAGGGAATAACAGTTTTTTCAACATACTCATTCTCGTTAGCATATGGGTTGGTTTGCAAAACTGCGGCCATCATAGCATTGCGGCACGGCGAAAAAAGCCCCGCACTAGGGGAAATTGATTGTAAAGGATTTTTTCGGACAGCCGGACGGGGTAACCGGTTGACCGCCAGCCTGATCAGGCTAAGATGCGCAGCGAAGCTGGATTTTTTTCCTGCCCGAGTGCGGGAAAGGTAAAAAACCTACTAATATTTAAACAGATGGGGCACAGCGCTCGCCGTAGAGGAGTGTTAACAATGATTCGCGAACAAATAGAAGAAAAGCTGCGTAACGCTTTTGAGCCTGCACATCTCGAAGTGCATGACGAAAGCTATCGTCATAACGTGCCTGCCGGTTCTGAAAGTCACTTCAAAGTGGTGATTGTCAGCGACCTTTTCACTGGACAGCGCTTTCTGCAGCGTCACCGCGCCATTTATGGCGAGCTGGCGACCGAGCTGGCAGGCAGCGTCCATGCGCTGGCGCTGTATACCTACACCCGCAAAGAGTGGGATGGACTGCAGGATACCGTACTCGCCTCACCGAACTGTCGCGGTGCCGGTACGCTGGCCTGAGTTTTCCTCTTCAGCTTCCTCCAAAACGGCCTGCGGGCCGTTTTTTCTTACCTCAATGATGCACAAACGCGATCTGCGGCGCAAAAAAGCAGCAAAACCGTTAAAAAGTGGTGAGTTTGCAGCCTCGACTCATTTCGGGGATGCCGCTATAATACGGCGTCTATTTTTCCGGAATGTCTTCGGGACGCTTCTGGTGACAGGGATTAGGTTCTGCCTGCAGAGGCCGTCCCGGTTGTTGGATACGGCGTATTAATTGTGTGGTGTCTGAAGTTGACCGAGCACGTGATTTTTTGAGGTAACAAGATGACAGTTTCAGTAGAAACCACTCAGGGTCTGGGCCGTCGCATTTCGATTACTGTTCCTAAGGACAGCATCGAAAGCGCAGTGAAGAAAGAACTGGTGGAAGTGGCTAAGAAAGTCCGTATCGACGGTTTCCGTAAAGGCAAAGTGCCGGCTACCATCATTAATCAGCGCTACGGTGCCTCTGTTCGTCAGGACGTCCTGAGCGAGCTGATGACGCGTAACTTCGTTGACGCCATCATCAAAGAGAAGATCAACCCAGCTGGCGCACCGAACTACGTGCCGGGTGAGTATAAAGAAGGTGAAGATTTCACCTATGCGGTTGAGTTCGAAGTGTATCCGGAAGTTGAGCTGAAAGGCCTGGATGCAATCGAAGTCGAAAAACCGGTGGTTGAAGTGACCGACGCTGACGTCGACACCATGCTGGAAACCCTGCAGAAGCAGCAGGCGACCTGGAAAGAGACCGATGCAGCTGCGTCAGCAGAAGATCGCGCTACCATCGATTTCACCGGCTCTGTAGACGGCGAAGAGTTCGAAGGCGGCAAAGCGTCTGACTTCGTGCTGGCGATGGTTCAGGGTCGTATGATCCTAGGCTTCGAAGAAGGCATCACTGGCAAGAAAGCCGGCGACACCTTCAACATCGACGTGAAATTCCCTGATGACTACCACGCGGAAAACCTGAAAGGCAAAGACGCGAAGTTCAACATCGTGCTGAAGAAAGTGGAAACCCGCGAACTGCCAGAGCTGACCGCTGAATTCATTAAGCGTTTCGGTGTGGAAGATGGCTCCATCGAAGGTCTACGCGCTGAAGTGCGTAAGAACATGGAGCGCGAACTGAAAGGCGCTATCCGTAACCGCGTGAAGACTCAGGCGATTGACGGTCTGGTTAACGCGAACGAAATCGACGTGCCAGTTGCACTGATCGACAGCGAAATCGACGTTCTGCGTCGTCAGGCAGCACAGCGTTTCGGCGGCAACGAGAAGCAGGCGCTGGAACTGCCACGTGAACTGTTCGAAGAGCAGGCAAAACGTCGCGTTGTGGTCGGTCTGCTGCTGGGCGAAGTGATTCGCATCAACGAACTGAAAGCCGATGAAGATCGCGTTAAAGCGCTGATCGAAGAGATGGCTTCTGCGTTCGAAGATCCGCAGGAAGTGATCGAGTTCTACAGCAAAAACAGCGAGCTGATGAACAACATGCGCAACGTTGCGCTGGAAGAGCAGGCGGTTGAAGCGGTACTGGCGAAAGCCAAAGTTACTGACAAAGCCACTAACTTCCAAGAGCTGATGAACCAGACCTCTGCGGCCTGATTCGTGAGTTAACCCTGAGTGCTAAAGCCCGCGACCGCTATGTCGCGGGCTTTTTCGTTTCTGGCGGAAATCAACCACATTTGTGCGCTATTTGACTAATTAATCGGCAAATTCTTCGCTAAGCTGTTTTTCCGTGTTAGCGAATGGGGAAAAGGTTGTTATGCTTGAAACAACTGGGCTGCATCCCCAGATACAGGGAGAATGCGTGAAAACAGTAAGACTGGCTGATTAACCGTCCTGTTATGTCGGAACGAGACCGCTGCGTATAGTTTTCGCCGCGCGCCTCGCGTAAAATCGGTACAGAATGTTGCCAATGAAATTTATCAGGAGACGGTAATGTCATACAGTGGCGATCGTGAATTTACTGCACCAACCAATGCGCTGGTGCCAATGGTGGTCGAACAAACCTCGCGCGGCGAGCGTTCTTACGACATCTACTCCCGCCTGCTTAAAGAGCGCGTGATCTTCCTGACCGGTCAGGTTGAGGATCACATGGCGAACCTGATTGTGGCGCAGATGCTGTTTCTGGAAGCTGAGAATCCTGAAAAAGACATTTACCTCTACATTAACTCGCCAGGTGGTGTGATTACCGCCGGTATGTCGATTTATGACACAATGAAGTTCATCAAGCCGGACGTGAGCACCATCTGTATGGGCCAGGCCTGTTCGATGGGCGCATTCCTGCTGACGGCGGGGACTAAAGGCAAGCGCTTCTGTCTGCCAAACTCACGCGTGATGATCCACCAGCCGCTGGGCGGTTATCAGGGCCAGGCGACCGACATTGAGATCCACGCGCGTGAAATCCTAAAAGTGAAGCAGCGTATGAATGAGCTGATGGCGGAACATACCGGCAAATCGCTGGAGCAGATTGAACGCGACACCGAGCGCGATCGTTTCCTCTCTGCCAGCGAAGCGGTAGAGTATGGCCTGGTCGACTCCATCCTGACGCATCGCCAATAAGACACATCTGTCTGCCCCTTACGCTATAGTTAACGGGTGCAGACAGGTGAGTTGCATGCATATCGGCCGTTGCTGTGCGGCCATTGCCGTACACCAATTAGGTCTGAGAACGAAAAGAGGTTAGCTGATGATAGATAAGCGCAAAGACGGTTCAGGTAAGTTGCTGTACTGCTCTTTCTGCGGCAAAAGCCAGCATGAAGTCCGTAAGCTGATTGCCGGGCCGTCAGTGTATATTTGCGACGAGTGTGTCTATCTGTGTAAAGACATCATTCGCGAAGAGATTAAAGAAGTGGCCCCGCACCGCGAGCGCAGCGCGCTCCCGACGCCGCATGAGATCCGCCATCACCTTGACGATTATGTTATCGGTCAGGAGAAGGCGAAAAAAGTGCTGGCGGTGGCGGTCTACAACCACTACAAACGTCTGCGTAACGGCGATACCAGCAACGGGATTGAACTGGGTAAAAGTAACATTTTGCTGATCGGTCCAACCGGTAGCGGTAAGACCCTGCTGGCGGAAACGCTGGCGCGCCTGCTGGATGTGCCTTTCACCATGGCGGATGCCACCACGCTGACCGAAGCCGGTTATGTGGGCGAGGATGTGGAAAACATCATCCAGAAACTGCTGCAGAAGTGCGATTACGACGTACAGAAAGCGCAGCGCGGCATTGTGTACATCGATGAAATCGATAAGATTTCCCGTAAATCAGACAACCCGTCTATCACTCGTGATGTGTCAGGTGAGGGCGTACAGCAGGCGCTGCTGAAACTGATTGAAGGCACGGTGGCTGCCGTGCCGCCGCAGGGTGGACGTAAGCATCCGCAGCAGGAGTTTCTGCAGGTCGACACCTCGAAAATCCTGTTTATCTGTGGCGGTGCGTTTGCCGGCCTCGATAAAGTGATTTCACAGCGTGTTGAAACCGGCTCCGGTATTGGCTTTGGCGCGACCGTCAAAGGTAAATCGCAGAAAGCCAGCGAAGGCGAATTGCTGTCACAGGTTGAGCCGGAAGATCTGATCAAATTTGGTCTGATTCCGGAGTTCATTGGTCGTCTGCCGGTGGTGGCGACGCTCAACGAACTGAGCGAAGAAGCGCTGATCCAGATCCTGCGTGAACCAAAAAACGCGCTGACCAAGCAGTATCAGGCGCTGTTTAACCTTGAAGGCGTGGAACTGGAGTTTCGTGATGAAGCGCTGACGGCGATTGCGAAGAAAGCGAACTCGCGTAAAACCGGGGCACGTGGTCTGCGTTCTATCGTAGAAGCGGCGCTGCTCGAAACCATGTACGACCTGCCATCAATGGAAGGCGTAGAGAAAGTGGTGATCGATGAGTCAGTGATCGAGGGGCAATCTGACCCGATGCTGATTTACGGTAAGCATGAAGCCCAAGCTTCTGGCGAATAAATAATCAATTACACCACGTTGTTATCTTAAAAAAGGGGAAAATGTTTCCCCTTTTATTTTTCTCACCTCTGTGACATTGAATGTCGTGCAAGCATCCCCATATACTCATAATCCTGTGGGTCTAACTGCATACAGCGTGTATCACGCGGTTCCCATCACCTGGCGGACATTAAACTAAGAGAGAGCTCTATGAATCCTGAGCGTTCTGAACGCATTGAAATCCCCGTGTTGCCGTTGCGCGACATGGTGGTTTATCCGCACATGGTAATTCCGTTGTTTGTTGGTCGGGAAAAATCGATCCGTTGTCTCGAAGCGGCGATGGATCATGACAAGAAGATCATGCTGGTTGCCCAGAAAGAGGCTTCAACGGATGAACCTGGTATTAACGATCTCTTCGCGGTAGGGACCGTTGCTTCCGTACTGCAGATGCTGAAACTGCCAGACGGCACCGTTAAGGTGCTGGTGGAAGGTCTTCAGCGCGCACACATCACCACTTTAGCGGACAATGGCGACCACTTTGTTGCCCAGGCCGAATACCTGATCTCGCCGGAAATTGAAGAGCGCGAGCAGGAAGTGCTGGTGCGTACCGCCATCAATCAGTTTGAAGGCTACATCAAGCTGAACAAAAAAATCCCGCCGGAGGTGCTGACCTCACTTAACAGCATCGACGACGCGGCGCGTCTCGCCGACACCGTAGCGGCGCACATGCCGCTTAAGCTGGCTGACAAACAGTCAGTGCTGGAGATGTCCGACATCAATGAGCGTCTGGAATATCTCATGGCTATGATGGAATCGGAAATCGATCTGCTGCAGGTTGAGAAGCGTATTCGCAACCGCGTTAAAAAGCAGATGGAGAAAAGCCAGCGCGAGTACTATCTGAATGAGCAAATGAAAGCGATTCAGAAAGAGCTGGGCGAGATGGATGATGCGCCGGATGAATACGAAGCGCTGAAACGCAAGATCGACGCGGCGAAAATGCCGGCCGAGGCGCGCGAGAAGGCCGAAGCCGAACTGCAGAAGCTGAAGATGATGTCACCGATGTCAGCGGAAGCCACCGTGGTGCGCGGCTACATCGACTGGATGGTGCAGGTGCCGTGGAACGCGCGCAGCAAGGTGAAGAAAAACCTGCGAAAAGCCCAGGAGACGCTGGATACCGACCATTACGGTCTGGAGCGCGTGAAAGACCGCATCCTTGAGTATCTTGCGGTGCAGAGTCGCGTCAGCAAAATTAAAGGGCCGATTCTGTGTCTGGTCGGACCGCCGGGCGTGGGTAAAACCTCGCTGGGACAGTCAATCGCCAAAGCCACCGGCCGTAAATATGTGCGTATGGCGCTGGGCGGTGTGCGTGACGAAGCGGAAATCCGCGGCCACCGTCGTACCTATATCGGGTCGATGCCGGGCAAACTGATCCAGAAAATGGCCAAAGTCGGCGTGAAAAACCCGCTGTTCCTGCTGGATGAGATCGACAAAATGTCATCCGACATGCGCGGCGATCCGGCCTCGGCGCTGCTGGAAGTGCTGGATCCGGAGCAGAACATTGCGTTCAACGATCACTATCTGGAAGTGGATTATGATCTGTCAGATGTGATGTTTGTGGCAACCTCTAACTCCATGAACATTCCGGCTCCGCTGCTGGATCGTATGGAAGTGATTCGTCTCTCCGGCTACACCGAAGATGAGAAGCTCAACATCGCTAAACAGCACCTGCTACCGAAGCAGATCGAGCGTAATGCGCTGAAAGAGAAAGAGATCAGCGTTGACGACAGCGCCATTATCGGCATCATCCGCTATTACACCCGTGAAGCGGGCGTGCGTAGCCTGGAGCGCGAACTCTCCAAGCTGTGCCGTAAAGCGGTGAAAGCACTGCTGATGGACAAAGCGAAAAAGAGCATCAAAATCACCGGTGAAAACCTTAAGGATTTCCTGGGGGTGCAGCGCTTTGACTACGGCCGTGCCGACAGCGAAAACCGTGTTGGTCAGGTCACCGGCCTGGCGTGGACCGAAGTGGGCGGCGATCTGCTCACCATCGAAACCGCCTGCGTTCTGGGTAAAGGCAAGCTGGCCTATACCGGCTCACTCGGTGAGGTGATGCAGGAGTCAATCCAGGCGGCGCTGACGGTAGTACGCGCCCGTGCGGAGAAACTCGGCATCAACGGTGACTTCTACGAGAAGCGTGACATCCACGTGCACGTACCGGAAGGGGCGACGCCGAAAGATGGTCCGAGCGCCGGTATCGCGATGTGTACCGCGCTGGTTTCCTGTCTGACCGGTAACCCGGTGCGTTCGGACGTGGCGATGACCGGCGAGATCACGCTGCGCGGTCAGGTGCTGCCGATTGGCGGTCTGAAAGATAAGCTGCTGGCGGCGCATCGCGGCGGCATCAAAACCGTGCTGATCCCGGACGAAAACAAGCGCGATCTGGAAGAGATTCCACAGAACGTGATTGCGGATCTGTCGATCCATCCGGTGAAGCGTATTGAAGATGTGCTGAGTCTGGCGCTGGAAAATGCCCCGTACGGGATGCAGGTTGCCACGGCAAAATAGTGATTAGCGACAAAAAGCGCTAAAAAACGAAGCTGGCAGGCCAAATCGGGCTTGCCAGCTTTTTTTGTGCCGCTAATTTAGGGGGGCTGCTGGATCGACGATTAAGATGAATACCGTTGTTTCAACTCCACAGGCTTGATATAACTGGCTGCGCGTTCGCACCGGGCGGGAAGCGCGGGTGCGAGTGAATAATAAAAGAGGGGATGAAGAGAGTGAATAAGTCACAGTTGATCGACAAAATTGCTGCAGACGCTGACATTTCTAAAGCGGCAGCTGGACGTGTATTAGATGCATTCATGGGCTCCGTTTCTGACGCGCTGAAAGACGGTGACGAAGTGGCACTGGTCGGTTTCGGTACCTTCTCTGTACGCGAGCGTGCTGCCCGCACCGGCCGTAACCCACAAACCGGTAAAGAAATCACCATCCCGGCTGGTAAAGTACCGGGCTTCCGTTCAGGTAAAGCACTGAAAGACGCCGTCAATTAAT
Organism: Type-A symbiont of Plautia stali; assembly: GCF_059731155.1. Lineage (NCBI taxonomy): Bacteria > Type-A symbiont of Plautia stali. The sequence goes on along the minus strand of NZ_AP035891.1, from coordinate 2,696,798 downwards.
GACCGCTGACCTGTCCATCGAAGCATTTTCTTCCATGGATTGAGGACGAAAAAGGCGTTCTCATGTAACATACGGGCACATCATTTTTGATGTGCCTTTTTTTATCTTGATGCGCGACTTTAGCCGCTGGCTTCAGTCTCCGCATGGTTGCCAGCTGCCAGCCTGAACCGCAGCTGCACGATGATGACATCGTGTCAGAGCCTTACATCCACACTACAGCGGAGTGTTGTCATACCATAATGGACAATTTACGCGCGGCGTCGAACCATCTCGTGCTCAAGATTATTCTGGGATTGATCATCCTGTCATTCGTACTGACCGGGGTGGGCAACTACCTGATTGGCGGTAACAGCGATTACACTGCCAAAGTGAACGGCCATGAAATTAGCCGCGGTGAGCTGGAACAGGCGTTTAACAACGAGCGCAACCGTCAGCAGCAGATGCGCCAGCAGGCGCTGTCGCAGCTGATCGATCAGGCGCTGCTCGATCAGTACATCAAAGATCTGCACATTGGCATCAGCGACGATCAGGTGAAGCAGGCTATTTTCAATCAGCAGGCTTTCCAGACCAACGGTAAGTTCGACAACGCGAAATACAACGCTCTGATCGCCAGCATGGGCTTCAGTGCCGATCAGTACGCCGAAGCGCTGCGCAAGCAGCTGGCGACGCAGCAGCTGATTAACGCCATCGCCAATACCGACTTCATGCTGAAGGGTGAAACCAGCAAGCTGGTTGATCTGGTCTCGCAGCAGCGCGAGATTCGTCAGGCGGTGATTGACGTTAATGCGCTGGCCGCGAAACAAACCGCCAGCGACGACGAAATCAATCAGTACTACCAGCAGCATCAGAGCAGCTTTATGGCACCTGAGCAGTTCCGCGTCACCTACATCAAAATGGATGCGGCCAGCCTGCAGGAGAATGCCAGCGAAGCCGATATTCAGAGCTGGTACGATCAGCACAAAGCCGACTATTCACAGCCGCAGCGTAACCGTTACAGCATCATTCAGACCAAAACCGAAGCCGATGCGAACGCGGTGCTGGATGCGCTGAAAAAGGGCGAGGATTTCGCCACGCTGGCGAAGAGCAAATCCATCGACCCAATCTCTGCGAGTAAAAGCGGCGACATGGGCTGGCTGGAGCCGAACACCACGCCGGATGAGCTGAAAAACGCCAACCTGACGCAAAAAGGTCAGCTGTCTGGCGTGATCAAGTCCTCAGTGGGTTTCTTGGTGGTGCGTCTGGACGATATCCAGCCAGAGCAGGTTAAACCGGCTGGCGGAAGTGCACGATGCGGTGGCGGATAAAGTGAAGCAGGAAAAAGCCGTCGACGCCTTCTATAAGATGCAGCAGAAGGTGAGCGAAGCCGCCAGCAACGACAACGAATCCTTGGCGGGCGCCGCACAGGCATCTGGCCTGAAAGTGGTGGATACGGGCTGGATCACCCGCGATAACGTGCCGGCCGATCTCGATTTCGATGCGGTTAAACAGGCGATCTTCAACGGTGGCCTGATCGGTCAGAACGGCGCGCCGGGCAACAACTCTGACATCATCAGCGTCGATGGTGATCGGGCGTTTGTGTTGCGCATCAGCGAGCACAAACCGGAAGCGGTTAAACCGCTGGATCAGGTCAAAGCGCAGATTGCCGACAGCCTGAAGCATGACAAAGCGACGCAGCAGGCCAAAGCGCAGGCAGGCTGACCGAGCTGAAAGAGGGCAAACAGGACGCGCTGCAGGCGGCTGGCCTGACGCTGAGCGCCAGCAAAACCGTTGATCGCAACGCGCAGGATCCGGTGGCTCAGGCCGCATTCAACCTGCCACAGCCAGCGGATAACAAGCCGTCGTGGGGTGTCAGCGAAGATATGCAGGGCAACATGCCGCAGGCGCAGATCGACGAAATGGTGAAAGGCGTGACGCAAAACAACGCGCAGATTGCCTTTGAAGCGCTGCTGGAAAACCTGCGTAAAGAGGCGAAGATTAAGTACGGCGCCGCCGCACAAAACCAGTAAGCCTCACAAAAAAAGGTAAACTGCTGCAATACTAAAAGGCCGCTTCTGCGGCCTTTTCCATTTCTAATCATCGCCTTTTGAGTGGGTTTCTCACTTGTGCCACCCTGCAGTGGCTGTCAAACACAAGGAGAAACACAGCATGGTTAAATCAACATTTCGTGCCTTTTGCATCACGCTGGCGCTGGGCGGCGCGCTCTGGACCAGCGGACTGGCGGCGGCGGAAAGCCCCAGTGAAACGCAGGCGACGCAGGTGTCCATACCGCCGCAGGAGCAGGTCAGCATCAATCAGGCCACGGCCGAGCAGCTGGCCGCCGCCATGAACGGTATTGGACTGAAAAAAGCGCAGGCGATTGTCAGCTATCGTGAGCAGTACGGGCCCTTCAGCGCCATCGAGCAGCTGAAAGAAGTACCGGGTATTGGCAGTGCGCTGGTGGAGCGGAACAGCGCGCGGCTGAAATTGTGAAGCGGCTCGCGACTCTGAAGGATTGCTAAAGCGGTCCATCAGGCTGTGCTATGGACAATAGGTCCAACCAGTTGTCATTCACAGCCTGAACAGGAGCAATCATGCAAACCACCATCAAAGTGCGCGGCTATTATCTTGACGTCTATCAGCATGTGAACAATGCGCGCTACCTGGAGTTTCTGGAAGAGGCGCGCTGGCAGTGGCTGGAAGATGCCGATGCCTTTCACTGGCTGCTGGAGCAGCAGCTGGCGTTTGTGGTGGTGAATATCAACATTAACTATCGTCGTCCGGCGGTGCTGGGCGACGTGCTGCACATTGAGATCGAGGTCTCGCAGCTCAACGGCAAAAGCGGCATTATTTTACAGCGGGTGGTGCTGGCGGGTGATAACACGCTGGTGGCGGATGCGGCGCTGACCTTCGTCTGCATCGATTTGCGCACACAAAAAACCGTGCCGCTGGAAGGGGAGTTACGTGAACGCCTGGCGGCGCTGATGACCGCGCCTTCCTGAGCTGGCATGCCCTGACAGCACGCCAGCCCGCAGCGCGGCCGCAATCAGCGCGGCCGCAATCAACGCAGGCCGCTTTTCTGTTTCATCGCCGCCATCACGCTGGCAGCATTGGCCCGGTAATCGGCCAAGCCGCGCGCGCGCAGGTGGCAGGCCGCGCACTCACCACAGCCGTCGCCTTTAACGCCGTTGTAGCAGGTTAGCGTCTCCGAGCGGACCAGCGGCAGCTGCTGCCAGTAGTCCGCCAGCGCCCAGGTTTCCGCTTTGTTCAGCCACATCAGCGGCGTTTCAAAACGCACTTCGCGCGCCATGCCGAGACTGACGGCGTTGTTCAGCGCTTTGACAAACTCGTCACGGCAATCCGGGTAGCCGGAAAAATCGGTTTCACACACGCCGGTGATCACCGCTTCGGCTTCCACCTGATAAGCATAAATTGAGGCCAGCGTCAGAAACAGGATGTTACGCCCCGGTACGAAGGTGCTGGGCAGCCCGCTGGCCTGCGGATTATAGGCTGGCACCGGAATGCTATCGCGCGTCAGGCTGCTGACCGCCAGTTCATTGAGCAGCGTCACGTCCAGCACTTTGTGCGCCCGCGCGCCCAGCTGATGCGCCAGCTGCGCGGCGACGCTGATCTCTTCGCGATGGCGCTGACCATAATCAAAGGTCACGCAGTGCACTTCATCATACTGCTGCAGCGCCTGAATCAGACAGGTGGTGGAGTCTTGTCCGCCACTGAATACGACAACGGCTCGTTTCATGTTTTCTTCCCCATAAATCAGTGCGCCTATGGTACTGGCTCTGGCGCGGGCTGAACAGCACCGCCTGCGGCAGGCGGCGGGATCCAGGCGCGGGTGAAATCGAACCAGCCCATGCTGTTAAGCTGAATACCTTCGACGCCTGGCGGGGTAAACACCTGGTAGCGATAGTTAAACAGCGGCAGCAGATGGCCGTCGCGCATCAGCTGCTGAAACAGTTGATGAATCGCGGCGCTGCGCAGTGCCGGGCTGGCCTGACGGGCGATAGCGTGCAGCGGTTGCCAGGCCGCATCATTTTCCAGCCAGTTCACTAGGGTAAACTGCGGCGCATCACCAATCAGACGGTCGCCCATGATGATGTCGGCGTCACTCAGATCGATGTCGTCGCGCCAGCTTTTGACGTCGTGAAATACGCAGGTGAGGGTACGGCCCTGTGCCGCCAGCAGCGGAACCAGCGCCTAGGCCATGACGTGCAGTTCGATGGGCAGATGATAATGCAGCGTCAGCGTTGCGGGCAGTGCGCCATCCGGGCGGTGCGGGGCGGGCAGCAGCTCTGCGGTTGGCGTAATTAAGCCTTCATCCAGCGGCAGCTGCTGAATGACGCCGCTGTGCTGAATCAGCGCGAGCAGCGTTTTGGCCTGCGCCTGGCTGAAGCGAGCCGAGAAACGCGGCGCCAGATAACAGAAACCGAGACTGATGCTGCGATCCACCGGCCGCAGCGTGTCCAGCTCGTCGGGATCGCCAATGGAGATCTGCACCGGATGGCGACAGCTGGTGCCCAGCCCGCGATCGAACAGCTGCGGCGTAATCCAGTATTCCACCATCTGAATCAGCGGACGCTGATGGTGCCAGCGCGCATGGCTCTCCAGCCGCACCAGCTCGCGGGTAAAGTGGGTCAGGCGCCACGGTCCGCTGCCGGTATCGGCATGTTCCGGATGCGGCAGCAGGCAAAACTGATGCGCCAGCCGCTGCGGCAGCCAGTAATCGCTGGTGCGCAGCCGGATACGCAGTGCCAGCGGATGTGGCGCATCGATGTGTTCCACCGCCGCCAGCAGGCGGCCGCCCTGCGGCGTCTGCATGATACGCAGCAGCTGCTGGACCAGCTGTGCCGCCTGCACCGGTTCGTCGTTGTGCCAGCTGAGCTGTGGCCGCAGCCAGAAATACCATTCGCGGCCCTGCGCATCGTGCTGCCAGTGATGTGCAAGATCGCCCTCGACATCATCCGCGTTAAAGCGCGTCATGCCGGAAAAAATCTGGCGTACCAGATGCTGCTCGGCGCGTCCGGTGAGCTGCAGCGGATCCAGCGCCTCCATCGCGCGATAATAGGGAATGCGCAGCACCGGCGCCTGATTCTGCCACTGGCCGCCCATCAGTGGGCGCAGCATTTTCACCAGCCGTTCAGGCGCGATATCTAGCACCTGCAGCGCCTGTACCGCTTCACCGGCTGCTCAGCTGCTGGCTGAGCAACTGCTGACGCAGCTGTTCGGGAGAGAGCAGAAAGCGCAGTTCGCCTTGTTTACCGCGTCCCGCCGCACCGTGCCACTGCAGCCAGCCCGCCTGCTGCCACTGCAGCAGCAGGGTACGCACGTGGCGCTCGCTGCAAAAGCAGTGCTGCGCCATGGCCGCAACGCTGATGCGCTGCGCTTTGCCCTGGCTAAGCTGCCACAGGCGCTAAAACTGATTAACCCGATGAAGCTGTCGCATGATTAAACCCGGAACAGTTTTTAGAAAGTATTCACTATTAGTTCCGTAATTACCAGGCGATAGTGAACCCTCATTCAGACTGGAGAGGGCCTATGGCCCGCCTCGCGGCATTTGATATGGACGGTACACTGCTGCTGCCTACCCACCGTTTAGGTGCGGAGACGCTGCAGAGCCTCAACGCCTTACACCAGCGTGGCGTTACACTGGCGTTTGCCACGGGGCGTCACCTGCTGGATATGCAGGCAGTACGCCAGCAGATCACCTTGCCCGCCTGGCTGATCACCGGTAACGGCACGCGCATTCACGATGTCGAGGACAGGCAACTGTACGGCTGTGATTTAGCGCCGTCGGTGGCGGAAGAAGTGTTGCACAGTCACTGGCAAACCCCTGCGTCAATTCACATCTTCAATGACGAAGGCTGGTTTACCGATAAACCGCTCCCGGGATTGCTGGAAGCGCACGCGATGAGCGGGTTCCACTATCAGCTGCGTGATTTGCGCCGCATGCCGGCACATGAAGTCACCAAGATCTGCTTCATCGCGCCGTATGAGATGCTGCTGGCGCTGAAGGTTGAACTGCAACAGGCGCTCGGCGATCGCGCCAGCCTGTGCTTCTCCGCCAGGGAGTGTCTGGAAGTTTTGCCGGTGGATTGCCACAAAGGCGCCGCGCTGGCGCGGCTGTGCCAGCATCTGTCGCTGTCGCTGGCGGATTGCATGGCATTTGGCGATGCGATGAACGACCGCGAAATGCTGGAGCGCGTCGGGCGCGGTTTTATCATGGGCAACGCCATGAATCAGCTGAAAACCTCGCTGCCCCATTTACCGATTATTGGCCATTGCGAGACACAGGCGGCGTCTCACTACTTAAATCACTGGATGACCACACCACACCTCGATTATTCCCCTGAATGCTGAGGCTTACAGTGAACCGGACAGGATGTCCAGTTTTTTATTGCAGCTCGCGCTGCCACGCCTGAATATCGCCGATCTGCTCAGCGACCCACTGCGGATTGTAATAGGTATCCGGATAGCGCTCGCCGCTGTCACACAGCAGCGTCACCAGCGCGGCGGATTGCCCCTGCGCGCGCAGCCGTTTTGCCACCTGCAGCATGCCCCAGAAATTGGTGCCGGTAGAGGCACCCGGACGCCGGCCGAGAATCTGCTCCAGCCTTAACATGGCCGCCACGGTGGCGCCATCCGGCACTTTCATCATTTCGTTAATCACATCCGGTAAAAAAGACGGCTCAACGCGCGGGCGCCCAATCCCCTCAATCAGGCTGCCACGCTCGCTGCGCAGGGTACGATCGCGGCGGTGTCAGTAATCGAAAAACACCGAGTGCTGCGGATCGACCACCAGCAGGCGTGTGTCGTGGCCCTGATAGCGGATGTAGCGCCCCAGCGTGGCCGAGGTGCCGCCGGTGCCGGCGCTCATGATCAGGGTGTGCGGCACCGGGAAGGGTTCATGCGCCATCTGGCGGAAAATGCTTTCGGCAATATTGTTGTTGCCGCGCCAGTCGGTGGCGCGTTCGGCGTAGGTAAACTGATCCATAAAATGGCCGTTGAGTTCGCGCGCCAGATGCTCGGATTCGCTGTACAGCTGGCACGGATCGGCGACGAAGTGGCACTCCCCGCCGTAAAAGCGGATCAGCTCGATTTTGCGCCGCGCAGTGCTGGCTGGCATCACGGCGATAAACGGCAGGCCGAGCAGACGGGCAAAATAGGCTTCCGACACCGCGGTGCTGCCGGAGGAGGCTTCGATGATCGGCGTGTTTTCTCCAATCCAGCCATTGGCCAGACCATAGAGAAACAGCGAACGCGCCAGGCGATGTTTCAGGCTGCCGCTTGGATGGGTGCTTTCATCCTTAAGATAAAAACGAATGCCGGGGAAATCGTCCAGCGTAAAACGGATCAGGTGCGTATCAGCGGAGCGCTGAAAGTCGGCGTTAATTTCATTGATAGCGTGGCGAATCCAGGGCGTTTGCATGGTGCGATTCCGGCAGCGAGATTGCGCTCAGTGTAAGGCACTGGCAGGAAAAAGAGGTTGCTAAAATTTGGTTATAATCGGCAAATAAGAGAAAATTTTTCTCCTCAGGTGGCGAATGCTAGATAAAACTGACCGTACACTGCTGGCGCTGCTGCAAAAAGACTGCACGCTATCACTGCAGGCGCTGGCCGATGCGGTGAATCTAACCACCACGCCGTGCTGGAAACGCCTGAAAAAGCTGGGAGATCATGGCATTATTCGGGCGCGCGTCGCGTTACTGGATGGTGAAAAGCTCGGCCTGTCGCTCACCGCCTTTATGCTGATCAAAACCGAGCAGCACAGCAGCGACTGGTTTCAGCAGTTTGTCGCGGTCGTACAACAGATGCCGGAAGTGATGTCCTTTTACCGCATGGCGGGCGAGTACGACTACCTGCTGCGCATTCAGGTGGCCGATATGAAGAGCTACGACGCGTTTTACAAGCGTCTGGTTAACGGCGTGCTAGGGCTGATTGACGTCACCTCCAGCTTTGCTATGGAAGAGATTAAATACACCACCGCCTTGCCGGTAGCGCCCTGAACGGGCATCACAAGAGATTGTTTTGTGCGATTATTCAGCCAGTTAAGTTGGTATTTTTTGCGCGAGTGGCGGCGCTATCTGGGCGCCATCAGCTTGCTGATTATCATTGCGCTGCTGCAGCTGCTGCCTCCGCATCTGGTCGGCGTGATTGTCGACGGCGTTACCCATCACAGCCTGACGCGCGGCGAAATTTTTCTGTGGATCGGCGTGATGCTGGTGACCGCAGTGATTGTCTATTTGCTGCGCTACGTCTGGCGCGTGCTGCTGTTTGGCGCCTCTTACCAGCTGGCGGTGGAGCTGCGCGAAGATTTTTACCGGCAACTTAGCCGCCAGCATCCGGCATTTTACCTGCGCCACCGTACCGGCGATCTGATCGCGCGCGCGACCAATGATGTCGATCGCGTGGTGTTTGCCGCGGGTGAAGGGGTGCTGACGCTGGTGGATTCGCTGGTGATGGGGCTGGTCGTGCTGGCGGTAATGAGCGTGCAGATCAGCTGGGAGCTGACGCTGCTGGCGCTGATTCCCATGCCGATTATGGCGCTGGTGATCCAGAAAGACGGCGCGCGCCTGCATCAGCGCTTCAAAGTGGCGCAGGCGGCGTTCTCCAGCCTGAACGATCAAACGCAGGAGAGCCTGACCAGCATCCGCATGATCAAAGCCTTTGGCCTGGAAGATCATCAGTCGAGCCAGTTTGCGAATATCGCCAGCGACACCGGCCGCAAAAATCTGCACGTGGCGCGCGTCGATGCGCGCTTCGATCCCATCATTTATATCGCCGTGGGCTTTTCGAATTTGCTGGCGATTGGCGGTGGCGGCTGGATGGTGTGGCACGGTTCACTGACTCTCGGGCAGCTCACCAGCTTCGTCATGTACTTAGGGCTGATGATTTGGCCGATGCTGGCGCTGGCGTGGATGATTAACATCGTCGAGCGCGGCAGCGCGGCGTGGAGCCGTATTGGTGCGCTGCTGGCGGAAGCGCCTGCGGTTGAGGATGGTCAGCAGCAACTGCCGGCGGAAGCGGGCGTGCTGCAGGTGGCGATCCGCGCCTTTCACTATCCGGCGAGCAGCGCGCCGGTGCTGAGCGACGTGCATTTTCAGTTGCAACCCGGGCAGATGCTTGGACTGTGCGGGCCTACCGGCTGCGGCAAAAGTACGCTGCTGAGCCTGATTCAGCGCCATTTTGATATCGATCAGGGCGAGATTTGCTATCACGCCATTCCGCTACCGCAGCTGCGGCTGGACAGCTGGCGCAGCCGGCTGGCGGTGGTCAGTCAGACGCCGTTCCTGTTTTCCGATACCGTTGCGAATAACTTGGCACTGGGCCGCCCGGAGGCAACGCAGGAAAAGATTGAGCGCGTGGCGCAGATGGCCTGCGTGCACGATGACATACTGCGTCTGCCACAGGGGTACGCTACCGAAGTGGGCGAGCGCGGCGTCATGCTCTCTGGCGGGCAGAAACAGCGCATCGCCATTGCGCGTGCGCTGTTGCTCAACGCGGAGATTTTGATCCTCGACGATGCGCTGTCGGCGGTTGATGGCCGTACCGAACATGAAATCCTGCATAACCTGCGCCTGTGGGGGAAAGGGCGCACGCTGATCATCAGCGCGCATCGGCTGTCGGCGCTGACCGAAGCCAGCGAGATTCTGGTATTGCAGCAGGGCGCTGTGGCACAGCGCGGCGATCACGATACGCTGGCGGCGCAGCCGGGCTGGTATCGCGATATGTATCGCTATCAGCAGCTGGAAGCCGCGCTAGATGAGGACGAGTCAGAACAGGGAGCCGACCATGGCTAAATCACAACGCTTATGGCCAACGCTGAAACGCCTGCTGGCCTACGGTAAACCGTGGCGCAAACCGCTGTGGCTGGCCGTCGGCATGCTGTGGATCGCTGCCGCTGCCGAAGTCACCGGTCCGGTGCTGGTCAGCTATTTTATCGATAACCTGGTGGCAAAACACCAGATGCCGTGGGGCATCGTGGCCGGGCTGCTGGTGGGCTTTGTGCTGCTACAGCTGCTGGCAGCGGGTCTGCACTATTTCCAGGCGCTGCTGTTTAACCGCGCGGCGATTGGTGTTGTGCAGCAGCTGCGTGTCGACGTGATGAATGCGGCGCTGCGTCAGCCGCTCAGTGCCTTCGACACCCAGCCGGTGGGGCAGATTATTTCGCGCGTCACCAACGATACTGAAGTGATCAAAGATCTTTACGTCACGGTGGTGGCAACTGTGCTGCGCAGCGCTGCGCTGATTGGCGTGATGCTGGTGGCGATGTTTGCGCTTGACTGGCGTATGGCGCTGGTGGCGCTGGTGATTTTTCCGCTGGTGTTAACGGTAATGCTGATCTATCAGCGCTACAGCACGCCGATTGCGCGCCGCGTACGTAGCTATCTGGCCGAGATCAACAATGGCTTTAACGAAGTGATTAACGGCATGAGTGTGATCCAGCAGTTTCGCCAGCAGGCGCGCTTTGGCGAACGCATGGGCGAAGCCAGCCGTTCACACTATCTGGCGCGGATGGAGACGCTGCGACTGGACGGCTTTCTGCTGCGTCCGCTGCTCAGCCTGTTTTCTGCACTGATTTTGTGCGGTCTGCTGATGCTGTTCAGCTTTGCCACGCCGGGCGTGTTTGAGGTTGGCGCGCTCTACGCCTTTATCACTTATCTTGGCCGCCTTAACGAGCCACTAATCGAGCTCACCACGCAGCAGTCAATGCTGCAGCAGGCGGTGGTGTCGGGCGAGCGTATTTTTGAACTGATGGATGCGGCGCAGCAGGGCTACGGCAGTGACCCTCAGCCGCTGGCTTCCGGACGTATCACCCTGCGCGATGTTAGCTTTGCCTACCGCGACAATCGCGACGTGCTCAGCCATATCGATCTCGAAGTGCCGGCGCGCGGCTTCGTGGCACTGGTCGGCCACACCGGCAGCGGTAAAAGCACTTTAGCCAATCTGCTGATGGGCTACTATCCGGTGACGCGCGGCAGCATTGAGCTGGATGGCCGCCCGCTGCGCCAGCTGACGCATAATGCGCTGCGCGGCAGCGTGGCGATGGTGCAACAGGATCCGGTGGTACTGGCCGATACGCTGCTGGCCAACGTGCGCCTTGGGCGCGATATCAGCGAAGAGGACGTGTGGCGCGCGCTGGAGAAGGTGCAGCTGGCACCGCTGGCCCGCACGATGCGCGACGGCATTCATACCCGGCTCGGTGAGCAGGGGAACACGCTGTCGGTCGGGCAGAAGCAGCTACTGGCGCTGGCACGCGTGCTGGTGTCGCTGCCGCAGATTCTGATCCTCGATGAGGCCACTGCCAATATCGACTCAGGCACCGAGCAGGCGATTCAGCAGGCGCTGCGCACGCTGCGCCAGCACAATACGCTGGTGGTGATTGCTCACCGTCTTTCCACCATCACCGAAGCGGATCAGATCTTGGTGCTGCACCGTGGTCAGGTGGTCGAACGCGGTACACACACCGAACTGCTGGCACAGCAGGGCCGTTACTGGCAGATGTACCAGCTGCAGCAGGCTGGCGATGAACTCGCGGCGGGCATACCCGCAACGGCAGAGGGGTGATTTGCACCTTTTTTGCGCAGATTTATCGGAATGTTCTGTATTGATGCACTCCTTTGAGGCCGTAAGCACCAAATGAGTGCAGTAAAGTCCCACCTTTCTGTTTTTCCGAATGAAAACCTTGCCCGTTACGCCATACCGGAGCGCGATACTCTGCGCCCGGCAGCCTTAGCGCCCACTTTTGCCATTTGTGGCACAGCCTTTGCTTAACTCTATGCGTGTCCGCGAAGACTCACCTATTTTTATATCCGGAGGGGAACGTATGAAGCTGGTTACCGTGGTAATCAAACCATTTAAGCTGGAGGACGTGCGTGAAGCCTTATCCTCCATTGGCATTCAGGGCCTGACCGTGACCGAAGTGAAAGGCTTCGGTCGTCAGAAAGGCCATGCAGAACTGTACCGCGGTGCCGAGTACAGCGTTAACTTCCTGCCAAAAGTAAAAATCGATATTGCGATTGCGGACGATCAGCTGGATGAAATGGTGGATGTGATCAGCAAAGCTGCATACACCGGCAAAATTGGCGACGGCAAAATTTTCGTCGCGGAACTGCAGCGCGTGATTCGTATTCGTACCGGCGAGACCGACGAAGCAGCACTGTAACTGGGGCTCTGAATTGTGATGGGATGGAAAGAAATGAATAAAGTAATGACTAAGTTGGGCCTTACCAGCCTAGCGCTGTTACCGTCTCTTGCGATGGCAGCTGCGCCTGCCGTGGCGGATAAAGCCGATAACGCGTTTATGATGATTTGTACCGCGCTGGTACTGTTCATGACAATTCCCGGCATTGCCCTGTTTTACGGCGGCCTGATTCGCGGCAAAAACGTGCTGTCGATGCTGACTCAGGTCGCGGTAACGTTCGCGTTAGTGTGCGTACTGTGGATCGTCTACGGCTACTCGCTGGCGTTCAGCGAAGGCAACGCCTTCTTCGGTAACTTCCAGTGGGCGATGCTGAAAAATATCGAGCTGAAAGCGGTGATGGGCAGCTTCTATCAGTACATTCACATGGCGTTCCAGGCTTCCTTCGCCTGTATTACCGTGGGGATGATTGTTGGTTCGCTGGCTGAGCGTATTCGGTTCTCTGCGGTACTGATTTTCGTACTGGTGTGGCTGACGCTGGCCTATCTGCCCATCGCACATATGGTGTGGGCTGGCGGCTTCCTGGCACAGGATGGCGCGCTGGACTTCGCTGGCGGTACCGTGGTGCACATCAACGCCGCCGTTGCGGGTCTGGTTGGTGCTTACCTGGTAGGCAAACGTGCTGGCTTCGGTAAAGAAGCGTTCAAACCGCATAACCTGCCCATGGTGTTTACCGGTACCGCGATTCTGTACGTTGGCTGGTTCGGCTTCAACGCCGGCTCTGCGTCTTCCGCTAACGAAATCGCGGCGCTGGCCTTCCTGAATACCGTGGTGGCCACTGCGGGTGCAGTGCTGTGGGCGCTGCGCGGTAAGCCTTCGCTGCTGGGTGCGTCTTCCGGCTTTATCGCCGGTCTGGTTGCCATCACGCCAGCCTGTGGTTATGTCGGCGTCGGCGGCGCACTGATTATCGGTCTGGCCGGTGGCCTGGCAGGTATCTGGGGTGTGACCACGCTGAAGAAATGGCTGCGCGTGGATGACCCGTGCGATGTGTTCGGTGTGCACGGCGTGTGCGGCATCCTCGGTTGTGTCCTGACCGGCGTGTTTGCCTCCTCGTCACTGGGTGGCGTCGGCTACGCAGAAGGCGTGACCATGGGTCATCAGGTTTGGGTACAGCTGTTCAGCTGTGGCCAGACCATCGTCTGGTCTGGCGTGGTCGCCTTCATCGGCTTCAAGCTGGCAGATATGATTGTTGGTCTGCGCGTACCGGAAGAACAGGAACGTGAAGGTCTGGATGTGAACAGCCACGGCGAGAACGCTTACAACCAGTAAGTGCCGGCTGGCAGAAGAGCAGTGCGCTATAACTATAATGATGAGAAAGGGGCGAGATAATCGCCCCTTTTTTTATGCTTCGCGCTGACGCATCACCCCTTCCTGCACCGTCGTCGCCACCAGCGTGCCGTCCTGGCTGAAGAACTCACCGCGCACGAAGCCGCGCGCGCCCGACGCTGAGGTGCTTACCACGCTGTACAGTAGCCACTCGGAGAGATCGAATGGACGGTGGAACCACATGGAGTGATCAATCGTCGCCACCTGCATATCCGACTCAAGGAAGCCTTTGCCATGCGGCTGCAGCGCGACCGGCAGAAAGTTGAGATCGGAAGCGTAGCCCAGCAGGTATTGATGAATGCGGCGGTCGTCCGGCAACTGGCCATTGGCACGCACCCAGACCTGGCGCAGCGGCTCATCAACGTGACCTTTCAGCGGATTGTGGATCTGCACCGGACGGATATCCAGCGGGCGTTCGGCGAGGAATTTTTCTTTCAGCTTGAGCGGCAGGTGCGCAGCCAGCCGGTGGGCGAGATCCTGCTTGGACGGCAGGTTATCGGGTCCCGGCACCTGCGGCATGCTGTTCTGGTGCTCGAAGCCGTCTTCCGGTGCCTGAAAGGAGGCGGTCATGTAGAAGATCGGCTGGCCGTTTTGTACGGCGCTGACGCGGCGGGCACTGAAGCTTTTACCGTCGCGCAGGGTTTCCACATCGTAAATAATGGCTTTCTGGCTGTCGCCCGGGCGCAGAAAGTAGCTGTGGAAGGAGTGAATGATACGGGCTTCCGACACGGTTTGTTTTGCCGCATACAGCGCCTGACCCACCACCTGACACCCAAACACCTGGCGCAGGCCGAGATCTTCGCTCTGGCCGCGAAACAGGCCCTCTTCCAGTTTTTCCAGATTCAGTAAATTAAGCAGGTTGTGCAGTGCCTGGCTCATAACGGATTCCTCAGTGATGCCAATGGCGTCAGTGTGAAAGATCCGACCAGTTTGCGCAACGCTTTTGCCCGGTTTTCAGCAGGATGGCGGGGCTTCAGGCGCAAAGCGGATTTTTGTGCCAGAATTAACAGCAATCGGCGGTTGAAAACCCAGCCAATAAATTTACCGCCGACAATCATAGTGTTCATAAGGAGACGACATCGATGAAACTCTGGCATGTAATTAGCGGTATGACACTGGCGGTGGCAATCACAGGCTGTGCCGATCACAGTAAACCCGTGCCGACGCCAACTTTAGGCGCCAGCGTGGCCGGGCAGCCGTCGGCGATTGCCCAGCCAAACGTAAGCGGTTCCGTCTATATTCGCCAGCGTATTGCGCTGCCGCCGGATGCGGTGCTGACCGTGACGCTGGCCGATGCGTCACTGGCGGACGCGCCATCCAAAGTGCTGTCACAGCGTGTGGTTCGCACCGAGGGCAAGCAGGCACAGTTCCAGTTTGTGCTGCCCTTTAACCCGGCCGATATCCAGCCCAACGCGCGCATTTTGCTGAGCGCAGCGATCACCATCGACGGCAAGCTGGCGTTTATTACCGATACGGTGAAACCGGTGATTAATCAGGGTGGAACGAAAGCGGAACTGCTACTGGTACCGGTGACCAATATGGCGATGCCAACCCAGCCGGGCGCTGCTACCACTGTGCCTTCGACGTCGCCAACTCAGGTTACGCCGTCAGCCTCCGTGCCGGCACCAACCAGTCTGTAAGTTGAAGCGGGAGACAGCGCGTTACGTAAGCTGCGCCATTCCCGCGCCTTAAAGGGAGTGCGGCCTGTCAGCATTAATACTCCCAGCGATACTTCGCCAGTTCAACTTCTCCTGCATCACTCACTTCAATACCTTCGGCTTCCAGCGCATCGCGCTGGCGAAAAAGATCATCGCCCTGTAGCGAAATAAGACCCTGCCGATTAATCACGCGGAACCACGGCAGTTTGCTGCCTGGCGGCAGGCGCCGCAGCACTCCGCCAACCTGACGTGCCGGACGCGGTGAACCGGCCAGCAGCGCGACATCGCCGTAGGTCATCACTTTACCGGCAGGAATAGCGGCAACAATTTGCCAGACGCGCTCGGAAAAATTGCTCGGTTCACTCACTGGCGCACCTTGTCTGCGGGAAAAGTGCCACTTTAGCATGCGATTGCGGCTATCAGCAGGGTTTTGGCGCCGGTCTGTTCAAGAAACCAACGGTTGCCCGGCCTGCGCTTGCAATTGCCAGGGGCTTCCCCGATAATGCCAGCGCTCTCAACATGAGAGCTCGTCAATGGGAGCCCTGTTGGTTCTCCCGTAACGCTAACTTGTGAACTCGGTCAGGTCCGGAAGGAAGCAGCCGCAGCAGGCGACGCGTGTGCCGGGATGTAGCTGGCAGGGCCTCCACCATTTCTGCCCATGTAAAATCCCTGCGCGCAATACGGCACAGCACCGTATCGGCACTCCTTTGCCTGCCTGTCATCCGTGGAAATAAAGGTGAGTAACGAAACGACCTGCGGGGAGAAAACTTAGCGGACGTACTTCCAGACAGATCCGGGCACTTTGTCATAGAGCTTGTTCATGGTCAGCTCGGCCAGACGGTGATCGGCTGCGGAGTAGAATACCGCTAACTCATCATAGGGTAATTCATACTTGTTCTTTTCAATCACCCGTTCAAAGGTGTCAATTGAGCGACAACGACGCAGTCGCATCAAATAGTCTGTTTTGGTTAAGGCTGGGTTGCTGGAGATAAGCGCACTCTTCGGCAAACAGATTAAATAAGCGTTTTGCTGAACGTTGCCACCGTTGAAAATCCTGCGTATTGATTCCATAGCTGCTAAACAGCATAAAGGTATCATCGAGATATTCATCGATTTGCGTAATCAGCGCTTAATCTTCAACATGCTTAATTTTGTAATTCATCGTGGAAAGAGGCGATATGCTCAATCAAATCGTTGAGCTGTAAATTGCCTGCCGAAGTGGGATCATTAACCCAGCCGTGATGGCTGTCGGTTAGCGTCGCCATACTTTCGTCAAACAGGTTCTCACACAGAAATTTAAGCTGGGCAATATCATGCCGTTTCGGTGAGTATTCGTCCATTTTTTCCCTCCATAGCGAGCACAGTTACCGCGACGCGGCGAGATTTGGAAAAGCTACCAAGGAGCGATCACGAATAAAAAGAATTCAGCGACCTTTTAAATATAATCCACAATCATTAGTTTTGCTCACCCAATTACTAAATATTACAATTCGTCGCACGGTGACGGGCGGGTATTGTCTATCACCTCAAACACCAGTGCACCGGGCATTGTCTGGAACAAAACTTCTTCACGTTGGGTAAAGGTTTCATTTAAATCAAAACAGTGATTAAATAAATCCCACGTGAAATCGTAAAGCATTTGAAATCGTTTGTGGCCGACGGGCTGAATGGAAATAATGGTAAAACTGTTTGGAACTAATTGCGCGTATTGAGAATACTACTGTAAATCGCCGGCAAGGTCCTAAGCTATTTTAAGAATATTCCCCTGGATAATCTGGCGTAACTTGCCGCAATCATCCTCATTCACATCAATATCACTATGAATAATAGACTGCATTCTGCATCCCGTAAAAAGCAAGGAGAGTTCTATCATTGGCTTTCAGCCCGGACATTGCAAGCCATTGGTAAACAGAAAGGGCGATTGCTGCGATGGGCGCTGGCTTGATGGCACAAATCGCACAGGCGTTTACGCCGTTGATCAACTTTTGAAACACTTTCGTCCGCGCGTCGCGATGACGCCATCAGGTAACATATTGTTATGTTATAACATTTTGTATTGCGTATCATGAATCACAGTGGATTACTTCTCTCGCTCGGCGGGCGCCTGCTGGTAGCGCTACTGCTGAGTAGCCTGCTGGCTTTAGCCAGCGTCTGGGGCCTGCACCAATGATGCGTTTTCATCGTCTGCAGGGCGGCTGTCAGGGCAGGGCGGTGACGCCGGTGGTTAATGGCGAACTGGCAGCCGGCAGTATGACGGCACTCGTAGGGGCCAACGGTACGGGCAAATCAACCTTGCTCAAGACAATCGCCGGACTGCTGCCGCCAGTGGCCGGCCGTTGTGAACTGCAGCTGCCGCGAAAAGCGCTGGGCTGGTTCGGTGGCATCACGCGTGCGCTGCGCCAGGAGATTGATGCGGCGCTGGAGGCGGTGCAGATGCGCGACTTCGCCACTGCGCAGCCCGCGATGCTCTCCGGCGGGCAGTTGCAGCGCGTGCTGTTTGCGCGCCTGATGCTCCAGCGCAGTCAGCTCTAGCTGCTGGACGAATCCTTCAACGGCATTGATACGCCGACGATAACGTTACTGATGTCGATTCTCGAACAGCAGCAGCGGGCGGGCACCACGCTGCTGGTGGTGCTGCACGACAAGCTGCTGGTGGCGCGCCATTTTCGTGACGTGCTGTCGCTGGATGAGCGTGACAGTGCGCAGCAACCGCGGCTGTGTCGGGTGGCGTCATGACGTTACTCCAGCCATTTATTGAGTTTGGCTTTATGCGCCGGGGGCTGGTGGCCTGCATGGCGCTGGCGATCAGTGAGACGCCGCTCGGCGTCTTTCTCTCGCTGCGCCGTATGAGCCTAGTGGGCGATGCGCTGTCCCATGCGGTACTGCCGGGCGCCGCCATCGGCTATCTGGTGTCCGGCCTGTCGCTGGTGGCGATGGGCATTGGCGGCCTGATTGCCGGGCTGGCGGTGGCGCTGCTGTCTGGTGCGGTCAGCCGTTACACCCACCTGAAGGAGGATGCCAGCTTTTCCGGCTTCTATCTGGGTTCGCTGGCGCTCGGCGTCACGCTGGTATCACTGCGCGGTTCCAGTGTCGATCTGCTGCACGTGTTGTTCGGCTCGCTGCTGGCGGTGGATAACTGCGCGATTGTGCTGGTTGGCAGCATCGCCGCGTTCACCCTGCTGATGCTGGCCGTGATCTTCCGGCCGCTGGTCATTGATGCCTTTGATCCTGATTTTCTGCGTGCGCAGGGGAAATGGAGCGCACCGCTGGTGCACGGCATTTACCTCACGCTGGTGGTGCTGAATCTGGTGGCGGGTTTTCAGGTGCTCGGCACGCTGATGTCCGTTGGGCTGATGATGCTGCCCGCCACCAGCGCGCGCTTCTGGAGCCGTCACCTTACGCGCATGCTGGCGATTGCCATGCTGCTGGCGCTGATCGCCGCCTTTATCGGCCTGTTGTTCTCCTGGCACTATGCACTGCCTGCCGGACCGGCGGTGGTACTGAGTGCGGCCGTACTTTTTTTGCTGTCTGTGTTGACAGGACCATGTGGCGGCCTGCTGCGCCGTCGATAATAAGATGATAAGGGGATAGGTATGAAGAAGTTACCGTTGAGTCTGGCGATTGGCGCGATGCTGATTAGCCCGCTGACGCTGGCAAAAACCGTTGATGCTGTAGCCAGTTTTACCGTGCTGGCTGACATCGTTAAACAGGTCGGCGGCGATCACGTTAAGGTGAAATCGCTGGTGGGGCCGGACGGCGATCCGCACACCTTTGAGCCCACGCCGCAGGATAGCCAGGCGCTGGCGCAGGCCGATGTGGTGTTCGTCAGCGGGCTGGGCATGGAAGGCTGGATGGACCGGCTGATTAGCGCGTCCGGCTACAAGGGCACGGTGGTGGTTGCCTCGAACGGCGTCAATACGCGCAAAATGGAGGAGGATGGCAAAACCATCACCGATCCACACGCGTGGAACAGCATGCACAACGGCGTGATCTACGCCACCAACGTGATGAACGCGCTGATCAAAGCCGATCCGGACGATGCCGCCGACATCCGTCACAGCGGTGAACGCTATATTCAGCAGTTGCAGAAGCTGGATAGCTGGGCCAAAAGTGAATTTGCCGGCGTGGCGCAAAGTAAACGCAAGGTGCTCACCAGCCATGATGCCTTTGGCTACTTCGGCCAGCGCTACGGCGTGACATTCCTCGCGCCGGCGGGCTTCTCAACCGAAGCGGAAGCCAGCGCCAGCGATGTCGCCGCTATCATCAAACAGCTCCGGGCGGAGCACATCACGACCTACTTTATGAAGAATCAGACCGATCCGCGTCTGGTGAAACAGATCGCCAGTGAGACCGGTGCGCAACCCGGTGGCGAGCTTTATCCGGAAGCGCTGTCAGCGGCCAGCGGGCCGGCGCCCACCTATGAGGCGGCGTTTAAGCACAACGTGGAAACTCTGCTGCACAGTATGAAGTAAAAAAAAGCCGGGGAGCATCCCGGCCAATTATCACGACACTTTCCTAACGTTTTTTCTTTCTTCCCTGCACCGCCTTAAAGCGCGGGTTGGTTTTGCAAATCACATAAATACGACCTTTACGCCGCACGACTTTGCAATCTTTGTGACGGGTCTTGGCAGACCGCAATGAACTGACAACTTGCATGTGGCTGAACTCCGGTTATTTGCTGTGCGTCAGGAAGCTGCCAAAACGCTTGTTGAAGCGTGCGGCGCTGCCCTCTTTGGCAAACTCTTTCTGTTTACCGGTGTAGTAAACGTGCGACTTCGACGACACATCGAGCGTGACGTACGGCAGCTCTTCGCCCTCAAACTGGATGGTACAATCGGTCTGAATCCGTTGAGCCGACTTTGAAGTATTCGTCGACGGTGGTGTCGTGGAACACCACAGGACGGTAGTGCGGATGAATGTTCGGTTTCATAATAATGCTCTCATGTAATGTTATAATATAATAATATTATGAACCTCACGCAGCAGGATTGCAACCACGCTTTAGGTGCGGATTTGTCATGGAACGTGCGGGGCAGGGGAGTGCGCAATAAAAAAGGCCGCTTGCGCGGCCTTTTAGCAGAGAGAAAATATCAGTGAGTGTGATCGACCGGATGGTCCTGTTCCAGCTCAGACTTGTTCTTGCTGAAACGGCGGCGCACCACTACGAAGAACACCGGCACGAAGAAGATCGCCAGCGCGGTGGCCGTCACCATCCCGCCCATTACGCCGGTACCGACGGCGTTCTGTGCGCCGGAGCCGGCACCGCTGCTGATCGCAAGCGGTAGTACGCCGAGGATGAACGCCAGCGACGTCATCAGAATCGGACGCAGACGCATACGTGAGGCTTCCAGCGTCGACTCGACCAGCCCTTTGCCTTCCTTCTCCATCAAATCCTTGGCGAATTCAACGATCAGGATGGCGTTCTTCGCCGAGAGACCAATGGTGGTCAACAGACCCACCACAAAGTACACGTCGTTACTCAGACCGCGCAGCGTGGTGAAGAGCAGGGCGCCAATCACACCCAGCGGCACCACCAGCATGACCGCGAACGGAATCGACCAGCTCTCATACAGCGCGGCCAGACACAGGAACACCACAATCAGCGAAATGGCGTACAGTGCAGGCGCCTGGTTGCCGGACAGGCGTTCCTGATAGGACATGCCGGTCCAGTCGTAGCCGATACCCGCAGGCAGCTTCGAGGCGAGGCTCTCCATCAGGTTCATGGCATCACCCGAGCTCTTGCCCGGCGCCGCCTGACCAAGAATCTCCATTGATGGCAGACCGTTGTAGCGCTCCAGACGCGGTGAACCATACTGCCACTTCGCCGAAGAGAAGGCAGAGAACGGCACTATGGTCCCGGCGCTGTTGCGCACGTACCATTTGCTGATGTCATCCGGCAGCATGCGCGAGTCGGCCTGACCCATCACGTACACTTTCTTCACGCGACCGCGGTCGATGAAGTCGTTGACGTAAGAACCGCCCCAGGCCGCACCCAGCGTGGTGTTGATGTCGGACAGCGACACACCGAGCGCCTGCGCTTTTTCCTGATCGATCATCAGTTTGTACTGCGGCGTATCTTCCAGCCCGTTCGGACGCACGCCCACCAGCGTATCCGGATGCTGGGCAATCATGCCAAACAGCTGGTTACGCGCGGCGGTCAGCTTCTCATGGCCGAGGTTACCCTGATCGATCAGCTGGAAGTCGAAACCGGTGGCGTTACCCAGTTCGATAATGGCCGGCAGGTTGAACGGGAACACCATGGCATCTTTGATCTGACCCAGCGCCTGCATCGCACGTCCGGCAATCGCCGGCACTTTCAGGCTGGCATCACCACGCTCATCCCATGGCTTCAGGCTGACGAAGGCGATACCGGTGTTCTGTCCACGACCGGCGAAGCCAAAGCCGTTAACGGTAAACACCGAATTCACGCTGTCTTTCTCTTTGGTCAGGAAGTAATCCGTAACCTGATCCAGCACCTTCTGCGTACGTTCCTGGGTCGCACCGGCAGGCAGCTGCGCCTGCGCCAGTAACAGCCCCTGATCCTCTTCCGGCAGGAACGAGGTAGGCAGTTTCAGGAACAGGTAGGCCATGCCGACCACAATCAGCAGATAAATCAGCAGATAGCGGCCGGTGCTGCGCACAATGTGGCCGACGCTGTCGACGTAATGGTTGGTGCTCTTATCAAACAGGCGGTTAAACCAGCCGAAGAAACCGGTGGTTTTGCCGTGTTCGCCTTTTTTGATGGGCTTCAGCATGGTGGCACACAGCGCTGGCGTCAGAATCAACGCCACCAGCACCGACAGCGCCATCGCCGAAACGATGGTGATCGAGAACTGACGATAAATAACCCCGGTTGAGCCGCCGAAGAACGCCATCGGGATAAATACCGCTGACAGCACCAGCGCGATGCCAACCAGCGCGCCCTGGATCTGTTCCATCGAGCGTTTGGTGGCTTCTTTCGGCGGTAATCCTTCTTCCGCCATGACGCGCTCAACGTTTTCCACCACCACGATGGCGTCATCCACCAGCAGGCCGATGGCGAGCACCATGCCGAACATCGTCAGGGTGTTTATCGAGTAGCCAAAGGCACTGATGATGGCAAAGGTGCCCAGCAGCACCACCGGAACGGCGATGGTAGGAATCAGCGTCGCGCGGAAGTTCTGCAGGAACAGATACATCACCAGGAACACCAGCACGATGGCTTCGAACAGCGTTTTCACCACTTCGAAAATGGAGATCTTAACGAATGGCGTGGTGTCGTACGGGTAAACGGTTTTCATGCCGGCCGGGAAGAACGGTTTTAGCTTGGTCAGTTCCGCTTTCACCGCGTCGGCGGTATCCAGCGCGTTGGCGCCGGTCGCCAGTTTGACACCGATACCGGACGCTGGTTTGCCGTTATAGCGGACAATGCTCTCGTAGTTTTCACCGCCGAGTTCAATCTTCGCGACATCGCGCAGGCGCACCTGTGAGCCGTCCTGATTGACCTTCAGCATGATGTTACCGAACTCTTCAGTCGAGGTCAGACGCGTCTGGGCAATGATCGAGGCGTTAAGCTGCTGACCCGGCACCGGTGGGGTACCGCCCAGTTGACCGGCGGCCACCTGGGTGTTCTGGGTTTGCAGCGCGCTGATCACATCCACTGGCGTCAGCTGGTAGTTGTTAAGCTTGTGCGGATCGAGCCAGATACGCATCGCATACTGCGCACCAAACACCTGAGTATCACCGACGCCAGGCGTACGGCTGATCGGATCTTTGATGTTCGACGCTACGTAGTCTGAGATGTCGTTCTGCGTCATGCTGCCATCTTCGCTGACGAAACCGGCGAGCATCAGGAAGCTGCTGGAGGATTTTTTCACCTGAATCCCCTGCTGCTGTACTTCCTGCGGCAGCAGTGGCATCGCCAGCTGCAGTTTGTTCTGCACCTGCACCTGAGCAATGTCGGCGTCAGTGCCAGACTGGAAGGTCAGCGTCAGCGTCAGCGTACCCGAAGAGTCACTGCTCGAGGACATATACATCAGCCTGTCGATGCCGTTCATATTCTGTTCGATAACCTGCGTTACCGAATCCTGTAGCGTTTTCGCGTCTGCACCCGGATATGATGCCTGGATTTCAACTGCCGGCGGCGCAACGTTGGGATATTGCTCGATCGGCAGTTTGATAATCGATAGCGCCCCCGCCAGCATAATAATGATGGCAAGCACCCAAGCAAAAATGGGGCGATCGATAAAGAACTTAGCCATGTATCAACGGCTCCTGTTTATGACGATGATTTAGCAGACTGAGATTCCGGTGCGGCTTTGGCATCATCTTTGACTTCCTGCGGCGTCACCTGAGCACCCGGTTTAGCACGCTGAATACCGACGGTAATCACGCGATCGCCCTCTTTCAGGCCATCGGTCACCAGCCATTTGCCGCCAAACGCTTGGTTAGCGGTAATCTTACGCACTTCGACTTTATTATCCGCGCCCACCACCATCGCGGTGGCTTCACCGGTTGGCGTGCGGGTTACGCCGGTCTGCGGTACCAGCAGCGCAGTCGGGTTGGTGCCCTCATCCAGACGTGCACGCACGAACATGCCCGGCAGCAAACGATGATCCGGATTCGGGAAAATCGCGCGCAGGGTAATCGAGCCGGTGGTTTCATCCACGGTAACATCAGAGAATTCCAGTGTGCCCGGCTGGCTGTATGCGCTACCGTTCTGCATCAGCAGGGTAACGTTAGCTTTACCGTCGTTTTGTTTCAGCTGACCGGATTCCAGCTCGCCGCGCAGGCGCAGGAAATCATCGCTGGATTGGGTCACATCGACGTACATCGGGTCGAGTTGCTGCACGGTCGCCAGCGCGGTGGTCTGGCCGTTCGACACCAGCGCACCTTCTGTCACGGAGGATTTACCAATGCGGCCGCTGATTGGCGAGGTCATTTTGGTGTACGCCAGGTTAATGCGGGCGGTTTCCACATTGGCCTGCGCCGCCTGTACGGCTGCGGCGGTCTGCGCGGCGGTGCCTGCGGCGTTATCGTAGTCCTGCTGGCTGATATATTTGGTACCCAGCAGCGGCTTGTAACGATTCACCGTCAGCTGGGCAACGCGCGCGTTGGCCTGAGCTTGGGCTAAATCGCCTTTTGCGCTGTCGTACGCGGCCTGATAGGTGGCGGGATCGATCTGGTACAGCGAATTGCCGGCTTTGACATCACTGCCTTCAACAAAATTACGCTTGAGAATGATACCTGACACCTGTGGACGCACTTCAGCCACGCGGAACGCCGAAGTACGGCCTGGCAGTTCGGTGGTGATTTTCAGGGGCTCGTTTTTTAACGTGACAACACCCACTTCCGGGGGCTGCTGCTGGGCGGCTTGCTGGGATTTATTATCATCACATCCTGTTAACAAAAAGCTGCCTGTAAGCATCACGGCGGCCGCCAGAGGCGCGAATCCTCTGTTTTTATTCATAAATAAACCTCTAGTGTCCGATATCAAATGATCAATGGATCACAAACCGTTAAACCCATTGCTGCGTTAAAACACGGATCGTGCTATGGTACATACATTCACAAATGTATGTAAACTTGCCAGTTTGTAAAAACAGTCCTCTATGGCACGAAAAACCAAAGCGCAAGCACTTGAAACGCGACATCAAATTCTGGATGCCGCTTTAGCTCACTTTTCTGAACACGGTGTGGCCGCCACCTCACTGGCGGATATAGCCACGGCCGCTGGCGTCACGCGCGGCGCTATCTACTGGCATTTTAAAAATAAAGCCGATCTGTTACAGGAGATCTGGCTGCGCTGCGACGCCGGGCTCGACGATGTGGAACTTGAGTATCAGACAAAATACCCTGGCGATCCACTTTCTGTAATGCGTTCGATGCTGATCTATATCCTTGAAGCCACAGCAAAGGATCCACAAAGACGCGCATTAATGGAGATTATCTTCCATAAATGTGAGTTCGTTGGCGAAATGTCGACGTTAATGGCGATGCAGCAGGGGATGCTGCAGGCGTGTTATGACCGCCTCGAAGAGGTGCTGCGCAGCTGTATTGAGGCCGGGCAGCTTCCGGCCAGCCTCAACACCCGTCAGGCGGCGCTGCTGATGCGCGGCTACATCAGCGGCATGATGGAGAGCTGGTTATTCAATCCGCAAAGTTTTGATCTGGTGAGTGAAGCACCGCAGCTGGTCGAGGCATTCATAGATATGCTGCGCCTGAGCCCGACGCTCGCCGGCACGCGCTAAGTGGTGCGCTCGGCCGCCAGCTTCTGCTCATAATCGCGCTGGACAATCGCCAGCGCAGCCAGCACTGTGGCCGCGGGCACCTGGTTTTCCTCCAGCAGCTGAATTAAATCGACCGCCAGCTTGATGTCATCCGGCGCGGTATCCAGCGTCATAGTGTCTCCTAAATGCGTAGTTTAGCGGCGACCAGCAGCATCAGCAGGGCACCGGCCAGCGCCACGGCAAAGCCCGTCGGATGCAGCGTACCGAGGTCGCCCGTGGTGAAGTAAGTGGCGATGTAGCCGCCAATCAGCGCGCCGATCACCGCCAGCACCAGCGTCGGCACCAGTCCGCCGGGACGGCCGGGAAACACCCTCCGCTTCAGCCAGCCGGCAGCTAGGCCAATAATAATCCAGATGATAAGGGTCATGCTTCTCCTCCCGTCAGCGCTGTTTCCAGTATAGAGGAAAGCGAACGGCTTACGGCTGCGCCGCGATCTCCAGTTTATGCAGCGCGGCGCGGCAGCGTGTCAGGTGCTGTTCGCGTTGCTGCAGCATGGCCAGCAGTCGCGTTTCGTAGCCGCGGTACTCATCACGCTTCGGCTGCAGCGGATCGCGACGCGGCCGTTCACGCACCACGCGCAGTTGATGGCTACTGCACTCGCGCTGCAGCGCGGCAATCTGGTCCAGCACCTTCTGCGCTAGCCACTGGCGGCGCGACGCATCACTGTCGGACGCCACGAGCTGCGCCGCATTGTGCTGCAGCTCTTGCAGATAGTCAGCCAGCCGCGTGCCTTTGCAGCGAAACAGCTGCGCGTCAAAGCGCGGCTGACGGCAGCTACCGTCCGGCTGCTGCGCAATCTGCTGGCGCAGCGTGTCAATCATTGCGTGCAGACGTTGTTAGGCGGGCAGTTGAGGCATCACTTCGATTCCGTCTGTGTTAACGTAGCGCTGTTGTGACATTTTTCAGGCATCTGGCATGCAGCGCATTTTACTTTTAAGCCTTGGCTGGCTGGCGATTGTGCTGGGCACGCTGGGCATTGTATTACCTTTACTACCGACCACGCCATTCGTGTTGCTGGCCGCTTGGTGTTTTGCCCGCTCGTCGCCGCGCTTTCACCACTGGCTGCTGTGGCGCTCGCCGTTTGGCCGCTATCTGCGCCACTGGCAGCAGCATCGCGCCATGCCGTCCAGTGCCAAAAGCCGCGCCATGTTGCTGATTGTCATCACCTTTGCGGTTTCAATCTGGCTGGTGAAGCTGCTGTGGCTGCGCATCCTGCTCGGCGTGATGCTGGCGCTGCTGCTGCTCATGCTGTGGCGCATACCGGTTGTAGCAGAAAGTGCGAACCCGCACGAACCGTAGCATCAGGGTTGCATTTAGCCGGCTGTTTGCTTAGATTTGGGCATCTTCGTGCGTGGCTTCCCTTTGAGAAACGACTTCGCTTAACCCGGTTTCCGGGTATTGGCGCTGTGGGAGCTGCGCGTTTTAGATATTTTTCCAAGCGTAACCTTATATGACCGCAACTGCGCAGCAGCTTGAACTGATCAAAAACAGCATCAAAAGCATTCCTGACTATCCGAAGCCGGGCATCCTGTTCCGTGACGTCACCAGTCTGATGGAAGATCCGCAGGCGTATGCCGCAGCGATCGCCATTCTGGTGGAGCGTTATCGTAATAAAGGCATCACCAAAGTGGTGGGCACCGAAGCGCGTGGCTTCCTGTTCGGAGCGCCGGTTGCGCTGGGTCTGGGCGTGGGATTTGTGCCGGTGCGCAAACCGGGCAAACTGCCGCGTGAAACTTTCAGCGAAAGCTATGAACTGGAGTACGGTTCAGACGCGCTGGAACTGCACAAAGACGCCATCAAACCCGGCGATGTGGTGCTGGTGGTGGACGATCTGCTGGCTACCGGCGGCACCCTTGAAGCCACGGTGAAACTGATTCGTCGTACGGGCGGTGAGGTCAAAGACGCCGCGTTCGTGATCAACCTGTTTGATTTAAGCGGCGAAGCGCGCCTGAACGCGCTGGGTATCGACTGCTACAGCCTGGTCAACTTCCCCGGCCACTAAGGCCATCGCGCCGCCAGCCCTGGTGCCCGGCGGCGCCTCTCTTCGCACTCCCTGACACGTGTATTCCGCCCTTAAGCGCAGCGCGCAACGTATCTCGGGTATAGGCATATCCGGCTGTGGCTGTTACACTCCTGTCAAAATAAACAGGGTTTGCGTCACCGCATTTTTCCCCTAAGTCCCACGGCAGAATCGGCGCAACTGAGCGTGCTGCTGTGCCAGGTTAAACAACTCCAGTGATTGAATCCACATGAGCTATCAGGTACTTGCGCGAAAATGGCGTCCCCGGGCTTTCGCCGACGTAATCGGTCAGGAACATGTGCTGACGGCGCTGGCCAACGGGTTGTCACTGGGACGCATCCATCATGCCTATCTGTTTTCCGGCACGCGCGGCGTGGGGAAAACCTCGATTGCGCGTCTGCTGGCCAAAGGCCTCAACTGCGAAACTGGTATAACGGCCACGCCCTGTGGACAGTGCGATAACTGTCGCGAGATTGAACAGGGGCGCTTTGTCGATCTGATTGAAATCGATGCCGCCTCGCGCACCAAAGTGGAAGACACGCGCGACCTGCTGGATAACGTGCAGTATGCGCCCGCACGCGGGCGCTTTAAGGTCTATCTGATCGATGAAGTGCACATGCTGTCGCGCCATAGTTTTAATGCGCTGCTGAAAACGCTGGAAGAGCCGCCGTCGCACGTGAAATTCCTGCTGGCGACCACCGATCCGCAGAAGCTGCCGGTAACCATTCTGTCGCGCTGCCTGCAGTTCCACCTGAAAGCCCTCGACGTCGAACAGATTCAGCAGCAGCTGGCGCACGTGCTGCAGCAGGAGCAGATTGACGCCGAGCAGCGCGCGCTGCATCTGCTGGCGCGCGCTGCCGACGGCAGTATGCGCGATGCGCTCAGCCTGACCGATCAGGCGATTGCCATGGGGCAGGGCAGCGTCACGCGCGACAGCGTGGCGCAAATGCTGGGCACGCTGGATGATGAACAGCCGCTGGCGCTGATTGAAGCGCTGGTGGAAGGCAACGGCGAACAGGTGATGGCGCTGCTGAATCAGGCCGCATCGCGCGGCGTGGAGTGGGAGGCGCTGCTGGTGAAGATGCTGCGTCTGCTGCACCGTATCGCGATGGTCCAGCTGCTGCCCAGCTCGCTTGGCGAAGATGATGCCAGCCAGGCGCAGCGCCTGCGCGAACTGGCGCGCGTGCTGCCGCCTGCTGACGTTCAGCTCTATTACCAGACGCTGCTGATGGGGCGCAAAGATTTGCCGCTGGCGCCGGATCGCCGGCTGGGCGTGGAAATGACGCTGCTGCGTGCGCTGGCGTTTCATCCGCAGGCCACCATCGCTGAACCGGTAGCGCGCCCGTCGCTGACGCCGCAGGCCGCACCGGCCGTTGCCGCGCCAGCGCCCCAGACCAAAGCCGCACCCGCTGTGGCCGCGCAGCTGCAGATGGCACCGCCGTTGGATGAGTCGCCGCCGCCGGCCTATGATTATCCCAATATGGCACCGGCCCCCGATAATTTGCCCGACGCCATCAGTCAGCTGTTACAGGCGCGGACGCAACTGCTGCGTCAGGGAGCCGGCAAAGCAAAAAAGAGTGAGCCGGCAGCGCGTTCCGCGCGGCCGGCAAACCCGGCGCTGGAACGTCTGGCAAGCGTCACCGAGCGCGTGCAACAGCGCGCGTCTGAGCCGGCGGTAAAAGCGCCGGCGAAACCGGAAGCGTATCGCTGGAAAGCCCAGCAGCAGGAGGAGAGCAAGCCGGAGCCAGTGGCGACGCCAAAAGCCTTGCGTTCTGCGCTGGAGCATGAGAAAACGCCAGAGCTGGCGCTCAAACTGGCGGAAGAGGCGCTGCAGCGCGACGCCTGGGCGGCGGAAATCGCCACGCTGACGCTGCCGAAGCTGGTCCAGCAGGTCGCGCTGAACGCGTGGAAAGAGGTGAATGAGCAGGGCGTGACGCTGCATTTGCGCAGCAGCCAGCGTCATCTCAACTCTGCCCCGGCGCGCCAGGCGATTCAGGACGCGCTGAGCCAGGCGGCCGGCCAGACGGTTGAACTGACCATCGTGGAAGACGATAATCCGGCGGTATTGACGCCGCTGGAGTGGCGTCAGGCCATTTATGAAGAGAAACTGGCGCAGGCGCGTCAGTCGATCGAAAGCGATACCCACATTCAGACGCTGCGTCGCTTCTTTGATGCGGACCTGGATGAAGAGAGTATCCGACCCGTATGATCACGCTGTCGCGCAGCGTTGCGCGCAGCCCCAGCAGAGAGAGAAAACTATGTTTGGTAAAGGCGGATTGGGCAACCTGATGAAACAGGCCCAGCAGATGCAGGATAAAATGGCCAAGGTTCAGGAAGAGATCGCCGCACTGGAAGTCACCGGAGAATCAGGGGCTGGCCTGGTCAAAGTGACCATCAACGGTGCGCACAACTGCCGCCGCGTGGAAGTCGATCCCAGCCTGCTGGAAGATGACAAAGAGATGCTGGAAGATCTGATCGCTGCGGCGTTCAACGATGCGGCGCGCCGTATTGATGAAACGCAGAAAGAGAAGATGGCGTCCGTCTCTGCCGGTATGCAGCTGCCGCCTGGCTTCAAGATGCCGTTCTGATGCAAACCAGTCCACTGCTTGAAGCTTTGATGGAGTCGCTGCGCTGTTTGCCGGGCGTTGGCCCGAAATCGGCGCAGCGCATGGCGTTTCATCTGTTACAGCGCGATCGCAGCGGTGGCATGTGCCTGGCGCAAGCGCTGACCCGCGCCATGGCAGAGATCGGCCACTGTTCCGACTGCCGCACCTTCACCGAGCAGGAGATCTGCACCATCTGCGCCAATCCCCGCCGTCAGCAAAACGGCCAGATTTGCGTGGTGGAGAGCCCGGCGGATATCCACGCCATCGAGCAGACCGGCCAGTTTGGCGGTCGCTATTTTGTGCTGATGGGCCATCTGTCGCCGCTGGACGGCATCGGCCCGCAGGATATTGGCCTGGATCGGCTGGAGCAGCGCCTTGAACGTGAGACGCTGCAGGAGGTGATCCTCGCCACCAACCCAACGGTGGAAGGCGAAGCCACGGCTAACTATATCGCCGAGCTGTGCGGCCAGTATGGCGTTGACGCCAGCCGCATTGCGCACGGGGTTCCGGTCGGCGGTGAACTGGAAATGGTCGACGGCACAACGCTGTCGCACTCGCTTGCCGGACGGCACAAGATTAAATTCTGACCACTTGCCGGTATCCTGCTGCAATACCGGCTTGAAATTCTCACCGCCATCCCCATTTCACTCTCAACAATTGATCAACCCCGATTCTGTTGAGGTAGCAATGACCATGAAAGGACAAGAGACGCGTGGCTTCCAGTCATAGGTAAAACAACTTCTGCACCTGATGATCCATTCCCTCTATTCAAACAAAGAGATTTTCCTGCATGAACTGATCTCCAACGCCTCCGATGCGGCTGACAAGCTGCGCTTCCGCGCACTGTCGACGCCGGATCTGTACGGAGGCGATGGCGAGCTGCGCGTGCGTATCTCGGTCGACAAGGAAAAACGCACGCTGACGCTGAGCGATAACGGCATCGGTATGCGCCGTGATGAGGTGATTGAAAACCTCGGTACCATCGCGAAATCCGGCACCAAAGCGTTTCTGGAATCGATGGGTTCCGATCAGGCGAAAGACAGCCAGCTGATCGGCCAGTTCGGCGTCGGTTTCTACTCGGCGTTTATCGTGGCTGACAAAGTGACGGTACGCACCTGTGCCGCGGGCGCCAAAGCCGACGAAGGCGTGTTCTGGGAATCCGCCGGCGAAGGCGAGTATACGCTGGCGGAGATTGAGAAAGCCTATCGCGGCACCGAAATTACGCTGCACTTCCGTGAAGGCGAAGATGACTTCCTCGACGCGTGGCGCGTGCGCAACGTAATCAGCAAATATTCCGATCACATCGCGCTGCCGGTGGAGATCGAGACCAAAGACGAAGAGAACGATACCGTCACCTGGGAGAAGATCAACAAAGCCCAGGCGCTGTGGACGCGTAACAAAGGCGAAATCAGCGACGAAGAGTACAACGAGTTCTACAAACACATCGCCCATGATTTCAGCGATCCGGCCATCTGGAGCCACAACCGCGTCGAAGGCAAGCAGGAGTACACCAGCCTGCTGTACATCCCGTCGCGTGCTCCGTTCGACATGTGGAACCGCGACAGCAAGCACGGTCTGAAGCTGTACGTGCAGCGCGTCTTTATCATGGATGACGCGGAACAGTTCATGCCGAACTACCTGCGCTTTGTGCGTGGCCTGATTGATTCCAGCGATCTGCCGCTCAACGTCTCCCGTGAAATCCTGCAGGACAGCCGTGTCACGCAGAGCCTGCGCGCCGTGCTGACCAAACGCAGCCTGCAGATGCTGGAAAAACTGTCCAAAGACGACGCCGAGAAATATCAGCAGTTCTGGAAAGAGTTCGGTCTGGTGCTGAAAGAGGGCCCGGCGGAAGATCATGCCAACCAGGGGGCGATTGCTAAACTGCTGCGTTTCGCCACCACCCAGAGCGAAGGCGCGGCGCAGACCGTTTCGCTGGAAGATTACGTTAGCCGCATGGTTGAAGGGCAGGAGAAGATTTACTACATCACTGCCGACAGCTACGCCGCAGCGAAAAGCAGCCCGCATCTGGAGCTGTTCCGTAAGAAAGGCATCGAGGTCCTGCTGCTGTCCGATCGTATCGACGAGTGGATGATGAGCTACCTGACTGAGTTCGATGGCAAAGCGTTCCAGTCGGTGAGCAAAGCGGATGAGTCGCTGAGCAAGCTGGCGGACGAAGAGACGGAAGCGGAAAAAGCGCTGGAGCCGTTTGTTGATCGCGTGAAAACCCTGCTGGGCGAGCGCGTCAAAGAGGTGCGCCTGACCCATCGCCTCACCGACACGCCGGCGATTGTGACCACCGACGCCAACGAAATGACCACGCAGATGGCTAAGCTGTTCGCCGCGGCCGGTCAGGACGTGCCGGAAGTGAAGTACATCTTTGAGATCAATCCGGAGCATACGCTGGTGAAACGCGTGGCTGATACGCAGGATGAAGCGCGCTTTGCGGAATGGGTTGAACTGCTGCTGGATCAGGCGCTGCTGGCCGAGCGCGGCACGCTGGACGATCCTAACCAGTTTATCCGCCGCATGAATCAGTTGCTGACGGCGTAACGCGGTGCGGTAATCGAAACGGTCGGCATGAATGCCGACCCTACAGGTTACCTGTCACCGGCATCCGTAAGGTCGTCATTGATGACGACCTTTTTTATTTATGCCGCCCTTGCTTACTTCAGCGCTTCATCCCGCAACCAATCCCGGAACAACGTAATCTCCGCATCGTGTTGGCGTGACCGCTTGGTCATCATCCAGGTGGCACGGTCGGCGCGCACAAACCCCAGCGGCGCAATCAGCGTGCCGTCGTTCAGCTGCTGACGCACCAGCAGGCGCGGCGCCACAATCACGCCCAGCCCGTTTCTCGCGGCCTGAATCGCCAGCGTCAAATTATCGAAATGTTTGCCCAGCCAAAAATTACCGCGCACGCCGCTGATCTTCGCCCATTCGGCCCAGGCCTGCAGGCGGGTATCGGCGTGCAAAAGCGGCAGCGACGCCAGATCCTGCTCGCTGTGAAAACGCGCCGCGTACTGTGGGGCGCACAGCGGGCCGACGTAATCATCGCTGATGAGCGAGGCATCAATGTCGTCGTCCGGCGCCTGTTCATAACTGAGGATCAGCACATCGGTGTGTTCGCTGCGCAGCTGAGCAATATCGCCCTGCGGCTGGAATTGCACTTCAATATCGGGATAGCGCTGGTAAAAGCTGCTGATGCGCGGAATCAGCCACTGGGATAAAAAACTCGGGGTACAGGCAACGCTCAGATGATTGCGCATCCCAGTGCGAATACTTACGCAGGTGGTGGAGAGTTCGCTAAAGGCTTTCTGGCAGCTCACCAGCAGACGTTCGCCGTGAGAGGTTAAGCGCACGCGCCCGTTAGTGCGGATGAACAAGGGTTTGCCCATCCAGCTCTCCAGCTGGCGAATCTGATGGCTGATGGCGCTGTGGGTGACATGGAGACATTCGGCCGCGACGCTAAAGCTGCAATGCAGCGCCGCCTGATGAAAATAGTGCAGTGCACGTAACGACGGAAGCGCGGTCATACTCATCCCCTGTGTAAAAACCTAATAGGGATTGTCAGTTTATATCATTTTAATGTCCAGCCGCATTAACCTAACCTTTCCTGCTTAATCTGGCGGGTTGACGGACCGGCTTCGCTGTGTACAGCAGCGGCGATGTCTGCTGCCAGCGCCAGCTTCACACAGCAGAATAACCAAGAGAAATGTCACGTGATGACTTCACAACAGGCTACTGCCAGGGCGGCGGCGCGCGATCGGCTGCGTGGCTTGCTGTCCCGTCACTATCGGCTGGAAAATTACGATCTGTTTTTTGCCCCTTCACTGCACATCGCGCGCGTGCTGCTCTCGCAACTGTTTCTGCGCCAGGAGCAGGCGCGCAATCAGACGCGCTACGCCGCGCAATATCCGGTCAGCGAACTCAGCGTGCTGCCGGCCCTGCCGATGATGGCGGGCAATATCGCGCTGGTCGATCACGTCGATATGCAGCAGGGTCGGGTGCGCAATCTGAGTGCCTGCCAGAGCTAGGGCGTGACGCACGCGTCCGGCTCCTTCGCCAGCGTGTTGCATAAACGACTCATCAGCGAGGCACGACTGTTTGTCACCCAACTGAATCAGCATGCGATGCTGAGCGACGAGCTGGTGCTGATTGCGCTGCGTACTCATGATTTTAGTACGCTGGTCCGCAGCGAACTGCGGCTGTTCGAACAGGGGCTGGCGCTGGGTGATGCGCCGGAACGCGCGCTGGAGCACATGGCGCAGGACGACTGGCAGCCCTTCAACGTTGCCAGTGTCGACAGCCTGACGCTGGATACGCCGTTCACAATGCAGTCGATTCACCAGCCCGGCCTGCCGTTTGCTCTGCTGCCCTTGCCGCCCGGCAGTGCGCTGCCACCGTTGCCCGCGGATATGCAGTTGCTGCCCGCGCCGCATCGCCTGTTTTTGCCGGTCAGCGTGCGCGGCAACGGCAATAAGCCGCAGAACGTCATCGCTGCGCAAAAAAAACGGCTGCGCGAGGTGCTCAGAGACAGCCGAAATTCTTAAAAACGCGCGTGCTACTGGCGCACAGCGCTAAAGCAGGTCAAAGTAGGCCTTTCAGCGCCCGGGGGGCCCGTTGCCTTGTGGTGTGCGGGTCATAATGGTATGTTCTTGGCCTTCTCAGATTGATCAATGCGATTCGCAAGGGGAATTACGCAATGCGTATTATTCTGCTCGGGGCACCGGGCGCAGGTAAGGGCACTCAGGCTCAATTCATCATGGAGAAATACGGTATTCCGCAGATCTCCACGGGCGACATGTTGCGTGCGGCTGTCAAAGCCGGCACCGAATTGGGCCAGCAGGCGAAAGCCATCATGGATGCCGGTAAACTGGTAACGGACAAGCTGGTGATTGCGCTGGTTAAAGAGCGTATCGCGCAGAAAGACTGCAAAAACGGCTTTCTGCTCGATGGTTTCCCACGCACCATTCCGCAGGCTGACGCCATGAAAGAGGCGGGCATCAAGGTAGATTACGTGCTCGAGTTCGCCGTACCGGACGAACTGATTGTCGATCGCATTGTAGGTCGTCGCGTGCATGCGCCGTCAGGCCGCGTTTACCACATCAAATACAATCCGCCAAAAGTGGAAGGTAAAGATGACGTGACCGGCGAAGAGCTGACCACGCGTACAGATGACCAGGAAGAGACCGTGCGTAAGCGTCTGGTTGAATACCATCAGCTGACCGCGCCGCTGATTGCTTACTACAGCAAAGAAGCCGAAGCCGGTAACACCGAATACCACAAAATCGACGGCACCCGCCAGGTGACCGAAGGGAGTGCACAGCTGGCCGATATCCTCGGCTAAGTAGTGACCAGGGCCGGTTGTCCGGCCCTTTTGCAGCAATTGCTTTCCCCCTCCGCTTTTTCCGCTACAATTTCCCCCGATTCAGAACCATTGTCTGCGACATCAAGGAAATACAATGAGGCAAGATAAGCTTGGGGTTTTACTGGTTAACTTAGGTACACCAGACGCACCGACCACCGCGGCGGTGAAACGCTATCTGAAACAGTTCCTCGGCGATCCGCGCGTGGTGGATACGCCGCGCTGGCTGTGGTGGCCGATTCTCAATTTCATCATTCTGCCGTTCCGCTCGCCGCGCATGTCGAAGCTGTACGCATCGGTGTGGATGGACGAAGGCTCACCGCTGATGGTGTTCAGCAAGCGGCAGCGTGCCGCTCTGGCGCAGCGGCTGGATATGCCGGTAGAGCTGGGCATGAGTTACGGCCAGCCGAGCCTTAACGGTGCGGTTGAGCGTCTGCTGGCGCAGGGCGTCACCAAATTCATCGTGCTGCCGCTCTATCCACAGTTCTCCTGCTCCACAGTGGCAGCGGTGTGGGATGGCCTGGCGGCCAGCTTTAAACCGCTGCATTCCCTGCCGGAAGTGGCGTTTATCCGCGATTATGCCGAACATCCGGCCTATATCGCCGCGCTGAAGGCCTCGGTGGAGCGCTCGTTTGCCCAACACGGCGAGCCGGATCTGCTGGTGCTCTCTTACCACGGCATTCCGCAGCGCTTCGCCAATGAAGGCGACGACTATCCGCTGCGCTGCAAAGACACCACCGACGCCCTGGCCGCCGCGCTCGGCATTGCGCCGCATAAAATCATGATGACCTTCCAGTCGCGCTTTGGCCGCGAGCCGTGGCTGATGCCGTACACGGACGAGACTATGAAAAGCCTGCCGGCCAAAGGGATCAAACATGTGCAGGTGATGAGTCCGGGCTTTGCGGCGGACTGCCTCGAGACGCTGGAGGAGATCAGCGGTGAAAACTGCGAAATCTTCCTGCACGCTGGCGGCGAGAAATTTGAATACATTCCGGCGCTTAATGAGGATGATGAGCACATCGAGATGATGGTGCAGCTGGTACAAGCGCGCCGCTAAGGGTGCGGCAGAGAATGTGATATCATTCTCTGCCTGATTTTCCCTGACGGCAGCTTTCATGAAATTTCCCGGCAAACGCAAATCCAAACACTATTTCCCCGTCAACGCGCGCGATCCGCTGCTGCAGGCTTCCCAGCAGGAGCAGGAAGAGGGCAGCTGGGTGGTGGGTATCGACCAGACGCTGGTGGATATCGAAGCCAAAGTCGATGACGACTTCCTGCAGCGCTATGGCCTGAGCGCCGGTCATTCGCTGGTGATCGACGATGCGACCGCCGAAGCGCTGTATAACGAGCTGATGCGCGAGCAGCTGATCAGCCACCAGTTTGCCGGCGGCACCATCGGTAATACGCTGCACAACTACTCGGTGCTGGCCGATGACCGTTCGGTGCTGCTCGGCGTGATGTGTAACAACATCCAGATTGGCGGTTACGCCTATCGCTACCTGTGCAGTACCTCCAGCCTCATGGACCTTAACTTCCTGCAGGGCGTCGATGGC
Source organism: Type-A symbiont of Plautia stali (assembly GCF_059731155.1). Classification (NCBI taxonomy): domain Bacteria; species Type-A symbiont of Plautia stali. The sequence goes on along the minus strand of NZ_AP035891.1, from coordinate 2,659,812 downwards.
GCGATTGGCCGCTGCTTTACCCTGCTCGGCGAGCAGGGCGAGCGCACTTTTGCCATCAGCCCTGGCCTGATGAACCAGATGCAGGCCGCCAGTATTCCGGAAGAGGTGATTGCCGGTGCGTCGGCGCTGGTGCTGACGTCCTACCTGGTGCGCTGTCAGCTGGGCGAACCGATGCCGGAAGCGACGCTGCGGGCCATTGAGTTCGCCAAAAAGCACAATGTACCGGTGGTGCTCACGCTCGGTACCAAATATGTGATTCAGGATAACCCGCAGTTCTGGCGCGATTTCCTGCGCGAACACGTATCGATTGTGGCGATGAATGAAGAGGAAGCGTTCGCGCTGACCGGCGAAGCGGATCCGCTGCTGGCCTCCAACATGGCGCTGGACTGGGTCGATCTGGTGCTGTGCACCGCCGGACCGACCGGGCTGTATATGGCCGGGTTCACCGAAGAGGCTTTTAAGCGCAAAACCAATCATCCGCTGTTGCCGGGGGCGATCGCGGAGTTCAACCAGTTTGAATTCAGCCGCGCGATGCGTCATCAGGATTGCCAGCAGCCGCTGCGTATCTTCTCTCATATTGCGCCTTACATGGGCGGTCCGGAGAAGATCATGAACACCAACGGTGCCGGTGATGGTGCGCTGGCGGCGCTGCTGCACTATATTACCGCCAACAATTTCCACCGTCAGAAAGTGCCAAACTCCAGCAAACATGCACGCGAATACCTGACCTACTCGTCGCTGGCGCAGGTGTGCAAATATGCCAACCGCGTCAGTTATCAGGTGCTGAACCAGCACTCACCGCGTCTGACGCGCGGGCTGCCGGAGCGGGAAGACAGTTTAGAAGAGTCTTACTGGGACAGGTAATAACGAACCCGTAGCGGCGCAATAACTTCTTTAAATCGGGCACTCGCGCACAATCGGGTTTTGCGCGATCTCTTCCTGCAATACATGCAACATACTGTTGGCAATCTCACGCTCGCCCATCACCACACGATTGGCGCCACGCTCCATGATATAGGCCACTTCGTCGTCATAATGCGCCTAGGCGATAATCTCAATATCTGCCCGCTTTTCGCGCGCGGCGGTAACAATTTCCCCGGCGTCATAGCCGTTGGGGATGGTCAGCAGCAGCCAGCGCGCGCAGTCAAGACGCGCTAAATCCATGGTATCGACACGCGCCGCGTTGCCCAGCACGGCTTTGATGCCTTGTTCGCGCAGCGCTTCGACGCGCGGGCGCGAATTCTCCACCACCACCAGCGGGCACATCAGCTTCCATCAACTGCTGTCCTAGCAGGCTGCCGACGCGGCCGTAACCCACAATCACCGCATGATTGCAGATATCCACCAGAATCTGCTTCTCTTCTTCAATTGCCTCTTCCAGCGTCTGCTCTTCCATGGTCTCGGTTTTGTCGAGATAACGCTCCAGCACGGTAAACTGAATCGGGTTAAGCATGATGGAGAGGATCGCCGCCGCCAGCACTAGGTTGCGGCCTTCGTCGCTCAGCATACCGAGCGAAATCCCTAGTCCGGCGAGGATAAAAGCGAATTCGCAAATCTGCGCTAGGCTAACGGAGATGGTCAGCGCGGTGCGCCGCGAATGGCCGAGTAGCGTGACCAGCAGCCAAGCGGCAATCGATTTACCCAGCACGATAATTGCCAGCGCACCCAGCACCGCCAGCGGCTGCTCCAGCAGGATCATCGGGTCGAACAGCATGCCTACCGAGACAAAAAACAGCACGGCAAACGCATCGCGCAGCGGCAGCGTGTCGTGTGCCGCCCGGTGGCTGAGCTCTGATTCATTCAGCACCATGCCAGCAAAAAAGGCGCCGAGGGCAAAGGAGACATCAAAAAACTCCACCGCGCCAAACGCGATACCCAGCGCCAGCGCCAGTACCGACAGCGTAAACAGCTCACGTGAACCGGTGGCGGCGCTTTTGACCAGAATCCACGGCACCACGCGGCGGCCGACCACCATCATCAGCACCATAAAGGCAGCGACTTTGCCGATGGTCAGCAGCAGGTCCCATGCCAGCAGCGTCGGGCTGGCATTTCCCTGCTCCAGCATGCCGGCGATGGCCGGCAGCAGCATCAGCGTCAGCACCATCACCAGGTCTTCGACGATCAGCCAGCCGATGGCGATTTGCCCGAGCTGGCTATCAATCAGTTGACGCTCTTCCAGCGCGCGCAGCACCACCACGGTACTGGTGGTGGAGAGACACAGGCCAAACACCAGGCCAGTCATCTATGACCAGCCCATAGCCCATGACAGACCCATTCCCAGCAGCGTGGCGACCGCAATCTGCGCGATGGCACCGGGAATGGCAATCGACTTTACCGACATCAAATCCTTAAGCGAGAAGTGCAGACCGACGCCGAACATCAGCAGAATGACGCCGAGTTCAGCCAGTTCGGGGGCCAGATTGGTATCCGCGACGAAGCTCGGGGTAAAAGGACCCGCCAGCACGCCAGCCAGCAGATAGCCGACCAGCGGCGAGATGTGCAGGCGATTCGCCAGCATACCAAGGAGAAATGCGAGGACCAGACCTCCGACAATGGTGGTGAGCAACGGGGTAGTGTGATACATGCCTGTCTCCTTGTGTGCAAATGTATCCACTTGTAACAACCTAGTGTAATGCACAATCGTTCGCCGCGTTTAAACATTTGAGCGGTGAAAGACGAAAAAATTGAAAAAATGAGGCAAAAACGCAGCCGAAGCGCTATTTTCCTCAGTTATCTCAGCATATCGGCAGGATTTATGCAGAATTGAGGGGGGCAGAGAAAAATAGTTGCCCCCCAAAAGGGCTCAACGCTGCTGCTGATCAGGTAAGAAAGCGGTCAACAGGCCAATAAGTGGCAGCCAGGCGCAGATTTGATACACCTATTCGATACTGGTGTGGTCGGCTACTACGCCCAGTACCGCCGCGCCGAGGCCGCCCATGCCAAAAGCAAAACCGAAAAACAGCCCGGAAACCATGCCGATACGCCCCGGCAGCAGCTCCTGGGCATAGACCAGAATGGCGGAAAACGCCGAGGCAAGGATCAGGCCAATAATTACGCTCAGTACGCTGGTCCACATCAGGCTGGCGTGCGGCAACAGCAGGGTAAACGGCGCCACGCCGAGAATCGATCCCCAGATGACATATTTCCGCCCGATTTTATCGCCTATCGGCCCACCGATAATGGGGCCGGCGGTGACCGCGCCGAGAAAAGCAAAAAGATGGAACTGCGAGGCCTGCACGGACAGCCCGAATTTGTGTATCAGATAGAAGGTGTAATAGCTGCTCAGGCTGGTGAGATAAAAGTACTTGGAGAAAATCAGCAGCAGCAGAATGCCGATGGCCAGCGCCACTTTATTGCGCGGCAGGGGGTCGCGGCCTGCTAGCAGCACTGGCCTGCCTGGCGCGCTGCTGGTGGCTGTACCAGCGGCTCACCTGCAGCAGCACAATGATGCCGAGCAGCGCGGCCAGCATGAACCAGCTGAGATGGCCTTTGCCATAGGGCGCGACGATGATGGCAGCCAGCAGCGGCCCGAGCGCGCTGCCAAAGTTACCACCGACCTGAAACAGCGACTGAGCCAGCCCGTGGCGGCCGCCTGAGGCCATACGCGCCACGCGCGACGATTCCGGATGGAACACCGATGAGCCGCAGCCAACCAGCGCCGCGGCCAGCACCACCAGACCGAACAGGGTAAACCCCATCCCGGCCGGCAGTCACCAGGGTTTCGGATATTTGTCGGTGTAATAGCCAATCAGCGGTTGTAATAATGAGGCCGTAACCTGATACGTCAGCGTAATCAAACCAATTTGCACAAAGCTGAGGCTGAAATCTTTCTGCAGCAGCGGATAGATCGCCAGTAACAGCGATTGCAGCATATCGTTCAGCAGATGCGCGAGACTGATGTCACCAAGAATGCCAAAAGCGGTACGCCCGGTGCGCCGCGTCGGGGTTAACGTCTGTTCACTTGCCATAAAGATCCTGAAGGGGTGGGAATTTCGTTATCAGATTGTTAAGTCATGCATGACTGTATTCGCCTTTGGCCTTGAGTTAAAGGGCGAACTGTGCGACACAGAAGGGCGAAAAAGCACATCAGGCGCACCGCCCGGTAAAAAACGCAGAATAAGGAGATCGGCTTTGTTGTTATCACCGCACAGAGGGCGCTGGCTGGCGCTGATTATGCTGCTGTTGCCGCTGCTGGCGCAGGCGTGGCAGCCGGACCGCAGCTACCGTTTCAGCATTTTGCACACCAACGATCATCATGGCCACTTCTGGGCCAACGCGCAGGGCGAATATGGTCTGGCCGCACAAAAAACGCTGATGGATCAGCAGCGGTATGATTTGCAGGCGAAGGGCGGCGGCGCGCTGATTCTGTCGGCGGGCGACGTCAACACCGGCGTACCAGAATCGGATGTGCTGAATGCGGAGCCGGATATCCGCGGCATGAACCTCATCGGCTATGATGCGATGGCGCTCGGCAACCACGAATTCGACAAACCGCTTAGCGTGCTGCAAAAGCAGCAGAAGTGGGCGAAGTTCCCCTTCCTTGCCGCCAACATTGATGCCAAAGGCAGTGATAAACGCCTGTTCAGGCCGTGGGCGATTTTTAATCGCATGGGGCTAAAAATCGCGGTGATCGGCCTGACCACCACTGACACGCTGCGTATCGCCAATCCGCAGAACGTGGCGCAGATAGAGATCCGCGATCCGGTGAAAGAGACCGAAAAAGCGGTGGCGGAACTACGTGCCAGCGAGAAGCCGGATGTGATTATCGCGCTGACGCACATGGGCCACTACGACGACGGGCAGCATGGCAGCAACGCACCGGGCGATGTGGAGCTGGCGCGCAGCCTGCCGCCGGGCACGGTTAATGTGATCGTCGGCGGCCATTCGCACGATGCAGTGTGCATGGCAAAAGAGAATGTCAGCGTGGCGGATTATCAGCCCGGACAGCCGTGCCAGCCGGATCGCCAGAACGGCGTGTGGATTGTGCCGGCGAAAGAGTGGGGGAAATTTGTCGGTCGCGGCGATTTTACCTTCCGCAACGGTGAGCTGACGCTGGATAACTATCAGCTGATTCCGGTCAACCTTAAGCACAAGGTGAAGAACCTCGATGGCAGTGAAACCTGGCTGCCGTATCAGGAAGCGATAGCGCAGAACGGCGCAATGATGAAGCTGCTGACGCCGTATCAGCTGCGCGCCGGCAAACAGCTGGCGGTCAAAACAGGCAGCAGCGACAGCGTGTTTGATGGTGACCGCAGTAAGGTGCGCTTTGAACAAATGCCGCTGGCTCAGCTGATCCTGCGCGCGCAGATGGCTGCCACTCAGGTCGATTTTGCCGTTATCAGCGGCGGCGGTATTCGCACCTCGCTGGCGCAGGGCGATATCAGCTGGCGCGATCTGTTGCAGATCCAGCCGTTTGGCAATCAGGTGGTGTCCGTGACTCTGACGGGCAAAGAGCTGCTGAACTACCTGGCTACGGTGGCGAATATCAAAGCCGATTCCGGCGGTTTCGCGCAGTTCAGCAACATCAGCTTGGTGGCCGATGGCAAAAGCGTCAGCGCAGTGAAAATCAATGGCGAGCCGCTGCAGCTGGATAAAACCTATCGCATGGCCACCAACAGCTTTAACGCCAGCGGCGGCGACGGCTACCCGGTCATTGACGGACATGCCGGTTTCCGCAACAGCGGCCTGCGTGATGCGGAAGTGCTGCGCAGCTATGTCAGCCAGCACTCACCGCTGCGCGTCGCCGATTATGCGCCACCGCAGATTGTGCACCTGACACTGCAGCAGGTTGAAGAGCGCGACAAAGCGCTGGAGAAGCAAAAGAAGCGCAGCTATCCGCAGATGATCCTGGCGTGGATCTGGCCGCGCGCGGCGCACGAGTGACAAGACGGGCGGCACTTCAGCCGCCCGTTGTTGTTCAGGCGCGGCAGGATTTCTGGCTGACCCAGCGCTGGCGCAGCTTACCCCATGCCCAGTTGTAAGCCATGGTGTAGGGCAGAAAGAACAGAAAGAACGCCACTTCCAGCAGGAAAGCGTCCAGCAGCGAAATATGCAACATCCACGCGGCAATCGGCAGGCCTATGAGGATAAAGCCGCCCTCAAAGCCGAGCGCATGCAACGCGCGCAGGCCGAGACCGCGCTGGCGCTGCGGCAGACAGAGGCGGTCAAAGCCGCTGTTATAAATGATGTTCCACAGCATGGAGACGGTCGACAGCATAATCGCCAGCGCGACCATCTGAAACAGCGGTTTATCCATGACCCAGGCGGCCAGCGGCGCAACCGTGACGATCGCTAACCCTTCAAAGCCTGCGGCATGACAAAAACGTTCTTTCAGTGAACGGGTACGCATATAAACCTCCTTTTGAGTAACGCCACGCATTTTCTCACTGCACAATGCTAAGATAAAATGATTACCTATCGATAAAAGCGATGGTTCAGCATGAAGTACTCACCAGAATCCCTTGAGGCATTTGTCCAGACCGTAGCCAGCGGCTCGTTTTCAGCAGCGGCGCGTGCGCTGGCAAAAAGTCAGTCCACTATCAGTAGCGCGGTGGCAAATCTCGAAGATGACTTAGGCTTTGCGCTGTTTGATCGCAGCGGTCGCCAGCCGGTGCTGACCGCTCAGGGCCAGCGGCTGGATGAACTGGCGGTGCGGCTGTCACAGGGCATTGAGCCGCGCCTGAGTCTGGCCATTTCCGACTTCTGGCAGGCCGATCACCATGAAAATCTGCTGACGCGCTTTGAGGCACGCTATCCGGATATAGAGTTTGAATGCATGATTGCGGAAGATGAGGATGTGCTGGATTTACTGCAGGCCGGGCGCGTGCATCTTGGTGTGGTGCGCGCCCAGCCGCGTTTGCCGCCGGATCTGGCGGTGGCGCGACTGCAGGTTGAAGCGCAAATGGCGATTTTCCTGCATCAGGATCACCCGCTGGAAGCCCAATCGCAGGTGAGCGAGGCGCAGCTGGGCGAATTGCGTCAGCTGCGGCTCAATACCTGGGTGGAAACCCGTCAGCCGCTGCCGGCCGGGCGCACCTGGTCGGCACCAACCTATCTGTTATTGCTGGAGATGGCGGAGCAGGGGTTTGGCTGGAGCGTACTGCCGCGCTGGCTGGTGCAGCAGTTTGGTCATCAGGTCTTGCGGGAGCTGCCGGTGCCGGGCTGGCCGCAGCATATCGCGGTGGATGTCATCTGGTCGCGGCGCAATCCGCCGGGCTCGGCCGGGCGCTGGATGATCGACCAGCTGTGCGCGCAGCAGCCTGATTAATCGCGGCGCGCCACGTCAGCCAGCGTGGCATCCAGCAGCCGTGCCAGATCCTGCGCGGCCAGTTCGATATCCAGCCCGCGCTTGCCGCCGGAAATAAAGATGGTCGGGAATTCGCTGGCCTGCTGATCGATCGCCGTCGGCAGCCGCTTTTTCTGGCCCAGCGGGCTGATGCCACCCACCAGATAGCCGGTGACGCGCTGCGCCAGTTGCGGATCGGCCATGTCGGCTTTCTTCGCCCCCAGCGCTTTGGCGACTTTTTTCAAATCCAGCTGTGAGGAGACCGGCGTCACCGCGACTGCCAGCGCTTTGCCATCGCCGTTGAGCGCCACCAGCAGGGGTTTAAACACCTAGCGTGCATCCAGGTTGAGCTTGCGCACCGCCTCGTCACCGAAGTGGGTTTCATGGCTGTCATGCTCGTAGGGATGCAGGGTAAAAGCGACCTGTTGTTTTTCCAGCAGTTTTACGGCGGGTGTCATATTCAATCCTTGCTACGAAAATTCTTATCTCGGTTTGCGTGAAAGTACTGGCGAAAATCTGAACTTTGCGCGAAAATTAGCCGGTGCCAGTCACCTTGACGATAAGCAAAATCATAAACAAATTCCTCTTTGACTGGCCGATAGCAATATTGGCCTTCTTTTTTATGCCTTCAGCAGCTGCGGCAAATTGTCTTCGCCGTACAGATGCAGTGCACCGACCGCCACCACATAGCGCCCGCGCGGCAGCGCCAGCAGCAGCTCGCGCCAGTGCTGATTACGGTTGCGCATCAGGGTATCGTTCAGTTCACTACTGAACGTGGTCGGCAGCGCCACCGGCTGGCTGGCGGGCGGCGCATCCAGCCACCAGCTGATCATGGTTTGCAGCAGTCGCACGTTGGTGTGCCAGTGTTCCAGCGTATCCAGCAGCAGCGCCAGGCCATCCTGCGGTAGTGATTTCAGCAACGCGATCTGCGTTTCCGGCCCTTCCAGCTCAATAATGCGTTTTCCTGCCGCCTGCGCTGCCTGCAGCAGCTGATAGTCGATACCGTACTGCGGTCGCAGCCCCAGCCGCTGCGCCTGCTGCGCCTGCAGCATCAGCGCAATTTGCCAGAACGGCAGGCTATCAAACAGCGCGATGTTCAGTGACAGCTCATCGCACAGCGCCGTCAGCTGCTGCAGCGTCTCTGGCGTCAGCCGCGTTGTCAGCGGCGGATACGCTTCACCCTCACTAAACGGTGAACTGCCGCGGGTAATATCCGCTTCTACCACCAGCGCATCGGCTTTCTGCAGCTGGCGCAGCAAGCCGGCCGGCAGCGGTTGCATATCGCGCGTGCCCATGTGAATACTGCCAGCCAGATGCAGACGGTGGTCTCCGAGTCTGATATCCATGGCGGGCCAGCTGTAGCTGGCGGGGAACAGGCTGCTGGCCAGCTGTTGCAGGCGGTGCCACACACTGCGTCTCATGCCGTGTCCTTTTTAAGTCAAAAATCCATGCTAGCGATTTCGCTCAGCGAAAGACAGGGCAGAGGTTGCTATTGCCGCTGCGCCGGTTTAAAGCGCAGCAAACGGTTAGCATTGCTCACCACGGTGATCGACGACAGCGCCATGGCGGCACCGGCGACGATGGGGCTGAGTAGCACACCGGTAAACGGATAGAGCACGCCGGCAGCAATCGGAATGCCCAGGCTGTTATAGACAAAGGCACCCAGCAGATTCTGCCGCATATTGCGCAGCGTGGCGTTGGCCATCGCCAGCGCGTCGGCCACGCAGTGCAGATTGTTGCGCATCAGCGCCATCGCCGCGGTTTCAGCCGCCACATCGCTGCCGCCGCCCATGGCGATACCCACATCCGCCTGCGCCAGCGCCGGGGCGTCGTTGATGCCGTCGCCCACCATGACCACGCTGCGCCCCTGCTGTTGCAGCTGCGCAATCGCCTGCGCTTTACCGTCCGGCAGCACGCCGGCGATCACCTCATCGATGCCCGCTTCGGCAGCGATGGCTGCGGCAGTGGTCTGATGGTCACCGGTCAGCATGATCAGACGGTAGCCCAACTGATGCAGTCGCTGTAGTGCCGCACGGCTCTCCGGACGCAGCTGGTTGCGCAGGGCGATCAGGTCCAGCAGCTGCTGTTGATCCGCCAGCAGCACCGGCGTGGCGCCCTGCGCAGCGAGTCGCGCGATATCCTGCTGTGCGGCGCGCAGGTCGATGTGCTGCTCTTCCAGGAGCGCCGCATTGCCCAGCAGCAGCGTTCTGTCAGCGACAGTAGCACTCACACCTTTGCCACGTATTGTACGAAATTGCGCAACGCGGGCGTCGCTGACGGCCGGTGCGGCGGCGGCGATGGCCTTCGCCAGCGGATGCCCCGATCCCAGCTCCAGCTGGGCGGCGGCCTGCAGTACCTGCTGACGATCCCAGTCGCCGTACAGCAGCACCTCGCTGACCTGCGGCGTGCCCTGGGTCAGGGTGCCGGTTTTATCAAACACAATGGTGTCAACTTCGCTGGCCCGCTGCAGCGCATCGGCATCGCGCACCAGCACGCTCAGCTCCGCGGCACGGCCGACGCCCGCGATCACCGACATCGGCGTGGCTAAGCTCAGCGCACACGGACAGGCGATAATCAACACCGTGGTGACAATCACCAGCGTATAGGCCAGATGCGGCTGAGGCCCGACAACATACCAGACCGCTCCGCTGAGCAGGGCAATCGCCACCACTACCGGCACAAATACCGCCGAGATGCGATCGGCCAGCCGGCCCATTTCCGGCTTGCTGCTCTGTGCCTGACGCACCAGATTGATAATACGGGCCAGCGTGGTATGGCTGCCGGTGGCGCGGGCGGTGAACTGTAGCGCGCCATCCTGCACCAGCGTCCCGGCATAAATCTTATCGCTAGGAAGGCGCGACTGCGGCAGCGCTTCGCCAGTGAGCATCGCTTCATCAAGCCAGGCTTCGCCGCGGCTGACTTCGCCGTCCACCGGTACGCGATCGCCGGTCACCAGCTTCAGCGTCATGCCCGGTGTGATTTCGCTCAGCGGCAGCTGCTTTTCCCCTTCGGCGGTGATCACGCAGGCCTGCGCCGGGGTTAAATCCAGCAGCCGCTCCAGCGCTTGTGAGGCGCGCTGGCGCGCGCGCTGCTCCAGCGCATGACCGAGGTTAATCAGACCAATGATCATCACGCTGGCTTCGAAATAGAGGTGGCGCGCCTGTTGCGGGAAAAATGCCGGCCACAGCGCGACGCTCATCGAGTAGATCCAGGCTGCACCGGTACCGAGCGCTACCAGCGTGTCCATGGTGGCGGTAGCATGACGCAGGCTGCGCCATGCGCTGCGATAGAAGTGGCCGCCGGCAAGCGCCATTACTGCCAGCGTGACGGCACCGAGAAGGCGCCAGAGCGTCTGATTGGTGTCATTTAGCATCATGTGATCACCGACCATGCCCCAGACCATCATCGGCACGCCGACGATCAGCGCCAGCGCGGCCTGCCAGCTAAAGCGGCGCATCGCCTGCTGTGCGCTGACCTGCTGGCGCTCGCGCCGGGTTTGTTCATCTTCGATCACTTCCGCAGAATAACCCGCCTCGTCTACGGCGCTGACCAGCGCTGAAGGTACGGCATCGCCCAGCACCAGCGCGCTGCGCTCACCAAGATTGACGCGCGCCTAGCTCACGCCGGGCACTTTCTGTAACGCCTGCTCGACGCGGCTGACACAGCTGGCGCAGCTCATCCCGCCAATCAGCAGATGGTGCACCGCAAGATTCTCTTCTGCCGGCTGCGACTCCGTTGTCAGCGCCTCCGGCTGCGGCTCCTGAGCTGGCAACGGATCAGGCTTTGGGCTGAACGCCTCATTTTTCAGCGTCGCGTGATAACCAGCCTGCTCAACGGTGGCAATCAGATCGCTGGCGCTGGCTGCGCCGGTGACGCGCGCTTCCTGCTGCGTTACCTCGGCCTGTTCCACATCGCTGCGCTGCTCCAGCGCCTCTTTAACGCGTTTAACACAGTGGCCACAGGACAAGCCGTCCAGTGCCAGTAATTGTGTGTGTGACATCATCAACTCCTCGTTTATCCGGTTTGACTCGCTGCAAGGTTTGGATTAGTTATAAAGCCTAAACCTTCCATTCAGGGGAAGGTCAAGGGGCAGAGATGAACATCAGCGATGTAGCAAAAAAAACCGGGCTGACCAGTAAAGCGATTCGTTTTTACGAACAGAAAGGGGTGGTCACGTCGCCGTTACGCAGTGACAACGGCTATCGCAGCTATGCCGCGCACCATCTGGATGAGCTCAATTTTCTGCGCCAGGCGCGGCAGGTGGGCTTCACGCTGGAGGAGTGTCGCGAACTGGTCGCGCTGTTTAATAACCCGGCGCGCCACAGTGCCGATGTTAAAGCGCGCACCCTGCAGAAGGCGGATGAGATCGCGGCGCATATTGAAGAGCTGCACGCGATGCGCGCGCGTCTGCTGGAACTGGCTGCAGCCTGCCCGGGCGATGACGGTGCCGAATGTCCCATCATCAATCACCTAGCGGGCTGCGGTCATCAGGATGGCGGCAAACGCGGCTGAATCAGCAGCGTGATGCCTGACACGCCGGTCACGATCACCAGCGTGCCCGCCGGCAAATCTTCCTGCGCCTGCACGCGCCAGCTGCTGTCACCAATGCGCACATGACCTACGCCGTCTTTTAGCGCGCTGTCTAACGTCAGGTGCTGGCCAATCAGCTGGCTGCCGCGCTGATTGAGCGTATTGGGCTGCTGCGCACTTTCGCGAAAGCGCATCCAGCGATACCAGAAAAACACGCACAGCAGCGTCAGGGCGGCGAACAACATGCCCTGGCTGGTCCACGAGAACGGAAACAGCCACTCAATGATCCCGACCAGCACCGCCGCCACGCCGCTCCACAGCAGGTAACCGCTGGTGCCGAGCATCTCCGCTGCCAGCAGTAAACCGCCCAGCGTGAGCCAGAACCAGTGCGGATGCGCAATCAGCTCCATCAGCATCACGGTTTGCGCTCCTGACGACTCTCTTTCAGCAGCTCGCTGATACCGGCCACCGAGCCGAGCAGGCTGCTGGCGTCGAGCGGCATCATCACCACTTTGCTGTTATTCGCTTCGCCAATTTTTTGCAGGGCATCGGTGTATTTCTGCGCCACAAAGTAATTAATCGCCTGGATATCCCCGGCAGAGATGGCTTCTGAGACCATCCGCGTGGCGTTGGCCTCGGCTTCGGCCTGACGCTCGCGCGCTTCCGCCTGCAAAAAAGCGGAGGTACGTTCGCCTTCCGCTTTAAGGATTTGCGACTGCTTATCGCCCTCGGCGCGTTTGGTACGCTCAGCCTTCATCTGCGCGTTCATGGCCGCTATCAGTTCCTGCGGCGGGCGCACGTCGCGGATTTCGATACGGGTGATTTTTACCCCCCACGGATTGGTCGCTTCATCAACAATGTGCAGCAGGCGGGTATTAATGTTATCGCGCTACGACAGCATCTCATCCAGCTCCATGCCGCCGAGCACGGTGCGGATATTGGTCATGGTGAGGTTAATGATGGCCAGCTCAAGATTGCTGACTTCATAAGCGGCGCGCGCCGAATCCACCACCTGAATAAAGCACACTGCATCGATGGTGACGTTGGCGTTATCTTTGGAGATGATCTCCTGCGACGGAATATCGAGGACCTGCTCCATCATATTGATCCGGCGACCAATATGGTCCATGAACGGCACGACTAGATTTAGACCGGGCGGCAACGTTTTGGTGTAGCGGCCAAAGCGTTCCACCGTCCACTGGTAGCCCTGTGGCACAATTTTGACACCGGCCCACACGGTAACCAGCGCGAGCACGATGATGACGGGAATCACTGTTAGCATATAACCTCCTAGCTGTCAGATTGTCGGGCCGAGTCGCTTCGGCCCGTTTACCGCGCGGTACCGGTCAGTACAGCAGCGAGTAGAGCTGGCGACGATAGCGCGAGGCGAGGGCATCGCCGGTGCCGAGGGCCGCCAGAATCTCCTGGAACATTTTGCGCACTTCGCCGTCACCGGCGCTGAGATCGCGCTTCAGAAAACCTAACAACAGCTCGAGCGCTTCTTCATTGCGGCGCACCTGATGCAGCTGTAACGCAAGTTTAGCAGCCAGACCGGCGTTGTCCGGTTCGCTTGCCATCTGCTCCTGCAGCTGCTGGATCTCCGGCGTGTCGGCGACCTGTTTCAGCAGGTCGATTTGCGAAATCAGGCTCTGATAGCGCGTATCCTGATCCTGCAACGGCACCACAGCCAGCACCGCTTCGGCTTCTTCGCTGCGGTTCAAGGTGATCAGAACTTCTGCCAGCAGAAAACCAATTTCACTGTTCTGATTGCTCAGCTGCCAAGCATCTTTCAGCAGCGGTAGCGCATCCAGCGGCTTGCCTTCCTGCATCAGCTGCATCGCCTGCTGCGCCTTTAATTCCTCTTCGCGCGGCAGGACTTTTTCCAGCAGAGCGCGAATCGCCTCTTCCGGCTGCGGGCCCTGGAAGCCGTCGACCGGCTGGCCGTTCTGGAACAGGTAGACGGTCGGCAGAGAGCGCAGACCAAACTGCGATGCCACCAGCTGCTCTTTATCGCAATCCAGCTTCGCCAGAATAAACTGGCCGGCGTACTCCTGTGCCAGACGCTCCAGCACCAGCGTCAGCTGCTGGCAGTGCTGGCTTCGCTCCGACCAGAAGTAGAACAAGTACCGGCAGCTGCATCGATTGCTCCAGCGTCTGCTGCAGGTTGGATTCGTTAATGTCGATAATCAAAGCGTGTGACATGAATACGTCTCTTGGCTGAAAGTGTGTTGAGGATATGGGGGCAAACGCCCCGGCTTCAAGTTCAATTCCGGCTTGCAGTTTAGTTACTGCGTAAAATGCGATCCAGCATCCAGACCGGCAACAGTCGTTTGAGCAGACTCATCGCCCAGGCGACCAGCGTCACCGGATAGCGCAGGCGCGGATTTTTACTCTCCAGCGCATGCCGCAGTTTAGGTAGAATCGCCTCCGGCGGCAGGCTAAAGCGTGCGGCGATACCGGGGTTGCGCACTGGCTTGTCGCGTTCGCCCTGCTGCACATTTTCGGTAAACCGGGTGGTAATCGGGCCCGGCTCAATCAGACTGACGCGCACGCCGCCGTGGCGTACTTCCATGCGCAGCGCATCGCTCCACGCCTCCAGCGCCCATTTACTGGCGGCATAAGCGCCGCGGCCCGGCGTGGAAATCAGGCCGAGCACCGAGCTGGTGTTGATAATCCGCCCGTCACCGCTATTTTGCAGCGCCGGCAGCAGACGCAGCGTCAGCTGGTGGGTGCCAAAAAAGTTGGTGGAGAATTGCTGCTCCAGCTGCTGACGCGACACGCTGGTCAGCGGTCCGTACTGGCCGAAGCCGCCGTTATTGAACAGCCCGTGCAGGCAGTGATCGGTGAGGGCCAGCACGCGATCGGCGGCGGCATCCACGCTGGCCGGATCGTCAAGATCCAGCTGGATGCCGGTGAAGCCGAGCTCATCCATGCGCGTCACATCGTCGGCGCGGCGACAGGCGGCCAGCACGCGATAGCCGCGCGCCAGCAGATCGTTGGCCGCCACCAGACCGATGCCGCTGGAGCAGCCGGTAATTAATACGGACTTTTGCACATCTTTATCTGTCATTGGTCACGTCGCGGCGTTAATCATGCTTAGCTAGCGGAGCCAGTTGCTCAGCCATCAAATTGGCGATGAACGGCTGCGCATCCGGATTGGGGTGAATACCGTCCTGCTGCATCCACTCCGGCTTCAGATAAACCTGCTCCATAAAGAACGGAACCAGCGGAATATGATACTGCTGTGCGAGGCGTGGATAGATCGCGCTGAACGCGTCGGTGTCGCGTCGGCCATAATTAGCCGGCAGACGAATTTGCATCAGCAGCGGCTGGGCGTTGGCGGTTTTAACCTGATCGATAATTTTACTCAGATCCTGCGCGATGTTTTGCGGCGGGAAGCCGCGCAGCCCATCGTTACCGCCGAATTCGATTAACACCCACTGCGGCTGATGCTGTTTTAATAGGCCCGGCAACCGCGCCAGCCCCTGACCGGCGGTATCACCGCTGATGCTGGCGTTAACAACTTTAGGCTGCTGTTGCCAGGTTTTATCGAGCAGGCTCGGCCAGGCGGCGGTGGCGGACATGCGATAGCCGGCACTCAGGCTATCGCCGAGAATCAGCAGGGTATCGGCGGCGGCGATGCGCGACACCAGCAGCAGCAATAACAACAGGAAGGAATAATGCCAGCGAAAAACATTGTTGCAGTTCATCATCTTACTAAGTCCGTCGGTCAGGGAGAGCATCAGCTGACCATCCTTACCGGAGTTGAGCTGGTTGTCAAACCAGCCGAGACGCTGGCGCTGATCGGCGAATCGGGATCCGGGAAATCCACCCTGCTGGGCATTCTCGCCGGACTGGATGATGGCAGCAGCGGCGAAGTGCATCTGCTGGGCCAGCCGCTGCACCAGATGAACGAAGAGCAGCGCGCCGCGTTACGCGCGCGTGAGGTCGGCTTTGTGTTTCAGTCACTTATGCTGGTGCCCACGCTCAACGCGCTGGAGAACGTGCAGCTTCCGGCACTGCTACGCGGAGACAGCGATCACGACAGTCGCGCGCAGGCCACTGAATTACTGACGCAGCTCGGACTGAAAGATCGTCTGCACCATCTGCCGGCCCAGCTCTCCGGCGGCGAACAGCAGCGCGTGGCTTCAGTGGCCGTCCCGGCCTGCTGTTTGCCGATGAGCCGACCGGTAACCTCGATCGCAAAACCGGCGATCGCATCGCCGATCTGCTGTTTTCGCTCAACCGCGATTTCGCCACCACGTTGATTCTGGTGACGCACGATGAGCAGCTGGCGGCACGCTGCGATCGTCGCCTGCGGCTGCGCGACGGCAAGCTGTGGGAGGAAGCATGATCTGGCGCTGGTTCTGGCGCGAGTGGCGTTCGCCCTCGCTGCTGATTGTCTGGCTGGCGCTGGGCTCAATCAGCGATCGCATGGAGAAAGGGCTGAGCCAGCAGAGCCGTGACTTTATGGCTGGCGACCGCACGCTGCGCAGCAGTAAACCGGCACCGGATGCGTGGCTGGACAAAGCGCGCGAAGAGGGGCTGGCGGTCAGCCGGCAGCTCAGCTTCATGACCATGACTTTTGCGCAGGAGACGCCACAGCTGGCCGATATCAAAGCGGTGGATGATGCGTACCCGATGTTCGGCATCCTGCAGACGGATCCGCCCGGTCTGCGTCCGGTGGCCGGAACGGTGCTGGCCGCGCCGCGTCTGCTGGTGCTGCTTAACCTGAAGGTCGGTGACCGCATTGACGTGGGCTATACCACGCTGCGCATTGCCGGCGAAGTGATTCAGGAGCCGGACGGCGGATTTAATCCGTTTCAGACGGCGCCGCGTTTGCTGATGAACCTTGCTGACGTGGAGAAAACCGGCGCGATCCAACCGGGTAGCCGTCTGAGCTGGCGCTATACGTTCTCCGGCGAGGCGGCACCGCTGGCGCGCTATGATCGCTGGATTGAGCCGCAGTTGCAGGCCGGCGAGCGCTGGATCAGCGTGGAAAATTCCGAGGATGCGCTGGGCCGCTCAATGCAGCGTGCGCAGCAGTTTCTGTTGCTCTCGGCGCTGTTAACTCTGCTGCTGGCAATTGCCGCAGTGGCGGTCGCCATGAGTCATTACTGCCGCAGCCGTTACGATCTGGTGGCGCTGCTGATGGGCGGCAGCAAAATGCTGTGGGCGCTGCTGGCTGGCGTGGTGATGCTGGCACTGCTGCTGGCGCTGCTCGGCTGGGGAACGCTCCTGTTGCTGCGCAGACTGGTGGTGCGTAATCTGGCGCTGCGCCTGGCGATCAACCGTCTGCTGCGTCAGCCAGCCATGACGCTCAGCCAGCTGGCGGCGTTTTCACTCTCCTTATATGCTGCTGGCGTTATTGCTGGTGATGCGCGGCGATCTGCTCGATCGCTGGCAGCAGCAATTACCGGCGGATGCGCCCAACTATTTTCTACTCAATCTGACCCAGCAGCACGTGCCGCAGGTAGACGATTTCCTGCGGCAGCATCAGGTTAACGCCGGAACCTTCTATCCGATCGTGCGGGCAAGGCTCACTGAGCTGAACGGCAAGCCGGCCGATCCCAGGCTGGATAACGCGCTGAATCGCGAGCTTAATCTGACGTGGCAGGCGGAACGTCCGGATCACAATCCGCTGGTAGCCGGCAGCTGGCCGCCGAAAGCCGGTGAAGTCTCGATGGAGGTCGAGCTGGCCGATCGTCTGGGCGTCAGGCTCGGCGACAGGCTGACTTTTAGCGGCGATACGCAGCAGTTCAGCGCGACGATCACCAGTCTGCGCAAGGTCGACTGGGAGAGCCTGCGGCCAAACTTCTTCTTTATCTTCCCGCTGGGCGCGCTCGATCAGCAGCCGCAAACCTGGCTGACCAGCTTCCGCATGGCTAACGATCCCGCGCTGCTGGCGCAGCTCAACCGCGCGTTCCCGACGCTGAGCCTGCTGGATGTCGGCAGCATGCTGAAGCAGATTGGTCAGGTGCTGGCCCAGGTGAGCCAGGCGCTGGAGATCATGGTGATCCTGGTGACGGTCTGCGGTGTATTGCTGCTGCTGGCGCAGATCCAGGTCGGCATGCGCCAGCGCCGGCAGGAGCTGGTGGTGTATCGCACGCTCGGTGCCAGTCAGCGCCTGCTGCGCGGCACGCTGTGGTGTGAGTTTGCGCTGCTTGGCGTGGTCGTGGGAATCGCGGCGGCTCTGGGGGCGGAAGCGGCACTGTGGGGATTACAGCGCCGGATTTTTGATTTTCCCTAGCAGCCAGACTGGACGCTGTGGCTGGCGCTGCCGCTGTGTGGCGCGGCGCTGCTGTCGCTGTGCGGCGGCTGGCTGGGTGTCCGCTTACTGAAGGGGAAAGCGCTGTTCAGGCGGTTTGATGCCGCCTGATGCCTTGAGAAAGGGGACGAGCGAGCTGAAGCAACTGCGTTTGAGGGAGTATCATAATCCTCAAACGCAGCCTAAAACCCTTTTATCTGGCAGTTCGACCAGCATGTTGTTCAACAATCTGATTGTATAAGAATCTGGCACAGACTTAAGAATCATAACCCCATGGCCGCATTGTAGATTGTATCAATACCATCATGGGTGAATGACATGGTTAATCTCAACGTACGATCGTTAAAACACATCATTACATGTAAAATATGTGGCTCAGACAGCAATCTCTGGGGAGTCACTGATTTTAATACTTGCGGCATGGGTTCCGATCATCCAAATCGTTATATTTATCCGCTGACTGGGACGGCTATTTATTATCATCAATGTTCATCGTGTAATTTAATATTTACTTAGGCTATGGATGACTGGAGCCATGAAGAGTTTGGTAAATATATTTATAATGAAGGTTATGGGGCTTTTGATCCTAATTTTGAATCATCACGCTCTTTAAGAATACATGATTTCATCATGCAATATCTCGGGAAGTACCATGGATGTAAAATGCTTGACTATGGCGGTGGTACTGGCACGCTCGCTTCATTATTGCGTGGCAGTGGACTTGACTGCCAGGCATGGGATCCTTTTAACGATAATCAGTCTTATCCTGAGAGAAACAGTTTTAGCTTCATGAGTTGTATTGAAGTTTTAGAGCATGTTCCTGATCCTCATTCAACTATTAAAGAAATCTCCGAATTCCTGACGGTGGGCGGGGTGCTATTCTTCTCAACTCACACAGCGAACGGCCCGCACCCGGAACAGAGTTTCTCAGCTCGTGGAATGAATAGCTTTTATGTGTCGCCCAGAACGGGGCATATAACAATTTATTCGGAAAAGGCACTGGAAGTCTTATTCGCTGCCCATGGTTTTCAGGTGAGTCATATTGACCATCGATACCATATTGCGATGAAAATGCAGTGATTGCTGGCGTTAAGAATTAATTATTATTTTTTGTTTTAATGATCGAGCCGCAAGGGCCGGCCCGATCTGGATTGAGTCATTAGGCTGTGTCCCTTAATCACCTGAGATATAGTAACTACCTGTTTCCACAACACATTGAACTATGGCTCGCTACGACCTTCCCGATGAAGCATGGACTATCATCCAGCCCTTATTACCTGCTGAACCAGCAACACCACGGGCCGGACGTCCATGGGCTGAACATCGTATGATCATCAACGGCATGTTCTGGGTGCTGTGTTCAGGCGCACCATGGCGCTATTTGCCTGAGCGATATGGCCCATGGAAGACCGTTTATAACCGTTTTAATCGATGGTCTAAATCGGGAGTGATTAACATTATTTTCAACAGGTTACTTTCTTCTCTTGATGCTCATGGTCTCGCTGACTGGTCCGCAACTGCGCTGGATGGCAGCAATATCCGGGCACTCAGGTGCGCCGCCGGGGCGCAAAAAAACATTCCGATACCGCCGGAGATAATGGGCTGGGTCGCTCTCGCGGTGGTTTTGGCACCAAAATCCATCTGGCGACAGACGGAAGCGGTCTGCCGTTAAATATCGTACTGAGTCCCGGTCAGGCTCACGAAAGCCAGTTTGCACAACGTCTTGTGGACGGTATTGGTGTTCAGCGCCGGAACGGCAGCATGAAGCGTCGTGGCCATGCAGTGCTGGCTGACAAAGCCCACTCCGGACAAAAGAATACCGCCGCATTGCCACACGTTATGACAAAACGGCGAGGAATTATCTGGCGATGATGAAACTGGGATGCATCCGGCTGTTTTACAAAAGGTTATGTAATTAAGGGACACAGCCTAGTTAAAATTTTGCCACTGCCCACGCAATGCCGCTCGCATAGGCGTTAGGCAGCAGCGGTACCAGCGCATTGAGTGCGGTGGTGAGGCGTGCCGGATCGCTGTCGGTCAGGTTCAGGTGCCCGACCTTGCGTCCGGTGCGGACTTCTTTATCGTACCAGTGCAGATGCACCAGCGGCTGCTGCAGCCAGTCGGTATTGAGGTCGGTGCCAATCAGGTTGACCATCACCGACGGCGCAAACACTACCGGCTGCGGCAGCGGCAGACCGAGCACCGCACGCAGGTGCAGTTCAAACTGGCTGATTGAGGCGCCATTCTGCGTCCAGTGGCCGCTGTTGTGCACGCGCGGTGCCAGCTCATTGATCAGCAAGCCCTGCGGCGTGACGAAACACTCCATCGCCATCACGCCCACGTACTTCAGCTCATGCATGATCGCGCTCAGCATCGCTTCCGCCTGCTGCTGTTGCGCGGCATCAGCCTGCGGGAAGGCAACGCTGGTACGCAGAATGCCGTCCTGATGCAGGTTGTGCGTCTGCGGATAAAACACCGTGCGGCCATCGTGCCCGCGCGCGCCCACCAGCGAGACGTCACCGCTGAAGTTAATGCCCTGCTCAACGATGCACTCGGCGTAGCACTCATCCGGCAGCGTTGCGGTTTCGTCGGCGCGCAGGCGCCACTGGCCGCGGCCGTCGTAGCCGCCGGTGCGGCGCTTGACGATCGCCAGCTCGCCCAGCGTGCTAAATACCGCCGGCCACTCGCTTTTGTCGGCCAGCAACTGCCATGGCGCGGTTGCCAGGTTGAGCTGGTCGAGCAGCTGCTTTTGCGTCAGGCGATCGGCGAGGCGCGGAAAAATATCGCGGTTAACGAACGCCGGATGGTTAGCCAGCTCGCGCGTCAGCGCGGTTTCCGGCCAGCGCTCGATTTCCGCGGTGATTACGCTTTGCGCGATCGGCAGTGCCGACGGCTCTGCGTCCAGCCCGACCGGATACACGGCGATGCCCAGTGGCTCGCCGGCCTGGCGCAGCATGCGGCCCAGCTGACCGTTGCCGAGTACGCAAACTGGCTTCATGCGTCCTCCCGCGGATCCGGATTATTCAGCACTTCATCGGTCTGGCTCTGACGCCAGGCGGCCAGGCGGCCAGCCAGCTCGCGATCGTGAATCGCCAGGATCTGCGCCGCCAGCAGTGCGGCGTTGGCGGCACCGGCTTTGCCGATGGCCAGCGTACCGACCGGAATACCGTGCGGCATCTGTACGATGGAGTAGAGGCTGTCCACGCCGCTCAGCGCTGCGCTCTGTACCGGTACGCCCAGCACCGGCAGCAGGGTTTTCGCCGCCAGCATGCCTGGCAGGTGCGCCGCACCGCCGGCACCGGCGATGATCACCTGAAAACCGTTGTCGGCTGCGCGCTCTGCGAAGCTGAACAGCTTATCTGGCGTACGGTGCGCAGAGACCACTTCAACGTGGAACGGGACATCTAGGCTGTTAAGGATTTCCTCGGCGAACTGCATGGTAGCCCAGTCACTTTTGGAACCCATGACGATGGCGATACGGGCCGGGGCGGCGTTGGATGACATGCGGTCAACTCCTGTGAATAATCAAACGAACCTGACCGGGCGGGCAGGTAAAGAAGGGCACAGAGAATAGCACAAGACAGCGGCAAGGAAAACGGTTGCGTGGGCGGAAAACCGGCATTTCCGCCGCAAACAATCAGAAAGGAAATTCGATCAACTGCACGCCCTGTGCGTCCAGCTGAATCATTGATCCGCGCTCATGCCACGCGCCCAGCACCGCGCGTTGCGCTGGCGTGCCGGCGAGGTCGAACTGATGAATTGCCGGGCGATGGGTGTGACCGTGAATCAGGATCGGCACCTGCTGGCGCGTCATTGCCGCGGCTACCGCCTGCGGGTTGACGTCCATGATGCTCAGTGACTTGTGCTGGTTGGCCTGCTTACTGTCGGCCCGCATCCGCGCAGCAATGCGCATACGCAGACGCAACGGCAGCGCGAGAAACAGCCGCTGCAGCCAGCGCTGATGCACTTTGGCGAGAAAACGCTGATAACCGTGATCGTCAGTACACAGCGTGTCGCCGTGCATCATCAGCACGCGCTGACCATAGCGCTCCAGCACCTGCTCTTCGGGCAGCAGCGTCATGCCGCTGGCGCGGGCAAACTGTTGACCTAACAGGAAGTCGCGATTGCCGTGAATGAAGAATTTTGGCACCGGCAGGGCACGCAGGGCGTCGGCGATCTGCTGATGCAGCGGATTAGGATCGTCATCGCCAATCCAGGCTTCAAACAGATCGCCGAGGATGTAAAGCGCATCACACTGCTGCGCTTCCCCCTGCAAAAAATGCAGAAAACCGGCAGTGATTGCCGGTTCTTCCTGACACAGATGTAAATCTGCGATAAACAGCGTGCGCGACATTACTCTCTGACGGTCACTTTCTGGATGATCACGTCATCAACCGGCACGTCCTGGTGCATGCCGCTGCGGCCGGTTTTCACTGCTTTGATTTTTTCGACTACGTCCATGCCTTCAACCACTTCAGCAAACACGCAGTAACCCCAGCCCTGCAGGCTTTCGTCACGGAAGTTCAGGAAGTCGTTATCGGCAACGTTGATGAAGAACTGTGCGGTGGCCGAGTGAGGTGCCTGGGTACGTGCCATCGCCAGCGTGCATTTGGTGTTTTTCAGGCCGTTATTGGCTTCGTTGCGGATGTCTGCTTTGGTGGCTTTCTGCTTCATGCCCGGCTCGAAACCGCCGCCCTGAATCATGAAACCGTTGATCACGCGGTGAAAAATGGTGTTGTCGTAGAAACCTTCACGGCAGTAGTCCAGGAAGTTCTGTACAGTAGCCGGCGCTTTGTCATCGAAGGTTTTGATTACGATATCGCCATGGTTCGTCTGGAAAGTGACCATTATATTCGTCCTGTGGAGGTTGTCGTCAGTATCAACTGCCGCACCGGCAAGGCGGCGGGGCATTTTTGTAGACGCCTCTTATATCACAATTTCCAATAACGCGTCAGTAAGGCAACGGCAGTTGCGAAGCGAGCGATGCACAAGTCGGAAAAATACGGCACAATAACCGGCTACATCAAGAAGGCGTATCCCGCACACGTAAACAACGGAATCGTTCAATGCTAAAGATCTATAACACCCTGAGTCGCCAGAAAGAGGAACTTAAACCCATTCATGCCGGTGAAATCGGTATGTACGTGTGTGGAATCACGGTTTACGACCTCTGTCATATCGGCCATGGGCGTACCTTTGTGGCATTCGACGTGGTCGCGCGTTACCTGCGTTACGTGGGCTATAAGCTGAAATACGTGCGTAATATCACTGACATCGATGACAAGATCATCAAACGTGCCAACGAAAACGGTGAAAGCATCGAAACGCTGACCAACCGGATGATCGCCGAAATGCACAAAGATTTTGCCGCGCTGGGTATTCTGCCGCCGGATCTCGAGCCGCGCGCTACGCGCCACATCGGGGAGATCATCGAACTGATCGGCAAGCTGATCGATCGCGGCCATGCCTACGTAGCGGATAACGGCGACGTGATGTTTGATGTGCTGAGCGATAAAGATTACGGCGTGCTGTCGCGTCAGGATCTCGAACAGCTGCAGGCCGGCGCGCGCGTAGAAGTGGCAGAAGTGAAACGCAACCCGATGGACTTTGTGCTGTGGAAAATGTCTAAAGCCGATGAGCCGGCGTGGAACTCACCGTGGGGTAACGGCCGTCCGGGCTGGCACATTGAGTGTTCGGCGATGAACTGCAAACAGCTTGGCACCCATTTCGACATCCACGGTGGCGGTTCAGACCTGATGTTCCCGCACCATGAGAACGAAGTGGCGCAGTCGACCTGTGCACACGATGGCCCGTACGTGAACTACTGGATGCACTCCGGCATGGTAATGGTCGACCGGGAAAAGATGTCTAAATCGCTCGGCAACTTCTTTACCGTGCGCGATGTGCTGCAGCATTACGATGCGGAAACCGTGCGCTACTTCCTGATGTCCGGCCACTATCGCAGCCAGCTCAACTATGGCGAAGATAACCTGAATCAGGCACGTGCGGCGCTGGAGCGCCTTTACACCGCGCTGCGCCATACCGATGCCAGCGCGACGCCGGCTGGCGGTGAGGCGTTTGAAGCACGCTTCCGTACCGCCATGGACGATGATTTCAACACGCCGGAAGCTTACTCGGTGTTGTTTGATATGGCGCGTGAAGTGAATCGTCTGAAGAGTGAAGATAAAGCCGCCGCCGATGCGCTGGCAGCGAAACTGCGTCAGCTGGCCGATGTGCTGGGCATTCTGCAGCAGGATCCAGAACAGTTCCTGCAGAGTGGCGCACAGGTGAATGCCGATGAAGTGGCGGAGATTGAACACTGGGTGAAAACCCGCGCCAATGCGCGTGCCGCAAAAGACTGGGCGCAGGCGGACATCGCGCGTGACAAGCTGAATGAGCTGGGCGTTATCGTGGAAGATGGCCCGAAGGGGTCAAGCTGGCGCCGTAAATAACAAAAAGGGCGAACTGCGGTTCGCCCTTTTTATCATCAGCGATCGACTGGTGTAGGGTGCGCATTCATGCGCACCTAGCTAGTCAGGCCACAACCGTTACGCGCTGACCGGCAAACTCAACCGTCTGACCGGGAAAAATCTTGCAGCGCTTACGCGTCTCGATGGCACCATCGACGCGCACTTCGCCTTCGTCGATCACCGCTTTGGCCTGCGCGCCGCTCTCGACCCAGCCTTCCAGCTTCAGCAGATCGCACAAATCAACGTGCGCATGTTTACCCAGTGAAAAACTCGCCATTATGCCTGCTCCACGTCGTGATACTGCTCGCACGCCAGCAGCGTGTTCTCAATCAGCGTGGCGACCGTCATCGGGCCAACGCCGCCCGGTACAGGCGTGATGTAAGCTGCGCGCTCAGAGGCTGACGCAAAATCCACATCGCCGACCACTTTGCCGCTTTCCAGTCGGTTAATACCGACATCAATCACAATCGCACCCGGTTTGATCCAGTCGCCCGGGATAAAGCCCGGCTTACCGACCGCCACCACCAGCAGGTCGGCATGCTCAACGTGATGGCGCAGATCTTTGGTAAAACGGTGAGTGACAGTGGTGGTGCAGCCGGCCAGCAGCAGCTCCATGCTCATCGGGCGACCAACGATATTCGATGCGCCAACCACCACGGCGTTCAGGCCGTACGTATCAATGTTGTAGCGCTCCAGCAGCGTCACGATGCCGCGTGGCGTACACGGACGCAGCTTAGGGGCGCGCTGGCACAGACGGCCGACGTTATAAGGATGGAAGCCATCAACGTCTTTATCCGGCGTGATGCGCTCCAGCACTTTGACATTATCGATCCCGGCCGGCAGCGGCAGCTGCACCAGAATGCCATCGATAGCGTCGTCATTGTTCAGCTCATCGATCACATCCAGCAGCTCGGCTTCGCTGGTGCTGGTGGGCAGGTTATAAGCGTGCGACACAAAACCGACCTCTTCGCAGGCGCGGCGTTTGTTAGCGACATAGATCTGCGATGCCGGGTTTTCACCGACCAGCACCACGGCCAGGCCAGGGGCGCGTTTACCGGCAGCGAGACGCTGCTGCACTTTTTCGGCAACCTCAAGGCGCACCTGCTGCGCAATCGTTTTACCGTCAATAATTTTTGCTGCCATCAGAGAGGAAATCCATCTGTAGAGAGTTGAATCGGGGATGGCGCCTATTCTGTCAGAAGCGCGTGCGGCTGTCAGTCACAGATTCGTTTACGCGACCTGTTTCCCGATTTTTCGCCATGGCGCGCGCCAGGCTTAGCGCGTATTATGCCCGCCAGGCAATGATGTGGAACACGTGATGATTTGGTTGATGCTCGCCACGCTGGCGATAGTGTTTGTTGTGGGATTTCAGCTGCTGACCGCCGGTTCGCGCCACGCCGCGCAGGCGCTCAGCAAGCAGCTGCAGCTGCCGCCGGTGCACGTCGAATCGCTGCTTGCGCAGATGGGCAAAGAGGCGGCAAATGAGTTCACCGATTACATTCGCGGCGACAACGAAGCGCACCTCAATAATGGCGCGGCAGTGCTGCTGATTTGGCAGGTGCTGATTGTCGATGGCAGCGATGAGAACGCACAGCGCTGGCATCACCTTCTGACGAAGGCGGGGTTCTCCGCCCTGATTTCACGTCAGCAGCTGTTGCTGGCGCTGGGGTTCCTGCGCCAGCTGGAGCCGGACAGCCAAGAGCTGCATGCGTTACGCGAGCAGTATAATGCGCGCTTCACGCAGCAGGGGATTGAACTGGAAGGGGAATCCGCGGAGGTGAGTAATCTGGTCTCGCTGAGCGAGTGGCGTCAGCGTCATTAAGGCGAATTGTTCATTCCCTCGACACTCTGCCGTCCGTTGGCGGCAAAAACGTTGACGCGCCAGCGTGCCGACGTATAATCCGACGCATCTTCTATGCGTCCTTAGCTCAGCTGGATAGAGCACCGGCCTTCTAAGCCGTAGGTCACAGGTTCGAATCCTGTAGGGCGCGCCATTTAAAATCAATGCGTTATGTGAATTTCCCTCTGTAAATTAAAAGTAACAGGTGTTCTAACGGGTGCTGTTACCTCTTTGAGAGTCAACCCATTCTTCATAATCTTTTTCAGGCCAGCCTAAGAAAGTACCGCTTCTACTTTTCTGTGGAGCTGGGAAGTCTTTCTTTTTTGCCCACATCCGCCACAAGGTGGGATGGCTTTTGCCGGTTAGCTGGCACAATTGTGCTTGGCGAACAACAGGGCGCGCGCCTGCTGAGCGGCGGCAGCGGCCGCCCGGATGGGCTGCACCACGGCTGGTATATCCGCCCGACGCTGTTCAGCGATGTCACCAATGAAATGCCGCTGGCGCGCGAAGAGATTTTTGGCCCGGTGCTGAGCATCCTGACCTACCGCGATGAAGCCGAAGCCATCGCCATGGCCAACGACAGCGATTACGGCCTGTCGGCACTGGTGATCGATGCGGATGAACAGCGTGCACGCAACGTAGGAGAACAGCTGATCGCCGGCCGCGTGATGATCAACACGCTGGCACACGAACCGCGCGCGCCGTTCGGCGGTTTCCGCCACTCCGGCATAGGCCGGGAGATGGGACAAGCGGGTATCAGCGCGTTTCTGGAACCGCGCGCGCTGATTGCTGGTTGAGAACGATCTGAGCGCCGCAGTTGATCGCACTGCGGCGCAGGGTGTAATGCCAGAGCCGTGTTCCTCTCTTTAGATTGTAACTGTCCCGATCTTCTCAAGTGAATATTTTTCTATGGCAGACGCCAGGGCGATCCAAAATTTTATTACCATGAAATATGAAGGTAGTAATCATCCTGCGCCATCTCAGGCTGATCGCATTTCAGCCTGCACCAGTTCATGCATTTGAGAAATCGCGATTTTAATATACTCCTCCTGAGGTTTAAATCTCGACATGTGTCGAACGCAAACAACAGGAACAATTTTATCTTTGAATCGCCCAACGAAACCAAACGTTGTGAAATAACCCTTTGGATGGGAATACATCAATGTATCTTTATCGCCAAAATGCTTCAGTAACAGGCTTGCAGCGGAGAGTGATGACAGTCCGTTGCTGTGGACAATAATCAATTCCGGATACACAATGGTAGTGTTACTTCCTCAAAAAAAGACATTGAGTTTTTTATTAGCCCTTCCATTGTCTGGTGATGTTTGATGGCTTCCTGTTTTAAGGATTCTGCGTTTTCGGACCACATCATCAAAGCATTGGTGTAAACAACATCCTGCCAGTTATAACCCAGACTGGCTGGAATTTGCTGTAAACGTCTGGCCAGATGGGTAATCCCCCACGATCCCTGCGTTCCTTTTTCCACGTTTGAAACATCGGGTTCTTCATAATCTTTAATTATCGAGTTTGCATTTGATATGTGAGCATCCACCGCAGAGCCATTGAATCCCAGCATGATAAGACGCTTTCTGGCTGGAGGAGCCGCTAAAAGCTCAAATGCGTTATCAAAAGGTCTGCCGGGAAGATTGCTGAGATCAAACCTGGCTAATCCATCTAAAATAAACTTTTTTGTTATTTCCATATCACCCTCAATTCCACTGTTATGTCAAAGCTGTCTTCTGTTCTATCGAGGCGGTCTTTTCCTTACCCAAATCGCTTTGAGTTTAACCGCCACATTAGAGTCATTAAAATGGCTTAAAGAAAGGTCATCCTGGACGGTAAGCATTATCCTGATGAGTTTGTAATTAAATCGCTAAAACAGATTATTAATTGTGGCCATTCTGTTTACAGCGTGGCAACACTTACAGGAATGACTTTCCGCAATCTTAGGCCTGAATAAAGGCGTGGTCACTTTACCATACTGTATTGAGCGCGGGTACGCACATCCGACGCATATCACCTTTCTGCGCATGCAAAAAATCGACACGTTTATGGGTGTTTAGGGCATAAATCTGTCACACAGGCTGAATCGGGACGGTAAGAATATTAGATAAGGGATTGATTTAACTGGTGCCGGAAACAGGAGTCGAACCTGCGACCTTCGCATTACGAATGCGCTGCTCTACCAACTGAGCTATACCGGCATTGAGGCGGGAACTACGGGGAGTAAACATAGAAAAATCGGGGGGATGAGTCAAGATGGTGCCGGTTAAGTGCTGCGTTTTTCAGCATCACCCGCGCTAGCCTTACGATTTTGACGTGGAAAAACCGCGGCGAACAGCGCCCTCTCGCGCCAAGCACAAAAAAAGGCGAGGCCGCAGCCTCGCCAAAAGGTGCTGGCCTCAATCGTAATAAGGAAGCTTACGATCGACACCGTTGATATTGACCAGCACAAAGCCCGTCGGCGTAGTTTTATTGGTCGGCGTACCTGCTGCCGTCGCGACGGTAAGCACGCCTTTCTCGTTAGCCCCAATACCCGCGACGCCATTGTGCAGGCCAAAGCGCGCCGCCGGTTTGAGGGTGCCCATTTTGGTGGTATCCGTCACCACCGAGAAATCAGGCTGGAACAGCGAGCAGGAGCCGGCTTCAAAACGCGTCGGACCGGTGGTCTTCAGGTTAATCAGCGTGTCGCCGCTGTTGGCGCGCAGCTTCACCCATACCACGGCATAAGTGGTGCCGACGCGGCTGTAGCGAATATCCAGCACCGCCGGCTGCCCCATATGGCAGGCGTCAGCCCATACCGTTTCCAGCCGCTGCAGGTTAATACACGTTTTACCGGTGCCCGCCAGATTGACCGGCGAGGCGGCCGTTCCGGTTGGCTGGGTGACGTGGGCTTTACCAATCAGCTCCATCACCCACTGCTGATTTGCCGTCGGGAAGAACAGCTGGCCGAGGCGATACCAGTTATCGGTGTCGGTATTGTTGGTGACTTTGTGGCCGCTGTAATAGCCCGCGCGGAATGAGCCGATGATCAGCGTGCCGGCCATATCGTTCGAGATCTTAGCCCCGGACTGCAGGCCAATCTGGCGCATGATGACGCGCGCATTATTGAGATTGAACGGCGTGCCGCAATCCTCAATGTTCAGCGTATCAATGCTCCATGCACCGTCCGACAGATCGCCCGGATTACGCATGTGCTCAATCCACACGTTACGCATGATGCCCTGCGTCACGCGCGGCATGTACAGCGTGGCGTCGCCGTAGCGGGTCAGGAAGTTACAGTTGCAGATTTCGATAGCCGTTGAGTGGTCCCACTTGCCGTTTGGCGAGTTCGACCAGCCAATATCAAACACCCGGCCATAGGTCCACAGCGAGTAGATCTGGTCGAATTTACTGTCGAGCGTATCCAGCGCTTTAATCACCGTACCGCCGCTGTTTTGCGCACGGAAACAGTAAATATTTAACATGGTGCCTTCGATGCAGGTGTTTTCGAAGAACGGCTGCACATTGGTGCACATCTCGGCGGTGATGGTGCCGGTGTTGGTGGTGACGTCGGCCGATGCCTGACCGTGCCAGGTAATGCCTTTGATCGCGGTTCGCCGCGCCTTCACTTTGAACACCGTATTGGCACTTTTGTCGGAGATGATGGTGACGCGCGGCAGCGAACCCAGCTCCACGTCATCCCCCTGCAGACCAAAAAAGGCGATCTCGGTGGCGCTGATGTCGATCGGGTTAATCAGGAATTTACCGCCCGGGAAACGCACCGGCAGGTCACGAATGTTACCGCTGTAGCCCTGCGTCCACGCCAGCATGCGGTTAAAGGCGTCGGTATCGTTGGCGTAACCGTCCCCTTTCGCGCTGAAGCGGTAGACGTTGACGTCGGCCGGATCGTTGATCACGCGTTTCCAGTAAAAGCCATTGCCGACCGCCAGCGTACCGCCATCATCGGCGGCCGTGGTGGTACCGATGAAGCCGGTGAAATCACCGCCGCCACGGAAGGTGGAGTCCGGATTATAGCGGCGCAGGAACGCCAGATCGCCGTTTTTGGCCGGCACAGTGGTACGCAGTTCAGCAAAAGAGTTAACTTCGATCATCTTAGCCTCCTCGGCATTTCAGGTTTGCAATACAAAGCGAGAGAACAGCGTCAGTGCGCCGCTGGGCGGCAGTGCTGGTCCCAGAGATCGTTGTGGTTGTTGATGGCGCGCACGGTGCGAATGTCCATGCGTTCGGCGTCATTGCCGTGGGTGTAAAATCGGGGAAAATAACGAACAGGCGGAGTCGATAACGACGGGCGCCTCAGGGTTGGTGGTATTTCGACTGCTGCAGCTTGTCACGAGCAGCAGCGTCATCAAGATTACCGTTGCGGGTTTCCACACGTCTGGCCTCCTCACGCAGCAGCTGCTGCTGCTGATTAACTTCAACCGCCTGCGCTGCGGTCTTTTCGGCCTGAGCAACATCAGCTTTCGCCTGCTGCTGCACCTTGCCGATTTTTTTGCCGCCGGCGTAGCTGGCAATCAGCGCGGCAATCACGCCGCCAGCCAGTGCCAGCTGCCGGCAAGCGGAGAAAGAAGAAAGCTCATGGTTTGTCCTCCAGCGTTTTTCTCTGCTCCACTAGGTTCTTCTGACGCACGAACTGCGCCAGTACGCCCATCGCCACCATGAAGGCGCCGATCAGGCCGAGATAGTTGTGCGGCAGGATCTCTTTGATATCCGCCGGCAGCGCGTTCCACGCATCCAGCGCTGACGAGGGAAACGACTGCACCTAGGCGCTGAGCATCGAACCCAGCGACGCCAGCCACACCGAACAGGTTTTAAACAGCAGGCGCGCGTGTTTAACAAACTCCAGCGTGGTGAAGCGCTGCAGCAACAGCAGTAGGATGATGGCCGCCAGCACGGCGATAACGAACAACAGCCAGCGCATGTTCATAACAGCCCCCGATAAATGTCATAGGTGCCAGTGCGCATCACTTCGGCATGACGCCGGGCGCGCCCCGCGGTTTGCCGGGCCCACAGGCTATCAAGCATGGCATTCGCCGCCGCGTCGAAATCGCGT
Organism: Type-A symbiont of Plautia stali; assembly: GCF_059731155.1. NCBI lineage: Bacteria > Type-A symbiont of Plautia stali. Next base: position 2,628,366 of record NZ_AP035891.1, on the reverse strand, counting down.
TGCGTCACCGCAGTGATCATGCCGCGAAACAGCGCCATACCGTCGACGCCCATCTGGTAGGCCATGCTGATCAGCACATCGCTGCGCGCTTCATTGCATTGACTCAGTGCCTGCTGCACCAGCGCGCGCTGCTGCATCTCCTGCACCTTGCCCTCAACGATGCACTGCTTCCACACGTCGCCAACGCGGCGCGGCACGCGGAAGATATAGTGGCTGAGCGACGCGCCTTTCGGCCCGATGCGAATAACGCCCGCAACGGTGGGAAACCCCTGCGTGTCGAGGTAAGGCGCTTCGCGGTATCCCTCTTCGAAATTCAAAATGGCAATGATTTGGCTCATAACGGTTCCTCTTTGACGGGCGCAACGGCATGAAAAGCTGCGCAAATAACCACAACACATAAACCTCGCTGATCGGTTGCGCCGGGCGGCAGGCAGCCGTTAAGCGCAACGCTCAAGCGCAACTAAACAGTGAGGAAAGGTGAAACGTTCCGTTCAGAACTGGAAAAACAGCAGAGAATTAACGCACGGCGTACAGATGAACGTGGGGCAAACAGCAGTTATCGAAGCTGGGGTTGTCGTTGCAGGGCCGCGTGGGCGCCAGTACTGCGCGGTCTACCCGGGAGCGGATTTCCCGCTGGCAGATGCGCTCGGCGGTGCGCAGGGTGATCTCATCACACTCCAAGCCCAGGGCAGTGTCGATGCTGCGCTTCAGGCGGCTGAGCGGCTGACGCCGCCGGTGGCGACGTGTGCGCGCGTTACCGCTAAAGACTGATTTGCCATATTGAATAATCGCCATAACTCCTCCTGTGAATGAGTCTTTGGCGATGGGGTGGTGAGCACGGCGATTCGGCACAGACCGGGACGTCCGTGGCCCCTCTGCAATCACCCACAACTGGCTTGCCCGGCCGTAAAAAACGGCCAGGCATAAGCAGAGGAGAGTGAAAGCAGAGGACAACTGACGACGCTGCTAAGTGCGTATCCACCCCATCCCAAAATTCACTGACTTTGGGTGGGTTGTCTCGCGCTTGTGCAGCGCCTCAATTGTTTAAGAGCGGGCTCATCCGGGAGCAGAGATGTCGTCCATCTATGGTCAAATTATTAATAGTTTCTAATGCATTGGCAATGCACTGAAAGTTAATTTTTTATTTACCTGCAGTTAAATTTTTGATTTCAGCCGGATTATTTTTTTTGCCAATTAGCGCACTGATGCTCAGCCCAGAATCTGATAGTCACGCGCTTGGCTCATGATGACGCGGGCAATCACCTGCAGCGATGCCGCTTCGTCCAGCGTCAGATACCAAGTCTCGTAGCGTTTGTTGTCGGAGATCACCGCCACCTTCTTGTGCTGTAACTGCAGCCGCTTGAGGTAGAGCTGGTTGTCGAGATTGAACAGGTAGATGCCGTCGCCGTCGAAGCGGTGCACGCTGATATCGACGAACAGCTGATCGCGCGGTGCGAAGGTACCGGCCATCGAGTCACTGTTCAGGGCAATCAGCCGGATATTTTCGGCCGGACGGCCGTTAAACAGCACGCGCGCCTCATCCAGACCGTATTCAATCGCCTGAATGGTCTCGACCAGTTCATCGCGCGCGACAATACCCTGTGCGCTGCGTTGCCCGATATCCAGGCTTTCAACGCGGAACATGTGCTGCGGATCGATCAGGCGCTGACGGGCAAGCGCCACATCCGGTTTTTCCATGCCGAACTGCAGCCACTCCACGCGCACGCCTAACAGCTGGCTGAGCGCCAGCAGATTACTGTCATCCGGAATGGATTGCGCGTTAAACCATTTCCAGACCCCTGGAGTTGAGATCCTGCATCCCCGTTGTTGCAGTGCCTGAGCGACCTGTTTGTTCCGTCCATATCCGACAATTCCCGCGCTCTTGCATGCAGCAATCAGCCTGGCAGTAAAAGCTTGTCTCGTACTCTCTTTTTTAACCATCAGTTAATAGTCTGCCATCAGTAAAAGACTGAATGTTATTTTCATTTTTGCTACCAGTTCATTTTATATTACCGCTAGTTTACTACCCAACCGCTTTTATCAATAAAGCTGGACGATCATTATCCTCTTTGCCTTGGTGGAAACCAGTAATGAATTTCTGACAGCTTGTTCTGACAGGGGTTTTCAGGATTGTTCTGTAACGCTGAGACCAGCACCCACAGCAAAAAATGGGCGAAAAGCCGCAGGCGCGCCACAGATGACAGGAATAAAACGAAAAGCTCTGGAAATAACTGGATCGAAAGCGATCAAAAAGGGCACCGCGTCAGATGCCCATTGTGATGCCGGAGAGAAAACTAACGGCGCAGGGTATCGTCGCCCCAGCCAATCCATTTGTAGGTGGTGAGCGCTTCGAGGCCCATCGGACCGCGCGCATGCAGTTTCTACGTACTGACCGCCACTTCAGCGCCGAGACCAAACTGGCCGCCGTCGGTAAAGCGGGTGCTGGCGTTGACGTACACTGCTGATGAGTCGACCTGATTCACGAAGCTATTGGCGTTGCCAATACTGCGCGTCAGAATGCCGTCGGAGTGCTGGGTACCGTGCGCGCGGATGTGCGCGACCGCTTCATCGAGGTCCGCCACCAGCTTGACGTTCAGATCGTTCGACAGCCACTCATCGTCGTAATGGTGCATCTGCACCGCCACCACGCTGGCCGGGCCCTGCTGCTGCAGCGCCAGCGCGTTTTCGTCGGCGTGTAGCGCAATGTTGTCCTGCGCCATACGCTGCAGAAACGCTGGAATGAAACGCTCAGCCTGATCGCGATGAATCAGCAGGGTTTCCAGGGATTTACAGGCGCTGGGACGCTGCTTCTTGGCGTTGACGATCACCTCCAGCGCGGCGTCCGTCTCCATGGTTTCGTCGAGATAGAGATGGCACACGCCGATGCCGCCGGTGATCACTGGAATGGTGGAATTTTCGCGGCACAGCTTGTGCAGCCCGGCGCCGCCGCGCGGGATCAGCATGTCAACGTAGCGATCCAGCTTCAGCAGCTGATTCACCAGTTCGCGATCCGGGTTCTCAATTACCTGCACCGCTGCTGCCGGTAAACCATGCTCGATGAGCGCGTTCTGGCTCACCCGCACCGTGGCGGCGTTGGTGCGGTATGTCTTTTTCCCGCCGCGCAGAATCGCCGCGTTGCCGGTTTTCAGGCACAGTGACGCCACATCGACCGTGACGTTCGGGCGCGCTTCGTAGATCACTCCGATCACACCGAGCGGCACGCGACGTCGTTCAATGCGCAGGCCGCTATCGAGCAGCCCGCCGTCGATCAGTTGGCCAACCGGATCGGCCAGACGGCACACCTGGCGCACATCATCCGCGATGCCTTTCAGGCGCTGCGGGTTGAGTGTCAGACGATCGAGCAGCGCCGCACCCATGCCACTGGTGCACGCATCGGCCAGATCCTGCTGGTTGGCCGCCAGAATGTCGGCGCTTTCCGCTTCCAGCCGATCGGCGATGGTCAGCAGTACCTGATTTTTTTGTTCGGTGGAGAGCTCCGCCAGTTTGTACGACGCCTCACGCGCCGCTTTACCCATCTGTTCTAACATCATCCGCTCCTTAACTGACGATCATATCGTCGCGGTGCACCGCAACCGGGCCATATTCTGATAGGACGTGAGATATTTAAACGGGAAACGTGCGATAAATGTGGATCTACCTGGGACAAACTGGATCTATCTGGGACAAGTCAGGGTGATTAAGTTACACATAGTGAAACAGGAATCATCACTCAAATTAATCGATTCTTGAAATCATGTTGCTGCTTGAAGTCGTATCCAGTTGAGTCGGTAGAAGAGCATGATGGCTTTGCTTCTCTTCTCCTGATGTCTATTCTGGTAATTTGATCTGCAGGGATGTAAGTGGCAAGAGCGCCGTAGTCCTGATGAATAACATCCCCATACTCTACCCAGTCATCGCTATTTGCCGAACTTCTATGCGTGACATAGAGAATGACATCGCCGTTATTACCCAGTGTAAAAGGCCCATTTGGAAGTCCCTCGAAGCGTCCAGGCAATCGTGACAGCAAGCCCGAACCATCCTTTAGTACCACAAATACTTCGGTCACCCGATAATCCGTCAGGCCAAACATTTGTTGCCAGGCAGAGTGGGTACCATCAGACCACGAGATATTATGCTTCCGGAGAAACGCGTACAACCGTTTACGCCCATATTTACGCCACGATGCACCCAGGGTCAATGCCAATAACACTGGCAATAACGTTGCCGTGTAAGCATTGACGCCACACCATAGTGTCACGTGGTATATTGCTGTCGGCAACAGGCTAAAAATCAGTGTGGAGAAGAGAATATCAATGGGTTTATGGTGTTCTTTCAGACCGACATTGGCAATAAAATAACCGATGTAGCCAGAGGCCAGTGTTACCAGAGTTGCCCAAGGCAGATCCAACAGCGATGCATCTATCATTCAGTCCTCCTTCGCCCCGTGTTGCCAGGGCTCATTAGTGCTTTCTCGCGGAACAGGTGGCAGCGGCATCCAGTGAGTAACTCCATGGACATCATTGTAGAAATCACCGTCATCCCACTCCCTTCTTTGGCTCAGAAAGCAGACCTTCATATCCCCATAGCTAGAGTAAACTAGCACCCATTGTTCAGGAGCTGGAAGTTGATTTTGACAAGAGATCCAACCATCAGCTGATGAATCGAGCATATGAAATATCCTTCTATTGTCTGGTTAGCATTAACCCAATACTCACTATCTGGTGTACAGGTTATGTTTTTCTCTCCGACGTTTCACTGCGTGAAACAAGAAACAGTCATCGAGGCGGCTTATCTTCATCTTCAAACAGATTGCCCTGGATGCGGGCCAGTTCTTCTTTTTTAACCCGTTTGACTACCGAATAAATCCACTGTAACGAGACTTTGTATTTACGCGCCAGCGCGTGGTGGTTATGGCCGTTGAAGTCAGCAAATATCTCCCGGTCACGCTGATTAATTTTCCACATCAACCCCATTGGAAAATAGACATTTTGCCCGCCCCAGACCGCCATCATCTGACTGGCGACGGCATCACCTATCTGGCTGGCGACAGCAGGGTCAACATCGATAATCTGCCTGACAGTCTGGGCGGTGTGTTCGGCCAGCTCAACCAGTAACTCCGGCCCTTTGCTACGAAAGGTATTCTCTAGCATGATGCTGCCCTCGCCACGCGCTTTTGCCACTGCTTGAGTTTCTCGATAACCTGGCTGGCCTGTTGGCTGTCCAGCCAGTAAGGCGAATCACAGCCGGTTTCGCGTTTAACAAAGTGGGCCAGGGCTGTTGCTGACGCATCACGGACAATGCCCTCCTGGGCCATTGCCTGCCACAGGGCCTGCATTTTCTGGAGTTGCGGACGGTCGGTCTGCTTTTTTGTATTGGCTTGATGGGGCTGGATACGGAAGCCTTGTGTCTTCAGGGCGTTTAACACCTGCGCCAGTTGACCGGGATTCAGGGCTTTTGCCGATGTTTTCCCCGTCAGCCTGTGCAGCATCTGGCGGTAAGTCGCGTCATCCAGTTTGAGCTGGTGGGCGGCAATATGGATTAACTGCAGGTACTTTTGTCGGGTCATCGGTGACGTCCTTTATCGTTGTGGTCGGGGTCAGGTTTCCTTATGCGGTGAGCAAAAAATAATCCTTCGGGGTTTGAAGGATTATAAAATGAATGGCGTTATTATACAATTGAATGGTTTACATGCCGCTTTTCCGCTATGACTTCTTCACGCAAATCGCCCTGGCATCAATATCCCTGAAGGTTTCAAATTTTTTCGCAAACAGTCTGGCGGCCTGCTGACAGGCGGTTGCCGTGTCAAAATCCTGTGTATGCAGGGAGGAAAAAACATTATCGCTATAAGGACTGGCGTACATGGCCAAAATTAATATCCACATGGCGATGTCCTCCCCGTTAACCGGCGGGTTTATTGTGAGTGTGTGGCGTTGATGGCGAATTTGTCGTGATACCTTTTAGTGGCACGACATCCCAGTTAAGTATCCAGGCGCTATAAGGCTGTCCGCAGTGTGGGCAGGCCAGCAGCAGGTCAATTCCCCACTCGCCGCTTTCCGGTTGCTGGATAATCCGGGCCTGGGCAGGATTCAGGTGACGGGTTGCCTGATGGCAGCTGATGCAGGTAATGCTCATAACGGGTTTTCCTTATCTGAGTCGACGATGAGTCCGGCCAGTATCCCGAAGGCATGTTGAAATTCACAATACGCGGCGGCAGAATGGTCTGCCCGCAGGTGATGCATGGCGCGGTTTATGTGCCTTTCAATCTGGCGGCGCAGAGGTTTTATTTTCTGATAGCTCATGAGGTCACCTCCTGCCCGAAGGGCGTAATAATGAAATCCTCAAGCTGGTGATGAAAGGTAATGCCGCGAATATTAAGGGGCCTGATGGTATCCTGATTTTTTAGCAGGGCATTTTTATCCACCTGTGCCTTGCGAATAATGCAGTGGTGTTGCCCGTTTTCTTCCAGCGCCTGCAGGATATCGTCCATTCCTTTTAGCGAAACGGATGGCGGGCGGTTACGCCATGACACCTCGCCGGTTATCAGGTTGGCGGTTTTGGTTTTGCCGTTTTGGGTAAGCTCCTCCCGGTTGGCCTCGCACCAGGTCTGGATACCTTTTTGCAACAGGGTGATGCGGGCCTTCATGGCTTCAATATCAGCCGCATGCTGATGCGTTAATCGTGCAATTTCATCATTAATCTGCGTCTCCAGTCGGGTCATTTCCCGCTGGATATCGCCCAGATTTTTAATATCGCTTATCACCTGCTCACGAGTTTGCGGGGTGCAGGCACCCGCCGCGGCTTTAAGCCGCGTTATTTTCTTTGCCATCTTTTTTACCTTTTAATTAACAACGTCGGGAATTAAACGCGCTCGAAAATAATGTCTTCAGGGGCGTCAGTGTGTTGAATATGCTCAAATAAATTCATGTGGTATCGGGCCGCTATTTCACCAAGACGCTGGTCTTGTTCATTAAAATCACGGCAGTTTTCGCAAATCGATAAATAGGTTTCATAGTCCTGTTCGGTAATATCCACGGTTTTTGCCAGATAAACCGATTGTCGTGCGGTAATACGGACAGGGCGTGTTTTCATGATTAACGTACCTCCCAGGTGATTCGGCAGTTATCTTGCAGGAACTGGTATTTTTCCCAGCGGCCCTGACGGTCAGTACCCAGGGCATAGCGAACGGCATGGCCCTTTTGATGTAAGGCATCACACCGTCGGTCATGCCGCAGGATAATGGTCGGACGGCTATAGCCATCAACGGTAAACTGACTGACGGTAAAGCCCTCCTGGCTGAGTTTGTCCATCACCGACAGGCATTGCCTGAACTGCTGCTGGATGGCCTGGTAGGTCATCGCTGACGGGTTTTTAATGGTCACGGCGGGGTTCAGCATAAAAGCCTCCTTTAATGCACACTGTGAATAATATTGGCGTCGATAACCGGGATGGCGTTCTCGGCGGCCAGGTTCATGGCGTCGGTCACCAGATTGCCGACAGCGAGCGGGTAAAGCAGGCTGACCGGCGTGTCTTTTTTCGGGCGCAGCCAGCTCAGGCGTTGACGCAGTGCCGGTATCGCGTCCGGGCCGAGAACGTTGTTCATGTCGCCACCGACGCGTTTAAACCTGAAATCAAGAAAGTCGCTCAGGTGTTCATCCAGCGGCGGCAGGTCAATGACCTCGCAGCGCTGTACCACTTCCCTGACCGCTAACAGGCGCTCGGATAACTTGTCGCCCAGCTCGGGTTGTCCCAGCAGGACGATGGACAGCAGTTTTTTAAAACCGTCTTCCAGCTCAAAGAAGCGTTTGAGGTGCTTTAAGGTCGGGATGGGCAGGCAATGGGCTTCTTCAGTCACCAGCACATGGCTGTACCCGGCACGGCTGCTCTCTTTTAATAGTCGGTGTAACTGACGGAAGCGGGCTTCGGGTGAGCGTTTGAGTTTTTCCAGTGGGGCCAGGGTGTGGACAATAGCCTCGGCGAGACTGGCGGCTTTGAGGGTCTTGCCCTGATGGTCGTTGTCTTCCATCGCCAGCACGTAGGGTTCAATCACCACCACCGGGGCGTTTTCCCGATAAATGCGGTCAGTCAGGTCACGACGCAGGGTACTTTTACCCGAACCGGATTCCCCGATAACCGCGATAAAGCCGCCATAGCGGGCGGTCTGGTACAACGCCTCGCGCACATAACGGCTTTCAGGGGTTAAAAACACATCTTCATGACCCTGTACCGCGTTGTCATCAAACGGGGCGCGAAACAGCCCAAAATGCTTTTTGGTGGCAGGCAGTAATACCTGTTTTTTGAGTAACATGGTGTCCTCCTCGTTGCTGGGTGGTGTGTGCTTTTCCCTGCCGCCGGACGTAACCCCGTCAAAGCAGTCGTCCGTCGCGATACCCTGGTCACGTAACCAGGCCCGGATACGGTGTTTTAGCGCGTCGGTGTCCTGTTTCGGCCACTGGTGGTGATTGACTATCTGCGCCAGTGTCGCCCCGGAAAGGTCAAGCGCCCGGGCCAGTGCTGCCTGTGTCAGATTGTGTTGTTGTAACAGGGTTTTCAGTTTCAGCATGATGGCCTCCCGTTAACCGTGACTGGCCAGGGGGACCACCACCCCGGTGGACTGGGCCATCAGTTCATCACCCAGCGCGTCGACCTGGTCGGCGGGGATGCCGTCCGGGAAGCGCTGGGTCAGCGTGGTGTAAAATTCACTGCGCCAGGTCTTGCCCGCCGCCTGAAAACGCGCACGCAACTGTTGAACCACCACGACCGGGTTTAATCGCTCTTCAAAACGCGGGGCACAAACCGTGGAGACCTGCCCCTGTCTGGGGAGGTAAATCGGTGGGGTATCGCGTTCATTATCAAGATAAGGGTTAAAGCGACCGCCCAGTGGCAGCGCCCTGGCTTTTTGCGCGGCAGCGGTTTCCCCCGGTGTGGTGGTTGCCATACAGGGTCTGCCCGACTTCCGCCAGATGGTGTTGCGCCGTGGTGTGGGGTAATGCCCTGAACGATTCGCCGGGTGTCGGGCTGTTGAGGTCAAAGCCGTAGTCGTCTTTCGCCACTTCCGGCATCCGGCAAAAGACTTCCAGTCCGTTCTCATTCATCATGACCACCTGCGCTTTACTGTCGCGCCAGGGGTTGCGCACTATCTGTACAGTGTCGCCCACGCAAATGCCGGGGACTTGCCGTACATCGTATTCACTCCCCCTGAACGACACGCGAAGGTGAGTGCTGACCTTACGGTTTTCCGGCAGACTCACCGCCAGTTCGCGGCAGACGTCAACAGGCGGTGCCTTGATTAACTGTCCAGGGGTAATACGCAGCCAGCAGTCGGTGCGGGTCATGCCGGTACGTCGGTGGATGGCGGTACGGTTGTATTTTTTACGCCATAACCCGACCAGGCGGTTGAGTTCATCAATATTATCGACTTGCACAAACCGCAGACCGGATTCAAAATGGCACTCGAGAATGTCACGCGCCTTTTCCACTGAGCCGGTGGCGCGGGCATTGCCGGCTTTATGGGCGATAAGCTGAATACCGAGGGTTTGACACAGGTTGCGCAGGGTGGACGAGACCAGCGCGCAACCGGGGTCGGTATAAAGGATGCGCGGCACGCCATGCAGGACGTCGGCCCCACCGCGCTCCTGCATGGCATTAATCAGTACATCGGTAAAGTTTTGTGTCGTTTCGCCGCCGAAGCGGTACTCGGCGTAAATCCAGCCGCTGGTATGGTCAGTCAGCTCAAATGACCAGACGCGGTCGTTAACAATGCGGTCGAGATTTTTTGGCTTGTTCTTGTTAAATTCCGCCTCACTCATCATGTGCAGGCCGGTGTCACGAGTCGTGCTCCGCTTGCCTGGGTTTTTCAGGTAATAAAGCACACACAGCGACGCATCCAGTTGCCAGACATGATTGGGATGGTTGGTTTTTAGCTGGACGCAAGGGGCAGGCGCGCCTAACTGGCTGGGGTGCAGGCGGTAACGGTACAGCGCCCGGCTGATGGCATCCACCGACAGGGGGTACCACTCGCCGGTCTCGTTATCAGTATACCCGGCATGAATCAGGTTGTTCGCCCGCAGGTCATTAACCGCCTGCTCCAGGCTGTAAAGGCGTTTGCCGTTCTTGCGATGCGAGGCCATCATCACGCCGGATATCTGCAGGGCTTCCTCACGGGTCAGGGCACTGGTGCCACAATCCACCCGCTGCCTGCGCGGCGGTTTATAGCTCACCTGTTTAATTTTTCGCAGCAGTGTGGCTCTGGAAATGCCGAGTGCCTGGCAACCTGTCTGATAAACAGCGTCTTTGCCGCCATGCCCGGCTTTTTCGGCAGCCTGGGCAATCGCCAGTATGCGTTCGGTCAGGATGGGGTTCATTACTCCACCTCCTCGCCGCTATCCTGTCCGGTACCGCGTAAATGTTCAGGTAACTGAAAATCCGCGTCTTCTGCCTCTGCATCGGCGTTTACCCAGTCAGGTACGGTCTCTGACGGGGCGTGATGGGGCAGTGTAAAATCACTGCGTAACACATTGATTTCAAACTCAATATCATTAAGCAGGCCCGCTAAATAGTCGGCGTGGGACGTGATATCACCACTGTGACTACTCAGTTTTTCCAGCCCTTCCCGAAAGCGGCCCATTAATATGGCTTTAACATCAAAGCCCACCAGGCCAATCTCTTCACGGAGCTGACGTATTCCCTCTTCCCCTAATGGGCGATGCTGATCGAGCAGGCGTTTTTCGCTCAGTTCATTGAACTTTTGATCTTTCTCATTGGCCAGGCGGCGGCTGGCTTTAAGTGACTCTTCCGTTTCACGCAGTTTTGCCCTAAGTTCCCGCACCGACATGCGGTCAACCTCATCGAGCGTCAGGCCCGCGATGGTGCCGCCTTCGGCCAGTTCGGCGAGGTCTTCGTCGTCTTCGGTCATCAGTTCAAAGAGCTTAGCTTTACCTAAACTCGCTAACGTTAGCGAGTTTTTCTGTAACAATGGTGATGTATATTTCAAAGCTGCTTTCATTATCGAATTTGCAGTTCTATGAGCCATTCCTAGTTTTTCAGTAACTATCTTAGTAAACTCCCCATGCGGCTCATTCTCTTTAAGAATAATCAGTCGCTTCCCCGCCTCCAGCATGGCTTCGGCACTCTGTGCCATATAGAAGCGCGCCTCATGCACAATACGTTCTCTTTCATAGGGCAGGCCTTCGCCGTACCTGTCCATAATCGCCTGCTGATGTTCAGCCAGGGCGTTAAGATTGTTCATTAAATCCGGCGACAGGGGCTGTTCGGGGGTGATTTCAGCCGTTATCGGTAACGCTTTTCTACCCATGATTTTTTCCTCTTACGGTTTTGACGGTGAGGCTACGCAGCGACCCCGTCGTTCTGCCATCCTGATTTGCGCCCGTTCGGTTTCATCAAAAAAAGCCAGGGCAATCTGTATCAGTTCTTCACTCAGGGCGTAATTCCCGTTGAGGCGCCGTTCAACCATGCCCTCTTCCATTAAAAACGGCAGGGTGCGACTGATATTGGCGGGTGAGTCATTGATAAGCGTCGCCAGGGCTTTATTGGACAGACCCTCGCGGTAATGCCCCTTCATGGCTTTCAAAATACGCAGCGCCCGCCGTGTGCGTGAAGAAGCATGGAGCGATAAGGTGTTTTTCATCGGAGAGCCTCTTTTTCATTAATGGAAATTATGTTACCGTCAGTGAAACGGGCGAATGTTATTTTTTATAGCGCTTTTTACCTGATGGCATGGGTTTTCCCATTATCTGTTCAATAGCCTGTTTAATTTTGCGCGCTTCCCCGCGCCAGCCCTGGCAGGAGCCATCAAGCAGCATGTATACCTGATAAGGTTTAAAGCCGGATTGGCGTGCCCATGCCGCCACCGTCGGATAGTCCTGATAGACGCGGTCATAAAAATTTCGCTTAAAGTCGGCGGGGTGTTGTAGTGACATTGTTTTGCCTCCGTCATAAAAAGTTAAAAATAAACATACCAATACATGCGAAATAATGTAAAGTCTTTTTTTGTCTGTTTTTGTATATCTCTTATCACCATTAAAAATCACTGGCTGTTATCGGCCTAGAAGGAGACCTGTATGGCAAAGAAAAAAGCGGCAACCAGCCTGTCTGTAACTACGGCGGACAATATCACGATTGCGGGGGGGCAATTGCATACCCTGAAAAAAAGGCAGAAAACAGCGCCCAACAGGAGGTGATGGCGCGTTTCGGAGATGGCTTACCCTATGAAAGAGAACGTATTGTGCATGAGGCGCGCTTCTATATGGCACAGAGTGCCGAAGCCATGCTGGAGGCGGGGAAGCGACTGATTATTCTTAAAGAGAATGAGCCGCATGGGGAGTTTACTAAGATAGTTACTGAAAAACTAGGAATGGCTCATAGAACTGCAAATTCGATAATGAAAGCAGCTTTGAAATATACATCACCATTGTTACAGAAAAACTCGCTAACGTTAGCGAGTTTAGGTAAAGCTAAGCTCTTTGAACTGATGACCGAAGACGACGAAGACCTCGCCGAACTGGCCGAAGGCGGCACCATCGCGGGCCTGACGCTCGATGAGGTTGACCGCATGTCGGTACGGGAATTGCGGGCAACATTGCGTAAAGATGAAGCGGCGCTCAAGCGCAGCCAGCAACTGGTGGCCGAAAAAGAGAAGCAGTTGCAACAGTTAAGCCAGCAACTGACCGATAAAACCTTTCCGTCTGCCGCGAGCGATAAGCAGGCTCCGCTCGATACCCAGCAGTGGGTGACACTGACACTCGAAGGGGTGGGTGACCGTCTCAAATCCGAGCGCCTGCGGCTGGGGCTCAGTCAGGAAAGCTTCGCTGAACGGTGCGGGGTTAAAAAGCTCACCCAGTACAACTATGAAAAAAGTGAGCGACATCCTGATGCGGGCTACTTAATCGCGGCGAAAGCGTTAGGCGTCGACCTTCTTTATGTGATGACCGGGGAGCGCAGCGATGAAGCCAGTGCGCTCGATGTGGTGCGCGATGAGGAAGAGGCAGAGGTATTAACTGCCTTTCGACATATTCCCGGCGAAACCCGCGAAGTGGCTAAACGCACCCTGACGGCAATGGCAGAGAAAAAAACCGCCCGCCGCCGCGCATGACGCATCCCTCTCCGTTGCAGCGGAGAGGGTTATTTGACGGTAATAATCAGCTCGCGCCGTTGTGTGGGCTGATTGATGTTGAGATTATACCGAATCGGCACGCTCTGCATCTCGAACCCCTGAAACACTGCCCGCATCTCAGGAATATCATTGACGGAAACAATCATCATCCCGGCTAAATCCCGTCCCATACCCGCCAGTTTTTCATATAGAAACGTGCCGCCCGCTGGATATCGGTCAGGGTCTCGGTCGGGGTTATTTTCAACCAGTGGTACATCGCCCGGCTGACCAGCGCCCATTTAAACTGGCGCATAAACTCTTCCAGATGGTGTTTCAGCACCCGGTAGAGATTGACCAGCTCGCCGTTGATATCGTTAATCACTTCCACTTTGCTGGGTGACTTCATAAAGAAGAGCGCCGCTGCGCCACAAAACGGCTCCACGTAGCAGGTGTGCGCCGGGAAGCGCGGTAAAATCTGTTTCGCCAGCCGCCGTTTACCGCCTGCCCAGGGCAGTATCGGTAAAAAATGTTGCTGCATTGTCTGTCAGCCTGTTTCACTCATGGAAATTAAGGTAGACTCTTTCCTGTCCTCGAGGACGAAAAGCGCCACGGTTGACTCACAGGTGATGTCTGTGTGTTGACGGCCTGTCCGGTGTTAGCGCACCGGGTGGGTCGCGCTTTTTCCCTTGCCCCATTCGGGGCAATTGCTGAGGATAATCTAACCACGCCCTGCCATTCCCACTAGTAAACCGCTTTAAAAGCGGTTGGCGCACCGCCCTGTCACACTGTCGGCCTGATTCTCAGGGAGAGTGTGATGAAAATCCGAAAAAAACTGACCTTGACCCCCTTTAAAACCCCCACGCCTCGGCGGCTGGTTGCTCACTGCGGCTGGTCTGTTGCTGGTGATTGGCCTGGTCTCGCCGCAGCAACTGCCGGTGGTGCTCTACAAGCTGGCCTTGATCACCCTGGCGGCGGTGGTCGGTTACTGGCTTGACCGTTCGCTGTTCCCCAGGGCTCGTCCCGGTCAATACCTGCACCATGACCACCCGGAGGTGGCACAGGGTCGACATCCGGTACGCGGCGGCTGCCATCAGGTGTTTGCCGCCGCCCAGTTGCGCCGGGCAGTGATTGTGGCCGCAGTGTGTCTGAGTGTGGCGATGGGGTTATGACCATGAACCGCTATCAACGTCCGCAGGGCGACCCCAGATGGCTGTTATTCCTTTTGCTGATAGTGCTCCTTGGTGGCGCGCTTGATGCCGATGCGGCGCGTCCCCCACAAGCGGCACTGCCATACCGGACTGAGCTGATACGTAACGCCCGTCTGGTGTGGGGGCTTGATGCGCCGGTGGCGGATTTTGCCGCCCAGATTGAGCACGAAAGTGGCTGGCAGCCGGCTATCACCAATCGCATCGGGGCGCAGGGGCTGGGGCAGTTTATGCCTGCGACCACGGACTGGATTGGGGAGGTGATGCCGGAACTGGCCGCCAAAGCGCCGCTTAATCCCGGCTGGAGCCTGCGGGCAGTGGTGAGTTTCGACCGCTGGCTATGGCAACGCCTGTCGGCGGTGAATGCGTGTGAGCGCATGGCGATGACGCTCTCGGCCTACAACGGTGGCCTGGGCTGGGTACAGCGTGACCGCCGCCTGGCAGAACGTCAGGGGGTCGATGGCAGGCGCTGGTTTGACAGCGTTGAGCGGGTCAATGCCGGACGTAGCCTGACCGCCTGGCGTGAGAATCGTCATTATCCGCACCGTATTTTACATGCCCTGGCACCGCGTTACCTGACCTGGGGAGGGGCAAGCTGTGTTTAGTGCAGTCAGCCTGAAAAGCCCCGGCGGAGTGCTGGTAATGGCGCTGTTGTCGGGTATCTGGTGGCACGGCTACACGCAAGGCGCAGGTCGCTCAACCGAACGGTGCGCGGCAACCCTCAGTCAGCTGCGCGAGACGTTTGCCATGCAGGAAAAACAGCGCGCCGGGCAGGCCGCGCAAACCCTAAATGCCCTGCAGCAGCGTTTCATCCATCAGGTGAAGGTGGCGCATCAGGCCGAACAGCGCTACCTGAATCGCATTGCACAGCTTCATGACAAAACCCAACACTTAACCCGGCGGATAGATGACGTTACCCAACACTGGCAGGATGAAAAAGGTCAGGCTCATACTGTGGCCTGCGTATTTACTCGTGGCTTCGTGCAGCACTACAACGCCGCCCTCGGGCTGTCAGACGTTGACGGTTCAGTCCCTGCCACCCTTACCGGCGGTACTGGCAACACGACCCGGTCAGCTGAGACCCCTGGCGAGCGACACACCCCGAGTCCAGTTACCCAGCGCGATATCCTCGCCAATATCACCGACAACGGGCAACAGTGCAGGTCTGGCGGGCACAGGTAAACGGATTGCTGGATTATATTGAAGGATCACAACCATGACATTACAGGTCGATTTCTGGGTACTGGTAAGCTATCTGTTTGGGCTGGCGGGCTTTCTCGCGGGGCTGGCACGCTGGTTTATCCGGGAGACCGAAAAGCGTCAGGCCGAACGGTTTGCTTCGCTGGAGCGGTTGATGCGTGAGGCGTCCGACAAAGGCTCACGCCTTGAGCGCGAGGTGCTGGAATTCAAAGTGGAGGTGCCGGAACGTTATGTCCGGCGCGACGAATTTATTCATTATCAGCAGGTGGTGGAGTCACGGCTTGACGCGATTTACCAGAAGCTGGAAACGATACAACTGCGTCAGGTGGCAGGAGGATAAGGATGACAGAAACCGAACAGGCGCGCCGCGAAGGGCTGCGCTGGGTGTTACTGCAGGTGGTCAACAAGGCACGGCCTTATCCGGCCAATGACCGGCTGCTGTGGGACGTGGGCCACTCGCTCTACCCGGACATGACCATGCTGGAGCTGCAAAAAGAGTTACTGTTCCTTGAGGGCTTAAGTCTGGTTCGCCTGACCCGACCGCCGGCGCGCTCATGGACCGCCACGATGACGCCGGAAGGGGTGAACCAGGTGGAATACGTCACCGACGATATCCCCGGCATTGCCCGCCCCGCCAGATACTGGAGAGAGTGACGATGGCACCGCGCAGTCATATCGATGTATTGCCTCCATCGGTGCGTGAATGGCTCGACCGGGCGCTGACGGAGCGCAATTTCAGTGGCTACCGGGAGCTGGAGACCCTGCTGCGGGATAAAGGGTACAGCATCGGTCGGGCGCAGATTTCCCGCTACGGTCAGAAGGTGCAGCGCCGCTTTGCCGCCATTCGTGAAGCCACCGAGATGGCACGCGTCATTACCGAAGGGGCGGAAGACGACCAGGACAAGCGCTCGGAGGCGATTATCGCCACCATTCAGGCCGATATTCTGACGGCGCTCATCGACGTGCGTGAGGCCAGTGATGAAGAGATGGCGCCCGCAGAGCGTGCGTCGCTCCTGGCCAGGGTGGGCAAAAGCATTGCCACCCTGACCCGCTCGTCGGTCAGTCTCAAACGCTATCAGGCAGAGGTGCGCGATAAAATTGCCGCCCAGCTGGATGTGCTGGAGCTGGAAGTCAAAAACAACGACGGCCACGTCAGCCTGGAAACCGTGCAGCGTGTCCGTCAACAGATTTACGGGATCATCCAGTGAGCGCGGCACTGGAGCTTTACCCTTACCAGCAGCGCTGGCTGCTTGACCGGCCGCGCTTTAAAATCGGCCAGTTTGCGCGCCAGACCGGCAAAACCTTTACCACCACGCTGGAGCTGGTTGATGACTGTTTTGAGACCGAGGCCCGTGGCGGTCGCACCCGCTGGGTCATTCTCTCGCGCGGGGAACGCCAGGCCAAAGAGGCGATGGAAGAAGGGGTCAGAAAGCATTGTCAGGCGTACGGTCTGGCCATCCGTGAAATCGAAGGCAGCGTGAAAGGCTCGGGCAGCGAGCGTTACACCCTGCTGGAGGCAGTGCTGCCCGGCGGCTCACGCATTACCGCACTTCCCGCCAACCCCGATACGGCGCGCGGCTTTGCCGCCAATGTGTTTCTCGATGAATTTGCCTTTCATGCTGACAGCCGCAAAATCTGGGCCGCGCTGTTTCCGGTGATATCGAACGGCTACAGGCTGCGCGTCACCTCCACCCCCAATGGCAAGGGCAACAAGTTTTATGAGCTGATGACCGACCCGTCGCTGGACAGCGTCTGGTCACGCCATCGGGTCGACATTTACCAGGCGGTCAAAGACGGCCTGCCACGGGATGTAGCCGCCCTCAAACAGGCGCTCAATGATGAAGACGCCTGGGCGCAGGAATTTGAACTGCACTGGCTGGATGAAGCCGCCGCCTGGCTTTCCTATGACCTGATTGATGGCGTAGAGCACCCGCAGGCCGGCAAGCCTGAGCACTATAACGGCGGTCCCTGTTTTGTCGGGGTCGATATCGGTCTGCGCCATGACCTGTTTGTGATATGGGTGATTGAACAGGTGGGCGATGTGGTCTGGACACGCGACATCATTACCCGCAAGCGTGCCCCGTTTGCCGAGCAGGATGCGCTGCTCGATGCGGTCTTTGCCCACTACCGGGTACTGCGCTGCTGCATCGACCAGACTGGTCTCGGCGAAAAGCCCGTGGAGGATGCCAGACGCCGTCATGGTACCCATCGCGTCGAGGGGGTGCTGTTTACCGCCAGCAATAAACTCACGCTGGCCACGCGCGGTAAAGAGGTATTTGAAGACCGCCGCTTGCGACTGCCACAGGGCGATGGCGCGTTACGCGCCGATTTGCATAAACTGAAAAAAGTGATGAGTCCGACCGGTGCACCGCGTTTTGTGGCCGAGAGCGATGCCGCCGGGCACGCTGACCGTGCCTGGGCGCTGTTTTTAGCGCTCAGCGCCGCCGACCAGCCCCACGGCCCGGTGCGCGCTTACTCCTGTTGCCCGCGTCAGGCCTCATTGTTGCTGGAGGGATATTGATGATTATCGATAAAAAGCGTTGTTCAGTGACATTGCTACCCGCGCCCGCAGTCCGGCGGGCCTGGGACAACTGTTCGGCCATTTACCCAATCCCGACCCGATATTACGCGCCAGAGGCCAGGCGATTAGCGTCTACCGCCAGTTACGCGCTGAGCCGTTGGTGGGTAGCAGTATCCGGCGGCGTAAATCGGCGGTCAAATGCCTGGAGCGCGGACTGGAGCCGGGGCAGGCACCTGCGCCTGTGGTGCGCTTTATTGAACAGACCCTGGCGCAGTGGGACATAAACCGCCTCATCGGCGAACTGCTGGAGGCGGCCTTTTTGGCTATCAACCCGCCGAACTGAGCTGGGCAAAAGACGGGCGCCATCTGGTGATGACCGATGTGGTGGGCAAGCCGCCTGAGTTGTTTACCTTTGATACGGAGAATCGCCTGCGCTTTCAGGCCCCGCAGTCCGGCCTGGCGGGCGAGTTATTACCGCCGCGCAAATTTGTGGTGGCGACGCAAGACGCCACCTTTGATAACCCCTACGGCTTTCCCGACCTGTCAATGTGCTTCTGGCCGGTGACGTTCAAGAAAGCCGGCTGGTCGTTCTGGATGCGCTTTAGTGAGAAGTACGGCACCCCCTGGGTAGTGGGGTATCATCCGCGTAGCCAGGACCAGGCGCATATCAGCCCGCTGCTGCACTCCCTCGAGCAGATGGTGCAGGATGCGGTGGCGGTTATCCCGGATGACAGCAGCATTGAATTCAAGGAGCCCGCCACCAAAGGCGCGTGGAGCAGTCTGTATAAAGACCTGATTGAGATGGCCCGCAGTGAAATTACCATTGCGCTCCTGGGCCAGAACCAGACCACCGAAGCCGAAACCAATCACGCCTCCGCCCTGGCCGGGCTGGAAGTCGCCGCCGATATCCGCGACGGCGATGCGGTGATGGTGATGAGTGCGGTGAATCAGATACTCCGCTGGCTGGTTGAGCTGAACTTTGGTGATGTGCCGGTGCCAACGTGGCGACTGTGGGAGCAGGAGACCATCGATGAGGTGCAGGCCCCTAGCGTGACCAGAGTCTGGCGCAAACGGCAGGCTTTTTCAGCGCGCAATACTATCAGCGTGAATATGGCCTGCAACCCGGCGATTTGCTGATGGAAAGTGCGCCACACGCAACCTCTTCCGCCGCACCGCCGCTGACCTTTGCCGAGGACGAAACAAAGACCGCATCCGAGGCTCAGGCACAGCTTGACCGTGCCCTGGACAGCCTGATGAAAAACGGTACCCTGGACAACACTCTGCAACCGCTGCTGGCCCCGTTATTTGACGCGGTGCAATCCGGTGTGACTCCCCGCGAGCTGATAGCGCAGCTCAGCACACTGTATCCACAGATGCAGGCGGACGCACTCCAGGAGACCTTAGCCCGGGTGATGTTTGTTGCCAGCGTCTGGGGGAGGTTACATGCCGACACTCAATGATAACGCACTGACGGCGCTGTTTAGCCTGCCGCCCAAACGGGTCATTGCTTACCTGAAAGCCAAAGGTTTTACCTTTTCCTGGGACTGGCAGGATGTCTGGCAAGACGCCCATGCGCAGAGTGCGACGGTGGCCAAAGTGACGCGACTGGATATCCTGCAGGACATGTATCAGGCACTGAACACCTCGCTGGCTGAGGGGCAAACCGGGCAGTGGTTTGCCCAGGAATTAACCCCGGTACTGCAGGCCAGGGGATGGTGGGGGCAACAGGAGACCACTGACCCGGTCAGCGGTGAGCCGGTCACTGTACAACTGGGTAGTCCGCAGCGCCTTGAGACGATTTATCGCACCAATCTCACCACCCTGTACAACGCCGGGCGCTGGGCAGAAATGCGGGCGAATATCGCGGCGCGCCCCTACTGGATGTATGTGGCAGTACGGGATAACCGTACCCGCAGAAGCCATCTGGCGCTGCATGGCCGGGTATTTCATGCCGATGACCCGGTATGGCGCGCGCTCTATCCGCCCAATGGCTGGCGCTGTCGCTGCAGTGTGATAGCCCTGTCAGTGCGGGATGTCAACGCGCGTGGGCTAACAGTGGAAACGTCCGGTGACCGTCTGCGCTGGTCGTTGCAGGTGGTCTCGCGCAAAACCGGCGAAATGCGGCCAGTGGCCCAGCTGACACTCGACAATCATACGGTGTTTTCCCCGGATATCGGCTGGTCGTATAATCCCGGTGAAGGGTATCGACCGGACTTAACCCGCTATCAGGGGCCGTTACACACCCTGGCCGTTAACACCCTGGGGAGAGCGGAATGACCGCTACTATTCTGTCGGTTGAGATAACCGATAACGACCTGCAGCGAGGCGGGAACAAAGGGTAACGGCTGGCAACCGGCGCAAATCAGCACCCTGATGGAGGCCATCGATGACGGGGATATCCAGGTGACCAATACCACGCCAAGCGAAGGCGGCTCAGACGCTGAGGACGATGCGCATTTGCGGAGCCGTATTCGCCTGGCTCCGGCGTCCTTCAGTACCGCCGGTTCACGCGAAGCCTATCGTTTTCATGCCATGAGTGCCCATCCGGGGATTTGTGATGTGGCGGTGACCCGCCCGAAGCCGGGGACGGTTAACCTGTATCCGCTGCTGACCAGTGGGCTGCCGGACAAGACGATACTCAGCCTGGTAACGGCGCTGTGCTCGGAAGAGCGGGTACGCCCGCTGAATGATACGGTGCAGGTGCTGGCCCCTGAGAAAGTCGACTATGCGATTAGCGCGCAACTGACCTGTTATGCCAGCCAGCCGGGCGCGCCGGTACTGAAACAGGCGCGGCAGGCCGCCGAGCAGTATGTCGCCCGCCAGGCTAAACAGCTGGGTCGGGATATTGTGCCCAGCCAGATTATCGCCGCCCTGTCCGTCCCTGGCGTTTACCGGGTGCAGCTCAGTAGTTTCAAGACCCTTGAGCCGACGGTACTGGCCGCGCAGCAATGGGCGCATTGTAGCGACATTCAGTTAACCCTGGGCGCGGAGAGTGCTGATGACCGATAACAGCCTGTTACCGCCGCTGCTGGCGGCAGAGAAACATTTTCAGGCGCTGGCGGCACAGGCCGCTTGGTTACAGCAGATTGACCTGACGCCGCTGCTGGTTTACCTGCTGGATATGACCGAGGCGTCGGCCTTGCCCTGGCTGGCAGAGCAGCTGGCGTTAACCGGGGTCAATGGCTGGTCTCTGGCAGAATCGGATGATGCGCGCCGGGCGATGCTGAAATCAGCCATCACGCTGCATCGCTATAAGGGTACCCCCTGGTCGATTCGTGCCATGATACGGGCGCTGGGGTTTGGGGAGGTGACGATAACCGAAGGGGGAGCGGCCCTTAAACCGGAACAGGCGACAGCGTATCCCGATAGCGAGACGCTGGCGGCCTTTGCGCCGGCGCGTAGCGAACTGGTGGCGCTGGATTATACGGCAGTGCCGCTGCGCTATAACGCTCAGACGACCTACCACGGGCGCTATAATCAGGCAGCAGTTAATAGTATGCAAAAACACTTAATCAATAGACGAAAACAGACTACACTGTGACTAAAAAAACCGCCAAGATGGGATCCAGCCCGATGGAGAACGATGAAATGAGCTATTTAAAAGAAACGGCTGCCTGGGAAGAGGATATCTACCAGATAGAGACCTCCGACCCGGTATTGGGTGGGCCAGATGGCATCACCAACCGACCCGCGCGTGAACTGGCGAATCGCACCGCCTGGTTAAAGCAGCAATTAAAAGAGGCGGAAGCGGCGTTAACCGCACATACGCGCTCGAGAAACCACCCGGATGCGAGCGTAAGTGAAAAGGGTTTCGTCAAGCTCAGCAACGCCAATCAGAGCAGCAGTGAAACGGAAGCGGCGACCCCGAAAGCGGTAAAAATTGTCAATGACAGGCTGAACGCGGTGATCGACAGTGCACCCTCAACATTAGACACACTGAATAAACTGGCAAAAGCCATCGACAATAACCCTAAATTTGCTGAAAAACTCAATCAGCTTCTTGAGCAGAAGTTATCAAAAAATGACAACGGCGCCGACATCCCGGACAAAAATCAATTTATAAAAAACCTTGGTTTAACGGAAACGGTAGATTGTGCAAAAAATGCACTGGATAAACGGACTGGCGGAACGGTCAATGGCGACATTCTTTCACAGGGTGGCCAAATCGGAATGAAGGGGGATAACAGTAAGCCTTTTATTCTCGCGAATGCTGATGGCAACGTGCGCGCCTATATCTGGAAAGATAAGGGCGGTGATGGAATACACATCAATAACGGTATTGACGGCGGCGGCGATTATATTTTTCATAAAGATGGCGGTTTTCGTGCCCCTTCTTCCGTGTATGCCGGAGCTGCAAGGATAGCCGCTGACGGCAATATCTACGGTAGCATGTGGGGCAATCAGTGGCTGGACGCTTACCTGGAAAAGACCTTCCAGCCTAAAGGGGCCTACGGCAAAGCGAATACAGCGAAGCTCGGGGTCAATGGATGGTTTAAATGCGGGGACACGGGATTAATTATTCAGTGGGCAAGATATGGAAAAGATAAAAGGGAAGGAACCTATGATTTCCCGTTGCCCATGAAATTTCCCAGCGCGGGATTGTTCTGTATCGGCTATGTTGCTTCTGCGATAAATTTTCATGCAGATCGTCAATCACAGTCAGCCCATCTGGTCGATAACGGGATCGTCAGGGTGACGGTGGATAACAGCCTTGAAACCGTGGTTCTGGCGATTGGTTTCTGAAGGAGGTCTGGCCAGTCGATATCCGTGGCTGCGCTGAGATCGATACGATTAAGCAGCACGCGGTATTTTTTCCAGGACAGCAGTAACGCTTTTTCGGCATCCGTTGCCATATCGAGGTCTACGGCGTCCTGAAGAGGTGCAATGGCGGCGGTAGCAATCTGCATCAGCGAGGATTTTCGCTTCTCTGCTGCTGATATCAGATCTTCTTTTGTTGGTGGTGGTATATCTCCCCATGCTGGAAAACCATCCGTACCAACTATACGCTGCTTACCTTTGGGAGACAGATTGCCTGCAAATTCCAGCCAGACATCATCACCGACTTCAACGGTATCTTTGGGAAAGCTGCCTGCCCTGATATAGTCCTGTTTTAATTCTTCAGGGAAAAAAGCATTTTCACCCGGACTGTAGTAATACATGATTAATATCCTATTGCTATCCTGGCTGTAGCCAGGTTGTAGTCAGTTGTAACCTTGATATGCGCCTTATCGACTAATCCGGCAGAGTGTGAACATAGATCTTCACCCATCCCTATAGCTTCAGCAACCCAGCCCAGCGCCCACAGACCTTCATTTGGAAACGGAAGGGGCAGCGGAAGGATTTTCCTGTCAAAGTTTTCGCTATCAGTTTTACCCCACTGGATAATCAATCCCGTGTCCCCGCATTTAAACCATCCATTGACCCCGAGCTTCGCTGTATTCGCTTTGCCGTAGGCCCCTTTGGGCTGGAAGGTCTTTTTCAGGTAAGCGTCCAGCCACTGATTGCCCCACATGCTACCGTAGATATTGCCGTCAGAGGCTATCCTTGCGGCTCCGGCATATATGGAAGAAGGGGCACGAAAACCGCCATCTTTATGAAAAATATAATCGCCGCCGCCGTCATTGCCATTGTTTAGCCGAACGCCATCACCGCCCTTGTCTTTGTAGAGCCACATGCGAACGCTATCATCCTGATTATGAATACCCAGATGCTTGCGGCCATCCCCCTTCAGGGTGATCTGGCCCCCCTGTGACATAATGTCACCATTGACCGTTCCGCCAGTCCGTTTATCCAGTGCATTTTTTGCACAATCTACCGTTTCCGTTAAACCAAGGTTTTCTTAAATCGGGAATTTAGCTAATATTTTGCCCAAAACCAGCGATGACAAGGCTTTCGGAGGGAGGATTAGGGGCTAAAATGGCAAAAATTGGCTATATGAGGGTGTCAAAAAATGACCAAAACACCGATTTACAGCAAAAATCCTTGATTTGTGCAAATTGCGAACAGATTTTTGAGGATAAAATCAGTGGAAAAACAGACCAGAGACCCGGATTAAAACGCGCGTTAAACTGCCTGAAATCGGGGGATACTCTGGTGGTCTGGAAGCTCGACAGGCTGGGTCGCAGCATTAAACATTTGATTACTTTAATATCCAATCTGGAAGATGAAGGTATTCATTTTCATAGTTTGACGGATGCCATTGATACCTCTACGTCCGCAGGCCGTTTTTTCTTTCATGTGATGAGCGCGTTAGCACAAATGGAGCGCGAACTGATTGTTGAGCGTACTCAGGCTGGTTTAGCTGCAGCGAGAAGCAGAGGACGTATTGGCGGCAGACCTCAGTCGCTATCTTTTGCACAGCAACAGGAAGCTCAAAAATTATTGGCGAATGGTCATAGCAGAAAACAGCTTGCGTTACTGTATGATGTTTCATTGGCCAGCATCTACAAATATTGTCCAGTTAACCGGAATGCTCGAACAGGCCAAAATGGCTTTGATGAAAAATGACAGTGTAATTTCGTTGCACTGATGGAAACAAAAGTAGCCTGTCATTTATCGCACGTTTTGGCTTCAAATATCGCACGCCGCATCAACCGGCACCAGCCTGGCATTCGGACCGTTCAAAGAGTGGTACTTCGCTAACAACGACATCTACGACATGGGTCGTAACAGCGACAGCCGTCAGAACACCTGGTATATGGGTCTGGGTACTGACATCGATACCCATAGCGATATCGGCCTGTCTCTGAACGTGTACGCGAAATACCAGTGGGAAAACTACGGTGCGGCGAACGAAAACAGCTGGGATGGTTATCGCTTCAAGGTAAAATACTTTGTGCCGATCACTGATCTGTGGGGCGGCAAGCTGAGCTATATCGGCTTAACCAACTTTGACTGGGGCTCCGATCTGCGTGACAAGTCTGACCGCTCACGCACCAGCAACTCGATTGCCTCCAGCCACATCCTGTCGCTGAACTACGATCACTGGCATGTCTCTACCGTGGCGCGTTACTTCCACAACGGCGGCCAGTGGGCTGATGGCCAGGAGCTGAACTTCGGCAACGGTCCGTTTGAAGTGAAATCAACCGGCTGGGGTTACTACCTTGTAGTGGGTTACAACTTCTAAACCGCTTCCGGCGTGGCCGCCCACCATCGCGGCCACGCCAGTCTGTTACGCCTGTGGCTTCACCACGTTGATGCGCCATGGGATGCCGAACTTATCGATAAACATCCCAAAGCTGTTCGACCAGAAGGTTTTCTGCCATTCAGTGGTCACTTTGCCGCCCGCAGAGAGCTTATCAAACCAGGCTTTTCCCTCCGCTTCATCTGGCGTGGCCAGGCTCACCGCATAGCCGGCATGTTCGGACGCCGGTGGCTGGGCGGTATTGCCATCACTCAGCATCAGTTCGCCCTGACCAATGCGCAGATGCGCATGCATAATCTTTTCCGGCGGCAGCGGCGGCGCGGACTGATCGCCCACCTGTTCGCCCTGCTCCGGCATATCGCCAAACGTCATTTTTTGCAGAATTTCACCGCCGGTGGCTTCCAGATAGAAGGCAATCGCTTCTTCACAGCGGCCGTAGAGAAATAAATAAGGACTCACCTGCATCGTAACCTCCGTTGAGAGTTCGTTAACGCGTGTCGTACACCTAAAGTGTAGACGATGCAGTTTTTCGCCCGTCACGGCTGGCAGTAGCGGCGGAACAGCTGCGCCATGTAAGCGCTCATAGGCGTCAGCGCGGTGTCTTTACGCTGAATCAGATAGAAGGTGGCTTTCGGCAGCGGATCGTCGAGATCCAGCGCGATCAGCTGCCCGCCGTGCGTAGGGTCTTCAATCACGTCGCGCGAAATGATGCTGACAAAATCACTCTTCGCCACCAGGCTGGTGCAGGCCATAAAGGTCTCGCAGATCAACGCGATTTTGGGTGCCATGCCGCGCTCACCGAACAGGTCATGCAGCAGTCGGTAATAACTGCCCTGCGGCGTCGGCATGGTCCAGTCGCAGTGCTGCAACTCGGCCAGCGAGCGCGCATGCGCCATCGGATGCCCTTTACGCATCACCACCTGATACTCGCGCTGCATCAGCCGCTCGAAAATCAGCACCTGATCGAAATGATGCCGGTCGTAGGTATTGATGGTGAAATCCAGCGCGCCCTGACGCAGTTCATGCACCATCGACACCAGCTGGCCCTCCACGATACGCACTTTCACCAGTGGATACTCACGATGAAACTGGGTTATCACCTGCGGCATCACGGTACGCGCAATGCTGCCGCCCACCCCAATATTCACTCTGCCACCGGCCAGATCGAGCCGCTGCTGGATATCCTCCTGCGCCACGCGTAGTTCCTCCAGCACCAGACAGGCATGACGAAAAAAGGTTTCACCGACATCGGTCAGTGCCACGCCCTGCTGGCGACGCTCGAACAGGCGCGCGCCCAGCGCCAGCTCCAGTTCCTGAATCGCTTTGGTTAACGCCGGCTGCGACAGGCCCGACAGCCGGCTGGCGGCGCGAATACTGCCCTGGCGCGCCACGTCAACAAAGGCGCGCAGCTGATGAAGTTTGAGATTGGCCGGCATAATCAGATGATAACCATTGTCTATCGGTCACAAGATATTCGCATCTTATGCACCCTAATACCATTGTGTAGATTCAGTTGAATGCATAAAAAACCAACACTAAGGAACAGCCGATGAACACCCTTTCCGACCTCGTCAACGCGCGGATACCGCAGATGCAGACATGGCGCCGCGACCTGCACCAGTATGCTGAATCCGGCTGGCTGGAGTTCCGCACCGCCACGCTGGTTGCGGAAGAGCTGCATCGTCTTGGTTATCAGCTACAGCTGGGCCGTGAGGTGATTGATGCCGATGCGCGCATGGGCCTGCCGTCTGCTGAAGTGCTGGCGCAGCAGGAAGCGCGTGCGCTGCAGCAGGGCGCGCTGCCACAGTGGCTGCCCCACTTCTCCGGCGGTTTCTGCGGCGTCGTGGCAACGCTGGACACCGGGCGTCCCGGTCCGGTGATGGGCTTTCGTGTTGATATGGACGCGCTCGACCAGACGGAAAGCGCCGCCGCCGATCACCTGCCGACGCGGGAAGGCTTCGCCTCGTGCAATCCCGGCATGATGCACGCCTGCGGCCACGACGGCCACACCACTATAGTTCTGGCGCTGGCGGGCGTGCTGATGGCGATGAAGCACCAGCTGAGCGGCAGCATAAAACTCATTTTTCAGCCGGCCGAAGAAGGCGTACGCGGAGCCAAAGCCATGGTGGCCGCGGGCGTGCTCGATGATGTCGATCTGTTCACCGCCATTCACCTTGGCACCGGTGTGCCGCCAGGCGAGATCGTCTGCGGCAGCGACAGCTTTCTCGCCACGACCAAACTGGACGTGCGTTTTACCGGGGTCGGTGCGCATGCCGGTGGCAAACCGGAAGAGGGACGCAACGCGCTGCTGGCGGCGGCGCAGGCCACGCTGGCGCTGCACACACTGCCGCAGCACAGCGGCGGCGTGGCGCGCGTTAACGTTGGCGTATTACAGGCCGGCAGCGGACGCAACGTGGTGCCGGATGTTGCGCTGATGAAGGTGGAAACGCGCGGCGCGAGTAATCAGGTCAATGGCGACATCTATCAGCAGGCGCTGCGCGTGATTGCCGGTGCCGCGGCGATGTACGGTGTTGAGCACGAGATCACGCTGATGGGCGGTGCACGCAGCTGCACGCCGAGCCCGGCGTGGGTCAGTTTTATCCATCAGCAGGCCGAAGCGCTGGGTCTGTTCAGTTCGGTGATAGACAGCAAACAGCAGGCGGCCGGTTCCGAAGATGCCACCTATATGATGGAGCGCGTACAGCAGCGCGGCAGCCTGGCGTCTTAGGTCATCTTCGGCTGCGAGCTGGCGGCGGGTCATCACAATGCGCGGTTCGACTTTGATGAAGCGGTGATGGCCACCGCCGTGCAGATGCTGGCCACGCTGGCGCTTAATCAGACGCAGTTCGGCGGTGCCCGACGAGCGCGCACGACTTCATCGATCGCTACATCGACCAGCATCAGGCGCGCTTCAGTGCCATCAGCGATGCGATCTGGGACGTGCCGGAAACCCGTTTCGAAGAGACGCAATCGTCTGCGCTGCTGGCCGATGCGCTGGCGCAGGAGGGTTTTGAGGTCGAGCGCGGCGTCGGCGGTCTCGATACCGCGTTTATCGCCGCAATCGGCCACGGCCAACCGGTGATCGCCATCCTCGGCGAGTTTGATGCGTTGGCCGGTCTGAGCCAGCAGGCGGGCTGGGCCACGCCCAACCCGCTGGTGGAAAACGGCAACGGTCACGGCTGCGGTCACAACCTGCTCAGTACCGCCGGCCTGGCCGCCGCTTTCGCCATCAAAGCCTGGTGGGCAGAACAGGGCGGACGCGGCACGCTGAGCTTTTACGGCTGCCCTGCCGAGGAGGGCGGCTCGGGTAAAACCTTTATGGTGCGCGAGGGGCTGTTTGATGATGTCGATGCTGCCGTGACCTGGCACCCGGAAGGCTTCAGCGGCATGTTCAACCTCAGCACCCTTGCCAATATTCAGACGGCGTTTCACTTCAAAGGCGTGGCAGCGCATGCCGCTAACTCGCCGCATCTCGGGCGCAGCGCGCTGGACGCGGTGACGCTGATGAACACCAGCGCGAATTTCCTGCGCGAGCATATCGTGCAGGAGGCGCGCCTGCACTATGCGGTCACCCAAACCGGCGGCGTATCGCCCAACGTGGTGCAGGCCGATGCCGAAGTGCTGTACCTGATTCGCGCGCCGCAGCTCGACCAGGCCCAGGATATCTACCAGCGCGTGATCAACATCGCCAAAGGCGCGGCGCTGATGACCGATACGCAGATGACGGTACGTTTTGATAAAGCCTGCTCCAACTATGTGCCCAACCGCGCGCTGGAAGCGTTGATGGAACGCAATTTGCACCATTTTGGTCTGCCGCACTACAGCGCGCAGGAACAGGCGTTTGCGGCAGAGATCCGCGCCACGCTGAGCAAAGACGATCTGCGTAACGCGCGACTGAATGCGGCGCGCACCGGCGGCGAAGCGGGTATCGCCTGGGCCGGGGCGCTGGGGGATAAAGTGCTGATGGATGACGTAGCGCCGTATGCGGTCACGCGCGAGTTGCTGTACGGCTCAACCGACGTTGGGGATGTTAGCTGGGTAACGCCGACGGCGCAGTGTTTTGCCCCCTGTTTTGCCTTCGGCACGCCGCTGCACACTTGGCAGCGCAGGGCAGCACGCCGATTGCCCACAAAGGGATGTGCCTCGCCGCCAAAGTACTGGCCGCCACCGCGCTGACGCTGTTGCACGATGATGCCGCGCTGGCGCGCTGTCGTGAAGAGTTTGACCGCGTGCGCCGCGAACAGCCGTACGTGTGCCCGATTCCGGCCGGCGTGCAGCCATCGACATTAGCATCCTGAGTTCAGCAACGCATTACGCCAGGTGCGCATAAATGCGCTCCCTACGGGACGGATTGTGACCGCTCTGCAACGCAGTAACCTAGTGCGCATACATGCGCTCCCTACGGGGGCGTGACCGGTGGTCACCGCTCCTTACCGTGTAGGGTCGCCATTTATGGCGACCTGGTGCCAACGCATCACCATAAAAAAATATAAGCAGTACGCAACCATAACTGACAAGACGACTCATGAGGATCTACCGATGGAAGTGATGACCGAAAATCGCAGCCCCGGCAAGCTGTTCAGCTGGATTGAGCGGGTCGGCAACAAAGTGCCGAACCCGTTCTTACTGTTTGTCTACCTGATCGTGGTGCTGATGATCGCCACCGCGCTTCTCAGCAGCCTCGATGTGGCCGTTAAAAATCAGGCCAATGGCGAACTGGTGCGGGTCAATAACCTGCTGAGCGTGGCGGGCATTCAGTGGATCCTGCCCAACATCATTAAAAACTTCAGCGGCTTCACCCCTCTGGGCTCCATTCTGGCGCTGGTGATCGGTGCCGGCCTGGCGGAAAAAGTCGGGCTGCTGCAGTCGCTGATGGTGAAGATGGCGTCGCACGTCAGCCGTCGCTACGCCAGCTATATGGTGCTGTTTATCGCTTTCTTCAGCCATATCTCTTCCGATGCCGCACTGGTGGTGATGCCGCCCGCTCGGCGCGCTGATATTCCTCGCCGTCGGGCGTCATCCGGTAGCGGGCCTGCTGGCGGCGATTGCCGGCGTCGCGTCGGGTTTTACCGCGAATCTGCTGATCGTCACCACCGACGTGCTGCTCTCCGGTATCAGTAGCGAGGCGGCGAAAGCGATCAGCGACACGGTCCACGTCAGCGTGATCGATAACTGGTTCTTTATGGCCAGCTCGGTCATCGTACTGACCGTGGCCGGCGCGCTGCTGACCGATAAATTTGTCGAACCGCGCCTGCCCGTCTGGAACCGCGGCCACCACGATCGCCTGCCACCACTGACGGCGCAGGAGAATCGCGACCTGAAGGCGGCCGGTCTCGCCGCACTGGTCTTCATCGGCGTGATGGCGCTGCTGGTGGTGCCGGAGCATGCGCCGCTGCGTAACCCGAAAACCGGCGGCATCATCCCTTCGCCGTTTATTCAGGGCATCGTGCCAATCATCATCCTGTTCTTCTTTGTGGTGGCGATTGCCTATGGTGCGGTGACGCAGCAGATTCGCCGCGCTGACGATATCCCCAGACTGCTGGTGGATCCGATGAAGAGCATGGCCGGCTTTATCGTCATGGTGTTTCCGCTGTCGCAGTTCGTGGCGTTCTTCAACTGGAGCAACATGGGCAAGTTTATGGCCATCGGCCTGACTGATATGCTAGAGAGCGCCGGCATCAGCGGTGCGCCGGCCTTCCTCGGCCTGATGTTCCTCTCGGCGTTTCTGTGCATGTTTATCGCCAGCGGCTCGGCGATCTGGTCGATCCTCGCGCCGGTGTTTGTGCCGATGTTTATGCTGCTCGGCTTTCACCCGGCGTTTGCCCAGATTATTTTCCGCATCGCCGTTTCTGCCGCTGTTCCTCGGTTTCCTGCAGCGCTATCAAAAAGACGCGCAGCTCGGCACCTACTACGTGCTGATCTTCCCGTATCCGCTGGTGTTCTTTGTGACGTGGATCGCGCTGCTGCTGGTGTAGTATCTGCTGGGCCTGCCCATCGGTCCGGGCGTCTATCCGCATCTGTCTTGACCCGGCGCCATGGATGGCGTACCGCTTTCTGTGAACTGCAACGCACGTTGCCAAAATGTCACCGCTGCGCCTCTCGGCAACCTCGGACGAATTTATTATCCTGCTATTCCTTCGCTTGCTAACGGTTAATTCTTTCTGACAAACCACCACCGGGCGGATCCTGCAAACACCGAGGTAACAATCATAATGACAACCACCTATTCGACAGGGGTGGCGACCGATCGCATCGCTACCGAACGCCAAACGCTGGCCGGGCGCATCGACGCCCTGCCCTCTTCCGCCGGACTGTGGCGCTTTATTACGCTGCTGGCGCTCGGCGGCTTCTTCGAGCTGTACGATCTGTTTGAAACCGGCTACATCAGCGCCGGACTGGTGGCGGCAGGCGAGTTCCACACCGGCGCCGCTGGCGTCTTCGGTATCGCCGATCAGGCGGCGTTTGCCTCGGCGACCTTCCTCGGCCTGTTTGTCGGTGCCAGCCTGCTGACGCCCTATGCCGACTGCTTCGGCCGTCGCCTGACCTTTATGTGCGCGCTGGCGTGGTACGGTGCGTTCTCACTGCTGATGGCGTTCCAGCACAGCGCGGAGATGATTATTCTGTGCCGCTTCCTGGTCGGTATCGGTCTGGGCGTCGAGCTGGTGACCATCGATACCTATCTGTCTGAGTGGGTGCCAGCCCATCTGCGCAGCCGCGCATTTGCCTTCTCTTTTTTCATTCAGTTCCTGTCGGTGCCGACGGTAGCGCTGATGTCATGGTGGCTGGTACCGCAAACCCTGCTCGGCCTCGAAGGCTGGCGCTGGGTAGTGATCGCCGGTGCGCTGTGCTCGCTGGTGATCTGGTTTATCCGGAAAAATCTGCCGGAGTCGGCGCGCTGGCTGGCGCAGCAGGGGCGGCATCAGGACGCGCACCGGGTACTGAGCGAGATGGAAAAACGCTGCGGCATTGCGCCGGGGGACGACTTCTCTCAGCGCGATGCGGCGGCACAGCTGCCGAAAAAAGGGCGCTTTAGCGAAATCTGGGCACCCGCTTATCGCAAGCGTACGC
This sequence comes from Type-A symbiont of Plautia stali, assembly GCF_059731155.1. Taxonomy (NCBI): domain Bacteria; species Type-A symbiont of Plautia stali. The sequence continues at coordinate 2,596,120 of NZ_AP035891.1, read as the reverse complement.
TGATGATGGTGGTGATCAACTTCTTCCAGGCGATTGGCTTCTTCGGCTTAGGTAACTGGCTGCCGGCGCTGCTGTCCGGCAAGGGGGCCACCGTCACCCACAGCCTGCTGTACGCCTTTTTCATCACGCTGGCCTATCCGCTCGGCTCGCTGATTTGCAGCCGCTACGCCGACCGGCTTGAAAACAAATGGCAGATCGTTTTTTCATCGCTGATGACGGTGGTGTTCGGCACGCTGTTCGCGCTGACCAGCAACCCGCTGCTGATAGTGGTGTGCGGTTTCCTGATCACCTACAGCAACGCCTGGCTGACCTTCAGCTATCACGCTTATCAGACTGAGATCTTCCCGACGCACATTCGTGCGCGCGCCGTCGGCTTCTGCTATTCGTTCAGCCGGCTATCGACCGCTTTCAGCAGTATTCTGATTGGCCTGATTCTGCAGTATGCCGGCAGTCAGGGGGTGATCGTGTTTATCGTGCTGAGTATGCTGATGGTGATGCTGTCGGTCGGGATTTACGGGCCGAAGACGCGGGGGCTGGATCTGGAGAACATTTAAACCGGATGGGCGCAAGGTGGGCGGCGGCCGGTTCAGCCCGGCAATGTGCACCCCTGGTAGCGGCGCGATTTATCATGTAATAAATCGCGCCGCTACGGCTTAGGGCAAACAGGTAGGGAGGCTATATCGCCTCCCGCCGGGTTTACACCAGCTCGGTTTTCACCCCCTCCTGAATCAGCACGTCGGCATCGACGCCGCTGTGGCTGTAAACCTGATACTTCACGCCAGCCACCGTGGTGCTGCCCTGCTGTTTCACCCAATCGCCCACGTCACCGCCGTCGCCGAGGATGTCATCCAGCTTCACTACGTCCTGCGCATCGCCTTTGATCAGCAACTGGGTTTTGCCGTCGCCGATAAACAGGTCTTTGCTGCCAGCACTGAGAATATCCGCCACGCTAACGCTAAGCGTATTTTTACCGTTGCCGATCATATCGATTACCGCGGCTTCTTCACCGCTGGCCAGGCTCTCTGCCAGCACACTGTCAGCTTCCGCTACGGTGATTGCACCGGTATGCGTCCGCGGCTGGATAAAAAGATTGTCCAGCAGGAAGTCATTACCGTAACCGTCAGCCGTGTCATTCACCACGGCTACTTTTACCACTTCGGTTTCAGTGGCAACATAAGTCCCTGTTTTGTGCTGCTAGGTGGTTGATAACGCCGAGGGCGCAATCACTGTCTTGCCATCCACTTCAATCCCGATGACCGGTGCTACCCAGCCCTGATTGAGGCGCTGACCATCGAAGCCCAGCGTATAACTCTTACCTGCTTCAACCTAGATATACTGGTAAACCACTTCGCCGCTGTAATCGCGCCCCTGAACGTAGTCGGTCATCGTGCCCAGTACATTGGAGCCATCCTTGCCTTTCCAGTAAGTGGTGCGTAGCTGGTTATATTTTTCTTATAGCCCGGCGGCCATCCAGCCCTGCAGCGTGCCGTCGTTGAAATTCCAGTCGAGACGCTGTTTATCCACCGGCGTTACGTTGACCGGCTTTATACCGAGGTTATCCAGCAGGAAATCGTTGCCATAGCCATTGGCGGTGGCATTGGTGACCGCCACTTTGACCACTTTGGTCTCGGTTGCGACATAGATGCCGCTTTTATGCTGCCACGACGATGTCAGCGCGCTGGGTGCAATCACCTTTTTGCCGTCTATCTCAATGCCGATCACCGGCACTGCCCAGCCCTGATTCAGGCTGTAGCCATCAAAACCAAATTCATAGGTTTTACCCGCTTCCACTTCTATGTAGCGATAAACCACGTCGCCACTGTAATCACGCCCCTCTACGTAGTCAGTCATTGTGCCGAGGACATGAGAACCGTCGGCACCTTTCCAGTAGGTGGTGCTCAGCTGGTTATATTTTTTGTACACCCCAGCAGTAAACCACCCCTGCAAGGTGCCATCATCAAAGTTCCACACCAGCCCGTGATCGACCTTCGGCGGATCGACATTGATCTCCAGCAGAAAGGTTGGCGCATTCACATCACGAATGGCGCTATCACTGACCTGAAATTGCGTCAATCCTTTCCACGGCGAGCGATCGTAAGACTGATAGCTCCAGTTACCCGTAGCATCAGCTGTGACCGAGTCCATTAATACCCAGTGGCCATCAATATGCCGCGCATGGATATACACCATGCTGTTGGCTTCGGCTTTGCCCTGCCGCGTCGGCGCCATGTCATCGGTGGTGGCGCCGTTGATTAATTTGCCTTGCTCGGGCCCGACATTATCGTGCGCCGCGTTGATGGTGGGCTTCAGGCGGGTGCCGTTGTCTGACACATACAGGTCGAACAGCGGCGCAGCGGGATCGCGCGTCGGGCTATTACTGGCTTGGAAGTGATACGGGCCGGCACCGCCATCCAGTCGGGCGATTTCCACCTGCCAGTGGCCAAAGGCATCCGCCTGGGTGCTGCCTTTCAGCCACCAGCTGCCGTTTTCGCGCGTGGCATACACATAGACGATACTGTTGGCTTCTGCCGTGCCTTTGAGCGTTGGGGTGAAGTCATCGGTCAGCGCGCCGTTTTCCAGTTTGCCCTGTGCCGGGCCAACGTTATCCAGCGCATACTCAATCTTCACGGGCGCGGTGGGCACCACCGTATAAGTAAACGGCTCGCTCGCATGGCTCAACTCACCACGGTTATTTTGCGCGCGGGTGGTAATGGTGTTTTCACCGTAGCCCAGCAGATCAACGTTGCTCTCCCAGCGCCACTGCCCGTCAATCACAGGTGCCACGCCGACGCGTACCCCGTTGACGTAGATGATGACGTTTTCTGCGTCCAGCGGCGCGTTGCCGCTCAGGCGCGGGCTGCGATCGTCGCTTTCGCTACCGGCTTTAATCACGCCGGTGTTCACCCCGTCATTATCAAATACTTCCAGCAGCTGCGGCTTATCGATGCGCGGCGTGTTGACGAACAGCGTATAGACCGGGGAATCGACACTCATTTGACCAAATTTGTCGGTGGCGGTGACGGACAGGCGCTGTTCACCGTCGCTCAGTGCCGGCGTGATGGTCCACTGACCGTTTTTCGCCGCCTGCACGCTGCCAATCAGCACCCCGTTGCTGTACAGGCGGACAATGCTGTCCGGCTCGGCATAACCGGAAATGGCTGGCGTTTTATCATCGGTGAAGCCTTTGTTGCCAACCGGGCCCTGCACCGGTCCGAAATCATCCAGTACGCGCATAATTGCCGGCATATCGGGCGGGCTGAGATCGACTTCCAGCCGTGTCTGGAACGGACTCCCGGCGTTACCGGCCCGGTCGAAAAAGCGCACGGTGAGATTGTGGCTCCCCTCTTCCAGCCGCAGCGGCAACTGATACTCCCAGATGCCATCTGCCTAAACCTGGGTGGTAAACAGCTGGCCGTTAATGGCAAATTCGATATAGCTGACTCTCTTATCCTCAATCACCCCTTTCCAGTACTGATAAGGTTAATTAACGTAGTTCTCCTGCCCCGGTTTGGTCGGGTCGTAATAGCCTACAGACATATGGTCATCTTTTTCGCCAGAGTTAATATCGTTAAAGTAACGCTTAATAAGCGGCAGGGATTTTTAAACGCAGGGGAAGGAATCTCTTACAAGAAACGTCTGAAAGGAAAATATAAGATAATGAATTTTAGTGGGATTTTTCGCACCCTTCAGGCCATGAACCGCGCCATGACCTGAAGGAAATGCTTAAAACAGGCTTACTGCTTTTCCAGCACCCGGATATCCGCGCTGCCCTGTTTTGGCTGCACGCTGTCATCCTGGCGCAGTTTCGCCACCTGTTTCGCCGTGACGTTGGCCTGCACGCCGTTGCCCCAGCTGCTGCGGATAAAGTTCACCACATCCGCCACCTGGCTGTCGTTCAGACGCCAGCCAAACGCCGGCATGGTGATCGCGGTCGGTGCGCCTTGCACGCCCGGCAGCGTGCCGCCGACCAGTACGATGTGAATCAGCGACGTCGGATCCCTCTGCCATCACCACCGGATTCCCGCGCAGTGCCGGATAGAAGTGCTGATAGCCGCTGCCGTCGGTTTTATGACACGCCGCACAGCTGTCGACATACACGCCGGCACCCGGCTGGCTGTCGTCACCTTTCCACAGCGCCCGGGCCACTGCGTCATCCTCACGGAACAACGCCTGAGACGGATCTTTCGCACCGAGCGATTTCAGGTAACGGGCAATCGCGCTGATATCCGCATTGCTGAGATACTGCAGGCTGTGCTGCACCACCTCGGTCATGCCACCAAACGCCGCCGTGTGATCGTTACGGCCATAGCGCAGGAACTGCTGCAGATCCGCTTCGATCCAGCGCCCCAGACCATCGCGGTTATCACCGCGCAGGTTGCTGGCGGTCCAGCCGTCAATCGGCGCGCTGCTGCCGGCAAGGTAATCGTTGCCCTGGCCGTTATTCAGCGCTTTCTCCTGCATGGTGAAGCTGCGCGGCGTGTGGCAGGCACCACAGTGGCCCAGCCCTTCCACCAGATAGCGACCACGCGCCAGCGTCGGATCTTCCTGCGCTGCCGGCTGGAACGCCTTCACATCTGGCGCAAATAGGCCGCGCCAGATCGCCAGCGGCCAGCGGCCAGCGGCCAGCGCATCGACAGCGGCCATGGAATGTCGCTCTCTTTGTTAGCCTGCGCCACCGGTGCCACGCCGTGCATGAAGTAGGCATACAGCGCCTTCATGTCGTCATCGCTGACCACCGCATAAGACGGATAGGGCATCGCCGGATAGAGCGTGTCGCCATTCTTCGCCACGCCGTGACGCACCGCTTTCTGGAAGTCGTCATAGCTGTAGTCACCAATGCCGGTTGCCTTATCTGGCGTGATATTGGTGGAGTAGATGGTGCCAATCGGCGTCGCCATCGGCAGGCCGCCGGCAAACGGTTTACCGCCTGCGGTGCTGTGGCAGGCGACGCAGTCACTGGCGCGCGCCAGATACTCACCGCGCTGCACCAGCGCATCGGCGGCGGTGTCCTCCGCCAGCGCGGCGAACGACAGGGTGCCCAGCAACAGGGCTGTTAAACTTTTGATCATCGCCATGTTCCTTATGCCTGTACTAGCGGGCCGGGGTTCTTTAGATACTGTTCACGAATCGCTTTGGCGGACCAGTAGCTCAGCGCCGCCACCATGCCGGTGGGGTTGTAGCCCAGTCCCTGCGGGAAGGCAGAAGCGCCGGCGACAAACACGTTCGGCACATCCCTGCTCTGCAGATAGCGGTTCACCGCGCTGGTTTTAGGATCTTCGCCCATGATGGCGCCGCCGCTCATGTGCGTAGTCTGGTACACGGTGGTATCGAAATGGGCAGCCGGCCCTTTCGCGCCGCCAATGATCATCTTCGGATTCATCGCTTCGGTGATTTTGCGCATCTTGCCGATCATGAACTGCGCCATTTTGATGTCGTTGTCCTGCCAGTCAAAGGTCATACGCAGCAGCGGCTGGCCGTAAGCATCTTTGTCGTTGGGATCGAGATCGAGGTAGTTAGCGCGATACGACTGGTGCGCGCCGTGCGCATCCATCGACACGTGATGGTTATAGTTATCCGCCACCGCCGCTTTCCACTGGCTGCCCCAGTTCGGCGTGCCTTTTGGCGTCGGCAGGCCGGAGATCGGCTTGGTGCCCGCCTAGTTGACCCAGAACGGTGAACCGCCGACAAAGCCGTACGGGCCATGGTCAAAGTTATCAGCGTTGTAATCATCCACCGCCACACCTGCGCCACCGGCACCGATGAACGGATTGGTGGTGGTGTTTTTATCAAACAGCGCCTTCAGCGTGGAGATGTTCTGGTAGGCAAAGTTACGGCCGACCACACCCTCGTTGCTGATAGGGTTGTACGGCTTGCCGATGCCGGACAGCAGCATCAGGTGCACGTTGTGGAACTGGAAGGCGGAGAGGATCACCAGATCCGCCGGCTGCTCCACTTCACGCCCCTGGCCGTCCAGATAGGTGACGCCGGTCGCGCGTTTTTTATCGTCGGTCAGGTTGACGCGCAGCACATACGCGTTGTTGCGCAGCTCAAACTTCGGCTCCTGGCGCAGCGCGGGCAGAATGTTAACGTTCGGCGACGCTTTGGAGTACATGTAGCAGGCGTAGCCGCTGCAGTAGCCGCAGAAGTTGCACGGCCCCATCTGCGCGCCGTAAGTATTGGTGTAAGGACCGGAGGTGTTGGCCGACGGCATATCGTAAGGGTGATAGCCCACCAACTCCGCCGCCTGGGCAAACAGCTGTGCCGACCAGGTGCGCTTCTGCGCGGGCAGCGGGAAGTCGCTGGAGCGATCCGGCGCATACGGGTTGCCGCCTTTCTCTTTGCCCACCACTTTGCCCTTGATTGACCAGGCGCTGCTGGAGGTGCCGAACACTTTTTCCGCCTGATCGAAGAACGGTTCAAGCTCGTCATAGCTGACGCCGAAATCCTGAATGGTCATGCCTTCCGGGATAAAGTTTTTGCCGTAACGCTGCTTGTAGTGACTGCGCAGGTTCAGCTCGACCGGGTCGACACGGAAGTGCACGCCCGACCAGTGCAGGCCGGCGCCGCCGGTGCCGGTGCCCGGCAGGAATGCCGCCAGCTGACGATACGGTACGGCGGTTTGTGAGGCATCGTGACGGATAGTTACGGTGCTTTTTGACAGATCCTAGAATAGCTTTTTGCGGATGTTATAAGTCAGTTCATCAATGGACTGTGGATAGGATCCATCCGGATAGGTATCGCGATGCGGCCCGCGCTCCAGCGCCACCACATGCAGACCGGCCTCGGTCAGCTCTTTCGCCATGATCGCTCCGGCCCAGCCGAAACCGACGATTGCCACATCCACTTTTTTAACGCATTTGCCACGGTTACGCCCTCTCGCCGCGAATATCGACTGACGGGAACGGATAACGTTCGCCGCGCTCTACCCAATCCATAAAGTCGGCGCGTGCGCCGGGGAAGCCGATCAGCTTCCAGCCCACCATGCCCTGATTGCCGCTGTGGATCGGATCGCTGAAGTAGCCCTCGCTGGTGTTTTGCAACAGAAAGGCGAAGAAGGTTTTGGCCGGCACCTGCGGGAATTGCGCACTGCCGTTTTCGAAGGCGCTCAGCAGCGCATCCTGCTGCGTGGGCGTCAGCTCGGCAAACACCTTGCCGTGCTGCTGTTTGCTCCAGCCATCGGCATCGGCCAGGCCGAGACGGTAGATCAGCTGCGGCACCAGCGGCAGCTGATAGCCGAGCTCTTTTGGCAGATCCGGATTGAACGGTCCCTGCATATACCAGTTGCTGCCGGTGGCATACGGCGTATTCATCTGGCGATCGATAAACTCCGGTACGCCGGCTTCCAGCGCGCCAGGTCCGCGTTCATCGCTGGGGATCAGGCGCGCCACGGCGGCTTTGATGAAGGCAAACTCTTCGGCGGTAAACCACACCGGCTGATACTCGCGCGCCTGCTGCGGCGCAGCGGCCGACGACGATGCCGCACCGGCGGCCATTGGCGCGACCAGTGCGCCCATCGCCGTACTGCCTACCGCCATTGCCGGCGCCAGGGTGATGGTTCTCAGCAGGAAATACCGGCGAGTGTGACCCTTTTTTTCTTCTGACATGACATAGCCTTATTACCGCATATAATGCGGCATGAAAGTAAAGTAGTTGCGTTGTCATGATTTTTATTGGCGTTTTAAGGGATACAGCAAAAATGTTACCGGTAACAGTTAGCGTAGTGTAATACCAACGCCGTTAATAATTTAGTTTCCCGAAACAAATGAGCACAAAAAACTTAACAACTAACTCTGCCGCTTTACATAAATGCGGCGATGCTGTCATCGCCGGATACAACCGACAACAGACAGATAAATGCCGGAAGCGGTATAAAGAGTACACACAACAGCGGAGTGCCTATGTTTAAGTCCTATTTTCCGCGGCCGGCGCTGTTTTTCAGCTCGGCAGCGATTTGGAGCCTGATTGCCATTTTTGCCTGGTTTGGCTTTTTCAATGATTTTCCGGCGCGCTTTCCCGCTTTGCAAGCGGCGATGCAGCAGCCGCTGCCGACCAACGCCAGCCGCTTTATCCACGCCAGCCAGCTGTGGTTTTATGCCTATTACTGGATCATGGGCGGCATCTTTGCGCTGGTGTGGCGCATCATCGACAACCATCCGTGGCAGCGCTGGTCGGTATGGGGATCGTTACTGATTATCTTTGTCACCTGGTTTGGCGTGCAGGTTGGCGTCGGCGTTAACGCCTGGTATGGTCCGTTTTACGACATGATTCAGCAGGCGCTGACCAAAGCCTGCTCGGTGGCCATCCATCAGTTCTATGTGCAGGTGCTGGCGTTTCTCGGCATTGCGCTGATCGCGGTAGTGATCGGCGTGATGAACTCGTTTTTCGTCAGTCACTGGGTGTTCCGCTGGCGTACCGCGATGAACAATTATTACATGCATAACTGGCAGCGCCTGCGTCTGGTAGAAGGTGCCGCACAGCGTGTGCAGGAAGACACCATGCGCTTCGCCAGTACGCTGCAGGACTGGGGCATCAGCTTTATTCAGGCCATTATGACGCTGGTGGCGTTTCTGCCGGTGCTGGTGACGCTATCGCATCACGTGAAAGAAGTGCCGATCCTCGGCAATATCCCTTATGCGCTGGTGATCGCCGCGCTGCTGTGGTCGCTGTTTGGTACCTCGCTGCTGGCGCTGGTGGGGATCAAGCTGCCGGGGCTGGAGTTTCGCAATCAGCGCGTGGAAGCCGCTTACCGTAAAGAACTGGTGTACGGCGAGGACGATCCGCAGCGCGCCGCGCCGCCTACGGTGCAGGAGCTGTTCATCCGCGTGCGTTACAACTATTTCCGCCTCTATTTCCACTATCTCTATTTCAACATCACGCGCATTCTCTACCTGCAGATGGACAATGTGTTCGGGCTGTTCGTGCTGTTCCCCTCGATTGTTGCGGGCACTATCACGCTGGGGCTGCTTAACCAGATCACCAACGTGTTCGACCAGGTGCGCTCCTCCTTCCAGTATCTGATCACCTCGTGGTCCACGCTGATTACGCTGATGTCGATCTATAAACGTCTGCGCAGCTTCGAGCAGATTCTGCAGGACATTCCACACGACGAAATGCTGCGCGAAGCCTCGGAGTAAGCGGGAAAAGATCGGGGGCAGGACCGCGCTGTACTCCAACAACGCTCAGGACAGTGCCCTCTCCGATAGTAAGGGTCGGCTGAAGGACCGCACTGTACTCCGACATCGCTCAGGACAGTCCCCTCTCCCGCCTGCGGGAGAGGGTTAGGGTGAGGGCGAACCCCGCACAAATCCGTCCTATCTTCAGCCCGCCAGCACCGCAAACACCTTCTCGATGGCGTACGCGCCCGGATCCTTCACGCCATCCAGACTCTGCTGATTCAGATAAGCCGAACGGCCCGCCTTCGCACTCTGCATCTGCGCCGTCGCGTCGGCGCCCTGTTGCGCAGCGGCCGCTGCCGCAGCCAGCGACTCTCCGGCCGCTAACGCCTCCAGTGCCGGCTGCAGCGCATCCACCAAGGTGCGATGTCCCGGCTGCGCGCCGCCGTAGTGCTTCATCCGTTCCAGCCCGTGCATCAGCGCCTGCGGCAGCGTGCTGCCCTACTCCAGCTGCTGTCCGGCCGAAGTAAACAGAATCGACATCAGCACGCCGCTCGATCCGCCCATCACCGTCGCCAGCTGTTCGCCCACCAGCGCCAGCAGCGTGGGCAGCTCGTCCAGCGGTAGCTGCTGTTCACGCAGGCCGCGCTGAATTTTCTTCGCGCCGGCGGCAAAGGTCGAGCCGGTATCGACGTCGCCGACTTTGGCATCCAGCGCATTCAGCTCGCTCTCCAGATCGATCAGCGTCTGCGTCACGCGCTCAACCACCTGCGCCACCTCAGCGTTATCGGAAGGATCGAAATCCAGCACGCTGCCGATGCGTTCAGCGCGCTGCAGGCTGATGGGCGCAAAGTCGTACATCGGCGCCCAGCCCAGCACCTGCACCGGCGCATTCAGTGCCTCAAAAAACGCCTCTTCCAGCGCCAGCAGCGTCAGCGAAAACCCTTTCATATCCAGCGCGCTGACCAGCGTTGCCGGGCCAATTAAATGGGTGATGCGTGCCGCCAGCGGCGACTGCAGTACCTCGCGCGTGAGCAGCGCCAGCTCCAGCTGGGAAAAGCCGCCGAGATTGTTGATCATCAACAGCGCCTGTTTGCCGTCGGGTAGCGCCTGCGCCAGCTAATCGGTCATGATACTGGTAATTTTGCGGCTGTTTTGCGTATCCAGCGTGATCACGCCCGGCTCACCGTGAATGCCCATCCCCAGCTCGCTATGACCGGCTGCCACGCGATCGTCGCGCTTTTCACCTGGAATGTGACAGGTGGCAAACGCCAGGCCGGTAGAGGACGTGGCGTCGATCGTGCGCTGCGCCAGCGCTTTAACTTCGTCGAGCGATTGGCCGTGCTCCGCGGCGAAGCCGGCGATTTTGTGCACCAGCACGGTGCCGGCAATGCCGCGTGGCTGCGGGTTCTCCGGCAGCGCGATATCGTCCTTCACCATCACCAGCTCCACCTTGTAACCAAGATTTTTCGCCTTTTCCGCTGCAAGGCCAAAGTTGAGCCGGTCACCGGTGTAGTTCTTCACAATCAGCAGACAGCCCGCCTCACCGGTGACGTTAACGATGGCATTCAGCACCGCATCAACGCTCGGCGAGGCGAAGATATCGCCGCACACCGCGGCGGTCAGCATCCCTTTACCGACAAAGCCTGCGTGCGCCGGCTCGTGGCCGGAGCCACCGTCGGAAATCAGTGCGACTTTGCTTTTATCCCAGTCCGAACGCACCACCACGCGAATCTCATCGCCCAGATCGAGACGGGTCAGATTGTGCCACGGCGTGCTGAGTAACACGCCTTCGATCGCTTCGTTCACCAGATCGTTTTTTTCATGCATAAAAAACTGGCTCATTGCACTCTCCCCTTAGGTGTTGTCGTCCTAAAGGTAGCGTAAGCCGGGCGGGAAAAGGGGGATCAAGGCCGGAAATGCAAAGGGCGACACACGTCGCCCCTGAGTTTCGGATAATTACGCCTTACAGCGCGATGCGTAACACGCTGTCCGGGTTTTTTGGCGGTTCCTTACGCGAACCCGGCTGCTTGATGCTGACGAACAGCGTTTTGCCATCGGCGGAGAGCGCCAAGCTGTTCGGCAGGCCCGGCGCTTTCACCGTGCGTTTCACTTTATAGCTGCTGGCATCGATGATGCTGATCTCACCGGCTTTACGGTGCGTGACATACAGCTCGTCACGGTCGGCATTGAACAGCACCGCCAGCGATTCAGGAACCTCAATACGCTGAATCACCTGCTGTGTCCGAGTATCCAGCACCAGCACCTGTGGCTGCTTAGCATCGCTGAGGAAAGCGCGGTGGCCTTTGCTATCCAGCGCAATATTCAGGAAAAAGTGCTCTTTATCACCGTCAATTTTCTGACGCTTTTCAATCGCGTTCAGGCGGGTATTGATGGTGACCAGCTCGCCATCGGCATTGGTGACATAAAGCTTCTGCGCGGCGGCATCCAGCGCCAGCCCGGTGCCCATTTTGCCGGTATTCGGGATAGTGCTGATGAGCTGCAGCGTTTTGCCATCCACTACCCACGCCACGCTTTGTGCGCCGAGACCGGTGATGTACACGCGATTGGTTATCGCATCGGCGACCAGTTCACGCGGCTGCAGCGGACGAACCGTGTCACCGCGCTTGCGGCCATCCAGCACCAGCGTGTTAATCACCTTACCGCTGCTGGCATCCACTGCTGTCAGCGCACCGTTGACCGTATTGCCAAAGTACAGCACGTTGGTGTGCTGATTGATGGCGGCACCAAATGTCTTCAGTTCAATGCTGATGGTTTGTTTCACCGCCAGATTCTGCGGATCGAGACGGTACACGGTACCGCCCTGCGGGTTGCCGGCGTTTTGCGCCGTGGCGAGGAACAGCGCGTTGTCGCTGTTGCTGAAGGCCAGTTCGTAGGCGCCTTTGGCGATCGGCTGATTGAGCGGCTGCGTTTCCGCCGCCTGCAGCGCGGTGCAGGACAGCAGCGCCGTGGCCACCAGTAGCGGACGCAGCGCCCACTGCATTGTTTTATTCGCTTTCATAACTTCTCCATAGCAAAACCACCGCCGTGCGGCAGTGAAATGAAAGCCCGACATTGCAACCAATAGGAAATTCAGCCCGAGACGAGCCGATAAGGATGTTTATTTTTGCGAATAAAAATCATTTATGCGGAAAAGGGACAGGATTTTATGGCGTTAGCAACGCCGCCAGGGCGCCCGAAGGCACCCTGTCAGCACAGAGGGTAAGGCAAACTTATTGGGTCAGTTCTGCGGTCATGTGAACGCCGTTGTTGAAGTTGACTTCAGTCACTTTGTAGGAAGCACCAAGTTCCTGCGCTTTAGCAGCGATTTGCGCTTCAGCATTGTCAAGCGTAGAGGCGGTAGCGGTCACGCTTTGCGCGAAGCTGGCAAATGGCAGAACAGAGAGAGCAATAACAGCAGCAAAAGTTTTGATGGTTTTCATGGTCATTTCCTTAATGATGTTTGATTAAATAAGGCGACATCGCCTTGATGAGAGATATAGTAGGTCGGCAACCGATCAAAAAAAGCGTAGAGATTTGCCTATGTCTTTCGAATATTTTGACCATAAAAAGCACGTTTAGCGCAACCTGTGCGCAAAGGGTTAAAAAAAACACGATTTGAATAAAAGGCAGGATTTATTGCTGTGATTGGTGAGACAAGCCTGCGCGGCAAAAGCGGCGCCGCGACACACCCTGAAGCGTGTTGCGGCGCGCCTGATGGCGGCCAGCAGCATCAGCACGCCGCTGGCAAGGAATACGCCGCCCGCGCCCTGCAGATCGAACATCCAGCCACCGGCAGCCGCACCGGCGGTGATCGCCAGCTGAATAGTTGCCACCAGCAGCCCGCCGCCCGATTTAGCGTCGTCCGGCACCGCGCGCGACAGCTAGGTTGACCAGCCAGTAGGCATTGAGCCAAACGCCAGCCCCCACAGCGCGACGCCGCTCGCCACCAACCAGGAGACGTGGCCAAAGCTCACCAGCAGCACCGCCGTCACGCTCATCACCAGCGCCATGCCGGTCAGCGTCAGCGACACGCTCCGCGTCACCAGCCACGCGGCCAGCGAGGTGCCGAAGAAGTTCGCCACGCCGAACGCCAGCAGCACCAGCGACAGCTGATTCACATTCAGCTGCGCGCTGGTTTCCAGGAACGGGCGCAGATAGGTAAAGAAGGCGAAATGGCCGGTGAACATCATGATCACCGCCAGCATGCCCCAACGCATCACGCTCTGACGCAGCAGATCCAGCACACCGCCGCTGCGCGCTTTGTTCTTCGGCGGCATCGACGGCAGGGTGAAGAACTGCCAGAACAGCGCCAGCACGCCCAAAACACCGGTCAGCAGGAAGATGTTACGCCAGCCAATCAACCCGCCAAGATAACTGCCCAGCGGCGCGGCAATGATGGTGGCCAGAGAAATACCGCTGAACACAATCGACAGCGCGCGCGGCACCTGATCGGCGGGCACCAGCCGCATGGTAATGGCGGTCGACAGTGTCTAGAAGCCGCCAATCGCCATGCCGAGCAGCACGCGCGCCAGTAAAATCATCGGCAGATTTTCGGCAAACGCCACCAGCAGCGCCGAGGCGATGAGCAGCAAAGTGAACGCCAGCATCACCAGGCGGCGATCGAGGCGGCGCGTGACGTTACCAATCACCAAGCTGGTCAGCAGCGCCACCAGCGCGGTAACCGTGACCGTCTGGCCCGCCTGCCCTTCGCTGACGCGCAGCGAGTCGGCAATCGGTGTCAGCAAGCTCACCGGCAGAAATTCTGCGGTGATCAGGCCGAAGACGCCAAACGCCATGGCGAACACCGCGCCCCATGCGGGTTTCTCTACCGCAATGCTTGTTTCCACTACTTCAGTATCCAGACTCATCTGCGATCCCCATCACAAAATATCAGGCTGTAAGCATAGAGAGACGACGCAAGACGATCTATGATACAGAAACTTTATTTTTTGATAATTCGTCTGGATTGTATGAGCCGCTATGAAGATTTGACCAGCGAACTGCTGATGGGCATGCGCCGTTTGGCCTGCAATATGATGACGCGCCGGGCAAGGCGCAGCTGCACTTTGTTGGCCGCGGCTCGCTGCTGATTCGCTCCGCTTCCGGCACCGTCTATCCGCTGCAGGCGGGCGATGCGCTGCTGATTCCGCACGGTAAGCCGCACGCGCTGATCTCCAGCGAAGATGCGGTGTGCGTGCCGATCGCCACGTTTAACAGCAAACCCATCTGCGACAGCGTGTGCGCCATCAACGATGCGCCGGACGCGGATGCCTGCCCGGATGACAGCGATGTGATTTTATTCAGCGCCTGCATGGCGTTTGAGCTGTGCGGCATGCAGCCGCTGGTGCACACCATGCCGGACGTGATGCTGGTCAGCACGCTGCTGGCGCAATACCCTGAAATCCAGCCGATTCTGGATGCCATGGAGCGTGAAACGCGTCAGCGCAAAGCGGGCTTTGCCGGCATTTTGTCGCGGCTGGCCGATGTGGTGGCGGCGCAAATTGTGCGGGGCTGGGTGGAGAATGGCTGTGGTCAGGGCAGCGGGCTGGTGCAGGCCCTGCGCGATCCGCGCCTCAGCCTGGCGATGGCGGCCATGCACCGCGCGCCCGGCGAAAACTGGACGGTGGAGCGGCTGGCGCGCGAATCCGGCAGCTCACGCTCGGTGTTTGCCGCGCGCTTTCAAAACGCCACCGGCATGACGCCGCTACGCTACCTCACCGAACTGCGCATGCGTCTGGCGGTTGAGCGTATTGTTAACGATGGCGAAGCGGTGGAGAGCGTGGCGTTCCACCTCGGTTACGGTTCACTGGCCGCCTTCAAACGCATTGTCGGCACGCCGCCCGGCGCGCTGCGCGCCGGACGTGAAGTGTCGTGACACTTAGCGAAACACGCTGATCGCTTCAACCAGCCGGTTGGCCTGATGCGCCATTCGGCCGGAGGCTTCTGCGCCTTCCGCCACGCGCGCCGCGTTCTGATGGGTAATGTCGTCGAGATCCTCCACCGCGCTACTGACTTCGCTCAGCGCGATGGATTGTTCGGCCGTCGCCGCGCTGATTTGCGCTATCAGGGCGGTGACATTCTGCACCTGATCGACAATCGCCTGCATCGTATGGCCGGCCGCATAGGCGTGATCGCTGCCCGACTGCACGCGGCCGGCGCTGGTTTCCACCAGGTTTTTGATCTCGCTGGCGGCTTTGGCGCTGCGCCAGACTGCGCACCTCGCCCGCCACCACCGCAAAGCCTTTACCCTGCTCACCGGCACGTGCCGCTTCCACCGCCGCGTTCAGCGCCAGAATATTGGTCTGGAAAGCGATGCCGTCGATCACGCTGGTGATGTTGGCGATACGCTTCGAGCTGTCGGCAATTTCCGCCATCATGCCGACCATCTCCTGCATAACTTCACCGCCTTTGATCGCCGCTGCGCTGGTGCTGGCCGACAGCGTATTCACTTCGCTGGCGGTTTCCGTGTTGCTTTTGACCGTGGCGGTCATTTCGTTCATGGTCGCCGCCGTTTGCTGCACGTTCGCCGCCGCCTGCTCGGTGCGACGGCTCAGCTCATCATTGCTGCGCGCGATGGCGTCGCTGGCGCTCAGGACGTTGATCGCCTGGCCGCTGACGTCATCCCACCAGCCAGCGGAACATCAGGCCCAGCTGGCCGATGGCGCGCTGCGTCATGCCGATCTCATCCACCCGATCGATGTGCTCGACTTTGTGGCTGGCGCCGGTGGCCACGCTCAGCGCCTGGCGGCACATGCGCTCCATCGGGCGCGAAATCTGCTGCTCCAGCCACAGGCTGGCCAGCAGCAGCAGCGCGGCCATGCCCAGCAGCCAGACGCCCAGAATCGACAACGGCAGCAGTGCGATCAGCGTACTGCGGATGCGCCAGCGCAGCGGCAGCGTTTTCAGCACTGAGGTCAGTCGCCGCCAGCCGCTGCCGACAATCAGCCCTTTATGAAAGCGACGCCCTTTGGCGCGCCCTTCACGAAAATCGCAGTACAGCGCCTCGCACTGACGGATTTCCTCCGCCGACGGTTTGGTGCGTACCGACATATAGCCCTGCAGCTTGCCCTCGCGCACCACCGGAATAGCATTGGCGCGCACCCAGTAGTGATCGCCATTCTTACGCCGGTTCTTGACCAGCGCGGTCCAGGGTTCGCCCTGCTTCAGCGTGCTCCACATATAGGCGAACGCTTCCGGCGGCATATCCGGATGACGCACCATGTTGTGCTGCTGACCGTTGACCTCTTCCGGGCTGAATCCGCTGACCTCAATAAAGGCGTCGTTGGCGTAGGTGATGTGGCTGTTGAGATCGGTGGTCGACATCAGCGTAGCGCGATCGTCGAAGACGAATTCACGCTGGGTGATGGGCTGGTTATTACGCATGTGTGAGTCCTTGCAAAACGCAGGCTGAAGAGAAATCGATAATACTTTTTTACCTTTTCGGCAGCACAATGGCCTGGCTTTAGCGCGGCTATTTAATTTTTGTTCTTAATAAAGCCGGAGTGCGCGGCGGTTCACAGTTCCGGCCGCGGGCGAGATCGATAAAAAACCATTTAGGGTAAATGAGATCGAGCTTTGGCTAAACGGAGTGTCGGCAGCGGTGCGCATGAATGCGCACCCTACAGAAAAACGTGCAATCACCGCATCCCTGCACATCCCGCAATATGCCCCATTCTCGTAGGGTCGCCGTTCACGGCGACCGCGTCATGCGCACGTACTGTCAGAACTGCCAGCGCACGCCAAGATTGTAACGCCAGCCTCTGGCGCCGTTGCCGTCGATCTCCTTGCGGTAATCAGCTTCGGCATACAACGACACATCCTGCTGGCGCTGCTGGTAGCGATTTACGGCCTGGCTTACCGTCAGGGCATGGATAAAGAGAAGGTGATGCAGGTATGCGGCAGCTGCGCTGCAGCCGGCGGGGATTGTTCTGCTAGTGATTGGTGCGGGCGGCGTGTTCAAGCAGGTGCTGGTGGATTCCGGCGTTGGCCCGGTGCTGGGGCACGCGCTGACCGGTGCCGGTATGCCGATTGCACTGGCCTGTTTTATTCTCTCCGGCGCAATTCGGGTGATTCAGGGCTCGGCCACGGTGGCCTGTTTAACCACCGTCGGGCTGGTGATGCCGGTGATTGAACCGTTGCATTACAGCGGTGCGCAGCTGGCGGCGCTGTCGATCTGCATCGGCGGCGGCTCGATTATTATCAGCCACGTCAACGATGCCGGTTTCTGGCTGTTTGGCCGCTTCACCGGTGCCACCGAAGGCGAGACGCTGAAGACCTAGACGCTGATGGAGACGATTCTCGGCACCACCGGCGCCATCGTCGGGATGATCGCGTTTAGTTTGTTGTCGTAATGGCAATTTATCGCGCGTTGTAAAAATTATCAATCCACCTCGCGCTCATCGTCCGGCTGGTCCAGCACGGTGTACGCTACCGCGCAGAACAGCGAATTCAGGCGCTTCATATCTCCCAGCAAACCTAAATGCAGCGAACTAGTTTCGATGCTTTGCACATTCTGCCGGTGCAGGCGCTCGACGTGGGCGTGGGAATAACGGCGAATCAGGATGCGGAAACGGTGCTTGGCACGACGCAGGCGCTTGGCGCTGGTGACGTCGTGCGACAAAAACACCGACAGGCTCAGGCGCAGGTTGCTTAACACCTGCTCCTGCAGCGAATTCAGCTCTTCCAGCCCTTCCTGCGAAAACGCCCGGCGCGCCTGCAGCGATTTGTCCGCCACGTCGGCGCTCATGCGTTCGATAATGTCGCCTGCCTGCTCCAGATTCAGCGCCATCTCAATCACCTCGGCCCAGCGGCGTGAATCCTCTTCCGCCAGATCCTCCTTCGGCATGCGCGCCAGATAGAGCTTAATGGCGGTGTACAGCACATCCACATCATCATCCAGCCGCCGCACCGCGCGCTCCTCGCGCAGCTCGCCCATTACCACCTTGTTGAAGCTCTCCAGCATCTGCTCCACCACATCACCAATGCGCAGCGTCTCCCGCGCCGCGTTGGCCAGCGCCAGCGCCGGCGTATCCAGCGCGCTGCTGTCGAGGTGTTTAGGTTTGAGATGAGTCTGGTTTTCCGCATCGTCGGCGATCATGCGGCGGCACAGACGCGCCATCGGCTCGGCAAACGGCACCATCACCAGACAGCGCACCAGGTTGTAGAACACGTGGAAGAAGATCACCATCTTTTCGTCGTTAACCGGCAGCTTATCCAGCAGGTCAGCGATGTAATCGACAAACGGCAAAATGACGATGCTGCCAATCAGCTTGAACAACAGGCTGCCGAGCGCCACCCGCTTGCCGGCAGCATTCGATCCGCTGGCGTTGATCATCGCCAGCAAGCCGCTGCTGAGGTTAGCGCCAATCACCAGACACAGCGCCACTTTGAACGAGATAACGCCGGTGGCGGTCAGCGTGGCGGTAATCAGCACTGCGGCCAGGCTTGGAGTAGCTGATGATGGCGAATACCGCGCCAATCAGCGCATCCAGCATGATATCGCCGGTCAGCGTGGAGAACAGCACCTGTACGCCGGCGGCCTGCGTGATGGGTTTGGCGGCGGCGACAATTAACTGCAGCGCCAGCAGAATCAGCCCGAGGCCGATGGCTGCGCGTCCGATCTGGCCGGCGCGCGTCTGTTTGCGGCTGAGGAAAAACACCACGCCAAAAAAGATAAACAGCGGCGACAGCCAGGAGAGATCGAAGGTCAGGATGCGCGCCATGATGGCGGTACCGACGTCGGCACCCAGCACCACCACCAGCGCGGGCGTCAGGCTGACCAGATTCTGTGCCACAAACGAGGTGACTAATAACGTGGTGGCGTTACTGCTCTGCACCAGCGCGGTAACGCCAATACCGGCAAGAAAAGCCATCGGCTTTTTTTCCACGCTGCGGCTTAACACGCGACGCAGATCGGCACCGTACACGCGCATCACGCCGGTGCGGACAATGTGGGTGCCCCATACCAGCAGGGCGACGGCGGAGAGAAGGTTAAGCAGGGTTAGCACGAATAAAGGCTCCTATGCGCCAGGCAGAAAACAGGCGGCTGCCTGCCTGGCGATAAGCACAGCCGATAAATATCTGCGTCGCGCTGCGTTGCCAATTTTTCGTTTAATTTAAGCGACTTGGCGCAACGTCGACATCTCTAACTGTAGTCCAATCTGCATGCCGGCGAGGTGTAAATCTGCCACGCTGCGGTTGAGCACATCCACCGACAACTCGACCTGATTCGCCAGCACGCGATAGCGGATCACGTTCCCGAGCAGGCTATGGCTGAGAATGGTGGCCGCGATGCCTGCCTGCGGTGCGCACAGCTGGATGGATTCCGGACGAATCGCCACCTAGCTGCTGAACGGCTGGCCGGTCAGCTGCGTTGCCTGTTCGGCGCTCAGCAGGTTGTAGTTGCCAATAAAGCCCGCGGCGAACAGATCCACCGGCTGGGTATAAAGCGTTTCCGCGTTGCCGTTTTGCACAATGCGACCGCGGTTCATCAGCACAATACGGTCCGACAGCGTCAGCGCCTCTTCCTGATCGTGGGTGACAAAAATGGTGGTCAGCTTCAGCTCCTGCTGAATGTGGCGAATCTGCTCGCGCAGATGGCGGCGAATGCGGGCGTCCAGCGCCGACAGCGGTTCATCCAGCAGCAGCAGCAGGCGCGGCCGCGTCACCAGCGAACGCGCCAGCGCCACGCGCTGACACTGACCACCCGACAGCTGGTGCGGATAGCGGCGCGCGAAGTCGGTCAGCTCCACCAGCGCCAGCGCTTCCATCACGCGTTGCTGAATCTCGCCGGCGGGCAGTTTCTGCATCTTCAGGCCAAACGCGACGTTCTTCTCTACCGTCATTTTGGGAAACAGCGCATAGCTCTGGAACACCATGCCAATGGTGCGCTTTTGTGGCGGCAGCGGCACCAGATCCTGGCCCTGCAGCAGAATGGTGCCGCTGTCGACATCGGTCAGGCCGGCGATGCAGCGCAGCAGCGTTGACTTGCCGCAGCCGCTCGGGCCGAGCAGGGTGACAAACTCACCTTCGTCGGCGCTGAAATCAATGTTTTCAAAAATGGTGGTGGGGCCATAACTTTTATTCAGTTGGGTAACGTTCAGGTAACTCATGGTCAGCCTCGTTCAGGATTGAGGGCATTGGCCAGCCAAGTGACCAGCAGGACAACCGCAAAATAAGAGATCACCAGCGCGCTGGTGAAATGCCCGCTGCCGTTGCGCATGTTGTAGAGGTAAACCTGCAGCGTTTCATAGCGGGTGCCGACCAGCAGGTTAGCAAAGACAAACTCACCAATCAGAAAGGAGAAGGAGAGCAGCATGGCAATGAACACCCCTTTGCGCAGATTTGCCAGCACCACAAACAGGGCTGCCTGCCAAGTGCTGGCGCCCAGCAGATGGGCCGCGTCAATCAGCTCTTTCAGGTTGATGGCCTGCATGTTGTTGGCAATGGCGCGGTAGATAAACGGCAACGCAATGGTGAAGTAACAGCCGATGAGAATCCACGGCGTGCCGGTCAGCATCAGCGGGGCCGAGGAGTAGAGCTGCAGCAGCCCGAACGACGAGACCACCGGCGGCACGGCGAACGGCATCAGAATCAGCACGTTCATCACCGCGTCCAGTTTTGGATAGTAGTAAGCGATTACAAACATCGCAGGCAGCACCAGCAGCAGGGAGAACAGTAGCGCACCCACGCAGATCAGCAGCGAATGACCGAGCGCGGTGAGGAAGCGCGGATCGCTCCACAGCTGAGTCAGCCACTTCAGGGTAAAGCCCTGCGGCAGAATGGTATCGCTCCACTCGCTGGAGATGCCGTACAGCAGCGTCGCCAGCAGCGGTGCGGCGAGCACGATCAGCAGCAGCCAGACAATCAGGCGATGGTAGAGTTTTTCGACGCGAGACATGTCAGGACTCCTGTACGCGGGCATGCAGATAGCTGCGACGCACCAGATACTGCTGCACCACGGTAATCAGCGCCGTAATCAGCACCAGCAACATCGCCAGCGCGCCGCCGGTATTGGGATCGAGCGAGATATCGCCTGACACCAGCGCGGCGATGCGCACCGGCACCACGTTGAAGTTGCCGGTGGTCAGCGCGTAAATGGTGGCGTAGGCGCCCAGCGCGTTGGCCAGTAAAATCACGAAGGTGCCGAGCAGCGCCGGAAACAGAATCGGCAGGCCAATATGCCACCAGTAGCGCCAGCGGCTGGCGCCGAGCAGTGCCGCCGACTCTTCCCAGTCTTTCCGTAGCCCGTCAAACGCCGGGTAGAGTAGCAGAATACCGAGCGGAATCTGGAACCAGGTGTAAACCAGCACCATGCCGTCGCGCGAAAACAGCTTAAAGCTGTCCAGCCAGCCGTAGTGGCGCAGCAGCAGCGTCAGGCAGCCGTTCAGTCCGAGCAGGATAAGGCCAGCGGCACGCCGGCGAAGTTGCTGGTCATATTGGTGAACGATAGTAAAAAGCGCTGAAAACGCCCAGTGCCGAGCTTGTGCAGCGAATAGCCCGCCATCAGCGCGATCAGCAGGCCGTAAACGCTCGACCACAGCGAAATATCTAGCGACAGGCGAAAGGCCTGCAGGTAGAACGGTGAAGTTAGGATATCGCTGTAGTTATCGATGCCACAGCGCTCGTTGATATCGCTCCAGAAGCTGTTGATGGCAATCCACAGCAGCGGCGCGAGCTGGAAGGCGATCCAGAACAGCACGAACGGCAGCAGCAACAGCGAGGCCAGGGTTTTGCCCTTCATCAGCGCGGCTCCGCCAGCAGACCGCGACACAGCGGTTTGTCGTGCGCGACGCCGAGCAGGGTGCAGACGGTGCCGCACAGGTCGGTTTGCTGCGGTTCAAGGTCAGGCTGCAGCGAGAAGCCGCGGCCAAAAACAAACAGCGGCACCTGCGTCTCTTCCGGCAGAATACCGCCGTGCGAGCGATCGTCGTTCATGCCGTGATCGGCGGTGACAATCACCTGATAACCGGCGGCCAGCCAGCCGGGCATCCACTGCGACAGATAGCCATCCGCCATACGCGCCCGGTTACGGTACTGCGGTGATGACAGGCTGTGCTTGTGCCCGGCATCGTCAATGTTCATTGGGTGAATCAGCAGGAAATCGGGATCGTGCTGCAGGCGCAGGCTTTCGGCATCCTCGAACAGATGCGAGTCGGGGTAACCATCGTCCCAGTAGAAATGGCCGTACTGGATCGGCAGGTTGGGCGCGTTAGTGTGGCGATCGCGCGCGGCATTGAACGACGAGCGGTTATACAGTTTGCTCACCCAGTGATAAGCGGCAGCGGCGGTAGTGAGTCCGGCGTCGCGCGCGTAGTGGAAGATGCTGCGCTGATTGTTCAGGCGATTGACGCCGTTGTGAATGATGCCGCTGCGCACCGGCGGAATGCCGGTCAGAATGCATTCGTAGAGCGGACGCGATAGCGACGGCAGTTCGCAGGTCAGCGTGTAATAGTAGTGGCCGTTGCCCTGTTTGCATTCGGCAAACAGATAGCCCATGGCGTGCTGCGCCACCTGATTGCTCAGCCCATCGAGTACCACCAGGATTGTTTTCATCCCCGCTCCCTCAGGTGCGCATGAAAGCGCACCCTGTAAAAATTGGTGATATGTACCGGTGCAATGTATTGCGCATTGCCGGAAAAAGGATGCGCGATAAATCGCGCCGCTACGGTATGTGCGATTTGCAATGCGATTTGCAAAATGTCTGCGTTACTGCTTCATGTTAATAACCACATTCTCCTGCCACAGGCGCGGCAGCAGTTTTGAGGTCTTATCCCAGGCAGCCTGATCTTTGATCGGACGGGCATTTTTATATTCCGACTGCGGCAGCAGTTTGGCCTGCACGTCCGCCGGCAGCGTTAAATGTTCGGCGCGAATCGGGCGCGCATAGCCTTTCGCTAGGTTGATCTGGCCTTCATCCGACAGAATGTATTCACGCGCCAGCTTCGCCGCGTTCGGGTGTCGGGCGTATTTGTTGATAATGGTGGTGTAGCCAGAGGTCACGGACCCGTCCGACGGAATCACCACTTCGTAGCGATTTTTATCAATCTGGTCGCGGTAGTTCAGGCCGTTGAAGTCCCACACCACGGCGACCTGAATCTCACCTTTTTCGATGTTAGCGATCACCGGATCGGTCACGCCAAGGCGGCCCTGTTTCGCCAGCTCGCCAAAGAAGGCCAGCGCCGGCTTGATGTTCTTCTCGTCACCGCCCAGCGCATAGCTGGCGGCGAGTACGCCGTTTGCCGCCTGAGCAGCAGTGCCGACGTCGCCGATAGTGACCACATACTTACCTTTTTTCAGATCGGCCCAGCTGTGCGGTGCGTCTTTCACCTGCTGCTTGTCGATCAGGAAAGCGATGGATGCCGGTGTAGGTCAGCATCCAGTTGCCATCGGCGTCTTTCGCCCACGTCGGAATCTGATCCCAGTGAGTCGGTTTGTAGGGTTGCGCCACGCCTTTGGCGACGGCAATCGGACCGAAGGCGGCGCCCACGTCGCCGATATCGGCGCTGGCGTTATCCTGCTCGGCGGCAAACTTCGCCAGCTCCTGCGCCGAAGACATATCGGTATCGCTGTGCTTCAGACCGTATTTGGTGCTGAGATCGTTCTAGGTATCTTTCCAGTTAGCCCTGGTGTCAGGCATACCGACGCTGTTAACCTGGCCTTCGGCGCGCGCGGCTTTTTCCAGCGCGGCAAGATCGTTATCGGCGGCATGCGCGGCAGGCAGCGCAAGCAGAACGGCACTGGCTACTACAGAGAGATAAACGCTTTCATTTCGATTGCTCCGGGTGTAAGTTGTGGGTCGTAGTGGTCTAGTCCAGCAAGAACCGAGCCAATGTAGCCCGGATAGATGAAGGTTTTATGACCGGGGTGTTGAAATGGGATGTGGCGCGTCGTTCCACATGCGGTTACAGCGCGCTAAAGCGTGGGATGTGCCTTGTCACATTGTAGTCATCGAACTGTCATAGTGCAGATTTGCCCCAAAATGAGGCTGAAAAATGTCGTCGAAAACCGCAGATGTGATCGCCGCCGGACTATGCGAACGGATTGAAAACGGAGAGTTTGTCACCAGACGATTACCGGCCGAGCGCGCGTTAAGCGAACAATATTCCACCACGCGCATCACGCTTCGTGAAGCGCTTGGCCTGCTGGAAGCGCAGGGCGTCATCTACCGCGAACTGCGGCGCGGCTGGTTTATCGCGCCGCCGCGCCTCATCTATAATCCGGCACATCACAGCCACTTTCACGCCATGGCGCTGCAGCAGGGGCGCATTGACAGCACTGAGGTGATGGAGGCGCGTGAGGTGCCGGCGCAGCTGGCAATTGCGCGTCATCTGCAACTGCTGGAAGACGATCAGGTGTACCACATTCGCCGCCTGCGCCGCATTGATGGCCGCGCGGTGCTGTGCGTCGAACATTACCTCAATCCGGCCTTCTTTCCCGGTCTGCTGCGTGAAGATCTCACCTGCTCGCTGACCGGATCTGTATGACCAGCGCTACGGCATTCACTACGGTGGCGCACGGTTTACCATTGTGCCCGGTCCGCTTCCGACGCGGGCGGCGCCCGCACTGAACGTGGCGAGCGGTACGCCCGGCCTGCTGATTACGCGTATCAACCGTGACCAGCATAAGCGGGTGATTGACTGCGACTGCGAGTACTGGCGTTATGACGCGCTGTGCGTTGATGTTGAGGTGTGATGTATTGTGATATAGTTCACATTACAGCATGATAGCGCCAGAAGAATCTCATCATCTGAGGCGCAAAATAATGACAACAAAACCAGCGGCGGGGCAGCTTATTGCTTCGGTATTACAGTGGGTACTGAACATTGGCCTGGTGATTCTGGCCGTTATTCTGGTGGTGTTTCTCGGTAAAGAGACCATTCACCTAGCGAATGTGCTGTTCAGCACCGGTGAGCAGGCGTCCTCGTATCTGCTGATCGAAGGCATTGTGATCTACTTTCTCTATTTCGAGTTTATCGCGCTGATTGTGAAGTACTTTCAGTCCGGCTATCACTTTCCGCTGCGCTACTTTGTCTATATCGGTATCACGGCGATTATTCGTCTGATCATTGTCGACCATAAAAATCCTTTCGATACGTTGTGCTATTCGGCGGCCATTTTGATTCTGGTAGTGACGCTATGGCTGGCTAACAGTAACCGCCTGAAACGCGAGTAATTCCTCCCGCTATGCCAGCGTGGCACAAGCAGATGTGTCACGCTGAGCGCGGTGCGCTACACTAGGGCAACTTTTTTACCGGAGATGTCCTGATGTCGCATGACGCGCTGCGCCAGTTACGCGCACTGCACTGGCTGCCAGCCTCTTCCCCGTTACTTTCACCGCCGCTGCTTGACTGGCTGCTGGAAGAAGACTCGATGACGCGCCGCTTTGAGCAGCACTGCCAGCAGGTTACCGTACAACTGCTGCGGGAAGCGTTCATTACCGCCGATGAGATGCCGCAGGAAGCGGCGTTTTTGCCTGCCGACACGCGCTTCTGGCTGCGTGAAATCGTGCTGTGCGGTGACAATGAACCCTGGCTGATTGGCCGAACCGTGGTGCCGGAGAGCACGCTGAACGGGCCGGAACAGATGCTGCAAAATCTTGGCACGCGGCCACTGGGACGCTACCTGTTTTCCTCCTCGACGCTGAGTCGGGACTTTATCGATCCGGGCCAGATTGATGACCTGTGGGGACGCCGTTCGCGGCTGCGCCTGTCCGGCAAACCGCTGCTGTTAACTGAACTGTTTTTACCGGCGTCGCCGCTGTACCGCGCGCTGAAGCAAGGATAACGCCCCGTGCAAAAGACTTTAACCATGAGCAAATGGCAGGCCTATAGTCGCCTGATGCGTATTGATAAACCGATTGGCACGCTGCTGCTGCTGTGGCCGACGCTGTGGGCGCTGTGGCTATCCGGCATGGCGATTCCGCCGCTGTCGGTGCTGGTGGTGTTCGTACTGGGGGTGTTTGTGATGCGCGCGGCGGGTTGCGTGATTAACGATTATGCCGACCGTAACGTCGACGGCCACGTGAAACGCACCGCCGCGCGGCCCTTAGCCAGCGGTGCAGTGACGGAGAAAGAGGCAAAGCTGCTGTTCGCTGGCCTCGGTCTGCTGGCGTTCCTGCTGGTGCTGACCATGAACCGCATGACCATTCTGCTGTCATTTGGCGGGCTGGCGCTGGCGTGGGTTTATCCCTTTATGAAGCGCTATACCCATCTGCCGCAGGTGGTGCTGGGGGCGGCGTTTGGCTGGGCGATTCCGATGGGCTGGGCGGCGGTTAGTGAGTCCTTACCCTTTGTCTGCTGGCTGGTGTTTTTCGCCAATATTTGCTGGACGGTGGCCTATGACACCCAGTACGCCATGGTTGACCGCGACGACGATCTGAAGATTGGCGTGAAATCGACGGCGATTCTGTTTGGGCGTTACGACAAGCTGATTATCGGGCTGTTACAGCTGGCCGCGCTGGGCCTGATGGCGCTGGTGGGCATTTTACTGCATCTGAATGGTGCGTTTTACTGGTCGCCGCTGCTGGCGGGCGGGCTGTTTGTGCATCAGCAGAAACTGATTGCCGGGCGTGAACGTGAGCTGTGCTTCCAGGCATTCCTCAACAACAACTACGTTGGCCTGGTGCTGTTTATTGGCGTGCTGCTTAATACCCAGCCGTTTGTTGCGCTGTTCTGATGGCGTGGTGATTAACCCCGGCGGCGTGTCGGTTGCCGCAGTGGGAAGCGCGTTCTTTTCGCGCCTGAATTCTGACAACGAAAACCGCGGCGCAATCTGGCGTGTGACAGATGCGCCGCGGTTTTCAGTCGCCCATTAGTCGTGCGCCACGGCACTCTCAATGGTCAGACGGACATCGCTGGTGACCAGTTCGGCCAGCATCTGCCACATCATATTGGTACGTTCAGCATCCGCATCACCGGAATCACTGATATAGCCTTCATCACGCAGCGACAGCACCAGCGCGGTAAAGACCGCCTTGTCGAAGAACTCCGGCGCATTGATACCGTGCAGCACTGACAGACGCTGAGCCAGCGTGCGGCTCTCTTTCTCCAGCGTGCCACGGTTAATGGTCAGCTTGGCGCTGAGAATGGCGAAGGTAATGGCGAAACGCTGCAGCGTTTCACGAATCCCAGCCGCCAGCAGCTGCAGCGTACGGTAACGCGCCGCGCTCATTTTCAGCTGACCTTCCTGTACGGTGATCAGTCCCTGCCGCGCCATTTCGGCGCAGAGCGCATTCAGCAAGGCCGGCAGTTCGGCACTGTCCCAGCGCAGGAACAGTTCGCTCTTCAGCATCGGATAGACCAGGCTGACCTGACGCAGCAGCTCCGCCTCGCTGATCTCCCGATGCTGCTGCACGATAGCGGCAATCAGCGACGGCATCACCAGCATATGGTGGATGTTGTTGCGATAGTAGGTCATCAGCACCGCCTGCTCGCGCGGCAGAATGATGATCTCGCCAATACTGTCCTGCTCGGTCTCGAACTTGTTCATGCCCATGGCGTGATCGAGCAGCGCTTCAGCGCTGAGATCCGGCACGGTTGACTCGGGTGAGTACGGCACATTGCGCAGTAGCTGGGTGTAGCACTCCAGCTGTTCCGTCAGCTGTTCACGCGTCAGCGAACGCTGGCGCGATGCCAGCAGCGCGGTCACGCACAGGTTCATGGCGTTGGCCGCGCCGGCTTCGTTGATGCGTACCATCAGACGTGCCGCGATATCGTTCACCACCGGCGTCATCCACGCCGGACGCTGAGGATCGATAGGGTCAATCGCTTCGCGCCACTCCGGTACCTGTTTGTTGAGATAGTTAACCAGCGACAGCGGCTCACCGAAGTTCACATAGCCCTGACCGAGATTGCGCAGCTTGCGCAGGCCGCGCACCATCTGCATGAAGCCCTCTTTCTCTTTTGCGGCACCGCGCAGCTCTTTGGCATAAGTGCCGACTTCCATCACGTGCTCATAACCGATGTAGATCGGCACAAAGGTGATAGGACGGCTGCCGCCGCGCAGCAGCGCCTGTAAAGTCATCGACAGCGTGCCGGTTTTCGGGTCGAGCAGACGGCCAGTACGCGAGCGCCCGCCTTCAACAAAATACTCAACCGAATAGCCGCGGCTGAACAGCTTGCCCAGATACTCGCGGAACACCGTGGAGTAGAGCTTGTTACCTTTAAAGGAGCGACGAATAAAGAAGGCGCCGAGGCGACGGAAAATCGGTCCGGCTGGCCAGAAGTTGAGATTGATACCGGCAGCAATGTGCGGCGGCACCAGGCCCTGATGATAGAGCACGTAGGACAGCAGCAGATAATCCATGTGGCTGCGGTGGCAGGGCACGTAAACAATTTCGTGACCATCCTGCGCCAGCTGACGCACGCGTTCGCCGCCGTGCACATTGATGCCCTGATAGAGCCGACTCCACAGCCAGCCCATCACACGGTCAGTGACGCGGATCGCTTCGTACGAGAAATCCGCCGCCACTTCTTCCATCATTTCGATGGCGTTCTGCTGCGCTTTTTCATGCGAAATCTTCTTGCTGCGCGCTTCGTCTTCAACCGCTTTCTCAATCGCTTTGGACTGTAGCAGCTTGTTGAACAGATCCTGGCGTGCCGGCAGACGCGGGCCGACGGCTGCCAGCCGCTGTCGGGCAAAATGAATGCGCGCGACACGTGCCAGCTTCTGCGCGATCGACTGATCGGTACCGTGTTCGGTGGCCATCTGACGCAGTGAAACCGTGGGCGAGAAGCGGACAAAGCTGTCGCGACCATGCCACAGGATGGCAAAGAACTTCTGTATGCCGTTAAGAATACGCAGATGTGGCGTCGGTTCGCCCTGAATTTCACGGCCTGGCGCACGGCCAAACATCACGGAAACCGGCAGCATCTGTACGTCCAGCGCCGCATTGTTGCGGTGCAGGTCAAGGTAGTCATGGAACAGCTTGACCGACTCCGGGTTCGCCACGAAATAGGGGAAGACGCGCGGCCCATCGTGAATAAATACGTGGCGCGGCAGCAGGGTGCCGTCAATCTCCAGCGGCGCCAGCGGATCCGGCAGATCGTGCTTCAGGCACTGTGCGCGTAGCGTGAGGAGGTCCGCCTTTGAATCATAAGGCAAAACATACATCACCGGACGGGTCGGATCGATACCGTGTTCCGAGATCGGATCGGTCGGAATGACCTTACTTTTTACCAAAATAGAGAGTGGTAAATTCAACAATTTGTAATAGAGTTTACGCCAACCTGACATAGACAACTTGAAGCCTCTTGTTAGCAAAGTGCGGCGAAGATCTGTGGCTGTGCCACCTCGCGCGCCCAAACATTGACGTCAAAAACAGTTAAGGGTTCCACAACATGGCAAATAACGTCACCGGTTTCCTGAGAATCATTAAAGCCGCCGGTTATTCCTGGCAGGGGCTGCGCGCCGCCTGGCAGCATGAAGCCGCTTTTCGCCAGGAAGCGATTGCCGCACTGGTCGCGGTTGCCATTGCCTGCTGGCTGGATGTCGATGCCATCACGCGTGTGTTGCTGATTGGCTCGGTGGTGCTGGTGGTCATTGTTGAGATCTTTAATAGTGCCATCGAAGCCGTGGTGGACCGTATCGGTCAGGAGCGCCATCCGCTGGCGGGACGCGCCAAAGATATGGACTCGGCGGCGGTACTGCTGGCTATCTTACTGGCTCTGTTTGTCTGGATCGCGCTGCTTTGGTCGCATTTGCGATAAACATTCCACATTCATCAAGCCGCTGATTTTTCCCTCTGTTTCGGTTTTCATTTCGCCAATACCTGTATATACTCACAGAGGCTGTATAAACAACCAAGGAGCGGGATGAAAGCGTTAACCAGCAGGCAGCAACAGATTTATGACCTGATTCGCGACCATATTAATCAGACCGGCATGCCGCCAACGCGTGCTGAAATTGCTTCGCAATTGGGCTTCCGCTCGCCTAACGCTGCTGAAGAGCACCTGAAAGCGCTGGCGCGTAAAGGTGTCATTGAAATCGTCTCCGGTGCATCGCGCGGTATCCGCCTGCTGATGGAAGAGGAGGCGAGTGAAGGGCTGCCGCTGATCGGTCGCGTCGCCGCCGGTGAACCGCTGCTGGCGCAGGAACATATCGAAGCCCACTATCAGGTCGACGCCAACCTGTTCAAACCCTCTGCCGATTTCCTGCTGCGTGTTAGCGGTATGTCGATGACAGACATCGGCATTATGGACGGCGATCTGCTCGCGGTGCATAAAACGCAGGAAGTGCGCAATGGCCAAGTGGTGGTTGCGCGTATCGATGATGAAGTCACGGTGAAACGCTGGAAGAAGCAGGGCGCGATTGTGCAGCTGCTGCCGGAAAACAATGATTTCCAGCCGATTGTCGTGGATACCCGTGAACAGTCGCTAACCGTGGAAGGGCTGGCCGTAGGCATCGTGCGCAACGGCCAGTGGCTCTGAAACCCGGTTGATCTCCCCCGCTGCGGCGGCGCACGCGCGCTGGCCGCAGTCTGCTTTAATCATACTTTTGTTCCCGGCCCGTAAGGCGCTCGCTCAGGCCGACCACCGTAACCCTCGGGATGGGGCTGATGCAGCTATTTTCCTCTTCTGATAAAGCGCTGTGGCGACTGGCGTTGCCAATGATCCTCTCTAATATCACCGTGCCGCTGCTCGGCGTGGTCGATACCGCCGTGATTGGCCATCTTGATAGCCCGATCTACCTCGGCGGCGTGGCGGTGGGCACCACGGCAACCAGCTTCATCTTTATGCTGCTGCTGTTTCTGCGCATGAGCACCACCGGTTTAACCGCGCAGGCGTTCGGGGCCGGCGATAAACAGGCACTGGCGCGCGCTGATGCAGCCGCTGCTGATCGCCCTCGCCGCTGGATTGCTGCTGGCGCTGCTGCGTTCTCCTGCCAGTAGCCTGGCGGCAACACTGATGGGCGGCAGCGCGGAAGTCCAGCAGCAGGCGCAGATCTTCATTGAAATCCGCTGGCTTAGCGCTCCAGCTACGCTGGCTAACCTGGTGATTCTCGGCTGGCTGCTGGGCGTGCAGTATGCGCGTGCGCCGATGGTTCTGCTGATTGTCGGAAACCTGGTCAACATCCTGCTCGATCTGCTGCTGGTGCTGAAATTGCACTGGGGCGTTGCCGGTGCCGCCGCAGCCACGGCGCTGGCCGAATACGTGACGCTGGCAGTGGGATTATGGATGGTGGCGCGCGTGCTGAAACTGCGCGGCATCGATTTCAACCTGCTGAAAAACAGCTGGCGTGGTGACGCGGCGCGGTTATTTCGCCTTAATCGCGACATCATGCTGCGCTTGCTCATGCTGCAGATCTGCTTCGCCTCGCTCACCCTGCTGGGCGCACGCATCGGACCGGATGTGGTCGCGGTCAATGCGGTGCTGTTGATGTTTCTGACGTTTACTGCCTATGCGCTGGACGGCTTTGCTTATGCGGTGGAAGCCTGTTCGGGTGAAGCGGTAGGGGCAAAAGATCGCAGCCGGCTGCTGCTGATCTGGCATGCCGCCTGTCGCCAGGCGGGTATCGTTGCGCTGCTGTTTGCGGTTATTTATGCGCTCAGCGGGCCGCACATTGTTGCGCTGCTTACCTCGCTGCAGCCGCTGCGTGAGATGGCTGATCGCTTTCTGCTGTGGCAGGTGATTTTACCGCTGGTGGGCGTCTGGTGTTATCTGCTGGACGGCATGTTCATCGGCGCGACGCGCGGCCGCGAAATGCGTAACAGCATGATCATGGCTGCAGCAGGTTTCGGCATCACTTTGCTAACGCTGCCGTGGTTAGGGAATCACGGTTTATGGCTGGCGATCACGGTGTTTCTGGCGCTGCGCGGCCTGACGCTGGGATGGATGTGGCGCCGCCACTGGCAGCGTGACAGCTGGTTCAGCCTGCCATAAGCGCAGCGCAGGCGCCAGAATAATCTGTAATTCCGTGCACAATCCGAAGCGGCTACTATAATTATCTCAAACGGCGCAGATAAGTAGCGCGTTATATGGTTATTTCCGGCATTACATGAGAAATACACCATCTCACTCAGGAAGACGTGGAGGATTGTTATGAACAAAGACGAAGCGAGCGGAAACTGGAAGCAGTTTAAAGGGAAGTTTAAAAAGAAATGGGGCAAGTTGACCGATGACGATTTGACCGTGATCGAAGGGAAACGCGATCAGCTGGTGGGTAAAATCCAGGAACGTTACGGTTACGCCAAAGATGAAGCTGAACGTGAATTGAAAGACTGGGAAAGTCAAAACAAAGATTACCGCTGGTAAGTCTCCCGCTTTTAGGATGATGCTCCTACCCGCTGATCGTTACGATCGGCTTGGCACACGGAAGTGCCAGTTACCCTTTACGCACCTTCTTCTTACTTTCCACTTCATGATCGTGATGACAGCTACCCTGCTGCGTGCAGGCAGCCACTTCGGCACAGTTTTCACACAGGCCGTGCGCCTCAATAACGCTATGACGTAAGGTAAAACCTGCCTGATCGGCCAACCCGGCAATGATTTTTTCCACGCCGTGCGCGTGCTTCTCACTGACGGCGGCACAGTTGTCGCACACCAGCATTACCGACGTGTGCGCCGGCTCGTCGAAATGGTGGCACACCACATAACTGTTATTTGATTCCACCCGATGAATAAATCCCTGCTCCAGCAGGAAATCCAGTGCGCGATAAATAGTCGGTGGTTTTGCCTGGGGTTCACTGATGCGCAGCTGGTCCAGCAAATCGTAAGCGCTAATGGAACCGTTCTGCTCCGCCATCAGGCGCAGCACTTCTGCGCGCTGCGTAGTGAGGCGCACGCCACGGTCAAGGCACAAAGATTCAGCCTGCGTAAGCAGTTGTTCGGGCGTGAGGTTCGGCATAAGCATTCTCCAGGTGATGGGTGATGTTATTTTATCACACAAACTTTTACGCTGCTGCCATTGCTTTTTTACCTTATATCATCCAGGAAATGTCTGGCTTTCAGCCACTTATCTGCCGCGTTGCGTCCTTGTACATCCTTCTGTTAAGCCATGCTTTTCCTTCCTAAGTTTTTTCTCACAGGTTAATCCATCTTTTTGCTTTGCAACTCACTGACTTAGTGGCTATGGTTCAAAAGGTTTTAAGTAATTTCTGGCATCAATTTAGCTGACGTTCATATTTCTGCATAAAACAACAGCAGAATGGTGCGGGCGTGACCAATTCTGCGAATAGCAATTCTAATTCCTTTCAATTCACAGCAATAAAGCGTTAGCCAGAGTTCAGAATAGGGCTAATAAACTATTCCGTCGTAGAGACAGTCAACGACAATTAAAAGGTGATGGCAGACTCATGGTGAAGACATTATTCAGACGCAAAAGAATTGCTTATGTTGTTGTTTTTAATGCGTTATTTGTTACCACGTCAGCATTTGCTGCTGGCACCTGGTACGATGCGCGTAACGATGCCATGGGGGGAACCGGTGTCGCTTCCTCAACCTAGAGCTCGGCAGTGCTGGCTAACCCGGCATTGATGACCAAAGCGCAGCCTGAAGATAACGTCAGCATCATTTTTCCTTCAGCCGGTGTGCAGATTACTGACAAAGACAAATTAGTGGATCGCGTTGACGAAATTACTGATACGGTGGACCGCTATCGTGACGTGATCAACAACATCACGCTGCCTGAGATCATCAATGGCGCGCCTCAGGTCAGAGCGGCGGCAGGTGATATGGCCAATCAGCTGCGCGATCTGCGCGGTGATAAAGCGAATGGCACCGCAGGCGTGGCGTTAGCCGTCAGCATTCCCAATGAGACCCTTCCTTTCGCCTTCATCACCAAAGCCTACGGCACGGCACACATCCGCGCTAACGTGGTACAGAGCGATATTGATTATCTGGATCAGGTCGCAAATGGACGCATTCCCTTGCCGGGCGACCAAAATAATCTGCGCTCCAGTGCCAACGGCCTGGCTGCCCTTATCACTGATTACGGCGTCGCAATGGCGCACGAGTTCACCATTGCCGGTCACCCGGTCTCAGTTGGCGTCACGCCGAAGCTGCAGAAAACCTGGCTGTATAACTACACCGCCAGCGTTTATAACTACGACAAGAATGATATTAACGACAGCCGCTATCGCAGCACCGATATCGGTTTCAACGTCGATGCCGGTATCGCTACCGACTTCGCGGAGAACTGGACCTTCGGCGTTACCGGGCAGAACCTGGTCTCGCGCGATATCGACACCAAAGAGGTTAACGGCTATCGCGATACTTATCAGATTCGCCCACTGGTAACCACCGGCCTGGCGTGGAATCGCGGACCATTTACCCTGACCGGCGATGTTGATCTGACGGAAACCAAACGCTTTAAATCGCAGGAGAGCAGTCAGTACGCTGGCGTGGGTGGTGAATATCGCGTGCTGCACTGGCTGGCGCTGCGTGCCGGTTATCGCGCGGATATGACGCGCGGATATGAAGTCGAACGACACCGATGTGTTTACGGCCGGTCTTGGTGTGTCGCCGTTCAACAACGCGGTGCATCTGGACCTGGCTGGTTCGGTCGGCAAAGACAATACTTGGGGCGCCATGGTGCAGCTCGGGTTTAACTTCTGACCAGACGATGACGGGCGGCTGTGTCGCCCGTCACAGCTGTGATATCATTGCGCAGTTTCTCATCACTTAACTGCGGATTTACTGCGTTTCATGACCGATACATTCTCTTCGCAACGTTTCTCCATCGCGCCGATGCCACATAGATGACATACATCAATAATAACAGCAAATTGAAAACATTATGGTGTGCTATTGGTGTCCCCGCAGCAAAGCACACCACGTTCATACGTCCCGCTTTTTCTACCAACCGCTCTTGATGACTGGTTTTTTATACAGTATAAATATCTCATTATCTTAATGAGGATCTCGCCATGAAAGTCGAAGTCACGATCGCTAAAGAGAAGAGGTTACCCAACGGTGCCGCTGAAGCGCTACAAAAGGAATTTGGCCGCAGACTGGATGCCAGGTATCCCGGTTGTCAGTTAACAGTACGCAGAGCGGGAAGTGATGGATTAACGGTATTTGGTGGGGATCGGGATGAAGTGAGTGAACTGCTACAGGAGACGTGGGAATCCGCGGATGATTGGTTTCATTGATTGTCATTTACACGCATAAATCGCCGCCTCTAATTCCTTTGTCGCTACCGATGTAAAACTGGCCCACCTGCCGATGTAAATCTGACCCACCCAGGGTAAAAATGGCAGTTTTAAGGCACTGCCAATGATGACATTGGAGACCAGAGTGGAGATGAGTGTTTTACACCGTCAGGGCATGTCCATCCGCGCTATCGCGCGGCAGCTTTCATGCTCTCGCGAGACCGTTCGCCGATATATTCGTAGCCCGCTGCCCGTAGCGGATATGCGGTATAAGCCTCGCGCACCCAGACCCTGCAAGCTTGACCCGTTCAAGCCGTATATCCTTGAGCGCGTGGCCGCTGCCAGGCCCCACTGGATACCCGCCAGTGTGCTGCTGCGCGAGATCCGTCAGCGTGGTTACGATGGCGGTTACAGCATGCTGACCGCATTCCTGCACCCCATGAAGCAGCCCATCACTGAACAGGTAACGCGCTTCGAGACCGAGCCTGGCTTTCAGATGCAGGTTGATTTCACCATCATCAGGCTCGGTCATAACCCATTGCTGGCCTTCGTCGCCACGTTGGGCTGGAGCCGCGCGACTTTCGTCAAGTTCTACAGCAACCAGGGCTCCGCTGCCTGGTGTGACGGCATTGAGTCTGCGCTCAGGTTCTTCGGCGGGACGCCGCATCAGCTGCTGTTCGACAACGCCAAGACCATCATCATTGAACGCGATGTCTACGGCCCCGGCAAGCATCGCTGGAACCCGCAGTTGATGCATGTCGCTGAGAAGTATGCCTTTACCCCCAAGGTCTGTCGCCCCTATCGCGCCAGGACCAAGGGCAAGGTTGAGCGGTTTAACCATTACCTCAAGAACAGCTTTATCGTGCCCCTTACCGCGACCTTCCGGCAGGCCGGGCTGGTACTGGATGTACCCGCCGCCAACGCACGCATTGGCGAGTGGCTGGTCACCGTTGCGAACACGCGAGTTCATGGCACCACAGGCGTACCGCCTGAACAGCGCATGCCGCGCGAACGCGCAGCACTACTGCCGTTACCGAAGGTGACGTTGGCATTGCCAGCCCCACTCCCGACGGTCAACCAGCGTCCGGTGCCGACCGAGAGCCTGCAACATCCTCTGGCAACGTACCAGGCCTTGCTGGAGATGCAACCATGAACCTTCAGCATGATCGTATTGCAGCGCTGTGCGAAAAACTCAAGCTCGACCGGCTGCCGGCAGAGTGGCCAGGTGTAGCACAGACGACTATCGACAACGGCGGTACGCATGCCGACTTCCTGGAAGCCGTTTTGCAGCTACAGCACGACGGCCTGAACGAACGGCGTCGCCAGACCATTTTACGGTTATCAGGCCTGCCAGTGATAAAAACACTGGAGCAGTTCGATTACGCCTATGCCAGCGGCGTTCCGCGAAGTCAGCTCCAGGAGTTGGCGGGGCTGGCGTTTATCGAGCGTCAGGAGAACGTCGTCCTGCTCGGGCCATCTGGTGTCGGCAAGACGCACCTTGCGACCGCCATTGGCTATAAAGCCGCGATGGCGGGTTTAAGCCTTCGGTTCATCACTGCAGCCGACATGATGCTGCAACTGATGGCGTCACACCGTCAGGGTGACCTGAACCGCGTCGTAGGTAAGCCTAAGTTGTTGATCATCGATGAAGTGGGATATCTGCCGTTCGGTAAAATGGAAGCGAACCTGTTCTTCCCGGTTGTCGCTAAACGGTATGAGTCAGGCAGCGTCATCTTGACCAGCAACCTGCCGTTTACGCAGTGGTCCGGAACCTTTGGAGATGACGAGACGCTGACGGCGGCGATGCTGGATCGGCTGCTTCACCATGCGCATATCGCGCAAATCAGCGGCCAAAGCTATCGACTGAAAGATAAGCTGAAAAGCGGTCAGCTCCAGAGGAAAACTAAAGCAGCAACGCTCGAGTAATTCAAAGGGGGTGGGTCAGTTTTACTTTGGCAGGGTGGGTCAGAATTCGATCGGTATTGACACCTTCTCGTAGCCTATACGCTGGTGACGTTCTGCACGTAGCGCCCGCATCTGCTGATCAATGGGTGCACCTATTTTTAACTGGTCAACAGCAAAAGCGGGTTTTGATACCTCGGCAGTTTTGCACGGTACCGGCACGGGTACTTTCACTTCGACATAAACAGGATCCGGGCGCGGCGTTTCACCACATCCGGCCAGCAGAAAAATTCCCACCAGCATTACGCGCTTCATTTCGAGCGCTCCCGCCGTAGCTCGTCATTAAATGCCGCTGATGCAGCCGCGCATGCCTCACCCTGGGTTTGTTCAGACAGAACGGTATTGGCGGCGGCATAGTCCGCCTGTGCCGATTTGCGGGCCTCCTCCTGCTTTGCTTTCGCGCTGGCTTCTCGCAGGTCAGCCAAAAGTTTTAACGCCGCCACACCGTTATTCTGGGCTGAGATTGCCGCATCCTGCTGGCGTTTCTCTGTTTTGCAGGTAGTCAGTAACCTATTGAGTTTATCAATGGTGGGTTGGTAATGGTGCGCCGCCAGCCAGACACCTGTGCCGACGAGGGTCGCCAGCGCCAGCAGGAAAACAATAACTCGTACGGCTGCATTCATTTATCCAGCCCCCAGCAGGTTAACTCAGATTCCTGCTCGCGCCGTTCAATCTGTCCATAGCAGTTATTGGAACGCACCCGGCAATCTTTGCCACCGTCCCAAATCCAGCGCTTAATCTCTTTACAGGCACCCATCACATCGCCTGCATTCAATTTGCGGTAGAACGTTGAGGTGAAGCAATTAGCCGGGCCGATATTCCACGGACAAAATGAGGCAATGCCGACTTTCTGAGGGTCGTTGAGCGGCACGCTAACGTTGCGCTCCACCCAGTCGAGCGCCTTTTTCTGCTCTGCGGCATCAATTTTTGCGCACTGCTCAGCGGTCAGCTTCATGCCCTTCACTACCGGCCTGCCATCTGCCCGCGTTACACCACCGCAAATCGTCCATACACCACCACCATCCGGGTATGCCATTAAATGGTTGCCCTCTTTTTCATCAAGAAACCGGTCAAGAATAACCGATGCGGGAGCGCCAGCCAGTATGAGCCCGAGAATGACGGCACTTAGCCGCGTCTTTAAGGCGCTCATTTCTGCTCTCTTAATGTTTTTTGCAGGTGAGTAATTATTTCGACAAGCACGTCAGGATCTACGTTGCGCTTACCCTCGGCTATTTGTTCCAGAATGTCAGTTTGTCGCCGGGCTTCCGATGCGAGCGCCTTGTTTTTTCTGTCGTTTGAGAGGCAGGTGTAGACAGTGAAGATTGCAGTAAAAACTGCACCGACGGCAAAGATAATATCCTGTAGTGACAGCGCCGCCAGTACGCCCGTCAACCCGCTCCAAAAGTATGACCCTTTGTCATTCATTCGCATACGCATCCCGTGTCAGTTGGTAATGCGTATGCTCTTCGGTTGTGCGTTCGGTTTCCTGACTAAAGGCTGATTGCTGATGAGGCCGTTGCAGTGGCTGAATCACGCGCTGCCTGATTCGGGCGCTTCCGGCCAGTCGATATCCGGTGCTTTGCTGATATCCACACGGCTAAGCAGCACGCGGTAGGTTTTCCACCCGGTGAGTAATGCCGTCTCTTCTTCTGTTGCGATATACAGATCAACCGCATCGCTCAGCGTTCGAATACGCGCATTCGCCACGGTAAGACGTGAGCTTAACTCCTGTTGTGCCGCCTGCTGTGCAGCCTGTAATTCTGCTGTGTGCTGGGCCGCTTTGTCTGTTACCCATTGCTTGCCGTTCCAGGTATCAAATTTCGTTGCCGGAGCCAGTAGCGTTACCTCTTCGGGTAGCTCACCCATCGCCGTGACAGTCGAGGCTTCCCGTGTCACGGTGTTGTAAACGGTTTGACCCCGATAATCGGGGACATGCTCCCACGACCTGCCATCCGCCGTGCGACGCAGTGCCTGGCCGTCCGGCGGTAACTCTGGCTTATCGGGGTAACTGTGGGCGGGGAGACCTACGCCCGGCATGAGGTATTCCATGGTGGCGCAATAGTATTCCCCCGTGTCTTGATCGACATGATAGACAATGATCCAGCCAGCCTTTTTGCTGAGTCCGTCTTCGCCTAATTCGGCAGTTTCAATATCTGTTGAATATTTGCTCATTATACTGCTCTCACAATGTAGTTAAAGGCGATGTTGCGCGGGCGGGTTTCGTTAGCGGTTCGCGTCTGGCGCGATGAATCAAATACCCCGCGTGCGCCACCTCTGTGGCGTGTTGATGCCGCGTCATAATTGACCTTCGCGGTTCTGTCGATGTATAAGGCCCCGGAGGGGGGATAATCGATATCTCCACCCGCCGTCATATCGTCCATAGCCCATTTTGCCGTTATCGGTTGCATCGCATCATCCTGCGCCGAGAGAAGTGCACGCCCGGTATCAACCTTCCTTCCATCATCCCAGCCGCGGATAAATTCGCCGCGCAGGTCTGGCAGGTTGCCGCTGGGGTAGAAAGAGGCTAAAACCGGATAGGCTGTTTTGTTAAATGCCTGCCCGTTGCATCTCAGCCACCCGGAAGGGGGAACTTCGCCCGGGAACGGCAGCGGAATACCCGCCAGTTCATCGGCGGTGCAAACCTGCGCCCAGGCAGACCAGGGCGCACCCCCCACATCCCGACGGCTGCGAATATAAACCGGGGCTTGAGCACCAGTGATACTGGTACCGCTCCAGCCCATCAGCAATTCACCCTCCCCGCCAGACGATGCGCCTTTGAGATGAATGACATTACCGTAAGGGGTCGGATAACCATTGTTGTAGGCCTCATACATCTGGATACCGGACGCACCCTGATCGTTGCCACTTAATGCCGGAACCCGGCCACGGGATACCAGCGTATTGACAGCGCCGCCGATATCTAATTTGTTTTCAACCGCTTTACGTATGGCGCTTAACGCCTGCTGTACCGTTTCGCTTTTACCGTCAGGCTGTTGACTGCCGATCTTCGTCGCACCATCGGATTTCGCCAGTTCGGTCAGCACATCGGCGGCAGTTCCGGCAGGCGGTAGTGCCGCAATGGGTGCCCCCAGTGCATCAAAGGAAAGCAGCTTACCGGCACGTGTGGCCGCATCAGGTATAGGGGAAATGACCGCTTCAGGCACGCGCAGGGCGCGATGGTTTGTCGCGTTGTTTAACGTTTCAATGTGCTGATTGGTTTTTTTATCCAGCGTATTTGCATAGCCTTTTGTGGCCGCATCCTGATCATTTACCGGGTCGGCAAGACTGGCAATGCGGTACCCCTTTGCACTGAACGGGCCACCAGAAACAGGCCGTAACAATGCAAAGCCGAGTGAAACAAAGCTTTGCTTTATCGCCATCCACAGGCGATCAAAATCGAGGTTAACGGTATCTGCCAGTAAATCGCCATTATCCTGGTATTCCGTCAGGCGCACCGGCGCGACAACACGCTCAATCATGACGATAACGTTATTTGCCGGGGGAGTTAAAAATGTGACCTCGCCGCCGTTAACGTTGTCAATCCCTGTCACGGTAAACC
The DNA here is from genome assembly GCF_059731155.1 of Type-A symbiont of Plautia stali. Taxonomy (NCBI): domain Bacteria; species Type-A symbiont of Plautia stali. Next base: position 2,555,394 of record NZ_AP035891.1, on the reverse strand, counting down.
CTGTGGAAACCACCTCACCATCCAGAGAAACGGTTAAATCTCCTGCATTGATCAGATAAAATTCATAAGGAAAAACAGTGGTTACACCGTTTGCGGTATAGATGTTGTAGGGGGTTTGATCAGGGACTGCCATACCTTCGCCTTAATAGTCAGTATCGACCATGATTTCACCATCGTAGGGGTGCCAATTATCCCGACGGGTGGCGTTCGGTTTCCCGACCAATTTACCGATACGCACCGGCGTTTGACTAATTGCCCCCGCGCCTGAGTCGATATAGTCATCAGGCTGATCGGCAACCGCTGGATTGAAATCGCGCATCTGGTCATACATGGGGCCGTCCAGCACATCGCTGTGAGCCCACAGGAAACGAGAGGAAAGCGGAGCCTCGAACGCATCGAGAATACGCTTTTGTTTGTTGGTGACGCTAAATGCTTCCTGAACGCCGCACCCGCTACCCTTCAATGCCTGACGTAGCAGTTTTCCGGCAAAGCTGCCGGGGCCGTTCACTTCCACCACCACGCGGGGTATCTGGTACCTGATGACCAGGTCGCGTATCTGCACCACCTGGCCGCCAGTGATTTTGTCATTATCATCGAATTTTGCCAGATCTCCGGTCAGCGCCTGGCACACCTGCCAATACAAATGCCCGCGCGCGTCGGTCAGCATCAACGAAAAGGCACTGGCATCTGCCTTAACTTTTCCTGTGGCCACGTCCCACCAGGCGACCGCGCCGACGATTTGCACGCCACCCAGCCACATAGCGCAAACGCCATTTGCATGGCGGATTTCAGGATGCACAGCGTATTCACGGATGCGATCAGGATTGAGCCGTACATCACCCACCGGCTTACTGTGAAGCTGATACTGGCTGTCCCATTCGTTGATGGTGCGCGTTTCGCGGCGACGGCGTAGCATTTCGTCACGGGTAAACCGTTCCGGCCACGCACACCCGGCGTAACAGTCGATCAGCATGTCCGGCGCTTCGGCAAAAACGATACCGTCAGCGCTCAACAGATAATCGCTCCCCTCCACCAGCAGTCGCGCCCCGTGGTAAATCCCGGCAAAAACAAATTCCGGCCGGAACGGTAACGCGTATTCCTTGTGCCTGGCGTCCTTTTCCTCGAGACGGTATTCATGCTGAAACAGCCTGATGGTAAGACAGTCAGCGCCCAATTTTTCCACCTCGTCATAAAGGCTGTCATGGGTGTGTGGGGTACCGACATACAGCTTGCGTCCGCCCGGTACCAGAATATGCGTTTGCTCCCCGAGCCGAGACCGCAATTTTTCGCGCGCTTCCGGCGTCTGGATATTTTTCGGGACTTCCACGTCATCGTTCTGGCACTCGTCGGCGCGGGCAGAGGTGACGTTAGAAAGAATGCCCCTGGCGTACATGCTGGCGTTTCGCCTGTCCAGCGCGCTGTTTACCCACCACTGTTCTACGGTGCCTTGTCCGTCCGGCAGCATGCCGCGCGTCAAAGGATGGTTTCGGATGACGTTCTGTGTGTCGCGGCTGGTTTTATACGCGGTACCATCGGATTCCGACTGGTGCAAAATACGGTAGGTGTGGTCACGGTAATACCGCCAGGCGTTATACACGGCGAGGAGGGTCGATTTACCAAAGCCACGAAAGCAGCGGAGCACCGCCAAATCGCCGCGATGCTCCAGCCAGTTAACGGCACGGTAATGACATTCCGGCACCGCCCACTTCATGCGCTCCGCCCACATGATGAAGAAGGCGACAAAGGACATCATTTTTTCCCTTTCTGTAACCGCTCAATGATGGCCGCTGCTTCCCGTTCAGCGGCTGCGACCCTCTGCCCTAAACCAAAATCATCATCGTCTTCCCCCTCGGCTGTCGGGGTACCGCCGCGCGTATGCATGCCGATAAGGGTATGCACCTTGGTTAACAGCGTCAGTGTGGCCGCCGCGTTCTTCTTGAACCAGTAGCGATCGCCACGCTCCTGTTTGGTGTGCTTGTCGATGGCTTTGCCCGCGCCGGGCCAGTTATCGGGATCGGCTTCAGTCAGCACGGTATCGGTGAGCTTGTCGCTCAGAACGGAAAGGCGGGTTTTGTGATCGTTATGCATAAGAAATAGCCCCATGATAAACATGAGGCTACGATGCTATGGGTGAGCGTTCGGTTTTCTGACTATTGCGGTCGTTGCTGCCTTCTTCTGAACTTGAAGACCTAAGCCCGAATTTGGGCTTAGGTCAAGACAGTTTCTACTTGTAGAAACCAGGAAGCACCCGAAACACCAAATAACCTTCCTTGTCAGTACGCCCAAGCCAGTACCGTGCACAGTATGACCGCTATTCCTTGTAGTGACTGAGTTGCATAGAGTACATACACCATTCCTTTTCGAGCCAAGATAGCGGACAACGTACCCGATGCTAGGGATACAACAACAAAGGCCAGAATAGTCCACCAACCTAAAGATAAGGCCGCTCTCCAAATTAAAGCTATGCATAACGGAATGCTAAGGATGCTTAAAACCTCAGCAGCGAGACTTACAGACTGATGTTTTGTTGTTTGCGCCAGCAATGTACTTACTGAAATTCCTATAAGTGCAGTAATTAATCCCAAATCGCTATACATAGCTATTCCTTTTATCGAGAAAATGGGTTACCCGCTAAATGCTCTACTAAAATCGGGCATTCTATCCGGCATTGTTTCACCGGGTGTCCACCAAAATTTTTTGGTCATATTCTTTTTGCGCACGTTGGCGCATTCTGCGTAGATAGCCAGGGGAAAAATACTCCTGAATATCGTGGAAAATCATATGATCTAGTGCTGCTTTTGCATACCAAAGATTTGCACCCGGCGTATGGCTTTTTGCAAAGCGAACCCAACCAGCGCCAACATGAACATCATCCCCAGCAGCAGCTTTATGAACTGCACCTAAAGTCAGGTTATAAAGTGCTTCAACATCCCCGGCAACAGGGCCCTCGATTGAAGCAATAACACTACTACCGTATTGCGTTTGGTTTGCTAAAAGGAAATCCCCGTAAAGGCCAAGAGCTCCACCTTTTAAAAATGCTTGCCCCCAAAACTCGGGTGATGATATGTCGCGCGGATCTCGACCGCTAGCAATTTCGTTAAGCTGAACAGCCATAGCCCCCAGCAAGGTAGAAGAGACGAGAAGCGCCGCCGCATACGTTGCCTTACCCGCCCCCTCTTGCGCCATCGCCCGGCGTACATGGCGCATAACAACAGTAACGGGAAAGCTTTTAAATTGCAGAGCCGAACGCCACAATTCACCATCCCACGTACCACGTTCCGTACCTCTGTACATGAAAACACGTTCCCTCGCACCAGGTTCAATGGTGCCCATGCCAGCTTCGTCCTGCACGACGCCGAGTAGTTTTGTTGCTGCATCATCACGTAGACGAGCGGGCGTGGTAGCAAATTGTTTTGCCAGTGGATCGAGTTGCTTATCTGTAAGAGCCAGAATTTCGTTGTGGGTTAAAACAGTATCACCCAAACCACTCAAATCAGTCACATCCGCTTTGCGCCACACAGCCCAATCAGCCGCGGTTACCCCGGCATTTTGCAATCGCTGCCTATCCCCTGCCTCTAATTTATCTAATGAGGCATGCTTACGCGTCAACGAACCAATCGCATCAAACATCACAGCCCCTAATCCTTGGTTACTGGCTGCACTTAAGGCATTAAGACCGGATGCACGCATAACCAATCCCGCCACTTTTCGGGCAGCGGATGACACCCTGCCAGACGTATCAGTTAATGTACCCAGGGAATCATCTGCAAAACGTGATAGGGAGTTTAGGTAATAGTTGATCCCAAGCCCAGCCCGTCGCGCTGCGGCCCTAGCCTCAGAATTTGCTGGATTGAGAAGCTTTAATTCATTCTCAAAAACCTGCACCACTGGAAGATTATTTATCTTGGCAGTAATCATGAGATTACCCTGATCACCAACCGCTGCCAGCGTGGCAGAGCCCAAACGGGAAGCAACATTAATGTTTCGGTAGGTATCAAATGCATTTTTCAGCAATACAGATTCTGGGATGTCTTGCTGCCCGGCAACATCTTTATATAGTCGCTCCGCTCGTTTTGCTGCGCGTTCAGTTCGTTTTGCATGTGCGGGATCTGCATCTATCATGGATTGACGCGCCATATCCAGTTGAGTACGAAACTGCAAATCAGAATTAGGGCCAAGTGTTTCAATCAACGCTATATCCCGAGACAACCTTTCGACATGCCCAACCAATAGCGATAAGAGATCTTTGTCGCCATACTTTTGCTGCGCCATCATAAAACTGTCCGCATCCTTGTAGTGGATGCTTCTTGACTCACTTCCGTGATTCGCGCGCAAGCTATTGCCAGCAAAGCGCCCAGGCTCAACCTTATTCACCCCACCCGTAGCAATCGTCCGTGCCGCATGAGAAAGAAATTCTCGTAACTGAGCTTCCGTCATCAGTGTACCGTCTTCATTCAGATATGTGCGACGATCTACCCAATTTACATGGTCATCAATCCACGCTTGTTTGTTTTTCGCCACCCTTAGCTGAGAGTGATTACGCGGCATAGCCCATGACTCCAGACGCCCAATTGCCCCGCCAGCGTTATTAAAACGTTGGCGCAGATATTCTGTTACGTCATGAAATTCTTTTGCTGCCGCTTTTGCTGCTGCATTTCCACTACTTTCACCATGTAGCTCTCTTATTACCGCCCTATTCTGTTCAGGATCTGCCAGCAAGCTAAATAATTTTCCTTTAGTAGTTTCCACCAAGGTCAACATTCGAGATAACGCCATATCCCTGATTGCTTTAGCTTGAGACTCCACGGATAAAACCCCACTGCGTTGATCGGAATCAAACGCAATAAGTCGGTCAAGTGCACGGATAGGAGTATCACCAGAGCTTTCCACATAATTTTTAACGCGGTCATGGGCCAGAATAGTTAGCGCAGTGCGCCATTTTTTTAATTTTGCCTCACGAGTTATGTCGTCTGCTGCTGATTTCCCCGCCTCCCTTAACCGATCCGCCCGAGACATTGACATCCACCCTGGGTTATTTTTCGCAAGGCGTTTGTGATGCTGATTGATACGATTTTCTATGCCGCGCACCTCTGCCTGATTAAGAGGGCGACCAATTGCATTAACAACCGCCTGAATACATTCTGCTCTCATTGATTACCATGCCTTAGTTCACATTCAATTGCAGCCATAACCCCCCGCGCATCCTGCTCAGCACGAGTAATTAACGCATCATCATCTCTTAGCATTTCCGTTGCGGAACGCTGGAAATTATTCCCCAAATCGTCTTCAACACGCACAGCAATGTCACCACGGCGGGCTAATACCTGGTTTGCGTTATCGATATCTCTCAGTAACGGATCAACATCCTGTGTTACCGTTTCAGATACTGTGTCTGGTTTATAAGTCACATCCACCTGGGGGTTATTTGGTCGCGCGGGGGAGTCATCAGGCGTAATGTTGGGTAGCTCTCGACCAATAAAGCTGGCGTCAAAAACCCCCTCAATACCTGATACATCAACTGGTTCACCTCGATTAAGCTGCTCGGATGCAGTGTCCAACGCGCGCTGGTGTGCAAGATTAGAGGCCATATCGGCAGGTAATCCAGGGGCTGTATCTTCCCTGAAGTATTGCGCATTTCTTGCCGTTAATGCCGCATCAACCGCCGCTGGCGTTGCTGGCGCTCCCGCGTGGGCCAAGCCGCCAAACGCAGCCCCTAGCACCGTATCTGCGATTAACGCGGTAGCGTCCCAGACCTTGTATTGGCGAGCCATATCCTGATAGCCGCGATCTTCCAGATAAGAGCCAGTAGCCCCCCTTTGCGCTATACCAAGAGTGGCATTACTCACAGCCCCAGATGCAAGCCTGGATAACAACGTTTTTGCATAAGGCGCGGCTGGCATAGCGGCACCCACACCAAGAGTTACCCCTTCAATAACTGCGCGCCCTGCTGCGGTTTCATCATCTAATCCCTTGCGACGACCTTCATCATCAAGAAAAATAGCTTCTGTTCCACCAGCCAATACCGCCCCACCAGCGACCCCGCCAGACAAAACCCCAACACCAGCCCTCGACATTACATCCCCCAACCCATTTAATATCTGACCAGTTACCGTTGTGACGGTAGGGTCTGGGGTTTGCAATTCGATATTTTTACGTACGATCCCAAGCTGCTCGTCAAGGTACCCTTGGATGTCTGTACCCGCGTACTCATCTACCCTTTTAGCGATAGGCGAAAGCAATTCTGTCGCGGGAGCACCAATTGCATAAGACAGCTTATTTAGTCCCCGATCAACACCGCGAATAGGTTCGACGATTAAATCACTAACAGAAAAAACACCGGGATTTATCTGCTTTTCAGATATGTGATTGAAACGTAAGATATCATCAACAAACTGTCGATTTTCATTTTCATCAAAAGAAAAGATATCCATTATTCACCCCCTCCATAAAGAGAGAATGCTTCTGTTTTTAGATAATCAGGAACACCAAAATTAGCGGGGTTGTCGCCAAATTTTATATCTTTTATTTTTTGGTTAATAACAGCGGCTTCGGCATTGTTAATGCCATCAATAGTGGCTTTTGAAAGATTAACAGTTAACGGGCGACCCTTCTTGTCGATCAATGCATCAATACCCTGACTGACTATATAATCACCATCACTACCAGCAGGGACTAAATTGAACAAGCTGGCTTGCTTAGCCCTCGACACATCCATCCCCTGACGCTCCAACGCCTGATAAAGCAACGCAGGATAGCGATATTTAAAATCGCTGGTACTTACACCGACAGGAACAAAAACTTTTTGTCCACCGAGTGTAATCGCTTCTCCTATCGTTTTGTTTAAAGCATCTTGTACCTGGGAACGGGTAACATCCGTTGAGTAATTTCCTTTTTGTGTGGCATCACCGACGCCATAGGCAAAGGTTAGGGTTAAGGCGTTTTGTCGCGCTTGCGGCCTACCGGCAAACGCATCACCGACGATAGAATCAAACTCCGCTTCCCAAGTTTTTTTAGCCTCATCCCAACTCGACATATCCCCCTTCTGCCCTTTAATTTGATCATACCCTTGGAGAACCTTATTTGTGCTTTCCATGCTTGGTAAAGATCCAGCTAATGCCGCTGTAGGCGTTTCTGGGTATATTTGCTGCATCAGTGCCTTATAGTCACGATCATTCGGCACCATGTTACGCAAACGCGTTAATATTTCAGATTTTTGCCCGCTGGTTTTGTCTTTTAACATTCCAGCCAGATAAGTGGCCTCCTGAGGCAATAAAACTTTATGGGGAACTTTAAAGCCCACAGTTGAGCTAATGGCATCCAACGTGGCGGAACGTTCCTGCAATTGCTGTGAGAAACGCTGACTTATATCCGCCCCATCCATAGCGCTCATCGCTGCGGCGGTTGTCGGATTTAGGGCGATCATGTCGAGCGGCGTAATCGCATCCCCCGTGCGGTTTTGGTTGAACAGCAATGGGGTTTCCATTAACTGCTTATTGGTCTTCTGGACGGCCGTAGTTAACCGCTGAGCCAGTCGCCACTGTCGCATATCTCCGCCATTCGCGTTCAGGTCGGCATAGAGATTGTTCACGTAATTTTGCGAAGCGACCGGACCGGAAGAAATAACCTTCCGAATGGTGTCTTGATCGGAAAGTAAATCCTTTACCTCCGCCTCCACGCTGGTTCCCCTTGTGGCGGCAATCACGCTTTCCTGCTGCTCTGCGGTGGTGGGTAAATCTGAATATACCTGCTGAGCAAAAGAATTATACGTTCTGGCCGCTAATGCCTCGCGCTTTGCCTCTGCCGCTGCTGCCTTTGCCCCTAACCGCGACTGATAGTCCATAGCCTGATTCAGCAACGCCTTGCGCTTGTCTGGATCAAGCTTATCCAGGTAAAAACCCTTTTCAGAGGTAAGCTGATGGGTTAAGTCAGACAAGGCTGCGCCGTTATCTCTCGCCTCCATTACTCGCTGCTGCGCCTGGTTGAACCAGTTTCGATCAACCCAGCTTTGGCGCACCTTGGCCCACTGCGCACCATAACCAATCCGCCCCTGTTCCTCGTACGCAGCAGACATGGCGTTGATTTTTTCGATATCTGCGCCGGGATAATTAGCCAACCTGCCCAGCTTATCCAGCCCGCTGTCGACCTGATCACGCGCTTCTATTTTCAGTGCTGCGTGCGCGTAGCCCTGCGCCGTGGTGAGTCCGTCAGATTCGTAGCGCTTTAGCCCGCCCTCTGCAACCTGTGTTTCTGCCATACCCAGCCCGGCGAATTGCGGCTTTTCCAGCTTTCCCACCGCGTCGTGATAGACATTCTCTACCTGATCCGCACGCAGTGTGCCGTCCTCAACACCACGGCGTATCGATTCGATAATGTCCTTCAGCCTGATTTGATAATCGAGCATGGCGTCGCCAGCACGCGCGCGCACGACCGCGTTAATCTCTTGCTTTACATCACCGGCCAGCCCAGCCACGGCTTGCCCGATAGCCCCCGTACCGCTCACATTGACGCGCGTTGGCTGAGGTGTGGGAACCGCATTACCAAAATGACCCGTTGGGATACGCATTACTTAATCCCCATGTTGCCGAACAGGTTGTTTGTTGATGCGCCGGTTTTGCTTGCTGGCTTATCTTGCGCGGTCTTCCAGCCAGAATACGCTTTCGCGCCAGATGACAGTAACGAACTCCCCGCACGGATATACCCCGACGTGGCAGCATTGCGACCGCTAATCCTGTCGGCCTGACCTTGTGCCCGATAGCGTGAAGCGGCGTTTTGGCCGTTTAAAATGCTCATCGTGGCGTCTTCTTCCGCATCACCCACAATCCCCGATGTAATGCGCAGTGCGGTACCCGATCCCGTTTCAACGCCTGAGGCGGCATACGCTGCGTTGGCCTGTGCTGCCTGTGCCGCACCCGCTTTTCGGAGGCGTTCGGCCTCTACCCGTGCCGCCGATTTTGCGGCCTCCGCGTCGGCCTCTGCCTGGCTGGCCTGATAATCCGCCATGCTTTTTTGCTGCATACCACTCGCTACCGCCCCCCCCGCGGCAAGAACGGACGAGCCTATAGCGGCAATGGCTAATGTAACCGGATCACACATGGTTAAACCTCCATCGAATACAACAGGCCAGCGCGTACCAGCCCCAGCCGTTGGTACAGTTCGCCGGTACGCGCTTCATGAATACCCGTGGTGATACCCATACGGATTTCCCGCACGCCGTTTTCTTTCGCCCAGGCGATAAACGCTTTCACCAGTCGGTATCCGGCGGTGGCGCCACGCCGTTCAGCGTCGATAAAAACGCCGTATTCAAACGCCATACGGTCGGTAGAAAACCACTGTTCAGCGATGCCGCCCCCCATCCAGCCGATAATCTGCCCGTCGTGCTCCGCGACCAGCACCACACCAAAATGGGAATCAATGAGCTGCTCCGCCAGTGCGCGGCATTTTTCCGCACTGAACGAAAAATTGCGGTACCGCGATTCCTGGTGCAGGCGCATACCCAGCAGTACCAGCGCCGGAATATCCTCTTTTGTTGCCGGTCGGATCATGGTTAGCCCCCGTTACTGGTGAAAGTGGTCATCACTGCCAGCAGGTGAAACGGCAGTGGCTGCAATTGCTGAATGCGTAATGTGTCTTCGCCTTTTTCCCAGCCGAGTTTTCCCCACGCGTGATCGCCGGTAAAAAGCGGTGCGGGCTGGTTGAGAATTTTCGGGCCAAAACGACGAAAAGGAATGGGTTGCCCGTTGCAGGTGGCGCCGGTGGTGTCGAGAAAACGCATGGTGACTTCGCTGGTGCGTTTCCTGGCGTTCTGTACGGTACCTTCGCTGGTAGAGACTTCCTGTGTCAGCGTTTCTATCGTGGTGTTAAAATGCAGCCCGATGGCGACGCTTTTCGCGGTGCGGGTCAGCGTGACAGCGCCGCCGGTGACTACCTGTGAGGGCATGACGTTGCCGTCTGCGACGATATCAACGGTTTTTCCTTCCAGGTGGTTTAAGCCGCTCCATGCTTTTACGCCCGCTTCGCTGGTGCCGGTAACCGCCGCATCACTGTGCAACGCATCCACCAGTAATTCAACGTAACGCACCGTTTGGCCGTTAATCTCACGTTTAACGATGGTATAGACCGCATCGCCCGAATCGGTAGGAATAGAAGATACCGACTCAAAAGCCCCCTCGGTGACATGCCGCGACCAGGCGATCACATCCTGCGAACGGTCGAGCACCATCGAACACAGGGTGCCGTCTGCGCGTATCAGCCAGGCGATAGAATCCGGCTGCTGCTGGTAGGCCATTTCCACAATGCCCGGTTCCGTGATGTGCTCAGACAGCACAGACAGGTCATTAGCGGAATAGGCGACGTAGCTGTCGGGGTCATAAGCGACCGCAAACAGTTTGCGCCCGGCGCGCTGGATAAAAAGGATTTCGGTACCCACGCGTACCGGGCGGATCGTATTGCAACCGTAGGTGCTGGGATTTTTTACGGATATATTGGTCGGCGTGATTGCGGCATCCGAGCCGCCGGTTAACGTAAACTCGCCACCGTAGGTCAGCGCAATAAGCGTATTCATCTGTGCTAAATGCACGACAGGGTTTAGCTGGTCAGAGGACACCGTAAACGACATGGCACCGTCGTCCTTGTTGCCCGGCTCGAAAGAGAGATAAGAACCCGTTTCGCTAAACCACACAGTTTGCGGGTACGACGGAGAACCGGCCAGTACCAGCCGTTGCTGGTAGAACGTCACGGCACCCGGATAGCCCAACTCTTTCGACCACACGCTGTCCTCGCGCGTCCATGCCCCCGGTGAGGCTGCCTGCGTAGCGGAAAGGTCGGAACGAATAACGCCTGCGGCTTTCTGTGCGTTGGTGATGGTGTTGATCAGCACCAGGCCGCTATTGATACGCACGTACGACCCGACATCAGCAGCCACCCAGCCGGTACCTGTAAAACGTTTGCCCGCTTCATCATCCCATAGCGTCAGCGTGATGGCAGAGCCAACAAACGCTTTTACCGACGGCTTGCACCATTTTTCCGGTGTGTCGCGGATTTCATCAAACGGCATCACCACAAATTCAGCAGCAGCCAGCCTCCAGTCGGTTTGCGCCCGGCGCTGTAACCGTTGCGGCGGGATATCCTGGTGAACCAGAAACATCGTGTCCGCCCCCTGCACGAATTTCACTTCGGACAGCATGCTTTCAGTGAACGGGCTTTCGATTTCATAAGGGGTTAAATCATCCCTGACCACCTGCGCGCCGTTCTGGAAAAAGCGCACATAGCGGTCGCCGAATTCCAGTTCGTACGCCTGCGAGCGGTTAAACACGAAAGGGATCAGGCGGGATTTTTTATCAGCGTATTTCGTGGCCGCAATAAACCGCGTACCGGGGCGGCGCTTAACGCCACCGTGAACCATACACACCGCGTTCTCTACCTGTTTCGCTCCGTTGGCATAACGCGCAATATCAACACGCCCCATTAAGCGCGGGGAAATTTCACCGGCGGTAAAATTGGTTTTTATCAGGTTGGCGCGCATGGTTAAAACCTCGACGTGAGCAACGGATAACCGCCAAGCGCTTCTGGCGGATCTTCCTGCCCGTCAATGGCCCTGGCCTGACGCAGCAGATAGGCGGCTTCCTGGGTCAGCGCATCGCGCAGGCTGGCGGATGCTGTTACCGCATAGGCTATCTTTGCTGCCATAAACGCTTCTGCCAGCGCCACCAGCGCCGGATCCCACGTTGATTCATCCTCGTTGCGGAAGAGGTAGCGCAGTTTCAGCGCGTTAATACTGGCGAAGATTTTCCGCCCCTCTACGCGATACGGGATATCGTCTGACGCATCGCCCACAGACAGGACGCGCAGCACGTCACCCGGCAGCGGAAACTGATACGCAAAGCCAAAAGCAGGGGCGGTACTGGAAGGGGAGAGCACCACGCGCTTAACGGCGCAGTTCCACGGGTGTTTACGCAATAAATCTTCGCGGACGGTGGGGTAAACGTTGGCACACAGGCGCGCGCTGTCGGAGTCCTGTTTAAAATCGTTAATGGGATTCTGCCCGAGGATAAGCAGCGCGTTAGAACAGATAGAAACACTGGAAGCCATAGCGGTACCTTTAACAAAAAGGCCGGGGTGTTACCCCCGGCAATACCCACGCGGCGTTACGCTACAAAACCAATCGCCACCACTTTCTTCTCGCTGGCGCGACCTGCACCGTAAGACGCATCCACGGAAATCTGGATGGTGTTGTTTTTGTCACGGCGCGGGCCGATATCGACGTTATATTCCGCGCCGGTACCGAAATGCACGGCAGACTTCGCCCAGGCCACCGTGGTTTTAGTGGTCACGTTTTTCTCCGTTACTGAATCCAGCGCTTCATAAGCGATCCACTGGAAGCCCAGCCAGTGGTTAGACACCGACCCTTCCTGCAACATCTTGACCGCCATAAAGTCGGCGCTGGTCAGTGTGGTGTCGCTCAGGATTTGCGTCAGCATGTCGGCGTTGTAAGCGATGTAAAGCTGTTCGCCGTTCTGCTCGTCACATTCGTTGCGGCGGAACATCGCCTTGGCGGCGATCAGTTTGGCTTTGGTCAAGCCCGTGCCACCCGCTACAATTTTCTGGGACGCAGGAAGCGCCACGTTGGTGTAAGCGCCGTTGTTTTCCGTCTTGCGCGCTACCGCATCCAGCAATGCACGGTAAATCACCGTATCCTTGCGGCGGTTGGTGGCGGCCAGCGTCAATTGCAGATAGGGCCCCTGAGGATCAGCAATCAGCTTGCGCAGGTCGCGCTTTTCGACAGGCACGAACACACCGTAATCCGCCATCAGCGCATTACGGGTACCGGCTTCCGGCACATCCCACACCGTGTCACCGAAACGCGTGGTGATCGCGTTCATTTCGATGGTGCCCATATCGTTGATGGTGAACGACGCACCGGTGATCTGCCCGCGATCCTGTACCGCTGCCTGTAGGCGGGAATCTTTTTGCTGTGAGGCAATCTCAAAAGAATCATGAAACTGCGTTACAAAGGCGGCGGTGATCATATTTTTGTTGGCATCAAAAGCCATAATGCGCACTCCAGTTCTGTTTCGCCTGCGGGGTGTCGGTTTCCCGGCCCAATACACCGACTGCCTGGCGCTTACAGACGGCGGGAAATCAGGTATCCGGCTACCACGCCGGGCTGGTGGAGTGATTTTGCGCAAGGTGTGCGTTCGGTTTCCCGACCAAATAAAAAAGCCAGCGCTCAGGCTGGCGTGGTGTGACATGTCACAGCATTACGCTACCGGTGTGTTGCCGTAGGTTTTCGCGTAGTACGCCTGGACACGCGCAGAGATTTTTTCATGATCGGCATGTTCCGGATCCATATAGGCATCCGACTTCATCAAATCACGAATGGTCTGTTGCTCTTCCAGATTGATATCGCTGCCAGCGGGGGAATCTTCCTGCATTTCTCCGCCGATTTTTGCCAGCAGGCGGATGACCATCGGGTTGTTGCCGACTTCGTCAATGCGGCCTTTGTCGGCATCATCCGCCAGAGCATTAAACGCCCGGTACGCCAGCCCGATGTTTTTGTTAAATTCCGCATCGGTTTTCCATACCTCGCGTAATGCTGTACTGGCGGTTTCCTGATCCAGTTGCGCGGCACCGCCCACCAGTTCCGGCGCACGCTGCATATATTCATTGAGCACAAAACTTAACTGGTCATTGGTCAGCCCCCTGGCATGGGCCGATTTTAAAAAGCCCTGCATTTGGGGATCGGCTTTAAAATCGTCCCAGTTGAAGCCCCCGGCATCTACCTCAGGCGCATATTCATCAGGCGTTTTTGGTGGCGCGTCCCCGCGGCCAAGGCGCTTTTCCAGATGCGTATGCGCATCCGCCAGTTTGCGGGCAGAGCTTTCAATATTGAGGGTGCCGTCTTCGCCCACCACGCGGTATTTTTCCGGCAGCCAGTCTGTCGCGCCCGGCTGCTGTGCTGCGCCAGTATTGAGCAAAGCGCCGCCACCTTCGCCACCCGCATTACCACCGCCGCCGTTACCACCATCGCCACCCCCTGAGCCTTCGCCTTCACTCGCCTGATTCATGAACGGGAATTTAAGCTTCCACATCGTCGTTTACTCCGTCTGCTTCGTTAAGCCTGCGTAAAATGAAATCGAGCACATCACGTCGCCCGGCGTTAAAACATGTCTGGCGATCCCCCTCAGAGCCCCCCCTGACGTACACGGCACCCCCAAAGCGCCGCGTTAATTCTTCCAGCACCTGCGGGCCGCCCGGCGTTTCTTCAAAAAGGCGTCGGTAGTCCTCAGGGCGAACGGGCTTATTGATCATCGTACTCCCCCGGCCATCTGCTGAACCAATGCGGTACCGACTTCCCTGCCTGCCGAGGTCGCCGCTTCCTGCCCTGCCTGCATCAGCATGTGTTGCTGTGCTGCCTGCTGCTGTACTTGCCTGCGTTGTTCACGTAAACGGGCCACATCGTCGGCACTGCGAATCACTTTGGCGGGAACACCCAGCGCCTCGGACACAACACGGGCCGCTGAGTCGGTATCCAGTAAGTCGGTAACCTCGGGATCAATCTGTGCCAGTTGCGCGATGTTGGCCCCGGCACGCTCAATGGCGGTCACGTCCTCCAGCTTCTGCGCACGGGCCAGCGGGGAAATGTAGTGCACGTTGAAATTGGCAGAGTCCATGCCCTCGGGCGCGGCGGGGAAAATGCCTGCGCGGTACGCAATGCCGAAACAGCGCTGAACCAGGATTTGCAGGTATTCAGCCTGAAAGCGTCCGTACACCGGGCCGAGTAATTGGCGGATGAGCGCAACCCGTACATGTACCTCGGTGGCGGTCATGGCGGGGCCGTCCTGCGGCTGTAGCTGGTCGGCCATCAGGATCTTGCGGATTTGCGCCCGTAGTTTTTCTTCGGACGTAAACGCAACGTTAAAATCGGCCCCCGTCAGCAACGGTTTCATGCTCTCCACACTGTTCGCCACGATAATGCGGCGTGGACCCACCTTGACGGTGCGCGGGTTAATCACGCCGTCGTCTTCCACAATCCACATGCCGGAAATGGCCAGGTCAGCGGCGGCTTTCTCCATGCGCTTAATTTCGTTCAGTTCTTTGCAGTCGGGCAGCGCGTCATAAACAGGGCCGACACCGTAGGCACTGGCGGGGATTTTCATCCAGCGCGGAACGGCAACGGGGAATTCGTGATAGCCAGACTCGCGCGCGGTGCGCTTGCCCTGCACCTCGATGTGATAGGAGGCAAAGCGCATGTTTTTTGCGAGGCGCGCATTGACCACACAGGTATCACGCGGAAAAATGGCGTGAATAAAATCAAATTTCGCGTCAGGTTTTTTCCTGGCCTCGTCGCGGATTTTGTCGCTGACATTTTTGTCGCCAAATTCTTTTACCGCCTGCTCTGCGGTTAACGGGTAGCAGCGATAAACGGTGTCAACGATGCCATCACGGCGAGACGATGAGACATAGCACTGCGACAGCGGCCACTGCTGGAAGGTAAAGCCGCCCTGCTCCCTGTCCTCATCGATGTAAAGGGCGAACCAGCCAGCAATAACCACATCCAGACAGGCTTCGTAGGCTTCCGCGTCAAAATTGGCCGCGTGAATGTTTTCCCATATCAGCGTTGCACAGGCAGAGAGCCACGTTTTTTGCTCGTCGGTGAGGCTTTCACTGTTTAAATCCATCCACTGCGCGTTTGCGGGCGTCATACCGGACATTAGCGCCGACGCAAGAATGCGCGTGCTGTCCGTTGCGGTACCGTCCAGCAACTGCGCCACCCTGGATTTAGCGCGGCTGGCGTCCAGAACATCGGAAGAAAAGCCAGCCCCGCGCAACGGGTAGGTGAAATCAAAGCACGCGCGCCAGGCCGATTCATTTGACTGGCGTAATGCTTTCAGTGAATCCGCACGACGGATTATTTTGCTGGCGGTTTCGTTGACCACGTTACGCCCCCAGGCTGGTTTTACCGCGTGCACCAGACGCAAGCAGCGACGTGCCGGAATCCGTTGCCCCTTCTGAACCCGTGGTAAGCAGGGACGAGCCTTTTTTGCGTTTACGGCGCGCTGCTGAATCCGCGTTTGCTGCCCTGGCGGCGGCGTCTGCTGCTTTGGCGGCTTCCGCTTCCGGGTCGTACCGCACAACGGTGGGTGAACCTCCTCCACACATGACGGATCCTCCTTAGCCGGGAACGTGCCAGCCCCTGTCAGTCAGTACGGGGGCTTTATGCGGCTTGCGCTGCCCGTCCTCGCTGGTGACTGCGGTACGGGGGGTTTGCGTGGTGGCCTGTTTAACCAGGTCGATAAAATCGAGGTTGTTCGTTAACGGCTGATCCATGAGGTCGGTAAAACCGAGCGTTTCGAACCGGGTGAGGGTTTGAAATGCAGCGGCGTTCAGTCCAGAAAGTGCAGCGTTGCGGGCTGCAATTTCCTCTGTAGCAATACCGCTCCCGCCATCTGCGCCCGCATCAGTTGTGGTATCGGCAATAACCGTTGCGCCAGCACTAGCGGCGTGCAGTTGTTCAGGGGGGTTAGCCGTACCCTCCCCCTCCGATGACGTAATGATTTCGCCCGGAACTTCGATTTGCTTTTTAGGTCGACCCATGTTGCTTACTCCGTTGGCATGTGGAGCTTACAGCATGCGTAAAGGCCTGTTCGGTTTCCCGACTAAAATAATCGATTCGGGGGGCTATTTAACATAATGGCCGTTTTGCGCACCGACGAAATGGCGCTCAAACCTAAAACAGGGTGAAGGGCGCAAAAGATCGTGTTTACTGCGCCGGAATGGGGGCCTTTTGAAAACAACATTTTCGTAACAAATGGCGGGTATCGCCGTTCGCCAGGATCATGCAACGAACCGTGTATTTTTGACACTTTAGCGCTTGCGGTACCGGCTTTGAAAAAAACGGGTGTAAGGGATTTCTTGCGGCGCTCTGTTTGTGACCAGTTCCCACAAGCGGATCAGCGCCTCCCCATCGTCGTAGCGCGGTACCGCTCCCGCTTTCCAGCCATACAGCGCTGACTTGGATACGTGGACGGTTTTCGCTATCTGTTGCTGCGTCATGCCCGCACGTTCGATATCGATGATGACTTTAAACCAGTCGATTTGCATCATGCGAACTCCTCAGGACAAAACGCGCGCACGCGCGAGGGTACAGAGGGACAAAACGCACTGGTTCCCGTGCACGCCGCGAGCAGTATTCTTCCCTCGCAGCACCGCGGCACCAACGTTCCAGCACCTCCTGCATATCTCTGCACATAATCTTCGACCTCAACACCGTTCAACAAAAATTTATTTCAGGCAAACATCTAACCTGCACAACCTCAGAAACAAGGTTGGTTACTGGTTTAATTTAATTTTTTCAATTAGTTAACTAACCAGCCAACCTATTTTGAAAAAAAAAATTCTTCCAATGCGTGCGCGTATGCGCGTGTATGTTTATATAAACTGGTTAGATAGGTTAGCTGGTTAGTTAATTTTATGTTTAATCTATCTTTTTTTTTAACCAACCTACTTTTTGAGGTTAGTTAAGGTTGGTTAAAACTTGCATTTTTCTGCGAACTCGTAATTATTTACGTTTTCCCAGCCTCTCGGCTTACCTGCTAAATTTTGCAAACTTGTACATTTCTGCAAATTCGTAATTATTTGCACTTTTCCCAGTGGTAAGGATTACCCGCTAAATTTTGCAACCGACGTTTTTTATACCCAAGATCCTTCATAATTTTGGCAACCCGCATTTCGTCACCCCGCTTGACATACGTTGCTTTAAAGCCAATGGCGTCGATGAGAATATCTTTTGATGTCAGCGGCACTCGCTCACGATTCAATTTAATATCATCACCTGTGAGTTCCACTGTCTCTTGCTCCAGCCATTCAGCGACACTGGTCGTCCAGACTTCATCCTTGACCTCATAGTCGCCGAGAATGGATTTGGCGAGCGTTTCGGCGCGCTCCCAGGCGATACCCTCACGCTTAAATATCGCAACCGCTTCAGCCCATAACTGGATTTTTTCATCAGCAATACCCTGAGCGATAAACTTACTATCGGTTTCATCAGGGATCGTCATGGGCAACCAACGGCGGTTACCTTCAGTATCTGTCAGTGGCGTATCAGAGTTAGAAGTACCGATGAAGCCACAACGACGTAGTAAAGTGACATAATGCTCACGAAACAGACCACGGTTACGATCGGCACGGGTGGAAATGGTCACCCTGACATCACCAATACCCCGCTTATCCATTCCGCGCATCTCGCCAAGTTCAATGACGTTATGCCCGCGCATTTCACGGATGCGTTCTTCCCCCTTTTTGCCGAAGTCAAGCTCCATGTAATGGTCGGGGGTGGGGGCCATTGCACGGATCCCTTCTGATTTATTCTTTCCCTGTTGACTGACGAGGATCACCGCCATATCACCTTTAATACCCGGCTCAAGAGCACGACCGGCAAGCAACGTCCACCAGTAGCGACCGACAGAACGGGTGTAGGCACTCTCTTTTATTCCCCAGTGGCGAATAAAAAATGTATCGATACGCGGTACACCATCCCAGGCTGGCAGTGTGTTTACCCACGCTTTCAGAGAGTCAAACCTGTTTTCCCAGGCGATTAGACGAACTGCACGTTTAACGGCTGCTTCTTCGAATTTCTTGAAGCCCAGACTTTCGAGAGTTGTATGTAGTTTGGTGTAATACTCATCCCGCAGTTGTATGTTCTTACCCTTCGGGGTAGTCAGTATTATCTCATCGCGGAATTCGTCGAGGCGGATCTGTACACCACAGAGATCTGGCCGTCGCAGCGCCAGCAGCACGTTAGAAATAACACCTTCAATTTTATCGTTTTTATCGCGAGTAAATTTGGGCCATGGCAAATACTCCGCAACCTCGTCACCCTTTTCAGTAACGTCCTCAAACTCCTCTACGCTGGCGACAGAAACCCGCTGGCGACCCGCAGCGGGATTGGCAACACCTGATTTCTGAGCATAGGCGAAAATGGCCTGATACCCGGTGCGGTCTGCTTTGAGTTTATTGTCGTCCCAGCGGGTTTCAGCTACAGCAATATCTTCCTGACTACCGCCGCCCGCGGTTGACCAGTCAACCCACAGCTGCCGCGCAGCATTTTCCCAGTCGGTACCTTTAAACCACGCGAGACGACAGCCCATTGACGCCCAGGCGTTATGTCTGCCACATTTGGGATGGGCGTCGGCCAGTACAGCCGGATGCCACATAACTTCGCGCAGGTCGTCAAAGGTCTGTTGGGTAACGTTATTCAGATCAACGAGACGCGATAAGTCATCGTCAGAATGCTCGGATACGGGGCGGATCGGTAAATCACCCGCCCTTGCCAGCAGGATATCGACGGTAACAGGCGTGCCGCTGAAACGTTCGAATATCGCGTTTTCGTCGGGTCCGTAGAGCATATGGTCAGGGTTATAGACGGAACGGTCCCAGCGGACAGGGTAGTCATCCAGCAGACTGATGCAGTCCATCAGCCAGTTTTCTACCGCCGGCCCAAGGATTTTATACTCCTCCGGGGTGACCGAACGGTCCAGCTCCATGCAAATGCGCCAGCGCTGCTCACCCTTTACGGTGGGGTGCAGATGGCTGGGTGTTGAGTACGTGAAGCATGAGAAACGGTCCAGTGCGTCGCGCAACGCCCGCCATGCTTCTTCATCGCAGCCGTCCATATCAAGGAACAGCACATCGCGATCACCCGCATTGAGCGCATAACGGCCAACGGCAGCATCCTTCATTGAATGCCAGATATAGGGCAGGCGTGCTTTTTTGGCGTACATCTGCGCCCGGGTGTCTTCCAGCGAGATGCCGATGGCCTTGCGAAGATCTTCAAGCGTGTCACTAAAACGCCTGAAGTTTTCGCACACCCCCGGCTTGGGCCGGACATCGCTGGCGTGCAGACCCGTTGAATAACGTATGGGCATGGGTCATTTGGCCTTGGTAGTGGATGTGGCGGGGGATTTGGGGGGTAGCCCATCCGCCGCGTTAGGGTAATCTTCACTATTTAAATCATGAGGAGTTACGAGCCATTTAGTGGCCCGGGACCAGTCAATAGCTCTACTACCGCGCGGTTTATATTTACCGGCTATTACTTGGCTGATAAAACCTTGAGATACACCAACCATTGCCGCAAAGGACGATTGGCTAATGTTTTCATGCAAAAGATATTCTTTAAGTTTCATACGTCCTCCAATAATCAATTTTATATTAGCGATACTGATTATCTTGGTCAATAGCGATACTGTTTGCGCCTTATTAGCAACGCAAATAAGGTATATGTATGAGACAAGTGACTGACCAAGATAAACAGACCGCTACCCGCTTGAAGCGGATATGGGATGAAAAGAAGAAAGCTCTAGGCCTTACGCAAGAGAAGGCTGCGGATGCGCTCGGCTTCAACACACAGGGGGCTGTTAGCCAATACCTTAACGGAAAAGTACCATTGAATACTGACACGGTAATCAAGTTTGCTAAGCTTCTTCGTGTCACACCTGAAGAGATAAAACCAGAATTAGCAGATCTTCTTTGTTATGTCAGAGAAACAAGCAACGACTCGCTTAATCGAGCTCCCGAATTGTTCATATCTCCAAAAGAGATGGCTATATTAAAGCTTATAAATCAACTTCCTGAATCAGAAAGAACTCAACTGCACGAAGCTCTTGAAGATCGGAAACGGTATTATGACCGTTTATTTGAAGAAATTGCTCAAGCTCGAGGGCTAAAAGTTAGTTAGGTAACTTTATCCGATAAATCCCTTCCAAGCCGGTAGCCACCGGCTTTTTTTTATACACACCATTACTAAAAAACCATTCATATCAAACTGCTAATAAAATCCGCCCCAATAAATCAGCTTTACTATTGACATTAAAATCAGTAAAGCTAATATTTAAGCCATGCACCACCCGCTCTTTAACAATCTGGACAGGGCAGTCACACCCCGCAATTCAGTGGCCCGCTGAATGTCTTGGCTAACCCGTTGAAACCGGAATGCGAGACTGGAACGTGATGAGGTACATGTGTTTTGCCGCACGTACCCGAAGCAAACGTGAATTTATCAAGCGTCGGCCCTGGTCGCGGGCGCTTTATTAAGTTCGCTGAAATGAAAAACGCGCGGGTAGTTGGTGCTACCCGCGCGTCAGAACAACAGCCAGGCTGAGGAGGCCTAACGATAAATACACTAACAAAACATAACGCACCTGTCATCGCCGGTGTTGAAATTACTACCGATGCTGAAGGTCGCTTCAACCTTAACGCACTGCATAAAGCAAGCGGTGGGGATAACGGTAAACGCCCCTCCCTTTGGCTGGCCAATAAGCAGGTTCAGGAGCTTATCGGAGAACTTGAAGCTAACTTACTGAAAAATAAACAGAGCAAGAATTCCTGCCCTGCTCATAAAACAGTCAATGTTATTAATGGCGGCACTTCACCCGGCACCTTCGCCCACGAACTGCTGGCCATCTCCTATGCCGGGTGGATTAGTCCGGCATTTCAGTTACAGGTCAACCAGACCTTTCTCGACTACCGTACCGGCAGACTGACAAAACCCGATATCAATTCCATCACCCGTAAAGACATTGCGTATTTACTCATCGCCTCCGAAGAGGAGAACGAACGCCTGCGTCTGGAGAATGATCAGATGAAACCGGATGTCGAGGCACTACAGCGGATCGCTAAATCGGAGGGTTGCGTATGTATTACCGATGCGGCCAAGGATTTGCAAATGCGACCCAAAGACCTTTTTTCATACCTCAGTGCTCATCGGTGGATCTACAGACGCCCCGGGGGTAAGAGCTGGCTGGCGTACCAGAACAAAATTCAGACGGGCGTCCTGATGCACAAAGTTCACGTAGTCACCCAAAGCGATGGCACCGAGAAAATGAGGGAACAGGTACTTGTTACACCGAAAGGCCTGACCGCACTTTCCCAACTTCAGGGGGATTAACCCGATGCAACAACCGAAAAAAGTTAAAACCGCCCCGTTAGCCACTGCCCCCGTAAATAATACCGTTCGCCGTCTGCACTACCTGCGCAAACGCGATGAACTGGAACGAAACCCCAACGCCCACTTCCCGATCACCCTTTATATCTGAGGTACTCCATGAGCCTTGAACTTGCCCTGAAAGAAAATACTGAGGCGATACACCAGCTCATTGCAGCCATGCAGAGCGGTAACACCTTGACCCCCGTTGCCTCCCCACAACCGAAAACAGACAGTGCCAGCGTCAAAAAAGCGGAACAGGAAACAAAACCAGCGCCTGATGATACTTCAGAAGACATTTTTGAGCAGGCCAGAAACCTGATTATGAAACTGTCAACAGGCGGCTATCGTAATGAAGCGGTGGAAATTCTGAACAAATTCGGCGCTCAGAAGCTGGGGCAGGTGCCCCAGGAAAATCTGGCAGACGTTGTGATGCTGGCAGAAGCCGCATTGCGGGGGGAGTAAGCCGTGCTAGATATTCACGCGAAACTTTCCCCCTCATCCGCTCACCGCTGGTTACATTGCAACGCGGCACTGGCAGCGGAGCAGTTTGAGCCGAACAAAACCACGAGTTATGCCGAAGAAGGCACAACAGCGCATCATCTGGCCGAAACGATCCTCCGTAACCGGCTGAAACCCCGGTCAAAAGCCAGTCCTGTCCCGCAGGTCAGCCAGGAAATGGTTGATAAGGTGGGAGAGTACGTTGAAGCGGTCTGGACGCTAGCGCAGCAACCCGGCGCGATACTCCTGGTCGAGCAGAAATGCGACTTCTCTCACATCGTTGGTATCCCCAATCAGTTTGGTACATCGGATGCGGTAATCATCACCGGCGACGAGTTGCAGATCCACGACCTCAAATACGGTTATGAGAAAGTGGATGCGTTCGAAAACCCCCAGCTCATGCTTTACGCCCTCGGGGCGCTGGAGCAGGTCAGTCTGATTGCCGACATAAACCGGGTAAGGATGTTTATTCACCAGCCCCGCATCAACCACGTCAGCGAGTACGAATGCAGCATACAAAATCTGGAGGAGTTCGGGCAGAACGTGAAAGCCATCGCTGCCGATGTGCTGCAACTGGCAGACGACGCCGGGAAAAACGGCCCGGATATTATCCCGGCTTCGGCCTATCACCCCGGAGAGAAAACCTGCCGCTGGTGTAAGCGGCGAGGCAAATGCCAGGCGCAGGCGGAGTATGTCGCGGCTGCGCTGATAAATGATTTCAGTGAAATAGCCGACCCGCCTTCTCTGGAAGACGCACTGACCACCGCCCGTCAGAAGCTGGCAGAGTCTGACGGAAAATGGCTGGGCGAAACACTCCCGCTGATTGACCACATCGAAAGCTGGTGTAAAAGCGTCCGCTCTGCGGCATTTAACCTGCTGCAAAATGGGCACCCCGTTCCCGGCTATAAACTGGTTCAGGGTAAACAGGGGAATCGCATCTGGAGTAGTGAAGAAGAGGCAATTTCCCTGCTTAAAGACCAGTTCCGGTATAAAAAGGAAGAAGTTTATACCTTCAAAGTTATCAGCCCGGCGCAGGCTGAGAAACTCATTAAAAAGGCCAACCCGCGCCGCTGGGCGAAGGTAGAAGCCATTATTACCCGCCCTGATGGCAAACCCGCCCTTGTGCCAGAGTCCGATCCCAAACCAGCGTTAAATATCAACCCTGTAAACGACTTTGACGATGTTGAAGCCGCTGAATCCCTCATTTGAATTAAAGGTAAGTATCCATGAAAGTAAAACTGAATAACGTGCGACTGGCATTTCCGGCATTATTTGAACCTAAAACTGTTAACGGTGAAGGTGAGCCACGTTTTAGCGCTGCATTTATTTTCCCACCCGACCATCCCTGCGTGAAAGAAATTGAAGCGGCTATCGCTCAGGCCGCTAAAGAAAAATGGGGGCCGAAAGCCGACAGCGTTCTTAAATCCTTACGCACCGGCCTGAAAGTCTGCCTGCACGATGGCGATGAAAAAGCAGAATACGAGGGCTATCCCGGTAATAAGTTTGTCTCTGCCAGTAATAAAGCCCGACCACTGGTTATCGACCGTGATCGTTCCGCGCTGACCGCCGCCGATGGCAAGCCGTATGCCGGTTGCCACGTTAACGCCACCATCGATATCTGGGCGATGGATAACAATTTTGGCAAGCGTATTAACGCGTCACTGGGCGGCGTCCAGTTCCTGCGCGATGGTGACGCCTTCGCTGGCGGCGGCGTGGCGACGCCGGATGACTTCGAGAATATGAGCGAAGGCGCTGACGCAGAAGCGTTGATTTAAACCCACTCACCACCCGGCACAAACGCCGGGTGTTTTGCAACAAGTAACCCTTTTCGCAAAGCACCCGCAAGGAATAGCTATGCAAAAACTCTGGTTAGACCTTGAAACCTATAGCGAAATTCCCATTAAAAACGGCACCCATGCTTACGCCGAAGGTGCTGAGGTCATGCTGTTTGCCTGGGCGATTGACGATGCGCCGGTGAATGTTTGGGACTTGACTTCCCGTGCGCCCATCCCCCTAAAATTAGCTTCTGCACTAAAAGACCCCGAAGTGCTTCTGTATGCTCACAATTCACATTTCGACCGCACAGTATTAAATCACGCCATGCCGGGGGTAGCAGCCGGTGGCGTTGAGCGCTGGCGCGATACAATGGTCAGGGCGCTGGCACACGGCCTGCCCGGATCGCTGGGCGATCTGTGTGACATTCTCAGTGTTTCGCAGGATAAAGCCAAGGATAAGGCCGGTAAGCAACTGATCCAGCTATTCTGCAAGCCTCGCCCGAAAAACAGCGCTATCCGCCGCGCTACCGCCAAAACACACCCTGTCGAGTGGCAGCGATTCGTTGAATACGCCGGGCTGGATATTGATGCCATGCGTGAGATCGACAAAAAGCTCCCTGCCTGGAATTACTCAGGCAATGAGCTGGCGCTCTGGCACCGTGATCAGCGTATCAATGATCGCGGCGTATTCATGGACGTGCAGCTTGCTGAGGCAGCGGTGACGGCGGTTGAGAGGGAACAGAAGGTTCTGGCCAGACGAACGCTGGAGCTCACGGACAACGCGGTGCAGGCGGCAACACAGCGTGACGCCATGCTGAAACACATAGCAGAAGCCTTTGGTATCGAACTGCCCGATATGCAGGCCAGCACCTTGCAGCGCCGGGTTAACGATCCTGATTTACCGTTTGAACTTCGTGAATTACTCGCTATCCGCCTACAGGCCAGCTCCACCAGCACCAGCAAATACAAAACCCTGATGAAAGGCGTCAGCCGTGACGGACGCCTGCGTGGAACGTTACAGTTTTGTGGGGCATCGCGTACCGGGCGGTGGGCCGGGCGATTATTTCAGCCCCAAAATTTACCCAGACCAATGCTAAAACAAGCCGACATTGACTGTGGTATTGAAGCACTGAAAGCCGGGTGCGCCGACCTGCTTTACGATGATGTGATGCAGTTGACCGGTTCAGCGTTGCGCGGCTGCATCATGGCCCCTGCGGGTAAAAAACTGGTGGTATCTGACCTTAGCAACATCGAGGGGCGCGTACTGGCATGGCTGGTCGGGGAGAAGTGGAAGCTACAGGCCTTTAGGGATTATGACGCGGGCGCTGGCCATGACCTGTACAAACTGGCCTATGCAAAATCTTTCGGTGTAGCCCCCGATGTGGTGGACAAAGATCAGCGTCAGGTCGGAAAAGTACAGGAACTGGCGCTGGGCTATGAAGGGGGCGTTGGCGCATTTCTGACATTCTCTCTGGCGTACAACATCGACCTCGAAGAAATGGCCTCTGCCGCTATCGACAACATCCCACGTAGCATTCTGGATGAAGCCGTTCGTGCATATGAATGGGCGGTAAAACAGAAGCGAACCTATGGACTGTCAAAACGCGCTTATGTTGTCTGCGACGCTTTTAAACGCCTCTGGCGCGAAGCCCACGCGGCAACATTCAGCTTCTGGAAGGAGATCGAGCAGGCCACCCGCCGCGCCATTGCCACACCCGGCATAACCCTTTCCTGCCGCAAATTAAAGCTTCGCCGCGACGGAAGCTGGCTACGTATTCAGCTTCCCTCTGGCCGGGCGGTCTGTTATCCCGGCGCACGTATCGACGACAGCGGCAAGATCAGCTACATGGGCATCAACACTTACAGCCGGAAATGGCAACGCCTGCAAACCTACGGCGGCAAGCTGACAGAGAACGTAACCCAGGCTACCGCCCGTGATGTGATGGCCGCGAATATGCCCGGTGTGGAGGACAACGGTTACGACATCATATTAACGGTGCATGACGAGATTTTAACGGAAGCACCAGACCATTCTGATTTTTCACACCTGCGCCTAAGCGATCTCCTCTCCACTAATCCCGCATGGGCTGAAGGATTGCCGCTGTCAGCGGGGGGCTTTGAGGCATATCGATATCGTAAGGAGTAACCCTTATGTCTTTTAGAAATTATGACAGCTCACCCTATTACCGTGCTGCGCGTGAGGCTGCGCAAACTGAACGCGAGGGTGATTACCGCCGCGCTGCCAAAATATGGGCGAAAGCAAACCGCGCTGCGCGTAACCCGATAAACCAGACGTGGAGCGAAAACCGCTCTGACTTTTGCCTGATGCAGGTCGGGCGGGAAAAACTGAAAGAGGCGGTTACCGATGGCCTACATCCGTGAATCCGCCATCGAAAAACACCTGATAGCGGAAGTGAAAAAGGCCGGCGGTATTGCTTATAAGTTCGTATCGCCGGGCAGGCGGGGCGTACCGGATCGGATTGTGCTTCTGCCTGATGGCAAGGTGCTGTTTGTGGAATGCAAATCACCAGGTAAAGCGCCACGCGCCGACCAGCTTCGGGAACACGACCGGCTGCGCGCTCTGGGTTTTACCGTGGTGGTACTGGACAGCAAAAATATGGAGGGTATTCAATGAAACTGGATAACGCACGGGTGCTGACCTTAAGACACCCCAATATGGGCGAGGTCGTCGCCATCACCAACGGCGGTGAGAGTATCGATGATGCCCGCTATCTGGTCAGCCTGGGCAGACAGCCTAACGAGGACTGGGAAACGCAGACGCTCAGGGCGGTGATTGGGTATATGGCGGAAGACAACAGGCGGCTGCGCAAACAGGTTAAGCGCCTGACGCAGGAGGGGGGTTACTGAAAATCAAAGCAGTTTAATTACCACCGTGACAATGGTCGATGCCAGACCGGCGATAGCAAGCATCACCGCACTCAGTTTTATCAATAATCCATTTGCAGTATGTTCAACATCCTTACGGAGTAAGGCTATCTGAGCTTCAGTTTTCTCGAAGCGAGCCTGCATCTGAGCTTCGTTCTTCTCGAAGCGAGCTTCCATGTCCTTACGGACATCGGCTATCTGAACCGTTAAATCCTTGCGCACGTCCTCAAGGTCGCGTTTGGTAGCAAGATCGGCGACTTCATGGGATTGACGCACGACAAGGGTTATAGCCTTGGCCTGCTCTCTATTAAGACCAGAGCTTTCCAGCTTCTCGACGAACTCTTGAGTATCAAATGCAACCTGGCCCATAGCGGATCCTCCTGTGTTAAGCCAAGTGTAAGCGATCTGAACGCCAATCTGCAAAATTTTACCCGTTAGCCCTCTGATAACCACATCCGTTTCATTATGGAGGAATTGCCATGACCAAAATTACCAAAACACAACTCATGCTTTTTAAGTCTGCTGATTCAGATATCGAGCTACAGGGTACTCTTTATCAAGGTAAGCCAGTGTTCTTCGCTGTCGAACTGGCGAAGGCTCTTGGCTATAAAAACCCACATGAGGCATTACAAGATAACTGCAAATCATTGATTAAACTTAATTCTAGCCAGGCGCTAGAATTGAATTTAGGCTTTTATCCGAAAGGAATTATTCTTGCGCCAGAGTCTGACCTGTACCGCCTGATACTGAAAAGCAAGCTCCCCTCAGCCGAACGCGTGCAGGACTGGGTATGCGAAGAAGTTTTGCCAGCATTGCGCCAGCAGGGCAGCTATCAGTTACCCGCCAATTCTCCCGTACCTCAGTCATTTGCCGAGGCGCTGAGGTTAGCCGCTGATATTGCCGAACAACGCGATGAAGCTATCCGCACCAAAGCGCAGATAAGTCAGAAACGCGAAGCCACTGCCTGCCAGCGTAATGCTGTTTACCAGCGCATCGCCAATAAGGCGATAAAAGAACGCGATGAAATGGCCGCGCTTTTAGGTGCCAGCAAGGAATATGCGTCAGTACGGTCAGTGTGGCGCGCCACCGGCACCTGGTACAACTATCGCTCCCTGGTTAAATGGCAGGACGAACATGACGCGATGGAATCCTACTACTGGGATGAGTCCACGGATGCACGAATTTTATGCTACCCCCGTGAAGCATGGCTGGAAGTCTACGGCGTGGATATAGCGAAATTATTCTGAGGCTGAAAATGGCGAAGCCATATACCCCAATGCCCTATCAGGAATTAATAACCAATTTTCTCATTGATAATCCACGCTGCAACATCTGGGCGGGAATGGGTATGGGAAAAACGGTTGCCACATTGACCACGCTGGAAGATCTCTTTATGTGCGGTGCCGAAACACAACCTGTGCTGGTTCTCGCCCCCCTGCGTGTGGCGCGGTCAACGTGGCCGGGTGAAGTCGATAAATGGAATCATCTTCGCAATATTGAGATGCAGCCGATTGTCGGCACCGTCAAGGAACGGCTGGCTGCGCTGCAAAACACCCATGCCAGCGTGTACACCACCAACTATGACAACCTGGTCTGGCTGGTTGAAACGCTGGGTGACCGCTGGCCATTCGGTACCGTAGTGGCAGACGAGAGCACCCGGTTAAAGTCATTCCGTTTACGGCAAGGCGGCAAACGTGCAGCGGCGCTGGCGAAAGTCGCGCATAAACACGTACACCGCTGGATAAACCTCACCGGTACACCTGCACCGAATGGCCTGATCGACCTGTGGGGCCAGGCATGGTTTGTTGATCAGGGCCAGCGTCTGGGTCGTACATTCGGCGCATTCACTTCCCGCTGGTTCAACAACATTCAGTTTCCCGGCCAGCAGTGGTCAAAGCTGGAACCCTTTCCCCATTCGCAGGATGAGATACAGGCAGCGCTACGTGATGTAACTATCTCGCTGGATGCCGCTGACTGGTTCGATATTGAGGAACCGATCCACAACGTGATCCGCGTGGAGATGCCGCCCAAGGCACGCCAGCAGTATCAGGAAATGGAAAAGCAGATGTTTCTGGCACTGGATGGCGACAGTATCGAGGCACCGAACGCCGCCGCTAAAACGGTGAAGTGTTTGCAAATTGCCAGCGGTGCTGTCTATACCGACGACAAAGGTACCTGGTCAGAAATCCACGACGCAAAATTACAGGCGCTGGAAAGCGTAATTGCCGAATCTGGCGGTATGCCGGTGCTGGTTGCCTACCACTTTAAAAGTGACTTAGCCCGTTTACTGAAAGCCTTTCCAAAGGGGAAACAGCTTGATTCCGATCCGCAGACGCTGCGCGACTGGAACGCGGGAAAAATTCCGGTGTTGTTTGCCCACCCGGCCAGCGCAGGCC
Organism: Type-A symbiont of Plautia stali; assembly: GCF_059731155.1. Lineage (NCBI taxonomy): Bacteria > Type-A symbiont of Plautia stali. The sequence continues at coordinate 2,525,860 of NZ_AP035891.1, read as the reverse complement.
ACGGCCTCAACTTACAGGATGGCGGTAACATACTGGTGTTTTTCTCTCACTGGTGGGATCTGGAACAGTACCAGCAAATTATCGAACGTATAGGGCCAACGCGCCAGATACAGGCGGGGCATAACCGTCCGGTCTGGATACACCACATTATTGCCGCCGATACCGCAGACGAACTGGTCATGCAGCGGCGCGATTCAAAACGCAACGTGCAGGATATCCTGCTGGAAGCCATGAAGAAAAGAGGTTTGAAATGAATACTATGTTTTTGCTGATGGCTGAATTCAACACTGCAACCATTCCACTTTCTGATATCTCTGAGCGTTTTTTGGGGATGAAACCAGCGACAGCCGAAAGTAAAGCAGGGGCCGGTAAACTTCCGATTCCTACGTTTCGCATCGGGGACACTCAAAAGGCTCCGCGCATGGTGCATGTTAAAGACTTGGCCGATTTTATTGACCAGCGCCGTATCGCGGCGGCAAAAGAATTAAAACATTGTTCATCATGAACGTTGTTTTGATAGCTCATCAAAGCGCTGATGCAGGCTATTGGGGTACAGCTCCCTGTAGACCTGCCACAGCACATTCAAAGAACGGTGCCCAGTTACCTGAGCAACCTCCTCTATACTAAACCCTGCCTCAAAAAGCCGACTAGCCCCTTCCCGCCTCAGGTCGTGGTAGCGAAGGTCTTCGATCCCCAAAGCAGAACGCACCCGCTGAAACCCCGCAGTGACAGATTTCGCATTGTAGGGAAAAATCAGTTCTGATTTCTTCGGTTGTCGCTGAACGATCCCCCAGGCATTTCCCAATAACGGAACCATCATGTGATTACCGTCTTTCTTGCGCGGGTCTTTCCTATCACGGACTAGAACCGCCTTTTGTTTCTCATCAATATCATCCCACCGAATACGGCATACCTCGCCAATTCGCATACACGATAATATAGAAAAATTGAGTATATCTATGAACGGAATCGCCGCAGATCGGTGATCTTGGCGTGCCCGTAGTCCTTCCTCAAGTCGTGCCAATTCATCACCAACAGGACGACGACTTCGCCGCTGCGATTTACCAACCACTCCCATATTAACCAGCAGCGCACGTGCTTCAGCGACTGGATTCTCAGCGTATTCGATACTAAAAATAGGTTTGGCAGAAGCCAGAACGGATGATAGATAGCTCAAATCATGAGAAACCGTTGCAGGTCCAGCCCCTGCGCCAGCACGCAAGCGCCCATGCTCAACCACATCATTTACGGACAGGTCTGCCAGTTTTATCTCTGCAATATCACAGTCCACCAGCATGTTGAGAACATAGCGCTTTGTTCGTCCAGCTTTACCGCCTAAGTCCGGATCATTGATGTACTTCATCAGTAGTTGCCGTACGCTTATTTGGCTTGCATCTGAGTCGGACGGGACACCACGTTCTTCAAGTTCAGCTACGCGACGCGTACCCCATGTTTTCGCCAACGCTAATTTTCCAAACGTTTTACTTTCGCGGTAAAGGTGTTTACCCTGCTCCTTCACGCCCACTATGCAGCGGTATCTGACTGACCCATCTGCGCGAGGGCGTTTAGCAATCGTAAAGTAGGCCATTTCGTTATTTTCTCCGCATATCAGGACACCAAAACATGGCGTCCCTAATGGTGTCCTGTGAATGCAAAAATATAACGAAACCGATAGAAATGCACGAGAATATGACAGAAGTAAAAACATCTATAAACAGCGCAGTACCTGATAAAGCCAGCAATTACAACCTCAATCGCTTCTCCATCGCCCCAATGCTGGACTGGACCGACCGTCACTGTCGCTATTTTCACCGTCAGCTGGGCGGCGACACGCTGCTGTACACCGAAATGGTGACCACCGGCGCTATCATCCACGGCAAAGGCGACTATCTGGCCTATAGCGAGGCGGAGCATCCGCTGGCGCTGCAGCTGGGCGGTAGCGATCCGGCCGCGCTGGCAACCTGTGCAAAGCTGGCAGAAGCGCGCGGATACGATGAGATCAACCTGAACGTCGGTTGCCCGTCCGATCGCGTACAGAACGGCCGTTTTGGCGCGTGCCTGATGGGGGAGGCGGCGCTGGTCGCGGACTGTATCAAAGCGATGCGCGATGTGGTCAGCATTCCGGTCACGGTGAAAACCCGCATCGGTATTGACGATCAGGACAGTTATGCCTTCCTGTGCGATTTTGTCGGCACCGTGGCGCAGCAGGGCGGTTGTGATACGTTCATTATTCATGCGCGTAAAGCGTGGCTGTCGGGCCTCAGCCCGAAAGAGAACAGTGAAATTCCACCGCTCGACTATCCGCGTGTTTACCAGCTGAAGCGGGATTTCCCGGCGCTGACCGTCGCGATCAACGGCGGCATCAAGACGCTTGATGAGGCCAAAGCGCATCTGCAACACCTTGATGGCGTGATGATGGGACGCGAAGCCTATCAAAATCCCGGCATTCTGGCGCAGGTTGATCGCCAGCTGTTTGGCCGCGAGACACCGGTGGCCGATCCGGTCGCCGTGGTGCGTTCCATGTACCCTTACATCGAAGTCGAACTGGCACAGGGCACTTATCTGGGACACATTACGCGCCACATGCTGGGCCTGTTCCAGGGCATTCCCGGCGCGCGCCAGTGGCGCCGTCATCTGAGCGAAAATGCCCACAAACCGGGTGCCGACGTCCGCGTGCTGGAAGCGGCGCTGGCGCTGGTGGCTGACCGCACCGTGCAGGAAGCCTGAGCCCGCGGGCCGGCACGGTCAGGCTGGCTGGACGGTTTAAACCGCACGGTTTCATCGTGCGGTTTTTAATTCACCACCAGTTAGTCAATTTCACCAAATCAACTTCCCCTCTGTCCTGCATCAAAGGGATAATTCAATGGCTTAGCGATCGGCACGACCTGGCACGTATCTTGTAATACCTTCTGCATTACTGATACAGGAGGCGCTCGTGGAAATATTATTCGTTATCGGCTTTTTTATGATGCTGCTGCTAACTGGCGTATCGCTGCTGGGCGTGATCGCTGCGCTGGTGGTGGCCACCGTGGTGATGTTCCTGGACGGGCTGTTTGCGCTTGTTATAAAATTGTTGCCGTGGCTGGTGCTGGCGGTGGTCGCCGTGTGGCTGTATCGCGCGTTTACCACTCCGTAGGGAGAGGTGAAACTGAACCGGCTGAAAAGAAAAATCAGCGACTTAGAGAAGAGAAGCTGGCGCTAAATGCGGTTACGATCACAGAGTTGGTGATTGCTTAGTACGAATTCGCAATTAAACATATTTTTTACTTATGTTTTCTGTCAGGATAGGTAAAGAAATTCAGACGAATTCATCGCCGCTGTCCCTACACCAGCGCGAACTATAAAAAAAGAAAGAAAAGGGCTTCCTTCGGGAAGCCCTTCATCATTTCTGGTATCAGGCAATCAATAGGCTGGAACCCTGAGCGGCACGACTCTCCAGCACCTGATGCGCACGCACCGCATCGCTCAGGGCAAATTTCTGCTGCTCCGGCACGTTAAGCTGAATAGCGCGGCTGGCGATAAGCGAAAACAGTTCGCCGCTGGCGCGATCAAGTTCTTCACGGTTGGTGATATAGCCAAACAGGGAAGGGCGGGTGACGAACAGCCAGCCTTTCTTGTTGAGAATGCCGAGGTCAACGCCGGTCACCGGGCCGGATGCATTACCAAAGCTCACCATCAGGCCGTGGCGGCGCAGGCTGTCGAGGGACGGTTCCCAAGTATCTTTGCCCAGTGAGTCGTACACTACCGCCACTTTTTCACCGTTGGTCAGTTCGCTGACGCGCTGGGCGATATCCTCTTCGCGATAATTGATGGTGGCCTAGGCACCGGCATCTTTGGCGATCTGCGCTTTCTCCGCAGAACCGACGGTGCCAATCAAATGCGCGCCAAGCGCTTTCGCCCACTGGCAGGCAATCAGGCCCACGCCGCCCGCGGCGGCATGAAACAGGAAAATTTCATCGGCTTTTACTTTGTACGTCTGACGCAGCAGATACTGCACCGTCAGGCCCTTGAGGAAGGAGGCCGCTGCCTGCTCAAAGCTGATGCTGTCCGGCAGAATTACCAGCCGATCTTCCGCTACATTGTGCAGCTCACTGTAGGCACCCAGCGCGGCCTGGCAATACACCAGGCGATCGCCCGGCTTGAAACGCGAAGCCGCGCTGCCCACTGTTTTCACGATGCCTGCCGCTTCAGTGCCCAGGCCGGACGGCAGCGAGGAGACCGGATACAATCCGCTGCGCACATAGGTATCGATATAGTTAATACCAATCGCCTTGTTCTCCACCTGAACTTCATGGTCGGCGGGATCGGCTAGCGTGTAATCGACCCATTGCAACACTTCCGGGCCGCCGTGCTGGTTGAACTGAATTCGCTTTGCCATTCTGACTCCTGTGATTGTTCATCCTGGGACGGTATACTTGCGCGTCCCTTTCACGATCGGTAATGCATTCACTATGGCAGGAAATAAACCCACCAACAAATCGAACGAACCCCGCGATCGGCTGCTCGAAGGCGTGAAAATGCCGCCGCACTCTCTCGAAGCGGAGCAGTCGGTGCTCGGTGGGTTGATGCTGGATAACGAACGCTGGGATAACGTCTCCGAGCGCGTGGTAGCGGCAGACTTCTTCAACCGTTCGCACCGCATGATTTTTTCCGAAATGCAGCGCCTGCTGGAAGCCGGTCAGCCTATTGATCTGATCACCCTGTCAGAGTCGCTGGAAACGCGCGGTGAGCTGGAGATGGCGGGCGGCTTTGCCTATCTGGCCGAGCTGGCAAAAAATACCCCAAGTGCGGCAAACCTCGGTGCTTATGCCGACATCGTGCGTGAACGTGCGGTGGTGCGTCAGATGATTTCGGTGGCCAATCAGATCGCTGACGCCGGTTACGATCCGCAGGGCCGCAGCAGCGAAGAGCTGCTGGATTTTGCCGAATTTAATGTCTTTAAAATTGCCGAACAGCGCGCCAATAAGGATGAAGGCCCGCAAAATATCGAGCAGATCCTCGAAGCGACCGTATCGCGCATTGAAGCGCTGGTGTCAACGCCGCACGATGGCGTGACTGGCGTCGATACTGGCTATCAGGATCTCAACAAGAAAACCGCCGGTCTGCAGGGCTCAGATCTGATCATTGTCGCGGCGCGTCCGTCGATGGGTAAAACCACTTTCGCCATGAATCTGTGCGAAAACGCCGCCATGCTGACAGACAAACCGGTGCTGATTTTCAGTCTGGAGATGCCCAGCGAACAGCTGATGATGCGTATGCTGGCCTCGCTGTCGCGCGTTGATCAGACGCGTATCCGTACCGGTCAGCTGGAGGATGAAGACTGGGCGCGCATCTCGGCCACCATGGGCATCCTGTTAGAAAAGAAGAACATGTTCATTGATGACTCGTCCGGCCTGACGCCGACCGAAGTGCGTTCACGCGCGCGCCGCGTGTTCCGTGAAAACGGCGGCCTGAGCATGATCATGATCGACTACCTGCAGCTGATGCGCGTACCGGCGCTCTCTGACAACCGTACGCTGGAGATCGCCGAGATCTCACGCTCGCTTAAAGCGCTGGCGAAAGAGCTCAATGTACCGGTGGTGGCGCTGTCGCAGCTTAACCGCTCGCTGGAGCAGCGCGCCGATAAGCGTCCGGTTAACTCGGATCTGCGTGAATCGGGGTCGATCGAGCAGGATGCTGACCTGATCATGTTCATCTATCGTGACGAGGTGTATCACGAAAACAGCGATCTGAAAGGCATCGCCGAGATCATCATCGGTAAACAGCGTAACGGCCCGATCGGCACAGTACGTCTGACGTTCAACGGCCAGTGGTCACGCTTTGATAACTACGCCGGACCGCAATACGACGACGAATAATCGCGCTTCCGCAGCTGCATGCACGATTTGTGCATGCATTTCACGTCATCAGAAAATAGTGTTGGACAACCTCGTCAATTATCAGGTTATCTGTAGCAAAGCGAATCCTATAACGCTGTGGACACAGAATGACTCAGGTAGACGATTACCACCTTAAGATATTGACACTACTACAATCTAACGGCCGCCTTACCAACCAGGAACTCAGTGATTTAGTCGGACTTTCGGCGTCGCAATGTTCACGCCGGCGCATTAATCTCGAACAGGCAAATCTTATCCTCGGCTATCACGCGCGGCTCTCGCCGGATGCGGTAGGGCTGGGCATGGTCGGCTTGATCGAGGTGCGGCTTAAAAATCACACGCCCGATTACGAAGAGAGTTTTCACCGCATGGTGGAGCAGGAAGCGGCGATCGTTGACGCGTTCAAAACCACCGGTGACGCCGACTATCTGTTAAAAGTCGCGGTGGCCGATTTAGCGGCTCTGAGCGCGCTGATCAGTCAGCTCGTCGCTGGCCATCAAAGCGTGGCCCACGTGAAAACTTCGGTGGTACTCAACCGTTTAAAAGAGAACGGCTTGATGATGATCCCCGAGCACAAAGTGCGCCAAAAGAGTGCGTAATGTGCCAGTATGGTGCAACCTTCTGCCATTATTTGCGTAAAACGCGCACCAGAAACCGAATTTGTGCATGAATCGATTATTTTACGGTAGATTGATGCACATAAACCTGCAATAAAGCGCCTTAGTTATCAATTGGATAATCGCTGGCACCTATCGGCGGCGACAGGAAGCCGCCGATGTGGTGCGTTTTTTGCAACTGAACGCCATCATTTGCAAAGAGATCGCGCCATGGATAACGCTGTACAACCTTCCCGCATTCCCCACACCCGTGTAGAAGATGCGCTGGCTATCGTGCTTGGTACGCTGATGATGTCGTTTGGCGTCATTTTGCTGAAACAGGCGGGCGCGCTGACCGGCGGTACGGCGGGCGTGGCTTTTCTCATCAGCTATCTGTCACCGCTCTCGTTCGGCAGCGCCTTCTTTCTGATTAACCTGCCGTTTTACTGGCTGGCCATTCGTCGCATGGGCTGGGAATTTACCCTGAAAACCTTCTGTGCGGTGGGGCTGGTATCGCTGTTCACTCATCTTCATCCGCTGTTTATCCATTTTTCTGCGCTAAATCCGTTTTATGCGACATTGTTCGGTAACGTGGTGATGGGGATTGGGTTTATAGTGTTGTTTCGTCACAAAGCCAGCCTCGGTGGTATCAATATTCTGGCGCTCTGGCTGCAGGATCGCTCTGGTCTGCGCGCCGGCAAACTGCAAATGGCGCTGGATACCTGCGTGGTACTGGCCTCGCTGTTGGTGGTATCGCTGCCGATGCTGCTGGCCTCCATCGCCGGCGCGGTGATGCTCAATCTCATCATCGCCATGAATCACCGTCCCGGCCGCTATTTTGTTTGATGACGTCGACCCACACATTTATGAATAATCATGGATATCTGCACCGTGTTTCAAAACGTTGATGCCTATGCTGGCGATCCGATTCTGTCGCTGATGGAAACCTTCAAACAGGACCCGCGTGACCACAAGGTGAATCTGAGCATCGGCCTCTATTACAACGAAGCCGGCATCATTCCTCAGCTGCAGGCCGTGGCCGCCGCGGAAGAGCGTTTGCAGGCGCAGCCACATCAGGCTTCGCTCTATCTGCCAATGGAAGGGCTGGGTCCGTATCGTAACGCCATTACGCCGCTGCTGTTTGGTAAAGAGCACCCGATGCTGCAGGCGGGACGCATTGCTTCCATCCAGACGCTGGGCGGCTCCGGCGCGCTGAAAGTGGGCGCAGATTTCCTGAAGCGTTACTTCCCGGACGCCAGCGTATGGGTAAGCGATCCGACATGGGAAAACCATGTGGCGATCTTTAACGGTGCCGGTTTTAACGTTAACACCTACCCGTGGTACGACGACGCCACCAACGGCGTGAAGTTCGACGCCTTCATCGCCAAACTGAAAACGCTGCCGAAGCAATCCATCGTGTTGCTGCATCCGTGCTGCCACAACCCGACCGGTGCGGATCTGACTAACGCGCAGTGGGATCAAACCGTTGAGGTCCTGAAAGCGCAGGAGCTGATTCCGTTCCTCGATATTGCCTACCAGGGCTTTGGTGCCGGCATGGAAGAGGACGCTTACGCGATTCGCGTGATTGCCGCGGCGGGCCTGCCGGCGCTGGTAAGCAACTCCTTCTCGAAAATCTTCTCGCTGTACGGTGAGCGCGTTGGCGGCCTGTCGATCGTCTGCGACAGCGCAGAAGAGTCAGCACGCGTGCTGGGTCAGCTGAAAGCGACCGTACGTCGCAACTACTCCAGCCCGCCGAACTTCGGTGCTCAGGTGGTTTCCTGCGTGCTGAACGACGAAGCGCTGCTGAACAACTGGCTGGCGGAAGTGGAAGCGATGCGCCTGCGCATCATCGAAATGCGCCAGGTGCTGGTCAATGTACTGAACAGTAAACTGCCCGGCAAAAACTTTGATTATCTGCTGAAGCAGCGTGGCATGTTCAGCTATACTGGCCTGAGCGCGCAGCAGGTGGACCGCCTGCGCGAAGAGTTCGGCGTGTACCTGATCGCCAGCGGCCGCATGTGTGTCGCCGGTCTCAACAGTCGCAACGTCAATCAGGTAGCTGAGGCGTTTGCTGCCATAATGTAACCGACGCAGTGCCTGTCAGCCGCGCTGCTGGCAGGCACCCGTTTCAGTCATCCACGGATTGGCTGTTCCCGCTGTACTTCCACCCGCACCCTGCTTTTTCACGCTTTTCCTAGCCGGCCATGCTGGCTGGCGGCCGCATTCCTGCTGGGTATAACACCTTAGCCCCGGGTAATCGGGACGGGTCTTATGTGTTCCTGTTAGTGAGGGCGCTATTTTTTGCCGGCGCGCTTTGGCGCACTGCCAGAGCGCTCGCCAATCACAATAAGGAACCGCCCATGAGCTATTTCCTTTCCGCACTGAAACCCCTCTGCATTGCCATGACGCTGGCGCTCGCACTGCCTGCTGCGGCCGTTGAGCTGACGCGTGATAATGGCGCGCCGGTCGGTGATAACCAGAATTCACAAACTGCCGGTGCTAATGGCCCGGTGCTGTTACAGGACGTGCAGCTGATTCAAAAGCTGCAGCGCTTTGATCGTGAACGTATTCCGGAGCGTGTCGTACACGCGCGCGGCACCGGTGCGCATGGTGAATTTCGCGCCAGCAAAGATATCAGCGATCTGACTATCGCTGAGGTGTTTAAACCGGGAACGGTGACGCCGGTCTTTGTGCGCTTCTCCAACGTGGTGCACAGCAAGCATTCGCCGGAAACGCTGCGCGATCCGCGTGGTTTTGCCACCAAATTCTATACCAGCCAGGGCAACTGGGACTTGGTTGGCAACAATCTGCCGGTGTTCTTCATCCGCGATGCGATCAAGTTCCCTGATATGGTGCACGCGTTTAAACCGGATCCGCGCACTAACCTCGATAACGATGCGCGCACCTTCGACTTCTTCTCCCACGTACCGGAAGCCACGCACGCGCTCACCATGCTGTTCTCCAACATGGGCACGCCGGCGACCTATCGCGAAATGGACGGTAACAGCGTGCACGCCTACAAGTTTGTGAACAGCAAAGGCGAAGTGCACTACGTGAAGTTTTACTGGAAAACGTTGCAGGGCGAACGCAACCTCGATCCTGCTGAATCGGCAGCGATCCAGGGCCGCAGCTACAGCCACATGACAGAAGATCTGGTGGCGGTGATTAACCGCAAAGCGTTTCCGAAGTGGGATCTCTACATTCAGACCATTAAAGCCAGCGAAGTGGATAAGTTCGATTTCAATCCGCTCGACTCCACCAAAATCTGGCCGAATGTGCCCGAGGTGAAAATCGGGCAGATGGTGCTGAATCGCAACGTCGACAACTTCTTCCAGCAAACCGAGCAGGTGGCGATGGCACCGTCCAATCTGGTGCCGGGCATTGAGTCGTCTGAAGATCGCCTGCTGCAGGGCCGCCTGTTCTCCTATGCTGATACCCAGCTGTACCGCGTGGGCGCTAACGGCCTCAGCCTGCCGGTGAACGCGCCGCGCGTACCGGTCAGCAACGGCAATCAGGATGGCCTGATGGACAGCGGTAACGCCGATAACAAGGGCGTTAATTACCAGCCAAGCCGCATCTATCCGCGTGAAGAGCTGCAAAGCGCGCGTTACAGCCATACGCCGCTTAGCGGCAGTACGCAGCAGGCGATGATCGCCAAACCGCAGAATTTCTGCCAGGCAGGGGAACTGTATCGTTCCTTTAACGCGAAAGAGCGTGGCGATCTGATCACCTCGCTCGGCGGCGCGCTAAAAGCGCCGACGCGCAAAGCCGGCTGGCGATGCTCTCCTTTTTTATATAAGGCCGATAGCGAGTACGGCACGCGTCTGGCGGCGGTAACGCAGGATGATATCACCACGGTAAAAGCGCTGGCTGACAAGCTGAGCGACTGATACGCCGGCGGCAGAGCAAGCGCTCTGCCGCTTTTTCCCGCTGAAGGGTTTACCTTTCGCCGACATGCTGCACACTTAAGTAAACGGTTTAACCTAGGAATGTGGCATGTGGCAGCAACAAACTCTCACGCTGAGCGCGAAGGCGCGCGGCTTTCATCTGATCACCGACGAGATTGTCGGCCAGCTTAATGGCTTAACGGATCTGCGTATCGGCCAGCTGCATCTGCTGTTGCAGCACACCTCAGCGTCGCTAACGCTCAATGAAAATTGCGATCCTACGGTGCGCAGCGACATGGAGCAGCACTTTCTGAAGCACGTTCCAGAGGATGCGCCCTACCAGCACGACTATGAAGGCGCTGACAACATGCCCGCGCACATCAAATCGTCACTGCTTGGCGTATCGCTGCTGATCCCGGTCAGCCGCGGCAGACTCCTACTCGGCACTTGGCAGGGTATCTGGCTGGGCGAACATCGGGTACACGGCGGCGCGCGGCGCATCGTCGCCACCTTACAAGGGGAATAAAACATGAACACGTCGGATTTACTGACCTACTGCATGAGCAAACCGGGCGCTTCACAAAGTTATAAAGATGAGTGGGACGCAACCCAGGTGAAAAGCGATGGCGTGCTGTTTGCCATGGTGCATGACGTTGAAGGGCGACCGGCGTTGTCGCTGAAGACCTCGCCCGCGCTGGCGGAGTTGTTGCGCGATGAACACCACGATGTGTTTCTCAGTGAACATCTCAATAAGTCGCACTGGAGCCACGCTGTGGCTGGATGGATCGCTAAAAGATTCGCAGATTTACTATCTGGTTAATGCATCGTGGCAACAGGCTGACGCCACGCGCGCGGCGGGCGTCAGCCATGATGATGAGACGCGCTGATTAAGCCGCAGACTCTTCACGCAGGGTGTTGATATCAATCACGAAGCGATACTTCACGTCGTTTTTCAGCATGCGCTCGTAGGCGTCGTTGATTTGGTTCATGGCGATCAGCTCGATATCCGAAGTGATACCGTGCTTGCCGCAGAAATCCAGCATCTTCTGGGTTTCGGCGATACCGCCAATCAGTGAACCGGCAATGCTGCGACGCTTGAGGATCAGGTTAAACACCTGTGGCGCCGGGTGATCGTGCTCCGGAGCGCCGACCAGCGTCATGTTGCCGTCGCGCTTCAGCAGGGCGATAAACGGGTTAAGATCGTGCTGCGCGGCGACGGTATTTAAGATGAAGCCGAAGTTGTTGGTATGTTGTGCCATCTGGTCAGCATCTTTCGAAATCACCACTTCGTCAGCACCGAGGCGTTTGCCATCTTCAATTTTTGACGGTGAAGTGGTGAACAGCACCACGTGCGCTCCCATAGCATGCGCGATCTTCACGCCCATATGGCCGAGGCCGCCCAGACCAACGATACCGACTTTTTTGCCGGGACCGACATTCCAGTGACGCAGCGGTGAATAGGTGGTGATACCGGCGCACAGCAGAGGCGCAACGCCTGCCAGTTCGAGGTTTTCCGGTACGCGCAGCACAAAGCTTTCATCAACCACCATGCTGGTGGAGTAGCCGCCGTAGGTGATGGCGCCGGTTTCACGATCCTGGCCGTTGTAAGTGCCAACAAAGCCGTTTTCATAGTACTGCTCGAGTCCTTCCTGACAGCTTGGGCAGCTGCGGCAGGAGTCGACTATACAGCCGACGCCGACTAAATCGCCCACTTTATATTTGTGCGTGTGCGCGCCAACGGCGGTGACGCGACCAACAATTTCATGACCTAGCACCACCGGGTATACGGTGGTGCGCCATTCGTTGCGCGCCTGGTGCAGGTCCGACAGTACAACACTTCAATCTGCACATCATGAGCGCGCAGTTCGCGCGGCTTACAATCGAACGGGGCGAGTTTGGCTTTCGCGTCCTGTGCGGCATAGGCATGCGTAATATTCATGGTGTCTCCAGTCAGATGTGTCGTGGGTATTTTTTGCGAGGGGTCCGTTCAGTGATGACACTGAAGGACAGAGGCGCGTCAGCGGCGCCAAAAGGAACGCAGTAAGAATAGTCAGCGGGACGCGATGCGTATATGCCTGAAGTTGTCTGTTTCTTGCCTGTTTCTGCATTTGCTAAGGCATTCAGACAATTGCACCGGCTTGCGAGCAACCGGAGCGGTGAGCCGTGGAGAAATCAGAAAAAACGCGGCGCAACAGCGGGTGCGCCGCGTTAAACCTACTTTTTCAGCATCGGCTTGAGGAAGCGTGCAGTATGCGATTTTTCGCACTGTGCAACGGTTTCCGGCGTGCCGGCCACCAGGATTTCACCACCGCCGCTGCCGCCTTCCGGACCGAGATCCACAATCCAGTCTGCGGTTTTGATCACGTCGAGGTTGTGCTCAATCACCACAATAGTATTGCCCTGATCGCGCAGCTGATGCAGCACTTCCAGCAGCTGCTGGATGTCGGCAAAATGCAGGCCGGTGGTCGGTTCATCGAGAATGTACAGCGTCTGACCGGTACCGCGCTTCGACAGCTCACGCGCCAGTTTAACCCGCTGCGCTTCACCGCCGGACAGCGTGGTTGCCGACTGGCCAAGACGAATGTACGACAGGCCGACATCAATCAGCGTCTGCAGCTTACGCGCCAGCGCAGGTACCGCATCAAAGAACTCATGCGCCTCTTCGATGGTCATCTCCAGCACTTCGTGAATGCTCTTGCCTTTGTATTTAATCTCCAGCGTTTCGCGGTTATAGCGTTTGCCTTTGCACTGATCGCACGGCACATAAATGTCCGGCAGGAAGTGCATTTCGACCTTAATCACGCCGTCGCCCTGACAGGCTTCACAGCGCCCGCCGCGCACGTTAAAGCTGAAGCGGCCCGGATTGTAGCCGCGCGAACGCGCTTCCGGCACGCCGGCAAATAGTTCACGCACCGGCGTAAAAATACCGGTGTAGGTGGCCGGGTTTGAGCGCGGCGTCCGGCCGATCGGGCTCTGATCGATGTCGATCACTTTATCGAAATGCTCCAGCCCGGCGATCTCGCGATACGGCGCAGCTTCACCGCTGGTGGCACCATTCAGCTGGCGCTGCGCAATCGGGAACAGCGTATCGTTAATCAGCGTTGATTTGCCGGAACCGGACACGCCGGTGATACAGGTAAACAGCCCAACCGGAACCGTCAGCGTGACATCCTTCAGGTTGTTACCGCGCACGCCGCTCAGTTTCAGTACTTTGGACGGATCGCCTTTCACCCGCTCTGCCGGCACCGCGATTTCACGCTTGCCGCTGAGGAACTGACCGGTGAGAGAATCTTCGTGCGCCACGATGGCATGCACATCGCCCTCGGCTACCACCTGGCCGCCGTGCACGCCAGCGCCCGGACCGATATCGATAATATGGTCAGCGGCGCGAATCGCGTCTTCATCGTGCTCAACCACGATCACGGTATTACCGAGATCGCGCAGGTGAATCAGCGTCGACAGCAGGCGCTCGTTGTCGCGCTGATGCAGACCGATGGACGGTTCATCCAGTACGTACATGACGCCAACCAGACCGGCACCAATCTGGCTCGCCAGACGAATACGCTGTGCTTCACCGCCGGACAGCGTTTCCGCTGAACGCGACATCGACAGATAATTCAGGCCGACGTTAACCAGGAAGCTCAGGCGGTCGCCAATTTCCTTCAGCACTTTCTCGGCGATTTTGGCGCGCTGGCCGCTCAGCTTCAGATTGCGGAAGAAGTCCATGGCGTGGCCGATGCTCATATCCGAGATGGTCGGCAGGTTGGTGTCTTCCACAAACACATGGCGCGCTTCACGACGCAGGCGCGTACCTTCACAGCTGGCGCAGGCGCGGTTGCTGATAAATTTCGCCAGCTCTTCGCGTACCGCGTTGGATTCCGTCTCTTTGTAGCGGCGCTCCATGTTATGCAGCACGCCTTCGAACGGATGACGACGCACCGAGGTATCGCCACGATCGTTGATATATTTGAACTCAATGTTCTCTTTGCCGGAGCCGTACAGAATTACCTCGCGCGCTTTGTCGCTCAGGCTATTGAACGGGGCTTCGACATCGAAATCCAGATGTTCCGCCAGTGAGCGCAGCATCTGGAAATAGTAGAAGTTACGGCGATCCCAGCCGCGAATGGCGCCACCGGCCAGCGACAGCTCCGGATTTTGTACCACGCGATCGGGATCGAAATATTGCTGAACGCCGAGGCCGTCACAGGTCGGGCAGGCACCGGCCGGGTTGTTGAACGAGAACAGACGCGGCTCCAGCTCACGCATGCTGTAACCGCACACCGGGCAGGCAAAGTTGGCCGAAAACAGCATCTCTTCGGTATCGGGATCGTCCATATCCGCGACGATCGCCGTGCCGCCACTCAGTTCCAGCATCGTTTCAAAGGATTCGGCCAGACGCGTCGCCAGATCGTCACGCACGCGGAAACGATCGATCACCACTTCAATGGTGTGTTTCTTCTGCAGCTCCAGCTTCGGCGGATCCGACAGATCGCACACTTCGCCATCGATACGTGCGCGGATGTAGCCCTGCGCCGCCAGATTTTCCAGCGTTTTGGTGTGCTCGCCTTTGCGATCTTTTACCACCGGCGCCAGCAGCATCAGGCGCCGACCCTCTTCCTGCGCTAGGACCTGATCGACCATCTGGCTGACGGTTTGCGCCGCCAGCGTGACGTTATGATCCGGACAGCGCGGCTCACCCACGCGGGCAAACAGCAGACGCAGGTAGTCATGAATTTCAGTGATGGTGCCGACGGTCGAGCGCGGGTTGTGCGACGTCGATTTCTGCTCAATGGAAATGGCAGGCGACAGCCCCTCGATGTGGTCTACGTCCGGTTTCTCCATTAAGGAAAGAAACTGGCGCGCATAGGCAGAAAGCGATTCAACATAGCGGCGCTGGCCTTCGGCATACAGCGTATCAAACGCCAGCGAAGACTTACCGGAACCCGACAGACCGGTCACTACAATGAGCTTGTCGCGTGGGATAATCAGGTTGATATTCTTCAAATTATGGGTGCGAGCACCGCGCACTTCAATCTTATCCATTCACCTTTCCCGGATTAGGCAACGCTCGCCATGCCTTGCCAGCACGACCAGCAGAAACGCATCATTATGGCACAAAAAATAAACTGAATAAATATCCAGTGTTTGTTGCTATCCTGTCACGGTCGAAAAACTGGAATCCCGCTTGAAAGTGGGAAGCGTCATTGTGACGTGATACAATTTTTCGCTTAGACTTTTAGCATCAACTCATCGGGAGACAGAAACATGGCCAGTCGTGGCGTAAACAAAGTGATTCTTATCGGGAATCTGGGTCAGGATCCGGAAGTGCGCTACATGCCGAATGGTGGCGCGGTAGCCAACATTACGCTGGCCACGTCAGAGAGCTGGCGCGACAAGCAAACCGGTGAAAACAAAGAGATCACCGAGTGGCACCGCGTCGTGCTGTTCGGCAAGCTGGCTGAAGTCGCCGGCGAATATTTGCGTAAAGGTTTGCAGGTCTACATTGAAGGCCAGCTGCGCACCCGTAAATGGCAGGACCAGAGCGGCCAAGACAAATATACCACCGAAGTGGTGGTTAACGTGGGCGGCACCATGCAGATGCTGGGTGGCCGTCAGCAGGGCGGCCAGGGCGGCGGCAACAATAACGGCTGGGGCCAGCCGCAGCAGCCGCAGGGTGGGAGTAACCAGTTCAGCGGCGGCGCGCAGCAGCGTCCACAGCAGCAGAACGCACCGGCGAACAACGAACCACCAATGGATTTCGACGACGATATCCCGTTCTGATTGGCGTACCGATCAACTCTCTATCCAGCCCTCGCCTGTGCGAGGGCTCCATTTCAAAAGCTATTGTCCAACAAAACTTTCTCTCTGCACGTTCATACAACGACGTTAATGCGCGCGCCACTCCCGCAGTAATTCTTCCGTGGTTTTAACCCGCACCGGATTGCCCGGCATGATCAAATCCGCCCATACTTCGTTGTGCTGATTAATAAGCTGCTGCGCCGACACATAAGTGCGATCGGCGGTGGTGTGGGCGTCGGCCGCCACGGTGATGTGATAGCCAAGGCTGGCCCCGACTTTGATGGTGGTATCGACACAATAATCGGTGGTGCAGCCGCAAATGACGAAGCTTTCAATCTGATGCTGTTCAAGCTGCGCCGCGAGCCCGGTTTGCCAGAAGCTGTCGCAGGCGGTTTTGGTGATGTAAAGCGCGTCGGCGGGTTGTTCCAGTTCGGCGACCATTTGCCAGTCTGCGGAGTCGACGGCTAAATCCGGCCCACTATGCTGAATAAAAATGACCTGATCGGCGGCGGCCATCAGCTGATTAATGCGCGCGCAGCGTCCGGCGCGGTCGTAACGCGGCGTTGCCAGCACGCCATTTTGCATATCCACTACCATTACCACCCGTTGTGCCATTGTCGCCTCCTTTATAGGTCAGGCCCCAGTGTCGCGCTGAAGGGTAGGCGCGTAAAGCGATTGGGCTTTGCTTTTTTTGTGCGCGCCGCGCATGCTTACTGCCTGATAGCGTATGGAGGTGTGTGGTGACGGTGGTTCCCGAAGTCTTTCCCTGTGAGCAGGATCGTACGCAGTTTCAGCACTTTGCTGAGCTGCCGGGCATTGAGCTTTATCAGGCGCACATCTCCCGCTACGCTTTTGAGCCCCATATCCACGAAGCCTTCGGGATTGGCACTATCGAATCCGGCGCGCAGCGCTTTCGCTACCGCGGCACGAATTATGTCGCGCCGGTGCATTCGCTGGTGATGATTAATCCCGACGAACTGCACACCGGTGAATCGGCCTGCGCCGAAGGCTGGCGTTATCGCATGATCTATATCGATCCGGCGGAGATGGATCGGCTGACCGGCGATCGCAACTGGTGGTTCAGCGATGCGCTGCGCACCGATGCGCGCCTAGCGCAACCTTTCTCCCACGCGCTGGCACAGATGTGGCAGGCGCAAAGTGCGCTGGAGCGGCAGGGCGCGCTGCTGGATCTGCTGGAGTGGCTGCGTCCGCTGGCGTAGCAGGGCGTAGCGCGGCCGCGCGAAGGCGCCCACCGGTTTGATGTGGTAAAAGCCTGGCTGCGCGATAACCTGGCAGAGCCGGTGCGGCTGGTATCGCTGTCGCCGTGGCATTTTCTGCGCAGTTTCAAACAACACTTTCACGTCACTCCCCATCAAATGCTGATGGCCTTCCGCCTGTTCGAAGCCAAGCAGCGGCTGGCGCAGGGCGAGAGCGCCGCGAGCGTGGCGGCGGCGGTTGGCCTCACCGACCAGGCGCATCTGACGCGGGCGTTTGCCCATCGCTACGGTATCACGCCGGGACGCTATCAAAAGCAGGTGTTCAGCGGACGTTAACCGCAATCTGCTACAAGCCTTTCATCTTTTCCTGCGCCACACTGTGGCGGATTAAAGATAAAGGAAAGGTGTATGTTTGCAGGAATAGTGTTTGCCCTCGCGGCGGGGCTGATGTGGGGCATGATTTTTGTCGGGCCGCTGCTGATACCCGATTATCCGGGCATGTTGCAATCGGCGGGTCGCTATGTTGCCTTTGGCCTGGTGGTGCTGCCGCTGGCGTGGCTCAGCCGCCGTCGGCTAAAACAGCTGACGCGCCCGGACTGGACGGAGGCGGTGAAGCTGTCGCTGGTGGGCAATCTGCTCTATTACGCCTGCCTTGCCAGCGCGATTCAGCGCACCGGCGCACCGGTCTCCACCATGATCATCGGCACGCTGCCGGTGGTGATCACCGTCACCGCTAACCTCTGTTACGGCCATCTCGAAGGGCGCCTGCCATGGCGCCGGCTGATGCCCGCGCTGGTAATCATTGCTGCCGGTCTGGGCTGCGTCAACGCGGCGGAACTGCACGGGCAGGGGCCGGCATTTGATCTCTGGGACTACCTGAGTGGCCTGCTGCTGGCGGTGCTGGCAGTGGTGTGCTGGACATGGTATCCGCTGCGCAATGCGCGCTGGCTGCGCGAACATCCCCAGCATAAACCGTCGAGCTGGGCCACCGCGCAGGGGCTGGTGACATTGCCGCTGGCGCTGGTGTTTTATGGGCTGGTGAGCCTGCAGATTCACTGGCAGCAGCCCGATTTCGCTTTGCCGTTCGGCCCGCAGCCGGCGCGCTTTATCTGGCTGATGCTGGCGATTGGTTTGTTCTGCTCATGGCTGGCGGCACTGTGCTGGAATGCCGCCAGTCAGCGTTTGCCAACGGTGGTGATGGGGCCGCTCATCGTATTCGAAACGCTCTCTGGCCTGCTGTGGACCTTTATTTACCGCCAGAGCTGGCCACCGCTGCTCACCAGCATCGGTATCGGCTGTCTGATTGTTGGCGCGATCTATGCCATGCGCATTAAACCGCAGCGGCTGACCGCACTTCCTTAACCCAGCCTTGCTGCTGGGTCATCCACTCAGCAGCGTTTTCCCCTGATATTTTAGGTATTTGACCAGCCGACAATTCCGCCTCAGCGACCTGATACTGGCCGGAACGCGCACGCTATATAACCGACGAGCGGTACAGCCACCCGGTTTTCATTCTCTTCCGCTATAAAACTCATTGCCATCAGCACGGTAAAAGGTCGACTCTTGCTGCCTTTTAGCGTTCCGGATGGATGAAAAAAGCGCGTATCGGGCAACAATTCGCCGGTTTAGCGCGTAAAAAAGCCTTCGCTAGGCGGATTTTTACCCGGCTGTGGCACTGAAAATCCAGCGGGAGAAGCCACCTTAGCCTTAAGCGTTACCGTCATAGCTAAGAATGATTCCCAACAGGTGCCAGAAAAAAATATTAAAGATGACGATGGATTTAAGCGCAGTATTTACCGTGGATAACCGTTTTCGGCTTTATAGTTTGAATATCATAACGTTTTTGAACCGGAGTATTCCTGGTGTGGTTTAAGAGTTAGCCGACTAGCGCTGATCGCCAAAGAGATCATAAACGCAGCGGCCAGATCCAGTTTAAAACTGAGCCAATGTCTGAGCGGTTACACCGTGTTGTTCATTAACGCTTAACAGAATTGTCTGTGATCAGGTCTGATTATTAGTAATCGTGAAGTAATAGACTAAGCGCCAATCTCACCAAAATGAGATTGGGCTAAGTCTAAATGGCTTGAAACGCGAGGCTTTTGCTGGTGTGAATCAATTTTACCGCAAAAAAGGAAGTGATTCCGTGATGGCATTCATCAGGAAAAAGTGGTTCAAATTGTTATGTAGCGAATGCCGAATTTAATGATCTTCATCTCTTCTGGTAAGAACAAATCTCAGCATTAAGTCATATAACATCGGCCTCAATGGTATTAGCGATTATCGGAACCGGAAGGGTAATGATAAACGCTACGGCTAATATCCAGTAAACGACAGCTGCGACGGGTACCGATGTCGAAAGTGGTTTGCAGGAAGTTGACCGCCTGACGCTTTTCATTCGTAGTGAAGAAGTTTTTCAGCACGCTTTGCAGCATCTCCTTGTCGGAGCTCAGGGTCTGCAGCTCGCGCGTAAGGTTCTGCAGTTTATCCTCCAACTCCTTGATTTTTCGACCATCCTCTGAAGAAAGCCCGGAGAACTTCTTCTTCCAGCTGTAGAAGGTGGCCTCGGAAATGCCCAGCTCCTCACAAATATCCCTGACTTTCACTCCCGTTTCAGAAGCTTTAATGGCATTTGTGATTTGCTCTTCGCTATATCGTGACTTTCTCATAAATGCTCTTACCTTTCTTATCAATTAGTGGATGAGAATTACTGTATTAATATCTGGTACTGCAAAAACAGTATTAATGCAGTATTAAAGTGCGCGATTAGAATTGCGAGGGTTAAATTAAGTTATTTAGAATAAATATCATCATGGGATAAATCTTATTTTATTCTGAATGCCATTGAACGCCTTCCTGGTGCTGGGTTTTTGATATAGATTTATTCCATCCCAAATGCAGAAAAATACGACAATCATTGGACATTCGGCATAGCCTGATTGCAAAAAACTCAGGATATGCCTGTGAAATTTTGTCCTGAATTCGGGTTGAAATCGTTTACATCCATCGGGCTTCGCACCAAGTTTAATCGGAATTTTCCTGAATTTAATCGCTAAACTCTGACGCGAGTCTCATTTTTCGGACCAGCCTGGTTTGAAGTTATTAAATTGTGTCATGCCCACTGAGCGCTTGTTAATTCATTTCAAGGACGTTGTACCGAAAGGCAGTTGCTGTACGTAATACTAAGGACCAGTCAATGAAATTGAGCGTAATGTCTAATGCCGCTTGGATGATGTCTGAGAAGATCGTCTCGGTATTCGGCATCATATTTGTGACCTCCTACGTGGCAAAATCCTTTGGCCCAACGGTGTTTGGTCAAATGGCGTTTTCGACCTCGCTGTTCTCCATGGTGCAAACCGTGGCGATTTTTGGTACCGAAACCATCCTGTTCAAGTGCATCAGCAAAAGTGCGCCGAAAGGCCTGCGGTTGATGGCCGTAGCGCGGACAATGCGCTTGGTGCTGCTGTTGCTGACGTCAATCCCGGTGTTGATTTGGGTCTGGTACAACATGCAGGAAAACTTTCTTGCGTTTGCACTGGCCTCGTTTATCTCGTCGGTGTTTGTCACCCAGGACACGTTCAGCGTTTATAACAATGCGCGGCTGGCGTCGCGGCTCAATACTATTGCCAACTCGGCCGGCTTGCTGCTGGGCTTTGCCATGAGCTTCACTATCGCCTGGCTGCACCTCAATCCACTATGGCTCACGGCCTCGATTGTGGCCGTCACGCTGGTGCCGTACGCCATCAAGCGCGTCAATTTCTATCGCGAACATCAGGATCTGGCACCGCCGCAGGACAAGCGCACCACCTACCTGCGCTACCTGATGTATGCCGGCCTGCCGCTGGCGATCTCCAGCATCTTTATCTCGGTGCAGGTGAAAGCCGCACAGATGTTCCTCGCGGGCATCGCCTCAGCGCGCGACCTTGGCCTGTTCGCCGCCGCGAATACCATTTCGGCTTCCTGGATTTTTATCCCGGTTGCCATCATCACTTCCTGCTTCTCGGAGATTTTCCGCGAGCGTGGAGCAGCCGCGATCAAGTGAAGTGGCACACTAAATTTGGCCACCTGAACAGAGGTGATATGCTCACCTCAGAACAACACAGGTGCCATAATGAAAAAAAGAAATTTCAGCGCAGAGTTTAAACGCGAAGCCGCTCAACTGGTCCTTGATCAGAACTACACCGTTGCAGCTGCGGCCAATGCTATGGATGTGGGTCTTTCTACCATGACGCGATGGGGAAAACAGTTGCGGGATGAACGACAGGGCAAAATACCTAAAGCCTCCCCTATAACCCCGGAACAGATTGAAATACGCGAGCTGAAGAAAAAGCTACAACGTATTGAAATGGAAAACGACATATTAAAAAAGGCTACCCACCGGTATAAACGTGGTGGTCATGAACACATCGTTATCCCGAATCGCCTTGAGCGACAGTTCGCAGTGACAGAGCCTAATCAGGTGTGGTGCGGCGATGTGACGTACATCTGGACAGGCAGGCGTTGGGCTTACCTCGCTGTTGTTCTCGATCTGTTGGCAAGGAAACCGGTAGGCTGGGCAATGTCATTCTCACCGGACAGCAGGCTGACCATCAAAGCGCAGGAAATGGCGTGGGAAACTCGCGGTAAACCAGCCGGAGCGATGTTCCACAGTGACCAGGGTAGCCACTATACAAGCAGGCAGTTACTGTGGCGTTGCCGGATCAGGCAGAGTATGATCCGACGTGGAAACTGTTGGGACAACAGCCCGATGGAACGCTTCTTCAGAAGTCTGAAAAACGAGTGGGTGCCAGTGACAGGTTATATAAACTTTAGCGAAGCTGCACATGCGATCACAGACTATATCGTCGGATATTACAGCTCGCTAAGGCCGCATGACTATAACGGTGGGTTACCCCCAAACGAATCGGAAAACCGATACTGGAAAAACTCTAAAGCGGTGGCCAGTTTTAGTTGACCAATTCATTTTTCTCCGGCGGAAGTTCTTAACGAAGCTTCCTGTCTACACCGCATTCCGTGAGTCGTTGTGCCGTGTCGATGGAGTCGCATTATAGGGAGTTGTTCGGTACGCGCAACCGCTAAATTCAATAAAAACAATCGTTCGCTGCATTCCACAGCAAAACCCCGCCTTATACCCGGTTACACACAAAGTTATCCACATCTGCAGCCGGTAATAAATTTAGGCGAGCATCGCGCAAACGTTTTCGCTACAATGCCCCGCGACGTCAAGGATGCCCCTTTTGGGGCGTTACCTGAGGTAAATGTTCTCTTCTATGATATAGAGAGAGAAAGTTAAGCCTGATGTAACACTCTTATTTACGCGAAACAAAGCCAAGGGATAAAACCACCATGCAACAACTTCGTCCTGTACGCCGCGCTCTGCTCAGTGTCTCTGACAAAGCCGGCATCCTCGAATTTGCTCAGGCCCTCTCCCATCGTGGTGTTGAGCTGCTCTCCACAGGTGGCACCGCGCGCCTGCTGGCAGATGCCGGCCTGCCCGTCACGGAAGTTTCTGACTACACCGGTTTCCCGGAAATGATGGATGGACGCGTCAAAACGCTGCACCCAAAAGTGCACGGTGGCATTCTGGGCCGTCGCGGCACCGATGATGCCATCATGGCCGAGCACGCCATCAATCCTATCGACATGGTGGTGGTGAACCTCTATCCCTTTGCCCAGACCGTGGCGAAAGCCGACTGCAGCCTGGAAGATGCCGTTGAGAACATTGATATCGGCGGTCCCACCATGGTGTGCTCGGCAGCCAAGAACCACAAAGACGTGGCGATCGTGGTGAAGAACAGTGACTACGACGCGATCATCGCGGAGCTCGATGCCAACGAAAACTCCCTGACGCTGGAAACCCGTTTCGATCTGGCAATCAAAGCCTTTGAACATACCGCCACTTACGACAGCATGATTGCCAACTACTTTGGCAGCCTGGTACCGGCCTATCACGGCGAAAGCACCACGCCGGCCGGCCGCTTCCCGCGCACCCTGAACCTCAACTTTATTAAAAAGCAGGATATGCGTTACGGCGAGAACAGCCATCAGGACGCTGCTTTCTATATTGAAGAGCATGTCACCGAAGCGTCGGTCGCCACCGCACAGCAGCTGCAGGGCAAAGCGCTGTCCTACAACAATATTGCCGATACCGATGCGGCACTGGAGTGCGTCAAGGAGTTCAGCGAGCCAGCCTGCGTTATCGTCAAGCACGCTAACCCATGCGGCGTAGCCGTAGGCGATTCAATCCTTGCCGCCTACGAGCGCGCTTATAAAACCGATTCTACCTCGGCATTCGGCGGCATCATCGCCTTTAACCGCGAGCTGGATGAAGCGACCGCGCAGGCGATCATCAGCCGTCAGTTCGTGGAAGTCATTATTGCGCCATCGGCCAGTGAAGCGGCACTGCGCGTGACCGCAACCAAACAGAACGTCCGCGTTCTGGTATGCGGCCAGTGGCAGCGCCGCGTTGCCGGTCTCGACTTCAAACGCGTCAACGGTGGCCTGCTGGTTCAGGATCGCGATCTCGGTATGGTCGATGCCAGCCAGCTGCGCGTTGTCAGCCAACGTCAGCCGACCGAACAGGAACTGCGTGACGCGCTGTTCTGCTGGAAAGTGGCGAAATTCGTTAAATCCAACGCCATTGTGTATGCACGCGACAACATGACGATCGGTATTGGCGCTGGCCAGATGAGCCGAGTTTACTCTGCCAAAATTGCCGGAATCAAAGCCGCTGACGAAGGACTGGAGGTGAAGGGTTCCGCCATGGCTTCCGACGCCTTCTTCCCGTTCCGCGATGGCATTGATGCTGCGGCGGCAGTGGGCATCACCTGTGTGATCCAGCCGGGCGGTTCCATCCGCGATGATGAAGTGATTGCTGCCGCCGACGAGCACGGCATCGCGATGATCTTCACTGACATGCGTCATTTCCGCCATTAATAGCCTGGAGCCGTAACGATGAAAATTTTAGTGATTGGTAATGGTGGACGTGAACACGCGCTGGCGTGGAAAGCAGCACAGTCGCCGCTGGCAGAAACCGTATTTGTTGCGCTAGGCAACGCCGGTACCGCGCTGGAGCCGGCCCTGCAGAACGTGGCCATCAGCGCCACCGATATTCCGGCACTGCTGGCGTTTGCGCAGCAGGAAAACATTGACCTGACCATCGTCGGGCCGGAAGCGCCGCTGGTGATTGGCGTAGTCGATGCGTTTCGCGCTGCCGGCCTGAAAATCTTTGGCCCGACGCAGGCTGCCGCGCAGCTGGAGGGCTCAAAAGCCTTCACCAAAGATTTCCTTGCCCGCCAGCAGATCCCGACGGCGGAATACCAGAACTTCACCGACGTGGAACCCGCGCTGGCTTACCTGCGTGAGAAAGGCGCGCCGATCGTCATCAAAGCGGACGGTCTGGCCGCTGGTAAAGGCGTTATCGTCGCCATGACGCTGGCCGAAGCGGAAGCGGCAGTGCAGGACATGCTGGCCGGCAATGCGTTTGGCGATGCCGGTCACCGCATCGTCATCGAAGAGTTTCTTAATGGTGAAGAAGCCAGCTTCATCGTGATGGTGGACGGCGATAATGTCCTGCCAATGGCCACCAGCCAGGATCACAAACGTGTTGGCGACGGCGACACCGGCCCTAACACCGGTGGCATGGGCGCTTACTCACCGGCACCGGTAGTGACCGATGAGATCCACCAGCGCGTGATGGATCAGATCATCTGGCCAACGGTAAACGGCATGAAAGCTGAAGGTAACACCTACACCGGTTTCCTGTATGCCGGTCTGATGATCGACAACGCCGGTCAGCCGAAGGTGATCGAATTCAACTGCCGCTTCGGCGATCCGGAAACGCAGCCGATCATGCTGCGCCTGCAGTCGGATCTGGTCGCGCTGTGCCTCGCCGCCGTCGATGGCAAGCTCGATCAGCAGCAGTCACAGTGGGATCCGCGCCCGTCACTCGGCGTGGTGCTGGCCGCTGGCGGTTATCCGGGCAACTATAACACTGGCGATCAGATCCACGGTCTGCCACTGGAAGACGTCGCGGACGGGAAGGTATTCCATGCCGGCACCACCCTGAAAGATGATCTGGTGGTGACCAGCGGCGGTCGCGTACTGTGCGTGACCGCGCTGGGTGAAGATGTGGCGGCAGCGCAGAAGAATGCCTACGCGCTGGCGCAGCACATCTCATGGAACGGCAGCTTCTGCCGTAATGATATCGGTTACCGTGCGATTAACCGCAAGGTAAGCCCCCGGCGGCGGCCAGCCGGTCGCCGCTAAAAATCGGCCTCTTTCGGCTGCCAGCGGCACTCATCTTCCGGCGTGACACGCAGCAGCTGAATCCCCTCTGGCGCTTCCAGCCACGACAGGGTAGGCTGTTGCTGGCCCTGCTGCTGTCGATACAGCGTCGCCAGCGTGTCGCGATCGAACGCCACATTCACCTGCTGACCCTCACAGTCACGGACCTGTGTACCGCCCTGCCAGTGCCCCTGCCACAACAATACCCGACCACTCAGCAGTGCATTGCTCTGCGCCAGCATGCGCTGCGCGTCAAACCGGTACAGCTCGACGCTGTCGGCGCTGACGGCTTCACGCCGGCCAGCCAGCTGTCGCTGCATAAAATTGAGGTTGCCCTGATGGTCGAAACGCAGGGTAACGTCGTCCGGCTGCTGGCCAGTGACGTGCCGTTCCACGCTCAGCAGTTTATCCGCCTGCCAGATATAGTCGGTGGTTTCCCGGCTATCGCCATTGAAAGGGGTGTAGACAGTACGCAGATGGACGGCTTCGTGGTCGCCGTTTTTACGCCAGATTCGCACCGTGCCACGGTCAGACAGATAGCCGCTGGCGGTGAAAGCCGGAAGATCGGGAGTGGCACTGCAGCCGGTGAGTAATAGCCCGAGGAGGATGGCGCAGAGGCGCTGAGGAGAGATGTTCAGCATAGCAGGCCCCGGTAACAAAAAGGGGCGAAATCGCCCCTCTTTTAAAGCTAAACCGCGATGCGGAAAACTTACTTAACAGCGTCTTTCAGTGCTTTACCAGAGACGAACGCTGGCACGTTAGCTGCAGCGATTTTGATCTCTTTGCCAGTCTGCGGGTTGCGACCGGTACGCTCAGCGCGGTGGTTCACTTTAAAAGTACCAAAACCAACCAGTTGTACTGCATCACCTTCTTTCAGAGACTCAGTGATCGCAGCCAGGGTAGATTCCAGCGCAGCTTTAGCCTGGGTTTTAGACAGGTCCGCTTTCTCTGCGATCACATCAATCAGTTGAGTCTTGTTCATAAGTTATCCTTAAAGTGTATTTATCGCTTGCTAAGCAACGAGTGCGAGGGAAAAGCCATATTCTGGCACTCTTCAGCCTGCACGCACCGATAGCCACAATTTTCAGCCCCCCAAATGTAGACTAGACAGGGGGCTGATGTGAAGCCTCCAGGCGCGGTAATTCGGGCCTGAAGTCACGTTTTCTCGCCTTATTGCTGAAAATTTATACCGATGTTACTGATTCCGGCTTCACGCAGGTCTGCACGTAATCCTTTGATTAGCTCTAGGTCCCGTTCTTCGCACTCTGCCAGCAGGCGAAAAATCTCCCACTGCATGTCCCATTCGTCAATTACCGCCTGGTTGTCACGCAGCTCTTCGTCGCTCATTTCACGACCGGCCTGGGTCATTTCGAGGATGGCCACGGTGGTGATCGACGTGCGGCTGACTTCGATGGCGTGCTCCAGCGTTTCACCGCTCAGCTGCGCGTGCAGGAGTTCACTCAACGCCACGCAGGCGTCAATCGTCGGGTGCACGCCGTAAACGTCAAAGTCGTCACCGTTTGGGATCGCCGCTTCCAGTTTCTCCAGCTGGCTGTCGAAATTGATTTTGGCATCCTTCACCGTCAGGCTTTCCCACACCAGGTCGAGAATGCGGCGATAAAGCTGCGGATCGGCAAACTCGGTCTGCTGACAGAAGGCCCAGTAATTGGGGAACATCCGCTCGCACAGACAGACCATAAAGGTCATGTGCTGCCAGCTTTCCAGCTTCGCCAGACGCAAATGGACGGGATTCTGTAACATCAAACTTACTCTCGGTAGATTAGCTGGCGGCAGTGTACCGCAAAAGCCGCACACAAACAGCGTTAGCGCGCATTTTGCCACTTCACAAAAGCGGGACGGCCAGACGCCACGGCATCAGCCCAGCGCGTTGGCTCCGGCAAGCGGTAGCCGGCCATGCAGGCCTCAACCCAGTGCAGTGCGCTGTCGAGGCTGACGCGGTGGCCGGTCGAGACAAACAGTGGGTTACAGCGCGTCTTGCTGCGCCACACCCAGGCAATCTGCTCGCCTTTATCCATCAGCGGCTGACGACTGCCCGGTGCCGCATCCAGCTCAGCGAAACGACCGCACAGGCGCTTTTTTGCTACGCCGATGGTCGGCACATCCAGCAGCGAGCCGAAATGCGCGGCAACGCCCAGCCGGCGGGGATGAGAGATGCCATGGCCGTCGACGAACAGCAGATCGGGCCGCTGCGACAATTGCTGCCACGCCGCCTGCAGGGCTGGAACTTCGCGAAACGAGAGAAAACCGGGGATGTAAGGCATGGTGGTCGCGACACGCGCGATGCGATGCTCCACCAGCGTTAATGAAGGGTATTCGAGGATCACCAGGGCGGCGCGCGTTACCTCGCCGCCCTGTTCAAAACCGACATCGGCGCCGCCAATGAAGCGCGGCGGCAGTACGTCAAAATCATCCTGCCGCACCACGCTGGCGGCGAGCTGTACCTGTTGCTGTCGTAGTGCGGCTAAATTCATGCTTATCCCTGATGATATGGTCGTGATAACCGATGCACCGCCTCCACAAACGCGCCAGCGTGCTCTGGCGGAACATCCTGATGAATCCCGTGACCGAGGTTGAACACGTGGCCTTCGCCTGCGCCAAAGCCTTCCAGAATCCCCGCCACTTCCTGCTCAATTCGTGCAGGGGGTGCATACAGCATAGACGGATCCATGTTGCCCTGCAGCGCGACTTTATCGCCCACGCGGCGCCGCGCTTCGCCAATATCGGTGGTCCAGTCAAGGCCCAGCGCATCACAGCCGGTGGCCGCCATCTCTTCCAGCCACTGGCCGCCACCCTTGGTAAACAGGGTGATGGGCACGCGTCGTCCTTCGTTCTCATGCAGCACGCTGTCGACGATTTTGTGCATGTAATAGAGCGAAAACTCGCGATAGTCGCGCCCGGTCAGCACGCCGCCCCAGGTATCAAACACCATCACCGACTGCGCACCCGCTTTAATCTGCGCGTTGAGGTAGAGGATCACGCTCTCTGCCAGCTTATCCAGCAGCGCGTGCAGCGTCTGCGGCTCGGCGTACATCATCTTCTTGATTTTGGTGAAAGCCTTGCTGCTGCCGCCTTCTACCATGTAGGTTGCCAGCGTCCACGGGCTGCCGGAGAAACCGATCAGCGGCACTTCGCCTTTGAGGTTGTGACGGATAGTGCGCACCGCATTCATCACGTAATTCAGCTCCTGCTCCGGATCCGGCACCGGCAGTTTATCCACATCGGCACGGCAGGCGATTGGGTGGGAGAAACGCGGGCCTTCGCCGGTCTCAAAGTAGAGCCCCAGGCCCATCGTATCCGGAATGGTGAGGATATCGCTGAAGAGGATCGCGGCATCCAGCGCATAGCGGCGCAGCGGCTGCAGGGTGACTTCGCACGCCAGCTCAGCGTTCTTACACAGAGACATAAAATCACCGGCCTCAGCGCGCGTGGCTTTGTATTCCGGCAGGTAACGCCCGGCTTGTCGCATCATCCATACCGGGGTGATATCCACCGGCTGGCGTAACAGGGCGCGCAGATAACGATCGTTCTTCAGTTCACTCATAATGGGCTCTCTCATGCTAAGGCCGGCAGTGTAGCATTTTCACGCCGCGCTGGCGCGACACAGCGCAACCGTATCTTCAATCAGACGGCGCGCCACGGTGCCCGGCGGCGGCAACAGGGGCAGATCGTCGTAGCGATACCAGCCAGCATCCAGCAGCTCTTTACCATCGTGCTGCAGCTCGCCGCGATCGTACTCCGCCATGAACGCCATCATCAGCGAGTGCGGGAACGGCCACGGCTGCGAGGTCACGTAACGCACATTTTTTACCCGCACGTTGCTCTCTTCCATCACCTCGCGGGCCACCGCCTGCTCCAGCGTTTCGCCGACTTCGACAAAACCGGCTAGCACGGTGTAGATGCTGTTGCGATGGCGCGCATGGTTCGCCAGCAGGATCTCCTCACCGCGACGAATCGCCACAATGATGCAGGGGGCAATTTGCGGATAGTAGCGCTCGCGGCAGTGGCTGCACAGGCAGGCAAATTCGCGCTTGCTGTGCTGCATTTCATGGCCGCAATAGCCGCACCAGCGATGCGAACGGTAGAACTCTGCCAGCTGCACGCCGCGCCCGGCGAGCTGAAACAGACCGACATCTTCGTCAATCAGCTGGCGCACCGAGGCCATATTGTCCGGACGCGCTTCGCATACCAGCCAGACGTTTTCGCCCTGCCACTCGCCAATCACTCTGCCGCTGCTGCCGGTCAGGCCAAACTCGCCGGATAAGCCATGCGGCAACTCGCCTTCCGGCAACCAAAGTTTCTGCGCGGAGCAGACAATCCACCAGCCAGCGTCTACGCTTGAGATCTCACGTTGCATCTTAATCGTTGTCCTTAGCGTCAAAAGCGTCAAATGGCACGCTGAAATCCTGATGTTAAGTGTGTAATAAACAACTATAACTCACTTGGAGCCCCGTATGCTTACCCAGTTAGATAACCTGACCGAGCGTGTAGGTGGCGGTAATGAATTAGTCGACTAATGGTTGCGCGCCCGTCGACAGCTGCTCGTCACCGATTACGAGTTAATTGGCATGAAGCCGAACAAAGAAGCGCTGACCGCGCTGGATGAACAGGCGCTGGATGCGTTTTGCCATTGTCTGGTGGACTATCTCTCCACCGGCAACTTCAGCGTTTACGAGCGCATTATCAGCGAGATCTCCGGCGACAGCCCGATGATTGCGGCGGCGCAGATTTATCCGGCGCTGAAAGGCAATACAGAACGTCTGATGCAACTGTATGACAGCCATCTGCAAGCAGGCCATTAATGACGACAACTGCGTGGATTTCCAGCAGGCGCTGTCAGAAGTGGGCGAAGCGCTGGAGTCACGCTTTACGCTGGAAGACAAACTGGTTCAGCTCGCCTGGGATAACCAGCTGGCGCGCCCGCCGGTGGCCAATGACAGCACCATTGCTCGTCCGGCCTGAATCGCTGCAGTTGTAAAAGACTTGTTATTCAGGAAAAGCCCTTTTATGCTGAATGGGCTTTTTTATTGTCTTTTTTAACGACAATCCACAATCAAACTTTGCAATATAAGCGCAGCGTGCAACAGTCAGCAAAGTCGCTTATAGCGTAAAACGTAAACTTGTCGGAGTGCCCTTAGGAGCTGAGACCGTTAATTCGGGATCCGCGGAACCTGATCAGGTTAGTACCTGCGAAGGGAACAAAAGTAGATGTTATCAGCACGGTGCAGTCAGGCGCCCGGCACCGTTTCTGTTACTCCTTCCGGACTCCGGACAAGCAGCTTCCCCCTTGTTTTCAGGAAACTTGCTATGTCTGATGCTAAAACCTCACGTCGTGAACAACGCGCGCAGGCGCAAAAATTTATCGATTCACTACAGGGAACCGCCTTCCCTAACTCAAAACGGATCTGGATCAGCGGCAGCCGCGCGGATATCCGCGTCCCGATGCGCGAAATTCAGCTCAGCCCAACGCACACTGGCGGCAGCAAAGATCATCCGCAATACGCAGACAATGAACCGGTGCCGGTGTATGACACCGCCGGTGCCTATGGCGATCCCCACGCGACCATCAATGTGCATCAGGGTCTGGCAAAGTTGCGCGCCGACTGGATCGCCGAACGCAACGACAGCGAAACCATCAGCGCACTTAGCTCAAACTACAGTCAGCAGCGGCTGGCGGATGACGGGCTGGATCATCTGCGTTTTGAACACCTGCCGCTGCCGCGCCGGGCCAAAGCGGGTCGCCGCGTCACGCAGCTGCATTATGCACGTCAGGGCATCATCACGCCGGAAATGGAGTTCATCGCGCTGCGCGAAAACATAGGACGTGAGCGTATCCGCAGTACAACGCTGTTGCAGCAGCACGCCGGTCACGGCTTTGGTGCGCAGCTGCCAGAGAATATCAGCGCCGAATTCGTGCGCGCCGAAGTGGCCAGCGGCCGCGCCATCATTCCTGCCAACATCAATCATCCGGAATCAGAGCCGATGATTATCGGCCGCAATTTTCTGGTGAAGGTCAACGCCAACATCGGCAACTCGGCGGTAAGTTCGTCGATTGAAGAGGAAGTGGAAAAACTGGTGTGGGCCACGCGCTGGGGTGCAGATACCGTGATGGATCTGTCGACCGGTCGCTATATCCATGAAACGCGTGAGTGGATTTTGCGCAACAGTCCGGTGCCCATCGGCACGGTGCCAATATATCAGGCGCTGGAAAAGGTCAACGGCATCGCAGAAGATCTTAACTGGGACATTTTCCGCGATACCCTGCTGGAACAGGCTGAGCAGGGCGTTGATTACTTTACCATTCACGCGGGCGTGCTGCTGCGCTATGTGCCGATGACCGCACAACGGCTGACCGGTATCGTGTCACGCGGCGGCTCAATCATGGCGAAGTGGTGCCTGTCACATCATCAGGAAAACTTCCTCTACCAGCATTTCCACGAAATCTGTGAAATCTGCGCCGCCTATGATGTCGCGCTGTCGCTCGGTGATGGTTTACGTCCCGGCTCGATTCAGGACGCCAACGACGAAGCCCAGTTTGCCGAACTGCGTACCTTAGGCGAGCTGACGCAAATCGCCTGGCAATATGATGTGCAGGTCATGATTGAAGGCCCCGGTCACGTGCCGATGCAGATGATCCGCCGCAATATGACCGAGCAGCTGGAACACTGCCATGAAGCGCCGTTTTATACGCTGGGCCCGCTGACGACCGATATCGCGCCGGGCTACGATCATTTCACCTCCGGGATTGGCGCCGCCATGATCGGCTGGTTTGGCTGCGCGATGCTGTGCTACGTCACGCCGAAAGAGCATCTTGGCCTGCCGAATAAAGAGGATGTTAAGCAGGGGCTGATTACCTACAAGATCGCGGCGCATGCTGCCGATCTGGCTAAAGGCCATCCCGGCGCGCAGATCCGCGACAACGCCATGTCGAAAGCTCGCTTCGAGTTCCGCTGGGAAGATCAGTTTAATCTGGCGCTCGATCCGCATACCGCGCGGGCCTATCACGACGAAACCCTGCCGCAGGAATCCGGCAAAGTGGCCCACTTCTGCTCCATGTGCGGCCCCAAATTCTGTTCAATGAAAATCACCCAGGAAGTGCGCGAATTTGCGGCCCGCCAGCAGGCTGAAGCCCAGCCGATAGCGCTGGGCATGGCGCAAATGCCTGACGCCTTCCGTAGCCGTGGCGGCGCGCTGTATCACGCCGCCGATGCCCTGAAAGAGGAAAAATGATGACTGAAGCCTTCCCTGCCACCGCGCCAAAACTGGGGCTCTATCCGGTTGTCGACAGCGTGTTGTGGATTGAACGCCTGCTGGCTGCCGGCGTGCGCACCCTCCAGCTGCGGATTAAAGATGGCGATGATCGCCAGATCGAAGCCGCAGTGCGCGATGCCATCGCCCTTGGCAAACAGTACGGCGCGCGGCTGTTTATCAACGATTACTGGCGCTTAGCGATTAAGTACAACGCCTATGGTGTACATCTTGGTCAGGAGGATCTGGATGTGGCCGACCTGGACGCTATCCGCCACGCCGGCTTACGCCTGGGTCTGTCGACACACGATGACGCCGAGCTGGATCGCGCGCTGGCGCTGCGTCCGTCCTATATTGCGCTCGGTCACATCTTTCCGACACAAACCAAAGAGATGCCCTCTGCGCCACAGGGCATAGCCGAGCTGAAGCGCCATCTGGCCCGGCTGCAGCATATTCCTACCGTGGCGATTGGCGGCATTTCGCTGGCACGCGTGCCGGAGGTGCTGGCGACCGGTGTCGGCAGCATTGCCGTGGTCAGCGCGATTACCCAAGCGGAAGACTGGCAGGCGGCCACCCGCCAGCTGCTGGCGCTGGTGGAATCTCCAGCCCATGCCGCAAAAGCGTTGTAACTGACTGCAACCACGGTATAAATCCGCGAATACGGCGCGCAAACGGCAGCAGTCAGGGCTGGCACGACCGGGGACAATCGCTAAAGTGAGCCTGCCCGCTGTCGCTTGCAGCGGGCCAGGGCTGGCTTCCCCGACTCTCTGCCCTGCCTTTCCACCGTTATTCTGTCAGGGAGATGATATGGCGCGTTTCCGCACTGCAGGCCTGCATGGCACGCTCCACGGCTGCGCCGAGGCTGGCAATCGCCTGCTCGGTTTGCTCATTCATTGGCAGACCATAATTGAGGCGCAGGCAGTTGCGATATTTACCCGCCGCCGAAAACAGCGAACCGACGGCTACTTGGATTTTCAGCTCCCGCAGCTCCGCATTCAGCCGCACCGCATCGAAGGCTTCCGGCAGCTCAATCCACATAAGGAAACTGCCCTGCGGCCGCGAGACGCAAATGCCGCAGGGAAAATAGTGGCGCACCCAGCAGC
This sequence comes from Type-A symbiont of Plautia stali, assembly GCF_059731155.1. Taxonomy (NCBI): domain Bacteria; species Type-A symbiont of Plautia stali. The sequence goes on along the minus strand of NZ_AP035891.1, from coordinate 2,491,830 downwards.
TAAACGTCTCATAGTTACGCTGATACACTTGGCGCATGCGGCGCAAATGCGGCAGGTAATGACCCTGACGAATAAACTCCGCGACCGCATACTGCGGCTGCGTTGCCGTCGAACCGGTGCCAATATATTTCATGTGCAGGACGCGATCGCGATAGCGTCCCGGCGCGACCCAGCCCACGCGCAAGCCGGGCGCCAGGGTTTTGGAAAACGAACTGCACAGCAGCACGCGGCCATCCATATCCAGCGATTTGATCGTGATCGGACGCGGATACTCCCACGCCAGCTCGCCGTAAACATCATCTTCAATGATCGCCGCGTCAAAGCGCTGCGCCAGCGTCAACAGCGCGCGCTTACGCGCTTCCGGCATGATAAATCCGAGCGGGTTATTGCAGTTGGGTACCACTACCACCGCTTTGATTGGCCACTGCTCAAACGCCAGCTCCAGCGCCTCAATGCTGATCCCGCTGACCGCATCGGTAGGGATTTCAATGGCGCGGATGCCCAGACCGCGCAGCGTCTGCATGGTGCCGTGAAAAGCCGGCGACTCGACCGCAATGATATCGCCTAGCTCACACACGGCGCGAATCGACACCGACAGCGCTTCATGGCAACCGGTGGTGATGACAATATCTTCCGCCGTCAGCTGACAGCCGCTGTCAATCGTCAGCCGTGCAATCTGCTCGCGCAGCGCTGCCACGCCGAGCAGGCTGTCGTAGTTGAGCTGCTCAATGTCCTGCTTCTGCGCCATGCGGCCCATGATTTTCCACAGCGGTTTAAGCGTCGGCTGGGTCAGGTCCGGCATGCCGCTGCCCAGCTGCAGCACGTCGCCATTAATGCGGCTGCTCAGCAGCTCCAGCACCGATTCCCACTGGGTGATCTCAACCGGACGCTGTACAGGGCGGGTCATCGCGGGCACCGGCGGCGTGGCTTTACGGGGTAACGACAAAATAGCCGGAACGCGGCTGCGGCAAGATAAGCTGCTTCTCTTCCAGCAGATGATAAGCCTGCTGCACGGTGCTGATGCTGACGCCGTGCTCAATGCTGAGCGTACGCACCGAGGGCAAGCGTTCGCCGCTGCGATACAGCCCTTGCTCAATACGGTCTGAAAGCAGACAGGCCAGATGTTGATAGCGCGTCATTGTGTGCCTCGCTGCGTTAACGGTGATAAAAAATCAGTACAGATGACGCCTATTTCTACCATTCAGATCGGTACGGGCGCAATCTGTATGTTAAATATAAGTGATTTTTGAATCTGTATTGAATTCGCCATCAGAGGGAAAATGTTGTTCAGACATCATACTGAGGGCTGGGATTATGGAATTCGATCAGAACCGGGCGGCAAAACCGTTCAGCGTGACCTTACTCGATATCTTTCGTGGCGGTGTGCGCGCAATAAAACGCTGGCAGGCCAGACGTGAAACGCGGGAGATTCTTTCGCACCTGAGTGACATCGGGCTGACGCGTCAGGATATCAATCAGAAATAACGCGGATTTCAGACGAAAAAAAACCCTGCCTCGGCAGGGTTTTTACATGGTCAGCAGAGCTGACGATTATTCGTCGTCGCTACCGCCCAGACCGGCGTTCAGCAGCTCAGCCAGGCTGGCAGAGGCTTCATCCGCAGTCACCTGCGGTGCAACCGGTGCTTCACCTGCCTGACGGCGACGCATACGATCCTGGTGGTAAGCATAACCGGTACCGGCCGGGATCAGACGACCCACGATAACGTTCTCTTTCAGGCCGCGCAGTTCGTCGCGCTTGCCTGCTACCGCTGCTTCGGTCAGGACACGGGTGGTCTCCTGGAACGATGCCGCAGAGATGAACGATTCGGTTGCCAGCGAAGCTTTGGTGATACCCAGCAGGTCACGCATGTACGTCGCGCCGATTTTGCCGTTCGCTTCCAGATCGCGGTTGGAGATCTTGATACGAGAGACTTCCGCCTGCTCGCCTTCCAGGAACTCCGAACTACCCGCGTTCGTGATGGTCGCTTTACGCAACATCTGACGCACGATGACTTCGATGTGCTTATCGTTAATCTTAACGCCCTGCAGGCGGTAAACTTCCTGCACTTCGTTAGTGATGTAACGGGTCACAGCATGGACGCCACGCAGACGCAGGATGTCGTGCGGAGACTCTGGGCCGTCGGATACGACGTCACCACGTTCTACACGTTCACCTTCGAATACGTTGAGCTGACGCCATTTCGGAATCATCTCTTCATACGGATCGCTACCGTCAACCGGGGTGATCACCAGACGATGCTTGCCTTTGGTCTCTTTACCGAAGGAGATGATACCGCTGATCTCCGCCAGGATAGCTGGCTCTTTCGGACGACGCGCTTCGAACAGGTCGGCAACGCGTGGCAGACCACCGGTGATGTCCTTGGTACCGCCAGATTCCTGCAGAACACGCGCCAAGGTATCACCCGAGCTGATCTTCACGCCATCTTCCAGCTGCACAATCGCTTTACCTGGCAGGAAGTACTGTGCCGGCATGTCGGTGCCCGGGATCAGTACGTCGTTGCCGTTGGCATCAACGATTTTCAGTGCCGGACGCAGGTCTTTACCACCCGCAGTACGCTCTGCAGAATCCAGTACCACCAGCGATGACAGACCGGTCAGGTCGTCAGTCTGACGGGTAATGGTCTGACCGTCGATCATGTCGGTGAAGCGGATGAAACCGCCCACTTCGGTGATAACCGGCATGGTGTGTGGATCCCAGTTTGCAACGGTTTCGCCCGCGGCAACCTGCTCGCCATCACCTTTCGCCATGACCGCACCGTAAGGCACTTTATAGCTCTCTTTGGTACGACCGAACTCGTCGATCATCTTCAGCTCAACGTTACGCGAGACGATAACCAGCTTCCCGGAGGAGTTGGTTACTGACTTGGCGTTGGTCAGCTTGATAGTACCTTTGTTCTTCACCTGAATGCTGGATTCAGCTGCCGCACGCGATGCCGCACCACCGATGTGGAAGGTACGCATGGTCAGCTGGGTGCCTGGCTCACCGATGGACTGTGCTGCGATAACGCCGATGGCCTCACCTTTGTTGATGATGTGACCACGTGCCAAATCGCGACCGTAGCAGTGTGCACACACACCGAAGTCGGTTTCACAGCTCACCACGGAACGCACTTTAATCGCATCCACGGAGTTCAGTTCAACCACGTCACACCAGTGCTCATCGATCAGGGTGTTACGCGGGATCAGGATGCCCGCAGTGCCCGGCTTCAGCACGTCTTCTGCCGTCACACGACCCAGTACACGCTCACGCAGCGGCTCTTTAACGTCGCCACCTTCGATGACCGGCGTCATCATGATGCCTTCGAATGTGCCACAGTCATCTTCGGTAACCACCAGGTCCTGCGCCACGTCAACCAGACGACGGGTCAGGTAACCGGAGTTCGCCGTTTTCAGTGCGGTATCGGCCAGACCTTTACGCGCACCGTGGGTCGAGATGAAGTACTGGAGTACGTTCAGACCTTCACGGAAGTTCGCGGTGATCGGCGTCTCGATGATGGAGCCATCTGGCTTCGCCATCAGACCACGCATACCTGCCAGCTGACGAATCTGTGCCGCAGAACCACGCGCACCGGAGTCGGCCATCATGTAAATGCTGTTGAACGAAACCTGCTGCTCTTCTTCGCCGTGACGGTTGATCACGGTTTCGGTCTGCAGGTTATCCATCATCGCTTTGGATACGCGTTCGTTAGCCCCAGCCCAGATATCGATGACTTTGTTGTAACGTTCACCCGCGGTAACCAGACCAGACTGGAACTGCTCCTGAATCTCGGCCACTTCCGCTTCTGCTTCCGCAATGATTTCTGCTTTCTTGGCAGGAATCACCATGTCGTCGATACCGACTGAGGCACCTGAACGGGCTGCATAGGCAAAGCCGGTGTACATGGTCTGGTCAGCAAAGATAACGGTCGGCTTCAGGCCCAGGATGCGGTAACAGGTGTTCAGCATCTTGGAGATCGCTTTCTTACCCAGCGCTTGGTTGACGATGGAGTAAGGCAGACCTTTCGGTACGATCATCCACAGAATCGCACGACCAATGGTGGTGTCGATCAGGTTGGTTTTCGCAACGAGCTCTTCCTGCTCATTTTTGCTGTACTCAGTGATACGCACTTTAACGCGTGCATGCAGCTCGGCCTGGCCAGCGCGGTAAACACGCTCAGCTTCTTTCGGGCCGGTCAGCACCATGCCTTCGCCTTTGGCGTTCACTTTGTCACGGGTCATGTAGTACAGACCCAGAACAACGTCCTGTGAAGGAACGATGATTGGCTCGCCGTTCGCTGGAGACAGAATGTTGTTGGTAGACATCATCAGCGCACGCGCTTCCAGCTGGGCTTCCAGCGTCAGCGGTACGTGAACAGCCATCTGGTCACCATCGAAGTCGGCGTTATAGGCCGCACACACCAGCGGGTGCAGCTGGATCGCTTTACCTTCGATCAGTACCGGTTCAAACGCCTGGATACCCAGACGGTGCAGGGTTGGTGCACGGTTCAGCAGTGCCGGGTGTTCGCGAATCACTTCATCCAAGATATCCCAGACGACCGCTTCTTCGCGCTCAACCATTTTCTTGGCCGCTTTAATGGTGGTCGCGAGGCCACGCAGTTCCAGCTTGCCGTAGATGAACGGTTTGAACAGCTCCAGTGCCATTTTCTTCGGCAGACCGCACTGATGCAGACGCAGGTATGGACCTACGGTGATAACCGAACGACCGGAGTAGTCAACACGTTTACCCAGCAGGTTCTGACGGAAACGACCCTGCTTACCTTTGATCATGTCGGCCAAAGATTTCAGAGGACGTTTGTTAGAGCCGGTGATGGCACGACCGCGACGGCCGTTATCCAGCAGGGCATCTACCGCTTCCTGCAGCATACGTTTTTCGTTACGTACGATGATATCTGGCGCAGCCAGATCCAGCAGACGCTTCAGACGGTTGTTACGGTTGATAACGCGACGATACAGATCGTTCAGATCCGACGTAGCGAAACGACCGCCGTCCAGCGGTACCAGCGGACGCAGATCTGGCGGCAGCACCGGCAGAACGGTCAGGATCATCCACTCTGGCTTGTTGCCAGACTGCACGAACGCTTCCAGCAGCTTGATACGCTTGGTCAGCTTTTTACGTTTGGTCTCGGAGTTGGTTTCGTTCAGCTCTTCACGCAGCTGCTCGCACTCCTGCTCCAGATCCATATTTTTCAGCAGCGCCTGGATAGCTTCCGCACCCATCTTCGCGTCGAATTCGTCACCGAACTCTTCCAGCGCGTCAAGGTACTGCTCTTCGGTCAGAATCTGACGTTTTTCCAGGTTGGTCATGCCGCCTTCGACCACAACATAAGATTCGAAGTACAGCACGCGCTCGATGTCACGCAGCGGCATATCCAGCAGCAAACCGATGCGGGACGGCAGTGATTTCAGGAACCAGATATGCGCGGTCGGCGAAGCCAGCTCGATGTGGCCCATACGCTCACGACGCACTTTGGTCTGCGTGACTTCAACGCCACACTTCTCACAGATCACGCCACGGTGTTTCAGACGCTTGTACTTACCGCACAGGCATTCGTAATCTTTTACCGGTCCGAAAATACGGGCACAGAAAAGACCGTCACGCTCCGGCTTGAAGGTACGGTAGTTAATGGTTTCCGGCTTTTTAACTTCACCGAAAGACCAGGAACGGATCATGTCTGGCGAGGCCAGCGCAATTTTGATCGCATCAAACTCTTCGGTTTTAGTTTGCGCTTTCAGAAACTTAAGTAAGTCTTTCACGGATTAGCTCCCGTCGGAGTGGAACTCTCAGGGACGCGCCTGGCGCGTCCCATAACCAGTACTTGCGAGTGCTTACTCGTCTTCCAGCTCGATGTTGATACCCAGCGAGCGAATCTCTTTCAACAGTACGTTGAAGGATTCCGGCATGCCCGGTTCCATCTGATGGTTGCCGTCAACGATGTTTTTATACATCTTGGTACGGCCGTTGACGTCATCAGACTTAACGGTAAGCATTTCCTGCAGGGTATACGCGGCACCGTATGCTTCCAGTGCCCACACTTCCATCTCACCGAAGCGCTGACCACCGAACTGCGCCTTACCACCCAGCGGCTGCTGAGTAACCAGGCTGTAAGAGCCGGTAGAACGGGCGTGCATCTTGTCGTCGACCAGGTGGTTCAGTTTCAGCATGTACATGTAACCTACGGTTACCTGACGCTCAAACTGCTCACCGGTACGGCCGTCGAACAGGGTGATCTGACCGGAAGAAGGCAGACCGCCGAGCTGCAGCAGCTCTTTGATTTCGCTCTCTTTCGCACCGTCGAACACTGGCGTCGCGATTGGCATACCTTTTTTCAGGTTCTCTGCCAGACGCAGCACTTCGTCGTCCGAGAAGGTGTTCAGGTCAACTGTCTGACGCACATCGGTGCCCAGATCGTAAGCACGCTGGATGAACTCACGCAGTTTGGCGACTTCTTCCTGCTTCTTCAGCATCGCATTGATCTTCTCACCAATGCCTTTCGCCGCCATACCCAGGTGGGTTTCCAGAATCTGACCGATGTTCATACGCGATGGTACGCCCAGCGGGTTCAGTACGATGTCGACCGGCGTACCGTTCTCATCGTATGGCATGTCTTCGATTGGGTTGATCTTCGAGATAACACCTTTGTTACCGTGACGACCCGCCATTTTGTCACCAGGCTGAATCTGACGCTTAACGGCCAGATACACCTTGACGATTTTCAGCACGCCCGGTGCCAGATCGTCGCCCTGGGTGATCTTACGACGCTTCGCTTCGAGTTTCTTCTCAAACTCGTGCTTCAGCTCGTCATACTGCTCAGCCAGCTGCTCCAGCGCGTTTTGCTTCTCTTCGTCGGTCAGACCGAGTTGCAGCCAGCGCTCACGTGGCAGCTTGTCCAGTTTCTCCGCTTCCACGCCACCTGAAATCAGGACGGCCTGGATACGGCTGAACAGGCCCGCTTCGAGGATCTGCAGTTCTTCAGACAGGTCTTTTTTCGCCTGCTTCAGCTGCATCTCTTCGATTTCCAGCGCGCGCTTGTCTTTTTCCACGCCATCGCGGGTGAAGACCTGTACGTCGATAACCGTACCGGAAACGCCGTTCGGCACGCGCAGTGACGAGTCTTTCACGTCAGAGGCTTTTTCACCGAAGATCGCACGCAGCAGTTTCTCTTCTGGCGTCAGCTGGGTTTCACCTTTCGGCGTGACCTTGCCCACCAGAATGTCGCCACCGGTCACTTCCGCACCGATATACACGATGCCGGATTCATCCAGTTTGGAGAGCGCAGCTTCACCCACGTTCGGGATGTCAGCGGTGATCTCTTCCGGCCCCAGTTTAGTGTCACGCGACACGCAAGCCAGTTCCTGAATGTGGATGGTGGTGAAACGGTCTTCCTGCACTACACGCTCAGAAACGAGGATGGAGTCTTCGAAGTTGTAACCGTTCCATGGCATGAACGCCACGCGCATGTTCTGACCCAGCGCCAGCTCACCGAGGTCGGTAGACGGGCCGTCAGCCAGCACGTCGCCACGCTCGATAGGTTCACCCAGAGAAACACACGGCATCTGGTTGATGCAGGTGTTCTGGTTAGAACGGGTGTACTTGGTCAGGTTATAGATGTCGATACCTGCTTCGCCCGGATACATCTCGTCTTCGTTAACTTTGATAACGATACGTGACGCATCGACGTACTGCACGGTACCACCACGTTTCGCGACGGCAGTTACACCGGAGTCGACCGCAACAGCACGTTCCATACCGGTACCAACCAGCGGCTTGTCAGCACGCAGGGTAGGTACAGCCTGACGTTGCATGTTCGCACCCATCAGGGCGCGGTTAGCATCATCGTGCTCTAGGAACGGGATCAGTGACGCACCGACAGAAACCACCTGCTGGGTGGAAACGTCCATGTAGTCAACCTGATCGCGGCTGAACAGGCTCGATTCACCTTTGCTACGGCAGGTGACGAGATCGTCAACAAAGCTGCCGTCATCTGCGAGGTTGGTGTTCGCCTGAGCGATAACGTAGTTACCCTCTTCGATTGCAGAGAGGTAATGAATTTCATCACTCACTTTACCGTCAACCACGCGGCGGTACGGCGTTTCGAGGAAGCCGTATTCGTTAGTCTGCGCGTAAACAGAGAGTGAGTTGATCAGACCGATGTTCGGACCTTCCGGGGTTTCGATTGGACATACGCGACCGTAGTGAGTCGGGTGTACGTCACGCACTTCGAAGCTGGCGCGTTCACGGGTCAGACCGCCTGGGCCCAGAGCAGAGATACGACGTTTGTGCGTAATCTCAGACAGCGGGTTGTTCTGGTCCATAAACTGAGACAGCTGGCTGGAACCAAAGAACTCTTTCACCGCGGCCGAAATTGGCTTGGCGTTGATCATGTCCTGTGGCATCAGCGTGTCGAGGTCGCCCAGAGACAGACGCTCTTTCACGGCACGCTCTACACGCACCAAGCCAACGCGGAACTGGTTTTCCGCCATTTCGCCGACGGAACGGATACGCCGGTTGCCGAGGTGGTCGATATCATCCACTTCGCCAATACCGTTACGGATACCGATGAGCTTCTTCATCACTTCGATGATGTCGTCTTTGCTCAGGATACCGGAACCTTCGATCTCGTCACGCAGCAGAGAACGGTTGAACTTCATGCGGCCAACGGCCGACAGATCGTAACGTTCTTCGGAGAAGAACAGGTTCTCAAACAGGTTTTCTGCGGCTTCACGCGTTGGCGGCTCGCCAGGACGCATCATGCGGTAGATCTCAACCAGCGCGCTCAGGCGATCGTTGGTTGGGTCAACGCGCAGCGTCTCAGAAATGTACGAGCCGTGATCCAGGTCGTTGGTGAACAGGGTTTCGATGCGCTTGTGACCGGACTGGCTCAGTTTAGCCAGCAGATCCAGTGACAGCTCCATGTTCGCAGGCACGATCAGCTCACCGGTGTTCAGATCGATGTAATCTTTCGCGACCACTTTGCCCGCGATGTACTCGACCGGCACTTCGATGTGCTGAATGTTGTCTTTTTCCAGCTGACGGATGTGGCGCGCAGTAATGCGACGACCTTTCTCAACGTAGACCGTGCCGTTGGCTTCGATGTCGAAGGAGGCGGTTTCACCACGCAGGCGCTCAGGCACCAGTTCCATCTGCAGCTTGTTGTCGCGGATTTCAAAGACCACTTTTTCGAAGAACAGATCGAGAATCTGCTCAGTGGTGTAATCCAGCGCGCGCAGGATGATACTGGCCGGCAGCTTACGACGACGGTCAATACGGACGAACAGGTTGTCTTTCGGGTCAAACTCGAAGTCGAGCCATGAACCGCGGTAAGGGATAATACGTGCGTTATACAGCACTTTACCGGAAGAGTGCGTTTTACCCTTATCGCTGTCAAAGAATACGCCAGGACTACGATGCAGCTGAGAAACGATAACACGCTCAGTACCGTTGATGACAAAGGTACCGTTGTCGGTCATGAGCGGAATTTCGCCCATGTACACTTCTTGTTCTTTGATGTCTTTTACGGTGCCTTCCGGCGCTTCGCGCACGTAGATCACCAGACGCAGTTTAACGCGCAGCGGTGCGGAGTACGTCACGCCACGGATCTGACATTCTGTCACGTCAAACACCGGCTCACCCAGACGGTAGCTGACATACTGCAACTCAGAGTTGCCGCTGTAGCTCGCGATTGGGAACACGGAACGGAAGGCTGCTTCCAGACCGTACTGGCCTTCTGGATCTTGCTCGATAAACTTCTGGAACGAGTCAAGCTGGATAGAAAGGAGATAAGGCACATCCAGTACTTGTGGACGTTTACCAAAATCCTTACGAATACGTTTTTTCTCGGTATAGGAGTAAACCATAGGGTTCCTCAGCTAGCTGACAAGTCGACCCACGCTGTCCGTCCTGAAGGGACAGTTCATGCAACACTATTTTGTTTTTCATGCGATGCGCGGCACCCCATGCAATACATCTTTCTATCACTCTTAAATCATTTCATCGCCGTTGCGCAGGCAGGGAACCCTCACAGGAAAGCGGTATATTAAGTCGTCGATAGAAAAAGATATTGAAGAGGAACAATGGACAAACAGTGCGAAACGCCATCGTTCCCCTGTAGCGCAAAAAGGCTGGTGACCAAAAAGTCACCAGCCATCAGTCTGTTTACGCAGACTGCAACCCGAGGGTTGTCTTACTTAACTTCAACTTCAGCGCCAGCTTCTTTCAGAGTAGCTTCAAGTGCAGCTGCGTCCTCTTTGCTGATGCCTTCTTTGATTGCAGCTGGAGCAGCTTCAACCAGGTCTTTAGCTTCTTTCAGACCCAGACCAGTTGCGCCACGAACGGCTTTGATTACAGCAACTTTGTTCGCGCCAGCAGCTTTCAGGATAACGTCGAATTCAGTTTTCTCTTCAACAGCTTCAGCCGGGCCAGCAGCAACAGCTACAGCAGCAGCAGCAGCAGAAACGCCGAATTTTTCTTCCATAGCAGAAACCAGCTCAACTACTTCCATTACGGACATAGCTGCAACGGCTTCCAGGATTTGATCTTTAGTGATAGACATGACAATTGTTCCTAAGAATCAGTAAAAGTTTATACGTTAGCAAGTACGAAGAAAAAGAATCTGGCCTTAAGCCGCTTCTTTCGCGTCGCGAACAGCAGCCAGAGTGCGGACCAGCTTGCCAGCAGCAGCTTCTTTCATGGTCGACATCAGACGTGCCAGTGCTTCTTCGTAAGTCGGCAGCGTTGCCAGACGGTCAATTTGTGCCGCCGGGATCAGCTCACCTTCAAAGGCTGCAGCTTTGACCTCAAAGTTTGCATTCGCTTTCGCGAACTCTTTGAACAGACGAGCAGCAGCGCCCGGGTATTCCATAGAGTATGCAATCAGGGTCGGACCAACAAACGTGTCTTTCAGGCACTCGAATGGAGTACCTTCAACGACGCGGCGCAGCAGGGTGTTACGAACAACACGCATGTAGACGCCAGCTTCACGACCTGCTTTACGCAGTTCAGTCATTTTATCAACGGTAACGCCACGGGAATCCGCAACAACCGCTGAAAGCGCGCCTTTGGCTACTTCGCTAACTTCAGCAACAATTGCTTGTTTGCCTTGAAGATTTAATGCCATTAGCTTTGCTCCTAGATTTGACCGGGAAAATTTTCCGGAACTCACTTCACTTACACACCCGAAGGCCGTAAGCGCGTTACACGGTGAGCAGAATCCAGTGAAGAAAAAATTCTTTTTGGTTCTGTCACCGTCTACGCAGGATATTAAGCATCACTTCCGAAGAGGTTCTGCTCCTGCGGTCTTAGACGGAGGCTAGGATCAGGCCTGGCTCCAACCTTAGTCGCTGAATGACAAGGTGTTTAGACCTGTGCACTCCGCGACTATGAATTTGGGTTCTGGATTGACGGATCAACCAGAACAACGGGCGTAAGATTCTAGATAAATTTTTCGCCCGTTACAAGCAGCAATTAGTTTGCTGCTGCGTTCAGACCAGCTTGGTCAACGGTAACGCCGGCGCCCATGGTGGTAGAGATGCTGACTTTCTTGATGTACACGCCTTTCGCCTGAGCAGGTTTGGCTTTTTTCAGCGCAACCAGCAGAGATTCCAGGTTTTCTTTCAGTTTGTCAGCATCGAAGTCTACTTTACCGATGGTGGTGTGGATGATGCCGTTTTTGTCGTTACGGTAACGAACCTGACCCGCTTTAGCGTTTTTCACAGCTTCAGCAACGTTAGGGGTTACGGTACCGACTTTCGGGTTTGGCATCAGACCACGTGGGCCCAGAACCTGGCCCAGCTGGCCAACAACGCGCATTGCATCCGGAGAGGCAATAACAACGTCAAAGTTCATTTCGCCTTTCTTGATCTGATCAGCCAGATCTTCCATACCTACCAGCTCAGCGCCAGCTGCTTTAGCAGCTTCAGCGTTTGCGTCCTGGGTAAAGACGGCAACACGTACTGAACGACCAGTACCGTGTGGCAGAACGGTCGCGCCGCGCACGTTCTGGTCAGATTTACGTGCATCAATGCCGAGGTTAATAGCAACGTCCACGCTCTCTACGAATTTAGCGGTAGCCAGTTCTTTCAGCAGAGCAACAGCTTCGTTGATGTCATACTGTTTAGTCGCATCAACTTTGTCACGGATCACGCGCATGCGCTTGGTCAGCTTAGCCATTTCTTAGTCCTCCACTACCAAGCCCATGGAACGAGCAGTACCTTCGATAGAGCGAGTCATCGCTTCTACGTCAGCACCAGTCATGTCCGCAGCTTTGGTTTCTGCGATTTCACGTACCTGAGCACGAGTTACTTTACCGACTTTATCTTTGTTCGGCTTACCAGAACCAGACTTGATGCTTGCTGCTTTTTTCAGCAGAACGGCAGCCGGAGGCGTTTTGGTAACGAAGGTGAAAGAACGGTCGCTGTATACGGTGATAACAACTGGCGTCGGCAGACCCTTTTCCAATGATTCTGTTTTGGCGTTGAACGCTTTACAGAATTCCATGATGTTAACACCCTGCTGACCCAGAGCCGGACCAACCGGTGGGCTCGGGTTAGCCATACCAGCTGCAACCTGCAGCTTGACGTAGGCTTGTACTTTCTTGGCCATGATATTTCCTCTATTGGGTATAGCGCCTGGCGAACAGGCTCCCCGTGATAACGATTTACACGCTGTTGCCAGCGCAAAAACAAAAGGCGCGAAATTATAGGTAAATTTCGCGCCTTCCGCAAGAGCTAAAAAGTGAACAAAAGGCTTAGCCTTTCTCCACCTGAGCAAAGTCGAGTTCTACCGGCGTTGCACGGCCGAAGATAGAAACAGAAACCTTCAGGCGGCTCTTCTCGTAATCCACTTCTTCGACCACACCGTTGAAGTCGGCAAACGGGCCGTCGTTGACACGCACCATCTCGCCTGGCTCGAACAGCGTTTTCGGACGCGGCTTATCACCCACCTGCTGCAGGCGGTTCATGATCGCATCCACTTCTTTATCACTGATCGGTGCCGGACGGTCAGAGGTACCACCAATGAAGCCCATTACACGCGGTACACTGCGCACTAAGTGCCAGCTGGCGTCATTCATCACCATCTGGACCAGTACGTAACCAGGGAAGAATTTGCGTTCGCTTTTGCGACGCTGGCCGCCACGGATTTCCACGACTTCTTCAGTCGGCACCATGACTTCGCCAAACAGTTCTTCCATGTTGTGCAGTTTGATATGCTCTTGCAGCGACTTGGCTACGCGGGCTTCAAAACCGGAAAACGCCTGAACGACGTACCAGCGTTTTTTTGGAGCTTCAGACATCTCAGAACCTCAGGCCAGTGATAAACGATACCAGACGGACCAGGATACCATCCAGCCCCCACAAAATCAGTGACATCACGGCAGTGACCGCGGCAACGATTAACGTGGTGTGCAATGTTTCCTGGCAAGTTGGCCAGATGACCTTACGCATTTCGGTTCTTGCTTCACGTACAAAAGCCACGGTTGCTTTGCCTTTGGTAGTCAGCAACGCAATGCCGCCCGCCGCAGCGATCAACACCACGACAGCCAGCGCGCGTAAAGGCAGTGTCACATCGCGATACAGGTAGTTACCGACGATTGCTACCAGCAGCAATGCGATCACAACTACCCACTTTACCGCTTCTAGGCCGCGCCCGCTCCCTTGAGCTTCGGTATTCGCACTCATAAACCAACCTGCCACAATAATTCAGAAACTATTCTGCCCCGCAGAGCGAGGCATCCAAACCGAATGCGCTTTTGGGCATAACTCGGTATCCAGCGCCGTAATACAGAGCCTGTCTCAGCAATGATTATGATCGAAAATCACTGATGAGCCAAGTTCTGGTTAACAGCGTACAAAAAGGGCATCAAATGATGCCCTTTCCGTGTGCATTGCGTCAAATATTATCGCTATTACGCGATAACTTTAGCAACAACGCCCGCGCCAACGGTACGGCCGCCTTCGCGGATAGCGAAGCGCAGACCTTCGTCCATTGCGATTGGATGGATCAGGGTAACAACCATTTTGATGTTGTCGCCTGGCATTACCATCTCAACGCCCTCTGGCAGCTCTACTGAACCGGTTACGTCAGTGGTACGGAAGTAGAACTGTGGACGGTAGCCTTTGAAGAACGGAGTATGACGGCCGCCTTCGTCTTTAGACAGAACGTAAACTTCTGACTCGAACTGGGTGTGTGGCTTGATAGTACCTGGCTTAGCCAGAACCTGACCACGCTGGATCTCTTCACGCTTGATACCGCGAAGCAGAACACCACAGTTCTCGCCTGCCTGACCCTGGTCCAGCAGTTTGCGGAACATTTCAACACCGGTACAGGTAGACTTGGCAGTCGCTTTGATACCCACGATTTCTACTTCGTCGCCCACTTTCACGATGCCGCGCTCAACACGACCGGTAACAACGGTACCACGGCCAGAGATTGAGAATACGTCTTCGATTGGCAACAGGAACGGCAGGTCGATAGCACGTACTGGATCCGGGATGTAGTTATCCAAGTGCTCAGCCAGCTCAACGATTTTCGCTTCCCACTCAGCGTCGCCTTCCAGCGCTTTCAGTGCAGAACCACGTACGATTGGGGTATCGTCGCCAGGGAAGTCGTAAGCAGACAGCAGGTCACGCACTTCCATCTCAACCAGTTCCAGCAGCTCTTCGTCATCAACCATGTCGCACTTGTTCAGGAACACGATGATGTAAGGAACGCCAACCTGACGACCCAGCAGGATGTGCTCACGGGTCTGAGGCATTGGGCCATCAGTCGCCGCAACAACCAAGATCGCGCCGTCCATCTGCGCAGCACCGGTGATCATGTTTTTCACATAGTCGGCGTGGCCTGGGCAGTCAACGTGTGCGTAGTGACGGGTCGGGGTTTCATATTCAACGTGAGAGGTGTTGATGGTGATACCACGAGCCTTCTCTTCTGGCGCGTTATCGATCTGATCGAATGCACGCGCCTGGCCGCCGTAGGTTTTAGCCAGAACGGTGGTGATTGCAGCAGTCAGAGTGGTTTTACCGTGGTCGACGTGACCGATGGTGCCCACGTTTACGTGCAGTTTGTTACGTTGAAATTGCTCTTTAGCCATCGCTTGTCCCTCTAAGACACGGATATATCAAAGATATCGTCACATTAACTAGGCAAAACCTGATGTTAGTTTTACAGAGAGAGAATCAGGAGAGAGATAAAGGAAGTGGTGCTGATACCCAGAGTCGAACTGGGGACCTCACCCTTACCAAGGGTGCGCTCTACCAACTGAGCCATATCAGCACATCTGGAGCGGGCAGCGGGAATCGAACCCGCATCATCAGCTTGGAAGGCTGAGGTAATAGCCATTATACGATGCCCGCATCCTGGAACTTGGCTACCTGTTCTTTCTGTAGCTTATGAATAATAAAAGAAGACCTTCTATTATTCGAGCCAGTCAGAGTTTCTGACTGACGGTGATCACGCTACTGCGCAATCTGAATTCGAAGGTGAGAGAGTTGAACTCACCCATCAGATAAGCCTTTATCTGACGCTCAACCGAGAGGTTGAGATGGTGGTGGGAGAAGGATTCGAACCTTCGAAGTCTGTGACGGCAGATTTACAGTCTGCTCCCTTTGGCCGCTCGGGAATCCCACCGATGGTGCCGGCTACCGGAATCGAACTGGTGACCTACTGATTACAAGTCAGTTGCTCTACCAACTGAGCTAAGCCGGCATCAAGTGACGCGCATTCTAGGAAGACCGGGTTCAGGATGCAACAAAAAAATTGCTAAATTTGCACTACCGCTTACTATTTGTGCAAATCCTCGCAAAACGCCCCGCCAGCGCAGCAAAAAGCAGCAAACATGGTGTGTTTTTCCGCCAGCCCACGGCCTGATTATTCTTTAATACCGCATCAGCCTAATGCTATGATCATAAAAATGCGGGCCTGCTTACGAAAGCGTGCTCAGGTTTATCATTTTGCTTCTTTTTAAAGTCACACTGGTGTTACCCTCCTGCCCATTGTTCTCGTTAAATTACCCCTGTGACGTGCAACTGAGTTCGGCACATCGCTGTATGCCTGTTGCTGCAAGGTGTTGATGAGCCAGAATTTGCGGCCAGATGCATGCTTATGAGTAAAAAAACGACGCCACTGACGACGCCCTACCTGCAGTTTGATCGCCAGCAATGGGCTGCGCTGCGAGATTCCGTACCGATGACGCTGGCCGCCAGCGAAATTGAACGGCTGCGCGGTATTAATGAAGATCTTTCGCTGGAAGAAGTTGCCGAGATCTACCTGCCGCTATCACGTCTGCTGAACTTCTATATCAGCTCGAATCTGCGCCGTCAGGCGGTGCTGGAGCAGTTCCTCGGCACCAATGGCCAGAAGATCCCTTACATTATCAGTATTGCCGGCAGTGTCGCCGTCGGTAAAAGCACCACCGCGCGCGTGTTACAGGCGCTGCTTAGCCGCTGGCCCGAGCACCGCAAGGTGGAACTCATCACCACCGATGGCTTTTTGCACCCTAATGCGGTGCTGAAAGAGCGCGGCCTGATGAAAAAGAAAGGCTTCCCGCAGTCGTATGATATGCATCGACTGGTGAAGTTCGTATCGGATTTGAAATCGGGCGCCAGTCAGGTCACCGCACCGGTGTATTCACACCTGATTTACGATGTCATCCCGGATGGCGATAAGGTGGTGCAGCAGCCAGACATCCTGATTCTGGAAGGGCTGAACGTCCTGCAGAGCGGTATGGATTATCCGCACGATCCGCATCATGTATTTGTCTCAGATTTCGTCGACTTTTCAATATATGTCGATGCGCCAGAAAACTTATTAGAGCGCTGGTACGTTAATCGCTTTCTTAAATTCCGCGAAGGGGCATTTAGCGACCCGGACTCTTATTTCCACCACTATTCTCAGCTGCCCGAAGAGGAAGCAGAGAATATTGCACGCGGGTTATGGAAAGAGATTAACTCGCTGAATTTAAAAGAAAACATCTTACCCACGCGTGAGCGGGCCAGCTTGATCATGACGAAGTCTGCTGACCATGCCGTGCAAAGCGTGCGGTTGCGAAAATAGTATTTATAAACGCCCTGCTTTATCAGGGCGTTTAATGCGTCATTGTTTACCGTGTTAATTAGCTGGGCGTAATGAGATCTCGCCACCGACCCAGGATTTAATCTCACCATCCTGTTCCAGCAATAAACCGCCCTGCTTATCAATCCCGCGCGCAATGCCATGCGCTTCACGATCGCCAATCAGCAGTTTTACCGGACGATGGATAAAGTTATCCAGCGCTTCCCAGCGGCCGACAAACGGCGCCAGACCATCCCGTTCAAACAACGGTAAAGCTTCACGCAGACGGTTTATCAACCTAGCGGCGAGTTCGTTACGATTGATCTCGATGCCCGCTTCCTGCAGATTGATCCAACCCTGATTGATTTCCGCCGTGCCTTCGCTCCGCATCACCAGGTTGATCCCCGCGCCCATGACAATTTGCGCCGCATCGCCGGTTTTACCTGTGAGCTCAACCAGAATACCCGCCAGCTTACGATCCTGCAGATAGAGGTCATTTGGCCACTTAACGCGAACGTCTGCCGCGCCCAGCGACTGGATAACCTCTGCCATCACGATACCAATCACCAGACTCAGGCCCATTGCCGCAGCTGGCCCCTGCTCCAGTCGCCAGTACATGGACATGTAGAGATTGGCCCCAAACGGCGAGAACCATTTACGTCCGCGCCGGCCGCGCCCGGCCTGTTGATATTCCGCGATAGACGCATAGCCGGAGTTCAGTTGGTCCATGCGATCGAGTAAATACTGATTCGTTGAGTCAATAACCGGAATCACCGCCAGATCCGCCTGATGCAGATGCGCCAGTATCGCCTCTTCATTCAGCAGCTGAATGGGCGCTGGCAGGCTGTAACCTTTCCCTGTCACGGTGTAAACATCCAGGCCCCAGCTTTTCAGCGTCTGAATATGTTTATTCACGGCAGCGCGGCTCATACCGAGCGCTTCACCCAGCTGTTCGCCAGAGTGGAATTCGCCATCGGCCAGCAGGGCGACCAGTTTTAATGGAACGCTATGATCTTTCATGAAATCACCTCGACGGCGTTACGCTCGCCCTGCGCGCCAATAAAGCGCACCTCTGGCTCCAGCCACACGGCAAATATTTTCCCCACCTCCTGACGCACATGATGGGCCAGGGCGACAATATCCTGCGGTGTGGCATTCTCTTCATTGATCAGTACCAGTGCCTGCTGACGGTGCACCGCCGCGCCACCGAGACGATAGCCTTTCAATGCACACTGATCGATCAACCAACCCGCGGCCAGCTTGACCTCACCATTCTGCTGTGGATAGTGCGGCATAGCAGGATAGTGCGTGAGCAATGCCTCTGCCTGCTGAATGGAAATCAGGGGGTTTTTAAAGAAACTGCCCACGTTGCCTGTTACGCGCGGATCGGGCAGCTTACTTTGCCGCATGTGGCACACCGCATTGAATACGTCCCACGCGCATACTGTGGCGGGATTGAGCTTCGCCAGATCGCCATAGCTCAGCACCGGTTTCCACTGCTTGGCCAGACGCAGCCCGACGGCCACAATCACATAGTCGTGCTTCATCGCGTGTTTGAAGATGCTGTCGCGATAGCCAAACTGGCACTCATCACGGTGCAGACGCGTGACTTTGCTATCCGGCAGGAGTAAAACCTCGACGTACTGGCAAATATCTTTAAATTCAACACCGTAAGCGCCAATGTTCTGGATGGGTGCCGATCCCGTCACGCCTGGAATCAGCGCCAGATTTTCCAGCCCGGTGAGGCCTTTCTTTAGAGTGTGCTCAACCAACTGATGCCAGTTTTCGCCAGCACCAACGTGCAGATGCCAGGCTTCGTCGTGCTCTTCCAGGGTGATGCCTTTAATCGCGTTAATCACCACGCAGCCGGCAAAATCCCCGAGGAACAGGACGTTACTGCCCTCGCCAAGCACCATAAACGGCTGATTATTTTGCTGGCTGGCGTGCCAGGCTGAGGAAATGGCTTCTGCGCTATCCGCAACAACAAGCTTTTCAGCCGCGATTGCAAGACCCAGTGTGTTGAACGCTTTCAGGGAAGTCTGAGGGCTGGACATGTTACGGCCTTTACTGATTAATCTGGCCGTAGTTTACCCGATTACACGGTTTTACAGTGGGGAGTTTTCGCGTTTTTAGCGGGAAATTTGCTGAAGTACAGACGTAAAAAAGCCCCGAACGAAGGTTCGGGGCTTCTTTACTTGTTTGATGCCTGGCAGTTCCCTACTCTCGCATGGGGAGGCCCCACACTACCATCGGCGCTACGGCGTTTCACTTCTGAGTTCGGCATGGGGTCAGGTGGGACCACCGCGCTGTTGCCGCCAGGCAAATTCTGGTGCTCGAAACGAATATTTTTCACTGATGCTGCGTTGCCTCAGCGCAAAATCTTTCGTTTCCGCTAATTTTATCCGTCACAAACTGAAAATTCTTTCTGTCTCTCAGCTTAAAACGCCTCTGGCGTTGTAAGGTTAAGCCTCACGGGTCATTAGTACCGGTTAGCTCAACGCATCGCTGCGCTTACACACCCGGCCTATCAACGTCGTCGTCTTCAACGTCCCTTCAGGACCCTCAAGGGGTCAGGGAGAACTCATCTCGGGGCAAGTTTCGTGCTTAGATGCTTTCAGCACTTATCTCTTCCGCACTTAGCTACCGGGCAGTGCCATTGGCATGACAACCCGAACACCAGCGGTGCGTTCACTCCGGTCCTCTCGTACTAGGAGCAACCCCCCTCAATTCTCCAGCGCCCACGGCAGATAGGGACCGAACTGTCTCACGACGTTCTAAACCCAGCTCGCGTACCACTTTAAACGGCGAACAGCCGTACCCTTGGGACCTACTTCAGCCCCAGGATGTGATGAGCCGACATCGAGGTGCCAAACACCGCCGTCGATATGAACTCTTGGGCGGTATCAGCCTGTTATCCCCGGAGTACCTTTTATCCGTTGAGCGATGGCCCTTCCATTCAGAACCACCGGATCACTATGACCTGCTTTCGCACCTGCTCGAGCCGTCACTCTCGCAGTCAAGCTGGCTTATGCCATTGCACTAACCTCCTGATGTCCGACCAGGATTAGCCAACCTTCGTGCTCCTCCGTTACGCTTTGGGAGGAGACCGCCCCAGTCAAACTACCCACCAGACACTGTCCGCAGCCCGGATTACGGGCCTACGTTAGAACATCAAACATTAAAGGGTGGTATTTCAAGGTTGGCTCCACGCAGACTGGCGTCCGCGCTTCAAAGCCTCCCACCTATCCTACACATCAAGGCTCAATGTTCAGTGTCAAGCTATAGTAAAGGTTCACGGGGTCTTTCCGTCTTGCCGCGGGTACACTGCATCTTCACAGCGATTTCAATTTCACTGAGTCTCGGGTGGAGACAGCCTGGCCATCATTACGCCATTCGTGCAGGTCGGAACTTACCCGACAAGGAATTTCGCTACCTTAGGACCGTTATAGTTACGGCCGCCGTTTACCGGGGCTTCGATCAAGAGCTTCTCCTTGCGGATAACCCCATCAATTAACCTTCCGGCACCGGGCAGGCGTCACACCGTATACGTCCACTTTCGTGTTTGCACAGTGCTGTGTTTTTAATAAACAGTTGCAGCCAGCTGGTATCTTCGACTGGCCTCGGCTCCGGGAGCAAGTCCCTTCACCTACGCGCCAGCGTGCCTTCTCCCGAAGTTACGGCACCATTTTGCCTAGTTCCTTCACCCGAGTTCTCTCAAGCGCCTTGGTATTCTCTACCTGACCACCTGTGTCGGTTTGGGGTACGATTTCGTGTTACCTGGAGCTTAGAGGCTTTTCCTGGAAGCAGGGCATCAGTTACTTCACCGCCGTAGCGGCTTGTCGTCACGCCTCAGTGTTAAAGAAGACCGGATTTGCCTGGTCTTCACACCTGCCCGCTTAAACCGGGACAACCGTCGCCCGGATAACCTAGCCTTCTCCGTCCCCCCTTCGCAGTAACACCAAGTACAGGAATATTAACCTGTTTCCCATCAACTACGCTTTTCAGCCTCGCCTTAGGGGTCGACTCACCCTGCCCCGATTAACGTTGGACAGGAACCCTTGGTCTTCCGGCGAGCGGGCTTTTCACCCGCTTTATCGTTACTTATGTCAGCATTCGCACTTCTGATACCTCCAGCGTGCCTCACAGCACACCTTCAGCGGCTTACAGAACGCTCCCCTACCCAACAACGCATAAGCGTCGCTGCCGCAGCTTCGGTGCATGGTTTAGCCCCGTTACATCTTCCGCGCAGGCCGACTCGACCAGTGAGCTATTACGCTTTCTTTAAATGATGGCTGCTTCTAAGCCAACATCCTGGCTGTCTTTGCCTTCCCACATCGTTTCCCACTTAACCATGACTTTGGGACCTTAGCTGGCGGTCTGGGTTGTTTCCCTCTTCACGACGGACGTTAGCACCCGCCGTGTGTCTCCCGTGATAACATTCTCCGGTATTCGCAGTTTGCATCGGCTTGGTAAGCCGGGATGGCCCCCTAGCCGAAACAGTGCTCTACCCCCGGAGATGAGTTCACGAGGCGCTACCTAAATAGCTTTCGGGGAGAACCAGCTATCTCCCGGTTTGATTGGCCTTTCACCCCCAGCCACAAGTCATCCGCTAATTTTTCAACATTAGTCGGTTCGGTCCTCCAGTTAGTGTTACCCAACCTTCAACCTGCCCATGGCTAGATCACCGGGTTTCGGGTCTATACCCTGCAACTTAACGCCCAATTAAGACTCGGTTTCCCTTCGGCTCCCCTATGCGGTTAACCTTGCTACAGAATATAAGTCGCTGACCCATTATACAAAAGGTACGCAGTCACCTAACAAGTAGGCTTCCACTGCTTGTACGTACACGGTTTCAGGTTCTGTTTCACTCCCCTCGCCGGGGTTCTTTTCGCCTTTCCCTCACGGTACTTGTTCACTATCGGTCAGTCAGGAGTATTTAGCCTTGGAGGATGGTCCCCCCATGTTCAGACAGGATACCACGTGTCCCGCCCTACTCGTCGGACTCACAACTTATGCATCTTCGTGTACGGGGCTGTCACCCGGTATCGCGCGACTTTCCAGACGCTTCCACTGATGCACAAGCTGATTCAGGTCCTGGGCTGCTCCCCGTTCGCTCGCCGCTACTGGGGGAATCTCGGTTGATTTTTTTTCCTCGGGGTACTTAGATGTTTCAGTTCCCCCGGTTCGCCTCGTTAACCTATGTATTCAGTTAACGATAATGCACAAGTGCATTGGGTTTCCCCATTCGGACATCGACGGCTGTAGCGGTTCATAATCACCTTACCGTCGCTTTTCGCAGATTAGCACGTCCTTCATCGCCTCTGACTGCCAGGGCATCCACCGTGTACGCTTAGTCGCTTAACCTCACAACCCACAGGCGTTTATCTGTCTGCCATAACGGCATCACAGTTGCTTGTAAGCTGTAAGCTTTTGAGAGACTCGAACGCATCGCCACTTCATTCTTATTACGGAGAATGAACGCGACGCGTCGTTTCAAATTTTCAGCTTGTTCCTGATTGTTAAAGAGCAAATACTTCGCAGCATGCTTAATCAGCACACTGTGAAGTATTATCGGTAACGCCTTTCACTCATTACCAGCAAGTGGCGTCCCCTAGGGGATTCGAACCCCTGTTGCCGCCGTGAAAGGGCGGTGTCCTAGGCCTCTAGACGAAGGGGACACTGAAGTCTCTTTCGTAAGACGCTTTGCTCATTACTTTTTCATCAGACAATCTGTGTGAGCACTTCGCGGGAGGGTATCTTCAGGTAAGGAGGTGATCCAACCGCAGGTTCCCCTACGGTTACCTTGTTACGACTTCTGAAGTGGCACACTAAATTTGGCCACCTGAACAGAGGTGATATGCTTACCTCAGAACAACACAGGTGCCATAATGAAAAAAAGAAATTTCAGCGCAGAGTTTAAACGCGAAGCCGCTCAACTGGTCCTTGATCAGAACTACACCGTTGCAGCTGCGGCCAATGCTATGGATGTGGGTCTTTCTACCATGACGCGATGGGGAAAACAGTTGCGGGATGAACGACAGGGCAAAATACCTAAAGCCTCCCCTATAACCCCGGAACAGATTGAAATACGCGAGCTGAAGAAAAAGCTACAACGTATTGAAATGGAAAACGACATATTAAAAAAGGCTACCCACCGGTATAAACGTGGTGGTCATGAACACATCGTTATCCCGAATCGCCTTGAGCGACAGTTCGCAGTGACAGAGCCTAATCAGGTGTGGTGCGGCGATGTGACGTACATCTGGACAGGCAGGCGTTGGGCTTACCTCGCTGTTGTTCTCGATCTGTTGGCAAGGAAACCGGTAGGCTGGGCAATGTCATTCTCACCGGACAGCAGGCTGACCATCAAAGCGCAGGAAATGGCGTGGGAAACTCGCGGTAAACCAGCCGGAGCGATGTTCCACAGTGACCAGGGTAGCCACTATACAAGCAGGCAGTTACTGTGGCGTTGCCGGATCAGGCAGAGTATGATCCGACGTGGAAACTGTTGGGACAACAGCCCGATGGAACGCTTCTTCAGAAGTCTGAAAAACGAGTGGGTGCCAGTGACAGGTTATATAAACTTTAGCGAAGCTGCACATGCGATCACAGACTATATCGTCGGATATTACAGCTCGCTAAGGCCGCATGACTATAACGGTGGGTTACCCCCAAACGAATCGGAAAACCGATACTGGAAAAACTCTAAAGCGGTGGCCAGTTTTAGTTGAACACTTCAACCTGTTCGATAAAGACTACGAGACAGTGTATGGCTATCAAACTCCAGGAACGGAGTACTATCTCAGCGCCAGCTACAGCTTCTGATCTGCGTCCCACCGTGCTGGTGTTTGACTCCGGCGTCGGTGGGCTCTCCGTCTATGATGAGGTCTGGCAACTGCTGCCGGGCCTGCACTATCTCTATGCCTTCGATAATGCCGGCTTCCCTTACGGTGAAAAAAGCGAAGAGTACATTGTTGAGCGGGTCGTGGCGGTGGTGGATGCTATCGTGCAGCGCGTGCCGCTGGCGTTAGTGGTCATCGCCTGTAACTCCGCCAGTACCGTATCCCTGCCAGCGTTGCGTCAGCGCTTTGAATTCCCGGTCGTCGGCGTCGTGCCTGCTATTAAACCAGCGGCCCGTCTGACGCGTAACGGCGTGGTCGGCCTGCTGGCCACGCGCGGCACGGTGAAACGGCCTTACACCCATGAACTGGTGGCGCAGTTTGCGCGCGAATGTAAAATCGAAATGCTGGGCTCGGCGGAACTGGTCGAACTGGTGGAAGCCAAACTGCACGGAGAAACGGTGTCGCTGGACGATGTGCGTCGCGCAGTGCAACCGTGGCTGCGAATGAAAGAGCCGCCGGATACCGTGGTGCTGGGTTGTACCCATTTCCCGCTGTTACGTGAAGAGCTGCAGCAGGTGTTGCCGGACGGCACCCGGCTGGTGGATTCGGGCGCGGCCATAGCATGGCGCACCGCCTGGTTGTTAGAGCACGAAGCTCCTCAGGTGCGCTCCAGCGGACAGAATGTGGCATTTTGTACGCGTATGGATGACGAAGTGGTGCAATTATCACCGGTTTTGCAGCGTTATGGCTTTCCGCTGCTGGAAAAACTGGCGATTTGACGGGGTTTCGCCGAAAAAAACAGCACTCGAAAATTAATTTGCATTTAGCCCTTGTCAGCCCGAAAGAACTCCCTATAATGCGCCTCCACTGACACGGCACAACGGCTTACGAAGCGCCCTGTTAGTGAGGTGACCCTTCACGGCAACCTTCAGAAAAGCAAAAATAAATGCTTGACTGAGAAAACGGAAAGCGTAATATACGCATCCCGCGCCGCTTGAGAAATCGCGGCACCGCTCTTTAACAATTTATCAGACAATCTGTGTGGGCACTCGCAGGATTGATATCGCAAGCCTGCGGGCTTTAAAAAATATCAAGTCTTTGCTGAGTGAACACGTAATTCATTACGAAGTTTAATTCACAGAGCATCGCTGCACTGGTTGCAGCAAATCAAACTTTAAATTGAAGAGTTTGATCATGGCTCAGATTGAACGCTGGCGGCAGGCCTAACACATGCAAGTCGAACGGCAGCACAGAAGAGCTTGCTCTTTGGGTGGCGAGTGGCGGACGGGTGAGTAATGTCTGGGAAACTGCCCGATGGAGGGGGATAACTACTGGAAACGGTAGCTAATACCGCATAACGTCGCGAGACCAAAGTGGGGGACCTTCGGGCCTCACACCATCGGATGTGCCCAGATGGGATTAGCTAGTAGGTGGGGTAATGGCTCACCTAGGCGACGATCCCTAGCTGGTCTGAGAGGATGACCAGCCACACTGGAACTGAGACACGGTCCAGACTCCTACGGGAGGCAGCAGTGAGGAATATTGCACAATGGGCGCAAGCCTGATGCAGCCATGCCGCGTGTATGAAGAAGGCTTTCGGGTTGTAAAGTACTTTCAGCGGGGAGGAAGGCGGTGAGGTTAATAACCTCGCCGATTGACGTTACCCGCAGAAGAAGCACCGGCTAACTCCGTGCCAGCAGCCGCGGTAATACGGAGGGTGCAAGCGTTAATCGGAATTACTGGGCGTAAAGCGCACGCAGGCGGTCTGTTAAGTCAGATGTGAAATCCCCGGGCTTAACCTGGGAACTGCATTTGAAACTGGCAGGCTTGAGTCTCGTAGAGGGGGGTAGAATTCCAGGTGTAGCGGTGAAATGTGTAGAGATCTGGAGGAATACCGGTGGCGAAGGCGGCCCCCTGGACGAAGACTGACGCTCAGGTGCGAAAGCGTGGGGAGCAAACAGGATTAGATACCCTGGTAGTCCACGCCGTAAACGATGTCGACTTGGAGGTTGTGCCCTTGAGGCGTAACTTCCGGAGCTAACGCGTTAAGTCGACCGCCTGGGGAGTACGGCCGCAAGGTTAAAACTCAAATGAATTGACGGGGGCCCGCACAAGCGGTGGAGCATGTGGTTTAATTCGATGCAACGCGAAGAACCTTACCTGGCCTTGACATCCAGAGAACTTAGCAGAGATGCTTTGGTGCCTTCGGGAACTCTGAGACAGGTGCTGCATGGCTGTCGTCAGCTCGTGTTGTGAAATGTTGGGTTAAGTCCCGCAACGAGCGCAACCCTTATCCTTTGTTGCCAGCGGCTCGGCCGGGAACTCAAAGGAGACTGCCGGTGATAAACCGGAGGAAGGTGGGGATGACGTCAAGTCATCATGGCCCTTACGGCCAGGGCTACACACGTGCTACAATGGTGCATACAAAGAGAAGCGACCTCGCGAGAGCAAGCGGACCTCATAAAGTGCGTCGTAGTCCGGATTGGAGTCTGCAACTCGACTCCATGAAGTCGGAATCGCTAGTAATCGTAGATCAGAATGCTACGGTGAATACGTTCCCGGGCCTTGTACACACCGCCCGTCACACCATGGGAGTGGGTTGCAAAAGAAGTAGGTAGCTTAACCTTGGGAGGGCGCTTACCACTTTGTGATTCATGACTGGGGTGAAGTCGTAACAAGGTAACCGTAGGGGAACCTGCGGTTGGATCACCTCCTTACCTGAAGATACCCTCCCGCGAAGTGCTCACACAGATTGTCTGATAGAAAAGTAACGAGCAGAAAAAACCTCTACAGGCTTGTAGCTCAGGTGGTTAGAGCGCACCCCTGATAAGGGTGAGGTCGGTGGTTCAAGTCCACTCAGGCCTACCAGATTTCTTCTCATTCTGCGTTATGTTTCCGGCTCGCATAGTTCACTATGCTTCGCGAAAACATGCCTTGCCTGAGATGAAATCACATTTCCCGTGCTAGAAACGTGACTCCTGGTGAGTGGATGTAGATGGTCTCTGCAGTGACTGTATGGGGCTATAGCTCAGCTGGGAGAGCGCCTGCCTTGCACGCAGGAGGTCAGCGGTTCGATCCCGCTTAGCTCCACTATTACAGTACTGAAACTTAATTCAGAGTATACCGGCGACGGTGTGCTGCGAAGTATTTGCTCTTTAACAATCAGGAACAAGCTGAAAATTTGAAACGACGCGTCGCGTTCATTCTCCGTAATAAGAATGAAGTGGCGATGCGTTCGAGTCTCTCAAAAGCTTACAGCTTACAAGCAACTGTGATGCCGTTATGGCAGACAGATAAACGCCTGTGGGTTGTGAGGTTAAGCGACTAAGCGTACACGGTGGATGCCCTGGCAGTCAGAGGCGATGAAGGACGTGCTAATCTGCGAAAAGCGACGGTAAGGTGATTATGAACCGCTACAGCCGTCGATGTCCGAATGGGGAAACCCAATGCACTTGTGCATTATCGTTAACTGAATACATAGGTTAACGAGGCGAACCGGGGGAACTGAAACATCTAAGTACCCCGAGGAAAAAAAATCAACCGAGATTCCCCCAGTAGCGGCGAGCGAACGGGGAGCAGCCCAGGACCTGAATCAGCTTGTGCATCAGTGGAAGCGTCTGGAAAGTCGCGCGATACCGGGTGACAGCCCCGTACACGAAGATGCATAAGTTGTGAGTCCGACGAGTAGGGCGGGACACGTGGTATCCTGTCTGAACATGGGGGGACCATCCTCCAAGGCTAAATACTCCTGACTGACCGATAGTGAACAAGTACCGTGAGGGAAAGGCGAAAAGAACCCCGGCGAGGGGAGTGAAACAGAACCTGAAACCGTGTACGTACAAGCAGTGGAAGCCTACTTGTTAGGTGACTGCGTACCTTTTGTATAATGGGTCAGCGACTTATATTCTGTAGCAAGGTTAACCGCATAGGGGAGCCGAAGGGAAACCGAGTCTTAATTGGGCGTTAAGTTGCAGGGTATAGACCCGAAACCCGGTGATCTAGCCATGGGCAGGTTGAAGGTTGGGTAACACTAACTGGAGGACCGAACCGACTAATGTTGAAAAATTAGCGGATGACTTGTGGCTGGGGGTGAAAGGCCAATCAAACCGGGAGATAGCTGGTTCTCCCCGAAAGCTATTTAGGTAGCGCCTCGTGAACTCATCTCCGGGGGTAGAGCACTGTTTCGGCTAGGGGGCCATCCCGGCTTACCAAGCCGATGCAAACTGCGAATACCGGAGAATGTTATCACGGGAGACACACGGCGGGTGCTAACGTCCGTCGTGAAGAGGGAAACAACCCAGACCGCCAGCTAAGGTCCCAAAGTCATGGTTAAGTGGGAAACGATGTGGGAAGGCAAAGACAGCCAGGATGTTGGCTTAGAAGCAGCCATCATTTAAAGAAAGCGTAATAGCTCACTGGTCGAGTCGGCCTGCGCGGAAGATGTAACGGGGCTAAACCATGCACCGAAGCTGCGGCAGCGACGCTTATGCGTTGTTGGGTAGGGGAGCGTTCTGTAAGCCGCTGAAGGTGTGCTGTGAGGCACGCTGGAGGTATCAGAAGTGCGAATGCTGACATAAGTAACGATAAAGCGGGTGAAAAGCCCGCTCGCCGGAAGACCAAGGGTTCCTGTCCAACGTTAATCGGGGCAGGGTGAGTCGACCCCTAAGGCGAGGCTGAAAAGCGTAGTTGATGGGAAACAGGTTAATATTCCTGTACTTGGTGTTACTGCGAAGGGGGGACGGAGAAGGCTAGGTTATCCGGGCGACGGTTGTCCCGGTTTAAGCGGGCAGGTGTGAAGACCAGGCAAATCCGGTCTTCTTTAACACTGAGGCGTGACGACAAGCCGCTACGGCGGTGAAGTAACTGATGCCCTGCTTCCAGGAAAAGCCTCTAAGCTCCAGGTAACACGAAATCGTACCCCAAACCGACACAGGTGGTCAGGTAGAGAATACCAAGGCGCTTGAGAGAACTCGGGTGAAGGAACTAGGCAAAATGGTGCCGTAACTTCGGGAGAAGGCACGCTGGCGCGTAGGTGAAGGGACTTGCTCCCGGAGCCGAGGCCAGTCGAAGATACCAGCTGGCTGCAACTGTTTATTAAAAACACAGCACTGTGCAAACACGAAAGTGGACGTATACGGTGTGACGCCTGCCCGGTGCCGGAAGGTTAATTGATGGGGTTATCCGCAAGGAGAAGCTCTTGATCGAAGCCCCGGTAAACGGCGGCCGTAACTATAACGGTCCTAAGGTAGCGAAATTCCTTGTCGGGTAAGTTCCGACCTGCACGAATGGCGTAATGATGGCCAGGCTGTCTCCACCCGAGACTCAGTGAAATTGAAATCGCTGTGAAGATGCAGTGTACCCGCGGCAAGACGGAAAGACCCCGTGAACCTTTACTATAGCTTGACACTGAACATTGAGCCTTGATGTGTAGGATAGGTGGGAGGCTTTGAAGCGCGGACGCCAGTCTGCGTGGAGCCAACCTTGAAATACCACCCTTTAATGTTTGATGTTCTAACGTAGGCCCGTAATCCGGGCTGCGGACAGTGTCTGGTGGGTAGTTTGACTGGGGCGGTCTCCTCCCAAAGCGTAACGGAGGAGCACGAAGGTTGGCTAATCCTGGTCGGACATCAGGAGGTTAGTGCAATGGCATAAGCCAGCTTGACTGCGAGAGTGACGGCTCGAGCAGGTGCGAAAGCAGGTCATAGTGATCCGGTGGTTCTGAATGGAAGGGCCATCGCTCAACGGATAAAAGGTACTCCGGGGATAACAGGCTGATACCGCCCAAGAGTTCATATCGACGGCGGTGTTTGGCACCTCGATGTCGGCTCATCACATCCTGGGGCTGAAGTAGGTCCCAAGGGTACGGCTGTTCGCCGTTTAAAGTGGTACGCGAGCTGGGTTTAGAACGTCGTGAGACAGTTCGGTCCCTATCTGCCGTGGGCGCTGGAGAATTGAGGGGGGTTGCTCCTAGTACGAGAGGACCGGAGTGAACGCACCGCTGGTGTTCGGGTTGTCATGCCAATGGCACTGCCCGGTAGCTAAGTGCGGAAGAGATAAGTGCTGAAAGCATCTAAGCACGAAACTTGCCCCGAGATGAGTTCTCCCTGACCCCTTGAGGGTCCTGAAGGGACGTTGAAGACGACGACGTTGATAGGCCGGGTGTGTAAGCGCAGCGATGCGTTGAGCTAACCGGTACTAATGACCCGTGAGGCTTAACCTTACAACGCCAGAGGCGTTTTAAGCTGAGAGACAGAAAGAATTTTCAGTTTGTGACGGATAAAATTAGCGGAAACGAAAGATTTTGCGCTGAGGCAACGCAGCATCAGTGAAAAATATTCGTTTCGAGCACCAGAATTTGCCTGGCGGCAACAGCGCGGTGGTCCCACCTGACCCCATGCCGAACTCAGAAGTGAAACGCCGTAGCGCCGATGGTAGTGTGGGGCCTCCCCATGCGAGAGTAGGGAACTGCCAGGCATCAAACAAGTAAAGAAGCCCCGAACCTTCGTTCGGGGCTTTTTTACGTCTGTACTTCAGCAAATTTCCCGCTAAAAACGCGAAAACTCCCCACTGTAAAACCGTGTAATCGGGTAAACTACGGCCAGATTAATCAGTAAAGGCCGTAACATGTCCAGCCCTCAGACTTCCCTGAAAGCGTTCAACACACTGGGTCTTGCAATCGCGGCTGAAAAGCTTGTTGTTGCGGATAGCGCAGAAGCCATTTCCTCAGCCTGGCACGCCAGCCAGCAAAATAATCAGCCGTTTATGGTGCTTGGCGAGGGCAGTAACGTCCTGTTCCTCGGGGATTTTGCCGGCTGCGTGGTGATTAACGCGATTACTTCATCCGTCGCAACGGCAATCACCCAGTCGTCCAGCAATTCATCAATTTCCCCCTTAACGCCGCGCCGCCATAGCACCATCTTGGGTACGGGTTCCTGTTTAAACCCCTCAACCAGCACCAGATGCAGCGTTGCAGCGTCCATACGACCTGCCAGCTCCGCTAAACTAAGCGGCTGTTGCGGTGTTTCGCACATTAACGCCCAGCGTTGCTCGCTGGCGACGACCACCTGATCGGCTCCCGCTTTGCGCAGCAGATAACTGTCTTTTCCCGGCGTATCGATATCCATCTGATGATGGGTATGCTTGATCAGCCCGGGGCGAATGCCCTGCGCTCTCAGTAGCGGAATCACCTGTTGTAACAGGGTGGTTTTGCCGGTGCCACTCCAGCCCACCACCGCCAGTAACGGCACACTCATCACGCACTTTCCTCGTTAACCAAATCGTCAGGCGTATTGATATTGCGGAAGGCGACTTCATCATCATCAAACAGTACGCCGTGTCCGCCATGCTCACGCATAAACTGCATCAGACGGCGTTCTCCGCGCAGCAGCCACGCTTCCAGATCATCTGCCAGCGCACGATGCACCAGTGCCAGCGCCGGATGATCACTCTGACCCGATGTCACCCACACGGCGGCGGCTGCACCACGCTGCTGCCACAGTCGTGCAACAAAATCCTGTGGTAGCCATGGCGTATCGCAGGCGCAAAACGCCACCCATTCGGTCTGGCTGTGCCGCAGACCACTGAGCATTCCTGCCAGCGGACCGGGATAATCAGGCAACGAATCACGAATCACCTGACAACCACTTGCCTGATAACGATCAATGTTACGGTTGGCGCTAATCAACACAATATTGACCTGCGGCTGTAATCGCTGCAGAACGTGCTGATAAAGCGGTTTGCCCTGTAATGGCAGCAAGCCCTTATCCTGACCTCCCATACGGCTGCCTTGCCCGCCTGCGAGGATCACACCGGTAAATGCGGTCATCTTCGTCTCCCTGTTTATTCTGGACGATACTTAACTCGCAGTAGCGAACCACCTGCGCAAAGGAATCAATGATGAAATATCACCGACTCAATGAACTGCTCGAATTGCTGCAGCCTGCCTGGCAGCAAGAACCCGATCTCAACCTGCTGGCATTTTTACAAAAACTAGCGCAGGAATCAGGTTTCAGTGGCCCATTAAGTGAATTAAGCGATGACGTATTGATTTAACATCTCAAAATGCGTGATGCCGGTAGCTAGGCTGTAATCCCGGGTCTGAAGAAAGATTATGAAGTGGACTTCAAAAGCGCGCTATTACGTGCGCGCGGTGTGATCAAGGATGATGAGTAGTGTTATCCTTGCGCGTTCAACGCACAGGTAACACACAGGCACAATGATGAGCGAAGCCGCTTTTAATTTTCAGACGCTGAATCCCGGCGTCATCCTCGATGCGCTCTGGGATGTCGGTCTGCGGGGCGAGTCCGGCTTAACCGCCCTGAACAGCTACGAAAACCGCGTCTATCAGTTCAGCGATGAGGATAAGCGACGCTATGTCGCTAAGTTCTATCGTCCGCAACGCTGGAGCGCCGCGCAGATCGCTGAAGAGCATCGGTTTGCTCAGGATCTGCTGGACGATGAAGTGCCGGTTGCCGCGCCGCTGGCGCTGCAGGGCAATACGCTCAATCAGCACGCTGGCTTTATGTTCGCGGTGTTCCCCAGCCTCGGTGGCCGGCAGTATGAAACCGACAATGAAGAGCAGATGGAGTGGGTGGGTCGTTTCCTTGGCCGTATTCATCAAACCGGACGCCACAGCCCGTTCCGCCAGCGGCCCACCTTGGGCCTGCAGGAGTATGTGGTTGAGCCACGTCTGCAGCTGGAACAGAGCGCGCTGGTGCCCGCTTCGCTGAAGGATGCGCTACTGAATGCGTTAGATAAACTCAGCGCCACGCTGCAGCAGAGCTGGCATAGCCAGTGGCAACCGCTTCGGCTGCACGGTGACTGCCATCCCGGCAATATTCTATGGCGCGATGGGCCGATGTTTGTCGATCTCGATGACGCGCGCACCGGTCCGGCAATGCAGGATTTGTGGATGCTGGTGAACGGCAGCCGTCAGGAGCAATTGATCCAGTGGGATATTTTGCTGGAAGCGTATAACGAATTTGGTGATTTCGATTTACACGAATTGACACTGATTGAGTCTTTACGCGCCATGCGCATGGTTTATTATCTGGCCTGGGTGGTACGCCGCTGGCAGGATCCCGCTTTTCCGCGCGCCTTCCCCTGGATGACCGATGAGGACTTCTGGCGCCGGCAGATTGCACTATTTATCGAGCAGGAAAGGCTGTTACACGAAACGCCGTTACAGCTTAGCACGCAATTTTAATGGAGTACTCAGGAGATGTTCTCACGATGAAAAAGATTTGGTTTGCGCTGGTAGGTTTGATGCTGGCATTTAGCGCCTCAGCGGCACAGTTCAACCACGGCAAACAGTACGTTACGCTGCCAAAAACGGTCGCCAGTGAGCCGCAGGTCATGGAGTTCTTCTCCTTCTTCTGCCCGCACTGCTACCAGTTTGAACGCATTTACCACGTCAGCGATGCGGTGAGAAAGAATCTGCCAGCGGATACCAAAGTGACCAAATATCACGTTGATTTCCTCGGCGGCGACTTCGGTCCGGTGGTCACGCATGCGTGGGCAGTGGCAATGGCGCTGGGTGTGGAAGATAAAGTGACTGCACCCATTTTCGACGGCATCCAGAAGACCCAGACCATTACCGACGCAGCCAACCTGAAAGAAACCTTCATTAAAGCAGTGGATATCACCTCTGAAGATTACGATGCAGCGTGGAACAGCTTCGCCGTGAAGGCGCTGGTTGCACAGCAGCAGAAAGCGGCTTCGGATGTTAATCTGCAGGGCGTACCGGCGATTTTCGTTAACGGCAAATACATGGTTAACAACGGCGGCCTGGACACCAGCTCAACGGATAACTTCGTGGCGGATTATGCCAACGTCGTGAAATTCCTGGTTGAGAAAAAGTAATTAAGCGCTGAGAACGCGATAGCTTATGCTGTAGCGGCGCGGTTATCACCCGCCGCTACAGTGAAACCAACCCACACCACATCCTTAATTCACTGAGCCGTTCATCCCTCACCGGCAGCGTTTTTTGATTACCCTTTCGCTTCATATCCACATAGACGATCGCCTTTTTAAAAAGGTGTTTCGTATTACGGCAAGATTATAAGTTACTGATTATAAGGGTATTTTAATCGTAAAATGATTGCAATTAACGTAAAAAACAATACGTTATGAATTTTACGCACAAAGTTATCCACAAGATGCTCCTTGCGATCCCCGCCGCGTAACCGCGAAAAAGATCCTCACTTTCTGCTGTTACTTCAACATTGTTCGCTGGTTGTGGCATCCTTATAACCCTGATTATCGCAACGAAGAAAATACAAACCTATGGCGCAAATTGCAGAAAATCCCCTGATTCTGGTAGATGGCTCTTCCTACCTCTACCGTGCATATCATGCCTTTCCGCCGCTGACCAACAGTGCGGGTGAGCCAACCGGCGCCATGTATGGTGTGCTCAACATGCTGAAAAGCCTGCTGATGCAGTATCAACCCAGCCATGTGGCTGTGGTCTTCGATGCCAAAGGCAAAACGTTCCGCGATGAGCTGTTTGAAAATTATAAATCGCATCGTCCACCGATGCCGGACGATTTACGCGCGCAAATCGCGCCGCTGCACGAGATGGTAAAAGCCATGGGGCTGCCGCTGCTGGCGGTGTCCGGCGTGGAAGCCGATGACGTGATTGGCACGCTGGCGCTGGAAGCGGAAAAGCAGGGGCGTGCGGTGCTGATCAGCACCGGCGATAAAGACATGGCGCAGCTGGTGACGCCGGGCATTACCCTGATCAATACCATGACCAACACCGTGCTCGGGCCGGAAGAAGTCGAACAGAAATACGGAGTGCCGCCTTCGCTGATTATCGATTTCCTCGCCATGATGGGCGACAGCTCGGACAACATCCCGGGCGTACCGGGCGTGGGCGAGAAAACCACACAGGCGCTGCTGCAGGGACTGGGCGGCATGCGATCCATCTACGACAACCTTGATAAAGTGGCCGATCTCTCCTTCCGTGGGGCAAAAACCATGGCGGCGAAGCTGGAGCAGAATCGCGATGTGGCGTTTCTCTCCTACCAGCTGGCGACCATCAAAACCGATGTGGAACTGGAGCTGGCCTGCGAGCAGCTGACGGTTAACGAGCCTGATGTTGAAGCATTGCAGACGCTGTTCAGCCGCTATGAATTCAAACGCTGGCTTGCCGATCTGCAGGAAGGAAAATGGCTGCAGGGTAAAAAGAGCAATAGCCAGGCGCAGAAATCGCTGCTTGATGAACCCGCCGTGGCCGCAGCGGAAACGGTCAGCGTGCTGTCATCCGACGGCTATGTCACCATCCTCGACGAGGCGACCTTTGCCGACTGGCTGAAAAAACTGCAAAGCGCCGACGTGTTTGCTTTTGATCTGGAAACCGATTCGCTGGATACCCTGAGCGCCAATATTGTCGGCATTGCCTTCGCCGTGGCACCGGGCAAGGCCGCTTACCTGCCGGTGGCGCATGACTATCTTGACGCACCACCGCAGCTGGATCGCGCCGCGGTGCTGAAGCAGCTGAAACCGCTGCTGGAGGACAGTAAAGCAGCGAAGGTCGGGCAGAATCTGAAGTACGATCGTGGCGTACTGAAAAATTACGATATTGAGCTGAACGGCATCAAATTCGACACGATGCTGGAGTCTTACTGCCTGAACAGCGTTGGCGGCAAGCATGATATGGACAGCCTAGCGGCTCGCTGGCTTAACCACAAAACCGTCACTTTCGAAGAAATCGCCGGTAAAGGTAAATATCAGCTCACCTTCAATCAGATCGCTCTTGAGCAGGCGGCGCACTATGCGGCAGAAGACGCTGACGTCACGCTGCAGCTGCATCTGCAGATGTGGCCAAAGCTGGAGCAGGAAGCCGGTCCGAAGCAGGTATTCGAGGCGATTGAGATGCCGCTGGTGACGGTCATTTCCCGCGTAGAGCGCAACGGTGTGCTGATCGATCAGAACATCCTCGCGAAACATTCGCAGGAGCTGACCACGCGTCTGGCCGAGCTGGAGCAGAAGGCGCACGAGCTGGCCGGCGAGCCTTTCAACCTCTCCTCCACCAAACAGCTGCAAACCATTCTGTTTGAGAAGCAGGAGATTAAGCCGACAAAGAAAACGCCGGGCGGCGCGCCATCGACCAGTGAAAAAGTGCTGGCTGAGCTGGCGCTCGACTATCCGCTGCCGAAAGTGATTCTTGCGCATCGCGGCCTGTCGAAGCTGAAATCCACTTACACCGATAAGCTGCCGCAGATGATCAATCCGATCACCGGCCGGGTACACACCTCTTATCACCAGGCGGTGACGGCCACCGGACGACTCTCCTCGAACGACCCGAACCTGCAAAACATTCCGGTGCGCAACGAAGAGGGACGGCGCATTCGTCAGGCGTTTATCGCGGGCGCGGATAAGCGCATCGTGGCCGCCGACTATTCGCAGATTGAGCTGCGAATCATGGCGCACCTGTCGCAGGACAAAGGCCTGCTGGATGCGTTTGCGCAGGGAGAGGATATCCACCGCGCCACGGCGTCTGAAGTGTTTGGTGTGGCGCTAAGCAAGGTTTCCGGTGAGCAGCGCCGCAGTGCGAAAGCAATCAACTTCGGACTGATTTATGGCATGAGCGCATTTGGTTTGTCGCGTCAGCTGAATATTGGTGCCGGCGAAGCGAAGAAGTACATGGATCTCTACTTTGAGCGCTATCCGGGCGTGCTGCGTTATATGGAAGCGACGCGCGCGCAAGCCGCGGATAAGGGGTACGTCGAGACGCTTGATGGTCGTCGTCTGTGGCTGCCGGACATCAACTCCAGCAATGCCATTCGCCGTAAAGCCGCCGAACGTGCGGCGATCAACGCACCGATGCAGGGCACCGCGGCGGACATCATCAAACGTGCCATGATCGCCGTTGACGGCTGGCTGCTGCAGCAGAACAGTGACGAGGTGAAAATGATCATGCAGGTACACGATGAACTGGTATTTGAGATCCACAAAGATGCCGTCGCAGGCGCCAGCCAGACGATCCGCGAACTGATGGAGAACAGCATGAAGCTGGATGTACCGCTGCAGGTTGAAGTGGGTACGGGCGATAACTGGGATCAGGCGCACTAAGGGCCCGCTGTCAGTCGCAGATGCAGGCGGCGGGCAGCGTCATAAGAAAAAAGTTTACTTAATCGGTTCAGCCGGTCATCAAAATTGCCGGTAAAATACAGGTTGAGTAACTGCTTATCGGCTAAGCATTTTTTTGTTAATTAAACTACATGCCCTACGCGAAAATGTGACGAAGCTGGTAAAAAAGATGTCGAATTCTGAAACTTAACAACAAAAAACCCTTTGTTGGTCAGAAAAAATCGGGTAAAGTTCATCGCGTAGGGTACAGAGGTAAGATGTTCTATCTTTCAGACCTGTTACTTCACGTAATCGGATTTGGCTGAATATTAGCCGCCCCAGTCATTTATGACTGGGGCGTTTTTTATTGGGCTTTTTCTGAAAAAAAGCGGACGCAAAGGTCCGCTCAGGCACTACTCTGACAGCGCTTCGCCGTCGCCTTCCTGCGCCGGGGTCAGCTCGCTAAACCAGGTATCGAGTTTCTGACGCAGCTTATCGACGCCCAGTTTTTTCAGCGATGAGAACATCTCGACCTGGACATCGCCCATAAATGCCAGCGATGCTTCACGCACCATGTTCAGCTGCGCTTTACGGGCACCGGAAGTCAGCTTGTCGGCTTTGGTTAGCAGAATCATGACCGGAATACCGCTCTGCCCTGCCCACTCAACCATTTGCTGATCGAGATCTTTAAGTGGATGGCGGATATCCATCAGCACCACCAGTCCTTTCAGAGCCTGACGTTTCTGCAAATATTCACCCAGCGCGCGCTGCCATTTACGCTTCATCTCTTCCGGGACTTCCGCATAACCGTAACCCGGTAAATCCACCAGGCGTTTGCCTTCCACCACTTCAAACAGGTTAATCAGCTGCGTGCGGCCTGGCGTTTTACTGGTACGCGCCAGGCTTTTCTGGTTGGTCAGGGTATTCAGCGCGCTGGATTTGCCTGCATTTGAGCGTCCAGCAAAGGCAACTTCAATGCCCGTATCCGCCGGTAGATGACGAATATCCGGCGCGCTGAGCATGAAATGGGTGACGTGATAGTTCAAAGCAGACAATGTAAAACTCCAGCAGAATGATCGGGCAATGGCGCTAATTATACCTGTTATGGCGCAAAAGTGCCCGACAGACGTCTTAACGCGCCATTTTGTAAGAGATCGCCGATAACTGCTACCAGTGATGACGGATTCATGCAACATTCATTTGCCATATTGTTTTTTATTTTCATAAGGTTAAGTTAAATATGAAAAAGACCGCTCTAAATTAGAGACAAGTCTCACTTGTTCAATTTACTGTTTGGTCTACATTTGTTGTCAGTGCACGGCAGCACCCATCAGGATGATGAGCTCAGGAGCGTCGGGGATGACCGCGAGCATGGCAGGAGAGCGATTCAGGCAGGAATCGGACAGGGACAGGGATTACTCGCAGGAGCAATGTGGCGATGGAGCAACCGGGACGTTGTGAGCCGTAAAGGATTTGACGCGTGTCTCCTTCGTATGAAGGTGCGAAATAAGGCGATAGCACAGGCTATCGCCTTATTTCTTTGTCATCTTTCTGCTAGATTTCGCCGCAATTCTATACTGAACTCACCAGGCATCGCCGAGACCGAACACATGAAGCAACCTGCACCAGCCCAGCGTGGCAAACCTGCTGCTAAAGCGAAACGCAAATCGCGTGAAGAACTGAACCAGGAAGCCCGCGATCGCAAGCGCGATAAAAAGCACAGCGGCCACAAATCCGGCAGCCGCGCCAACCCGGAAACGCAAAGCGCCGGTAAAGGGCACAGCAAAAAGAGCGCCGATCCGCGCGTGGGCAGCAAAAAGCCAATCGCGCTGGTGGCGGACGGAAAAACCCTGCCCGAGAAGAAAGTGGCGAAGCCAAAGCCTAAAGCCGAAAAAGTGCTTCTGACGCCGCAGGAAGAGCTGGCGAAGCTGGAGAACGATGAGCGTCTCGACACGCTGCTCGATCGCCTTGAGAGCGGCGAAACCCTGAGCGCAGAAGATCAGGCGTGGCTGGATGAGACGCTGGATCGCATCG
This sequence comes from Type-A symbiont of Plautia stali, assembly GCF_059731155.1. Classification (NCBI taxonomy): domain Bacteria; species Type-A symbiont of Plautia stali. Next base: position 2,452,818 of record NZ_AP035891.1, on the reverse strand, counting down.
ACGAGCTGATGGAAACGCTGGGCATTGCGTTGGATGACGACGCCGAAGACGAGCAGGCTGAAGAGGATATGATGCGCCTGCTTAAGGGCCACTAACCGCCATTTTTGATCGGCATGCGGCTTTGCGCATGCCGCGCTAAACAAGTATTCACCTATGTTTTGGCCTAGATCAATTTTAGCGCTGCTGCTGACGTGTTATCTGCTGTGGTTATTGTTTAAACTACGCCGCCTGTCGCGGCTGAAATCGCGCTTACGGCGGCGTTCCGCCCAGCGCTTCGTCTCCTCTTCTGCCACGCGACCCGCCCTCAGACGACGTCACCGTAAGGAGTGAGCATGTCATCGCAGCAGATTGAGTGGGATCAGCGGCTCATCGAAAAATACAATTACGCCGGTCCGCGTTACACCTCCTATCCCACCGCGCTGGAATTCAGTGAAAGCTTTGACGCGAACGATTTTCAGCGCGCGGTTGAGCGCTATCCCGAGCGCGCGCTGTCGCTGTATGTGCATATCCCGTTCTGCCATCGTCTGTGTTACTTCTGCGGCTGCAATAAAATCGTGACGCGCCAGCTGCACAAGGCCGATCGCTATCTGGAGGTTCTGGCGCAGGAGATTCGTCAGCGCGCTCCGCTGTTTGCCGGCCGTCGCGTTACGCAGCTGCACTGGGGCGGCGGCACGCCCACCTTCCTTAATCAGCAGCAGGTCAGCCGGCTGGTGGCGCTGCTGCGCAGCCATTTCGACATCGCTGACGATGTGGAGATGTCGATCGAAGTCGATCCGCGTGAGATTGAGCTGGAGATGATCGATCACCTGCGGGCTGAGGGCTTCAATCGCCTGAGCATGGGCGTGCAGGATTTCAACAAGTCGGTGCAGGAGCGGGTCAACCGCGTTCAGGATGAAGAGACCATTTTCGCCCTGGTGCAACGTGCCCGCGCGCAGGGATTCCGCTCAGTCAGTCTGGATTTGATCTACGGCCTGCCGCTGCAGACGCCAGAGAGCTTTGCCTTTACGCTGCAGCGGGTGATTGCGCTCAATCCAAATCGCCTCAGCGTCTTCAACTATGCGCACATGCCTGCGCTGTTTGCCGCACAGCGCAAAATCAAAGATGAGGAGCTGCTGACGGCGGCGCAGAAGCTGCAAATCCTGCAGCAAACCATCGCGACGCTGACCGGTGCGGGTTACCAGTTTATTGGCATGGACCATTTTGCCAAACCGGATGATGAACTGGCGGTGGCGCAGCGCGCCGGCGTGCTGCATCGCAATTTCTAGGGTTATACCACGCAGGGCGAAACCGAACTGCTCGGGCTGGGCGTTTCGGCCATCAGCATGCTGGGCGACAGCTATGCGCAGAATCAGAAAGAGTTAAAAGCCTGGTATGCCAGCGTTGAGCAGCAGGGCCATGCGCTATGGCGCGGTTTAACCCTGAGCGAGGATGATTGTCTGCGGCGTGATGTGATTAAAGCGCTGCTCTGTAACTTTGCGCTGGATTTTGCCGACATCGAAGCCCGGTGGCCGGTGGTGTTTGAACGCTATTTTGCTGAGGACTTAGCGCTGCTGGCGCCGCTGGTGGCGGACGGCTTGCTTGAGATTGGTGAGCGCCGGCTGCAGGTCACCGGTTGCATGTGCTTTGACCGCTATCTGCGGCAGAAAGCGCGCATGCAGCAATTTTCGCGGGTAATTTAAGCATAAAGGGAGCCAGCGCTCCCTTTATGTTAACTGAACAGACTGACGCTGATGGCGCAGACCACGGCGGCCAGCGCAGTTTGCGGTGAGTGAGTCACAGCATTACCGATTGCCGCCACGTTATGCGCTATCAGCTGGATGACAGATTGCACCATGTTAGCCTCTCCCGATTGCCGCCCGTATGATACTGAACGGCACCGGTCTGTACAGATGTCACGCGCAGAACACGCGCAGAAAGTGTGCAATAAATAACCCTTTTACACTTTTCCGCGTTATTCCATGCCCAGTTCTTTCAGTTTACGCGTGAGCGTATTGCGGCCCCAGCCCAGTAAACGTGCCGCTTCCTGCTTGTGGCCCTGCGTATGACGCAGTGCAGTGGTCAGCAGCGTACGCTCCATCTCCGGCTGTGCTTCTGACAGCAGGTTTTGATGACCGGAACGCAGCGCGCGGTCTGCCCACTGCGCCAGCAGCGTTGCCCAGCTGTCCGGCAGCAACTGCACCGGATTTTCCGGCGTACTCGACTCAAACAGCTCCGGCGGCAGATCCTGAATCAGCACTTCCTGGCCTGCGGCCATGACCGTCAGCCAGCGGCAGGTGTTCTCCAGCTGGCGCACGTTACCCGACCAGTGCAGTCGCGTCAGCGCGGCTTCGGTCTCCGGGTGCAGAATTTTCGCTTCCACGCCCAGCTCACGCGCTGCGACCTGCAGGAAGTACCGCGCCAGACGCGGGATATCCTCGCGACGTTCACGCAGCGGCGGCAGATGCACGCGAATCACGTTGAGGCGATGGAACAGGTCCTCACGGAATTTGCCTTCCTGCACGCGCAGCTCCAGATTCTGGTGGGTAGCGGCGATGATGCGCACATCCACTTTGACCGGCGCATAGCCGCCAACACGATAGAACTGGCCATCGGCCAGCACGCGCAGCAGGCGCGTCTGCACATCAAGCGGCATATCGCCGATTTCGTCGAGAAACAGCGTGCCGCCATCGGCCTGCTCAAAGCGGCCCTGACGAATCTGGTTCGCGCCGGTAAAAGCGCCTTTCTCGTGGCCAAACAGCTCCGATTCGATCAAATCCTTCGGGATCGCCGCCATATTTAGCGCGATAAACGGGGATTTGGCGCGCGGGCTGTGGCGATGCAGCGCATGCGCTACCAGCTCTTTACCGGTACCGGACTCGCCGTTGATCAGCACGCTGATCGACGAACGCGACAGACGGCCGATGATGCGGAAGACATCCTGCATCGCCGGCGCTTCGCCGATGATGTCGGTGGTCGGGCCGCTTACCGGCTGATTGCGCGGCTGCTGCTGCTCCTGATAGTGACTGATGGCGCGCTCTACCAGCGCGACCGCTTCATCAATATCAAACGGCTTAGGCAGGTAATCAAACGCGCCCTGCTGATAAGCGCTGACCGCCGCGTCGAGGTCCGAATGCGCGGTCATAATGATGACCGGCAGCATCGGATGACGCTGTTTGATCTGCTTCAGCAGCGCCAGACCATCCATGCCTGGCATACGAATATCCGACAATAATGCGTCCGGGGTTTTGGTCGAGAGCGCATCCAGCACCTCGTTGCCGCTGTCAAAGGTGGCGCAGCTTAAACCGGCTCCAGTGAGCGCACGTTCAAGCACCCAGCGGATGGAGCTATCGTCATCGACGATCCAGACTATCCCTCGTTGCATAGAAACCTCACTGGCGAATAGGCAGGTAAACCGAGAATTCGGTGTGGCCTGGCCAACTGTTAAATTCAATTTTTCCCGAATGCTGATCGATCAGGCTGCGGACGATAGAGAGACCTAAACCGGTGCCGCCTTCGCGTCCGCTGACCATCGGATAGAACAGCGTATCCTGCAGCTGGGCCGGAATGCCCGGGCCATCATCTTCAATGTCGATACGCGCCACCAGCCGGTAACGCGTGCCGTGTAACGTCAGCTGAAACGCGGTACGGGTAAGGATGACAATGGTGCCGCCCGCTTCGCCCAGCGCCTGCAGTGCGTTACGTACCACGTTAAGCAGCACCTGCTCAATCTGGTCCGGGTCGTGCGGCAGCTCCGGCAGGCTGGGGTCATAATCACGCACCAGTGAGACGTTTTCCGGCAGCTCCATCGACACCAGGTTAACCACACGTTCAGCCACCTGATGGATGCTCTGGGTCACGTGCAGTCCGGGCTGCTGCGGACCCAGCAGGCGGTCGACCAAGTTACGCAGCCGGTCGGCCTGCTCAATAATTACTTTGGTATATTCATTCAGCGCCGGATCGGGCAGGGCGCGCGATAACAGCTGCGCCGCGCCGCGCAATCCGCCGAGCGGGTTTTTAATTTCGTGCGCCAGGCCGCGTACCAGATCGCGCGCGGCAACCTGCTGAGCGTGCTGAATCTGCTCTTGGCTGAGACGACGCTGATTATCCATCGGCGCCATTTCCAGCAGAATAAATCCGTCGGGTAGACGCTGTGCCGTGAGCGACATAATGTGCGCGCGGCCATCAACCACTAACGTTACTTCGCTATCGGTAAAGCCCTGGCCTGCCCCTAAACTCTCGCTCATTACCTCAATGTTCAGCGAAAAATAGCCGGTAAGTTCCGGTAAGCGCGTGCCGAACAATTTTCGTGAGCTTTGCGCCAGTAATTGCTGGGCCGCCGGGTTGGCGTAGTGGATAACCAGATCGTTATCGACCAGCAAAATACTGTTGATCAGGGAGTTGAGAATCTGCCCCGCGTCGGGCAGCGTGCCAGTTGCCATACAGCGTTCCTCAGCACTAAATTAGTGCATTATAGCCTTTGGGGACGCAAATCTATCCGTCAAACGATGAATTCGCGGTGAAAAAAGCCCATCCGGAGATGGGCTAAAGTTTCCACGGCAACAAAAAATCTTCAGCGCTAGGATTAGCACCGTCGCGGCGTTGGCGGCTACGGTGCATCTGCGCGAATCTTTTAAGGATTAAACGCTGTAGTACAGTTCGAACTCAACCGGGTGCGGCGTCATGCGTACGCGGTCGTTGTCAGCTTTACGCAGTTCGATATAAGCATCGATAGCGTCGTCGGTGAACACGCCGCCACGGGTCAGGAACTCGCGGTCTTCGTTCAGTGCATTCAGTGCTTCTTCCAGTGAACCGGCCACTTTTGGAATCTCAGCTTCTTCTTCTGGTGGCAGGTCGTACAGGTTTTTGTCCATCGCATCGCCAGGGTGGATCTTGTTGATCACGCCGTCGAGGCCGGCCATCAGCAGTGCGGTGAACGCCAGGTATGGGTTAGCCGCTGGATCCGGGAAACGCGCTTCGATACGACGTGCTTTCGGGCTGGCCACAACCGGGATACGGATAGACGCAGAACGGTTACGTGCTGAGTAAGCCAGCATTACCGGCGCTTCGTAGCCTGGGACCAGACGCTTGTACGAGTTGGTGGTCGGGTTTGCTAGGGCGTTGATGGCTTTTGCGTGCTTGATGATACCGCCGATGTAGAACAGGGCAGTTTCAGACAGGCCGCCGTATTTGTCGCCAGAGAACAGGTTTACGCCGCCTTTAGACAGTGATATGTGGCAGTGCATACCGGAACCGTTGTCGCCAAACATCGGCTTCGGCATAAAGGTAGCCGTTTTGCCGTAGGCGTGCGCGACGTTGTGCACAACATATTTGTAGATCTGAATTTCGTCAGCTTTCTTGGTCATGGTGTTGAAGCGGGTAGCCACTTCGTTCTGACCAGCGGTTGCCACTTCGTGGTGATGCGCTTCAACCACCAGACCCATCTGCTCCATGGTCAGACACATGGCAGAACGGATGTCCTGTGATGAGTCAACCGGTGGTACCGGGAAGTAGCCGCCTTTCAGACCTGGACGGTGACCTTTGTTACCGCCTTCGTACTCTTTACCGGTGTTCCAGGCTGCTTCTATGTCGTCGATAGCCACGTGTGAGCCGGAAGTCGAAGAGCCGAAACGGATGTCGTCAAACAGGAAGAACTCTGGCTCAGGTCCGAACAGTACGGTGTCGGCGATGCCGGAAGAACGCAGGAACTCTTCTGCGCGCTTGGCAATGGAGCGCGGGTCGCGATCGTAGCCCTGCAGCGTGCCTGGCTCGAGAATGTCACAGCGGATGATGAGCGTCGGATCTTCGAAGAACGGATCCATCACGGCAGTTGTTGCATCCGGCATCAGCACCATGTCTGATTCGTTAATGCCTTTCCAGCCGCCGATGGAAGAGCCATCGAACATTTTGCCTTCTTCGAAGAAGTCAGCGTTAACCTGGTGAGCAGGGATAGTAACGTGCTGTTCTTTACCTTTGGTATCGGTAAAACGCAGGTCAACAAACTTAACTTTGTGCTCGTTCATCATCGAGAGAACGTGTTCAGCGGACATACTCAACTCTCCTGGAAATGGTCATTTTGTCGTCGTGGTGAGAAAACTTCTGTTGCCGGGAATGTGTCACGACTACTGACCACCCCTGACCAAGATCTCGGCAAGCTCTTCAACCGTTGTGCAACTGTAGTTTTCGCTTAAAAGATATAAAGCGAATTCTGTGCCAACTTTATTACAATGGTGAAAATGGCGCTGTGATGCGCCCTGCGGTGAGACGACGGCTGCACCAGCGTGGACGGAGTGCACCAGAATTGTGCCGTCAGTTTAGGGTAAGCACTTGAATGGTGCAAGGCGCCATCAAAGTGCAGCTTAATGCACCGTTATTGATACTAAAAACGCGCACTGCGAGAATCTTTCGGCGAAAACTGTGATCATGTTCAGTCTTTCGCTTAATCCGTGTACAATACCGCGTTATTTCTATAATGCCTGAGGCAAAGCTGTGATCGAAAATTTGCGTAACATCGCCATCATCGCGCACGTTGACCATGGTAAGACCACCCTGGTTGACAAACTGCTGCAACAGTCCGGTACTTTTGATGCCCGTACCGAAGCGACTGAGTGCGTGATGGACTCCAACGATTTGGAGAAAGAGCGTGGGATTACCATCCTAGCGAAAAACACCGCCATCAAATGGAACGACTACCGTATCAACATCGTTGATACCCCGGGACACGCCGACTTCGGTGGTGAAGTTGAGCGCGTCATGTCCATGTTGGATTCGGTGCTGCTGGTTGTAGACGCGATGGATGGCCCTATGCCGCAAACCCGCTTCGTAACCAAGAAAGCCTTTGCCCACGGTTTGAAGCCAATTGTAGTCATCAACAAAGTTGACCGTCCTGGCGCGCGTCCGGACTGGGTTGTTGACCAGGTATTTGACCTGTTCGTCAACCTCGACGCGACTGACGAGCAGCTCGATTTCCCGATCATTTATGCGTCTGCGCTAAATGGTATCGCCGGTCTGGATCACACCGACATGGCTGACGACATGACCCCGCTGTATCAGGCAATCGTCGACCACGTTTCTCCACCGCAGGTTGAAGTTGAAGCCCCACTGCAGATGCAGATCTCGCAGCTGGACTACAACAACTACCTCGGCGTAATCGGTATCGGCCGCATCAAGCGCGGTAAAGTTAAGCCAAACCAGCAGGTTACTGTGATCGACAGCGAAGGGAAAACCCGTAACGCGAAAGTCGGTAAAGTGCTGGGCCATCTGGGTCTGGAGCGTATTGAATCCGACTTGGCTGAAGCGGGCGACATCATCGCTATCACTGGTCTGGGCGAGCTGAACATCTCCGACACCATCTGCGACACGCAGAATGTGGAAGCGCTGCCGGCGCTGAGCGTGGATGAGCCAACCGTAACCATGTTCTTCAACGTCAACACCTCACCGTTCTGTGGTAAAGAAGGTAAGTTTGTGACGTCGCGTCAGATCCTTGAGCGTCTGAACAAAGAGCTGGTGCACAACGTAGCGCTGCGCGTAGAAGAAACCGAAGATGCCGATGCATTCCGCGTATCCGGTCGTGGTGAGCTGCACCTGTCAGTTCTGATCGAGAACATGCGTCGTGAAGGCTACGAGCTGGCGGTATCCCGTCCGAAAGTTATCTTCCGTGAATTCGAAGGCCGCAAGCAGGAGCCATTCGAAAACGTTACCCTCGACATCGAAGAAACCCACCAGGGTTCGGTGATGCAGGCGATGGGTGAGCGTAAAGGCGACCTGAAAAACATGGATCCGGATGGTAAAGGCCGCGTACGTCTCGACTACGTGATCCCAAGCCGTGGTCTGATCGGCTTCCGTAACGAATTCATGACCATGACTTCCGGTACTGGTCTGCTCTACTCCACCTTCAGCCACTACGACGACGTGCGTCCGGGCGAAGTGGGCCAGCGTCAGAACGGCGTGCTGATCTCCAACGGTCAGGGTAAAGCGGTTGCCTTCGCCCTGTTCGGCCTGCAGGATCGCGGTAAGCTGTTCCTCGGTCACGGTGCGGAAGTGTATGAAGGCCAGATCATCGGTATTCACAGCCGTTCTAACGACCTGACCGTTAACTGCCTGACCGGTAAGAAACTGACCAACATGCGTGCGTCAGGTACTGACGAAGCTACCACCCTGGTACCACCGCAGAAAATGACGCTGGAGCAGGCTATCGAGTTCATCGATGACGACGAACTGGTAGAAGTGACGCCACAGTCAGTGCGTATTCGTAAACGCCATCTGACCGAGAACGATCGCAAACGCGCGTCTCGCGGCAGCAAAGAGTAAGCGAAATCGTCTGATAATGAGCCCTGCACCCACGGGGCTTTTTTTTGCCTGCCGGCTGAGGCAGCGCGACCCGCACGAAATCAGACCCCGCTTCCGGAATGCGGATTTCCCCTAAGCGTACCTGTTCAGGCTTGCCTTTTACCGCTAGAGTGAATGTTCCAGGGAACGTAGAGGAGAGGTGTCATGCTGTACATCTTTGATTTAGGCAATGTGATTGTTGATATCGATTTCAATCGGGTACTCGGCGTCTGGAGCGATCTGGGACGCGTGCCGCTTGCCACGCTGCAGAGCCGTTTTCGCATGGACGAGACCTTCGAGCAGCACGAGCGGGGCGAAATCAGCGACCCGGAGTTTGCCGCGCGGCTGTGTGACCAGCTCGATATTGCCCTGAGCTATCCGCAGTTCACCGCTGGCTGGCAGGCGGTGTTTGTCGGCGTGCGTCCGGAAACGCTGGCGATCATGAACCAGCTGCGCGCCAGCGGCGAGCGCGTGGTGATTCTGTCTAACACCAACCAGCTGCATTTCGAGTTCTGGCCAACGCAGTATCCGGAAGTGCAGTAGGCTGCCGACCACATCTATATGTCGCAGGATATCGGCATGCGCAAACCGTAAGCGCGCATCTGGCACTACGTACTGGAGCATGAAGGCTTCACCGCCGATCAGGCCGTATTCTTTGATGACAACCAGGCCAATGTTGATGCGGCGCGCGCGCTGGGCATTGAGAGCGTGCTGGTCGAAGATGCGAAAACCGTGCCTGACTGGTTTGCGAGCCGTCGCTGAGTGACCATGCGAACTCATCTGCGCCACTCGGCGCATGCGTTTTTCCTGTGGATCAAACTGCTGTGGCGCCGCATCGATGAAGACAACATGACCACGCAGGCCGGTAACCTGGCCTACGTGTCACTGTTGGCGCTGGTGCCGCTGATTGCCGTGGTATTCGCGCTGTTTGCCGCGTTCCCGGTGTTCTCCGACATCAGCGTACAGCTGAAGAACTTCATCTTCACTAACTTTATGCCGGCCGCCGGGGATGTGATTCAGCGCTATCTCGATCAGTTTGTCGCCAACGTCAACAAAATGACGGCGGTCGGGGCGGTCGGGCTGATTGTCACTGCGCTGCTGCTGATGCACTCGGTCGACAGCGCGCTCAACGCCATCTGGCGCAGCGACAAGCCGCGCCCGATGGTCTACTCCTTTGCGGTGTACTGGATGATCCTGACGCTGGGACCGCTGCTGGCCGGTGCCAGTCTGGCCATCAGCTCCTATCTGCTGTCGCTGCGCTGGGTGAACGTTACCGGCGTCACCAGCCTGATCGATCAGGCGCTGCGCATCTTCCCGCTGGTACTCTCCATTCTTGCCTTCTGGCTGCTGTACAGCATTGTGCCGACGCGGCGCGTGCCGGGACACGATGCGTTGATAGGTGCGGTGGTCGCGGGTTTGCTGTTCGAGCTGGGCAAAAAAGGCTTCGCGCTCTATGTTACGATGTTTCCTTCGTATCAGTTAATTTACGGCGTGCTGGCGGTGATCCCAATCCTGTTTCTGTGGGTTTACTGGACCTGGTGTATTGTGTTGTTAGGCGCAGAAGTGACCGTCACGCTGGATGACTATCGCCAGTTAAAACAGCAGGAACGCGATAAAGAACGAGAGGAAACATGATTGCTTTGATTCAGTGTGTGACGCGCGCCAGCGTCAGCGTGGATAACGCCACGGTAGGCGAAATTGGCGCCGGTCTGCTGGTGCTGCTGGGGGTGGAAAAGGGCGATGACGAGCAGAAATCACAGCGCCTGGCAGAGAAAGTGCTGGGCTACCGCATCTTTGGCGATGAGAACGACAAAATGAACCTCAGCGTACAGCAGACAGGCGGTAGCGTGCTGGTGGTTTCGCAATTCACCCTAGCGGCCGACACGCAAAAAGGCATGCGTCCCTCTTTTTCCGGCGGCGCGCATCCGGCGGAAGCCGAGCGCCTCTATCACGACTTCAGCGATCGCTGCCGGGCGCTGGGCGTCACCACCGCCAACGAGCGCTTCGCCGCCAATATGCAGGTTTCGCTGATTAACGATGGTCCGGTGACCTTCTGGTTACAGGTGTGAAATTTTTAGCCGAGCGGCAAGGGATCAGCCACGCAAGCTCCGAACGAGAGAATCACTTTATGTATCATCTTCGCGTACTGCAAACGGCGGAAGAACTGGATATGTATTACCAGTTCCGCTGGGAAATGTTACGGAAGCCGCTGCGCCAGCCGCAGGGCTCAGAACGTGATGCCTGGGATGCGCTGGCGCATCACCAGATGGTGGTGGATGAGCACGGCAAACCGGTAGCGGTGGGCCGGCTGTATATCAATGCGGAAAATGAAGCGGCGATCCGCTTTCTGGCGGTGCATCCGTCGGTGCAGGGCAAAGGGCTGGGCACGCTGGTGGCGATGACGCTGGAGTCGGTGGCGCGCCAGGAAGGGGCCAAACGCGTCACCTGTAGCGCGCGCGAGGATGCGGTGGAGTTCTTTGCCAAGCTGGGCTTTGTCAATCAGGGCGAAATTACCGCACCGCAAACCACGCCGGTGCGTCACTTCCTGATGATTAAACCGGTGGTGACGCTGGATGATATTCTGCATCGCGCCGACTGGTGTGGACAGCTGCAGCAGGCGTGGTACGAACACATCCCGCTGAGCGAAAAGATGGGCGTGCGCATTCTGCAGTATACCGGGCAGAAGTTTGTTACCACCATGCCAGAAGCCGGCAACCAGAACCCGCACCATACGCTGTTTGCCGGCAGCCTGTTTTCACTCGCCACGCTCACCGGCTGGGGGTTGATCTGGCTGCTGCTGCGCGAACGCCATCTCGGCGGCACCATTATTCTGGCCGATGCGCATATTCGCTACAGCAAACCCATCAGCGGATGGCCCGGCGCCATCGCCGATCTCGGCTCGCTGAGCGGCGATCTCGACCGACTGGCGCGCGGACGAAAAGCACGCGTGCAGATGGAGGTGGAGCTGTTTGGGGATGATGAGCTGGGCGCGGTGTTTGAAGGCGTCTATATCGTGTTACCCGCCGATCCCGACGGACCGCTGGAAGAGGGCGGTTCAGGCGCGCGCATTAATTAACGACCACAGCGCGCAGCCAAAAAATTGATCCGATTACCTCGGTGCGCATGAATGCGCACCCTGGAAAAACTGTGCATTGATTTTGTAGGGGCGCCATTAATGGCGACCAAAAAAGCGTAACTGAACCGCATCGCGCTTTTCATCGCGATCGGTCATGCAATCATCACTGCACCTGCCCGCCACGCATCATCTGCTGCAGCGACTGCGTATCCGTCGTCACCGACAAAGTGCCTTCTGCGCTGGCACGCAGCGGGGCGCCAGCGCTGAGCGAGCCCTTCAGCTGCAGCTGCAAATTACTGCTGCCACCCAGCGGCAGCGCAGGCCAGCCCCAGTTTTGCAGCACGTTTGCCGGCACCGCCTGGCCTTTCAGGTTCAGCGTAAACGGACGCTGTGCTTCCTGTCCTGCGGTTGCCGTTTCCAGTAATCCGCTGCCGTTAAAGGCGCTCATCTCGCTGACCTCAATCTGCCGATCGCTGGCGTTCAGGCTAATCGACGGATGGCGCAAATCGGTGCGGTTAAAGGTGGCTTCCGCCGCGTTAAAGCTGGCTTTGCCCGCCCAGATACCCCATTGATGCTGGCGTGCCAGCAGCAGATTCTCTGCATTACCGTCGAGCGCGGTCATCTGGAACGGGAAGGCCGGATTGATATCAATCACCAGGTTACGGTTAGCGGTCGCACGCTTCACCAGCACGCTATTCAGCCAGCCCGGCAGCGTCTGCTGCCAGCGATCCCGCCAGTTTTGCGGCAGCGTGTATTCCAGGCCGGCAATGGCTAAATCGTCAAGCGTCAGGCGCTTATCGCTGCGCGTCCAGCTGCCGCTGGCACGAATCACGCCGTTGACCCAGCGTGAGCTGAACTGCGTCAGCTGAATGCCCTGCGGTGAGAATTCGGCATTGACGATCGGATCGTTGAGTTCAAAGCTGCCGTTAATAAAGTTGCCGGCGTTCATGGCCAGCGAACCGTCGTCACTCTGCCAGTCATCGCCGCGCAGCGTAATGTTCTTCAGGGGCAGATCGAGATCGGTCACGGCCCAGTCCGGGCCCTGCAGGCGCGCATCGGTCATATCCAGCCGGTTGATGCTCACCGAAGGCACGTCACGCAGCGGACTGAGGAACTCGCTCAGGCTCTGCTGGGTTTGCAGGCGAATATCGTTAAGACGCAGCTGGTTGATTTGCCAGTTACCCTGCGCGTCGCGCTCGGCACGTTCGGTCATTGAGTCGTGCGCCAGATCGGCGCCGATATTGCTCAGCACCAGCCGGCGTTTGGCGATATAGCAGGACGTTGTTACCGGCGACGCCGTCCAGCGTCATGGCACGTGCGCTCATCTGGAACTGTGCATCGCTGCCCAGCATATCGTCAGGCGTGGGCTTCCACGGCACAATGCCGCCGTTTACCCGCTGCGCCGCCAGCGGCAGGGCGCTGTGCGGGCTTTCGATCTGCACGTTATTGAGCTGCAGCCGGTTGGCCTGAATCAGCAGCGTGGTTTGTGGTGACTGGTTAGCGAGGTTGATGTCGCCGTCGCGCACTTCAATGCTGTCGAAATGCAGCGGATCGCTGAACTGCACCAGTGCCAGACCGAGATCGACGCGCTTCGCCACCAGCACCGCCGGCTGGCCGTCGTGGCCGAAGCTGAAGTCATCCAGGATGATGTGTGAAGGCGAGGAGAAGTTGTGCTCAATCTTACTCAGCGACAGATGCCAGGCGGTTTTATCGCTTACCCAATGGCTAAACCAGCCTGCGCCCCACTGGGTTTGCAGCAGCACATAGAGAACCACCAGCGCCAGCAGAATCAGCAGTAACAAGGTAAGGAAAAACTTGCCTAAAAATTTCATCGCATCCATCCATCCCGATATTTATCCGGTGAGTGGTTGTTATGCCTGAATTACCGTTACAGCTCAACAGTCTGGATGAAAAAGCGGATAAATAACAGGCAGGCCGTAGCCTGCCAGCAGCATTACTTTTCCTGCGGAAAGACGAGGTTAAGCACGATAGCGGTGATACCCCCGGCGGCGATGCCGGATGACAGCAGGGTTTTCAGCCAGTCCGGGGCAAATTGCAGAATCAGCGGCTGTTGCGATACGCCGAGGCCCACCGCCAGCGACAGCGCGATGATCATAATGGCGCGGCGATTGAGCGATTCGCGCGATACGATGCGCACGCCGGAAGCGGCAATGGTACCAAACATCACGATGGTGGCACCGCCCAGTACCGGTTCCGGAATATGCTGCACAAAGCAGCTCACCGCCGGGAACAGGCCGAGTACGATCAGCATCAGCGCCACCACAAAGCCCACGTAACGGCTGTCCACGCCAGTCAGCTGAATCACCCCGTTGTTCTGACCAAAGCAGGAGTTAGGGAAGGTGTTGAACAGCGCCGACACAAACGAGTAGAGACCATTGGCCAGCACGCCGCCTTTCAGGCGCTTCATATACAGCGGACCGCTGACCGGCTGTTCGGAGACATCGGAGGTGGCGGTAATATCGCCGATGGTTTCCAGCGAGGTCACCATAAACACCAGCATCAGCGGAATCAGCAGATTCCAGTCAAAACCCAGGCCATAGTAGAGCGGCGACGGCACGGCCAGCAGCGCCTGGTTGGTAGGTGCAGAGGTAGCGGGCGGGCAGCATATCCAGCGCCCAGGCCAGCGCATAACCCACCGCCATGGCGATCACCAGCGACGCGACGCGCAGATAAGGGTTGCGCTGGCAGTTAAGCAGGATGATGACCAGCAGCACGGAACCGGCCAGCAGCAGATTTTTCGGCGCACCAAAGCTGTGATCGTTCATGGCGGCGAAGCCACCCACAATCGAGGTCAGTCCTACCTGAATCAGCGACAGACAGATAATCATCACCACAATGCCGGACACCAGCGGCGTGATGATGCGCCGTGCGAGGTGCAGCACGCGTGACAGCAACATCTCGGTACAGGAGGCCACCATTAGAGTACCAAACAGCGCCGCCATCATGGTCGGCACATCGGCGCCGCCGTTTTTCAGCGCCATACCGCCCATGATCAGCGGCGTGACAAAGTTAAAGCTGGTGGCCTGAATCGATAGCAGGCCAGAACCCACCGGTCCCCAGGTTTTGATTTGCAGAATGGACGCCACGCCCGAAGCAAACAGCGACATGCTGATGATGTGCTGCGTGTCCTGCGCCGGTAAGCCGAGCGCCTGGCAGATCAGCAGTGCCGGGGTAATCACCGCCACAAACATCGCCAGCAGATGCTGGCAGGCAGCAAACAGCGTTTGCGGCAGCGGCGGACGATCTTCAAGACGGTAAATCAGTTCACTTTTGCTCTCGCCTGGCGCAGTGGCACGCTGGTGGGATTCAGCAGTATTGACGGACATGGTGGCTTCTCAATAACAACAAAGGGGCGATTTTAAACGGTTGCGTTGTGAAAGCAATCGTTTGCAATGCCCCTTTTAGTTGTGATTGATCTAGGCTGTGTCCCTTAATTACATAACCTTTTGTAAAACAGCCGGATGCATCCCAGTTTCACCATCGCCAGATAATTCCTCGCCGTTTTGTCGTAACGTGTGGCAATGCGGCGGTATTCTTTTGTCCGGAGTAGGCTTTGTCAGCCAGCACTGCATGGCCACGACGCTTCATGCTGCCGTTCCGGCGCTGAACACCAATACCGTCCAGAAGACGTTGTGCAAACTGGCTTTCGTGAGCCTGACCGGGACTCAGTACGATATTTAACGGCAGACCGCTTCCGTCTGTCGCCAGATGGATTTTGGTGCCAAAACCACCGCGAGAGCGACCCAGCTCATTATCTCCGGCGGTATCGGAATGTTTTTTTGCGCCCCGGCGGCGCACCTGAGTGCCCGGATATTGCTGCCATCCAGCGCAGTTGCGGACCAGTCAGCGAGACCATGAGCATCAAGAGAAGAAAGTAACCTGTTGAAAATAATGTTAATCACTCCCGATTTAGACCATCGATTAAAACGGTTATAAACGGTCTTCCATGGGCCATATCGCTCAGGCAAATAGCGCCATGGTGCGCCTGAACACAGCACCCAGAACATGCCGTTGATGATCATACGATGTTCAGCCCATGGACGTCCGGCCCGTGGTGTTGCTGGTTCAGCAGGTAATAAGGGCTGGATGATGTCCATGCTTCATCGGGAAGGTCGTAGCGAGCCATAGTTCAGTGTGTTGTGGAAACAGGTAGTTACTATATCTCAGGTGATTAAGGGACACAGCCTAGGCATTGATGGTGGCATTGAAGTGACGGCAAGTCATAATCCGATGAACTATAACGGCATGAAGCTGGTGCGTGAAGGTTCCCGTCCTATCAGTGGCGATACAGGCTTACGTGATGTTCAGCGTCTGGCTGAGGCTAACGATTTTGCTCCGGTCGATGCAGCTAAGCGTGGCAGCTATAAACAGATCTCGGTATTGGATGCCTATGTGGATCACCTGATGGGCTACATTGATCTGGCAAATTTCACCAAACCAATGACGCTGGTCATCAACTCGGGTAATGGCGCTGCAGGTCACATCATTGATGAAATCGAAAAGCGCTTCCAGCAGGCAAATGCACCGGTTACCTTCGTTAAAGTACATCATGAAGCAAATGGTCATTTCCCGAACGGTATTCCTAATCCCTTACTGCCAGAGTGCCGGAAAGATACCTCCGACGCGGTGAAAGCGAACAAAGCCGACATGGGCATCGCATTTGATGGCGACTTTGATCGCTGCTTCCTGTTTGACGAGAACGCAGAGTTCATCGAAGGTTATTACATTGTCGGCCTGCTGGCCGAAGCGTTCCTCAAGAAAGAGCCTGGCGCGAAGATCATTCACGATCCACGTTTGACCTGGAACACCATCGACGTCGTCACCAAAGCGGGTGGCATACCTGTTATGTCGAAAACCGGGCACGCCTTTATTAAAGAGCGCATGCGTGAAGAAGATGCGGTGTACGGCGGCGAAATGAGCGCACACCATTACTTCCGTGATTTTGCTTATTGTGATAGCGGAATGATTCCGTGGTTATTATCGGCTGAATTGCTAGCTGTAAAGGGAACTACACTATCGGACATGATAAAAGAAAGATTGACCAAATACCCTTGTAGCGGTAAAGTTAATTTCAATATTGAAAATAAGAGCGCAGCGATAGCCGCAATAAAAGATTTATTTTCTGTAAAATGCCTTGAAATTAATCATACCGATGGGCTTAGCATAGATCATGAAAATTGGCGAATTAACGTTAGAACTTCTAATACAGAACCATTACTACGTGTGAATATAGAAGGGAAATCAAATCCCGGAATGGTTGAAGAAAAACTTACGGAAGTAAAAAAATCATAAGAGGCTTGATTTAATGCTCAAAATATTAATAGCTGCTTCAGCTTACAAAGGTTTTATAATTAACAGTATTAAAAGAGAGTTTAAGAGCAGATACCATACCAGCTTGTTGGGGACTGCATGGCTCATACTTCAGCCCCTTGCAATGATTGTAGTATACACTGTCATTTTTTCGGAAGTTATGAAAGCAAGGATGCCGGATAGCACTATTCCCTTTGCATATAGTATATATCTGTGTGCAGGCTTGCTAACATGGGGTTTTTTCTCAGAGCTTTTGAGTAGATTAATAAATATTTTTGTAGATAGTGTAATTATTTAAAAAAATAAACTTTCCGAGAATATGCCTGCCTATTATTGCGATTGGAGTATCGTTTGTTAATTTTTTTTATGATATTTTCATTGTATGTTATTTTTTTGATAGTAACAGGAAATTTTCCTGGGATGGCCTTCCTTTGCATCATACCATTACTAATAATACAGGTTTTATTCGCAACAGGTATGGGTATTACATTAGGGGTCATGAATGTATTTTTTAGAGATGTTGGCCAGTTTATGCCTATACTTTTGCAATTTTTGTTCTGGTTCACACCTGTCATATATTTAATAAATATTATTCCAGAATGGGCACGCAGCTGGTTAATGTGGAATCTAATGACTGCAGTGATCATGGGTTACCAAAGAGTGTTTGTGTATCACCAGGCACCCATTTGGTCTGATTTAACACTAGGCTGTGTCCCTTAATCACCTGAGATATAGTAACTACCTGTTTCCACAACACACTGAACTATGGCTCGCTACGACCTTCCCGATGAAGCATGGACATCATCCAGCCCTTATTACCTGCTGAACCAGCAACACCACGGGCCGGACGTCCATGGGCTGAACATCGTATGATCATCAACGGCATGTTCTGGGTGCTGTGTTCAGGCGCACCATGGCGCTATTTGCCTGAGCGATATGGCCCATGGAAGACCGTTTATAACCGTTTTAATCGATGGTCTAAATCGGGAGTGATTAACATTATTTTCAACAGGTTACTTTCTTCTCTTGATGCTCATGGTCTCGCTGACTGGTCCGCAACTGCGCTGGATGGCAGCAATATCCGGGCACTCAGGTGCGCCGCCGGGGCGCAAAAAAACATTCCGATACCGCCGGAGATAATGGGCTGGGTCGCTCTCGCGGTGGTTTTGGCACCAAAATCCATCTGGCGACAGACGGAAGCGGTCTGCCGTTAAATATCGTACTGAGTCCCGGTCAGGCTCACGAAAGCCAGTTTGCACAACGTCTTCTGGACGGTATTGGTGTTCAGCGCCGGAACGGCAGCATGAAGCGTCGTGGCCATGCAGTGCTGGCTGACAAAGCCTACTCCGGACAAAAGAATACCGCCGCATTGCCACACGTTACGACAAAACGGCGAGGAATTATCTGGCGATGGTGAAACTGGGATGCATCCGGCTGTTTTACAAAAGGTTATGTAATTAAGGGACACAGCCTAAGATTTGCCTGTTTGATACCCTAAAAGGTATGGCAGTGAGGCGAAGCAGGCGGCGCGGTCTTTTGTTAGGGAACTGGCAAAGGTACCGTGTCGTTAAAGAGCACCTTTAGGTGAGCTGCCCTGACAGGGCAGTTGAGAAGGCCACCCACGGGTAAAACAAGCAAATCGTTAGCGGTTGAATCGTTCTCTGGCGCTTTCCGTTACAGGCGTAAAAAATGATACAAGCGTGCCTTCAGGATCGCGTAGCTTTAGCGTTCTGTTGCCCCACGGCATGTCTTTGGGTTCGTGAACGAATTCAACGTCATATTTTTTTAATCTAACGAATTCGCTATCAACGTCTTTTACAAGAAATTCGATGATCGCTGTCTGGTTCGCGGCTGCTATAGCACAACCCTCCTTAAAAAACGCCACTGTCTCTTCGCCAGCAAGGGCTATCACCCCGCCTGAAGTGACTATTTCAGCGAAGGCAGGCGCCAGCCATTCAGCACGAGAATTAATGATTAATTCATAAAACTCTACAACTTTAACGATATCATTTTACAATGAGTCTCACAGACGTTAATTTCATAATAAATCTCCGGATTATGGTATTGGTAGCAACTCAAAGCATCATGGCTTATGCCTGCTGACACCGTTGTGGCAACAAGGAAAAAATGAGACGTGCAGACAGACTTTTTCAGTTAATTCAGATCCTTCGCAGGAAAAATCTTCCTGTCACCGCTGCACAGTTAGCTGAAGAGCTTGAGGTGTCTAAACGCACCATATACTGGGATGTGGCCGACTTGGCTGGTCAACGGGTACCTGTGGAGGGTGAAGCTGGCACAGGCTACAGGCTAAGTCCGGATTACGATATGCCCCTTTTGATGTTCACAGCGGAAGAACTTGAAGCCATTTTTTTAGGCATTGAACTGGTTAAGCAACTGCCAGATGCTACTCTTGCAAACAACGCATATGATGTCTTATCAAAGATATCTTCGGTGATTCCGAAAAAATTGATGTGTTTGCTGAGTGATTCAGCGGTTGCTGTCAAACCAAATGATGCTGAAATCATAAAACCAGATACCCGCGAAATCAGAATAGCCATACGGGAAAACCGTAAAATTCTGCTTGAATATCGAGCCGTCGATAATGTTGTTTCGAGACGCGTTGTATGGCCAATCATTCTGGGTTACGACTTAACGAATTGCCTTCTGATAGCTTAGTGTGAGGAAAAGAAAGATTTCCGCCATTTCAGAGTGGACAGGATATTAAAAATGACAGTACTTAGTGAAAAGGCTGGAACCGATAAAATACGCCTCAGGAATAAGTGGGAAGAGTGGCGTGCCGAAAAGTATCCTAATCAGCCTTAAAATATTATTTAATTTTTATTATTGACATGAATTTCCTGGAAAAAAATCACTTTATTCAAACAAGGCGTCATCCGGCCTGATAATAAAAGCTTCGCCCTGATGGAGCAGGCTGAAAACCATTAAGAGATTAAGTACATTTATGCGTCACCCTTCCTGTGAAACAAGAAAGAATTAACGCACAAGAATTCCAGCCTACACAGAATTACCCTGACCGTGCGTGAATAAATTTTTTGTTATCATTTCCAATCCACATTCGTACATATAATCTTTATCTGTTATGAAGAAAGGACTTTTTTATTTAACTGAGGCAGCGAGCTTTCCTGCTGTTCTTCAAGGACAAAACCGACGGTAAATTTTGACGCAGTCATTAAGGCGAGCGTCGCATCCTGCTCAGCAATGCCCAGGCGCATCAGAACGCCCAATTTTTTCTCGAGTCTACCAGTGTCGTCACCAGGTACATGATAAGCATGCAGACGTGCACCGTCACGATAACAAAGCAGGGCCTTACGAAATGATTTCATATTGTTTATAAACCATTTTTTAAGATTTTCTCCTTCATCAGACAACGGAAAATCCCTGTGTGACTGCATAGCTTCAACGGCCATAGCCTGTAGCAACATCTCCTTATTTTTGAAATGCCAGTACAAAGCCGGTTGCTCTACACCCAGTCTCCTGGCAATTTTTCTCGTACTGATGCCTTCTATCCCAGCCTCATCCAGTAACTTCAAGCCCTCAGTAACGATAACAGTAGCGCTTAGATTTTTTTTCATAGACCTCTCAGCTTATCAGTGATAAGTTGCAATTTATCACTGATAAGTTATTCGTTAAGTGGTTAGGCCAAAATTGAAACCAGGGGGATTTTATGTCAGTTGAATGGGTTAATGATACAGTAGTTTTGATCGTGGGAGGAGGTATCGTGGGGCTCTCTGCAGCCTTGTTTCTGCACCAAAACGATGTCCCATTTATCCTGATAGAAAAAGGCTTATCCCTGTCAGGGCTTCCGCGAACAAGAGGGTTTTCTGCAAGGACGATGGAGTTGTTTCGTAGTGTGGGCCTTCAGGATGCAATAGAAAAAGTGTCAGTATCCGCGTGGAAGCAGGGCAAAATTTGGCGGAGCCAGGCGCGGAGTTTCAATGCTTGAATCAACCTCGCTTGTCGAAGCGGATGTTAAACGATTACATTCGGAAGCAGATCCGTCCCCCTGTAAATTGACGGCATGCCCACAAACGCTGATTGAACCGATATTATATGAAGCTTTATTGGCCCGGCAGCAAAATCTCCATTTTGGCTGGGAACTGATAGAAATAACAGAAAATCAGAATAACGTTACTGCCATAGCCAAAGATTCTCATGGTGTATCGCATGTCATCTCTGCCAGCTGGCTTTTCGCTGCGGATGGAGCCAGAAGCAATGTCAGAAGAGCTTTGGGTATAGAACGGAGAGGGATTGAGGCTAACAGATATTACCTGAATATTTTTTTGAAGCGGACCTTACCGATGATGTTAAAGAAAAAACCTTCAGCCAGTATGAAGTGAGCAATGACAAGGTCGAAGGTCTTTTTCTCTCAATGAACAATACGACACTATGGTCCTTTCATTTATCATATGATCCTGTAAAAGATAATCCTGAAAACTGGGATGATAATAAACTTTCTACGCTTCTTTGCTGTGCTATCGGTAAAAATACGGATGTCAAAATATTAGCAAGATCAGTCTGGAATACACGTGTTAAAGTTGCCAGTTCTTATCAGAACTGGACGTGTTTTTCTTATGGGAGACGCAGCGCATGTGATGCCACCTGGGGAGGATTTAACGCCAATACCGGGATTGCTGATGCCCATAATCTGAGCTGAAAGGTGGCTCACGTTTTGTCAGGCAAGCATGACCACTCCTTACTGAATACGTATGAATCAGAAAGGCTACCTGTGGCTGTCAGAAACGGCAAGCAAGCCTGGCTGAGAACAGATTTTGACGCACGGTTCCAGCTCAAAACGGAGAGCAACGCCAAGTATTTCAGTGAAATAATTGACTACAATGAACTTCACATGCGATATGAATATATACATAATGGCACAGTTAATAAATTACGCTGTCAATCTGGCACCCGATCCCCGCATTTATGGGTTATTAATCGCGACAGGCTCCTTTCAACACTCGATTTATTTGGCACAGAGTACGTTCGGCTGGGTGGTCCGAAATCTTTTGCGGTCGGTCAGGAGATATTTTATAGATTTGATACAGATTTACAGATACATGATGACAAAACAACATGGCATTCATTGACAGGATTAGCTGATAACGAAACGCTTTTAATCAGACCCAATGGTTTTATCGTGTAATTACATGGCAACAGGTTGGCTTTCATACAGCAACCCGCTTACGTTGAGCCGGTTGCTGTTGAAAATAGTAGTGCCAGCTATTAAACCATCATTTAGTTACTGATAGATTCAGCGACTAACTTAGCCGCGCTCGCGAGGACATCTTTGCGTGCACTCGCGTCTTTTACTCGTTGTGTAAAGTATGTTGTCAGTACTATAGGGGCATGGTCTTTAGGCCAGATGACGGCGATATCATTAGTCGTGCCGTAATCACCACTTCCGGTTTTATCCCCGACTGCCCAGTCTGAAGGCAGGCCTGCTCTGATACTGTTTAAGCCTGTGGTATTACCTTTCATCCATTCCGTGAGTTTCGCACGCTGCGTTTCAGCAAGTACCGAACCAAGGACGAGTTTATTCAGGCTTTCAGCCATCGCATCTGGAGTCGTTGTATCGCGATTATCTCCTGGTATTGCAGTATTTAAACTAGGTTCATTTCTGTCCAGCCGGTATTTGTTATCCCCAATCTCACGTGCAAATAACGTTGCATGGCGTAGGCCTCCAATGAGTTCGAGCAGCTTATTCATTGCGGCGTTATCGCTGAATTGTAAAGCAGCAACACTCAGTTCGCCTACAGTCATGGTGGAGTTAATATGTTTTTGAGTGACAGGATTATAGTTAACCATGTCAGACTTTTTCAGGAAAACCTTATGATCAAGTAACTGTTTATCTTTTTCACTTTTCTGTAATACGGATGCAACAACCATGACTTTGCTGGTGCTGCACATTGGAAATCTCTCATTACCGCGCCATGAGAATCTTGCACCATCTGACGTATCAATCACACTAATACCCAGTCGGCCACCGGAATGATTTTCCAGACTCTTAAGTCTGGCATTTAATGCATGCCTGTCAATAGCTGCATGTGTAAACACGGAAAATCCGGCGAGGAAAATCAGGGGAGTATTAACAAGAATCTTCTTTAATTTTTTTCGCATGAAAGCATACCTGGTTGAATGATATTGAGTAGTTTAAATGACTTTTACCGTTTATTTATCCTTCTGATAAGATCGTAAATCACTTTCAAATGGAGGTGTAATGATATATATTTATGCTAGCCATAAGTTATTCTGGGGTTAGAATGAAAAACGATATTCCACTTCATGCACTGCGTGCATTTGAAAGTTCTGCACGTCATCTTAATTTTACTAAAGCTGGCCTCGAACTTTACTTTTCCCATGCCGCATTAAGCCAGCAGGTGAGGCTTCTGGAAAAAAACTTGGCATAATTCTTTTTAAAAGGCTCCCAAGAGGAGCTTGAAATGACAGACGAAGCCAGGATGCTTTTTGCGAGTATTACGGATGAATTTCAAAAAATTGAAAAAGCATATCGTCGTTTTGAAGGGGGTTCAGTTAAAGAATCTTTAACTTTATCATGTGTAGTCACATTTGCCCTAGGATGGCTTTTGCCAAAAATTGAAAAATTCCGAAACCTTCATCCTTCTGTCGAAATTAATATTCAGACGAATAATAATGTTGTAAATGTGGCAGGTGAGGGTATTGATTTTGCGATAAGATACGGTTCTGGAAACTGGATTCAAACACACAATCAGTTGCTGATAAACACCCCTTTGACGGTTTTATGCAGACCAGACACAGCTAAAAGGTTGCGTAATCCCAGTGATATACCAGGTTAGCTCATCTTGCTTTGAAATTTAATCACTTTTCCTCACGCAGGGACTCTGGCATAACTAAGGTCATGTTAAATATTTTCGACAATATAACCACTGCTGAATTTGCAAACCTGTAAACGTTTTGAGAACTCTGGCAAAGGAGAGAACAGCGTCAGGTTGCAAGCAGAAATCAGGATGCCCGCTCGCGATGAAAAATGATTTTACCTTTAGTATAAAAGCACGCGCTTTGATGAGAATTACAATCCTTCCAAAGATACGCGCATTACCACCAATTTTGCCAACCTGGCGCGCGGCAGCAATCGTGAAGAGAATCTGCGCAACGCGCTGATCATGATGAACAACCGTTTCAATTCGCTGGCGAACTGGGACAACCCGAAAGGCGATCGCTATGCGGTTGAACTCGATATCATTTCCGTAGAAATTAATCTGGGTGCAGGCGGCGAGGGCAAAAGCTTTCCGGCGATTGAGGTCCTGAAGACCAACATTTTTGATAAAAAAACCAGTGAGCGCATTGAAGGGATCACCGGCAGCAATTTCTCTTCGTACGTGCGTGATTATGATTTCAGCGTTCTGCTGTCCGAGCATAATAAAGATCGTTCCGGTTTCAGTATTCCGGACGACTTCGGCGTGCTGCACGGCAATATTTTCCGTCATTTTGTCAACTCAGAGACGTATAAGGCTAACTTCCGCAAAGCGCCAGTAATTTGCCTCAGCGTCTCCAGCAAAAATATTTACCTTCGTACCGGTAACCAGCATCCGATGCTGGGCATTGAATACCAGCAAAATGAATCTTCATTGACCGACCTCTATTTTGCCAAAATGGGGCTCAAAGCGCGCTATTTCATGCCGACCAACAGCGTGGCGCCGTTCGCCTTCTACTTCGCGGGTGATTTGCTCAGTGATTACAGTAACCTGGAGCTGATCAGCACCATCAGTACCATGGAAACCTTCCAGAAGATTTACCGCCCGGAGATTTACAATGCGAACTCGCCGGCGGGCATTGAATATCAGCCAGACCTGTATCATCAGGATCACTCGCTGACCAAAATTGTTTACGATCGCGAAGAGCGTACCCACCTGGCGATTGAGCAGGGCAAATTTACCGAAGAGCAGTTTATTAAGCCTTACCACAGCATTCTGAAACAGTGGTCTGATCATTTCGCTCTTTGATTAACGAATAAATAAGGTTATTGATTAATGAAAACATTATTACCGACGTCAACGACTGGCAGCTTACCGAAACCTTCCTGGCTAGCGCAGCCAGAGACATTATGGTCGCCGTGGAAATTGCAGGGCGATGAGCTGATTCAGGGCAAACAGGATGCGCTGCGTTTATGTCTGGACGACCAGCAGCAGGACGGTATTGATATCGTCAGCGACGGCGAGCAAACGCGCCAGCACTTCGTCACCACCTTTATGGAACACCTTAACGGCGTTGACTTTGAAAATCGCAAAACGGTCCGCATTCGTAATCGCTATGATGCCAGCGTACCCGGCGTCGTGGGCGAAGTGAGCCAGCAGAGACCGGTCTTTGTCGATGATGCCAAATACCTGCGTCAACTGACGCAGCGTCCAATTAAATGGGCGCTGCCTGGCCCGATGACCATGATCGACACACTGTATGACGATCACTATAAAAGCCGTGAAAAGCTGACCTGGGAATTCGCTAAAATTCTCAACCAGGAAGCGCGCGAATTAGAAGCCGCTGGCGTTGATATTATTCAGTTTGACGAACCCGCCTTTAACGTCTTTTTCGACGAGGTGAATGACTGGGGCATTGCCGCCTTAGAACGCGCCATCGAAGGACTTAAATGTGAGACCGCGGTGCATATTTGCTACGGCTACGGCATCAAAGCCAACACCGACTGGAAAAAAACGCTCGGCACTGAATGGCGCCAGTATGAGGAGATCTTTCCTAAACTGCAGAGTTCCGGCATCGATATCGTTTCGCTGGAGTGTCAGAACTCCCGCGTACCGATGGATCTGATTGAACTGATTCGCGGTAAAAAAGTGATGGTTGGCGCGATTGATGTCGCCACTAACACCATCGAAACGCCGGAAGAAGTGACTGCCACGCTGCGTAAAGCGCTGCAGTTTGTGGATGCCGATAAACTCTATCCAAGCACCAACTGTGGCATGACGCCACTGTCGCGTCATGTGGCTTACGGCAAGCTGCAGGCATTAAGTGCCGGCGCGGAGATTGTGCGTAAAGAATTGCAGGGCTAACACGTAACGCCTTATTTAACTCTTACTCAGTCCGCAGGGTTTAAATACCCTGCGGACTGAGCGTCGGTAATTAACATCCTTGTCGTGCCGCCTCAAAGGCCGCCAATATGTCGCCTTTGTCGCCGACGGTAACACCATCCTGAAGGATCAGGTGGGCGATCTGGTGGTAATTTACGCACTGCCGGAATAATACAGCGCAATCAGCAAACAGAGTGGGGCCACAGCGCTCTACTTTTTTATGCGCGCAATAAAAACGGCGGCCATTGGCCGCCAAAACCTCAACAGGTGGTTGCCGTTGAGGAAGCAGTGGTACTGATGAATCTTTAACCTTTTACACCGCCCGCCGTCAGCCCGCTCACCAGCCAGCGCTGCGCCAGTAAAAACACCAGCGTGATGGGAATGGCGGACAGCACGGCCGCAGCAGCGAAATCGCCCAACAGTATAGTTCTGCGGATTAAGATACTGCTGCATCCCGACCGCGAGGGTATAGCTGTTGACATCGCGCAGCAGCAGCGAGGCGACCGGTACTTCGGTGACCGCGGCGATAAACGCCAGGATAAACACCACCGCGAGGATTGGCACCTAAAGCGGCAGCAACACCAGACGAAACGCCTGACACGGCGTGGCACTATCCAGCGCCGCCGCTTCCTCCAGCGAACCATCAATGGTTTCGAAATAGCCTTTAATGGTCCAGACGTGCAGCGCGATGCCGCCCAGATAGGCAAAGATCACGCCGCCGTGGGTATTGAGGCCGAAAAACGGCAGATATTGCCCCAGCCGGTCAAACAGCGCATAGAGCGCCACCAGCGATAGCACCGCCGGGAACATCTGAAAAATCAGCATGCCCTTTAGCAAACTGGCGCGACCGGCGAAGCGCATGCGGGCAAACGCGTAGGCGCAGGTGGTCGACAGCGCCACGATCTCCAGGGCGCTGATGGCGGCGATCTTCACTGAATTCCACAGCCACAGCAGCACCGGGAAGGGCGTCGGCGTCACGCGACCATCGGCATGGGTGACGCTGAACCCAAGCGCCAGCCGCCAGTGTTCCCATGAAATCTGTTCCGGGATCAGACTGCCGGTAGCGAAATTGCCGCTGCGCAGCGAGATGGCAATCACCATCAGTAGCGGGAACAGGATTGCCGCGATAAACAGCAGCAGCAGGTGCGTCAGCAGCAGACGCAGCTTCTGCGATTTCGGTTGTACCATGGCCATAACGCCTCCTTAATCAAACTTCATGCGTAGCGCTTTCAAGTTAATCACCGCCAGCGCACCTACCAGCAGATCAGCGTGGCGATGGCTGCAGCCAGGCCGAAGTCCTGACCGCCGCCGCCCTCAAAGGCGATGCGCTAGGTGTAGTTGAACCAGCAGATCGGTGTAGCCCGCCGGCGTGGTGGTGCCGAGTCGATCGGGGCCACCATTAGTCAGCAGCTGCACCAGCACGAAGTTATTGAAGTTAAAAGCAAAGCTGGCGATCATCAGCGGCATCAGGGGTTTCAGCAGCAGCGGCAGCGTAATCAAACAGAAATTCTGTAGCGGCCCGGCGCCATCTATCGCGGAAGTCTAGTAAAGATCGTCCGGGATCGCCTTGAGTAAGCCCATGCTCAGGATCATCATGTAGGGATAACCAAGCTAGGTATTGACGATCACCAGCATGGCGCGCGCCAGCGTCGGATCGCTGAACCACGCCGGCTTGAAGCCAAACAGCGCGTTGAGCATGACGTTGATTTCGCCAAAACTCTGGTTAAACAGCCCCTTGAAAATCAGTATCGAAATGAATGCCGGCACCGCGTAGGGAAGAATCAGCATCACACGGTAGATGGCCTTGCCCCGCAGCGCTTCCCACTGTACCAGACACGCCAGCACCATGCTCACCGCTACCGTCAGCAGCACGGTCAATAGCGAAAACAGCAGCGTCCAGCCAAATATCGCCAGGAATGGTTTCTGAATGCCCTCATCGGTGAACACGCGGGCAAAGTTTTTCCAGCACGCGCCAACGGTAAAGCCGGGGCTGAGCTGTTCGCTGGCCCAGCTGTCATCTGCATTGATCTGCTGATAGAACCCCGTGTCCCGGTTAGCCTGATAGCGGGCGCCGTTTTGCTGATTTCTCAGCTGTCCCGGTGCGTCCAGCACATACAGCGGTCGCGTGCCGGAAAACTGGCGCAGCGAACTCATCACCAGCTCGCGATCGTCCGGCAGCCGGGCAGTTAACTGACTCAGCGCCTGACGGTTTTGGGTGATGGGATGAGAAGTGGGGCTACAGCAAAGACGCCTCTGGCGATATCACTTCGCTGGCCGCGGCGGACAGCAGCGGCAACGGTCTGTTCACCAACAGCCGTGGCGACAACGATGAGTGGACCTTCGGCGCACAGATCGAAATCTGGTGGTAAGACGCTACGCAGGTTAAGCAAACACCCGCCGTGCGCCAGACGCACGGCGTTTTCGGACAGCGGCGGCCATTGCCTGGCCCACGCCGCTGCCTGACAGCTTGTTGGGATATCACAATGAAAAAAAATCTTATCGCCTTCTGCCTGAGCAGCGCGCTGCTGACCGGCGTGATTGCGCCAGTACAGGCTGAGATCAATCTGGTGCCGCAGGATCTTTCCGCGGCACCCTCCATTCCCACCGCGCGGCTGCAGCAGCT
This sequence comes from Type-A symbiont of Plautia stali, assembly GCF_059731155.1. NCBI lineage: Bacteria > Type-A symbiont of Plautia stali. Next base: position 2,424,410 of record NZ_AP035891.1, on the reverse strand, counting down.
AAGCTGGCAGCCGGTAGATGCTTCGCGTGCACAAACCACCACGCTGACACAAAGCGCGGCGCCGCTTGATGTGCATGGCGTCAGCGGTGCCATCGCGGCTTACAGCCAGCCTGCCAATCAGGGCGAGCTGACGGTTACGCTGAGCAGCGAGGTGGTACAAAATCAGGTCTTCGCTCCTAATGTGCTGGTACTGGACGAAAACCTGCAGCCGGCCGCGTGGTTTCCGAGCCACTTCTTTAGCTATCAGCAGCCTGGCGTGATGAACGCCGACCGGCTGGAAGGGGTGATGAAGCTGACGCCGGTGCCGGGCCAGCAGAAGATCTATTTGCTGGTGTTCACCACCGACCAAGATTTAACCCAGACCACGACGCTGCTGGATCCGGCCAAAGCCTATGCCAAAGGCACCGGCCATGCGGTACCGGATATTCCCGACCCGGTGGCGCGTCACAGTCGCGACGGCAGAATCAAACTGAAAGTGGCAACCAGTTCCGGCTCGTCCATTTTGGTCGGCCCGCTGTTTGGCTCTGCCGCGCCTGCCGCTGTCACCGTCGACAGCACCCAACCGGCAATAGCCGCCGCAGCGGAGCGCGCGCCAGCGCCTAAACCGGCACCGCTGGTGAATGAGACGGAAAGCTATTTCAATCAGAGCATTCGTCAGGCGGTGCAACAGGGCAATATCGATAAAGTGCTGAAGCTGCTGGATGAAGCGGAGCGTCTGGGGTCGACATCGGCGCGGCAAACCTTTATCAGCAGTGTTAAAGGCAAGGGGTGAAACTGCCCCGACAGTGCTGAGTTGCCCCACCTGGTGCGCTTCGGCGCACCTTTTTTATGGCACAACGACCTGCCTGCAGCAGGTCGGTTTCGCGCTACTTACGTTAATGCTGGCGTGCTTGTACCGCCGTGAGCAATGCATCGATTCTGTAATCCTCCGCCATCGCTTCCAGCGTTACGCTGAGCTTGCGTCGCCAGTTGGGATACTGATTGACCGTGCCCGGTACGTTGACCGGCAGTGCCATATCCAGCCACTCCTCCGGCTGTAAACCGAGCAGCGCACACTCGCTGCGGGCCAGCGTACGCAGCAACGCCTGTTTGGCTAGGCGCCGCTCGCGATACAGGCCGGCGAGAACCGCCCGATCGGGGTAAAGTCCCAGCTCGCTGCCCAGCCGTAAATCGTCACTTTGCCACCAGCCGCGCAGCGTCGGCATATCATGGGTGGTGGTGACCGCCATCGCCTGTCGCGGCCACGCCGCTGGTGCGCGGAAGCGGCGCTGCGATTCCTGCTCAAAGTAGAGGACTTTGTAGGAGTACACACCGGCGTCGCGCAGTTTATCGACGATGGCTTCCGGCACGGTGCCCAGATCCTCGCCAATCACCATGCAACGATGACGCTGGCTCTCCAGCGCCAGAATCGCCAGCAAATCATCCACCGGATAGTGCACATAGGCGCCGTGCGCCGCGCTTTCGTCCTTCGGTATCCACCATAAACGCAGCAGCGCCATCACATGGTCAATGCGCAGCGCACCGCAGTCGCGCATGCTGGCGCGCAGCAGGGCGATCCACGGTTCGTAGCCGCGCGCGGCCATCACCTGCGGGTCCATCGGCGGCAATCCCCAGTTCTGACCGAGCGGACCGAGGATATCCGGCGGCGCGCCTACGCTGGCGTCCAGACAGTAAAGCTGCCGATCGCGCCAGGTCTCCGCGCCATCCGCCGCCACGCCCACCGCTAGGTCGCGATACAGCCCGATCGCCATCTGCTGCTGCTGACACAGCTGCCAGCAGGCGGCGAATTGCTCTGCCGCCAGCCACTGCAGCCACATGTAGAAACGCACCTCGTCGCTGTGCTCAATACGGAACGCCAGCACTGCCGCACTGTTGGCCTGCTGCCATTCGGCCGGCCAGTGTTGCCAGCCATAACCCGAGCCATCCTGTGCTCTTCTCGCCGCGTGCAGCGCATCAAACAGCCCCTGATGCAGCAGGCTGTCGCCCCCGACAAAATGCTGGCGAAACAGACCGTACTGGTAGTTCAGGCCATAGCCGATTGCAGGCTGGCCGGTGGTGGCCATCGCATCGAGAAAACAGGCGGGCAGCCGTCCCAGACCGCCGTTGCCCAGCGCCGGATCGGTTTCACGCTCCAGCACGTTACTCAGCGCCACGCCTGCTGCGGCCAGCGTTGCTTTTACACCGTCGTACCAGCCGAGATTTAGCAGATTGTTGCCGGTCAGCCTGCCCAGCAGAAACTCCATCGACAGATAATTAACGTGGCGCTGTCCGCCAGCGGCCGGCTGCGCCGGGGTATATCCGCCAGCAGTTCGGCCAGCGCGCCACTCAGCGCGTGCCACCACTGGTCGGCGCTCATGGCCTGCGCATCCGGCAGTCCAAAACGTTGCCACTGGCGCACCAGCGCGGCAGAAAAACGGTCAGAGTCAAACGTGGGCAGTGCCATAGGGAAACTCCAGTCGAATAAATAGGGTTACAGGCAGTGTGACGGTGCCGCCAGGCGGCTACCTCCTCCTGCAGAAAATTCCACGGGGAGGACAGGGAGGGTGGAGAGGCTGAGGTAAATCTGAAAGCGTGGCAGGAGTGTGATAACACTCGCTATTGTAAAGCATAACTGATCAGTTCGCTTGCATTCAGTAACCGAATCTCCGAATGTGTATGACTATTAATTACGAAGCGTAAAAAAATTATGCGCTGAACGTTAACGGAGAAGCGTGCGCCCATGTTGATACCCTCAAAACTGAGTCGTCCCGTTCGTCTTGAAAGCACGGTTACCCGAAATCGTCTGCTGCAAAAGCTTAGCGCAGCGGCGAATTACCGGCTGGTGCTGATTGCCAGTCCGGCGGGCTACGGCAAAACCACGCTGGTATCGCAGTGGGCGGCTGATAAAAGCGAGCTGGGCTGGTATTCATTAGATGAGGGCGACAATCAGCCTGAGCGCTTCGCCGATTACCTGATCGCTGCCCTGCAGCAGGCTACCCGCGGCGCATGCAGCCGCAGCGAGACGCTGGCGCAAAAGCGTCAGTACGTGAACCTCAATGCGCTGTTTGCCCAGCTGTTTAATGAGCTGGCCGCGTGGCAGCAGCCGCTGTGGCTGATCATCGATGATTATCATCACATCACTAATCCCGCCGTGCATGAAGCTATGCGCTTTTTCCTGCGCCATCAGCCGGATAACCTGACGCTGGTGGTGCTGTCCCGCAATCTGCCGCAGTTGGGTATTGCTAATCTGCGCGTGCGTGAACAACTGCTTGAACTGGGCAGCCAGCAGCTGGCCTTTACCCATCAGGAGGCGAAACAGTTCTTCGACTGCCGCCTGAGTGCGCCGCTCGCGCCGGATGAGAGCAGCCGTCTGTGTGATGATGTAGCAGGCTGGGCGACCGCGTTACAGCTGATCGCACTGTCCACCCGCCAAGGCGCAGCGTCAGCGCAGGACTCCGCACGCCGGCTCTCCGGCATCAATGCCAGCCACCTTTCCGATTATCTGGTCGAGGAAGTGCTGGATAACGTCGATGCCGCCACGCGCCATTTTTTGTTGAAAAGCGCGTTATTGCAGTTGATGAATGATGCACTGGTCGCCTGCGTTACCGGTGAAGACAATGGGCGCATGCGGCTGGAAGAAATTGAACGTCAGGGGCTGTTTATTCAGCGCATGGATGATTCAGGGCAGTGGTTCAGCTATCACCCGCTGTTCGGCAGCTTTTTGCGTCAGCGCTGCGAATGGGAGCTGGCCAGCGAGCTACCGGCCATTCACCGCGCGGCCGCGCAAAGCTGGATGGCGCAGGGTTTTCCCGGCGAGGCGATTCATCATGCGCTGGCGTCCGGCGATACCGATATGCTGCGCGAAGTGCTGCTGCAGCATGCGTGGACGCTGTTCAACCGCAGCGAACTGGCGCTGCTTGAGCAGTCGCTGAATGCGCTGCCGTGGCGCACGCTGCTGGCCAGCCCGAAACTGGTACTGCTGCAGGCCTAGCTGATGCAGAGCCAGCATCGCTTTTCTGAAGTTAACCGGCTGCTGGCACGCTTTGAGGAAGGCTGCAACTGTGAAATCGACGCTGCGCTGCAGGGTGAATTCAATGCGGTGCGCGCACAGGTGGCCATCAATCACGGCAACGCCGATGAAGCAGAGCAGCTGGCGCGGCTGGCACTGGAAACACTGCCGGAAACGCGTCGCTATAGCCGCATTGTGGCCACCTCAGTGCACGGCGAAGTGATGCATTGCAAAGGCGACCTGACCAACTCGCTGGCGCTGATGCGGCAAACCGAACAGATGGCGCGCCGCGATGAAGCCTGGCATTACGCGCTGTGGAGCCTGATTCAGCAGAGTGAAATCCTGTTCGCGCAGGGCTTTTTACAGTCTGCGTGGGAGATTCAGGAAAAAGCGTTTGTGCTGGTGAGCGAACAGCATCTGGCGAACTTCCCGCTGCACGAGTTTTTACTGCGCATCCGTGCGCAGCTGATGTGGGCGTGGGGCCGGCTGGATGAGGCCGAACACGCCGCGCGCGCAGGCATCAAAGTCCTGAAAAGGGTATCCGCCCCAGCAGCAAATCCAGTGCCTTGGGCTATTGATTCAGTGCTCGCTGGCACGCGGCAATCTGGATAATGCGCGCAGCTATCTCAGCCGGCTGGAAAACCTGATGAATAACGGCGTGCTGCACAGCGACTGGATTGCCAACGCCGACAAAGTGCGGCTGATCTACTGGCAGATGACGGGCGATGCGCAGAGCGCCAGCCACTGGATGCGCCACACCGATAAACCCGCCTTTGCCAACAATCATTTTTTGCAGGGCCAGTGGCGCAATGTGGCGCGGGCGCAGATCCTGCTGGGCAATCTCAGCCAGGCCGAAGTGATCCTCGATGAGCTGAATGAGAATGCGCATGCGCTGCGACTGATGAGTGATTTAAACCGTAACCTGCTGCTTCTGAATCAAATCTACTGGCAAACCGCGCGCAAAGCGGAGGCGCAGCAGGCGCTGATCGAAGCGGTGAAGCTGGCACGCAGCACGGGCTTCGTCAGCCACTTCGTGATTGAGGGCGAAATGATGGCGCAGCAACTGCGCCAGTTAATCCAGCTCAATACGCTGAGCGAACTCGATCAGCATCGGGCCCGGCGCATTCTCAGTGAGATCAACAAGTATCACCGGCATAAGTTTGCCCATTTCGATGAGAGCTTCGTTAGCCGGCTGTTGAACCACCCGGATGTGCCGGAGCTGATTCGCACCAGCCCGCTGACGCAACGAGAATGGCAGGTGCTGGGGCTGATCTACTCCGGCTACAGCAACGATCTGATCGCCGGCGAGCTGGACGTCGCGGCGACCACCATCAAAACCCATATCCGTAATCTGTACCAGAAGCTGGGCGTCACCCATCGCGCCGAAGCGATGCACCAGGCGCAGTCAATGCTGAAACTGATGGGCTACGTTTAGGGCAGAAGTCGTGTTGCGGTGAATCTCATTACCTCGCAGAGCGCGTATAACGCTGGGCATTACTTGATATATGCATGAGGGAGTGAAATACTTGTAACGACATTTGTATCTACAAGAGGTGTAGGACATGGGCAGCATCAACCTGCGTATTGATGATGAACTCAAAGCACGTTCTTACGCTGCGCTTGAGAAAATGGGGGTGACTCCCTCTGAAGCGCTTCGTCTCATGCTTGAATATATCGCCGAAAATGAACGTTTACCGTTCAAACAGACACTGCTGAGCGACGACGATGCTGAGCTGGTCGAAATAGTGAAAGAGCGACTTCGCAAGCCTAAGCCAGTTCGTGTGACGTTGGATGACCTTTGATGGCCTATTTTCTGGATTTTGACGAGCGGGCACTAAAGGAATGGCGAAAGCTGGGCTCGACGGTACGTGAACAATTAAAAAAAAAGCTGGCTGAAGTACTTGAGGCACCCCGTATTGAAGCGAACAAGCTTCGCGGTATGCCTGACTGTTACAAAATAAAGCTCGGGTCTTCAGGTTATCGCCTTGTCTATCAGGTGATAGACGAGAAGGTGGTGGTTTTCGTGATTTCCGTTGGTAAAAGAGAACGCGCGGAAGTTTATAGCGAGGCCGTGAAGCGCATTATCTAAAACAATGCAGGGTATTTCTGTTTCACCGTGAAAGTGTCATTTTGCTCAACGCTAACAGATTATCGCATTGCCACTGACCGTACACCGGGCGCTCCCCGGCGTACACTGAACCTCACCTCAGCTTTGTGCCGCGAGCTGGCGCGTCAGCCACGCATCCAGCTCGCTTTCCGGCAGCGGGCGCGCATAGAAGTAACCCTGCGCCTGATCGCAGCCGTACTCCGCCAGCGCGGCAACGGTGTCGACATTCTCTACGCCTTCATAATGATGCTGCGCGCGATCAAGCTTGATTACATCAAGCGGCATCCGTCGCAGATAGCCGATATTGCTGTAGCCGGTGCCAAAGTCATCCAGCGAGATGCCAAACCCACGCAGCTTGAGCATCTCCAGCCCCTGTAACGCAGCGGGGCTGTCAATAATCTGCTCGGTCTCCAGGCATTCAATGCCCAGCAGCGATGTCGGCAGGCGGGCCTGCAGCATCTTCGTTTCCAGCGCATCGGCAAAGCCGGGATCAGAGAAGTCGCGACTGCTGATATTGATGGTCACCGGCAGCTGGAGGGGGCTGTGCTGCAGGCGTTTTAGCCTGGCGATCGCCTTGTCGGTCAACCAGCTGGTTAAGGCACTGAGCAGCTCGGTCTGTTCCGCCAGCGGGATAAACAGATCGGGAGCGAGTTCGCCGCGCTGCGGATGCCGCCAGCGCACCAGTGCCTCCAGTCCGACGGGCCGACCACTGTTCAGGCAAATCTTCGGCTGGAACGCCAGCCACAGGCCCTGATCCTGTTGCAGTGCCGCAGCCAGATCGTTCATCAGTAGAAAGTCCTGAGTGCGGCGCTGATCGGCCACCAGGCTGAAGCTCATGGCGGGCACCCGGTTGCCAATCGCCTCATGCAGCGCACTCACCGCCCGGCGCAGCACTTCCTGCGCGCGAAGTTCTGCTGGCGTGAAAATGACCTTGCCGGTAAAGCAGGTCAGGGCGACAGAGATGCCCGCGCCCAAATCCGCGCTGATCCCTGCCAGGTTTTCCGCCACCGATGCGGCGGTCAGCGGGCTGTTGTCCATTGTGAGAATCGCAAAACGCCCGGTGGCGACGGTATAAATGATGTCGTCCGCACCGGGCTGCAGGCGCAAAGGCAGTAACGTGGTGACGTGCTTCAGCAGGCTTTCCACCGGCCCCATCCCCATGGAGCGCGCCAGCTCGTAGGCGCGCGGCATATCAATGCAGTCGATCAGGATCAGCCGCTGCGGCGTTCGATCCCCGATGGAGGCCAGCCGCTGCAGGTCGCGAATCAGGCGCTGCCGGTTGGGCAGTGCCGTGACCGGATCGGTGAAGCCGGCACAGTGCCACGCTTCCAGGAATGACATCACCAGATCGGCCAGCAGCTGTAATACCTTCACCTGATCAGCGCTGAACGAGTGTGGCGCGACGTCCGTGACGCACAGCGTGCCCAGCACATAGCCATCGCGATGCCTCAGCGGCACACCGGCGTAAAAGCGGATAAAAGGGGCACCGATGATCAGCGGATGGTGGGCAAAACGCGCATCCAGCAGGGTGTCGGAGATGACTACCGCGCCGTCACTGTCCACGGCGTGGCGGCACAGCGAGTCGTCACGGGACGAGTGCTTCAGCGCAAAATTATGGGCGGCGCAGATATACTGATGTTCATCATCAAGCACGGACACAAAGCTACCTGGAATACCCAGTGCCTGACTGGTCAGCCGGACAAAGTTTTGTAATACGTCGTCACGGCTTTCGTCGCGACTACGCAGCGCCTTCAATGCCCGTGCGCGGCGATCGTCGTCACCGTTGAAATTCATCAGCATAATTTCCTCCGCGCCGGCCTGGGTCCGGTGCGAAATTTAACAGCAAAAAGTACAGTATGCGGCCTGCAACCCCCTGCCGCTGGCGTGGTTAATAAGCGTAAATATTATATATGATCTCTCTCATGGTAGGCTTAACCCCGGCATCTGTCATTTTTATTTTCTTTAACGAAATTTTTAAGCAGCGACGATTCTGATAATTTATCGTATTATTTTTATCAGTCTGGCGATAACAGATTACGCGTCCTTGCTGCTAACTCTAATTAAGTAGAACGTGCAGGCATTACACACTGAGAATGAAGGCGTTATTAATTTCTGGCAGGGTCGAGTCGGGTAATAATGCTGGTTTTTAGTGATTGATGAGCAAAATAATAGTATCGCTGCGTATTATTATCCTGATAAAAAAACGCACCCGCCGTTATATTTATCATACCGGCTAACGTTGTATAAACTCATGTTAAACCCGCTCTGTCACAGCAGACGTCAGATTTCCCTCTCAAATTATTCCCCGTTAATCAAACTCAGCAGGTGTAACACCGTTTTGGCCGGATGATTGCGACGCTAGGCAAAGGCAATGTCGGTGAACAGCGTATTATTTTCAATGTTACGAAATACCAGCTGTGGATTATTGACGCAGCACAGCGAAGCCGGCACGCAGACAGGTGCTGACAATTAATTCATACAGGCTGGGCGCCACTTCACGCGGAAAGATGATCAGTGACTCGTCTGCCAGCTGCGCCAGCGAGACTTTCTGCAGGTCGCTAAGCGGATGGCTGGCTGGCAGCGCCACTTTCATCTCCTCCGTGGCAATCACTTTCAGGTTAAACGCCTTACTGCTCTCACACGGCAGACGAATGAACGCCGCATCCAGCAAACCTTCCCCTAAGTCCTGCATCAGCAGCGCCATGTTCTCTTCCCGTGTGATGAGCTCCATCGCCGGGTAGCGCGTTTTGAAGGCGCGAATCAGATCAAACACCAGCGCGCCAAACGCGACCGAGCTGGCAAAACCCAGTGACATCTGGCCGCTCATGCCCCGCGCCACGCCGCGCGCCTTTTCCAGCGCCATATTGGCCAGCTGCACAATCGCTATCGCATCGGGCAGAAACGCCCGGCCCGCATCGGTCAGTTCAACGCCGCGCGTCAGGCGCTTCAGCAACGGCGTGCCGATCTCGTACTCCAGCCGCTGGATTTGCTGGCTAAGCGGTGGCTGCGACATGCCCAGCAACTCGGCGGCGCGGGTAAAGTGCTGCGTTTCAGCAACGGCAACGAAATAACGCAGGTGGCGAAGTTCCATATCAAAAACGTCTCGAAGTTGGCAGTTTTCACTATTGGATTCTGTGAGCTATGTAGCCCACAATGATATTAACACGGCTTAACTATCTGATTGTGAGGCAGCAAATGTGTAACTTTGTATCTGATTGTTCATGCGAAGATCAGCTAAAGGAATCCGTCACTCAACTTGGACAGCAATCACCAGAAAAGGTTATCTATCAGACCCCCCTGATGAGTGCGCTGCTCAACGGCGTCTATGACGGTTCAACCACCGTCGCGCAGCTGTTGCAGAAGGGCGATTTTGGCCTCGGCACGTTCAATCAGCTGGATGGTGAACTGGTGGCATTTGACCGGCAGGTTTATCAGCTGCGCGCCGATGGCAGCGCCAGCCCGGCACGGCCTGAACAACAAACCCCGTTCGCCGTGATGACCTTCTTCAAACCGGAACATCAGCACCGCTTTGCACACACCGCCAAACGCGATGACGTCCATCAGGTGATTGATCGCATCATCACCTCCGATAACCATTTCTGCGCGCTGCGCCTGAGCGGTCGATTTGCCTCCGTGCAGACGCGCACTGTGCCCTGCCAGTGCCGCCCGTATCGCTCTATACCGGAAGTGCTAGGCAATCAGCCCACCTTCGATTTTCGCCAGCGCGACGGTGAGCTGATTGGATTCCGCACACCGCAATATATGCAGGGTATTAACGTCGCCGGCTATCACGAGCACTTCATCACCGACGATCGTCAGGGCGGCGGGCATATCCTGGAGCAGGGCACGCTGACGTTTGGTGCCATCAGCAAGCTGGTGGTCGACCTGCCGCAGGATCGCGAGTTTTTACAGGCCGATCTCAATCCTCAGGATCTGGATGCCGCGATCCGTTCCGTCGAAAGTTAATCGCAGAGGTGATCATGAAACAGCTTAAAACCCAGACGCTGTGGAACAGTGGCGCAGACCTGGTCGTCGCCCAGCTGGAAGCGCAGGGCGTTAACCATATTTTTGGCATTCCCGGCGCCAAAATCGACAAGGTGTTTGATTCGCTGGTTGATTCCTCCATTCAGCTGATTCCGGTGCGTCATGAGGCTAACGCGGCGTTTATGGCCGCGGCAATTGGCCGCCTGACCGGCCACGCCGGCGTAGCGCTGGTGACCTCCGGGCCCGGCTGCTCAAACCTAGTGACCGGCATGGCCACCACCACCAGCGAAGGCGATCCGGTGGTGGCGATCGGCGGGGCGGTTAAGCGCTCTGACAGTGCCAAACAGGTGCATCAAAGCATGGACACGGTGGCGATGTTTCGCCCGGTGACCAAATTTGCCGTAGAAGTCACTGATGCGTCGGCGCTCGCTGAGTGCGTATCGAACGCGTTTCGCCATGCCGAAAACGGGCGCGGCGGCGCATCGTTCCTCAGTCTGCCGCAGGACATTGTTGACCAGCCGGTGTCAGGCAGCCTGTTACAGCGTACAGGACACATCACGCTGGGCGCTGCGCCCGACGCGCTGGTGGATGCCGTAAGCCGCTAGATGGCGCGGGCGAAAAATCCGGTGATTCTGCTGGGCCTGATGGCCAGCCAGCCGGAGAACAGCGCGGCGATTCATGAACTGCTGAGCAAAAGCCGTATTCCGGTGACCAGCACCTATCAAGCGGCGGGCGCGGTGCGGCAGGAGCACTTCTCACGCTTTGCCGGGCGGGTTGGCCTGTTTAACAATCAGGCAGGTGACCGCTTGCTCCAGCAGGCGGATTTGATTATCACCATTGGTTTACAGCCCGGTCGAGTATGAACCGGCAATGTGGAACAGCAGCAACGCCTTGCTGGTTCATATCGACGTGCTGCCCGCCGAGACCGATAACCACTATCAACCCGACGCCGAGCTGGTGGGTGATATCGCCGGGACGGTGCGCAAAATTGCCGAGCAAATCACGTCGCCGCTGCAGCTCAGCGACGCTGCCGCCACCATTCTGCAGGATCGCCAGCAACAGCGTCAGCTGCTGGCGATGCAGGGTGCCAGCCTCGATCAGTTCGCCTTGCATCCGCTGTGTATCGTCCGGGCGATGCAGGACATCATTAACAGTGACGTCAGCCTGACAGTAGACATGGGCAGTTTTCATATCTGGATTGCCCGTTACCTCTACAGCTTCCGGGCACGGCAAATCATGATTTCCAACGGGCAGCAAACCATGGGCGTGGCGCTGCCATGGGCGATTGGCGCCTGACTGGTCGATCCGTCTCGTAAAGTGGTCTCGGTATCGGGCGACGGCGGCTTTCTGCAATCCAGCATGGAGCTGGAAACCGCCGTCAGGTTAAAGGCCAATATTCTGCACATCATCTGGGTCGACAATGGCTATAACATGGTGGCGATTCAGGAAGAGAAGAAATACCAGCGCGTGTCCGGCGTGAACTTCGGGCCGGTCGATTTCAAAGCTTACGCGCAGGCGTTTGGTGCCGCTGGTTTTTCGGTGAATAGCGCAGTTGAACTGGAACCCACGTTGCGACGGGCGATGGAGGTAGAAGGACAGGCCGTGGTGGCGATTCCGGTAGATTACAGCGATAATCCGCTGTTGATGGGGCAGCTGCACCTCAGCCAGCTGCTTTGATCGGCTGTCACCTAAGCCAATCCGGACCGGCCGTCAACGTCACGCCGGTCCGGAATAATGCGCTATTTAGCGCCTGGCTGGCCGTATTGGGTTAAAAGCTCTGCCAGTCCGCGTCCATGCCGTGCCCGGCGGCCACAGGTACAGCAGCTGGACGTTTCACCGCAGAGACCGTTTTCGGGCGCTCAACAGGTCGCGCGGACGCGGCCAATGAAAACTGATTCACCAGGCCGGACAGGGTTTGCGCCTGATCCTGCAATGACGCGGATGCGGCGGAGGCTTCCTCCACCAGCGCCGCATTCTGCTGCGTTACATAATCCATCTGATTAATCGCCAAGTGCACCTGCGAGATGCCGGTGTTCTGCTCTTCGGCTGCAGCAGCGATTTCACTTACCAGGTCATTCACCTGACGGAACGCGGTTTTCAGTCCTGCCATGTTCTCTTCCACCGCTTCGGCCTGTACCGCACCCGATTCCACCAAGCTGTAGGAGGTATCAATAAGCTGTTTGATCTCCTTGGCCGCCTAGGTCGAACGCTGCGAGAGGTTGCGCACTTCACCCGCGACCACCGCAAAGCCCTTTCCATGTTCGCCAGCGCGCGCCGCTTCGACGGCAGCGTTAAGCGCCAGGATATTGGTCTGGAAGGCAATGCCTTCGATCAGCGTGACAATTTCGGTGATTTTTTTCGAGCTGGAGCGGATCTCCGCCATGGTGTTGAGCATATTGCCCAGCGACACCGCGCTGGCGTCTGAAAGTTCTGTCGCGTTACCGGCCAGACGGTTGGCCTGCTGGGTATTTATCTTCGTCGCCGGAGATATCATTGGCTAAATAATATTCTGCCAGCGTTTTAATGTCGGCCATGCGCTGGGCGATCTCTTTCTCGACCGGCGGCATGCGCTCATTGTCAGTCTGACTCTGATGTTTATACAAGGAGAACGACATTTTATTGTTGCGATCGATCAGTTCGGACAGGTCGCGAATAGAGGGAATCGCATTGACCTGAACATATTCAAAGCGCTCCTGAAAACCCCCTAACAGTCGCACAGAAATAATGCCCGTCACCACCAGTGAAGCTGAGAGTAAAATGAAAGCCAGGGTAAGTCTTTGAGTGATATTCATCATATTGTTACCTGGTAAAAAAGTTAAAAGGAATAAAGGGACAACCCACCGTACATCGGCATGACCTCACAAAAGGTTATTTCAAAAATCATGAATAAATTAACTTTTCAGGATCATTAATTTTGAAGTAATTAAATAACTTTCAAAATGAGTGGCGTATTATTTTGCGCTAATTACCTGCGCCTTACGGTGTGCTATCCACTCACGATACTGGGCTGGCGTCATCGCCATCACCTGATGGAAGGCTTTACGAAAGGCGGTGTCTTCGGTGTAGCCACACTGCAAGGCGGTCTGACGCACGCTGACGTCGGTGCTGGCCAGAATGGTACAGGCCAGTTCAATGCGGATGCGGGTAATAAACTCTTTTGGCGTCTCCTGCGACAGGGCTTTCATTCTGCGCTGCAGGGTGCGCCCGGTAACGTTCAGCGCGGCTGCCAGCTGCGCGGCATTGATGGCGGGATTTTCCAAGCGGATAATCTCCTGCGCCCGCACCAGAAACGGTGTGCTGCTTTTCCCCGTACCCGGCGAGCCTGGAAGGTGGGTGTGCAGCACAGGGTTATCGGCCAGCGACATCTCCCAGGTGAGATTCGCCACCGCCTTACCGGCGCTTTTTTCAATGATATACAGGGCCAGTGATATCCACGAAAAACAGCCACCGCTGGTAATGACGCGATCGTCTTCCTCCAACGTTTTGCCTTTCGCCGGTCGCGCCTGCGGATAGCGCGCTTGCAGCATATGGCTGACCCACCAGGTGGTGGTATAGGAACGGTCATTCAGCAAACCCGCCTCGCCAAGGATCACGCCACCGGTGCCCGCAGCAGCAACCCAGACACCCTGCTGATAGAGTTTGTTAAACCAGCTGGCGGATACTGTCGAGGTTGATCGGTTGCAGGTCGGGCCCCAGCAACATGCCGGGCGCAATCACCACATCAACCGCACCGGCCCCCTGAAACGAGCTGTCGATGTGAATCAGGCGGCCTTCCGTATCCCACACCGGGTCACCGTTGGCGCTGACAATCAGCGTTTCAAAAGCTTTATCGGGAAAGCGTGCGGCGTGCACGGGGGAAGAGGCAATCGCTTTATTGGTTATCCAGAACAGGTCGGTCATTCCGGCAACGGCGGACAGTACGCTGCCTTCCAGGGCGAGTATGGCGATACGCATAAGGGTTTTCCTGTGTTCAGATTGTCGTGATTTGCATGAAAAATGTGACATTTTCCGCCGCTGAAACTTTATGGCCTCAATAGCGGACTCTTATTTTATCTGGCCCTAGCGGTTGTCATCGGAAAAGAAACCGGCAATACGCTGATATCAGACCTGCCAGGAAACGAAAAGGGCGCGTGGATGAGGCGATGGGATCGGGCAAAGGAGCGGTGTGTGGCAGGCAACAGGGCGCGTATCCAGCGCCACTTCCTTCGTGGCGCTGGCCCTGACGTTAGCTGAATCTTTCCGGGCGGAAGGTTGCCAGCATCGGGTGTCTGACGCCGGTGAGCATCTCCTGCGTCAGTATCTCACCGAGGATCAACGCCAGCGTGGCGCCGGAATGGGTGAAGACAACAAAACAGCCGGGAACCTTCTGCAGCTCACCGACCACCGGTTCGCCATCGCTAGGAATCGGCTTGACACCAATTTTCCAGCTGCTGGCTTTCAGCGGCGCGCCGTCACCGATCAGGTTACCCGCTTCCGCCATCAGCTGGTTAATGACTGAGGTATCAATGTTGTACTGTCCGTCGGCCTGCGCGGCGATGTGTTCTTCATACCAGTCATGATCGACGGCGATGGTGTTGCCGGGATTAGGCCGGACCGCCGCGCGCGGCGTATTCATTACCACCTGCAGCCTGTGATCGCAGGGCTGGCTGGTCACCAGCATAGAGACCGGAGAACCGTTGGGGATGTGCACGCCGAGCGGGGCAACCACTTCCGGCGTCCACGGGCCACACGCCACCAGTACCGATGCGTCATCACAGTACCTCCGACAGAAAACGCTGCAGGCGCGCGGATTGCGGGCGATCAAAGATTTGTTCCGGCGTGCCGGCTTCCACGATTTCGCCTTCATCCATAAACACCACCTGGTCGGTCACGCGCCGGGCGAAGCCCATCTCATGGGTCACGACCACCATGGTCATGCCGCGCTGGCACAAATCAGCCATTAGCGTCAGAACGCCTTTCACCAGCTCAGGATCGAGTGCCGAGGTGGCTTCATCGAACAGCATCACTTCCGGCTCCATCGCCAGCGCGCGCGCTATCGCTACCCGCTGCTGCTGGCCACCGGAGAGATCGCGCGGACGGTGATCGGCTCGCTGAGCAAGACCCACTTCGGCCAGCCGCTGACGGGCAATCTCCAGCGCTTCGGCTTTCGGGCGGCCTTTCACTTTCCACGGTGCCAGCGCCACGTTTTCCAGCGCGCTGTGATCGGGAAACAGGTTGAAATGCTGAAACACCATGCCAATTCTCAGCCGCAGCGCATCGGGCTTGTCCTTTAGGACAGAGCGCCCGGCCAGTAATACATCACCGTTCTTCGGCTCATGCAGGCGATTGATACCGCGCAGTAAGGTGGATTTTCCCGATCCCGAGGGACCGATGATGCAGGTGGTGGTGCCCGGTTCGATGCTCAGCGACACATTGCGCAGCACCTCAATCGGGCCGTACGCCAAGGTCAGATTGCGCAGCTCGAGGCTGGCGCCGTGAAATGCAGATGGCATGGCCATATTAGTGTCCTTGCTCGCTGGTAAGGGAGACCGCCGGAACCACGTTGCGCTTTTGCTGCACTTCATCGAGCTCCTTCAGGCCGCTTTGTGGCGCGGTGGCGCGGCGACGTCCGGTACGGTAGCGGACGTTGATATAGTTCACGGCGTGGGTGAGCGGCACGGTGATCACCAGATAGAACAGCCCGGCCAGCATCAGTGGTGACAGGTTGCCGCTCAGCACGTCGGCATCCTGACCGACGCGGAACAGCTCACGCTGACCGGTCATCAGGCCCAGCAGATAAACCAGCGACGAGTCTTTGATGATGGCGATGAACTGATTGACTATCGCAGGCAACACGCGGCGGATGCCTTGCGGAATGATCACCAGGCGCATCGCCCGGCCATAGCTCATACCCAGCGCCCGGCAGGCTTCCATCTGCCCCTGTTCCACGCTCTGAATACCGGAGCGGAAAATCTCGCCCATGTAAGCACTGGCAATCAGGCTCAGGGCAAAAATGCCCAGCGGAGGATAAGGGGTAGGGCCAAACAGCTGATAGCTGAAACGCGCCAGGCCCTGACCAATCAACAGAATGGTGAGGATGGAAGGCAAGCCGCGAAACAGATCGGTATACAGCCGCGCGGGTACGCGCAGCCAGCGCGAGGGCGAAATGCCCATCAGCGCCAGTATCAGGCCAAACAGCGTGCCCAGCACGGTGGTCGCCACGGAGATAATGATGATGTTCACCAGTCCGGTTGCCAGCAGCTGTGGCAGGACGTCCATCATCGATGGAATATCAAAAAACGTACGGGAAAGAATAGTGATCAGATCCATAGCCGATTCTCGGTTGCGGGTGACGGACATGCGCCGTCACCGGATGCAGTCTCACGCATAACGATGCGCAGGGTTATTGGCCGCCGGGCAGATACTGTTGCGGCATTGGCGAACCCGGGAACCATTTCTGGTACAGCTGTTTCCAGGTCCCATCCTGCATCGCCGCTTTGATGGCTTTATCCAGCGCCGATTTGAACTCGGGCTTGCCTTTGGCGATGGCGACACCCGCAGGCGCGTCGAATGAAGGGATGTTCGCCGCCGTGACCAGCTTGAAGCGGGTGGCATAATCTTTGGCTGCTTCGTAGTCGAGGAACATGGCATCGAGCGTGCCGTTATTCAGTGCGGACACCGCTGCGTTGTTATCGGGGAAACGCACCAGATCGGTCTGTTTGTGCAGATGCGGGTGAATCAGGCTGCTGAAGCGCTGGGATACCGACCGAACGAGCTGGCGCGCAGCATGAACACCGGTCGCTCCAATACCATTGGGGTGATTGTCGGCGACATTGAAAACCCGCACTTTGGCCTCGCGCTGCGCGGCATGGCCGATGTCGCGCGACAGGCGGGCTTTCACCTGCTGCTGAGTAACAGCGATGAAACGCTGGATGAAGAGCGGGAAGCCGTGCGCGTGATGCTGGGTAAACGCGTCGATGGCATCATCGTCGCGCCGTGCAGCTCATTGTTTGAGGATAACGAACATCTTCGCCAGGTGCTGGCAGAAGGGCGTTCATTAATGATGTTCGACCGGGCAGTGCAGGGGATGGAGGTGGAGACCATCCAAGCGAACTTTGTCGCGGTGGCCAAACAGGCGACGGAGCTGTTGCTGGCGGCTGGGCATCAGCGTATTGCTTATCTCTCCAGCATGCGCAGCGCTGCACCATATTCGCCGGCAATCACACTGGGCCCCACGCCGGTGGCGCAACGTGTTAGCGGAATGATTGACGCCTACCGGGCCGCGGGTAAGGAACTGGACCCGGCGCTGATTCGGCTTAATGCACTCAGCGAAGCCATCAATGTGTGAAAATTTATCTCAGTGGTGCGATGCTATTCTAAATGATTATGACTTTCTCACAGGTCATTCGTGATGCATCAATGGCAGACCACTCACGGAAAAATTAAGCAGAACCAGCGATTAGTGCCTGTTATTCCTTTTTTTTGGGTGGTGAGTTTTCAGTTAAGAATTTGCGTGCTCAGCAATCTGTAACAGCAATGCGAGCAAGGGGAAGTATTGCAATTCAGATTAGAGATGTGCCAGATGGTGGAACTATAAAACTAAATGTTGATGACTGAGAAATGCTTAGGTGCTGCTGAATGAATTCTGTGTAGTGAAAAGAAGAATTTTCCTTAGCGATGCCGTTTTTTTATTCAATGCCGGAAGGGATAGATACAAACATTGTTGAATAGATGACAGCAACGCGCAGTGTCAGTATAAATTATAACGCCGTGGAGACAAACGGACCAGTGGGATAAGTTTTCACATAGTGAAGTCGTGGTGGAATGAGTTGTGTGCCTGGTAAGAGGTGTGAAGGGCGAAACTGAAGGATTAAGATACGTGATTAGATATCTTATTTAACATAATAGACATTAAGCGAAGTTGCGGGGTAGAGGAGCTAATTTTGACCTCAACGATCTCTACGCCTTGCGCGCGCTGGTGGAGTACGGCAACTTTCGTCTGGCGGCGGAGTCGATCTGCCTGTCGCAGTCAGCGCTCAGCCGCAGAATTGAAAAGCTGGAAGCGGCGCTCGGCACTCGGCTGTTTGACCGCACCACGCGGCGCGTCACGCTAACGCTCTATGGCCAGAACTTTGCTCAGCGCTCGGAGCAGCTGCTGGATAATGTCGAATCGATGCTGGCCGACGTCGAGCGCGCCAGCCAGGATCGCACCGGCCTGATCACCGTCGCTACCGTGCCCTCGGGCGCTTACTATTTTATGCCGGAGGTGATCCGTCGCTTTCAGGCGCGCTACCTGCGCGTGCGCATCAAGCTGATTGATAGCAGCGTCGGCAACGTGATGGATGCGGTGAGCAGCGGACAGGCCGATTTCGGTATCTGCTTTGCGCGCAATTTACCGCCGGAGCTCGCCTTTACGCCGCTGGTGGAAGATGTCTACGTCGCCGCCTGTCGCCACGATCATCCGCTGGCAACGCGCCAGCAGCTGAGCTGGCAGGAGTATTTTGCGCTGGATAAGGGGTAGGCGCATAGACGGTAATGAGGTAGAACGCAGTGGTGGTCATCGCCACCATCAGCATCCCCGCAATTACCACCGGCCAGTTCTATAACAGCGTGCTAAATACCTGACGCATATCCAGATGATGACGGCGCGCGCTGAACTCCTGCGTTTCCTCCAGACGGCGACGCAGAATAAAGAAATCGCCGTTTACCGCACCGTCTACCTGAATCAATATCAATCCCTGAATAGTCTGTGCGCCGCTGCCGCCGACATTGTTGACCGCTACATCTGTGTTACCGTTGACATCGCCCACAATATGCAGCTTGTCGGTCGCGGAGGCATCCCCTTCAAGTGCCACATTCATCTTCAGCGTAGCGCTATCCGCGTTGTAATTGCCATTGATAGTCAATACGGTGAATTTTGCGGGGTTGTAAGCGATATTGATCTCGCTGTTGTTCACTGTCAGCGTATCTACGCTGCTATTATCCATCAGGTTCCATTGGCTGTTGTCGTTAAGCGTCAGCGTCAGCAAGCCGCTGGACGCCCCAATCCACACCGAGTTGCCGCTCAGGTTAATCTGACTGTCGGCAGTCTGGCTACGGTCAATGTCCACGTTGCCTGTAAACAGCGAGTGATTAGTACTATTCAGTACCACCGAGCCGGCGGCTGAGCCTTCGGTAGTGCTGTAGCCGGTTTTCAGCAGCGTCGTGCCGCTTAGCACTGCGTTGTCGGCTTCGATGTTGATGTCAGTGCCGGTCAGTACATTCACAGCAATGCCATCGGTGGCGACAATACCGGTATTCATCAGCTTTATATCTGCCAGCGTGGCTTGTTGTCTGATTAGACTGTGTCCCTTAATCACCTGAAATATAGTAACTACCTGTTTCCACAACACGTTAAACTATGGCTCGCTACGACCTTCCCGATGAAGCATGGACTATCCTTCGTCGCCATCGGCCAGTACCGTCACATCCGTAGCGCTCGCCTTGCCACCATTCTGCACCAGCAAACCATGATAATTGTCGCCATTAGCCTGCAGCGTCTGGTTACTTAGTACGAGTTTGTCGTCAGGACCTGCGACAATCGCGCCATGGTCGGCTAGCGCCTGGGGCGAAATGGCAAGTAGCAGTGCTGAAAAAAACGCACCGCCGATTGACAATGTATTATTGAGTGCAGAACCAGAACAGGAGGATTTTGCTTTACCACGCGCCAGTTCCGATGCGACGACATAGCCTTGCTGTGCATAATTCCAGATAACAAGATAATTCTTGTTCATGCTTTTTCCTTTATGGATCAGTCCATTCCGTAGAAGTCATGATGTAACAGAGCCGCAGAATCTTATTTCCTGCCACCCAACCTCATAAAATAAAACACCTCGGGAAAGTTAATAAAAACGGATTATTTACAAAAAATCCCTAATAAAAAATGGCCACAAAAGAACGCCACAGAAAACTCATTACCAGATAAAAAACAAAGGGAAATTTGATGCCTTTAAATAATAAAAGCTGTATTTCTCCAGACAAGCAGCAATGCAGTTTCGTTCAGGCTGTGTTTATTAACTGAGTTAATTTAATTCTATTGGCAGGGATTAATCAGGAAAAAATTTAATGTCGTTGACTCGCCAGTTAATTATTTTGAATATCAACCAATAATAAATTCAACAGACAAAAACGATAATAAAACACCAGAAAATGGATCAATATAACAAAATGAATAATTGACCCTGCTTAACCCGGTATGAGAAAAATTTATTGCGTCACCGGCATCCGTTAGCTGACGGAGCAGTGCGAGATGCTGGAAGAGCTGGCGAAGATGCAGGAAGACAGGGAAATTATCCTGCTGCATTTGCAGGAAGCGCTGACGCTGGTGGACAGGATGGAAGCCTTGTTGTGTCATCAAACCACACCCGCCCAGGCCGGCGCGCACTGATGCGCGCCGTCAGACGTTTTTGATCAGCTTATGCAGCAGCGGATAAGTAATCTGCTCAAACATCCCGGCGTTATTGAATGCCCGCGCCGCCAGCATCGCGCCGTGCACGCTGGCCATCAGCGTTTTGGCTTCGTTTTCGGCGCTGTCGCTGAGCTGGAAAACGCCGCTGGCGGCGCCTTTGCTCAGCTGGCGCGCTAACCAGCCGGAGAGATCGCTGAAGTGGCCGCTGACTTCCGTGGCGACATCCGGCGGCAGCGTGGGCATTTCCGCCGCCAGCATCGCGCAGATGCAGAAAGGCGAAGTTCCCTCTTTAATGCAGTGCGCCCAGTAATCGACGTAGGCTTTCACTTCGTTCAGCGGATCGTTGATCTGTTCATCCATCGCCTGCATGCCCGCCTGCGCCTCAGCACGATATTCCTCCACCACCGCTTTCACCAAATCGGCTTTGCCGGGAAAATGGTGATGAATGCTGGCCTTGCGGATATCCACCTGGGCGGCAATATCGGCATAGCTAAAGCTTTTATAGCCGCCGGCGGTGAGCAACTGGCGGGTGCAGGCCATGATTTCGCGGGCTTTAGAGGAACGGGCAGTCATAACGCAATCCGGTAGAACAACAGAGATCGGTCAACCTACTGGCAGGCAGGGAGGAAGTCAAGCCAGCGACCTGGCGCGCACCGCGCACTTTTTTCATTTTTTCAGCAATATTTTCGTCGCTGGTTCGTCTACCTCATCACTAACCCTGTTTGTCACTGTAATGAGGAACCCCAATGAGAGATTTTGACAGGCATCAGTATCCACGTGGTCACCGCTTTGGTCATCACCGCATGGCGAAACCGCTGCTGCTCGGCGTGGTGCTGTTTGCTGCCCTTGGCCTGCTGGTCATGTCGCTGTGGAATGCGCTGCTGCCGGAACTGACCGGCGTAAAAAGTATTGGCTTCTGGCAGGCGCTGGGACTGCTGGTGCTGTGTCGCATCCTGTTCGGCGGGCTGGGCTTCCATCCCGGTATGTTTGGCATGGCGCGTCGCCGCATGCATGAACGCTGGATGCAGATGACGCCGGAGCAGCGCGAAGCCTTTATACAGCAGTGGCGCGAGCGGTTTGGCGGCCGCGGTCATCATGGCGGACGCTGTGACTGGCACGATCGCCGCAGCCAGCGTGACGATCCGCGCCCGCCCGCAGACGATGCGCCCGCCAAATCCCCGGATGCAGAGTAAACGGCATGGCGCAGGATTCGCGGCTGCTGGCGGCCCTCAGCGCCTGCCGCACTAAGCTCAGCACCTTTATTCGCGGCCGCAGCGAGCGGCACGATGAGGCCGAAGATATCCTGCAGGAGATCAGCTGGAAACTGCTGCAGGTGGAACAGCCGGTGGAGAATGTCAGTGCCTGGCTGTTTCGCGCCGCACGCAACGAGATCACCGATCGATCGCGTAAAAAACGCGAACTCTCACTGTTTAACGCCGCCGGGGACGAGGATTTTCCCGAGGATGAAATTGCCGAAACGCTGTTTGGCGTGGCTCAGACGCCGGAGGATGAGTATCTGAAGACGCTGCTGTGGGGGAAGAGCTGGACGACGCCCTCGCGGAACTGCCTGCTGCGCAGCGCGAGGTATTTGAAAAGACCGAGCTGCTCGGCTTCAGCTATCAGGATCTGGCCGCCGAAAGCGGCGACAGCGTGCAGGCGCTGCTGTCGTGCAAACATAAAGCGGTTCTGTTTCTGCGCACCCGGCTGCGCAGCTAGTATGACGAACTCACGGCCTGACCTGCGCGACCCGATAGCCAAACGGCCATCGGGTTGCGTGCTTTACCACTAGGCCGCGGTGGGCTGCGGCTGTAACAGATCAATGCCCTCTCCCAGTATCGGCAGACACAGTGCAACCTGATGCTCTGCCGCCAGCTGGACGATCTGCGTAAACGGATCGTCCCAGCGGTGAAAAGCTAAATCAAAAGCCGCGTTGTGAATCGGAAACAGCCAGCGCGCGTTGAGGTCCTGAAACGCGAGCAGCGTGTCCTGCGGCAGCATATGAATGTCGGCCCAGCGCGCATCGTAAGCGCCGTTTTCCAGAAACGCCGCATCAAACGGACCGTATTTCCGGCCAATCGCTTTGAAACCGTCGAAGTAACCGGAGTCACCACCAAAAAACAGGCGGAACTGGTCAGAAATCAGCGTCCACGAACACCACAACCGTTTGTTGCTGTCGAACAGGCCACGTCCGGAAAAGTGCTGCGACGGCGTCGCGACAAAATGGATGCCGCCGATATCCTGCGACTGCCACCAGTCGAGCTGGATAACTTTCTCAGGCGCAACGCCCCACTTAATCAGCAAATCGCCGACGCCGAGCGGTGTGAGAAAGTGCTTCACCCGATCTTTCAGCTGCATGATGGTGTGGTAATCCAGATGATCGTAATGGTCGTGCGACAAGATAATACCTTCGATCGGCGGCAGATCGGCCACGGCAATCGGCGCTGGCTGAAAGCGCTTTGGCCCCAGTCGCTTAAAGGGTGACGCGCGCTCGGCGAACACCGGATCGGTCAGCCAGAACTGGCCATTGAGCTTCAGCAACAGCGAAGAGTGGCCGAGGCGAAAGACGCTGTTGGGCGCGGCCTGTGCCAGCGCGGAGGCCGTGATGGGCTGCACCGGCAGCGCGGCCGCCGGCTGGGTATCTTTCGGTTTATTGAACAGGAAATCCCACAGCATTTTGCGGTGGTCGCCAAAGCTCAGCGACTGACGCGGCTGGACATTGCGAAACTTTTTGCCATCAAACTGGGCGGAGTGCGGATACTCCCTGATTGCACCCCGGCAGAGGCTGGAACCCTTCAACATAGCGTGGATACCTCGAAAAAAGAGAAAGCTGGCTGGCAGCACCGGTAAACATCTGCGGCTACGTTAACCGTTTTATGCCGCGCGCGTCCTCACATTACGAGCCATCGCACAGACGGAAACGCAGAATTTCGCTGCCGGTGTGGCTTTTCCCTGGCGGATGACAGGGCGGCGGCAGGCAGGTAAAGTAACGCTTTTGCATGATTTTACGAGGGAAAATGAACACGCTTTTCGTCTACGGCACGCTGCAGCCGGGCCAGTGCAACGCGCATATCCTGGAAAATATTGGCGGTGAGTGGCTAGCAGGGACGGTCGCCGGCACTTACTATGCCAACGGCTGGGGCGCGGCGGCCGATTTTCCCGGCATTGTACTTGATGAGCACGGCGCGCGCGTGCCGGGTTATCTGTTCATCTCGGATCGGCTGGCGCTGCACTGGCCGATGCTGGATGAGTTTGAAGATGGCTACGACCGGGTGCCGGTTGAGGTCACCACGTCCGACGGCCAGCAGCGGACGGCGTGGATTTATCAGCTGCAGCCGCAGCAGGACGAGGCGCGCTAACGTTACCGGCGCGCGCGTTTGTCGCGCCTTGCCTAAACTGATCCTCACCGACTGTGAGGAGACGACATGATCACGATTTGTACCGCCTGCGGCACGTCTTATCAGCAGCAGCAACCTGCCCTTACGCAGTGTCGCATTTGTCAGGATGAACGCCAGTTTGTGCCGCCCGGTGGGCAGCAGTGGATCGATCAGTCTGCGCTGCGCGCCTCACATCAAAACCAGTGGCAACAGCTGGAGCCCGGGCTGCTCAGCCTGCAAACCGTACCGGATTTTGCCATCAACCAGCGCGCCTTTGTGCTGCAAACGCCCCACGGCAATATCCTGTGGGATTGCATCGCGCATCTGGATGACGCCACCGTCACGTTGCTGCGCGCGCTCGGCGGCCTGCATGCCATCGCCATCTCCCATCCCCACTATTACAGCACCATGCAGGACTGGGCCGACGCCTTCGACGCGCCGGTGTATCTGCACGCCAGCGACAGCGAGTGGATCATGCGCGCATCGCCCCGTCTGCAGCACTGGCACGGTGACAGCTGTGATCTGCTGCCGGGCGTGCGGTTGTTACGTCTGGGCGGCCACTTTGCCGGCGGCACGGTGCTGCACTGGACGCACGACGGCGGCGTGCTGCTGAGCGGCGATATTTTGCAGGTAACGCCCGGTGCCAGTGCGGTTTCGTTTATGTGGAGCTATCCCAATATGTTACCGCTGGCCGGCGCCACGGTGACGGCCATGCTGCAGCGGTTGCAGGGCGTGAAGTTTACGCGCCTGTACGGCGCGTTTGCCGGCCGCAAGATTCTCGCGCGTGCCGATGAGGCGGTGCAGCAGTCGGGCCGTCGCTATCTGGCCTGTCTGCACCCTCCGCAGCCGTAGCGCTTACACAGGCGCGCTGGATAAATATCAGGCGATCGCACCGCACACGGATGTTCAGACGTCTGGACGTATACTATAGTCGGTTTCCTGCAAACATAAGGAAACCTGCAAACAATGAAAAAAACATGGCTTACCGCCCTGCTGGCGGCCTCTGTCACCCTGCTCAGCGCCTGTGACAACCACAACGACAACAAAATCAAAGTGGCGATCAATACCGGACCGGATGAGGCGCTGTGGCAGACCGTGAAGCAGGTGGCACACGACAAATGTCAGCTCGATGTCGATGTGGTGGCGTTTAACGATTACGTGCAGCCGAACGAAGCGCTGTTCAATAAAGATGTGGACGCCAACGCGTTCCAGAGCCTGCCTTATCTGGAGATGCAGTCCAAAGAGCGCGGGTATAAATTCGCCGTCGTGACCAATACCTTCGTGTTCCCGATTGCCGGTTATTCACGCAAGATTAAATCACTGCGGGATCTGCCGGATGGCGCCACCGTGACCGTGTCTAACGAAGCGACCACCCTGGGGCTTAGCCTGCTGCTGTTGCAGGCGCAGGGCCTGCTGAAAGTGAAACCCGAAGCCGGTCTGCTGCCGACCACGCTGGACATTACCGACAACCCGAAAAAGCTGAAGATTGTGGAAGTGGATACGCCGCAGCTGGCGCGTACGCTGGACGATCCGCAGGTTTATCTGTCGATCATTAATAATAACTTTGCCGCGCTGGTGAATTTATCCGCCTCGCGTGACGGGATGTTTATGGAAGGCAAAGCGTCGCCGTACGTGAATGCGATTGTGGCGCGCGAAGATAATAAAGACAGCCCGAACGTGCAGAAGCTGAAAGAGGCGTTCCAGTCACAGCCGGTGCTGGATAAAGCCAACGAGATTTATAAAGGCGATATAAGTAAGTGTATGCGGTCGCCATAAATGGCGACCCTTATATCCCGATCATTCTCCTCCGGGTATGATGATCCCCGACTGATCATCGGGAAGTTGCTGGTGAGATGGGGGCGACCCCTGGGCATAAAGCCTGCTTTGTGGATTCATCCCCGGCAACTTAACTCCCGCCTTCAAGACCGGACGGTATCCTGTGCCCCGAGCACGCATCCATAAGGATGGTCATGGCGGTTTCCCTGTGCTGTTAAGGAGAATCTATACAAACCCGTATGCCTGTCGGCATTGATATTGCCTCCGGAAAGTTTGATGTGGCCGTCTGGAAAGGCGACACGTCTTACAAAACCAAAGTCTTTCCCAACACCCCTAAGGGCTTTATCGCCCTGAAAAAATGGCTGGAGCCGTTCGGCTGCTGCCATATCTGCATGGAGGCTACCGGCGCGTACAGTGAGCCGCTGGCCACCTTCCTGCACGACGAAGGCTATGATGTCAGCGTGGAAAATCCTGCGCGCATCAGGCGCTTCGGGCAGGCCGAGCTGAGCCGGAATAAGACGGATAAAGACGATGCGCGCATGATAGCGCGCTACTGTAAACTGCACGGTCCATCGCTGTGGCAGCCGGCGCCGCTGAATGAACGCAGGCTGAAAGCGCTGGTGAAGCGCCTGACGAATCTTCAGGAAATGCGGCAGATGGAAGAGAACCGGCTGGAGGTATCGGATGCGGTGGTGCAGCCCTCAATCCGCGTGGTCATTGCGGCGCTGGATGCGCAGATAGACGAAACGAAGCGGGCAATAAACGACCATATTGACAATGACCCGGGCCTTAAAAAGAACAGGGAACTGCTGGAGTCCATCCCGGGCGTGCTGGGCAGCACGATGCTGGCGTATATGGGGGACATGTCGAGGTTCAGCAGCAGCAAGGCTCTTGTGGCGTGGGTGGGGCTGAATCCGATGCGGCAGGAGTCCGGTGAGTGGAAGGGCAAAAGCAGGATATCGAAGATGGGCAACAGCGCGATGCGCAAGGCCCTGTACATGCCAGCGATAGTGGCGATGAAGTGGAATCCGGCGGTAAGTTTGCTGAAGAAGCTGCTGCAGCTGGCTTATGGTGTGCTGAAGTCGGGTCGTCCGTTCGATGCCGAAATATGTCTTGCCAGGTAACCGGCAAGACGGTATCTACAAAATATGGCCCGATGCGCATTCATGCGCATCGGATACAATCCCACAACCGTTGCCGTTTGTCATAGGGTGCGCATTTATGCGCACCGGGTAAACCTTAACGCAGAAACGCTGGCTGGCTGGATTCGTAGCGGGCGATAGACGCTTCATGCTGCAGCGTCAGGCCAATGCTGTCGAGGCCGTTGATCATGCAGTGACGACGGAAGCTGTCGATTTCAAAGCGGTAAACCTTGTCGCCGGCGGTGACGGTCTGCGCTTCGAGATCCACGGTGAAGCGGATGCCCGGCTGCGCGGCCACCAGCTTAAACATCTCATCGACCTGCTCTTCGCTCAGCTTCACCGGCAGCAGCTGGTTGTTAAAGCTGTTACCGTAGAAGATGTCGGCGAAACTCGGCGCAATCACCACGTGAAAACCGAAGTCGGTCAGCGCCCACGGCGCGTGTTCACGCGAGGAGCCGCAGCCAAAGTTCTCGCGCGCCAGCAGGATGCTGGTGCCTTTGAACTCCGGCTTATTCAGCACGAAGCTGGCGGTCGGCTGGGTGCCGGCATCATCATCAAAACGCCAGTCGTGGAACAGGTGCGCGCCAAAGCCGGTGCGCGTCACTTTCTGCAAAAACTGCTTCGGGATGATGGCATCGGTGTCGACGTTTGCTGCATCCAGCGGGGCCACAATCCCGGTGTGTTGGGTAAATTTGTTCACCATGGCTTAAGCTCCCTGAGTCAATTCACGAATGTCGGCAAAACGACCGGTTACCGCCGCCGCAGCAGCCATCGCCGGGCTCACCAGATGGGTGCGACCGCCGCGACCCTGGCGACCTTCAAAGTTACGGTTACTGGTTGAGGCACAGCGCTCGCCCGGATTCAGACGGTCGTTGTTCATCGCCAAGCACATTGAACAGCCCGGCAGACGCCACTCAAAACCGGCTTCGAGGAAGATTTTGTCCAGGCCTTCGGCTTCAGCCTGCGCTTTCACCGGACCGGAACCCGGCACCACCATCGCAACCACGCCCGGCGCCACTTTGCGGCCTTTGGCGATCGCGGCGGCCGCGCGCAGATCTTCGATACGTGAGTTGGTGCAGGAGCCAATAAACACTTTATCGATCGCCACCTCAGTCAGTTTGATGCCCGGCTGCAGGTCCATATAGGCCAGCGCTTTCTCGGCGGAAGCACGTTCAACCGGATCGGCAAACGAGGCCGGATTCGGGATGGCCTGATCCACGGCCATCACCTGGCCCGGATTGGTGCCCCAGGTGACCTGCGGCGCGATATCGGCAGCATTCAGCGTCACGACTGCATCAAACTGCGCGTCGCTGTCGGACTTCAGCGTGCGCCAGTAAGCCACCGCCTGCTCCCACTGCTCGCCCTTCGGCGCAAACTGCTTGTCTTTCAGATAGGCAAACGTAGTGTCATCCGGTGCCACCAGACCCGCTTTGGCGCCCATCTCAATCGCCATGTTGCACAGCGTCATGCGGCCTTCCATGCTCAGCGCTTCAATCGCCGGGCCACAGAATTCAACCACGTGACCGGTGCCGCC
Source organism: Type-A symbiont of Plautia stali (assembly GCF_059731155.1). NCBI lineage: Bacteria > Type-A symbiont of Plautia stali. The sequence continues at coordinate 2,396,079 of NZ_AP035891.1, read as the reverse complement.
GGCGCTGCCGGTTTTACCGATGCTCGCCAGCACAATGTCTTTGGCGGTGATGCCTGGTGCAGCTTCGCCCAGCACTTCAATCTTCATGGTCTTCGCCCGACCCTGTTTCAGGGTCTGGGTGGCGAACACGTGTTCCACTTCGGAGGTACCGATACCGAACGCCAGGGAACCGAAGGCGCCGTGCGTTGCGGTGTGCGAGTCGCCGCAAACGATAGTCATGCCCGGCAGCGTCATGCCCTGCTCAGGACCGATAACGTGCACAATGCCCTGGAACGGGTGGTTCAGGTCATACAGCTGAATGCCGAACTCAGCACAGTTCTTCATCAGCTCCTGCATCTGAATACGCGCCATTTCACCCGAGGCGTTGATGTCTTTGGTCTGGGTTGAAACGTTGTGATCCATGGTGGCAAAGGTCTTCGACGGCTGGCGCACTTTACGGCCGTGCGCACGCAGACCGTCAAACGCCTGCGGCGAGGTGACTTCGTGAATCAGGTGACGATCGATATACAGCAACGGCGTTTCGTCTGGCGCTTCGTGAACGACATGTGCATCAAATAACTTCTGGTATAAGCTTTTCATTTTGTTATTTTTCCTCGCTGATGTAACCGGCAATGATGCTGCCCATTTCATCGGTGCTCACGGCAGGGCCGTCACCGGCCAAATCACGGGTGCGATGGCCCGCTTCCAGCGCACGGCTTACCGCGCGCTCAATGCTATCCGCAGCGGCGTCAGCGTTTAGGCTGAAACGCAGCAGCATCGCCAGCGACAGAATCTGCGCAATCGGGTTAGCTATATTCTGGCCGGCGATATCCGGTGCGGAACCGCCCGCCGGTTCGAACAGGCCGAATCCATCTTCATTCAGGCTGGCCGAAGGCAGCATGCCCATCGAGCCGGTAATCATCGCGCACTCGTCCGACAGAATGTCACCAAACAGATTCGAGCAGAGTAAGACGTCAAACTGCGACGGATCCTTAATCAGCTGCATGGTGGCGTTGTCGATGTACATATGGCTCAGCTGTACGTCCGGGTAATCCTTCGCTACTTCGTTGACGATTTCACGCCACATCACCGACGTCGCCAGCACGTTAGCTTTATCTACCGAGGTCACTTTGTTACGACGCTTGCGCGCGGCTTCAAAGGCGTTGCGGGCAATACGCTCAATTTCGAAACGGTGATAGACTTCAGTATCAAAAGCGCGTTTATGCGCGCCGCTGCCTTCGCGGCCTTTCGGCTGGCCAAAATAGATGCCGCCGGTCAGCTCACGCACGCACAGGATATCGAAGCCGCGGGCGGCGATGTCGCTGCGCAGCGGGCAAAATGCTTCCAGACCTTTATACAGCGCCGCCGGACGCAGGTTGCTGAACAGCCTGAAGTGTTTACGCAGCGGCAACAGCGCACCGCGCTCAGGCTGGCCGGCCGGCGGCAGGTGTTCCCACTTTGGACCGCCCACCGAGCCAAACAGAACGGCATCAGCCTGCTCAGCACCGGCCACGGTGGCGGCGGGTAAAGGTTCACCGTGACGATCGATGGCGATACCGCCGACATCATATTCGCTGGTGGTGATGCGCATATCGAAGCGCGCGCGAATCGCGTCGAGTACTTTCATGGCCTGCGCCATCACTTCCGGACCGATTCCGTCGCCTGGCATTACCGCAATATGATAAGACTGAGTCATAGTTACACCGTTTCCTTCTGATCTTTAAATTTACGCTGCAATTCTTTTTCGACCTGCTTTGCCCGCCAGATGTTGTTCAGGGCATTCACCATCGCTTTCGCCGAGGATTCGACGATATCGGTCGCCAGGCCCACGCCGTGGAATTTACGCCCGTTGTAATTGACGACGATATCGACCTGACCCAGTGCGTTTTCGCCGTGGCCTTTCGCGGTCAGCTTGTAGTTCACCAGCTCAGCATCGAAGCCGGTGATACGGTTAATAGCCTGATAGACGGCATCAACCGGACCGTTGCCGGTGGCGGCGTCGGCTTTGGCCTCTTCGCCGCAGCCCAGCTGCACCGACGCCGTCGCGGTGACGCTGGAGCCGGTCTGCACGTTGAATTCGTTCAGCTGGAAGTACTCCGGCTCTTCATTCTGCTTATTAATGAAGGCCAGCGCTTCCAGGTCGTAATCGAACACCTGGCCTTTTTTGTCCGCCAGCTTGAGGAAGGCGTCGTACAGCGTATCTAGGTTGTAATCGGACTCTTTGTAACCCATATCTTCCATACGGTGCTTCACGGCGGCACGGCCGGAGCGGGACGTCAGGTTCAGCTGAATTTTGTGCAGGCCAATCGATTCTGGCGTCAGGATTTCGTAGTTTTCGCGGTTCTTCAGCACGCCATCCTGATGAATGCCGGAAGAGTGAGCGAAGGCGTTGGAACCGACCACCGCTTTGTTGGCCAGGATCGGCATGTTGCAGATCTGGCTGACAATCTGGCTGGTGCGGTAGATTTCCTGATGATTGATATTGGTGTGCACGTTCATGATCTGCTGGCGGGTTTTGATCGCCATGATCACCTCTTCCAGCGCACAGTTGCCGGCGCGCTCGCCCAGGCCGTTCAGCGTGCCTTCGACCTGACGCGCACCGGCCAGCACCGCCGCAATGGCGTTACCGGTCGCCATGCCCAGATCGTCATGGGTGTGTACGGACAGAATCGCTTTGTCGATGTTGGGTACGCGCTGTACCAGCTGACCAATAATATTGGCGTACTCGCCCGGCAGGGTATAGCCTACAGTGTCCGGAATATTGATGGTGGTGGCGCCGGCGTTGATCGCGGCTTCTACCATGCGGCACAGGTCGTCAATCGGCGTACGGCCGCCGTCTTCGCAGGAGAACTCAACGTCATCGGTATAGTTGCGCGCCCGCTTAATCATGTGCACCGCGCGTTCAATCACTTCCGGCAGCGTGCTGCGCAGTTTAGTGGCGATGTGCATCGGCGAAGTGGCGATAAAGGTGTGAATACGGAACGCGTCGGCCACGCGCAGCGATTCGTAAGCCGCGTCGATATCTTTCTCTACACAGCGCGCTAGGCCACACACGCGGCTGTTTTTGATGGTCCGGGCAATGGTCTGCACGGATTCGAAATCACCCGGCGAAGAGACCGGAAAACCGACTTCCATTACATCCACGCCCATCCTTTCCAGTGCCAGGGCGATCTGCAGTTTTTCTTTAACACTCAGGCTGGCCTGTAATGCCTGTTCGCCGTCGCGCAGAGTGGTATCGAAAATTATTACTTGCTGGCTCATGGTCATCTTCCTTTTGCATTGACTTCGCCGGTGCTACGAGCATAAAAAACCCGCGCAGTGGCGCGGGTTTTTTAACTTTCAGCAGGTTCGAATCAGTTGTTGATTTCGCCCACGAGTCTACCGCGCAAACTGGATGCGTTAAGTAGTAGACCGAGTAGACGAAAAGAACGTGACATTAATCAAACCTCGTAAAATGAGTGCTGCGCATATTGGTACTGGATTCGCCTAGCGATGTCAACCCTAAGTGAAAGGGTATTTATCTGGCCGGAAAAGGGCGATGTGCTGGGATTATCGGTCATCACAGAGCATTGCCATTAATTAACGGTGGCTTAGCGCGTTATGCCACTTTAAAAAATCTTCTAAAAAAGGTGGGTAATTTTAAGTTGCTGAATTATATGTTTTTAGTAAGGATTATTCGTCAGGTTGAAAAACAAGATAAAGCTTGTTGCTTAGCAGATTGTGATGTGGAAGAGGGATTTAAGAGTTAATCACGCCAGAAACGCGGTAACGGAAAAATTGTGGGCTAAACACGCTGGCAATATGAGAATCATATTTCTTACAACACGCTGTAAATAATCTGCAAACCAGCATTTTCCTCTGTCCATATGCTATCGCATTAGTTTATTCCTCCCGGGCGATAATCACGCGTCAGTGCCTTTTTTGCCACTGACAGCGCCGTGCCGCCTTATGACGTTTGCAGGCCGGGTTTTCTGCGGTTATGGTAATCGACCTACTCTCAAAAGAATCCACGCAGGTAGATTCCCTGTACCTGGAAGACGAAATGAATGGCGTCTTCTGAGCATAAACAGAAGGTTTTGATCTTAATTGGCAATAAAGGGACAGATGCGAGCGGCACGCAGGATAGCGTTTGCTGGCGCAGCTGGCTCTCAAGCCTGGAGGCAGAAAATGGAGATGTTGTCAGGAGCCGAAATGGTCGTCCGTTCGTTAATCGATCAGGGCGTTAAGCAGGTATTCGGTTATCCGGGCGGTGCGGTGCTCGATATTTATGATGCGCTGCAAACGGTCGGTGGTATTGACCACGTGCTGGTGCGCCACGAGCAGGGCGCCGTACATATGGCGGATGGCCTAGCGCGCGCGACCGGCGAAGTCGGCGTGGTGCTGGTCACCTCTGGTCCTGGCGCCACCAACGCCATCACCGGTATTGCGACCGCTTATATGGATTCCATTCCGCTGGTGATCCTCTCCGGTCAGGTGCTGTCCTCGCTGATTGGCTATGACGCCTTCCAGGAGTGCGACATGGTGGGGATTTCGCGTCCGGTGGTGAAGCACAGCTTCCTGGTGAAAAGCACCGAAGAGATCCCCACGGTGCTGAAAAAAGCCTTCTGGCTGGCGGCCAGTGGTCGTCCGGGACCGGTGGTGATCGATCTGCCAAAAGATATTCTGAATCCGGCTAACAAGCTGCCGTACGTGTGGCCGGAAACCGTCAGCATGCGTTCTTACAATCCGACGCTGCAGGGCCACAAAGGCCAGATCAAGCGCGCGCTGCAGACGCTGCTGGCGGCGCACAAGCCGGTAATTTACGTCGGCGGCGGGGCCATTACTTCTGGCTGCGAGGCGGAACTGCTGCAGCTGGCAGAGCAGCTGAATATTCCGGTTACCACCTCGCTGATGGGGCTGGGCGCGTTCCCGGGCACGCATCGCCAGTGTGTGGGCATGCTCGGTATGCACGGCACGTATGAAGCTAACATGACCATGCATAATGCCGATCTGATCTTTGGTATCGGCGTACGCTTTGACGATCGCACCACCAACAATCTGGCTAAGTATTGCCCGAATGCCACCGTGATGCACATTGACGTCGATCCGACCTCGATCTCCAAAACCGTCAGCGCCGATATTCCGATTGTCGGCGATGCCAGACAGACTCTGACGCAGATGCTGGAGCTGCTGGCACAGAGCGAGGCGAAGCAGGAGCTCGACAGCCTGCGTGACTGGTGGCAAAGCATTGAAGGCTGGCGCAGCCGCAAGTGCCTGGAATTTGACCGTACCAGCGACAAAATCAAACCGCAGGCGGTGATCGAAACCATTCGTCGTCTGACGCACGGCGAGGCGTATGTGACCTCGGACGTCGGCCAGCACCAGATGTTCGCCGCGCTTTACTACCAGTTCGATAAACCGCGTCGTTGGATCAACTCCGGCGGCCTCGGCACCATGGGCTTTGGCCTGCCGGCGGCACTCGGCGTGAAGATGGCGCTGCCGCAGGAAACCGTGATTTGCGTGACCGGCGACGGCAGTATTCAGATGAACATTCAGGAGCTGTCGACCGCGCTGCAGTACGATCTGCCGGTGCTGGTGCTGAACCTGAACAACCGCTTCCTCGGCATGGTGAAACAGTGGCAGGACATGATTTACTCCGGCCGCCATTCACAATCCTATATGGAATCGCTGCCGGACTTCGTGCGCTTGGCGGAAGCCTATGGCCACGTGGGCATCGCGATTAAGCATCCGGCTGAGCTGGAAGAGAAGCTGCAGCTGGCGCTCGATACGCTGGCGAAAGGGCGTCTGGTCTTTGTGGATGTCACGGTGGATGGCAGCGAGCACGTCTACCCGATGCAGATTCGCGGTGGCGCGATGGATGAGATGTGGTTGAGCAAAACGGAGAGGACTTAATTATGCGTCGTATTTTATCAGTTCTGCTGGAGAACGAATCCGGCGCATTGTCGCGCGTGGTGGGGCTGTTTTCCCAGCGCGGCTATAACATTGAGAGCCTGACCGTCGCGCCGACCGACGATCCTACACTGTCGCGCATGACCATTCAGACCGTGGGCGACCAGAAAGTGCTGGAGCAGATCGAAAAGCAGCTGCACAAGCTGGTGGACGTGTTGCGCGTCAGCGAACTGGGGCAGGGCGCTTACGTCGAGCGTGAAATCATGCTGGTGAAGATTCAGGCCAGCGGGTACGGTCGTGAAGAGGTTAAACGCAGCGCGGAAATTTTCCGTGGGCAGATTATCGATGTGACACCGACGCTGTACACGGTTCAGCTGGCCGGCACCAGCGATAAACTTGACGCGTTCCTGAACACCGTACGCGAAGTGGCGGAAATCGTTGAAGTGGCGCGTTCCGGCATCGTCGGGGTATCACGAGGCGATCGCGTAATGCGTTAATACCGCAAAGTTATCATCGGTTTTCAAGCTAACCCGGCGGAATGCCGGGTTTTTTTATTTTATGCGCTTCGGCCGCTTGTGCATGAAAAGCGGTTGCTCAGCGTACTGTTCTGCGGTTAGATGTTACAAATGTTTTACCCTTAGCTACTCTGCGGACATTTTCGCCAGCCCTGGCTTATCAGAATTAAGGTGTCATCGTGAAACTGGATGAAATTGCGCGCCTGGCGGGCGTGTCGCGCACCACGGCGAGCTATGTCATTAATGGCAAAGCGCGGCAATATCGTGTCAGCGACAAAACCGTTGAGAAAGTAATGGCGGTGGTGCGTGAATACAACTATCACCCCAACGCGGTGGCTGCGGGTCTGCGCGCCGGACGCACCCGTTCGATTGGTCTGGTGATCCCCGATCTGGAAAACACCAGTTATACCCGCATCGCGAACTATCTTGAACGCCAGGCGCGTCAGCGCGGCTATCAGCTGCTGATTGCCTGTTCCGAAGATCAGCCGGATAACGAAATGCGCTGCATTGAGCACCTGCTGCAGCGTCAGGTGGATGCGATCATCGTCTCCACGTCGCTGCCGCCGGAACACCCGTTCTATCAGCGCTGGGTCAACGATCCGCTGCCGATTATCGCGCTGGACCGCGCGCTGGATCGTGAACACTTCACCAGCGTGGTTGGTGCCGATCAGGATGACGCTCAGGCGCTGGCGGCTGAATTGCGTCAGCTGCCGGTGAAAAACGTGTTGTTTCTCGGCGCGCTGCCGGAGCTGTCGGTCAGCTTCCTGCGTGAAATGGGTTTCCGCGAGGCGTGGCAGGGCGATGAACGCCCGATCGATTTCATCTATTGCAACAGCTTTGACCGCGCCGCTGCGGCGACGCTGTTTGAAAAATACCTCGAAGACCACGCGATGCCCGAAGCGCTGTTTACCACGTCGTTTGGCCTGTTGCAGGGGGTGATGGACGTGACGCTGAAGCGTGACGGCCGCTTGCCGACAGACCTGGCTATTGCGACTTTCGGCGACCACGAATTATTAGACTTTCTGGAGTGCCCGGTGCTGGCGGTAGGGCAGCGCCATCGCGATGTTGCTGAGCGTGTGCTGGAGTTGGTGCTGGCTTCGCTGGATGAGCCACGCAAACCGAAGCCAGGGTTAACCCGTATCCGCCGTAATTTATTCCGCCGCGGACAATTAAGTCGTCGCGCTAAATGAAGCGTCGGGCGAGACGTCGCCCGCGCTAATTTCTCCTTCCCATATTTAACCAGGCGCACACGGGCGTAAAAAAGCGTAAATTATCATAGCCCCGGCTAACGAATTATCGGCGCTGGATTTTCTTATTTGTTTACATCATTCAGCAATCGCGCATAGCAGAGCTGACGCGATGGTGCTGGGCTTTCTTTCAGAAATCCCCTAAAATGCCGCCGCCGTCGCAGATTGGGGCAGAATAATCGCAGCGGTAAAATTGCGCTAATTTTCACCGATAAATCTGACGCAAATTTTTTTATACTGTTATTCATCAGGTTAATTTTAAATTGACCATTCATTCTCCTCTTATTCTTCTCTCCGGTTAATTTCATTCGGTGTAAAGAGTGATATTCACTTGCCGTTGCGGCTTGACAAGGATTTCATCGGCTCCGTAAACTCGTTTCGTGGTAAAAAGTGGGATAAAGTGGTGAAAACGGGTAACTGAGGGGTAGGGCTGGCATGTTCCGTGGAGCAACGTTAGTCAATCTCGACAGCAAAGGGCGCCTGGCGGTGCCGACGCGTTATCGCGAATTGCTGCTCGCAGAGTCTCAGGGTCAAATGGTTTGCACCATTGACCTCCATCAGCCCTGCCTGCTGCTTTATACCCTGCCCGAATGGGAAATTATTGAGAAAAAACTGGCCCAGTTATCCAGTATGAATCCGAACGAGCGTCGCGTGCAGCGTCTGCTGTTAGGACATGCCAGCGAGTGCCAGATGGATAACGCAGGCCGTTTACTGCTGGCGAATACGTTGCGCCAGCATGCGAGCCTGACCAAAGAAGTGATGCTGGTTGGACAGTTCAACAAGTTTGAGCTGTGGGATGAACAGACTTGGTATCAACAAGTTAAGGACGATATTGACGCAGAACAGTCAGCTCAGGAGCCTTTATCTGAGCGGTTGCAGGACTTGTCGCTATAGCTATGCAGGAAAATTTTAAACACACCACGGTGCTGCTGGATGAGGCGGTTAACGGCCTTAATATCAGGGAAGACGGCATTTATATTGACGGCACCTTTGGTCGCGGTGGTCACTCACGCCTGATCCTGTCGCAGCTTGGCGCGCACGGGCAGTTACTGGCGATTGACCGCGATCCGCAAGCCATAGCCGCAGCCGCTGAGATAAAGGATCCACGTTTTTCGATTGTGCACGGGCCGTTTTCAGCGCTGGCTGAGTATGTCGAAGAGCGCGGGCTGACCGGCAAAATCGACGGCGTACTGCTGGATTTGGGCGTCTCTTCGCCTCAGCTGGATGACGCCGAGCGCGGTTTCTCCTTTATGCGCGACGGGCCGCTGGATATGCGTATGGACCCCAGGCGCGGTCAGTCGGCAGCTGAGTGGTTGCAGAGCGCGGAAGAGGCAGACATTGCGTTTGTGCTGAAAACCTACGGGGAAGAGCGCTTCGCGAAACGCATCGCCCGCGCCATCGTCGAGCGCAACCGGGAACAGCCGATGACGCGCACCAAAGAGCTGGCCGATCTGATTGCGGCGGCAACGCCGGTCAAAGATAAGTTCAAGCATCCGGCGACGCGCAGCTTCCAGGCGATACGCATCTGGCTCAACAGTGAGCTGGAAGAGATCGATATCGCGCTAAAAGGGGCATTGACGGTGCTGGCACCGGGCGGGCGTTTATCCATCATCAGCTTCCACTCGCTGGAGGATCGGCTGGTGAAGCGCTTTATGCGTGACCAGAGCCGCGGTCCGCAGGTGCCGGCCGGGATTCCGATGACCGAGAGCCAGCTGAAAGCGCTGGGTGGACGTGAACTGAAAACCCTCGGCAAGCTGATTCTTGGCGAGGCCGAAGTCAAAGACAACCCGCGCGCGCGCAGTTCGGTCCTGCGTATCGCTGAGAGAACCGCATCGTGATTGGCAATGAGCGTCACAGCCTGCCCGGCGTCATTGGTGGCGATCTGCTGCGTTTTGGCAAGATCCCGCTGCTGCTGATCGCCGTACTGGTTTCTTCGGTGCTGGTGGTGACCACCACGCATAAGACCCGTCTGCTGACGGCGCAGCGTGAGCAGCTGGTGCTGGAGCGTGATGCGCTGGATATCGAATGGCGCAACCTGATCCTCGAAGAGAATGCGCTGGGCGATCATAGCCGGGTAGAACGGATAGCAACCGATAAGCTGCAGTTGCAGCATGTTGATCCTTCACAGGAAAATATTGTGGTGCAGAAATAAGGAATCGCAGACCCCAATGAGCGGCGCAGGCAAAACGCTGAAGTTAAGAAAAAAGGAAGATAAGGCCAGCTTTGTAAGCTGGCGTTTTGCGTTGCTGTGCGGCTGTATTCTTCTGGCGCTGGGCGGATTGCTGTCGCGCGTGGCGTGGCTGCAGGTCATCAGCCCGGATATGCTGGTCAAAGAGGGCGATTTACGTTCGCTGCGCGTGCAGGAAGTGCCTACCGCACGCGGCATGATCAGCGATCGCGCCGGACGCCCGCTGGCGGTAAGCGTGCCGGTTAACGCCATCTGGGCCGATCCCAAAGAGCTGACCGAGCACGGCGGCGTCACCGTTGATAGCCGCTGGAAAGCCTTGTCGGATGCGCTGTCGATCCCGCTCGATCAGCTGGCGGCGCGCGTCAACGCCAATCCAAAAGGACGCTTTATTTACCTCGCCCGTCAGGTTAACCCGGCGATTGGCGAATACGTGAAAAAGCTCAAGCTGCCCGGTATTTACCTGCGTCAGGAGTCGCGCCGCTACTATCCGGCCGGCCAGGTCACCGCCCACCTGATTGGCTTCACTAACATTGACGGCCAGGGCATTGAAGGCATTGAAAAAAGCTTTGATAAATGGCTGACCGGCGAGCCGGGCGAACGTACCGTGCGTAAAGACCGCTACGGGCGGGTGATTGAAGATATCTCCTCGGTCGACAGCCGCGCCGCACACAACCTGACGCTGAGCATCGACGAGCGCCTGCAGGCGCTGGTGTATCGCGAACTGAACAATGCCGTTGCCTTCAACAAAGCCGAATCGGGCACTGCGGTGCTGGTGGACGTGAACACCGGCGAAGTGCTGGCGATGGCCAACAGCCCGGCTTACAACCCCAATAATCTCAGCAACACGCCGAAAGACGTCATGCGTAACCGCGCCATTACTGACATCTTCGAGCCGGGTTCCACCGTAAAACCAATGGTGGTGATGACCGCACTGCAGCGCGGCGTGGTGAAAGAGAACAGCGTTCTGAACACCGTGCCGTATCGCATCAATGGTCATGAGATCAAAGACGTGGCGCGCTATAACGAATTGACCCTTACCGGGGTTCTGCAGAAGTCGAGTAACGTCGGGGTTTCGCGCCTCGCGTTAGCGATGCCCTCCTCAGCGCTGGTAGAAACTTACGCGCGCTTTGGCTTGGGTAAACCGACCAATTTGGGGCTGGTCGGGGAAAGTAGTGGCTTATACCCTCAAAAACAACGGTGGTCTGACATAGAGAGGGCCACCTTCTCTTTCGGCTACGGGCTAATGGTAACGCCGTTACAGTTAGCGCGAGTCTACGCAACCATTGGCAGCTACGGCATCAATCGCCCGCTGTCGATTACCAAAGTTGACCCGCCGGTGGCGGGCGAGCGCGTTTTCCCGGAAGACCTGGTGAAAACCGTGGTGCACATGATGGAAAGCGTGGCGCTGCCGGGTGGCGGTGGCGTTAAAGCCGCCATCAAGGGCTATCGCATCGCGATCAAAACCGGTACCGCGAAAAAAGTCGGGCCGGACGGACGCTACGTTAATAAATACATTGCTTACACCGCAGGCGTTGCGCCTGCCAGTCGCCCGCGTTTTGCGCTGGTGGTGGTGATCAACGATCCCCAGGCCGGTAAATATTATGGTGGTGCGGTTTCTGCACCGGTGTTTGGCGCCATCATGGGCGGTGTTCTGCGCACCATGAACATTGAACCGGATGCGCTGCCAACGATGGATAAAAACGAGTTGGTGAAGAATAAGAGAAGTGAGGAGTCAAGTGACAGATCGTAACCTGCGCGACTTGCTGGCCCCGTGGGTGCCTGGCGCGCTGGCGCGTCCACTCCGTGACATGACACTGGACAGCCGCGCTGCGGCTGCTGGCGATCTGTTTATCGCCGTGGCGGGTCATCATGCTGATGGACGTCGATTTATTCCACAGGCCATCGCCCAGGGTGTGGCGGCGGTCATTGCCGAGGCTGAAGGCGAAGCCAGCGATGGTGATATCCGCGAGATGCACGGCGTCCCGGTCATCTATCTGGCCCAGCTGCCGCAGCGCCTTTCCGCGCTGGCCGGGCGTTTCTACCAGCAGCCGGCTGACAAACTGAAGCTGATTGGTGTGACCGGCACTAACGGCAAAACCACCACCACGCAGCTGATTGCGCAGTGGGCCAACCTGCTGGGCGAAACCGGCGCGGTGATGGGCACGGTGGGCAATGGCCTGTACGGTCAGCTGGTGCCGAGTGAAAACACCACCGGCTCGGCGGTGGATGTACAGCATATTCTGCACGACCTAGTCGGGCAGGGGGCTACCGTCGCCGCGATGGAAGTCTCCTCGCACGGTCTGGTGCAGCATCGCGTGGCCGCGCTGCCGTTTGCCGCCGCGGTATTTACCAATCTGAGCCGCGATCACCTTGATTATCACGGTGACATGCAGGGCTACGAATCAGCCAAGTGGCTGCTGTTCTCTGAGCATCAGGTAGGCGAGGCCATCATCAACGCCGACGATGAAGTGGGCCGCCGCTGGCTGGAAAAATTACCGGATGCCGTGGCTGTCACGCTGAGCAACAACCTACAGCCCGGCTGTCGTGGCCGCTGGCTGCAGGCGACGGTGATTGATTATCACGACGGCGGCGCACACGTGCAGTTCAGTTCGAGCTGGGGCAATGGCGAGTTTGACAGCCGCCTGATGGGTGCCTTTAACGTCAGCAATCTGCTGCTGGCGCTGGCGACACTGCTGACGCTGGATTATCCGCTCGACACGCTGGTAGCCAGTGCCAGCCAGCTACAGCCGGTGTGCGGTCGTATGGAAGTGTTCACCGCCGTGCACAAGCCGACGGTAGTGGTGGATTACGCACATACGCCAGACGCGCTGGAAAAAGCGCTGGAAGCGGCCCGGCTGCACTGCAAGGGCCAGCTGTGGTGCGTATTTGGCTGCGGTGGCGACCGTGACAAAGGCAAACGTCCGCTGATGGGCGCGATTGCCGAACAGTTTGCCGATATCGTGGTGATCACCGATGACAATCCGCGGAGCGAAGAGCCGACGGCGATTATTAACGACATTCTCACCGGCCTGCTCGATCCGGGCCGGGCCTGCGTCATTGCAGGACGAGCGCAGGCGGTCACCCATGCGGTGATGCAGGCCAGCGCCGACGACATCGTGCTGGTGGCCGGTAAAGGCCACGAAGATTATCAAATCATCGGCAACCGCCGCCTTGACTACTCTGACCGCGACACCGTCGCCCGTTTGCTGGGGGTAATGGCATGATTCCGGTTACGCTACAGATCCTGGCAGAGATTAGCGGTGGGCAACTGCACGGCAGCGATCTCACTATTGCGGATGTCACCACGGATACCCGTAAAGTCACCCTAGGCAGCCTGTTTGTCGCGCTGGTGGGCGAACGTTTTGATGCGTACGATTTTGCCGCAGACGCTATCGCCAGTGGCGCACAGGCGCTGCTGGTGAATCGTCGTTTAGCGGTTGACGTGCCGCAGGTGGTGGTCGCTGACACGCGTATCGCTTTTGGTCAGCTCGGCGCTTGGGTGCGTCAGCAGGCGAAAGCGCGCGTGGTGGGGCTGACCGGCTCCTCCGGTAAAACTTCCGTGAAAGAGATGACCGCGGCGATTCTGCGCCAGTGCGGTGAAACGCTGTACACCGCGGGCAATCTCAACAACGATTACGGCGTGCCGATGACGCTGCTGCGTCTTACCCCGCAACACGCGTATGCCGTGATTGAAATGGGCGCGAACCATCAGGGTGAAATCGCCTACACCACCAATCTGGTGCGTCCGGAAACCGCGCTGGTCAACAATCTGGCGGCGGCGCATCTGGAAGGCTTCGGTTCACTGGCGGGCGTGGCAAAAGCCAAAGGCGAAATCTTTGGCGGCTTACCGGTGCACGGCACCGCAATCATCAACGCTGACAGCAACGATCTGCCCAACTGGCAGTCGCAGTTCGCTGACAAAATCCTGTGGCGCTTTTCGCCGCAGCCGATGGCAGACGCGGAGTTCCGCGCCAGCGATATCGTACTGCGCGCTGACGCCACGCTGTTTACCCTGCACACGCCGCGCGGCGACATCGCCGTCGAGCTGCCGCTGCCGGGTCGGCACAATATCGCTAATGCGCTGGCTGCTGCCGCGCTGGCGCTGTCGGTTGACGCGCCGTTAACCGCTATCCAGTCTGGCCTTAAAACCTTACAGCCCGTTCCTGGGCGCCTGTTCCCGATTCGCCTCGCCGGTAATCAGCTGCTGCTGGATGACAGCTACAACGCTAACGTTGGCTCGATGACCGCCGCTGCACAGGTACTGGGCGACATGCCGGGCTTCCGCGTCATGGTGGTCGGCGACATGGGCGAGCTGGGCGACGAAGCCGAAGCCTGTCATCGTCAGGTGGGCGAAGCGGCGAAAGCCGCCGGTATTGATTGTGTGCTGAGCACCGGCAGCTTCAGCCATTTGATTAGTGAAAGCAGCGGCCGGGGCGAACATTTCGCCAGTAAAGCTGAACTGACTGAACGTTTACGCACGCTGCTGTCCCAACATGCGGACATCACTATTTTGGTTAAAGGTTCACGTAGTGCCGCCATGGAGCAGGTAGTACAGAGCTTACAGGAGAAAGGAACATGCTAGTCTGGCTGGCCGAACATCTGGTCGCATTTTATTCCGGCTTTAACGTCTTTTCCTATCTGACGTTTCGCGCCATTGTCAGCCTGCTGACCGCTCTGTTCATCTCTTTATGGATGGGCCCGCGCCTGATCGCCTGGCTGCAGAAACTGCAGATTGGCCAAGTGGTACGTAACGATGGTCCGGAGTCGCACTTCAGCAAGCGCGGCACGCCGACCATGGGCGGCATAATGATTCTGACCTCCATCACGGTTTCGGTGCTGATGTGGGCTTATCCCTCCAATCCTTACGTCTGGTGCGTGCTGGTGGTGCTGGTCGGTTTTGGCGTGATTGGCTTCGTTGATGACTATCGCAAAGTGGTGCGTAAAGACACTAAGGGCCTGATCGCGCGCTGGAAATATTTCTGGATGTCGGTGATTTCGCTCGGCGTGGCGTTCGCGCTGTTCATTGCCGGTAAGGATACGCCTGCCACACAGCTGGTGGTGCCGTTCTTCAAAGATGTTATGCCGCAGCTCGGCCTGTTCTACATGGTGCTGGCCTACTTTGTGATTGTCGGTACCGGTAATGCGGTAAACCTGACAGACGGTCTGGATGGTCTGGCCATCATGCCAACGGTCTTTGTCGCGGCGGGATTTGCACTGGTGGCCTGGGCGACCGGTAACGTGAAATTTGCCGAGTATCTGCACATCCCGTATCTGCGCCACGCCGGTGAGCTGGTGATTGTCTGTACCGCAATTGTCGGGGCCGGTCTGGGCTTCCTGTGGTTCAACACCTATCCGGCGCAGGTCTTCATGGGCGACGTGGGTTCGCTGGCGCTGGGGGGCGCACTGGGCACGCTGGCAGTGCTGCTGCGTCAGGAATTTTTGCTGGTGATCATGGGCGGCGTATTTGTGGTTGAGACGCTGTCGGTGATTCTGCAGGTGGGTTCGTTCAAGCTGCGCGGTCAGCGTATTTTCCGCATGGCGCCGATTCACCATCACTATGAACTGAAAGGCTGGCCGGAGCCGCGCGTGATCGTGCGCTTCTGGATTATTTCGCTGATGCTGGTGCTGATTGGCCTGGCAACGCTCAAGGTACGTTAATCATGGCTGACTATCGGGGCAGAAAAGTCGTCATCATTGGATTAGGCATTACCGGCCTTTCCTGTGTTGATTTCTTCCTCGCGCAGGGCGTGACGCCCCGCGTGATGGATACCCGTGTGTCACCGCCGGGGCTGGACAAACTGCCAGAGCAGGTGGAGCGCCACGTTGGCGGTATCAACAGCGACTGGCTGCTGGCATGCGATTTGATCATCGCCAGCCCGGGCATCGCGCTGGCGCACCCGGCGCTGAGCGAAGCGGCCGACGCCGGCATTGAAATTGTCGGCGATATCGAACTGTTCTGCCGTGAAGCGCAGGCGCCGATTGTGGCGATCACCGGTTCCAATGGCAAAAGTACCGTCACCACGCTGGTGGGCGAAATGGCGCGCGCCGCGGGCTGGCAGGTGGGCGTAGGCGGCAACATTGGGCTGCCGGCGCTGACGCTGCTCAAATCGCCGGCGCAGCTGTATGTGGTGCTGGAGCTCTCCAGCTTCCAGCTGGAAACCACCTACAGCCTGAAAGCGGCGGCGGCAACCATCCTCAACGTCACTGAGGATCATATGGATCGCTATCCGCTCGGCATGCAGCAGTACCGCGCCGCTAAATTACGCATCTATGAAAACGCGGATATCTGCGTGGTGAATGCCGACGATGGCATGACCATGCCGGTGCGCGGTGCCGATCGCCGCTGCGTCAGCTTTGGTATCGACGTTGGCGATTATCACCTCAACCAGCAGCAGGGCAGTACCTGGCTGCGGGTGAAGGGCGAGAAAGTCCTTAATACCGACGAGATGAAGCTGGTCGGGCAGCACAACTACACCAATGCGCTGGCCGCGCTGGCGCTGGCCGATGCGGTGAATATCCCGTTAGCCTCCAGCCTGAAAGCGTTAACCACATACAGCGGCCTGCCGCATCGCTTCCAGCTGGTGCACGAAGCGCATGGCGTGCGCTGGATTAATGATTCGAAAGCCACCAACGTGGGCAGCACCGAAGCCGCGCTTAACGGCCTGCAGGTGAAAGGTACGCTGTGGCTGCTGCTGGGTGGCGATGGCAAAGGGGCTGACTTTACGCCGCTGGCGCGCTATCTGCAGGGCGACAACGTGCGCCTGTTCTGCTTTGGCCGCCACGGCGACGCGCTGGCCGCGCTGCGTCCGGCGGTGGCGACGTGCACCGACACGCTCGAACAGGGGATGACGCAGATTGCCGCTCAGGTACAGGCGGGCGACATGGTGCTGCTGTCACCGGCGTGCGCCAGCCTTGACCAGTTCCGTAATTTTGAACAGCGTGGCGATCGCTTCGCGCAACTGGCGAAGGAGCTGAGCTGATGCGTATTCCCGGAGCCAGTATCGCCAGTTTTATTTCGCTGCGCCTGCGTGATTGGGTGATGGGCGCGCGCGACAACGACGACGCGCCGGTGGTGCTATATGACCGCACGCTGCTGTGGCTGACATTTGGCCTGGCGATTATCGGTTTTGTCATGGTCACCTCGGCGTCGATGCCGGTTGGACAGCGTCTTAACGACGATCCGTTCTACTTTGCCAAGCGTGATGCCTTTTATATCGCACTGGCGCTGGGTATGGCGTTAGTGACGCTGCGCGTACCGATGGATTTCTGGCAACGCTACAGTAACGCGATGCTGATGGCTTCGGTGGCGATGCTGCTGATCGTACTGGTGGTCGGTAGCTCGGTTAACGGCGCATCGCGCTGGATCGCGCTCGGGCCGCTGCGTATTCAGCCGGCGGAGTTATCCAAGCTGTCGCTGTTCTGCTATCTCGCCAGCTATCTGGTGCGCAAAGTGGAAGAGGTGCGGAACAACTTCTGGGGCTTCTGTAAGCCGATGGGCGTGATGGTGGTGCTGGCGGTGCTACTGCTGGCCCAGCCAGACCTCGGCACCGTGGTGGTGCTGTTTGTTACCACGCTGGCGATGCTGTTCCTGGCGGGCGCCAAACTGTGGCAGTTACTAGCGATTATCGGCTCCGGCATTTTCGCCGTGGTGCTGCTGATTATCGCGGAACCTTACCGTATGCGCCGCGTGACCTCCTTCTGGAACCCGTGGGAAGATCCGTTCGGCAGCGGCTACCAGCTGACCCAGTCGCTGATGGCGTTTGGCCGCGGTGAGTTCTGGGGGCAGGGCCTGGGCAACTCGGTGCAGAAACTGGAGTATCTGCCGGAAGCACATACCGACTTTATCTTCTCAATTATCGGTGAAGAGTTGGGTTATGTCGGTGTGGTTTTGGCGCTGTTGATGGTATTCTTCGTCGCTTTTCGCGCAATGTCGATTGGTCGTCGCGCGCTGGAGATCGACCAGCGTTTTTCCGGCTTCCTCGCCTGTTCCATTGGCGTGTGGTTTAGCTTCCAGGCGCTGGTTAACGTTGGTGCGGCGGCGGGTATGCTGCCGACCAAAGGCCTGACGCTGCCGCTGATCAGTTACGGTGGATCGAGTCTGATCATTGTGTCGACCGCCATCGTATTTTTATTGCGCATTGATTATGAAACGCGTCTGGCAAAAGCCCAAGCGTTTACCCGAGGTGCCCGATGAGTGGTAAACGGCTGATGGTCATGGCAGGGGGTACCGGCGGACATGTGTTCCCCGGACTGGCCGTGGCGCATCATCTGATCGAACAAGGCTGGCAGGTGCGCTGGCTGGGAGCTGCAGACCGGATGGAAGCCGATCTGGTGCCAAAGCATGGCATCGATATCGACTTCATTCGGATCAGCGGACTGCGCGGTAAAGGCGTAAAGGCCCTGCTGCTGGCACCGGTGCGCATTTTCAATGCGTGGCACCAGGCGCGCCGCATCATGAAAAACTGGCAGCCGGATGTGGTGCTGGGCATGGGCGGTTATGTTTCCGGTCCGGGCGGCCTTGCGGCGTGGAGTTGCGGCATCCCGGTGGTGCTGCACGAGCAGAACGGTATTGCCGGGCTGACCAATAAGTGGCTGGCGAAAATCGCCACCAAAGTGATGCAGGCCTTTCCGGGCGCGTTCCCCACTGCCGAGGTGGTGGGCAACCCGGTGCGTAATGATGTACTGGCGCTGCCGCTTCCGGCGCAGCGTCTGGCACACCGCAGCGGGCCGATTCGCGTGCTGGTGATTGGCGGCAGTCAGGGCGCGCGCATCCTCAATCAGGTCGTGCCGCAGGTCGCTGCCGAACTAGGGGACGCCATCACGCTGTGGCATCAGACCGGCAAAGGCGCACGGGAGACCGTGCAGCAGGCGTATCAGGCCGCTGGCCAGCCACAGCACAAGGTCACCGAGTTTATCGATGACATGGCGCAAGCCTATGCGTGGGCCGATGTGGTGGTGTGCCGCTCCGGTGCGCTGACCGTCAGTGAAGTGGCGGCAGCGGGTTTACCGGCGATTTTCGTGCCGTTCCAGCACAAAGATCGTCAGCAGTACTGGAATGCGCTGCCGCTGAAAAAAGCCGGCGCGGCCAAAATTTTCGAGCAGCCGCAGTTTACTGCTGCGGCCGTCGCAGACATGCTGCGCCACTGGGATCGCGCCACGCTGCTGGCGATGGCGGAAAAAGCTCGCCAGGTCGCGATTCCTGATGCGACCGAACGGGTGGCACAAGAGGTTGCGCGCGTCGCGAAGTAAGTTAACCGGTCAGTTTGACTGGCCTGCATCTGAATGCAGGTGCAAACGGGAAAACAGGTAACAGAGACAGATGAATACACAACAATTGGCAAAACTGCGTTCTATTGTGCCCGAGATGCGTCGCATCCGGCACATCCACTTTGTCGGCATCGGCGGTGCCGGCATGGGCGGTATTGCCGAGGTGTTGGCGAACGAAGGCTATCACATTAGCGGCTCGGATCTGGCGCCCAATCCGGTTACGCAGCATCTGGCCTCGCTGGGCGCGACCATTAACTTCAACCATCGCCCGGAAAATGTTACCGACGCCAGCGTCGTCGTGGTTTCCACCGCCGTGGCGCAGGACAACCCGGAGCTGGTGACGGCGCGTGAGCAGCGTATCCCGGTGATCCGCCGGGCGGAGATGCTGGCTGAGCTGATGCGTTTCCGTCATGGCATCGCGATTGCCGGCACGCACGGTAAAACCACCACCACCGCGATGGTGACCAGTATTTATGCGGAAGGCGGCCTCGATCCGACGTTCGTCAATGGCGGTCTGGTCAAAGCGGCGGGCACGCACGCGCGCCTCGGCAGCAGCCGTTATCTGATTGCGGAAGCGGACGAAAGCGACGCGTCTTTCCTGCATCTGCAACCGATGGTGGCGATTGTCACTAACATCGAAGCGGATCACATGGATACCTATCAGGGCGATTTTGAGAACCTGAAGCAGACGTTTATTAACTTCCTGCACAACCTGCCGTTCTACGGGCGCGCGGTGATGTGCGTGGACGATGTGGTGATTCGCGATCTGATTCCGCGCGTGGGCCGTCAGGTCACCACCTATGGTTTCAGTGACGATGCGGATGTGCGGGTCGAAAACTACGAACAGCGCGGCGCACAGAGCCACTTTACCCTGATTCGTCAGGACAAGCCGGTGCTGCACGTGACGCTGAATGCGCCGGGTCGCCATAACGCGCTGAACGCCGCGGCAGCCGTGGCGGTTGCCAGTGAAGAGGGCATTGACGACAACGCCATTCTGGCGGCGCTGGAGAGTTTCCAGGGCACCGGTCGACGTTTCGACGTGCTGGGCGAGTTTGACACCGCTGCCGTTAACGGTAAGCCAGGCAGCGCGATGCTGGTCGACGATTATGGCCATCATCCCACCGAAGTGGATGTCACCATCAAAGCGGCGCGCGCCGGCTGGCCAGAGAAAAAGCTGGTGATGGTGTTTCAGCCGCATCGCTACACGCGCACCCGCGACCTGTTCGATGATTTCGCCAATGTGCTGTCGCAGGTGGATGTGTTACTGATGCTGGATGTCTACCCGGCGGGCGAAGCCGCTATTCCGGGCGCGGACAGCCGTTCACTGTGCCGTGCCATCCGCAATCGCGGCAAGGTCGATCCGATTCTGGTCTCCGAGCACGAAGCGCTGCCGGATGCGCTGGCGCCGCTGCTGTCCGGCGACGATCTGGTGATTGTGCAGGGCGCCGGCAACATCGGCAAAATTGCCCGCAAGCTGGCTGAGATTCAGCTGCAGCCGGCTCTGAACACGGAGGCGCGCCATGGCTGAGAAAGTCGCGGTATTGATGGGCGGTACCTCCGCCGAGCGCGAGGTGTCACTGATGTCCGGCAGCGCGGTGCTGGCGGGACTGCGCGAGATGGGCATTGATGCGCACGGTGTCGACACCCGTGACGTCTCGGTGCTGGATCTCTGGCAGCAGGGCTTTGCCAAAGCGTTTATCGCGCTGCACGGTCGCGGTGGCGAAGACGGCACGCTGCAGGCGCTGCTGGAGTTTCTGCAACTGCCCTACACCGGCAGCGGCGTCATGGCGTCGGCCATCACCATGGATAAACTGCGCAGCAAACTGCTGTGGCAGGGCAGGGGATTGCCGGCGGGCAAATTTGTCTGGCTGACGCGCCAGCAGTATGAGCAGGGGCTGGATGCTTCAGCGCAGGCGTCGATCGCCGCGCTCGGACTGCCGCTGTTTGTGAAGCCGAGCTGTGAAGGTTCCAGCGTCGGCATCAGTCGCGTGAACCAGGCGGAAGCGCTGCCAGCCGCGCTGCAGGAGGCGTTTCGCCATGATGATGACGTGCTGGTGGAAGCCTTTCTCAGCGGCGCCGAATACACCGTGGGCATTGTCGGCGACGAAATTCTGCCGTCAATCAGAATTCAGACCGCCAGCGAGTTCTATGACTATGAAGCAAAATACATTTCTGACGATACTCAATACTTCTGCCCGAGCGGCCTGAGTGCGGAGAAAGAGGCTGAACTGCAGACATTAGTGCTCGCCGCGTGGCGCGCGTTAGGCTGCAGCGGCTGGGGACGGGTTGATGTGATGGTCGACGGTGACGGCAATTTCCAGCTGCTGGAAGTGAACACCTCGCCAGGCATGACCAGCCACAGCCTGGTGCCGATGGCGGCAAAGCAGGCGGGA
The DNA here is from genome assembly GCF_059731155.1 of Type-A symbiont of Plautia stali. Taxonomy (NCBI): domain Bacteria; species Type-A symbiont of Plautia stali. The sequence goes on along the minus strand of NZ_AP035891.1, from coordinate 2,374,601 downwards.
TACAGCTTCCCGCAACTGGTGGCGCGCATTCTGGAGCTGGCTGACTGATATGTCTCAGGTGGCACTGGGCGTTAGAAATCGCGAACCTCAGGAGCGTGCGCGCTCCGGACGGAGCAACGGAGCACGGCTGTTTGGCATAGTGTTCCTGCTGCTGGTGATGGGCATCATGGTGGCTGGCGGCTTGGTGGTGCTGAAGTGGATGAATGATGCGTCGCGTCTGCCGCTGTCGAAGCTGGTGGTGACGGGCGAAACCTACTACACCACGCACGATGATATTCGTCAGGCGATTTTATCGCTCGGCGCGCCGGGAACGTTCATGTCGCAGAACGTGGATATTATCCAGCAGCAGATAGAGCGTTTACCGTGGATTAAGCAGGTTAGCGTGCGCAAGCAGTGGCCTGATAAGCTGAACATAAACCTGGTGGAGTTTGTCCCGGTGGCACGCTGGAATGACTCGCACATGGTGGACGCCGATGGCGTCTCCTTCAGCGTCCCGGCCAGCCACATCGGCAAAGAGACGTTGCCGATGCTGTATGGTCCGGAAGGCAGTGAGAAAGAGGTATTGGCCGGCTATCACACCATGAGTGATGTGCTGCGGGCCAGTAAGTTTACCCTGAAGGTCGCGTCGATGACGGCGCGGCGCTCGTGGCAGCTGGTGACCAGCGACGATGTGCGCATCGAACTGGGGCGCAGCGACACCATGAAGCGTCTGAACCGTTTTATTGAGCTCTATCCGGAGTTGCAGCAGCAGGGCCAGAGTCAGAACCAGCGCATCAGCTATGTTGATCTACGCTATGACTCCGGCGCCGCAGTAGGCTGGGCACCGGCACCGATTGAGCCACAGGACAGTAATCAGCAACAAAACCAGGCACAGGCTAAACCACAATGATCAAGGCAACGGACAGAAAACTGGTAGTAGGACTTGAAATCGGCACTGCGAAGGTCGCCGCCTTGGTTGGGGAAATTCTGCCCGATGGTATGGTCAACATTATTGGCGTCGGCAGCTGCCCGTCCCGCGGTATGGACAAAGGCGGCGTGAACGATCTGGAGTCGGTGGTGAAGTGCGTTCAGCGCGCCATCGACCAGGCGGAATTGATGGCAGACTGCCAGATTTCGTCGGTATACCTTGCTTTATCGGGCAAACATATTAGTTGTCAGAACGAAGTCGGGATGGTTCCGATTTCCGAAGAGGAAGTCACTCAGGATGATGTGGAAAACGTGGTGCATACGGCGAAATCCGTTCGTGTGCGCGATGAACATCGGATTCTGCATGTGATTCCACAGGAATACGCCATCGATTATCAGGAAGGCATCAAAAACCCGGCTGGCCTTTCCGGCGTGCGTATGCAGGCCAAGGTGCATCTCATCACCTGCCACAACGATATGGCAAAAAATATCGAGAAAGCCGTTGAACGTTGTGGCCTGAAAGTTGACCAACTGATTTTTGCCGGACTGGCATCCAGTTTTTCGGTGCTGACCGAAGATGAACGTGAGCTGGGAGTCTGTGTTGTTGACATCGGTGGCGGTACAATGGATATCGCAGTGTACACCGGCGGCGCGCTGCGTCATACCAAAGTGATTCCCTATGCCGGGAACGTGGTGACCAGCGATATCACTTATGCCTTTGGCACACCGCCAACCGACGCCGAAGCGATTAAAGTGCGTCACGGTTGTGCGCTGGGTTCGATTGTCGGCAAAGACGAAAACGTCGAGGTGCCGAGCGTGGGTGGGCGTCCACCGCGCAGCCTGCAGCGCCAGACGCTGGCAGAAGTGATTGAGCCGCGTTACACCGAACTGCTGAATCTGGTGAACGACGAGATTCTGCAACTGCAGGAGCAACTGCGCCGGCAGGGCGTGAAGCACCATCTGGCAGCCGGTATTGTGCTGACCGGCGGTGCGGCGCAGATTGAAGGTCTGGCGGCCTGTGCACAGCGGGTGTTCCACACCCAGGTACGCATCGGTCAGCCGCTTAACATCACCGGCCTGACGGATTATGCGCAGGAGCCGTACTACTCGACGGCGGTTGGCCTGCTGCATTACGGCAAAGAGTTACACATGAACGGTGATGCAGAAACGGAAAAACGTGCTTCAGTGGGCAATTGGTTTAAACGCATTAACAGCTGGCTGAAGAAAGAGTTTTAATTTTTTGAAAAAGGAGATCATCAGGCAATGTTTATGATTTCCAGGCGACAGGCACATAACGGAGAGAAATCATGTTTGAACCTATGGAATTAACCAATGACGCGGTGATTAAAGTCATCGGCGTCGGCGGTGGCGGTGGCAACGCCGTAGAGCACATGGTACGCGAGCGTATCGAAGGTGTGGAATTCTTCGCTGTGAATACCGACGCGCAGGCGTTGCGTAAAACGGCGGTCGGCCAGACGATTCAGATCGGGACCAATGTCACCAAAGGTCTCGGTGCGGGTGCTAACCCGGAAGTCGGCCGTACCTCGGCGGAAGAGGATCGCGAAGCACTGCGTTCTGCGCTAGAAGGGGCAGACATGGTGTTTATCGCCGCGGGCATGGGTGGCGGTACCGGTACCGGTGCAGCTCCTGTGGTGGCTGAAGTGGCCAAAGATTTAGGTATCCTGACGGTTGCGGTGGTGACGAAGCCCTTCAACTTCGAAGGGAAAAAACGCATGGCATTTGCAGAGCAGGGTATCGCTGAGCTGTCTAAGCATGTTGATTCACTGATCACCATTCCTAACGACAAGCTGCTGAAAGTGCTGGGCCGTGGTATCTCTCTGCTGGATGCCTTCGGTGCGGCTAACGACGTGCTGAAAGGTGCGGTGCAAGGTATCGCAGAACTGATTACCCGTCCGGGTCTGATGAACGTCGACTTCGCCGACGTGCGTACCGTGATGTCAGAAATGGGTTACGCGATGATGGGTTCTGGCGTTGCCTGTGGTGAAGACCGTGCTGAAGAAGCGGCCGAAATGGCGATCTCTAGCCCGCTGCTGGAAGATATCGATCTGTCGGGTGCGCGTGGCGTGCTGGTCAACATCACGGCGGGCTTCGACCTGCGCCTGGATGAGTTCGAAACCGTGGGTAACACCATCCGTGCCTTCGCCTCTGACAACGCGACCGTGGTTATCGGTACTTCGCTGGATCCAGAGATGAACGACGAGCTGCGCGTCACCGTGGTGGCGACCGGTATCGGCATGGACAAGCGTCCGGAAATCACCCTGGTGACCAACAAGCCTGCGACTCAGCCGGTCATGGATCATCGCTACCAGCAGCACGGCATGGCGCCGCTGCCGCAGGAGCAGAAGCCGGCCGCGAAAGTGGTAAATGACCAGCCAGCGTCATCCAGCAAAGAGCCTGACTATCTTGATATTCCAGCCTTCCTGCGTAAACAGGCAGACTAAGAATATCTTGATAATTGGAATTATCCGCTCTTTGTACTAAAGTATTCGTCTGTCGGTAATTTATACTGGCGTTCAGATGGGTAATATTTCGAGATAATGCGATGATCAAACAAAAGACATTAAAACGTATTGTTCAGGCGACTGGCGTCGGTTTGCATACCGGCAAAAAAGTCACGCTGACTTTACGCCCTGCGTCGGCTAATACCGGGGTCATCTATCGTCGCACTGACTTGAATCAACCGGTTGATTTCCCGGTTGATGCAAAATACGTGCGCGACACGATGCTGAGTACCTGCCTGGTGAATGATGAAGGCGTACGTATTTCGACGGTTGAACACCTGAATGCTGCATTAGCAGGTCTGAGTATCAACAACATTATTGTTGAAGTCGATGCGCCAGAAATTCCGATCATGGATGGCAGTGCCGCGCCTTTTGTTTATTTGCTGATGGATGCCGGTGTCGAAGAGCTGAACAGTGCGAAGAAATTCGTGCGCGTGAAGCAAACGGTACGGGTAGAAGATGGCGATAAGTGGGCCGAGATCAAACCGTACAACGGTTTTTCACTCGACTTCACCATCGACTTCAAACATCCGGCGATCGACTCAAGCTCGCAGCGTTACCAGCTCAATTTCTCGGCTGAATCCTTTGTGCGTCAGATTAGCCGTGCGCGCACCTTCGGCTTTATGCGTGAAATCGAATATCTGCAGTCTAAAGGCCTGTGCTTGGGCGGTAGTTTAGATTGTGCGATTGGCCTCGATGACTTCCGCGTATTGAATAAGGATGGCCTGCGCTTTGAAGATGAGTTCGTGCGTCACAAAATGCTGGACGCCATCGGCGATCTGTTCATGTGTGGTCATAACGTGATTGGCGCATTCTCTGCGTTTAAGTCCGGCCATGCGCTGAACAACAAGCTGTTGCAGGCGGTGCTGGCGAAACAGGAAGCCTGGGAATGGGCGACCTTCGAAGACGAAGCTGAACTGCCACTGGCCTTCAAAGCGCCAAATTTAGTGCTGACTTAATAAGTCAGCCATCAAACGGCGGACTTCCCTGACACCCTCTCCGGTCAGTGGAACCCGCCGTTTTTTATTGCCTGCCGCTGAGGCTGTAATCCCGCTCGCAAAACCCTGTTGTCAGCGACCAAACCCTGCGCAAAAAAACGTGAAATCCGCCGTAAGCCCTTTAATCCCTGATGTCGAAGCCCCACATAAGTGCTATTATCTGGCGCTCATGTAAGCAGGGTGCGTAATGCAACTCTGGCTTATCGCTTAATGACTGGCATGATGGAGGAAAGGTGATCGGGATTTTCTCACGCTGGCGACAACTCGGCAGACGCTATTTCTGGCCTCATCTCCTGTTGGGAATGGTGGCGGCCAGTCTCGGCCTGCCTGCCTGTGCACAAAGCGCAGAGCCCACCAGCAGCGATTCGCCGGTCAGCAGCCTGTTTACCGGCAAGGTGGTGCGGTTTGATCACCTGATTCGACTGCAGGAAAGCGCGCGCCGCCCCAGTTTCAACGTTGATTACTGGCATCAGCACGCCATCCGCACCGTCATTCGCCATCTCTCTTTTAGCATGACGCCGCCCGCGACAGCGGAAGCGGAACATGCATTGCCGCTGGCGGCGCAAAAGCTGGCGCTGATTGACTCGCTGCAGGCGCTGCTGACTTCACCCGCGCAACCTTTAGCCGCGATGGCACCGCCGTCGCGAGCGCATCATGTTTTGCCCAACGTTCACTCTTCTGCTGACTGGCAGGCTGCTATTCATGGCATCCGCGCCGGACCTTTCATTGCTTAAAGCTAACGTTATTTTCCTTTTTCTGTTTTTGCCTTTGCAGCCCGTATTGTCACGGCTGAGTTGAGATAAATTTATTATGTTAATCAATTTGTTAACGAAAGTTTTTGGTAGCAGCAATGATCGTACTCTGCGCCGCATGCGTAAAGTGGTCGATGTCATCAACAAGATGGAGCCGGAGTTCGTCAAACTGACTGACGACGAGCTTAAAGCGAAAACCGATCAATTCCGCGAGTGCCTGAAAAAAGGTGACACGCTGGAGAGCTTGATTCCTGAAGCCTTCGCCACCGTGCGTGAAGCCAGTAAGCGCGTGTTTGGCATGCGCCACTTTGACGTGCAGCTGATCGGCGGCATGGTGCTCAACGAACGCTGCATCGCGGAGATGCGTACCGGTGAGGGTAAAACCCTGACTGCGACGCTGCCGGCTTACCTGAATGCGCTGAGCGGCAAGGGCGTGCACGTTGTGACCGTCAACGACTATCTGGCGCAGCGTGACGCCGAAAACAACCGTCCGCTGTTTGAATTCCTTGGTCTGACGGTCGGTATCAACCTGCCGGGCATGCCGGCGGTGGCCAAGCGCGCTGCCTATGCAGCCGATATCACCTACGGCACCAACAACGAATACGGCTTCGATTATCTGCGCGATAATATGGCCTTCAGTCCGGAAGAGCGTGTACAGCGTAAACTGCACTATGCGCTGGTGGATGAGGTGGACTCGATCCTGATCGATGAAGCGCGTACCCCGCTGATTATCTCGGGTCCGGCCGAAGACAGCTCTGATCTCTACATCAAGGTTAACAAAATCATCCCGCACCTGGTGCGCCAGGAGAAAGAAGACTCGGATAACTTCCAGGGCGAAGGTGACTTCTGGGTGGATGAAAAAGCCCGTCAGGCGCACATGACCGAACGCGGTCTGGTGAAAGTGGAAGAGCTGCTGGTCAGCCAGGGCATTATGGATGAGGGCGAGTCACTCTACTCGCCGACCAACATCATGCTGATGCACCACGTGACGGCAGCACTGCGCGCCCATGCGCTGTTCACCCACGACGTTGACTACATCGTGAAGGGCGGCGAGGTGATCATCGTTGATGAACACACCGGCCGTACCATGCAGGGACGTCGCTGGTCTGATGGCCTGCACCAGGCGGTCGAAGCCAAAGAAGGTGTGGAGATCCAGAATGAAAACCAGACGCTGGCTTCCATCACCTTCCAGAACTACTTCCGTATCTATGAGAAACTGGCCGGTATGACCGGTACCGCCGATACTGAAGCGTTTGAATTCAGCTCCATCTACAAACTCGATACCATCGTGGTGCCGACCAACCGTCCGATGGTGCGTAAAGATATGGCCGATCTGGTCTACATGACTGAGAAAGAGAAGATTGATGCCATTATCGAAGATATTCGTACCTGTACGGCTAACGGTCAGCCGGTACTGGTGGGTACCATCTCGATTGAGAAATCGGAAGTGGTATCCCAGGAGCTGACGCGCGCGGGTATCAAGCACAGTGTACTGAACGCCAAGTTCCACGCCAGCGAAGCGGATATCGTGGCGCAGGCAGGTCAGCCAGCCGCGGTAACCATCGCGACCAACATGGCCGGTCGTGGTACGGACATTATGCTCGGCGGTAGCTGGCAGGCGGAAGTGGCCGCGCTGGAAAACCCGACGGAAGAGCAGATTGAAGCCATCAAGGCGGCGTGGAAACTGCGCCATGATGCGGTGCTGGCGGCAGGGGGTCTGCACATTATCGGTACCGAACGCCACGAATCACGCCGTATCGATAACCAGCTGCGCGGCCGTGCGGGCCGTCAGGGTGACGCCGGTTCCTCGCGCTTCTATCTGTCGATGGAAGATGCGCTGATGCGTATATTTGCCTCCGATCGTGTGTCCAACATGATGCGTAAGCTGGGTATGAAGCCGGGTGAAGCGATTGAGCATCCGTGGGTAACCAAAGCGATTGCTAATGCGCAGCGCAAAGTGGAAAGCAGCAACTTCGATATCCGTAAACAGCTGCTGGAATATGATGACGTCGCTAACGATCAGCGCCGCGCCATTTACAGCCAGCGTAACGAACTGCTGGATGTCTCTGACGTTTCGGACACCATCAACAGCATCCGTGAAGATGTGTTCAAAGCCACTATCGACACTTACATTCCGCCGCAGTCGCTGGAAGAGATGTGGGACGTCCCGGGGCTGGAAGAGCGTCTGTGCAATGATTTCGATCTGGATCTGCCGATTGCCGAGTGGCTGGATAAAGAGCCGGATCTGCATGAAGAGACGCTGCGTGAGCGCATCATGAGCCGCGCTAGCGAAAACTATGCAGCGAAAGAAGAAGTGGTCGGTGCAGAAATGATGCGCAACTTCGAAAAAGGCGTGATGCTGCAAACGCTCGACTCGCTGTGGAAAGAGCATCTGGCGGCGATGGACTATCTGCGTCAGGGTATCCATCTGCGTGGCTATGCGCAGAAGGATCCGAAGCAGGAGTACAAACGTGAATCTTTCGCCATGTTTGCCGCGATGCTGGAGTCGCTGAAGTACGAAGTGATCAGCACCCTGAGCAAAGTGCAGGTGCGGATGCCGGAAGAAGTGGAAGCGATGGAGCAGCAGCGTCGTGAAGAAGCAGAGCGTCTGGCACAGCAGCAGCAGCTCAGTCACGTCGATGACGACACCGCAGCGGCCGCTGCACTGGCGGCACAGGGCGGTGAGCGGAAAGTGGGACGTAACCATCCGTGCCCATGCGGCTCAGGTAAAAAATACAAACAGTGTCACGGTCGTCTGGCCTGATAACAAAAAGGAGCCCGCAGGCTCCTTTTTCTTTGGCTGATTAGCGGGTGATCGCCATCAGCTTCTCTTCATTCAGCCGCACGCCATGATAGGGCAGCGTGACCAGCAGCCCATCCGGCAAACCATAGCGTTTCAGCAACGCCCGGCTTTGAAACAGCAGCTGGTGATAGTTGTTGTCGCTGATCCCCGGATAGCTCTCATTCCATACCGTGGCAATGATCTGCCGTTTGGACGTGATGCGCAGCAGCAGGCAGGAGAAGAAGCGCTTCTGCGCTTCATTAAGCGGGATAGTCTTCTGTTCTGGCCACCAGGTTAAGGTGTTCTGCGCGCTGTCGAGCGTCAGGATGTTGTGAAAAACCAAATGGCGTAAGGTATTCATCTGTTTCTGTGCGTCTTGCGCCAGAAACGTTGTTAGTTTGCGTTCCATGTGTAGTCGGCCTGGCTAGAGTAAAGTGGCTGCGAGTATTCCCAACATGGCGCCGTGCGATCATTACGACCTGTCTTAATAACTGGAATCTGTGCGACAGGATCGCGGTGAAGCCGACAGCAGTTAACATCGTCCGGCGTCTGCTTTAAAATCAGCGCTCACTAACTACAAGCGGAATCCAGCTTATGAAACACCTGCAGGTTGCGGTGGGCATCATTCGCAATGCCAGTCGTCAGATCTTTCTTGCCCAGCGTGCAGCAAGCTCGCACATGGCCAACAAATGGGAGTTCCCGGGCGGAAAAATTGAACAGCACGAAAGCGCAGAACAGGCGTTAAAACGTGAGCTGATGGAAGAAACCGGTATTGAAGTGACGGCGGCGAAAGCGATTGGTCAGGCCGACCACAGTTACGATGACCTGCGCGTTACGCTGCATTTCTTCCTGGTGGAGGGCTGGCAGGGTGAGCCGTGGGGACGCGAAGGTCAGCCGCAGCGTTGGGTCGAGCAGCGTGATTTGGTGGCCGATGAATTTCCACCTGCCAACCACGCACTGATTGCCCGCTTAGTGGCGGGCGAGATTTAAACTCAGAGGCTGCGTGCCCCTGCCGATCACGACTGCTCTTCACTCCAGTCGTCACTTTCCGTCATGTCACCGCTGCTGGGAATGCGTTTCTCTTCAGCGGCCCACTCGCCCAGATCGATCAACTGACAGCGTTTGCTGCAAAACGGGCGCCACGGGCTGAGTTCATCCCATATCACGGCTTTACCGCAGTTGGGGCAAGGTACGGTAATCATCTCTTCCTGCATAACATCCTCTAACAACAGGCTAATTCAAAACTCAGTCGCGCCGGCACTTCGCCGTGTTCGCTATCGAGCGGTAAAAAGCGGATGGCATAGCGGCTTTTATGACCAGAGACCTGCGGATAGAGCGCATCTTCCAGCGTCAGCTGCAGGCGCAGCAGGTCGGCCCCCTCGGCGTTATCCTGATAAAAGCCGTTGAGGCTGGTCTGATGGCGAAACACGCCCGACTGACGAATCAGGTTGAGGATCATCGTCAGGCTGTTGCGCAGCGGATCGAGCGAGGCCAGCCAGCTATTCACCAAGGTATCGCGCAGCGCCTGTGGCTGGTGCAGCCAGATGTGTAAACCCGGCAGGTCAAAACTGCAACAGCCGCCGGGAATGCTCAGGCGCTGACGCACTGAGGCAATCAGTCGGTCTTCGCGCAGCTGCTGACCCATGCGCGGCGCGGCCATCAGCTCGCTGGATTGCTGCTTCAGCTGTTCGCGCAGCTGGCTGACGGTGTGTTCATCGACACCCGGCACATCCAGCCAAGCACGCAGTTTTTGCTGCTGACGCTCCAGCTCTTTTAACAGCTCGGTGCGCATATCGCCGCGTTCAAAGATATCCAGCAGGTCGCCAATAATACGAAACACACCTAGTGCGGCAACCGAGCTGTTGACCGGCAGCGTTTCGTGCAGCTGGTTGATCAAAAACTCCACGCGCAGCCAGGTGCGCATTTTCTCATTCAATGGGTGTTCAAACAGAACCACTGTACTCATGATATTAATCCCGTCCGGTTGCTGCTAGGCGTAAATAGCGCTGGTGAAGTTCAGCAACGCGCGGCAAAGCCTGTTCCGGCGTGCCGCTGTTATCAATGATGTCATCCGCGCAGGCTAAACGCTGCTGACGGCTGGCCTGCGCGGCAAGAATCCGTTGCGCTTGGCTGAGAGAGATACCATCACGCTGGCGGGTGCGCTGCAGCTGCGTGGCCTCATCGACATCCACGACTAATACCCGGTCGGCCTGATGCTGCAGACCATTTTCGACCAGCAGCGGCACTACCCACATGACGTAAGGCGAAGCCGCCTGCGCCTTCAGCTGCTGGGTACGGGCGTTAATCAGCGGATGCAGCAGTTGATTGAGCCAGTTTTTCTCTTGCGGCTGCTGGAAAATAATTTCCCGCAGACGCGCGCGATAAAGCGTGCCTTCTGCGGTCAGAATCGATTCTCCGTGGCGTTTCACAATCGCATTGAGCGCAGGTGTGCCCGGTTCAACCACCTCGCGGGCAATCACATCGGCATCAATGATGTCGACGTTCAGCGCGGCAAAAGTGTTAGCAATGGTGCTTTTACCACTACCAATGCCGCCGGTCAGTGCAACGGTAAAAGGCATAGCGTTCTCTCAACATTTTTCTCATCTGCCGCAGCGTGATGAGAGCCCGATCACAATCGGTTTTCTCAGCTAAATTTAACGGATTGTAGCTTAAATAAAGTGAAATTCGCAGTCTTGTCGCGGAACGAATGGCGCGTATGATAACGACACTGGAGCCGTGAGCGCTACCCGAACTGCGGTTCGTCGTCACTAACCAGGACACTCTGCTATGCGTATCGAAGAAGATGTTAAACTGGGCTTTAAAGATGTATTAATCCGCCCGAAACGCTCCACGCTGAAAAGCCGTTCTGAGGTTGAGCTGGAACGCACGTTCACCTTCAAACATTCAGGCCTCGCCTGGTCCGGCGTTCCGGTGATTGCCGCCAACATGGATACCGTCGGCACCTTTACCATGGCCGAAGCGCTGGCTGGCTTTAATAACGTGCTGACCGCCGTTCACAAGCACTACAGTGTTGAAGCGTGGCAGACCTTTATCCAGCGCGTACCGGCCACGGTGCTCAGTCACGTGATGGTCTCCACCGGGACCTCAGAAGCAGATTTCACAAAGTTAAGCGCGATCCTCGCGCTGTCGCCCCAGCTCAATTTTATCTGTATTGATGTGGCAAACGACTACTCCGAGCATTTTGTTGCCTTCCTGGAGCGCACGCGGGAAAGCTTCCCGGGGAAAACCATTTGTGCCGGGAATGTAGTGACCGGTGAAATGGTCGAAGAGCTGATTCTGTCCGGTGCTGATATCGTGAAGGTGGGAATCGGTCCGGGTTCGGTATGCACCACGCGCGTCAAAACCGGCGTTGGCTACCCGCAACTCTCCGCGGTGATTGAGTGTGCTGATGCGGCACATGGCCTCGGTGGGCAGATTGTCAGTGACGGCGGTTGCGCCATGCCGGGCGATATCGCCAAGGCGTTCGGCGGCGGCGCCGATTTCGTGATGCTCGGCGGCATGCTGGCGGCACACGATGAGTGCGAAGGCACTATTGTTGAAGAGCAGGGCGAGCAGTTTATACTGTTCTACGGCATGAGCTCCGAATCCGCGATGAAACGTCATGTGGGGGGGAGTGGCGGGTTACCGCGCCGCAGAAGATAAAACCGTTCGTCTGCCGCTGCGTGGTCCGGTAGCGGAGACGGTGAAAGATATCCTCGGCGGGCTGCGTTCGGCCTGTACTTACGTCGGCGCAGAGCGCCTGAAAGAGCTGACCAAACGCACGACCTTTATTCGTGTGGCAGAGCAGGAATAACCGCGTCTTTAACCGCTGATGTGCCGCAACGGGCGCCGCGTGCGCCCGTTTAACGTATGGCGTCTCCCAGACCAAATACCGGCAGATACATGGCAATACCAGCGTGCCGGCAATGCCGCCAATCACCACCATCATCAACGGCTCCAGCGAAGCGGCCAGGCTGTCTGCGCGCGTCAGCGTTTGTGCTTCATGCCATTCCGCCAGCCGCGCCAGCATCACATCCAGCGCACCGGCCTCTTCACCGACGCGGATCCACTGAGCGCACAGCGGCGTAAACAGCGGATGTCCCTGTAGCGCCTGATGCAGCGGCGCGCCAGCAGCAATGTGTTGCTGTAACGCCACGATGGCATCACGCTACAGTCGTGCGGCCAGCGTCACTTCCACCGCCTGCAGGCTTTGCAGCAGCGTCAGTCCGGCCTGCTGCGTCAGTTGCAGAATCGCGTATATCTGGCTCAGCTGACCGCCGCGCCACAACGGGGCCAGCAGCGGAAGCCGCAGCAGCCACTGCTGGCTGCGCTTTTGCCACGCAACGGATCGCCGGTAGGCCAGACGCGCCAGCTACCCGGACGCCACACCGAACAACAGCAGCGGCAGCGCCGCCTGCTGCAGGAGTGCCGACAGCGTCATCACGCCGGCGGTAAATGCCGGCAGCGGTGCGTCAAAGCTGGCGTACACCGCAACAAATTCCGGCAGCACAAACAGCAGCATCCCGGCGCTGACCGCCAGCGCCACCAGCAGGATGAACAGCGGATAGCGCAACGTTTTCACTACCTTCTGGCGCAGAAACTGTTGTCTGCTCTGCTGTAATGCCAGCTGGCGGCAGCACTCGTCCAGTTGTCCGGTCAGCTCACCTACCTGCATCAGCGCCGGAAACCGCGGCGGGAAGATATCCGGCCAGGCGCGCAGCGCTTGTGAAAACGGCTCTCCGGCCATGACCCGCTGTTGCAGAAGGCTCAGCAGCACGCGCCAGCCTGCATGGGGATGGCCGCTGGCCAGCAATGTCAGACTCTCCGCCAGCGGCAGCCCGGCTTTCAGCAACGTCGCCAGCTGGCGCATCAGGTCAATTTTCTGCTGCCACTTCCAGTCGCGCGCGCCAGCATTTCCCGCGCTGCCAGCTCACCACCAGCATGCCGCGATCGCTAAGCTGGCCTAGCAGGGCATCCTGAGTGGGCTGCAGCGACTTGCCGTCCTGCAAGCAGGCCCATGCTGTCCAGTGCCTGCCAGTGAAACTGGTAGCGATTAGCCATTGCCAAGGCCCACCACGCGCTGCATCTCCTCGAAAGAAGTATCGCCGCGGCTCACCGCTTCCAGCCCGGCGGTGAGCAGCGTTTTCATTCTCTGCTCCGCGGCCAGCGTCAGCAGGTGCTCCAGCGGCATATCAGCCGAGATAGCGTTCTGCAACTTGCTGCTCATCGGCAGGATTTCAAACAGCGCCAGGCGGCCGTAGTAACCTGAGAAGCAGTGATCGCAGCCGGGCGCACGCCAGGTTTGCAGCGTGCCGGGCCACATGTCGCCGGGCAGATGGGCAATCGCCTGGCCCGGCTGACGGCAGTGCACGCACAAACGGCGCACCAGCCGCTGCGCTACCACCAGCTGTAGCGCCGGGCCAAGCAGATAGCCGGGAATGTCCATCTGCCGTAAGCGGGTCAGGGTTTCGGCCGTCGAGTTGGTGTGCAAAGTCGAGAGCAACAGATGTCCGGTCTGCGCCGCTTTTACGGCGATGCTGGCGGTTTCAGCATCACGGATTTCGCCGATCATTATGACGTCCGGATCCTGCCGCAGCAGCGCGCGCAGTACGCGGTTAAAGTCGAGACCGCTCCGTGGCTGTACCTGTGTCTGGTTAATCCCCTGTAGCGGAATTTCCAGCGGGTCCTCCACGCTGCAGACGTTTTTCTCTGGCACGTTGAGGGCGCTCAGACTGCTGTACAGCGTAAAGGTTTTGCCGCTGCCGGTTGGGCCGGTGACCAGAATCAGCCCCTGCGGTTTGGCCAGCGCGTTTTTCAGCAGGCGCAGCTGTGGCGCCGGCATGCCCAGCTTATCGAGCGCAATGGCGCTGTTTTCGCTTTGCAGCAGGCGCACCACCGCTTTTTCACCCTAGCTGACCGGCAGGGTCGACAGGCGGAACGCCGCCGGTTTGTCATCCATTTCCAGACTGAACTGGCCATCCTGCGGCAGCGGATGCAGCACGCCGTTAATCCGCAGTCGCACGCGCAGCCCGTGACGCTGCGGTTCAAAGTGCACATCGGAGGCGCGTCGCTGTATGGCCTGGCGCAGGATCTGATCCACCGCGTGGATGGCGGACTCGGCGCTGGCCTGTTCGCGCGGTGGCGCACTGCTTTCTGGCTGGTGCAGCAACTGCTCCAGCCGTGCGGCGGGCCAGCACTCGACCTCGACTGCGCACTGGCTGGCAAACTGCAGTGCCTCTAACAAAAGCGGGTCTGGCGCGTCCGCGACCGCTACACGCAATTGCGTGGCGTCATGGTGCAGTATCACGGCCTGATAGCGGGCACACAGTGCCTGCAGGGCGCTATTCGGCTTATCCATTGTTTTCTTCCTTGTCGGCAAAGCGGAACTGCTCGAGACAGCTGTCGCGCAGGCTGGCGTTGTCGCTGGTGCAGCTGCGTTGCCAGCTGAGTGCGCCTTCCGCCGCATTCCATATTGGCAACATTGCAACGGTTAACCCCGTCAGGCTCTCCTGGCCGGTCAGCGTAATGGCACCATTAACCACGCTCAGGCTCGCCACATAGCGTGAGCCTTTGGCGGCGGGAATACCGCGCTCGCCGGGCTGACACTGCGCCGGTCCGCCGCGCTCAATGGCGCATAGCTCCACGGCAGTTTTATAAGGCACTATGGTTTGCAGCATGTCGGTCAGCGCGGCACGTTGCAGGTAATTTTGGTAAGCGGGCAGGCCAATGGCGCTGAGGATGGCGACGATACCGATGACAATCATCAGCTCGATCAGGGTAAAACCGCGTTGTTTATCCATAATGAGGCTCCTTGTTGTGGAGCCGCAACGGTAAGAAAGGGCGGGGAAAAGCGGAAGGGGGCGCGTTTCAATCCCGGAAAGGGGCGCGCAGACAATGTAGCGCGTTACAGGCGAAGCCACATGATGATGGAAGCCTGCTAGCACTTTGCCGCCAGCACCGGCGGCACGGGCAGACGTCAGACTTCGCGAAAACGCATCGACAGATCCAGCGCCTGCACGTGCTTAGTCAGCGCGCCCACCGAGACATAATCCACTCCGGTGGCGGCGATCTGCGGCAGCGTCGTCTCCGTCACGTTGCCGGACACCTCCAGCAGCGCACGCTTGGCCGTCAGGGTGACCGCCTGCTGCATTATCGCCAGCGTGAAGTTATCCAGCATGATGATGTCGGCACCCGCCGCCAGCGCCTGCTGCAGTTCGCTGAGATTTTCCACTTCCACCTCGACCGGCACATCCGGGTGCAGCCACAGGGCTTTCTCCACCGCTTTACTGACCGAACCGCTGGCAATGATGTGGTTTTCTTTGATCAGGAAAGCGTCGGACAGGCCCAGGCGATGATTCTGCCCGCCGCCGCACAGCACCGCATACTTGAGCGCAGTGCGCAGGCCGGGCAGGGTTTTACGCGTATCCAGCAGCTGGGTATTGCTGCCAGACAATAGCACCACATAGCGGTTCACGGCTGTCGCCACGCCGGAGAGCGTCTGCACAAAGTTTAACGCGGTGCGCTCTGCGGTCAGCAGTAACCGCGCCGGTCCCTGTAATTCAAATAGCAGCTGATCGGCCACCAGCGGTTGGCCGTCTTCGACGTGCCAAGTAATGGAAACGTTATTGCCCAGCTGGATAAACACTTCTTCCACCCAGCGTTTACCACAGAAAACACCGGCTTCGCGGGTGATAATGCGTGCTTCAGCCTGCGCTGCCTGCGGCAACAGCTGGGCGGTGATGTCGCGGTCAGCGTCAACTTCACCGCCTAAATCCTCTTGGAGCGCACGCGCCACGGTTTCCGGGATATCCAGCTGAATACGTTTAAGCAATTCCTGACGACGATGTTCGGGATTATAACGACGCGACACCATGATTTTACGGCTCCACCCTGCGGATTACGTGTGCTCACCTTAGCCTGATTTCGTGGCTATTGCCAGACACGCCAGGTGAAATGTTTAGTATCCTTAACTTGCTGATGCCATAACGCATTAAGTCACAAGCAGCGAGGTGGAATCATGGTATTCTCAGCCAGATTTTGTTCAGGATAACAGGCATGAAACTGGAACACGGCTGGATCACGAGCGCACGCAAGGTGCCGTCGCCGCACTTCAATGCGCGGCCGGATAACGAAGCGCCGTCGCTGCTGATCATTCATAACATCAGTCTGCCGCCGGGCGAATTTGGCGGTCCGTGGATCGACCGGCTGTTCACCGGTACGCTACCGGCTGATGCGCATCCCTATTTTGCGGATATCGCACAGTTACGCGTGGCGGCGCACTGTCTGATTCGCCGTGACGGTGAGCTGGTGCAGTATGTTTCCTTTGACCAGCGCGCCTGGCATGCCGGCATTTCGCAGTTTGCCGGACGGGAAAACTGCAACGATTTTTCCATGGGCATTGAGCTGGAAGGCACTGACACGCTGCCCTACACCGATGCCCAGTACGCTACGCTGCAGCAGGTTACCCGCCTGCTGATGCAGCATTATCCGCTGACGCCGCAGCGTATCACCGGTCACAGCGATGTTGCGCCGGAACGCAAGACCGATCCCGGTCCGGCATTTGACTGGATACGCTATAAACAGGCTATCGGGCAGGAGCACCCCTGACACCGCAGGAGCAGCTATGACGTTGTTTAGTTTGTTGTTAGTTTTGGGTTGGGAACGCCTTTTTAAATTAGGTGAACATTGGCAGCTGGATCATCGGCTTGAGCCGCTGTTTCGCGGTCGCCAACGCTTCTCGTTGCTGCGTACGCTGCTGATGACCGTGATCGCCATGCTGCTGGTCTGGCTGGTGGTGTGGAGCCTGAAGGGTATTCTGTTTGGCGTGGCGCAGCTGCTGTTCTGGATTGTGGTCGGTTTGCTGTGCATTGGTGCCGGCTCGGTACGGCTGCATTACCACCAGTATCTTAAAGCGGCGAGCCACGATGATGAAGCGGCCCATCAGGCGATGGCGGCAGAACTGACGCTGATTCACGGCGTGCCGGTTGACTGTAGCGAGCGCGAATTTCTGCAGGCGCTGCAAAACGCGCTGATCTGGATTAACTTCCGCTTCTATCTTGCGCCGCTGTTCTGGTTTGTTGTGGGCGGCCCGTATGGGCCGGTGCTGCTGGTGGGGTATGCGTTTCTGCGCGCCTGGCAAAGCTGGCTGGCGAAACACCGTTCACCGCTTGAACGCGCGCAGTCCGGCATCGATCGCATTCTGCACGTGATGGACTGGATTCCGGTGCGGCTGGCCGGTGTGGCTTATGCGCTGCTCGGCCACGGCGAGCTTGCGCTGCCGGCATGGTTTGCCGCGCTCAGCGATATACATCGTCCACAGTATCAGGTGCTGACCAGCTTGGCGCAGTTCTCGCTGGCGCGCGATCCGCATCTGGATAAAGTGGAAACGCCACGGGTCGCCGTGGCGCTGGCCAAACGCGTTTCGCTGATGCTGGTAGTGGTAGTGGCGCTGCTGACCATCTACGGCACGTTAGTGTGATCGGCAGGCGGCACGCCGAAATCCGGTGTGCCGTCTTCGCGCCAGGCAAAATATTTAAGCCGCGTATGGCGGTTGGGATCCCACAGCGGATCGCCCTCAATTTCGGTGTAATTCCGCGCGTGATACACCAGCACATCGCGTCCTTGTTCATCCACGGTAAAACTGTTATGCCCCGGACCGTACTGGTGATTATCCCAGCTGGTGGCAAATACCGGCCGCGCCGATTTCTGCCATGCGCTGATGTCGAGCGGATCGGCCTGCGCGTCAATACTCAGTATGCCGAGGCAGTAATTTTCATCCGTGGCGCTGGCTGAGTAGGTGACAAACAGCCGTTCACCATGGTGAATCACCGCCGGCCCCTCATTGACGCTAAAGCCGGCACACTCCCACTCATACTCCGGCAGGCTGAGCATCAGCGGCTGGGTTTTCAGCGTCCACGGATTCAGTAATTCCTCCAGATAAAGGTTGGAGTTACCGGGAATAGCCGGATCTTTTTGCGCCCACAGATACCAGTTTTTACCCTGATGCACGAAGTGGGTGGCATCAAGGGCGAAGGTATCGAGGTGCGTTTGCACGCGGCGGCACGGCTGCCAGTGACCGCTGAGCGGATCGGCATCATCACATACCAGCGCGTACATACGGTGCTGAAACAGCCCCTCTTTGATTTCGCGGGACGGCGCTGCGGCGAAGTAAAGCACCCACTGGCCATTAATTACGTGCAGTTCCGGTGCCCAGATCAGGGCGCTGCAGGGACCGCTGTCCGGTTTACGCCACACGGTAGTGGCCGGGGCGGTAATCAGACCGTTAAGCGTGCTGGCATAGCGCAGCTCCAGTCGATCGTACTCGGGCACCGAAGCGATAAAGTAGTAGCCATCGCCGTGGCGCAAAATAAACGGATCGGCACGTTGCATAATAAACGGGTTAGGCCAGCTCATTTAATTTCTCTTGGTTGTGAGGTCGCGCGGCGAACGGGGACGGACAGGTCATGGAAGTTGGCGCGACGCAGGGCGAGATCCTGCTGAATGGTGCGCATCAGCGCGCGGTCCACTTTCAGCAGGCGCACCACGCCGGCGGTGATCAGATAGCCGACGCCGGGGATCAGCGTAAACAGCAGCACAATGCCGTTGAGCGCGCTGGCAGACTGCTGCTTCGCCGCTGCGTCATAGCCATACATCGACAATAAAAACCCGACCATGGCACCCGCTACCGCCAGTCCAACCTTGAGGAAAAACAGGTTGCCGGAGAAGCTGATCCCGGTGATGCGTTTACCGGTTTTCCATTCGCCGTAGTCATCAACATCGGCCATCAGCGACCAGTGCAGCGGCGACGGGATTTGGTGCAGGATGTTCAGCAGGAAATAAGCAATTACCACGGTGACAGTGGCGTGCGGATCGATCCAGTAAAAGCCGCTGGAGAACAGCGCCAGCGCAATGTTGGTCCAGAAAAATACCTTGAGCTTGCACCAGCGATCGGTGAGGACTTTCGCCAGTGTGCTGCCCGGCATCATGCCGATGACGCCCAAGCTGATAAACAGCGTCGCAAAGTGCGTCGATTGGCCCATTACCCAGGTGACGTAATACATTGTAGCGGCCATGCGAATAAATCCGGGACAGACGTTACAGAACGTCAGCAGCAGAATGCGCACCCATTGATCGTTCTTCCATACATCGCGCAAACCTTTTTTCAGATCATCGTTGCTCGGTACCGCCGGGCGAATACGCTCGCGCACCGTGGCAAAACAGAACAGAAACATCACTAGGCCGATCAGTGCCAGCACGCTCATTGCCAGCTGATAGCCGCGCGCTTTGTTGTCGCCGCCAAACCACTCGGCCATCGGCAGCAGCGACAGCGAGAGGATCAGCGTGGCGATGACCACCATGACAAAGCGGTATGACTGGCAGGAGACGCGCTCACCGGGATCGTTGGTGATGACGCCGCCCAGCGAGCAGTAAGGAATATTGATAGCGGTGTAGGTCAGCGACATCAGGAAATAGGTGACAAATGCCCAGATCACCTTGTTGTCGTAGCTCCAGTCCGGGGTGGTAAACATCAGCACGCTGAACAGCACGTAGGGCAGCGATATCCACAGCAGCCACGGGCGAAAGCGTTCCCAGCGGCTCTGCGTGCGGTCGGCAATCGCGCCCATTATCGGGTCGGTCACCGCATCCAGCACCCGTACCGACAGCAACAGCGTGCCGACCAGCGCCGGAGCAAGGCCAAATACGTCGGTGTAGAAGTAGTTGAGGAACAGCATGATGGCACCGCCGATCATGTTGCATCCGGCGTCACCCATGCCGTATCCCAGTTTTTCTCTGAACGAGAGGGCTGCTCCTTTCATCAGTCGTCTCCTGCGACAAGTGGAGCAAAAATTATCAGCGTTAAATCAGTAACCTGGTGGGGAACAATCGGTCAGGATGATGGACAAAATACGCGGGCGGGGAAAAGTGTGAAGCGGATCGGCCCGGCAGCAGCGTGCCGGGCCCGGTGAAGCATCAGGCTTTCTGTACCCGATTTTTAACGGTATAACCAACGGCCAGCACCAGCAGCCACACCGGAATCAGCCACACCGAAATCGCCATGCCTGGCGTCATCAGCATAATCACCAGAATGGCCGCCAGGAACAGCAGGCAGATCCAGTTACCCAGCGGATACAGCACCGCCCTGAAACGGGTGGTCACGCCCTGCTGGTCTTTTTTCTTGCGGAATTTCAGGTGCGCGAGGCTGATTATCGCCCAGTTGATGACCAGCGCGGAGACCACCAGCGACATCAGCAGACCGAAGGCTTCGCCCGGCATCAGATAGTTAATCAACACACACAGCGCAGTCGCCACCGCCGATACCAGAATGGTCGCTACCGGCACGCCACGACGGTCCACTTTCAGCAGCGCTTTTGGCGCGTTGCCCTGCTGCGCGAGGCCGAACAGCATGCGGCTGTTACAGTAAACACAGCTGTTATACACCGACAGCGCGGCGGTCAGGATCACCACGTTGAGCGCATTCGTCACCAGCGCATCACCCAGTTCGTGGAAGATCAGCACAAACGGGCTGGTCTCTTCGGTGACGCGCGTCCATGGCAGCAGGGAAAGCAGCACCGCCAGTGAGCCGATGTAGAAAATCATGATACGCCACAGCACTTGGTTGGTGGCTCTAGGGATGCTCTCTTGCGGATTGTCGGCTTCTGCGGCAGTGATACCCACCAGTTCGAGGCCGCCGAAGGAGAACATGATGATTGCCATCATCATCACCAGCCCGCTAACGCCGTGCGGCAGGAAACCGCCCTGGTTCCACAGGTTGCTGACGCTGGCCTGTGGGCCGCCGTTGCCGCTAAACAGCAGCCAGCCGCCAAACAGGAGCATGCCGATGACCACCACCACTTTGATAATCGCGAACCAGAACTCCATCTCACCGAACACTTTGACGTTGGTCAGGTTGATGGCGTTGATCACCACAAAGAAGATGGCCGCGGTGGCCCAGGTGGGGAATTCCGGCCACCAGAACTGAATATATTTGCCGACGGCGGTGAGTTCAGCCATCGCCACCAGCACATACAGCACCCAGTAGTTCCAGCCGGAGGCAAAGCCGGCAAAGTTGCCCCAGTATTTATAGGCGAAGTGGCTAAAGCTGCCGGCCACCGGCTCTTCCACCACCATTTCGCCGAGCTGGCGCATGATCAGGAAGGCAATAAAACCGGCGATGGCATAGCCGATAATCACGGCCGGACCGGCCGATTTAATCACTGATGCGCTGCCCAGAAACAGACCGGTACCGACGGCACCGCCCAGCGCAATCAGCTGAATATGGCGATTTTTCAGGCCGCGATGCAGCGTTTCGCCATGCTGTTGTTCCATACAAACCTCGTGATGTTGTTATTGTGCACCTGCAGTGCGCGCACTGTAAGGCTGTTCTATCTGTGTACGTTTTTCTTTACGGTATCCGGCGGGCTGTGTGCAAGCCTGAGCTACTCTAGCGACCAGAATAGTGATAAGCGCGACGCTTTGCACCTGCTTTTGCTTTTTGTGCTGAGAGATGGCTAAAAAAGCAGCAGCATCCTCTGCGCTTCCCTTGCGCTATTTCTGCCATGAATAACGCGTAAACACGAATAGCATTCGCTTATGGCTACGCTGCCCGGTCCGCGCTAACGCAGTGTAAGGTTTGGTAAAAGTGAAATCTGTTAACATTTGCCGGGCTGAGACTATTTTCTGCCAGATCCCGGTAAGTTAGCGCACGGTAACCGGTGTCTGCGGTGAAAGTGTGCGGGGGGCCATATAGACACAAGGTGAATACTTTGTTACTTTTACGGGCACCAATTTTCAATTGGTATTACCAATTTACTCCCGACGTTTAGCTCATAAGAAGGGATGATGACCTACAGTAAAATTCGCCAACCCAAGCTCTCCGATGCAATCGAGCAGCAGCTGGAATCCCTGATTATGGAAGGGACGCTCCAGCCGGGTGCAAAACTGCTTCCCGAGCGTGAACTGGCCAAACAGTTTGATGTCTCACGTCCATCGCTGCGCGAAGCGATCCAAAGGCTGGAAGCCAAAGGCCTGCTGCTGCGCCGTCAGGGTGGTGGCACCTTCGTACAGCAGAATCTCTGGCAAAGTCTGAGCGACCCGCTGGTCGGCCTGCTTGCTGAACATCCTGAATCCCAGTTTGACCTGCTGGAAACCCGCCACGCGCTGGAAGGCGTTGCGGCCTACTACGCTGCGCTGCGCGGCACCGACGAAGACCTGCAGCGTATTCGCGACTGTCACGTCAACATCCAGCAGGCGCAGGACAGCGGCGATTTAGATGCTGAGGCCGATGCGGTCATGAAGTATCAGATCGCTGTCACAGAGGCCGCCCATAATGTGGTGCTGCTGCATTTGCTGCGTTCGATGGGCCCTATGCTGGAACAGAACGTCCGTCAGAATTTCGAATTGCTCTACGCTCGCCGCGAAATGCTGGCGAAAGTGAGCGGTCACCGCGCCAGTATCTTTGAGGCGATTGTGGCTCGTGAGCCAGAACAAGCACGCGAGGCATCCCATCGTCACCTGGCGTTCATTGAGGAAATCTTGCTGGACAGAAGTCGGGAGCAGAGCCGTCGTGAACGCTCCCTGCGTCGTTTACAGCAACGTAAGGAATAAGGCACGGCAATGAACGTGCGACATAAACGACGGGCCTGTCTTCTTGTGCTGTGAATCAGAAGCAAAGCACAAGCAGACAGGCTCCTGATAATTCAACGTATTAGACACAGATAAGGAATACACCCCATGTCAGAACGTTTACAGAATGACGTGGATCCGATCGAAACTCGTGACTGGCTACAGGCGATCGAATCGGTCATCCGTGAAGAAGGTGTTGAGCGCGCGCAGTATCTGATTGATCAGGTATTGAGTGCTGCACGCAAAGGCGGTGTGAAAGTGGCAGCGGGCGGCAATGCCGTCAGCAACTACATCAACTCCATTGCGGTCGAAGATGAGCCGGAATATCCGGGGAACACCTCTCTTGAACGTCGTATCCGTTCCGCAATCCGCTGGAATGCCATTATGTCGGTTCTGCGTGCGTCGAAGAAAGATCTGGAGCTGGGTGGTCACCTGTCGTCTTTCCAGTCTTCTGCCACCATTTATGAAGTGTGCTTCAACCACTTCTTCCGCGCGCGTAGCAAGCAGGATGGCGGCGATCTGGTCTATTTCCAGGGCCACATTTCTCCGGGCATCTACTCCCGTGCGTTCCTTGAAGGACGCCTGACTGAAGAGCAGATGAACAAATTCCGTCAGGAAGTCCACGGCAACGGTCTCTCTTCCTATCCGCATCCAAAACTGATGCCGGACTTCTGGCAGTTCCCGACCGTGTCGATGGGTCTCGGCCCACTGAACGCCATCTATCAGGCGAAGTTCCTGAAATATCTTGAACACCGCGGCCTGAAAGATACCTCTAAGCAGACTGTTTACGCCTTCCTTGGCGATGGCGAGATGGACGAACCAGAATCCAAAGGTGCGATCACCATCGCTACCCGTGAGAAGCTGGATAACCTGGTGTTCATCATCAACTGTAACCTGCAGCGTCTCGACGGTCCGGTCACCGGTAACGGTAAGATCATCAACGAGCTGGAAGGCATCTTTGCCGGTGCTGGCTGGAACGTGATCAAAGTGATCTGGGGCGGACGCTGGGACGAGCTGCTGAAGAAAGACACCAGCGGCAAGCTGATTCAGCTGATGAACGAAACCGTTGACGGCGACTATCAGACCTTCAAATCACGCGACGGTGCGTACGTGCGCGAGCACTTCTTCGGTAAATACCCGGAGACCGCAGCGCTGGTGAAAGACTGGTCAGACGAAGAGATCTTCGCCCTGAACCGTGGTGGTCACGATCCGAAGAAAATCTACGCGGCACTGAAGAAAGCGCAGGAGACCAAAGGTCAGCCAACGCTGATCCTGGCGCATACCATCAAAGGCTATGGTATGGGTGACACCGCGGAAGGCAAGAACATCGCGCACCAGGTTAAGAAGATGAACATGGATGGCGTTCGCTACATCCGCGATCGCTTCAACGTGCCAGTGGCTGACGACAAGATCGAACAGCTGCCGTATGTGACCTTCGAAAAAGGCTCAGAAGAGTACAACTACCTGCACGGCCAGCGCGAGAAGCTGGGTGGCTATCTGCCAACCCGTCAGGCTGAGTTCAGCGAAAAGCTGGAAATGCCGGCGCTGGAAGAGTTCAGTGCGCTGCTGGAAGAGCAGAGCAAAGAGATCTCTACCACCATCGCCTTCGTGCGTGCGCTCAACGTGATGCTGAAGAACAAGTCGATCAAAGATCGTCTGGTGCCGATCCTCGCGGACGAAGCGCGTACCTTTGGTATGGAAGGTCTGTTCCGTCAGATTGGTATCTACAGCCCGAACGGTCAGCAGTATACGCCGCAGGACCGTGAGCAGGTTGCTTACTATAAAGAAGACGAGAAAGGCCAGATTCTGCAGGAAGGGATCAACGAGCTGGGCGCAGGTTCTTCCTGGCTGGCGGCGGCGACCTCTTACAGCACCAACAACCTGCCGATGATTCCGTTCTACATCTATTATTCGATGTTTGGTTTCCAGCGCATCGGCGATCTGATGTGGCTGGCAGGCGACCAGCAGGCGCGCGGCTTCCTGGCGGGCGGCACGTCCGGTCGTACCACGCTGAACGGTGAAGGTCTGCAGCACGAAGATGGTCACAGCCACATTCAGTCGCTGACTATCCCGAACTGTATCTCTTACGATCCGTCGTACGCGTACGAAGTGGCAGTCATCATGTATGACGGTCTGGTACGTATGTACGGCGAAGCGCAGGAAAATATTTACTACTACATCACCACGCTGAACGAAAACTACCACATGCCTGCGATGCCGCAGGGTGCGGAAGAGGGTATCCGTAAGGGTATCTACAAGCTGGAGACGGTAGAAGGCAGCAAAGGCAAAGTGCAGCTGTTGGGCTCAGGTTCCATCCTGCGTCACGTGCGCGAAGCGGCACAGATCCTGGCGAAGGATTACGGCATCGGTTCTGACGTCTACAGCGTGACCTCGTTCACCGAGCTGGCACGCGACGGTCAGGATTGTGAGCGCTGGAACATGCTGCACCCAACGGAAACTCCACGCGTACCGTACATCGCTCAGGTGATGAACGACGCGGCGGCGGTGGCATCTACCGACTACATGAAGCTGTTCGCAGAGCAGGTTCGCAGCTACGTGCCAGCCAGCGATTATCGCGTGCTGGGTACCGATGGTTTCGGCCGTTCAGACAGCCGCGAAAACCTGCGTCACCACTTCGAAGTAGATGCGTCATACGTAGTGGTTGCAGCCCTGGGTGAACTGGCTAAACGCGGCGAAATCGAGAAGAAAGTGGTGGCGGATGCGATCGCGAAATTCAACATCGATGCCGATAAAGTTAACCCGCGTCTGGCTTAAGAGGTAATAGAGTAATGGCTATCGAAATTAACGTACCGGATATCGGGTCAGACGAAGTTGAAGTCACCGAGATTCTGGTCAAGGTGGGCGACAAGGTTGAAGCCGAACAGTCGCTGATCACCGTGGAAGGCGATAAAGCCTCGATGGAAGTGCCTTCGCCGCAGGCCGGCGTGGTTAAAGAGATCAAAATCGCGACCGGTGACAAAGTGAATACCGGTTCACTGATTATGATTTTCGACGCCGAAGGTGCAGCTGCTGCGGCACCGGCCGCCGAAGAGAAGCCAGCGGAAGCCGCACCTGCTGCGGCCGCCGCCAGCGAAGCAAAAGACGTTAACGTACCGGATATCGGCGGCGACGAAGTAGAAGTCACCGAAATCCTCGTTAAAGTGGGCGACAAAGTGGCGGCAGAACAATCGCTGATCACCGTCGAAGGCGACAAAGCGTCCATGGAAGTGCCTGCACCGTTTGCCGGTGTGGTGAAAGAGATCAAAATCGCCACGGGCGACAAGGTGAACTCCGATTCACTGATCATGATCTTTGAAGCCGAAGGCGCGGCGCCAGCAGCGGCTGCCAAACCTGCAGTGAAAGAAGCGGCAGCCTCCGCGCCAGCCGCGGCTGCGGGTGCCAAAGACGTTAACGTCCCGGATATCGGCGGCGACGAAGTGAAAGTCACCGAAGTCCTGGTCAAAGTAGGCGATAAAGTTGAGGCTGAGCAGTCACTGATCGTGGTGGAAGGCGATAAAGCGTCAATGGAAGTTCCGGCGCCGTTTGCCGGTACGGTTAAAGCGCTGAAAGTGGCTACCGGCGATAAAGTCAGCACCGGAACGCTTATCATGGTGTTCGAAGTAGAAGGCGCTGCGCCGGCTGCTGCGGCACCGGCCGTGAAACAGGAAGCCGCACCAGCTGCAGAAGCCAAACCGGCTGCTGCACCTGCGCCAGCAGCGGCGAAAGCCGATGCGAAGAGCGAATTTGCTGAAAACGACGCTTACGTGCACGCCACGCCGGTGATTCGTCGCCTGGCGCGCGAGTTCGGTGTTAATCTGGCGAAAGTCAAAGGCACCGGCCGTAAAGGTCGCATCCTCAAAGAGGACGTGCAGGCTTACGTGAAAGACGCGGTGAAACGCGCTGAAGCGGCACCGGCTGCGGCAGCAGGCGGCGGTATTCCAGGCATGCTGCCATGGCCGAAGGTGGACTTCAGCAAGTTTGGTGAAATCGAAGAAGTGGAACTGGGTCGTATCCAGAAAATCTCGGGCGCTAACCTGAGCCGTAACTGGGTAATGATTCCGCATGTGACTCACTTCGACAAAACCGATATCACCGATCTGGAAGCGTTCCGTAAGCAGCAGAATGCGGAAGCCGAGAAGCGTAAGCTGGATGTGAAGTTCACCCCGGTGGTGTTCATCATGAAAGCGGTCGCAGCGGCACTGGAGCAGATGCCACGTTTCAACAGCTCGCTGTCGGAAGATGGCCAGAAGCTGACGCTGAAAAAGTACATCAACATCGGTGTGGCGGTCGATACGCCAAACGGTCTGGTGGTTCCGGTGTTCAAAGACGTGAACAAGAAAGGCATCACTGAGCTGTCGCGTGAGCTGATGGCGACGTCGAAGAAAGCGCGTGATGGCAAACTGACCGCCAGCGATATGCAGGGCGGCTGCTTCACCATCTCCAGCCTTGGCGGCCTCGGCACCACGCACTTCGCGCCAATTGTTAACGCGCCGGAAGTGGCTATCCTCGGGGTGTCTAAGTCGGCGATGGAGCCGGTGTGGAACGGCAAAGAGTTCGCTCCGCGCCTGATGATGCCGATTTCGCTGTCGTTCGACCACCGCGTAATCGACGGTGCGGATGGTGCGCGCTTCATCACCATCATTAACAATATGCTGTCTAATATTCGCCGTCTGGTGATGTGACGTTAATCAAGGCCGGCAAATGCCGGCCTTGTTGTAAGCATTCGGAGTTGCCGCGGTTGGCAGTTTGTTAACAATTCTGTAAACTCTCGCGGTGAAATGTCCCGGTGGAGATAGGGCATCAAGAGCCTGGAAAAGGGTCGCTTTTGACCGCCGGCAATCTAACAAGAGGTCATGATGAGTACAGAGATTAAAACTCAAGTCGTGGTACTTGGGGCAGGTCCTGCAGGTTACTCTGCAGCCTTCCGTTGCGCTGATTTAGGTCTGGAAACCGTACTGGTAGAGCGCTACAGCACCCTCGGCGGTGTCTGTCTGAACGTCGGCTGTATCCCGTCAAAAGCGCTGCTGCACGTGGCGAAAGTTATCGAAGAAGCTAAGGCTCTGGAAGAGCACGGTATCGTGTTTGGCCAGCCGCAGACTGACATCAACAAAATCCGTACCTGGAAAGAGAAAGTCATCACTCAGCTGACCGGCGGTCTGGCTGGCATGGCAAAAGGCCGCAAAGTGAAAGTGGTCAACGGTCTGGGTAAATTCACCGGTGCCAACACGCTGGTAGTGGAAGGAGAGGGCGGCGCAACCACCATCAACTTCGATAACGCCATTATCGCTGCCGGCTCGCGTCCTATCGAACTGCCCTTCATTCCGCATGACGATCCGCGCGTGTGGGACTCTACCGATGCGCTTGAGCTGAAAGAAGTTCCGAAGCGTCTGCTGGTTATGGGCGGTGGCATCATCGGTCTAGAGATGGGTACCGTCTACCATGCGCTGGGTTCAGAGATCGACGTGGTCGAGATGTTTGACCAAGTGATCCCGGCCGCCGATAAAGACGTGATGAAAGTGTTCACCAAGCGTATCAGTAAGAAATTCAACCTGATGCTGGAAACCAAAGTCACCGCGGTAGAAGCGAAAGACGATGGTATCTACGTATCCATGGAAGGTAAAAAAGCGCCGGCTGAACCACAGCGTTACGACGCAGTGCTGGTGGCGATTGGCCGTGTACCGAACGGTAAAGGTCTGGATGCCGGTAAAGCAGGCGTGGAAGTGGACGATCGCGGCTTTATCCGCGTTGACAAGCAGATGCGCACCAACGTGCCACACATCTATGCTATCGGTGATATCGTCGGTCAGCCAATGCTGGCGCACAAAGGCGTACACGAAGGTCACGTGGCGGCAGAGGTCATTTCCGGTCTGAAGCACTACTTCGACCCGAAAGTGATCCCTTCTATCGCTTACACCGAGCCAGAAGTGGCCTGGGTGGGTCTGACCGAGAAAGAAGCCAAAGAGAAAGGCATCAGCTACGAAGTGTCCCCCTTCTCGTGGGCGGCATCGGGCCGTGCTATCGCGTCTGACTGTGCAGACGGTATGACCAAACTGATCTTCGACAAAGAGACGCACCGTGTTATTGGTGGCGCGATTGTCGGTACCAACGGCGGCGAGCTGCTGGGTGAAATCGGTCTGGCTATCGAGATGGGCTGTGATGCCGAAGATATCGCGCTGACCATCCACGCGCACCCAACCCTGCACGAATCGGTTGGCCTGGCGGCGGAAGTGTTTGAAGGTAGCATTACTGACCTGCCAAATCCGAAAGCGAAAAAGAAATAATTTCGCCTGAGGCTTAGATTAATTAACGGCTCCTGTAAGGAGCCGTTTTTTTATTAATTGAAAACGTAAGTTGAATAGATAAAAGCGGGCGCAGGAGCATCACCTTAACGATGCCGGAATGGCGGAGGAATACCTCCTCTATTGAAGTTTACTGTTGTGCTTCGTAAGCCATGACAGCCGATAATTCAGTCACGAATATCCGCAATCGAATTCACACAGTGAACTGCGATTTGCCAAGCATGAACCTAACAGGATGAGCCCGCCGATAATCAGCGTGCTGAATTTCACCTTCATAATCACTTATTCCTTGTATTAGCACGAGCAAGCTACTACCCTAACACTGTCTGGGTGTTTTGGGTAGTGGCTCACGCGTGCGGTTAATGAAAATTAATCGCACGGTTACACCTTCCACCCCAATTTCTTTTGCAGATCTTAAGGCAGATAGCCTCAAGCGCCCGCAGGCAGTCTACGCTATTTATTTATCATTTCCTCTCTTATTTTTATCTCTTTTTTTAATCTCGGTTATTTTTAAATGGTGTATTTTAATTGAGTGACTAAATTTAACGGCTTATTTAAACAGGCACTGCATTGATAATTAATTAAATACGCGCGGTGCGTTGCGTTCAATATTTATTAGGTGATGTGGTATTAATTTTTCCTCAGGGAAAACGTGTGCGGGAATCTGAAGCTGAAGGGGGGCCGCTTTGCGCAAGCGCATCAGCACATAACCAAAAGTGAATGAACTGGTTTGAAAGGGGGTTGCAGGTTATGGATTTGCTGTGTGAAGGCCGGATGCGACAAATCACACGCTAAAATCTGCTTCTGTCACGGGCTTCCGGCACAGGCGCGAACAGCCGCTGTCACGGCCGCTCTGGCGTCTCTCCTGGCGCAAAGCGCAGACAAATCTGCTAAATAACGCGCGGATGTTGCTTTTTTGTAAACAGATTAACAATCAGCCGAAATCCTGCTATGCTGGCCGACGCAGAACTGGGCACCTCACCCTACTGTTTGACAGCATCAACAGGTGCACCGGAAAGCTATACAATGAGAGCGAGGAGAACGTCGTGCTAGAAGAATACCGTAAGCACGTTGCCGAGCGTGCTGCCCAAGGAATCGTACCTAAGCCGTTAGATGCTTCCCAGATGGCCGCGCTGGTTGAACTGCTGAAAAACCCGCCAGCGGGTGAAGAAGAATTCCTGACTGACCTGCTGGTCAACCGTGTCCCGTCGGGTGTTGATGAAGCGGCGTATGTAAAAGCCGGATTCTTGGCAGCTATCGCAAAGGGCGAAGCCCACTCTCCTCTGGTAACTCGTGAAAAAGCAGTCGAACTGCTGGGCACCATGCAGGGCGGCTACAACATCCATGCGCTGATCGAGGCGCTTGACGATGACGCTCTGGCACCGATTGCCGCTGAAGCACTGTCCCACACGCTGCTGATGTTCGATAACTTCTACGACGTCGAAGAGAAAGCCAAAGCGGGTAATCCCCACGCGAAAAAAATCCTCCAGTCCTGGGCTGATGCGGAATGGTTCCTTAAGCGTCCTAAGCTGGCAGAAAAAATCACCACCACCGTGTTCAAAGTGACCGGCGAAACCAACACCGACGACCTCTCTCCGGCGCCGGATGCATGGTCACGTCCGGATATTCCACTGCACGCGCTGGCGATGCTGAAAAACCCACGTGACGGCATCGAACCCGACGATGTTGGCAACGTTGGCCCGATCAAACAGATTGAAGCACTGCAGCAGAAAGGCTTCCCGCTGACCTATGTCGGTGACGTGGTCGGTACCGGTTCTTCACGTAAGTCCGCGACCAACTCAGTGTTGTGGTTCATGGGTGACGACATTCCGTATGTGCCGAACAAAAAAGGCGGCGGTCTGTGCCTGGGCGGTAAAATCGCACCGATCTTCTTCAACACCATGGAAGATGCCGGCGCGCTGCCGATCGAACTCGATGTTGAGCGCCTGAACATGGGCGATGTGATTGACGTTTACCCTTACAAGGGTGAAGTACGCAATCACGAGACCAATGAACTGCTGGCGACCTTTGCGCTCAAAACCGACGTGCTGCTGGATGAAGTGCGCGCCGGTGGCCGTATTCCGCTGATTATCGGTCGCGGCCTGACCACCAAAGCGCGTGAGTCGCTGGGTCTGCCGCACAGCGATGTGTTCACCAAAGCCAAAGATGTGGCTGAAAGCAACCGTGGTTACTCGCTGGCGCAGAAAATGGTGGGCCGCGCCTGCGGCGTGGCAGGGATTCGTCCTGGCGCCTACTGTGAACCGAAAATGATCTCGGTCGGCTCTCAGGACACCACCGGTCCGATGACC
This sequence comes from Type-A symbiont of Plautia stali, assembly GCF_059731155.1. Taxonomy (NCBI): domain Bacteria; species Type-A symbiont of Plautia stali. The sequence continues at coordinate 2,343,411 of NZ_AP035891.1, read as the reverse complement.
CGTGATGAACTGAAAGATCTGGCGTGTCTGGGCTTCTCCTCCGATCTGGTGATGCAGTCCTTCTGTCACACCGCCGCTTATCCGAAGCCGGTCGATGTCACTACACACCACACGCTGCCGGACTTCATCATGAACCGTGGCGGTGTTTCGCTGCGTCCGGGCGATGGCGTGATTCACAGTTGGCTGAACCGTATGCTGCTGCCGGATACCGTCGGCACCGGCGGTGACTCGCACACCCGCTTCCCGATTGGCATCTCTTTCCCGGCCGGTTCTGGTCTGGTGGCGTTTGCCGCAGCGACGGGCGTAATGCCTCTGGATATGCCAGAGTCAGTGCTGGTGCGCTTCAAAGGCGAAATGCAGCCGGGCATCACGCTGCGCGATCTGGTGCACGCTATTCCGCTGTACGCCATCAAGCAGGGCCTGCTGACCGTTGAGAAGAAAGGCAAGAAAAACATCTTCTCCGGTCGCGTGCTGGAAATCGAAGGTCTGCCGAAGCTGAAAGTTGAGCAGGCGTTTGAGCTGACCGATGCCTCGGCCGAGCGTTCTGCGGCGGGTTGTACCATCAGGCTGGATAAAGAGCCGATCATCGAGTATCTGAACTCCAACATCGTGCTGCTGAAGTGGATGATCTCCGAAGGCTACGGCGACCGTCGTACGCTGGAGCGCCGTATTCAAGGCATGGAAAAATGGCTGGCCGATCCGCAACTGCTGGAAGCCGATGCCGATGCGGAATACGCAGTGGTGATCGAAATCGATCTGGCGGAAATCAAAGAGCCAATCCTGTGTGCGCCGAACGATCCGGACGACGCGCGCTGGCTGTCTGACGTGCAGGGCGAGAAGATCGACGAAGTGTTCATCGGTTCGTGCATGACTAACATCGGTCACTTCCGTGCGGCAGGTAAACTGCTGGACGCGCACAAAGGCCAGCTGCCAACCCGCCTGTGGGTGGCGCCGCCAACCAAGATGGATGCCGCGCAGCTGACGGAAGAGGGCTACTACAGCGTCTTTGGTAAGAGCGGTGCGTGTATCGAAATCCCGGGCTGTTCACTGTGCATGGGTAACCAGGCGCGCGTGAAAGACGGCGCGACGGTGGTTTCCACCTCGACCCGTAACTTCCCGAACCGTCTGGGTACCGGTGCCAATGTATTCCTGGCGTCAGCCGAGCTGGCCGCGGTCGCTTCCCTGCTGGGTAAACTGCCTACGCCGGACGAGTATCAGCAGTTTATGTTGCAGGTAGATAAAACCGCTGCCGATACCTACCGCTACCTGAACTTCGATCAGCTGGGCCAGTACACCGAAAAAGCGGATGGAGTGATTTTCCAGACCGCGGTGTAAAATACGCCTGCTAATGAAAAAGGGACGAGCGCATCGTCCCTTTTTTTATGCGCTTTTTTCCCTCGCCGTCTCCAGGCATAATGCGAGCGCGATCCCACTTTCTTGCGCGCGCTGCGCACAAAATGCACGAAAGCGTGCCGTCTGGCGCGCCACTGGTATGAGGCCAACATGGAATATGAATTTCTGCGTGACGTGACCGGTCAGGTCCGGGGGCGCATGTCGATGGACCACGAAGCGGTGGGGCACTGGTTCAATGAAGAGGTGAAAGAGAATGTCGCGCTGCTGGATGAAGTCGAAGCCGCGTTGCGTGCAGTCAAAGGCACGCAGCAGCAGTGGCAGCGCGTCGGGCATGAATATACGCTGTGGCTGGGTGAAGAAGAGGTGATGATCCGCGCCAATCAGCTGGCGTTAGAGGATGACGGCCTGGAAGAGGGCATGACTTATTACGATGAGGAGAGCCTGTCGTTCTGCGGCGTGGAGGATTTTCTCGCGGTGATTGCTGCTTATCGCCGGTTTATGGCGGGCCGCTAACGGGCGCCCGCATCTGGGGCGCCACTTCCGTTGCGCAGGTTACACGCCGTTAATGGCGGAGCGGGCGTGGGATAAAGGTTCCTCATCCACAATCGGTTCGACCTTGCCGAGCAGGAACAGGTAGTTAAGGATTCCGATCACCACCAGCACCGCTGAGAACACCAGCGCCCAGGTAAAGTGACCGGTGGCACCGACGATGGCACCGGTAATGATTGGCCCGACCGCGCCGCCCATATTGGAGACGGTATTCTGCAGCACGGCAACAATTGACACGCTGTTGGTGGGCGCAACATCGCCCGAGCGCCCATACTTGGGACGCCGCGACGGTGGTGCCGGATTTAGCAATACACAGCAGCAGTACGGTCATGAACACGGAGTCGGTGAACGGCGCGAACCCGATGCACAGCGCCATCAGCAGGCCAATCGTCAGGAAAAGCTTGCGCGTGGCGGTCAGCGACAGCACTTTTTTATGCACCATACGGTCCGACGCCCAGCCCGCCAGCACCTCAATCACCATGCCGCAGATCAGCGGCAGCGCCGCCACCATGCCCATTTTCAGGAAATCCATCCCTTTGTCTTTCACAAGGTAGGTTGGCAGCCAGGTGATAAAGAAGTAGGAGGTGTAATTGATATTGATGGTGAAGAAGCCAATACACATCGCCCAGATGTTGCGGTAACGCAGCAGCTTGTACCACTTCATCGGCCGCACGTTCTTATCGCCGTGCTTCTGCACCTGGCCATCGCGGATCAGGTGCACTTCATCGGTGCTGATCGCTTTATGGTCTTCCGGGTTCTCGGCATAAATGAAGTACCAGGCGATGACCCAAATCAGCCCGACGGCACCAATCGCAAGAAAGGTCAGACGCCAGTCGAACAGCGCGATCATAAAGACGATCAGCGGCATGGCGACGGCCCCGTCAAATTTTGATGCGCTGTCGAACAGGCCGGAGACGGTGGCGCGCTCGCGGTCCGGGAACCAGCGCGCGGTAATACCGGCGTTGCTCGGATAAGCCGCCGCTTCACCCACGCCGAGCGCCAGACGCAGCGCCAGTAGCGATTTAAAGCCGGTGGCGAGCCCCATCGCCATGGTGGCAATCGACCACCAGCCGACAGCGATACCGAGGCCTTTTTTCTGGCCGAAGCGGTCGGCAAACCAGCCTGCCGGGATCTGCAACAGCGCGTAGGACCAGAAAAACGCCGCCATGATAAAGCCCATCATCTCCGGATTGATGTCGAGCTCGGTGATCAGGTGCGGTGCGGCGGCAGAGAGTACGGTACGATCAATATAGTTAATGGCGATGGCCAGCCACATCAGTCCGGCGATCCACCATCTGATGCGTGTTGAGCGTGCGATGTTGGTCATAATCATTATCCACGCGAAAAGGGTGACAGAGGAGGGCGGCGTCAGGCCAGCCCGTTCATGACATTCATCGGGCGTTCGCCCTGTTTAATACACTGCACAATCTGCGTCACGCAGCGTTCGCCGATGGCACTGATGGCACCGTCGGTATAACCGGCAAGGTGCGCCGTGGGGATAAAGTTGCTCAGGGTGAACAGCGGATGCTGCGCCAGCGGCTCCTGCACAAAGACATCCGCCGCCGCACCGGCAATCACGTTATCCTGTAATGCCTGGTAGAGATCCTGCTCATTCACCACACCACCGCGTGACGCGTTGATGAGAAACGCGCTCTTCTTCATGCGCTTCAGGCGCGCAGCGTCGAACAGGTTTTGCGTCTTGTCGGTGAGCGGCATATGTAAGGTGATGAAGTCGCTGTTCTCCGTCAGCTGATCGAGGCTGACAAACGTCACGCCGTGTTCGGTGGCGAAGGCGTCGTCCGGGTAAAAATCGAAGGCGAGGATGCGCATATTGAAGCCCTTAGCGCGCAGCGCCACCTGCTTACCGATATTGCCCAGGCCGATGATGCCGAGCGTTTTGCCGTAGACGTCGGTGGCAAAAATGCGCGGCCAGTGGCCGGCGCGGGTCTCTATTGCGGCGGTAGTGATCTGGCGCGCGCTATTGAGACACAGCACAAAGGCGAAATCGGCAACCGCGTGTTTGTTCGCGTCCGGCACGTTCGTCACGTAAATACCGCGCGCACGCGTCGCGTCGAGGTCGATGTTATCGACGCCCACGCCGTGCTTGCAGACAATTTTCAGCTGCGGTGCCAGCGACAGCAGCGCATCGTTGACCTCGGTAAAGGCCACGATCAGGGCGACGGTGTCGGCGAGATGCGGCGCCAGCGCGCTGAGCGGCGCGTCGGCGGGCAGCGTAATCAGCTCAAAGCCCTGCTGGCGCAGTGTATCGATCGGCGCGGCGTCGTAGCGGGCGAACGAAGGTGAAGTACAGATGACTTTCATAGCAAATGCTTCCCGGTGTTAATAACAGTAGCAATCGCTGCCTGAATCCGACCAGCCACCGTCAGATTAACGATAAGCCTGATGGCGGCAGAGGTGTGTAGCGGCACCCTGTATTGCACGATGAATTGCGCCGCTACAACAGCTGCGTGCTGTAAGTGCTTTGAATTTCTTGGCTTTACTGCAAATACTGATTCACGATCTGGCGGATCTTCTGCTCTTCCTCCGCAGAGAAGCGCACCGCGTAGCGGCTGTCGCCGACCTCATAATAGCCGAGCAGCGCCACGGCTTTTTTCACCGCCGCCGGGGAAAAACCAATGCTGTAGAGATCGGTACGCAGGCCGGTGACGTTCTCCTGAGCTGCGCGCGACCCGGCGATGTCGCCGGCATGGAAGCGTGCCCAGATGGCGTTAATCTCTTTCGGCGCCACGTTAGCCAGCCCGGAAATACAGGCGGAACAGCCCTCGACAAAGCCCTGATGAATCAGTAAATCCGGCCCGTTCAGCACGTTGAAATGCGCAATACCTGCCGCTGCATGCTGGCTCGGCTCGGGCGGCACCGTATCAACCAGGCTCAGGCTGGCGATCTGCTGCTGCAGCCGGGCGATAAGCGCCTGCACCGCCGGAATGCCCAGAATGTTTTTATCCGTGACCAGCAACGCCTTCTGCTTATCCTGCAGTAAATAGCTGAGATCGTTCAAAGCCTGATAGCCACTGATCACGGTGCTGTTGATATTCATGTCATGCTCTTATAACGGTTTTGCACATTATGATTAGGTTTGCACAATACTGTGCGGGGTATATCCCTTTCTGAGGCTAAATTTATAGGCGATATCGATTTCAATTAATTTGATCTTGCCCACATGTAATCAATTACGATTTAATATAATCAAATGCAGCGCGGCAGGGGCCGTGACAGGAGAGAGAATTACTTCATCGCCATGGAAAACGCCCGTTCTGGTGATTGCCGACGATTTTACCGGTGCCAATGACGCAGGTAGCGGCTTCGCGCTGGCCGGCGCGCGCGTCCACGTGCTGTTCAATAACCTGACACCCTCGGATGCCGGCGCCGCGGATGTGCTGGTGATCAGCACCGATAGCCGTGCGGTGAGCGCAGCGGAAGTCGCCAGCCGCACGTATGCCGCGATTCAGCCGCATCAGCAGATAGCGCAACACGGCTGGCTGTTTAAGACGATTGAGACTCAACGCTGCGCGGCAATCCGGGCGCTGAGGTGGCGGCCGCGCTGCAGGTCAGCGCGAAACGGCTGGCGCTGGTGGTGCCGGCGGTGCCAAAGCTGGGCCGCATCACGCGCGGCGGGGAAATGTGGATCCATCAGCAGCGCCTGACCGACACCGAATTTGCCAGCGATCCTAAAACCCCGGTGACCAGCAGTAACGTGCTGACGCGGCTGCAGATGCAATGCGACCTGCCGGGCGAGCAGATCGATCTTGCCACGGTACGCAGCGGCACGCTGGCCGCACGGCTGGCGACCAGTCAGGGCCTGCTGGTACTGGACGCGGAACAGCAGGCGGATATCGACACTATCATCGCGGCTGCCGCGACGCTGCCGGAACGTCCGCTGCTGGTCGGGGCGTCCGGGTTAAGCGATGCGCTGGGTGCGCATCTTGCTGAGCGGCCATCTCGCCCGGTGCTGGCGATTGTCGGTTCGATGAGCGCCATGGCGCAGCAGCAAATCGCCCGGCTCGCCAGCCAGCGTGACATCCGCTTGATTGATATTTGCCAGCTGTTTGCCACACCGGCATGGCCACAGGCGGCGGCCTGGCAGCAGGCGATGCTCCAGGCGCTGCGCGAGGGCGTGCACTGTGTGGTGCGCACCACGCAACAGGCTGACCAGCGCCACGCGATTGCGCAGCTGTGTCAGCAGCATCAGGTTACGCGCCAGCAGCTCGGCGAGCGCATCTGCCAGTTCCTGGCGCAGCTGACGCGCGCCGTCTGCGCGCACATTCAGCCTGCCGGCCTGTTTCTTTCCGGCGGTGACGTGGCCATCGCGGTGGCTCAGGCGCTCGGGGCCAGCGGCTTTCAGATTCAGGGCCTGGTGGCGGGCTATGTGCCGCACGGGGTTCTGCTTAACAGTGAATTACACCTGCCGGTGATGACCAAAGCGGGTGGCTTTGGTGATGAAAACACCTTGGCAGAAGCCATTCGTTTTATTGAGAAGAAGTCGAGTGAATAACACTATTGCGGTGACCATGGGCGATCCGGCGGGCATCAGCCCGGAAATCATCATTAAAGCGCTGGCGGAAGGGGAGCTGGCGGGTATTCCGGCGGTGGTGGTCTGCTGTGCCGCGACGCTGCGTCGGGTGCTAGCATTGAATATTACGCCGCACGCCGAGCTGCGCGTGCTGGACAGCGTGCAGGATGCGCATTTCGCACCGTGCATCATTAACGTCGTCGATGAGCCGCTGGCCGATCCTGATGCGTTGCAGCCGGGCAGGTTGCAGAAGCAGGCCGGCGATCTGGCCTGGCGCTGCGTGAAGCGCGCCACCGAACTGGCGCTGGCGGGTGAAGTGCAGGCGATTGCCACCGCCCCGCTGAACAAAGAGGCGCTGCACGCGGCGGGCCACATTTATCCCGGCCACACCGAACTGCTGGCACAGATGACCTATACCAAAAATTACGCCATGGTGCTGTATACCGACCATCTGAAAGTGATCCACGTGACCACGCACATCGCGCTGCGTAAGTTCCTCGACACGCTGAACGGCGAACGTATTCAGACGGTGATCGGCATGGCTGACCGCTTCTTGCGTCGTGTGGGCTATACAAACCGCGCATCGCCGTCGCCGGGGTCAATCCGCACGCGGGCGAGAATGGCCTGTTTGGTGATGAAGAGATCACCACGGTGACGCCAGCGATCCAGGCAATGAAGCAGCAGGGCATTGATGTCTATGGCTCGTGCCCGCCAGATACGGTGTTTTTACAGTGCCAGCAGGGGCAGTACGATATGGTGGTGGCGATGTACCACGATCAGGGACATATCCCGTTGAAACTGCTTGGGTTTTATGATGGCGTCAACATCACGGCGGGACTGCCGTTTATCCGCACTTCCGCCGATCACGGCACGGCATTTGATATCGCCTGGACAGGTAAAGCGAACTCTGCGAGCATGGCGATCTCGATTAAACTCGCGATGCAGCTTGCATAGGGAAATATGAAGGGACAAAGCCGTCTCGACCAGATTATGGACTATCTCAAAAGTCATAATCTGGTCACTGTTGAACAGCTGGTGAGCGCCATTTCTGCTTCGCCAGCCACCATTCGCCGCGATCTGATTAAGCTGGACAAGGAAGGGGTGATTAGCCGCAGCCACGGCGGCGTCACGCTGAACCGCTTTATCCCGACGCAGCCGACCACGCTGGAGAAGATGCAGCGTAACCTAGCGGAGAAGCAGGCCATCGCGCAGTTCGCCGCCAGCTATGTGCAGTCCGGCGATGCGGTGGTGCTGGATGCCGGCACCACCATGCTGGAACTGGCACGACAGCTGACCCATTTGCAGCTGCGGGTGATCACCGCCGATCTGCACATTGCGCTGTTTTTGTCGGAGTTTAAACAGATTGAGACCACCATCATCGGCGGCCGCATCGACGACTCCAGCCAGTCGTGCATTGGTGAGCACGGCCGGCGCCTGCTGCGCAGCATCAATCCGGACATTGCGTTTGTCAGCTGTAACTCATGGAGTATTGAGCGCGGTATTACCACGCCGACGGAAGACAAAGCCGGGCTGAAGATGGATCTGCTGGCCAACGCGCGCCGGCGCATTCTGCTGGCCGACAGCAGTAAATATGGCTCATGGTCGCTGTACTGCGCGGCACCGATTGATAGCCTGACCGATGTGGTCACAGATTCTCGCCTCGATGAGGCGGTATGCCGTGATTTGCGCGAGCGCGGCATTGGCCTGCAGCTGACCGCGTAAGTGCGCCGCCTGCATCAGCGGGTGAATGACGTGCGCTGTACTACCACGGCGCAGCCTTCACCCACTGCTGGCGCTGAGTTATAACAACTTCAATCCCGTCGCCGGGATATTGCGCCCGTAGTAAATCTCACGCATCTCCTTCCACAGCAGATTGGTAATGCGCTTGTGCTCCTGCGGGCTCAGTTCTTCGGGTTTGGTGTTGAACAGGTAATACTTCAGATCAAACGCTTTCAGCAACATCTTGGTGTGAAAGATGTTTTCCTGATAAACGTTGACGTCCACCATGTCGTACATCGCTTTCATATCCTCGGACATGAAGTTCTGAATTGAATTGATCTCATGGTCGATAAAGTGCTTCACGCCATTGACGTCGCGGGTGAAGCCGCGCACGCGGTAATCCACGGTCACGATATCCGACTCCAGCTGGTGGATCAGATAATTCAGCGCCTTCAGAGGCGAAATCACTCCGCAGGTCGAGACTTCAATGTCGGCGCGGAAGGTACATAAACCGCCTTCCGGGTGACTTTCCGGATAGGTGTGTACGCAGATGTGACTCTTGTCGAGGTGTGCGACCACCGAATTGGGCAGCGGGCCGGGATGCTCGGAATTATCGATATCCTGCGGATTAATCGGCTCTTCGCTGACCAGAATCGTCACGCTGGCACCCTGCGGCTCATAATCCTGGCGCGCGATATTCAGCACGTTAGCACCGATAATCGAGCAGGTCTCGGTGAGGATTTCCGTCAGGCGGTTCGCGTTATATTGCTCATCAATATAGGCGATATAGTCATCACGTTCGGCTTCGCTATTGGCATAGCAAATGTCGTAGATACAAAAACTCAGGCTTTTGGTCAGATTATTGAAGCCATGTAGTTTTAGCTTTTGCAATTGGGTTCACCTCCTGAGATCAGCTGAGCGCGTTCAATAAGATAGTGCGGCAGGGCAAAGCTGCCGATGTGCAGCTGTGGTGTGTAATAACGGCAGGGCAGTCCGGCCGCGGCAAAACGCGACTGCAGCGTCGCGAAGTCCGTCTGGCGTAGCGCCGGATCGTCGCTCGCCCAAGCGAAGGTCATGATGCCGCCGTAGTAGGTCGGAATGGCCGCCTGATAAAAGCTGACGTCAGCAAAATAGTGGCTGAGTTTGCGGTGGCTGTTGACCGCTTCATCCTGCTGCAGGAAGCAGACGCCGTTCTGCGCGACAAAGACGCCACCGGGATTGAGTGCCTGTTTGCAACCAGCATAAAACGCCGAGGTGAACAGACTCTCGCCGGGACCGATTGGATCGGTACAGTCGGAGATGATCACATCAAACCGTTCCTGCGTCTGGCTGACGAAATTAACGCCATCGTCGATCACCAGCTGCAGACGCGGATCGTCGTAGGCGCCGGCGCTGTGGTTGGGCAGATAGGTTTTACAGAAATTCACCACGGCGGCATCAATTTCCACCATGGTGATGTGCTCAACGCGATGATGCCGGGCGACCTCGCGCAGCATCGCGCCGTCACCGCCGCCGATAATCAATACGCGCCGGGCATTGCCGTGCGCCAGAATCGGCACGTGCGTCATCATTTCGTGATAGATAAACTCATCGCGCTCGGTGGTTTGCACCACGCCGTCCAGCGCCATAACGCGGCCAAACGCGGCGTTCTCAAATATCACCAGATCCTGATGCGCGGTTTTATCGCGGTATAGCAGATTGTCTACGCTGAAATATTGGCCAAAGCCGCTATGCAGCGTCTCATGCCAGGTCTCTTTGTTGGCCATGCCGAAGCGCTCCTTATGCTATTAACGCGCAATAATGCCAGAAAAAAGCATAACGAATTATGACCGTGCTTGCACGGTCAGGGCGTTAACAGCAGCGCAGGGCGGAGGATTATTTCATGTAGGCAAACAGGCTGAGGGAATCGCGCGCCAGCGACTTACACTTTTTGTCGTTGGTGATGGCGATACCGCTCAAATCTTTGTAGCTCTCTTCACCGAGGGATTTCATGTTGTAAGCGCTGTAGTTGCTCAGATCCCAGCGGTTTTGCTGGGCAAAAAACACCAGTGCTTTACGAATCTGCGCGTCAGGCAGATCCTGATAGCCGCAATCATTTTTCAGATAGACAAACACGGCGGTGAGGTCAGCCAGATCTTCTGCTTCGGATTCGGATTCGCTCAGGGCAAAACTGGTGGAGGAGAAGCCAAGGAGTCCCGCCAGCAGGATCTTGATGCTTTTCGTCATAATCGTTCTCAACAAGGGACAATTTAATGACGTTAGCACAGTTACTGCCGGGATTCCGCTAAATTTGGCTAAATGGGTCACTGGCGCGCTTTTTATCCTGGCAGGCGGTTTCCCCCCCTTGACCCTCCCGCAGGGGAAAGGTTTACGCTGTGCCCCTATTCACGATAAGGATATGAATATGCAACGTCGTCATTTTCTCAAGCTGACTGCCGCCCTCAGTGCAGCAGGCGCGCTGCCCTTCTGGAGCCGCTCGCTGATGGCCGCTACGCGCCCGCTGTTGCCCATCCCGTCGCTGCTGGAGCCCGATTCTCACGGCCAGTACACGCTGACCGCCATGACCGGCAGCAGCCAGTGGAACGGCAAAACCGTCCCAACCTAGGGTTACAACTGTAGCCTGCTCGGCCCGGCGCTGCGGCTGCAGCGTGAGAAAAGCGTCACCGTCAATATTCATAATCGCCTGCCGGAAGCCACCACGCTGCACTGGCACGGGCTGGAAATTCCCGGCGCGGTGGATGGCGGTCCGCAGGCGCTGATTGCGCCCGGCGCCACGCGTCAGGTGAGTTTTACCCCCGATCAACCGGCAGCGACCTGCTGGTTCCATCCGCATCAGCACGGCAAAACCGGTTACCAAGTGGCGCAGGGGCTGGCGGGGCTGGTACTGCTGGAAGATGAGGCGTCCGGCAAGCTGCGGCTGCCGATGCAGTGGGGCGAAGATGATGTGCCGCTGATTTTCCAGGATAAGCAGCTCACTTAAGACGGCACGCGTATCGATTATCAGCTGGATATCATGCGCGCCGCCGTGGGCTGGTTTGGCGATGTGATGCTGACCAACGGCGTGCCGTATCCGCAGCACGCGGTGCCGCGCGGCTGGCTGCGTCTGCGCCTGCTCAACGGCTGCAACGCGCGCTCGCTGCATATCGCCGCCAGCGATAAACGTCCGCTGTACGTGGTGGCGAGCGACGGTGGCCTGCTGGCTGAACCGGTGAAGGTGGAGAGCCTGCCGCTGCTGCCGGGCGAGCGCTTCGAAGTGCTGGTGGATACCTCAGACGGCAAAACCTTCGATATCGTAACGCTGGCGGTCATGCAGATGGGCATGACGCTGGCGCCGTTCGATCAGCCGCTGCCGCTGGTGCAGATTCTGCCGCTGCGCGTGATGGCCAGCGGTACGCTGCCGGACCAGCTGGTGGATGTGCCGCCGCTGCCGTCAACGGAAGGGCTGCAGAGCCGCTGGCTACAGCTGATGATGGATCCGCAACTGGATCAGCAGGGCATGCAGGCGCTGCAGCAGCGCTACGGTGCCAAAGCGATGGTCAGCCAGCACGGCGCGGGCAAACCGATGGATCACGGCAGCATGAACATGGACCATGGCGCGATGGATCACGGCAACATGGATCACGGCGATATGGCGATGGATCATGTCAACAACGCCAGCAGCGCCGCATATGATTTCCACAACGGCAACAAAATCAACGGCCAGGCCTTTAACATGGAAAAGCCAATGTTTGCCGTGCCGCTGGGCAAGTATGAAAAATGGACCATCTCCGGTGAAGGCGACGCCATGCTGCATCCGTTCCACATTCACGGCACGCAGTTCCGCATTCTCTCCGAGAACGGCAAGCCGCCTGCGGCGCATCGCGCCGGCTGGAAAGATATGGTCAGCGTCAACGGCTGGCGCAGTGAAGTGCTGGTGCGCTTCAACTACGTCGCCGATAGCGAAAATGCCTATATGGCGCACTGCCATCTGCTGGAGCATGAAGATACCGGCATGATGCTGGGCTTTACGGTGAGCTGACGGCCGCTTCCAGCGCCAGCGCGTTGAGAAAGCGGAATGCCGCAGCCTGGCCGCCCTCGATATCAAAGGAGAAGGTGGAACCGGCACCGCTTGCACTGGCGCCGCCAGGTTTCCCCTACCGGGCTGCTGGCGTCCAGATACGGCAGCCAGTGCAGTTTCGCCACCTACGCGTGATCGCGTAAAAATGCCGCGACCTGTTCCGCATTGCTGGCGGCTTTCTCCATGCGCAGCGACAGCGTTTCCAGCGAGCGGCCAATCATCCAGCTGGAGTGCGGATCGAGCTGGGTGCCAATCGCGCTCCGCAGCGAACGCACCTTGTTAATTAACGCCCGGCTGCCCAGCGCGGCGCCGGCAATCAAATCGGAATGACCGCCGACATATTTGGTTAGCGAGTAGAGGGAGATATCCGCGCCGTGCTGCAGTGGACGCTGAAACAGCGGGCCGAGCCGGGTGTTGTCGCAGGCGAGAATCGGCCGGGAGCCCTGCTGCTGGGTGATCACCTCCGCCACCTGACGCATCAGTTGGATGTCCACCAGACTGTTGGTGGGGTTGGCCGGCGTTTCAATCAGAATCATCGCGACGCGCCCGCGCTGCCACGCCAGCTTCGCGGCTTCATACACTTTATCTTCGTCGGTGCCGTCGCTGAATCCCACCGCTTTGATCTCCAGATCGTGCAGCGTTTTGCTCAGCAGCGTTTCGGTGCCGCCGTACAGCGGCTGCGAGTGCAGGATCACTTCGCCGGGGCGGGCAAAGGTCCAGCAGCGTGGTGGCAATCGCCGACATGCCGGAAGAGAACAGCGCGGCGCTTTCGGCACCTTCATAAATGGCCAGCCGATCTTCGACGATCTCGCTGTTAGGGTGGTTGAAGCGGGAATAGACCAGCCCGCCGCTTTTGCCCGCCGGCGGTTGCTGGCGGCCGGCAACGAAATCGAAAAATTCTTTGCCCTCTTCGCCGCTGTTAAACACAAAGGTTGACGTCAGAAACACTGGCGGCTTCACCGCACCTTCTGACAGGCGCGGATCGTAACCGTAGTTGAGCATCTGCGTTTCCGGATGCAGTTCACGCGTGCCGATCTGCGTTTTTTTACCTGATGAAGCGGCCATAGGGATCTCCAGAGAGAGCGGGCAGGATGCTTACAGTTAACGCCAGCGCAATAAATTTCGCCACGATAACGTTTGCGTTCTGTGCGCGGCGTTAGCCTGTGCGTCGACCATGATAGAATGCGCGGCTTTCTGAAAACCTTCTTAGGCGAATGCAATGAAACACACCGTCGACATGATGCTCTCTGAGCAGGAGATCGCAACCCGTATTGCCGAACCGGGCAAGCAGATCAGCGAGCACTACCGCAACAGCGGCAGCGAAATGGTGCTGGTCGGCCTGCTGCGCGGCTCCTTCATGTTTATGGCTGACCTGTGCCGCGCCATTGATGTCGCGCACGAAGTCGACTTCATGACCGCCTCCAGCTACGGCAGCGGCATGTCCTCCACGCGCGACGTGAAAATCCTCAAAGATCTCGACGAAGACATTCGCGACAAAGATGTGCTGATCGTCGAGGACATCATCGACTCCGGTAACACCCTGAGCAAAGTGCGTGAAATTCTGCACCTGCGTGAGCCAAAATCGCTGGCGATCTGCATGCTGCTGGATAAGCCGGAGCGCCGCGAAGTTGAGGTGCCGGTCGAGTTTGTCGGCTTTACCATTCCGGATGAGTTCGTGGTCGGCTTCGGTATCGACTACGCACAGCGCTACCGCCATTTGCCGTATATCGGCAAAGTTACGCTGCTGGACGAATAACCGCACAATCTTCCAAGGCTGATTCCCTCCGCCTGCGATAAGATGCGCAGCCCGTAACTCAATGACTTACGGGCTCGGCACGCGTTTTCCTGCGGCACGCAGAGTGGTAGAGTGTGGTGGGTTATCACTCTGCGCAATTCCTTTGATTTCACAACCGTTATCGCTGAATAACCCCGCACGCTCGACGCGAGCGCACTATCATTTCATATGGCTATGATGTCACTACAACAGGGTACGGACTCGCAATGACTTATGCACTGGAACTTTCCGGGCTGACCAATACCTATCCCGGCGGCGTACAGGCGCTGAAAGGCCTCGATCTCAACGTGGAAGCAGGCGACTTTTATGCCTTACTGGGCCCTAATGGTGCCGGTAAGTCCACCACCATTGGCATTATCAGCTCGCTGGTGAACAAATCCAGCGGCAGCGTGCGCGTGTTTGGCTATGACCTGCAGAAAGATGTGGTCAACGCCAAGCGGCAGCTTGGGCTGGTGCCACAGGAATTCAACTTTAACCTGTTTGAAACCGTGATGCAGATTGTGGTTAATCAGGCCGGTTATTACGGCGTGGAACGCGCCGAAGCGAACAAGCGCGCGGAAAAATACCTCAATCAGCTCGACCTGTGGGGCAAGCGTAACGAACGTGCGCGCATGTTGTCCGGCGGGATAAGCGCCGGCTGATGATTGCCCGGGCGCTGATGCATGAACCCAAGCTGCTGATTCTTGATGAACCCACGGCTGGCGTGGATATCGAACTGCGCCGCTCAATGTGGGTGTTCCTGAAAGAGCTGAACGCCAAAGGCACCACCATCATCCTGACCACCCACTATCTGGAAGAGGCGGAAATGCTGTGCCGTAACATCGGCATCATCCAAAGCGGTGAACTGGTGGAGAACACCTCAATGAAAGGGCTGCTGTCCAAGCTGCAGTCGGAAACCTTTATCCTCGACCTAGCGCCGCGCAGCCCGCTGCCGCAGCTGGAGGGCTTCCAGTATCGTCTGGTTGATACCTCAACGCTGGAAGTGGAAGTAATGCGCGAGCAGGGGCTGAATAGCGTATTCAGCCAGCTGAGCGCGCAGGGCGTGCAGGTCCTCAGCATGCGCAACAAAGCGAATCGTCTGGAAGAGCTGTTCGTCAGCCTGACGCAGGGAAAAACAGGAGTAACCGCATGACGCATCTGTACTGGGTGGCGCTCAAGAGTATCTGGAGCAAAGAGATCAACCGTTTTGCCCGCATCTGGATTCAGACGCAGGTGCCGCCGGTGATCACCATGACGCTATACTTCATTATCTTTGGCAATCTGATCGGCTCACGCATCGGCGATATGCACGGCTTCAGCTACATGCAGTTTATCGTGCCGGGCCTGATTATGATGGCGGTGATCACCAACGCTTACGCCAACGTCGCCTCGTCATTCTTCAGCGCCAAGTTCCAGCGCAACATTGAAGAGCTGCTGGTGGCGCCGGTGCCGACGCACATTATTATCGCCGGTTATGTCGGCGGCGGCGTAGCGCGCGGCGTGTGCGTGGGCGTGCTGGTGACGGCGGTGTCGCTGTTTTTCGTGCCGTTCCACGTATTCTCGTGGCCGATGGTGGCGATCACGCTGCTGCTGACGGCGATTCTGTTCTCGCTGGCTGGCCTGCTGAATGCGGTGTTTGCGCGCACCTTTGACGATATCAGCCTGATCCCGACCTTCGTGCTGACGCCGTTAACTTACCTCGGTGGCGTATTCTACTCGCTGGCGCTGCTGCCGCCGTTCTGGCAGGCGGTGTCGAAGCTCAATCCGGTGCTGTACATGATCAGCGGGTTCCGCTATGGTTTCCTTGGCATCAACGATGTTCCGCTGGTGTTGACGCTGTCAGTGCTGGTGGCGTTTATCGTGGTGTTTTACGTGCTGGTGTATGCGCTGATTCAGCGCGGACGCGGTTTGCGCACCTGAGGCGCAGGTCCGAAGAAAAAGCCGTTGCCGGTCTTGCCCGGCAGCGGCTTTCGCTAAGGAGAATATGCGCGGTTGCTACCGCGCGCGGCTATCAGGCCACCTGCACCGGCAGCGCTTTAGCGATACGTTTCATCTCGTAATCCCCATCGAAGTAGGCCACTTTGGGCTGCCAGCTGCGCGCCACTTCATCTTCCACCTGCACATAAGAACAGATGATCAGCAGATCGCCCTGACAGGCACAGCGCGCGGCCGCACCGTTGACCGAAATGATTTTCGAGCCACGCTCGGCGGCAATGGCATAGGTAGAGAAGCGCTGGCTGTTGGTGACGTTATCGATGTCGATGGCTTCGTATTGCAGAATGCCGGAGGCATCAAGAAAATCCTGATCGATGGCGCAGGAGCCTTCATAATGCAAATCCGCCTGCGTCACTTTTACGCGGTGAATACGGTACGAATCATAGCGTGATACCTTTGTTATACCCGTGCGCGGCTGGTTTCCACCGCGCAGTGTGTAGCGGGTACATGCTGCCCATAAACGACGGAGTTAAACCGTCAGATCTACTTGCTGATTATCAATCAAACGCGCATTGCCGAGCCAGGCAGCCATCAGAATTACTGCGCGCTGGCTGTCGACCGTCAGCGGCTGCAGCGTATCAGCATCGCAGATGGCCAGGCCGTCGGGGCGCAGGCCCTGATCGCGCAGCGTCTGTTCGGCGTGCTCGATAATCTCATCCACGTGCCGCTCGCCGTTGCTGAGGCGCTGCGCCATGCTGTTCATCACCTGGCTGAGCACCGGCGCTAGCTTGCGTTCATCGGCAGTAAGATAGCCGTTACGTGAGCTGAGCGCGAGACCGTCTTTGGCGCGCACCGTCGGCACGCCAACGATGTCAATGTCAAAGCCCATGTCCGCCACCATCTTGCGGATGATCGCCAGCTGCTGAAAATCCTTCTCGCCAAAACAGGCGATATCCGGCTGCACCAGATTAAACAGCTTGCTGACGATGGTGGCCACGCCGCGGAAATGACCGGGACGGCTGGCGCCCTCCAGCAGCGAGGAGAGGCCCGGTACTTCAACAAACGTCTGGCTGTCGAGACCCTGCGGATAGACATCGGCCGGTGCCGGGGCAAAGACCAGGTCGACGCTGTGGCGATTGAGTTTTTCACAATCGTCCTGCAGCGTGCGCGGATAGCGCGCCAGGTCGTCGGCGCGATCAAACTGCATCGGGTTAACGAAGATCGATACCACCACGATATCTACGCGCTGGCGTGCTTCATCCACCAGCGTCAGATGCCCCTCATGCAGGTTGCCCATAGTGGGCACCAGCGCGATGCGTTTACCTGCCTGGCGCCAGCGTCGAATCTCACGGCGCAGCAGCGGCAGCGTTTCAATGATCAGCACTGCAAATCTCCTGATTTACTGGAAACTGTGTTTGGCAGCAGGGTAGGTGCCTGCCTCAACGTCGGCCATATACTGGCGAATTGCCGCACGAATGTCGCCGGTTTCCGCAAGGAAATTTTTGGCAAATTTTGGAATGTGGCCGCCGGTAATGCCAAACGCGTCGTGCATCACCAGAATCTGGCCGTCGGTGACGTTACCGGCACCGATGCCGATCACCGGTACCGACAACGCTTTTGTGACGCGTTCAGCTAGAGCGACCGGTACGCACTCCAGCACTAGCAGCTGCATACCGGCCGCTTCCAGCGCCAGCGCATCCGCCAGCAGGCGCTCGGCTGCCGCTTCATCACGCCCCTGCACCTTGTAGCCACCGAAGATATTAACCGACTGCGGCGTCAATCCCAGATGACCACACACCGGCACGGCGCGCTCGGTCAGCATGCGCACGGTTTCTGCCAGCCAGGCGCCGCCTTCCAGTTTTACTAGGTTGGCACCGGCGCGCATCAGCTGCGCGGCACTGTCAAAGGTTTGCTGCGGCGTGGCGTAACTCATAAACGGCAGGTCAGCCATTACCAGCGCGTTGGGCGCACCGCGCCGAACGGCGGCGGTGTGATAAGCAATATCGTCGACCGTCACCGGCAGCGTGGAATCATGGCCCTGAACGGTCATGCCGAGCGAATCGCCAATCAGCAGCAGCGGAATGCCTTGGTCGGCAAACAGGCGCGCGAAGCTGAAATCGTAGGCGGTCAGCGTGGCGAACTTGCGGCCGCTGGCTTTCAGCTGGCGTAAGTGAGAGAGGGTGGTGGGTTTCATCGCAATCTCCAGCATTTTCTGATGCGCGCAGTATACTGGATTGATTGCAAAGGCGATACGACGGGCGTGCGATTCTGCCGCGTCAGGCAGACCACAACCGGATGCTGCTGCGGTCCAGCGTCGCCAGAATGCCGGCCAGCGACTGGCCGTTTGGCAGGCGCAGCGCTGGCGCGATCTCCAGCAGCGGCACCAGCATGAAGGCGCGGTTGTGCATATCGTAGTGCGGCACCGTCAGGCGCGGCGTGTAGATCACCGCATTGCCGAACAGCATGATATCGAGGTCCAGCGTGCGCGGTCCCCAGCGTTCGGCTTTGCGCACCCGGCCATGCTCCAGCTCAATGCGCTGGGTGTGATCGAGCAGCGTTTCCGCGGCCAGTGTGGTCTCCAGCGCCACCACGGCGTTGAGGTAATCCGGCTGATCCGGCGGGCCGTACGGTGGCGTGCGATAAAACGCGGAGGTGGCTACGCGGCGGGTACCGGGAATGGCATCCAGTGCGGCCAGCGCTGCATCAACCTGATGCAGCGGATCGGCGAGATTACTGCCTAATGCGAGATAAACCCGCGTCATGACGCACTATGGTTGCTGTCGCGGCGCGGGCCAGCTGGACGACGGCGCGGACGGCGCGGTTTACGGCGCGGGGCCGGATCGTCACCTAGGGTGTTGAGCATGGTTTTCTGCTGTGTCGGCACCGCCGACTGGAACTCGCCCCACCACTGGCTGAGGCGCAGCAGCTCGGCGTTGTTCTCGACTTCCGCACGCAGCGCCAGCAGGTCGTAGGCGGCGCGGAATTTAGGATGCTCCATCAGCTTCCATGCGCGCTTACCGTGACGGCGGGACATGCGCAGCTGCAGTTGCCAGATATCGCGAATCAGCGTGGTGATACGTTTCGGAATCGCCAGCGCACGGCAGGCTTCATCCAGCGTTTCGTTCATGGACAGCGCAAAGGCGTCGAAATAGGTCAGGCCGCTCTCCTGCGCAATCTGCTCGGCTGACTCCAGCTGCGGATACCAGAACATCGCCGCAAACAGGAACGCCGGATTCACGCGCATGTCGTTGTGCAGGCAGGTATCGGTGTTTTTCAGCACCTGGGCCAGCATGCGCTCCATCGGGCTGTCGCCCTGTTCGGTGAAGTTGCGCGCCAGCGTCGGGAACAGCGGCTGGAACAGCTGGTATTCGCGCATCATCAGATAGGTGCGATAACCGTAACCGGCCTGCAGCAGCTTCAGCGACTCCTCAAACAGGCGCGCTGGCGGAATGTCATTCAGCAGCGTGGCGAGGCGGGGAATCGGCTCGGCGGTTTCCGCCGCAATGCTCATGTCCAGCTTCGCGGCGAAGCGCACCACGCGCAGCATACGCACCGGATCTTCGCGGTAGCGCGTTTCCGGATCGCCAATCATGCGGATGATGCCTTCCTGCAGATCCTGCAGGCCACCGACGTAATCGCGCACGGTGAAATCAGCCACGCTGTAATAGAGGCTGTTGATGGTTAAATCGCGGCGCTGCGCATCATCTTCGATGTTGCCAAAAATGTTGTCGCGCAGCAGCATGCCGTTCTGACCGCGCTGCGAACCGTTGCGATCGTCGACGCTCTCTTCCTGGTGGTGGCCGCGGAATGTGGCGACTTCGATCACTTCCGGACCGAACATGACATGCACCAGACGGAAGCGACGCCCGACTAGGCGGCAGTTGCGGAATAGCTTACGCATCTGCTCCGGCGTGGCGTTGGTGGTCACGTCAAAGTCCTTCGGCTTTTTACCCAGCAGCAAATCGCGCACGCCGCCGCCAACCAGATAGGCTTCGTATCCGGCTTTGTTCAGGCGATACAGCACTTTGAGAGCGTTTTCGCTGATATCTTTGCGTGAGATATTGTGGCTTTCCCGGGGGATAACGGTCATCAGACTTACGGTTTCCACCTCTTCAGGGGCCTCCTCATCACGCTTGAGCACTCTCCGGCAAAAATTAGCGACTCGGGTAAAAATGGGACACCTCGACAGAGAGAAAATGGGTGTGAATAAAATCAGCGGCTAATTATAGCCTGTTGCGAACCATTTAGGAATGGCGTTGTCGCCTCATCCGGTTGTTGCGCATCATGCCGCGGAATCGATGCGCTATCCCAGTGTGTAACGGCATGGTCCAGCAGCGTCTCCAGCCCATGGTCCTGCCAGCCCGGCAAAACCGGCTGCCCCAGGAAGCTCAGCGCCTGCACCAGCACCGGTCGCGGATCGCCGTCCGGCAAGGCCGGCGCGTGGTTCTGCTTCGACAATTTATTACCGTCCGGGGTAATTGCCAGCGGCAGATGCAGATAAGCCGGCTCCGGCCAGCCAAACTGCTGATACAGCGCAATCTGGCGCACTGTTGGCTCAATCAAATCCGCACCGCGCACAATCTCCGTCACGCCCTGAAAATGGTCATCGACCACCACCGCAAGGTTGTAGGCGAACAGCCCGTCACGACGGTGAATAATAAAGTCTTCCTGCGCCAGACGCGGCTCCGCCTGCAGATGGCCGCGCAGGCGATCGTCAAAACCGTACACCGGCGCATGCTGACGCAGCCATAGCGCGGCGCCGTCCGGCGGCAGATGTAAACGCGGCAGTGACCGTCGTAAAAGCCGCCCAGCTGCTGAATGCGGCTGCGCGGGCAGGTACAGAAGTAGCTTTAACGATGTTCGCGCAGCCAGCTAAGCGCCGCGCGATAAGCCTCGTGGCGCTTGCGACTGCCACAGTACGTCGCCGTCCCAGTGCAGCCCATAATGCGTCAGCTGACGCAGGATGCGCGTTGCGGCACCGGCGACTTCACGCGGCGGATCGATATCTTTAATGCGCACCAGCCAGCGGCCCTGCTGCGCGCGCGCTCAGGTAGCTGCCTAGTGCGGCTATCAGCGGACCGAAATGAAGATCACCGGAAGGAGAGGGGGCGAAACGCCCGATGCAGGGAAGCGTGGCGGACATTATGCTGTGGTACACCACACGGCGGGAAAACAGTGGTTTTCCCGGCTGTGCGGCGACAGTCTGTTAACGGCCATTAGCCTGCCATCTGCTTCTCGCGGATTTCTGCCAGCGTTTTGCAGTCAATGCAGAGATCGGCGGTCGGACGCGCTTCGAGACGGCGGATACCAATTTCGACCCCACAGGATTCGCAGTAGCCGAAGTCGTCGTCTTCCACTTTCTTGAGCGTTTTCTCAATCTTTTTAATGAGTTTGCGCTCACGATCGCGGTTACGCAGCTCTAGGCTGAACTCCTCTTCCTGGACGGCACGGTCAACCGGATCCGGGAAGTTGGAAGCTTCGTCCTGCATATGCGACACAGTACGGTCTACTTCATCCCTGAGTTGGTTGCGCCAGGCTTCCAGAATCTTGCGGAAATGGCTCAGCTGGGCGTCATTCATATACTCTTCGCCCGGTTTCTCCTGATACGGCTCCACCCCAGCGATGGCGAGGATACTCAGGGACGATGTTTTACGGTTTTGCCCTTCTTGCATGTTGTTTCTCCTGGATAACACGCACTACCCGTTCTGTTTCAGATTGCGAAAGCCTTTGCCTGCAACCCGACGCATGCGGGGCATATCGATTCCCATCAGGGAAAAAAACAGGCCGCTATAAATAGCAGAAGCAATCAAGGTTGGCAATTATTCATGAACGCACCTTGACAAGCCTGTGAGGAACAGCGTATTTAGCGCACCGCTCAGAACATTCTTATCACAGCAAATAACGTTAAATATTACAACTGTGCGTTAATCGTCACCTTTAACGGCCGGGTAAGTAACATTTCTGCCGGTGAAATCTGAGCCTGATACGCCAACACTTCCACACCGCAGCGCTGCGCCTGTACCAGTAGTTCTGCGTATTGCGCATCGATATGGTGCGCCGGGGAAACGTCCTCAATCCCCGTGTGCAGAACAGCAAACAACAAAACGGCCCGGTGGCCTTCTGCCGCGATAGTGCTTAATTCGCGCAGATGTTTCTGTCCACGAGCCGTCACCGCATCCGGAAAATAGCCTTTACCATTTTGTAAAAGGGTGACGGACTTGACTTCAATATAGCAGTTGGCTTTGCCCTCCGCTTGCAACAGGAAGTCAATTCGGCTTTTTTCCGTGCCGTATTTCACCTCAGCCTGGCAGTGGCTATAAGCGGATAATTCCGGAATTGCGTCGCGCAGCAGCGCCTCGCGCACCAGTTGGTTGGCGCGCAGGGTGTTGACGCAAATCCAGTGGCCCTGCGCGGTTTGCGTTATTTCCCAGCTGTGCGGATATTTACGCGTCACGCTGGCCGAGGTGGAGTACCACACTGTGTCGCCTGGCGTGGCGCAGCCGGTCATCGCGCCGGTATTGGCGCAGTGCAGGGTGAAGGTGTCACCTTCCGGTGTGATGACATCGGCTAAAAAACGTTTATAGCGGGTGATTAAGCGGGCTGATTGTAACGGCGGATCGAACTGCATTTATGCTCCTGCGGCAGATAACAGTGGCCAGCGCGCCAACCGGCGATAGCGCGTACGTCCCTGCGTGACGCTGGACGCAAACAGCGCGAAATGACTCACCTCAACACGCCAGTGAAAACCGCGCGGCGGCAGCGCCACGACCTGCGCAGCGTGGCGCAGCAGGGTTATGTGGGGATGGAACGGCTGCGTACTCTGCGCACAACCATGGCGCGCGGCCTGGGCGCGCAGCAGGTTGGCCAACTGCAGTAAACCGCGCGGCGCGCGCTGGCAGCCAAGCCACACCACGCCGGGACGCGGCCAGTGACCGGCGTCGTCGAGATCCAGCGTAAAGCCCGGCTGGTGAATGCGTGCCGCCAGCTGCTGCAGCTGATCCGCCGTTTCCGTGCTGACCTCACCGAGAAACGCCAGCGTCAGGTGCCGATTCGCCGCCGCCACCGGTTTACCCGCGTCCGCGGCGAAGCAATCGGCCCGCCATTGCACCAGTTGTTGTTGGAGAGAATCAGGCAATTCGAGGGCAAAAAACAGTCGTTGCGTGGCCATGCTGAACTCCGGTAATCGGCGCCGGGTGGTGTACATTGCGCGCCATCTTAGCACAGGCAGAGTGGGAGTTGAGTGTGAGTGAATTATCGGTAAGCGAGGTACTGCCTGCATTGCTGGCAGCGCTGGCGCAGTCACCACAGGTGCTGCTGGCGGCACCGACCGGCGCCGGGAAATCCACCGGGCTGCCCCGGCAGCTGCTGCAACAGGCGCAGCTGCCGGGGCAAATCATCATGCTGGAGCCGCGCCGGCTGGCGGCACGCAACGTGGCACAGCTGCTGCGTGACGAGCCCGGTTCGCTGCTGCTGTTTCTGCCCGGCGTGGCGGAGATTGAACGGGTGAAGCGTGAACTAGCGTCGCGCGTCAGTGATAAGGTTGATTTATCTCCTTTATATGGTGCGCTGTCGCTGGAGGCGCAGCGGCGGGCCATCCTGCCGGCCGCGCCGGGCCGGCGTAAAGTGGTGCTCGCCACCAATATCGCCGAGACCAGCCTGACGATTGAAGGTATCCGCCTAGTGGTGGACAGTGCGCTGGAGCGCGCGGCGCAGTTTGACGTGCGCAGCGGCGTGACGCGTTTGCTGACCCAGCGCATCAGCCAGGCATCGATGACGCAGCGCGCTGGCCGCGCCGGTCGCCTGGCGCCGGGGATCTGTCTGCATCTGCTGCCGCAGGAGCAGGCGCTGCGTGCGGCGGCGCAGAGTGAGCCGGAGATACTCACCAGCGATCTGGCCTCGCTGCAGCTGGATTTGCTGCAGTGGGGCTGTCAGGAAGCGGTTCAGCGCGCGCGGCCGTAAAATGGCGCAGCTTGGCAGCGATCCGCGTCTCACGGAGATGCTGTGCGCCGCCGGCGACGATGTGCACGCCATCGCCAGCGCGGCGCTGCTGGCCGCCGGATTTGCTGACTGGCTGGCGCTGCGTCGCGGTCACAGCGCGCTATCAGCTCGCCAATGGTATCGGCGCGATGCTGGATGAGCACGACGGCCTGAGCCGCTATGAGTGGCTGATTGCACCGAGCCTGCTGCAGGGGGCCAGCAGCGCCGATGCACGTATGCTGCTGGCGCTGCTGGTAGAGATTGATACGCTGCGCCAGCAGTGCCCGCAGCTGGTGGAGCAGCGCACCGATGTGGACTGGGATGAAGACAAAGGCACGCTGCGCGCGTGGAAGCGGGAAGCGATTGGTGCGCTGATCCTGCGGGCCCAGCCGCAGGCGCGGCCCGAGCCGGAGATCCTGCATCCGGCGATGCTGCGCTGGATCCGCGAAAAAGGGCTGGCGGTGCTCGGCTGGACGCCAGAGGCAGAGCAGCTGCGTCTGCGCTTGCAGTGCGCCGCGCAGTGGCTGCCGGAAGAGGCGTGGCCGGTGCTGGATGATGACACGCTGCTGACCTCGCTGGAGCCACTGGCTGCTGCCGGAGATGGGCGCAGTACGCGATTTAAAAGGGCTGCAGAGCGTTAATCTTGTCTGCGCTTTATTACAATTTGCTGACATGGTCACAGCGGCAGCGGCTGGATACTGTGCTGCCAACTCATTACACTGTGCCGACCGGAAGTCGCCTGCCGATTCGCTACGACGCGGAGAAACCCCCGCGCTGGCGGGTGCGTATGCAGGAGATGTTTGGCGAGGCGCAGAACCCGGCGGTTGCCGATGGGCGCGTTCCGCTGGTGCTGGAGCTGCTTTCGCCGGCGCACCGTCCGCTGCAGATCACCCGTGACCTCGCGGCGTTCTGGCGCGGTGCGTATCCTGAAGTGCAGAAAGAGATGAAAGGGCGCTATCCCAAACATCCGTGGCCGGACGATCCGGCCAGCGCCTTGCCAACTAGGCGTACCAAAAAATATTCCTCGTAGCTCGCAGTGGATCGAATTCAGAGGGTTCTGCCATGCGCGGCACGAGAAAGCAGTTAGAGTAGCGGCGCTGCCGTAGCTATGCCTGGAGAAAACAAAGCATGTCTGGGAACGATCGCGAACCTATTGGGCGCAAAGGAAAAGCGCCAAAGCCGCCGCGTAACGTTACGCGCCGGGGTCGCCGCAGGGAGCCTGAAGATGATATCGATCAGGACGATTTTGACGAAGATGATGAGGAGAGTGCGCCGGTGCCACCCAAAGGTAAAGGAAAACGACCCGCGCGTGGCAAACGCCGCTGGTTAGGCTGGTTGATTAAACTCTTCCTGGTATTTGTCGTGGTGATGGCCGCTTGGGGCGTCTATCTGGATTCGGAAATCCGCAGCCGCATTGACGGTAAAGTGTGGCAGCTGCCGGCGGCCGTGTACGGGCGCATGGTCAGCCTCGAACCGGGCATGGCTTATGACAAGAAAGAGATGATTGCGCTGCTGGAAGGCACGCAGTATCGCGAAGTGTCGCGCATTACCCGTCCGGGTGAGTTCGGCGTGAAAGGCAACACCATCGACCTGCTGCGCCGTCCGTTTGATTTTCCGGACAGCAAAGAGGGCCAGATTAACGCGCGTCTCACCTTCAGCAAAAACGAGCTGAGCGAGATTAAAAACCTCGATACCGGACGCGACTTTGGCTTCTTCCGCCTCGATCCGCGGCTGATCACCATGTTGCAGTCGCCAAACGGCGAGCAGCGTCTGTTTGTGCCGCGCGCCGGGTTCCCGGATCTGCTGGTCGATACGCTGATCGCCACCGAAGACCGCCACTTCTACGAGCATGACGGCATCAGTCCGTACTCGATTGGTCGCGCCTTCCTCGCCAATATCACCGCCGGTAAAGCGGTGCAGGGCGGCAGTACGCTGACGCAGCAGCTGGTGAAAAACCTGTTCCTCACCAACGAACACTCGCTGTGGCGTAAAGCGCGTGAAGCCTATATGGCGGTGATCATGGATGCGCGCTACAGCAAAGATCGCATTCTTGAGCTCTACCTGAACGAGGTGTATCTCGGTCAGGCGGGCAACGACCAAATCCGCGGTTTCCCGCTGGCCAGCCTGTACTACTTTGGTCGCCCGGTGGACGAACTGAGCCTTGATCAGCAGGCGATGCTGGTCGGCATGGTCAAAGGTGCGTCGCTGTATAATCCGTGGCGCAATCCGCAGCTGGCGCTGGAGCGTCGTAACTTGGTGCTGCGTCTGCTGCAACAGCAGAAGGTGATCGATCAGGAACTGTACGACATGCTGTCGGCGCGGCCGCTTGGCGTTCAGCCGAAAGGTGGGGTGATCACGCCGCAGCCGGCGTTTATGCAGATGGTGCGTAATGAGCTGCAGGCGAAGCTGGGCGATAAGGTCAAAGACCTCTCCGGCGTGAAGATCTTCACCACGCTCGATCCGATTTCGCAGGATGCGGCGGAAAAAGCGGTTGAAGACGGCATTCCCACGCTGAAGAAACAGCGCGGGCTGAAAGATCTGGAAACCGCGATGGTGGTGGTCGACCGCTTCAGTGGTGAAGTGCGCGCCATGGTCGGCAGTGCCGATCCGCAGTTTGCCGGCTATAACCGCGCGCTGCAGGCGCGTCGCTCGATTGGTTCACTGGCGAAACCGGCGACCTATCTGACCGCCCTCAGCCAGCCAAACAGCTATCGCCTGAACAGCTGGATCGCCGACGAGCCAATTGCGCTGAAACAGCCAAACGGTTCGGTGTGGAAGCCGATGAACGACGATCGTCGCTTCAGCGGTAAAGTGATGCTGGTGGATGCGCTGACTAACTCAATGAACGTGCCAACCGTTAACCTCGGTATGACGCTGGGACTCGACGCGGTGGTGGATACCTGGACCAAACTCGGCGTGCCAAAAGATCAGCTGCATCCGGTGCCGGCCATGCTGCTGGGGGCGCTTAACCTGACGCCGATTGAGGTGGCGCAAGCATTCCAGTCAATTGCCAGCGGCGGTAACCGTGCGGCGCTGTCGGCGGTGCGCTCGGTGATTGCGGAAGATGGCACGGTGCTGTATCAGAGCTTCCCGCAGGCGCAGCGCGTTGAGCCGGCGCAGGCGGCGTATCTGACGCTGTATACCATGCAGCAGGTGGCCGATCACGGTACGGCGCGGGCGCTGGGCGCACGCTTCCCGGGTGCGCATCTGGCGGCGAAAACCGGTACCACCAATGACCTGATCGACAGCTGGTTTGCTGGTATTGATGGTAAAGAAGTGGCGATCATCTGGGTTGGCCGCGACAACAACCAGACCTCGAAGCTGTACGGTGCCAGCGGCGCGATGCAGATCTATCGTCGCTACCTCGACAACCAGGCGCCAATGCCGCTGGTCCTGACGCCACCGGAGGATATCACCCAGATGAATATCGATTCGGCCGGTAACTTTGTCTGCGGCAGCGGCAGCAGCACCTGGCGTTCGCTGCCGGTGTGGACGCTGGATCCGAACGCGCTGTGCCAGCAGCAACAGCAGCAGATTCAGCAGCAGCAACAGCAAGAGCAGCAACAGCAGCAACAGCCGCAGGGCGAGCAGAAGGACTCTGACGGTGTCACGGGCTGGATTAAAGATATGTTTGGCAGTAAATAAGCCATCCGGCACTGCACAGGCTTTATACATTCAGAGCCTGTGCGGTGCCAGCGTTTTACCACCACGTGGCGGTGCCAAATAAATGGCGGCGCTCCAGCCTGAGCCTTGCATATAAACTGAATTTAACCCCCTCTGGCGCTGCGGCGCCTTTTTCTTTGCCCGCCATTTTTTTAGCCGCGATCATGGATATGTGCGATCCGCTGGCAAACTCACCGCCAGCAGGCATTACATCTTGCGGTGCTTGCCGGGTTTCGCCTAAAATCCGTGCGTCTAATAATCATTCTCGTTTCCATTCGCCTGCATTATTCTATTTTTCATGAGATCCCACTATGAATGCGCGAAACACTTTTCCTTGTTCTCTGCGCGCGGTGACCACCCGTCGACCGCTCGCGTTATTGATTTCCCTGACTCTGGGCAGCCTCAGCATGCAGGCGCTGGCCGAAGATACCGTGGTGGTGACGGCTGATGGCGGCAGCGGCGTAGCGCAGGAGAGCGCATGGGCACCGTCACCGACCATTGCCGCGAAACACAGCGCGACCGGCACCAAAACCGATACGCCGATCGAGAAGAATCCGCAGTCGGTGTCGGTGGTGACGCAGGAAGAGATGTCAATGCACGCGGTGACCAGCGTAAAAGGTGCGTTCAATTACACGCCAGGCGTGCTGACCGGTAACCGCGGTAGCTCGGACGTTATCGACGCGCTGTCGATTCGCGGCTTCAGTGAAACCAACACTAACCAGTATCTGGATGGCCTGAAGCTGCAGGGTGACAACTACTCCGAATTCGCTATCGATCCTTACTTCCTCGAGCGCGCGGAGCTGCTGCGTGGTCCGGTTTCGGTGCTGTACGGTAAGAGCAACCCGGGCGGTGTGGTGTCACTAGTGAGCAAGCGGCCGACCCAGGAGACGCTGCGTGAAGTCCAGTTCCAGATGGGCAGCGACAACCTGTTCTCCACCGGCTTCGACTTTGGCGGCTCACTGGATGATGACGGCGTTTACAGCTATCGCCTGACCGGCCTGGCGCGCAGCGCCGATGCGCAACAGGAGATGAACAAAGAGAAGCGCTATACCATTGCGCCTTCGTTCAGCTGGCGTCCCGATGCCAATACCCGCTTTGACCTGCTGACCTACTTCCAGAACGAACCGGAGACCGGCTATTACGGCTGGCTGCCGCGCGAAGGCACCGTGGTGGGCATCAACCGGCCGGACGGCAGCAGCTATAAGCTGCCCACCAATTTTGATGAAGGCGAAGACAGCAATAAGATCTCGCGCAACACCAAAATGGTTGGCTACAACTTTGAGCACAGCTTTAACGATACCTAGACGGTGCGCCAGAATTTGCGCTATGCCGAGCTGAAAACGAATTATCGCAGTATTTATGGCAACGGCTATCTGCCTGAGTCACAAGAGATTACGCGTGGTTCAGCCATTTCCGATGAGAAATTGAATCAGTTTGCCGTCGATAATCAGGTGCAGGCAAAATTTGCTACCGGTGCGGTCGATCATACGCTGCTGATGGGGGGTGATTATCAGCGCACCCGTAATGATATTGATGCTGCATTTGCCTCCGCAGCGCCAATCAACGCGATTGATCCGCAGTATGGTAACGATGCTGTGGGTGCCGCCTTCCCCTATCAATATCTGAACCGTCAGGAACAAACTGGCCTGTATACGCAGGATCAGATGGAATGGAATAAATGGGTGCTGACGCTGGGCGGGCGATACGATTATGCAATGACCTCCGAACTGAACCGTAACGGTAACAGCGAAGTAAAAAACCACGACCAGGCATTTACCTGGCGCGGTGGTGTGAACTATGTGTTTGATAATGGTATCGCACCGTATTTCAGCTACAGCGAATCCTTTATCCCAACGGCTGGCACCACGGTTGATGGGAAACCTTTTGACGCATCCCGCGCGAAGCAGTATGAGGCTGGCGTAAAATACGTACCTAAAGATCGCCCGATTGTGGTCACCGCAGCGGTTTATCAGCTGACTAAAACCAAAAACCTGACGGCAGATCCGAATAGCCTGCAGTTTAGTGTGCAGGGTGGTGAGATTCGCTCACGCGGCGTCGAGCTGGAAGCCAAAGCGGCGCTTAACGCCAACATCAACCTGACGGCGGCTTACTCTTATACCGATGCGGAATACACCGAAGACACCGTGCTGAAAGGCCGTACGCCGGTGCAGGTGCCGAAGCACATGGCTTCGCTGTGGGGCCGATTACACCTTCCACGAAACCGCAATGTCGGGCTTCACCGTTGGTGCCGGGGTGCGCTACGTGGGTGAAAGCAAAGGCCTGTACGCCAGCGGCCCAAATGCCAACCAGAACTTTGACGTCGCCGCTTACACCACCGTGGATGCGGCGCTCAAATACGATCTGGGCCGCTTCGGTTTGCCGGGCTCAACTATCGGCGTCAACATCAACAACCTGTTCGATCGCGAATACGTTGCCAGCTGCTACCGCGACTACGCCTGCTACTGGGGCGCAGAGCGCCAGATCGTCGGTACCGCCACCTTCCGCTTCTGATACTGAACACAGGGCGCTGCGGCGCCCGTTAACCAGGGATTATCAAGCAGCATCCGCACCACGCAGAAACCACCTTTTCACTGGAAAACGTCAGCTTCCGTGTGCCCGGCCGCACGCTGCTGCATCTGCTATCGCTGACTTTCGCCCCGGGCAAAGTCACCGCGCTGATCGGGCATAACGGTTCCGGTAAATCCACGCTGCTGAAGATGCTCGGCCGTCACCATGCCGCCAGCGAAGGGCGCGTGATGCTGAACGGTGAGGCGGTTGATACCTAGAGCAGTAAAGCCTTTGCGCGCCAAGTGGCCTATTTGCCGCAGCAGCTGCCCGCGGCGGAGGGCATGACGGTGCGCGAGCTGGTGGCGATTGGGCGCTATCCGTGGCACGGTGCGCTGGGGCGCTACGGCCAGGAAGATCGCGATCGGGTGGACGAGGCGATTGCGCTGGTTGGACTGAAACCCTTCGCCGGGCGGCTGGTGGACAGCCTGTCCGGCGGCGAGCGTCAGCGTGCGTGGCTGGCGATGCTGGTGGCGCAGAACAGCCGCTGCCTGCTGCTGGATGAACCAACCTCGGCGCTGGATATCGCGCCCAACAGGTTGATGTGCTGGCGCTGATTCAGCGCCTCAGCCACGAACGCGGCCTGACGGTGATAGCGGTACTGCACGATCTCAACATGGCGGCTCGCTACTGTGACCGGCTGGTGGCGCTGCGCGCGGGAGAAGTGATCGCTGAAGGCGGACCGGAAGCGATTATGCAGGCCGAGGTGCTGGGTGATATTTATGGCATTCCGATGGGCATTCTGCCGCATCCGCAGGGCGGCGCGCCCGTCAGTTTTGTCTACTGAGGCCTTGTGATGTTCGACCTTTCCCGTCGCCGTCTGCTGACCGCGCTGGCGCTCTCACCGCTGATGAACCTTGCACCGCTGCGCGCCGCGCAGCCGGACAGCCAGCGCATCCTGGCGCTGGAGTGGCTGCCGGTGGAGTTGCTGATGGCGCTCGGCGTCGCCCCGCTCGGCGTGGCCGATCTGCATAACTACGCCATCTGGGTGGGCGACCCGGTCTTGCCGGCCGACACCCTCATCTCGGCTTACGCACCGAACCCAATCTGGAACTGATGACCCAGCTGTCACCGTCGCTGATCCTGCACTCCAACGGTTACGGCCCGGCGGTCGACAAGCTGGAGCGCATTGCGCCGACGATGGGCTTTGACCTCAACAGCGGCGATGGCAAACCGTTCATCACCGAGCGCAAATCGCTGCATGCGCTGGGTGCCCGGCTTGGCCTTGAAGCGCAGGCACAGGCCCATTTGCAATGTGTGGATCGTGAAGTGGCTGCCGCGCGTGAGCGGTTACGTCCGTGGGCGCAGCGTCCGCTGCTGCTGATGTCGCTGATGGATCCGCGTCACGCCATTACCTTCGGTAAAGGTAGCCTGTTCCTCGAAGTGATGGAGCAGCTTGGCCTGCGCAATGCCTGGCAGGGCGAAACTAACTTCTGGGGCAGTGCGGTGGTCGGGCTGGAGCGGCTGGCGGAGGTCGGTGACGTTGAGGTGATCTGCTTCGATCACGATAACGCGCGCGATATGCAGCAGGTGACGCAAAGCGCACTGTGGCAGGCGCTGCCGTTTGTCCGTTCCGGCCGTTTCCGGCGGGTGCCGGCGGTGTGGTACTACGGCGCCACTTACTCAGCCATCAAATTTATTCGCGTGCTGGAACACGCGCTGGAGTCACACTGATGCGCAACCGTCTGTTTCCCGTCGCGCTGCTCAGCGTGCTCAGTTTACTGGCGCTGGCGCTCACGTTTATCAACCTGCGCCAGGCGCTGCCGCTGGCACAGTGGCAGCAGGCGATGTTCGCGCCGGATATCGATAACATTCGTCAGGTGGTGTTCCACTACAGCCTGCTGTCGCGGCTGGCGCTGCTGGTCGGGGCCGGACTTGGCCTCGCGGGCCTGCTGTTTCAGCAGGTGCTGCGCAATCCGCTGGCGGAGCCGACCACGCTGGGCGTCTCTTCCGGCGCGCAGCTTGGCCTGACCGTCGCCACCCTGTGGCAACTGCCGGGCGGGGAGCTGACGCAGCAGTTTGCCGCGATGGGCGGGGCGGTGCTGGTCGGCGTGCTGGTGTTTGGCATCGCATGGGGCAAGCGTCTGTCGCCGGTAACGCTGATCCTGGCCGGTCTGGTACTGAGCCTGTATGCCGGCGCGGTTAATCAAATCTTTGCCATCTTCAATCACGATCAGCTGCAAAACATGTTTCTGTGGAGCACCGGCGCGCTGAACCAGCTCGACGGCCACAACGTGGCGCTGCTGTGGCCTCGCCTGCTGCTGGCGTTCGCACTGGCGCTGGCGATCCTGCTCAGTGCGCAGCTGGTTAACGTCGCCGGTATCATCGGCTTTATCGGGCTGTTCGCGTCGCTTCTGGCGAAGATGCTGGGTGCGCGTCGTCTGCTTAGCCGCTTGCTACTGGCGCCGTTGATTGGCGCACTGCTGCTGTGGCTGGCCGATCAGTGCGTGCTGTGGCTGACCGCGCACTGGTGTGAAGTGTCAACCGGGACGGCAACCGCGCTGATTGGTGTGCCGATTCTGCTATGGCTGCTGCCGCGTCTGCGCACGGGCTCGCTGCCGCCGGCGATGAATGCCGGCGACACAGTGTCGCAGGAGCGGCAGGCCGTGCTGCGCTGGTGCCTGGCGGGCGTGATGATTCTGGCGCTGTGCAGTCTGGCGGGCATTGCGTTCGGGCGCGACGCGCACGGCTGGACGTGGGTCAGCGGCGACATGCTGCAACAGCTGCTGCCGTGGCGCGTGCCGCGCGTGCTGGCGGCGCTGGTGGTTGGCATGATGCTGGGCGTCGCAGGGGTGCTGATTCAGCGCCTGACCGTCAATCCGATGGCCAGTCCGGAAGTGCTGGGCATCAGCTCCGGGGCGGCCTGCGGGGGGGTGGTCATGCTGTTTCTTTGTGCCCGGCAACGTGGTCGCCTGGCTGCTGCCTGCGGGCGTGCTGGGCGCCGCGCTGACGCTGCTGGTGATTATGCTGGTGGCCAGCCGTGGCGGTTTTGCGCCGGAACGCATGCTGCTGGCCGGAATGGCGCTGAACAGTGCGTTCGTCACGTTACTGATGGTGTTGCTGGCGAGCGGCGATCCGCGCATGGCCGGGCTGCTGAGCTGGATTTCCGGTTCGACGTACAACATCTCAATGACGCAGGCGCTGCAAAGCGCTGTCGTGGGCATGATACTGGTGGCGCTGGCACCGCTGGCCAGCCGCTGGCTGACGCTGCTGCCGCTCGGTGGTGGCCTGCTGGTGTTCGCCGACTGGTGCGGCCGCATGCTGGCCTTCCCGGATCAAATCCCGGCGGGCCTGATGGCGACCTTCTTCGGCGCGCCGTATTTTATCTGGCTGCTAAGGCGCGCTTAGTGAAGCGGGGCGCTATTAATTGCGCCCCGGCAGGTTTACAGCTGCGCGAAGCAGCGGCGGGCGGCATCGACGGTGCGCTGAATATCTTCCTGGCTGTGCGCCAGTGACATAAAGCCGGCCTCATAGGCCGATGGCGCGAGGTAGACACCTTCCTGCAGCATCAGATGGAAGAAACGCTTAAAACGCTCCACATCGCACTTCGTCACGTCGGCGTAGCAGGTCACGCTGTCGGCGTCGGTGAAGAAAATACCGAACATGCCACCGACGTGGTTCACCACCAGCGGGATATTTTCTGCCTCCGCCGCAGCTAGCAGGCCAGCACACAGCTGGTCGGTGAGTGCGGTTAAGGTCGCATGGGTGCCAGGCTGCGCAATCTGCGACAGGCAGGCAAAACCGGCTGCCATGGCAATCGGGTTTCCGGACAGCGTGCCGGCCTGATACACCGGGCCGGTGGGAGCGAGCGCGGCCATCACTTCGCGGCGGCCGCCAAAGGCGCCAACCGGCATACCGCCGCCGATGATCTTGCCGAGGCAGGTCAGGTCTGGCGTAACGTCGTAATAAGCTTGGGCACCGCCCAGCGCCACGCGGAAGCCGGTCATCACTTCATCGATAATCAGCAGCGCGCCAAACTCATCGCACAGCGCACGCAGGCCCGGCAGGAATTCCGGCTGCGGCGGAATGCAGTTCATATTGCCCGCCACCGGTTCGACGATAATACAGGCGATCTCTTGCGGATACTGCTTAAACGCCGCGCGCACCGAGTCGAAATCGTTATAGGTGCAGGTCAGAGTGTGGCGGGCGAAATCCGCCGGCACGCCCGGCGAGTTGGGCTGGCCGAGCGTCAGCGCACCGGAACCGGCTTTCACCAGCAGGCAGTCAGCATGGCCGTGGTAGCAGCCCTCAAATTTGATGATTTTGTCACGCTGGGTGAAACCGCGCGCCAGGCGGATGGCGCTCATGGTGGCTTCGGTGCCGGAGTTAACCATACGCACCATATCCATGCTCGGCACCAGTTCGCACACCAGCTCGGCCATCTTCACTTCCATCTCAGTCGGCGCGCCAAAACTCAGGCCGCGCGCGGCGGCTTCGAGCACCGCATTGCGAATGGTGGCGTTATTATGACCCAGCACCATCGGTCCCCAGGAGCCGACGTAATCGATATAGGCTTTGCCATCGGCATCATACAGATAGGCACCGTCGGCGCGTTCGATGAACAGCGGCACGCCGCCCACACCGGTAAAGGCACGCACCGGGGAGTTCACGCCGCCCGGGATGAGGCGTTGTGCTTCAGCATACAGGTTTTCTGACTTACTCATGGTTCGGCTCCTGCTGTTCTGGAAAAAATCTGGCGCCATTCTACGGAAGAGCGGCCGGTGAAGAAAGGCGCGCGGCCGCTTGCGCCTGCGACATTGCTATGCTTTATGCCATAACTGGC
Source organism: Type-A symbiont of Plautia stali (assembly GCF_059731155.1). NCBI lineage: Bacteria > Type-A symbiont of Plautia stali. Next base: position 2,308,505 of record NZ_AP035891.1, on the reverse strand, counting down.
GGCACACAGTGTCAAGGGCGCTACTTGATTGCACTGGACGGCTGGCAGATAATAGCGAAATTGAGGTCGTTTTCTGACCTGGACGTTTACCCGGAGTAAAAGATGAGTGACGACGTAGCCGCGCTGCCTCTGCAGTTCACCGATGCAGCAGCGAAAAAAGTAAAAAACCTGATTGCGGATGAACAGAATCCGGCGCTGAAACTGCGCGTATACATCACCGGCGGGGGCTGCAGTGGCTTCCAGTATGGTTTTACTTTTGACGATCAAATGAATGACGGCGACATGACCATCGAGAAGCAGGGTGTGGCGCTGGTGGTTGACCCGATGAGCCTGCAGTATCTGGTGGGCGGATCGGTTGACTACACCGAAGGTCTGGAAGGTTCCCGCTTTATCGTGACCAATCCGAACGCCAAAACCACCTGCGGCTGCGGTTCCTCTTTCAGCATCTGATGCTGGGCTGGCTGCCGTTCTGGCAGCCATGATTTACCACTCAATCGTCACTAAGCGTGCCGTTTCACGGCGAAACGCATCGCGGTTCAATACGCTTTGTGTCACGCGCGGCTGCGCGCTGAAATGCCGGCCGCAGTCAACAGACGGCAGCGTCTGCTCACTCGGGTGTGAGATATCGCAGCGGGAGAAAATCGTCAGCGAGACGGCGATAGAGCCCGTTGTGGTTGCCGCACCGATCGGTGCAGCCACGATCAGCACTATGGCCAGCAGCAGCGCTCTGGTCATGGTGAAATCCTGGTGATGTCAAAAGTGCGCTACGCGCTAAAAAGGCACAGAGCATACGTGGCCGCTGTGCCTTGTTATTTGATTTTCGACATGAATCGTCGAATCTTTAGTCTGGTAATGCTTTATTTTTCGTCGGATGTAAAGCTTCGCACAATTGTTTTGCCGCCAGCAGCAGGCGCGGACCCGGCCGGCTCAGCCAGTCATCATTAAGCGCAATCACCGGCACGTTAAGCTGCGGCTGCCAGAAGCGCGCTACGCTGGCGGCACGGCTGGCATCACCGCCAGTCACAATCGCCTGCGGGTGCCGCGTCAGCACCTGCTCCCGGCTCACCTGAGGCCAGCTCACGCTGCTGTCAGCAAAGATATTGCGACCGCCGCACAGGGTGATGACCTCATTCTGCAGCGTGCTGCGCGCGGCGGTAAACAGCGGCTGCTGGCCAAACTGCAGAAACAGCGGCACTGGCGTTTGCTGCTGGTGTAACGCCAGCGCGGCCTCTGTGGCCCGCTGGGGCTGTGGGCTCCAGCGCTACAGCGCCGCCAGCGCGTCAATCATCTGATCGAGTGATTGCGGATCAATCCATTCCACGTGGATGCCCAGACGCTGCAGCTGCTCCACCTGGCGCAGCGGATTGCCATCGCGCCAGGCTCAGCACCACATCCGGCCTGAGCTGCACAATGCGTTCAACGCGAATGCCCTGCCAGTTCGCCACCTGCTCCAGCTGGCTGGCGGCGGCGGGATAGTCTGACCACGCGCTCACCGCCACCGGCGTGATGCCGGCGGCAAACGCCAGTTCGGTGAGATGCGGCGACAGGGTAATGACGCGCGGTGCGGCCAGCAGGCTGTGGCACAGCAGCCACAGCCCGAGCAGCAGATATTTAGCCACGCGCCAGCTGAGCCAGCAGGTTTTCCACCATCAGCGACGACTGTTTAGCCGCCACGCTGAGGAACTCTTCGAAACTCAGATGCGACGCTTTATCGGCCACGTCAGAAATAGCGCGTACCACCACGAACGGCACCTTAAACTGATGGCAAACGTGACCAATTGCCGTGGCTTCCATCTCTACCGCAATCGCCTGCGGGAAGGTGCTGCGGATACGCTCCAGCGGCGCGGCGCCATTGATAAAGGCGTCACCGCTGACCACCAGCCCGCACACCGTGTTAAGATCCAGCTGTTTGATCACCTGCTCTGCGGCGGCAATCAGCGCGCTGTCCGCAACAAACGCCGCCGGGCAGCCCGCCATCTGACCAGGCTCATAGCCAAAGGCGGTGACATCGGCATCGTGATAACGCACTTCATCGGACACCACGATATCGCCCACCTGCAAGGTTGGTGCTAGACCGCCCGCGGAACCGGTGTTGATCACCAGATCCGGTTTGCACAGCTCCAGCAGCAGCGTGGTACCGAGCGCCGCCGCGGTTTTGCCGATGCCCGATCTCAGCAGAGCCACCTCAACGCCGTTGAGCGTACCGGTGTAAATTTCGCAGCCGGCCAGCGTCAGCGTCTGACGGTTTTCAATTTTGTCACGCAGCAGTGTGACTTCCTGCTCCATCGCGCCAATAATGCCTGCTTTCATAAAGAATCTCGCTGTAGTTATGGATGTATAAGGCTAAAGTGAGGCATAGTCTAACATGGCTTAATGGGGATCAATTCAGGAAAAAATAAGGGGTAACAATGGCGACGATCAATTTCAGGAAGAAGATCAGTTTCACCCGCCCTTATACCAGCCGCAAAGATCCCGAAGGCGAATACTTTATTACCCGCCACTTTGAAAGCGATCGTGGACGCATTATTAATTCTGCCGCGATTCGCCGTCTGCAACAAAAAACCCAGGTATTCCCGCTGGAGCGGAATGCGGCCGTGCGCTCGCGCCTGACCCATTCGCTTGAGGTGCAGCAAACCGGGCGTTACATCACCAAAGAGATTCTGCATACGATGAAAACCCAGGGCGGCGGGCTGGCGGCTTACGGCCTCGATGGCTTTGAGGGCGCGGTCGAGAGCCTGGTGGAGATGGCCTGCCTGCTGCACGACGTCGGCAACCCGCCGTTTGGCCATTTTGGTGAAGCGGCGATCAATGACTGGTTTGATGACAACCTGCCGGCCGAACTGGTGGATCCGCTGGTGGCGGGCGTGGCGGATGACGCGCAGCGTGCCGATTTCGACCGGTTAAATGCAATGATTCGTCAGGATTTGTGCCATTTCGAAGGGAATGCGCAGGCCATTCGGCTGGTGCATACCCTGCTGCAGCTAAATCTTAGCTATGCGCAGGTGGCGTGTATTTTAAAATATACCGCGCCGGCGTGGTGGCAGGGCGATAAGCCGGCGGAGTTCAGCGTGTTAATGAAAAAGCCGGGTTTCTATTTATCCGAACGTGAATATGTGGCCGATCTCCGCGCGGCAACGGATATACCTGAGCACCACCGTTATCCGCTGACCTGGATAATGGAAGCGGCTGACGATATCTCCTATTGTATCGCCGACCTCGATGACGCCGTAGAAAAAGACATCTTCACCGTCGATACGCTCTATCATTCTTTGCTCAACGCTTGGGACCCGGTGAAACCCGGCGACGCGTTCAGCCGCACCATTAATGAAGCGTGGAAAGAGGCCAATCAGAAAAAGCGTCGCAGTATTAGCGATCAATTTTTCATGTCGCTGCGGGTTAACGTCCAGAGTGTGCTGGTCAGCCATTCGGTGCGCCGCTTTGTTGATAATTTACCTGCCATTTTTGCCGGCAGCTTTAACCATGCGCTGCTGGAAGATGACGGTGATGAAGGGCGCCTGTTAAAATTATTTAAAACCGTGGCGCGCCAGCAGGTGTTTAATCACCCTGAAGTTGAGCAGCTGGAATTACAGGGTTATCGGGTCATTAAAGGATTACTGGAAATTTATCAGTCGCTGATGCAGCTCGATTATGAACAGTTTACCACATTAATGAATGAGGATTTTCTCGCGAAACATCCGATCGAAACCCGACTGTTTCATAAACTTTCAGGTAAACATCGCAAAGCTTATCAGCAACAGATGCGTAACCTGGTAGTGCAGCATAAATATCAGCGATTGTTATGGGAACGTTATTATCGCTCGCGGCTGATTCAGGACTATATCAGCGGGATGACGGACAATTACGCTTGGGATGAGTATCGTCGGTTGATGGCGGTGGAATAAGCGCAGTTTTGTAAAGACGAAGAATAAATTTTTACCTTTGCCCAATACTTTATCAGGAACTTCGCGCTAAAAACTTAATCTCATCATCACGACCACAGCAATGGTCTGCACGTTAATTTCAGAGAGACACAGACGAATGAAAAAAAGCACATTAATGTTAAGTGCGCTGGCGCTTAGTCTGGGCATGGCGTTAAGCCCTGTCAGTGTTTTCGCGGCGGAGACAGCGTCTTCCTCCAGTCAGCAACTGCCCAGCCTGGCACCCATGCTGGAAAAAGTGATGCCTTCCGTGGTCAGTATCAGCGTGGAAGGCAGCACCACGGTGAAAACCCCGCGCATGCCGCAGCAGTTCCAGCAATTCTTTGGCGATAATTCCCCGTTCTGTCAGGACGGATCGCCGTTCCAGGGTTCACCCATGTGCCAGGGCGGTGACGGTAGCGACGATGGTGCCAACGCGCAGAAGCAGCAGTTCCGCGCGCTGGGTTCTGGGGTAATTATTAACGCCGACAAGGGTTATGTGGTTACCAACAACCACATGGTGGATAACGCCACCAAAATTCAGGTACAGCTGAGCGATGGCCGTCGCTACGATGCTAAGGTTATCGGCAAAGATCCGCAGTCTGACATCGCGCTGATTCAGCTGCAGGATGCGAAAAACCTGACGGCAATTAAGATCGCAGACTCCGACAATCTGCGCGTCGGTGATTACACCGTGGCCATCGGTAACCCGTACGGCCTGGGCGAAACGGTCACTTCCGGCATCGTTTCGGCGCTGGGGCGCAGCGGCCTTAACGTCGAAAATTACGAAAACTTTATCCAGACCGATGCCGCCATCAACCGCGGAAACTCCGGCGGTGCGCTGGTTAACCTGAACGGTGAGCTGATCGGTATTAACACCGCGATCCTCGCACCGGACGGCGGCAACATCGGTATCGGCTTTGCCATCCCGAGTTCCATGGTGAAAAACCTGACCGCGCAGATGGTGGAGTATGGCCAGGTGAAACGCGGCGAGCTGGGCGTTATGGGCACCGAGCTCAACTCCGAGCTGGCTAAAGCGATGAAAGTGGATGCGCAACGCGGCGCGTTTGTCAGCCAGGTGCTGCCAAACTCAGCGGCTGCGAAAGCCGGCGTGAAAGCGGGCGATGTGGTGGTCTCTATGAATGGTAAAGCGCTGACCAGCTTTGCTGCGCTGCGTGCGAAAGTCGGCTCGCTGCCGGTCGGCACCAAACTGCAGCTGGGCCTGCTGCGCGACGGCAAACCGCTGAACGTGACGGTTGAGCTGCAGCAGAGCTCACAGGATAAAGTGCAGTCCGCGACGATTTACACCGGCATTGAAGGCGCCGATCTCAGCAATGTCGACAGCAACGGCCAGAAGGGCGTTCGCGTTGACAGCGTGAAAGCCGGCAGCGCTGCGGCACGTATCGGCCTGAAGAAAGGCGATGTGATCCTCGGTGTGAACCAGCAGGCAGTAAGCAACCTTGGCGAGCTGCGTAAAATCCTCGACACCAAACCGTCGGTGCTGGCGCTCAACGTCAAGCGCGGCGACAGCAGCCTCTATCTGCTGATGCAGTAATCCTGCTATTAGTCTCTCAGGCGAGCTTCGGCTCGCCTTTTTTCTTGCCTGTATGCTGGCTGCGCCCTCAGTCATTTGCGCCTTTCCAGTGTGACCGCTGCCGCAATTCCGGTAATCGCCCTGCGGCAATGTGCAGTTGCACAATGCCAGGGGCAATCGGGATGCGTATTCTGTCGGTTCGTCCCGAATTCTGGAGTGTTTGATGGCCACCTATCATCTTGATGCGCGACTGGCTCAGGATATCGTTGCCCGCACCATGAAAATTATCGACAGTAATGTCAATGTGATGGATGCGCGCGGCCGCATTATTGGCAGTGGCGATCGCGAGCGTATTGGCGAATTGCACGAGCGCGCGCTGCTGGTGCTATCACAGGGCAGGGTGGTCGATATTGACGAAGCGGTGGCTAAACACCTGCACGGCGTGCGGCCGGGCATCAATTTGCCGCTGCGCATTGACGGCGACATCGTCGGCGTTATTGGTCTCACCGGCCAGCCCAGCACGCTACGCCATTACGGTGAGCTGGTGTGCATGACAGCAGAGATGATGCTGGAACAGGCGCGCCTGCTGCATATGCTGGCGCAGGACAGCCGCCTGCGTGAGGAGCTGGTGCTGAACCTGATCCGCAGCGATACGCTGTCGCCAGCGCTGAACGAATGGGCGCAGCGACTAGGCATCGATCTCAATCAGCCGCGCGTGGTGGCGGTGGTGGAAGTAGACAGCGGACAGCTGGGGGTCGACAGCGCAATGTCGGAGCTGCAGCAATTACAGACGCTTCTGACCACGCCCGATCGCGATAACCTGATCGCCATTGTTTCGCTCACCGAAATGGTGGTGCTGAAGCCAGCGCTGAATGCTCATGGCCGTTACGATCAGGACGATCATCGCCGCCGCGTCGATCAACTGCTGCAGCGCATGAAAGAGAGTGGTCAGGTGCGGATGCGCATCGCGCTCGGCAATTTCTTTACCGGGCCCGGCAGCATTGCGCGCTCTTACCGCACAGCCCGCACCACCATGATAGTGGGCAAGCAGCGCATGCCGCAGCAGCGGAGCTTCTTCTATCAGGATCTGGTGCTGCCGGTGCTGCTGGATAGCCTGCGCGGCGGCTGGCAGGCCAGCGAGCTGGCACGTCCGCTGGCAAAGCTGAAGAGCATGGACAATAACGGTTTGCTGCGGCGCACGCTGGTTGCGTGGTTCAGTCATAACGTGCAGCCGAGCGCCACGGCGCGCGCGCTGTTTATTCATCGCAATACGCTGGAGTACCGCCTGAACCGCATCTCAGAACTGACCGGCCTCAACCTGGCGAACTTTGACGATCGGCTGCTGCTGTATGTGGCGCTGCAGCTTGATGAGCAGGCATAAAAAAGGCCAGCAGCGGCTGGCCTGAGAAGCGGCGGGAATTAGCGACCGTTGCGGGTCAGCTGATCGAGATCGGATTCGATTTCCGCGATTTTGTTCGACACCACATTCTCCAGATGGCGCAGATCGGCGAGGATTTTGCGCTTCAGATCCACTTCTACCTGATCGCGCTGGCAGATCTGATCCAGTTCGTCGATCACGTAACGCAGGTTAGGGCTGATTTCCTGAATCTCTTTATAACCTTGGGTGGTGTGATCGGCCACCACGGTTTTGCGCTGACGCGGGTATTTAAACTTCACGCTTTTGGCGAAGAACTCGCCCTTGTCTTTGCGGAAGTAGATTTTCAGGATGTCGTTGTTGGCTTCCTGACGCAGGCTGTAGCGGTCAATGTCTTCAGGATTGCTGATACCTAAGCTTTTCAGGTTGTCGTACATAGCGTTTATATTCCATCTGAGAGTGAGTGAGCGCGCAGGATTATCATCATCATTCGGCTGCGTAATAAGCGCAACGAACCGAACGCTTACGGCATACTTAATCAACTGTAGACACAAAAACTGGGATGAACAGTGCGCGACCGGAGTTAACTGGCGCGGATTATGACCTGTTTGAAAAACAAACGCACCTGTTAATTCGCGGCGCGAAACAGGTAATGACGGCAGGAGTGTAAAGAAAAAATGACGGGCCTGAATACAGGCCCGTGGGCATAAAAATAAGCGGGAAGAAAAAACTTAATCGATGGTACGCAGCAGTTCATTGATGCAAGTTTTTGCCAGCGTTTTCGCGTCGACTTTCTTCACGATCACCGCACAGTACAGGCTGTAGCTGCCATCTTTAGACGGCAGGTTACCGGAAACCACTACCGAACCCGCCGGTACGCGACCGTAGTGCACTTCACCGGTTTCGCGGTCATAAATTTTGGTGCTTTGGCCGATATAAACCCCCATGGAGATCACCGAGCCTTCTTCGACGATCACGCCTTCAACGATCTCGGAACGGGCACCGATAAAGCAGTTATCTTCGATGATGGTTGGGTTTGCCTGCAGCGGTTCCAGTACGCCGCCGATGCCAACGCCGCCGGACAGGTGCACATTTTTACCAATCTGCGCACAGGAGCCCACGGTGGCCCAGGTGTCTACCATAGTGCCTTCATCGACATACGCACCGATGTTGACATAGGACGGCATCAGCACGGTGTTGCGCGCGATGAATGCACCCTGACGCACTGCCGCCGGTGGCACTACGCGGAAGCCGGCGCTTTTAAAGCGCGCTTCATCCCAGCCGGAAAATTTCATCGGCACTTTGTCGTAGAAGCGGGTTTCTGCCCCGTCGATCACCTGGTTGTCGTTGATACGGAACGACAGCAGTACCGCTTTTTTCAGCCACTGATGCGTTACCCATTCGCCGTTGATCTTTTCTGACACGCGCAGTTCACCGCTGTCCAGCAGGCCAATCACCTGGTTGATCGCTTCACGGGTGGCGCTGTCCACGCTGGTCGGCGTAATGTCGGCGCGGCGTTCAAAGGCAGATTCGATAACGCTCTGTAACTGTTGCATATTTAATTCCTGAGTCTGTCATTGCGGATGCACGCCAGCTGGCGTGCAGAGTAAAATTATCGGGCAAACATCCTTCATGCTGCAGGACGGTGGCGGGCCCATTGCGGCGAGGTCCACGGATGGGCCGGGTCACCAAGCCAATGCATCGGCAACGTGAAGAATGGAAGCCGGGTCACATTTTATCGTTTGGATTAAGTACCTCTGTCAACCGTTGTTGCAGCACGGAGCGCATTTCGGCATCCAGCGCACGTCGTTCGCTGTTGGCAAGGATGAACAAATCCTCCACCCGTTCGCCGATGGTGCTGATGCGGGCGCCGTGCAGCGAAACACCGAGGTCAGCAAACACTTCGCCCACGCGCGCCAGCAAACCTGGCTGGTCTAGCGCCACCAGCTCCAGATAGCTGCGGCGGTCGGTATGGGTGGGCAAAAAGTTGACTTTGGTATCGACGCTGAAGTGTTTCAGACGTGACGACGGCCGGCGCGTACGCGGTGGCACCCACTGCGTTTGCGTGATCGCCTGCTCCAGCGCCTGGATAATCAGCGGATGGCGATCCGGTGCCAGCGGACTGCCGTCCGGCTCCAGCACAATAAAGGTGTCCATGGCCATGCCGTCGCGGCTGGTAAAGATCTGCGCATCGTGCACGCTCAGATTACGGCGATCGAGCTCTCCGGCTACGGCGGCAAACAGGTAAGGGCGATCCGGGCTCCAGATGAAGATCTCTGTGCCGCCGCGCGTGGCCTGCGGGCTTACCAGCACCAGCGGTTTGCTGAGGTCATGATTGATCAGATGCCGCGCGTGCCACGCCAGCTGGTTGGGCGTATGGCGCAGGAAGTAGTCGGCGCGGCAGCGGCTCCAGATATGGTGCAGGCGCTCTTCGTTGAGATTTTCCATGCGCAGCAGCGCCAGCGCCTGCAGCCGGTGATGACGCACGCGCTCGCGCAGATCCGGGCTGTTCTCCATACCGCGGCGCAGCTGTTTTTCGGTGGCGAAGAACAGCTCACGTAGCAGGCTCTGTTTCCAGCTGTTCCACAGGCTTTCATTGGTGGCGCAGATGTCGGCAACCGTCAGGCAGGCCAGATAGCGCAGTCGGTTTTCATTTTGCATCACTTCAGCAAACTGCTGAATCACCGTGGGATCCTGAATGTCGCGACGCTGAGCAGTCACCGACATCAGCAGGTGATGACGCACCAGCCAGGCCACCAGCTGCATTTCGCGCGAATTGAGGCCATGCAGCTCAGCAAAGTCCAGCGCGTCCTGCGCGCCGAGAATCGAGTGGTCGCCACCGCGCCCTTTGGCGATATCGTGCAGCAGCGCGGCCATCAGCAACAGCTCCGGCTGCGGCAGACGCGGCCACAGCTCGACGCACAGCGGGTGCATCGGGCGCGTGGCTTCGTCGGCAAAACTTTCCAGCTTCTGCAACACGCGGATGGTGTGCTCATCCACGGTGTAGGCGTGGAACAGGTCGAACTGCATCTGGCCGACAATGTTGCCCCACAGCGGCGTATAAGTCCACAGTACACTATGGCGATGCATCGGCAGCAGCGCGCGCTTTACCGCGCCAGGATGGCGCAGAATCGCCATAAAGGTGCGGCGCGCTTCGGGGATCTGACACAGCGGCTGTTGCAGATGACGGCGGGCGTAGCGTAGCTGGCGCAGCGTGGTGGAGTAGATGCCGGTGATGGTTTCGTTGCGCACCATCACGTAAAACATGCGCAGAATCGCCTGCGGCTCGCGTTCAAACAGCGTGGGATCGCGCTGGTCGATCAGATTACCGCGCAGCTGAAAATCCTCATCGATGCTGCGCGGCTTCTCGGTGGTCGACAGCGCCAGAATGGCTTCGTCAAACAGCTGCAGCAGCATCTGGTTTAGCTCGCCGATACGGCGCGTGACGCGATAAAAATCTTTCATCATGCGCTCAACCGGCTCATTGCCTTCGCCGCCATAGTTGAGGCGCTGTGCCACGTTGAGCCGGCGATCGAACAGTAAGCGGTTATCGTAGCGCGGCAGCGTCAGGTGCAGCGCGAAACGGATGCGCCAGAGAAATTCCTGGCACTCATTGATCTCATTGCGTTCGGCTTCAGTGAGAAAGCCAAAGCCGACCATCTCATCCATGGTGGTGGCGCCAAAGTGGCGGCGCGCTACCCACTGCAGAGTATGAATGTCGCGCAGCCCGCCCGGGCTGCTTTTGATATCCGGTTCGAGGTTGTAGCTGGTGCCGTGATAGCGCTGATGGCGTTCCAGCTGCTCCTCAATTTTGGCAGCGAAGAAGCGTGACGACGGCCAGAAACCGTCGCTGAAGATATTCTTTTGCAGTTCGAGAAACAGCGCCACGTCGCCGGTCAGCATGCGCGACTCAATCAGGTTGGTGGCGACGGTGAGATCCGACAAGCCTTCCAGAAGACACTCTTCCAGCGTGCGTACGCTGTGGCCGACCTCCAGCTTGAGATCCCACATCAGCGTCAGCAGTTCTGACGTGCGCTGCGCGGCAGCCTCGTCCAGTGGCTGACGGCTCAGGATCAGCACGTCGATGTCTGACAGCGGATGCAGCTCACCGCGGCCATAGCCGCCCACCGCCACCAGCGCGATCTCTTTCATCTGGTCAAAGCCAAACAGCCGCCACAGCCGGCGCAGCAGGCGATCGATAAACAGCGTGCACGCATCAATCAGTGATTCTATATCGCTGCCGGCGTCAAAAGCGCTGCCCAGGTACTGCTGGAACTGTTCAAGATACTGTTTGAGTTTGTCGCGCGTGAGCGCGTCGTCTGGCCAGCTGGCGGGGGAATCGGTCAGGCCTTTGTGTACTGCTTCGGTCACGCAACCACTCATCAACATGCCTCTTCTGCGCCATAAAAAACGGGCTTAACGCCGTGATGCCGTTCAGTTAGCCACCGTCCGTTACATCACCGCAGTAGCGGCGCGCGTTAACGCGCAACTGATGGCGCCGCTACGGGAGGTGCAGGGATGGGTGAACGTAAACTGACAGGCGTTCGTTTTGAGCCGGCCTGTTATCCTGATGACGATCGTTACGCGTTGTTTTCCAGCACCGCTGGAAGGGTGTCGTCTGCGCGCAGCGTCAGGATTTCACAGCCGTTTTCCGTCACCACAATAGTATGCTCATACTGTGCGGACAAGCTGCGATCTTTGGTTTTAACCGTCCAGCCATCTTTCATGGTGCGGATGCGATAATCTCCGGCGTTTACCATCGGTTCGACGGTAAACGTCATGCCAGCCTGCAGCACCACGCCGCTGTCGTCGGCATCGTAATGCAGCACCTGCGGCTCTTCATGGAAGCCTTTACCGATGCCGTGTCCGCAATACTCGCGGACCACGGAAAAATCCTGTGCTTCCACGTATTTCTGAATCGCCCGGCCCAGTTCACGCCGGCGAATGCCCGGCTTCACCAGACGCAGCGCAATATACAGGCTTTCCTGCGTAACACGGCACAGGCGCTCGCCCTGAATAGTCGGTTTGCCGACGATGAACATCTTTGACGTATCGCCATGGTACTCATCTTTGATCACCGTGACGTCGACGTTAACGATATCACCGTCTTTCAGCACGCGATCGTCGCTGGGAATTCCGTGACATACCACTTCGTTGACCGAAATACACACCGATTTCGGGAAGCCGTGGTAGCCGAGACAGGCTGAAATGGCCTGCTGCTTTTCGGTGATGTGCTGGTGGCACAGGCGGTCAAGCTCGCCGGTAGTGACGCCTGGCACGACGTGCGGAGCGATCATCTCCAGCACTTCTGCAGCCAGACGGCCCGCCACGCGCATTTTTTCGATTTCTTCTGGGGTTTTGATTTAAATGGCCATTAAATAATCCGCAATCGCCGCAATTTTCGACAATAATGAGTTCTGTGGCAGTCATGTTAGCAGTCAGCAAATGGGCTGCCAAATCGGGATTATAGCCTGCTGCTCATGCTAACAATTGTTGGCGTATTCCTGCGCATTTGTGGTATAAAGCGCGCCGACGATTCTCTGTCACCTCGTATGAGAGGGCAGGAAACGCATAAATCTCATTATGTGTACTAAAACACACATGTATCGACACGTACGCCGGGGTGCCTCGTAAGAGGTCGGTTGTATGGGATACATGGAGGCCCAACCCCAAACAAACTTTTAGAGGTAATCATGGCAACTGTTTCCATGCGCGACATGCTCAAGGCTGGTGTTCACTTCGGTCACCAGACCCGTTACTGGAACCCAAAAATGAAGCCATTCATTTTCGGTGCGCGTAACAAAGTTCACATCATCAACCTTGAGAAAACCGTACCAATGTTCAACGAAGCCCTGGCTGAGCTGAACAAGATATCTTCCCGTAAAGGTAAGATCCTGTTTGTTGGTACCAAGCGCGCTGCTGCCGAAGTGGTAAAAGAGTCTGCACTGAGCTGCGACCAGTTCTTCGTTAACCACCGCTGGCTGGGTGGTATGCTGACCAACTGGAAAACCGTTCGTCAGTCAATCAAACGCCTGAAAGATCTGGAAACTCAGTCTCAGGACGGTACTTTCGACAAACTGACCAAGAAAGAAGCACTGATGCGTGCTCGTGAGCTGGCCAAGCTGGAAAACAGCCTAGGCGGTATCAAAGATATGGGCGGTCTGCCGGATGCACTGTTCGTTGTTGACGCTGACCACGAACACATCGCAATCAAAGAAGCAAACAACCTGGGTATCCCGGTATTTGCTATCGTTGATACTAACTCTGATCCAGACGGCGTTGATTTCGTTATCCCAGGTAACGACGATGCGATCCGTGCTGTAAGCCTGTACCTGACTGCCGTTGCCACTACCGTGCGCGAAGGCCGTTCACAGGACCTGGCTGAGCAGGCTGAAGAAGCTGCTGAAGCTTAATAAGGTTCGCTCTTTCTGAGAGCCCTTAGACACCAGATGTGATCTGTTAAGGGGCCGTGAAGGCCCCTTTATTTATCTCACTTAGTCACGCACCCTGTTCGGGCTGGCGGGGCAAGTAAATTTTCCGCAACAAGTTTCTGACAGTGTGAAAGCATTGCGAGACGAATCGAGGATTCTGGAATGGCTGAAATTACCGCTGCACTGGTAAAAGAACTGCGGGAGCGTACTGGCGCAGGCATGATGGACTGCAAAAAAGCGCTGACCGAAGCGAACGGCGACATTGAGCTGGCGATCGAGAACATGCGTAAGTCTGGTGCGATCAAAGCTGCTAAGAAAGCAGGCAACGTGGCTGCTGACGGCGTGATCAAAACCAAAATCGCTGACGGCTATGCCGTGATTCTGGAAGTGAACTGCCAGACTGACTTCGTGGCAAAAGATGCCGGTTTCCAGGCCTTTGCTGACAAAGTGCTGGACGCTGCTGCTGCTGCTGCCGGTAAAGTGACTGATGTGGAAGTTCTGAAAGCGCAGTTCGAAGAAGAGCGCGTGGCACTGGTTGCGAAAATCGGTGAGAACATCAACATCCGTCGTGTTGCTGTCCTCGAAGGTGCTGAGCTGAACGGCTATCTGCACGGCGCACGTATCGGTGTTCTGGTTTCTACCACCGGCGCTGATGAAGAGCTGAGCAAGCAGATTGCTATGCACGTTGCAGCCAGCAAGCCAGAGTTCGTGAAGCCAGAAGACGTTTCTGCTGACGTGGTTGAGAAAGAGTACCAGGTTCAGCTGGACATCGCGATGCAGTCTGGCAAGCCAAAAGAGATCGCTGAGAAGATGGTTGAAGGCCGTATGAAGAAATTCACCGGTGAAGTTTCTCTGACCGGTCAGGCTTTCGCTATCGATCCGAGCAAAACTGTTGGCCAGGCGCTGAAAGAGAAAGGCGCTGACGTGATCAACTTCATCCGCTTCGAAATGGGCGAAGGCATTGAGAAAGTCGAATCTGACTTTGCAGCCGAAGTTGCTGCCATGTCCAAACAGTCTTAATGGTTTGCAGGAACCGCCGAGAGGCGGTTCTTTTTTGTCTGCGTTTTGGCGCAGCAATTTTCAGTCTCATCCAAATAGCTTTTCTCACGCGCTAAGCGGATGATCGATCAGATTTAACTTCTCATTCATCTTATCTTCTAGGAAGAATTGACCATGGCGACCAACGCAAAACCTGTATATCAACGTATCTTACTGAAACTGAGCGGCGAAGCACTGCAGGGTGCCGAAGGTTTTGGTATCGACGCGAGCGTGCTTGACCGTATGGCGCAAGAGGTGAAAGAGCTGGTTGAGCTGGGCATTCAGGTGGGTGTGGTTATTGGTGGCGGTAACCTGTTCCGTGGCGCGGGTCTGGCGCAGGCAGGCATGAACCGCGTGGTCGGCGACCACATGGGGATGCTGGCGACCGTGATGAACGGCCTGGCAATGCGTGACGCACTGCATCGTGCGTACGTCAACGCGCGCCTGATGTCGGCGATTCCGCTGAACGGCGTGTGTGATAACTACAGCTGGGCAGAAGCCATCAGCCTGCTGCGCAATAACCGCGTGGTGATTTTCTCTGCCGGTACCGGCAACCCGTTTTTTACCACCGACTCAGCGGCCTGCCTGCGCGGCATCGAAATCGAAGCGGACGTGGTACTGAAAGCCACCAAGGTCGACGGCGTCTACTCAGCCGACCCGGTGAAAAATCCGGATGCCACGCTGTACGAACAGCTGACCTACGGTGAAGTGCTGGAAAAAGAGCTGAAAGTGATGGATCTGGCCGCCTTTACGCTGGCGCGCGACCATCAACTGCCGATCCGCGTCTTCAATATGAATAAGCCTGGCGCGCTGCGTCGCGTGGTGATGGGTGAAAAAGAAGGCACCCTGATTACGCATTAATACCCGACGCAGGATAAAATAAGGTATATTCTGTTGGCGCGCTGCACTGCTGTCGCGCAGCATTCAGGATGATCGATGTTTATCGATACCGTTTCCGTTCCGCTGCGTCCGGAAGTGGCCAGGTCAAACCGAATCCAAGGGTTTCAACGTGATTAACGATATTAAAAAAGATGCTGAAACGCGCATGGACAAATGCGTGGAAGCATTCAAAAACACCATCAGCAAAGTGCGCACCGGTCGTGCTTCGCCTTCACTGCTCGACGGCATCGTTGTGGAATATTACGGTACGCCAACGCCGCTGCGTCAGCTGGCCAGCGTCACCGTTGAAGATTCACGCACGCTGAAAATCAACGTGTTCGATCGCTCAATGGGTCCGGCAGTCGAGAAAGCCATCATTGCTTCTGACCTCGGCCTCAACCCAAGCTCAGCCGGTAGCGACATTCGTGTTCCACTGCCTGCGCTGACCGAAGAGCGTCGTAAAGATCTGATCAAAGTTGTGCGTGGCGAAGCCGAGCAGGGCCGTGTTTCCGTGCGCAACGTGCGCCGTGACGCTAACGACAAGATCAAGGCGCTGCTGAAAGATAAAGAGATCAGCGAAGACGACGAACGTCGCTCGCAGGACGAGATCCAGAAAATGACCGACGTTCGCATCAAGCACGTTGATGCGGCGCTGGCCGAGAAAGAGAAGGAACTGATGGAATTCTGATTCCGTCATTTGCCTGACAAAACGCCGTTCAGAGACTTAGTACGACTCTGGCGGCGTTTTACATTGTGCCCGGCGTACGCGCGGGCGCGCACCACGACTTCACAGGGACAGCACCATGAAGCGATTAACTCTGCTGGGTTCGACCGGCTCAATTGGCACCAGCACGCTGGCGGTAGTGGCAGCGCATCCTGAGCTCTATCAGGTGACTGCGCTGGTGGCTGGTCAGAATGTGGCGCTGATGGCCGAACAGTGTCAGCAATTTAAACCGCGCTACGCGGCGATGTCCGACGACGCTTCCGCTGCGGCGCTGCGTGAACGACTGAAAGCACTCAACATGGATACGGAAGTGCTCTCCGGCGTTCAGGCCGCCTGCGAACTGGCCGCACTGGATGAGGTCGATCAGGTGATGGCCGCCATTGTGGGCGCTTCCTGTTTACAACCGACGCTGGCCGCCATTCGCGCCGGCAAAACCGTCCTGCTTGCCAATAAAGAATCGCTTGTCACATGCGGCCGTTTGTTTATGGAGGCGGTACGCCAGCATCAGGCGCAGCTGCTGCCGGTCGACAGCGAGCACAACGCCATTTTTCAGTGTTTGCCCGCTTCCATACAGCATCAGTTGGGGTACGCTGATCTGCGGGAGAATGGCATCGAGTCGATTCTCCTTACGGGATCGGGTGGTCCTTTTCGTGACACGCCATTAGCCGAGCTGGCCGCTATGTCGCCAGATCAGGCCTGTGCGCATCCGAACTGGTCAATGGGGCGTAAAATCTCCGTCGATTCGGCCACCATGATGAATAAAGGTCTTGAATACATTGAAGCCCGCTGGCTGTTTAACGCCACCGACGCACAAATGGAGGTCATCCTGCATCCGCAGTCGGTGATTCACTCCATGGTGCGATACTGCGACGGTAGCGTGCTGGCACAGCTGGGTTCACCCGATATGCGCACGCCAATCGCCCACAGCATGGCCTGGCAGGCACGTATTACCGCGGGCGTAACGCCGTTCGATTTCACCCGAATGAAGGCGCTGACGTTTGCTGAGCCGGACTACGCACGCTATCCCTGCCTGAAGCTGGCAATCGATGCATGCGCAACCGGACAGGCGGCCACCACCACGCTGAACGCAGCCAATGAAGTCGCGGTAGCGGCATTTCTGCAGCATCAGATTCGCTTTACCGATATCGCGGCCATCAATAGTGAAGTGCTGGCAACCCTGCAGTGTCAGGAGCCGGGCAGCGTGGATGACGTGATGGAGATTGATCGGATCGCGCGCGTGCGGGCCACGGCGTTGCTGCCGCGCTTTCGTTTAGCCGGTTGATAGTGGCGCTATTTGTTCGCTCAGGGTGAAAATGGTATAGTCGCTCGCTCGCGTTTTACGGCCCGACATTGTTTCGATGTCATCCGGTGAGGTTACCGGCGTTTGCCGCAGGCGCAATGTATTCAGAAACTACAGCATTTCTGATGAAAGGAATTATTACGCGTTATGTCGTCCAACAATCACAATACAATCGATGACGGGTCGTACTGCACGCCACGTCACGTGGCCATCATTATGGATGGTAATGGTCGCTGGGCAAAAAATCAGGGCAAACTGCGTATTTCAGGCCACAAAGCCGGGGTAAAATCAGTACGCCGGGCTGTCAGCTTTGCGGTCAGCAACAAGCTGGAAGCGCTCACGCTCTATGCGTTCAGCAGTGAAAACTGGAGCCGACCTTTACAGGAAGTGACGGCCTTAATGGAATTGTTTGTCTGGGCGCTCGACAGCGAAGTCAAAAGCCTGCACAAGCACAATGTGCGTCTGCGCATTATTGGTGATATCAGCCGTTTCAATAACCGCATTCAGAAACGCATTCGCCGCGCCGAGGAACTGACTCAGCAAAATGATGGACTCACCCTCAACATTGCTGCCAACTATGGTGGCCGTTGGGATATTATCCAGGGTGTAAAAAAACTGGCTGAACAGGTTCAGGAAGGACTGCTACGTCCTGACCAGATAACTGAAGAAAGTCTGGCTCCGCATCTGTGTATGCAGGAGCTGGCGCCGGTGGATTTAGTGATAAGGACCGGGGGAGAGCATCGGATCAGCAACTTCCTGCTGTGGCAGATCGCCTATGCTGAGTTTTGGTTTACCGATGTTCTCTGGCCTGATTTTGATGAACACGTTTTTGAAGGTGCACTGAATGCATTCTCTCTGCGGGAGCGACGCTATGGCGGCGCTGCACCAAGCGGCGCCTGAGCAACCTGGGGGTAACCTTTGCTGAAGTCTCGTCTGATCACCGCGTTTATTCTGATTCCGCTGGTGATCGCTGCTCTGTTTTGGTTGCCGCTGTCCGGTTTTGCGATTACCACCATCATCATCTGCATGCTTGCCGCCTGGGAGTGGGGGCAGCTGGCGGGGATGGCAACGCGTCAGCAGCGTATCTGGCTGGCGGTGCTATGCGGCCTGCTGCTGGCGGTGATGCTGTTCACCCTGCAACCCTATCAACGTAATCTGCACCAGTTCCAGATGGAGAGCTCGCTCTGGGCCTCGCTGGGCTGGTGGATTGTCGCGCTGTTTCTCGTGCTGTTCTATCCAGCCTCCGCTGCGCTATGGCGCGCATCGCGTCCGCTGCGCCTGCTGTTTGGCGTGCTGACCGTGGTGCCGTTCTTCTGGGGCATGATGGCGCTGCGCCAGTATCACTATGACACCGACCATTTCGCCGGCGCCTGGTGGCTGCTGTTCGTGATGTTCCTCGTCTGGGGCGCGGATTCTGGTGCTTACATGTTTGGTCGTCTGTTCGGCAAGCATAAGCTGGCACCGAAAGTCTCACCGGGCAAAACCTGGGAAGGCTTCTTTGGCGGACTGCTGTCATCGGCTATTATCGCCTGGCTGTTTGCGCTGCTCGCCCCGCTGTCGGTGGCGCCGGGCACGCTGATTATCTGCGCCGTGATTGCCACGCTGGCCTCCGTGCTGGGCGATCTCACGGAAAGTATGTTCAAACGTGAAGCCGGTATCAAAGACAGCGGTAACCTGATTCCGGGGCACGGTGGTATCCTCGATCGTATTGATAGCCTGACAGCCGCGGTGCCGGTATTTGCCTGCCTGCTGCTGCTGGTGTTCCGCACCCTCTGAGGATAAGCAACGATGTTGAGCATACTCTGGAGTTTTGTCGCCTTTATCATGGCGCTCGGCGTGCTGATTACGGTGCACGAGTTCGGCCACTTCTGGGTGGCGCGTCGCTGCGGTGTCAAAGTAGAACGCTTCTCGATCGGTTTTGGTAAAGCCCTGTGGCGTCGCACTGACCGCCAGGGCACGGAATACGTGATCGCCTTGATTCCGCTCGGTGGCTACGTCAAAATGCTCGACGAGCGCGTAGAGAGCGTGCCAGCTGAGCTGCGTCATCAGGCCTTCAACAATAAAACCGTGCTGCAGCGTGCCTCGATCATTGCCGCCGGTCCCATCGCCAATTTCATCTTTGCCGTATTCGCCTATTGGGTGGTGTTCATCCATGGTGTGCCGGGTGTACGCCCGGTGGTCGGCGAAATTATGAGCGGTTCCGTCGCGGCAGAAGCGCAAATTACCTCCGGCATGGAACTTAAAGCGGTTGACGGTATCGAAACGCCTGACTGGGATGCTGTGCGCCTGGCGCTGATCGGTAAAATCGGCGACAGCAGCGCCACGCTGGCCGTGTCACAGTTTGGTCAGCAGGCGACGCAGCAGAAGCAGCTCAATCTGCGTGACTGGCAATTTGAACCGGACAAACAGGACCCGGTGGTCGCTTTAGGTATTCGACCGCGCGGGCCGCAAATCGAAACCACGCTGGCAGAAGTGCAGGCGCGTTCACCGGCAAGTGCTGCCGGTTTGCGAGCCGGCGACAGGATCGTTAAAGTCGATGGTCAGCCATTAACGCAATGGCAGGTTTTTACGGCTCAGGTTCGGGATAATCCTGGCAAAAACATGGCGCTGGAGGTTGAGCGTAACGGTGAACCGTTAACGCTGACGCTAACGCCGGAAGCGAAACCGGGCAACGCAGCGGAAGGTTTTGCAGGGGTGATCCCGCGTGTGATCCCGCTGCCGGATGAGTACAAAACGGTTAAACAGTACGGACCTTTCGCCGCGATTGGTGAAGCCGGTGTCAAAACCTGGCAACTAATGAAGCTGACGGTTTCGATGCTGGGCAAATTGATAACCGGGGACGTCAAGCTGAATAACCTGAGCGGGCCAATTTCGATTGCGCAGGGTGCCGGATTGTCAGCTGAATATGGGGTGATTTATTACCTGATGTTCCTCGCGCTGATTAGCGTCAACTTAGGGATCATCAATCTGTTCCCTCTGCCGGTTTTAGATGGTGGACATCTGCTCTTTCTGGCGATCGAAAAGATCAAAGGTGGACCGGTGTCCGAGCGAGTTCAGGACTTCAGTTATCGCATCGGCTCAATTTTGCTGGTGCTTTTAATGGGGCTTGCACTTTTCAATGATTTCTCTCGCCTGTAATCGCTGGAACGCAGGCAGGCGCGGGATGTGTTAGGAAAACGCATAACAACGATGGCGATGAAAAAGTTGCTCATAGCGTCGCTGCTGTTTAGCAGCGCCACCGTTTACGGTGCAGACGATTTCGTAGTGAAGGACATTCATTTCGAAGGTCTACAGCGAGTCGCCGTCGGCGCGGCTCTGCTCAGCATACCGGTACGCGTCGGTGATACGGTGAATGATGATGACATCAGAAACACCATTCGCTCACTGTTCGCTACCGGTAACTTTGAAGATGTCCAGGTTCTGCGTGACGGCACCACCCTGATTGTTCAGGTGAAAGAAAGTCCGACCATTGCCAGCATCACCTTCTCCGGTAACAAAGCGGTGAAAGAGGATCAGCTGAAGGAGAACCTTGAGGCCTCCGGTGTGCGCGTCGGCGAAGCGCTTGACCGCACCACGCTCTCTTCCATCGAGAAGGGGCTGGAGGACTTTTACTACAGCGTCGGTAAATATACCGCCAGCGTCAAAGCCATCGCGACGCCGCTGCCGCGTAACCGTGTCGATCTGAAATTCGTCTTCCAGGAAGGCGTCTCGGCCAAAATTCAGCAGATCAACATTGTTGGCAACAAAGCGTTCAGCTCAGACGAACTGATTTCCCGCTTCCAGCTGCGCGATGAAGTGCCGTGGTGGTACGTGGTGGGCGATCGTAAATACCAGAAGCAGAAACTGGCGGGCGATTTTGAAACCCTGCGCAGCTTCTATCTGGATCGCGGTTATGCGCGTTTCAATATTGATTCCACGCAGGTGAGCCTGACGCCGGACAAGAAAGGCATCTACATCACCGTCAAGATCACCGAAGGTGATCAGTACAAGATTGCCGGCGTGATCGTCAACGGCAGCATGGCGAGCCACTCGGCGGAAATTGAGCACCTGACGCAGATTCCTAACAGTGAGCTGTATAACGGCACCAAAGTCACCCAGATGGAAGATGACATCAAGAAGCTGCTGGGCCGTTATGGCTACGCCTATCCACGCGTGGTGATGCAGCCGGAAATCAATGATGCGGATAAAACCGTTAAGCTGCATATCAACGTTGATGCCGGTAACCGCTACTACGTGCGTAAAGTGCGTTTTGAAGTTAACGATACCTCGAAAGATGCCGTACTGCGCCGCGAAATGCGTCAGATGGAAGGCGCATGGCTGGGCAGCGACTTGGTCGATCAGGGCAAAGAGCGTCTGAACCGTACCGGTTACTTCGAAACCGTGGACGTTGATACCCAGCGCGTTCCGGGCTTGCCAGACCAGGTTGATGTGGTTTACAAAGTCAAAGAGCGTAACACCGGTACCTTCAACTTTGGTGTTGGTTACGGTACTGAGAGTGGCGTCAGCTTCCAGGTCGGCGTGACCCAGGATAACTGGCTCGGTACCGGTAATACCGTCGGCATCAGCGGTACCAAGAACGACTATCAGACCTACGCAGAATTCTCACTCACCGATCCGTACTTCACGGTGGACGGTGTGAGCCTCGGCGGCCGCCTCTTCTACAATGACTTTAAAGCGGATGATGCTGACCTCTCCGACTACACCAACAAAAGTTACGGTGTTGACGGTACGCTGGGCTTCCCGGTTAACGAAAACAACACGCTGCGCGTCGGCTTAGGTTATGTGCACAACGACCTGTCCAACATGCGTCCGCAGGTGGCGATGTGGCGTTACCTTGACTCGGTGGGGCGTCATCAGGAGCTGAATGATGACGGTGATTTCTCTGCGGATGACTTCACCTTCAACTACGGCTGGACGTACAACACGCTCGATCGTGGTTTCTTCCCGACGCGCGGTAACCGTACCAACCTGAACGGTAAAGTGACCATTCCGGGCTCAGATAACTCATTCTACAAAGCGACGCTGGACACCCAGCAGTACGTGCCGCTGAATCGTGATGGCACCTGGGTGGTGCTGGGTCGTGGCCGTGTTGGTTACGGTGACGGACTCGGTGGCAAAGAGATGCCGTTCTATGAGAACTTCTACGCCGGCGGTTACAGCACCGTACGTGGCTTCAAGTCCAACACCATTGGTCCGAAAGCCGCTTACCTGAACGATCGCTCGTCGAGCTGTAATCTGACCGATCCGGACGGCATCTGTAAGTCTGACGATGCGGTGGGCGGTAACGCCATGGCGATCGCCAGCCTTGAGCTGATTACGCCAACGCCGTTCCTGAGCGAGAAATATGCAAACTCAGTACGTACCTCGGTATTTATGGATGCCGGTACTGTCTGGGATACCAAGTGGCAGAACACCGCGGAAACCCGCGCGGCGGGCATTCCGGACTACAGCGACCCGAACAACATTCGCGTCTCTGCCGGTCTTGCGCTGCAGTGGATGTCGCCACTTGGACCACTGGTGTTCTCCTACGCACAGCCAGTGAAGAAAGTCGAGGGAGACAAAGCAGAACAGTTCCAGTTTAACATCGGTAAAACTTGGTAAGGTTCTGAGCACGGAAGCAGAGTCGTAGTACGGCATCGCGCCGGCGCCAGACGGGAGCCGGCGCGATGACAACACTGTGTCGCTGACACAAACGTTGATGGTAAGGAGTTTATAGTGAAAAAGTTGTTGTGTGCCGCAGGTCTGGGTCTTGCTTTAGCGGTTTCCGCGGGCGTTCAGGCTGCTGACAAAATTGCAGTGGTAAACGTGTCCAGCATTTTCCAACAGTTACCAAAACGTGCGACCGTTGCTAAACAGCTGGAAAACGAATTCAAGGGCCGTGCAACTGAGCTGCAGAGCCAGGAGCGCGATCTGCAGACTAAAATGCAGAAACTGCAGCGTGATGGTTCAACCATGAAGACCAGCGACCGCAGCCGCATGGAAAAAGATATCATGTCACAGCGCGAAGCGTTCTCGACTAAAGCGCAGGCTTTCGATCAGGATAACCGCCGTCGTCAGATGGAAGAGCGTAACAAACTGCTGAGCCGTATTCAGGACGCAGTGAAGAAAGTGGCTGACAGCGAAGGGTATGACGTGGTGATCGACGCCAATGCCGTTGCCTATGCTTCTAACGCGAAAGACATTACTGCTGACGTGCTGAAACAGGTTAAATAATCGATGTCATCAATTCGACTGGCTGATTTAGCCCTGCAGTTGGATGCAGAATTGCACGGAGATGGCGATATCGCCATCTCCGGCATTGCTTCTATGCAATCCGCCACCCCTGGTCAAATCACTTTTCTTGCCAACAGCCGCTACCGCGAGCAGCTCGCACAGGTTCAGGCCTCAGCCGTGGTGCTGACGGAAGCGGATCTGGAGTGGTGTAAAACCGCCGCGCTGGTGGTGAAAAACCCTTATCTGACTTATGCCCGCATGGCACAACTGCTGGACACCACGCCGCAGCCCGCGCAAAATATCGCGCCCAGCGCCGTGATCGATCCGAGCGCGAAGCTGGGAAACAATGTCTCGGTGGGCGCTAATGCGGTCATCGAGTCCAGCGTTGAGCTGGGTGATAACGTGGTGATTGGCGCCGGCTGCTTTGTCGGCAAGCGCACGCGCATTGGCCGTGGTTCCCGTCTGTGGGCCAACGTTACGGTTTATCATGAGATTCAGATTGGTCAGGATTGTCTGATTCAGTCTGGCACCGTGATTGGTGCCGATGGTTTCGGTTATGCTAACGACCGCGGCAACTGGGTGAAAATTCCTCAGTTGGGCGCCGTGGTGATTGGCGATCGGGTAGAAATTGGTGCCTGTACCACGATCGATCGCGGTGCGCTGGATAACACTCTGATCGGCAATGGTGTTATCATAGACAACCAGTGTCAGATTGCGCATAACGTCGTGATTGGTGATAACACCGCGGTTGCCGGTGGTGTGATCATAGCGGGTAGTCTGAAGATTGGGCGTTACTGTATGATTGGCGGAGCCAGCGTCATTAACGGCCATATGGAAATCTGTGACAAAGTGACGGTAACCGGCATGGGCATGGTCATGCGTCCCATCACAGAGCCTGGGGTATACTCATCGGGTGTCCCGCTGCAACCCAACAAAACTTGGCGTAAAACGGCAGCGCTGGTGATGAACATCGATGACATGAGCAAACGCTTAAAAGCCATCGAACGCAAGGTCGGCAAAGACGACTGAGCACATCCCGGCTCTACCCGCTTTCATAATAAAGCAGCGTACCTTCTTTCACCTCGGGGTTAACCAGAGTGCGGCAGCAGGTATCATGGTAAGCGAAACGCTACTGAACTGATTTGCGGCCTGCGAAAGATCATTTTGATCGGTGCAGGCCGTGTTATTGTTGCCATCAGATTTTTAGGACAGGAAAAGTATTTTGACAACTGAAACGCATACTCTGAAAATTGAAGAGATTTTAGAACTGCTGCCGCACCGCTATCCGTTTTTGCTGGTTGATCGCGTGCTGGAATTTGAAGAGCATAAATATCTGCGTGCGGTAAAGATCGTTTCTGTTAATGAACCGTTTTTCCAGGGACACTTCCCTGATAAACCGATTTTCCCAGGCGTTCTGATCCTGGAAGCTATGGCGCAGGCGACCGGTATTCTGGCGTTTAAAAGCGTTGGAAAACTGGAACCGGGCGAGCTGTACTATTTCGCCGGTATCGACGAAGCCCGTTTCAAGCGTCCGGTAGTGCCGGGCGACCAGATGATCATGGAAGTCACCTTCGAGAAGACCCGCCGTGGCCTGACGCGCTTCAAAGGCGTGGCAACCGTAGACGGTAAGATTGTCTGTGAAGCGACCATGATGTGTGCCCGTAGCCGGGAGGCATAATTAGTGATTGATTCAACCGCCAGCATCTATCCAACGTCCATCATTGAAGAAGGTGCGGTGATCGGCGCCAACGTCCAAATCGGTCCGTTTTGTGTTGTCGGAGCGAACGTGGAAATTGGCGAAGGCACGGTGCTGAAATCGCACGTGGTGGTGAATGGCCACACGCTTATCGGTAAAGATAACCAGATCTACCAGTTCGTTTCTATTGGCGAAGTGAATCAGGATCTGAAATATGCCGGTGAACCGACCCGCGTTGAAGTCGGCGATCGCAACCGCATCCGCGAGAGCGTCACCATTCATCGTGGCACCATGCAGGGTGGCGGGCTGACCAAAGTCGGCAGCGACAACCTGCTGATGGTCAATGCGCACATTGCCCATGACTGCGTGATCGGCAATCGCTGTATTCTGGCCAACAACGTAACGCTGGGCGGCCACGTTACCGTGGATGATTTTGCCATCATCGGCGGTGTGACGGCGGTGCACCAGTGGTGCACCATTGGTGCCCACGTTATGGTAGGCGGTTGTTCCGGCGTCGCGCAGGACGTGCCGCCGTACGTGATTGCACAGGGCAACCATGCCACGCCGTTCGGTGTCAATATCGAAGGCCTGAAGCGTCGTGGCTTCAGCAAAGAGGCACTGCACGCCATTCGTAACGCGTACAAGCTGCTGTACCGCAGCGGTAAAACGCTGGATGAAGTTAAGCCGAAGATCGAAGAACTGGCCAAACTTCATAGCGAAGTGCAGCCTTTCTACGACTTCTTTGCCCGTTCGACCCGTGGATTGATTCGTTAATTCATGTCAGTGCGTCCCTTAACGATTGCCTTGGTCGCCGGAGAAACCTCCGGCGATATTCTTGGTGCCGGATTGATTCGTGCGCTGAAAGCGCGCCATCCCGACGCGCGCTTCGTTGGCGTCGCCGGTCCGCTGATGCAGGCCGAAGGCTGCGAAGCTTGGTACGAGATGGAAGAGCTGGCGGTAATGGGCATCGTTGAGGTGCTTGGCCGCCTGCGTCGTTTGCTGCACATCCGCAAGGATTTAACCCAGCGCTTTACCGAGCTGCGGCCGGATGTCTTCGTCGGCATTGATGTCCCGGATTTTAACATCACGCTGGAAGGCAACCTCAAGCGTGCCGGCATTCGCACCATTCATTACGTCAGTCCCTCCGTGTGGGCCTGGCGACAAAAGCGCGTGTTCAAAATTGGCCGCAACACCGATCTGGTGCTGGCGTTTCTGCCCTTTGAAAAAGCGTTTTACGATCGCTACAACGTGCCGTGCCGCTTTATCGGGCACACCATGGCCGATGCGATGCCGCTGCAGCCGGACAAACTGGCCGCGCGGCGTGAATTAGGCATCGCTGATGATGCGCTGTGCCTCGGCCTGCTGCCGGGTAGCCGCGGCGCAGAAGTGGAGATGCTCAGCGCTGATTTCCTGCGCGCTGCACAACTGCTGCGCCAGCGCTATCCGGCGCTGGAGCTTGTGGTGCCGCTGGTTAACGCGAAGCGGCGTGCGCAGTTCGAGCAGATCAAAGCCAGCGTCGCGCCGGAATTGCCGATGCACCTGCTGGATGGCAAAGGGCGCCAGGCGATGATCGCCAGCGACGCGGCGATTCTGGCTTCCGGCACTGCAGCGCTGGAGTGCATGCTGGCGAAATGCCCGATGGTGGTGGGCTATCGTATGAAGCCGTTCACCTTCTGGCTGGCGAAGCGGCTAGTAAAAACCCCGTACGTTTCGCTGCCTAACCTGCTGGCCGGCCGTGAACTGGTACAGGAGCTGCTGCAGGAAGAGTGCCAGCCTGCGGCGTTAGCTGCGGCGCTGGAGCCGCTGCTGCATGCTGGTCCAGAGCGTAACGCGCTGCTGGTCACTTTCACCCAATTGCATCAGCAGATTCGCTGGAACGCCGACGAACAGGCGGCGGATGCGGTACTGGAGATTGCCAATGGCTGAATTTATCTATCCTGATGCCCGGCTGATTGCCGGCGTTGATGAAGTCGGACGTGGCCCGCTGGTCGGTGCCGTGGTGACCGCCGCCGTGATCCTCGATCCGGCGCGGCCGATTGCCGGCCTGGCGGATTCCAAAAAGCTGTCTGAAAAGCGCCGCCTCGCGCTGTTTGATGAAATCAAAGAGAAAGCGCTGGCGTGGAGCCTGGGCCGCGCTGAACCCGAAGAGATTGACCAGCTGAACATCCTGCACGCCACCATGCTGGCGATGCAGCGCGCGGTTGCCGGTCTTCATATTGCACCGGATTTTATCCTGATTGATGGCAACCGCTGTCCGGCGCTGCCGATGCCGTCGCAGGCGGTGGTGAAGGGCGATAGCCTGGTGCGGGAAATAAGCGCCGCCTCGATCATCGCCAAAGTCACGTGCGACCGTGAAATGGCCGAGCTGGACCTGCTGTTTCCGCAGTACGGTTTCGCCCAGCACAAAGGCTATCCGACCGCGCTGCACATGGAAAAACTGACGCAGTTTGGTGCCACACCTCACCATCGCCGCAGCTTTGCGCCGGTGCGTAACGCCCTGATTGATACTGATGTGCTGGCCGCGCGCCAGCCGACTACGCTTTAATAGCCTGACGCTGTTTTAACCGGAAACTGATATGGCTGAACCTCGTTTTATACATCTGCGCGTACACAGCGATTACTCCATGGTCGATGGTCTGGCCAAGACCGGGCCGCTGGTAAAAAAGGCGGCCGCGCTCGGCATGCCAGCCATTGCCATTACCGACTACACCAACCTGTGCGGGCTGGTGCGCTTTTATGGCAGCGCGCACAGCGCTGGTATTAAACCGATCGTCGGGGCCGACTTCCAGGTTGCCAGCGATTTGATGGGCGATGAGTTGACGCAGCTCACCGTGCTGGCCGCTAATAACACCGGTTACCAGAATCTGACGCTGCTGATTTCGCGCGCTTACCAGCGCGGTTACGGTATCGCCGGACCGATTATCGATCGTGACTGGCTACTGGAGCTGGGCGAAGGGTTGATTCTGCTGTCGGGCGGACGGCGCGGCGACGTCGGCCGCAGCCTGCTGCGCGGCAATAACGCGCTGGTGGCGCAGTGCCTGAGCTTCTATCAGCAGCATTTCCCCAACCGCTACTATCTGGAACTGACGCGTACCGGCCGGCCAGACGAAGAGGCCTATCTGCACGCCGCGGTTGAGCTGGCCATTGCTGAATCGGTGCCGGTAGTGGCCACCAATGAAGTCTGCTTCCTCAACGAAGAAGATTTCGATGCCCATGAGATCCGCGTGGCGATTCACGACGGCTACACGCTGGACGATCCTAAACGTCCGCGCAACTACAGTCCTCAGCAATATATGCGCAGCGAAGGGGAGATGTGCGAGCTGTTCTCGGACATCCCGGAAGCGCTGGAAAACAGCGTAGAGATTGCTAAGCGTTGTAACGTCACGGTGCGCCTCGGCGAATACTTCCTGCCGCAGTTCCCGACCGGCGACATGTCGACCGAAGATTTTCTTGTGATGAAGTCGCGCGAAGGGCTGGAGGAGCGCCTGGCGTTTCTCTTCCCGGATGAGCAGGTGCGTGCCAAACGCCGGCCGGAGTATGACGAGCGTCTCGACATCGAGCTCAACGTCATTAACCAGATGGGTTTCCCCGGCTACTTCCTGATCGTGATGGAATTTATCCAGTGGTCGAAGGACAACGGCATTCCGGTGGGGCCGGGGCGTGGTTCCGGCGCCGGTTCGCTGGTGGCCTACGCGCTGAAAATTACCGATCTCGATCCGCTGGAGTTTGACCTGCTGTTCGAACGTTTCCTTAACCCGGAACGTGTCTCGATGCCTGACTTTGACGTCGACTTCTGCATGGAAAAACGTGACCAGGTGATCGATCACGTGGCTGAGATGTACGGCCGCGATGCGGTGTCGCAGATTATCACCTTTGGTACCATGGCGGCGAAAGCGGTGATTCGCGACGTCGGCCGGGTGCTGGGTCATCCGTACGGCTTTGTTGAGCGCATCTCGAAACTGATCCCGCCGGATCCGGGCATGACGCTGGAAAAAGCGTTCCAAGCGGAACCGCAGCTGCCGGAGATCTACGAAGCTGACGAAGAGGTCAAAGCGCTGATCGACATGGCGCGCAAGCTGGAAGGGGTCACGCGTAACGCCGGCAAGCACGCCGGTGGCGTGGTCATTGCGCCGACCAAAATCACCGATTTTGCGCCGCTGTACTGCGATGAGAACGGCCAGTTCCCGGTCACCCAGTTCGATAAAAACGACGTGGAATACGCCGGACTGGTGAAGTTTGACTTCCTCGGCTTGCGCACGCTGACCATCATCGACTGGGCGCTGAAGATGATCAACCCGCGACGTGAAAAGCAGGGGTTACCGCCGATCAATATCGCCGCCATCCCGCTGGATGACAAAAAAAGTTTCGACATGCTGCAACGCTCGGAAACCACCGCGGTGTTCCAGCTTGAATCGCGCGGCATGAAAGATCTGATCAAGCGCCTGAAGCCGGACTGCTTCGAAGATATGATCGCACTGGTGGCGCTATTCCGTCCGGGGCCGCTGCAGTCGGGCATGGTCGATAACTTTATTGACCGTAAGCACGGCCGTGAAGCCATCTCCTACCCGGATATTCAGTGGCAGCATGAGAGCCTGAAGCCTGTGCTGGAGCCGACCTACGGCATCATCCTCTATCAGGAACAGGTGATGCAGATTGCTCAGGTGCTGTCCGGCTATACGCTGGGCGGCGCGGATATGCTGCGTCGTGCCATGGGTAAAAAGAAGCCGGAGGAGATGGCCAAGCAGCGTTCGGTGTTCCAGGACGGTGCTGAGAAGATGGGCATCAACGGCGAACTGTCGATGAAAATCTTCGATCTGGTGGAGAAGTTCGCGGGCTACGGCTTTAACAAGTCGCACTCTGCTGCTTATGCGCTGGTCTCCTATCAGACGCTGTGGCTGAAAGCGCACTATCCGGCCGAGTTCATGGCGGCGGTGATGACCGCCGATATAGATAACACCGAGAAGGTGGTTGGACTGGTGGATGAGTGCTGGCGCATGGGGCTGAAAGTGCTGCCGCCAGACATTAACTCCGGGCTCTATCCGTTCCATGTCAACGATGACGGGGAGATCGTATACGGCATCGGCGCCATCAAAGGCGTGGGTGAGGGGCCGATCGAAGCGATCCTCGAAGCGCGTAATCAGGGCGGCTACTTTAAAGAGCTGTTTGATCTCTGTGCACGCACCGACACCAAAAAGATCAACCGTCGCGTGATGGAAAAACTGATCATGTCCGGCGCGTTCGATCGTCTTGGCCCGCACCGCGCGGCGCTGATAAGCGCGCTGGGGAACGCCCTAAAAGCGGCGGATCAGCATGCCAAAGCCGAGGCGACTGGACAGGCGGATATGTTCGGCGTGCTGGCGGAAGAGCCCGAGCAGGTTGAGCAATCTTATGCCGCCATTACGCCGTGGCCGGAACAGGTGCAGCTGGATGGCGAGCGTGAGACGCTCGGTCTGTATCTCACCGGCCATCCCATTAACCAGTATCTGAAAGAAATTGAGCGCTACGTTGGTGGCATGCGCCTGAAAGACATGCATCCAACAGAACGTGGTAAAGTGACCGTTGCGGCCGGGCTGGTGATTGCCGCCCGCGTCATGGTCACCAAGCGCGGCAACCGAATTGGTATCTGTACTCTTGACGACCGCTCTGGCCGTCTGGAGGTGATGTTATTTACCGATGCGTTAGATAAATACCAGCAGCTGCTGGAGAAGGACCGTATCCTGATCGTCAGTGGACAGGTCAGCTTTGATGACTTTAGCGGTGGGCTTAAAATGACCGCCCGGGAAGTCATGGACATCGACGAAGCGCGGGAAAAATACGCGCGCGGACTTGCTATCTCGCTGACGGACAGGCAAATTGATGACCAGCTTTTAAACCGTCTCCGCCAGTCTCTGGAGCCTCATCGCTCCGGGACCATTCCGGTGCATCTCTATTATCAGAGAGCAGATGCGCGGGCGAAGCTGCGCTTTGGTGCAGCGTGGCGTATTTCGCCCAGCGATCGTTTACTCAACGATTTGCGGTCGTTAGTAGGGGCGGAGCAGGTGGAACTGGAGTTTGACTAAAACAGGAACATTATGAGTCTTAATTACCTGGATTTTGAACAGCCAATCGCTGAACTGGAAGCGAAAATCGACTCGCTGAAATCGATTGGTCGTTCGGATGAGAAACACGATATTAATCTGGATGAAGAAGTGCAGCGTCTGCGCGAGAAAAGCGTCGAGCTGACCCGTAAAATCTTCTCCGATTTGGGTGCATGGCAGGTTGCGCAGCTGGCGCGCCATCCGCTGCGTCCTTATACGCTGGACTATGTCCGCAATGCGTTTGACGATTTTGACGAGCTGGCCGGTGACCGCGCCTATGCCGATGATAAAGCCATTGTCGGCGGCATCGCTCGTCTGGATGGGCGTCCGGTGATGGTCATTGGCCATCAGAAAGGCCGTGAAACCAAAGAGAAAATCCGGCGTAACTTCGGTATGCCAGCACCCGAGGGCTACCGTAAAGCGCTGCGTCTGATGGAGATGGCTGAGCGCTTTAAGATGCCACTGATCACTTTCATCGACACGCCGGGTGCCTATCCGGGCGTTGGCGCGGAAGAGCGCGGTCAGTCTGAAGCGATTGCCCGCAACCTGCGCGAGATGTCCGGTTTGAAGATCCCGGTGATCTGTACCGTGATCGGCGAAGGCGGCTCCGGCGGCGCGCTGGCGATTGGCGTTGGCGATAAAGTGAATATGCTGCAGTACAGCACCTATTCGGTGATCTCACCGGAAGGCTGTGCGTCAATTCTGTGGAAGAGCGCTGACAAAGCGCCACTCGCCGCAGAAGCGATGGGCATTACCGCCGGGCGTCTGAAAGAGCTGAAGCTGATCGATTCGATCATCCCGGAACCGCTGGGCGGCGCGCACCGTCACCCGGTGGACATGGCGGCAGCGCTCAAGCAGCAGCAGCTGGCCGATCTGGCCGATCTCGATGTGCTGAGCACTGAAGAGCTGCTTAACCGCCGCTATCAGCGCCTGATGAGCTACGGCTACGCGTAAGCGCCGAAAAGACTTCACAGAAGCGGACCCCGGTCCGCTTTTTTTATGCCTGTTTTCCGCGATCTGCTTGAGTTCCCCGTAGGGTCGCCATTTATGGCGGTGCGCATAAATGCGCACCCTATGACAAACGGCAACGGTTGTGGGATTGTATCCGATGCGCATGAATGCGCATCGGGCCATATTTTGTAGATACCGTCTTGCCGGTTACCTGGCAAGACATATTTCGGCATCGAACGGACGACCCGACTTCAGCACACCATAAGCCAGCTGCAGCAGCTTCTTCAGCAAACTTACCGCCGGATTCCACTTCATCGCCACTATCGCTGGCATGTACAGGGCCTTGCGCATCGCGCTGTTGCCCATCTTCGATATCCTGCTTTTGCCCTTCCACTCACCGGACTCCTGCCGCATCGGATTCAGCCCCACCCACGCCACAAGAGCCTTGCTGCTGCTGAACCTCGACATGTCCCCCATATACGCCAGCATCGTGCTGCCCAGCACGCCCGGGATGGACTCCAGCAGTTCCCTGTTCTTTTTAAGGCCCGGGTCATTGTCAATATGGTCGTTTATTGCCCGCTTCGTTTCGTCTATCTGCGCATCCAGCGCCGCAATGACCACGCGGATTGAGGGCTGCACCACCGCATCCGATACCTCCAGCCGGTTCTCTTCCATCTGCCGCATTTCCTGAAGATTCGTCAGGCGCTTCACCAGCGCTTTCAGCCTGCGTTCATTCAGCGGCGCCGGCTGCCACAGCGATGGGCCGTGCAGTTTACAGTAGCGCGCTATCATGCGCGCATCGTCTTTATCCGTCTTATTCCGGCTCAGCTCGGCCTGCCCGAAGCGCCTGATGCGCGCAGGATTTTCCACGCTGACATCATAGCCTTCGTCGTGCAGGAAGGTGGCCAGCGGCTCACTGTACGCGCCGGTAGCCTCCATGCAGATATGGCAGCAGCCGAACGGCTCCAGCCATTTTTTCAGGGCGATAAAGCCCTTAGGGGTGTTGGGAAAGACTTTGGTTTTGTAAGACGTGTCGCCTTTCCAGACGGCCACATCAAACTTTCCGGAGGCAATATCAATGCCGACAGGCATACGGGTTTGCATAGATTCTCCTTAACAGCACAGGGAAACCGCCATGACCATCCTTATGGATGCGTGCTCGGGGCACAGGATACCGTCCGGTCTTGAAGGCGGGAGTTAAGTTGCCGGGGATGAATCCACAAAGCAGGCTTTATGCCCAGGGGTCGCCCCCATCTCACCAGCAACTTCCCGATGATCAGTCGGGGATCATCATACCCGGAGGAGAATGATCGGGATATAAGGGTCGCCATTCATGGCGACCGGTTACATGCGTCTGCGGCTGCCTCTCTGCGTCACACCTTCATCCAGCGGCGCTCCACGGCGGAAATCGCCACTGCTTCCAGCACTTTCTGCACCTGCAGCCCTTCGGCAAAATCCGACCACATGCGAGCGCCGGCGGCGATGCCGTTGATCAGATCGCGAATCTCGACCGTTTTCTGATCGTTAAAACCGATGCCGTGGCCGGCCGAGACACAGAAGCTGGCGTAATCAGGGTGCGCCGGACCGCTGAGAATGGTTTTAAAGCCCTGGCGACCGGCCGGATCGTCGTGCAGATACAGTTCCAGCTCAGCCATGCGCTCCTGAGTGTAGCGCAGCGCGCCTTTGGTGCCGGTCACCACATAAGTCAGCCCCATCTTGCTGCCGCAGGCGATGCGCGAGGTTTCAATCACGCCGTGCGCGCTATTTTTAAAGCGCAGCAGCGCGCTGGCCTGATCTTCGTTTTCCACCGGCAACAGACGTGACGGCGCCTTCGGATCCGGTCGCTGTTTTATCACCGTCATCATGTACCGCTCACCTCATCAATATCACCGACCAGATAGTGCGCCATGTTGACGATATGCGCCGCCAGATCGCCAAGCGCGCCGAGACCGGCCAGCGCTTTCTGGCAGTGCCAGTCGAGCGGCGTCTCCGCGCGCGCCAGATAATCTTCGTTATGGGTCCCATAAAAGTGCACCACCTCGCCGATCTCACTGCGCGCGATAATCTCCTGCGCCAGCTGGCTGGTGGGGTTTTTCATGTAGTTGAAGCCCACCAAGGTTTTCACTCCTACCTGCTGCGCCGCCTGCACCATCTCTTCGGCATCGGCCACGGAGAGCGACAGCGGCTTTTCGGAGTAGACGTGCTTCCCGTGGCGAATCGCCTCCAGCGCCATCTCTTTGTGCAGAAAGTTTGGTGCGCAGATATCTACCATGTCGATGTGCGGATCGCGCACCAGCTCGCGCCAGTCGCCAGTCGAACGGGCAAAGCCAAACGTCGCCGCCTGCTGCGCCGCCAGCGCCGGATTCATCTCTGCCAGCATCTCGCGCACAATTTCGCCCTTCAGGGCGAACACCGTGGGTGCCTACGCGTAGGCAATTGCGTGACAACGCCCAATATATCCACTGCCAATCATACCGATTCTGACTTTGTTCATGCTGCACCTGCGGTTCACGGGAAAGGGTTTCCCGGAATATATGTTTCGTTTTGGGAGGCGACAACGGCGAAATGAAATATCTGTGATCATACATGCGAGGTATCTGACAGACGCGACAAATCAGAATGTAATTTTGCATAGCATTGGTGACATCTCTCACAATCAGGCGCAGTGCTGGCGCTAATTCGCGCCATCGCGCGGGCCCGCGCCAGTCAATTGACGCTTTATTCAGCAGTCACAAAAAATTGTGAAAAAGAGCTTTGACAAGCCACAGCCTGCCCGATAATATGCGCCCCATTCCAACGATTCCTCTGTAGTTCAGTCGGTAGAACGGCGGACTGTTAATCCGTATGTCACTGGTTCGAGTCCAGTCAGAGGAGCCAGATTGAGAAAAGCCTGCTTTTATAGCAGGCTTTTTGCTTTTCTGCGTTCTGACGTTTAGATACCGCCATACCACTCATAGCCGCGATCTTCCCAGTAGCCGCCGCGTCCGCCCCACAGCTGGGCAAACGAATCCACCACTTTAATTTCCATCAGATACTTGGCGTGCTTGTAACCGAGCTGGCGCTCGACTCTGAGACGCAGCGGCGCGCCGTGCGCTACCGGCAGCGGCTGATCGTTCATACGGTAGGCCAGCAGCGTTTGCGGATGCCACGCATCCTGCAGATCGATACTTTCGTAGTAGCGCCCGCTGCCGTCCAGCGTCTGCTCCAGCTCGTCGGCACACAGGAACACCACGTAGCGGGCACCTGGCCGCAGGCGCGCCGCATCCAGCACCAGTCCGAGCGGTACGCCCTGCCATTTGCCAATTGCGCTCCAGCCCTCCACGCAGTCGTGACGGGTGATCTGCGTGCGACTGGGAAACCGCTGCAGATCGCTGAGCGATAAACTCAGCGGCTGCTGCACCAGCCCGGTGACGCGCAGCCGGGCGTGGTCGCAAATCTCCTGCCACAAATGACGCGCGTCCAACTGCTGACGGTTGGGCAACAGATCGCGGCGAAAGTGCCGGTGCCAGAAACCGTGCAGCAGATAAATCACGCCGTTGAACAGCAGCAGCCAAGCAAAAAAGAAGTGCCAGTGGCGACCGGCACCCAAATCCCGCCACGACGGCAGCGTCAGCCAGCCGGGGAACGCGCGCGCCGTCAGCGTGCCCTCCAGCTTCGAGACACCGAGCACGCCGGTGGTATTCAGCTGCAGCGAGCCGAGCCGGACAAATCCCTGCTGCTGACGATTGCCGATTTCAAACACCGGCTGCTCATGGTCCGCGCCATACAGGCCGACATACAGACGCGGATGCGCATTAAATATTTGCAGTCCGCTAATCAGCAGTACGGCAAAACACAGGGCGTTGACCCAGTGCGTCACGCGCACCAGCAGCGAATGACGACGGATCAGCGTTTTACTGCGGGAAGGTGAAGGCTGTTGCATCATCGAGCCCCTTACCAGCCAGGCGAGGCCTGGCTAGAGCCGGATTACATAGGTGGCACTACGCCGTTTTTGCCGACAATGACATTGCCTGCGATGAGCTTACCGTCGGCGCCTTTCTCGGCCGGAACAAACACCGTGGTGCCAAGTTTCAGGTCATCCGGGGTGGCCGCCGCCAGTGTTACCACCGGCGTACCGGCCGGAATAGCAATTTTTTTCTGATGGCCGTGATAGCTCACCGTCACTTCGCTGTTATCCACCGACGTGACGCTATTGGTGACCGTGGCGTTGGTCATTGAGCTGCCCGGCTTCAGATCCCAGCTGAAGTTGCCCTCGCCTGCGCCTTTCAGCTGCGCCGGGAAAATCAGTACTTCGAGCGCGCCATATCCGCCGCCCGCTTTCGGCAGCGAGGCAATGCCCACGTAATCACCCTTTTTAATGTCGCTGATGCTGGCCTTCGCCACCGCGGACACCATCGCGCCTGGCTTCATGGCAACGATGACCTCAGATCCTTCGCGTGACTTGATAGTGAGCTGCTGCCCGTTTACCGATTCAACAATGCCACGTACCTGCACTTTTTGCCCTGCCATCTCTGCCGCCATCGCCGGCCACAGCGTGGCGCCGGCCAGCAGTGAACCGGCAATCAGCAGTGAAAGGCGTTTGTGATGTGATAAGACCGTCATGGAGTGTTCCTTTTGATGATAAGCGCTGCTTCAGCGGCAGCCCTGTGCCAGAAATCATTCAACCCAAAGTGCAATAACATTGCGGCAAAAGGCGCTGGAAAAAACCTACTAGTTGGTAGATTAAAAACAAGATAATTTTTCACCCTGCACTTTGTCATGTCATTATTTTGTCTTAGCCTGAGCCTCGCGCAGATCCAGCGCCTGGGTTGAACATTGGGAGCATCAGTATGGAAATGCAGTTACGATCGGCCACGTTAGCGCTGCTGATTTGCAGCTGTTCCGCCGCCGCGGCAGAACTCAGCAGTCCTTCGCCGAGCCAGCTTATCAACACGCGCTTGTCTTACATGAAGGATGTGGCGGGCTATAAGGCGCAGCATCATCAGCCGATTGAAGATTTGGGTCAGGAGCGCAAGGTGCTGGACAAAGCCCTGGCGGAAGCGCGTCAGCTGGGCTTGGACGATGCCACGGTGCAGACGTTTATTCAGGCGCAGATGGATGTGGCGAAAGCGGTGCAGTATCGCTATCGCGCCGACTGGCTGGCGACGCCGGAGCCGCACTGGCAGCCGCTTCCGCTGGATGAGGTGCGCAAAAGCATTGGTTATTACAGCGACGCGATTCTGACGCAGCTTGCCGCGCAGTTGAAACAGGGCGCGACGCTGCAGGCACCGCAGAAGGCCGAATTTATGCGAGACATTCAGCAGCGCAACGTGTCGCCGCAGGATAAAGAGTTATTGTGGCGCACGCTCAGCGCGGTGACGTTACGGCGGCCGTGATGTTGCGCGGCGAGCGTGCCGTCGATCGCAGCAGGCCTGTCATTTTGCTGCTTCTTTTCCGGTCGCCATAAATGGCGAGCCTGCAAATCGGGTAATGACTTTACAGGGTGTGCAGTGATGCGGCCCCTGTAACATCATTCCAATTTCTGCTGAACGAGAGCTGTTACGCCACAAATGGCGACCCTGCAAAGTCACTGTCCGGTTTACAGGGTGCGCATTGATGCGCACCGGAACGTCATTCTTAAACCTCTCTCTGCAACGACCCCTTCCGCTCTGTGATTGCGTTCACAACTCTGCAACAGCAACTTGTATGGTAGTATTATTGCGCGTATTTTTTCGTCATTACTGTCCCGTTATTGCTGGTACGCCGCGCCTTCAGGCCACCAGCCAGGAGCTGATGATGAAAAGTGTGGTGATTGAACAACCGGGTGAACTGCTGCTGGCCGAGCGCGCGCTGCCGCAGCCCGCCGCTGATGAAGTGCGGGTAAAAGTGAAATTTGCCAGTATCTGTGGCTCTGACGTGCACATCTGGCACGGTCACAATCCGTTTGCCCGCTATCCGCGCGTGATCGGCCATGAGTTTTTCGGCGTGATTGACGCGGTCGGACAGGACGTCGATGCCAGCCGGCTGGGCGAGCGAGTCGCGGTCGATCCGGTGGTGAGCTGCGGCCACTGCTATCCCTGCTCCGTTGGCCGTCCCAATGTCTGTCAGTCGTTGCAGGTGATTGGCGTTCACCGCGACGGCGGCTTCAGCGAATATGCGGTGGCACCAGCAAAAAATGCCCATCGCCTGCCGGCGAGCATTCCCGACCAACTCGCCAGCTTGGTTGAGCCCTTCACCATTGCCGCTAACATCACGGCGTTCCTCAAACCGCAGCCACAGGATGTGGCGCTGATTTACGGTGCCGGTCCGATGGGGCTGACCGCCATTAAGGTGCTCAAAGGCGTGTACGGTGTACAGCAGGTGCTGGTGGTGGACCGCCTGCCGGAGCGGCTGGCGCTGGCGCAGCAAAACGGTGCCGATCGCCTGTATAACAACAGTGAGATCCCGCTGGCGGCGCAGCTGGAAGGCGTACAGCCGACGCTGATTATCGACGCCGCCTGCCATCCGGCGATCCTCGCCGAAGCGGCTGCGCTGGCCTCGCCGGCGGCGCGCGTTGGCCTGCTCGGGTTTTCTGCTGAGCCGTGCAGCCTGACGCAGCAGGCGTTGACCAGCAAAGAGCTGTCGCTGTTTACCTCGCGCCTGAACAGCAACCGCTTCCCGCAGGTGATTGCGTGGCTGGAACAGGGGCTGATCCAGCCGGAAAAACTGGTCACCCATTATTTCCCGCTGGCGCAGATCGAGCGCGCCATGACGCTGTTTGAACAAGACCCGCGCACCTGCTGCAAAGTGATCCTGCAAATGGATTGAGTGATGTGCCACACCAGATGTCCCTGATGCCGGTGCGTACCCGCCGGCCACAACAATAATCCCCTGCATAAATCAGGCGCAGCGCCGCGGTCATCAAGGTAATCTGCCCGTGACGATGCAGCCGAAGAAGAACAGGGAAACGGAGTTTCTATGCTGAAGAATTTACGCTGGACCCTCGTACTGCTGCTGTTCCTGGTTTATATGATCAACTACCTCGATCGTATTGCCCTGTCGCTCACCGTGCCGCTGGTGGAAAAAGATCTGATGATCAATGCCGAACAGTTCGGCCTGATTTTCGGCAACTTCTTCTTCGGCTACGCGCTGTTCAACTTTATTGGTGGCTTAGCCACCGATAAATTTGGCCCGACGATCGTGCTCGGCACCGCCGTCGGCATGTGGTCGCTGTTCTGCGGCATGACCGCGCTGGCGACCGGTTTCTGGTCGATGATGATTCTGCGCGTGCTGTTCGGTATGGCGGAAGGCCCGATTTGCGCCTCGGCCAACAAAGCTATCAACGGCTGGTTCCCGAAAAAGCAGGCTGCCACCGCCATGGGCCTGCTGAGTGCCGGTTCCCCGCTCGGCGGCGCGGTCGCCGGGCCGATTGTCGGCTACCTAGCGCTCTCCTTCGGCTGGCGTCCGGCGTTTGTGGTGATCTGCCTGATTGGCCTAGTGTGGATGGCGCTGTGGTTCTTCTTCGCCGCCGATAATCCGGCGCGCAGTAAGCACGTCTCTGCGCAGGAGCGCGCGCTGGTAGAGAAACTGAAAGCGGAAGAGCCGGCAGATATCATCGACACGGACGGCAAAGCGCACGGCATGGGCTACTATCTGCGTCAGCCGATTATCCTCGTCACCGCGTTCGCCTTCTTCTGCTACAACTACATTCTGTTCTTCTTCCTGAGCTGGTTCCCGGCCTATCTGGTGCAGGCGCACGGGCTGGATATCAAAGCCATGAGCATCACCACCATGATCCCGTGGATTGTCGGCTTCGTTGGCCTGGCGCTGGGCGGCTGGATATCCGATAAAATCTTTAATATCACCGGTAAGCTGCTGCTATCGCGCAAAATTGTGCTGGTGGTGTCGCTGCTGGCGGCAGCGATATGTGTGACGCTGGCGGGCACCATCAAAGAGGTGAATTCGGCGGTGATCATGATGTCGATCTCCATCTTCTTCCTTTACATCACCGGTGCCATTTACTGGGCGATTATTCAGGATGTGGTGCACAAGAGCCGCGTCGGCAGCATCAGCGGCTTTATCCACCTGATTGGCAGCCTGTCCGGCATTATCGGCCCGATCGTTACCGGTTTCATCGTGCAGCACACCGGCAAATTTGACAGCGCCTTTGTGCTGGCGGGCGTGGTGGCGGCACTTGGCGCGCTGCTGGTGCTGTTTGTGATTCGCAGCCCGAAAGCCAGCGACAAACCGGTCTCCGTTTAATCGAATGACTCTGCTGGGGCGCCGCGCGCCCCGTTTGCCACAAGGATTATGCATGTTACAACCCGATCGCCTTCCCGCTGACGTACAGCGCCCCAGTTACGACCGCAGCCAGCTGAAAACCCGCATGGTGTACATTAGTTTTGGTGCCTTTCACCGCGCCCATCAGGCGCTGGCCACTGACAAACTGGCGCAGCACGGCAGCGACTGGGGCTACTGCGAAGTGAATCTTAACAGCGGCGCGCTGATCGCCGCTCTGCGCCAGCAGGATTTGCTGTACAGCGTGACCGAAATGGCCGACGACAGCCTGCACACGCGCATTGTTGGCGTAATTACCCAGGCGCTGCACGCGAAAAGTGACGGTATTGAGGCGGTGATTGAAGCGATGAGCCAGCCGGAAATCGCCATCGTATCGATGACGGTCACGGAAAAAGGCTACTGTTCGCTGCCGTCGAGCGGCCAGCTCGACCTGACGCATCCGGACATCGTGCACGATGTGGCGCATCCTGACACGCCGCGCTCGCTGCCCGGCGTGATCCTGGCGGCGATTGAACGCCGTCGCCAGCGCGATCTGCCGCCGTTTAGCGTGATGTCGTGTGACAACATGCCGGAGAACGGCCACGTTACGCGTAATGTGATTACCCAGCTGGCGCAGCGCCGCAGCCCGGCGCTGGCGGATTACATTCAGACCTACCTAACCTTTCCCTCAACCATGGTGGATCGCATCGTACCGGCGATGACCGATGAGGCTTTCGCGACGCTGGAAGCGCGGCTGGGCAGTCGCGATCCGGTAGCGATGGAAGCCGAACCTTTTTTCCAGTGGGTGATTGAAGATAACTTCGTCAGCGGCCGCCCGGCGTGGGAACAGGTCGGTGCGGAGCTGGTGCGTGATGTGCTGCCGTACGAAGAGATGAAACTGCGCATGCTCAACGGCAGCCACTCGTTCCTAGCTTATCTCGGCTACCTGGCCGGTTATCCGCACATCAGCGATTGCATGGCCGATGCGAATTTTCGTCAGGCGGCGCGCGCGCTGATGCTGCAGGATCAGGCACCCACGCTGCGCACTCAGGATGTCGATTTGGTCGCCTATGCCGATTCGCTGATCGCCCGTTACGAAAACCGGGCGATTAAACATCGCACTTATCAAATCGCCACCGACGGCACGCAGAAGCTGCCGCAGCGCCTGCTGGATAGCGTGCGCTGGCATCTGCGTAACGGGACGGCCTGTGATTATCTGCTGCTGGGCGTAGCGGGTTGGATGCGCTATATCAGCGGCGTCGATGAGCAGGGCGCGGCGATTGAGATTCGCGATCCGCTCAACGCACAGCTGGCCAGCATTGTTGCCAACAGCGAGGAGGGTCCGCAGCGCGTTGAGGCCTTACTGCGCCTGCAGGCGGTGTTCGGCGACGACTTACGTTATCACTCGGCGTTTGTTACGCGGCTCACCGAGCTGTACCAGCCGCTGCGGCTTACCGGCGCGCGCGCCACGGTGCAGGAGCTGGTCACAGAAGGCTAAGCCGCCTGCACAAATGTGTAGCGCAGACGCAGCGTG
Source organism: Type-A symbiont of Plautia stali (assembly GCF_059731155.1). Taxonomy (NCBI): domain Bacteria; species Type-A symbiont of Plautia stali. The sequence continues at coordinate 2,266,601 of NZ_AP035891.1, read as the reverse complement.
CTGATTAGACTGACGCTTTCTAAGCGGGCTGGCGGCGGCCAGCCGTAATACGGATATTGCTGCATGTCGATTGCCTATACCATAACCACCAGCGAACCGGTAAATCAGCAGATTTATCGCTATCTGCGGAAGGATATCGTGACCTGCGTGATCCATCCAGGCTCGCTGCTGTCGGAGAAAGAAGTGTCGGCGCGCTTCAACGTGTCGCGGCAGCCGGTGCGGGAAGCCTTTATCAAACTGGCGGAAGCCGGCCTGATGCAGGTCCTGCCGCAGCGCGGCACCTTCGTGCGCAAAATCTCCGCCCAGCGCGTGGCCGATGGCCGTTTCATCCGTGAAGCGGTGGAGATCGCCGTGGTTCGCCGCGCCGCGCTGGAGATCGGTGCCACCGGACTGATGGCGCTGGAACACAATCTGCAGCTGCAGCGTCTGGCAGCGGAACGCCACGACACCCAGGCGTTTCTGGCGCTCGACGATGAGTTTCACCGTTTGATTGCCGAAGGCATTGACTGTCTGCTGGCGTGGGAGACGGTGGAGAACATTAAAGCGACGATGGACCGCGTGCGCTTTCTGACGCTGAGCGAAGTGTCGCCGCCGGAGAGCCTGATTCAACAGCACGAAGAGATATTTGCCGCGCTGAAAGCGCAAGATGCCGATGCTGCTGAGAAGGCGATGCGGCGACATCTGCAGGAGATTATTCTGACCATTACGCCGATTGCCGAGCGCAACAGCGAATGGTTTGAAGGGCCGTAGTGTTGTGCGGTGTGATGCGGTGCGGTGTGATGCCCTCACCCCGGCTCTCTCCGACTGGGAGAGGGAGTTGTTCCAGCAAGTCCTCAATGATTAACTCTCTGAAAAAACGCACATTTCTGTCCCCTCTCCCGCTTGCGGGAGAGGGTTAGGGTGAGGGGAAAAAACGCACCTCACACCATCAGGCAATCGTCACATCCTTCGCCAGATACACATCCTGCACCGCATTAATCAGCGCCACGCCCTCTTTCAGCGACTTCTTAAAAGCCTTGCGCCCGAGGATCAGCCCCATGCCGCCGGCGCGTTTATTGATCACCGCCGTACGCACCAACTCCGCCACATCGGTCGCACCGGCTGAAGCACCGCCGGAGTTAATCAGCCCGGCGCGGCCCATATAGCAGTTGGCCAGCTGGTAGCGCACCAGATCGATCGGATTCTCACTGGTCAGCTTGCTGTACACGCGCTCATCGGTGTGACCAAACTTCACTGCGTTATAGCCGCCGTTATTCTCCGCCATTTTCTGCTTCACAATGTCGGCACCAATGGTGGCCGCCAGATGGTTAGCCTGACCGGTTAAATCGGCGCTGGCGTGATAATCCACCCCATCCTTCTTGAAATCGTTGTTACGCAGATAGGCCCACAGCACCGGCACCATGCCCAGCTCGTGCGCGCGCTCGAAGGCCGCCGCGATCTCCTCGATCTGCCGGCGTGACTGCTCAGAACCAAAATAGATGGTGGCGCCGACCGCAACCGCGCCCATGTTGAACGCCTGCTCGACGCTGGCGTACAGCGTCTGGTCATACTGCGTGGGATAGCTCAGGGTTTCGTTATGGTTCAGCTTGACCATAAACGGGATGCGGTGCGCGTAGCGACGTGACACGGAGGCCAGCACGCCATAAGTTGACGCCACACAGTTACAGCCGGCTTCAATCGCCAGCTCGACGATATTCTTCGGGTCGAAATAGGCCGGATTGGCGGCGAACGAGGCGCCTGCATATTGCGCAGTACCGCAGGTGAACGATTGTTATCAATCATCACGCGATCGACATAATCCGCGTCCGGCAAATAAAGGCTGTCCGCTGGAATGGTCATGCAGCGATGTTGAAGAAGCGTATCCGCCTCTTTACCCAATAACTGTACGATGTCCGTCATGTTCGCTCCTGATAAATGGCTGGAAAAGAACCGGCACCTGCCGATTCGCCCCCACAGCTTGGACCGAAACGCGCCAGGCTGGCAAATTGCTGACTCCATTTTTCAGACGGATACGCAGTGAAAAAACGGCAATCTGGCGTTACGCCCTACCACCACTGATGGAAATGATGCACCGGCCCAATGCCGTGGCCGACCTCGAGCGAATCGGCGTGCAGCAGCGCCTGCTGCAGCCAGGCCTTGGCCTCCGCCACGGTGCCCGCCCAGTCTGCGTGGCGCGGTCGCAATGCCGCCAGCGCCGCCGACAGCGTGCAGCCGGTGCCGTGCGTATGACGGGTGTTAACGCGCGGCGCGGTAAAGCGCTGGCGGCCGGCGCGGGTGATCAGCCAGTCAGGGCTTTCCGCATCGCTGAGATGACCGCCCTTCATCATCACTGCTTCGCAGCCCAGTTCCAGCAGCGCATCGCCCTGCTGCAGCATACTCGCTTCGTCCTGCGCCATGCGGCAACCCAGCAGCGCCGCGGCTTCCGGCAGGTTGGGGGTGATCAGCGATACCTGCGGCAGCAGCAGTTCACGAATGCTTGCTACCGCATCGGGCGACAGCAGCGCATCGCTGCTTTTGGCGATCATCACCGTGTCCAGCACCACAAACGGCAGGCTGGCGCGTTTCAGCTTCTCTGCCACCACCTCAACGATCGCCGTCTCCGCCAGCATACCGATTTTGGCGGCGTCAATGCGCACGTCATCCAGCACCGAGTCGAGCTGCGCCGCGACAAATGCCGGTTCGATGCGATACACCGACTGCACGCCACGGGTGTTCTGTGCCACCAGCGCGGTAATCACGCTGGTGCCGTACGCGCCGAGCGCGGAAAAAGCTTTCAGATCGGCCTGGATACCCGCGCCGCCGCTGGGGTCGGTGCCGGCAATGGTCAGGGCATTGATGCGTTTCATGCCGCCACCTCCAGCGTCCATAGCGCATCCAGAAAAGCGGCGACGAAGCTACCCGGCCCTGCCACGCTGCGCGCGGCCTGCTCTCCGGCCAGTGACATTACGCGGCAGGCCGCTGCCACGTGCTGGATGCGCTCGCCCGGCAGGCTGCTGCACGCTGCGACTACTGCGGATAGCGCACAACCGGTGCCGACCACGCGCGTCATCAGCGGACTGCCGCCGGGAATCGCCAGCATCTGGCGACCATAGGTGACGTAATCGACTTCGCCGGTTACCGCAACGATAGTCGTGCAGCGTTGCGCCAGCTGCTGCGCGGCGTTCAGTGCAGCATCGGCATGATGCACGCTATCTACGCCGCGTCCGCCCGTGGCTTGGTTGGCTAAGGCGAGAATCTCTGAAGCGTTACCGCGAATGGCCGCCGGTCGCAGGCTCAGCAGGTGCTGACAGAACTCGGTGCGCAGGGTTAGCGCGCCTACCGCCACCGGATCGAGGATCCACGGTGTGCCGGCCTGGTTAGCGGCCTGTACCGCCGCCAGCATCGCATCACGACGCTCGCGAGTTAAGGTGCCAACGTTAATCAGCAGCGCATCGGCAAAACCGGCAAACTGCGCCGCTTCTGCGCTATCAATCACCATCGCGGGCGAAGCCTGCATTGCCAGCAGCACGTTGGCGGTAAAGGTTTGCACCACGTCGTTGGTCATACAGTGCACGAGCGGTGCCTGCTGCCGCAGCAGTTGCAGAGAGTGCGCGAGTTGCGCCGGGGAAAGATGGTCAGGCTGTGTCATAAGGCTCCCAACCGGCAATCAGGAAGGCGAATGCGGTCAGGCATCTGACTTCCCTACGCTGGCATTATCCAGATCAGGTAGTACGGGTATTTCTCAGCCTTCACAAAGAAGGGCACCCGAGTCATGCACGTCCGTGTCAGACGTGCTTTCACAGCATAAAGGGTCAGCTGAAGGTTGTAAATCCTGCGTCGGGTGCGCTTTTTTGCCGCACAACGATGAGCAAAAATACGTGCGCCATCAATTTTCGTGATTTTTTGTTCATCAGGAAAATATAAAGAAATCGACGGAGATCAATTTTCCAAAAAAACCTAAAATTCATCAGGATAGTTAATTTAATCTGCCGGGACAGTATGCGGGAAATAAACAGAAGAAAGCGCGCAACTTGATTAATATCAAACCGGCCGGCGGCGTAACGCGGCCTAATTCCCCTCCGGATTTGAAGACCGCTGTTTCACCTTCACCCGGAATCGCTAATGACTTTATTCAGTTTTCTTCCGCACGCGCATCACTGGCACAATATCACCATTTCCCGTCAAGGCGCCGTTGCCCCCGGCGGCCGTTACAGGTATTCCACGAACCTCGAAGCCGAATGCAAACGCTGCAGCGAGCGCATCCATAAAATTTATTATCGCGATATCAGCGATGAACAAGCGCGTCGCTGGCTGGGATAAAAAAAAGCCCCGCAACACAGGTTGCAGGGCGCTTGCGTGGCTATCGCAAAACTTATTCAGCCGGTTTGGTGCGGATCAGGTAATCAAACGCGCTCAGTGACGCTTTGGCCCCTTCCCCGCTGGCAATGATGATCTGCTTGTATGGCACTGTGGTGCAGTCGCCGGCGGCAAATACGCCTTTCAGGCTGGTTTCGCCTTTGGCGTCAATCAGGATCTCGCCCATGCGGTTGCGCTCTACTGCGCCTTCCAGCCAGTTGGTGTTGGGCAGCAGACCAATCTGTACGAAGATACCGCTCAGCGCCAGTTCGTGGCTGGTCTGGTTATTGCGGTCGATGTACGTCAGACCGGTAACTTTACTGCCGTCGCCTTTCACTTCGGTGGTCTGCGCGTTCAGGATCACATCAACGTTTTTCAGGCTGCGCAGTTTATCCTGCAGCACTTTATCAGCACGCATTTCGCTGGCGAACTCCAGCAGCGTGACGTGCTCGACAATACCGGCCAGATCGATGGCCGCTTCAACGCCGGAGTTACCGCCGCCGATCACCGCCGTGCGTTTGCCTTTAAACAGCGGGCCGTCACAGTGCGGGCAGTAGGTCACACCTTTAGTGCGATACTGCTCTTCACCCGGAACGCCCATGTTGCGCCAGCGTGCGCCGGTAGCAATGATGATGCTGCGTGATTTCAGCACCGCGCCGGAAGCGGTTTCGATGGCGTGCAGGCCGCCCTCTTTCGCTGCCGGAATCAGCTTGATGGCGCTCTGGGTGTCGATCACGTCAACGTCATAGTCATCAACGTGGGCACGCAGGGAACCGGCGAGCTTCGCCCCTTCGGTTTTCGGCACGGAGATGTAGTTTTCAATGTCAACGGTGTCCAGCACCTGGCCGCCAAAGCGCTCGCCCATCAGGCCGGTACGAATCCCTTTACGCGCGGAGTAGATGGCCGCCGCGGCGCCCGCCGGGCCGCTGCCGACGATCAGCACTTCATACGCATCACGCTTGTTCAGCTCTTCAGCCGCACGCTTATCCGCATTGGTGTCTACCTTACCGACGATTTCTGCCAGGCTCATGCGACCCTGACCGAACTCTTTACCGTTGAGGTAAACCGCCGGCACGCCCATGACGTTGCGCTCGGTGATCTCATTCTGGAACATGCCGCCGTCAATGGCGGTGTGACGAATGCGCGGGTTGAGCACCGCCATCAGGTTCAGTGCCTCTGTACCACGTCCGGACAGTTGTGGCACGACAAAGAGTAATAAGTTTCGAAATGCAGGTCGCTGTCCAGCGCAACAACCTGATCCAGCAGGCTCTGCGCCTCTTTTGACGGATGTCCACCGGTCTGCAGCAGTGCCAGCACCAGTGAGGTAAATTCGTGGCCCATTGGCGAACCGGCAAAGCGCGGACCGCTGTGGCTGCCTGGGTTAGGCTGTTTCCCTTAATCACCTGAGATATAGTAACTACCTGTTTCCACAACACACTGAACTATGGCTCGCTACGACCTTCCCGATGAAGCATGGACTATCATCCAGCCCTTATTACCTGCTGAACCAGCAACACCACGGGCCGGACGTCCATGGGCTGAACATCGTATGATCATCAACGGCATGTTCTGGGTGCTGTGTTCAGGCGCACCATGGCGCTATTTGCCTGAGCGATATGGCCCATGGAAGACCGTTTATAACCGTTTTAATCGATGGTCTAAATCGGGAGTGATTAACATTATTTTCAACAGGTTACTTTCTTCTCTTGATGCTCATGGTCTCGCTGACTGGTCCGCAACTGCGCTGGATGGCAGCAATATCCGGGCACTCAGGTGCGCCGCCGGGGCGCAAAAAAACATTCCGATATCGCCGGAGATAATGGGCTGGGTCGCTCTCGCGGTGGTTTTGGCACCAAAATCCATCTGGCGACAGACGGAAGCGGTCTGCCGTTAAATATCGTACTGAGTCCCGGTCAGGCTCACGAAAGCCAGTTTGCACAACGTCTTCTGGACGGTATTGGTGTTCAGCGCCGGAACGGCAGCATGAAGCGTCGTGGCCATGCAGTGCTGGCTGACAAAGCCTACTCCGGACAAAAGAATACCGCCGCATTGCCACACGTTATGACAAAACGGCGAGGAATTATCTGGCGATGGTGAAACTGGGACGCATCCGGCTGTTTTACAAAAGGTTATGTAATTAAGGGACACAGCCTAGTGGTGCTGCTGTTTCCCGTCGTGGCGCTGCTCGACTGGCTCTGGCTGCTGCCCGTGGTGCTACTGTTGCAGGGCATGGTCAATGCCATCCGCTTTTCGTCCATGAATACCCTGACGCTGAAAGAGCTGCCGGACGAGCTGGCCTCGAGCGGTAACAACCTGCTGTCGATGATTATGCAGCTGTCGATGAGTATCGGCGTCACCGTGGCCGGTCTGCTGCTCGGCGCTTTCGGCCACGGCGCGGTGAGCGACAGCGCCGCGACCCATCAAACCTTTATGTACACCTATTTGTGCATGGCGCTGGTCATTGCGCTGCCGGCGCTGGTGTTCTGGCGCGTACCCGCCGATGTGAGTAAAAACGTGGACCTGAGAGGCAGGAGAAAAGGATGAAGCAGCCGGTAAAACTCGGCATCAGCGCCAAACTGTTTATAGCAATTTTTTCCACCTGCATGCTGGTGATCATCACCATGCACTGGGGCGTGCGCCTCAGCTTTGAGCATGGCTTTGTCGATTACATCAAAAAGGGCAACGAGCAGCGCCTGACGCTGCTGAGCGATGCGCTGGCCGATCAATACGAATAGCACGGGAGCTGGGACTTTCTGCGTAACAACGATCGGCTGATTTTCACCATTCTGCGCTCGCTGGAACAGAAACCCGGTAGCGGCACTCAACTGCCGCCGCACGGCTGGCGCACCCAGTTCTGGATTATCGATCAGCAGTACAAAATATTGTCCGACCCGCGCTCGCCGGTGCCGCCAGAAGGCTCGCGCCGCAATATCACCACCAGCAACGGCAAGATTGTTGGCTGGGTGATTGCGTCGCCCGCCGAGCGACTGACGCGCAGCACCGATATCAACGTTGACCATCAGCAGCGCCAGACCAGCTGGCTGATTGTCGGCCTCACCACGCTGCTGGCCGCGCTGGTCACCTGGCTGCTGGCGCGCGGCCTGCTGGCGCCGGTGAAACGCCTGGTGGACGGCACCCATTAGCTGGCTGCGGGCAAATTTACCACCCGGGTGGAGGTCGGCAGCAGCGACGAAATTGGCCAGCTGGCGCGCTCGTTGGAGAAAAACGAGAGCAACCGGCGTGCCTTTATGGCCGATATTTCCCACGAGCTGCGTACGCCGCTGGCGATTTTACGCGGTGAGCTGGAGGCGATGCAGGATGGCGTGTGCAAGCTGACCCCCGACGCCATCAGTTCGCTGCAGAGCGAAGTCGCGCTGCTGACCCAGCTGGTGGAAGACCTGCACTAGTTATCGCTCTCCGACGCTGGCGCCCTCGCCTACCGCAAACAGCCGGTGGATCTGGTCAGTCTACTGGAGGTGGTGGCGGGCAGTTTTGGCGAACGCTATCGCAGCCGGGGGTTGATGCTCAGCCTGATACTGCCGGCGCAGGCCAGCAGCTTTGGCGATCCGGACCGGCTGATGCAGCTGTTTACTAACCTGCAGGAAAACAGCCTGCGCTACACCGATGCCGGCGGCACGGGGAAGCGGATGTTGGCCGCCTGCTGTAACCGCTTAGATTGATCTAGGTCAATTTACATCGGGAGTCGCCCTGCCTACAATTCCCCACCTTTTGCAGGGCCGCCTGACGCGGTCTATGCCGGCCAGCCGCGCTACAGCCTGCACGTGCGCAACAACGAATTCATTAATGAAAACCTCGCCAAAGGCATCAGCGAGGCGCACGCGCTCGGCAAGAAGTTTTACGTGGTGGTAAACATTGCCCCGCACAACGCCAAGCTGAAAACCTTTATCCGCGATCTGACGCCGGTCATCGAAATGCAGCCGGATGCGCTGATCATGTCCGATCCCGGCCTGATCATGCTGGTGCGCGAAGCCTTCCCGCAGATGCCGATTCACCTGTCGGTGCAGGCTAACGCGGTGAACTGGGCCACGGTGAAGTTCTGGCAGCAGATGGGGCTGACGCGCGTGATTCTGTCGCGCGAGCTGTCGCTGGAGGAGATCGCCGAAATTCGCCAGCAGGTACCGGAGATGGAGATCGAAATCTTTGTTCACGGCGCGCTGTGCATGGCCTACTCCGGCCGCTGCCTGCTCTCTGGCTATCTGAATAAGCGCGATCCCAATCAGGGCACCTGTACCAACGCCTGCCGCTGGGAATATAACGTGGCCGAAGGCCAGCAGGATGAGGTCGGCAACATTGTTGGCTTCCATCATCCGGTTGCGGTGCAGCCCGCGACGCTCGGCGTCGGTCAGCCCACCGACCGGGTATTCCTGCTGGAAGAGAAGATGAAGCCGGGCGAGGTGATGAGCGCGTTCGAAGATGAGCACGGTACCTACATCATGAACTCGAAAGATCTGCGCGCGGTGGCGCACGTCGAACGCCTGAGCCAGATGGGCGTGCATTCGCTGAAAATTGAAGGCCGCACCAAATCGTTCTACTACTGCGCGCGCACCGCGCAGGTGTACCGCCGCGCAATCGACGATGCGGCCGCCGGCAAACCTTTCGATCCGGCACTGCTGGAGACGCTGGAAGGGCTGGCGCACCGCGGCTGCACCGAAGGTTTTTTGCGTCGCCACACCCATGACAGCTATCAAAATTACGAGCAGGGTTTTTCCATTTCGGAGCGTCAGCAGTTTGTTGGTGAATTTACCGGTGAGCGGCGCGGTATGTGGGCGCAGGTGGCGGTGAAGAACAAGTTCATGCTGGGCGATAGCGTGGAGATCATGACGCCAGACGGGAATCTCAACTGCACGCTGCAGGCGATGCAGAATGACAAGGGTGCCGCGGTTGAAGTCGCTCCGGGAGATGGTCATCGCGTCTGGATCAGCGTGCCGGAGGGGGTCGATCTGGCTTATGCGCTGCTGCTGCGCAATTTTACCGACGGTAACAGCACTTACGATCCGCACGGTAAAAATCGCACTAAATGAAAAGAAAACGGCGAAGTTAGAACAGGGTCACAGACCGCCGCTTCGCCGCGCTTTAGAAGCGCGCCTACTGCTAACGAGTAACAACAAACAGCAGGTAGTACCAGGAACCACCTCATTCACCCGCCCGGCTCCCCCATGCGGGTTTTCTTTTTTCATTGTTCGCCGATAAAGTTCCCGCCGCAGCTATGCTATAACCACAGCTCTGTCTTACTCATCAGGGAAGCGATAATGCAAAATAAACCCCTCACGTTGCTGATTCTGAATGGAAAAGGCGCAGGCAATGAAGATTTGCGTGCCGCCGTGAATACTCTGCGCGACGAAGGCTTTAACCTGGCAGTGCGCGTGACCTGGGAAAAAGGCGACGGTGATCGCTACGTGCAGGAAGCGCTGCAGCTGCAGGCGGAAACCGTGGTGGCTGGCGGCGGCGATGGCACCATCAATGAGATTGCCACCGCGCTGGCAGCACTGCCGGCAGCGCAGCGGCCGGTGCTGGGGATTTTACCGCTTGGCACCGCCAACGATTTTGCTACCAGCGCCGGTATCCCGGCAGAAATGGAAGCGGCGCTGCGGCTGGCGGTACTGGGCAAAGCCAAGGCCATCGATCTGGTGCGGGTGAACGGCGACCGTTACTTCATCAACATGGCTACCGGCGGTTTTGGCACGCGCATCACTACGGAAACGCCGGAGAAACTGAAATCGGCGCTGGGCGGCGTCTCCTATTTCATTCATGGCCTGATGCGCGTTGATGCGCTGAAGCCGGACAGCTGCGAAATCAGCGGACCGGGCTTTCACTGGCAGGGTGACGCGCTGGTGATTGGCATTGGCAATGGCCGTCAGGCCGGTGGCGGACAGCGGTTGTGTCCAGAAGCGCTGATTAATGACGGACAACTCAATCTCAGCATCGTAACCGCCCAGGAGCTGCTGCCGACGCTGCTGCACTCGCTGACGCGTGACGACGAAAACCCGAACATTGTCGCGGCACAGCTGACGTCGCTGACCATCCGTTCACCGCATGAGATGACCTTTAACCTCGACGGCGAGCCGCTGTCCGGCAGCGAGTTTGTGATTGAGGTGCAGCCCGGCGCGTTGAGCTGCCGCCTGCCGCCGCAGTGTCCGTTGCTGGCGTAATCATTTGAAAATTCCTGCATTATCCTGGTGCGCATAAATGCGCACCCTATGACAAACGGCAACGGTTGTGGGATTGTATCCGATGCGCATGAATGCGCATCGGGCCATATTTTGTAGATACCGTCTTGCCGGTTACCTGGCAAGACATATTTCGGCATCGAACGGACGACCCGACTTCAGCACACCATAAGCCAGCTGCAGCAGCTTCTTCAGCAAACTTACCGCCGGATTCCACTTCATCGCCACTATCGCTGGCATGTACAGGGCCTTGCGCATCGCGCTGTTGCCCATCTTCGATATCCTGCTTTTGCCCTTCCACTCACCGGACTCCTGCCGCATCGGATTCAGCCCCACCCACGCCACAAGAGCCTTGCTGCTGCTGAACCTCGACATGTCCCCCATATACGCCAGCATCGTGCTGCCCAGCACGCCCGGGATGGACTCCAGCAGTTCCCTGTTCTTTTTAAGGCCCGGGTCATTGTCAATATGGTCGTTTATTGCCCGCTTCGTTTCGTCTATCTGCGCATCCAGCGCCGCAATGACCACGCGGATTGAGGGCTGCACCACCGCATCCGATACCTCCAGCCGGTTCTCTTCCATCTGCCGCATTTCCTGAAGATTCGTCAGGCGCTTCACCAGCGCTTTCAGCCTGCGTTCATTCAGCGGCGCCGGCTGCCACAGCGATGGGCCGTGCAGTTTACAGTAGCGCGCTATCATGCGCGCATCGTCTTTATCCGTCTTATTCCGGCTCAGCTCGGCCTGCCCGAAGCGCCTGATGCGCGCAGGATTTTCCACGCTGACATCATAGCCTTCGTCGTGCAGGAAGGTGGCCAGCGGCTCACTGTACGCGCCGGTAGCCTCCATGCAGATATGGCAGCAGCCGAACGGCTCCAGCCATTTTTTCAGGGCGATAAAGCCCTTAGGGGTGTTGGGAAAGACTTTGGTTTTGTAAGACGTGTCGCCTTTCCAGACGGCCACATCAAACTTTCCGGAGGCAATATCAATGCCGACAGGCATACGGGTTTGCATAGATTCTCCTTAACAGCACAGGGAAACCGCCATGACCATCCTTATGGATGCGTGCTCGGGGCACAGGATACCGTCCGGTCTTGAAGGCGGGAGTTAAGTTGCCGGGGATGAATCCACAAAGCAGGCTTTATGCCCAGGGGTCGCCCCCATCTCACCAGCAACTTCCCGATGATCAGTCGGGGATCATCATACCCGGAGGAGAATGATCGGGATATAAGGGTCGCCATTCATGGCGACCTGATAAAACCGCGCAGTAACCTTGTCAGGCCGCCCTTTATGGCGACCTGAGATGCATCGCTGACAAACATCAGGCCAACAACGGCGCTATTCCGGAACATTCACCCGCCACTTTTCGCTATCCTTATTCCGTGCCACAACACCACAGGAGGTGAGCATTGAATATTATTGCGATCATGGGACCGCACGGCGCGTTCTACAAAGATGAACCGATTCGCGAACTGGACGCGGCGCTAAAGCTGCAGGGTTTCCAGACCGTTTATCCCAACAATGCCAGCGACCTGCTGAAACTGATCGAACACAACCCGCGCGTCTGCGGGGTGATTTTTGACTGGGACGACTACAGCCTGGCGCTGTGCAGCGACATCAATCAGCTCAACGAATCGCTGCCGCTGTATGCCTTCATCAACACCCATTCGCAGATGGATGTCAGCATTAATGAAATGCGCATGGCGCTGCACTTCTTCGAATACGCGCTCAACGCCGCTGATGATATCGCGCTGCATATCCGGCAGTACACCGATGAGTACATCGACAAAATTATGCCGCCGCTGACCAAAGCGCTGTTCACCTACGTCAAAGAGGGGAAATACACCTTCTGCACGCCGGGCCACATGGGCGGCACGGCGTTTCAGAAAAGCCCGGTCGGCAGCCTGTTCTATGATTTCTTCGGCGCCAACACGCTCAAAGCGGATGTTTCGATCTCGGTCACCGAGCTGGGTTCGCTGCTCGATCACACCGGTCCGCACCTCGAAGCAGAAGAGTATGTGGCGCATACCTTTGGCGCTGAACAGAGCTATATGGTCACCAACGGCACGTCGACTTCGAATAAAATCGTCGGAATGTACGCCGCACCGGCCGGCAGCACGGTACTGATTGATCGCAACTGTCACAAATCACTGACGCATCTGCTGATGATGAGCGACATCATCCCCATCTGGCTCAAACCGACGCGGAACGCGCTGGGCATTTTGGGTGGCATCCCCAAGCGCGAATTCACCCGCGACAGCATCCAGCAGAAAGTTAACGACACACCGCGCGCCAGCTGGCCGGTGCACGCGGTCATCATCAACTCAACCTACGACGGTCTGCTGTATAACACGCAATACATCAAACAGACGCTGGACGTGCCGTCCATTCATTTCGATTCCGCCTGGGTGCCGTACACCAACTTTCACCCTATCTACAGCGGCAAAAGCGGCATGAGCGGCGAGCGCATTCCCGGCAAAGTGATCTATGAAACCCAGTCGACCCACAAACTGCTGGCGGCGTTCTCACAGGCGTCGCTGATTCACATCAAGGGCGATTACGATCACGACACCTTCAACGAAGCCTACATGATGCACACCACCACCTCGCCGAGCTACGCGATCGTCTCTTCGATTGAGACCGCGGCGGCGATGCTGCGCGGTAATCCGGGCCGGCGGCTGATTAATCGCTCGGTGGAGCGCGCGCTGCATTTTCGCCGGGAGATCCAGCGGCTGCGCGAAGAGTCTGACGGCTGGTTCTTTGATATCTGGCAGCCGGAGCGGGTGGATGAAGCCGAATGCTGGCCGATTCAGCCGGGCGATGAGGCGTGGCACGGCTTTACGCACGCCGATCGCGATCATATGTATCTCGATCCCATCAAAGTCACCATTCTCACGCCGGGCATGAGCGAACTGGGCCAGATGGCGGAAGAGGGCATTCCGGCCGCGCTGGTGGCGAAATTCCTCGACCAGCGTGGCATCGTGGTGGAGAAGACCGGGCCGTACAATCTGCTGTTCCTGTTCAGCATTGGCATCGATAAAACCAAAGCGATGAGTGTGCTGCGCGGACTGACGGAGTTCAAACGCGCCTACGGTCTCAACCTGCGGGTAAAAAACATGCTGCCGGATCTCTATGCTGAAGATCCAGACTTCTACCGTAACATGCGCATCCAGACGCTGGCGCAGGGCATTCATCAGCTGATCCTGCAGCACGATCTGCCGCGTCTGATGCTGCGGGCATTCGACGTTCTGCCGGAGATGAAGATGACGCCGCACCAGGCGTTTCAGCGGCAGGTGCAGGGACAGGTGGAAACCGTGGACATTCGCGAGTTGGTCGGGCGGATTTCAGCCAACATGATCCTGCCTTATCCGCCAGGCGTGCCGCTGGTGATGCCGGGCGAGATGATTACCGAACAGAGCCGGGCGGTGCTGGATTTTCTGCTGATGCTCGGCACCATCGGGCGGCACTATCCCGGCTTTGAAACTGATATTCACGGTGCCACGCTCACCGACGACGGCCGCTATCTGGTGCGCGTGCTGCGCGACGAGCCTGCGCGCTAACTTCAGATAATTGCCTCTTTTCAGCGCTGCGCCGGGCATGTAGGCTAAGCGGCTCAGAATACATTCGGAGCCGCTATGCTGCAGATAAAACAGATTCACCATATCGCCATTATTGCCACCGATTATCAGCGCAGTAAGGCGTTTTACTGCGACTTGCTGGGCTTTGAGCTAATGGGTGGCGCGACTCATGGAAAGGCGACCTTGGCCTTAATGGCATCTATACCATTGAGTTGTTCTCGTTTCCTGCGCCGCCGCCGCGCGTCAGCGGACCGGAAGCGTGCGGGCTGCGCCATCTGGCGTTTTGTGTGGATGATGTCGAACAATCGGTTGCCGCGCTGGCGGAAAAGGGCGTGGTGTGTGAGCCGATCCGCATCGATGCTCTCACCGGTAAAGCCTGCACCTTCTTCCCCGATCCGGACGGTTTGCCGCTGGAGCTGTATCAGGTGTAAAATAGCGCGCGCAGTGAGCCGCAATCCGGCGGTTCACCTCAACGGAATGCGTGCATGTCCTTTTCTCATCTTGCTGCGCTGCTGCCAGCCGATGCCCGCTGCGTGCTGGCATTCAGCGGCGGGCTCGATTCCAGCGTCCTGCTGTATCAGTTAGTAAGCTGGCAACGCCAGCAGCCGCAGCTGCGCGTGCGCACATTACATGTGCACCATGGTTTTAGTCCTAACGCCGATCGCTGGGCGGCGCACTGCCAGCAGCAGTGTCAGCAGTGGCACATTCCCTGCGAGGTGCTGCGCGTGCAGGTGGACGCTCGCGCCGGCGGCATTGAAGCCGCAGCCCGCACGGCGCGCTATCAGGCGTTATTTACTCACCTGCAACCCGGTGAGTACTTACTTACTGCTCAGCACCTCGATGACCAAGCTGAAACGCTGCTGCTGGCGCTGAAACGCGGCAGCGGTCCGGCTGGTCTGGCGGCGATGCCGCAGCAGCGGCAGGTTAACGGCCACTGGCATCTGCGCCCGTTGCTTAACCTCAGCCGTCAGCAGCTGGAAGCTTACGCTGTCGGGCACCAGCTGGACTGGATTGACGATGAAAGCAACGCTGATCGCCGCTACGATCGCAATTTTCTGCGCCAGGACGTGCTGCCGCTGCTGCAGGCGCGCTGGCCTCACTTCAGCGCGGCCAGCGCCCGCAGCGCAGCGCTGTGCGGTGAGCAGGAGCAATTGCTGGATGAGCTGCTCAGCGAGCAGCTGGCGCAGCTGACCGATGCCCAAGGCGCGCTGCATTTTCCGCCGTTGCTGGCGTGTAGCGAGGCGCGGCGGCACGCGCTGCTGCGGCGCTGGATTGGCGAACGCGGTGGCGCAATGCCTGCGCGCGACGCGCTGCAGCGCATTACCGACGAGGTGATGCACAGCCGTGAAGATGCGCAGCCGTGTCTGCGCTTTGGCGCGCACGAACTGCGGCGCTACCGGGAGCGGCTTTACTGGCTGCCGCGACAGCACTCACTGAGTCAGCACTCGCTAACCTGGCAGCAGCTGACGCAGCCATTAATTTTGCCTGATGGGCTGGGTGAACTGCACGCCAGTCCGGCGCTGGCGGAACTGTGCCGGCCGGCGGCGGATGAGCAGGTTATTGTGCGCTTTCAGGCCTACGGCTATCACCATGTTGTCGGCCGGGCTGGTGGTCGCGAAATGAAAAAACTGTGGCAGGAGCTGGGCGTCCCGCCGTGGCAGCGCGAACGTATTCCGTTGATTTACTACAACCAGACGCTGATTGCCGCGCCTGGGCTGTTTGTCACCCGCGCAGGCGCGGCGGGCGAGACGCAAGGCTGGCAGGCGATCTGGTCAACACCCTAAAAAGGAACAGCAATGATGAAACAGTGGATTGTCGCGGCGCTACTGGCTGCTGCGCTGCCGGCTTTTGCACAGGGCGACGTCAAGGCCGGCGCGCAGAAAGCCGCCAGCTGTATGGCGTGCCATGGCGCGGAAGGTAAGAGCGCGGTGCCGCTTTACCCTAATCTGGTCGGGCAGCATGCACCTTACCTGCTGCATTCGCTGCAGGCCTACAAAAAAGGCGAGCGCAGTGGCGGTCAGGCAGAGGTGATGAAAGCCTTCGTGGCCGGATTGAGCGATCAGGATATGGATGATTTAGCGGCGTACTACGCTTCGCTGCAGCCTTAAGCGAGGTGGGCGGGAACAGCTTTCCCGCCCGGGGAGAGATTATTCGTCTTCGCTGACGATAACGGTGCCCAGCTCAGGATGGCTGACGCTGGCGATGTGGTCGAGACGCAGCTCGCGCGTTTCACCGGAGAGGTCGACCGCAAGATACTCGACGTTTTTAGGTGAGACCATGTCCACGGCTTTAGCCTTCAGCTGGTCGCCGTTTTTGAGCTCCAGCGACAGCGTCCAGTGTTTGGTACAGGCGAGCTCGAGGTTGTCGTAGTCATCACAGTTGATGGGTTTGTAGGCTTCATTCGTCAACATAGTCGCTCACCAATAAGTTTGCAGCGGCATACGCTGCCTGTTCCCTGACAGAAGAGTTTAGCGGAGAATTAGCGGCAATATCATTGAGTGCTTTCAGTGCGCATCTGGCACATACCCCAGGTCGCCGCTGCCAATCCCGGTATACTTCTGGCGAACTAACTCACAATACTTTTGCACATACACCTCCTCAGCAGAGCATCAATACTCTGGTTGATATGCGACTATATCACAGGGGTTCGCTGGAAATCAGCCAGGGGGCGCAGGGAAGGTGGCAAAGAAAGGGCAAAAAGTGACAGCCAGCACTGGTCTCAGCCAGCCTGGCAGCGCACAAAAGGTTAAGTTGATGAACAGGTTATTTCCGGATACAACCGCGCTGATAACGGCAGGTGGCAGATGATTGTGCTGTCACGTAGTGTTTCAATTGCGGACATGAAGTGGAGCTCAGTGCCATTCGCGCTCAGGGCGCGGGCGGCCAGCACGTCAATAAGACGTCGACCGCCATCCATCTGCGCTTCGATATTCACGCCTCGTCGCTACCGCCGTTTTATAAACAGCGGCTGCTGGAGGCGAACCACCATTTGATCAGCGCCGATGGCGTGGTGATTATCAAAGCGCAGGAGTATCGCAGCCAGGAGATGAACCGCGAAGCGGCGCTGCAGCGGCTGATCAACCTGATACGCGAGCTGACAACGGTGGAGAAAGTGCGCCGCGCGACGCGCCCGACGCGGGCGTCAAGAGAGCGGCGGCTGGAAGGCAAATCACGACGTAGCAATGTGAAGGCGCTACGCGGCAAGCTACGCTAAAAAAAACGTCTCCGGCAGGAGGTGTTAGGGGATTACTTGTTGAGTGCGCGGCTGAGGAAGTCGACGATGTCGTGCTGCTTGATCATCTGCTTCTCGCTGGCGGCGCGGGCTTTGTACTCAATCTCCTGGTTATCCAGGTTGCGATCGCCAATCACGATAGTGTGCGGTACGCCGATCAGTTCCATATCGGCGAACATCACGCCCGGACGCTCTTTACGATCGTCAAGAATTACGTCGATGCCTTTGGCGCGCAGCTCGTTGTACAGCTGTTCCGCCAGCTCTTTCACGCGGAAGGATTTGTGCATGTTCATCGGCAGAATCGCCACTTCGAACGGTGCCAGCGCCGCTGGCCAGATAATACCGCGCTCGTCGTGGTTCTGTTCGATAGCCGCCGCCACGACGCGGGTGATACCGATACCGTAGCAGCCCATGGTCATGATCTGGTTGCGACCATCTTCACCCTGTACCGCTGCTTTCATCGCGTCCGAATATTTGGTGCCGAGCTGGAAGATGTGGCCGACTTCAATGCCGCGCTTAATCATCAACATGCCTTTGCCATCCGGGCTCGGATCGCCTTCTACCACGTTACGAATATCTTCTACGCGTGTTTCTGGCAGATCGCGGCCCCAGTTGATGCCGGCATAGTGCTGGCCATCAATGTTGGCGCCTGCTGCGAAGTCACTCATTTTTGCCACGGTGCGGTCAGCAATCACCGGGATGGTCAGACCGACCGGACCGAGAGAACCAAAACCGGCACCGATGGCGGCGCGAATCTCTTCCTCGCTGTCCATTTCCAGTGGAGCGGCCACAATGTCCAGATGCTCGGCTTTGATTTCGTTGAGCTCGTGGTCGCCGCGTAACAGCAGCGCAACCAGCGAATGGCCGCTCTCTTCGCTGGCTTTCACGATCAGCGTTTTCACCGTTTTTTCTACCGGGATCTGGTGCTGTTCGACCAGCTCGGCGATGGTTTTCGCGTTTGGCGTGGCGAACTGCGTCAGCGTCTGCGTTGCCGCCGGGCGCTCACCGGCAGGTGCCAGCGCTTCGGCTTTCTCAATGTTGGCCGCGTAATCGGACTCGCTGGAGAAGATCACATCATCTTCACCACTCTGCGCCAGCACCTGGAACTCATGCGAGCCGCTGCCGCCAATCGAACCGGTATCGGCCTGTACGGCGCGGAAATCCAGCCCCATGCGGCTGAAGCTCTGGCTGTAGGCGCGGTACATCGCATCGTAAGTTTCCTGCAGCGACTCCTGCGAGGTGTGGAACGAGTACGCATCCTTCATGATAAATTCGCGCGAACGCATCACGCCAAAACGCGGGCGTACTTCATCACGGAATTTTGTCTGGATCTGATAGACGTTGAGCGGCAGCTGCTTATAGGAACTCAGCTCGTTGCGGATCAGGTCGGTGACCACTTCTTCATGGGTCGGACCCAGGACGAACGGACGCTCGTGGCGGTCTTTAATGCGCAGCAGCTCCGGGCCGTACTGCTCCCAGCGACCGCTCTCTTCCCACAGATCGGCTGGCTGAACCACCGGCATTGAGATCTCAATCGCACCGGCGTTGTTCATCTCTTCGCGCACGATGTTTTCAACTTTTCGCAGCACGCGAATACCGGTCGGCAGCCAGGTATAGAGACCAGAAGCCAGTTTGCGGATCATACCGGCGCGCAGCATCAGCTGGTGGCTGATCACTTCAGCATCGGAAGGCGTCTCCTTCAGGGTGGAGAGCAGATATTGAGTAGTACGCATTAATTTACGATTCCAGTTGTACGGAAGGATACGAACAAAAAATTTGCTGGCGGCTAGTGTACCAGCGAGATCAGTCACTCAAAAGCTTGTTTTAGCGCGGATCGAGTGCGATCACCTCGGTTCCCGCCGCGTCAATGCGCCAGCGCACATTAAAGTCGAGTAGCCACGCGGCATATTCGCGGCCGGGGCTTTCGCCTTTGCGATAAGCCGGGCGCGGATCCTGCGCCAGCACTTCAGTGATAAAGCGCGCCAGCTGCGGGTAGTGGCGTTGCTGCTGTTGCAGCTGCTGCTGCGCCAGCGCGGAGAAACGCACCGGCATGCTGGCGTCGGGCGCGCTCTGAGCGAAACCCGCGCGCGCCGCAGGCAGCGCTTCGGCGAAGGGCAGGTAAGGCTTGATATCCACCACAGGGGTGCCGTCCACCAAATCGAGGCTGCCTAATTGCAGAATCACCTGTTGCTGCTCGCAGCGGATGCCTTTGAGCTCAACCAGCGACATGCCGATAGGATTGGGGCGAAAGGTTGAGCGGGTGGCGAATATGCCCATGCGTGCATTACCGCCGAGGCGCGGTGGGCGTACGGTTGGACGCCAGCCGCCGGCCATGGTCTGGTGAAAGACGAACAGCACCCACAGATGGCTGAATGCCTCCAGTCCACGCATCGCTTCAGGCTGATTGTACGGCGCCAGCAGATGCAGTTCGCCACCGCCGTCCTGCACCAGACCCGGCTGGCGCGGTACGGCAAATTTCTCTTTCCACGGAGACCGGATCACGCCGATTTGCGAAAAGGCAAATTCACTCATTGATTCGAGACTTTCAGCGCGGAGCCCTGGCATACTGCCTGGCGATAGCAGCTTGGCGTGCTGGAGACAATTTCACACTTGTGCAGCAGCACGGCGTTGGCTTTCATGCCGGCCGCTTTAATCTGCAGGCGTTTGCGCGCGGTATTGAGGTTCGGCGGCGAGTCCTAGGTGCTGCTCTGGCAATCATCACCAGACACTTCGCCCAGATCGCGGAACGGATTGCTGACCAGATCGGTCGCATCGGTATAGATCTTCACCGGGGCCGGACGCGCAGCCGGTTTGCGCTGAGGTTCGCTGGTTGATTGCTGCGGGCGAGACGGAGCACTGCTTATTGGGTGATATTCACGCACGCACCCGGTCAGCATCAATGCCAACAAGCAGAGCGGTAAAAAACGCATGGCAACATCCTCATGTAATAAAAAGTGGCGTTATTGAAACAAGGACGACCAGAAATAACAAGTCAGCTGCCACATGCTGAAATAGAAAGGGCGGCCGAAGCCGCCCTGCACCGCATGAAAGGGATAATTACCAGCCTTTCACTGCGCCGTCGTTGAAGATTTTGTTGGCGGCTTCAGACACTTCGTCAGACTGGTAAGCCTCAACAAACTTTTTCACGTTCTCCGCGTCTTTGTTGTCTTCGCGGCTAACGATTAGGTTCACGTACGGCGAGTCTTTATCTTCTACAAAGATGCCGTCCTTCGCCGGGGTCAGGCCAATCTGGCTGGCGTAAGTGGTGTTGATCACCGCCAGCGCAATCTGCTGATCGTCGAGTGAACGTGGCAGCTGTGGCGCTTCCAACTCAACAATCTTCAGGTTCTTTGGATTCTCAGTGATATCCAGTGAGGTTGGCAGCAGGCCCACGCCATCTTTCAGTTTGATCAGGCCCACTTTCTGCAGCAGCAGCAGAGAACGACCAAGGTTGGTTGGATCGTTCGGGATAGCGATCTGCGCGCCGTTCTGCAGCTCATCCAGCGATTTGATTTTTTTCGAGTAGCCGGCAATCGGATAAACGAAGGTGTTGCCGACCGGGACCAGTTTGTAACCGCGGTCTTTGATCTGCTGATCGAGGTACGGCTTGTGCTGGAAGGCGTTAACGTCAATATCGCCTTTGCTCAGCGCTTCGTTAGGCAGCACGTAATCGTTAAAGGTAACCAGTTCAACATCGAGACCGTATTTCTCTTTCGCGACTTTCACGGCAGTTTCCGCAACCTGCTGCTCAGCCCCGACAATCACACCCACTTTAATGTCGTTGGGATCTTTCTCTTTCTGATCGCATCCTGCCAGCGCAATCGCGCCAATCAGAGCACCCACAGCGGCAATCTTTTTAAATGTGAAAGACATATCCTTTCCTTAAATAGAGGACTATTGATGTTGTTTGCTTATTTATGTGACACCGCACGCACGATGCGGTCACCACAGAACTGAATTAAATACACCAGCACCACCAGCAAAATCAGCACGGTATTCATCACGGTGGCGTTATAGCCGATGTAACCATACTGATAGCCAATCTGGCCCAGACCGCCCGCGCCCACAGTACCGCCCATGGCGGAGTAGCCCACCAGCGTAATCAGGGTAATTGTAGCAGCATTCACCAGCCCTGGCAGCGCTTCCGGCAGCAGCACTTTACGCACGATCTGCAGCGGTGTGGCACCCATGGCGCGCGAGGCTTCAATCAGTCCGGTCGGCAACTCAAGCAGCGCGTTTTCCACCATACGGGCGATAAACGGCGCCGCGCCCACGGTCAGCGGAACGATGGCCGCCTGCAGACCAATGGAGGTGCCGACGATGGCGCGGGTAAACGGAATCATCCACACCAGCAGGATAATGAAAGGAATGGAACGGAAAATATTGACGATGGCTGACAGCACGCGATACAGCGCGGTGTTGGCCAGAATCTGCCCCGGACGCGTGACGTACAGCAGTACGCCAACCGGCAGGCCAAGCACAAAGCCAAAGAAACCAGAAACGAAGGTCATCATCAGCGTTTCCCAGACGCCACGCGTCAGTAACCACAGCATCGCTTCAGACATAACCCAGCACCTCTACTTTCACATGATTTTCTTTCAGCCAGGCAATAGCGGCTTGTGTATCTGTTTCACTGCCGTCCATTTCGGCCAGCATGATGCCGAACTTCACGCCACCGGCGTAATCCATCTGGGCACTGATAATGTTGTTATTGACGTTGAAACGGCGCGCGGCTTCTGACAGCAGCGGCGCATCCACCGATTTACCGGTGAACTCCAGCCGCAGCAGCGGCACGCTCTCGGCACCCGCGCTCGCCTGCATGCGCTGCTGGTAATCATCCGGAATATCCAGATGCAGCGTTGACTGAATAAACTGCTGGGCCAGTGGCGTTTTCGGGTGCGAGAACACTTCGCTGACGCTGTCTTTTTCAATCAGTTCGCCGTTGCTGATCACCGCCACCTGATCGCAGATGCGTTTCACCACATCCATCTCGTGGGTGATCAGCAGAATGGTGATGCCGAGACGACGGTTAATGTCTTTCAGCAGCGCCAGAATCGAGCGGGTGGTGGCCGGGTCCAGCGCGCTGGTGGCTTCATCACACAGCAGGACTTTCGGATTGCTGGCCAGCGCACGGGCAATCGCGACGCGCTGTTTCTGACCGCCGGACAGATTCGCCGGCCAGCTGTCGTGTTTGTCCGCCAGACCGACCAGCTCCAGCAGCTCGCTGACGCGCTTTTTGATCGCCTCGCGTGACAGGTTACCCAGCTCAAGCGGCAGCGCAACGTTGCCCGACACGGTGCGGGAGTTCATCAGGTTGAAGTGCTGGAAGATCATGCCAATCTGGCGGCGCGCCAGCGTTAATTGCCCGGAAGAGAGCGCGGTGAGATCCTGACCGTCAACCAGCACGCGACCGGATGTCGGGCGCTCCAGCAGATTGACGCAGCGAATCAGCGTACTTTTACCGGCACCGGATGAACCGATGACGCCATAAATTTGTCCGGCAGGCACGTGCAGGCTAACGTTTGACAACGCCTGAATAGTGCGTAAACCTTGCTGGAACACTTTGGTGATATTTTCGATTTTAATCATTAGTTTAATTGTTATCGTGTTGCGTTGTCCGTGGTGTATCGGTCTTCGCGCCGCCGGGGCAGGCGAAATCTGGATGGATGGTAAGGTGTCCAGACGGCTAAATCAATCAAAGTCATTCAATCTGCCATTCTCACGGTACGCGCAATCATGCGATACTGCGCGGCACTATTTGCAGCAGGAGTTTCTACGTGGCGAACCCAGTCCCGGCTATTTTTCTCGATCGTGATGGCACCCTGAATGTCGATCACGGCTATGTCCATGAGATCGATAATTTTCAGTTTATTGATGGCACCATTGAAGCGCTGCAGGCGTTAAACAAGATGGGCTACGCGCTGGTGCTGGTGACTAACCAGTCTGGCATCGCGCGCGGCATGTTTACCGAAGATCAGTTTATGCAACTCACCGAGTGGATGGACTGGTCGCTGGCCGATCGCGATGTCGATCTCGACGGCATCTACTTCTGTCCGCATCTGCCTGATGCAACGGTCGTGGAGTACCGCCAGACTTGCGATTGCCGCAAGCCGCAACCGGGCATGCTGCTTTCGGCGCAGAAACACCTGAACATCGATATGGCGGCTTCTTATATGGTGGGCGATAAGCTGGAAGATATGCTGGCAGCGCAGGCGGCAGGCGTAGGAACCAAAGTGCTGGTGCGCAGCGGTAAGCCGGTCACCGCCGAAGGCGAAGCGGCCGCGGACTGGGTGATTGATAGTCTCGCAGAGCTGCCGGCGCGCATGAAAAAGGCCTGAAATCAGGCCTTCTGCACAAATCTTAAGCGAACAGTAAAAAAGTTTAAATTTGCACTTGCGCTTCCATAAGTTCGCCCTATAATGCGCCACTACTGAGACGGCAAAGCGGCAACGCAGGCGGCTCAGCAGGGCGTGAAGCGATTCACCCCGCCGGAGAAAAACGCTGAAAAAAGTGTTTGACTCTGAAGGAGGAAAGCGTAATATACGCGACCTTGCGACAACAGGCCGAACGCCGCGTCGCACCGCTCTTTAACAATTTATCAGACAATCTGTGTGGGCACTCGCAGGATTGATATCGCAAGCCTGCGGGCTTTAAAAAATATCAAGTCTTTGCTGAGTGAACACGTAATTCATTACGAAGTTTAATTCACAGAGCATCGCTGCACTGGTTGCAGCAAATCAAACTTTAAATTGAAGAGTTTGATCATGGCTCAGATTGAACGCTGGCGGCAGGCCTAACACATGCAAGTCGAACGGCAGCACAGAAGAGCTTGCTCTTTGGGTGGCGAGTGGCGGACGGGTGAGTAATGTCTGGGAAACTGCCCGATGGAGGGGGATAACTACTGAAAACGGTAGCTAATACCGCATAACGTCGCGAGACCAAAGTGGAGGACCTTCGGGCCTCACACCATCGGATGTGCCCAGATGGGATTAGCTAGTAAATGGGGTAATGGCTCACCTAGGCGACGATCCCTAGCTGGTCTGAGAGGATGACCAGCCACACTGAAACTGAGACACGGTCCAGACTCCTACGGAAGGCAGCAGTGAGGAATATTGCACAATAGGCGCAAGCCTGATGCAGCCATGCCGCGTGTATGAAGAAGGCTTTCGGGTTGTAAAGTACTTTCAGCGGGGAGGAAGGCGGTGAGGTTAATAACCTCGCCGATTGACGTTACCCGCAGAAGAAGCACCGGCTAACTCCGTGCCAGCAGCCGCGGTAATACGGAGGGTGCAAGCGTTAATCGGAATTACTGGGCGTAAAGCGCACGCAGGCGGTCTGTTAAGTCAGATGTGAAATCCCCGGGCTTAACTTGGGAACTGCATTTGAAACTGGCAGGCTTGAGTCTCGTAGAGGGGGGTAGAATTCCAGGTGTAGCGGTGAAATGCGTAGAGATCTGGAGGAATACCGGTGGCGAAGGCGGCCCCCTGGACGAAGACTGACGCTCAGGTGCGAAAGCGTGGGGAGCAAACAGGATTAGATACCCTGGTAGTCCACGCCGTAAACGATGTCGACTTGGAGGTTGTGCCCTTGAGGCGTAACTTCCGGAGCTAACGCGTTAAGTCGACCGCCTGGGGAGTACGGCCGCAAGGTTAAAACTCAAATGAATTGACGGGGGCCCGCACAAGCGGTGGAGCATGTGGTTTAATTCGATGCAACGCGAAGAACCTTACCTGGCCTTGACATCCAGAGAACTTAGCAGTGAAGTGGTCAACTAAAACTGGCCACCGCTTTAGAGTTTTTCCAGTATCGGTTTTCCGATTCGTTTGGGGGTAACCCACCGTTATAGTCATGCGGCCTTAGCGAGCTGTAATATCCGACGATATAGTCTGTGATCGCATGTGCAGCTTCGCTAAAGTTTATATAACCTGTCACTGGCACCCACTCGTTTTTCAGACTTCTGAAGAAGCGTTCCATCGGGCTGTTGTCCCAACAGTTTCCACGTCGGATCATACTCTGCCTGATCCGGCAACGCCACAGTAACTGCCTGCTTGTATAGTGGCTACCCTGGTCACTGTGGAACATCGCTCCGGCTGGTTTACCGCGAGTTTCCCACGCCATTTCCTGCGCTTTGATGGTCAGCCTGCTGTCCGGTGAGAATGACATTGCCCAGCCTACCGGTTTCCTTGCCAACAGATCGAGAACAACAGCGAGGTAAGCCCAACGCCTGCCTGTCCAGATGTACGTCACATCGCCGCACCACACCTGATTAGGCTCTGTCACTGCGAACTGTCGCTCAAGGCGATTCGGGATAACGATGTGTTCATGACCACCACGTTTATACCGGTGGGTAGCCTTTTTT
The DNA here is from genome assembly GCF_059731155.1 of Type-A symbiont of Plautia stali. NCBI lineage: Bacteria > Type-A symbiont of Plautia stali. Next base: position 2,240,912 of record NZ_AP035891.1, on the reverse strand, counting down.
AATATGTCGTTTTCCATTTCAATACGTTGTAGCTTTTTCTTCAGCTCGCGTATTTCAATCTGTTCCGGGGTTATAGGGGAGGCTTTAGGTATTTTGCCCTGTCGTTCATCCCGCAACTGTTTTCCCCATCGCGTCATGGTAGAAAGACCCACATCCATAGCATTGGCCGCAGCTGCAACGGTGTAGTTCTGATCAAGGACCAGTTGAGCGGCTTCGCGTTTAAACTCTGCGCTGAAATTTCTTTTTTTCATTATGGCACCTGTGTTGTTCTGAGGTAAGCATATCACCTCTGTTCAGGTGGCCAAATTTAGTGTGCCACTTCAGAAGTCGTAACAAGGTAACCGTAGGGGAACCTGCGGTTGGATCACCTCCTTACCTGAAGATACCCTCCCGCGAAGTGCTCACACAGATTGTCTGATGAAAAAGTAATGAGCAAAGCGTCTTACGAAAGAGACTTCAGTGTCCCCTTCGTCTAGAGGCCTAGGACACCGCCCTTTCACGGCGGCAACAGGGGTTCGAATCCCCTAGGGGACGCCACTTGCTGGTAATGAGTGAAAGGCGTTACCGATAATACTTCACAGTGTGCTGATTAAGCATGCTGCGAAGTATTTGCTCTTTAACAATCAGGAACAAGCTGAAAATTTGAAACGACGCGTCGCGTTCATTCTCCGTAATAAGAATGAAGTGGCGATGCGTTCGAGTCTCTCAAAAGCTTACAGCTTACAAGCAACTGTGATGCCGTTATGGCAGACAGATAAACGCCTGTGGGTTGTGAGGTTAAGCGACTAAGCGTACACGGTGGATGCCCTGGCAGTCAGAGGCGATGAAGGACGTGCTAATCTGCGAAAAGCGACGGTAAGGTGATTATGAACCGCTACAGCCGTCGATGTCCGAATGGGGAAACCCAATGCACTTGTGCATTATCGTTAACTGAATACATAGGTTAACGAGGCGAACCGGGGGAACTGAAACATCTAAGTACCCCGAGGAAAAAAAATCAACCGAGATTCCCCCAGTAGCGGCGAGCGAACGGGGAGCAGCCCAGGACCTGAATCAGCTTGTGCATCAGTGGAAGCGTCTGGAAAGTCGCGCGATACCGGGTGACAGCCCCGTACACGAAGATGCATAAGTTGTGAGTCCGACGAGTAGGGCGGGACACGTGGTATCCTGTCTGAACATGGGGGGACCATCCTCCAAGGCTAAATACTCCTGACTGACCGATAGTGAACAAGTACCGTGAGGGAAAGGCGAAAAGAACCCCGGCGAGGGGAGTGAAACAGAACCTGAAACCGTGTACGTACAAGCAGTGGAAGCCTACTTGTTAGGTGACTGCGTACCTTTTGTATAATGGGTCAGCGACTTATATTCTGTAGCAAGGTTAACCGCATAGGGGAGCCGAAGGGAAACCGAGTCTTAATTGGGCGTTAAGTTGCAGGGTATAGACCCGAAACCCGGTGATCTAGCCATGGGCAGGTTGAAGGTTGGGTAACACTAACTGGAGGACCGAACCGACTAATGTTGAAAAATTAGCGGATGACTTGTGGCTGGGGGTGAAAGGCCAATCAAACCGGGAGATAGCTGGTTCTCCCCGAAAGCTATTTAGGTAGCGCCTCGTGAACTCATCTCCGGGGGTAGAGCACTGTTTCGGCTAGGGGGCCATCCCGGCTTACCAAGCCGATGCAAACTGCGAATACCGGAGAATGTTATCACGGGAGACACACGGCGGGTGCTAACGTCCGTCGTGAAGAGGGAAACAACCCAGACCGCCAGCTAAGGTCCCAAAGTCATGGTTAAGTGGGAAACGATGTGGGAAGGCAAAGACAGCCAGGATGTTGGCTTAGAAGCAGCCATCATTTAAAGAAAGCGTAATAGCTCACTGGTCGAGTCGGCCTGCGCGGAAGATGTAACGGGGCTAAACCATGCACCGAAGCTGCGGCAGCGACGCTTATGCGTTGTTGGGTAGGGGAGCGTTCTGTAAGCCGCTGAAGGTGTGCTGTGAGGCACGCTGGAGGTATCAGAAGTGCGAATGCTGACATAAGTAACGATAAAGCGGGTGAAAAGCCCGCTCGCCGGAAGACCAAGGGTTCCTGTCCAACGTTAATCGGGGCAGGGTGAGTCGACCCCTAAGGCGAGGCTGAAAAGCGTAGTTGATGGGAAACAGGTTAATATTCCTGTACTTGGTGTTACTGCGAAGGGGGGACGGAGAAGGCTAGGTTATCCGGGCGACGGTTGTCCCGGTTTAAGCGGGCAGGTGTGAAGACCAGGCAAATCCGGTCTTCTTTAACACTGAGGCGTGACGACAAGCCGCTACGGCGGTGAAGTAACTGATGCCCTGCTTCCAGGAAAAGCCTCTAAGCTCCAGGTAACACGAAATCGTACCCCAAACCGACACAGGTGGTCAGGTAGAGAATACCAAGGCGCTTGAGAGAACTCGGGTGAAGGAACTAGGCAAAATGGTGCCGTAACTTCGGGAGAAGGCACGCTGGCGCGTAGGTGAAGGGACTTGCTCCCGGAGCCGAGGCCAGTCGAAGATACCAGCTGGCTGCAACTGTTTATTAAAAACACAGCACTGTGCAAACACGAAAGTGGACGTATACGGTGTGACGCCTGCCCGGTGCCGGAAGGTTAATTGATGGGGTTATCCGCAAGGAGAAGCTCTTGATCGAAGCCCCGGTAAACGGCGGCCGTAACTATAACGGTCCTAAGGTAGCGAAATTCCTTGTCGGGTAAGTTCCGACCTGCACGAATGGCGTAATGATGGCCAGGCTGTCTCCACCCGAGACTCAGTGAAATTGAAATCGCTGTGAAGATGCAGTGTACCCGCGGCAAGACGGAAAGACCCCGTGAACCTTTACTATAGCTTGACACTGAACATTGAGCCTTGATGTGTAGGATAGGTGGGAGGCTTTGAAGCGCGGACGCCAGTCTGCGTGGAGCCAACCTTGAAATACCACCCTTTAATGTTTGATGTTCTAACGTAGGCCCGTAATCCGGGCTGCGGACAGTGTCTGGTGGGTAGTTTGACTGGGGCGGTCTCCTCCCAAAGCGTAACGGAGGAGCACGAAGGTTGGCTAATCCTGGTCGGACATCAGGAGGTTAGTGCAATGGCATAAGCCAGCTTGACTGCGAGAGTGACGGCTCGAGCAGGTGCGAAAGCAGGTCATAGTGATCCGGTGGTTCTGAATGGAAGGGCCATCGCTCAACGGATAAAAGGTACTCCGGGGATAACAGGCTGATACCGCCCAAGAGTTCATATCGACGGCGGTGTTTGGCACCTCGATGTCGGCTCATCACATCCTGGGGCTGAAGTAGGTCCCAAGGGTACGGCTGTTCGCCGTTTAAAGTGGTACGCGAGCTGGGTTTAGAACGTCGTGAGACAGTTCGGTCCCTATCTGCCGTGGGCGCTGGAGAATTGAGGGGGGTTGCTCCTAGTACGAGAGGACCGGAGTGAACGCACCGCTGGTGTTCGGGTTGTCATGCCAATGGCACTGCCCGGTAGCTAAGTGCGGAAGAGATAAGTGCTGAAAGCATCTAAGCACGAAACTTGCCCCGAGATGAGTTCTCCCTGACCCCTTGAGGGTCCTGAAGGGACGTTGAAGACGACGACGTTGATAGGCCGGGTGTGTAAGCGCAGCGATGCGTTGAGCTAACCGGTACTAATGACCCGTGAGGCTTAACCTTACAACGCCAGAGGCGTTTTAAGCTGAGAGACAGAAAGAATTTTCAGTTTGTGACGGATAAAATTAGCGGAAACGAAAGATTTTGCGCTGAGGCAACGCAGCATCAGTGAAAAATATTCGTTTCGAGCACCAGAATTTGCCTGGCGGCAACAGCGCGGTGGTCCCACCTGACCCCATGCCGAACTCAGAAGTGAAACGCCGTAGCGCCGATGGTAGTGTGGGGCCTCCCCATGCGAGAGTAGGGAACTGCCAGGCATCAATTTAAGACCCCTAATCGGGTCGTGACCTTCCCGGTGACGCGGAAAGGGCGAAACACCTGAAATCAGCGACGGTCTGATATCAGTACAGAATCGGTGGAGCGGTAGTTCAGTTGGTTAGAATACCTGCCTGTCACGCAGGGGGTCGCGGGTTCGAGCCCCGTCCGTTCCGCCACTTAAATTCAGAAGCCCTGACTGTGAAGTCAGGGCTTTTTCATGTCCGCAAAAAAAACGCTATTGTTGAGTAAAACGCAAAATTCCTCTGCTCATAAGCGGATTTTTCAGCAACAATAATCCTGCCACAATACGCCTCATCGCAACATTCAACGCAATGATGAGGAAAACATGACAATCCCCGCTTTTGGTTTAGGAACATTTCGTCTGCAGGACTATGTCGTTATTCATTCGGTGAAAACCGCACTGGAACTCGGTTACCGCACTATCGATACCGCACAAATTTATGAAAACGAAGCTGCCGTAGGTCAGGCTATTGCCGAAAGCGGCGTGGCGCGTGATGAGCTGTTTATCACCACTAAAATCTGGATTGAGAATCTCGCCGCTGACAAACTGATCCCCAGCCTGCAGCAGAGCCTGGCGAAACTGCGTACCGACTATGTCGATTTGACGCTGATTCACCGGCCATCGCCGGGTGCAGCGATATCGGTAAAAGAGAGCATGCAGGCATTGATGGCAGCGAAAGAAGCGGGACTGACGCGTCAGATTGGTATCTCTAACTTCCCGATTGCCCTGATGAAAGAGGCCATTGCCGCTGTGGGCGCAGAGAACATTGCGACCAACCAGATTGAGCTGCACCCGTTCCTGCAAAATCGCCAGGTCGTGGAGTTCGCGAAACAGCAGGGCATTCACATCACTTCATACATGACGCTGGCGTATGGAGAAGCGTTAAAAGAACAGGTGATAAAGCAGATTGCGCAGAAACATCAGGCCACACCAGCGCAGGTAGTTTTGGCATGGGCGCTGGCACTGGGTTATGCCGTGATCCCATCCTCAACCAAACGTGAGAACCTGGCCAGCAATATGGCGGCGCAGGATCTGACACTGGATGCGGACGACATGGCGCAGATCGCCGCGCTGGATCGCCAGCAGCGTCTGGTTAGCCCGGAAGGCTTGGCACCAGACTGGGATTAATTCTCCGTGCATCAGCCCTGCACGCGCTAGGGCTGATCTCTGACCCACTCGCTGAGAAAATCAATAAAGGCCCGCACGCGCTGGCTCACCCCTAAATCGCTGTAATAAACCGCATTAAAAGGCATCTCAACCGGTACCGACTGGTGCGCCAGCACCTCAACAAAAGTGCCCGCCGCAATTTCCGCATTCACCATAAAGTCCGACAGGCAGGCGATACCCTGATCGTTAAGGCACAGCTGCTTGATCGTCTCTCCACTGTTTGATGACATCGCCGCGTCAATTTCATACAGATCGCTACCATTAGCCGACACGGGCCAGCGATTGAGACGAGGCGTCTCGACAAAGTCGAGGCACTGATGCTGTGCCAGCGTCTCCACCGACGCCGGCGTACCATATTTCGCCAGATAAGCTGGCGTAGCGACCATTTTACGATAGCTGGTGAACAGCAGCCGGGCACGCAGCGTGGAGTCGGTTAAATCCCCGGCACGAATAGCGACATCCACTTTACGATCGATCAGGTTGATAAAGCTTTCAGAGGAGATTAGCGATAGCGTGACCGCCGGATAGCGCTCGCGAAAGGGTTTAATCATCGGCATCAGCAGGTTAAGGATCACTGGTGTTGCCGCGTCGATGCGCAGCACGCCCTGTGGCGCCTGCTGGCGCTCAATCAGCTCATTCTCTGCCGTCGCCATCTCAAGGATCAGCTTCTGCACGCGCCGGAAATAGAGTTCACCTTCATAAGTCAGCGCCAGCTGACGGGTGGTACGCGTCAGCAGCGACACGCCAAGCTTGTTTTCCAGCTTCTTCACCGTGCGGCTCACAGCCGAATTGGCCATCTGTAACTGCTCCGCTGCACGGCTAAAACTGCCGCTTTCCACGACAGCGATAAAGACTTTTAACTCCTCTGAAGATGCCTTCATTATGCCTCCTCAGGCAAAAGTTTATTGTTACTTTGCTTCTTTTTGTTATTAAAGCACGAGTCGATAATGGCGCCCATCAAAACATTATTGGGAGTCAATCATGCCACTTGCACTCTGGGCGCTGACCATCAGCGCCTTCGCTATCGGAACCACCGAGTTTGTTATCGTCGGGCTGATTCCGACCATCGCTGAACAGCTCAGCATTACGTTACCTTCTGCCGGGATGCTGGTATCCATCTACGCGCTTGGCGTGGCCGTCGGCGCGCCAGTGCTGACCGCCTTAACCGGCAAGCTGCCGCGCAAGCAGTTGCTGATGGGGCTGATGGCGCTGTTTACCGTCGGTAATCTGGTGGCCTGGCTGGCACCAAACTATGAAACGCTGGTGATGGCACGTCTGCTGACCGGACTGGCGCACGGCGTTTTCTTCTTAGTAGGCTCAACCATTGCGACCAGCCTGGTAAGCAAAGAGAAGGCCGCCAGTGCGATAGCCATCATGTTTGGCGGCTTAACCGTGGCGCTGGTCACCGGCGTACCGCTTGGCACACTGATTGGTCAGCATTTTGGCTGGCGTGAAAGTTTTCTGGCGGTCTCTCTGCTGGGCGTGATTGCACTGGTCAGCAGTATGATACTGGTACCGCGTAACATCGCACAGCCGCCTGCCACTTCACTGGCACAGCAGGCTGCGGTGATGATCAATCCGCGTCTGCTGCTGATTTATGCGATTACGGCGCTGGGCTACGGTGGCATCTTTACCACCTTCACCTTTCTGGCACCGATGATGCAATCACTGGCCGGTTTTTCGCCGACCGCCGTCAGCGGCGTGCTGCTGGGGTACGGTATTGCGGTGGCGATCGGTAATATCTGGGGCGGCAGGCTGGCCGATCGCCGCGGGGCGGTACCGGCGCTGACGCTGATTTTTATCGCGCTGGCCATACTGTTAGTGGTATTCCAGTTCACTGCCAGCATGCATTACCTCGCGCTGCTCACGGTGCTGGTGATGGGCGTCTTTGCCTTTGCTAACGTACCGGGCCTGCAGGTTTACGTGGTGCAAAAGGCCGAACACTATGCGCCAGGCGCAGTTGATGTCGCGTCCGGGCTGAATATCGCGGCCTTTAATATTGGTATCGCGCTGGGTTCAACCGTCGGCGGTCACATCGTGGAACATTACGGTCTGGCGCAGACGCCATGGGTGGGTGCCGTCATCGTGTTTGCGGCTCTGCTGCTGGTCTGCCTCAGCGGCCAGCTGGATAAGCCGCGCGCGGCAGCCATTATTGAATAAGCCGCACAACAGCCTGCCGCATGGCGGGCTGTTGCCGTTGCTGGCTGTGAGGCGAATTCCGACAATCAATAACAGCAATTGAAACCCCGCGCTAAAATCCCTATAACAGTCAAGTGAAGTTGTAGCCGTAAATCAGCCAGGCGGGACAGTGCGAAAAAAAACTTATGCAATGCGGTATGTAGCAGGTCAGCCTGCTGAGCGGATTTTTCCGCCAGGGGCGATGCTGCATCTTGGGCAGGCGTTACCGCCCGGTGCACCGCTGACAGCCGACCCAACCCTGCGCGTGCTAGTGTGGAATATCTTCAAACAGCAGCGGGCAGACTGGATGTCAGTACTGCAGGGCTTCGGCAAAGATGCCCATCTGGTGCTGCTGCAGGAGGCTCAGACCACACCGGAACTGGTGCAGTTCGCCACCAGCAATTATCTGGCGGCCGATCAGGTACCGGCCTTTGTGCTGCCGCAACACCCCTCTGGCGTAATGACGCTGGCTTCTGCCCATCCGGTCTACTGTTGTCCGCTGCGTGAGCGTGAGCCGCTATTGAGGCTGTCTAAATCCGCTCTGGTTACTGCCTATCCGCTTCCCACCGGCGAAATGCTGATGGTGGTAAACATTCATGCGGTTAATTTCAGCCTCGGCGTTGATGTGTACAGCAAACAGCTGGGGCCGATTGGCGAGCAAATCCAGCATCATCGCGGGCCCGTGATCATGGCCGGCGACTTCAATGCCTGGAGCCGCCAGCGTATGAACGCGCTCTACCGCTTTGCCCGTGAGATGGCGCTACGCGAAGTAAACTTTACTGATGATCATCGACGCAAAGCCTTTGGCCGCCCGCTGGATTTTGTCTTTTACCGCGACATGAAGGTCAGCGAGGCATCGGTGCTGGTGACGCGTGCCTCTGACCATAATCCTCTCCTGGTTGAATTCAGTCCCGGCGCGGCTAAACGCTAAGCTAAGTGCGGCGCGCCAAAGGCTAATGATTCATAGTGCTGAAGCAGCATCCTGCTCAATAAGCCACTTCAGACCGCTAAAGGCATGGCGCAGCGGCGAAAAAATAACGAGGTTTGAGCGTGAGTGTGTCGGACTGCGGGAACGGGAAAAGATAAATAATGAAAAAGGTTGACAAAAGCCAGCCTTTTCGGTGCATCATGTATCGGGTGTTGCGCTATTCTTCACAAACAGCGTTAGCTTGTCGCCGGGCTGAATGTCTTTAGCGTCACTGTTCCAGCGCATCACGTCTTTGGTGTTAACACAGTGACGTTTGGCGATACTGGCAAAAGAATCACCCTTACGTACACGGTAGGTGATGCTGTTGCCGTTATCCGCCAGCTGCGACGCGGCCAGCTTTGCCGCCAACGGTCAGTGTCTGACCGATGCGTACTGACGCACTGCGCAGGTTATTCTGCTGCTTCAGTGCACTAACGCTCACGCCAAGCTTACTGGCAATGCCCGATAAGGTGTCGCCTTTGCGGACCTTATAGCTATTGCCTGCAGCGCTGACTTTCGCCAGCTCGCCGGGCTGTACCGCAGCAATATCACCGGAAGCCAGTGAATTGCGCAGCTGAGCCATGTTGGACTTTGGCACCATAATATAGTGCGGTCCGTTTGGCGCGGTGGTGCCGTTTTTATACCCGGCATTGAATGCCTTCAGCTTGCTGAGCGACATACCGGCCATATCTGCGGCCTGCGTCAGTTCAATCTGCTGTCCCACTTCAACGCGAGCCAGTGCACGGCTCTCATTCGCGGTTGGCAGCTTAATACCGTAACGCTTGCTGTTCTTGAGAATATCACTCAGGGCCAGCATTTTAGGTACGTAAACCGTGGTCTCGCGTGGTAGCGATAAATGCCAGAAGTCGGTCGGCTTACCGCGCGCCTTGTTCTGTTTCATCGCCTTCAGCACACGTCCTTCACCGCTGTTATAGGCGGCGATGGTCAGTAACCAGTCACCGTCAAACATGCCGTTCAGACGCTGCATCATATCCAGCGCAACTTTGGTTGAGGCCACCACATCGCGGCGTCCGTCATACCATTGGTTCTGTTTCAAACCATAGTTTTTGCCCGTTTGCGCAACGATCTGCCAGATGCCAGCGGCATTCGCAGAAGAGGTTGCGTGTGGGTCAAAAGCGCTCTCCACTATGGGTAGCAGTACCAGTTCCATCGGCATTTTACGTTTCTGTATCTGCTCGACAATCCAGTACATGTACGGCTCTGCCCGTAATGTTACATCGTGGAGATAGCTCTTATTTTTTAAGTACTTTGTTTTTTGTTCGCGGATTCGCGGGTTTTCCGGAATCCCCATCTTCAACTCGTCACTAATGTGATTCCAGAGATCAGTGTCTTCTGCGAGGCTGGTTCCATCATCTTGCCAGCGCGGCGACAACAAGCGATCTCCGTACTTTCCATTTTCACCTTGATCAGCTGAAGACAGACTCTGTGCATGCTGTACCGGGATACTGGCGTCATTCCTTGATGCCTGACATCCAACCAGCAAGACCGAGGCGAGTAATATCGCTTTAGCCTTCATGTGTGTGTCAATAGTTCGCTTAAAAGACGAGCAACTATACGTTAGCGACCGGCACAACACAACCAGAAATATCAAAAACGGTCTTTCTTCTCGCGTAGATCGGCAAAAGTCTGCCATAACGGAGTCGACGACACATTAATGCCTAAATCCTTTTGCAAATCAGGATCTTGCGTACGCAAGAATAAATTTATTTCACGCTCCAGCGCCAGTTTTGTTGGCAAAGTAATGCGATTTTCTGCGCGTAAGTCCTTAATTTGCTGATACCTTGCCAAAATTTTCGGGTCCTGAGGCAGAATAGCCGCAGCAAACTTCATATTGGATAAAGTGTATTCATGCGCACAGCAGATAAGCGTATCGGCAGGGAGTTGATTAAGCGACTGAAACGACTCAAACATTTTCTGCGCAGTGCCTTCGAACAGTCGTCCGCAGCCACCCGAAAACATCGTATCGCCACAGAAAAGATAAGGTGAGCTGAAGTATGAGATATGTCCTAAAGTGTGTCCAGGCGTCGCGATGACGCGGAAATTTAGCCCGAGCAGCGTAAATTCATCACCGTCACTGAGAATAGTGCGCGCGCCTTTATCGGCGGTTTCCTGCGGACCATAAACCTTAAGTTGCGGATAGTGCTCCAGCAGTTCGCCAACGCCGCTCACGTGATCGTGATGATGATGGGTCAGCAGAATGGCCTGCGGCTGCCAGTGGTTGGCGCGAATTTTTTCCAGCACCGGCCGGGCTTCACCCGGATCGACAATCAGACAGCGTCCCTGTTCATCGTTCAGTGTCCAGATGTAGTTATCCTGCAACGCGGGAATACTGGTAAGATTCATAAACACCTCTCAGGTCGTAGAAAAAGGAAAATGGTAGAGCATGAAGCCAGCGAAAACACGTCAAATCCTGACTGCGCCGCGCTCCTGGCAGGATATGCCCTGGGGCGACTATTTTCGCGACGCGTTAACCCAGCAACTGCAACCGTATCTCGGCAAGCTGTACGGCTTTCATATGCTTAAAATTGGCAGCCTCAGCGCAGAAATCAATACCCGCCAGTGTGCCATATCGCATCAGGTTAATGTGGGCGATGAGGGCGATGGGCTGCACGTAATCGCCAGCGCAACGCAGTTGCCGTTTGAAGCCAAATCGATTGATGCCTGTCTGCTGGCGCACACGCTGGCCTGGAGCCAGGATCCGCACCGCGTACTGCGCGAAGTTGATCGCGTACTGATTGATGACGGCTGGATGATTATCAGCGGCTTCAATCCGTTTAGCCTGCTGGGCATCAGTAAAGGCCTGCCCGGATTACAGCGTCGCGCACCGTGGAGCGGACGGATGTTCAGCCAGGTGCGCCTGCTCGACTGGCTGAGCTTACTGAACTATGAACTGGTTTATCGTACGCACTTTCAGGTGGTGCCGTGGCACCGCCAGGGCGGCAAGATGATCAGCACGCACCTGCCGGCGCTGGGCTGTCTTAACATCGTGGTAGCGCGTAAGCGCACCTTCCCGCTGACGCCGGGCAAAGTGAAGATGATGCCCGGCAAAACCCAGTTACGGCCAGCGGTCAATGCCACGCGGCAGTTTCGTGAAGTCAGCGATCAGGACTCAACCTGATAGCCAATATCGTCCAGGGAAGGATTGCCGGCAGCGCTGCGTGCCAGTTCATCGCAGCGTTCGTTCTCCGGATGACCGGCATGGCCTTTTACCCACTCCCACTGAATCTGATGGGTACTGAGCGCCGCGTCGAGTCGCTGCCACAGATCAACGTTCTTCACCGGCTTCTTTTCTGCGGTTTTCCAGCCGCGCTTTTTCCAGTTGTGAATCCAGCTGGTGATGCCCTGACGCACGTACTGGCTGTCGGTGCTGAGCACCACGTCACACGGCTGGGTCAGCGCTTCCAGTGCCACAATGGCCGCCATCAGCTCCATGCGATTGTTGGTAGTAAGGCGGTAGCCGGCGCTGAATAATTTCTCGTGCTGGCGGTAGCGAAGAATGGCGCCGTAGCCGCCGGGACCGGGATTGCCCAGGCAGGATCCATCGGTGAATATTTCTACCTGTTTGCGCATCTCTGGTAGACTTCCTTCTGACAAAACGCCAAGTCTGACATAAAACGAGTCCTATGAGCACTGCAAATAACCGCCAGATCGTCCTCGATACTGAAACCACCGGCATGAACATGATCGGGGTCCATTACGAAGGACATCGCATCATTGAAATCGGTGCGGTTGAGGTGATCAACCGTCGCCTGACCGGCAACAACTTCCATATGTATCTCAAGCCCGATCGGCTGGTGGATCCGGAAGCGTTCGGCGTACACGGTATTGCCGATGAATTCCTCGCCGATAAGCCGACCTTTGCGCAAATTGCCGACGAATTCCTCGATTACATTCGCGGCGCGGAGCTGGTAATCCATAACGCTTCGTTCGACATCGGCTTTATGGATTACGAATTTGCCATGCTGCAGCGCGACATCGGCAAGACAGAAACCTTCTGTCAAATCACCGATAGCCTAGCGATGGCGAGTAAAATGTTCCCGGGCAAGCGCAACAGCCTGGATGCGCTGTGTAACCGTTTCGAGATCGACAACAGCAAACGTACGCTGCACGGCGCTTTGCTTGATGCCGGGATTCTGGCCGAAGTGTTCCTCACCATGACCGGCTGCCAGACCTCGCTGGCGTTTTCGATGGAAGGCGAGCAGAGCAATCAGGTGGAAGGCGAGCACATTCAGCGCATCGTTCGTCCGGGTGCCGGCCTGCGCGTGGTTAGCGCCAGTGATGAAGAGATCGTGGCGCATGAGAGCCGGCTCGATCTGGTGCAAAAAAAGGGCGGTAGCTGCCTGTGGCGCGCCTGAAGCCGCTGATTTTGCGTGGAAAAGCGTCGTTAAGCTGAAAAAATCGGCAAACGAGAGATTCCCCCTGCAAAAAGCGTTGACGAGGGATGAGGCTGCCATTAATATACGCCTCGTTCCCGACGGGGAACAAAGCGCGGAGCGGTAGTTCAGTTGGTTAGAATACCTGCCTGTCACGCAGGGGGGGGCGCGGGTTCGAGCCCCGTCCGTTCCGCCAATCTCTTTAAAGAAGCCGATGCAGCAATGCATCGGCTTTTTGCTTTTCTAAATCATACACATCTGGCGTAGGGTCGCCATTCATGGCGACCACCACCGCATTAATCCTTCTGTACCGCCACTTCCGCACGATAGGTGGCTTGCGGCACCTCACGTTCGGCGTGCGCCAGCCAGCGGTAGCAGCCAGCGCCCAGCGCCACGCCGATGAACCAGCTGAAGTTTGCCACCGCGTGCAGGGACGGAATAAAGCTAATCACCAGACAAATGCCGACGGAAGGCAGCAGTGCAGCAATCGCTTTCGGATTGAAACCGCCGCGGTACCAGTAGCGGCCCTTTGGCGTATCGTTGAACAGGTCATCAACGTACACTTTGCTGCGTTTGATCAGGTAGAAATCGGCGATCAGAATGCCAAACAGCGGCCCGATAAACGATCCCAGCACATCCAGCGTGTAGTGAATCAGCTCCGGCGACTGGAACAGATTCCACGGTGTCAGCAGCACTGAACCCACGGCGGCGATCATGCCACCCGCGCGGAAGCTGATCTTCTGCGGTGAGCAGTTAGAGAAATCAAACGCTGGCGAAACGAAGTTCGCCACGATATTGATGCCGATGGTGGCGGTAATCATGGTCAGCAGCCCGATAGCGACGGCCACATCGTTGCCTACCATACTCACGGTTTCAATCGGATCGGTGATCATTTTGCCAAACAGCGACTGAGTACCAGAGACAATTACCACGGTCACAATCGAAAACAGCAGGAAGTTGAACGGCAGGCCCCAACGGTTGCCCCGGCGAATCTCACCCATGCTTTTGCCGTAGCGCGAGAAGTCACCAAAGTTGAGCAGCGGACCGGAGAAATAAGAGACCACCAGCGCGGTCGCGGTAATCATCTGCCAGGTTTGCTCGCTCGCGCTCAGTGATTTACTGGCGAGGGTGAAGGAGATACCGTCAAAACCGGTTTTGTATACAATCCAGCCCGCCAGCGCCACCATCACCACGTATACCGCCGGACCGGCGATATCAATAAAGCGTTTAATCGCGCTCATGCCATGCCAGAACACCATCGCCTGCAGCAGCCACATCACGCCGAAACAGCACCAGCCAAGCTGGGACAGGCCCAGCCAGCTGCTCTGCGTCATGCTGCTTAACGACGGATAGAACTTCAGCAGCACCAGCATCAGTGCATTCGCCGCCAGATAGGTCTGAATGCCGTACCAGGCGAAGGCGATCAGCCCGCGAATCACCGCCGGGATGTTGGCACCAAACACGCCAAATGCCTGACGGGAAATCACCGCATAAGGCACGCCGGACATCTGGCTCGGCTTCGCCACTAGGTTGGCGCACAGCTGCACGATACAAATTCCCACCAGCAGACACAGCAGCACCTGCCAGCTGGCCAGACCGAGGGTGAAGAAACTGGCCGCCACTACATACCCCCCCATGCTGTGCACGTCCGACATCCAGAACGAAAAAATGTTGTACCACGACCAGCTCTGGTTGCGGGTCGGCGCCAGGTCGTCGTTACACAGACGCGGGCTGTAATGGGCGTTGGCTTCAGAGGCCACCGCAGAGGTCACTTCAGAATGATTTGGCATGAAACCTGCTCCTCTTAACTTCATGGAAAAATAATGACAGCGTGAAACGGTATTGCAGGATCCAGGCCAGAATTGATTTCTTGTATACAAAAAATGAATTTCACGTATACGATGTGCTGTGCACAGTCACTTGCCGGAGCAGGTAATGAAGAGTGAAACAGGCCAGAAAACGGCTGCCGATCTGAATGACAGAGACGAACCTATCTATCAGGCGTTGCTGAACGCCATCGTGGAGCATCAGCTGCCGCCGGGCAGCAAATTGCCGGAAGAGGCGCTGTCGGAGGTGTTTGGCGTCAGCCGCACCGGCATTCGTAAGGTGCTGCAGCGCCTCGCGGCGGTGCAAATGATCACCCTGTCGCCCAGACGTGGTGCACAGGTGGCGACGCCGGGCGTGGAGGAAGCGCGCGACATCTTTGCCACGCGCAGCCTGCTGGAGTGCGCCAATCTGCCGGCGTTAACCACGGCGCTGCAGCATCACTTCGAACATATCGTCGCCAGCCTGCACTTTGAACGCAGCGGCGAAACCCTGCCTGATTTCACCCGGTTATTTGCCGGTCATAAAGGAGCGGCATCATGAGCCTGATCCAGGTGATCAACCCGAATACCAGCGCAGCCATGACGGCGACCATCGGTGCAGCGGCACGCGCCGTGGCCGCACCTGGCACGGAGATTGTGGCGGTGTGCCCGAGCGAGGGCGTGCCCTCCATTGAAGGACACTTTGATGAAGTGATTGCCGCGGTGGGTGTGCTGGAACAGGTGAAACGCGGCAAAGAGCAGGGCGTCAGCGGCCACATCATCGCCTGTTTTGGCGATCCGGGGCTGCTGGCGGCGCGCGAACTGGCGAGCGGGCCGGTGATTGGCATTGCCGAAGCGGCGATGCACACCGCGACGCTGGTGGCGACGCGCTTTTCGATTGTGACCACGCTGTCGCGCACGCTGGTGATCGCCCGCCATCTGCTGCAGCAGTACGGATTCAGCCATCACTGTGCCGCACTGCACGCCATTGACCTGCCGGTACTGGCGCTTGAGGACGGCAGCGGCGTCGCGCAGGAGAAAGTGCGCGAGCGCTGTCTGCAGGCGAAACGTGAAGATGGCAGCGGGGCGATTGTGCTGGGCTGCGGCGGCATGGCGTCGCTGGCGCAGGACCTGACTAAAGAGCTGGGCCTGCCGGTGATTGATGGCGTCAGCGCGGCGGTGAAAATGGTCGAGTCATTACTGGCGCTGGGCTTTGGTACCAGCAAACACGGCGATCTGGCTTACCCGATTAAAAAACCGCTCAGCGCGGCATTTCAGCACCTAAACTAAGGGCTGGTTGAGGACTGATGACAGGAACCTGCAGAATGAGTGATGTATCTGAAAAGAAAGAGTACAGCTTCAACAAAAATTATCCGCGCGATCTGATTGGCTATGCGGGCCAGCCGCCGCACGCGCAGTGGCCGGGTGAGGCGCGGGTGGCGGTGCAGTTCGTGCTCAACTATGAAGAGGGCGCTGAAAACAATGTGCTGCACGGTGACGCGGGCTCTGAGCAGTTTCTCTCCGACATCATCGGTGCCGCCAGCTATGCCGATCGCCACATGTCGATGGATTCCCTGTATGAGTACGGCTCGCGTGCCGGTTTCTGGCGCATCCATCAGGAGTTTCAGCAGCGCGGCCTGCCGCTGACCATCTTTGGCGTCGCGATGGCGCTGGCGCGGCATCCGCAGATTGTTGAGGCCATTAAAGCCGCCGATTACGATGTGGTCAGCCACGGCTGGCGCTGGATTCACTATCAGGGGATGGATGCCAAAACCGAGCGTCAGCACATGCAGCAGGCAGTGGACGTGCTCACCGAGTTATTCGGTAAAGCGCCCACCGGCTGGTATACCGGGCGCGACAGCACCAATACGCGGCGGCTGGTGGTCGAGCAGGGCGGCTTCAGCTACGACAGCGATTACTACGGTGACGATCTGCCCTTCTGGACGCAGTTCACCTGTCAGGACGGCACGGTGAAGCCGCATCTGATCATTCCCTACACGCTGGAGTGCAACGACATGCGCTTCGCCACGCCGCAGGGATTCAACACCGCCGAGCAGTTCTATACCTATCTGCGCGATACCTTTGATGTGCTGTATGAAGAGGGCGCGACTGCGCCGAAGATGATGTCGATCGGCATGCACTGCCGTCTGTTGGGACGTCCGGGGAAATTCCGCGCGCTGCAGCGTTTCCTCGACCATATTCAGCAGCACGACAAGGTGTGGGTGTGCACGCGTCAGCAGATTGCCGATCACTGGATGAAGACGCATCCGGCTGCGTAAGCGGCCTTATCTTTCACGGATGTCAGGTATTTTTTGCCCTCTCTTGCCAGGAGAGGGCAACACTCGCACCCACCTCAGCTCATCAAACTCACCTGCGCCGCCACGATGCGCCAGCCGCACGGCAGCCGCACCCAAGTCTGCTGCTGACGGCCAGTCTTTTCCACACCCTTGCGGGTGAACTCGGTGCTGCACACCGCATAGTCATCGCCAAAGGTGGTGATGACCGTATTGCGCAGCGTGCGATCGAGCCCCTTTGACGGACGCGCCGCGCGAAAGGCGCGAATCTCCTCAATCCCGTACAGATTCTCTCCGGCACCGAGTCGCACCGTACGCGCATCGTGCCAGAACAGCTCGTCCAGCACGGCGACATCATTGCTCACCAGCGCCTGCTCGTAGCGATAAAACGCGGCGGTGACTTCAGCCAGTATCGCCGGACGATTGATATGTTCAGGTGTCATCTTCAGGCATCCATAAAAGAGGTTTGTGGCAGCGTCACACCCTGCTGCTGCAGTGCCCAGGCGGCGCGCAGCGCCAGCTGTTCGTTAAACGGCGCGGCAATCAGCTGCAGGCCAATCGGCAAACCGCTGGCGGTGAGCAGCGGCACGCTACACACCGGCAGGCCGAGGAATGAAATCGGCTGTGTCAGCATGCCCATGCTGGCGCGTGTTGGCAAATCCTGACCGTTGATGTGAATGGTTTCCTGGCCGAGGGTGGTTGCGGTACAGGGCGTCGCCGGGGCGATCAGCACGTCATAATGGTCGAACAGCGGCAGCACCTGCTGCTGGAAGTGACGGCGAAAACGCTGGGCCTGCACATACCACGCGGCGGGCAACATCGCGCCAGCCAGCAGGCGTTCGCGTGAATTCGGCTCAAACCGTTCTGGCTGGGTGCGCAGAGCTGGCAGATAGTGATTGCCGCCTTCCGCCGCGGTCATGATAAACGCGGCCGAGCGCGCCAGCTCGTCCTGGGGTAGCGTCACTTCTTCTGCCGCGCCGAGCGCGCTGGCCGCCACCGCCACCGCCGCGCGCGCGTCATCGCTGCACCAGTCAGCGAAAAAGCCGCCCAGTACCGCGCTGCGCAGCTTTTCGCTGCCTGCAGATAGCCTGTCACTGACCAATTCCGCAGGGCGCGCCGCCTGAAACGCATCGCTGGCGTCACCGCCCTGCAGCGCATCGTAAACCAGACTCAAATCTTCCACCGAGCGGGCAAACGGACCGATGTGGTCGAGGCTGGCGACAAACGGATGGCTGCCGCTGCGCGACAGGCGACCAAAGGTAGGTTTCAGGCCGAAAATGCCGCACAGCGAAGCAGGCACGCGAATCGAGCCGTTGGTGTCGGTGCCGAGTGAAAAGTGCACCAGTCCGGCGGCGACGGCTGCCGCGGAACCGCCAGATGAGCCGCCGGCCACGCGCGACAGATCGCGCGGGTTGCGGGTGGCACCATAATGGGTGTTCTCCGTGGTAAAGCCGTAGGCGTAGGCGTCCATATTCAGCATGCCGGAGAGCAGTGCGCCGCTCTGCTGCAGCTTAGAGACCGCCCATGCATCCTGCTGCGCCACCGGCCGCTCGCTGAACAGGCTGGCACCGGCAAGCGTGCTGTGACCGGCGACGTCAAACAGGTTTTTTACCGCATAGGGAATGCCAGCCAGCGCCGGCAGCGGCTCGCCGCGCTGACGCTGCTGATCCAGCCGATCGGCTTCCCGCAGCATGCGCTGCGTGGTTACGGCGGTCCAGGCGTTGATGGCTGGGTTATGCTGTTCAATGGCGGCCAGCGTCTGTTGTGCGATGTCGCGCGCGCTGAGATCGCCCTGCGCCAGTGCCTGCTGCAGCTGGCTAATCGATAAGGCTGCCAGCGTCATGGATGAAACACTCCCGCCACTTCCAGGCGATCATCCAGCGGCAGCGCCATCAGCGGCTGCGCCATTGCGGCGATACGGTTAAACTGCGTCAGCAGTTCAGCGCGGCGCGTGTCGTCCAGCTCCAGCGCCAGAATCTGTTCCATTTGGGCAATATAGGTTGCCCAGTCCGGTTGTGCACTCATGATTATCTCCGTTAAAAACCGGCAGCGCTGCCGTTGCTGCGTGGATCAAACGCGCCTTCCAGCATGCCATTGTTGTGTCTGACGATGGCGCCCGCGTGACCCACCACTTCACTGTATTCAGCCAGCAGTTCGACCTCATGACCGAGCGCGCGCAGCTGCTGCACGGTTTCAGGCGCGATGCGCGCCTCCAGCTTGAGGGAGTCTGAGGATTGGCCCCAGGTGCGGCCAAGCAGCCAGCGTGGTGCGCTGACTGCCTGCTGCAGCGGCTGGCCATGAATGACATGGCGGGTAAAGATCGCCGCCTGGGTTTGCGGCTGGCCGTCACCGCCCATCGAGCCGTACACCAGCGTGCGGCCATCTTTCAGTCGTGCAGCCGCTGGATTGAGCGTATGGAACGGCTGTTTGCCCGGTGCCAGCGTCAGCAGATGATCCGGCTGCAGGCTGAACGCCGCGCCACGGTTTTGCCAGGTAATACCGGTGCCGGGCAGCACGACGCCGCTGCCAAATTCGTGGTAAATGCTCTGGATAAAGGAGACGGCCAGGCCGCTGCTGTCCATCACCCCCATCCACACGGTATCGCCCGGTCCGCGTCCGGTGCCCCAGGGCGCGGCACGATCGTCCTGCACCTGCGCGGCCAGCGTGCCGAGATGATCCGCATCCAGCAGCGACTGCACATCAATCGCCATGTGACGCGGATCGGTGATGTGTTGATCGCGCAGTGCAAAGGCCTGTTTGGTGGCTTCAACGATGCGGTGTACCGTCTGCGCTTCATTCGCGTCGGCCATCGCTAGACGATCGGTGATACCGAGGATCGCCAGCGATACCAGCCCCTGCGTCGGCGGCGTCATGTTCCAGATATCGCCTTCGCTGTGCGCGAGGTGCAGCGGCGTGCAGCGCCGGGCGTGCTGCCGGTGTAAATCGTCCAGCGTAATCGGCATGCCGAGGGCGTCCATTTCGCGAGCCAGATGGTGCGCCAGCTCACCGCGATAAAAGCTCTCCAGCCCTTGTTCGCTCAGCACGCTCAGCGTCTGCGCCAGCGCCGGCTGGGTAAAACGACTGCCGGCGGCGGGTGGTGCGCCATCAGGCAGAAAGGTGGCAGCAAAACCGGGCTGATGTTGCAGCTCATGCTGTTTTGCCGCCGCCGCCGCAGCCTGGGAGGCGGTGACCGGAATGCCATCGGCCGCATAGCGAATCGCGTCGCGCAGCAAACGGCTCAGCGGCAGCGGCGTCGCGCCCAGTTCGTGTGCCAGCGTCAGCGCTTCCTGCCAGCCGCTGACGGTGCCGGCAACCGTCAGTGCCGCTTTAGGGCCGCGATGCGGAATATGGCTCTCACCGTGATAGAAGTCGGGGTGCGCCAGCGAGCCGGCGGCTCCGCTGGCATCGATAGCAATCGGATCGCCACTGGGCGGCACCACCAGCCAGAAGCCGTCGCCGCCGAGGCCATTCATGTGTGGGTAGACCACCGCAATGGTCGCCGCGGCGGCCACCATGGCTTCCAGCGCGTTGCCCCCTTCACGCAGAACCGCCAGCGCGCTTTCGCTGGCAAGGTGATGCGGCGTAACCGCCATGCCCATCGGGGCCATATTGCTCTGAATCATAGTTAACTGTTCCCGGATTATTCTTTTGTAGCGGCGCGATTTATCGCGCTGGATATGGAAAACAAGCGCAATAAATTGCGCCGCTACCAGTCTGTACCAATGGTAAAGCAAGAGCCGTTCCAGTTTTGGTGTTACGCCAGCCTGGATCGATTTATGCTAGCTTTTGATGAAACGAAAGTTACAGGACCGATGATGAAACAGCTCGATGAACGCCTTCGCAGTCACTATCCGCAACTGTCACCGCAGGAGCAGCGCATTGCTGACTTTGTGTTTGACCATTTTGATGATCTGATTAGCTATAACAGCGCTGAGCTGGCGCGGCTCAGCGGCGTATCAAAGGCCACGGTGAGCCGGCTGTTCAAACGCCTCGGCTATGAAAAATACAAAGACATGCGTGACAAACTGCGCACCCTGCGCCAGAGCGGAATGCCGCTAACCGATAACCGCGACGCGGTGCAGGGCAACACGCTGCTGTCGCGTCATTACAAGCAGGAGATGGCGAACCTGACGCAGTGGGTCAACAGCATTGACGCCCGGCAGTTTAGCGAGGTGATTGCCGCGCTGGGTGCCGCACGGCGGGTGTTCATCATTGGTATGCGCAACGCTTATCCGGTGGCGCTGCACCTGCGTCAGCAGCTGCTGCAGGCGCGCGCCCAGGTGCAGGTGTTGCCGCAGCCAGGCCAGACGCTGGGCGAAGAGCTGGTGGACATGACGCCGGAAGATGTGGTGGTAGTGATGGCGTTTCGCCGCCGGCCACGCATCATCCGTCCACTCATGCAGCAGTTGCAGCAGAGCGGCATCCCGGTGCTGGTGCTGTGCGAACCGCAGGCGCAGGGCATTCTCACCTTGGCGCGCTGGCAGCTGTGCGCGCCGCTCGACAGCGTTTCCGCCTTTGACAGCTACGCCTCGGCAATGAGCCTGATCAACCTGCTGGCCAATGCGCTGCTGCACGAAATGCTGTCGCAGGGGCGTCAGCGCATCCATCAGATTGCCGATCTTTACCAGCAGCTCGACGAGCTGGAACACCGCTAAAGGGCACCGTTTTGGTGCTTTGCACCTTTTTTGATCGCGTCCGCTAACGGGGTAATGCCCGTTATGATGCGCCTTTAACCGCCTAAAATCCTCCGTTTAGCCGCTGCGTTTGCTGCCCGTTGTGGTTGGCACATTAGTTGCAAATCAATTTATCAAGAATCTTTTGTTTCACCATTAACTCACCGGGGTGCATAATGAACAAAGTTTTACTGGCAGTAGCAGGTGCAGCATTGCTGCTGGCGCAGGCAGGCAGCGCCATGGCCGATCAGCTGCAGGATATCCAAAAGCGTGGCGTGATTCGCGTGGCGGTGCCGCAGGACTTCCCGCCGTTTGGCTCGGTTGGTACCAATCTGCAGCCGCAGGGCTATGACATCGACATGGCGAAATACCTCGCGAAGCAGATGAAACTGAAGTTGCAACTGGTGCCGGTGACCAGCGCCAACCGCGTGCCGTATCTGCAGACCGACAAGGTCGACCTAGTGATCTCCAGCATGGGCAAAAACGCCGAGCGCGAAAAAGTGATCGACTTCAGTCGCGCCTACGCACCGTTCTTCTTCGGCGTGTTCGGCCCGAAAGGCGAGACGCTGAAAGATGCGGCGGCGCTGAGCGGTAAATCGATTGGCGTGACGCGCGGTGCGGTAGAAGACATGGTGCTGAGCGATGTCGCCCCGAAAGATGCTCAGGTGAAGCGCTACGAAGATAACACCACCACGCTGTCCGCCTATCTTTCCGGTCAGGTGCAGTATGTCGCCACCGGAAACCTGGTGGTCGCAGCGATTGCGCGCCAGAACGCGGAAAAAGCCCCGGTGCCGCAGTTTATGCTGAAAGATTCACCGTGCGTTATCGGCCTGAAAAAGAATGAGCCAGCGCTGAAAGAGAAAGTAAACGCACTGATTGAGCAGGGTATTAAAGACTGCACGCTGAACAAGCTGTCGGAAGAGTGGCTGAAAGCGCCGCTGCCTGCCAACCTCGGCGTATAACAGGAACGGCCAATGATTGGGCAACTTAACTTTGCAGATCTCTGGCCGCACTGTGGGTCATGGTGCAGCTTACGGTACTGGCGACGGTGGGCGGTGTCGGACTGGGTATTCTCGGCGCGGCGCTGCGCAGCGGCAAACCGGGCTGGGCCAGCCGCCTGTGGGGCATCTACGTCGAGCTGATTCGCAACACGCCGTTCGTGGTTCAGCTGTTTTTTATCGTGTTTGGTCTGCCTAATCTCAGGCTGAAACTGACGGCCGGTGAAGCGGCGCTGCTGGCGATGCTGATTAACCTTGGCGCCTATAGCACTGAAATCATCCGTGCCGGTATCCAGGTAATGCCGCGCGGGCAGTGGGAAGCGGGGCGCGTGCTCGGGCTGAGCCGCACGCAAACCTTCATCCGCGTGGTGCTGCCGCCCTCGCTGCAGCGCATTTACCCGGCGCTGATCAGCCAGTGCATCATTGTGATGCTCGGCTCGTCGGTGGTGTCGCAGGTCTCTTATGAAGAGCTGACGTTTGCCGCCAACCTGATTCAGTCGCGCACCTTTTTGAGTTTTGAAGTCTATCTGGTGACCACGCTGATCTATCTGGCGTTGTCGATTGCCATGCGTCAGCTGCTGCTGACGCTGGGTCGCAAATGGTTTGGAGCGCAGCCGGCATGACGACGTTTACTGACTGGGACATCCTGCGCAACCTGCTGCTGGCGGCGCGCTGGACGATTTTGCTGTCGCTGGTGGCCTTTTTCGGCGGCACGCTGGTGACGCTGCCGCTGCTGTTTCTGCGTCTGCTGCAGCGTCGCTGGTTCACCCGCCTGATCCGCTGTTATACCGAGCTGTTTCAGGGCACGCCGCTGCTGATGCAGCTGTTTCTCGCTTTCTTCGGTCTCGGCCTGTTCGGCATCGATGTCGCGCCCTGGACGGCGGCGTCGCTGGCGCTGACGCTGTATACCAGCGCGTTTTTACTGGATATCTGGTACGGCAGCATTCGCGCGCTGCCAAAAGGACAGTGGGAAGCGTCGCGCTGCCTCGGCCTCAACTTTGGCCAGACGCTGTATCGCGTGGTGGCACCGCAGGCGATCCGCATCGCCATCGCGCCGACCGTCGGCTTTGCCGTGCAGGTGATCAAGGGCACCGCGCTGGCGTCGATTATCGGCTTTGTCGAGCTGACCAAAGCCGGCACCATTCTCAACAATGTGACGTATCAGCCCTTCAAGGTGTTTGGCATGGTGGCGCTCGGTTACTTCCTGATGTGTTATCCGCTGTCGCGTTACAGCCAGTACCTGGAGAAAAAATTCAATGCCGCTCATCACCATTAATCAGGTCCAGAAGTACTACGGTGATAACCACGTACTGAAAGGGGTCGATCTGGATATCGACAACGGCGAAGTGATTTCCATCATTGGCCGCAGCGGCTCTGGCAAAAGTACCCTGCTGCGCTGCATGAACGGGCTGGAAGGCTATCAGGAAGGCAGCATCAAACTGGGCGGCATGACGATTACCGATCGTGAATCGCAGGCGCGTGAAATCAGCCGCTCGGTGGGCATGGTGTTTCATAACTTTAACCTGTTTCCGCACATGACCGCGCTGGAAAACGTTATGCTGGCACCGCGCCGCGTGCTGAAAAATAGCGAGGCAGAGTGCCGCACGCTGGCCACGCAGATGCTGGAAAAAGTCGGGCTCGGCGAACGCCTCAATTACTACCCGGCCAACCTGTCGGGCGGTCAGCAGCAGCGCGTGGCGATTGCCCGCGCACTGGCGATGCAGCCAAAAGTTTTACTCTGTGACGAAATCACCTCGGCGCTCGATCCGGAGCTGGTGGGTGAAGTACTGAAAGTTCTGGAGCAGCTGGCTGCCGAAGGCATGACGCTGATTCTCGTCACCCATGAAATGAACTTCGCCCGCGATGTGGGCGACCGCGTGGTGTTTATGCATCAGGGGCGCGTATGGGAGCAGGGCGACAGCAAAACGCTGTTTGCAAATCCACAAACCGCCGAGCTGAAGCAGTTTATTTCGACCGTGCGTCTGTAACCGAACAATAAGGAACCCCTCATGGATATCAGCCAGTTCTCGCAAATCAATCCGCCACAGCGCCTGCTGATGGGACCGGGCCCGATCAACGCCGACCCACGCGTGCTGCGCGCCATGTCGAGCCAGCTGCTTGGACAGTACGATCCGGCGATGACGCACTATATGAACGAGGTGATGGCGCTGTACCGTGGCGTATTCCGCACTGAAAACCGCTGGACCCTGCTGATTGATGGCACCTCACGCGCCGGTATCGAAGCCATCCTGCTGTCGGCGATTCGTCCGGGCGATAAAGTGCTGGTGCCGGTGTTCGGCCGCTTCGGCCATCTGCTGTGCGAAATCGCCCGTCGCTGTCGCGCGGAAGTCCATACCATTGAGGTGCCGTGGGGCGAGGTGTTTACCCCGGATCAGATCGAAGATGCGATCAAAAAAGTCAAACCGCGCCTGCTGCTAACGGTGCAGGGCGATACCTCAACCACCATGCTGCAACCGCTGGAGCAACTCGACGCCATATGCCGCCAGTACGGCGTGCTGTTGTACACCGATGCCACCGCATCGCTGGGCGGCAATCCGCTGGAAACCGATGCCTGGGGGCTGGATGCGGTCTCTGCCGGGATGCAGAAATGCCTCGGCGGTCCGTCCGGCACCTCGCCGATCACCCTAAGCCCGCAAATGGAAGCGGTGATCCGCCAGCGTAAGTGCGTGGAGCGGGGCATCCGTACCGACGCACATCAGGATGGCGACGACGAGATGATCTACTCTAACTACTTCGATCTCGGCATGATCATGGATTACTGGGGACCGGAGCGGCTCAACCATCATACCGAAGCCACCTCGGCGCTGTTTGGCGCACGCGAATGTGCCCGTCTGATCCTGCAGGAAGGGCTAGATAACGGCATCGCGCGCCACAAGCTGCACGGTGATGCGCTACTGAAAGGCATTCAGGGCATGGGGCTGGAAACCTTTGGCCATCTCAAACATAAGATGAATAACGTGCTTGGCGTGGTGATCCCGCAGGGCATCAACGGCGACCAGGTGCGCAAATTGATGCTGGACGATTTTGGCATTGAGATTGGCACCTCGTTCGGTCCGCTGCACGGCAAAGTGTGGCGCATCGGCACCATGGGCTACAACGCGCGCAAAGATTGCGTGATGCTGACGCTGAGCGCGCTGGAGTCCGTGCTGAATCACGTCGGTTTCCGCACCACTCAGGGCGCGGCGCTGCAGGCCGCCTGGGACCACTACGGGAGCCACGCATGAGTCATAGCCTGATGAGCGCCGGTGAGGCGCAGTCAGCGGCGGCGCGGGTGATGGCGCGCTGTGACGCGCTGGCAGCAATCAGTGAGAGCGAAGAGGGACTGACGCGCGTCTATCTGTCGCCGGAGCAGGTGCGCGCCAACGCGCGCGTTGGCGAGTGGATGCAGGCGGCAGGTATGCACACCTGGCAGGATGCGGTCGGCAATATCTGCGGTCGCTATGAAGCGGCGGAGCCGGGTGCACCGGCGCTGCTGCTCGGCTCGCACCTCGATACCGTGCGCAACGCCGGACGTTACGACGGCATGCTGGGCGTGCTCAGCGCCATCGAAACCGTGCAGTGGCTGCACGACCATCAGCAGCGCCTGCCGCTAGCGATTGAAATTGTCGGCTTCGGCGATGAAGAAGGTACGCGCTTTGGCATCACGCTGCTTGGCAGCCGCGGCCTCACCGGCAGCTGGCCGGAGAGCTGGGTGTCACATCCGGACGGTAACGGTATTACGGTGGCGCAGGCGATGCAGGACCTGGGCCTGGACGCGGCGCTGATCCCGCAGGCGGCACGTGAGGTGAGCGACATTGCGGCTTATCTCGAACTGCACATTGAGCAGGGACCGTGCCTGGAACAGGAAGATCTGGCGCTTGGTGTGGTGACGGCGATTAACGGCGCGCGCCGTCTTAACTGCCGCTTTGTCGGGGAGGCCGGTCATGCCGGCACGGTGCCGATGACGCACCGCAAAGACGCGCTGGCAGCAGTGGCAGAGTGGATGGTGTTTGTTGAACAGGCCACGCAGGATCAGGATGCGCAGCTGGTGGCAACGGTGGGCACGCTGAGCTGTCTGCCGGGCGCCGTTAACGTTATTCCCGGCGAGGTGCAGCTGTCGCTGGACGTGCGTGGACCGCAGGATGAACCGCTGGAACGTCTGTTCTCCAGCCTGCTGACCCAGGCGGAAGCCATCGCGCTGCGGCGCGGTCTCAGCTTCAGCGCTAACGAGTACTATCGCATCGCGGCCACCGCCTGTGATACGCGGCTGCAGCAGGCGCTGAGCCATGCGGTAGAAACCGTGCAGGGGCGCAGTCTGGCGCTGCCGAGCGGAGCCGGTCACGACGCGATCGCTATGGCTGAGCGCTGGCCGGTGGGCATGCTGTTTGTGCGCAACCATCGCGGTATCAGCCATCATCCGGCGGAATCGGTGCAGGTGGCCGATGTGGCGCTCGGCGTGCAGGCGTATCTGCAGGCGGTGTGCGATCTGGCGCGCAGCTAAAGGAGTCGGGAAATGGATCTGATCGATTTTAATCAGGCGAGCGCCGCTCAGGCGCAGGCGGCGATTGCCCACTGCGTGGCGATTCCCGGCTGGCAGTAGGCGCTGGTGGCGGCGCGGCCGTTCGCCAGCCTGACGGCGCTGTACACAACGGCGCAACAGCTGGCGCTATCGCTGAATGAGGGCGCCTACATGGCGGAGATATTACGTTCCGGCTTACAGGCGGTAAAAAGCGGTCAGCGCACCGCCGGTATGGCGCTGGGAATGACCCACGCCCAGATCATGCGCAAGATTGTCTTGCCGCAGGCCGCGCGCATCGTGCTGCCACCAATGGGCAATCAGATGATCAGCATGCTGAAGTCCAGCGCGCTGGTGTCAGTGATTGTGGTGCAGGAGTTGTTGCTGGTGGCGAACCAGACCGCCAGCGCCAGCTTCCGCTATTTCGAGGCGCTTTGCGCGGCGGGGCTCTATTACCTGCTGCTGACCTCGCTGTTCATGCTGTTTCAGTCGTGGCTGGAGCGCACGCTCGACCCGAAACTGCGGCGTGGAAAATGGCAAAAGGCCCGGGCGCGCCACCGTCGGTTAACCAAACCGGCGGATACCGCAGGAGATCTGTCATGAACGAGACGAAACCACCGCTGCTGGAGTTGATTGGCATCGACAAGAGCTTTGGCCGTCAGCCGGTATTGAAGAACTGTTCGCTTAGCGTTCAGCGTGGGGAAACGGTGGTGCTGATTGGGCCTTCCGATTCCGGCAAATCTACGCTGCTGCGCTGCGTCAATCTGTTGTCACCCGCCGATAGCGGCAATGTGTTCTTCACCCGCCAGAATATCAGCCGGGGAAAAGTGCCGCCGCACCAGTTGCGCCAGCGTATTGGCATGGTGTTTCAGAACTACGAGCTGTTTTCCCATCTGACGGCAGCGGAAAACATCATGCTGGCGCCGATGACGGTACTCGGCGTCAACCGCATCACGGCACGCAAACAGGCAGAAGCGCTGCTGGCGAAGGTGCGTATTCACGATCGTGCCGATCATTTTCCCGACGAATTGTCTGGCGGTCAGCAGCAGCGCGTGGCCATTGCCCGGGCGCTGGCGATGAAGCCGGAACTGATGCTGTATGACGAGCCCACGTCAGCGCTCGATCCGGAGATGATCCGCGAAGTGCTTGATGTCATGGCGGAACTGAGCGCCGAGGGCATGACCAGCATGGTCGTCACCCATGAAATGGGGTTCGCGCGCCGTGACGCCAGTCAGATTTTGTTCATGGAAGAGGGCGAAATCCTGGGGCGCGCCAGCGCCAGCGACTTCTTCAACCGACAGGTTAGCGAACGCGCCCAGCGTTTTCTGGACCAAATCCTACATTAACAGCGGAGCCATAATGACTATTCACCCGGTCGACAGCGTGCGCATGAAGCGCGACCTCGCTACGCTGGTTGCCATCAATACAGAAAATCCTCCCGGTCAGGAGCGCGAAGCGGCAGAGTGCGTGGCAGGCTGGCTACGCGAGGCCGGTTTTGACCTGTCGTTCAGTGAATATGCGGCAGGGCGCACCAACGTAATAGCGGTTCTGCACAACGGTGCCGGACCCTGCTTCGCCTTCAATACCCATCTAGACACAGTGCCTGCCGGCAGCGGCTGGCGTAGCGATCCCTTTACCCTTACCGAGCGCGAGGGACGCCTGTACGGTCGTGGTGCCTGCGATGCCAAAGGACCGCTGGTGGCGATGGTTGAAGCGCTGCGCCTGCTGGCCGCCAGTCGCCACAGCTGGTCCGGTACGCTGATGGGGGGGTCACCGCCGATGAAGAGGTCGCCAGTGAAGGCGCGAAGTTTTATGTCCGACAGGCACCGCCGGCCATTGATTTTGCGGTGATCGGCGAACCAACCGGCAACGCCACGTTTTCCGCACATAAAGGCAGCCTGCGACCGCGCGTCAGGGTGAAGGGCGTAACGGCGCACTCTGGCACGCCCGAGCTGGGGGTAAACGCCATCTATCAGTCCGCCAGGTTACTGGGCCTGATTGAGCAGTCGCATCAGCAGCAGGTGCGCTGTCGCTGCAACGTGCTGGTGGGCAATGCCAGCCTGACGGTGACGCGCATCCACGGTGGTCACGCTGATAACGTGGTGCCGGACAGCTGCGAGCTGCTCCTCGACCGCCGCATGGTGCCAGGTGAGGATGAGCAGGCGGTGAAGGCCGAACTGCAGCAGCTGTTTGACCACGCGAAAGCCACTGCCGGCGTGGAGGCGGAAATCATTGCCTGGCAGGCCACCACGGGCGGGGCCACCGAGACCGACAGTAACGAAGCCATTGTTGCACACAGCCTCGCCGCCTGTCGTCGCCACGGGCAGGCGGAGCCGGGCCCATTTGGTTTTCAGGGGGGATGCGATTTAGTGCATTTTCGTTCGCTCGGGGCGAAAGGCGTGGTGATCGGACCCGGCAGCTTGGCGGTGGCTCACAAGCCAGATGAGTTCGTGCCTGTTGAAGAATTTATTGCTGCCGCAGCCATCTACCTCGACGTGGCACTAGCGATGCTGCCGCAGGAGTCCGCAACGTGAAAGCAACGCTTTGGCGCGGTCAGCTGCGCTATGACGCAGTAACGCTGCACACCGCGTCCTCGGGCGCAATCAGCGCGCTGGATACGCTGTGGCTGCGGCTGGACGATGGCACGCGCTGCGGCACTGGCAAGGTGCGGCTCAATATTCAGTATCTGCACGGCTACAGCGCCGATCGGGTGCTGGAAAACATCACCAGCGCCCTGGCAGCCTAGAACTGGGCACTGGCGCCGGCCCGCATGCTGTTCGACATGGCGCTGCATGATTTACTGGCGCAGCAGGCCGGCGTGAGCCTTGCGCACTGGCTCGGTGCCGCTGCTGCCAGCCCCGGCTACCCGACCAACCAGACGCTGTTCTGGGGCAGTGAAGCGCAAATGCTGACGCAGGCTGACCAGTACGTTGCTCGTGGCTTTACTCAGCTCAAATTGCGTACTGGCGTGGCGGATGTGGCCACCGATCTGGCGCGGTTGCACGCCCTGCGCGCCCGCTTTGGTGAGGCCATCACGCTGGCGATTGATGTCAATGGTCACTGGCGCAGGCGCACGCCGCTTTTCCAGCGCTGCAGGCGCTGAATCTCAGCTATGTCGAACAGCCGCTGGCACCGGCCAACGATGCCGCACTGGCGCAACTGAGCGGTTATGGCGTGCCGATTATGCTGGACGAGAGCCTGAATAGCCCGGCAGCAATCGATCAACTGATGGCGGCGAACGGCGCGCTGTGGGGCCACCTCAAGCTGGTCAAACTGGGTGGTATTGCGCCGACGCTCGCGGCAGCACGGCGCCTGCAGGCGGCTAGCATCCCTTTCATGATAGGTCAGATGAACGAAGGCCATGCGGCAACAGCGGCGGCGCTGCAGGTGTGTCGCGCCGTGCAGCCGCGTTTCGCAGAGCTGTACGGTGCCGATGGCCTGATAAACGATGCGGTGAGCGGCCTGCATTATCAGCAGGGCACTGTCGTCATCAATGATTTACCCGGCCTGGGCGTGCATTTTGATGCCGCGCGCCACTTTTCTCCAGGAGTCTGGTTATGCAACAGCTGAATAATGTTATCCAGGGCAGTGAATCCGCCTTTAGCGCACAGGAGTACGCACAACGCATCCAGCGCACCCGCGAACGTCTCAATGCGGCCGGCGTTGATGTGATGATTGTGACCGGGCCAGAAAATATTTTCTGGTTAACCGGTCAGCAAACACCGGGCTATTACGCCTTTCAGGCGCTGGTGCTGCCGACAGAAGGGGATCCGGTGTTTGTTATCCGCCAGCTCGAATACTTTAACTTTATCGCCAACACCTTTATCTCTGACGCCGCCATCTATCAGGATGGCGATAACCCGGTTGATTTTCTCGTTGCCCTGCTGCTGCAGCGCGGCTGGTTTTTGCCGGTAGCCGTGTATGAGGCACTACAAAGTCGCATCGGCAGCCTCGCCGATACCGCCGGGGTGATTGAGCCGCTGCGCGCAGTGAAATCGGCGGCGGAAGTGGAAAAGATCGCCCAGGCGGCGCGATATGTTGACGCCGGCATGCAGGCCGGTATGGCCGCAGTCCGCGCCGGGGCAGATGAAAATGCGCTGGTCTCAGCCATGATGGGTGCGGCCATCGCGGCCGGATCCGAGTATGTCGGGATGGAGCCGCTGGTTTCCAGTGGCCCACGCAGCGGTGTGCCTCACGGAACTTGGCGTCGTCGCGTGTTGCAGGATAATGAGCCGGTCTTTCTGGAGATGGCCGCCGCGCACGATCGGTATCACGCCGCGCTGATGCGATCTGCGTGGCTGGGGCGGCCACCTGCTATTGCGATGGAAATGGAGAAAGTGTGTCAGGAGGCGCTCCAGGCGGCGCTGCCAGCGGCGACATTGACTTCGGGGCCCTGCGCGAAAATATCGAACGCGTCATTGGGCTCGGTTACGACGGCCTGTTAATTGGCGGGACTTATGGCGAGTCTCCGGTGATGTCAGTGCCAGAACGCCGTGCGCTGTTTCACGCTGTGATGGACTGCGTGCAGGATCGCGTGGCGGTGATGCTGTGCAGCGCCAGCGCAGATCCGCGTGATGCCCGCGAGCTGACGCAGCTGGCAGGGGATCTGGGCGGTTTGCCGATGGTCACCGCGCCTTTCGTCAGCGAAATTACCGATGCGCAAATCCTTACCTATTTTGCTGAGATGGCGCCGCTGTCGAAAACCGGCATTCTGGTTTACAACGCGCCGGGCATTGGTATCACACTGTCACCGGCGCTGCTGGAGCAACTGGCGGCGATACCGGGCGTGGTAGGGATCAAACAGGGCGATCTGAATCCAACCGCCATCGATCAGATTGCCAACCGGCTGCGCGGCAAACTGCGTCTATTTTGTGCCTCCGATCTGGCCTTTGCCGGCCCGATGATGGCCGGATTCGATGGCATCAGTACCACCAACAGCGGCGCGCTGCCGGAGCGAATCCTTGCCTGCTATCGTGCGCTGGAACAGGGCGATGCCGCCACCGCGCGCGATCTGCACCAGCTGTGGTTTGACTATCGCACGCTGGCATGCCAGCACGGCCAGCCGCAGCTGGTGAAAGCGGCAATGGCGCTGCGCGGCTTCAATGGCGGCACGGTGCACGCACCGCTGCAGCCGATCTCGCCAGAAGCGCTGGTCGCGCTGACCAGCGACGGACGCAGCGGGGTTACGCTGGCGTCACCAGCGCCTGCAGAAAGGCCGTAAACAGCGGGTGCGGTGCATCCGGGCGCGACTGTAGCTCCGGATGCCCCTGTACCCCTTGCCAGAAACGATGATCGGCCAGCGCAATGCCTTCGATGATGTCATCAGTCTGGGCGGTAACCTGTACGCCGCTTGCCAGCAGTGGCGGATTAAAGCGATAGCGATGGTTGTAATGCATAAGGTGAAACGGCTCTGCGGCCGGGTATGGCAGCAGACCACAGCGATGGCGACCATCGGCAAAAGGAATAAAGCTGTGCAACGCGGCCTGCGGTGCCACTTCTGCCAGCATGGCCTGGCTGAGCGCCGGGTGACGTTGTAACGCAGCCGTGCACATGCTCTGCATGCCGAGGCACAGGCCCAGTGCGGGAATGTTGCGTTGCCGGCTGGCGTGCGCCACGGCGATTTGACCGCGCACCGCTGCCATCGATGCACCTCCCGGTAGCAGAATGCCGTGCAAGTCGTCGAGTTCGGACAGCTCATCTGACAGTGCGGCGGGGGCGAAAAAGTGAATATCCACATCGAGCGCCAGCGCCCGGGCTGCGGCGTAAAGCGCATCGAGAGTGGCCGGATAGCTGTCACGCTGATCGTGCTCGCGCGCTATCAGACCAATACGCAGCGCGTGGCGGCCGGGGGTCGGTGAAGTCAGGGTATGTTGCAGCAGGGTGTCGCTGCCATCCTGCAGCCGCATTGTCCTCTCACATGAAAGCGCATTGAGGCGCTGGCCTGGCAAATGAGCAATGCGCGCTACATCTGCCTGCGCCACGACGATTACGGCTTCGTTCGCAGGCAGCAGGGCTACATCGCTGACTTCGTGCTACAGTGTATCGCTCCCATACAGTCCGCTGGTGACGCAGTGACCTGCCGCCGCGACATGCTGATGGCTATTGGGGAAATCGCCAGAAAAATCCGGGCTCAGGCTCCATAACGGTAACGCCAGCTGATTGGCATACAGGCTGGCAAGCAGCCCAAAGCGCGCCGGAACGCGGACATCATCAACAATGAAAATAGGTAACACGGCACTCTTCCTGCTGGGATGGGGTGATTAATTGTATTAGTTGATTCAGGATATACAAAAGAGGATTTATGAATAGTCAGCTACTGGCCCGTCGCATGCAGCGCGTCCGTCCATCTCCTACCGCCGCGATTTCCGATCGGGTGCGTGCGCTGGAAGCCGCCGGCAAGGCAATAATCAATCTCGGCGAAGGAGAACTTGATTTTGCCACGCCGGACAGCATCAGCTATGCCGGTATTGCCGCCATTGTGCAGCAGCAAACCAAATACACCGCCGTTTCCGGTACGCGGGAACTCAAAACAGCGATTGCCGCCAAGTTTGCCCGTGATAACCAATTGCATTTTACCGCCGAGCAGATCATTGCTGGCAGCGGTGCCAAGCAGCTGATTTTTAACGCACTGCTGGCTACGCTGGATGCTGGCCAGCAGGTTATCATTCCTGCCCCTTACTGGGTTTCCTATCCGGATGTGGTGACGCTGGCGGAAGGCTAACCGGTGATCGTGGCCTGTGACGAACAGCACGACTGGAAGCTGCAGCCGCAACAACTGGCTGCCGCGCTGACGCCGGCAACACGTTGGGTGATTCTGAACTCACCGGGTAACCCGACCGGTGCGGTTTACAGTGCGCAGGAGTTACGGGCGCTGGCTGAGGTGCTGACCGATCATCCCCAGGTGCTAATCATAGCGGATGATATTTACGAGCCGTTACGCTACGACGCCACGCCATTCAGCGCTTTTGCCGCGGCGGCCCCGCAGCTGGCTGAACGCACGCTGACAGTCAACGGTGTCTCAAAAAGCCATGCCATGACCGGCTGGCGGCTCGGCTATGCTGCCGGTCCGGCATGGCTGATTAACGCGATGCAGATTCTGCAGTCACAGAGTACTTCTAATCCCAGCAGCATCTCGCAGGCAGCAGCGGTTGTCGCGTTGCAGCAACCGGCCGAATTTCTGGCAGGCTGGCTCGCTACGCTTGATCGGCGACGTCAGCAGGTGCTGACAATGATCGCGGCCAGCAACGGCCTCAGCGCCCGAGCGCCGCAGGGAGCATTCTATATTTTTGCCAACTGCCAAAAGTTACAGGGATGCGTGACGCCGCAGGGGCAACGACTGGAGGACGATAGCGCGCTGGCCAGCTGGTTGTTGCAGGATGCACAGGTTGCGGTGTTGCATGGATCGGCGTTTGGTATGCCGGGTTATTTACGCATTGCCTATGCGGTTGACGATGCGATGCTGGAGCAGGCCTGCGCGCGGCTGAAATCTTCGGTGGCAAAACTGCGCTGATGTCCGTCATGAGGGATTGATACGCGAGCGGATGCTGGTATGCATACTTCCGGTCGCCAGCAATGGCGATCGGGTGACCTTGGTGCGTGGTTTCTGCAGCAGTAAAAGTCCGCATGACCCGACACTGCGGCGTCAGCGCAGATTGCCGTGGCGCTTATCAATACGGCACCGTTTCCTTACTGGCCTGGCCTCATCTCATTCAGCTCGCTTAATCTGGCGTCATGCCGCCATCGCGCGATATTAATGATTAAATTG
The DNA here is from genome assembly GCF_059731155.1 of Type-A symbiont of Plautia stali. Taxonomy (NCBI): domain Bacteria; species Type-A symbiont of Plautia stali. The sequence continues at coordinate 2,206,197 of NZ_AP035891.1, read as the reverse complement.
CCGCTGCTGATTTTCTGTTGCTTATTTGCGTTAGGTAAAGCTGTTTTTATGGCTTATTAAAAACTTCGTGATGTTTATTGTTTTTTACTATTAAGCGGAACTCTCTGATTGTTTAGGTGATATTCTGCGCACTGAAGTTTACAAAACCTTTACAATTAATTTTGCTTAAGTCTTTGATGATGGTAAAATAAGGATATTGCTGGCGCTGTTTATTATTATAGCGTCAGGCCAGATTATCGCTGCCCCTTTGACACCCGGCGACCGCGATTATCTGCAAAACCAACAACAGCAGCGACTGGAGCAGGATCAGCAGCAGCGCGATGCACTGTGGCATGCTGTGTGATACCGCTGAATGCGTCGGACGCCTCCCCGGCGGGCTCCGGCCCCTGTTTTCCGATCCAGCACATCCGTCTGCAGCACGTCACGCTGATATCCGATCGTCAGCAACAGGCGCTGACGGCACCTTATATCAATCGCTGTCTGAATTTAAGTGAAATTAATTCGCTGATACATGCGATTTCTGACTGGTATATGCAACGTGGTTACATTACCAGTCGGGCATTTTTAGCCGAACAGGATCTGTCGCATGGGCAGTTAATTATTCCGGTGCTGGAAGGAAAACTATTCGCTATTCGCCTCGACGGGGAGCAGCCGGCAATGTTAAAGATGGTTTTTCCTGATGCTGAGGGAAAAATACTTAACCTGCGCGATATTGAGCAGGGTATGGAGCAAATTAATCGCCTGCGCCCCAGCACGGTTATTCAGTGGTGAACCTGACGACAGCGGCAGAATTTCCGCTCAGCGCCGCGCTGGGATTTGATAATAGCGGACAAAAAAGCACCGGTGTCGGTCAGTTAACCGCATCGCTGACCGGCAACAACCTGTTGGGGCTGGCGGATCGCTGGTTTATCAGCGGCGGTCGCAGCAGCGCATTCAGCGAGTGGCGTGACGCGCAGAATGTGCAGGCGGGTGTCAGCGTGCCGTATGGCTACGGCCTGCTCGACTACAGCTATAGCTGGAGCAGTTATCACAGTCATTTTGATAACGATGGCTTCACCTGGCTGAGTAACGGCGACAATATTGCGCATCGCCTGAATGGTTCATGGGTGCTGTTTCGCAACGGTGAAATCAAAACCAGTTTGCAGCTCGGCCTGAATCACTACACCAGTCACAACTATCTCAACAATACCCTGTTGCAGAGTAGCAGTCGCAAAATCACCAGTACCCAGATCGGATTCAATCATACGCAAAAGATGTTCGGTGGCGTGGCAACGCTCAACCCAACCTTTAGCCGCGGTATGCCGTGGTTTGATGCGGAAAGTGATGCCGACAAAAGCGGGGACTTACCGCGGGCGCAGTTTCGCAAGTGGAGCCTGAGCGGCAGCTTCCAGCGACCTGTTTCGGACAAGTTATGGTGGCTCAGCAGCGTATACGGCCAGTGGTCACCGGATCGGTTATACGGCAGCGAACGCCTGACGCTCGGCGGCGAAAGCTCAGTCAGGGGCTTCAAAGAACAATACCTGTCGGGCGACGCGGGTGGTTATTTGCGTAATGAACTGGATTACACTCTGTTCACCTTGCCGTTTGTCGGTGATGTCAGCGCCCTGGCGGCGGTGGACGGCGGCTGGCTGAAGAGCGATGCGCAGAACCGCGAGTCTGTGGGCACATTATGGGGCAGCGCAGTGGGGATCAGCACCCGTAGCCGTTTCTTTTATACCCAATACACGGTCGGTTTTCCGCTCAGTTATCCCGGCTATCTGCAACCGGATCACGTTAGCATTTATGCCCGGGTCGGGCTGGTTTTTTAAGAGGTAATGATTATGGATGATCGTCAACCGGTTTCCCCGTTTCGTCGCGCGCTGAGCTACTTCATTTGTTATCTGGTGGCGGTACAGCCACTGCTGCCGGTTGTGGCCGCGGAAATTACCCCGGTTACGCCGGGCACGCGCATGGATGCCGCGGGTAACGGCGTGCCGGTAGTCAATATCGCCACACCGAATCAGGCAGGTATCTCCCATAACCAGTACCAGCAGTACAACGTCGGTCAGCAGGGGCTGATTCTCAATAATGCCAGCGGGCAACTTACTCAGACCCAACTGGGCGGACTGATCCAGAACAACCCTAACCTGCAAGCCGGGCACGAAGCCCGGCGATTATCAATGAAGTGGTGGGAGCTAATCGTTCGCAGTTGCAGGGCTATACCGAAGTTGCGGGTAAAGCCGCGAATGTGATCGTGGCCAACCCTTACGGCATTACCTGTAACGGCTGTGGCTTTATTAATACGCCCAACGTGACGCTCACCACCGGAAAACCGCAGCTGGATGCCAGCGGCAATCTTGCCGCGCTTGAAGTCACCAAAGGCGACGTGACGGTTGAGGGCAAAGTGCTGGACGGCAGCCGTGCTGATGCGGTATCGCTCATTGCGCGCGCCACCAAAATTAATGCGGATATTCATGCCAACGATCTCGCTATCACTGCGGGTGCTAACCGCGTTGCGCAGGACGGCTCGGTTACGCCAATCGCCGGAGAAGGGCCAGTGCCGTCAGTGGCGGTCGATACCAGTGCGCTTGGCGGCATGTACGCTAACCGGATTCATCTGGTGTCGAGCGACAAAGGCGTCGGGGTCAACATTGGTAACCTGCTGGCCAATCAGGGCGATATCACGTTAAATGCGAATGGCACCTTGGCACTGGGGAATGCCAGCGCCAGCGGCAAGCTGCTCGCGAATGCCCGCGATATGCAGCTGCAGGGGACGCAACAGGCGACCGGTGACGTAGCGCTGAACAGCTAGGGAAATGTGCAGCTCCGTAACAATAAACTGTCCAGCGGCGGTAATCTGCGCCTGGCGGCAACCGACGTCACGGCAGATCAAAACAGCACCGTTGCTGCCAACGGTGATATCAGTGTGACGGCGCAGATGCTGATGAATAACGGCCTGATTCAGGCGCAGAAAAACCAGACTATTACGGCAAACACCTTACACAACCAGGGACGCTTACAGTCGGCAGGCGGGCAAACGCTCAACACCGCATCGCTGGACAATCAGGGATTGATTGGGTCTTCGCGTGCGCTGCATATCAGTGCCACGCAGCAGGCGCTGAATGGCGCAACGGGGACTTTACTCGCCGGTGAAGAGCTGGATTTAGCGGGTGGCGATTTCACCCTGAACGGTTCTGTAAGCGGTAAAAACGGCCTGACGCTACGCAGCACCTCGTTGCAAACCGCAGCAGACACCCGGCTCAGCAGCCAGCGCAATATTAATCTCAGCGCCCGTCAGCAAATGCTGCAAGGCGAGATCGCCGGCGGCGGTAGCCTGATGTTAAACGGCGATACCCTCACGCTTGGCAGCACGGGCAGGCTGCACAGTGACGGCGACGTCTCACTGACGGCCAGCCAGCAGGCTGTGATTAGTGGTCAGCTGGACGGAGACAATGTTCAGCTGAGCGGTGGTTCCTTGCACCTGAGCAAAACCGGAATGCTCACAGCTCAGCAAGACCTTCGCCTGACCAGCGCACAGCAGCAGCTGGATGGACAAAGCCGTACGGGTGGCAATGTCATCTTACGTGCAGATCGTCTCAACGCTCTCAGTGAGGGCAAGCTATCCGCCGGTAACGACATTGCGTTACAGGTTAATGATCAAAGCCAGTGGGCTGGCACGCTGATTGCCGGACGCGAGCTGGCTTTCAGTGCAACTGACTTCGTCAATAGCGGTACGCTGGCGGCAAATGGTAATACGCACTTCAGTTTTGATCACCTGACTAACGCGGGTCTGCTGCAATCGCTCGGCCAGCAAACGCTTTCTGGCCGCGTATTAACAAATAACGGTACGGCACAATCTGGCGCCGGGCAGCTGCTGGATGTCGGCCAGCTGGATAACAACGGTCTGCTGGGCGCGCAGGGCGACTTAACGCTGAATGCGGATCAGTTTACCGCTGGCGATGGCAGTAACACCCTGACAGACGGCGCTCTGCGGGTGCACTCCAGCCAGGCTAACCTCGGTGGAACGCTGAGCGCGAAGCACAACCTCGATTTCCAGACTGAAAAACTAACGACCCGCGCAGGTTCGTTACAGACCAGTGCGCAAAACATTTAGCTCAATGCTCAAAATACTGAGCTGAATGGCACGCTTTCCGCCGACTAGGCGCTGACACTGAATTCACAACTGTTGAGCAGTGGTGACAACGCGCGCACTCAGGGCAAAAGCGCCATCGCGCTCAACGTTGCCGATCAGGCCGATCTGGCAGGCCAGTGGTTTACACCCGGCCAGCTGACTTTGCAGGCGGGTACGCTAAACAACCGGGCGCAGACCGGCGCGCAGGATCTGACCATTGCCGCTGGCATTATCAATAACGCGGGTGCGCTGAGCGCGAATAATCGTCTGGACCTGACCACTGGCTCATTACAGCAGCAGGGCACTCTTGCGCAGGGCGCGATGGCGATCCGCAGCGATGCGTGGCGCAACCAGGGGCAAACCTCTGCACGTACGCTGGATATCAGCATGAAAAACACGCTCGATAACACGCTTGCTGGTTCACTGCTGGCCTCAGATGCGTTGACGCTGAATGCTTCCGCGCTGAGCAACGCAGGTAACCTCAGTGGACAAACCCTCGAACTTGATACCGAACAACTGACTAACAGTGGGCTGATGCAGGGCAATCAATCGGTCACGCTGCGGAGCGATGCGCTCAATAACCTGCAATCCGGGCAAATTCTGTCAGGCGGTGCGCTGAAAGCATACAAAATGCCGGACGTTTGCAGGGCAGCTCACTGCAACTGCGCGGCAATACGCTGAATAACAGCGGTATCGCCCTCGGCAGCAAAGGGCTTGATGTTGCGTTGCAGCAGACGCTGGACAACGCAGGTAGCCTGCTGTCGGACAGCGCCGCTACGCGGCAAAGCCGCGAGCTTAATAACAGTGGCAAGCTGTTGAGTGGTGAACAACTTTCGCTGACAGGCTCGCAGTTGCGTAATCAGGGGCAGGTGCAGGTGCAGGGCGATACGCTGGCGATTCAGGCGGACAGTGTAAGCAACAGCGGCAATCTGATCGGTTTGAAATCCCTGGTGTTGCAATTACAGCAGGATCTTACCGATGCCCAGTCGGGCCGGTTACTGACTCAGGGCGCGTTGAACGTGAATGCGCAACGTATTAACCAGCAGGGCAGCTGGCAGGCGAACAGCATTGATGCCCGTGCCAGCCAGATTGATGTCAACGGCAGCATCCAGTCCGCAGCGCGCACCAGCCTTACGGCGACCGGCAACCTGCACACGCTGGCGCAGGGTAATATCGTTTCCAGTGGTCTGGCGGCCATCCAGGCGGCGAGCCTTAACAATGAAGGTAAATGGTCGGCAAAAAATCTGCAGCTGCAGGAAAATTCGTTACTTAATCAGGGAAGTGCTACAGCAACAGACGAGCTGACGGCCAACCTCAGCGGACAGTTGCAGCAGCTAAAAGGCGGTGCTTTGCTGAGCGCGGGAACCAGCACCCTGAAAGCGGCCTCGATTGATAATGCCGGTGATATCGAAGCCAAAAATCTGGTGATAAACAGCGGCAACCTGACTAACCGTGGTCAGCTGTATGCCCAGCAGAACCTGAACGGCAACGTTGAACAGGCTATTGCGAATCAGGGCGGGGTCCTGCGCAGCCAGGGTGCTCTGCAACTCAACGCGCAATCTTTACTGAACCAGGGACAGATTCAGGGCGATGGCATTACGCCAATAACACTAAGCGACAGCCTGAATAACCCGGGAAGATTGCTTACCGGTGGTCCATTGACGCTGTCGGCACCGACGGTATTGAATAGCGGCCGGGTGCAGGCGCAGGGGCTGGCTTACAGTGGTAACAACCTGGTGAACAGCGGGACTTTTACCGGTCTGGGTGATAGCCTGGTGAATGCCAGCCAGATGACCAATCAGGGACAGCTGCAGGGCGATAATTTACAGGTGCGCGGCGGTGTGTTGCACAACAGCGGTAGCGTATTCGCCAGCCGTGCGCTGGCCCTGACCTTACAGAATGCTGATAACCAGGCAACCGGCAAACTCTATAGCGCAGGCGATCTGACCCTCAATACGCCGGTGCTAAATGCGGCCGGCAGCCTGCTGGCGCTGGGCAATATGACCCTGCAACTGGGATCGGGGGTCACGCAGAGCGGCACGCTGGCAGCGGGTAAAGCGCTGAATTTCAGTACGCAAGGCGATCTCACCGTTCTGGGGACGTTGCAGGGCAATAGCCTGCAACTCAGCAGCAATAATTTCATCAATAATGGTCAGCTACGCAGCGGCAGCGGTGCGTTGAACGTAGATGTCAGCAACATGACGCTTAATGATAGCGGAAGCGTACAGGCCGGCGGGGATATGCGTCTCACCAGTCGCGGCCAGTTAGTAAATTATGGATTCGTCGGGACAGCAGGGAATTTGCTGATGATGGCAGGCAGCCGGATAGAAAACAGTGCGCTGCTGTATGCCGGGAATAATATGCAACTGCTGGCCAGCAGCATTCAAAATAATCGTGGCGATATCCTGGCGAATAATAACCTGTGGCTGCAGCGCGACGCGGCGGGTAACGCCAGCGATGGAGTTATTAATACCTCAGGCAACATTGAAACCTCGCTCGGAGATATCACCATCCGTACCGGGCATCTGCTGAATCAGCGTGAGGGGATTAGTCATTCGATTTCCTACCAGGCAGCGACCGATGCGCCTGCGGGTCTTGGACAAGCTACTATCAAGATGAAACTCGGTCAGCTGAATGATGATGAAATTGGCATCTATAAAGGCACGGAACACGAGGTGATAGGTGGCAGCCGCGGTAATGGAAACGGAGGGATAATAACAGTTCCGTTCACCAGTCTGGCACCAAAAATCGATGCTGCATCGCGCCAATTTCTTGTGGGATCTACAGTCATCAGTGCTTACTCTAATAGTGGCGCCGGGCGTATTGCCGCAAACCGAAACCTTATCGTCTCAGCTGACTCTTTGGATAATAATGCCAGTAATTTACTGGCAGGTCAGGACATTAATTTATCGGGAACAAACCTCAACAATCAGTCCTGGCAGAACAGCATTGAAAAACAATATTTGCTCTACAAATATACAGGCGTCACAGGCTCTGATAATACATCGCCTACAGTGATTAGCGATTTTCGGAACGGTCAATATCATAGCGTGACATACCGTGACGGCCTAGGCTCCGAGGTGGTTTATACCCTGCAGGGCGCACCCGTTTATGAAACCAGCCAGACGGGAGAAGGTCTGCGTGCCGTGATTCAGGCTGGCGGCAACGTCAGCGCCCGTGTTACGAATAACCTGAGTAATACGGATACAGTGGCTAACGCTGGCAGTATGGTGCATGCCATTAGCAAACCGGGTATCGTAGGAACTGCGCCACTGCAATCAGTGGGTGGCGTGCAGAACCAGCAGCTTGCCGCCGGGCAAACTATCGCCGTCGGGTCTCCACAGTGGAATGATGCGCTGACAGGCGCACTACAGCAGATAGGTAATCAGGGCGCGGCGTTAACTGATTATCCACTGCCTGCCGGTAACAACGGCCTGTTTGTCGCCAGTAAAGATCCTGCCAGTCCATACTTGATTACCACTAACCCACAGCTGGCAGAGGTCGGTAAAACCGACGGCAGCCTGTTTGATGGCCTCAATGCGTTTCTCAGGAATCCGACTTCCGGGGCAGTTCAACAATCGACTCAAGCGGTAACGCAACCGGCGCTGAGCAGCAGCCCACGAGTCGAAACGGCGGCAATCTATACCGACAAAGATAAATTCCTCGGTTCCGCCTATCTGCTGAATCGTCTGCAGCTTACACCAGATAAGGATTATAAATTCCTCGGTGATGCCGCGTTCGATACCCGCTACGTAAGTAACGCCATATTGAGCCAGACCGGGCATCGCTATGTTGGTGGTACCGGCTCTGATCTGCAACAGATGCAGTACCTGATGGACAGCGCAGCCCGGCAACAGGCGGGCCTGGGCCTGCAACTGGGGGTTAGCCTTTCGCCGGAACAGGTGGCGGCACTAACCACGAGTATTGTGTGGTGGGAAAAAACCACGGTTAATGGTCAAACCGTGCTGGCACCGAAACTCTATCTGGCGCTAGGCGACAGTGAGATCGCGGCAGGTAGCGTGATTGCCGGTCAGGCGGTGAAACTGGATGCGGGGCAGATCAATAACGACGGTAGCACTATCAAAGCCGAAACGCTGCTGTCAGCCAACAGCAATAGCACACTGGATAACCTGCACGCCGGTTTACTGGCTTCGGGCGGCGATCTGCAACTGAACGCGATTGGCGATATTAATAATGTCGGTGCATCGATTTCGACCGAAACCGTTTCGCTCGCATCGGCGACGGGAAACATTAATAACGTTACGCAAGCTCAGCAGTGGAACAGCCTGGCGCTAAACGGCATCAAAAATGCGCCCGCGTTAAGCTTCAGTGATACCCAGTTAGGGGATGTGGCCAGTATCTCAGCCAGCAAAAATGCCAGCCTCAGCGCGGGTGGCAACATCAATAACACGGGCGCGACGCTCGCTGCTGGCGGTGATTTACAGCTGGATGCGCGGGGCGATATCAATATCGCCGCCAATGCACTGCATACCGATCGCCTTAACAAAAATGGCAGCGCTGTGGTGACCACCAGCCAAGACGGTAGCGTAAGCGCGGGTGGCGTCTTACCGCGCGTGCCGGTCACGACCTGAATCTGAGCGGTAGCACGCTGGTGTCAAAAAGCGATACGACGCTGGCCGCCGCAAATGATATCAATCTGAATACGCTTGATAACAGTAGCCATCAGACGCAGGGCAATAGCAAAAGTGACAGCAATAACGCTACGCGTAGCGCCATTCAGAGCAGCGGAAATTTAGCGTTGAGCGCCGGTCGCGATATTAACTCGCAGGCCGCGCAGCTGATGGCCGATTTAAACGCTTCCCTGAGCGCGGGGCGCGATCTGAACCTGAATGCCCAGCAGAGTCGCGTATACAGCGAGAGCCGGGGCGGCAAAAAAGTGACGATCAACGAGCAGGTTCGTCAAACTGGCAGCGAAATCAGCAGTGGCGGTAATATCGCGCTGGCAGCAGGGAAGACATCAACAGCGCAGCCAGTGAGATCACGGCAAAACAGGATATCGCCGCGCGAGCCGGGCATGATATTAACCTCACCACGGCCACCGAAAGCGATTATAACTATCGCGAAGGGACGAAAACCAAAAAAGGTCTGTTCAGCAAGAAGACCACCCATACCATTCAGGAAGACAGCGCTACGCACGAAAAAGGCACGTTGCTCAGTGGCAACAATATTTCCGTGAGCGCGGGTCACGATCTGCTGGTAAAAGGATCGCAGGTCGCGGGAGATGATAACGTGGCGCTCAGCGCCGGTAACAATGTTGATATTTCTGCCGCAACCAACACGGAGTCGAGCAGGCGCTTCTCCGAGACGAAAAAAAGCGGCCTGATGGGAACCGGTGGGCTTGGTATCAGCATCGGCAGCAGTAAGTCGCTGCACGATCTGAAGGAAAAAGGCACGACGCAAAGCCAGAGTGTCAGTGCCGTTGGCAGCACCGGCGGGAACGTTTCAATCACCGCAGGCCAGCAGTTGCAGGTGCAGGGGGCGGATTTGATTGCCGGCGGCAACATGGCCCTGAAAGGTGACAGCGTAGCAATCACGCCCGGCCACGATGTTCGTACTCGCGACGAACGTTTTGAGCAGCGCACCAGTGGACTGACGCTGGCGCTTTCAGGCGCAGTAGCCGAGGCGGTTAATAGTGCTGTCTCTGCCGCACAGTCCGCCAAAAAAGAGAGCGATGGTCGTCTGGCAGCATTACAGGCAACCAAAGCGGTGCTTTCCGGTGTTCAGGCGAACCAGGCCAGTCAGCTTGCGCAGGCCAATGGCGATCCTAACAATGGCGTTGGCATCAGTATTTCGCTGACTACTCAAAAATCAAAATCTCAGCAGCATCAGGAGTCCGACGCCGTCAGCGGTTCTACGCTGAATGCCGAGAAAAACCTCAGTATTGATATTGATGCCACCGGTAAAGGCAATAGTGCCAGCAGCGGTGATTTGCAGATTGCCGGTAGCCAGCTCAAGGCTAGTGGTGATACGTCACTGCACGCAGCGAACGACATCAACCTGACGGGCGCGGCAAGCACGCAACAAACCAGCGGTAAAAACAGCAGCAGCGGTGGCGGTATCGGGCTAAGTTTCGGCGTGGGCAATGGCAGCGCGGGACTGAGTATTTTCGCCAGCGTTAACGGGGCGAAAGGCCATGAAAAGGGAAATGGCACCGTCTGGAGCGAAACCACCCTCGACAGCGGCGGTGCTGTCGACATCAGTAGCGGTCGCGACACCACCCTGACTGGCGCGCTGGTCAACGGTAACAGCGTGACTGCTGACATTGGTCGCAACCTGTCTATTACCAGTCTGCAGGATAGCGATAACTATGACTCGAAGCAGACCAGTTTTGGTGCCGGCGGCAGTTTCACTTTTGGCTCGATGACCGGTTCCGGTTATATCAACGCCAGCCAGGATAAAATGCACAGCAATTACGACAGTGTGCTGGAGCAAAGCGGCATTTATGCCGGCCAGGGCGGGTTTGATATTACCGTTGGCAGTCACATCCAGCTCAATGGTGCGGTGATAGCCAGCCAAGCTGACGGGGATAAAAACCGTCTTGATACCGGCACGCTGGGCTTCACGGACCTGCATAATCAGGCAGATTATAAAACCCAGCACCAGAGGATTGGCTTCAGTTCGGCGGGCGACTTCAGCAGCCAGTTCAAAGGGAACATGGCCACCAATATGCTAGCGGGCGCAGGCGGCAGTGGCCATGCGGAGGGAACCACGCAGTCAGCCATTGCCCAGGGAACGATAGTGGTGCGCGACTAGGCAAATCAGCAGCAGGATATTGCTGCGCTTAGCCGCGACACCGAGCACGCTAATGACAGCATCAGCCCGATTTTCGACAAAGAGAAGGAGCAGAAACGCCTGCAGACGGCTCAGCTGATCGGTGAAATAGGCAGCCAGGTTGCTGATATCGCCCGGACGCAGGGGCAGATAGAGGCGACGGAAGCAGGTAAGAAGGAACTGGCAAAAAACAACATAAACCAGCCGGATGCCGACGCTCCTGCGGATAAAAAGAAAGCGTATCAGGAAGCGCTGGAAAACAGCAGCGATTATAAGAAGGCCATGGCACTCTGGGGCACCGGCAGCGATATCCAGAAAGGGATTCAGGCGGCGACTGCGGCGATTCAGGGTTTGGCAGGTGGTAATCTGGTGCAGGCAGCCAGCGGCGCGGCGGCACCGTATCTGGCTGAGCAGATACACAAATATACCGCCGACAATCAGGCCGCAAAAGCGATGGCTCATGCAGTGGTAGGTGCGGTAACATCGTGGGCGGCAGGCAACAGCGCGGCAGCAGGCGCGACCGGTGCGGTCAGCGGAGAGCTGATGGGGCAGTTGATCATGCATTCGATGTATCCGGGTAAACAGGTCAGCGACCTGCAGGAGTCGGATAAGCAGATCATCAGTGCACTGAGTACCCTGGCTGCAGGTCTGGCAGGCGGCGTGACCGGCGGCAGTAGCGCCAGTGCGCTGGCCGGCGCTCAGACAGGGAAGAATGCGGTTGATAATAACTCGCTGAGAGGAGATAAAGCACGTGAATCCGTCAGACAGAGTGCGGAATACCTGAAAGACCAGGTCAGAAACAAGCTCGGTAACGGGACAACCTCAGCTATCGCCAACGCGATAATCAACGGCCTGGCCGATACAGGCGACTCGGCACTGGGTGGCGTGGACTATGTTGCCGATGCGGCCATGGCGCTGGCAACCTGTGCAGCGGAAGACCGTTACTGTAACCAGGCGCTGAATGATCTGTCCGGGAAAAATCAGGCAGTTGCGGACAACGTTAAAGCGCTGATGAAAAGCGATACCTAGTCTGCAGTGAAAGATACTGTAGTTCAGGCATCGGAAGGAAATCAGCTTGCGCTGGAAGCGAAGGGTGGGATGCTGGCGGGGATAATACTGCCAGGTAAAAAGGTTCCGGTAATTACTGCGGCGCAGACGATCGCCAATTCTGTAGTTGATGCGAAAAAGTTTGATTATCTTTTTGGTAGAGCTACCGGTAATAGTCATACATTGGATCGTACAAATCAGCTTGCTCTGGAAATGAAACGATTAGGTATTACTGATGATATTAATGGCCATGCAGTTCTGGCTGAACATTTTACTCAGGCGACAAAAGTCCCAAATAATGTTGTAAAAAAATATACGGATCAATACGGTAGTTTTGAGATTAGAGAGTCTTTCTTCTATTGGCCCTTCAGGAAAGGCTACTATGTTTGAAAGTACTTTCAAAGTTACGGGCGATGGTGCTCGTCAGTTCATTACGACCATACCGAAAAATGGGGTAACTAAGTAATGTTTATAGAAAATAAGCCTGATGAAATTGAGTTGCTCTCTTTTTTTGAAAGTGAACCAGTCTCGTTTGAGAGAGAGAATGTCAGCTTTTTATATACAGCAAAAGATCAATGCGGCCTTAGTATTGATTTTTCGTTTAGCGTTATTGAAGGTTGGATTCAGTACGCAATGAAACTACATGATAAAGAAATTTCACATAGCGCTATTGATGGTGTGAGTTCATTTAGTATAAGAAGGGATAATTTAGGTGATTATATTTATATTGAAGTTGTTGCAGAGGGGATGATAAATAAAGTTGAGATGCGTATAAGGCCAGATATAAAAATTAGCTCTGTTATTAGATAACGAAAATCCCAGCCCCTGCGGCTGGGATTTTTATTGTGGAGAATAACTTCCTGAAGCTTTTTGCGGAAGGTTGTGCCATCGCTGCCCCATGTCGTAGCAAGGTTGCAGAGCAGTTACTGGAGATAGGTGCCAAGGCAGGTATTGCAGGGTTAGCCGGTGCGGCAGTTAAAGAAGTTGCTGATAAGATGACCTCTGATGAACTGGATCACTTAATAACCCTCCAGTTGATGAGTAACGATGAAATCACGAGTAACTATCTGAATTTACTTCAGGATAAATGCACCGGATGCAGCTTTGACCCCGAATCTCGGCAAAGACTTGACGGATGAGCAGAAGAAAGAGCTGGGTGGTTCGGAGCTTAGAACAGGAACACCACTGCCGCCAGAAAACGATCCGAATAAATCAGAAGAGAAAGGGTCGATAAGCTGAATCTGAAGCAAGAAAGTGCGATCAAGATGTTTGATAACACTATAAAAAATGCTCTGAAAGATCACGATATAACAGGAACCCTCAAGGATATAGAATGTGATTACCTTCCGTAAATTGATAGGAAACATCAACTTAACGAAGGAGAAAAGTCAACAGTCTTCACTTGAGCTATGGTTCGAATGCGTCATTGATATACCTCTCGAAGAGTTGGCCGTAGAAGATCTTTGCCGTGCCATTCGGCAGGAACTATGTGTTGATCAGCTAATGCCAAGAGTGTTGGATGTTCTGACTGAAGATCCGCTGGCTGGAGAATATTATGATGGTGAACTCATAGCAGCTTTATCGACGATAAAAAGAGAGGTTCTAAAAGATCAGAAACATATTTTTATCCAAATAAAGCAACTCATAAATCAGTTAGAACCTTCAGATATTAACGATGATTTGAAAAAAGATATATTAAAAATAAATAAAATAATCATATAACCAACCCCGGCCAACTGGCCGGGGTTTTTGCATTTACGCCCTAAAAAACTTCCACTTCCCGCCATCGTAACCGGGTGCCGGGGATAAAACCCAGGCCGGCTAGGCTGTGTCCCTTAATTACATAACCTTTTGTAAAACAGCCGGATGCATCCCAGTTTCATCATCGCCAGATAATTCCTCGCCGTTTTGTGGTAACGTGTGGCAATGCGGCGGTATTCTTTTGTCCGGAGTAGGCTTTGTCAGCCAGCACTGCATGGCCACGACGCTTCATGCTGCCGTTCCGGCGCTGAACACCAATACCGTCCAGAAGACGTTGTGCAAACTGGCTTTCGTGAGCCTGACCGGGACTCAGTACGATATTTAACGGCAGACCGCTTCCGTCTGTCGCCAGATGGATTTTGGTGCCAAAACCACCGCGAGAGCGACCCAGCCCATTATCTCCGGCGATATCGGAATGTTTTTTTGCGCCCCGGCGGCGCACCTGAGTGCCCGGATATTGCTGCCATCCAGCGCAGTTGCGGACCAGTCAGCGAGACCATGAGCATCAAGAGAAGAAAGTAACCTGTTGAAAATAATGTTAATCACTCCCGATTTAGACCATCGATTAAAACGGTTATAAACGGTCTTCCATGGGCCATATCGCTCAGGCAAATAGCGCCATGGTGCGCCTGAACACAGCACCCAGAACATGCCGTTGATGATCATACGATGTTCAGCCCATGGACGTCCGGCCCGTGGTGTTGCTGGTTCAGCAGGTAATAAGGGCTGGATGATAGTCCATGCTTCATCGGGAAGGTCGTAGCGAGCCATAGTTCAATGTGTTGTGGAAACAGGTAGTTACTATATCTCAGGTGATTAAGGGAAACAGCCTAATATCGGTCAGCTACGTGACGCGCCTACCGAGACGCTGTGGCTCTATCTGGTGCTGGGTGTGCTGTTTGGCGGCTGCGGCGTGGCGTTCAACCTGCTGATATTTCTCGCACAGGACCAGTTTCAGCGCCTGCATCTCGGACGTACCGGGCGCTGGGTGCTGTTTGGTAGCCTGCTGGCCGAACTGTGCGGCGTGCTGGGTTTACTGCTGCCGCAGGCGGTGAGCGGCGGAACGACGCTGATTCCGGATTTCGCTACCGGGCACTATGGCGTGCTGGCGCTGTTTGCGCTGCGCACGCTGGTCACCATTTGCTGCTTCTCTTCAGGCGCGCCGGGCGGCATTTTGGCGCCAATGCTGACGCTGGGCACGCTGCTGGGCACCTGCTTTGGTCAGCTGAGCGCCGACTGGTTCCCGCATTATCAGCTGGAAGCCGCCACCTTTGCCGTCGCCGGGATGGGCGCGCCGCTCACCGGCATCGTCCTGGTGCTGGAGATGACCAATAACTATCAGTTGATTCTGCCAATGATCATTACCTGCCTAGGCGCGACGCTGGCGGCGCAGTTCTTTGGTGGTAAACCGCTCTATTCCTCAATCCTGGCGCGCACCCTAGCCAAAGCTCAGCTCACTAACCGCGCCAGCGCCCGGACGGATTAGGCGTTTTTCCGGCTTATCGAAGTGCGACTCAAGCCGGGTGCAATCAAGACGTCACCTCACACCCGGCTTTTAACCCATCTGATGCGCTGGCTGAGGCTCCAGAGCATCAGTGCGGCGAGGGCAATGCTGCCGAGCACGGCGAAAGCGACCTGATAGGACCAGGCGGCGGCGATGCTGCCGGTCAGCGCCGGGCTGCATGCCGCGCCCACGCCCTGCATCAGCATGACAAAACTCTGGCCGGCATTGGTGTGTCCGCTGCCGTCAAGCACGCTGACGATATAGCCTGGCACTGCCACGCCCAGCAGCCCGGCGGCCAGACCATCAAGAATCTGTACCGGTACCATCGTATAGGTGCCATCGAACAGGGAGGCGATGCCGGCACGCACGGGTAGCACGACCAGCGCGAGGGTTATCAGCAGCGGGAAACCGAGGCGGCTGGCGTTTCGGGCGGCGAATAACGCCACGGGAATCATCACGCATTGCGAAATCACTACGGTTGCAGCGGTGTAAACACCCGGGCTGAGCTGTCCGCTGTGCGTTGCCGCCGCGCGAATGCCCAGCATCGGCAACAGCGCGGCGTTGCCGAGGTGAAATAGAAGCAGCGTCAGGCCGGTAATCAGCAGCACCGGATTGCGCAGCAGGGCAGAGAAGCCAAGAAGCTCTGCGGCCTGATGTCCAGCACCGCCGCGCGGTCATCGATAGCGTTACGCTGAATGGCTGCCACGGCAAAACATGCGTACAGTGCCATCGCGGTCATCAGGATAAAAACCGCATCGGTGCCCCACAGCCAGACGGCAAACCTGGCAAACAGCGCGGCAGTCATATTGCCGCTATTATTGAACGCCTCGTTCTTACCCATCTGCTGGCTGAACCCCTGAGAGCCGGTCAGGCCGAGGGTGACGCCGGTCAGTAACGGGGCAATAAGCGCGGCCGCGAGGCCGGTAACCACCTGCGAGCCAACCACCACACCACCGTAAGGGAACCACCACAGCATCAGGGTGGCCAGCGTAATTAACAGTGAGGCCAGAATCAGCAGCCCTTTTTTATGGTGCGTGGCATCGGTTGCCAGACCCGCCGGCAGCGTAGCCAGCAGGCCGGCTAAGCAGCCGGCAGTCATCGCCCAGCCGATATCATCCGCTCTCCAGCCATGCTCGGTAAGAAAGATCCCCAGGAAAGGGCCCAGTCCATCCCGCACGTCAGCCATGAAAAAATTGACCAGACACAAGGCCTGGAGGGACCGCAAAGCAGCGGGATGCGCTATCGGATTTGCATTCATGTTGTGATGAAGAAAGAGTGGAGGATGCTGACAAGCATAGAGCAGCAATGTGACATCGTAAATTAGCGCAGCGCGATCGGCGCACCGCTCGTACTGCGCTATACATTGCCCGCCGACTCACGGATAATTTGCTGTCTTACGCCCTTACAGAGATAAGCAATGCTGGAAAATCATCCGTCGCGCGACGCCATCAGGCTGGAGAATGTGCTGGCCGCGCTGGGCAATCCGATGCGCATGGCGGTCGTCGCGCTGCTGGCAGAGGGGGAGGAGCGCAGCTGCGGTTCGCTGCTGAAAGGCGTGTCCAAATCAACCTTAACACATCACTGGCGGGTACTGCGTGACAGCGGCGTAATCTGGCAAAAACCCTCTGGCCGCGAGAAGCTGCTGTCACTGCGTCGCGACGATCTGGACGCGCGCTTTCCCGGTCTGCTTGATACGCTGCTAAGCGCCGCCGTCGACGATGCCGCCACCCGAAGCGCGCTGCAGGCTTTTCAGCACGCGGAGTAGCGCCATTTTCGCTGGAGCGGCTGCAATTGCAACAGCCTGACGACAGCGGCTGCTACATCCGCAACAGTCATTCTTCATCCTCTCATTCAGTTAGCCCGCAAATCAGGCGTTTAATCCCTGCCAAGAACTGGCACGCTCACTGCATAGCTTCTTATAGCCAAAAGCATTAATGATGATATTTTTCCGTTAATCCAGCTATAAAAAGTCTCAGGAGAAACCTATGTCGCAGGTAAAACCGCTGCAGTTTGCTTACTGGGTGGCTAATGTTTCAGGTGGTTTAGTCATCAGTCAGATCGAGCAGCGCACACGCTGGGACGCGGAGTACAACCGTGAACTGGCGAAAATCGCTGAACGCGCCGGCTTCGATTATGCCCTGACGCAGATTCGCTTCACCGCCGGCTATGGCGCTGATAATCAGCACGAATCAGTCACCTTCTCCTAGGATCTGCTGAGCCACACTACGAAACTCAAAGTGATTGCCGCGCTGCTGCCGGGGCCGTGGAACCCGACGCTGGCGGCGAAGCAGATCGCCACCATCAGCCATCTGTACGGTCCGCGCATCGCGGTGAACATTGTCAGTGGCTGGTTTCGCGGCGAGTTCAAAGCGATTGGTGAACCCTGGCTCGATCACGAAGAACGCTATCTGCGTTCGGAAGAGTTTATTCGCTGCCTGCGCGGCATCTGGCGTGAAAGCAGCTTCAGCTTCGCCGGGGATTTTTATCGCTTCCGCGACTACGCGCTCAAGCCTAAACCGCTCGATCCGCTGCCGGAAATTTTTCAGGGCGGCAGCTCGCGCGCCGCGCGAGACATGGCGTCACGGGTGTCTGACTGGTACTTCACCAACGGCAACACGCCACAGGGCGTACGGCAGCAGGTGGACGATATCCGCGCCAAAGCCGCCGTCAATCAGCACGCCGTTAAAATCGGCCTGAATGGTTTTGTCATCGCCCGCGAGAGCAAACAGGAAGCCCAGGCGGTGCTGCAGGAGATCATCGCCAAAGCCAATCCGGATGCAGTGAAAGGCTTCCAGCATGAGGTGAAAAATGCCGGCAGCGCGTCGCCGGAAGGCGAGGGCAACTGGGCCAAATCCTCCTTTGAGGATCTGGTGCAATACAACGACGGTTTCAAAACCAATCTGATTGGCACGCCGCAGCAAATTGCCGAGCGCATCATGGAGCAGAAACGCGCTGGCGTGGATTTACTGCTGCTGGCGTTTCTGCATTTCCATGAAGAGGTGGAGTTCTTTGGGCGTGAAGTTATCCCACGCGTGCGCGAACTGGAACGGCAGGAGGCGCTTAACACCGTCACGGTCTGAGGTCAGATAGAGCGGTCGCGTCCGGCCAGCAGCGCCATCGCCATTTGCAGCGCGCTTACCGCCAACAGCATCAGCAGCGGGATCTGCCAGCTGCCGCTGACATCATGCAGCATGCCGAAGCACAGCGGTCCCAGCGCCGCCAGCCCGTACCCCACGCACTGCGCCATGCCGGAGAGTTTCGAGGCCTGGCGATGGTCCCGGGTGCGTAAATTAAACAGTGACAGGCTGATCAGCAGCGAGGCGCCCGCACCAAGGCCTGCCAGAATCAGCAACCACAGCGACCATGCGGGTGCCAGCAGCAGCCCGGTCACCGCGATGAAGATCGACAGCGAGGGCCAGCAGCCCCATCAGACGCTGATCGCGCAGCTGCTTCAGCGCCCGCATACAGGCCAGATTGGAGGCGATCGCCACGATTTGATAGACGAACAACATGCCGCCCGCCTGGAGCTGACTGATGCCATTATCCTGTGCGAACGGGGTAAACCAGCCAATCAGGGTATAAAACAGCAGCGACTGGCTGGCCATGAACAGCGAAACCTGCCAGCCGATCGCGGAACGCCACGGCGAACGCGTTACGGTGACTTCTGTCGCGCGCCGCTCATGCGTCGCGGAATTTTTCAGCTGCGGCAGCAGCGCGATCAGCGCCGGAATCAGCCAGACCGCCAGTGACAGACGCCAGCCGGCGCTGCTGAGTTCGGCCAGCGGCACGGCCACGCCGGAAGCGATGCTGGCGGTGATGCCCATGGTCATGGCATACAGCCCGATATAACGCGCGGTGTGCGCGGTATAGTCTCGCTTAATCAGCGGCGGCAGCAGGACGTTGGTCGCCGCGATCCCGCTGCTGAGAATCAGCGTACCCAGCCACAGTGCCGTTTCGCTGCCGCTGATTCGCAGCAGTGAACCTAGGACGATCAGGAGTAACACCCCCCACAGACTGCGCTCCAGGCCAAAGCGATTGCCAAACCAGGCGGCTGGCGGTGCCAGCGTGGCGAACATCAGCAGCGGTAAAAAGTTAATCACGCCGGCAGCGCTGGCGCTCAGGCCAAATGTCAGGCGAATATTTTCCAGTACCGGTCCGGTAGCGGTAATGGGCGTGCGTAAGTTGGCGGCGGTGAGTAACAGCAGCAGTAGGAAAAAATCGGAACGACGCAGGGCAGAATCAGCAGATAAAGCGGTATGGGACATGTTTGCGCACCATAGAAATGAGGCAGAAAGTCTCTGCATATGGTGCGTTGATTGACGTTAACGCGTACGCAGCGGCCTGGGCCGCTGAACCGCTGGCTATACTAACCAACTGTTAAATCGATGTAAAGCAGACCCACTCAGCCGCCATCTAGGATAACCTTCTTGCCGCTTTGCTTGTCTGACGGTGGTGGCGCGCGTCTGTGACCTGCTGGTATTTGCCATGCCGGTGCGTTTTTTTGCCGGGGACTTGCGCCTTTCGCTATCCACGTCCACCTTTATACTCTCACTCTTCGCAAATGGACCAATGATGCTCTGGTTATGGAATGCGCTTATCCTGCTGGCTACCGTGATACTGATGGAGATCGTCGCGGCGCTGTCGCATAAATACATTATGCATGGCTGGGGATGGGGCTGGCATTTGTCGCATCATGAACCGCATGAGAGCAAATTTGAGCTCAACGACCTGTATGCCGTGGTGTTTGCGCTGCTGTCAATTGGCCTGATTTGGCTGGGTGTCAACGGTGTCTGGCCGCTCCAGTGGATTGGCGCTGGCATGACGACCTATGGCGCGCTCTATTTTATGGTGCACGACGGCTTGGTCCATCAGCGCTGGCCGTTCCGCTACATTCCGCGCAAAGGCTATCTGAAGCGGTTGTATATGGCGCACCGCATGCATCATGCGGTGCGGGGACGGGAAGGCTGCGTTTCCTTTGGCTTTCTTTACGCCCCGCCGCTGCACAAGCTGCAGGCGACACTGCGCCAGCGCCATGGGCGTCGTGTCAACGCGGACGCTGCCACAGACCGGCAGGACGCGCCTGGGGATGAGCAAGGCGCGAAGTAAGCGCGACGCCGGCACCTTTCACCAGCAGCGCCAGCTTTTCGCCTTTACTGGTGCGCTGGCGCGCATCCCACGCCCGGGCACCGGCATGCTGCACCTTTACGCCAATTTCCCGATAGACGCCGCGCGCGGTGGCGATAGCCCACGCCGAGCGGAGCGGTAATCCTAGCAGCCCGCTGCGCGCTGACTGATAGTAAGGTTCAGCCTCGCTCACCAGACGCGCTGCCAGCGGGGCCAGCGCTGCGCGATGTTGCGGATCGGCGAGCTGGGCGGCGCTCAGTCCGGCCTCATCCAGCCAGCTTTGTGGCAGATAGCAGCGGCCGTTCTCCGCATCCTTGACGATATCCCGCGCGATATTGGTCAGCTGAAACGCCAGACCCAAATCACAGGCATGATCGAGTACGCGCTCGTCACGCACGCCCATCACGCGCGCCATCATTAACCCCACCACGCCCGCCACGTGATAGCAGTAACGCAGCGTGTCCTCGAAACGCTCGTAACGTTCTTCACGCGCATCCATCGCAAACCCTTCCAGATGATCAAACGCCAGCTGCTGGGGAAGCTGATGCGTCAGCGCCACCTCCTGAAAGGCACGAAACGCCGGTTCATCCATGTGGGCACCGCTGTAGGCGCGGCGGGTTTCAATTTGCAGGTGGCGCATCCGTGCCTGTGCATCCGCCACCGCGTGCTGCGTGCCGCCTTCGCCCAGTGTCTGACCATCAATCACATCGTCACAGTGACGACACCAAGCGTACAGCATCAGCGTACTGCGGCGCGTTGGAGAGTCAAACAGCCGGGTAGCGCTGGCGAAACTTTTGGAGCCCTGCGCCATGGTTTGGGTGACCTGCTCAATCAGCGGCGGTTGGTTCATCCGGTCAGATCCTCCACCATCAGCTGGGCGGTCGCTTTCGCGGAGCCGATCACGCCTGGCACACCGGCACCGGGATGCGTGCCAGCCCCCACCAGATAAAGGTTAGTGATGTCGGCATCGCGGTTATGCGGCCGGAACCAGGCGCTTTGCGTCAAAATGGGTTCGAGCGAAAACGCTGAGCCCTGATGCGCGTGCAGCGTGTCGCGAAAATCAAACGGCGTAAACATACGGTGTGTCACTAACTGCTGTCGCAGACCCGGCATATAGTGCTCCTCCAGATAAGCAAAAATGCGATCGCGCAAGCGTGGTCCTTCCTGTTGCCAGTCAATTGCGGCGGTGCCGAGATGCGGCACCGGTGCCAGCACGTAAAAACTGCCGCAGCCCGCCGGTGCCAGCGACGGATCGCTGGAGCAGGGCGCATGCAGATACAGCGAGAAATCTTCCGCCAGCTGGCTGCTATTGAAGATCTCATCGATCAATTCGCGATAGCGCGGACCAAAGCACACCGTGTGGTGCGCCAGCTGCGGGTGTGCATGATTAAGACCAAAATAGAGCACAAACAGCGAGTTACTCATCCGCTTGCGCTTCAGCGTCGCCGCGCGTTTACGTGCCGCAGGATGCTGGCTTAGCAGGCGATCGTAGGTATGCACCACGTCAGCATTTGACGCAACGGCGGCGGCGGCAAAACGGCGCCCATCCTTCAGCTGTACACCGCTGATGCGGTTACCCTCGGTCTCCAGCTGGCTGACTTCGGCGTTGAGCAGTAGTCCACCGCCCAAATCGCGAAACAGCCGCGCCATGCCATCAACCAGCGCACCGGTACCGCCGCGCGGAAACCATACGCCCCATTCGCGCTCCAGCGCGTGAATTAAGGTATAGATCGAAGACGTTGCAAAAGGATTACCGCCGACCAGCAACGAGTGAAAGGAAAAAGCTTGGCGCAGATGATCGTCCTGAATAAATTTCGCCACCATGCTGTAGACACTGCGCCAGGCTTGCAGCCGACCCAGCTGTGGCCCGGCACGCAGCATGTCGCGGAAATGCAGAAAAGGCACGGTGCCAAGTTTCAGATAGCCCTCACGAAACACATCCTGTGAATAGGCTAGAAACTGGCGGTAACCGGCGACATCCTGTGGGTTAAAGGTGGCAATCTGCTGCTCCAGCTGCGCCTGATTGTTGTCGTAGTCCAGCTGCCTGCCGTCTTCCCAGCACAGGCGATAAAACGGCGTCACCGGCATCAGGTCGACATAATCACTGAGTTTCTTGCCTGCCAGCGTAAACAGCGCCTCGATAGTGCTGGGATCGGTAATCACCGTCGGACCGGCATCAAAGGTAAAACCCTGCTCCTGATAAACATAGGCGCGCCCGCCAGGCTTATCGCGCTGTTCCAGCAGCGTGACCGGCACGCCGGCCGCTTGCAGACGAATCGCCAGCGCCAGGCCACCGAAGCCTGCGCCAATCACATAGGTGCGTTTCATTATTTCTTCCCTGGTAACGGAGAGGTCATCATCAATGCGCGCAGCGCTTCGCCGAGAGGGACCGGCGGTTTGCCGCACAGAATGCGTGCTTTATCGCTGAGGCGCAGTTGCCCGGCGTAAAAGCGGCTAATCAATCCGGCATCAAGCCGGTAAAAACGCTGCATCACGCGCCAGCGCTGTTCAGGCCGTCCGGCAAGAAACAGCATGCGATTTAACAGACGGAAAAAGCGCTGCTCGCGCCAGTGCTGACGGGCAAAGGATTCGATGCAGTGGCTCAGCGTGTGGGCATCGGCGGGCAGCGTGCTGGCAATCTTCTCCGCCAGCGCCACCGCGGCAGGCAGTGAGTAACCGGTGGTGGCGTGAAACAGTCCGGCGCGCAGCCCGCTGCATGGTTGTCCATGCTGCTGTTGCCAGAACTGATCGATATCGCCGCTGAGCGTGATCGGCAGCGAGCCGTGCTCCTCGCGCAGCAGCTGGCGCAGATTCCAGCCGCGCTGGTGGGCATAATCCGTAATGTGCCGGCGCGCCTGTGCGACATCCAGCGTGGCATGGTTGATGTAATTGGTATCTTCAATCAGTAAACGACTGGCACTGAGCGGCAGGGTGTAAACAAAGCGATACCCCTGCTGCTGATCGATGCTGGCGTCCATTAATATTGGCTGCTGCAGGCCATGTGGCGCGGCCAGCTGCCACTCCTGACCAACAAATGCCTGATAGCAGAGCTGCAGATGCGGTGTCGGCTGCAGCCCGCGTCCATCAATCACCGCCTGCGCCTGTAACATCCCGCCATCCGCCAGTCTGACCTCGGTGGGCGAGACGTCGCTGACCGGCGCTGCAGTGTGTAGCGCGGCACCGAGCACCTGCTGTAAGTGCTGAGCAAAATCCTCCGAGGCAATGGAGCAATATTCACCATCAAGCTGGCGACGCAGTGTGGGAAAACGTATCTGATAACCGGGCCAGCGCGCCGAAAGCAGCGGTTCGAGCCAGCGGAACTGCGCTTCGCTTACGTCTTCGCGATGGAACGACCAGGTATGATTGCCGGCCGGCTGCGCCTGACTCTCCAGCAGCAAAATTTTAAGTGCGGGCTGCAGCTGGCGTAAACGCAGCGCAATCAGCCCGTTGGCCAGGCCGGCACCGACCAGAATGACATCGTAAGGTGCGCGCATCAGGTAGCCTCCGCCAGCACGATTTGCTGCTGACACAGCGCCTGCTCGACAATATCCGCCGCGCGCGTACAGCCACCGGCCTGCTGCAGCTGCGCCTGAATGGCTGACATGCGCAGACGATAGCGATCGTCACTCAGCAACTGTTGCAGGTGTTGCTCCAGCTGCGTGACGCGGCTGAAACGTGAGGCGCGCCGGCCGACGCCGTGCCACTCAATACGTGCCGCCACGCCGGGCTGATCGAAGGTGATCGGCAGCGCCAGCATCGGCGTGCCACACTCCAGCGCTTCCAGCGCACTGTTCAGTCCGGCATGGGTGATAAACAGTTGTGCGTGTTGCAGCGCCGCCCGCTGATCCACAAAATCGGTCACCCACGCAGCACCGGCCAGTCTGAGCTGATGTGCCTGGCTGGCGGTTAACCCGCCGCAGTGTGCCACCACCAGCGACAGCTGCTGATTGCGGCAGGCCTGGGCCAGATGCAGAAACAGGCGAAAGCGATGTCTCTGTAGCGTGCCAAGCGAGGCATACACCACCGGCTGGCGCAGCGCTGGCCAGGGAGCGGCGAGCGCGCCCGTAGCGACAGAGGTCCGCAGCGGGCCCACGCTGTGATAGCAGGCTGGCAGTTGCTGACGCGGAAAATCAAAAGTGGGCACCAGCTGACTGATTTGCGCCAGCGGCGACAGACACTGATGTAAGCCATGGCGCTCGGGCAGGCCGAATGCGCGCGCATGACAAGCGATTACAGCGCCATGACGACGCATGATGCGGTCGTAGATGTCG
Organism: Type-A symbiont of Plautia stali; assembly: GCF_059731155.1. Classification (NCBI taxonomy): domain Bacteria; species Type-A symbiont of Plautia stali. The sequence continues at coordinate 2,181,587 of NZ_AP035891.1, read as the reverse complement.
CTACTGGCCTGATAGCGCTGCAGCGCTTTCTCATCCTGAGCAAAGCGAAAGGGCATTACCGCCAGCGGAATGGCCGCTTCGCGATTGACCGGCAGTGCGCAGGCCACCGACACGAACGGCAGCTGTAACGCCTCTGCTACCAGACCGCCAGCCGCTTCCATTTGGTCGGCAATCACGCCATCGACCTGCAGCCGTTTCAGCACCGCGGGCAGTTCGCGGCACAGCATATCGGTAGTGCTGGCCAGATCGTGAATCATGCGAAACAGCGACAGCCCGCCCGGTGCGGCCAGCCGCCTGAGTTCGCTGGAGAGCGATCCGGCAGGATGCGTGCGCTCGCCGACGGCCACAAAGGCAATACGCTCGTCGCTCAGCAAGGTGCGTGCGTCGCTTTGCTGGATAAAAGTGATGCTGTGTCCGCGCGCCAGCAGCGTTTGCGCCAGCGCCTGCAATGCGTGAAAGTGGCTGTAGAGCGGCGGCGCAATAACGGCAAAATGCCCCATAGGTATGACCGGCTTCAGTTAAACATCGCCAGCTGTTGATTAAACAGGGCGTGCATATATTGGCGGGTGGCGACACCGCGATGGCAGGCGCAGGCAAGGTGTGCATCGGCGCTGCTTAAATGGTCGCGCAGACGACGTTCAGCCCCTTCCGGGCCCAGCATCTGCACCAAGGTGGATTTGCCCTGATCCTGATGACAGTCCTTACCGGTGTGTTTAGAGCCATCCGCCAGGTCGTCCAGTAACTGGAATGCCTGACCTAAATCCTGGGCAAAATAGCTTAAACGCTGACGCACCTGCACTGACGCATCGGCCGCAATCGCCGCCATCTGCAGCGTGGCGCGAAACAGGACGCTGGTTTTCAGTTCGTTGGTCAGGGTGATGGCTTCCGGACTGCGGCTGTGTGCGCCGTCATGCAGATCCTGGAACTGACCCTGGACCAGTCCCTGCAGGCCCACGGCAGAGGAGAGCTCGGCAATGGCTTCGGCTTTGTGCGTTGCCGGCAGACCCGGCGCGAGTGCAATCACCTCAAAGGCGCGGCTGAGCAGCGCGACCGCCGCCAGGATCGCCACGTTTTCCCCATATTCACAGTGGATTGCCGGGCGTCCACGTCGCATCCGGGCGTTATCCATTGACGGAATGTCGTCGAGAATCAGTGAGGCGGCGTGCACCATTTCGACCGCACAGGCAAGATCAAGGATGCCCTGCTGCGCCACGTCACAGCCCATATCGCGTGCTGCCAGCAGCAGCAAGAGCGGACGAATGCGTTTGCCCGGTGCCAGCGTGCCGGCACGCATGGCGGCCCGAACGCGATCGGCCTGCTGCCCGGCAGGCAATAAATGTTCAAGATGGGCCTGCAATGCGTGATGCAACTGAAGGAGATCGCTTTCCTGGCTTGCTGTGGTATCGACATGGGCGGTCATAGCGGCTTTCCATGGTTAGTTAAATTCTTGTGCTTTTTCAATTAACCGTAGACCCGGTAAGGGAAGTGCGCCAGCGAGCGAAGCGACTTTAACGCACCGTCACGCTTTTTTTATTTATTGAATAATCTGAGAAGTAATTCCTATGACCCTCAGGCCAGTTTTCGCTGCGGTGACTGTTATGATGTTGGGCAATCAGAGGAGACAGCTATGACGACGCAAAAAGTGGCGGTAATTGGTGCGGGTGTGATCGGCCTTGCCGTGGCGTGGGCGCTGGCGCGGCACGAGGCGCAGGTGACCCTTTTTGACCGGCAACACATGGGCGCGGGCACCAGCAGCACCACATTTGCTTGGGTGAACTCGAATGGCAAACAGCCTGCCAGCTATTACCGCCTCAATGCGCTGGCGATGGAGGAGCATATCCGGCTGCAGCTGACGCAGACCAATGGGGTGCGCTGGCTGGAACCTTGTGGCACTTGGGAGTGGGCCAGCGCGTTTGCACCGATTCAGCGAAACTTTTCGGCGGCACAGTGAGCGAAGCGATGGCGCAGACCATAGGGGGGGTTGATTAATTTTTAATCTGAATTAAGGCGTAGGCTGATCGGGATCAAAAAATCATCTGCAGGGCTGCTCAACCATGGAAGGCGAAACATAAGCCAGATGGAGGTTAATATGCGTACCACCCTGATGACGCTGCCGCAGATGGCGCACTACCTTGATATCCCCTGTACCACGCTGGCCCGTGCTATGTGCAATCGTGGCACGCTGGAAAAATTGCCGCTGCCGGCGGCGGTTGATGACAGCCTGCCGCTCTCCTTTCGCTGCTGGTCACGCGAAGAGGTCACGCAGTTTCGCCATCGGCTACAGCGCCGCCGCCATCAGCGCTAAGCGAACCCAGCCGGTCATCCTGACCGGCTGAATGTCAGGCGGCGACACCATTCGGCCGTGCAGCAACATGACCGGCCCACAGGCTGGCAACCCATTTCACACCTTTCGCGGTAAACCGTGCCTGCGAAAAAGCATGCTGGTTTTCACCCATTCCGCTGCGCAGCGCAAAATAGCCAGCCTGCAGATGGTGCTGCTGTGGTGTCAGCGCACCTTTGTCACTGTACATAATGTTGCGCTCTAGCAGAAACTGCCGAAACTCCGGCTCTTTCACCTTGAGCATTTTGCACAGCTGGCGAAAACCCAGCGACTCATGCACATCAACAAAACGATCAAAGAATTCTGCCTTTGAGGCCGTCAGCGCCAGTTGCTGTTCCGCCGCACGGCGTTGATCAAACTGTTCTGCCCAGGCCGTGCCGCTTCCGCCGGATTGGTGAAATCGGGCAGATGGGTGAATTTTTCCCGCTCCTGCCAGCGGTCCGGCGGTAAAGCAGGGGGAAAGACGAGCAACCGCCAGCAGCGAGTCACGTTTATTCAGCTGAAACTCCTGACGTGTCTCACCTTCATGCTCGTAATGATTCACCGTGACAGGCTGGTAAAGGCGCTGCGCGGTTTCCAAGCTTTTAATCAGGCGCTTCACTTCGCCATGCGTGATGCCGGTTATTCTGGCAATTTCACGGCTGCTCATCAGCAGAGTTGCGTTGAGAGCAGCAAGACTTTCCGTTGAGATCATCATCAGTATCACCTCTTATAAACGTGGAACAGCCCATCAGACTGCTGGATAAGCATACAATGTACTGTTTGCGTATGCAGTATTATTTTTAGCCGTTACTATAAGAAATGCATCTCTGCGAGATATCGCACAAAGCGCAACTACGCTGAACGCCGTTCTGCACTCGATACCGATACGCTTGCCTATTCGACTATTACCACTAGGCTCAAGCGATTCAGGTTAAATAAAGACAGCCTTTCGTTACGCTTATTTATGAGGAGCTGATTATGAAAGCGTTAACTTATCATGGCCCACATCGGGTGCGTGTTGAAACTGTTCCTGACCCTATTTTAGAGCAGCCGGACGACATTATTTTACGCGTCACCGCGACGGCAATTTGCGGCTCCGACTTACATCTCTATCGAGGGAAAATTCCCGGCACCGAGCACGGTGATATATTTGGTCACGAATTTATGGGTGAAGTGGTCGAAGCGGGGAATGAGGTTACCAACGTAAAAACTGGCGATCGCGTTGTGGTACCCTTTGTTATTGCCTGTGGCGACTGTTTCTTTTGTCATCTGCATCAGTATGCGGCCTGTGAAAATACCAATAGCGGGCGCGGTGCTATTTTAAACAAGAAAAATATTACCCCGCCTGCAGCGTTATTTGGCTACAGCAAACTGTACGGTGGCGTGCCGGGCGGCCAGGCGGAATATGTACGGGTGCCAAAAGCCAATGTCGGGCCGTTTAAAGTGCCGCTGACGTTGCCAGATGAGAAAGTGCTGTTTCTCTCCGATATCCTGCCCACCGCCTGGCAGGCAGTGCAAAATGCCGGGCTGGATAAAGGCTCCAGCGTCGCCATTTTCGGCGCCGGCCCGGTCGGGTTACTGAGCGCCGCCTGTGCGCGTCTGGTAGGGGCGGAAGAGATCTTTATGATCGACCACAACGCTTATCGACTGGAATTTGCCCGCCAGCGTTATGGGGTTACGCCGATCAATTTTGATGAAATCGACGATCCTGCTGGCTGGATCATTGATCATACCCAAGGCCACCGGGGCGTTGATGCGGTAATCGATGCGGTAGGTTTTGAAGCCAAGGGCAGCCTGACGGAAACGGTGATGAGTAATCTGAAGCTGGAGGGCAGCAGCGGTAAGGCGCTGCGGCAGTGTATTGCGGCAGTGCGCCGTGGCGGTGTGGTCAGCGTGCCGGACGTGTATGCCGGCTTTATCCACGGCTTCCTGTTTGGCGATGCATATTCGATAAAGGACTGACGTTTAAAATGGGCCAGACGCATGTGCAGGCCTATTTACCGCGCCTGCTGTCGCTGATTGAGCAAGGGCTGCTGACGCCGGAAGAGATTGTGACGCACCATATGCCGCTGGAAGAGGCCGCGCGCGGCTATGAAATTTTTGAAAAACGCAAAGAGGATTTCCGCAAAGTGATTCTGGTGCCCGGTATAGCCAGTACCACGCCGGCTTGAGTGCTGACAGGCAGCCTGACGGCAGCCTGCTTCTGTGGCTTAACGCACGATATCTTCATCGCGGTCGTTGAGCTCGGGTAGTGCAATTTGCCGTGAGGGCGCGTTATCCAGCCGATCGCCATAATCAGCACTGACATCGGGCAGGCTGGTAAACTGACCAGCGACGAACAAAAAGCTCAGGTGTTTTTCCACCTCTGCCAGTAATTCGTCCACTTCCTGCTCCGTTTCTCCCCCGGCATCTTTACCGTCCAGCTGCCAGCGATAACGATCGCCCACTCTTTCCGCACCGCCAATATCAACGATGTGGCCATCGATATTTTCCACCAGTAAACGCTGACGGGAAAAATAGAGTAAATAGGGCATCCGATCGCGGTTGTTTTCTGACATAACATAACTCCTTCATGACGTTACCACGGTTAGCGCAGAAAATAATAGCGAAACGCAAATACTGCCCAATATACCGCGTTCAGACCTAAATAGGCCCAGCATCCCCAATAAGCCACAGGCTCGCGATGGGTGCGCAGTTTAGGTAAGAAAGCCAGTAAATAACCGGCTGCAGCAATAAGCGAAACGAAATAAAGTAGTTTCATGCGCTTTCCTGAATTTATTATCGTCTGATAAGCATAGTCAGGATAAATAAGGTTGGGGATAGCGCAGGACGTTCTTATCGGTGGCGATGGCAAAGATAGCGAACGTCAGCCAATCAGCGCTTTAGCTTTAGCGTGTATCTCACTCAGTTTGTCGGCGGTCACATGGCTTTTTTTCACCACTTTTCTGGCGCGCCAGTCGATGGAGGTGACCTGATCGGCCAGCGCCACACTATCACGGCTACCGGTAAGGGAAACTTCGAAAGGATAGCCTTTGACCTGGGTGGTACACGGGACGCACAACAACATGCCAACCTTGTTGTTATAGGCAAAGGGACTCAGCACGACCGCAGGACGATGGCCGCCCTGTTCATGGCCGAGGGTGGGATCAAAATCCAGCCAGATGAGATCGCCTGCATCGGGAACAAAACGTGACACCATCAGATTCTTTCCTTGCCCACTGAAGGTCCAAAATCAATTTTATCATGGACGTTATCGTCGGTGATCTCGTCCAGCAGAGCGTCCAGTGAATACACCTTTTCCCTGAGCGGCACAAGGATCAGTTTGCCATCTTCAACGCTGAGTTCCAGTTTATCGTCCACACTGAGCGACGCGGATTGCATCACGCTGGACGGGATGCGAATCGAGGACTGTTGCCCCATTTCTTTAATGGTGACGGTCGTCATAACAGGCCTCCGAAGAATGTGTATACATTGTATAGTCGTGATGATGTTAATACAACGTATAAACACCTTCAGCCTGACATGTTAAGAAACCGGCAGGATTCAGCGCCCCGTTAACTGCTGCAGCGCCGCTGCGCTGGCGGCATCATCCGGCACATACACCAGCAGGCGGTCACCGTTGCGTGACGCCGACTACCAGTTATTCTGGCGCAGGGTCATTTCGCCCACTTCTGCACGGTAAAAGCGTTTCACGCGGTTTTCCACCTTGCCTAGTTCGTAGCGCTGCTAGGTGTGCGCGAACTCATCGGAACTGTTCAGCAATCGCGCCAGAAAGCTCTCTCAGTGCGGATCGCCCAGATGCTCGCCCATCTGACCGCGAAACATCGCCACCATCTGCGGCATCACTTCGTCCCAGTCGGTCATCACGTTGCGCCAGCCGGCATGGTTGAACGCCAGCCAGATACAGTTGCGATCTTCCGGCGCGATCTGGGCTAAATCGACGCCCATCAGCGCACACCACGCCTGGTTATAGCCGAGGATATCGAAGCGCGGCGTTTCGATGATCGCCGGCAGTTGAATGGCATCCAGCATTTGCTGATTATGTCCGGCGAGTTTGCAGCAGGCAGCGGTGACGCGCATCGATGGCAGGGTGTGTCCGGCCAGCGAAAACAGATGCTGCGTCTCTACATCGTTGCATTGCAGGGCGCTGGCGATGGCCGTCAGCATTTTGGTGGAGGCTTTGATATCGCGCCCCTGTTCCAGCCAAGTGTACCAAGTGACGCCGACATCCGCCAGCTGCGCCACCTCTTCACGGCGTAAACCCGGCGTGCGACGCTGACGCATACGCGGTAAACCGAGGCGGTTAGGATCCAGGCTTTCACGGCGCGTACGTAAAAAGGTACCGAGTAATTTACGGTTGTTCAGCTCAGCGGGGGTAAGGGTTTGCGCGGTGCTCATCAGCAGCTCTCCAGACGAGACGGGTAGAATTTATACCATGATAATCAAGAACTGGTACCCGTTTAATGGTTAGGTGATGCTATGCCGTAGTGAAACTAAAAACAAGGTTAACGCTATGCAGACATCGCAACTTCAACGAGCAGGACTGGTGGTCCTGCTGGCCGGGCAGCTATTGCCGATGATCGACTTTTCCATAGTCAACGTCGCGCTGGATGCGATGGCACAATCGCTGCGTGCCTCGCCGATCGCGCTGGCGCTGATCGTGGCGGTGTACGGTATCGCCTTTGCTATTTGTCTGGCGATGGGCGGACGACTGGGCGATAACTTTGGCCGCCGTCGCGTGTTTCTTGCCGGCGTCTGGATCTTCCGCATTGCGTCATTATTGTGCGGCATCGCTAACAGCGTCGGCATGCTGATGTTTGCCCGCGCGCTGCAGGGCGTCGGCGCCGCTTTTATGGTGCCGCAGATTCTCGCCACGCTGCACGTCACGCTTCAGGGCAGGGCGCATGCACGGGCCATTGGGCTGTACGGCGGTATCGGCGGGCTGGCTTTTATTATTGGCCAAGTGCTGGGCGGTTTTTTGATCAAAGCCGATATTGGCGGCTACGGCTGGCGCAGCGTGTTTCTCATCAACCTGCCGATCTGCCTGTTCGTCCTGCTGACCGCGCGCCGCTTCGTGCCGGAAACGCATAACCTCAAGCGCGTGCCTGTGGATGTGAGCGGTACGCTACTGCTGGCCGGCGCGATCGGCTGTCTGATGCTGGCCCTGGCGCAGGGGCCGCTGATGCACTGGTCGTGGCCGTGCCTGTTACTGCTGGTGCTGTTTCCGTTGTTTCTGCATCGGCTGCGTCACAGCGCGCTGCGACTGGAAGCCGCTGGCGGATCGCCGCTGCTGCCGCCCTCGCTGCTGCGTCTTTCCAGCGTGCGTTTTGGTCTGACGCTGGCGGTGCTGTTCTTCTCCTGCTGGAGCGGCTTTATGTTCGCGGTGGCGCTGACGCTGCAATCCGGCATCGGCATGACCGCTTTCCAGTCCGGCAATGCGTTTATTGCCCTAGGCGCGGCCTATTTTATCGGCTCAATGCGTACTACCCGCATGGTTGAGCGCTATAGTAAACGTGCCACGTTACTGTCTGGCTGTGCGATTCAGATGGTCGGCTTGGTGGCGCTGATCGCGACGCTGCAGCTGGCGTGGCCGCAGGTGGGCATTGTTACGTTGATTCCGGCTACCGCGCTGATTGGCTTTGGCCAGTCGTTTATTATCAGCACCTTCTACCGAATTGGCATGAGCGGTGTGCCGCATCATCAGGCCGGAGCAGGCAGTGCGGTGCTGTCCACCGTGCAGCAATCGGCGCTGGGACTGGGACCGATGCTGCTCGACGGCGTGTTCACCCAAATCAATCAGCATGGTAATCATCTGGCAGCCATCAGCGGTACGCTGGCGGTTGAGTTGCTGATGATGGCACTGCTGGTAGTGCTGACCAGCTTCAACCGTCGGACGTTCCAGCCGGCGACGGCTGAAGGCTGACGCCGGAGGGAAAAAGTCAGCCCTTCTGGTCACCGTAAACGGCGACCCTGCAAGGTAATCACAGGTTTTTTTGCCGAGTGCGCATTAATGCGCTCCGGCATTTAAAAACCGCTCCACGCTTAATTTTCTGGCAGGCGTAAGCCACTTTCGGCATCGAACAGATGAATTTTTCGTGGATTGAAACCGATGTTTAGCGTCGCGCCGCTGCCGGCCGCATGCCGTCCGGCCATCTGCATATGCAGCGCATGACCGTGCCAGTCAAGGTGCAGCAGGGTTGATTCCCCGGTAATCTCTACCACGTTCACCATCGCAGCCGCGCCGTCCTGCAATTCGCGCAGATCGTGCGGGCGCACCCCCAGCGTCACGGCAGCGCCTTCACGTTCCCGTGCCACCGCCTGTCACTGTGCGGGCAGCGGCTGCCACCAGTCCTGACACTGCACGCCCGGCAAGCCGTCATGCGTCAGCAATTGTGCCGGTAACAGGTTCATTGGCGGCGAACCAATAAAACGCGCCACAAAGGTATCTGCCGGACGATCGTAGATCGCCAGCGGTGCGCCTTGTTGCACGATGCGTCCCTCTTTCATCACCACAATCTGGTCGGCCAGCGTCATGGCTTCTACCTGATCGTGCGTGACATACACCATGGTGGTTTTGAAACGCTGATGCAGCGATTTGATCTCGGCGCGCAGCTCCATGCGCAGCTGGGCATCAAGGTTAGAGAGCGATTCGTCAAACAGAAACACCTGCGGATTACGCACCATGGCGCGGCCCATCGCCACGCGCTGACGCTGCCCACCCGATAGCGCGCGCGGGTAGCGCTGCAGCAGCTTATCAATGCCAAGAATCGCGGCTATGCGCGCGATTTTCTGCTGCTGCTCATCGCGGCGTACCTTTTTCACCTGCATATGAAACGCCAGGTTTTCGGTCACCGTCAGATGCGGATAAAGCGCATAACTCTGAAACACCATCGCAATGTCGCGATCGGCGGGATCGCGATCGTTAATCTGCACTTTATCCATCAGAATCGCGCCGTCGGACAGGCTCTCCAGTCCGGCGAGCAGGCGCAGCAGCGTCGACTTGCTGCAGCCGGACGGGCCGACCAGCACGGTAAAGCTACCGTCGCGAATGGTCAGGTCGAGCAGATGCAGCACCGATTGTTTACCGTAGCGCTTGGCCACTTTAACGAGTTCAACATCGGCCATAATTTAAAACTCCTGTGCGCATAGTTGCAGTTGTTGCCAGTCGGGATAGCGACGTGGCTGCGTGCTGATTGCCAGTGAGGCCACCGCAATGCCCCATTGCAGCGCGGTGGCAAGATCCTGCTGATGCAGCAGCGCGGTGAGAAAACCGGCGTTAAAGCTGTCGCCGGCACCGATGGTGTCGACCACCGCGACCGCGCGACCGGGCTGATGCAGGCTGTGCTGACGCTGCCAGCAGCCCGCGCCCTGCGCACCGCATTTCACCACGCAGCCGCCGCGCCCGCTGAGCCGTTGCGCCAGCTGGTGCGCGCCGGTGTGCAGATTATCTGCGGCACTCAGCCCGAGCGCTTCGACTTCATTGAGCAGCAGCCAGTCGCACTGCGGCAACCAGCGGGCGATTTGCGCACGGACCTCATCGCTCCAGCCCTGCGGCGGCCAGCCGGTATCGACAGCGGTGATAAACCCGCGCTGCTGCAGTTCGGCCAGCAACTGCGGATAGTCGTCATACAGTTGCAGGCAGAGAAACGTGCCGCACAACAGCACGATATCGCCGCTGCTGGCTTGCGCCGGGAGCTGGCTCAGCACGTCCTGCGCGCTGAGCCGCACAATGTGACCGAGATTGCTGAGGAACGATCGCTCGTGATCGGAGTGCGTGACGCCAACGGTGAGCGAGGTTTCGCAGGCGCACCTGCATCGCTTCTAGCGCCAGCGAGCAGTTGCCCGCCGAACCGCCAGGACGCAGCTCACTGTGCTGCAGCATCACTTTGGTGCCGCGCTGCGGCCAAGTGTCCAGCGTACCCATGATGACATCGACATTGATATTGCCCACCACATAGAGCGTGGCACGGGCATCCTTATTGCTCATCATCCTTTGCTCCCGCCACTGGCAAGGCCGCTGACCAGCGTTTTTTGCAGCCAGATAGCGATAAAGAGAGGATAAACCGACGCCAGAATGCCGACGGCGGCAATCAGCCCATCGTCGGTGGCGCGGCCTGCGGTAAAGCAGGCAATGGTGACCGGCAGGGTTTGCGCGGCGATGTTACTGGTGAACAGCAGGGCGTAGAAAAACTCATCCCACGCCAGCAGCCAGCCAAACAGCGCCGCCGCACCCAGCACTGGTTTCGCCAGCGGCAGCGTAATGCGCAGCAGCACCTGCCAGACGCGCAGCCCATCAAGACGCGCGGCCTGTTCGATATCCTGCGGCAGGGCATCAAACTGGTTTTTCAGCATCCAGGTGAGAAACGGCAAAATCAGCGAGCAGTACACGATGATCAAACCGGGTCGGGTGTTGAGCAGGTCGAACTGCTGCAGCAGAAAGTAGAGCGGCAGCACAAACGCTACCGGCGGCACCATATAGATGGCCAGAGACGCGAACAGCCAGCCGTCACGGCCGCGATAGCGGGAGAAGCTGAACGCCGCCGGAATCGCCAGCAGCAGGCACACCAGCGTCGCGCCGGTCGCCACCAGCAGGCTATTACCCAATGCATGCAGAAACAGCGCGCCGGGCTGGCCGGGTTCCAGCGAGATCAGCCTGCCGTAGCGGCTGAAATCCCACTGGCGCGGCAGCCACTCAAGCGGCACGCGTGTCAGATCGCTGGTGGCGCTGACGCTCATCAGAAACAGCCAGCCCATCGGTGCCACGACGGAGAGCGTCACCAGCAGCGCCGCCGCGTATTTAGCGCAGGTACGCAGTTTAACCTTCATAGGCACTTCCCCGACGGCGCTGCCGCCACAGTAATAGCATGTGTAAAGGGTGATCAGCACCGCACAGCAGCAGCGTCATTAACATGGCATAAGCCGCACCGCTGCCGGCGCGCAGGTAGCTGAATGATTCCTGATAGACGTAAAAGCTCAGCGTTTTCGTGCTGTCGACCGGACCGCCGCGCGTCATCACATAGATGATGTCGAAGATCTTAAAGGCATCGATGGTGCGTAACACCAGCGCCACGCTGAGCGAGCCAACAATCGCCGGAAAGGTGATGGCACGGAAACGCCGCCATGCCGATGCGCCATCCAGCCGTGCCGCTTCGTAGAGATCCTCTGGCACCGATTGCAGCGCCGCCAGTACCAGCAGCGTCACCAGCGGATAGTTTTTCCAGATGTCGGCAAACATTACCGCGTTGAGCGCGGAAGCCGGCGACCCCAGCCAGCTGCGGTAGCCATCGATGAAACCGAGCTGCGTTAGCAGGGCGTTGATACTGCCGTAGTCCGGATTGAAATTGAGGCGCCACATCATGGCGTTCACAATGGTTGGCAGCGCCCATGGCAGAATCACCAGCACGCGCAGCACGTTACGTCCGGCGAATTTCTGGTTGAGCAGCAGCGCAACCAGCACGCCGATGACGCCTTCAATCGCCACCGACACCACGGTGAAGTAGAGCGTGCGGCCCAGCGAGGTTTGAAAATCCGCATCAGTAATGGCGTACAGATAGTTCTCCAGGCCAATCCATTGCGGCGCTTCACCGCCGCTGCCAATCAGCGCGGCATCGGTAAAACTCAGCCAGATAGTGCGCAGCAGCGGCCAGGCGGTGAGCAACAGCATCACCAGTAGCATGGGTGCCAGCAGCACCCATGCCTGCCGTTGTTCGCGTTGACGCAAACTCAGCATACTGACCCCTTAACGCAGACGCGCCGCACTTTTATCTACCGCCTGCATGGCCGCTTCCGGTGTCCCGCTGCCGACCAGAACCTGTTGCAGCTGCTGCTGCAGGGTGTTGGAGAGACGTGAGTAATCAGCGGTTTTCGGACGCGACAGCATGACATTCAGCGATTTGTCGGCAGCAGCGATCAGGCTCTCCTGATTCTTACTGACCGCGGGATCCTGATAGGAGCTTTTCCAGATCGGCAGACTGAGCGTGGCGTATTTATTCTGTACCGGCTGCGAAGTCATGTAAGTGATGTACTGCCACGCCTGCTCCGGATGGCTGCTGCCTTTGGCAATGCCCAGACCCATCGAACCGTTCACCGCGCCGAAACGATTTGGCGCATCGCTAGGTGCGGGCATGATGCCAACCTGGCCGGCGACTTTACTCTGTTTGGCATCGTTGGCCATGTTGTACATATAGGTCCAGTTGAGAGCGAAAGCCGCATCGCCGTTGGAGAAGGCTTTGCGCACGTCCTCTTCCAGATATTCGCGTGAAGCAGGGTTGGTCAGGCCCTCATCGAGCGAGCTTTTCATCAGCTTCACCGCCTGTAGCGAGGCTGGCGTAGAGAAATCGAGCTTGCCGTTGTTATAGAATTTGCCGCCGAAGCCGGAGACCGGCGTGGTGTAGTCACACACCAGCGCTTCCGCCTGTGACCAGCTCCATACCAGCGGATATTTAACGATATTTTTCTGCTTGATGATGCGCGCATCATCCATCACCTGCTGCTAGGTTTGCGGCAGATCTTTAATGCCGGCTTTTTCCAGCATCGCTTTGTTGTAGTAGAGATATTTGGTGTCGAGGATCCACGGCATGCCCAGTGTTTTGCCTTTGAACACTACGGTGTTCATTGCGCCGGGGAAGATTTTCTCTTTTTCATCTGCGCTGATGCGGCTGCTGACATCCTGCAACAGGTCGAACTTACTGAATTCCGCCGGCCAGATGGCATCAAACAGCACCACATCGTAACCGTTGCCGCCCGCGCCGCGTGCCGCGACGATCTTATCGTGCAGCGCTTCGTAAGGAACAAACTCCAGATTGACCTGCACGTCCGGGTGCGCTGACTGAAACGCCTGAGTTATAGCGCGGATATCGTTTTCACTGTAGGCCGCCTGCGTCATAAACAGAGCGTTAAGCGTAGTGGTAGCCGCTGCCGCGCTGCCAGCGCAGGCGAACAGTACGGCGGCAAAACAACCTTTCATCTGGTTTTTCATTGCGTTCTCGCCTTCATGCAGTAGAGGGTGTTTAATTAAATGAATTTGATTGATTTAATGTCGCGCACAGATTGCCAGCGCGCAGTGGCTGACAGCAGTGAGCTAAAGCAAGGGATGTGCCAGGGCATAAAATAACTGTGCCACCCGACACTACTGTGCACAGATTTTTGCCGCTGTCAGGTAAACAGGTTGTAAAATGTGTGGCCGATCATAGATATTGAGGCGGCGGTCCGCAGCGGTGGTTAAAAGAGGGAAGCGAGCAGGATGAAAACGTCGGGAACCAATCTTGAACATGCGCGCGCGCACAATCGCCGGGTGATTATCGAAGCGATACGCCTGCACGGTGAGCTGACCCGTGCCGAGCTGGCGCGACTGACGGCGCTAACGTCGCAAACCGTCTCGAATATCGTCGCTGAACTGGAGCAGGCGGAGCTGCTCACCAGCCGTCAGCCGCGCAAGCAGGGCCGCGGTCAGCCGGCGATTCCGGTCACCCTGAATCCGGCCAGTGCGTTTTCCATCGGCATCCATCTCGACCATCAGACGCTACTGATTGTGCTGGTAGACCTGACCGGTGAAATCCATTTTCGCCGCCTTATTATGGTGCAAAAACTGCAGCCGGATGCCACATTAGTGCGCATTGCCGAGGTGCTGGCGGAGATCAAACAGCAGACCGGGCCGCGCTGGCAAAAAGTGCTGGGTATTGGCGTGGTGATGCCGGGGCCATTTGGTGTGGAGGGTATCTCATCAATGGGGCCGACCACGCTGCACGGCTGGGAGGACGTCGATATCGCGGCGCGTCTCGCTGAGATGAGCGAGACTGCCGGTCACGCTGGAGAATGATGCCACAGTCGCGGCGATTGGCGAACGCTTTCACGGCGTGGCGCGTCATCTTAATTCCTTTATTTATCTGTATATTGGCACGGGCCTGGGCGCGGGCATCATCATGGATGGCCATGTGTACAGCGGCCATGCGCACAACGCCGGTGAAGTGGGGCATGTGGTGGTTGAACCCGGTGGACGTGAGTGTTACTGCGGCAATCACGGCTGCCTGGAGCGTTATGTTTCGCTGCAGGCCGCTTACGAATTCTGCGGGCTCGACCCGATGAGCGCGCTGCCGGAAGATTTACTGCAGGTTGATCCGGCGCTGTTTGATCGCTGGATTGATACCGTACTTACGCCGCTGCGCCAGGGTATTAACATGCTGGAATGTATCTTTGATGCCGAGAGCGTGATTATTGGCGGCATGATGCCTGCGGTGTTGCTGGATAAAATTATTCAGCGCCTGCCGCCGCTCTACCAATCGGTGCGCGGCCGCTATCTGACCGGCACGCGACTCAAAACCGGCATGACCGGCAGCGACACCGCCGCCTTGGGCGCAGCGGCTCTGCCGATTTTTGATGAGTTTAATCCGCAGTTCCAGGTACTAATGAAGTGAAAAACGCGACCAGCGTTTTATCGCATCACCCAGTGTCCGGCGCTCACTTCCTGATAATGCCGTGTTTCCGGCACAAATCCATTGGCACGCACCGGGCTCTTCAGCTCGCTGACGTCCACGTGCCGTTTTAAATGGCGGCGCGCCGGATCGGGGACCGGCACCGACGCGAGCAGTTTCTGTGTGTAAGGGTGCTGCGGATTCTCAAAAATAGCCGCGCGCGGTCCAATCTCAACAATCTCCCCCAGCAGCATCACCGCCACACGATGGCTGATGCGCTCTACTTACCGCCATATCGTGTGAGATAAACAGGTAAGACAGATTCAGGCTGTGTTGCAGATCGAGCAGCAGATTGATGATCTGTGCTTTCACGGTGACATCGAGGGCGGAAACCGACTCGTCGGCAATGATCATTTTCGGATCGAGCATCAGCGCGCGGGCAATGCAGATGCACTGACGCTGACCGCCGGAAAATTCGTGCGGATAGCGTTTCAGCATGGTTGCGGGCAGGCCAACGTGCGTCATCAGTTCGGCCGCTTTGTTCTGTGCGGCGGCCTTACTGCCCAGCCGATGCTGTAAAAAAGGTTCGGTGAGGGCTTCCAGGACCGACATACGCGGGTTAAGGCTGGCAAACGGATCCTGAAAAATCATCTGCATGGCGCAGCGCATCTTGCGCAGTTCGTGCCGAGAGAGGGTCAGCACGTCGCTGCCGTCGAAAGCAATCTGCCCGGATGCCGGCTGCACCAGCCGCGTCAGCGAGCGGCCGATGGTGGATTTACCACAGCCGGATTCGCCGACCAGCGACAATGTTTCACCCGGCAGCAAATCAAACGAGATATTCTCCACGGCGTGCACCGCACCGGTTTTACGGCTGAACAGCCCTTCGTGAATGCTGAAGCGCGTGCTGAGGTTCTTCACCGACAGCAACGGCGTTTGCCCTTGTGGCGTCTGCCGCGCCTGCGCCACCGGCGCTTCGCCGTTGAGCGCAAACTTACGCGGTCCATCAATGCCGCGCATGGCACCCAGCTGTGGCACGGTCGCAATCAGCGTGCGGGTATACTCAGCCGCCGGGGCTGAAAAAATCGCGGCGGTGCTGCCGGTTTCCACCATCTCGCCCTGATACATAACCAGCGTTCGGTCGGCGACTTCCGCCACCACGCTCATATCGTGGGTGATGAACAGCACGGCGGTGCCTTCCTCCTCCTGCAGGGTCTTAATCAGGTCAAGGATTTGACCCTGAATCGTGACGTCGAGCGCCGTAGTCGGCTCGTCGGCAATCAGCAGTTTTGGGCGCAGCGCCAGCGCCATGGCGATCATTACGCGCTGACGCATGCCGCCGGAAAAGTGGTGCGGGTAATCACTGAAGCGTTTGGCTGCGTTGGGAATACGCACTTTCTCCAGCAGCCGGATGGTCTCCTCGCGGGCGGCGCGTGCACTGATTTTGCGGTGCGCGATCAGCGCCTCAGCAATCTGGTGACCGATAGTGAACGACGGATTAAGGCTGGTCATCGGCTCCTGGAATATCATCGCGATGGCATTGCCGCGGATATCGCGCATTGCACGTTCGCTCTGAGTGAGCAAGTCCACGCCGTTCAGCAGCACTTTGCCGCTGATACGTGCGTGACGGCTATTCAGCAGGCGCATGATCGCCATCGAGGTAACGCTTTTGCCTGAGCCGGATTCACCGACGATCGCCAGCGTTTCGCCGGCCCCGAGGGTAAAAGAGACGTTTTTCACCACTTCGCGCCAGCGGTCATCACTGCGAAACGCGACGGTGAGATTTTCGATGCTCAGCACCGGCGGGTCAGCGCGATTCATTGTGCCGCCACAAAGCGCGCCGAGCGGGTGCTGACCGGCACAAAGGTAAAATCGGTATCGAACGGATAAGCCGGCTGCAGCTTGCGCTTGCGCACCAGCCGTTCAACATACTGATCGACCACACCTTCCGATAGGGCCATCAGGTTGGGATTGGCAATCGGCGCCAGCTCGGGCGACAGGTAACCGGATTTTACCACCACAATTTTTGCCTGGAGCGGATCGAGTCCGAGCAGGGCGAAATCCGCCAGGTTGTGGTAAGGACGACGCCGATCGGCAACCACCACGGTGATGCCCGCAATCTTCAGCAGCGCCTGACGGGCAACCGAACGGGCATCATCACTCAGCAGCAGCACGTCAAACTCGCCGCTGACTTTGCCGCTAGCAGGATCCAGCGTGGCACCGATAGTCAGGGAGAGCCGGGCGCCGACGCCCGCGGCGAAGGCCGCCTCAGTGGCCGGTTTATCGGTAATGCCCGCGACGATGACATTCTGCCGCAGCAGTTCGGCCAGTACATCGGCCCGATCGCCCACGCCGCCGCCGGTCGGGTTATCACCGGAGTCGGCGAGAATCACCGGTCCGCTAGGGCTGGAAATCGCCATGCGTACGCACTCTTCAGTACTGCCGGTCACGCAGCCAAACACAAATTGCTCACGCGCCTGCCAGTAAGCCAGTGCCAGTTTGGCCGCCTGTTCAGGCAGCACATCGGCATCGGTACCGGTCATGATGGCTGCCGCCGTAGCGCGTGGCTCATCCGCCCAGACATAGCCAACCATCAGCGAAGCATCCCAGATATGTTCAAGTGCGTTAATCCCGGGCAGGCTGGCGTAAAGGCTTTTGGCCGGTTCATCTTCAGTGCTGGTGCGCTCGCCTGGCAGCACGACGGGGATCGGCGCCCACACCACACCCGGTCGGATGCCGCTTTGCAGGCTATTGACCAGCATTGAGACGGAGCGGCGCATGGTCTCTTCCACATCGATATGTGGTGCCGTGCGGTAGGTCGAAAACATATCGATCGCGTCGATGATGCGCTGCGAGACATTACCGTGCAGATCGTAGCTGACGCTAATCGGACAATCGGGCCCGACCAGCTCGCGCGTCGCGCTAATCCAGTCGCCTTCCGCGTCTTCCATCCCTTCGACATAAACCGCGCCGTGCATCGCCAGGTAAACGCCATCCACTGGCAAATACGCCTCGAGCCGACGGAGAAACTCCTGTTTGAAGGCATCATAGGTCACACGTGCCACCGGCCCACCGGCAATGGCGCGGGCGTGAAAGGTCGGCAGAAATTCGGCCGCGTAATCCTGCAGAAAGGCGAAATAGGGATTCGTCGTCATCGCTTCACCCCGCACGATGCGGAAATCGTCGGCGTAATTGAGCACCGGATTCCAGGTACTGCATTCAGTATGAA
The DNA here is from genome assembly GCF_059731155.1 of Type-A symbiont of Plautia stali. NCBI lineage: Bacteria > Type-A symbiont of Plautia stali. The sequence goes on along the minus strand of NZ_AP035891.1, from coordinate 2,163,628 downwards.
TTTCACCATAGGCAATGGGCATAACAGACTCCGCTAGTCGGGTAAGTGAACGATAAAACGGTAAGCCGCCACACTGGCTGCGGCGCGGGCCCAGCTGAACTGATCAATCGCCATGCTGGCGATGGGCGTCTTGCCCATGATTGAAGGCAACACGTGACTATCTACCGCCTGCATCACCACGGTTCTGAGCAGGCCGTCGAATGCATCCGGCTGATGGGCGATGACAATCATCTCCGGATCGTTCATCTGAATGATATTGGCGATGGCGAGGCCAAGTGCGTCACCTGCCTGGTGCAGAATGGCGATCGCGGCGCTATTGCCTTTCACCGCCAGCGCTTCCAGTTCGGCAACGCTGGTGCATGGCCGCTGTTTGTCACGCATGCTTTCACGCATCGCAGTGAGCGACGCCAGCGTGTCAAGGCAGCCGCGTTTGCCGCAGCGGCACGGGCGGCCGCCTGGCTCTACGGTACAGTGAGCAATTTCACCGGCCCCACCGTGCGCGCCGCGGTGCAGCTGCCCCTGAAAGAAGTGCGCGGAGCCAATGCCGTCGCCGTGGGAAATCAGGGTGAAATTCCGCGCCTTTTTCGCCACGCCGAAAATCTTTTCGCTGACCGCCAGGGCTTTGGCATCGTTTTCCAGTGACACCTCCAGACCGGTTTGCGCGTTAAGCAGTGCCGCCAGCGGGACGTTTTTCCAGCCCAGCAGGGCCGACTGGACGCACACCGCCTGGTTTTCATCCACAAAGCCGGAAAGCGTGGCGCCCAGCCCAATAAGCTGATCGGCGGAGATGCCTTTTTGTGCAAGCAGGCCGGGAATGGCGGCGACCAGCGCACCAGCCAGCAGCGCAGGGTCGGGATTCAGCGGCATGTGGGTACTGTCCAAAATGCGGCCGTGCATATCTGTCAGCACCAGATACACATCGTCACCGAGCAACGACGCACCGAGGAAATAGGCGCTGTCGGCACGCATTTTTAATAACACCGAAGGCTGACCCTGACCGTTACTTTCCGGAATGCTCTCTGCAAGGAGTCCCGCGCTAAGCATCTCTTTGATTAATGTGCTGATTGCGGCTTTACTCAGCTTCATTTTTTCCGCAATTGCCGTGCGGCTCAGGCCATGCGAAGCAATTAATAAACGCAGAATTTGTTGCTGATGAGCATTAAGCATCAGAGTTCTCACGGCATAGGCTGTATTCGGCCGACAATAATCAGCCGCGAAAACAAATTCAAGCGTATTTAGTTTATTTTCTGAATGCAGATCGAATTATAAGTAAAATATATGAACTTACATCTTGGCTTTTGTTTGCGGTGTGTGCCTTATATAGCGTCGAGCCCGTTCTTCTGCTGCCGTTAACATGACCAAAGCGTATGGCAGGCGATGACGCGCATTGACGGTCAGCTGCCTGCCGGGCAATGACTCTTCACTCTTTGTCACTGATTCACTGAGGCCTTCATGCAAAGCACACTCAAGCATTTCAAGGTACTGACACTTGCCGCGGGTATTCGGCGTCGTTTTCCAGCGCATCGGTTTTGGCCGCTCAGCTGGTCATTATGCAAAACGAACCGCCGCGCAGCATGGACCCGGGCAATCAGACCGCGACCTTTACCGGCACGGTGCTGGACCCGATGTATGAAGGCCTGACGCGGCTCGGTGACGATGGCAAAATCATTCCGGCACTGGCGCTCTCCTGACATGCCGCCGACAGCGGACTGCACTGGGAATTTACGCTGCGCCCCAACGTTAAATTCCACTATGGCACGCCATTTAATGCCGATGCGGTCGTTGAAAACTTTCAGCGTCATCTGGATACGAAGCGCGGTCTGGCCGGAAGTGGGAAAATTCGCACCTTTATTCAGGACGTGCAGAAAAAAGATGACTTAACCGTCATCTTTACACTGAAGAAAATTAATCCGGCTTTTTTAACCGTGCTGGCATCCGGCCCTGGATTAATGGTCAGCCCGCAGGCCGATAAAGCCGGCACCATTAACAATAAAGGCGACGGTACCGGGCCATATAAACTGGCGCAGTATAAATCCGGTGAATTTGTCCTGGAGCAGAAGAATCCGGACTATTGGGGCAAGTCTGCCGGGCCGGACGAAATAAAATGGACCTGGAGCAGTGAGCCGTCAGTCATGAATATGGCGCTGCAATCCGGTCAGGTCGATATTATTAACCCGGTGCCGCCGCAATTTGCCGGCATGTTAAAAAATAATCCCAGCGTGCAGTTAAAACAGTCGCCGGGCGCGGCGGTATTCTGGATCGATCTCAATACGCAGAGTAAAGCCCTCAGTGATGTCAGAGTGCGCCAGGCGCTGAACTTCGCGACCGACCAGCAGGCGCTGGTGAAAGCGGTAATGTTTGGTTATGCGCAGCCGGCAAATTCCTCGCTGGCGCCGGTCGATGCCAACTACGACAAAGATTTGCATGACTATCCGTACGATGTGCAGAAAGCCAAAGACCTGCTCAAAGCAGCGGGCTATGCCGACGGCTTCGCCATGTCGATTGCCGTGCAGGCACTCGACGCACGCACCGCGCAGGTTCTGCAGGGTATGTGGAGCAAAATTGGCGTCAAACTCAGCGTGCGCCAGATGGAGAGCGGCGTGTGGGCCAAAGCGGCGTTTGCCGATGCCAAAGAGAAAGCCGCGCAGGGTACGGACGCGGTGCTGGCGTCCTGGTCCTCGGGGCTGTACGGCTCGGATCTGCAGTTGCGTCCGCTGTATCACTGCATCAGCTTTGCGCCCGGCGGGGCCAACCTCGGCTTCTTCAGCGACAAACGTACCGATGAGCTAATCGATAGTGCCGCCTCCACGCTCGACGATGCCCAGCGCAAAGCGCTCTATTTCTAGGCACAGCAGCAGATCAGCGGACTCGCCCCGCAGGTGCTGCTCTACCATCAGGACGATCTGTATGCGACGCGCAAAAATATCAGTGGCGTAACAATGCAACCGGGCGGCCAGATTGTGGTCCGTGATGCCGTGAAGAAATAGTGCTGATGGCTGATTGATATGAAAGCGTATGTCGCAAAAAAAGTGCTCTCGCTGCCGTTAATTATCTTCGGTGTGTCGATCATCGTGTTTATCGCCATCTGCGCGCTGCCGGGCGATCCGGCACGCCTGATGGCCGGCCCGGAAGCGTCGCAGGAAGCGGTGGACAGTATGCGGGTGCGGCTCGGGCTGGATCAGCCTTTGCCGCTGCAATACGTCAGGTTTGCCGGTGAAGCGCTGCATGGCAATCTCGGGCTGTCGCTGCAGTCGCAGCGGCCGGTGATGAACAAAATCAGCGAACGCCTGCCGTACACGCTGTCGCTGGCGGCGCTGGCGTACCTGCTGGCGATTGCCATCGGCGTGCCAGCGGGCATGACCGGTGCCATTTACCGGCAGCGCATTCCCGATCAGATCGTCATGGTACTGACCATTGCTGGTGCCTCGATTGCGAACTTCTGGCTGGCGTTGCTGGCGATGAACTACTTTGCGGTACAGCTCGGCTGGCTGCCGCTACTCGGCGCTGATTCGTGGCGCAACTATTTGATTGATGCCGACCGTGACGCTGGCGATTCTCCCGATGGCGATGATCGCGCGGATGACGCGCTCCAGCATGCTGGATGTGCTCAGTCAGGATTACATCCGTACCGCCAGAGCCAAAGGGTTATCGTCGGCCAGCGTTAACTGGAAACACGCGCTGCGCAATGCGCTGATACCGATTGTCACCATCGTCGCGCTGAATTTTGCGCAGCCTGATTGGGGGTGCAGTGGTGACAGAGTCGGTGTTTAACTGGCCGGGCATTGGCCGCCTGCTGGTGGATTCGGTGAAATACCGCGACTATCCGGTGATTCAGGGCGTGACGTTAGTGGCGGTAACCGGCGTGGTGTTGATGAATCTGGTGGGTGAGATAGTGATTGGCCTGCTCAACCCGAAAATAAGGTTCGACTGATGAACAGTTTCGACACGTCTCTCCAGCCGCCGCCCGCGCGCCGCCGCCAGATTGTGAGGTTTTTGCTTGGCAACCCTTCAATCACGACCGGAGGCGGGCTGGTGCTGGTGGTGGTGCTGGCTGCACTTTTCGCACCGCTGATTACTCACTGGGATCCTATCGAGCAGGATCTGTTGAACACGTTGCAGGCGCCTTCTGCTGCCCACTGGTTCGGCACCGATGATTACGGCCGCGATATTTTTGCCCGCGTCATCTATGGCGCGCGCATCACGTTGTTTGAGGTGAGTCTCAGCGTGGGCATCTCAATGGCGATCGGCATTCCTCTCGGCATCATCTCGGTGCTGGCCGGACGTAAAATCGATGCGCTGATCATGTGGCTGATGGATATTATTTTCGCCTTCCCCGGCATCGTACTGGCGATTCTGATTGTCAGCGTGCTCGGCGAGGGGCTGACGAACATACTGATCGCCATTTCGTTGTTCTCGATCCCGGTGTATGCACGTCTGAGTCGCAACCTGACGCTGGGACTGAAAAACATGGAGTATATCGAAGCCGCGCATATGCTTGGCGTGCGTTACCCGCACATTATCACGCACTATATTCTGCGCAACGCTATTGGCCCGCTGATTGTACAGTCGACGCTGACGGCTGGCGCGGTGGTGCTTTCTGCCGCCAGTCTGTCGTTTCTCGGGCTGGGCGTGCAGCCACCGATGCCGGAGTGGGGCACCATGATGAGCGACGGCCGCAACTTTCTCGGGCTAAATATTTACGTCTCCCTATTTCCCGGACTGGCGATTTTAATTACCGTGCTCGGTTTTTATGTGCTGGGCGACGGCCTGCGCGATGTAATGGATAAACGTTTATGACTCACCCGCACTCAACCGTGATCTGCCTCGATTTGGGCGGCTCCTTTATCAAGCTTGGCGTGATGAATGCGCAGGATCGGCTTACCCTGCTCGATCAGCAAAAAATCCCGGCGACGGACTGGCAGGCTTTTTGCGCCAGAGTTAGCGACATGATCGCCGGGCAGCATAACCATTTCAGCAGCCAGGCGGCTGTCGCCATTTCCACGGCGGGCATTGTGGCGCCGCAAACCGGCGAAATATTTGCCAGCAACATCCCGGCTTTTCACCGGCGTAATCTGGCGCGGGAACTGGGTGAGGTGCTGCAGCGGCCGGTGGTCGCACACAATGACGCCGACTGCTTTGCACTGGCCGAGGCGCTGGCCGGCAGCGGCAAAGGGCACAAAGTGGTGTTTGGCGCGATTCTCGGTTCCGGCGTGGGCGGTGGTCTGGTGGCGTACGGGCGTATTATCACCGGACAAAACGGCCTGACCGGCGAATGGGGCCACGGGCCGATTACCCTCACGGAAGTGACGCTGGCGGATCGTCGCATGCGTGTGCCGCGCCAGGCGTGTCCGTGCGGCCAGACAGAGTGTCTGGACACCTACGGCGGCGCGCGCGGGCTGGAAACGCTGCATCAGGTGCTGCACGCTGAAAGCGCCAGCAGCGCGGGCGCAGCAGACGATAGAAGCATGGCTGCAACTGGTAAGCGAGCCGCTCGCCTACACCATTAACATTACCGGCGCGTCGCGGGTGGCGGTAGGCGGCGGACTGGCTTCGGTCACCCCGCTGATTGCTGCGCTTAATGATGCGGTGCAGCGCTGCGTGTTGCGCAGCACAGCGCATCCTGAGCTTTTGCCCTTTCGCCCGTTGCTGGCGCTTTTTGATAACCGTGTCGCGCTCAAGGCTTCGTTGAACCCGATTCAACGTTAAATGCGCTAAGCTTGACGCGCTAAAACCCGCAGCAAAGAGGCTGGTGAACAGACACTGTCGCCAGCCTCTTTGCTGTTTTTTTCACCTGCGGTACGGAAAAAAACATGTCATCAGTACAACCTCAACTCTCTCAGCTCCCGGACGAGGCCTCGCTGCCGCGTCACAGCGTGCCAAAAGCGCTGTTCGCGCTGGGCACCGGCGGATTTGCCATCGGCACCGGTGAATTTGTCATCATGGGCCTGCTGCCCGATGCGGCGAAAGGCCTGAACGTCACGATTCCTGAGGCCGGCCATCTCATCAGCATTTATGCCCTCGGCGTAGTGATTGGCGCGCCGCTGCTGGCCATTCTCGGCGCGCAGGCTTCACGGCGTAATTTCCTGATGACGCTGATGGGCCTGTTTGCGCTGGGTAATCTGCTGAGCGCTGTCGTGCCGGGCTACCCAGCGATGCTGGTAGCCCGCTTTCTGGCGGGCTTTCCCCACGGTACCTTCTTTGGCGTTACGGCGCTGGTGGCGGCAGGACTGGTGGAGCGCGCGCGACACGTGCAGGCGGTGTCGATGGTGCAGCTGGGATTAACCATAGCCAATCTGATTGGCGTACCTGCCGTTACCGCCATCGGCCAGTGGTTTGGCTGGCGTGATGCGTTTGCCATCGTCGGCGGACTGGCGCTGCTGACACTGCTACTGGTTTGGCTTTGGGTACCCAATGTGGCCGGTGACAAGCAGGCCAGTCCACTGCGCGAGCTCTCGGCGCTGACGCGCAAGCAGGTCTTGCTGACGCTGGCGATTGGCGCGATTGGCAGCGGCGGCATGTTCTCGGTATTCAGTTACGTTAAACCCACCATGATGGAACTGGCCCACCTGCCGGAGAATTTGGTGCCGGCGATACTGGCGCTGTTTGGTCTCGGCATGATTATCGGCAACCTTGTCGGGGGACGTCTGGCCGATCGCGGGCTGGAAAAAACCATCCGCATTGTGCTGGTGTGGTCGCTGCTGGTATTGAGCGCGTTTGTCTTCGCGGCGCATTATGCGCTGGCGGGCGCGCTTAACGTGATGCTGGTCGGTACCATGGTGGCGCTGGGAAGCGTGCTACAGATCCGCCTGATGGACGTGGCCGGAGATGCACAAACCCTGGCGGCCGCGCTTAATCACTCAGCGTTTAACATTGCCAACGCGCTGGGGGCGTGGCTCGGCGGCATCACCATTTCCGCCGGGCTGGGCTGGCAGTCCACCGGCTGGGTTGGGGCCATTCTGTCCGTGCTGGGGCTGCTGATTCATGCCGTTGCGGTGCGCGATGCGCGCCGGACGCCGGCGCTCGCAATAAAATAATTTTTACCGCGCGGGAATAAACGCTGCGCTGGTTCGTCTTATGCCCACTTTTCCTTACTGAGTTGGCTAAGATGAACTTTAAACCCACGGTCAGACATCTGCCGTTGTTACTGCTGGTCGTCATTATTCCCGGATTACTGCTGGTGCTGTTTCTTGCTGCAGGCGGCTGGCTGACGCCGCAGCGCCTCAGTGCGCAAAGTCTGGTGCAGTCGCTGCAGCAAAACAGCGGTGTGCATCCGGGATACCCGCGCAATCATGCCAAGGGCGTGTGTGTTACTGGCGATTTTACCTCCAGCGGCAACGCGGCGTTTCTGTCACGCGCCAGCGTTTTCCAGCCGGGTACGGTGCCGGTGATTGGCCGCTTTGCCATTGCCGGCGGTAATCCGCATGCGCCGGATTATGGCGTGCCGGTGCGCAGCCTGGCGCTGGAATTTCAGCTGGCGCACGGAGAGCAGTGGCGCACCGGCATGAACGCGCTGCCGTTTTTGCCGGTCAGTACGCCGCAGGCTTTTTACGATCAGCAGCAGGCCAGTCGACCGCTGCCGCAGACCGGCAAGCCTGATGCGCAAAAGCTGATGGCGTTTACCGTTGCCCATCCCGAAGTTAAACCGTTCTTTGCTTGGGTGAAAACCCATGTGCTGGCCGCCAGTTGGGCGCAGGAGCGGTACAACAGCCTGAATGCCTTCCGCTTTACCAATGCGCAGGGTGAAACGCGCTTTGTGCGCTGGAGTCTGGTGCCGCGTACGCCATGGCAGCCGATCAGCGCGGCACAGCAGCAGCAGCCGGATTATCTGCAGAGCGACTTGCACGACCGGCTGGCGACCGCACCGCTGAAGTGGGATCTGGTGATCAGCGTGGCCCAGCCCGGCGATGCGGTGAACGATGCCAGCAAGGTGTGGCCAGCCGATCGGCAACAGATTGTCGCCGGTACGCTGACGCTGCGCGACAGCAGCCCGCAGCAGGGCGGTAGCTGCAATGACATCAATTACGATCCGCTGATTCTGCCGCAGGGTATCAGCGGTTCGGACGATCCGCTGCTCAACGCGCGCTCCGCCGCTTACGCTAAATCTTTCAATCTGCGTACGGCTGAACAGGCGCGCCAGCAGGAGAAAAATCATGAGTCACCAGACAACCCTGTTTCATCCGCTGCTGCGCATCGTACACTGGTTGATGGCGCTGGCCGTGCTGACCATGCTATTTATCGGCGTGGCGATGGTGGCGGATATCTCGACTGCCCATTCACTGTTGCTGGCGATACATAAACCGCTCGGCGTGGTGATCGCGTTGCTGGTGGTCGTGCGTATCGGACTGCGGCGTTACTATGGTGTGCCCGCCATGCCCGCGTCGGTGCCGGGCTGGCAGCAAACGGTGGCACATTTGACCCATCTGGTGCATCTATTTACTGATGCTGGCGCAACCGCTGGTGGGCTGGGCGATGCTGTCGGCAGGCGGTTTTCCGGTGACGATTGGCGAGGGTCTGGTGCTGCCGGTTAGCGTGGAAAGTTATGCCGTGCTGCGTCCGTTACATACGCTGCTGGCGTTTAGTCTGTTTGCGCTGATTCTGGCCCATCTGGCTGCCGCGCTGCTGCATGGTCTGATTTTACGGGATGGCGTGCTGAGTAGCATGACCGGACTGCGCCGGGTGCGAGAGCAAAAATAATGTCTGCATTGAGCGATGACGAAATCCGCGCATTACTGCCGCATTTGCAGCGTTTTGCGCTGGGGCTGACGCGTGAGCGCATGGCCGCTGAGGATCTGGTATAAAACACGCTGGTCAAAGCACTGGACGCGGCGCGCGGCGACACGCGCAGTCTGCGTGCCTGGCTGTTTTCCATTTTCTGGCATCAGTTCATTGATGGCGAACGCCGCCGCAAGCGCTGGCAGGCGATTATGACGCTGTTCAGCCGCGCCGAGCCGTTTGCCGAGTCGGCTTGAGCATCATGCCATCGCCGATGAGATGCTGGCGCTGTTCGCCCGTCTGCCGGCTGACAGTCGCGCATTGCTGCTCTTAGTCAACGTTGAAGGCATGCGTTATCAGGAAGCGGCTGACACGCTGGACATTCCGCTGGGCACTGTGATGTCACGGTTGTCGCGGGCGCGAAAACAGTTGCAGCACATGACCGAAGGCCTGCCGGCCCCGGTGACGTTGAGGAGATTAAAATGAATATCCCGCCCGATGAGAACCAGCTGCACGCTTGGCTGGATGGTGAACTGGATAGCGCCAGCCATCAGGCCGTCAGCGACTGGCTGGTGCAGCATCCTGACGTCGCCGCCCAGGTTGAGGGCTGGCGTCAGGACAAGCTGCGGTTGCAACAAAGCCTGCAGCGCAACATGGCGCGAACCGCCTTTACGCCACTGCAGCCGGCACAGCTGCGCCAGCAGCGCGCGCGGCAGCGTTATCAGCGGCTGGCGCTGGCCTGCTCGCTGGTGCTGGCGTTGGGGATCGGCAGTCTGTCCGGCTGGCAGATGACTGAACGCTTACAGAATCACCCGTTACCGATGGAGGATGCGGTACAGGCTTACCGGTTATTCGGCGATGGCGCGCAGCAGGCGACGATGGACATTAACACCCATCAGACGACACAGCTGGCCAGCTGGCTGAGCCGCTATTTTATCAATGGTACCCTGCCCGCCCAATCTGGAGCGCTTTGGCTATCAGCTCATTGGCGCGCGCCTGATGGCGAATGAGCATGGCGCCTCGGCGCTGGTGCTGTATCAGACCGCCAGCGGTACGCGCGTTGGCTGGTACATTCGCCCGCAAACCGTGCGGCTGGAAAAGGGCTCGCGCCAGGCGGACAATCTGGTGGCGCAATACTGGAGCGATCGCCACTATAACTATGCGCTGGTGAGCCCGATGAGCGGGGAAGCGGCACCGGCACTGCGTGCTGCGATAGGCAGTGAAGTGGGCTGATTCATTTGCCTGCCAGCTTTGCCTGCAGGAACGTCATGAATACCCGATTGATCTCGCTGCGCTGGCGATGCTGCGGATAAAGCGCATTCAGATGCAGCGAGGCCGGATGCCAGTCATCCAGTACCGTAACCAGTTCACCACGCGCCAGCGCCGGAGCCACGATAAACTCCGGCAGCAGGATCAGGCCCAGCCCGGCGACAGCCGCATCACGCAGCATTTCTCCGTTATTGCTGACCATCGGTCCCTGTACCGCCAGTACTTTGCGCGTGTCGCCCTGAAACAGCTCCCAGCCGGTCTGGCTTTCACGTCTATAGCGCAGACAGAGATGCTGCAGCAGATCCTCAGGCTCACGCGGTGCGCCCGCGCCCTGCAGGTAGGCCGGGCTGGCACAGATCACGCGGCGGAATTCCCCCAGCCGTTTAGCGATCAGGCTGGAGTCCGGCAGCGTGCCGATGCGGATCGCCATATCAAAACCTTCGCCCACCATATCCACATGCCGAACGACATCGGCACGCTGAGACGGAAACTGCCGCGCAGCACCTGACGATGACCGGACACCGCCAGTTCGGCTTCCTGCACATCATCCAGAATGCGCTGAGCATGCTGGGCAAACAGCTGGCCGTTGTCGGTAACGGACAGTTTGCGCGTGTTGCGATTCAGGAAACACGCACCGAGCGACTCTTCCAGCGCGGCGATGCGCCGGCTGACGTACTGCTTGGAGAGCATAAGCTGTTCAGCCGCAGCGGTAAAGTTGCCCGCTTTGATTACGGCGACGTAAATCCGGAGATCTTCAATCTGCGTATTGTCCACTTATCTGTGACAGTCATTGTCATACAGGCGTATTGTTGGGCAAATCAGTTTACGTATACTGGTCAGCAACGGGAAGGGCCTTCGCCCTCTAGGTAAAAATTTAAGGAGCAGACCATGATTGAACAACGACTGTCCGAACAACGTGGCTTAGGCGATCACGGCTGGCTGCATTCACGCCATACCTTTTCGTTTGCCAGCTACTGGGACCCACACCAGACCGGTTTCTCCGATCTGCTAGTGATTAACGATGATCAGGTGGCACCGGGTCGCGGTTTCGGTGCGCATCCGCACAACAACATGGAGATTATCTCCTACGTGCTGGAAGACGCGCTGGAGCATAAAGATTCCATGGGTACCGGTTCGGTTATCGTGCCCGGTGACGTGCAGCTGATGAGCGCCGGCAGCGGCGTGACGCACAGCGAGTTTAACCACTCGAAACAGGATAATGTGCACTTCCTGCAGATCTGGATTGTGCCGGCGGAACGCGGTACCGAGCCGGGTTACCAGCAGGTTTCAGTGGCAGAAGCCGACAAACGCGGCCAGCTGCGCCTGATTGTTTCGCCGCAAGGCGACAACGGCTCGCTGCGCGTGCGTCAGGATATGCGTATCTACGCGGGACTGTTTGACGGTGCCGAGCAGCAGACGCTGGAACTGGCTAACGATCGCTATGCTTATATTCATGTGGCGCGCGGCAGCATTGAAGTGAATGGCGTGAGCTTTAAAGCCGGCGACGGCGTGCGCGTGCGCAATGAGACGGCGCTGCAGTTCGCTAACGGTAACAATGCTGAAGTGCTGGTGTTTGATTTACGACTAGTAGAAGTTAATCATCCGCAGCGTTAATTCATTGCGCGGTAAGTCAACGAGGCATGGCGTGAACCTTCACGCCATGCCTTTTTATTTGGCTTAAGGTACGAATAATAACCAGCACCTGACAGGTCCGGCATAAAATAAGAATTTTTACCTTCCACAAAAATGCAAAGCCCCTTAAATTTGCCTCCAGGATAAGCACGCTACGCCAAGTATTTGGCGGCTAAACAACAAACAAAGTTAACACTATTACATTCCATTAGAATTAATGGTAATGAGGATTTTGATGGTTTTAAAACGCAGCTTTAGTATCGCAGTGGTATTAGTTTTAGCCTTTCCTGTAACGGCTTGTGGCATGTCTCATCGTGGCCGCAACATCGCTATCGGCGCCGGTGTGGGTGCGGTGGGTGGCGCCGTTCTGACCGGCGGCAGCACTTTCGGTACCCTCGGCGGCGCAGCTATCGGCGGCCTGATTGGTCACGAAGTAAGCCGCTAATTTCACCGGTACTCAGGATTTCGCCAGTATGAATGCTGGCGAAATCATTTCACTTCATAACCCGCCGTCAATAGCCCCGCGTTGAAATATTCATCGGCCAGAAATTTCTTTATTCAGTCCGGCCATCAATTATTACCGCTACCGCTTAAAAAATATTAATCGATCTGCAGCTGATGAATCGACAGGGCGGTGCGGGCGGCTTCCTTGCCTTTTTTAATAAAATGTTCGGTATAAAACGATTCAATCGCGTCGACCGGCTGAAAATTGTGCGGAGTGAGTGATACCGAAAACACCGGAACATTCGTGGCGAACTGCACATTCATCAGGCCATCGACTACGGCCTGCGCGACAAAGTCATGGCGATAGATGCCACCGTCGACCACCAGCGCGGCGCAGACAATCGCATCAAATTTGCCGGTTTCGGCCAAGCCTTTAGCCAGCAGCGGTATTTCAAACGCGCCGGGTACGTCGTCGCTTTTTAATGTATTTTCGACGCCTTGTTCTGCTAGTTCCTGCTCAAATCCCACCAGCGCGTTGTTCACGATCGCCTGATGCCATCCTGCTTTAATAAAAGCTACACGAAACTTATTCATAATGCTTCCATGATTAGCTGAAAAATTTATAAGTGAATAATAAAACAGTCTTTTTTATTTTTATCATCTACCCGCTATCCGTCTAGTATACCATAGGTTGCAATTTTGATCCACAATGCAGGCAGCGCGGTTAACGTGCTGCTTGACGCCAGCCAGCGCCTGCAATACAAATAGACGCGTCGGGGGAGTCTCGCCTGAGAGACTGAGAGGCTAATAGCGCACTGCGCGGCTTAGCGACCCTTTGAACCTGACCCAGTTGATGCTGGCGTAGGAAGACTGACGGCTCATGTGCAAAGCCGTCTGGCGCAAAGGCGAGTCCGATCGCTGGCGTCGATTCCCTTCACCTGTATCTGCGGGTCTCAGTTATCACTGAGAGGCCGATGTGAATTCCCCAGATTATTTACCGGAACGTTGTTCATGAACCGCTGGAGCGTGCTCGGTAGCGGCGTGTCCGGGCTTTGTGTTGCCACGCTGCTGGCTGAGCGCGGCGAAACCGTAGACGTCATTGACGATGAAGCGCGTCAGCCTGCCTCGTGGTTTGCCGGTGGCATGCTGGCGCCGTGGTGTGAAGCAGAAAGCGCGCCGGCGGACGTGATTACCCTCGGCCAACATGCTGCGGCATGGTGGCAAACGCGCGTTAGCAGCGTGGTGCTTCAGGGCACGTTAGTGCTGGCACCGCCGCGTGATAACCCGGAGTTAAACCGCTTCGCGCGCATGACGACGCAGCATCAATGGGTTGATCCGGCGTCGCTCGAACCGGCGCTGGAAAACCGATTTGCGCGCGGACTGTTTTTTCCGCGCGAAGCGCATCTCGATCCGCGTCGTGCGCTGGCTGAACTGCGTGACAAACTGCTGCAGCGCGGCGTCCGCTTTGATGCGCGCCAGCCATCGGGCCGGATCATCGACTGTCGCGGTATCCATGCCAGAGCGCAACTGTCTGGTCTGCGCGCGGTGCGCGGGGAAATGCTGATCCTGCAGAGTCATGAGGTGTCATTTTCCCGGCCGATTCGTCTGCTCCATCCGCGTTTTCCCTGTTATCTGGTGCCGCGTCGCGACGGCCACTTCATGCTCGGCGCCACCATGATCGAAAGCGACGATGCCAGCGCTATCAGCGCGCGCGCCATGATGGAACTGCTCAGCGCGGCCTACACCCTGCATCCGGCGTTGGCGGAAGCGCGCGTCATCGAAAGCGGCAGCGGTCTGCGTCCGGCATGGCCGGCTAATCTGCCGGAAATCCACTATCACAACGGTATTTTTTATCTTAACGGCATGTATCGTCACGGTTTTCTGCTGGCACCAATGATGGCAGAACAGCTGATGCAGCGCCTGTCTGGGGAGGTTAGCCATGAATATTCAGCTTAACGGCCGCACCATTAGCACTGAGGCCACCAGCCTCAGCGAATTGCTGATCGAACAGCAAATCGACGCGGCCTGTGTTGCCACCGCCTGCAACGGCGATTTTGTGCCGAAAAGTCAGTATGCCAGCCTGCAGTTACAGGAAGGCTGGCAGCTGGAAGTCCTGTCACCGATGCAGGGAGGCTGAGCGATGTTTTACGATTTTACACCGCAGTCACGTTTGCTGCTCGGCACCGCAGGCTACCCTTCACCGGCGATTTTGCAGCAGGCGATCGCCGCATCCGGCAGTGAAATTATCACTGTCAGCCTGCGCCGCGAAGGCACGGCGGGCGCGGCTTTTCGCGAGCTGCTGACGGGCCTGAATGTGCGCGTGCTGCCCAATACCGCTGGCTGCCACACGGTCAAAGAGGCCGTCACCACCGCGCACATGGCGCGCGAGTTGTTTAACACGCCGTGGATCAAGCTGGAAGTGATTGGTCATGCCGACACGCTGCAGCCCGATCCGTTCGCGCTGGTCGAAGCGGCACGCATTCTGTGCGCCGACGGCTTCCAGGTGTTTCCCTACACCACGGAAGATCTGATTGTCGGTGAAAAACTGCTGGCCGCCGGCTGTGAACTGCTGATGCCGTGGGGCGCGCCCATCGGCTCCGGCCAGGGATTGCGAAATATTGACGGGCTGCGAGCGATGCGAGCCTGGTTCAGCGATATTCCACTGATCATTGATGCCGGCATCGGCGCGCCGTCACAGGCGGCGCAGGCGATGGAAATGGGCTTCGATGCCATCCTGCTCAATACCGCCGTGGCGAAAGCGGGCGATCCGGTGGCGATGGCGCGCGCGTTCAGCCAGGCGATCGCCGCCGGGCAGGGCGCGCGCGATGCCGGGCTGATGGAGAAGCGTGATATGGCCGTGGCCTCAACGCCGATCTTCGGCCTGGCCAACCTGAAATAAGGAGCGCGCAATGGAACGCTACCTACGCCAGATAATGCTGCCGGAAATTGGCGTCGTCGGGCAACAGAAACTGGCTCGCGCCCGCGTGCTGGTAGCCGGTGCCGGTGGGCTGGCCGCCACGCTGCTGCCTCAGCTGACGGGCGCGGGCGTCGGTCAGCTGTGTCTATACGATGACGATCAGGTCGCGTTGCATAACCTGCATCGCCAGACGCTGTTCACCCTGCAGGATGTGGGTCGCAGCAAAGCTGTGGCGGCGCAGCAGGCTTTGCAGCAGCGCAATCCTGAGGTGCAAATCGAAGCGGTGCCCCAGGCGCTGAGCGCCAGCAATATCGCGCAGGCGCTGGCGGGGTGCGATCTGGTGATCGATGCCGCGGATAACTTTGCGGTGACCTACCAACTGTCTGATGCCTGCTTCCAGGCAGGCATACCGCTGATCAGCGCCTCGGTGCTGGGGCGTCAGGGGTATGCTGGCGGTTTTTGCGGCGGCGCGCCGAGCTATCGTGCGCTATTTCCGCAGCTGCCCGCTTCCGCGGCTAACTGCAACACCGCCGGCGTGATGGGCCCGGCCGTGTCGGCGCTGGGGGCGATGCAGGCGCAGATGGCGCTCAGCGTACTGCTCGGCCTGCAACCCTCACCGCTCGGCTGCATGGTCAAATGTGACTTCGTCAACTGGCACTTTCGTTCGTTCCGCTTTGATGCGGCACAGGAACCGGCACAGCCCGGCGTGCCGTTTATTGATGCTCACCTGTTACAGCCCGAAGACTGCATTGTGGAGCTGCGCAGCTACGAAGAGGCGCCCGCCAGCGTGGCCGAGCGGGTTGAGCGCGTGTTGCCGCATAAACTGGACGCCTGGCAGCCACCGGCGGATCGCCGCATCGTACTGGTCTGCGCCAGCGGCATGCGGGCGGCGCAGGCGGCCAGCGCGCTGGCGCAGCGCGGCTTTAACCAGCTGGCGATTCTGGCGGCGCGGCGGCCATAACGCAGGACATCCGCTTTGACCAGGTGAGCTTTGCCTAGGGCGAAAAACAGCTGTGCGATCGGCTCAATCTGCAACTGCGCGGCGGCAAAACCACGGTGCTGCTGGGCTGCAGCGGCATTGGTAAAAGTACGCTGCTGCGTCTGGTGGCCGGCTTAGTGCAGCCGCAGCAGGGCAGCCTGAGCGGTATTGCGCAGCACGTGGCATGGATGGGGCAGCAGGATCTGCTCTATCCGTGGCTGACGGTGCTGGAGAATGTGATGCTGACTGCGCGTCTGAGCGGTGCGAAGCCGGACCGCGTGCGGGCGCACCATTTGCTGGCACAGGTGGGACTGGAAGACGAGGCGCAAGCCGCGCCGTCGCAGCTCTCTAGTGGCATGCGGCAGCGGTTCGCGCTGGCGCGCACGCTGTATGCACAGCGCGAGCTGGTGCTGATTGATGAGTCGTTCGCCACGCTGGATGTTATGACCAAACACCAGCTGCAAACGTAGACCGCGACGCTGCTGCGCGGTAAAACGGTGCTGCTGGTGACGCACGATCCGCTCGAAGCCTGCCGCATGGCCGATGACATCCTGCTGTTGCACGGCCAGCCGCTACAGGTGACGCTCTGGCCTGTACCGACCGGTACGGTGCCGCGCGCGCTCAATGATGCCGGATTGCTGCAGGCGCAGGCCGAACTCTTTTCCCGACTGAATTCCTATGAAAAAGCTGAGTAGTGTTATCTACCTGATCGCGGTGGTGCTGGGCGTGTGGCTGCTGGCGCGGCACAACGGCGTACCGGCATATCTGCTGCCGGCACCGCAGGCGGTGCTGGAGGCCCTGTGGCAAAAGCGGCAGCTGCTCGCGCATCACGCGCTATTTACGCTGGCGGAAATTGTGCTGGCGCTGCTGCTGGGCGTCGGCGGCGGCGTGGTGCTGGCGGTGCTGATGGCCTCCAGCCCGCTACTGCGTCGGGTGCTGTTTCCGCTGGTGACAGCCAGCCAGACCATCCCGGTATTTGCGCTGGCCCCGCTGCTGGTGCTGTGGCTGGGTTTTGGCATCGCGTCAAAAGTCGTGGTGGCGGCGCTGATTTTGTTTTTCCCGCTGTGCCTGTCGCTGTTCGACGGTTTGTGTCGTACGCCTGCCGGCTGGCTGGAGCTGGCGCAGACCCTGTATCCCTCGCGCTGGCGTATTTTCTGGCGCGTGCGCTGGCCGGCGCGCTGCCGCAGTTTTTCGCCGGCCTGCAGATGGCGGTGGTGCTGGCACCAATTGGGGTGGTGATCGGCGAGTGGGTCGGTGCCAGCGAAGGGCTGGGCTACCTGATGATGCAATCCAACGCGCGGCTGGAAACGGCCACCAGTTTTGCTGCGCTGCTGCTGCTAATAAGCCTGGCGCTGCTGCTCTCAGCGGCCGTGGCGCTGGTGCGTAAAAAATTTCTCTGGCAATCATACTAAGGAACTTGAGTGAATAGACTTCTTCGTGCCATCGCTTCGTTACTGCTGCTGGCCACCGTCAACGCGCAGGCAGCCGAAAAGGTGCGGCTGCTGCTCGACTGGTTCATTAACCCTAACCACGCGGCGATCTTTGCCGCTCAGTATAGCGGGGCGTTTGAACAGCAGGGGCTGGATGTCGAGATGATCGCACCGGCGGATTCCGCGTCAGTGCCGCTGTTGCTGGCGGCAGGCAAAGCGGATCTGGCGATTAGCTATCAGCCGCAGCTCTATACGCTGGTGGACAAGCAGGTGCCGGTGATCCGGGTTGGCACTCTGATTAACCAGCCGCTGAACACCCTGACAGCCGTATCGGACGATATCCACAGTATTAAAGACTTTGCCGGTAAATCGATTGGCTATGCGATTCCCGGCGCGGAAGATGTGGCTATCCGCAATATGCTGAAATCGCAGGGTGTCGACGTTAACAGCGTGAAGCTGGTTAATCTGAATATGGACGCCGTCTCCGCGCTGCTGACGCATAAAATTGACAGCGCGCTGACCATCTTCCGTGACTACGAGCTGCTGGATTTGCAGGACAAAGGCGCAAAGCCGGTGTCGTTTAAACCGGAAGATTACGGCGTGCCGGCCTATGATGAGTTGATCATTCTGGCCAACAGCAACACGGCGGCAAACGATCCTCGTATTCCGGCATTTCTGCGTGGGCTGGATGCGGGCATCGCTTGGCTGCGCGCTCACCCGCAAGAGGCGTGGCAGGCGTTCATCAAGCGTTACCCTGAACTGGATACGCCGCTCAATCATCAGGCCTGGCAGGATACGCTGCCTTATTTTGCAACGCACAGCGCGGCATTCAATCAGGCACGCTATCAGGCATTGGGTGAATATATGAAAGCCAACGGGCTGATCACCACTGTGGCGCCGCTGGCGCGCTATTCACTGTAATCCGTCCGCTTGCGCCGTTTTCCCGGGCCGGGAGAACGGCGCGCGTTGACATTGCGTGCGGCCGGGGGACAAACGGAGACCCGCATCCCCGGTTTTCGGAAAATACTGGATTTCTGTGACTGTTATCACTGCGCGGGTAACGCTAAAATAAATACTTCTCATTTAGCAGAAGGTTTTTCGTCACGATGTTTTCGCGTTTCACATTGGCCACTTTAACGGCCACACTCCTGCTCACCGGCTGCGCGCGTCATGCTGCCAGCGACAGCAGCGCTGATGCCGCCGCCGCAGAAGCCCCGGCTACCGCTTCCGCTCCGATCGAAAACAACGACATCGCTTCGCCGTTTGCCAGCGGACCGACCGTCATCAATGTCTCCCATCTGGTGACGCGCACCGATGATGGCTCATCCGTGTACGTGACGGTGGATGGTCAGGAAGCAGGACTGCTGCAAAAGGGCGAGAGTAAAGAGCTCCGCGTCCCGGCCGGTAAACACCAGATTGGCGGCTACGTGCAAACACTGTTTGGTTTTGGCAACGTGACCATTCCTACGGTCGATGTCACAACAGATACCAATGGCCCGAAAAACGTGGTCTATTCCGTTACGCGGCAAAAACCGCAGTTCAGCGAAAGCGCTGCCACGCCAAATAACTCCTGATTGACTGCGGTGCAGGCCGATGCTGCCACCGTTGATCTGAGTCTGGGGCAGGGCGTTATGCGCTCTGCCTGAATTGTCAGATAATTAAGTCGACATGCTGGCCACCCGGCATCTTTACACCCAGCGTCAGCTCTCCACCCAGCGCCTCAATGTATCGCTTCAGCGTGGAAATTTTTAACTCTGCTCCACGCGCTTCCATCGCCGCCACAGATGACTGGGCAATATGCATGGCCTGCGCTTGCTGACGCTGAGTTCGCTGCATCTGCTCACGTAATTGATAAAGCTGGTATTCCTGACGCATCTGGCTGACGCGTTCATCTACCTGATGTTGCTGTTCGGGCGTCAGCGCCGCCAGCATCTCATCCAAGGTTTTCATTATGAGTTTCCCCGATTGCGTTCAGATTATGATGGTATTCGGTTTCGGCAATGCGAAGCATCTGCTGATAGAAACGCTTCTGATTTTTACCCTGTTTGTTGCTGGCACACAGCACAATCGCATGGCGGCGTGGATCGAAAACAAAAAAGCTGCGGATGGGACGACCTTTACTTTGCACGCGTAGCTCTTTCATATTGGGCACCCGCGATAACATCAGGATATCAACGAAAGGGCGTCCGAGATGCGGACCGTCCTGCGCCAGAAGCTTCAGGGCGGCAAGCACGTCGAGACGCAACGCTTCATCCTGAGCCTGCAACCATTTCCAAAACCGATCTGTTGCTTCAACCTGCCACACGATGCCATCCTTGATAGTCTATAGTCTATTTTATCGTCTGCAGTCTATCAAGGCTCACGGATTAAAAAATCCGTGACGGGGAATTTATCTCATCTTTCGAGTCTGGCTCGCAAAAAAACAACGGTAAATCGCAGCGCAATAAGCCATCAGTGCATCAACGCATAAACGACATCAATCGCGTTGATGACCAGGAAGAATAGGATAATGTGGGTGAGGGCATTAACGGACATCGCTTTAGGTTGAGACATCATCAGTCCTGAATAATTAACGTGAATACAGTGAAGTAACGTTAAATATTACCTGTTAAGAATAAGGTTACTATGCTGTGCTACGGTTATCAGAGGTGCCGGACGGCTGCGTTCTCATTCGCGGGTTCAGAAGACACTACATTTCATCCGCTTGCGGCAGCGCGTCCTTGATTTTAAAGATAAATCGCAGAGGCATTCGCCTGATGGCTGGCCCGGATTGCGTGGCTGATGGCGTTGAGGCGCAGCGGTGAGATTAAATCGCCGGTAAGATTTGCGCCGTCAGAGTGCGTAAATGTTCACGCAGTAATTGATGTAAAGCGCGAATCGCCGGCGAGAATTGTTTGCGATGCGGGCAGATTAAATGCAGCGGCGTGCTTTCGCCTGGCAACTGCGGCAGCACCCGTTCCAGCCGTCCGTGTCTGATATCGTCGCAGACATCAAGCCAGGATTTATAAGCAATCCCCATCCCCGGCAATCGCCCAGCGGCGAGCCACTTCAGCGTCGTCGCACAGCAGCCGGCTTTTCACCGTGATTTGCCGCCGCATCCCTTCCTGCGGAAAGGTCCATTTATCGTACACGTGGCCGCCCATGACAAACGGCAGACAGTGATGCTGTGCCAGATCCTCGAGTTTTTCCGGACGGCCATGTCGATCGAGATAATCGGGTGCGGCGACCATCACACGGCGGTTTTCTTCCGCCAGCGGTAGCGCGACATAGCTGCTGTCCTCCAGCTTACCTTAGCGAATGGCGATATCCACCGGATCGCGGAACACGTCGCTCACCTGATCGGAAAACGAGAGACGCAGCCCGAGCGCCGGATGCGCCCGGCAAAATTCTGTCAGCAGTGGCAGAATAATATGGTGGCCGATGTCAGACGGCAGAGCGATTTTCAGCTCGCCGCTCAGGGCATCGTCATGGCTTTGCAGGCTTTCCGCACCGGCGTGCATCAGCGCCAGCATCTCCTGCGCGAACGGCAGATACTTTTCGCCTTCCGCCGTTAAACGCAGGCTGCGCGTCGATCGCGCAAACAGGGGGCGATCGAGATCGCGCTCCAGCCGCTGAATGGCGGCGCTGACCTGACCGGGCAGCAGGTTGGCTCCGCGCGCTGCGCGGGAAAAGCGGGAAAAGCTGCCCAGCGCGGCAGAGCGCACAAACAGGGTGACATCTTCTAAACGAATCATCGACGTTCTCGCCATTATCGGGATTTTCACTCTACGAGTGAAAGTGTTGTCCTGCAACAGGCATTTTTCCCGGCGCGATGTCTGGCTATGCTGCTGTCAACACCCTGAAAATATTCACTCACCTGGAGCCTGTTGCATGAAAGCGATTGTTTATAGCCAAAACGGTTTACCGATTTCAGATGAAAATGCGTTGTATGAACTGGACGTGGCGAAACCGCAGCCAGGCGCACGCGATCTGCTGGTGAAAATCAGCGCGATTGCGGTTAACCCGGTTGATACCAAAGTGCGCGCTGGCGCCCCGACGGACACGCCGCGCATTCTCGGCTGGGATGCCGTGGGCGTGGTCGAGGCGGTGGGCAGCGATGTCACGCTGTTTCAACCCGGAGATGAAGTTTACTACGCCGGCGACATCACACGCGCTGGCAGCTATGCCGAGTACGGACTAGTGGATGAAACGCATCGCCGGACTCAAGCCGCGCACGCTGAGCGACGCCGATGCCGCCGCGCTGCCGCTGACGTCGCTCACCGCGTGGGAACTGCTGTTCGATCGCCTGGAAATTGATGCTGCCGACGAAGGCACATTGCTGATCATTGGCGCGGGCGGCGGCGTGGGTTCTATGCTGACGCAGTTGGCGCGCAAACTGACCCGACTGACGGTAATTGGTACCGCCTCTCGCCCGGAAACAGCCGACTGGGTGCGTTCGCTGGGTGCCCATCATGTTATCGATCACCAGCGTCCGCTGGGCGAGCAGCTGGCAGCGATTGGCCATAAAGAGGTGCGCTACGTGGCCTCACTGACCCATACCGACAGCTACTATCCGCAGTTGATCGATGTGCTGGCCCCGCAGGGCAAACTGGCGCTGATTGACGATCCGGAAACATTGGATGCGGTGCCGCTGAAGCGCAAAGCCATCTCGCTGCACTGGGAACTGATGTTTACCCGCTCGCTGTTCCATACCGCCGATATGCAGCGTCAGCATCAGATTCTGCAGCAGGTTAGTCAGCTAATTGACGATCAAACCCTGCAGACCACCGCTGGCGAGCATCACGGCAGCATCAGCGCGGCCAACCTGCGTAAAGCGCCGCTGATTGAGAGCGGTCGCGCACGCGGCAAGATTGTCCTCAGCGGCTTTTAAGTCATTAAAACACGTAAGGTTAACCGTCCGTCAGCCCGGGCGGTTATGGTCGCGACTTTGCTATTTATCTGCGCTATGGCGCAATCTTCAATCAGGAGACTCTCATGACCCTTAATGATGCGGTTGCCCGCCGTCACACCGTAAAAGCTTTCTCTGCGGGCAAAACGCTGCCGCAGCAGGAGATCGACACGCTGCTTAACCTGCTGCGCAACAGCCCGTCATCGGTTAACTCGCAGCCGTGGCACTTTGTTGTCGCGTCGACTGCAGAAGGGCGGGAAAAGATGGCGCAATCCACCAGCGGCGCGTTCATTTACAACAACCCTAAAGTGCTGAACGCCTCACACGTGATTGCGCTGTGCATGCGCACCGATCTGGATGAAGCGCACCTGCAAAATGTGCTGGCGCAGGAAGAGAAAGACGGGCGTTTTGCCAAACCAGAAGCCAAAACCGGGCAGGATAAGAGCCGCCGCAGTTACGTAGATATGCACCGTTATGAGCTGCGCGACGTGCCGCAGTGGATGGAGAAACAGGTCTATCTGGCGCTGGGCGGACTGTTACTGGGCGCAGCGATGCTCGGCATTGATGCCACCCCGATGGAAGGCTTTGATGCGCGCGCACTTGACCAAGCGCTGGGCCTGCGCGAACAGGGCTTTACCAGCGTGGTGCTGGTTTCGCTTGGCTATCGCAGTGAGGAAGATTTCAACGCCACGCTGCCGAAATCGCGTCTGCCGCAGGACGAAATTTTCACCTTTATCTAAAGGACTTAACCAGGTGCGTGTCTGCGCACCTGCGCGCTTAGCATGGGAACCGCAGGCAGAAACGGGTAATGCCGTGTTCGCTGCTCACCGTGCAACTGCCCTGATGCAGTTGCATGATCCCGCGCACGATCGACAGACCCAGTCCGCTGCCGCCCTGCTGGCGTGACGCATCGGCGCGGCAGAAGCGGTCAAACAGGCGGTATCACTGCCTATCGCCAGTGGCACATAGCCAGCGGCCACCGCCACGGCTGAACCGTTGCTTGAACCTCCCGGAGAACGACCTTGCTGCCAGGCATTATGGGTAAAGCCGCTCAGCGACGACGCGCCGGTGATGCCTGCCGCCAGTTCATGCATGGTGGTTTTGCCGATGAGGATTGCGCCAGCCTGACGCAGAGCAGTAACCAGCGGGGCATCCTCGCTGGCAATCACGTCGCGCAGCAGCGCCGAACCGGCACTGGTCGGCCAGCCTTTGACTTCAATGTTGTCTTTAATCAGCAGCGGAATACCGACCAGTGGGCCAATTGGCGCATTCTGCTGCCGTGCGGCATCGCTGGCAGCGGCCGCAGCCAGCGCTTCATCGGCAAACAGCCAGCTGATGGCGTTATAGCGCGGCTGATCCACGTCAGCAATGCGCTGTAGCGCAAACGTGGTGAGCTGGCGGGCGCTCACCCGGCGCTGGGCCAGCGCCTGTTGCATATCCCCCAGCGACGCGGTGAGGTAATCAGCGTATTGCATTGTTCAGGCCTCCACCGGAATCCATTGCCGCTCTGGCGAAACCCGGCCGCACGAACTGCCGGCAAAGTGTGAGCTGCACCAGAGTGCCTGATGGCTGATGCACCAGTCTATCAGTAACTGACGTGACGTTACGGCGCGTGGTAAATCCTCACAAAAAACTGAGTTCCATTGCGGGTGTGCAAACTGAACTGGATGATGCATCACATCACCGCTAAATACCGCGTGGGCACTGGCGCTTTGCAGCACAATTGAGGCGTGATTGACGCTGTGGCCCGGCGTCGGCATATAGCGCAGCACACCGGTAAATAGCGGGGAGTGCTGCACATCAATGGTTTCCAGCTGGCCGCTCGCCAGCAGCGGCGCAAGGCTATCGTGATACAGCGCCTGCATCGACGGCGTGCTGCGGCACTGCGCCAGTTCACGCGCTGAACAGATGTACCGCGCATGGCGAAACATCGGCTGCCAGCGGTCAGCGCGCCAGCAGGTATTCCAGCCGACAGGATCGGTGTGGATATGCGTCATCAGCACCAGCGTAACTTCATCAGGGTCACGCCCGCTTCGGCCAGACGTTCCGGCCACGCGGTTTGCAGCTGGTGAAACAGCGGCTTGTTATCGCGGTTGCGGCCATTGCCGGTTGCGGTATCAATCATGATAGTGTCGCGAGCGGTGCGCACCACCCAGCGATGAATGGATATCTCTGCCGGCTGCGCGCCACGCTGCGTCAGCTGATCGAACGCAAGCTGGCGTGAAACGCTTACCATGGCACTACGCGGCCGAGGTAATCGAGATAGTGCAAGCCGCCGCGTCCGGTCTGACTTTCCACCGTGTTGAGCAGATTCGGGATGCTCTCCTCAATGCTCAGTCGCGCCTGGGCGCCACCCATGTCGGTGCGCACCCAGCCGGGGGCCAGCAGCAGTAGCGTGCGCACATCGTCGTGACGCACGGCAAAGCTGCGCATAAACATATTCAGCGCCGCTTTACTGCCGCGATACACCTCGTAGTTGCCATGGGTGTTGTTGGTGAGGCTGCCCTGACCGGATGACATCACCGCCAGCGTGCCGCGCGCGCTGACGTTGTTTCTGAAGGTTTCCAGCACGCTCAGCGGGCTCAGCGCGTTGGTTACCATTACGCGGATAAACTCTTCCGTCGACACATCGGCAAGGGTTTCGCGATCGTCATTTTTCACGCCCGCGTTGACCAGCAGCAGGTCGAACTGCTGGCCGCTTAGCCGCAGATGCAGGGCGTTGACCTCTGCCGGCACGGTAATGTCCACGCTCTCCACCGTTAGCTGCTGCGGGTAGCGCTGCGCCAGCTGTTGCAGCGAGTGAAGGGAGTGCTGGCGCCCGGTCGCCACCACCTGATAGCCGCGCTGCAGCATATTCTCCGCCAGCGCGAATCCGAGGCCGCGCGAAGCGCCAATCAATAAAGCACGGGAAGCCCTGTTCATGACCCTCTCCTGGTTTTGGGGTGAGTGAAAAGTCTACCCTTGCATGACAACAGGCGGAACGTGCAGCATTTGCATAGATAACCTGCAGCAAACGCCTTGCCAGATGGCGCTCAATCGATAAGGATGATGCGATGAATACCGTCGATTTGAATTTACTCCCTGCGCTGGACGCGCTGCTCAGTGAAGGCAGCGTAGTGGGCGCTGCTGAGTCCACCGGCGCAACGCTTTGCTGCCGCCGAGTTGCAGCGCCATTTCACGTTGCGTACCAACGAAGGATTTGTTGAAGCATTTGGCAGCGCGCTGATCGCCGCAGTCCACGCGCAGGCGCCTGGCGTTCAGCTGCGTTTTATGCCGAAAGCAGAGAAAAATGATCGACCGCTGCGCAGCGGCGACGTCGATCTGGAGATTGACGTACTGGGGAATATGGGACCGGAGATTCGGCTGCAGGCGCTGTTTCGCGATCGCTTCGTCGGCGTGGTGCGCCCGGGCATCCGTTACTGGCGGACGTAACGTTGGCGCAGCTGGCCGCATATGGTCACATCGTGGCGTCAAGGCGTGGTGAGCTGGGCGGGCCGGTGCATGCGGCGCTGCTCGCCGCCGGTTTTACCCGTCAGGTGGCCGCCGTGGTACCCGCTTTTTCCACTGCCGTCGCGCTCACGCTGCACAGCGACTGGCTGTGCGCTGGTGCCGCATACGCTGTGCCTGCACCATCCGTTATTCAAAGATAATCCGGCGTTTGCGATGTTTGAATTACCGTTTGCCACGCCAGAGGTGACGGTGTCACAGTTGTGGCATCCGCGGCTGGAGCAGGATGCCGCGCTTAGATCAGCCGCCGCGCACCGAGCCACGCCATACCACATCGGCCTGATACAGTAGCGTGTCGTGCTGCTGCTCACTCTGCGGCGTAAAGCCAGTCTCTGCCTGTTCCGTCTGCGTCAGCCACGCGATGGCGTCGCGGGCAAAGCGCTCCACCGGCTGGGCGAAGGTGGTGAGATTGTAAGAGGACCAGCCAGCCTGCGCGATGTTGTCGTAGCCGATCAGGCACAAATCCTCCGGGACGCGCAGCTGGAAACGGTGGCGCGCTTCATCCATGAAACTGCAGGCCATCGGGTCGGTGACGCAGAACACCGCGTCCGGGCGCTGATGACGCGTCAGCAGGCGATGCGCTAGAATCTGACCGCTTTCATACGAGGTGGTGCCGAACCGCTCCACGCTGACCGTCAGTCCGGCGCGCTCCGCCACGGCGATAAACGCCGCTTCGCGTTTGATCAGGCTCGGCGTACCGGCCAGCGAATTGGCGAACGCCAGCTGACGACAGCCGGCGCGCTGAAACGCCATCACTGCCGTTTCGGCCGCCGCCTGCGCGTCGAGGTTGATGCTGAGCGAGCCCGGCAGCGCTTCGTCGCGGTTGATCAGGATGATGCGCTGCCCGTGCTGATAGCACTGGCGGGTGATGGTGCGATCCGGCATGCCGGAAAGGATGATGGAGGCATCGGCGCGAAAATTGATCGCCTGCAGCAGCGCGGCGGAGACGCTGTTGTCGGAACGATCGGTATTAATCAGCATCGCCACTTTGCCCGCTTCCTGTAAAAACTGTGTCAGCCAGCGCACCAGAGTGGCGCGGTAAGGCGTCGCGATTTCAGAGACGATCAGGCAGACAATGCCGCTGCGGTTGCGCACCAGCCCGCGCGCCAGGTGGTTAACGTGATAGCCCAGTTCCTGTGCCGCTTTCATTACCCGGGCACGCGTGGCTGCAGAAACGCTGGCACTGGGCGTAAAGGCGCGCGACACGCCCGCGCGATCCGCCACATCCTGTGCGCTCACCCCGGCTTTGTCATTCTGCATCTTCAACTCCTCACAATTACAGCTGAAAAGCAGTCTGCCGTAAATTGCAAAGCTGTGCAATTTGTCTGCGATCACATTTGTTGCATTTTTGTGACACAGCCTTTCAATTGCGGACTACGCCATTTGACAGGCTATTTTCTGTTCATTACTAATTTGCACATACGTGCAAATAAAAACCTCTGTTAAGCACGGAACCCTGCCAACCAAGGAGAACATCATGCGCTACACCTTACTGGCCATCGCGCTGTCCCTCAGTTGCACCGCGCTGCCGTTTGCCGCGACGGCCGCTGGCAATCTCAATATAGTCTGCTCGGCGGACGTGGTGGTATGCGAACACATGACGCGCATTTTCAGCCAAGCACATCCGGATATTAAAGTCAGCATGGTGCGCCTGTCAGCGGGTGAAGCCTATGCCCGCCTGCGCAGCGAAGCGCGTAACCCACGCACCGACATCTGGTGGGCCGGTACCGGCGATCCGCATATGCAGGCGGCGGAAGAGGGGCTGACGCAGCCGTATAAATCGCCGCTGCTCGACCAGCAGCAGGACTGGGCGCAGAAACAGGCGGAAAACTCAGGTTACCGTACGGTGGGGATTTATGCCGGTGCGCTCGGCTGGGGCTATAACACCAAACTGCTGGCGCATGCTGCTGCGCATTGATCGGCAGATTCTTTTCGGCACGCGGCGCGATAGTCTGTTCCAGCAGCTGGCGGAATCCGGCACTGCCGCCGGCTGGCCGGCCACGACGATCCTGCACCTGCTGTGGCGGGGTGTAATCCAGCGTGCGCGCATCGAGATCGAACGGCAGCGGGTCTGATAGCCTACCGCCACCAGCACCGGCGGGTTGCCTGCTGCCAGCTTCTGCAACAGCGCTTCGCTGAGATGGTTCATCACCGCGTTGCCATCCAGCATATACAGCGCCGCGTAACCTGTGGCCGGTGCCGGTTTACGTGGTACCGCCGTCCACACCTTGTAGTGGCGCAGGCCGTCAGCGGAATCAAACGTGTTAACAGTGAAGCGATACCAGGCGGAGCCTTTGTCAGCAATATTGGGTCCGAGCGGCGTCATATCAGGCCGGGCGAAACCGACAGCCGGACTGAGCAGCAGGCTCAGCAGGGTGAACAGCGGAATGATAAGGCGATAAATCATGGCGCTTCCTTACTAGCTGGCGAGTCAATCACTTCCGTGTCACAGCGAAAGTGCCAGACAGATTAGTGATAATGATTATTAATTTCAACAACTATTTTGCACCGTCACGCACCGTGCGGAAGTGTAAAGATTTCGTCAGGATCGCCGATAACGTAGCGGTATAATACCAACGAGGATAGTCAGGATGATTAACGGTATCGGACCGGGCAGTTTCTCACAGCTCCATCTCAGCAGCGCCAGCGCACACGTGACCAGCAGCACGGCAAGCAATGCGACCCGGCAAAATAGTCTGACGGCAGACGCCTCGGCGAAAGTCACCTTTAGCGAAGCCTCCGACGCCATCTCTGCGGTGTACCAAATGACGCCGGCGCGCGTCACCGCCAGCACGCTGCTGAGCGCACTGACGCAGCAGCGTGACGATGTCACTATCAGCGTACCGGCCAGCGGCGGCGCGCAAACTGACACGCAGAGCGCGATGGCGCTGGATATTACCACTCAGTCCGGCGTGAGCCTCACTCTGCAGATGACGCGGCAGCAGGATGGCGTGGCGGTGGCGCTGAAAACCACTCACGGTAAGCTGAGCGATGACGAAGCTGCCGCAATCGCTAAACTTTCCGGCGCGCTGGAGAAAACCCTGAGCGGGCTGGATGACGGCAACGGTAAACTGGATGTCGGCGACCTGCTCAGTTTTGACAGCAACCAGCTAGCCAGCGTTGATCTGAAAACCGACCTGCGTCGCGGCGGCGAAGTTATGCAGTCGCTGAATCTGCATGCCTACCAGAGTTCGCGCTGGCTGGGTTTCCATAATGCCGACGCCAGTTTCAAACTGACGACGGACATGCGCAGCCTGGCGCAGGCCAGCAACGCCGGTCAGCAGCAGAGCGCCCTGGCACAGTGGAGCACGAAATTTGATCAGGCCGCTTCGCGCGGTCACGGCCATCGCGCGGCGCTGGCACTGTTTAAGCAGGGTTTCGAGACCTTAAATAGCACCAGCGCGGCGGCCGGCGTGGCGATGCGCACCCCGCAGGCGATCACCCTAGGCGCGCATGCGGCGCAGGCCGGTGCTATCAGCGGACTGGCAGATTTCTCGGCCAGCTATCACCAGACGGCACGCTCCAGCAATCCGCTGAAGCCGGAAGAGGAAGATACTTTCGCTCTGGATGTGGCGCAGCGCAGCAGCCAGCAGAAGAACGGCGATACTCAGCGCATGATGCAGGAAACCCTGTTTAAGCTGAACGCCAGTTTTCATACCGCGCTGAGCGCCAGTACGCCGCTGGCGCTCAATGAAACCAAAGCGTCACAAAACTATCACTACCACCAGATTCACGATGAAACGCGCAGCACCACTGAGGTGACGCAGGATGCGCAAGGCAATCTCACCGCCCGTTTCGCCCAGCAGCTGACGCAGCAGGAAACGGTGAAGACCTATCAGCTGGCGAAGCTGATCGACAGCAGCAGCACACCGCACAGTGAGAAGAGTTAATGGACGCGCCACTATTCCCCGGCGATGTATCTGGCGCAGGCGTAATAATGCGATGACGTAATGTCCACTTTATTGCGCCAGCCCATGGCGCAATAAAGTACGGTGACCGGGAAATGCGTGGTGCCATTACCCTGGCAAAAAACAATAATGTCATTTATAACTATCGATAGCCGAATTAATACTTAAGATAATTCGCCAGTGTCACTCAGCGTAATAACCTTGCATCTCCGCGCCCGCTAACGCCTTATTATCCCTGATAAATTCTTTATTCTCTTTCTGCATGCCGTTTGCCGGATATAGCATAACCGCGCTCTTTACCGCTGTTATATCCGCTGATTATCATCGCGCTCAATCTGTTATTAAGTTACGGCTCTCTGCCCTGGCAGAATGAGCCTGTGAATCACAGCAAAATAAAAAAGTGAATCCAGCGATGACGCAAATCAGGGCTCAACAACTTCAGCGCGCGGCGGTGATCACGTCTGACGCGGCGGCAATCGACGCCGCCCGCCATCTGGCGGAACAGGCGAAGGCCAGGGCAGCCGGACGCGATCAACAGCGCATCTATCCGCGTGAACTGCTCGAACAGTTCACCCAGCTGGGGCTGAGTAGTATCAGCGTGCCGCGCCAGTTCGGCGGCGGCGGTTTGTCGTTTGGTACCGTGGCGGAGGTGTTCCGCCTGATCTCCGCCAGTGATCCGTCGCTTGGCCAGATTCCGCAAAACCACTTCGGGCTGATCCAGTTCATCCTAGGTGAAGGCAGCGCGCAACAGCAGCAGCGCCTGCTCAGCCCGGTGGTACAGGGCCAGCGGCTCGGCAACGGCGGTCCGGAAAAGAACAGCAAACACACGCGCGATGTGCAGGCACAGCTGGTGTCAGGTCCGGAGGGGTTACGGCTCAGCGGTGAAAAGTTTTATTCCACCGGTGCACTGTTTGCCGACATTCTGGTAACCACAGCGCAGCAGGAGGGCCAGCCGGTGATGGCTTTCATTCCGCTGCCGGCGGTGGGGGTGGAGATTATCGATGACTGGTCGGGTATCGGTCAGCGCACGACTGCCAGCGGCACGGTGAAGCTCCAGCAGGTGGCGGTCGATGCCGGTTTGACCATCGCGCTACCGTCACCCGATAAGCCAAAGCTGCGCGGTGCCGTATCGCAGCTGATCCAGGCCGCGATTGACGCCGGGATCGCCCAGGGCGCGCTGGACGAGGCGCTGGCGTTTATTCACAGCAGCTCGCGTCCGTGGGTGGACGCGGGCGTGAGCCGCAACGCAGACGATCCTTACATTCTCGCCGATGTCGGGCGTATCAGCACCGAACTGAGCGCCGCCAACGCGCTGCTGGTGCGTGCGGCGCGCGTACGCTTTGTCCGGTGGTACTGGATATTCACCATCACTGGGTGAAAGAGAATCAGTTTATTCAGGCCAGCGATGCGCGCGTGGCGCTTATTCTGGAGTCGTGGCGCGGCGTGCGGCCGGTGCTGCACTATTCGATCGCCCAGGAAGGGTTGATCCCGGAGAACGGCTTTCCCGATCAGGAGCAACTCGCCGCCTCAAAGCCGAAGCTGCGCGCCCATTCTGCTACTATTTCAACCAGACGCTGAACGACTGGGCGCTGTCGTTTGATCGCTTCGACATCATGTGCGAAGTAAAAATGAAGAACCTCGCGCGCGATCGCCTGTATGACTATGCGCAGACGCGCTGAATGCCCGCTTACGGCGCCGTGATCACAATGGCGACGCGACGATTTTGCGCCCGGCCCTGCGCAGTGTTATTGCTGGCGACCGGCGCGCTCATGCCCAGCCCGCGCGTCACGATGTTTTGCCGTGGAATCGCCGCGCCGGTGGCCCACTGATCGGCCACCGCGTTGGCGCGTTTCAGCGACAGCTGCTGGTTGTAATCCGCTTTGCCGTAGTTATCGGTGTGGCAGTCAACGCGCAGATGTTCGATGCCGGTAGCGGCCAGGCTTTTCGCCATTTGCGCAATGCTGGCTTTGCTGGCGGGCGTCAGGTCAGATTCATTGATGCCAAACAGGATCTTATCGGACAGGCCCAGTCCCCAGCCTTCGGTGTTTTCGCTGAAGCCGGCGTCGCGCATCGCTTTAATCTGCGCGTCGCTAAAACGCCCGGTTGACTGACAGCCGACACAGGCCAGCACCATAACCAGCAAACATGATTTCAGTTTCATACGCGTACCTTACTCATTCCTTTGTTTTTATACATGTGCATATCAGCGCGCTCCAGAATCGACACCACCGAATCGCCATGCTGCGACCAGGCGTAGCCGATGGTCACCGATGTGGTGATCTGCGTGCCTTCCGAAATCACAATCGATTGCGCGATTGCGGTACGAATATCTTCCGTCAGCTGCTGCAGATCGGCCTCTGAGGTGCGGCTGGTGATCAGCATGGCAAACTCGTCACCGCCCAGCCGCGCCACCAGATCGTCCTGATACGCCAGCGCGCTAAGGCGCGCCGCGATGGCCTTCAGCACTTCATCACCGGCGGCATGGCCCCAGTTGTCGTTAATGCTCTTGAAGCGATCGCCGTCGAGAAACAGCAGCACAAAATTCTCATGTGCCAGCTGCTGATCCAGCAGCTGCGACAGGCGGCCAATAAACGCCGAACGATTGGCCAGTCCGGTTAACGGATCCTCCAGCGCTTTGGCCGCCAGTGAACGGTTATCCCGCAGCAGCGAGGCTTTTAGCGTCTGCATTTCACTCAGCAGCGAGTTCAGATCTTCAGAAAACAGCTGAAACTCTTTGGTCGGATTTTGCGGTACGCGCGTAGAGAAATCGCCAGAGCGAATCACGTAATGGATGGCGCTGGTGATATTGCGCAGCGAGCACAGAATACCGCGATGCTGAAATTCACTCAGCAGGCAGGAAATCACCAGCACGCACAGCATACCGATGGATAAAATCATCACCGAATAGCGAATAAAATCGGCCGCACCGCTGACGGTGCCGGCCAGCATTAAATGGCCGACCTGGGTTTCGGCGTGATTAATTTCCACCGCCAGCGGCTGCTGATAGATCCAGCGACGCAGTAGCGTTTCATACCAGCTGCTCTCTTGCTGGCGATCGTGCCAGTCCACCAGTACGGTATTGCCCGCCGTGACCAGCTTCGCGGAGGCAAACATCCCTTCATTGCTGAGCAGGGCTATTTTGTTGCGGGCATCATAGCTGTCTTCAAATACTGTCGCGGCGGTCAGGCTGGTGCTGAGTGTGGCGGCAATGAGTTCGAGGTTTCTTTTCTCATAGCGTTTAATAAACAGTAAAGACGTCGATGTCAGCTGCAGCCAGCACAGCAGTAATATCACGGCGGCATTGACGGTGCTGATACGACGCAACTTATTGCGAATCGATGATTTATCTTTTTTTATGGTATCAAACTTCATCTTATTTGCTTCATTTGCGGGACAGCAACAACACGTCCGGGCTCACTCTGACACCGCTGCGCGCCAGCGAGTCAAGGTTGACGGAAAATGCGGTGTGATCGCGGTTAAAGATCAGACAAAAGGCCGCGCCAACCGCACAGTTCGGGTTGTTTTCCGCGATGGACAGGACGGTTTTACCCTGTAGCATCGCCAGCAGTTCAGTTTACTGCTGCGGCGTCTGATCGCCGAAGTAAATGGCATCGCAGCGCTGGCGGGTGAGTTCGCTGGTCTGGTTAATCCACACCACGCTGAACGGCGTCGGGCCCTGAGGCTGCGCAAGGTGCTGTGCTGAAGCGAATACGCACAGTTGTGGCGGCTGTGTTAACTGTGGCCAGTGGCTAAAACTGATGATGCCGCTGACGATGCGGTTAACCTGATCGTCACGCTGAACCGCACTGTTTGCCGCCTGAGCAGCAGGAAAACAGAGGAGATAAATGAGAGAAAATATGGGAAGAAATGCGCGTAAGCCATGCAATAAATAGAGCAGCTGGCTGGCGCCCTTCACCTTTAATTGTAGTTGTAACATAGCGCTATCTCTGAACAGCAACCGGGAAATAGTACCATCGCGCTGTACAAAAGAGTATCGCCGTACAGGCGCTGATACCGCGATCAGGCAGGGTAGAATAAATTCGTCAGGACCGGATTTAAATAGAGAGTTAAAAGGGTAATGAATAAAAACTCAGCAGAATAAGCGTAATAAGGCTGACTTCTGCCGGATATTACCGCAGCGGCGCGATTTTTCACAAAATGATTTGCCCGGCGACGCCGGATATTCCCTTTGTGGCGCAATGGCCCTGAATTGATCGATCATTCAGCGCCATTCACCGCATTTTTTTAATTAAAATCCAAATCCCGGCCATTGCTGGCAATGACCCGCTGATTCCACCAGAAGGATTTTTTGCGCAGCCGGTTGAGCGTGCCGTTGCCATGGTCGTCGTGATCGACATAGATAAATCCGTAGCGTTTACTCATTTCACCGGTCGACGCCGCGACCAGATCGATGCAGCCCCAGGTGGTATAGCCCATGACCGGCACGCCGTCAGCAATCGCTTCCCCCATGGCGCGAATGTGCTGTTGCAGGTAGCTGATGCGGTAATCGTCTTCAATTTCCCCGCTGGCATTGATTTCATCGTGCGCGCCGAGACCGTTTTCCACCAGAAACAGCGGCTTCTGATAGCGGTCGTACATCATATTCATGGTGATGCGCAGGCCAAGGGGATCAATACCCCAACCCCAGGCGCTGCGCGCCAGATGCGGATTGGTCAGCGACTTCACCACGTTGGCGGCGCTGCTGTTCTGTTCATTCATCTCTGCCGACACGCAGCATGAGGCGTAATAGCTGAAGGAGATGAAATCGACGGTGTGGCGCAGCAGTTCGCTATCGCCCTCCGCCATGACAATCTCCACGCCTTTCTCGCGGAATACCCGTGCGGCATAAGCGGGATAAGCGCCGCGCGCCTGGACATCGATAAAGAATAAGTTCTCGCGATCTTTCTGTAACGCGGCCCAGACATCTTCCGGCTTGCAGCACCACGGATAAAAGTTGCCGCCGGCCAGCATGCAGCCAATCTGATTCTGCGGATTGATCTCATGGGCGATTTTGGTTACCAGCGCGCTGGCGACCAGTTCATGATGCGCTGCCTGATATTTCACCTGTTCGTGATGCTCATCCGGCGCGAACACCAGACCGGCACCGGAGAACGGGCTGTGCAGCAGGATGTTGATCTCATTGAAGGTCAGCCAGTATTTCACCAGACCATCGAACGCTTCGAAGCAGGTACGGGCGTAGCGGGCGAAGAAATCGATAATTTTGCGGTTGCGCCACGAGCCGTATTCGGTGACCAGATGCATCGGCACATCGAAATGACACAGCGTGACCAGCGGTTCGATACCGTATTTGCGGCACTCTTCAAATACGCTGCGATAGAAGGCAATGCCTGCCGCGTTCGGCATCAGCTCATCGCCGTTGGGATAAATGCGGCTCCAGGCGATGGAGGTGCGAAACACCGTGAAGCCCATCTCCGCCATCAGGGCGATATCTTCTTTATAGCGGTGATAAAAATCGATGGCGTCGTGGCTCGGGTAGAACTCATCGTCGCGCAGCGTATAGCGCGGCTCCAGCCCCAGCTTGACCGCCATGCGGTGCTCGCCGTGTGGAATCATGTCCACCGTGGTTAAGCCGCATGCCGGTCATCACCAGCAGCGGCCACAGACCGCCCATGATCGCCACCGACAGCCAGCCGAGATAACCGTGAATGGTGTACACCAGCGCCGAGATGCCGCTACCGATCCAGATACCAAGCGGACCAATAAAGACGATGGCGATGGGGGCAGCAATCAGCATCGGCTTGAGGAAGTTTTTGGTTACCGCCGGGGTAAAGCGATCGAACCAGTATTCGATGTGCGACAGAATCCACGTCATCACCAGCGCGTGGATCACCGTGTAGGTGTATTTCACGGCGGTGACCGGCACCGAGGCAAATTCCACCACCTGACCCTGCGCCGCTTTGGCCATCAGGTCGATAAAATTGGGATGCACCAGCACGCCGGCAATGGCAATCGCCAGCGACATGTTGGTTTTAAATTTCAGCGCCGCCGAAGCCGCCACCATCACCGGCAGGAATGAAGAAGGCGCCGTCACCAATCACATTCAGGATGATCAGCGTCGACAAGCCTTTGGTCAGCACGCCGCTCATCTCCAGCATCATCGCCAGCAGTTTCACCATTGATCCGCCAATGATCGCCGGGATCAGCGGCGACATGGTGCAGACCAGCGCATCGAGAATGCCCACGCCGATGCTGCGCAGCGTGATTTTCCGTTTCACCGGCGCGCTGCCGCTGTTGCCCGGCGTGCCGAGTTTTACCACTTCCTGATAGGCGAGATTGACGTTATTGCCAATGATCACCTGACACTGGCTGTCGGTGTGCACTACGCCCATCACGCCGGGAATGGCTTTCAGCGTGGCGTTGTCGACGCGCGCGCTGTCTTTCACCACGAAGCGCAGGCGTGTCATGCAGTGGGTAACGGCTTCAATATTCTCTAATCCGCCGAGCGAGGCCACGATGGCTCGCGCGGCGTCAGCGTAGTTGGTCGCCATGAATGTTTGTCTCTGATTGTAGGGTAGATGAAACGTCGGTTTCGTCTGGCAGTTATGTGTTCATGAGAAACCGGTTTCACAAAATCATGAACAGACGCTTTCATTAGGGCAAGAAAAATCAATCTTCTCGTTTAAATTTTGTGATGTTGTTCGGATGGCGTGTGGCGGGATCTTCACTCGTAGGAGCAGGGCGGCAAGAAAATTCTCCGTCTTATTCATCGCTTAGGTACACTGAGGCGATGAGCAGCGAAGCAGAGTGAAGCATGGCAATCATACTTGAGGTGGCAAAAAAAGCCGGCGTGTCAAAAGCGACGGTGTCGCGCGTGTTGTCCGGCAACGGCTACGTCAGCCAGGAGAAGCGCGAACGGGTGTACCAGGCAATTGCCGAGACCAGCTTCCGGCCGAATTTGCTGGCGCGCAATCTGGCGACTAAATCCAGCCAGATCATCGGCCTCGTGATCACCAACACGCTGTATACCGGCAGCTATTTCAGCGAAATGATGCAGCATTCGGCGCGCATTCTTGAGCAGCAGGGCCGTCAGCTACTGCTGGTGGACAGCAAGCACAGTGCCGAAGAGGAGCGCGCGGCAATTCAGTTTCTGCTCGATCTGCGCTGCGATGGCGTGATCATCTATCCGCGTTTTCTCACCATTGATGAGATGGACAGCATTATTGCCCAGCACCGCCATCCGATTCTGGTGATCAACCGGCGGCTGCGTCAGCACGACAGTTACTGCATCTACTCCGATCAGCAGCGCACCAGCGCCGAGGCGGTGGCGCAGCTGATTGCGCTCGGCCATCGCGATATCGCCTTTATCACCGGATCGCTTGACTCGCCGACCGGGCGCGAGCGGCTGGCAGGTTATCACGCGGCACTGGCGCAGCATCAGCTGGCGGCGCATAACATTCGCGTGCTGCAGCAGGTGGCGGTGCTGGGTTTC
Source organism: Type-A symbiont of Plautia stali (assembly GCF_059731155.1). Classification (NCBI taxonomy): domain Bacteria; species Type-A symbiont of Plautia stali. The sequence goes on along the minus strand of NZ_AP035891.1, from coordinate 2,126,492 downwards.
GACGATATTCCCCTGGCTCCCTATACCATTCCGGCGCTGGCCAGCGTGCGCATGCCGGTGACCGGCATGATCGAGGAAACCATTGAACGCCTGGTGTCGATGCTCGACGGCGGCGAAATGCGCAATCGTAAAACCTTTGCCGGCGAACTGATTCTGCGTGAATCCGTCGGTCCCGGCCCGTTTTACCTTGGCTGAAATCAGGCGTTCAGCAGCGCCTGCTTGAACGAATAGATGTGCACGCGCGCGGCGTCTTCTGCCCGTGTTACGTCACCCTGCGCCAGCGCCTCAATGATCGCGTCATGCTCGGCAATCACCTCCTGCATGTGCTGCGCGCTCGACAGAGTGGTTGCCCAGAAGCGCTGCGCTTGGGCGTGAATGATGCTGAGAATATCTGACAGACGATCGTTGCCCGCGATGTCAGCCAGCACCTGATGAAACTCGCGGTCCAGCAGCATTATCTGCTCACGATCGCGCGCCACGCTGGCGGCGGCGATGCGCTGATTCAGCGCCTGTAGCTGGGCAATCTGCGCCGGATTCACGCGCTGCGTCGCCAGCCGCAGGCACAGCGCTTCATTTACTAGCCGCACTTCAATCAGCTCCAGCGCATCGTCAATCGACAGCGGTGCCACCATCACGCCTTTACGCGGGATAATCTGTAGTAACCCTTCGGTCGCCAGCCGGTGTACCGCTTGGTTAACCGGCGTGCGGCCCATTGCCAGATCCTCCATCACCTGCGCGGTATTGAGATATTCACCCGGCTTATAGCGCAGCGTAATCAGGCGATGCCTGAACGCCAGATAGGCCTGTTCATTCAATGAAACGCTTTTTTGTCCGGCTTGTGACTTCACATTTTCAGCAACTGAATCACTCATCGCGCAGATCCTTATTGGGGTACTGAGACATCTTACACAAAAACCTGGCACGAAAATGGCTATATTGAAATTTCAGTGAAATTTCACACGCAGTTTGATGTGGCGGACGAACCCACCTGCGCCGGCTCACGCGTGCTGGCGGATGCGCCGCCCGCCGCGCGCGACGCGCATATCGTCCAGTAGCTGAAACAGGCCGGTGCTGCTATCGTCGGCAAAACCAACATGACCGAGTTCGCTTTTTCCGGGCTCGGTATCAATCCGCACTACGGCACGCCGGCTAATCCGTGGCAGCGCGGCGAAAAACGCATTCCCGGCGGTTCTTCATCCGGCGCTGTGCGGGCTGACCGGCTTCAAACCCAGCGCCAGCCGCATCAATCAGGCCGGCACGCTACCGCTATCGGCGGCACTCGACAGTATTGGCGTAATTGCCCATGACGTGCGCAGCTGCTGGCTGCTCGACAGCGTCATCGCCGATCAGCCTTTGCAGCTGGCAGAGCTTGATATCGCGCGGGCGCACTTTGCTATTCCACAGACCCGGGTGCTGGACGGGCTGGATCTCGCGGTCAGCCAGGCCTGGCACCACGCGCTGGCACAGCTGCGCGCGCAGGGTGCCACGCTCACCGAGCTGCCGCTGCCTGAACTGGCGGAACTGGAAACCATTAACGCCCGTGGCGGCATCACCGCCTGGGAAGCCTGGCAGTGGCATCAGTCGCTGCTGCAGTCGCACGCGGCGGGTTATGACCCGCAGGTGCGGATGCGCATTGAGCGCGGCGCGTTGCTGAATGAGGCCGACGCACAACTGTTGTATCAGCAGCGCGCCGACTGGCGGCAGCGGGTGGAGCAGGCGGTGGCACCTTTCGATGGCTTGCTGCTGTCCACCGTGCCGCTGATTGCGCCGACCATCGCCGAACTCGACGACCCGGAGCGCTATTGCCAGGTCAACCTGCTGATGCTGCGCAACACCAGCGTGATCAACATGCTGGACGGCTGCGCCATCTCCCTGCCTTGTCATCAGTCCGGCAGTGCGCCGGTGGGTCTGATGCTGGCCGCCACACATGGCCACGATGCCGCGCTGCTCAGCTGGGCGCTGGCGCTTGAATCCATCCTGCAACGGAGTCTCTGAAAATGACACATCCCCACGGCATGCTGTTTGTCGCCACCAACGTCGCCGCTGAAGATGAAGCCGATTTTAATCAATGGTATGACCATGAACATGTCGCCGAGCGCGTAGCCATTGACGGCTTTCTCAGCGGCACGCGCTATCAGGCGCTGGATGCTGAACGCAAATATCTCGGACTGTATGAAACCCGCTCGCTGGAAACCTTTACCAGCGCCGATTACTACGCCGCCTTCACGCGCCAGACGCCGTGGTCGGTAAAGAACCTAGAGCGGATGATCACGCCAGTGCACCGCGTCTGCGCCATCACCCAGCAGCACGGTCAGGGCAGTGGCAGCCACCTTGCGGTGCTGACGCTATAGGCTGGCATTGAAACTGCAATACTCAACGCCTGGCAGCAGCAGGTTGCCATGGTGCCGGGCTATATCGCCTCACGCTTACTCACGCCGGACACCACGCTGAGCACGCCGTTGCCACAGGAAGATCGGGCGCAGCGCGCCATGCAGTCGATGCTGCTGCTCAGCTATTCGTGCGCCGATGCCTGCCAGACACTGGCGGCCGCCGCGGCACAGGTGCTCAATGCCCGCGCTGAATTTTATGCGCTTAGCTGGCAGCTCACTAAACAGGAGATGGCTCATGGCGAATACTTATTCTACTCTGCGGCACGCCGCGCGTGCCGCAGCAGGGAAAACTCACACTGGCCGTCTTGCAGCGGCCAGCTCCATCGGCACCGCGCTGGAGTGGTACGACTTTACCGTTTACAACATCATGGCGGCGCTGGTGTTTAACCATGTGTTTTTCCCCAGCTTCGATCCGCTGGTTGGCACCATTCTGGCGTTTTCAACTTACGCGGTGGGTTATGTGTCGCGTCCGGTGGGCGGTTTTATCTTTGGCCATCTAGGGGATGTCGCCGGGCGCAAGGCGGTATTGGTCACCACGCTGGTGTGATCATGGGATGCTGCCCGGTTATGCGCTGTGGGGCATCTGGAGCCCCATTCTGCTGGTGGCGCTGCGCTTCGTGCAGGGCATCGCGCTGGGCGGCGAATGGGCTGGTGCGGTGTTGCTCTCCATGGAGCACGGCGAAGCCAGTAAGCGCGGGCGTAACGCCTCGTTCGCCCAGGTCGGGCCTTCCTGCGGCACGCTGATTGGCACTGGCTTTATCACTTTAGTGACGTTGTCACTCAGCGGCGAGCAGTTTCAGGAGTGGGGCTGGCGCATCCCGTTCCTGCTCAGTCTGCTGCTGGTGATGTTCGGGCTGTGGCTGCGGCGCGGCGTGGAAGAAACCCCGACTTTCGTGGCGATGCAGCAGGCGGAGAAAACCAGCCACACGCCGCTGAAAGAGGTGTTCCTGCGCTATCCACGTGAACTGCTGATCGCCGGTGGCTCGCGCATCGGCTCCGACGTCCTGTACGCGCTGGTGGTGGTGTTCACCCTGACATACGTCACCACCGTGCTGCCGCGTCCGCTGGCGCTGATGGCGACGATGGTCGGCGCGATTGGCAACGCGTTGACGGTGCCGCTGTTTGGCGCGCTGTCCGACCGCCTCGGCCGCCGTCCGGCGTACATCGCCGGCTCGCTACTTGCTATCGTCTGGTCGTTTGTGTTTTTTGTCCTGCTGGACAGCACCCAGCCGTGGCTGATTGTGCTGGCGGTGGTGATTGGCCTGCTGATTCACGCCATTGATGTACGGTCCGCAGGCGGCGTTTGTTACCGAGCCGTTCCCGAGTCACGTGCGCTATGCCGGTTCGTCACTGGCTTATACGCTGGCCGGCATCATCGGCGGCGGTTTTGCCCCGCTGATCATTACCTCACTGTACAAAGAGCTGGGCAGCACGCTGTGGGTGTCTCTGTATGTGTCGCTGGCGCTGGCGATCACCCTGTTTGCCTTATGGAAAGCCAAAGAAACCGCGCACCGGTCGCTGTAATCACCTCTGGCGAAGGATCGCCACCTTTTATCAAATATTCATGTGCAGTGCTGGTTCACTCTGCGGCGGCTCGGTTGAGATTTGCGGCAGCGGCAGCGGTCGTCCGATGTAGTAACCCTGAATGGCATCGCACGCCAGCTCCTGCAGCTGCGACATCTGCACTGGTGTTTCCACGCCTTCTGCGGTTACCGACAGTGAATAGGCTTTGCCGAGTCCAATCATGTTTTCCACCACCTGGCGCGCCTGGGGCGAATCGGCCAGCGGAAAAATAAAGGACTTATCGATTTTAATCCCGTCGAACGGGAAGGCGCGCAGGTAGCACAGCGACGCATAGCCCGTGCCAAAATCATCAATCAGAAATCTCACCCCCAGCGCTTTCACCGCCTGCATCACCGCCAGGGTTTTGTCCGGATCGCTCAGCAGCGCGTTTTCCGTGACTTCAATTTCCAGCCGCTGGCTCGGCAGACCGCTGAGCTGCAGCACCCGGGTGATGCGTTCGGCTAAGGCGCTATCCTGCAATTCGCTGGCGGAAATATTCACTGAAACCGCCATTTCCGGCCGGTAACGGGCGATATCCTCGCAGGCATTGAGCAGCACCCAGTCGCTCAGCTCGCTGATCAGGCCGGTCTCTTCGGCCAACGGAATAAACTGATCGGGCATCAGTAAGCCCAGCCGCAGCTGGTTCTCTTGCAGCGCTTCGCGCAGCTCATGCTCCATTTCGCGCCGCTGCACAATTTTCTCTTCCATGCCACGGTCGAAAAATATCCACTGGTTGCGGCCGCTGTTTTTCGCTTTATACAGGGCGATGTCGGCGAAGCGCAGCAAATCGCTGGCGTTGTCGGCATCCTGTTGTGCCAGCGCGATCCCCAGACTGCCGCCGATGTGGATGTCGTTGTTGTACACCGGGAACGGCAGATTGAGCTGGGCGATGAGCTGCTGGCACAGCGCGTCGACCTGCTCGCGGCTGCCCGCCTCCGGCAGAATCACCACAAACTCATCGCCGCCGAGCCGCGCCACCAGGCCGTTGCCGTTGAGCGTGCGCCGGATACGATCTGATACCGCATGCAGCACCTGATCGCCCGCCGCATGACCGTAGAAATCATTGACCGGTTTAAATTTATCCAGGTCGATCATAATCATCGCCGGCAGCGGCAGGCTCAGCTGACCAGTGAGGAATTCGCGCATCTGCACGCGGTTGGCCAGTCCGGTCAGTTCATCGAAGTGCGACAGATAGTGTGCGCGCGCCTGCGCTTCAACTTCCAGCGTCACGTCGCTGGCGCTGCCGCGAAAGCCGCTGACGCCGTGCGCCAGGCTGACGCGCTTGAGGGTCAGATTGCAGTAGCGCGGCTGATGCTGGGCGGAGAGATAGCGGCAGCCGTTCAGCGTGAGCTGACCGCCCGAGTCAGCCAGCTGCAAAAGCCGGGCGCGCTGGTGCTCATCGCACAGCAGGAAATCCAGTAGCGTGCGCTGCAGCCACTCCTCGCTGGTAAACCCGGCTTCCCACCGGGAAGCGGCCGGAAACCCAGCTGAAGCGCAGCTGGTCATCCATCTCCCAAATCCAGTCGGTGGTAATTTCGGCGATATCACGGAAGCGGCGTTCGCTGGTGCTGAGTGCCCGCTGGCTTTGCGCCAGCAGCAGAGTATTTTCATCATTGAGCTGCGCTTTACGCAGCGCGTTGCGCATCAGCATGATGGCGCCATACAGCGTGAACAGCATGGCGATCACCAGCAGCGGCAGCAGGGCGGTCAGCAATTTACTGCCGGGGTTGCTGCTGGTCCAGCGCAGCGTGGTGTCATGGCCGTCGGCGGCGAGGCGCAGGCTTTCCGCCACTGGCGCGCGGGGTGCACCGAATTCCACCCGCAGCGCGTTGATGCCGTACTCGTGCCCCAGCTGCTGTAATTTTTGCGGCGTCAGGCGATCGGCAAAGATCATCAAGGATGGCGGACCGGGCATCAGCGGCACGCTGTTATCGCCACCGGTAGTGATCCATGCGGCGCACAGCAGCACCAGCTGCTGATTTACCACCACAAAGCGTGACAGCGCCTTACCGTCATTGTGCTGTAACTGCTGACGCAGCGCGGGCAGTTGCTGGCGACCGAGCCAGCCGGTGAAATCGCGTTGCTGCAGCTGACCCTCCATCACGCTGTAAACCGTATCGCCGCGCGGCGCGATGACAAACACGCCCTCGTAGGCAAAGGTCTGGAACAGCGACTCACCCAGATTCTGCCGCGTCCACGCCCAGTCAGTATTCAGCGTGCGGTGCAGGTTTTGATAGGCTTCGCCCCATTCTGCATTATCGGAGAGGTGAAACTACATCACTTCCTGACGCGTCTGCAACGCCTTCTCCAGCAGCAGGCGGTTTTGCCGCGCCTCCTGCTGGTTGAGATCGCTGGCGATAAAGCACAGCGTCACCAACGCCACCATAAAGGAGAGAAAAATCAGCAGCACCATCAGCAGCATCGGCTGGCGCATCAGTCCGCGCATCCGACCGCCGGTCGGGAAATCCATCAGTGAACGTTTCGCCATCATAGACTTATCACAAACCAGTAAAATGACATTTCATAAGTACGTTATGAGTATCGGCATGACTGCGCCGAACCTGGGCGAAAAAGTAAAAAAAGCGTGAGCGGAGCGGCAAAAATAGATTGCATATTCGGCCAAGTGCCCGACTATGCCGTGGCGCAATCAGATCTGCATAAGGTCTGTTAATAAAAGGCCCTGCCGCTGCGTTTGCGCCAGTGCAATACGGCGAATGCCGGTATACTTTTCCCGTTGCGCTAACAGCTTAGTGTTTATTTCATGATGATGACGATAAATATATTACAGCCATAATTTATCAGGGCGTGATTTAACGTTCAGGATGAAGAGAGTTTCATATTTAATTGACGACGCGCTATCTAGGAATATTCTGGTTGAGTGTAAATCTTTGTCAGTGTTAATTTGATGAAACTCATCTGCTCCTCTTTCCAGAGGCCACTTATGCAACCACGTATCACGCATCTTGATGGCATGCGCGGATTAGCGATCCTGCTGGTGATTGCTTATCACGCCTATGCCCGCTGGCCCGAACTGTTGCCGTATGCCGCCACTACCCAGCATATTCCGCTGCTGGCATTTGGCTGGGTTGGCGTGCAGTTGTTTTTTATGATCTCCGGCTTTGTCATATTTATGACGCTGGATAAATCGTCCGGCTACCTCAGCTTTCTCAAAAAACGCTGGCTGCGCCTGTTTCCGGCAATGCTGATAGCCAGTCTGCTGCTGTACGTTGCCGGCGGCTTTTTTCCGGAGTGGTCGCTGATGACACCGGAAAGCAGCAACCTGCTGCCCGGCCTGATATTTATCAATCCTGAGACGCTGACGCAACTTACCGGAATTGAATTCCGCTTCATGGCCGAATCGTTCTGGTCTCTCTATGTTGAAGCGCTGTTTTTATCTGATTATTGGCGCGGTTTATTTTACCTTCGGACGTAAATATTGTCTGCCGGCGCTGATTGTGCCGATGTTATTACTTTCCGCCTCATCGGTATTGAAATCACTCGGCCATCCGTTATTAATCGATGTGAATTCAAAATTCGGTTTTATTCACTATGCTTGGTTTATGGTCGGCTGTCTGGTTTATGAACGTCTGCACAGGCGCGATAAACTTTATCATTACGCGCTGACCGTGCTGGCCTTGCTGATTAATTTTAGCTACTCGCGCGGGAGCCAGCGCTCCCGCGTAAGCTGTCACACATCCAGCCGGTGAATGACATTTACAAACTCGTGCACGCCGCTGTTGATTTCCCGCAGGCTGCGCGACAGCACGCTGATCTTCTCCTGTTCGGTCACCACAAATTGCCTGACCTCATCCAGTTGCTGATACATCTGCTGGATCAGGTCGGCATTTTGCTCCACGACCCGGGAAATCTGTTTGGTGGCGCTGGCGGTCGAGGCCGTCAGGCGGCGCACTTCACCTGCCACCACGCTAAAGCCACGTCCGGCCTAGCCCGCGCGTGCGGATTCGATGGCGGCATTCAGCGCCAGAATGTTGGTCTGCGAGGCAATCAGGTTGATGGTTTCCACCACGTCGCTGATGCTCCTGGCCGAGGCGGTGAGCTGCGCGCCAATTTCGGCGGCGGCATTCACTTGCTGCGCTACCAGTCCGGAGTTGCGCACCGTTTCATCCAGCACTTCATTGGCGTTATCGGTAATTTGTGAGGTCTGCTCAGAGGTGGTCAGCGCGATATCCGCCACGCGCTTCGCCGCCTCGACGCGCGCGGTGATATCCGAGGCGATCTTAATCACTTTGTAGACCTTACCGTTGCCGTCAAATACCGGGTTGTAGCTCGCCTCCAGCCAGATGCGCTCGCCGCTGGCGGTCTTACGCTCAAAGCGACCGACAAAATGCTGACTGTTGCCGATTTTACGCCAGAAGTCCGGATTCTCGCGGTAGAAATTGTCGAAGCAGAACAGGCGATGATGCTGGCCGGTGATGGCTGGCAGGGTATAGCCCATGTGGGTGAGGAAGTTGGCGTTGGCGGTAATGATGTGACCGTCCGGCGTGAATTCAATCACCGCCATCGAACGGTCCAGCGCCGTTATCACCGCCTCTTTATGTTCCAGCTCCTGATGGCGCGCGGTGATGTCGCTCGCGACCTTGATCACTTTGTACACTTTGCCGCGCTCATCGCTCACCGGAAAATAGGTCGCGCTGAGCCAGAAGCGCTGATGCTGCTTGTTGAAACGCTCAAAAATTCCGTTCACCGATTCGCCGGCGGCCAGCGTTTGCCAGAAGGCGTAATAGTCGGAAGACTGGCTGTAGGCAGGGCTGCAGAAAATCCGGTGATGCTGTCCCTGAATTTCATGCAGCTGATAGCCGGTGACCTGCAAAAATTGCGCATTGGCGCTGAGGATTTCACCGGCCGGTGAAAACTCAATCCACGCAACATGCTGCTTTATCGCTTCAATATCCTTAGCAATGTCGCCACTTTTGGCAAATGGCAGAGAAAGGCTCGATTTTTTCCCCCCGAACATGAGAGACCTCAGGCGCTTGGTATGCTGTTGAACGAAATGCAGGCGCAGATGCGCGCGTGCTAACGCATTCGGCGCGTCCAGTGGACGGCACCGCATGATTTCCCCGGTTGTCCATTACAGCCGTGCCACAGGCGCAGGCTGCTGTCTCGCTACGCACCGATGTGCGCAGGTGAGGTGTGTAATGGTGTTACCTGCCTGATGTTGTTACAGCGCAAGCTGAAAGCTGATTTTGCTATGCAACTTTGATTATCGACCGTGGCATTAAAAATGTGAGAAAAAGTGATCAACGCAGCGCGTGCGGGTGAGAAAAGTGCCCAGCAGACTTGTTAAAAGATGCATGTTAAATGTATGTTAATGCCTCGAGACGTGACGCAATCAACGCCCGGTTACGGGTTGGAGAAAAACCACCATGACGACCGCGCTGTGCCAGCTGTTAAAACTGCAGTATCCGCTGATTCAGGCACCGATGGCCGGTGTCGCCACGCCGCAGCTGGCCGCAGCGGTATCTAATGCTGGGGCGCTGGGATCGATTAGCGTTGGCGCGGCGACGCCGCAGCAGGCGGCAGAAATGATTGCCCACACCCAGGCTCTGACGCGTGGCCCGATCAACGTCAACGTATTTTGTCACGCGCCGGCAAGGCGGGATGCCGCGCGCGAGGCGGCGTGGATCAGCCGGTTCAGTCCGCAGTTTGCGCAGTACCAGACGGCGCTGCCGCCAGCGCTAACGGAGATTTATCAAAGCTTTTTGCACAATGAAGCGATGCTAACGGTGCTGGAGCAGGCGCGGCCGGCGGCGGTCAGTTTCCATTTCGGCATTCCTGATGCCAGGGCCATCGCCCGGCTAAAGCAACGTGACATTGTAACGCTGGCGACGGCTACCAGTCCGCAGGAAGCGCGGGCAATTGCACGCAGCGGTATCGATATCATTGTGGCGCAGGGTTATGAAGCCGGTGGCCATCGCGGCCATTTTGATTCAGGCGCGCCAGACCAGCAGCTTTCGACCGTTGCGCTGGTGCAGGCGATTCGTCAGCACACCGCGCTGCCGGTGGTGGCAGCGGGCGGTGTGATGGACGGTGCCGGCATCGCGACGATGATGAAACTGGGTGCCAGCGGTGTACAGCTCGGTACGGCGTTTGTGCTATGTCCGGAGTCGGCGGCCAGTGCGGCCTATCGTCGCGCACTGCTGGCGGCTGGCGAGCGTGGCACGGTAATGACGGCGGCGATCTCCGGGCGTCAGGCGCGCTGCGTGCGCAACGCATTTTGTGAATTGTGCCATGACGTAAAGCCGGAGGAGATTCCCGACTATCCGCTGACCTATGCGCTGGGAAAAGCCCTGGCGGCGGCAGCGGCGCACGGCGAGGACGGCTTCGGTGCGCAGTGGGCGGGTCAGGGCGTGGCGCGGGTGCGCGGGCTGCCGGCGGCACAGCTGGTGGACACGCTGGTTGCAGAGTGGCAGCAGGCATAAAGCAGGCTGCTGCCACGTATTATGTAACGTTACAGACCGAGCGCGCGCGTTACCGCTTCCGGCATTGACGGCCGCCCATTGGCGAGGCAGGTGGCGACAAACGTGGCCTCGGCATACACCACGCCGCCGACCTTGATTTGCTGCACGAAGTTAACGCGATTGCGCTTCTCGTTCTGCTCCAGTGCGCAAGTGACTTCCACCTTGTCGCCTTTCACCAGGCTCTTGCGGAAGCGCAGCGTGTACTCCAGCACCATGTAAATCTTGCCCTGACTGAACTCTTCTTCAATGTCGATACCCAGCGCCTCACGCATGTAAGCGTGGCGCGTCCACTCCATGTAAAACGGGTAGTACAGCCCGTCGACCATGCCCTGGAAATCGATATGGCTTTCATCTACGTCATAGTGCTTTGCGAACATTTTTGCATCCTGATAAGCGCGTTATGCGGTGAGGCAATGGGTATACCGCAGATGACGCAGCGGGTAAACGGCAAGATGTTGCAAAGTAATTCCACTGTCGCTTGGCGGAATGAATGCTGGTATTTTCCAGAGCTGCAGCAGAAACTGACAGCTGCATCACATATCCATAATCAACTGGCTACCTTTTTGTGACAAATCACGCAGCCCGGACACATTTTTCTGCGCAGGGTCGCGCGGCCAAACATAATAGTTTTACTATGTACACGCATATTGTACAGAATAATACAACAACACTGACCGATTTGCGTTAAGCCATGACTCTGTGAGGAACCCTATGTCTGACAAGATAACCCGCGCGGCCGCTGTGCCCGATATTGAGCAGCAGACCGTAAAACGCGTCATCTGGCGCATTCTGCCGTTCCTGCTCGTCTGCTATCTGATCGCCATTATCGATCGCGGCAACATCGGCATGGCGTCCCTGCAAATGAATGAAGATCTCGGGCTGAGCAAAGCGGTGTTTGGCCTGGCAAGCAGCCTGTTTTTTGTTGGCTATTTTCTGTTTGAGGTGCCAAGCAACCTCGCGATGCAGAAGATTGGCGCCAAAATCTGGATTTCGCGCATCATGGTGACCTGGGGCATTGTCTCGGTATGCACCGCGTTCGTCAGCAGTGCGGAAATGCTGTACGTGCTGCGCTTTCTGCTGGGTGCCGCCGAAGCCGGCTTCTTTCCCGGCGTGATTCTTTATCTGACTTACTGGATTCCGGCGAAATACCGCGCGCGTGTGATTGCGACCTTCATGGTAGCGATCCCGGCAGCCAACTTTATTGGCTCGCCGATCTCGGGCGCAATCCTGACGATGGACGGCTGGTTCGGCCTGCGCGGCTGGCACTGGCTGTTTATCATCGAAGGGTTCCCGGCGATTGTGCTGGGCGTGCTGGCTTTCTTCCTGCTCAGCAACCGTCCGGAAAATGCCGACTGGCTGACCAGCGAACAGCGCAACTGGCTGAGCGGCAAACTGGCTGAAGAGAATGCACAGCGTAAAGCGATTGGTCATATCACGCTGTGGCAGCTGCTGCGCCACAAGCATATCTGGGTGATGGCGCTGATTTACGCCGGCGCGTCGGCAGCGGGTTCGACGCTGAGCGTCTGGTCACCGCAGCTGCTGAAATCATTTGGCCTGGATAACTTCACCACCGGTTTGATGAATGCGATCCCGTACGGTCTGGCATCCATTCTGATGATTGTCTGGGGCCGCAGCTCTGACCGCAGCGGTGAGCGTCGCTGGCACACCGCGCTGACGCTGTTCCTGATTGCCGGTGGACTGCTGGCGACCTTCCTGACCGATACGCTGGCGGGCAGCGTGGTGATTCTGTCACTGGTGCTGATTGGTGCCTACTCGATAAAAGGGCCGTTCTGGGCGCTGGCCTCGGGCTGGATGTCCTCTACCACCGCAGCTGCCGGTCTGGCTGCTATCGGCGCGATGGCCAACCTGATTGGTGGCGGGCTGATGGTTAACGTTTACGGCATCATCAATGAGAAAACCGGCAGTCATGCGATGGCGATGATTCCTCTGGCGCTGCTGTGCGCGGCGGGCGGGATTGCGGTATTGCTGATGGGACGCAGCAAAAAGCTGCACGTTGAAGCGGAACAGCCGGTGGCCAGCACCGGGAAATAATCTCATGAGCCTGTGCCAGGGAGGGTACGCATCAGGCTCATCACTTCTGCCGTTATCCTGTTTTCATCCTTTATAACATCCGTTTCCCGATGCGCCTCAGGCACACCGGGAAACGCGGCGTTATTATCTCTTCTCAGCGCTGCGCTGGCGCCACGGATCTTTCACCATGGCGACCGCCAGTGCGCCAATCATCAGGACTGCTGCCACCGCCAGCAGCGCCCACATAAAGCCGCCGGTAGACTGACGCACATAGCCGATCAGTGACGGGCCGAAGAAGCCGCCGAGATTACCAATCGAGACAATCATGGCTAAGCCGCCTGCCGCGGCATTGCCGGTCAAAAAGCCGGAAGGCAGCGCCCAAACGAGGCCTGAAACGCCAGAATACCGCTGACGGTGCAGCACAGCGCCAGCATTTTGATCACCGGCGCATCGCTCAGCGCGCCCACAACAGCATGCTCACGGCACCGCAGACATAGGACAGCGCGGCAAGAAAGCCGGTTGCCGTATGGCTCACGCCGAGCTGTTTGATGATCTGCGGCATCCACAGTCCCACGCCGATCGATCCGACAATGCCGCAAAAGTTAATAAACGCCAGCAGATACAGCAGCGGATTGCGCAGCGCGTCGCGCATCTGGGAACCGTGCGTTGCCGCGATTTGCTGCTGCTCATTGGCCAGTCGGCGGCTCAGCAACTGCTGTTCACGCGGCGCCAGCCAGCGCGCTTTCTCCGGCCGGTCGCTCAGCAAAAACAGGCACATGACGCCGAGGATCACCGCCGGTAAGCCTTCAATCAACAGCAGCCACTGCCAGTTACGGATATGCTCATGGCCGGTGATCTGCATCAGCGCGCCGGAAATCGGTGAGCCGATGATATTGGCCACCCGAATGCCGACTAGGAACGCGGCGGTGATTCTGGCGCGCCAGCTGCCAAGGAACCAGTAGGTAGAACAGATAGATGCCGGGGGTAAAGTCGGCCTCTGCTACGCCGAGACAGAAGCGCGCAATGGCAAAGCTGACGGGGCCGCTGATGAACGCGGTCGCCATCGAAATCAATCCCCACGAAATCATGATGCGCGCGATCCAGATGCGCGCACCCACTTTTTGCATGATCAGGTTGCTGGGAATTTCAAACAGGAAATAGCCGATAAAAAACATGCCTGCGCCGAAGCCAAACTGTTCGGCGGTGATGCCGAGATCGGCGTTCATGCCCAGCGCGGCAAAGCTGACGTTGGTGCGGTCAAGGTAGCTGACCACGTAACAAATAAAGATAAACGGCAGAATGCGACGAAAGGCTTTGGCAGCCGCCTGCTCACTGTCCTGGAAATCCTGTTCGCTGAGCGTTTCATGGCGGGGTGGCACTGCAGCCGGTTGAGCCGGCGCAGGGCTGGATGTTGAGTGCAGGGTCATAGTAATCTCCGGTGCGTTCGGATGACGCAGAGTTGTAGTCAGAGAAACGAGGTATCGATGGCCGGCAATACGCGGCTTGGCGTGTTCTGGCTGCAGGTCAGGATGCTGCCACTGACCGATTCGGTGATAAACAGCTGGTTAAGGTCGGCCCCGCCGAAGCACAGGTTGGTGGTTGAGCGGCCCAGCGGACTGAGCAGAATCTCTTCCGGATTCAGCCAGATCGTTAAGACGCCAGACGCGCCCCAGGCCAGGATTGGCGATCAGCAGTTCGCCGCGCTGATTGATGGTCAGCCCGTCCGGCCCGCTGGGTCCGTGCGAGGTAAAGAACAGTCCAACTATGCTCACCGAACCATCCGCCAGCAGCGGCACGCGCCACACGCAGTTGCCGCGCGTCATCGCCACGTAGAGGATTTTCTCATCCGGAGACAGAACCAGTCCGTTCGGGCTTGGGCAGTTATCCTGCAGCAGGTCCAGCAGGCCATCCGGACTGAGCCGATAGACGCGTCCGCTGGCATCGTGCAGCCCGGTCTGGCCCTGATCGGTGAAATAGAGATTGCCGCGGCTGTCGGGGGTTAAATCGTTTACGCCGCGAAAGCTTTCGCTGTTACGCCGCGTCAGCCACGGCGTGAGGGTTGCGCTGCTGATTGACAGCTTCATCAGGCCGTTACGGTAATCGGTGATGATCAGCGTGTCCGGATCGGTCAGCTTCATGCCGTTGGGCTCACCGTCATATTGCACTACCAGCTCCCAGTTGCCGCTCATATCAACGCGAAAGATGCGGCCATAGGGAATGTCGGTCACATACAGACAGCCGGAGGGATGCCACACCGGGCCTTCGAGAAAGGAGTCGGTAAGCTGGCCGCCGCGATTGGCGGCAGCCCAGACATTGCCGGCGTCCGGCCGGCGAAACGCTTCCGGCAGGCGCGAAAACAGCGTTAACTCGCGCACCTCCGGTACGGTGAGCACGGTCATGACACTGCCTCCTGCTCCTGCAGAACCTGCAACGCGTTGCGCGCGGCGCCGGTGCCCATGCGCACGTAGGCATTGTCGCTTACGCCGCCAATGTGCGGCGTAATAATCACGTTGTTGAGCGACTGCCACAGATGCGGTGCAGTCAGCGGCTCGCTGGTGAAGCTGTCCAGCCCGGCGGCACGCAGCGTGCCGTTTTGCAGCGCGGTCGCCACGGCCTGATCGTCAATCAGTCCGCCGCGCGCGGTGTTGACCAGAATAGCGCCAAGCTTAAAATGGGCGAGAGCGGCCGCGTTGATCATCTGGTGATTGCTGTCCGTCAGCGGACAGTGCAGCGACACCACATCGGCACGGCTGTACAGCTCATCCAGTGATTCAACCGCTTCACAGCCAGCCGGCAAGGTTTGCGCATAGGGATCGTAGGCCAGCACCTGCATATCGAAGGCCTGACCGATGCGCGCCACGCGGCTGCCGATGGCACCCAGACGACCAGGCCGAGCGTGCGTCCTTCAAGCTCCAGCGATTTATGCTGCGCTTTATCCCAGTGTCCGTCGCGCATCCGGCGGTCCAGCTGCGGCACGGATTTAGCATAGGCGAGGATCAGCGCCCAGGCATGCTCCGACACGGCGGCGGCATTTGCGCCCACTGCTGCGCGGACCGCAATCTGGCGTTCCGCCGCCGCCTGCTGATCGATAACGTCAATACCGCTGCCGTGCTTGGAGATCACGCACAGCGCCGGCGCGGCGTCCATGATGCGCCCGTTGATTTTGCCGTAGCGCACAATGATCGCCTGAGGATTATGGCGCTCGCACAGCGCGATCAAATCGGCTTCCTGCGGCTGGCGTCCGGCATAAATCAGCTGATAGTCCTGCAGCAGCTCGACGGCTTCAGCAGCCAGGTCGCTGCCGGTAATGAGGATAGTTTTTACGTTGCTCATTACAGAGATTCTCCTTCCGCTAACATACCGGCCGCGCGCAGGGCACCTTCCAGCCAACCCGGACGTAAATCGCACTGCTTAATACCCGCGATGCGGCGCGTTTCGGCGTCCAGCTTCTTCGCCGCCAGGGCAATGATGCGTTCCACATCCTGTTTCGCGATCACCACCACGCCATCGGCATCGCCGACGACCAGGTCGCCCGGCTCAATTGACGCACCGGCCACCGACACCGGATGGTTAACCCGTCCGGGAATACTTTTGGTTGGGCCGCTCGGGTTGAGGCCGGCAGCAAACACCGGATAGCTGCCCTGAGCGAGGGCGTCAGCATCACGCACCGCGCCATCAATGATGATGCCGGCGATGCCAGACGCTTCGGCCTGGGTAGCCATGATTTCACCCAGCAGCGCGCAACTGATGTCGCCTTTGCCGTCCACCACCAGCACATCACCCGGCTGGGCGATAGCCAGCGCCGCGTGAATCGCCAGGTTATCGCCCGGACGGACTTCCACCGTGATGGCCGGCCCGGCGACTTTCATCTGCGGCGACATCGGCCAGAATCGCCGCCTGGAATGCGGCGGCCTGGCTGACGGACAGAGCGCTGACGCGCTCGATGTTGCGGTTGATCAGGTTATTTGCAGAGACAGACATAATTCACCTCGTGGTTTGCTGTACTTTGTACAGCAATATTGTACAATATAAAACAACTATATCGACGGTCTGTCGCAGCATGCCAGTGTTACGAAGGTGTTTGTGATGTAAACACAATGTGACTCACAGTTTTCAGGTATACTCAGGGCGGCACAAATCAGGAGGAAAAAATGGGAAATGAAGGCGTTAATGCGGTGGAGAAGGCGTTGTCCCTGCTGGATTGTTTTAAGCCCGGCGAAGAGAGCCTGTCGCTGACCGCGCTGTCGCAGCTTTCCGGCTACCACAAAACCACTGTCTATCGCCTGATGAACTCGCTGGAAAGGATGGGCTATGTGGTGCGCAGTGATAGCGGTGTCTACACGCTCGGCCCGCGTCTGTTATACCTCGGCAAGCTTTACGAGCAATCATTCCATCTGGCCAGCGTGGTGCAGCCGGAATTGCAGGCGCTGGCAACGGCGACCAACGAGAGCGCCAGCTGGTACGTTCTGGATAACGGCCAGCGTCTGTGCCTGTTTCGTGCTGAATCGTCTGATGGCCTGCGTCATACGCGTCTGCCGGGGACGATTTTTCCGCTCGATAACTCAGCCATCAGTAAGGTGCTGCGTTTCTGGGGCATGAATGAAAATCTCTTCGATGCGCTGCCGTCGCTGCCGATATTCAGCTCAGGCGCGCGCGATCCGCACATCGCTGCCTTTGCCGTACCGGTATTTGCCGAAAATGACCGGCTGACCGCTGCGCTGGCGCTGACCGGCCCGGTTTCGCGTCTGACGCTGAATCGCAAAGATGAAGAGTTAGGCGTGTTGATGCGCGAAGCCGCTGCACGCCTGTCAGCCAAACTGGGCGCGCGCAAAGCATTTTGTTATGCGGTTTATGCGGCTAAATAAGGCTGCGCATTAATCACTCATCGGCGGGCCAGCAGGCCTGCCGCACTCCTTCGGATTTTTAAAAGCAACACCTCAGTTAATGCTGTTTTCCCTGCTGCGCTAAGCCCGGTATACCTTGCGGAAACCAATTAAACGCTGGCAGGCACCATGAGCACCCATCCCCGCATCCGCAAATTCAACACTAAAGATACCTATCCTAATCAGTCGCTGGACAACGACCTGTGTCAGGCCGTGCGCGCCGGCAAAACCGTTTACGTGCGTGGCCAGATAGGCACTGACTTCGAAGGCAACCTGGTGGGACTGGGCGATCCGGCAGCGCAGGCCGAACAGGCGATGAAAAACGTGAAGTAACTGCTCGAAGAAGCGGGCAGCGACCTGTCGCACATCGTGAAAACCACCACCTACATCATCGACCCACGCTATCGCGAGCCGGTGTATCAGGTGGTCGGCAAGTGGCTGAAAGGCGTGTTTCCCATCTCCACCGGTCTGGTGATCTCGGGGCTGGGCCAGCCGCAGTGGCTGATGGAGATTGACGTGATTGCGGTGATCCCCGACGACTGGCAGTCGCAATAAGGAGCGCCGCACCATGACGTTATCGATTGTTGGACGCTGCGCGCAAACCGGCCTGCTGGGCATCGCGGTCAGCTCGTCGAGTATTGCGGTCGGCGCACGCTGTCCGTGGCTGCGCGCCGGCGTCGGCGCGGTCTCCACGCAGAACATCACGCTGCCGGCGCTGGGGCCGCGCATCCTTGATCGGCTGAGTCAGGGCGAGACGGCGCAGCAGGCGCTGCAGAGCGGCCTTGCCAGCGATGACTTTTTTGATTATCGCCAGCTCACGGTGCTGGCGGCCGACGGCAGCAGTGCCTGCTTTAGCGGAACGCACACGCAGGGGGTGAATCACGCGCTGTGCGGCAGCGACTGCGTGGCGGCCGGTAATTTGCTGGCGAATCCCGACGTGATTGCGGCGATGGTCAGCGCGTTTACACAGCAGCCGGGCGAACTGGCCGGACGGTTAATCGCGGCCATGCACGCCGGGATGGCCGCCGGAGGCGAAGCCGGGCCGGTTCATTCGGCGGCGCTGGCAGTGGTGGGCGAACCGTCTTGGCCGCTGGTTGATCTGCGCGTTGACTGGACAGAGGGCGATCCCATCGCGGAACTTAATCAGCTGTGGCTGGCCTATCAGCCGCAGATGCAGGATTACCTGACGCGCGCGCTCAATCCCACGCTGGCACCCCGTTACGGCGTGCCGGGCGATGAATAAGCGCGAGGAGACGCGATGTTGACCAGTCGTAACCTGCTCGTTCTGCTGGCGCTACCTCAGCGGGCTGGGCGTGGCGTGTGAACTGATCCACAACGCTGAACGCAGCAAGGCCAATCTCTATGCGCGGCTCGGGCCAGCCGGCAGTGGCGGGGTGATGCTATCGGGCCACAGCGATGTGGTGCCGGTTGATGGCCAGACGTGGACGGTGCCGCCGTTTGCGCTGACCGAACGTGACGGCAAGCTGTACGGACGCGGCACGGCAGACATGAAAGGCTTCCTCGCCTGCATGCTGGCCGCCATGCCGCATTTTCTCGCCCAGCCGCTGCGTCAGCCGCTGCATCTGGCTATCTCCTATGACGAAGAGGTGGGTTGCCTCGGCGTGCGCTCGCTGGTTGAGGCGCTGGCGCAGCGCAGCGATCGACCTGCGATCTGCCTGATTGGCGAGCCGACAGAATTGCGTCCGGTGCTGGGCCATAAAGGCAAACTGGCGATGCGCTGCGAAGTGCAGGGCGCGGCCTGCCACTCGGCGTACGCGCCGCAGGGCGTAAATGCTATTGAATACGCCGCGAAGCTGATCCAGCGCTTAACCGTCATCGGTGAACGTCTGGCGGCGCCGGATCGACAGGATGCGCGCTTAGATCCGCCGTTTACCACCGTGCAAACCGGGGTCATCCACGGCGGACGCGCGCTGAATATCGTGTCTGACGCGTGCAGTTTTGATTTCGAAGTGCGCACACTGCCGCAGGATGATGCACAGCAGGTGACAGAGGAGCTGGTGGCTTATGCGCAGCAGACGCTGGAGCCGCAGATGCGCGCGGTGCAGCCCGTCAGCGCCATCCGCTTCTCGCCGCTCAGCGCCTATCCAGGGCTGGATACCGCTGCGCACAGTGCCGCGGCACAGCTGATTGCCCGGCTGAGCGGCAGCGACAGCTTCAGCACCGTGGCGTTTGGCACTGAAGGCGGACTGTTTGCCGCCGCCGGCATCCCCTGCGTGGTATGCGGTTCCGGCAGTATGGAGCAGGGCCATAAGCCCGACGAATTTATCATCCTCGCACAGCTGGACGCCTGTGACAGCCTGTTACGCCGGCTGGCGACCTGGATGTGCGAATGAACCCGCGACGAGCCACCCCGTCCGAATCCGGAGATTGTATGGTCAGTGCAGAAGTAACCCCGTTTCCGCAGCCGCTGTCATCGGCGCCGCATAAGGCCAACGTGGCGGTGCAGCTGGATGGCGTCCTGAAGCGCTTTGGTGATGCCATCGCGCTGCATAAAATTTCTCTCACCATCCACGAAGGTGAGTTCATTACGCTGCTCGGCCCGTCCGGCTGCGGCAAAACCACGCTGCTGAACCTGATGGCCGGCTTTGCCGAAGCCGACGGCGGTGAGATTTTTATCGATGGCGAACTGGTAACAGAAATCCCGCCCTATCAGCGCGAGATCGGCATCGTGTTCCAGAACTACGCGCTGTTTCCGCACATGACGGTGGAGAAAAACGTTGGCTACGGCTTGCGTATGCGCGGCGTGCCGAAAGCGGAAATCGCCGAGCGGGTCGGGCAGGCGCTGGCGCTGGTGAAGCTGGCGGGTTATGGCCAGCGCAAGCCGCGTGAACTGTCCGGCGGTCAGCAGCAGCGCGTGGCGCTGGCGCGCGCGCTGGTGATTCGTCCCAAAGTGTTGCTGCTGGATGAGCCGTTCTCCGCGCTGGACAAAAATTTGCGTTTATCCATGCAGGTCGAGCTGAAAGCGATTCAGCGCAAACTCGGCGTAACCACGGTCTTTGTCACGCACGATCAGGGCGAAGCGCTGAGCATGAGCGACCGCGTGGTAGTGATGTCGGCCGGGCACGTGCGCCAGATTGGTCCGCCGGATGAGATCTATCGCCGCCCGCAGGATCCGTTTGTCGCCGGCTTCGTCGGTGACGTGAATATTCTGCCGGGCCGCTACGCCGGCCGTGACACCAGTGCGCTGCTGGAGCTGGGCGGCAACACGCTGCGCCTGCCGGCCAAACGGGTGCAGGCCAGCGTCGGCGACCGGCTCGATGTGTATGTGCGTCCGGAAAATGTGCAGCTGGCGCCGCTCGGTCCGCAGGCGCTGCTCAGCGCCACGGTGCTGACGCACGTATTTCAGGGCGATCACGTTGACGTGCACCTCGACATTCCGGCGCTCGGCAGTGCCTCACTGCGCCCGCACCTGTAACGGAGCGCAATGTCTCAGATTTTCTTTCTCAATGGGCCCAACGCCAATCTGTACGGCATGGATCGCCACGGTACTTACGGCAGCGACAGTTTCGCCAGCATCGGCGAGCGCTGTCAGCGGCGCGCCGAAGCGCACGGCCTCACGCTGCAGTTTAGTCAGAGCAACCATGAAGGGGTGCTGGTGGACTGGATTCAGGAAGCGCGCCAGCAGGCAAACGGGCTGATCATCAATGCCGCCGGGTTGTCGTATCGCTCGGTGCCGATTCTGGATGCGCTGCTGATGTTTGATGGTCCGATCATCGAAGCGCACATGAGCAATATCTGGCAGCGCGAGCCGTTTCGTCATCAGTCGCTGGTGTCGAAAGCCGCCACCGGCGTGATCGCCGGACTGGGCGCGCTGGGCTATGAACTGGCTATCGATGCGCTGGCGACGCTGCTACAGGAGCCCAGCGCATGACGACTCTGGTGTTTTACAGCGAGTTCGACAGCTTTGAGGCGTGGTCGGCGCTGCTGGCACCGCAGCTGCCGGGCGTCACCCTTTGTCGTGCTGATCAGGTAGAGGATGCCGATAGCGTACAGTTTGCGCTGACGTGGAAGCCGCCGCGCGGCTTTTTTGCCCCGTATCGCCAGCTGAAATTGCTGGTGAATCTGGGCGCGGGCGTCGACTCGCTGGTAGGGCGCGACGACCTGCCTGACATCCCGATCGTCCGGCTATCGGACCCGGATATGGCGCGCATGATGGCCGGTTACGTGCTGTTTGCCGTACTGCGTTACGCGCGTGACATACCGGCATTTGAGCGCGCACAGCGTGAACATCACTGGCACTATCTGCATCCGCGCGAGCCGGCGTCGATTCGCGTGGGCGTGTTGGGGCTGGGCGAACTGGGTGCCTGTGCGGCGCGCGAGCTGGCGCGTCAGGGCTTTGACGTGCGCGGCTGGTCGCGGTCGCCCAAAGCCGCTGGATGGCATTCACTGCGTCAGCGGCGCGCAGGCGCTGGATGAGTTTCTGGCCAGCAGCGACATTCTGGTGGTGATGCTGCCGCTCACGCCGGAAACCCACGGTTTGCTGGATGCGCAGCGTCTGGCGCGGTTGCCGCCGGGCTGCGCGTTGATCAACGTGTCGCGCGGCGCCATCGTCGATCAGCCCGCGCTGACCACGGCGCTGCAGAGCGGACAGATCGCGCACGCCACATTAGACGTGTTCGATCGTGAGCCGCTGCCGCCCGACGATGCGCTGTGGGGCATGGAGAATGTGCTGATCACGCCGCATCTGGCGTCGGTGGCGATCCCGGCCAGCGCCGCGCGTCAGGTCGCTGATAACATCCAGCGGGTGATGCGCTGCGAGCCGGTGCTGAACCAGGTGTTTCCCGCGCGGGGTTACTGAGCGCGTCAGGCGACGCGCACCACCTGCGGGTCGAAGTAGCTTGGCGCGGCCATGCCGGGAATGTATTGATCGGAGATAAACATGCGGCAGCGTTCGGCGAAGGCGTTTACCACCATCGACTGCTGCACGTGGGCCACCGTGGCGTATCCCAGCAACATCGGCCGGTTCACGCCGGCAAGGCGCACGCGGATCACCCGTTTGCCATCCTGCGACAGATTGGCTTTGAGCCGCACATTGGCGATGCCAAATCCCACGCCGTTTGCCACCATCGCGCGTACCACTTCCATATTGCCGGAGCGCATCACAATGTTGGGCGTGACGCCCGCTTCGCTAAAGAGGCTGAGAAAATATTCGCGGCTCCAAGGCATATCCAGCAGCACCATCGGCACCGTGGCGAGGTCCTGAATGGTCACCGCAGACTGACTGGCAAACGGGTGATGTTCGCCGACCATCACATACGGCGGCAGCTGCGCAGCGACTGAAAAGCGATGTCGCTGGCCGGCACCAGATCGTAGGTTAGCGCGATATCGATATCGGCGGCGCGCAGCTGTTTCAGCAACTGTTCATGATTGCCCTCCACCAGCGTGATGCGCACGCCGGGGAAGGCGCGGCCAAAGCCAAACACCAGCTCCGGCGTCAGCATCGGCGCCAGCGTGTCGAGACAGCCGACGCGCAGCGGGCCGCGCACGTTATTCAGCGACTCTGAGGCGATGTACAGATTCGACATCTGTTCCAGAATCAGCTTCGCCTCTTTTAATACCTGATGACCAATTGCGCGACACGCCCTGCGCGTGGTGGTGCACAAACAGCTGCACCCCCAGCTCGGATTCGATGTGGGTAATGGCGGCAGAGATCGACGGTGACGACACGTGAATACGTTCGGATGCGCCAATAATGCTGCCGGCTTCGCCGGACGCGACGAAGTATTCCAGCTGGCGCTGGGTGATGCGACTGAGCATGCAGATTCTCCTGGTGTCGCCAGCGCGATCTTGTCGCGCCGGCTTTTCTATTTACCCCTGTTTCCATGCATTTATCATGCCGGACAGCGAATAGCAGCATAATCCCCTGCCTGGACCTTCACGCCCATTCGCTTCTGCCTCACTAGGGCTTAAGAAAATCCGTTGCAAAGCAGCGACTTTTTTAGCGTCAGAAATTCCGATGTAACGGCGAGGAAAAGGCTGTTTTACCGCAGCAGCGGCCAGCGGCAGAATCGCTGTGACACCTGCTTTTCACTTTCGCACTGTTTTGGCGTAGCGCGCCGTGGTGAATCAACGGTGGTTCAGAGCAGCGATAACAGCCTTTTCATTCACTGGGGACAAAAATATGTTGCGTAAGATGTGTGCCTTAACGTTGTTAACCACGGGAATTCTGAGCGCAGGGAATGCCATGGCCGCCGACAAGCTGATTGTCAGCACCTGGGGCGGCAGCTTTAAAGATCTGATCGATCAAACCATCGCTAAAGAGTTCACCAAAGAGACCGGCGTCGAAGTACAGTTCGTCACCGGCGGCACCATCGATCGCCTCAACAAAGCCAAACTGGCGGGCGGTTCGCCGGAAACTGACGTGACCTTCACCACCGCGCACGTCGGCTATCTGTATGCCAACAGCGGCCTGTTTGAGAAGCTCGATATGAGCAAAATCCCTAACGCGGTCAATCTGGTGCAGCAGGCCAAAGTCAGCCCGTATCATCTTAGCGTGTGGGGCTACGTCTACACCATCGGCTACCGTCCGGATCTGGTGCCGAAAGGGGAAACCTTCACCAGCTGGAACGACCTGTGGAAGCCGGAGCTGAAAGGCACGCTGGCGCTGCCCGACTGGGATCCGAGCCATATCATCGCCGTGGCCGCCAAACTCTCCGGCAGCGATGCGGCGCACTGGCAGCAGGGCCAGGCGAAGCTGAAAGCGCTGATTCCTAACATCAAATCGTTCTACACCGATGATGCCAACAGCCAGCAGCTGATCTCCACCGGAGAAACGCCGGTGCAGGTCATGCTGTCGATGAACGCCTACAGCATGATTGCGGAAGGGGTCAACATTAAGCTGGCGATACCGAAAGAGGGCGCGATCCTCGGCGTGGATACCGTTGGCATCAATAAAGGCACTAAACATGCCGACCTGGCGTACAAGTTCATTAACATCGCGCTGAAACCGGAAATTCAGCAGCAGGTGGCGAAGATCTATCGTGGTAGCCCGACGGTGACCAACGCGCATATCGATCCGGAGCTGGCGAAGCTGCCAGGCATGCTGACCACGCCGGCGCAGTGGAATGCCACCATCAATACCAATCCACAACTGCGTGCGGAGAAAACCGCCGAGTGGCGTCAGTGGTTCTCTGAAAACATCATGTCTCACTGATTGTCCTGGTGCTGCGGCGGGGCTGGTGCCTCGCCGTAGCCGGTAACACCTATGCAGGCAGTAACGTCCATGACGAAAAAACCGACATTTTTACCCTGGTTCATTCTTCCCGCCACGCTGACCGCGATGGGGCTGGTCGTCGCGATGTTTGCGGTGATGCAGTTCAGCGTGCGTGCGTATATCCCCGGCTCGCTGGATGTCGGCGGCTTTACGCTGGCCAATTTCAGTGGCCTGTTCAAACGTATTTACGGTGACGCGTTTCTCAATACCGTGCTGCTCAGTTGCCAAAACCGCCTTATTTGGTTTGCTGATGAGTTACCCGCTGGCCTATGCGCTGGTGCGCACCCGCACCGCGTGGATTAAATCCACCATTCTGATTATCGCGGTAACACCGCTGTTTCTGGGTGAAGTGGTGCGCACCTATTCGTGAATTATCGTGCTGGGTAACAGCGGCTTTCTTAAATAGCCTGCTGCTGGCGCTGGGGATCATCAGTCAGCCAATCCAGTTTATGTTTACCCAGACCGGCGTGGTGGTCGCGCTGGTGCACGTCACCATGCCGATCATGGTGCTGATGCTGGCGACGGCGCTGTCACACATCAATCCGGACTACGAAAAAGCGGCCACCAGCCTCGGCGCCGGGCCAGTACGCGCGCTGCTGACGGTGACCATTCCGCTGTCCATTCCCGGCATCATCGCCAGCCTGACTACCGCGTTTGCCTGGACTTTCAGCGCTTTCGCGACGCCACAACTGATTGGCGGCGGGCGCGTCAGTACCGTGGCTACGCTGGTGTATCAGCTGGGCTTCTCCTCGATGAACTTCCCGTTTGCCGCAGCGCTGAGCATTGCTGGCCTGCTGATGACCACTCTGCTGCTGCTGGCGCTGAAGCGCATGACGCGCTTCCTGCACGCCATGGGAGGGCACTGATATGACCCGTTCTCACAACAACAAACTGATCGCGCTGCTGGGTAAACTGCTGGTGATCGCCATTCTGACGTTTGTCATGTTGCCCACCGTAGTGGTGTTTATCTCGTCGTTCAGCAGCACCTCCGTGCTGTTCTTCCCGCCGAAAGGCTGGTCGCTGCGCTGGTTTGAGCGGGCGCTGAGCTACGATGATTTTCGTCACGGCTTCTGGTCCGGACTGATTGTCACAGCATGGGCGTCAACGCTGGCGGTGATCATCGGTGCCACGCTGGCGATTGCCATCGAGCGCTATCGCTTTCCCTGCAAACAAGTGCTGGAGAGCATTCTGCTGTCGCCGCTGTTTATTCCGCATTTCACCATTGGCCTCGGCCTGCTGATGCTGGTGTCGCAGCTCAATCTGGGACGCGGCTACGCGCTGGTGATTTTCTGCCACGTGGTATTGGTGCTGCCGTTCGTGCTGCGCAGCGTCTATGTATCGCTGAAAAATCTCGAGCAGCGGATAGAATTGGCGGCGGCCAGCCTCGGCGCATCGCCGCTGCGCGTAGTATGGACCATTACCGTGCCGCTGATTCTGCCGGGCCTGTTTGGTGGCTGGCTGTTCGCGGCGATTATCTCATTCAATGAATTTACCGCCTCGCTGTTTATTACCACCCAGGCGACGCAGACGCTGCCGGTGGCCATGTACAACTACGTGCGGGAATTTGCCGACCCGACGCTGGCGGCGCTGTCGGTTATTTATATTGTGGTGACCGCAGCGATGTTAATTATCGCCAATAAGTTTTTCGGGCTGGGAAAAATATTAAACGTTGAGGCCGGGCATTAATTTCGCTGTGCCATCGAGCCGCCGTTAAACATGACAACCTGGTGTTAATCGCCAGCGGGCAATATTTGCGCCGCGCTGGTGGCATGCCAACTATTCGGGGATGACCTATGTCAGTAGAAAAAATCAATACCGTGATTGTCGGAGCGGGCCAGGCGGGTATCGCCATGAGCGAACATCTGGCGCAGATGCAGATCCCGCACGTGGTGCTGGAGCGCAGCCGCATTGCCGAGCGCTGGCGCTCCGAACGCTGGGACTCGCTGGTTGCAAACGGTCCGGCGTGGCACGACCGTTTTCCTTCGCTGAAGTTTGATAACATTTCGCCGGAGGCGTTTCCGCCGAAAGAGCGCATGGCGCAGTATTTCGAGGATTACGCAAAGATGCTCAACGCGCCGGTGCGCACCGGGGTTGAAGTACAGCAGGTGACGCGGCTGCCCGGACGCAGCGGCTTCCGGGTGGTGACATCGGTAGGAGAATTCGACGCGGACAATGTGGTGGCTGCCACCGGCCCGTTTCAGAAGCCCGCGTTCCCGGCCATCGTGCCTGCAGGCGCGGTGCCGCAGCAGATCCACTCATCGGCGTACAAGAATCCACAGCAGCTGGCGCCTGGTGCGGTGCTGGTGGTCGGTGCAGGTGCGTCCGGCACCCCCAGATCGCCGAGGAGCTGCGTCAGGTCGGTCGCGAGATGTTTCTGTCGGTCGGCGAGCACTACCGCCCGCCACGCGCCTATCGCGACCGTGATTACTGCTGGTGGCTTGGCGCGCTGGGGCTGTGGGACGAAGTGAAAATCAAACCGAAGAAACAGCACGTGGCCTTTGCCGTCAGCGGCTATGAAGGCGGTAAAACCGTGGATTTCCGCCGGCTGGCCCATATGGGCATTACGCTGGTCGGCATCACCGAGCGCTGGGATAACGGCGTGCTGCGCTTTGCGCCGGGGCTGGCAGAGAATATTGCCGAAGGCGACAGAGCCTATTTCGAGGTGCTGCGCGATGCGGATGCGTACATTGAACGCAACGGGCTGGATTTACCGGCCGAGCCGCAGGCGTGGGAGCTGTTGCCGGATCCGCCGTGCCTGCTGAATCCGCTGATGCAGCTGGATGTGCAGGCGGCGGGCATCAGCACCATCATCTGGGCTACCGGGTTTAAATTTGATTTCAGCTGGCTACAGGTGGATGCCTTCGATGAACAGGGCCTGCCATTCCACAAGCGCGGCATTTCTGCCGAGCGTGGTATTTATTTCCTTGGCCTGCTCAATCTGGTCAACCGGGCGTCGTCGTTTATTTATGGCGTGTGGCACGATGCGAAATATATTGCCGACCACATTGCGCTGCAAAATGCCTATTCGGATTACGTGAAGTCGTAATTATTTTTCCAGGTGCGCATGAATGCGCACCCTACGGAAGATCCAGAATGCCTGCTCTTACCGCGGTCTTACAACGATTGAATTAGCACGATAAATCGTGCCGCTATGCAAAGTGCGGTTGGAAGGTGCAGTAATAACAACGCGCACAAACCGTAGCGGCGCAATTTATTGCGCAACCTGACATAGCAATCATTTGATTCCAGAAAAAAATGCCGGTGGGCGATAACTCGCGCACCGGCATCGGTTCGATTGATTCAGCGATGGCTTATTACAGCGCCATATCCTGCTTCGCGGACTCTTCGCGCGGTTTGGCCTGCGCAGGTGCCGACTGCTGATCGTCCATGTTAATCACTGGCGGTTTGGTCAGCTGCAGCACGGCAGCGGTGTTATCCCATGCCTGCTGGGTCAGCGCGGTGTTGCCGTTCAGCTTCTGGCCGAAGCTTGGCACGATAGCGCGGATCTTCTGCTGCCACTCCGGTGACGCGAACTGCTGCGGGAACAGCTTCTGCATCACGTTCAGGGTGATCGGTGCTGCAGTTGATGCACCCGGTGAAGCACCCAGCAGGGCCGCCACGGTTTTCTGCTGATCTGCACACGCTGGCCGGCCTGAATCAGTTTCCAGTCCTCTTTACGCGCGTTCGGGTAGTACTCTTTCAGCGCGGCAAAGCGGTCGTCATCGTTCAGCATTACCTGACCAATCAGGTATTTCACTAGGTCAAAGTTATCGATGCCCACGTGCGTCATCGGCATGAAGTTGCTGGTGGTGGTGGCGCTCAGCAGATCGAACAGCGAACCGTTCTTCAAGTATTTGGTTGAGAACGTGGCGAACGGCCTAAACAGCACCACTTTTTTACCGTCGAGGTTACGGGCATCGATGTGCGGTACCGACATTGGCGGTGCGCCTACTGAAGCCTGACCGTACACTTTCTCTAGGTGACGGCTGGTGATTTCCGGGTTTTCGGTCATCAGGAACGAACCGCCCACCGGGAAACCGCCGTAGTTATCGGCTTCAGGAATACCGGTTTTTTGCAGCAGTTTGATCGCCGCACCGCCCGCGCCGATGAATACGTATTTCGCATCCAGTTCACGGTTTGCGCCGCTCTTCACGTCTTTGATGGTGACGTGCCAGGAGTTGTCGCTGTTGCGTTTGAAATCGGTGACTTCAGAGGAGGTTTCCAGCTTGAAGTTTTGATCTTTCTGCAGGCTGCCGATCAGCTGACGGGTAATTTCACCGTAGTTAACGTCGGTACCCACCGGCGTCCAGGTGGCGGCCACTTTCTGATTCGGATCGCGGCCTTCCATCACCAGCGGTGCCCACTGCTCGATCTGCTTGTGATCGGTAGAGAACTTCATGCCCAGGAACAGAGTAGTTTTCTGCAGTGCCGCATAGCGTTTGGTCAGGTATTCGACGTTTTTGTCGCTCCAGACAAAGCTCATGTGCGGGGTGGAGTTGATGAACGAACGCGGATCGTGCAGCACACCACGCTGTACCTGGCTGGTCAGGAACTGGCGGGTAATCATGAACGATTCATTGATTTCCAGCGCTTTGCTCACATCGATGGAACCGTCTGCACGCTCTGGCGTGTAGTTCAGCTCCATGTTGGCAGAGTGGCCAGTACCGGCGTTATTCCAGCCGTTGGAGGATTCCAGCGCGACGCCGTCGAGACGCTCAACCATCAGTTGTTTCCAGCCCGGTTGCAGCTCCTGCAGCCAGGTACCGAGCGAGGCGCTCATGATACCGCCGCGAATCAGCAGCACGTCGGTTTTTTCTGGTGCGTTCTCAGCGTGAACCGCTGAAGAGACAAGCAGTGCCGTCAGCGAAAGCGCGGACACAAGTTTTTTGGTCTGAGTCATGCCAGTCCTGTTTATTCTTTGTAGATGAACGTTAAAAATTCGGTTGGCAAATTAAAAGATTGTTACGAAAAGATTAACTTGTTTTTAGTTAATTAACTATTGATGGCAATTAATTAACTTTCATAAAAGCGGAATGGCGAAATAAACGGCAGGAAAACAGCAGCAATGCGGGAAAAAGCAACAATATATCCGCTAACGGAGCGCGGTTATTATTTATAACGACGGGCACGACTTAGGTCAAATTAAATCCGCTGCCGCGATGACAAATCATGCACTATCACTGCACGGAGCGTGTTGATGATCTGACGCCGAATGGGTTTACCCTAAGGTCTCTGATGACTTGTTTAACTTTCGCGTGGACATGAGCATGGCGCGCAAAACCCTGTATGAAAAGCTGATCGAACAGCATGTGGTACGTCACCTAGACGATGAGGGGCACGTGCTGCTCTATATCGACCGGTCAATCCTCAATGAATACACCAGCCCGCAGGCGTTTAGCGGTCTGCGCGACCGGTCGCGGCGCGTGCGCCATCCGGCCACCATTCTACTCAACGTCGACCACGTGAACCCAACGCGGCCGGCGCGCGATGCGGCGATGACCGACGCTGGCGGTCATCTGCAGGTCGATTACTTCCGCAAAAATGCTGAACACTTTGGCATCGAGCTGTTTGACGTGCTCGACCCGCGACAGGGCATTGAACATGTGGTGGCGCACGAGCAGGGGCTGGTGATGCCGGGGATGGTGATTGCTGCCGGCGACAGCCATACCACCACTTACGGTGCGTTTGGCGCGCTGGGATTCGGCATCGGCACCTCGGAAATCGAGCACCTGCTGGCGACACAGATGTTGATTTATCGCACGCTGAAAACCATGCGCGTTGAAGTCACCGGCGAGCTGCCGTTTGGCTGTGCCGCCAAAGACATCGTGCTGGCGTTAATTGAACAAATTGGCGCATCCGGCGCTACGGGCTATGCGATTGAGTTTACCGGCAGCGCGATCGATGCGCTGAGCATGGAAGGGCGTATGACGCTGTGTAACATGGCGGTGGAAGCCGGCGCGCGCGGGGCGATTATCGCGCCGGATGACAAGGTCTACGCTTACATTGCCGGCAAACCGCAAATGCCGGTGGGCGAGCTATGGCAGCAGGCGCTGGCCGAGTGGCGCACGTTGCGCAGCGATGATGATGCGGCATTTGACCGGCGACTGACCATTGATTGCAGCGATCTGGAGCCGAAAGTCACCTGGGGCATCAGCCCGGATCAGGCCTGCGCCATCAGCGGCCACGTGCCCAATCCGGCTGACGAACCCGATCTGGTGAAACAGCAGGCGATGAAAAATGCACTGCACTACATGGGGCTGCAAGCCGGCACGCCGCTGGCCGACATTGCCATCACCCACGCGTTTATCGGCTCCTGCACCAATGGGCGCATTGAAGATTTGCGCGCCGCGGCAGCGGTGATTGGCGCACGCAAAATCGCGCCGCACGTGCGCGGCATCATCGTTCCGGCCTCAACCCAGGTACGGCAGCAGGCGGAGGCGGAAGGGCTGGCGGCCATCTTTATTGACGCCGGCTTCGAGTGGCGTCAGTCGGGCTGCTCGATGTGTCTGGCGATGAACGAAGATGTGCTGGCACCGGGTGATCGCTGCGCATTGGGCACCAATCGTAACTTTGCCGGCCGTCAGGGCGCGGGCGCGCGCACTCACTTAATGAGTCCGGCGATGGTCGCCGCCGCTGCGCTGGCGGGCCATCTGGTTGATGTTCGTCACTATCTGCAATCCGGGGTTTAATATGCAAGCTTTCACTACCATCACCGGCAAGCTGGCACCGCTGCTGGCAGCTAACATCGATACCGATTTGATTATGCCCAAGCAGTTTCTCAAAGGCATTGACCGTCAGGGGCTGGACTGCGGCGTGTTCTTTGACCTGCGCTTTCTGGCCGACGATGCGCCGAACCCTGATTTCATCCTCAATTAGCCGGGCTGGCAGAACGCGACGTTTTTGCTGGTCGGCGCCAATTTTGGCTGCGGCTCCAGCCGCGAACATGCGGTGTGGGGACTGAATCAGCTGGGCATCCGCGCGATTATCGGCACCAGTTTCGCCGGCATTTTTGACGACAACTGCCAGCGTAACGGCGTGCTGACGCTGAGCCTGAGCGAGGCGGATTACCAGCGTCTTAGCGCGGTGGCCGCTGATGCGCAGCGCAACACCATCAGCGTGTCGCTGGAGCAGCAAACCATTCAGTTCGCGGACGAAGTGATTCACTTTACGGTGAGTGCACTGAAGCGCGAAATGCTGATCGGTGGCGGCAGCGCGGTGGACTGGACGCTGCAATATGAAGCGGATATCAGCCAGTTTGAAGCGCAGCACTTTGCGCAGCGCCCGTGGCTGCAGCGCACCAAGGAGCAACCATGAGTGAGATTATCGACCGCGGCCCGTCGCCGTTTATCGCCGGTTTTACCCTGCAGGATGTAACGCTGGATAATGGCGTTACGCTGCGCGTGGCCAGCGGCGGCAAGGGCACGCCTTTGCTGATGCTGCAGGGCCATCCGCAAAATCATCTGGCCTGGCGCAAAATCGCACCGCAGCTGGCGCAGCACTATCAGGTGATCCTGCCGGATTTGCGCGACTACGGTGACAGCGACAAGCCCGCCAGTGACGCTGAGCATCTGCCGTATGCCAAACGCAGCATGGCGCAGGATATCAACCAGCTGATCGACGCACTTTGCCTGCAGCGCGTGGCGTTTGTCGGCCACGATCGCGGCGGGCGCGTCGGGCACCGGCTGGCGCTCAATCATCCGGAGAAAGTCAGCTGCTGCGTGTTTGTCGATATCGCACCGACTGCCACCATGTACGCGCTGACCGATCAGGCGTTCGCCAAGCGCTATTTCTGGTGGTTCTTTCTGATTCAGCCGCACCCGCTGCCGGAGACCATGATTGGTCACGATCCGGCGTTCTTTTTGCGTAAACACATTGATGGCCAGCTGAAAACGCCGGGTGCTACCGAACCGGCGGTGTTTGAAGATTATCTGCGCTGCTATCGGGATCCGGCGATGATCCACGCGGTATATGAATATTATCGCGCCGCCGCCAGTATCGATTTGCAACACGATGCCGCTGACAGCGACCGGCGCATTGCCTGTCCACTGTTACTGCTATGGGGCGAAAAGGGCACGGTGGGTCAGCTGTATGATGTGGTGCACACCTGGCAGGACAAGGCGCTGCAGGTGCAGGGCGAGGCGTTACCGTGCGGCCATTCACCGCAGGAAGAGGTGCCAGAGCGGTTTCTGCACTCGCTTCAGCGCTTCTTGGGATCTGTGTTATAACCACGTGGCGTTCACTCACCATGTGCTGTTATGAAAATACTGCTTGCCGGAAAAGTTATCAGAAGCCGTTACAGGGTTGGCCGTCGATTGAAGACCTGTACGTGTTTATCAGCGTGGCGCGGCATGACGGTTTCGGCCGCGCGGCGATTGAGCTGGGTCAGTCACCGTCTTACATCAGTAAACGCATCGCCATTCTGGAAAAACAGCTGGAGACGCGGCTGTTTTTCCGCACCAACCGCGTGATGCGCCTGACGCCGTAAGGTGAAAAAGCGCTGGAGGGCGCGCTGCAGGTGGTGCAGGAAATGGATGGCTTTCTCAATAATTTCCGTCAGTGGCGCCGCGAGCTGACCGGGGAAATTACCGTCGGCTGCTCGTTTGGTTTCGGTCAGGACTATTTATCGGATGCGGTTTCGGCATTTATTCACCAGCATCCGTCGCTGAATATTAAATTGATGCTAAGCGATCGGGCATTCGACCTGCTACAGAGCGGCACGGACGTGGAAATCTGCGTTGGCGATGATCTCAATCCTTCCTATATTGCCCGCCGGCTCATTGCCAACCGGCGAATTTTATGTGCCGCGCCGGTGTATTTATCCCGCGCCGGTATGCCAGCCATCGCTGGATGAGTTAATTCATCACAGCTGTCTGTTCATTAATGAACGCGATAATTCATTTGGTAACTGGGCATTGACCAATGGCGAACAGCAGGTGTTGTGTCGCCTGAACAGCCATTACTCTTCCAATAGCGGCAAGGTTATTCTGCACTGGGCATTGCAGGCGCATGGTATTGCGCTGCGTTCAGCGTGGGATGTGGCGCCGTATCTGGCGACGGGCGAGCTGGTGGCGATATTACCGCAGTGGTATCAGGAAGCCAATATCTGGGCGGTGTATACGCAACGCGCCGCAGAATCGCAGCGTATTAAAGTTTTTCTCGATTTTCTCGCCGCCTATTTTAATGAAAAAAGCCTGCCGGAAATGACGGGCAGGCCATAAACAGAAAAACGTGTTAATCCCAACATCAGCCGTAAGCCACCCTGTCATTGATGTAATACAGCGTGGCGGTGGCGGCCATCACGTGCTGGCCGTCGTGGCCCGGCTCATGCGATTCAACGTCGGTGATGTGATAACCGACGGCTCCGGCCGCTTGGGCTTTTTTCACAATGGCGTCTGTTAACTCTTCCATTGATGTGGCCCAGCTTACGGAGGTCACACCCGCCGGATGGATTGAGGATAATTCGCGGTGCGTCAAATCGGCGCGAATTAAAACCGGTTTAACATTTTGCGGCGTAAAAATGGAAATCACGTCGTTAATTAACTCTTTCATGGTCTTACTCCTCAAAATAACAACAGAGCCGGAAGTGAATTAACCGATACTGAGATCGTTGATTATTGGTTTATACATTCCGGCAAAGCGCACAGTGAATCATCATGCCGGTAGGGTTAATAAACACCTTTTGAGGTTATGCGTTTTAGCTTTAATTGCTAATCAGATGTTAAGAAAAGTTCCGCCACAACTCCGGTAATGTTTCGCTAATATTTTTTCATCTGCTTACATTTGCCATTAAAAAAGTCGGTGCGTCATGTGCAGGCAAATCCGGCCATCCTTGGCCCTGCGGCTTAAAATTCGCGCTGGCCGCCCAGTTCGATCACCCGGTTGGGCGGAATATGAAATTGCTCATGGGCGCGCAGCGCGTTGCGCTGGCAGAAGTGAAAAATCCCGCCGCGCACCCGCGCCAGACCGCGGCGTTTTTTCATCACCAGCGTATCGTGCGCGGTAAAAAATGACGCTTCATTCACCGTGCAGCCAAAACCTTCCAGTCCGCACAGATGCAGAATCTCGGCCATCGACCGCACTTCACGCCAGCCGTAAGCCGCAGTGACCTGCCAGAACGACGGCGACAATTGCGTAATGCTGATGCGCTGCTGGTTATAGACGCGCGGCGTGTCGGTGGTGCGGATATGCAACAGCACCACGCGGCGGTGGAGCACGCGGTTATGCTTGAGGTTGTGCAACAGCGCCTGGGGAATTTCAAACTCCTTGCGCGCGAGGAAGATGGCGGTGCCCTCGACGTGGTTCGGCGGATTGCTCTCCAGCGATTTCACCAGCGCCAGCAAACCGTCCTGATCGTTATTGAGACGGCGAATCAGGCGGTTACGCTCGCTGCTCCAGATCAGCATCAATCCCATCATGGTCAGCGCCAGCAGCACCGGCACCCAGCCGCCGGACAGCAGATCAGGTTGGCGATGAACAGCGGCACGTCGACAACCAGCATACACAGCAGGAACAGCAGTGCCAGCGGCAGCGGCCAGCGCCAGTTACGCAGCGCCACCACGCCCGCCAGACAGGCGGTGATCACCATGGTGCCGGTCACCACGATGCCGTACGCCGAGGACAACGCCGACGACTGACGGAAAGCCAGCACAATCAGCATGACGGCGGTGAACAGCAGCCAGTTAACCACCGGGATGTAAATCTGCCCGGACTCGGTATGCGAGGTAAAAATGATGCGCATCGGCGGTAAAAAGCCCTAGCGAATGGCCTGATGCGTCAGGGTATAGACGCCGGAAATCACCGCCTGCGCCGCGATGACCGTGGCCAGCGTCGACAGCACAATCAGCGGAATCTGCGCCCAGCCGGGTGCCAGATTAAAGAACTGATTGTTCAGCGCCTGCGCATCGGCGAGCACCAGCGCGCCCTGGCCGAAGTAATTTAGTATCAGCGCCGGCATGGCGATCACCAGCCAGGCGAGACGAATGGGCGCTTTGCCTAGGTGGCCCATGTCGGCATACAGCGCTTCCGCGCCGATCACCGCCAGCACCACCATGCCCATCGCCGCGAGCGAGAGCGCTTTGTGACTGAGCAGGAAGGTCAGCGCATAAGACGGACTGAGCGCGTGCAGCACTTCCGGGTTGGGCAGAATACCGCGAATGCCGAGCGCGCCGATGGCCACAAACCAGACAAACATCACCGGTCCAAACACCCGGCTGACCTTTTCCGTGCCGTGTTTCTGGATAATGAACAGCAGCGCGAGGATGGTGAGCGCCAGCGGCACCACATATTTTTCCAGCCCCTGAATCCCTTCGATGGCCGACAGCACCGAGATGGCCGGGGTAATCACGCCATCACCATAGAAAAATGCGCCGCCAATCAGACCGGCCAGCACGATGATATGACCGGCTTTGCGGCCAACGTTGCGGCGTGCCAGTGACATCAGAGTATAAGATGCCGCCTTCGCCGTCGTGGTCGGCGCGCATCACGAAGCAGACATATTTCAGCGTGACGATGAGCGTCAGCGCCCAGAAGATCAGTGATAGAAAGCCCATCACCGCCAGCGCCGACGGCGCGCCGTCCGGCAAAATCGACAGACACTCTTTCAGGGTATACAGCGGGCTGGTACCGATATCACCAAACACGATGCCGGCGGCGGCCAGCATGCCAGCAGGCAGAGACTGTTTCTCTGATTGACTCATACATTTCCTGTTTTTTCAGGGAGAAAGGGCGAGCGCCATCAACCGCACTGGCGTGTCGCAATCACCCACTTTTATGCTGGCGAAGATAGCGTTTCAGCAGCGTAATCGGTATGGGTTGGCGTTTTTTTGTACGCGATTTTTATACCAATCGGCCAAATTTTTACGCCATTTTTACACCGCTGCGGCTTTTTCAACCTGAAGTGTAGACGATTCAGACAGCAGGAGAAGCGGGCTGGCTGGCAGAAAATGGGATTGGGGAGCGGGGGCGTTGCGGTGGTGGGAGATATCCAGGTGCGCATGAATGCGCACCCTACGGTGTTCGCCCCGTCAATTGCCTGATGCGTATTAATGCGCAGCCTGCGAATGGCGATTCGCGCCTTTGTCGCCTTCCTGCGCACCATGCCGGAGCTGGCGTGGGCGGTGATGTTCGTGATGGCGTTCGGCATCGGCGCCATCCCTGGCTTTCTGGCGCTGCACACCATTGGCAGCCTGACCAAACTGTTCTACGAATCGATTGAGAGCGCCTCCGATAAACCGGTGCGCGGCCTCGCCGCCTGTGGTGCCAGCAAGCTGCAGCGTATGCGCTTCGCCTTCTGGCCGCAGGTGAAACCGACCTTTCTCTCCTACAGCTTTATGCGGCTGGAAATTAACTTCCGTTCCTCCACCATCCTCGGGCTGGTGGGCGCGGGCGGCATCGGTCAGGAGCTGATGACCAACATCAAACTGGATCGCTACGATCAGGTCAGCATGACGCTGCTGCTGATCATCGTGGTGGTGTCGCTGCTAGATACGCTATCCGGCTGGCTGCGCCGCCGTGTGGTAGAAGGAGACGTAAAATGATCGCCTTAGCGCCCGATGTGGCGAAACTGAAACAGCAGCACGCTGCACTGTTTGCCGCGCAAAATCGTTACCTGCGGCGCATTGCGCTGATTGCGCTGGCGCTGGTGCTCTACTATCTGTTTTTCTTCAGCGTGTTTGGCATTGAGTGGCAGCGCTTTGTCATTGGCTGCCAGCAGCTCGGACGTTATTTTCTGCGCATGTTCGTGTGGCAGGATTTCATCAACTGGCCGTTTGGCTACTATTTCTCGCAGGTCGGCATCACGCTGGCTATCGTGTTTGCCGGCACGCTCACCGCCACCGTCATCGCGCTGCCGGTCTCCTTTCTGGCGGCGCGCAATGTGATGCACGATCCGCTGACGCGGCCAATATCGCTGCTGGTGCGCCGGCTGCTGGATGTGCTGCGCGGCATCTACATGGCCATCTGGGGATTGATCTTCGTGCGGGCGGTGGGCATGGGGCCGCTGGCCGGGGTGCTGGCGATTGTGATGCAGGATATCGGCCTGCTGGGCAAGCTGTATGCCGAAGGGCATGAAGCGGTTGAACGCTCACCCAGTCGCGGCCTGAGCGCGGTAGGGGCCAACAGTCTGCAAAAACACCGTTACGGCATTTTTACCCAATCGTTTCCCACCTTTCTCGCGCTGAGTCTGTATCAGATCGAGTCCAACACCCGCTCGGCGGCGGTGCTGGGCTTTGTCGGCGCCGGTGGCGTCGGGCTGGTCTACGCCGAAAACATGCGCCTGTGGTACTGGGATGTGGTGATGTTCCTCACCGTGATTCTGGTGGTGGTGGTGATGGACGCCATCTCCAGCCGGCTGCGTAAACGCTACATCATCGGGAAAGGGGTGCCGCTGTGGCAGCCTGCCGCGCGCGACTGAGCCGTTCGCTGCGCTGCCAGGCGCGCTCCAGCGCCTGCACCAGCTGCGCCTGCTGCTAGGGTTTCGCCAGCCGTTCACACAGCAGCAGCGTCACCGGCGTCTGGCGCAGATCCTGACCGCTGATCAGCAGGGTGGCCAGCTGTGGCCACTGCTGCTGCGCCTGGCGAATCACATCCGCACCGTTCAGGGCTCCCGGCAGCATCAGGTCACTGATCAGCAGATCGATATCCGGCGTCTGGCGCAGCAGCGTCAGCGCACTCTCGCTGTCAGCACACTCCAGCGTCAGATAACCCAGCTGATGCAGATGTTCGCACAGCGTCTGGCGCACCGCCGGCTCGTCATCCAGCACCAGTATCAGGCGATCGCGGCTGGCACGCGGCGTCAGCACCGGCGCGCTCACCAGCGGCTGCGCGGCTTCCGGCGCGCGCGGCAGCAGCAGGCGCACCGTGGTGCCTTGGCCCGGCGCGGTCTCCAGTTCGATCTGTCCGCCGGACTGGCGCACAAATCCGTACACCATCGACAGCCCCAGCCCGCTGCCGCTGCCGGTGACTTTGGTGGTAAAGAAGGGTTCAAACACCTGTTCCCGCACCTCGGCGGACATGCCGCAGCCGTGGTCAATCACTTCAATGGTGACGCGGTCGCGCTTGCCATCGGCCTCCTGAATCCGCTGATTCCAGATGCGCAGGCGGATCTCGCCGCTCTGTCGCTCCATGGCATCGCGCGCGTTCACCACCAGATTCATCAGGGCGTTCTCCAGCTGGCCGGCATCGATCCACGCCGGCCAGCCGGGGCGCTGCGCATCCACCACCAGATGCTGGCCGGGCAGCAGGGAGTGCTGCAGCAGCGACTGCAGATTTTCCACCAGCTCCACCACCGAAACGGCACGCGGATAAAGCGCCTGTTTGCGTGAGAAGGCCAGCAGGCGCTGCGTCAGCTGTGCGGCGCGATCGGCGGCCAGCCGCGCGCGCTCTATGCGGCTGGCCAGCGTGCCGGGCGGCAGCTGATCGACGGTCAGCGCCAGGCTGCCGTTCATATCGGCCAGCGTTTGTGCCTGTGCCTGCTCCTGAATGTGACCGGCGTGGCGAAAACCGAAAATAGCCACCAGGCTCACCGCCAGCGTAACGCTCACCACCAGCAGGTTAAACATCAGCAGGCGCCCGCGCGCGCCGGCGTGCCAGTGCAGACTGTGACTCATTGCTGCCGCTCCTCACCGCTCAACTCCGGCGAGTATAGAAGCGCGGCCGGGGCGCAATATGACAAATATGAACGGCGTCTGACATTTTCCATTTATCTGGCGTTGCTTAACTCGCTGCTATCCACTGGCAGCAGGAGCCTGAAGATGGCGGCGACACCGATATTAGAAATGCGGGCAATTACCCGGCGCTTCGGCAGCTTCTATGCGCTGAAAGGCGTCGACCTGACCGTCTGGCCGGGTGAAGTGCACGCGCTGATGGGCGAAAACGGTGCCGGTAAAAGTACCTTAATGAAGATTCTGGCCGGCGCGTATACCGCCAGCAGCGGGGAAATTCTTATCGATGGTCAACCCTACGCTATCAGGGGGCCCGAAAGAGGCGCTGGCGGCAGGGATCACCCTGATTTATCAGGAAATCAACCTGGCGCCGAATCTGACGGTGGCAGAAAACATCTTTCTCGGCAGTGAAATTTCCCGTGGCGGGCTGGTGAAGCGTCGCCAGATGGCGGAAGAAGCGCAGCAGGTGATTAACCGCCTTGGCGCGCAGTTCAGCGCCACCGATCTGGTGAGCCGCCTGAGCATCGCCGAGCAGCAGCAGGTGGAAATTGCCCGCGCGCTGCATCGCAACAGCTGCATCCTGGTGATGGACGAACCCACCGCTGCGCTCTCTAACCGCGAAACCGAACAGCTGTTTGCACTGATCAAACGCCTGCGCAGCGAAGGCATGGCGATCATCTACATCAGCCACCGCATGGCGGAGGTGTATGAACTCTCCGATCGCGTCAGCGTGCTGCGCGACGGCCAGTACGTTGGCAGCCTGACGCGCGAACAGCTGAACGCCAGCGAACTGGTGCGCATGATGGTCGGCCGTCCGCTCAGCGATCTGTTTAACAAAGATCGCGCCATTACCTTCGGCGAAATTCGCCTAGCGGTAAATCATCTGACCGAAAACCGCAAAGAGCAGGGACTGTTCCTGGAACTGGCGGCGCAGGAAAACATAGTGATGGCCACGCTTGAGCGCGATGCCAGCTACGGCCTGCTTAACCGGCGCAAAGGGCAGAAGATCGCCAGCGAGGCAATTCAATCGCTGAATATCCGCGTGCCGCACGCCTAGGTGCGCGCCGGCGGATTATCCGGCGGCAACCAGCAGAAGCTGCTGATTTCGCGCTGGGTATCGATAGCGCCGCGCATCCTGATTCTTGATGAGCCGACGCGCGGCGTGGATGTCGGCGCCAAGAGTGAAATCTACCGCATGATGAACCAGATGGCGCAGCAGGGCGTGGCGATTTTGATGATCTCCAGCGAGCTGCCGGAAGTGGTAGGCATGAGCGACCGCGTGTACGTGATGCGTGAAGGCACCATCGCTGGCGAGCTGAGCGGCGAGCAGATTAGCCAGGAAAATATAATGACACTGGCCACCGGCGCGCAGCCGGTCCAGGCCTGAGGAGACGGGAATGACCAGTGAAACCGCACGCGTAAAAAGTCCAACGCTAAAACGTGCGTTGATGAGTGACCTGCTGCAAACCGTGGGTATCTTGCCGATCCTGATCGTGGCGGTATTTGGCTT
Organism: Type-A symbiont of Plautia stali; assembly: GCF_059731155.1. NCBI lineage: Bacteria > Type-A symbiont of Plautia stali. The sequence continues at coordinate 2,085,742 of NZ_AP035891.1, read as the reverse complement.
TGTCGCCCCGAACTTTTTTACCGAAGCTAACCTGGTGAATATCACGCGTCAGGCCTCCATCAACATTGTACTGGCGGCAGGCATGACGTTTGTCATTCTCACCGGTGGCATTGACCTGTCGGTTGGCTCAATGCTGGGCACCACGGCGATGGTGGTGTCGCTCGATCCGGCGTTTGCCGGGTTGACCATCCCCGCCGCGCTCGGAGCCGGGCTGATCATGGGGCTGTTCAACGGCATTCTGGTCGCTTGGGCGGGCCTGCCGCCGTTTATCGTTACGCTGGGCACCTATACAGCGCTGCGCGGGGCAGCCTATCTACTGGCTAACGGCACCACGGTGATCAATTCGGATATCAACTTTGAGTGGATAGGCAACGGTTATCTCGGACCGATTCCGTGGCTGATTATCATTGCCTTTGCGGTGATTGCGCTGTGCTGGTTTATTTTGCGCCGCACCACGCTTGGCGTGCACATCTATGCGGTGGGCGGCAACATGCAGGCAGCGCGCCTGACCGGTATTAAAGTCGGCGCGGTGCTGGTGTTTGTGTACGCCATGAGCGGCCTGCTGTCCGGGCTGGGTGGCCTGATGAGCGCGTCGCGTTTGTACAGCGCTAACGGCAATCTCGGCGTTGGCTATGAGCTGGACGCGATCGCCGCGGTGATTCTGGGCGGGGTGATCATTATAGCGGTGCTGATCGATAAGTACCGTACGCGGCATCACGTGGGGTGAGGGGCGGGTGCTGGCCCTCACCCCAACCCTCTCCCGCGAGCGGGAGAGGGGGCAGCCCGGTGAGAAGAGGTAAATAACGTGCTTCACCTGAACACCACGCAGAACGGTTCCCTCTCGCGTGAGCGGGAGAGGGCCTCGGTCTCAAAACAGTCATCAACCAGCTCCAGCGTGGTGGTAAAGGTTTTGCCGGTCTGGCGCGCAAACTGGCCGATTTTAAAGCGCGGCCGGTCAAGCAGCCAGCGCTGCTGGTAAGGGTAAAGCTCCAGTGCCGCGCTCACTGGATGATCCCGTAAATCTGTTGACGGACACGCTGCACGGTTTCCAGGCTGACGTGGCCGTCGTTGTTTTTGACTTCCAGCTCCAGCACATCCAGCTGGGCGGCAATTTTATCGCGCACCTCTGCCTGATAGCGTTTGAGACTGACCGACGAGCGGGTCAGGGTGGCAATGCTTTTGCCCACCCTGGCCAGGAGCGACGCACGCTCTGCGGGCGCCATCTCTTCATCACTGGCCTCACGCACGTCGATGAGCGCCGTCAGAATATCGGCCTGAATGGTGGCGATAATCGCCTCCGAGCGCTTGTCCTGGTCGTCTTCCGCCCCTTCGGTAATGACGCGTGCCATCTCGGTGGCTTCACGAATGGCGGCAAAGCGGCGCTGCACCTTCTGACCGTAGCGGGAAATCTGCGCCCGACCGATGCTGTACCCTTTATCCCGCAGCAGGGTCTCCAGCTCCCGGTAGCCACTGAAATTGCGCTCCGTCAGCGCCCGGTCGAGCCATTCACGCACCGATGGAGGCAATACATCGATATGACTGCGCGGTGCCATCGTCACTCTCTCCAGTATCTGGCGGGGCGGGCAATGCCGGGGATATCGTCGGTGACGTATTCCACCTGGTTCACCCCTTCCAGGGTCAGCGTCACCCACTGCTGGGTATCGAGCGGAGCCTGCTTATCGCTCGCGGCAGACGGAAAGGTTTTATCGGTCAGTTGCTGGCTTAACTGTTGCAACTGCTTCTCTTTTTCGGCCACCAGTTGCTGGCTGCGCTTGAGCGCCGCTTCATCTTTACGCAATGTTGCCCGCAATTCCCGTACCGACATGCGGTCAACCTCATCGAGCGTCAGGCCCGCGATGGTGCCGCCTTCGGCCAGTTCGGCGAGGTCTTCGTCGTCTTCGGTCATCAGTTCAAAGAGCTTAGCTTTACCTAAACTCGCTAACGTTAGCGAGTTTTTCTGTAACAATGGTGATGTATATTTCAAAGCTGCTTTCATTATCGAATTTGCAGTTCTATGAGCCATTCCTAGTTTTTCAGTAACTATCTTAGTAAACTCCCCATGCGGCTCATTCTCTTTAAGAATAATCAGTCGCTTCCCCGCCTCCAGCATGGCTTCGGCACTCTGTGCCATATAGAAGCGCGCCTCATGCACAATACGTTCTCTTTCATAGGGTAAGCCATCTCCGAAACGCGCCATCACCTCCTGTTGGGCGCTGTTTTCTGCCTTTTTTTCAGGGTATGCAATTGCCCCCCCGCAATCGTGATATTGTCCGCCGTAGTTACAGACAGGCTGGTTGCCGCTTTTTTCTTTGCCATACAGGTCTCCTTCTAGGCCGATAACAGCCAGTGATTTTTAATGGTGATAAGAGATATACAAAAACAGACAAAAAAAGACTTTACATTATTTCGCATGTATTGGTATGTTTATTTTTAACTTTTTATGACGGAGGCAAAACAATGTCACTACAACACCCCGCCGACTTTAAGCGAAATTTTTATGACCGCGTCTATCAGGACTATCCGACGGTGGCGGCATGGGCACGCCAATCCGGCTTTAAACCTTATCAGGTATACATGCTGCTTGATGGCTCCTGCCAGGGCTGGCGCGGGGAAGCGCGCAAAATTAAACAGGCTATTGAACAGATAATGGGAAAACCCATGCCATCAGGTAAAAAGCGCTATAAAAAATAACATTCGCCCGTTTCACTGACGGTAACATAATTTCCATTAATGAAAAAGAGGCTCTCCGATGAAAAACACCTTATCGCTCCATGCTTCTTCACGCACACGGCGGGCGCTGCGTATTTTGAAAGCCATGAAGGGGCATTACCGCGAGGGTCTGTCCAATAAAGCCCTGGCGACGCTTATCAATGACTCACCCGCCAATATCAGTCGCACCCTGCCGTTTTTAATGGAAGAGGGCATGGTTGAACGGCGCCTCAACGGGAATTACGCCCTGAGTGAAGAACTGATACAGATTGCCCTGGCTTTTTTTGATGAAACCGAACGGGCGCAAATCAGGATGGCAGAACGACGGGGTCGCTGCGTAGCCTCACCGTCAAAACCGTAAGAGGAAAAAATCATGGGTAGAAAAGCGTTACCGATAACGGCTGAAATCACCCCCGAACAGCCCCTGTCGCCGGATTTAATGAACAATCTTAACGCCCTGGCTGAACATCAGCAGGCGATTATGGACAGGTACGGCGAAGGCCTGCCCTATGAAAGAGAACGTATTGTGCATGAGGCGCGCTTCTATATGGCACAGAGTGCCGAAGCCATGCTGGAGGCGGGGAAGCGACTGATTATTCTTAAAGAGAATGAGCCGCATGGGGAGTTTACTAAGATAGTTACTGAAAAACTAGGAATGGCTCATAGAACTGCAAATTCGATAATGAAAGCAGCTTTGAAATATACATCACCATTGTTACAGAAAAACTCGCTAACGTTAGCGAGTTTAGGTAAAGCTAAGCTCTTTGAACTGATGACCGAAGACGACGAAGACCTCGCCGAACTGGCCGAAGGCGGCACCATCGCGGGCCTGACGCTCGATGAGGTTGACCGCATGTCGGTGCGGGAACTTAGGGCAAAACTGCGTGAAACGGAAGAGTCACTTAAAGCCAGCCGCCGCCTGGCCAATGAGAAAGATCAAAAGTTCAATGAACTGAGCGAAAAACGCCTGCTCGATCAGCATCGCCCATTAGGGGAAGAGGGAATACGTCAGCTCCGTGAAGAGATTGGCCTGGTGGGCTTTGATGTTAAAGCCATATTAATGGGCCGCTTTCGGGAAGGGCTGGAAAAACTGAGTAGTCACAGTGGTGATATCACGTCCCACGCCGACTATTTAGCGGGCCTGCTTAATGATATTGAGTTTGAAATCAATGTGTTACGCAGTGATTTTACACTGCCCCATCACGCCCCGTCAGAGACCGTACCTGACTGGGTAAACGCCGATGCAGAGGCAGAAGACGCGGATTTTCAGTTACCTGAACATTTACGCGGTACCGGACAGGATAGCGGCGAGGAGGTGGAGTAATGAACCCCATCCTGACCGAACGCATACTGGCGATTGCCCAGGCTGCCGAAAAAGCCGGGCATGGCGGCAAAGACGCTGTTTATCAGACAGGTTGCCAGGCACTCGGCATTTCCAGAGCCACACTGCTGCGAAAAATTAAACAGGTGAGCTATAAACCGCCGCGCAGGCAGCGGGTGGATTGTGGCACCAGTGCCCTGACCCGTGAGGAAGCCCTGCAGATATCCGGCGTGATGATGGCCTCGCATCGCAAGAACGGCAAACGCCTTTACAGCCTGGAGCAGGCGGTTAATGACCTGCGGGCGAACAACCTGATTCATGCCGGGTATACTGATAACGAGACCGGCGAGTGGTACCCCCTGTCGGTGGATGCCATCAGCCGGGCGCTGTACCGTTACCGCCTGCACCCCAGCCAGTTAGGCGCGCCTGCCCCTTGCGTCCAGCTAAAAACCAACCATCCCAATCATGTCTGGCAACTGGATGCGTCGCTGTGTGTGCTTTATTACCTGAAAAACCCAGGCAAGCGGAGCACGACTCGTGACACCGGCCTGCACATGATGAGTGAGGCGGAATTTAACAAGAACAAGCCAAAAAATCTCGACCGCATTGTTAACGACCGCGTCTGGTCATTTGAGCTGACTGACCATACCAGCGGCTGGATTTACGCCGAGTACCGCTTCGGCGGCGAAACGACACAAAACTTTACCGATGTACTGATTAATGCCATGCAGGAGCGCGGTGGGGCCGACGTCCTGCATGGCGTGCCGCGCATCCTTTATACCGACCCCGGTTGCGCGCTGGTCTCGTCCACCCTGCGCAACCTGTGTCAAACCCTCGGTATTCAGCTTATCGCCCATAAAGCCGGCAATGCCCGCGCCACCGGCTCAGTGGAAAAGGCGCGTGACATTCTCGAGTGCCATTTTGAATCCGGTCTGCGGTTTGTGCAAGTCGATAATATTGATGAACTCAACCGCCTGGTCGGGTTATGGCGTAAAAAATACAACCGTACCGCCATCCACCGACGTACCGGCATGACCCGCACCGACTGCTGGCTGCGTATTACCCCTGGACAGTTAATCAAGGCACCGCCTGTTGACGTCTGCCGCGAACTGGCGGTGAGTCTGCCGGAAAACCGTAAGGTCAGCACTCACCTTCGCGTGTCGTTCAGGGGGAGTGAATACGATGTACGGCAAGTCCCCGGCATTTGCGTGGGCGACACTGTACAGATAGTGCGCAACCCCTGGCGCGACAGTAAAGCGCAGGTGGTCATGATGAATGAGAACGGACTGGAAGTCTTTTGCCGGATGCCGGAAGTGGCGAAAGACGACTACGGCTTTGACCTCAACAGCCCGACACCCGGCGAATCGTTCAGGGCATTACCCCACACCACGGCGCAACACCATCTGGCGGAAGTCGGGCAGACCCTGTATGGCAACCACCACACCGGGGGAAACCGCTGCCGCGCAAAAAGCCAGGGCGCTGCCACTGGGCGGTCGCTTTAACCCTTATCTTGATAATGAACGCGATACCCCACCGATTTACCTCCCCAGACAGGGGCAGGTCTCCACGGTTTGTGCCCCGCGTTTTGAAGAGCGATTAAACCCGGTCGTGGTGGTTCAACAGTTGCGTGCGCGTTTTCAGGCGGCGGGCAAGACCTGGCGCAGTGAATTTTACACCACGCTGACCCAGCGCTTCCCGGACGGCATCCCCGCCGACCAGGTCGACGCGCTGGGTGATGAACTGATGGCCCAGTCCACCGGGGTGGTGGTCCCCCTGGCCAGTCACGGTTAACGGGAGGCCATCATGCTGAAACTGAAAACCCTGTTACAACAACACAATCTGACACAGGCAGCACTGGCCCGGGCGCTTGACCTTTCCGGGGCGACACTGGCGCAGATAGTCAATCACCACCAGTGGCCGAAACAGGACACCGACGCGCTAAAACACCGTATCCGGGCCTGGTTACGTGACCAGGGTATCGCGACGGACGACTGCTTTGACGGGGTTACGTCCGGCGGCAGGGAAAAGCACACACCACCCAGCAACGAGGAGGACACCATGTTACTCAAAAAACAGGTATTACTGCCTGCCACCAAAAAGCATTTTGGGCTGTTTCGCGCCCCGTTTGATGACAACGCGGTACAGGGTCATGAAGATGTGTTTTTAACCCCTGAAAGCCGTTATGTGCGCGAGGCGTTGTACCAGACCGCCCGCTATGGCGGCTTTATCGCGGTTATCGGGGAATCCGGTTCGGGTAAAAGTACCCTGCGTCGTGACCTGACTGACCGCATTTATCGGGAAAACGCCCCGGTGGTGGTGATTGAACCCTACGTGCTGGCGATGGAAGACAACGACCATCAGGGCAAGACCCTCAAAGCCGCCAGTCTCGCCGAGGCTATTGTCCACACCCTGGCCCCACTGGAAAAACTCAAACGCTCACCCGAAGCCCGCTTCCGTCAGTTACACCGACTATTAAAAGAGAGCAGCCGTGCCGGGTACAGCCATGTGCTGGTGACTGAAGAAGCCCATTGCCTGCCCATCCCGACCTTAAAGCACCTCAAACGCTTCTTTGAGCTGGAAGACGGTTTTAAAAAACTGCTGTCCATCGTCCTGCTGGGACAACCCGAGCTGGGCGACAAGTTATCCGAGCGCCTGTTAGCGGTCAGGGAAGTGGTACAGCGCTGCGAGGTCATTGACCTGCCGCCGCTGGATGAACACCTGAGCGACTTTCTTGATTTCAGGTTTAAACGCGTCGGTGGCGACATGAACAACGTTCTCGGCCCGGACGCGATACCGGCACTGCGTCAACGCCTGAGCTGGCTGCGCCCGAAAAAAGACACGCCGGTCAGCCTGCTTTACCCGCTCGCTGTCGGCAATCTGGTGACCGACGCCATGAACCTGGCCGCCGAGAACGCCATCCCGGTTATCGACGCCAATATTATTCACAGTGTGCATTAAAGGAGGCTTTTATGCTGAACCCCGCCGTGACCATTAAAAACCCGTCAGCGATGACCTACCAGGCCATCCAGCAGCAGTTCAGGCAATGCCTGTCGGTGATGGACAAACTCAGCCAGGAGGGCTTTACCGTCAGTCAGTTTACCGTTGATGGCTATAGCCGTCCGACCATTATCCTGCGGCATGACCGACGGTGTGATGCCTTACATCAAAAGGGCCATGCCGTTCGCTATGCCCTGGGTACTGACCGTCAGGGCCGCTGGGAAAAATACCAGTTCCTGCAAGATAACTGCCGAATCACCTGGGAGGTACGTTAATCATGAAAACACGCCCTGTCCGTATTACCGCACGACAATCGGTTTATCTGGCAAAAACCGTGGATATTACCGAACAGGACTATGAAACCTATTTATCGATTTGCGAAAACTGCCGTGATTTTAATGAACAAGACCAGCGTCTTGGTGAAATAGCGGCCCGATACCACATGAATTTATTTGAGCATATTCAACACACTGACGCCCCTGAAGACATTATTTTCGAGCGCGTTTAATTCCCGACGTTGTTAATTAAAAGGTAAAAAAGATGGCAAAGAAAATAACGCGGCTTAAAGCCGCGGCGGGTGCCTGCACCCCGCAAACTCGTGAGCAGGTGATAAGCGATATTAAAAATCTGGGCGATATCCAGCGGGAAATGACCCGACTGGAGACGCAGATTAATGATGAAATTGCACGATTAACGCATCAGCATGCGGCTGATATTGAAGCCATGAAGGCCCGCATCACCCTGTTGCAAAAAGGTATCCAGACCTGGTGCGAGGCCAACCGGGAGGAGCTTACCCAAAACGGCAAAACCAAAACCGCCAACCTGATAACCGGCGAGGTGTCATGGCGTAACCGCCCGCCATCCGTTTCGCTAAAAGGAATGGACGATATCCTGCAGGCGCTGGAAGAAAACGGGCAACACCACTGCATTATTCGCAAGGCACAGGTGGATAAAAATGCCCTGCTAAAAAATCAGGATACCATCAGGCCCCTTAATATTCGCGGCATTACCTTTCATCACCAGCTTGAGGATTTCATTATTACGCCCTTCGGGCAGGAGGTGACCTCATGAGCTATCAGAAAATAAAACCTCTGCGCCGCCAGATTGAAAGGCACATAAACCGCGCCATGCATCACCTGCGGGCAGACCATTCTGCCGCCGCGTATTGTGAATTTCAACATGCCTTCGGGATACTGGCCGGACTCATCGTCGACTCAGATAAGGAAAACCCGTTATGAGCATTACCTGCATCAGCTGCCATCAGGCAACCCGTCACCTGAATCCTGCCCAGGCCCGGATTATCCAGCAACCGGAAAGCGGCGAGTGGGGAATTGACCTGCTGCTGGCCTGCCCACACTGCGGACAGCCTTATAGCGCCTGGATACTTAACTGGGATGTCGTGCCACTAAAAGGTATCACGACAAATTCGCCATCAACGCCACACACTCACAATAAACCCGCCGGTTAACGGGGAGGACATCGCCATGTGGATATTAATTTTGGCCATGTACGCCAGTCCTTATAGCGATAATGTTTTTTCCTCCCTGCATACACAGGATTTTGACACGGCAACCGCCTGTCAGCAGGCCGCCAGACTGTTTGCGAAAAAATTTGAAACCTTCAGGGATATTGATGCCAGGGCGATTTGCGTGAAGAAGTCATAGCGGAAAAGCGGCATGTAAACCATTCAATTGTATAATAACGCCATTCATTTTATAATCCTTCAAACCCCGAAGGATTATTTTTTGCTCACCGCATAAGGAAACCTGACCCCGACCACAACGATAAAGGACGTCACCGATGACCCGACAAAAGTACCTGCAGTTAATCCATATTGCCGCCCACCAGCTCAAACTGGATGACGCGACTTACCGCCAGATGCTGCACAGGCTGACGGGGAAAACATCGGCAAAAGCCCTGAATCCCGGTCAACTGGCGCAGGTGTTAAACGCCCTGAAGACACAAGGCTTCCGTATCCAGCCCCATCAAGCCAATACAAAAAAGCAGACCGACCGTCCGCAACTCCAGAAAATGCAGGCCCTGTGGCAGGCAATGGCCCAGGAGGGCATTGTCCGTGATGCGTCAGCAACAGCCCTGGCCCACTTTGTTAAACGGGAAACCGGCTGTGATTCGCCTTACTGGCTGGACAGCCAACAGGCCAGCCAGGTTATCGAGAAACTCAAGCAGTGGCAAAAGCGCGTGGCGAGGGCAGCATCATGCTAGAGAATACCTTTCGTAGCAAAGGGCCGGAGTTACTGGTTGAGCTGGCCGAACACACCGCCCAGACTGTCAGGCAGATTATCGATGTTGACCCTGCTGTCGCCAGCCAGATAGGTGATGCCGTCGCCAGTCAGATGATGGCGGTCTGGGGCGGGCAAAATGTCTATTTTCCAATGGGGTTGATGTGGAAAATTAATCAGCGTGACCGGGAGATATTTGCTGACTTCAACGGCCATAACCACCACGCGCTGGCGCGTAAATACAAAGTCTCGTTACAGTGGATTTATTCGGTAGTCAAACGGGTTAAAAAAGAAGAACTGGCCCGCATCCAGGGCAATCTGTTTGAAGATGAAGATAAGCCGCCTCGATGACTGTTTCTTGTTTCACACAGTGAAACGTCGGAGAGAAAAACATAACCTGTACACCAGATAGTGAGTATTGGTTTAATGCTAACCAGACAATAGAAGAATATTTCATATGCTCGATTCATCACTTGTTGTGCAATGAGGGTAAAATCCTCAACGTCATTAAAGGTGTTTACTAGTCTGTTTGCCATATGTATACAAGAATGTTCTGCGAGAAAGCACTAATGAGTCCTGGCAACACGAGGCGAAGGAGGATTGAATGATAGAGGCATCGCTGCTGAATCTGCCCTGGGCAACTCTGGTAACACTGGCCTCTGGCTACATCGGTTATTTTATTGCCAATGTTGGCTTGAAACAGCACCATAAGCCTGTTGATATCACGTTTACGACCCTGGTCTTTTGTCTTTTACCCGCCGGGCTTTATCATTCAGCAGTGTGGTTGGGGTTCAACACCTACATAGCATCTGTTCCGGCTGTTATCTCTGCTTTTATTGCAGGTTCGGTTTGGCGCAAATACGGCAAGAAATGGATGTATGGCCTCCTGCGGAAATATGATATATCGTGGTCTGACAGCACCCACTCTGCCTGGCAGAGGATGTTTGACCAGCGTGGCTACTATGTTTCGGAAGTCTATGTTTACCTGAAAAATGGCTCAACGCTTTTGTCGGAAGCACCTGGCCACTTTGAAGGGCAACCATGCGGATGCTTTGTTCTGGGAAACGAAAAAGACATTTTGCTCTATGTAACCCATGAAAAAGCGGCTGGCAGCACAGACTGGAAAGCATGCAGTGATGTACTGCATGAAACCTGGGGAGCACTGGCGACTTATGTCCCTGCGGATCAGATAGCGCGGGTACAGGTAAGGAGAACCAGGTTCAAAGAGGCAAGGGTTCTCCCTGAAGAGTAACGTTATTGTCGGGCTGGTCTGGATGGCGGTGGTGTGACTGGTTTAGAAGATGAGTCTGTTTTCTCATTACGAAGCGTATCTTTGTCGAAAACAATCGTCACCATACCTTTGGAGTCGTCAGAGTAGTCAACGCGGTCATGCCTCTGGTCTTTGTTATTACTCATTGCACTTTCCTCACGTAGTATAAGAATCGATGTACTAGCAAACGAGATTCTAGATTATCGTTGAGGAAAGATGCAATGGCAGGTGATTTTGATTCTGTTTTCTCTTTCACATACTGAAAAGTAATTACAGCAGGAAAGCCATCAGGCTCTTCTCCTGACTGAACCGGATACGACTTCAAGTAGCAACATGATTTCAATAATCGGTCGATTTGAGTACTGATTTCTGTTTCACTATGTGAAACTTAATTACCTCACCCGTCCCAGATAGATCCAGTTTGTCCCAGGTAGATCCACATTTATCGCACGTTTCCCTTTTAAATATCTCACGTCCTATCAACATGACCTTCGGCAATGACCCGCGCACCATCGCGGATGGCAAAGCGGTGATTGAAAAATTCCGCGCCAGCGGTTTTGAACCGGAAGGGTATACGCTTTACGTCTACGCCTCCATTCAGGCTCTGGCCGCCGCCTACAAAGCGGCAGGTAAAGACAATGCCAAAGCCAGCGACTGGCTGAAGGCCAACAGCGTTGACACCGTGATGGGCAAGAAGGCGTGGGACGAAAAAGGCGACCTTAGAGTCTCGGATTACGTGGTCTATCTGTGGGATGACAAAGGCAAATATCACCAGCTGTAATTCGCTCTGCGGCCCCGCGCGCAGCGGGGCCGTTCGCATCTGAGAGTGACCTGTGCACGCCTTCCACCTGCGAGAGACAATATGGACGCCTTCTTTATACAGCAGCTGATTAACGGCCTAACGCTGGGCGCGGTCTACGGGCTGATCGCTATCGGCTACACCATGGTTTACGGCATTATCGGCATGATTAACTTCGCCCACGGCGAGGTGTACATGATCTCTGCTTATCTGTGTGCGATCGGGCTGGCGCTGCTCAGCTACTTCGGCATTCACTCCTTTCCGCTGCTGATCTTTGGCACGCTGTTGTTCACCATTGTGGTCACCGCCGCTTACGGCTGGGCCATCGAGCGCATTGCCTATCGCCCGCTGCGTAATTCCACGCGGCTGGCACCGCTGATCTCTGCCATTGGTATGTCGCTGATTCTGCAAAACTATGTGCAGCTCAGTCAAGGACCGAATCAGCAGGGCATTCCAACCTTGCTCAGTGGCGTGCTGCGTATGGAGATCGACGGCGGCGTGGTGCAAATCACCTAGACCAAAGTGTTTATCCTGGTGGCGGCGCTGTGCGGGATGGCGCTGCTGACCTGGATTATCCAGTACACCAAACTGGGCCGTATCTGCCGTGCGGTCCAGCAGGATCGGCGCATGGCATCGATTCTCGGTATCAATACCGACAGGGTGATTTCGCTGGTGTTTGTCATCGGCGCGGCGATGGCCGGGCTGGCGGGCGTGCTGGTTACCATGAACTACGCACGTTTGATTTCTACGCCGGCTTTATTATCGGCATTAAAGCCTTCACCGCGGCGGTGCTGGGTGGCATCGGTTCGCTGCCCGGCGCGATGCTGGGCGGTTTGCTGCTGGGCGTGGCCGAGGCGCAGTTCGCCGGGCTGGTGAACTCCGATTACAAAGATGTGTTCTCGTTTTCGCTGCTGGTGGTGATTTTAATCTTCCGTCCGCAGGGACTGCTGGGCCGACCGCTGGTCGCCAAAGTGTGAGGAAGCCAGAATGAATGCAATGACGCAAACAAGCGGCATCTGTCAGGTGCTGCTCGACACGCTGCTGGCCGGTGCTGTCGCGCTGGTGGTGTTCGGCACGGTGGTGGGCGTGGTGCTCAGCGGCTACAGTTTTACGCTGTCGCCGCTGCGCGTGGCGCTGCTGGTGGCGGTGGTAATGGCAGGACGTTTGCTGCTGGGGCTGTTTCTGCATACCGCTGTGGTGCGCCGTTTTCTGCGCAAGTTTGAGAGCAACGATGACGGCGTATACGTGCGTGAACCCGGTTACCGCTCGCGCCTGCGCTGGATAATACCGCTGCTGCTGGTTGTGGCCTTGGTGTTTCCGTTTCTCTCCAGCAAGTATCTGCTGACGGTGGCGATTCTCGGACTGATCTACGTGCTGCTGGGACTCGGGCTCAATATCGTGGTCGGCCTCGCCGGGCTGCTCGATCTGGGCTATGTGGCATTCTACGCCATTGGTGCTTACGGGCTGGCGCTGGGCTATCAATATCTCGGGCTGGGTTTCTGGAGCATGATTCCCATCGCTGCGCTGCTGGCGGCATTGGCCGGTGCGTTGCTCGGCTTTCCGGTGCTGCGCATGCACGGTGACTATCTGGCTATCGTCACGCTCGGCTTCGGTGAAATTATCCGACTGGTGCTGAACAACTGGCTGTCGTTCACCGGGGGGCCGAACGGCGTCTCGGTGCCGTCACCGACCTTTCTCGGCCTTGAGTTCGCCCGCCGGGCAAAGGAGGGCGGCATACCGTACCACCAGTGTCTGCATCTCGATTACAACCCCAACATGAAGTTCATCTTTATCTACGTGGTGCTGGTGCTGGTAGTGCTGCTGGTGCTGTTTATCAAGCACCGGCTGACGCGCATGCCGATTGGCCGGGCGTGGGAAGCGTTGCGTGAAGATGAAATCGCCTGCCGCGCCATGGGGCTGAATCACGTGCTGGTGAAGCTGTCGGCCTTTATGCTCGGCGCCTCAACCGCCGGTATTGCCGGGGTATTTTTCGCCAGCTATCAGGGGTTCGTTAATCCCACCTCGTTTACCTTTTTTGAGTCCGTGCTGATTCTGGCCATCGTGGTGCTGGGCGGGATGGGCTCGACGCTCGGCGTGGTGCTGGCCGCGTTTGTGCTGACGGTGGCACCCGAGCTGCTGCGCAGCTTTGCCGAGTACCGCGTGCTGCTGTTTGGCATGTTGATGGTGCTGATGATGATCTGGCGTCCGCGTGGCCTGGTGCGCACCGCACGCGTCGGTGTGCCGCTGAGAAAAGGAGTACGCCATGAGTGATGCCATCCTGCAGGTTGATAACCTGATGATGCGCTTTGGCGGCATCAAAGCGCTGAATGATGTCAGCCTGCGCGTGGAGCGCGGCTCGGTCACCGCGCTGATTGGCCCCAACGGCGCGGGCAAAACCACGGTATTTAACTGTCTGACGGGATTTTATCGCGCCAGCGGCGGGCGCATTGTGCTCAATGCCCATCAGCGTAGCACCGATGTGATTCAGGTGCTGGGCCAGAAAATACAGCCGGGTGACTGGCTGCGGCCGGCGCGGCTGGGCTCGCGCATCTGGTACAAGATGTTCGGCGGAGCACATCTGGTCAATCGCGCCGGTCTGGCGCGCACCTTTCCGAACATCCGCCTGTTTCGCGAGATGTCGGTGGTGGAGAACCTGCTGGTGGCGCAGCATATGCAGGTCAACCGTCAGCTGCTGGCCGGCATTCTCAATACCCGTGGCTATCGTGCGGCGGAAAGTCGCGCCCTCGATCGCGCTTTTTACTGGCTGGAGCGCGTTGATCTGGTCAGCAGTGCCAACCGGCTGGCCGGCACGCTCTCATACGGCCAGCAGCGGCGGCTGGAGATTGCGCGCGCCATGTGCACCCGGCCGGAGCTGATCTGCCTGGATGAGCCCGCAGCGGGGCTCAATCCGGTCGAAACCGAGGCGCTGAGCCAGATTCTGCACCAGCTGCGCGCCGATCACCGCATCAGCGTGCTATTGATTGAACACGATATGCCGATGGTGATGCGCATTTCCGATCACATCGTCGTGCTGGATCACGGTGACGTGATCGCCCAAGGCACGCCGCAGCAGATTCGTCACGATGCGAAGGTGATCGCCTCTTATCTCGGCGCGGAAGAGGAGAGCGAGCATGGCTGAAGCAATGCTGGCGTTTGAACAGGTGGATGTGTTTTACGGCCCGGTGCAGGCGCTGAAGCAGGTGTCGCTAACCGTGGCGGAGGGGGGAAACTGTGGCGCTGATTGGGGCCAACGGTGCGGGAAAATCCACGCTGCTGATATCGATTTTTGGTCAGCCGCGCATTGCCAGCGGTGAAATTCGCCTGCGTGGAGAACCCATCAGCCAGCGGTCGACCCATTTTATCGCCGCCAGCGGTATTGCCCAGGCGCCGGAAGGACGGCGCATCTTTCCGGATATGACGGTGGAAGAGAACCTGCTGATGGGCACCATCGCCATCGGCGAGCGCTACATGAAGCAGGATAAAGAACGCATGTACACGCTGTTTCCACGCCTGCTGGAGCGGCGGAAACAGCGGGCAATGACGCTCTCCGGTGGCGAGCAGCAAATGCTGGCGATCGCCCGCGCGTTGATGAGCCGGCCGCGTCTGCTGCTACTGGATGAACCCAGTCTCGGGCTGGCCCCGCTGGTGGTGAAGCAGATTTTCAGCATCCTGCGCGAGCTGACGCAGCAGGGCATGACGCTGTTTCTGGTGGAGCAGAACGCGCGCCACGCACTGCAACTGGCGGATCGCGGTTATGTTATGGTCAATGGCGAAATTCGTCTGAGTAGCAGCGGCAGCGAACTGTTGCACAACGAAGAGGTGCGCAGCGCCTATCTGGGCGGTAGCGTCGGCGCGGGCGGGCAGTCAGCAAAAAGTTTGTAATAATGATTAAATGGTGACGGGAAACACTTTGCATAATCGTTAGCAGCCTATCATCATTATTACTCTACTTCTTAACCAAAGTGATTTGGTACTCCCTTGCAAAATCTTGGCGTAGCAGTAATGCGGGCGATCAGAAACACGGCGTGGTATCCTAAACTCCGTGCTTACCGCACGCTGTTGTGGCGTGAAATCACCCCACTGGCGGTGCCCATCTTTATTGAGAACCTGTGCGTGATGCTGATGGGGGTGCTCAGTACCTTTCTGGTGAGCTGGCTGGGCAAAGAGGCGATGGCGGGCGTTGGGCTGGCCGACAGCTTTAATATGGTGATCATCTCCTTTTTTGCCACCATCGATCTCGGTACCACGGTGGTGGTGGCATTCAGCCTGGCCAAACGCAACGGCAAGCGTGCGCGTGCGGCGACGCGGCAGTCGCTTGGATTGATGACGGTGCTGGCGTTTGTGCTGGTCATCGCCATCGAGTTCTGGGGACATCTGATCGTTGACGTGATTGCCGGCAACGCCGAGCCGCAGGTAAAAGAACTGGCGCTCAGCTATCTGCAAACCTCAGCGTGGAGCTATCCGGCGGCGGCGATTGCACTGATAGGCAGCGGCGCGTTGCGCGGTGCCGGCAACACTAAAATTCCGATGCTGATTAACGGCGGCATGAATAATCCTGAATATCATCATCAGTAGCGTGCTGATTTACGGTGCGCTCGGCTGGGAAGGGATGGGATTTGTTGGTGCCGGGCTGGGATTAACCATTTCACGCTATATCGGCGCGGCGGCGGCCATTTACGTGCTGTATCGCGGCATCAGTCCGGCGCTGAAAATCACTCCGGCCAGCTATTTCCGCCGCTGGGATCGCAACATCCTGATGGAAGTGCTGGGGATTGGCGTACCGGCCAGTATCGAATCAGTGCTGTTTAACGGCGGCAAACTGCTGACGCAGATTTTTGTCGCCGGCATGGGCACCAATGAGATCGCCGGTAATTTTATTGCCTTCTCCATCGCCACGCTGATCAACCTGCCGGGCAACGCGCTGGGTTCCGCGTCGACCATTATCAACGGCAGGCGCTTGGGGAAAAATCAGGTGATGCAGGCGGAGCGGCAGATCAAGCACGTATTCTGGCTGGCGATGATTGGGTTGTGCACGCTGGCGTTTATCACCGTGCCCCTGGCCGGCACGCTGGCGCAATTTTATATCCGCGATCCGCAGGTGATTGAGGTGACTAAACACCTGATCTGGCTGAATGCCGCCTTTATGCCTATCTGGACCGCCTCCTGGGTGCTGCCGGCCGGGCTGAAGGGCGCGCGCGACGCGCGGTACACCATGTATGTGTCGATGTTCAGTATGTGGGGCGCGCGCGTGGTGGCCGGTTATCTGCTGGGCATGGGGGGGATTGGCGTCTGGCTCGGCATGTTCCTCGACTGGACGGTGCGCGGTATCTGTTTCTGGTGGCGCTTAACCAGCGGCAAATGGCTGAATAATTACCGCAAAATGCTGGCGAAGAGCAATGGCCAGTAGGGTCGCCCTTCAGGGTGACCTTAACCATAATTCCGGACCGCGCAGCCACCTTTGCCACCCTGATATGCAAAATGCAGTAATCCAACGCATAACTTGTCGTTTGGTTCCGCGTCCGGGCTGGGGTTTACTGTCAGCGTTAACCTTTTATGGAGAAGCTGACAATGAAGAAGATCCTGCAGCAGTGGCTGGCGCGTCTGGCAGCCAGCAAAGCCGCCACCCCTGACGGGCGCGAATTCGACCCCGATCAGCCAGCTGTACGGCGTGGAGTTTCATCCTTCAGTGTATCGCTACTATGAGCGATAACCGCCGCCACCAGCGCATGCGCTATTGCTACTGGAATGAACTGTGCACGCCAGACCAAAAACCCGCTCACGCCGAGCGGGTTTTTTTATGCTGTTTTCCCGCCTGATGAAAAAATTGCCGTAACTTCCCGCCGGTTTGTTCAATTGTATTGATTTCGTAATTTTAACGTAAAGAAAAGTATTCCCAAGCGGCAGCGTGCGTGTAAGAATATAAAGGTAAATGATAACTATTGGCGTTATTATTTATGTGTTGTCTGGGAAAACCGTGTTGATTCAGTAGTATGCCTGAATGGCATGTGCGGTTAAGACAATGAGTGCGTTAATAACGATAAGAAACTCGCCTTTTAACATGGATAAAAATCGCCAGCTGCCGTTTGGTAGCTTCAATTTGCTGACCCTGTTCACCGGGCTTTGTATTAATATTTCGCCGGCTGCGGCGCTGGGTGCCGATAACTCCGGCAAAAAATCTGATGATACGTTAGTGGTTGAAGCGCGCACGCCTTCGCTGTACGCGCCGAATGCCTCGGCCGATCCCAAATTTACCCGTCCGCTGGTGGATACCACCCGCACCATGACGGTGATTCCGTATCAGGTCATCAAAGATCAGGGCGTCACTAATCTGACCGACGCGCTGAAAAACGTGCCGGGCGTCGGGGCGTTTTATGCCGGGGAAAACGGTAGCTCAACCACCGGCGATGCGGTGTACATGCGCGGTGTCGATACCTCCAACAGCATTTACGTAGATGGCATTCGCGACATCGCCAGCGTCACGCGCGATACCTTCAACACGCAGCAGGTGGAAGTGATCGAAGGGCCTTCCGGCACCGACTATTGTCGCAGCGCGCCATCCGGCTCGATCAATATGATCAGCAAACAACCGCGGCTGGATACCGGCCTTGACGCGTCAGTCAGCGCCGGCAGCGCGTGGATGCGCCGCGGCACCTCGATTACAACTAGGCAATCAACGACAATACGGCGTTTCGCCTTAACCTGATGGGTGAGAAAACCCATGATGCGGCGCGTTACAACATCCAGAACGAGCGTTATGGCGTCGCGCCTTCGCTGGCGCTGGGGCTGTACGTCAACTATTTGCACGTCCACCAGAACAACACACCGGACGGCGGTATTCCGGCCGTTGGCCTGCCCGGCTATTCGGCACCGTCTGCCGCGTATGCTGCGCTAAACAATTCCGGCAAGGTCGCCACCAGCAACTACTACGGTACCGATTCTGATTTCGACAAATTGACCACCGACAGTGCCACGCTGCGCTTTGAACACGATTTGAGCGATAACACCACGCTGCGCAACACCACGCGCTGGTCGCGGGTGACGCAGGAGTATCTGCTGACGGCGGTAATGGGCGGAGCCAGTAACATTACTGCACCCAACCCGAACGATGTTGGCAGCTGGCGCTGGTCGCGCCTGGCAAACACCAAAGATATCAGCAACCGTATTCTCACCAACCAGACCAATATCACCTCGAAATTTGCCACCGGTTCTGTCGGGCATGATGTGAGTGCGGGCGTAGAATTCACGCGTGAAAACCAGACCACCTATGGCGTCAACGCGCTGACCCCACCTGCGGTGAATATCTACCATCCCATCAGCAGCATTTCGATTGGCGGTCTGGACCGCAACGGTGCGAACGCTAACGGGCAGACTGACACGTTTGGCATCTATGCGTTTGATACGCTGGCGATTACCTCTGACTTTGAGCTGAACGGCGGCATTCGTCTCGACAATTATCATACCGAGTACGACAGCGCGACGGCCTGTGGCGGCACCGGACGCGGCGCGCTGGCTTGTCCGGCGGGCGTGACGCGCAATACGCCGGTGACCACGGTGGACACGGCGAAATCCGGCAATCTAGTGAACGGGAAAGCGGGGGCGCTCTATCGTCTGACCGAACAGGGTAACCTGTATGTGAACTACGCCATCTCCCAGCAGCCGCCAGGTGGCAGCAGCTTCGCGCTGGCGGCGGGTGGCAGCGGCAACAGTGCCAACCGCACCGATTTTAAACCGCAGAAGGCCAAATCCAGCGAAGTGGGGACCAAGTGGCAGGTGCTGGACAAGCGACTGCTGCTGAACGCCGCACTGTTCCGCACCGATATCGAAAATGAGGTCGATGCCAACGATGACGGCACTTACTCGCAAACCGGCAAGAAGCGCGTAGAAGGCTATGAACTCTCAGCAACCGGCAACATAACGCCAGACTGGGAAATCATTGCCGGTTATACCATGCAGCACGCTTCGGTGCGTGAGGGTGCCAGCGTGGCGCAGGATGGTTCATCTGCCCTGGCCTACACGCCGAAGCACGCCTTTACGCTGTGGACCAACTATCAGGCCACTGATGCACTGTCGGTGGGAGCGGGCGCACGTTACGTTGGCAGCCTGCGTCGCGGCAGTTATGGGGCCGTGGGCACGCCGGATCACACCGAAGGCTACTGGGTGGCCGACGCGAAGCTCGGGTATAAGGTCAACAATAACCTCGACCTGCAGCTCAACGTGTATAAGCTGTTTGATACCAACTATGTGGCATCGATCAACAAGAGTGGCTACCGCTATCATCCGGGCGAGCCGCGCACCTTCCTGTTGACGGCTAACGTGCATTTCTGATGGTCAACCGTGGAGCGTTCGCGCTCCACGCTTAATGGCGAGAACTCCGCGATGATGTATCACATTCCTGCCGTGCTAAACGCTGAACAGCTGGCGCACTTTACCGCACAGCTGCAGCAGGCTGACTGGGTTGACGGACGGGCGACGGTCGGCAGCCAGGGCGCGACCGTAAAAAATAACCAGCAGATTGACACCGGCACGCCACTCTACGATCGGCTGCAGGCTGCAGTGCTTCAGGCACTGAATAGCCATCCGCTATTCTTTGCCGCCGCGCTGCCGCGCACGCTTTCTGCGCCGCTGTTCAACCGTTATCAGCAGGGGGAAACCTACGGTTTTCATGTTGATGGTGCGGTACGCCACAATGGTGCGGCCGGCTGGATGCGTACCGATCTTTCCGCCACGCTGTTTCTGTGTGAACCTGACAGCTACGAGGGCGGGGAACTGGTGATCGAGGATACTTACGGTCAGCACCGCGTAAAACTGCCGGCGGGCGACCTAGTGCTTTATCCCTCCAGCAGCCTGCACTGCGTCACGCCGGTCACGCGCGGCGCGCGGGTCGCCTCGTTTTTATTGATTCAGTCGATGGTGCGCGATGATAAGCAGCGCGCGATACTGTTTGAACTGGACCGCAACATTCAGAGCCTGAAAGCGCGCTACGGTGACAGCGAAGAACTGCTGTCGCTGCTGAATATGTACCACAACCTGCTGCGCGGCTGGACGGAAGTTTAGCCGTCACGCAATAACAAAAAGCCCGCTCAGGTTTCCCTGAGCGGGCTTCTTTTAATCTGGCTCCTCTGACTGGACTCGAACCAGTGACATACGGATTAACAGTCCGCCGTTCTACCGACTGAACTACAGAGGAATCGTTGGAACGAGGCGAATATTAATGGCAGCCCCGGTGGGTGTCAACCGCTAAAAACACATTTGTATTCAACTGGCTAGCAAAACGGCAAAGCGATCGTGATTTAAGCAGATTCCGGTGCCTGTTGCGCCAGACGCGCCAGCGGATCCTGATGGTAAAACTGTTGCAGATGGCGATACATGGCCGGAAAACGGCTGGCGAGCAGGTCGGGAGCGCTGAAAAAGTACTCCGACAGCACGGCAAAACATTCCGCCGGATCGCTGGCGGCATAGGGATCGAGGGTCGCGGCCTGTTCACCCACCAGCTCCACTTCCGCTTCAATCTCGGCCATCGCCTGCAGTAAATCTTTTTCCCAGCTGGCCACATCGCGCAGCGCGATGGCCGGGATGCCGCTGGTGTAACCGCTGCCGCGCGCGTCGAGCTTGTGCGCCACTTCGTGGATCAGCAGGTTGTAACCAGAGAGATCGTATGAGTCCTGGATGTCCAGCGCGTTCAGCACCACCGGTCCCTGCGTCCAGCTCTGGCCGGCATGCACGGCCGGTGCGTGGTGCACTAGGCCGCTGTCGTCCTCCCAGCGATCGTCAACGCTGAACGGCTCCGGGTAGATCAGCACTTCGTGGAAGCCGTCGAGCCATTCCAGACCCAGCTTTAAATACCGGCAGGCAAAACAGTAACGACAGGCGAGCCAAGCGCAGTTCGCTGAGTTCCAGCCCCTGAAGCAGGAAGCGTTGTGCCAGCGCCTGCTGTTCGTCGCTGCTCAGCAGAGAAAAGATCGTCTGCCCCAGCGCCTGTTGCCAAGGCAGGGCAGTCACGGCAGCATCTTTTTGTGCACGCCACGGCCATTTGATCATTGCGTCACTCACTCTGCAGGGCGGAAATCATATCCTGACGCGGCAGACGATAAATTGCCAGCGTGGAATCAAAGCCGCTTATTCAACCTGTTAGCGGCGGATTTGTCTGTGACAGGGATTGCAAACTGGCAAGGTGGGAAAGGGTGCGCGCTGTGCCGCAGGCGAGGGGGCACGTGCTGGTGATTCACTGAATCGCGCAAAAGACGACGCCCTCTTCCGTACGGAAGAGGGCAAACGGTTAGCCTTCACGCTCCACACGCTGGAATGCGATGACCCAAACCCAGGGATTCACCTCCCAGCTGGTGGCGCCGTACTGCTTCTGCCACGCCTTGCGGTAAGCTTCTTTCGGCGATTCGGAATTCATGTTCATAGTGAAGAAATTATTGAGGAAGTGCGAATCGGTCTGCACGCCTTCCGCCATGATGTCGTCTTCGCTGATGTCCTGAGTTTTCTCCGCGCGTACCGCAGTTATTTTCAGATCGATGCGGCTGGCCCAGCGCGGCGTATGGATGGCGGTCTGCCAACCAAACTGCTCGGCGACCTGCTGATTTTCTTCCTGTTGTCCAAGTTCATGGCTGTCGGCGCGATACTGGCAAAATGCCGGATTGTGGAACGGCAGCGGATCGCGCTCGTATTCCGCCAGCTGCGCCTCAGGCACAATCGGACCCCGCCAGGTTTCACGCACCCACAGGCGATCGCCGACCTGGCCAAACGGGCACTGGGCGCCAATGTCCGCCATCGACATTAGCTTGTAGCCATGCAGATGATTAGCGCTGACATCAAACGCGTGTACGCCTTCATGATGATCCTGTCCCGGGCCAAACGCCTGAGTTTTCATAATGCGCCGGGTCTGAGTTTGCTGGCCAACCAGCAGGGCGCGAACCCGCTGTTCGGAAAAAAGAATCGGCCGTTCTTTCATTATGTACCTCATGTTGTATCACGTACCCGGAGAACTTCGACGAAACATCCGTATCCTCGGATGAGAGCATTAGCATAATGGGTTTGAATCAATTTGCTTAATAATTTGTCGCCTTATTATCCGGCAATAACTGCCGCTTCCGGTATTAAAAATGGCTCATAAACAAACAGTGTGCTGACGAAGGCTCCGGGTACAGGTGAGAGCAGTAAATTTCCCCTATACAGTACGTTATAACGGTCGCAATGGGAATCTTTTCAGATTAGGCCTGCTCTGGGATGACGTCAATGAAAAGCGTGCAAAATACACATAATAACGCTGGCTTCGATGATTTGCACAACGCGCTGCTGATGATTGTCGGGACCTTTACTCGTCCGCAACGTGATGAATTTTTGATAAAAGAGTCCGGTATCCAGCTGGATCGCGCCGGGCGTGATTACACCACCGTCAGCCGCCAGGTGGCGAAGCTGGAAGAGCTGGGGCTGGCGCAGCGGCAGAAAAATGCCAGAGACAAGCGGGTGAATGAGGCGGTGATCACGGCGGCGGGAAAAGCGATGACGGACAAAATCGACGCGGCGCGCACCCAAATCTATCAGCAGCTATTCGCTGGCTGGTCAACCGAAGAGCGCGCTGAGTTAACGCGCCTGTTACAGCGCTTCGTCGGGGATTTTATGGCGGTGGATCGTCAGCTGCAGGTGGATTAAGCGTGGCTGTAGCGCTCGGTTTCCGGCAGCCAGCGCTCGATCAGTGCCTGAGCCTGTTCGGGATAATGCTGGTGGATATGGCGCGCCACGCGCTGAACTTCCGGAATCATGCTTTGATCGCGCAGTAAATCGGCAACTTTAAACTCGGCGTTGCCGGTCTGGCGCGTGCCGAGCAGTTCACCCGGACCGCGAATCTCCAGATCGTGCTGGGCGATGACAAAACCGTCGTTACTGTCGCGCAGCACCTGCAGGCGTTTCTGCGCGGTTTTACTCAGCGGCGCTTTGTAGAGCAGCACACAGTGTGAGGCTACGGCACTGCGGCCAACGCGTCCGCGCAGCTGATGCAGCTGTGCCAGACCAAGTCGTTCCGGGTTTTCGATGATCATCAGGCTGGCGTTGGGCACATCCACGCCGACCTCAATGACCGTGGTAGCCACCAGCAGCTGGATTTCGTTGGCCTTGAACGCCGCCATTACCGCCTGTTTCTCCGCGGGCTTCATACGCCCGTGAACCAGACCGACTTGCAGGTCCGGCAGCGCCACTTTCAGCTCCTGCCAGGTGGCTTCCGCCGCCTGCACTTCCAGCACGTCGGATTCATCGATCAGCGTACACACCCAATAGGCTTGACGGCCCTCGTGGCAGGCGCTTTGTACCCGGGTGATGATGTCGCTGCGGCGGGTATCGGGAATTGCCACCGTGGTCACCGGCGTACGGCCCGGCGGCAGCTCGTCAATGGTTGAGGTATTGAGATCGGCGTAGGCCGTCATCGCTAGGGTGCGCGGAATCGGGGTAGCGGTCATGATTAGCTGATGCGGATGAAAACCCTGCTCCTCGCCTTTTTCCCACAGCGCCAGCCGCTGATGCACGCCGAAACGGTGCTGCTCATCAATGATCACCAGCGCCATGCCGTTAAACTTCACCTGTTCTTGGAACAGCGCATGCGTGCCCACCACCATCGCCACCTGACCGCTGGCAATCGCCTCCTGCTGCGCTTCGCGCGCTTTCCTTTTCTGCTTTCCGGCCAGCCAGCCAACCTCTACGCCAAGCGGCGCAAACCACTGGCGGAAATTACTGGCGTGCTGTTCAGCCAGCAGTTCGGTGGGGGCCATCAGCGTCACCTGTTTGCCCCAGGCGATCACGTTCAGCGCCGCTAGGGCAGCCACCAGCGTTTTACCGGAGCCGACATCACCCTGCACCAGGCGCATCATCGGGAAGTCGTGCGCCAGATCGCGCTCAATCTCTGCCACCACGCGCCGCTGCGCCGCGGTGGGTGAGAAAGGCAGTGCAGCCAGCAGCTTATCCACCAGTTCGTGGCGTGCCGGCATGGGCAGGGCGTGATGACGCTGCGCGCCGGCGCGTACCGCCAGCATGCTGAGATTGTGCGCCAGCAGCTCTTCGAGAATCAGACGCTTCTGCGCCGGATGACGGCCGGTTTCCAGCTCGCTCAGGCGCAGGTCCGGCGGCGGCCGGTGCAGGGTGCGCAGCGCCTCTGGCAGGCTGATCAGACCGCCGCTCAATTCCGGCGGCAGCAGTTCGGCAATCGGGCAGCTCTCCAGCAGCGTCAGCGCCTGATCGGTGAGATTGCGCAGCGTGGCCTGGCGAATACCTTCGGTGGTGGGATAGACCGGCGTCAGGGTTTTCTGCAGCTCAACGCCACCCAGCTCGCCCTGGACGCGATACTCCGGATGAATGATTTCAGCGCCGCGCTGGCCGCGTTTGATCTCGCCATAAGCGGTGACGCGACGGCCCGGTGCCAGGCTGTTTTTCATGCAAGCGTTGAAATTGAAGAAGCGCATCGTCAGCACGCCGCTGCCGTCGCTGATCTGGCATACCAGCATGCGGCGGCGGCCAAAGGTGATTTCGCTGTGCAGCACTTCACCTTCCACCGTCGCCCAGATGCCGGGCAGCAGATCGTTAATTTTGTACAGCTGGGTGCGATCTTCGTAGCGCAGCGGCAGGTGCAGCAGCAGATCCTGAATGGTAAACAGGCCGAGTTTCGCCAGCTTACTCGCCTGGCTGGCGCCGACGCCGGTCAGGGTACTGAGCGGAATGGCATCCAGCAGACGGCCTTTCATTTTTTACCCGTCGCTTGCATGGTGGCCCACCAGACGGCATCGGCTTCGACTTCGCCCTGCGCGTTGATGTGCGGATAGGGCAGGCCTTTCTGCTTCGCCACGCGCGCCAGCACCGGATAACCGCCCTCAAACAGCAGGCGCTGCTGCTCATCCTCGTCCAGCAGGCTGTGCTGGCGGCGATACATGCCGGAGTTTTGCCGCTGGCGCTGGGCTTCATACAGAATCAGCGCGGAGGCCACGGAGACATTCAGCGACTGCACCATACCGACTATCGGAATGATGATATCGCGGTCGGCCAGCGCCAGCGCTTCAGCGGTGATGCCGGTTTTCTCCTTGCCCATCAAAATACAGGTCGGTTTGGTGTAATCGATCTCGCGGAAATCAACCGCTTTGTCTGACAGATGGGTCGCCAGCACCTGCATACCGCGATCTTTCAGATGGCGCACCGCATCAGCAATGTGGCGATGGGTTTTCACCTTCACCCAACTGTTACTGCCCGCCGACGCGGATACCATGGTGCGCATACGCACGCTGGGCCATACCGCGTGAACTTCGTGGATGCCGACGGCGTCGGCGGTGCGGATCACCGCAGAGACATTGTGCGGCTTATGCACCTGCTCCATGCAGACGGTGAGATCGTGCTGGCGCATGGCCAGCATCTCTTGGATACGAGCAAAACGTTGAGCGTTCATGCACTAATTACGGTTACGGTGAACTTTAATCACGTCCGGCATCACGCGGATTTTACGCATGATATTGGCCAGATGGACGCGATCGTTCGCGGTGAGGCGGATGAAGGCGCTGTAAACGCGGCCGTCACGCTCTTCGGTATTGAGGCTTTGAATATTCGAACCTGCGGTATTGATTGCCGCGGTCAGGTTGGCCAGCGCGCCCTGGTGGTTAAACATATCCACCTTAATCTCGGCGACAAACTCCTGATCGGTCACTTTATCCCATTCAACCGGCATGAATTTTTCCGGTTCTTTCTGGTAGCCGCGAATGTTACGGCAGGATTCGTGATGCACCACCAGACCTTTACCGGGGCTGACGTGCGCGACAATCGGGTCGCTAGGGATCGGACGGCAGCACTTGGCGAAGGTAATCAGCACGCCATCAGCGCCTTTGATCGGCAGCTTTTTACTGCGCTTGCTGCTGCCAGAAGACGGTTCGCTACCGGATTGCAGCAGGTTCTTCGCCACCACCACGCTCATGGCATTGCCGAGGCCAATCTCCGCCAGCAGATCGTCGATGCTGGAGAGCTTCATACGCTCCAGCTCCTGCTGAATATTCTCCGCCGGAATTTCGGCCAGCTTTTTGCTGCTGCCGAGTGCGTGGCTCAGCGGACGACGACCGAGGTTAACGGAATCTTCGCGCTTGAGGTTTTTCAGCAACTGGCGAATTTTGGCACGCGCTTTTGAGCTCACCACAAAGTTGAGCCACGCGGCATTTGGCCGGGCGCCAGGTGCAGTAATGATTTCAATCGTCTGGCCGCTGGTCAGCGCCTGCGACAGCGGATACGGCTGGCAATCGACGCGCGCACCGACGCAGGCGTGACCGATATCGGTGTGCACCGCATAGGCGAAATCCACCGGCGTGGCGCCGGCGGGCAGTTCGACTATACGGCCTTCCGGCGTAAACACGTAGATCTCATCCGGGAACAGATCGGATTTTACGCTTTCGATGAATTCAAACGAGCTGCCAGCGCTCTGCTGCAGCTCCAGCAGACTTTGCAGCCAGCGCTGGGCGCGAATTTGCGCGGTGGTACCGCTTTCGCCAGCTTCTTTATAAGCCCAGTGGGCCGCCACCCCCATCTCCGCCATATGATCCATATCTTCGGTACGGATTTGCACCTCAACCGGCACGCCGTGCGGGCCGATCATGGAGGTGTGCAGTGACTGATAGCCGTTGGCTTTGGGAATGGCGATGTAATCTTTCACGCGTCCGGGACGCGGTTTGTACAGGCTGTGCATCTGACCGAGCACGCGATAGCAGGTATCGAGGTCTTTCACGATGACGCGAAAGGCATAAATATCCATGATCGAGTGAAATCGCTGCTCTTTCAGGTGCATTTTGCGGTAGATCGAATAGAGATGCTTTTCACGTCCGCTGACGCGGCAGGGAATGCCGACCTCCTGCAGACGCCCGTCGATTTCCGACAGGATCTTCTGAACCATCTCTTTACGGTTACCGTGCGCCGCTTTCACCACCTCTTTAATCACGCGGAAACGGTTTGGATAAAGCGCTTCAAAGCCGAGCTCTTCCAGTTCCGTTTTCAGGTGATGAATACCGAGGCGGTGCGCCAGAGGACTGTAAATCTCCAGCGTTTCCAGCGCGATGCGCCGTTTTTTATCCAGACGCAGCGCGCCCAGCGTGCGCATGTTGTGCGTGCGGTCAGCCAGTTTGATCAGGATGACGCGAATGTCCTGCACCATCGCCATGATCATTTTGCGGAAGTTTTCAGCCTGCGCTTCTTTCTTGTCGCGGAATTTCAGCTTATCGAGCTTGGAAACGCCTTCCACCAGCTCGGCCACGCTTTTTCCGAACAGCTGTTCCATGTCCTGATAGGTGGCGGGCGTATCCTCAATCACATCATGCAGCAGCGCCGCCATCAGCGTTTCGTGGTCGAGCTTCATCTCGGCCAGAATGCAGGCAACCGCAACGGGATGGGTGATATAGGGTTCGCCGCTGGAGCGTGTCTGGCCCTCGTGGGCATCACGTGCGACAAGGTAAGCTTGCTTGAGGCGCTTGATTTGCTCCTCAGGCAAGTATTTTTCAATCAGCTGATTGAGGCTTTCAAACAGATACAAGGTTGACCTGCAGAGTGCTGTTAACGACGACCTTCAGCGATAGCGGTAACGGCTTGTAACTCAGCGGCTTCCTGCTCTTGCTGTTCCTGACGATCACGGACATCCAGAATCTGGTTGGTGATCAGGTCTTCTTCTATTTCGCGCAGGGCGATAACGGTGGCTTTATCGTTCTCTTCCGGAACCAGCGGATCTTTGCCGCCTACCTGCATCTGACGTGCACGACGTGCAGCGACCAACACCAAGTCAAAACGGTTACCAACTTTCTCTACTGCGTCCTGAACGGTTACGCGTGCCATAATAGGTGTGCTACTCCACAGATGATGAAGAAATGACTGGGCATAATACTGAAAGTGACTTCAGACTGCCAATAGTTTGCTGATTAAAGCATCATGTCGCGCTTTCTGGCGACCCATACGCA
Source organism: Type-A symbiont of Plautia stali (assembly GCF_059731155.1). NCBI lineage: Bacteria > Type-A symbiont of Plautia stali. Next base: position 2,057,448 of record NZ_AP035891.1, on the reverse strand, counting down.
GACGTTCTGCGCGAATAATGGTTTTCAGATCCGACAGCGCCAGATCGAAATCATCATTAACAATCAAATAATCGTATTCGGCATAGTGGCTCATTTCTGCCACTGCCTGCGCCATGCGGCGGGCAATCACCTCTTCGCTGTCCTGACCGCGGCCGCGCAGGCGGCGATCCAGCTCTTCGGTGGACGGCGGTAGAACAAAGATGCTGCGGGCGGCCGGCATTTTCTGGCGAATCTGTTGCGCGCCCTGCCAGTCAATGTCGAGAAACACGTCAACGCCGGTCGCCAGCACCTGCTCAATCGCCGCACGTGAGGTGCCGTAATAATTGCCAAACACTTCCGCATGCTCAAGGAAAGCATCCTCGGCGATCATGCGTTCGAATTCAGGCTTTGAGACGAAAAAGTAGTGTTCACCATGCGCTTCGCCGGGGCGCATGCCGCGGGTGGTATGAGAAACAGACACCTGCGTATCGTACAGCGGTTGTGTCTTTAACAGCGCCTGAATCAGGCTGGATTTACCTGCGCCGCTGGGGGCGGAAACAATATAGAGCGTGCCTTGAGCCATGGTTATCTTGAATTGAGTAAAGAGCGGAGTCGATTTCCTGCACAGTATACACGGCTTAAGCGCAGCACGCAGCGTTTGCAGCCCGCACGCGGCAATTCTTTTTCTGTGCGCGCCCTCCAGCAGCAGCGCAACTTTCTGCAATTCGCACAAAAACCCGTCAGCCTCGCTCCACAATCGGCTTTTTTACGCTGGTGTCACTCACCGCGGCACGTTGCAATCAGCAAAAAAGGAGGCGACGATGAAAGGATGGAGATGGCTGTGTGCGATGTTGCTGGCAGGATGTGCGAATGGGATGGCGATCTGTCCCAACTGGTCACCGGTGCGCGCAGAACAGGGGGATGGCCGTGCTGCACAACCAGCTGCGCCACTGGGATGATGCCTATTACCGTCAGGGGCAAAGCCCGGTAAGCGATGCCGATTACGACAGCCTGCAGCAGCGCTTACAGCAGTGGCAGCGCTGCTTCTCGCCGGCGTTGCCCGGCTATGCGGCACAGCTCAGCACCGACGGCAGCACGCTGCATCCGGTGGCGCATACCGGCGTGCGCAAGCTGCGTGACAAGCTGGCGGTGGCCTACTGGATGCAGGATAAACCGGCGCTATGGGTGCAGCCGAAAGTCGATGGCGTGGCGGTGACACTGGTGTATCGCCACGGCGAACTGGCGGCCCTGATCAGCCGGGGCGACGGACTGCGCAGTGAACAGTGGCTGGCGAAAGCACCGCACATTCCGGCGATCCCGCGGCATATCGCGACCGACCGTGCGGAAGTGGTGTTGCAGGGTGAACTGTTCCTGACGATGACCGATCACCAGCAGGCGCGCGACGGCGGTCAGAATGCGCGCGCCCAGGTGGTGGGAGCCATGATGCGGCACGAAGCCAGTCCGCTGCTGTCGCGCATTGGCGTGTTTATCTGGGCATGGCAGGATGGGCCGCCGATGATGCAGGCGCGGCTGGCGCAGCTTACGCAGTGGGGCTTTGCCCTGACGCAGCAGTGGAGCCGCTAGGTCAGTAATGAAGAAGAGGTTGTGGCCTGGCGTGAGCGCTGGTATCGCCAGCCGCTGCCTTTTGTCACAGATGGTGTGGTGATTCATCAATCACCGCAGCGCGTCGGGCGCGACTGGCAGCCCGGGCAGGGCAGCTGGTCGGCCGCGTGGAAACATCAGCCCGCCGAAGTCAGCAGCGAGGTGCTGTCCGTGGATTTCAACGTCGGACGCACCGGCAAAATTGCCGTGGTGCTGAATCTGCAGCCGGTGCAGCTGGAGGATAAAACCGTCCGGCGGGTCAATCTGGGCTTGCAGCGTTGCTGGAAGCAGTGGGATGTGATCGCCGGCGATCAGGTCACGCTGTCGCTGGCCGGGCTGAGTATTCCGCGGCTGGAACGGGTGATCTGGCGCGTGGCGCAGCGGGACTATCCGCCGCCGCCGCAGGACGACGCATTCAATCCGCTGAGCTGCCTGCATTTCAGCGCAGGGTGTCGCGCGCAGTTTCTGTCGCGCCTTAGCTGGCTGAGTCATAAGTCGGTGCTGGATATTGCTGGCATGCAGCGCCGTAGCTGGCAGCGCCTGCTGGACGGCGGCAGCATCAGCCACCTGTTCTCCTGGCTGGCGCTCACGCCAGAACAGATTGCGCAGGCGCAGGGCATCTCCACCGTACGCGCCCGGCAGATCTGGCATCGCTTTAACCTGACGCGCTAGCAGCCGCTGCGCCGCTGGATCAGCGCGCTGGGCTTACCGCTGCCGCGCACGGCACTACAGGCGTTGCCCGATACGCAGTGGTCGCAGCTGCTGGCGCGTTCAGCCGACAGCTGGCAGCAGTTGCCGGGTATCGGCAACGTCTTGGCACAGCGGCTGGTGGCGATGCTGCAGGATGCGCGCCTGCAGTCGCTGATTCACTTTCTGCAGCAGCAGAATATCCCGGCGCAGCCGTCAGTGCTCGGGGTGGGGGTAGTTGAAAATCGGCAGACCGAGGCGGAAGCGCAGCGCCAGCAGACGGGCGAAGAAGCCGAACAGTAGCGTGATGATCACCACCACTTCATGCGCCAGCGGTGTTTTCAGCAGCAGGATATACATCCAGCCGGAAGCAAAAGCGATACTGGCATACAGCTCTTTCTGGAATACCAGCGGAATGCGGTTGCAGAACATATCGCGCAGCACGCCGCCAAAAACGCCGGTTATGACTGCGGCGATGGCGGCGATAATCGCCGCATGGCCGGAATCCAGCGCAACCTGCGCGCCGATAATCGAGAACACCACCAGACCCAGCGCATCCAGCACCAGAAACACTTTACGCAGATGATTCATCAGCGGCGCGACAAAGGTGGTGACCACGGCCGCCGCCGCGACAATCATGATGTATTCTGGGTGTTTCACCCAGCCGAGCGGATAGTGGCCCAGCAGAATATCGCGCACCGAGCCGCCGCCGATCGCCGTGACTGACGCAATAATAATGACGCCGAACAGATCCATTTTGCGTCGGCCTGCCGCCAGCGCACCGGTCATTGCTTCGGCGGTAATACCAATGATGTACAGGACGGTTAATAACATAGAGCACTCCAGTAAACTGGCGGCAAGGCTAAAGATTTCCCAGAGTGTAGACCACTGAGATTTTCTAAAAAAATGTTTCCGGATTAGCCATCTTGATGGCGAGCCTGCTGATGGGCTTGTTACAGAGGAACTGCAGTTATCAGCCGGTGTTTTCGCATCAATAAAAATGATGCGAGACGGCGGATCGGCCCTGATTTAAGTTTCGCCGATGATGTGTCGTACCTGATTAATGCCTGCTCATTCAGGCTCATCATTTACGGGCGCGACGTGCAGCAACTCTGGACAGGCATGAAAAAACACAGCGAAGACATCCTCTATTACTCCTCCGATAAGCTGGCGGCACTCGGGCTGGAAAGCCTGCTGACGGCATTACCTGTAGGCTGCCGGGTGCATGAGCTCTGGTCGCTCAGTACCGTCATCTCGCAGTGTGAAAAGCTGCGACCCCGGTTGCTGGTGTTTATCTTTCACGAGAATATGCCGCTGAGTGGCACCTTCAAAGTGCTGTATGCGCTGCAGCAGCAGTTTCCGGTTATGCAGGTGCTGGTGCTGACGCGACGCCTGTTGCCAATGATGCACGCCCTCAGTCGTTATCTGCCCGGACTTAGCGTCCTCGATTTAAAATCCTCACACACCGCGCTGTGCCATTGCCTGCTGGCCTGTATCGCTGGCGAGGTGCCGCAGTTGCAGGAGGGGGCTGACATTCTGCTACCGGACCGGCAGCTGCGGGTGCTGCTGATGATGGCGTGGGGCTACAACACGGAGCAGATTGGTAACCGGCTCGGTATCAGCCATAAAACGGTGAATGCACACAAGCTGAATGCGCTAACCCGCCTGCAGGTGAAAAGCAAAAACGACATGGCCGATCTGTTTATGGTAATTGACGAGCTGCGCATGCTGGTGGGATGGCTGCGCCTGCACCGCAATGGCAAGCTGAGCGAGCTGGCTTATCATTCGCTGGAAGAGTTACTGGAAGCATAAAAAGAAAAAAGCGTGCTGGTAACCAGCACGCGAACGCATCTTGCAGATGCCCAGAGCCCACCATACAGACTTGTTGTTATTATCCGTTTCTTGCTTGCACTGCGGCGAAAGCTTTCAGGCTAAAACGGTATTCCGGCTGGAACCAGGGACGCCCATAGTAGCAGTAGATCAGCATTCTGATGGAAACCATCGCTAGGTAACCCCAGATGGCGCACAGCACTGACGGCGTCAGCCACACGGTAAACAGCGTGACCGCCAGCCCTGCCAGCACGGAAGACGTTTCCGTAAAGGCAATGCGCGTAAATTGTTTTTCCCGTTGCAGGATGGCGCGATAGTGCTGCCCCTGCGGAATAATAATAAAGATAACGGAAATCATCTCCAGCATAATTGCCAGTTCCGGCTGTCCCATTATTCGGCTGTAAATGTCACTGCCGATAAACAGCACGGCAAAAATAAATAAACCGCTTAATACATTACTCCAGTAAAGCGTCGAGAGTTCGCTGTTATTTAAACTTTGATAGCGAATAAGTGCGTTACCAAAGCCGCGATCGGCTAGTGTATCAATCACTAATAATATCACGATGGCAATCGCGAGCAAATTGAGCTCATTTGCCTGCAGGATTTGCGCCAGCAGTGAAAGCTGTAATACCCCAATGCCAACGATTTTTATTGATGACAACACTGACCATTTGGCGCTGGCCAGATTTCTTTCGCGTATCGCCATACTCTGCTCATTATGGTACATGTACCAGTGCAATTAAGGGTTCACCCGGGCGGCGGCCCAGAGTACAGATCACATCAATGCAGCGCTTCCTGTCGCAGCCCTGAGATACCTTTCAGTGCCGGCCACGTCGCGATGTTGTTAATTAAGTGATGCTCTGATGATAAAATGATGCCCCTGGCGCGTAATCGTTGTGGCGTCTGCGCGGTATCTCCTCCGGTCAGGAGGAAATCCGCGAGATCGTTATTAAATCCTTTTGCATTATTATATTTCCCGGCCAGTATCCGTCTGGCAATCTCAACAAATTCTTTTTCAGATAACAAAGGATAGGTTGAGCGATCCATGTTATGTCGCTGCTGTTTTTATTATTAAGTACTGCTGTGTGTGAAGGAGTTATATCGTGTTTTATTTAAATTAACACCATAAGAAAACTCCTATAAATAGACTTCAGGAATAAATGGTTTCAGAATATGGATGTGAATATATAAGTTCTGGTCTTTACAATTTATTTGTCATTTCTCACCTTTTATGGCGCGGCAAAGTTGAACAAGTCAGCGCACAGGAAAAAACAGTGATAAATCAGAAGCACTCAGCTATCGCCAGCCCGGCACGACCAAGAATTTCCCCGGTTACGACGCTTTAGCCAGACTGGTGAATGGTGCGAAAATGCGCTTTGCGCACGGTGAAACAGTTAAACACCGCTGCGCGAAAAAAATGCCGCTTTTTAGCGATTACGTCCAGCGCAGGATAAAGGGCAGCTGGTAGGATAATGCATTGATTCTAATGGGTTAACAGATGCAGGAGGCGCTCAAGATCGCGTTTTACCCAAGCAACATCCCCGGCGAACTTCTCGTCAGACATCAGCGGCTGACGATAAACCACCATGACGACTTCGGCCCCCTGCTCGTTGGCAATGACCCGCATCGGCATATAAACCTCTTTACCACTGCCGGTGTCGATCCAGTGATCCATCACGCCAAACGGGTTATAGGGGGTAAAACGAATCTTCACCGTGCCTTCGGGGCCTTTCGCTTTCCAGTACTGGCCTTCCTTCGTCAGCGTGCTGCTGCTCAGGCCGCTGGCCCACTTCGCAAAACATTCGGGTTTCCAGATGGTTTCGTACAGATCTAACCAGTTACGGGGAATGGTGAGCGTCACTGTCTGAGATGGCAGCATGGAGCCTCCGCGGGGCAGGTAAACGACAAATTAAACCTGAAACATCGCCTGTCACCTTAACTGAAGGTCACCGGACTGCAAACGGCCCGGTGACGGAAGTGTGCTGCAACAGCGTTTTCTGTCAGATAAAACGGCCGCGCCCCTGAATGTCATGCAGTTCGGCGCTGCCGTCGGCCTGACGCAGCACGAAGCGATCGGATTGCGCCACCACCGCGCAGCTGTGGTTAGGGAAGATGCGCAGCAGGGCGCCAACCGCAGGCGCATGTTCGCCATAGGTTAAAAAGCCGTGCTCTTCCGACAACTTCTGCACTTCATAGTGATGGCCATGCTCGTCCACCGCGATGCCGAAACCGCTGGCATTGGTGCCGTGCGGGCCTTTATCCGAGCTCAGCATTTTGGATCCGGCATCAATAACGGCGTAATAAGGATTAACGGCCACCACGCGCGTCACGACCGTTAACGCCAGCGCATCCGCATCACACAAGCCCAGACGGCAGGCGGTGAGATCCAGCAGGGCATAATTGCCGGGACGAATTTCATCGCTGCCGGCGGCTACCGGTGCCGCCAGCGCCGTGGGCGTGGAGCCAACCGAGACGGGACAAGGGGCAAAGTCGGCATCCAGCAGCCGCCGCTGCAGGTCACGCATTAGCGCGATCTCCTGCTGCGCCACCTCAGCTATCGCCGTGGCATGACCCGCAGCGTACGCATGACCTGCATGCGAGATCAGCCCGGCGAAGGGCAATCCGCTGGCGACAATCTGCTGCGCCAGCGTCAGCGCGCTATCGCTATGCGGATCGACGCCAACGCGATGCAGACCCACATCCACTTTAATGGCGATCGCCAGCGCGCAGTCCGGCTGCTGATGATGGGCGGCGACAATGGCGCTCACACCAGCCGCGCAGTCTGCGATGCAGGTAATGCGTGCCTGATGCTGTGCCGCCAGCTGCAACAGTTCGGTCAGCGCGGCGGCGTGCACCACCGGATAGGCCAGCAGCACATCGCGTGCCCCGCCGTGCACAAAAGCCACGCCTTCGCTCGGTTTCGACACGGTAATGCCGCGCGCACCCAGCTGGCGCTGCTGCTCAGCGATCCAGACGCTTTTATGGGTTTTAATATGGGGACGCAGCGCGACGCCGGCGGCATCGGCTTTCTGTTGCATCAGTTGCAGGTTACGCTGCAGACGCGCAGCATCAATTTCCAGGTAGGGTGTGAGCCGGTCGGCGTGCAGCGGTCGCAGCCAGCCTGCTGTATTGGGGGGTTCCATTATAATAGTCCGCAGGTTATGTCTTGGTGCGGACTATCATTCACGAGCGCCGGTTAGACGTAAAGTGAAGCTTCGCCAGGCGGACGGGTTTTAAAGCGGCGATGCAGCCACAGATATTGCTCAGGCGCGCGCAGAATTTCTTTCTCAATCACCCGATTCATGTACGCCGCGGCGGCCGCTTCATCATCATGCGGGTAATTTTCCAGCTGCGGCTGAATGATCAGCTGATAGCCGTCTTTGTGCGCATTACGAATCAGCACGATGGTCAGCATCGCCGGTTTCGCCAGCCGCGACAGCACAAAGGTGCCATTGGTGGTGGCAACTTTCTCGACTGCGAACAGTGGAGCAAACACGCTGCCTTTCGGACCGTAGTCCTGATCCGGCGCGAACCAGACGGCTTCGCCCTGTTTCAGCGCCTGTACCATGCCGCGCAGATCGCGTCGATCAATCATTGCTTTATTGGATCGCATGCGCCCTTTGGTCTGCGCCCACTCCATCGCCTGATTATTGTGCGGGCGATACATCGCCATCATCGGCTGGCACAGTCCGGTGATACGGCCGCCCAGCTCCAGCGACATAAAGTGCACGCCAATCACCATCACGCCGCGCTGCTGGCTCTGCGCCAGCTGAAGATTGGCGATGCCGTGCACCTGAAACAGCTGTCGCACGCGCGCATCGGACCAGAACCAGGCGATGCCGGTTTCCGCCAGCGCCATGCCCAGCGACTCAAAATTGCCGGCAATCATCATCTCTTTCTCGTCTTCATTAATGTGCGGGAAGCAGAGTTCGATGTTACGCCGCGTGATGCGTTCGCGCCGCTTCAGTAAGTGGCGTGATAGCCGGCCCGCCGTCGCACCCAGCCGGATTAATAAAGGATAGGGGAGCTGCACCAGCAGCCAGAGCACTGCCAGCCCGAACCAGGTAAACCAGTAGCGGGGATGCAAAAGTTTGGAACAGAACTGCCTGGTTTTCTTCATAGCGCCTTCATGTCAGGAGTGAATGTAACGCGCGAAGAAGTCGGTCCATGGTTCCCGGTGCGGTACAACTGTAGTTATTACGACCGGCACTTTAGCAAATAGTGCCGTATAAGATATGTAAACTCTGCAATCTTCAGGATTCAGATGATTGATGGATCGTGCACTAAATGGCGTAGGAGTGAAATCAGATTGGGTTTAAACTGCATAAAAAAAATAGGTTGGTAGATTTGCTGGCCTAATTTATATGTCATTTTCGGTCAGTAACAGACACAGTTGTTCATCATTTAGGCGTTAATCCTTACATTGCGAAAATTAAATATTGGTCTACTACAGCGGCTGGCAGCTTCTGTAAGCCAATTTCAGACACAGTGATGTCCTTTTGACGCTAAAAAAGCCATGATCAGACACATATTATGTCTATGTGAAAGCGTTATAGCGCAATCAGGCATATCCTATGGCTACGGTGTGCAGCAAAATCTCGCCGCATACCTGCGGCAGGCCGTAAAGCCGTAGGGTCCAGCCGCCAGGCGCTATACAAACCGGCGTAATGGCTGCTGTTAGCAAGGAAAGATAAAGCCCTGAGCAGAGCTTTATAGAGATAAGCGTTACTCGATGTTCTGGATCTGAATATCGATTTAACTGTTATTTTATTTAATAATCAGTTAGTTGAAAACAACCGAAGAACTTTAAATCGATATTTACTCCCCGAATCACCCCCCGTATAGTTTACTTAAATATTGAGTTGTAGACGGAGAGGATGAGTGAAAAACTGGACAACTGAACATACCAAAGAAATCAAGAAATGGTTAGATATCGACACATATCGTAAGTTCGAAGATCTCACCCTTCTACAGTTATACCATGAGCTGTTGGCAAGGACATTGTTCTTCAAACCATATCATGAAGAATTTGAAGCAGAAGCCGTAAGGCTCTACATCGACAGAATCTTTACTGGAAAACCGTTTCTCATCACAGAAAAACATTTAGGTTATCTCACAAGAGAGGATACCCTTTACCAGCCCCCGCACTTCTTTCTCACAACCACCGAACGACTGGCACAGTTGAGCATCAACGGTCTGCGAAATTCACTGTTCTTCTGGGATGGAAGCGATGAGTATTCTGTTAACAGAGAATTCCTCGATAGCCCTGTATCAGAAGCTCTCCCTAAGCTGTTCAGAGATACTGTCATGGTCGAAATTGACCTTGCTAATGGAACTGATGAGGAAATAGCTGAATCACTTAAAGCCGCACTTCCTCAGTGGCGTAAGGTCAGAGGTATCGAGGCAGATACAACGGACGCTATCCGCTTCGGTTATGGAACGATTAAGAAAATCATTAACTACAGACTCATTCCCCTGATTGATATCCTGGTATGGTCAAACCTGAACCAGGTTCGTGTATCCGAAGACCGCCTTTCCCGGCTCCTATACACGGATGATGATGATGAAGAACAAACCCGCCTGAACCACCAAATCAGGGATACGGACAGACCGCTTGCTGTGAAGGCGGCGAGTATACCGTTCATCCGGCAGTTTCACCTGTTCATCAACAAAAACGACCACCTAAAAAAGATCAGAGTTTCAGAGGTGATGAAAATCTCAGATTCTGACTAAGGTTAACCTCTATTAGCTCTGGCGTTCCCAGCTTCGGTCTCTTTCCCGCTGATTCATTCGTATAGTCGTTTCCATCAAAACGAAAGAAGAGGAAATGACTATGAATCAGCACAACACCCGCCTTATTCGTTTACCAGAGGTTCTCAATCGAACCGGTTATGGTAAAGCCTGGATCTATCATCTAATCAGCAAAGGATGTTTCCCATCACCAGTGAAAATTGGATCTCGTGCAGTTGCTTTCATTGAAAGTGAAGTGGAAGAGTGGATTCAATTAACTATCGAAAATTCAAGAAAGCATGTCGCCTGAAATAAAATTACAGCCTTCATATTCATGAAGATTAATTCTCAGATTTGTAAAGTTTATATCTTAACAAAACCTATATTTAACGTAATTCTTTACGTTTTTTCAGGCAGGGCTTACGCCATAGGTATTTAAAGGTGGTTTCTTAATATCGGGTATGGATACTCTATATAATTTTGAAAAAAGAGTAATCGATGCGGATAGAATAAGAAGAATGTGTGGATTACTCATTCACTTCATCATGAAGAACAAAGCTAATTCAGAAGCTGTTTTTATAACGGAAAAAAGAAAATATGATACGTTCTGTATTGGCAAGGTCATTAAAACAACGAAATTTCAACTATGCGGCGAACTATAATAAAAACACTTAAAACAGAATCTGTCCCTATATAGATTCTGTTTTAAGTATAAGATGCTTAATTTCATGCTGCATTTAAGTTTTGATCAAAGATCTCCATCCATTGATTAAGTTGTGCTTTGAGATCGTTAATGCCCTTACGAGAGTTAAAAGAATCATTACGAGGATAGAACCGGATATGCCATTCTGGTTTACGAACGTCTTTTACACGGATAAAGAGACCTGTATCAGCGATGTTTTGACTTAATGTTTTACCGTTTTCTCTGATACTGCTTAATCCAGTACCTGCAACTTCACCACCATAGGTAATGTTGTAGCTCCACTCTTTAATTTCCTCAAAAGAATATGTATTTGCTCCTTCGCTATTTTTAAGGAAAACCTCTTGTTTATTTGTGTCTAACCGGATTTCACAATCATTGAATTTATGAAGATAGATCCCATCATTGTTTTCATTTAGGTAATTGAATGTCGCATCATTGTTTTTCCTGACAACATATTTACCAAAAGCTGTTGCACATAACATAGCGCTGATAAAAAAAATGGGAACCCAATATACTGACATCACTTTAGAACCCCCAAAGTAAGCAACAATAATAGGGAGTGCAATCGCCAGCAATACACGCTTCATCATGAAGAATTTCATACGTTTGTTCCTGTATGATATAACGATATTGAAAATAGGCTAGTAAAATCAATCTATTAGCCGATAGTTCCTTCAAAGTACATTTTGTACAAAGCTATAAAGTTATCAAATCATTTGTACCGATCGATATTTTCATCCTGATAGGTTTTGCCTATCATATATAATTAATCGATCGATTGTGACGATCGATTAATTATACTAAAATCAATTGCATAGCTGTTTTCAGCAAGAATAATGCTAAATTTTCGACCTAAAAACGTTTGATTTTATAGTTTTTTCAACAGCAGAAAGAGGGGTATTGTGTATATAAAGGGGGGTAGCCGAAAAAATCTTGGGAGGCTGTTTAAACGCCCTTAATAATGGATTACGTAGTTTTTTGACGGTGTTAACTATTTTGTCTACCCAGGGAATGGTTTCTATCCATCGCATCGCTACGTCCACATAGCTTTTACCTGTGGTTTTAACTTTCTCTTGATAGATATCATCTACTACAGGCAAGACAGATAAAGGAAGCAGGGTGTTTTCTGCATCTATACCACTAAAAAAACTTACGGCATCAGCTTTCACTATCTTGATAATTTCTTCTGGGTTGGTTGCATTGAAGGCAATGGAAGCTTTTCTATCATATACGACAAGGGGATCAATGATGATGAACGGCTCTAAGTTTTTCCATGAATACTTTTTACCTAATTGGGATGCTTTGAATGAAATGTTGGCGTACTCAAACGAGAAACCGTTCATTTTCCCGGTTGAAGCCCTGTTGGGGATTGCTTTTATCTTCTGATCTGCAAGCTGCTGCACAAACCTTTCTTCGGAAATCTTGCTGGTTATGAGTGTATCTATAGCTTCTTGTATGATTGTCTTTGCACATTTCTCGCCAGTTCTCTCTTCTAACATTGCTTCATTACGTGATTTTTTACGTTTGGCAGGTGAGGAAGAAGGTTTCATAGCATCAGGTCCTTTGGTTCTGGTTAACTGGTAGTCCTGCTCCAGCTCTTCTATGATACGTGTGCTGATAAGGTTCTCATTTTTACCTAAGTAGAGCTTCCCGGATGTTGCATCGATGCGACTTGCTACTATGTGAATATGTTGGCCATCTTTATCATCATGAAGCACGTATGCACGTAGATGCGTTTCAGAGAAGCCCATACGCTTCATATAGTCATCGGCTATCTGTTTCCATTTCTGCATTGGTAAACTCTCACCAACAGGAAGACGTAAAGAGTTATGCCATACAGGTTTACTTACATCGGAGCGTAGGAACTTCGTAGCGTTGAATTCTGCACTTAGTGCTTCTGCGAAGCTTTCTATGACATTGCCACCGACTACATACGGATCTGACTTGTGGTGCGAAGCAGGTTTTAATAAATAAGAAATTAGCCCATTAAAGGTTTTTCCTCTTTTGATTTTTTGCATCCCTTTCATTCATTTCTTTCTCCCCATAGATCTGCACCGACAAGATTTATGCGAAGCTCAGAGATCTGGCGCTTCACTGCGAATAGTTCTGTTTGCGTCAGAGAGCTACCCTGGCTTTTGTTATCCAGATGAGCGACAAGCTTGTTCAGCTTCTGTGAAATTTCGCTCAGAGATTTCCAGGCTTCTATGTTGATGGCAGGAACGGACAAAGGAAGCTTATCCAGGGACGCTAAGCGAAGCCACTCTCCCTTGCTTTTATCACCGCGTTTCGTGTTGAGAAGCTGTAGTTCTTCATGGTTGAATCGGGCGCTGACACAATGAGTGCGCAATGATTTAGCTGGGACTTTGTTGTTTTTCTTACAGAATGGTAATCCTATAGTTTCTTTCATAGAAGCTCCTTTTCGTATATTAGGTTTTGTATTACTTTTATTGTGAGCAATTCCGTTGCAGCACTTTGTACATATATATTTCAAAAATGTGATATGTCAATATTTTGAATTTGACCCGGCTCTTCTTTTTCAACCGTAGGGCGAAAAACAAGGGAACTCAAAGAAGCGTAGCTTCGATGAGTTAGCCCTTGCTTTTTGGTGAATCTTAACTAACAATGATGGTGCTATCTCAATTTCCTTATGGTAAAATAGGCTCAGTTTTTAGTCTAATTAGGTATGGTATGGTATGGAAGATATATCAATCACACCTTCAATAAGTAATCCTAAAAGGCTTACCAATAAAAATAATGGTGACGAATGGTATAATTATTATGCTGGATTTTCTGATAGTTTTGTCAGCGAAATTTTAGAGTCTTTAGAATTGCCTAAGGATGCTACTATTCTTGATCCTTGGAATGGTTCCGGGACTACAACTTTAAATTGTGCGTTAGCAGGTTATAATGTAATTGGAATTGATCTTAATCCAGTTATGAATATTATCGCGAAGTCAAAATTTTCTGATTCTAATGATGTTTTTTCTGCTTTAAAAATAGTTAAAGGTTTACGAGTAAACTGCTATCCAAAAAATACATTTGATAAATCAGATTTTCTTCTTCACTGGTTTGATTCTAATACTGCATCATATATTCGTTATATTTCTCACTATTTACAAAAAAGATGCAAGGATATATCTCTTTCGAGTGTTTATTCATTAATATTTTTAGCACTTTTTAGTTTGGTAAGAAAATATGTTGGGAAATTTATAGCTTCAAATCCCACTTGGGTTAAAAAGTCAAAGTTAGATGATGAAAAAGTTAGCATCAATAATAAAAAAATAAAATCTGATTTACTCGATTTTATTAATGGGAAGTTATGTTCAACTTATATTGATAAAGCTATAACCGTTGGAAACGAAATCTTTCATTGTTCATCTTCAACTAATTTACCTTTAGATGACAATAGTATAGATGCAATTATTACTTCCCCACCATATTGTACTCGTATTGACTATGGAATTGCTACATCTCCAGAGTTAGGCGTATTACTTGGTAATTACCCCAAAGCAATAGATGAACTTAGAAGAAAGTTAACAGGTAGGACAACTATTGATAAAAAAGAACTTGAAGTTAATTGTGTCGGCCCTATGGCCAACAGTATATTAAAAGAAATATTAGAGCATGACTCTCATGCTTCATCATCCTATTACTATAAAAACTTCGCACAATATTTTATCGAAATAAAAAAATCTCTTGCAGAGATAAAAAGAGTTATCAAAAAACACGGATATTTTGTATGTGTTGTTCAAGACTCATACTATAAAGAAATTTATTGTGATCTTGCTACTATCTTTACAGAAATGGCAGAAGAAAACGACCTTCAACTTATTCATCGTCAAGATTTTATGTTAAAATTTTTAATGGCTAATATAAATAATAAAGCAAAAAAGTATAGAGATAAAATGACCGCTAACGAGACAGTTCTGGTTTTTCAATCAAAATAGAGGCATATAATGAATCCTGAAGATATTCTTGTCGAAATAGAATCAGAGATGGATAAGGTTCATACACAGAGTCTTGATCTCTCTTTTAATGAGTTGATGGATATGTATGAAAATGGTGAGCTTGATATCAGTCCTGACTATCAAAGACTTTTTAGATGGACTGAAGGTGCAAGATCAAGATTTATAGAATCATTATTACTTGAGATGCCTGTTCCACCTATATATGTGGTAGAAACAGAAAATGGAGTTTATCAATTAATTGATGGGCTTCAACGGTTCTCTTCTTATTTACATTTAAGAGGGGAACTTAGTGCTGAACATATGGATATAGCCAAAGGGGATAAACTTGTTTTTTCTGATTGTGATATCGTTAAGAGTCTTAATGATCTAACTTATGATGATCTTCCTTTGGCATTAAAAATTAAACTTAAGCGTTCTTTTGTTCGTGTCGAAGTTGTTAGGAAAGGTAGTGATAATAAATTTAAATATCATATGTTCAAAAGATTAAATACTGGCGGAGAAGCTCTAACTCAACAGCAGGTAAGAAATTGTACTATTAGGATGCTGGACCCGAAATTTAATGATTTCATCATTGAACTTTCGACTTATGATCATTTTAAAAAATGTATTTCTTATTTATCAGAGTCTCAACGACTTGGTGCTTTTGACCAAGAATTAGTGTTGAGGTATTTTACATTTAAAAATAACAGAGCTGCTTTCAAGCACGATATTTCTGATTTTTTAACTGAATATATGGAAAACGTATCGTCTGGAAACATTCCTTTTGATTACGATGATAATGAAAGGAATTTCAAAAAGGTATTCGAAGTGCTCTCAAAAGCACATGGCGAGAGGATCTTTGGTCGTCTTGGTGCCGAGGACAAATTACAATCAAACTTCAATATTTATCATTTCGAGTCTATTACAATAGGAATCCAATCTGTAATTAATAATATTAATGAGCATGATGATGCCGTAATCGCTAAGATTAGAGATGGTATTCTTTCACTTAAGAAAGATGAAGTTTTCAAAGCTCAAACAACTGGTGGTGGAAAAAACTCTCCAGGCCCGCTTAAAAGTAGAATTGATGTAGCTACAAAATACCTTGAGGAAGCTTTGAAATGAGTCCTGAAGATTTTCTTACTCAAGTAGAGTTAGAGCGTAGCTGGAGAGAGGAAGAGATTCGCTCTCTCAATAATATTATGGAGAGATCTGATGATAATAACGCATATATGATGCGAAGAGCAGTTGTTTGTTTATTGTATGCTCACATTGAGGGGTTTGTTAAGTTTTCCTTCAATCTATATATTGATGGCATAAATAAAATGGAACTAAAATGTAGCCAAGTTAAGCCTATTCTAGCAGCGGCAGTTCATTATTCTGATTTATTAAAAATGAACAATCCCGATATTAAAAATAGAATTTTTAAAAAAGTTTTACCCGATGATTCCCACTTACATCGAATTTGTCGATATGAAGAATTTTTTGAGAAAATTTCTAATGTTATGGATGAGACAATTTTTATTGAAGATGGCTATGTTAATACCGAAAGTAATGTGGGAAAAGAAGTTCTCCAAAAATTGTTATATCAAGTTGGATTGTCTCATACATCTTTAAATAATGTTATTGGACCATTAACACGCTTGAAGAATAAAAGGAATGATATATCTCATGGTGTTGATAAAGCTAAGATTGAATATGATGAGTATAAAGTGTATTACGATTGTTCTATTAACATTATGGGCGAACTGATCAAGGTTTTGTTTTCTGCTTATCAGAAAAAGGACTTTATGCTTGTTAAACAATAGAGGACAAATAATCTAATTATGACTTATTTGCCCTTGGTTTTATCGAGTGCGCAGAATTATAAATTAAGTTTATAAAAAAGAGCACTGTAATTTATTATTTAAATCTAAAAAGAGGATTGTTCGGTTTTGCTTTTTCTTGCGCTGTCGCTAAATTTTTAATGCTAGAAAGTAAACTAATTCTATGGTCAAAGACGCACTCAATACATTTTTTAAATAATTCCGTCTGTTCTTCATTTTCAGTGGGAATTAAGTTGTGCTTTTCATCATCCAATATAATTACTTCAAAATCGCCAGCACTAATATCCTTGTATACTTCAAATTCGTTATATAATAATTCTTCATCAGAAATTTGAGGGTTAGTCTCTTTGCTATTAAACGCTGCTTGGGTTAGATGTATTTTATCTGCAAGTTCAGTACTACCTGAAAATATTATAGATATCTTCGCCGTCTCCAGTGTTTTCTCTTTTACTCTTTGTTTTTCTTCTTCACTTAATTCTTCATCGTTTAATTTATTGCATTTTAAAGTGGCCGCGAAGAGTCCATAGAAGATAATAGGATTTTTAACTTTGTACTTATCAATAATTATATAAATGCTAATGTAATCATGAGCACATTCACTTTCCAGTATGAATTGTTCTCTTATCGGTGGTAAAAAAGGAAGTAAATAAGTAGGAATACATACTCTCAAAATATAATACCTGTTGGATAACATTGGATTACCTTTTAATAATATGAGTGTCGCTTAATATTTTATATCTGATGATTAATTTAATCAATGTTTTTCTATTTATATTGACTAGTCGTTAAAACTTTGTATAAAAAAATAAAAAGGTTTTTATATGACAAGTATTTTATCCGAGTTTAAATATAAAATTAACTTTATATGCAGAGTATGGTGAAACCATTCCCATTTCAGAAGATATATATAGACGAGAAAAACACTACTCATTTGAATTTACTTTGTATTCCTTTTGAATATATTAAAGACAACAGCAGGTTTATAAATAATAATGTTGATATTTTACAAAAAATCATTGAGTACAAAAATGAATGTAATTTACAGAATCTATACATCGAAATGGATTTCAATATTGTTAAGATAATTGAGTGTCCATGTGCATCCCTAATTGGAAAAGATTATTTCCTTTTTCTTGAGAACCACAGTTTGCTAAAGAAAATATTATTGAATAAAATTGAGCTTGATGAGGATGATATTGTAAGAGAGGTTGTTCTTTTGATTCAATTATTTGATTGTAAAAAAGCTCTGCAAGTAATTCAGTATATTCTTTGTGAGGATATATTTTGTAATTCGATAGTAAAAAAAGTATTTGATCGATATATAGAATTACTTGATAAGGAAAATAATTTTTATAGGTTCAATAACTTCAGGTATGTCAGGGAGCTAGTTCTGCATAAACTTTCTTTAGAAAGTTTAAACGTAGAACTCTCATGCTAAATAAATGGCTTCAGTGATTTTGACACTTTTAAATGAGCTTCGTTTCGTTCTTGATAGTAATCATATCTGTCATAAATCCCTTCGACTCCTTTGAGTTTGTGGTTCAGACATCTTTCTGCGACATGTGGGGGAACAGACAGTGATGCAAGTAAACTTCTGCAAGTCCTTCGTAAGTCATGGACTGTGAAATATTCAATATCACCCATAACATTTGGTGGCTGCTGCTTCCTGCCAGGCTCGATACCGAACAGTTTCGCTATGGCTCTGTTGAGTGTGTCTTTTCCCATGTGTAGATTCTTACTGGATCTGCGGTTAGGAAAGACATAATCAGAACCAAAAGCTCTGACCTTTAGCTCTTCAAGAATCTTCATAGCGAGCGGGGGAAGCGGGATGACGATTCCTACACCAGACTTACTTCTTTCCTTGGGTAAAGACCACTTTTTCTCATCCAAATCGAATTCTGCCCAAGGAGCCTCGGTTAGCTCACTTTTGCGAACAGCAAGGAGTAGTAGCAGGGCACAGGCAAGGTAGTTATCACGAGAGAAGCTGTCAGAGTGTTCTCTGAAAACTTTAAACACCTGACCAATTTCTTCAAGACTTAATGCTCTTTCTCTGCTTTTTTCGATTCCACCTGCATCATTGACCTTGAACGCCATTGCTGGGTTGCTCTGAAGCAGCCCAAGCTTAATGCCGTGGTCAAAGAGTTGCTTCATGTAGAGTAGGGCATCGTTTGAAATGGTTGGCCTTCCGCTATCTGTAATTTTTTGCAGAATTGACCGGATATCAATGGGGGTTATCTTCGTCAAAGAAAGTTGACCAATAGTAGGGGCAATATCCTTCTTGTATACCCTTTCTGGGATTTGTGGATGCTTCAACCGCCTAACCAGGTCTTTGTGCCAGTCTTCAAACAATCCATCTACCGTTGTGATTTGCTTAGGTCGGTTAAGTTTCCGTTCAGCAATAGGATCATCTCCGGTGGCAACTTTTCTTCGAGTATCCTCAGCGAGGCTACGTACCTCAGACAGAGATAGATGGGATACCTTGCCAAGTGTGAGTTCTCGTCTCTTAGAGCCGATTGTATATCGAAGCATCCAATACGCCTCACCTTTTTGTGGGACTTTCAGGTACAAGCCTCGCCCATCTCCAAACTTCCCCGGTTCTCCTGCTTTGATGAGAGCCTGAACCGTCCTGACAGTGAGTAAGGCCATATACCTATCCTGATTGAAAATCGTCGTGGGGGGTATATGGTTATAAACTGCCAGATGAGACTAGTAAAGCAAAAGTGCTCCCCGTTTTACTCCCCACTTATTGGTGGTTTTTAATGTATCTAAGTGGTCTTTAATAGACTATGGTTTGAATAAAAAAGCCCACTTAACATGGGCTTATGGATTTTGGTGGACTTTGAAAGAATTTACTCGATATTCTGGATCTGCTCGCGCATCTGCTCGATCAGCACCTTGAGCTCAATTGCTGAGGCGGTGATGTCCGCATTGATCGATTTTGATGCCAGCGTGTTCGACTCGCGGTTGAACTCCTGCATCATAAAGTCGAGGCGGCGGCCGACGGCTTCTTTCTTCTTCAGAATGTTGTAAGTCTCTTTCACGTGCGCATCGAGGCGATCCAGCTCTTCGGCTACATCAATACGCTGGGCCATCATCACCAGTTCCTGCTCAAGGCGATTGTTCTCCAGCTGAACCTCGGCTTCTTGCAGCTTGCTCACCAGACGCTCGCGCTGCCATTTCAGCACTTCCGGCATCTGTGCGCGCACTTTGCTGACCTGCTCAGTCACGCCCTGCAGCCGCTGTTCGATGAGCGCTTTCAGCGCGTTGCCTTCACTTTCACGCGCAATGATGAAATCGTCCAGCGCGCCATCCAGCGCTGCCAGCAGTTCAGCATTGATGGCGTCCAGATCCTGCTCCTGCGCGGTCATCACGCTCGGCCAGCGCAGAATATCCAGCGGGTTAATCGCGCCTTCATCACTCTGCATCTTCACCCAGTTCGCCGCCTGCACCAGCTGTCTGGCCAGCGACTCATTCAGCTGTAGCTCATCCTGGGCGCTGGCATCGGCGTCGAATCGCAGGTTGCACTCGATTTTGCCGCGCGTCAGGCGGTTGCGGATGCGTTCGCGAATCACCGGCTCTAGGCTGCGAAACTGCTCCGGCAGGCGGATATAGGTTTCGAGGTAACGCTGGTTGACGGAACGCAGTTCCCAGGCGGCGCTGCCCCAGCTGCCTTTGGCTTCACGGCGGGCGTATGCGGTCATACTGCGGATCATAAGCTTCTACTCATTCAGGAAATGTTCTTCGAATTATAGCGAGGGTGCTCCCGGCATGATAGGCGTAAACGCACAGCAGGGTGCCAGGCCTTTAACAATCGCGTTTATTGTTATTTACCGATGTTTTCAGACGATAAAAATATCAAGGTTGTGAATGCAGAGATAAATAACGTTTTAATATGGCGAAAAAATAGCTACTGCGTGAATTGGCCTGCGTTAATTATCGCCAGCTTGTGAACGGGCAGGGTTTTTCCCTTGATTAAAATCATTAAAACACCGATGCAAAGCTGTGGATTGTGTCAATTCATTGATTTTAATGGTTTTAATAACCGTTAAAACATAATGAATTTGTGAGTGTTTTTTTTGATCATATATAACGAAAATACCGTTGCGCAGGGCAAAATTGATCTCTATCGTTGGCACCACTTGAGGACGACAACCACAAAAATGATGTGGACGGCCATCAGGAAAAATATAAGTAATTAAATTTTTCTATACACAGCAAATTGAATAAGACCGACGCAGAACGCGCTCCTTGTTTTATTCACCTAAATGAAAATCATAAAATGAACATGAACAAAATCGTTGTGGCTTTAGGTCTGTCTATGTCTCTGGTGGCGGGTTCTGCGATGGCAGCAGGTGAAGGTAACGGTACTGTGACGTTTAAAGGTGCGATTGTGGATGCGCCATGCTCCATCGAGCTAGGTTCAGTCGACCAGACGGTTGAGCTGGGTCAGATTTCCAACCTGGCGCTGAAAGACGGTGACCGTTCTACGCCGCGTCCATTCCAGATCAAACTGGAAAACTGCGACACCGCAACGAAGAAAGAAGTGACCGTGACCTTTGGCGGTACTGGCTCTCAGGTTATCCCGGGCAAACTGGCCATCACCGGTACTGCATCAGGCGCGGCGATCGGCATCAACTTCGGCGATACCGAAATTGAACTGGGTACCGCGACGCCAGCGCAAAAACTGATGGACGGCAACAACCAGCTCTCCTTCGCAGCCTTCCTGCAGGGTGGCGGCGCTTCTGAGACTATCGTCCCGGGCGAATTCCAGAGCGTGGCTGACTTCGCACTGAACTATCAGTAATGGTCAGAGACTGGCGGGCTTCCTGGTCCGCAACTCTATCTTTTCGCTTAAGGAACTGCGGCGATGAGTCGTTTTATGCCTGCGGCGATAGTTTCGGCATCGGTGCTTTTCATCAATGACTGCCGCGCTGAACAGTTGATCGACCGCGGCCGCGTTGCGTTACGCGGCGCCATTCATCAGGGTGTCTGCGCCATTAAGGTCGATGATGCTGAACAAACCATCGCGATGGGGGTGCTGCCGCTGGCGCGCCTGCAGCGTGATGGTAAAGGGCCGGGTTTTCCCTTCTCTATCCAGCTGGTGAATTGTCCGGTGGAGTACAGCGCGTCGGGAGGCGTGGCTCGCACCTTTTCTATCACCTTTGACCACGATGGCCCGCCGGGTCAGCAGCGCTTTGCTGTGTATGGCGATGCCAAAGGGGTAGAGCTGATGATTACGGATACGCAGGGCAACACTATTGCTCCCGGTGAGGCGCAGCCGATCGATCAGCATCTGACGCAGCAGCATGACCTGCGTTATCGGCTCACGCTGGTCAGCAACCAGCAGCAACTGCACAGCGGGAGTTACGCCGCCGCGATTCGTTTTCACATTAATTACAACTGATCTTTCACGGTTTACGGACACCGCTTGCCATGAAAAAGGCTTCATTAACTGCGCCAGCCTCATGCGTGCGCAGGCAGCGTATCAGGCTGACGCCGCTCAGCGTGGTGTTAATGTTAGCCCTTGGCTACAGTGCTCCGCTCTTCGCTGCCGGTGCGGTCTCATTCAACACCGATATTCTTGATCTCAACGATCGGCAAAACATCGATCTGTCGCAGTTTGCTCAGGCTGGCTACATCATGCCGGGCGAATACATGATAGAGCTGCGCGTCAACCAGACGCAGATTCCGGAAATGCTGGTGCGCTACTACCGTGCCCGAAAACGCGCCGAATGAAAGTCTGCCCTGCCTGACACCCGAAATGGTGGATAAGCTGGCGCTGAAACCGGAAGTGCTGAAAAACGCGTCGTGGCTGCAGAATGGCCAGTGTCTGGCGGTGGATTCCATCTCCGGCATGCAGGTGCGCGGTAATCTGGGTGAATCTCGCCTCAACATCACCATTCCACAGGCATGGCTGTGGAGTACAGCGCCGCCAACTGGGAACCGCCGTCGCGCTGGGATAACGGCGTCCCGGGCCTGTTAATGGATTACAACCTGTTTGCCTCTACCACGCGTGCGCAATACGGCGCTAACAGCCAGAGGGTGAGCGGCAACGGCACCGGTGGCGTTAACGCCGGCGCCTGGCGCCTGCGTGCAGACTGGCAGATGCAGCAAAATCGCGGCTCTGGCAGCCACCGTCAGGAATTCACCTGAACACGCTTTTACGCCTATCGGCCGCTGCCTGCTCTCCAGGCGAAAGCCACGCTGGGAGAGAACTATCTCGATTCCGGCATGTTTGACAGCTTTCGCTATCTTGGCGCGGCGATCACCAGCGATGACAACATGCTGCCGCCCAACTTGCGTGGCTATGCGCCGGAAGTGACCGGTATCGCCAAAACCAACGCCAAAGTCACCATTAGCCAGCAGGGGCGGGTGATTTATGAATCGCAGGTGGTGGCCGGTCCATTTCGTATTCAGGATCTCAATGATGCCGTCTCCGGCCAGCTTGATGTGCGCGTCGAGGAGCAGGACGGCAGTGTACAGACCTTTAGCGTCGATACCGCCACCATCTCGTATCTGACTCGTCCGGGCCGCGTGCGTTACAAATTCGCCAGCGGCAAACCGGGCCGCGAAGAGCACAAAACGCAGGGACCCACGTTTGCCACCGGCGAATTCTCTTGGGGGATCAGTAACGGCTGGTCGATGTACGGCGGCGGGCTGGCCGCAGGCAATTACAAAGCGTTATCGATGGGTCTGGGACGCGATCTGCTGTTGCTGGGCGCCATTTCGTTTGATGCCACCCAGTCACATGCCGGCTTACCGCAGCAGGGCAACAAAAGCGGCGGCTCTTATTGCCTGAGCTATTCCAAACGCTTTGAGGAACTTGATGGTCAGGTGACGTTTGCCGGCTACCGTTTTTCGCAGCGCAACTTTATGAGTCTGCCGCAGTATCTCGACGCGCGTTATCGCAACCAGCAGGTTTCTAACAGCAAAGAGCTCTACACCATTACGTTCAACAAGCACTTTCGCAGCCTGAACCTGAGTAGTTACCTCAGCTACAGCCATCAAACCTATTGGGATCGTGCCCCGCTGGATCGCTGGAGCTTTTCCACCTCGCGCTACTTTGATATCGGCCGGTTTAAGAATCTGAGTTTAAGTCTGTCGCTCAACCGGACGCAATATAACGGCAAAAACGATGACAGCGTTTACCTCAACTTCAGTATGCCGATTGGCGGTGACAGCAGCCTGAGCTACAGTCAGCAAACCAGCGGTAAGCAAACCACCCATTCGGCCAGTTTTTATGACCGGCTGGACAGTAACAACAGCTACAGCCTGAGCGCCGGCCTCAATAGCGATCGCCGACAGTCGTTCAGTGGGTTTTACAGTCATCAGGGCAGTCTGACCAGCATGACGGCCAGCGCCAGCGCGCAGCAGGGACAGTACCGCAGCGCCAGCCTGTCACTGCAGGGCGGTTTAACGCTCACGCCGCAGGGCGCGGCGCTGCACCGGCTGGGCATGCCCGGCAGCACGCGTCTGATGGTCGATACCGATGGCGTCTCCGGCGTGCCGGTCAACGGTGGCGGCAGTAACACGTATACCAATTTCTTTGGCAAAGCGGTGATTTCGGACGTGAACAGCTACTACCGCAACACCGCCAGTATCGATGTCACCGGACTGGCCGACAACGTGGAAGCTTCGCGCCCGGTAACACAGATCACCCTGACCGAAGGCGCCATCGGTTACCGGCGTTTTGGTGTGATTAAAGGCATCAAAGCCATGGCCGCCATCCGGCTGGAAGATGGCAGCTGGCCGCCCTTTGGTGCCAGCGTCCAGAGTAACGGACGCGAAGTGGGCATTCTGGATGATGACGGTCTGGTGTGGCTGAGCGGCATTGAGGCCGGTGCCAGCATGGGTGTGCGCTGGAACGGCGAAACCCAGTGTCAGCTGGCATTACCCGATCCTCTGCCGCAGCAGTTGCTCGACGAAGGACAGAACTTGTTATTACTTTGCACGCGCCGCGCAGCGCCTGCTTCTTCAACGTAAGGAAAGAGTTAATCATGCTGGTAAAAACGCTGAGTGGCGCCTTGCTGCTCTCCACGCTGACGCTATCGCTGCAGGCTCACGCGGCGATTGCGCTTGATCGTACCCGGGTCATTTTTAACGGTAACGAAAAAAACGTCTCGCTGAATATCAGTAATGAAAACAATCAGCTGCCTTATCTGGCACAGGGCTGGATTGAAGACAGCAGCGGTAAAAAAATTACGTCACCGCTAGTGCTGTTGCCGCCGGTGCAACGCGTTGAACCGGGCGAGCGCAGCGTGGTGAAAGTGCAGTCGCTGCCAGCCATCAAGTCTCTGCCACAGGATCGTGAGTCGGTGTTCTATTTCAGCATGCGTGAAATTCCGCCGCGCAGCGAGAAGAGCAACGTGTTGCAAATTGCGCTGCAGACCGCGTATCAAGCTGTTCTATCGCCCGGAAGCGATCGTGGGGAGCAATCCGTCGGTGGTGACGCCATGGCAGGAAAAACTGACGCTGACGCGCCAGGGTGCACGCTAACAGCTCAACAATCCCACGCCTTACTTCATTACGCTGGTGGATGCACAGCCAGCGAAAGGCCAGTCACTGAAGAAAAGCTTTGAACCGGTGATGGTCGCGCCAAAATCCAGTATCGATCTGGGCGTGAACGCAGCAGAACTGGGCAACGCGCCGCTGTTAACTTACATCAACGACTACGGCGGCCGTCCAACGCTGGCGCTGAAGTGTGCTGGCGACAGCTGTAGCGTCGTCAGTAACAAGGTGGAGCAGTAAGCGATGCGTGTGCTGTTGCTGGCGCTGTTGAGCCTGACTCTGCAGGCGGCAACCAACGGCGTGGTGCATGTGTATGGCGCGCTGCAGGAGAGTCCATGCTGGCTTGACGTCGGTGACAATGATCAGACGGCTGGCCTCAATACCACGCCGACCGCCGAGCTGCAACAGGTCGGCGAGCAGGTGATGAAGCAGGCGTTAACGCTGCATTTGCAGGACTGTCCGTACAGTATCAGCAATGTCGCCGATCCGCTATGGCTGCAACATGTGCCTTCCATCAGCATCGACTTCTTTGCCCCGCAAAGTCTGGCCGACCCTCAGCTGATTCGCGTACAGGGCTCTGACGGCGTGGGCCTGCAATTGTTTGATGAGAACCATCAGCCGCTGCCGCCCACCTTCCGCAATCTGCGCGTGCCGCTCAGCGCCGGTAGCAATGTGCTGAGCTGGCTGACGGTGGAGAAACGCACCGCGCTGCCGCTGCAGCCGGGTGCCTGGTCAGCCAGCGGCCAGTTACAGGTGAACTATGACTAAGCATCGACTTGTTTCGTTAATGAAGCATTACAGCAGGCTGCTAACCGGTAGCCTGCTGCTGTGCATCTGCTAGCCGCTCCATGCGGTGGAGCTGCGCCTGCACGGTACGCTGATCGAGAATCCGCCCTGCACGCTGAATGACAACCAGAGCCTGATGATTGAGTTTGGCGATGCGCTGAGCGTGAAAAAGATCGATTGCGTCAACTACCTGCAGCGTAAGGCGATACCGGTTAAGTGCACCGAGGATCCGGGTGCGGCATTGCAGGTGCGTCTGACCGGTACCGCTTCCGGTTTCGACAGCAGCGCACTGCTCAGCAGTGTGAGTGCGCTGGGTATTCGCTTTTATCTGGCCAGTAAGCCGCTGGCGTTCAACAGCACGTTGCCGATTGTTTTCCCCGGCACGCTTGATCTCGGCGCGGTGCCGGTACAGCAGCCGGGCGTGACGCTGGAGGGTGGGGAGTTCACCGCCAGCGCGGCGCTGCTGCTGGAATATCAGTAAGGAGAGGCGATGAGAGCGGGCGTAATGCTGGTACTGGGATGGCTGCTGGTGCCACCGGCACAGGCGATAGAGATGCAGCTGCACGGCACGCTGGTGGCGGAACCCTGTTCGCTGGAACCGGATCAGCAGCAGCTGGAACTCAACTTTGGCGACATCGTTGCGAAATCGCTGTATCAGAATCCGCGCACGCCGGCGCGTCCGCTGGTGATGCGCCTGAGCGGCTGTGATACCGAACTGGGAAAAGACGTCGAGCTGGTGTTCAACGGTATTGCCGATGCTGAGCAGCCCGATCTGCTGGCGCTGGCCGGTGATGCCGGCGCCAAAGGCGTGGCCATTGGGCTGAGTGATGCGGACGGAAAGCTAGTGCCCATTAACCGGGGAGTAATGCATTTTCCGCTGCAGCAGGGCGATAACCAGCTGCAGTTCAGTGCCTGGCTGCAGGCTTCGGCGAGCGCGATTGCCGAGCGCACCATTGAGCCTGGCAATGTATCGGCAATTGCCACTTTTTATCTGAACTATCCCTGAGTGCCTGTTATGTGGTTGATCAATCAACATATCACCTTTGATCCGGATCGGCGCCTGTTGCGCGATCGGCATGATAACGAGCTGCTGCTCAATCAGAGCAGCGCACGCTGCCTGACGCTGTTTCTGCAAAAGCCGGGTGAGGTCATTAGCCACGAAACGTTGCTGGATGAAGGCTGGCGTAGCCAGGGCGTGCACGTGACGGAAAACTCGCTGCGCCAGATGCTGTCGATGCTGCGCAAACAGTTTCTGCAACTGCGGGTTGAAGGAGAAACCTTTGTCACCGTTCATCGTCAGGGCTACCGGCTACATGAGTCGGTGCGGGTGGAAGCCTGTTTACCACTGGCTGAAGCCGTAGAAGAGGCGCGCATCACGTCGGAAGCGCGTATTCAGCCACTGGTCACCACCCATGTGCACACGGCGCCGCTGCCGGTGATGGTCCAGCCGCCGATCACCGCCACCGTGGAGGAGGAAACGCCCGCTGCGGCGCCACGCAGTCGTTCCGGGCTGGTGCTAATCGGCATGTTGATCAGCGCGGTGCTGTTACTGGTGCTGGCCTTGCTCGGCATTAAGGTGCTGGAGATTCGCGACGTGGTAACCGTGACCTATGCACCCTATCGCTACGTGCAGGGCCGGCAGTGGTATATCTAGGACGACTTCAGCGCCACCGAGCGTGAAGAGATCGATCAAAACCTGTAGCTGGTGAGTGACAGCATGGCGCGCTTTATCCAGCTGGCCGAAGAGGAACGCCACATCTATATCAATCGCACCAAGCTGGCTGACCGTTACAGCTGGTTTATCTGTCAAAACCCTATCGAGCAGAAGGATCCGTTATGTCGGTCAGCCATATATTTCGTCGCCGAGTAACCTAGGTGTTGCAGGGGGGATTACTGATGCTGGCGCTGGTACTGGCGGCCATCCTGATTTATCAGCTGTCACGTCGCATTCCCCATTGTGAAGCGGATTCGATTCTGATTTCCAAAGAGGCGGGACAGCTGGTGGTGTCGCACGGGCAGTGGAAAGTGCAAAACAGCCTGTTTCAGGCCACCGGCAATTACAGCGGCATGATCAGCTATTATTCGCCACAGCAGCAACTGCAGCGCCGCGAACCAGTAGACGTCTCTTTTGAGCTGCGCCACAGCTTCTCCGGCGCCGCGCTGCGCAGCGAAACCCTGCCATTTCCTACAATCTCGCCAACCGCGCCTCACCACAGAATATTGAGCGCTATATCTCCGCCGGACTGGCGCCCGGCCATGTCAATTACGGCTGGATTTATCGTTTGCAGAATGTGCGTTATGTGATTGGGAATAATGCGAATCCGTCGGTAATTTGCAGGAAATAAAAAGATGAATAAAAATCTAATCATTCATGTTCTTTTTTTATGCTTTCTTTATAGCTGTCATTCTCAGGCAGGATTAGACGAGGCTTGCTGGACAGAACCTACGCAGAAAATGGTGATTAATTCCCAGGACGTAAAATTTGCCTTTCGCTGGAAAGGCACGCATTACAACAGAAGTGGAGAAGCATTTCTGCCTAATAATTACTCTATTTTATGTAATAAAAGCAAACCGACCGGTTCAAGTGACAGATATAGCTTTTTGCTTTTTGATGCGGACATGGGGCCGGCACTGTCTCCTTCAGAAACTAATGGGTATTTTAAAGTTAATGATGATGTGGACTTGCTGGTGTCAATGGTTACCAATTATGGGTCAGAAACACGTCTTCTTCCCGTTAAGTATGAAGATAACTTAATAATGGACATCCCTAAACTTCCTGTCGGAAGTAACTTGGTGTCTTCCAGTCCAGCGTTTAATAGTAAGGTGGGTTTTAGCTTGTTATTGCGAAGAGATATTTTGGGGGGCGCAGTAACTATCCCGGGAAATTTGCTAATTGCGACGCTTTATACAGTAGATTATAACTTTATACCGCGTCCTCCTCGTCCAGACAAGCCTTTGGCGATGATGATGACCAGTCCTATGGGTATCGTGATACCGGTTCTTGTTGAATGTAATATAAACAATGGAAATGCTATTAATATCGAGTTTGGGCGCATGGTGGTGAATAGCATTTATGATGTGCCGGCTAATTATCAGTATAGCCAGCATGCCCCTTTGACTATTAAGTGTAATTCTCGTCTTAACCAGGATGCAGCGATTCAGTTAACAAGCGCCGTCACGAGTTTTTCCAGCGACCTGATTGCTACCAGTAATAAAGATTTAGGTGTGGCAGTGTTTCACCGTGGGCAGCTAATGAAACCTTATCAGCCTTCACCCGTAAAGCTGGTTAATGGTGAAGCCCTGGAAGAAATTACGCTATCACCGGTTAAAAGGAAAGGTGTGAAACTGGACGGCGGTGAATTTACTGCTTCAGCCACGGTGGTTGTCACACTAATGTAAGAAATTGAAAAACAGATGGGCCGAATTTCTGAAGACCAGTACGGCTGGATGCATCGTAAGGAAATTCGAAACCACTTGTTAGTTACTAAATATCTTTGTTATTTTAATTCTATGTGGTTGTTTATGTCATGGAAAAATATTCGTTGCGAAGAAAATATATATTACTTTTTTCTAAAGCACTTTTTATCGGCATTTTTTCTCATCCGGCTCACGCTGGTCTTGAAGAAGCCTGCTGGACTGACCCCTTGCAAATAGTTTTTTTATCAAACGGAAGACTAATTACCTTGCAACCGCCAAAGAAAGAGGCTGAAGGTGTTATCAGTTTTGACTACACCCCCGGTTATTTTTCAGCAAAGTGTAATAACTCTTATGATCATGAAAGGAGCGGGATGTTCATTGAGGCCGAGCTTGGTCCTTATTTCATTCCATCACAAGTTAATAGTGGTTATTATCGTTTATCTGATGGGGTAGATGCCAAAATGGGTTTAGCGAATGGTGACGGCAATCTTACTTATCCAATTAAACTCGAAGAAAGGACGCTGCTAAGGGACGCCCCCTACTGGTTTAAACCGGGACAAGGGATTATTTATGATAAGTTTAGACCTATGGTTTACATATCGCTGCGCTTTATCTTAACAAAATATATTATTGGTGGTGCTATTTATATTCCTCCAATATAGATATGGTTACTATTTATTCCATCGTTTCAAGGCGATCGGGAGATCCTCTCCCGCCAAAACCTGATAAGCCATTTCTACGCCTTGTCATTGGACCACAAGGAATTATTATTCCAGTACCCATTGTCTGTGATATCAATAACGGCACGGATATTAACGTTGAATTTGACCGCATCGCCGTAAGCTCCGTTTCCGAGTCAATAGCGAACAGCGCTAACAGCAAAGATGTGCCGTTAGAGGTCAAATGCAGTTCCGCGTTAAATCAGGAGGCCAATTTACGCTTAGTCGCCGGTACCACCGCGTTCTCCGACGAACTCATCGCCACCAACTATCCTGATTTGGGCATTGCGGTTAAGCACAAAGGGCAACTGCTCAAACCGATGGGCACTTCTGCTGTCCGGTTAATCAACGGCATGGCTTCAGAGGTCATCACCGTGTTCCCGGTGAAAAAGAAAGGACAACAGCTGAGCGGTGGCGAATTCAATGCTTCAGCAACATTGCTGATCAGTCTGCCATGATGATGCTTTAAACAGCTTTATTGATATTAATGTTAATTAACCTTTTTATGATGGTTAAAGTTAAACACTTATCAGAGGGGGATCTGCTTCGCCTGAAGCGATACAGGTTAACTGTGTTTGAAAATATTTTTCATCATCATAGCTCTGTGAATCACCGTGATTCACGAGGGTTTTCACACCATTCACAGCTTTTTTGGCCGTACATTTTCTGTAGCCAAAGTCTATCAACAATTTTTCAACGAGACAGTTTTTGGCCTGTTTCGGCAATTGGGTTTGCTATGCTTTTTCTCTGTTTCATGTCGTGTATCTGTCCGGACGAGACCCGCGCGTCACGCCGCCTCTGTTGATGCAGCAATTCCTGCAGCGGCGGCGTCGGGGACAGTGCGGTGAGAAAGTCGCCTCTTTCCCTTTCCCTTTCCCTTCGCTGGCCTGCCTTATCTGTTTTCTCCCCACGCTGATCTATCTGCTCAACCGTGGTGGCAGTGGCTTTAATCTGCCGCTAAATTTACTCACTGCAGGCTGCCTCGCGCTGCTCGCGGCCACGCTGCTGTTGAAGAACTGGCGCCAGCCGCGCTATTTAATTGATGACAACGTCATGACGCATGCGCTGTTGCTGATGCTGTTTTGCTTTGCGCTGGCGGTGATCCTGCAGGAGAACGATAACGGACTGCTGACCGGCGTTATCCGACTACTGGGGCTCAGCGCCATACTCATTCTGTGGCTGCTGCTGGGCCTGATGCCGCAGCTCTGGCAACAGCGTCAGCGAATCATTGCCGGCATTGTGTTGCTCAGCACCTTGCAGGCGCTGCTGGCGATTGCGCAGACCTGCTTTCCGGTTCAGCTGCAAACGCTGATGGAGTTTCGCTATCATGCCGGCCAGATTCGCCCTTACGGTATTTTTCAGCAGTTCAATTTGCTGGCCAGCTTTCTGGCGACCGGCCTGGCGGCAACGGTCTGGCTCTGTCTGCAATCTGACATCAGGCACCGCTTCTTACTGCTGCCGGCAGTCCTGCTCAACAGCCTGGCGCTGCTTCTGACGCAGTCGCGTACCGGTGCGTTTGGCTTTGCGCTGGCGCTGCTGGTGATGCTGCTGGTGTGCGATCGTCGCCAGCGCGCGGTAATCATCAGGATTGTCATGGTGATGGCGCTGGCCGTGCTGAGCGCCCTGTTGCTGCGCAGTGAATTAGCGCCCGGCATGCGTGAATTTGCGTCGTCCGACTTGGCGCGCCAGCAGCTGCTGGAATACACGCTGCGTATGATTATGGAAAAACCGTTCAGCGGCTGGGGCTTTGGCCAGTTTGAGTATCATTTTTCGCGGATACGCATGGCGGACGCGATTTACCCGGACGATTTTAATGCCACCCATTCCCATAACGAGTGGCTGTATAGCTGGGTGGAAGGCGGGGTTTTGCCGATGGTAGGCTTCACCGCCGTGTTGCTGGCATGGCTGACGCCGCTGTGGCGCTGGCGCAGTCAGCCGCAGCGCCTGATGCTGTGGAGTCTGACGCTGCCCGTCATGCTGCATACCATGGTCGAATTTCCGCTCTATCAATCGCTGCCGCATCTGTGGCTGCTGATGCTGCTTACCCATCTGGCATTACGTCAGCCCGAAGATCGTTCAATGATTGAACCTGCGACGCCGGGTCTGCCGTCGCGTATGCTGCGCCTGAACATGGCCGGCGGCGCGATTGCGCTGATGTTGTTTTTCTTCAGCGGCCTGCAGACCAACGCGCTGCTTACCCAGGCGGAGCGCGGTCAGTTCCTCTCCTATCCTTCACGCGATCAGCTGTGGAATCCGTGGATTCAGGGCGAGCGCTATGAGTTCGGCGAAATGGTGCATTGCCTGATGCGCTACAACCAGACGCGGGATGAGCGCCTGCTGGCGCGCTTTGTGCAGCAGTCGTCGCTGTGGCTGGAGCGCCATAACGATCTCAACGTGTTCCGGAATGCGGTGATGATTGAGTGGCATCTGCGTCACTATCAGCGCTCGCGCAGGCTGCTGCGTCAGGCGCTGACCCTTTATCCGACAGATGAAAGCCTGCTGCAGCTGAAAGCAAAAATGATGACGGAATGGTCATCGGCGGCCTATGCTGTGACAGATGAGACAGGCAACTTCTGAGACTAAGATGTTGAATAAATGGATGAGGCCGCTGGGCTTCGCCATGATGTTAAGCGGATGTGAGACTTCTCCGCTCACCCCGCAAGTTATTCCGCCGCATACCGCGCCCGTGGCCGTGTGCGGGGCCGGCGAGATGATGATGCAAACCACGCTGTGGTTTGACCTGCCGTCCTCCGCTGGCGCAGCGGGCTGGTCGCAGTTTGCTGAACGCGACATCACGCCGCACTTTCCCTCGCCGCTGACGATTTACGATGGTCGCTGCCCACATGGCAATCGCAAGGTACTGGTACTGCTTCATCCGGCGGATCGGGCCAGCTCCGAAAGCATTAACGCGCTGCGCGACAAGTTTAAAAATCGTTTTGCGACACAACCGGTGACGCGTATCGACTCGCTGGTGGGCGCGGCGCTGTAACACGCGCTGCCTGCACGCGGGCAGGACAGCCGCCTGTGAAGTCCGTATAATGTGCAGCCAAACCCAAGCAAGCCGGAGAGAAACCATGCGTCCAGCAGGCCGTAGCACTTCTGAAGTGCGTCCCGTCACCCTCACTCGTCACTTTACCAAACATGCGGAAGGCTCGGTTCTTGTCGAGTTTGGCGAAACCAAAGTCCTGTGTACCGCGACCGTTGAAGAGGGTGTGCCGCGTTTTCTCAAAGGCAAAGGTCAGGGCTGGGTGACCGCAGAATACGGCATGCTGCCGCGTTCGACGCACAGCCGTATGGCGCGTGAAGCCGCCAAAGGCAAGCAGGGCGGACGTACGCTGGAAATCCAGCGCCTTATCGCCCGCTCGCTGCGTGCGGCGGTTGATCTGCAGGCGCTGGGTGAATTCACCATCACGCTGGACTGCGACGTGATTCAGGCCGACGGCGGCACGCGCACCGCGGCGATCACCGGTGCCTGCGTGGCGCTGGCTGATGCGCTGAACGCGCTGGTGGCAGCCGGTAAACTGAAAGCCAGCCCGCTGAAAGGCATGGTGGCGGCGATCTCGGTCGGCATCGTGGCCGGTGAAGCGGTTTGTGATTTAGAGTATGTCGAAGACTCCGCCGCTGAAACGGATATGAATGTGGTGATGACCGAAGATGGCCGCATGATTGAGGTGCAGGGCACCGCAGAAGGCGAGCCGTTCAGCCATGACGAATTGTTGCAGCTGCTGGCGCTGGCGCGCGGCGGCATTGAGAAGCTGATTCAGGCGCAGAAAGCGGCGTTAATTGATTGATGTAACAGGCGACCACAGAGTCGCCTTTTCTTTATTTGAGGAGTGAGAAATGAAAGCCTGGCAGCGTCAGTTTATTGAGTTCGCCCTGAACAAAGGGGTATTGAAATTTGGTGAGTTCACCCTGAAGTCTGGCCGCAAAAGTCCCTATTTCTTTAATGCCGGTCTGTTCAATACCGGGCGCGATTTAGCGCTGCTGGGTCGTTTCTATGCGCAGGCGCTGGTGGATGGCGGCGTCGATTTCGACCTGCTGTTTGGCCCGGCCTACAAAGGCATTCCAATTGCGACCACTACCGCCGTGGCGCTGGCCGATCATCATGACCGCGATGTGCCGTACTGTTTTAACCGTAAAGAGGCCAAAGATCACGGCGAAGGCGGTTTACTGGTAGGCAGTCCGCTGCAGGGCAAAGTGATGCTGGTCGATGATGTGATCACTGCCGGCACGGCAATTCGTGAATCGATGGACATCATCAACGCCCACAATGCCACGCTGGCCGGCGTGCTGATTTCGCTTGACCGCCAGGAGCGTGGCCGTGGCGAGATCTCCGCGATTCAGGAAGTGGAGCGCGATTATCAGTGCAAGGTTACAGCGATCATTACGCTGAGCGAGCTGATTGATTACCTAGCGGAGAAGCCAGAAATGGCCGACCATCTGGCGAAGGTGAAGGCGTATCGCAAAGAGTACGGTATTTAAGGTTTGCCGCGGTCGCCATGAATGGCGACCCTTATATCCCGATCATTCTCCTCCGGGTATGATGATCCCCGACTGATCATCGGGAAGTTGCTGGTGAGATGGGGGCGACCCCTGGGCATAAAGCCTGCTTTGTGGATTCATCCCCGGCAACTTAACTCCCGCCTTCAAGACCGGACGGTATCCTGTGCCCCGAGCACGCATCCATAAGGATGGTCATGGCGGTTTCCCTGTGCTGTTAAGGAGAATCTATGCAAACCCGTATGCCTGTCGGCATTGATATTGCCTCCGGAAAGTTTGATGTGGCCGTCTGGAAAGGCGACACGTCTTACAAAACCAAAGTCTTTCCCAACACCCCTAAGGGCTTTATCGCCCTGAAAAAATGGCTGGAGCCGTTCGGCTGCGCCATATCTGCATGGAGGCTACCGGCGCGTACAGTGAGCCGCTGGCCATCTTCCTTCACGACGAAGGCTATGATGTCAGCGTGGAAAATCCTGCGCGCATCAGGCGCTTCGGGCAGGCCGAGCTGAGCCGGAATAAGACGGATAAAGACGATGCGCGCATGATAGCGCGCTACTGTAAACTGCACGGCCCATTGAAGTGGCACACTAAATTTGGCCACCTGAACAGAGGTGATATGCTCACCTCAGAACAACACAGGTGCCATAATGAAAAAAAGAAATTTCAGCGCAGAGTTTAAACGCGAAGCCGCTCAACTGGTCCTTGATCAGAACTACACCGTTGCAGCTGCGGCCAATGCTATGGATGTGGGTCTTTCTACCATGACGCGATGGGGAAAACAGTTGCGGGATGAACGACAGGGCAAAATACCTAAAGCCTCCCCTATAACCCCGGAACAGATTGAAATACGCGAGCTGAAGAAAAAGCTACAACGTATTGAAATGGAAAACGACATATTAAAAAAGGCTACCCACCGGTATAAACGTGGTGGTCATGAACACATCGTTATCCCGAATCGCCTTGAGCGACAGTTCGCAGTGACAGAGCCTAATCAGGTGTGGTGCGGCGATGTGACGTACATCTGGACAGGCAGGCGTTGGGCTTACCTCGCTGTTGTTCTCGATCTGTTGGCAAGGAAACCGGTAGGCTGGGCAATGTCATTCTCACCGGACAGCAGGCTGACCATCAAAGCGCAGGAAATGGCGTGGGAAACTCGCGGTAAACCAGCCGGAGCGATGTTCCACAGTGACCAGGGTAGCCACTATACAAGCAGGCAGTTACTGTGGCGTTGCCGGATCAGGCAGAGTATGATCCGACGTGGAAACTGTTGGGACAACAGCCCGATGGAACGCTTCTTCAGAAGTCTGAAAAACGAGTGGGTGCCAGTGACAGGTTATATAAACTTTAGCGAAGCTGCACATGCGATCACAGACTATATCGTCGGATATTACAGCTCGCTAAGGCCGCATGACTATAACGGTGGGTTACCCCCAAACGAATCGGAAAACCGATACTGGAAAAACTCTAAAGCGGTGGCCAGTTTTAGTTGAACACTTCATCTGGACCATGAAGCAAATATGAAATGCCATAAACATCATACGGTGGCGGTCCGATTATGTTGGATATAGAGGCAAGCCTGGCGGGTTTGAAGTAGCTGAGTATGGTTTCCTTATGTTGTGTCATGTGCATTAGAACGATCTCATTTCTGTCCGTGGTTAAACGCTCCTATACAGCTGCTTATGTTCTAATGTCATGAGCGAGCCGTATTGATTTCTGTAAAGCTTTTTCAATTTATCCTGTCGAATTCACCCTCGATATAATTATCACTGCCGTCACGATCGCGCATCACCAAACCTGAACCAGGGAGGCCGTAACGGGAACAGTTACACCAGACGCCTTTACCTGCCCCTGACTGTGTGCTGTCCTGCCGCCGCTCATAGCTGGTTATCTTTTCCCATCATTAACCATCGCCTCCAGTGTTCGCCTGGCTGATTCCAGATGATGCCGTGTTTTGAAGGAGTCCATGCCACTGAGTAGATATGCGACCCCGGATACATCGAACGGTGGCGCGCCAATCTCGCCCGTTACCCATTCGCGGTGTTCCGGTTCAAAAAAGCTCAGTATCTCTTTTTTTCGGCTGGTCATTCTCATGGATGGTTGATTCCTTAATGTAGGAGAGATCTATCATACAATAAGGATTTCAACATATCGCGTTATACAGTGAGTTGAATGCTCATGCTGTGGATGAAAAACATCCAAATTGAGGTGTCGCAAAAACATTTGGGGGTACCTTTGGGGGGATGTGTGAATCTTAAACTCAAAAATAATGTTATTAAACATCAGCTTGGTATCTATTATTCAATCCTGTAGGGGCCATTTTTCTCCTGTTAAAAGCCTTTTTATTTTACTTTTTCCTTTTAAATAAAAATATAACACTTCTATATGGTCCACCTTGGTTCAAGGTCACAATCCGACATTACTAACCGAAGGTTGTATCTAATACCAGGCGCAGGTCAAATACCCGATAATCGCGTTGATATTTTAATTTGTCCGATGTCGCATATACGCGACAATCCTGACAAGGATGTTTACGAAGACATTGACTTCTCCATCTATTTCTTTCAGAAAGGCGCCGCACATCTGACATTTAAGCTCCCAAATTTAGCGGAGAAAATGAACGACACCATTGCTAAAATTATCCAGGAATGTTGGCTGAAAGATAGATAAAGATTACAATACACTGACCTCAAAAACAGGCAATCTTTTTCAGTAATTGCTTGCTACATAGTTAAAGTATTTTAAGCGGCTAATTTATCACACCAGGGACTGAATAATGGAAAAGAACGATGAATGGCGAGATATACAATAGTTATTGCGTAGGACTGTGTTAATGCAAGAGGGCTATCAGCAAGCAAAGAAGCGTTATGCCAGTAAGATAGCTCCCGATTTCCGTTTGTTACGTTTTTTCAATATCAATGAAAATACGCTTTCTAAATGTTTGGCATTCCTTCTTAGCCCCAATGAAAGCCATGCTCAGGGTGATCTATTTCTCACGAGTTTTTACCAATTAATAGAGAAACCAGAAACGCTCAAAGCTGATATGAAGGCTCGGACTTCAACTGAATACACCATTTCTAATAGTCGTAGAATCGATATATTGGTCGCGGATCAAAACGAGTTAACAGGTATTGAAAATAAACCTTGGGCAGTCGACCAAAAAGATCAACTTTATGATTATGCTCACTGGTTAGCAGCGGAAGCGAAACGACGAGGCAGCGGATGGTCCTTAGTATACCTCTGTAACAACGAGATAAGTGAGTTTACTTTTCGCGCTCAGTCACCTGACGAAATAAACAAGCATGTAAAACCTATCACTTTCTTCCAGTTGGAAAACTGGCTTTCGCGCTGTGCATTGCACATTGAGGCACCAGCAGTACGATGCTTTGTAGACGCTCTAATAAAATTCATTCGCGAAGATATTAATGGAGAAACAGCTATGGAACTGCAAAATGAACTCACAAAAAAACTGGTCGCTTCACCGCAAAATCTCAGCGCAGCATTTTTGATTGATCAGAATATGCGTCAGGTTAAAGAACGCCTGTGGAAAGATTTCATCGTATATCTTCGTCAGGAACTATCCCCATTGGGATTCAAGGTTGATATGAATGATGAGTTGCGCACAGGCAGTAAATACGCAACGTTCTCGGTGTTATTTAAAGAAGGTGATGACTTCAAATTATGCTGGGAGTTTGAAACCAGCGATTACCGTAATCTGGCTTACGGGATCTGCTCAACTATCGAGCCACACGAGAAGTTGCATAATGATTATTTTCCTGCAATCGCTCAATCGATGAGGCATGTTTTCCTGAAATCGATGCAAAAATCGAAAGCGAAGGATGGTGGCCTTGGTGGTGCTATGTTGATGCGGGTATGAATGTTCCACGCAATTGGAATATGGAATCAGATGCCTGGGCATTGCTGCTTGAGCGTGGTGAGGGTAGTTTTGCACAATCAATAACCAGTATTGCAAAACGCATACATGACGAAATGGACTTATCCTTGTTGAGGACGTCTTCCTAAAACCTGAGTGAAAAAGAAAATTATACCAAGTACGATCAATGACTTATGTACGTATTGGGGATTGAGTAGGGAGGGGCAGAGAGATCTTTGCTGAATTTATTCTGCAGCAGTCCCGACCTGCCAACAGAAACCTATCCCTGCATGTCAGGCTGGCCAAAACACGCCATCCTTATTCCACAGCCTTAGATGGGCCTGCAAACTGGCTTAATACCTTACGCTGTTTATTATTACATCGGTAATGCGGTTGGTTGCAGAGTTGTGGTTTCGCCTGCATCGATGTTTTCAATTAATAAAAAGCCCACATCGCGTGGGCTTAAGACTCGTTGGTAATGAATTTAATCCGTGTCGTTTCTCATCGTGGTTGCCAGTGCGAGCATTCTTGTATTTGCCCTATTTGTGAAAAGAACCGTGCCCTCCAGCGTAGTGACCGCCACGGGCGAAGTTGATTGACGGTGAGAGCAGAGCCATTTTCCAGCCGAATAAATTAATTCACTCAAATTTTAAATCGTTTGAGATAGTCAATCAACAACCGTTGCCGTAACGAATATCGATGAGCATAGGGCCAGACGACATAAATGGGGGTGCTGGCATCACTGATTTTATCCTCCAGCAGTGCACAAAGTGAACCGGACTCAAGATGCTCTGTTATTGAGACCTTAGGTAAGTAGGCTATGCCATTACCATGAAGGGCTAATTTAATACGGGTTTCAATATCATTACAAATGATCGATTGCGGAAGATGCAAAGATTTTATTTTTGGCAAAGGCCATGGCTGGATCATGCCGGTATTTCTTGAACGATAGTGAATTAACGCGTGATCGAGAAGTTCTTCCGCACTTTCAGGCTTGCCATGCAGGGAAAGATAATCCGGGGAGGCAACAAGCACGCTATTAATATCACCAATATAATAAGAGCGTAAATTTTCATCAGGATCATTACCGACGCGTAAGGCCGCATCGAAATTTTCAACCACCAGATCAACAAACCTGTCGGAGAAATCAAGCTCGACCTCTATGTCTCTGTGTTCTGCAAGAAAAGCATTAAATCTTTCACTAAACAGATTTGGGATGGGGGCCACACTGATTTTTAATCGTCCGACGGCGCTCTCCGTTGAAACCAGCATGGCATTTTGTATCTGATCGACCTCCTCAAGAATGCGCAATGCATGGTTCAAAAAACACTCACCTTCATAGGTCAGTGAAATTCTGCGGGTATTACGCTGAAGCAATTGCGCTCCTACGCTGCTCTCCAGGCTGGTAACCCGTTTTCCCACTGCTGAAGCGCTCAATCCCAGCGCCCGGCCCGCTGACACAAAGCTTCCCACTTGCGCCACCTTCACAAACATCGATATCGCGGAAAGTGAATCGATCATTTTCTGTACCTCAGGTTCGATTGCGACCTAGGCTGTGTCCCTTAATTACATAACCTCTTGTAAAACAGCCGGATGCATCCCAGTTTCACCATCGCCAGATAATTCCTCGCCGTTTTGTCGTAACGTGTGGCAATGCGGCGGTATTCTTTTGTCCGGAGTAGGCTTTGTCAGCCAGCACTGCATGGCCACGACGCTTCATGCTGCCGTTCCGGCGCTGAACACCAATACCGTCCAGAAGACGTTGTGCAAACTGGCTTTCGTGAGCCTGACCGGGACTCAGTACGATATTTAACGGCAGACCGCTTCCGTCTGTCGCCAGATGGATTTTGGTGCCAAAACCACCGCGAGAGCGACCCAGCCCATTATCTCCGGCGATATCGGAATGTTTTTTTGCGCCCCGGCGGCGCACCTGAGTGCCCGGATATTGCTGCCATCCAGCGCAGTTGCGGACCAGTCAGCGAGACCATGAGCATCAAGAGAAGAAAGTAACCTGTTGAAAATAATGTTAATCACTCCCGATTTAGACCATCGATTAAAACGGTTATAAACGGTCTTCCATGGGCCATATCGCTCAGGCAAATAGCGCCATGGTGCGCCTGAACACAGCACCCAGAACATGCCGTTGATGATCATACGATGTTCAGCCCATGGACGTCCGGCCCGTGGTGTTGCTGGTTCAGCAGGTAATAAGGGCTGGATGATGTCCATGCTTCATCGGGAAGGTCGTAGCGAGCCATAGTTCAATGTGTTGTGGAAACAGGTAGTTACTATATCTCAGGTGATTAAGGGACACAGCCTAATCTGGCAGCATAGTCCGGAACTGC
Source organism: Type-A symbiont of Plautia stali (assembly GCF_059731155.1). Lineage (NCBI taxonomy): Bacteria > Type-A symbiont of Plautia stali. The sequence continues at coordinate 2,016,998 of NZ_AP035891.1, read as the reverse complement.
AGGTAGGTTATTCCAGAACGTAAGTTAATGTAAAGTCATGGTGATGTTACTTCATATCGCATTCCGAATGAATTCAAAGTCTGTATATGGAGAATTATAGTGCAGAACAGCGAGCTAATAAGGCGGAGTGAGGTTATTACGCGTTGTGAAAATCATGGCTGCCAAAAACTCAACGGAATAACATGATTGAGAATATATAGGTATCGAATGTTTTTATTTTTGGCTTATGGGGCTGAGTGAAAATAGTGAGGGTATACCGTATCTTTGCATGCCAGCGACAGGTCATGAATTAAAAGTGATATCTGTTGAGCGAGGAGCATCGCGCTCAGGTCATCGCTGCCTGAAAGCAGAGGAGAGCGTGATAACGGATGACTGCAGAGGAAAAATTACCAGCGAATTTATAGCTGATTAGATATTAGATTAATCAACCCCTGCGTTTTAATAATGTCGTCACTGTTAAATTAAATGATCGTGTATCGACGTAATTTTTTAGGAGTGTGTTATGCCTGTCACGCTATTTGCGCTGATGTTGGGCGTGTTTTGTCTTGGAACGGCTGAAATCATTATTTCAGGACTGTTGCCTGTGGTTTCATCAGATCTGGCGGTGACGCTTCCGGATGCCGGGTCACAGGATATGCATTAGGCGTTACGATTATCGGTCCGTTTGTCACGCTTCTCACTTCACGAGTTCCTCGTAAAGCGCTGGTTCTGGGCTTAATGGTCCCTTTTATCATGGGCAACGTGTGGGCGGTAATGGCCTCGGATTATCAAATGCTTATGGCTGCACGTATTCTCACCTCAATCAGCCATGGGACATTTGTAGCTGTAGCCTTCAGCCTCGCTGTGACGTTATCTCCTCCGGATAAGCAGGGCTCTGCCATGGCGAAGATTGCACTTGGTTTTAACCTTGCTAATGCATTAGGCGGACCTCTAGGGACATTCATAGGCCAGAATCTGGGCTGGCGCGCAACCTTTGTCGCTATCGTGATTGTTGCGTTAATTTCAACGGCGTTAATTGCTGCATTTATGCCAGCTAAATTACCTCAGACTGAACAGTCAAAACCGGGGGCCATGCGTCGTGAACTGAGCGCGCTCGGCAACCCGACGCTTATTTTCGCGGTGATTACGACAGTGCTGGCGCAAGGGGAGGTATTTACGGCTTCGACATACGTTGTGCAACTCTTAATGGATATCAGTCATTTCTCACCTTCTGCGGTGTCCGCACTTTTGGTCGTGTTCGGTATCGGTGCGATCATAGGTAACTTCGCGGGTGGCAGACTGGCGGATAAACACGTTATGCGCGGTGTGACTACGGTTCTGAGCAGCCTGGTCATCGTGCTGATTGTGTTCTGGATGACCAGCGTGGTACCCGTGCTCTCAGCGATCACGCTTTTCCTGTTCGGCGCTATCGGGTTTTCGATTATTCCTTCTCTGCAGGCGAGCATTCAGTCACTGGCGGTTGCCGCTCCGACGCTGGCGCTTTCAGTAAATGTTTCTGCCTTTAATCTTGGCAACGGCTTAGGTGCCTGGATGGGGGGCACGGTGCTGAATTTTGGTTTCGGTATTCGCGCAGTGCCTTTAGCCGCTGCGATGCTCGCGGCGGTCAGCCTGGTTATCACCTTATTTGCATGGCGTCTCAGCCGTCAGCCCCTGACGCCAGCGCTTGAATCGTAACCCTTGATGAGTGATCATCACCGGGCGCATTTGCGCGTGCGCCCGATGAAGATGACTCGATTGCAGGCACGGTTTCCGCAATGTATCAGGGATGATATAAATGCATAAATGATCTGCATAGAAGCCATGATGAAAAAAACACTCTCACTTATCGCCGTCATGTTATTAGTCGGCTGCCAGTCCCATACTAAACAAACAGCAAGGCAGTCATTCAGGTTTCCAACCGCTTCCGAGATAAGAAGCCAGTGCGAATCGCAAACTTCCTCGCAAATTGCAAATAAAGATACTCATCTGTGGCTTTGTCAGGCCGTTTCCGCAATACAGTATGATAGGACGTGAGATATTTAAACGGGAAACGTGCGATAAATGTGGATCTACCTGGGACAAACTGGATCTATCTGGGACAAGTCAGGGTGATTAAGTTACACATAGTGAAACAGGAATCATCACTCAAATTAATCGATTCTTGAAATCATGTTGCTGCTTGAAGTCGTATCCAGTTGAGTCGGTAGAAGAGCATGATGGCTTTGCTTCTCTTCTCCTGATGTCTATTCTGGTAATTTGATCTGCAGGGATGTAAGTGGCAAGAGCGCCGTAGTCCTGATGAATAACATCCCCATACTCTACCCAGTCATCGCTATTTGCCGAACTTCTATGCGTGACATAGAGAATGACATCGCCGTTATTACCCAGTGTAAAAGGCCCATTTGGAAGTCCCTCGAAGCGTCCAGGCAATCGTGACAGCAAGCCCGAACCATCCTTTAGTACCACAAATACTTCGGTCACCCGATAATCCGTCAGGCCAAACATTTGTTGCCAGGCAGAGTGGGTACCATCAGACCACGAGATATTATGCTTCCGGAGAAACGCGTACAACCGTTTACGCCCATATTTACGCCACGATGCACCCAGGGTCAATGCCAATAACACTGGCAATAACGTTGCCGTGTAAGCATTGACGCCACACCATAGTGTCACGTGGTATATTGCTGTCGGCAACAGGCTAAAAATCAGTGTGGAGAAGAGAATATCAATGGGTTTATGGTGTTCTTTCAGACCGACATTGGCAATAAAATAACCGATGTAGCCAGAGGCCAGTGTTACCAGAGTTGCCCAAGGCAGATCCAACAGCGATGCATCTATCATTCAGTCCTCCTTCGCCCCGTGTTGCCAGGGCTCATTAGTGCTTTCTCGCGGAACAGGTGGCAGCGGCATCCAGTGAGTAACTCCATGGACATCATTGTAGAAATCACCGTCATCCCACTCCCTTCTTTGGCTCAGAAAGCAGACCTTCATATCCCCATAGCTAGAGTAAACTAGCACCCATTGTTCAGGAGCTGGAAGTTGATTTTGACAAGAGATCCAACCATCAGCTGATGAATCGAGCATATGAAATATCCTTCTATTGTCTGGTTAGCATTAACCCAATACTCACTATCTGGTGTACAGGTTATGTTTTTCTCTCCGACGTTTCACTGCGTGAAACAAGAAACAGTCATCGAGGCGGCTTATCTTCATCTTCAAACAGATTGCCCTGGATGCGGGCCAGTTCTTCTTTTTTAACCCGTTTGACTACCGAATAAATCCACTGTAACGAGACTTTGTATTTACGCGCCAGCGCGTGGTGGTTATGGCCGTTGAAGTCAGCAAATATCTCCCGGTCACGCTGATTAATTTTCCACATCAACCCCATTGGAAAATAGACATTTTGCCCGCCCCAGACCGCCATCATCTGACTGGCGACGGCATCACCTATCTGGCTGGCGACAGCAGGGTCAACATCGATAATCTGCCTGACAGTCTGGGCGGTGTGTTCGGCCAGCTCAACCAGTAACTCCGGCCCTTTGCTACGAAAGGTATTCTCTAGCATGATGCTGCCCTCGCCACGCGCTTTTGCCACTGCTTGAGTTTCTCGATAACCTGGCTGGCCTGTTGGCTGTCCAGCCAGTAAGGCGAATCACAGCCGGTTTCGCGTTTAACAAAGTGGGCCAGGGCTGTTGCTGACGCATCACGGACAATGCCCTCCTGGGCCATTGCCTGCCACAGGGCCTGCATTTTCTGGAGTTGCGGACGGTCGGTCTGCTTTTTTGTATTGGCTTGATGGGGCTGGATACGGAAGCCTTGTGTCTTCAGGGCGTTTAACACCTGCGCCAGTTGACCGGGATTCAGGGCTTTTGCCGATGTTTTCCCCGTCAGCCTGTGCAGCATCTGGCGGTAAGTCGCGTCATCCAGTTTGAGCTGGTGGGCGGCAATATGGATTAACTGCAGGTACTTTTGTCGGGTCATCGGTGACGTCCTTTATCGTTGTGGTCGGGGTCAGGTTTCCTTATGCGGTGAGCAAAAAATAATCCTTCGGGGTTTGAAGGATTATAAAATGAATGGCGTTATTATACAATTGAATGGTTTACATGCCGCTTTTCCGCTATGACTTCTTCACGCAAATCGCCCTGGCATCAATATCCCTGAAGGTTTCAAATTTTTTCGCAAACAGTCTGGCGGCCTGCTGACAGGCGGTTGCCGTGTCAAAATCCTGTGTATGCAGGGAGGAAAAAACATTATCGCTATAAGGACTGGCGTACATGGCCAAAATTAATATCCACATGGCGATGTCCTCCCCGTTAACCGGCGGGTTTATTGTGAGTGTGTGGCGTTGATGGCGAATTTGTCGTGATACCTTTTAGTGGCACGACATCCCAGTTAAGTATCCAGGCGCTATAAGGCTGTCCGCAGTGTGGGCAGGCCAGCAGCAGGTCAATTCCCCACTCGCCGCTTTCCGGTTGCTGGATAATCCGGGCCTGGGCAGGATTCAGGTGACGGGTTGCCTGATGGCAGCTGATGCAGGTAATGCTCATAACGGGTTTTCCTTATCTGAGTCGACGATGAGTCCGGCCAGTATCCCGAAGGCATGTTGAAATTCACAATACGCGGCGGCAGAATGGTCTGCCCGCAGGTGATGCATGGCGCGGTTTATGTGCCTTTCAATCTGGCGGCGCAGAGGTTTTATTTTCTGATAGCTCATGAGGTCACCTCCTGCCCGAAGGGCGTAATAATGAAATCCTCAAGCTGGTGATGAAAGGTAATGCCGCGAATATTAAGGGGCCTGATGGTATCCTGATTTTTTAGCAGGGCATTTTTATCCACCTGTGCCTTGCGAATAATGCAGTGGTGTTGCCCGTTTTCTTCCAGCGCCTGCAGGATATCGTCCATTCCTTTTAGCGAAACGGATGGCGGGCGGTTACGCCATGACACCTCGCCGGTTATCAGGTTGGCGGTTTTGGTTTTGCCGTTTTGGGTAAGCTCCTCCCGGTTGGCCTCGCACCAGGTCTGGATACCTTTTTGCAACAGGGTGATGCGGGCCTTCATGGCTTCAATATCAGCCGCATGCTGATGCGTTAATCGTGCAATTTCATCATTAATCTGCGTCTCCAGTCGGGTCATTTCCCGCTGGATATCGCCCAGATTTTTAATATCGCTTATCACCTGCTCACGAGTTTGCGGGGTGCAGGCACCCGCCGCGGCTTTAAGCCGCGTTATTTTCTTTGCCATCTTTTTTACCTTTTAATTAACAACGTCGGGAATTAAACGCGCTCGAAAATAATGTCTTCAGGGGCGTCAGTGTGTTGAATATGCTCAAATAAATTCATGTGGTATCGGGCCGCTATTTCACCAAGACGCTGGTCTTGTTCATTAAAATCACGGCAGTTTTCGCAAATCGATAAATAGGTTTCATAGTCCTGTTCGGTAATATCCACGGTTTTTGCCAGATAAACCGATTGTCGTGCGGTAATACGGACAGGGCGTGTTTTCATGATTAACGTACCTCCCAGGTGATTCGGCAGTTATCTTGCAGGAACTGGTATTTTTCCCAGCGGCCCTGACGGTCAGTACCCAGGGCATAGCGAACGGCATGGCCCTTTTGATGTAAGGCATCACACCGTCGGTCATGCCGCAGGATAATGGTCGGACGGCTATAGCCATCAACGGTAAACTGACTGACGGTAAAGCCCTCCTGGCTGAGTTTGTCCATCACCGACAGGCATTGCCTGAACTGCTGCTGGATGGCCTGGTAGGTCATCGCTGACGGGTTTTTAATGGTCACGGCGGGGTTCAGCATAAAAGCCTCCTTTAATGCACACTGTGAATAATATTGGCGTCGATAACCGGGATGGCGTTCTCGGCGGCCAGGTTCATGGCGTCGGTCACCAGATTGCCGACAGCGAGCGGGTAAAGCAGGCTGACCGGCGTGTCTTTTTTCGGGCGCAGCCAGCTCAGGCGTTGACGCAGTGCCGGTATCGCGTCCGGGCCGAGAACGTTGTTCATGTCGCCACCGACGCGTTTAAACCTGAAATCAAGAAAGTCGCTCAGGTGTTCATCCAGCGGCGGCAGGTCAATGACCTCGCAGCGCTGTACCACTTCCCTGACCGCTAACAGGCGCTCGGATAACTTGTCGCCCAGCTCGGGTTGTCCCAGCAGGACGATGGACAGCAGTTTTTTAAAACCGTCTTCCAGCTCAAAGAAGCGTTTGAGGTGCTTTAAGGTCGGGATGGGCAGGCAATGGGCTTCTTCAGTCACCAGCACATGGCTGTACCCGGCACGGCTGCTCTCTTTTAATAGTCGGTGTAACTGACGGAAGCGGGCTTCGGGTGAGCGTTTGAGTTTTTCCAGTGGGGCCAGGGTGTGGACAATAGCCTCGGCGAGACTGGCGGCTTTGAGGGTCTTGCCCTGATGGTCGTTGTCTTCCATCGCCAGCACGTAGGGTTCAATCACCACCACCGGGGCGTTTTCCCGATAAATGCGGTCAGTCAGGTCACGACGCAGGGTACTTTTACCCGAACCGGATTCCCCGATAACCGCGATAAAGCCGCCATAGCGGGCGGTCTGGTACAACGCCTCGCGCACATAACGGCTTTCAGGGGTTAAAAACACATCTTCATGACCCTGTACCGCGTTGTCATCAAACGGGGCGCGAAACAGCCCAAAATGCTTTTTGGTGGCAGGCAGTAATACCTGTTTTTTGAGTAACATGGTGTCCTCCTCGTTGCTGGGTGGTGTGTGCTTTTCCCTGCCGCCGGACGTAACCCCGTCAAAGCAGTCGTCCGTCGCGATACCCTGGTCACGTAACCAGGCCCGGATACGGTGTTTTAGCGCGTCGGTGTCCTGTTTCGGCCACTGGTGGTGATTGACTATCTGCGCCAGTGTCGCCCCGGAAAGGTCAAGCGCCCGGGCCAGTGCTGCCTGTGTCAGATTGTGTTGTTGTAACAGGGTTTTCAGTTTCAGCATGATGGCCTCCCGTTAACCGTGACTGGCCAGGGGGACCACCACCCCGGTGGACTGGGCCATCAGTTCATCACCCAGCGCGTCGACCTGGTCGGCGGGGATGCCGTCCGGGAAGCGCTGGGTCAGCGTGGTGTAAAATTCACTGCGCCAGGTCTTGCCCGCCGCCTGAAAACGCGCACGCAACTGTTGAACCACCACGACCGGGTTTAATCGCTCTTCAAAACGCGGGGCACAAACCGTGGAGACCTGCCCCTGTCTGGGGAGGTAAATCGGTGGGGTATCGCGTTCATTATCAAGATAAGGGTTAAAGCGACCGCCCAGTGGCAGCGCCCTGGCTTTTTGCGCGGCAGCGGTTTCCCCCGGTGTGGTGGTTGCCATACAGGGTCTGCCCGACTTCCGCCAGATGGTGTTGCGCCGTGGTGTGGGGTAATGCCCTGAACGATTCGCCGGGTGTCGGGCTGTTGAGGTCAAAGCCGTAGTCGTCTTTCGCCACTTCCGGCATCCGGCAAAAGACTTCCAGTCCGTTCTCATTCATCATGACCACCTGCGCTTTACTGTCGCGCCAGGGGTTGCGCACTATCTGTACAGTGTCGCCCACGCAAATGCCGGGGACTTGCCGTACATCGTATTCACTCCCCCTGAACGACACGCGAAGGTGAGTGCTGACCTTACGGTTTTCCGGCAGACTCACCGCCAGTTCGCGGCAGACGTCAACAGGCGGTGCCTTGATTAACTGTCCAGGGGTAATACGCAGCCAGCAGTCGGTGCGGGTCATGCCGGTACGTCGGTGGATGGCGGTACGGTTGTATTTTTTACGCCATAACCCGACCAGGCGGTTGAGTTCATCAATATTATCGACTTGCACAAACCGCAGACCGGATTCAAAATGGCACTCGAGAATGTCACGCGCCTTTTCCACTGAGCCGGTGGCGCGGGCATTGCCGGCTTTATGGGCGATAAGCTGAATACCGAGGGTTTGACACAGGTTGCGCAGGGTGGACGAGACCAGCGCGCAACCGGGGTCGGTATAAAGGATGCGCGGCACGCCATGCAGGACGTCGGCCCCACCGCGCTCCTGCATGGCATTAATCAGTACATCGGTAAAGTTTTGTGTCGTTTCGCCGCCGAAGCGGTACTCGGCGTAAATCCAGCCGCTGGTATGGTCAGTCAGCTCAAATGACCAGACGCGGTCGTTAACAATGCGGTCGAGATTTTTTGGCTTGTTCTTGTTAAATTCCGCCTCACTCATCATGTGCAGGCCGGTGTCACGAGTCGTGCTCCGCTTGCCTGGGTTTTTCAGGTAATAAAGCACACACAGCGACGCATCCAGTTGCCAGACATGATTGGGATGGTTGGTTTTTAGCTGGACGCAAGGGGCAGGCGCGCCTAACTGGCTGGGGTGCAGGCGGTAACGGTACAGCGCCCGGCTGATGGCATCCACCGACAGGGGGTACCACTCGCCGGTCTCGTTATCAGTATACCCGGCATGAATCAGGTTGTTCGCCCGCAGGTCATTAACCGCCTGCTCCAGGCTGTAAAGGCGTTTGCCGTTCTTGCGATGCGAGGCCATCATCACGCCGGATATCTGCAGGGCTTCCTCACGGGTCAGGGCACTGGTGCCACAATCCACCCGCTGCCTGCGCGGCGGTTTATAGCTCACCTGTTTAATTTTTCGCAGCAGTGTGGCTCTGGAAATGCCGAGTGCCTGGCAACCTGTCTGATAAACAGCGTCTTTGCCGCCATGCCCGGCTTTTTCGGCAGCCTGGGCAATCGCCAGTATGCGTTCGGTCAGGATGGGGTTCATTACTCCACCTCCTCGCCGCTATCCTGTCCGGTACCGCGTAAATGTTCAGGTAACTGAAAATCCGCGTCTTCTGCCTCTGCATCGGCGTTTACCCAGTCAGGTACGGTCTCTGACGGGGCGTGATGGGGCAGTGTAAAATCACTGCGTAACACATTGATTTCAAACTCAATATCATTAAGCAGGCCCGCTAAATAGTCGGCGTGGGACGTGATATCACCACTGTGACTACTCAGTTTTTCCAGCCCTTCCCGAAAGCGGCCCATTAATATGGCTTTAACATCAAAGCCCACCAGGCCAATCTCTTCACGGAGCTGACGTATTCCCTCTTCCCCTAATGGGCGATGCTGATCGAGCAGGCGTTTTTCGCTCAGTTCATTGAACTTTTGATCTTTCTCATTGGCCAGGCGGCGGCTGGCTTTAAGTGACTCTTCCGTTTCACGCAGTTTTGCCCTAAGTTCCCGCACCGACATGCGGTCAACCTCATCGAGCGTCAGGCCCGCGATGGTGCCGCCTTCGGCCAGTTCGGCGAGGTCTTCGTCGTCTTCGGTCATCAGTTCAAAGAGCTTAGCTTTACCTAAACTCGCTAACGTTAGCGAGTTTTTCTGTAACAATGGTGATGTATATTTCAAAGCTGCTTTCATTATCGAATTTGCAGTTCTATGAGCCATTCCTAGTTTTTCAGTAACTATCTTAGTAAACTCCCCATGCGGCTCATTCTCTTTAAGAATAATCAGTCGCTTCCCCGCCTCCAGCATGGCTTCGGCACTCTGTGCCATATAGAAGCGCGCCTCATGCACAATACGTTCTCTTTCATAGGGCAGGCCTTCGCCGTACCTGTCCATAATCGCCTGCTGATGTTCAGCCAGGGCGTTAAGATTGTTCATTAAATCCGGCGACAGGGGCTGTTCGGGGGTGATTTCAGCCGTTATCGGTAACGCTTTTCTACCCATGATTTTTTCCTCTTACGGTTTTGACGGTGAGGCTACGCAGCGACCCCGTCGTTCTGCCATCCTGATTTGCGCCCGTTCGGTTTCATCAAAAAAAGCCAGGGCAATCTGTATCAGTTCTTCACTCAGGGCGTAATTCCCGTTGAGGCGCCGTTCAACCATGCCCTCTTCCATTAAAAACGGCAGGGTGCGACTGATATTGGCGGGTGAGTCATTGATAAGCGTCGCCAGGGCTTTATTGGACAGACCCTCGCGGTAATGCCCCTTCATGGCTTTCAAAATACGCAGCGCCCGCCGTGTGCGTGAAGAAGCATGGAGCGATAAGGTGTTTTTCATCGGAGAGCCTCTTTTTCATTAATGGAAATTATGTTACCGTCAGTGAAACGGGCGAATGTTATTTTTTATAGCGCTTTTTACCTGATGGCATGGGTTTTCCCATTATCTGTTCAATAGCCTGTTTAATTTTGCGCGCTTCCCCGCGCCAGCCCTGGCAGGAGCCATCAAGCAGCATGTATACCTGATAAGGTTTAAAGCCGGATTGGCGTGCCCATGCCGCCACCGTCGGATAGTCCTGATAGACGCGGTCATAAAAATTTCGCTTAAAGTCGGCGGGGTGTTGTAGTGACATTGTTTTGCCTCCGTCATAAAAAGTTAAAAATAAACATACCAATACATGCGAAATAATGTAAAGTCTTTTTTTGTCTGTTTTTGTATATCTCTTATCACCATTAAAAATCACTGGCTGTTATCGGCCTAGAAGGAGACCTGTATGGCAAAGAAAAAAGCGGCAACCAGCCTGTCTGTAACTACGGCGGACAATATCACGATTGCGGGGGGGGCAATTGCATACCCTGAAAAAAAGGCAGAAAACAGCGCCCAACAGGAGGTGATGGCGCGTTTCGGAGATGGCTTACCCTATGAAAGAGAACGTATTGTGCATGAGGCGCGCTTCTATATGGCACAGAGTGCCGAAGCCATGCTGGAGGCGGGGAAGCGACTGATTATTCTTAAAGAGAATGAGCCGCATGGGGAGTTTACTAAGATAGTTACTGAAAAACTAGGAATGGCTCATAGAACTGCAAATTCGATAATGAAAGCAGCTTTGAAATATACATCACCATTGTTACAGAAAAACTCGCTAACGTTAGCGAGTTTAGGTAAAGCTAAGCTCTTTGAACTGATGACCGAAGACGACGAAGACCTCGCCGAACTGGCCGAAGGCGGCACCATCGCGGGCCTGACGCTCGATGAGGTTGACCGCATGTCGGTACGGGAATTGCGGGCAACATTGCGTAAAGATGAAGCGGCGCTCAAGCGCAGCCAGCAACTGGTGGCCGAAAAAGAGAAGCAGTTGCAACAGTTAAGCCAGCAACTGACCGATAAAACCTTTCCGTCTGCCGCGAGCGATAAGCAGGCTCCGCTCGATACCCAGCAGTGGGTGACACTGACACTCGAAGGGGTGGGTGACCGTCTCAAATCCGAGCGCCTGCGGCTGGGGCTCAGTCAGGAAAGCTTCGCTGAACGGTGCGGGGTTAAAAAGCTCACCCAGTACAACTATGAAAAAAGTGAGCGACATCCTGATGCGGGCTACTTAATCGCGGCGAAAGCGTTAGGCGTCGACCTTCTTTATGTGATGACCGGGGAGCGCAGCGATGAAGCCAGTGCGCTCGATGTGGTGCGCGATGAGGAAGAGGCAGAGGTATTAACTGCCTTTCGACATATTCCCGGCGAAACCCGCGAAGTGGCTAAACGCACCCTGACGGCAATGGCAGAGAAAAAAACCGCCCGCCGCCGCGCATGACGCATCCCTCTCCGTTGCAGCGGAGAGGGTTATTTGACGGTAATAATCAGCTCGCGCCGTTGTGTGGGCTGATTGATGTTGAGATTATACCGAATCGGCACGCTCTGCATCTCGAACCCCTGAAACACTGCCCGCATCTCAGGAATATCATTGACGGAAACAATCATCATCCCGGCTAAATCCCGTCCCATACCCGCCAGTTTTTCATATAGAAACGTGCCGCCCGCTGGATATCGGTCAGGGTCTCGGTCGGGGTTATTTTCAACCAGTGGTACATCGCCCGGCTGACCAGCGCCCATTTAAACTGGCGCATAAACTCTTCCAGATGGTGTTTCAGCACCCGGTAGAGATTGACCAGCTCGCCGTTGATATCGTTAATCACTTCCACTTTGCTGGGTGACTTCATAAAGAAGAGCGCCGCTGCGCCACAAAACGGCTCCACGTAGCAGGTGTGCGCCGGGAAGCGCGGTAAAATCTGTTTCGCCAGCCGCCGTTTACCGCCTGCCCAGGGCAGTATCGGTAAAAAATGTTGCTGCATTGTCTGTCAGCCTGTTTCACTCATGGAAATTAAGGTAGACTCTTTCCTGTCCTCGAGGACGAAAAGCGCCACGGTTGACTCACAGGTGATGTCTGTGTGTTGACGGCCTGTCCGGTGTTAGCGCACCGGGTGGGTCGCGCTTTTTCCCTTGCCCCATTCGGGGCAATTGCTGAGGATAATCTAACCACGCCCTGCCATTCCCACTAGTAAACCGCTTTAAAAGCGGTTGGCGCACCGCCCTGTCACACTGTCGGCCTGATTCTCAGGGAGAGTGTGATGAAAATCCGAAAAAAACTGACCTTGACCCCCTTTAAAACCCCCACGCCTCGGCGGCTGGTTGCTCACTGCGGCTGGTCTGTTGCTGGTGATTGGCCTGGTCTCGCCGCAGCAACTGCCGGTGGTGCTCTACAAGCTGGCCTTGATCACCCTGGCGGCGGTGGTCGGTTACTGGCTTGACCGTTCGCTGTTCCCCAGGGCTCGTCCCGGTCAATACCTGCACCATGACCACCCGGAGGTGGCACAGGGTCGACATCCGGTACGCGGCGGCTGCCATCAGGTGTTTGCCGCCGCCCAGTTGCGCCGGGCAGTGATTGTGGCCGCAGTGTGTCTGAGTGTGGCGATGGGGTTATGACCATGAACCGCTATCAACGTCCGCAGGGCGACCCCAGATGGCTGTTATTCCTTTTGCTGATAGTGCTCCTTGGTGGCGCGCTTGATGCCGATGCGGCGCGTCCCCCACAAGCGGCACTGCCATACCGGACTGAGCTGATACGTAACGCCCGTCTGGTGTGGGGGCTTGATGCGCCGGTGGCGGATTTTGCCGCCCAGATTGAGCACGAAAGTGGCTGGCAGCCGGCTATCACCAATCGCATCGGGGCGCAGGGGCTGGGGCAGTTTATGCCTGCGACCACGGACTGGATTGGGGAGGTGATGCCGGAACTGGCCGCCAAAGCGCCGCTTAATCCCGGCTGGAGCCTGCGGGCAGTGGTGAGTTTCGACCGCTGGCTATGGCAACGCCTGTCGGCGGTGAATGCGTGTGAGCGCATGGCGATGACGCTCTCGGCCTACAACGGTGGCCTGGGCTGGGTACAGCGTGACCGCCGCCTGGCAGAACGTCAGGGGGTCGATGGCAGGCGCTGGTTTGACAGCGTTGAGCGGGTCAATGCCGGACGTAGCCTGACCGCCTGGCGTGAGAATCGTCATTATCCGCACCGTATTTTACATGCCCTGGCACCGCGTTACCTGACCTGGGGAGGGGCAAGCTGTGTTTAGTGCAGTCAGCCTGAAAAGCCCCGGCGGAGTGCTGGTAATGGCGCTGTTGTCGGGTATCTGGTGGCACGGCTACACGCAAGGCGCAGGTCGCTCAACCGAACGGTGCGCGGCAACCCTCAGTCAGCTGCGCGAGACGTTTGCCATGCAGGAAAAACAGCGCGCCGGGCAGGCCGCGCAAACCCTAAATGCCCTGCAGCAGCGTTTCATCCATCAGGTGAAGGTGGCGCATCAGGCCGAACAGCGCTACCTGAATCGCATTGCACAGCTTCATGACAAAACCCAACACTTAACCCGGCGGATAGATGACGTTACCCAACACTGGCAGGATGAAAAAGGTCAGGCTCATACTGTGGCCTGCGTATTTACTCGTGGCTTCGTGCAGCACTACAACGCCGCCCTCGGGCTGTCAGACGTTGACGGTTCAGTCCCTGCCACCCTTACCGGCGGTACTGGCAACACGACCCGGTCAGCTGAGACCCCTGGCGAGCGACACACCCCGAGTCCAGTTACCCAGCGCGATATCCTCGCCAATATCACCGACAACGGGCAACAGTGCAGGTCTGGCGGGCACAGGTAAACGGATTGCTGGATTATATTGAAGGATCACAACCATGACATTACAGGTCGATTTCTGGGTACTGGTAAGCTATCTGTTTGGGCTGGCGGGCTTTCTCGCGGGGCTGGCACGCTGGTTTATCCGGGAGACCGAAAAGCGTCAGGCCGAACGGTTTGCTTCGCTGGAGCGGTTGATGCGTGAGGCGTCCGACAAAGGCTCACGCCTTGAGCGCGAGGTGCTGGAATTCAAAGTGGAGGTGCCGGAACGTTATGTCCGGCGCGACGAATTTATTCATTATCAGCAGGTGGTGGAGTCACGGCTTGACGCGATTTACCAGAAGCTGGAAACGATACAACTGCGTCAGGTGGCAGGAGGATAAGGATGACAGAAACCGAACAGGCGCGCCGCGAAGGGCTGCGCTGGGTGTTACTGCAGGTGGTCAACAAGGCACGGCCTTATCCGGCCAATGACCGGCTGCTGTGGGACGTGGGCCACTCGCTCTACCCGGACATGACCATGCTGGAGCTGCAAAAAGAGTTACTGTTCCTTGAGGGCTTAAGTCTGGTTCGCCTGACCCGACCGCCGGCGCGCTCATGGACCGCCACGATGACGCCGGAAGGGGTGAACCAGGTGGAATACGTCACCGACGATATCCCCGGCATTGCCCGCCCCGCCAGATACTGGAGAGAGTGACGATGGCACCGCGCAGTCATATCGATGTATTGCCTCCATCGGTGCGTGAATGGCTCGACCGGGCGCTGACGGAGCGCAATTTCAGTGGCTACCGGGAGCTGGAGACCCTGCTGCGGGATAAAGGGTACAGCATCGGTCGGGCGCAGATTTCCCGCTACGGTCAGAAGGTGCAGCGCCGCTTTGCCGCCATTCGTGAAGCCACCGAGATGGCACGCGTCATTACCGAAGGGGCGGAAGACGACCAGGACAAGCGCTCGGAGGCGATTATCGCCACCATTCAGGCCGATATTCTGACGGCGCTCATCGACGTGCGTGAGGCCAGTGATGAAGAGATGGCGCCCGCAGAGCGTGCGTCGCTCCTGGCCAGGGTGGGCAAAAGCATTGCCACCCTGACCCGCTCGTCGGTCAGTCTCAAACGCTATCAGGCAGAGGTGCGCGATAAAATTGCCGCCCAGCTGGATGTGCTGGAGCTGGAAGTCAAAAACAACGACGGCCACGTCAGCCTGGAAACCGTGCAGCGTGTCCGTCAACAGATTTACGGGATCATCCAGTGAGCGCGGCACTGGAGCTTTACCCTTACCAGCAGCGCTGGCTGCTTGACCGGCCGCGCTTTAAAATCGGCCAGTTTGCGCGCCAGACCGGCAAAACCTTTACCACCACGCTGGAGCTGGTTGATGACTGTTTTGAGACCGAGGCCCGTGGCGGTCGCACCCGCTGGGTCATTCTCTCGCGCGGGGAACGCCAGGCCAAAGAGGCGATGGAAGAAGGGGTCAGAAAGCATTGTCAGGCGTACGGTCTGGCCATCCGTGAAATCGAAGGCAGCGTGAAAGGCTCGGGCAGCGAGCGTTACACCCTGCTGGAGGCAGTGCTGCCCGGCGGCTCACGCATTACCGCACTTCCCGCCAACCCCGATACGGCGCGCGGCTTTGCCGCCAATGTGTTTCTCGATGAATTTGCCTTTCATGCTGACAGCCGCAAAATCTGGGCCGCGCTGTTTCCGGTGATATCGAACGGCTACAGGCTGCGCGTCACCTCCACCCCCAATGGCAAGGGCAACAAGTTTTATGAGCTGATGACCGACCCGTCGCTGGACAGCGTCTGGTCACGCCATCGGGTCGACATTTACCAGGCGGTCAAAGACGGCCTGCCACGGGATGTAGCCGCCCTCAAACAGGCGCTCAATGATGAAGACGCCTGGGCGCAGGAATTTGAACTGCACTGGCTGGATGAAGCCGCCGCCTGGCTTTCCTATGACCTGATTGATGGCGTAGAGCACCCGCAGGCCGGCAAGCCTGAGCACTATAACGGCGGTCCCTGTTTTGTCGGGGTCGATATCGGTCTGCGCCATGACCTGTTTGTGATATGGGTGATTGAACAGGTGGGCGATGTGGTCTGGACACGCGACATCATTACCCGCAAGCGTGCCCCGTTTGCCGAGCAGGATGCGCTGCTCGATGCGGTCTTTGCCCACTACCGGGTACTGCGCTGCTGCATCGACCAGACTGGTCTCGGCGAAAAGCCCGTGGAGGATGCCAGACGCCGTCATGGTACCCATCGCGTCGAGGGGGTGCTGTTTACCGCCAGCAATAAACTCACGCTGGCCACGCGCGGTAAAGAGGTATTTGAAGACCGCCGCTTGCGACTGCCACAGGGCGATGGCGCGTTACGCGCCGATTTGCATAAACTGAAAAAAGTGATGAGTCCGACCGGTGCACCGCGTTTTGTGGCCGAGAGCGATGCCGCCGGGCACGCTGACCGTGCCTGGGCGCTGTTTTTAGCGCTCAGCGCCGCCGACCAGCCCCACGGCCCGGTGCGCGCTTACTCCTGTTGCCCGCGTCAGGCCTCATTGTTGCTGGAGGGATATTGATGATTATCGATAAAAAGCGTTGTTCAGTGACATTGCTACCCGCGCCCGCAGTCCGGCGGGCCTGGGACAACTGTTCGGCCATTTACCCAATCCCGACCCGATATTACGCGCCAGAGGCCAGGCGATTAGCGTCTACCGCCAGTTACGCGCTGAGCCGTTGGTGGGTAGCAGTATCCGGCGGCGTAAATCGGCGGTCAAATGCCTGGAGCGCGGACTGGAGCCGGGGCAGGCACCTGCGCCTGTGGTGCGCTTTATTGAACAGACCCTGGCGCAGTGGGACATAAACCGCCTCATCGGCGAACTGCTGGAGGCGGCCTTTTTGGCTATCAACCCGCCGAACTGAGCTGGGCAAAAGACGGGCGCCATCTGGTGATGACCGATGTGGTGGGCAAGCCGCCTGAGTTGTTTACCTTTGATACGGAGAATCGCCTGCGCTTTCAGGCCCCGCAGTCCGGCCTGGCGGGCGAGTTATTACCGCCGCGCAAATTTGTGGTGGCGACGCAAGACGCCACCTTTGATAACCCCTACGGCTTTCCCGACCTGTCAATGTGCTTCTGGCCGGTGACGTTCAAGAAAGCCGGCTGGTCGTTCTGGATGCGCTTTAGTGAGAAGTACGGCACCCCCTGGGTAGTGGGGTATCATCCGCGTAGCCAGGACCAGGCGCATATCAGCCCGCTGCTGCACTCCCTCGAGCAGATGGTGCAGGATGCGGTGGCGGTTATCCCGGATGACAGCAGCATTGAATTCAAGGAGCCCGCCACCAAAGGCGCGTGGAGCAGTCTGTATAAAGACCTGATTGAGATGGCCCGCAGTGAAATTACCATTGCGCTCCTGGGCCAGAACCAGACCACCGAAGCCGAAACCAATCACGCCTCCGCCCTGGCCGGGCTGGAAGTCGCCGCCGATATCCGCGACGGCGATGCGGTGATGGTGATGAGTGCGGTGAATCAGATACTCCGCTGGCTGGTTGAGCTGAACTTTGGTGATGTGCCGGTGCCAACGTGGCGACTGTGGGAGCAGGAGACCATCGATGAGGTGCAGGCCCCTAGCGTGACCAGAGTCTGGCGCAAACGGCAGGCTTTTTCAGCGCGCAATACTATCAGCGTGAATATGGCCTGCAACCCGGCGATTTGCTGATGGAAAGTGCGCCACACGCAACCTCTTCCGCCGCACCGCCGCTGACCTTTGCCGAGGACGAAACAAAGACCGCATCCGAGGCTCAGGCACAGCTTGACCGTGCCCTGGACAGCCTGATGAAAAACGGTACCCTGGACAACACTCTGCAACCGCTGCTGGCCCCGTTATTTGACGCGGTGCAATCCGGTGTGACTCCCCGCGAGCTGATAGCGCAGCTCAGCACACTGTATCCACAGATGCAGGCGGACGCACTCCAGGAGACCTTAGCCCGGGTGATGTTTGTTGCCAGCGTCTGGGGGAGGTTACATGCCGACACTCAATGATAACGCACTGACGGCGCTGTTTAGCCTGCCGCCCAAACGGGTCATTGCTTACCTGAAAGCCAAAGGTTTTACCTTTTCCTGGGACTGGCAGGATGTCTGGCAAGACGCCCATGCGCAGAGTGCGACGGTGGCCAAAGTGACGCGACTGGATATCCTGCAGGACATGTATCAGGCACTGAACACCTCGCTGGCTGAGGGGCAAACCGGGCAGTGGTTTGCCCAGGAATTAACCCCGGTACTGCAGGCCAGGGGATGGTGGGGGCAACAGGAGACCACTGACCCGGTCAGCGGTGAGCCGGTCACTGTACAACTGGGTAGTCCGCAGCGCCTTGAGACGATTTATCGCACCAATCTCACCACCCTGTACAACGCCGGGCGCTGGGCAGAAATGCGGGCGAATATCGCGGCGCGCCCCTACTGGATGTATGTGGCAGTACGGGATAACCGTACCCGCAGAAGCCATCTGGCGCTGCATGGCCGGGTATTTCATGCCGATGACCCGGTATGGCGCGCGCTCTATCCGCCCAATGGCTGGCGCTGTCGCTGCAGTGTGATAGCCCTGTCAGTGCGGGATGTCAACGCGCGTGGGCTAACAGTGGAAACGTCCGGTGACCGTCTGCGCTGGTCGTTGCAGGTGGTCTCGCGCAAAACCGGCGAAATGCGGCCAGTGGCCCAGCTGACACTCGACAATCATACGGTGTTTTCCCCGGATATCGGCTGGTCGTATAATCCCGGTGAAGGGTATCGACCGGACTTAACCCGCTATCAGGGGCCGTTACACACCCTGGCCGTTAACACCCTGGGGAGAGCGGAATGACCGCTACTATTCTGTCGGTTGAGATAACCGATAACGACCTGCAGCGAGGCGGGAACAAAGGGTAACGGCTGGCAACCGGCGCAAATCAGCACCCTGATGGAGGCCATCGATGACGGGGATATCCAGGTGACCAATACCACGCCAAGCGAAGGCGGCTCAGACGCTGAGGACGATGCGCATTTGCGGAGCCGTATTCGCCTGGCTCCGGCGTCCTTCAGTACCGCCGGTTCACGCGAAGCCTATCGTTTTCATGCCATGAGTGCCCATCCGGGGATTTGTGATGTGGCGGTGACCCGCCCGAAGCCGGGGACGGTTAACCTGTATCCGCTGCTGACCAGTGGGCTGCCGGACAAGACGATACTCAGCCTGGTAACGGCGCTGTGCTCGGAAGAGCGGGTACGCCCGCTGAATGATACGGTGCAGGTGCTGGCCCCTGAGAAAGTCGACTATGCGATTAGCGCGCAACTGACCTGTTATGCCAGCCAGCCGGGCGCGCCGGTACTGAAACAGGCGCGGCAGGCCGCCGAGCAGTATGTCGCCCGCCAGGCTAAACAGCTGGGTCGGGATATTGTGCCCAGCCAGATTATCGCCGCCCTGTCCGTCCCTGGCGTTTACCGGGTGCAGCTCAGTAGTTTCAAGACCCTTGAGCCGACGGTACTGGCCGCGCAGCAATGGGCGCATTGTAGCGACATTCAGTTAACCCTGGGCGCGGAGAGTGCTGATGACCGATAACAGCCTGTTACCGCCGCTGCTGGCGGCAGAGAAACATTTTCAGGCGCTGGCGGCACAGGCCGCTTGGTTACAGCAGATTGACCTGACGCCGCTGCTGGTTTACCTGCTGGATATGACCGAGGCGTCGGCCTTGCCCTGGCTGGCAGAGCAGCTGGCGTTAACCGGGGTCAATGGCTGGTCTCTGGCAGAATCGGATGATGCGCGCCGGGCGATGCTGAAATCAGCCATCACGCTGCATCGCTATAAGGGTACCCCCTGGTCGATTCGTGCCATGATACGGGCGCTGGGGTTTGGGGAGGTGACGATAACCGAAGGGGGAGCGGCCCTTAAACCGGAACAGGCGACAGCGTATCCCGATAGCGAGACGCTGGCGGCCTTTGCGCCGGCGCGTAGCGAACTGGTGGCGCTGGATTATACGGCAGTGCCGCTGCGCTATAACGCTCAGACGACCTACCACGGGCGCTATAATCAGGCAGCAGTTAATAGTATGCAAAAACACTTAATCAATAGACGAAAACAGACTACACTGTGACTAAAAAAACCGCCAAGATGGGATCCAGCCCGATGGAGAACGATGAAATGAGCTATTTAAAAGAAACGGCTGCCTGGGAAGAGGATATCTACCAGATAGAGACCTCCGACCCGGTATTGGGTGGGCCAGATGGCATCACCAACCGACCCGCGCGTGAACTGGCGAATCGCACCGCCTGGTTAAAGCAGCAATTAAAAGAGGCGGAAGCGGCGTTAACCGCACATACGCGCTCGAGAAACCACCCGGATGCGAGCGTAAGTGAAAAGGGTTTCGTCAAGCTCAGCAACGCCAATCAGAGCAGCAGTGAAACGGAAGCGGCGACCCCGAAAGCGGTAAAAATTGTCAATGACAGGCTGAACGCGGTGATCGACAGTGCACCCTCAACATTAGACACACTGAATAAACTGGCAAAAGCCATCGACAATAACCCTAAATTTGCTGAAAAACTCAATCAGCTTCTTGAGCAGAAGTTATCAAAAAATGACAACGGCGCCGACATCCCGGACAAAAATCAATTTATAAAAAACCTTGGTTTAACGGAAACGGTAGATTGTGCAAAAAATGCACTGGATAAACGGACTGGCGGAACGGTCAATGGCGACATTCTTTCACAGGGTGGCCAAATCGGAATGAAGGGGGATAACAGTAAGCCTTTTATTCTCGCGAATGCTGATGGCAACGTGCGCGCCTATATCTGGAAAGATAAGGGCGGTGATGGAATACACATCAATAACGGTATTGACGGCGGCGGCGATTATATTTTTCATAAAGATGGCGGTTTTCGTGCCCCTTCTTCCGTGTATGCCGGAGCTGCAAGGATAGCCGCTGACGGCAATATCTACGGTAGCATGTGGGGCAATCAGTGGCTGGACGCTTACCTGGAAAAGACCTTCCAGCCTAAAGGGGCCTACGGCAAAGCGAATACAGCGAAGCTCGGGGTCAATGGATGGTTTAAATGCGGGGACACGGGATTAATTATTCAGTGGGCAAGATATGGAAAAGATAAAAGGGAAGGAACCTATGATTTCCCGTTGCCCATGAAATTTCCCAGCGCGGGATTGTTCTGTATCGGCTATGTTGCTTCTGCGATAAATTTTCATGCAGATCGTCAATCACAGTCAGCCCATCTGGTCGATAACGGGATCGTCAGGGTGACGGTGGATAACAGCCTTGAAACCGTGGTTCTGGCGATTGGTTTCTGAAGGAGGTCTGGCCAGTCGATATCCGTGGCTGCGCTGAGATCGATACGATTAAGCAGCACGCGGTATTTTTTCCAGGACAGCAGTAACGCTTTTTCGGCATCCGTTGCCATATCGAGGTCTACGGCGTCCTGAAGAGGTGCAATGGCGGCGGTAGCAATCTGCATCAGCGAGGATTTTCGCTTCTCTGCTGCTGATATCAGATCTTCTTTTGTTGGTGGTGGTATATCTCCCCATGCTGGAAAACCATCCGTACCAACTATACGCTGCTTACCTTTGGGAGACAGATTGCCTGCAAATTCCAGCCAGACATCATCACCGACTTCAACGGTATCTTTGGGAAAGCTGCCTGCCCTGATATAGTCCTGTTTTAATTCTTCAGGGAAAAAAGCATTTTCACCCGGACTGTAGTAATACATGATTAATATCCTATTGCTATCCTGGCTGTAGCCAGGTTGTAGTCAGTTGTAACCTTGATATGCGCCTTATCGACTAATCCGGCAGAGTGTGAACATAGATCTTCACCCATCCCTATAGCTTCAGCAACCCAGCCCAGCGCCCACAGACCTTCATTTGGAAACGGAAGGGGCAGCGGAAGGATTTTCCTGTCAAAGTTTTCGCTATCAGTTTTACCCCACTGGATAATCAATCCCGTGTCCCCGCATTTAAACCATCCATTGACCCCGAGCTTCGCTGTATTCGCTTTGCCGTAGGCCCCTTTGGGCTGGAAGGTCTTTTTCAGGTAAGCGTCCAGCCACTGATTGCCCCACATGCTACCGTAGATATTGCCGTCAGAGGCTATCCTTGCGGCTCCGGCATATATGGAAGAAGGGGCACGAAAACCGCCATCTTTATGAAAAATATAATCGCCGCCGCCGTCATTGCCATTGTTTAGCCGAACGCCATCACCGCCCTTGTCTTTGTAGAGCCACATGCGAACGCTATCATCCTGATTATGAATACCCAGATGCTTGCGGCCATCCCCCTTCAGGGTGATCTGGCCCCCCTGTGACATAATGTCACCATTGACCGTTCCGCCAGTCCGTTTATCCAGTGCATTTTTTGCACAATCTACCGTTTCCGTTAAACCAAGGTTTTCTTAAATCGGGAATTTAGCTAATATTTTGCCCAAAACCAGCGATGACAAGGCTTTCGGAGGGAGGATTAGGGGCTAAAATGGCAAAAATTGGCTATATGAGGGTGTCAAAAAATGACCAAAACACCGATTTACAGCAAAAATCCTTGATTTGTGCAAATTGCGAACAGATTTTTGAGGATAAAATCAGTGGAAAAACAGACCAGAGACCCGGATTAAAACGCGCGTTAAACTGCCTGAAATCGGGGGATACTCTGGTGGTCTGGAAGCTCGACAGGCTGGGTCGCAGCATTAAACATTTGATTACTTTAATATCCAATCTGGAAGATGAAGGTATTCATTTTCATAGTTTGACGGATGCCATTGATACCTCTACGTCCGCAGGCCGTTTTTTCTTTCATGTGATGAGCGCGTTAGCACAAATGGAGCGCGAACTGATTGTTGAGCGTACTCAGGCTGGTTTAGCTGCAGCGAGAAGCAGAGGACGTATTGGCGGCAGACCTCAGTCGCTATCTTTTGCACAGCAACAGGAAGCTCAAAAATTATTGGCGAATGGTCATAGCAGAAAACAGCTTGCATTACTGTATGATGTTTCATTGACCAGCATCTACAAATATTGTCCCGTTGATCGTACCACTCGAACAGGCCAAAGTGCCTCCGATGAAAAATGACAGTGTAATTTCGTTGCACTGATGGAAACAAAAGTAGCCTGTCATTTATCGCACGTTTTGGCTTCAAATATCGCACGCCGCATCAACAGTATCGGTTTTTTGACGCGAATTTATATCACGGTAAGACATGTGATTTGGTCATTACGCAACCCTTAGGTCAGCCACCGACAAACGTCACTGCACAGGGCGGAGATGCTGATCTGTGCGCCGTCGCTATCGATGCTGTAAAACAGGCGATAGATGCCAACACCTTTTCCATGCGGCCTGCGTATCTGAAAGAAAATATACCGGTGCGTTTTGCGCCCTGACTGACTTTTTCCTTATCAGACCGTTGCTGCATAAGCGTAACCATAGGTACAAAGTTCGCCGTTTAACCCCTGTATATCACGCCGTCAGCCTGGCCAGGCTATGCTCAGCATCACTGACATAACACTTATCTTTATGGAGATTTACGGCGATGAAAAAACAGTGGATTGCGGCCCTGGCAGCGGAAGGCCTTCTTTTAGTCGTTAGCGCCCAGGCAGAGGCAAAAGGGTGCCTGAAAGGCGCCGTCGCTGGCGGCGTGGCAGGTCATCTGGTTCATCATGGCGTTGCCGGTGCGGCAGCTGGCTGCGCGGTGG
This sequence comes from Type-A symbiont of Plautia stali, assembly GCF_059731155.1. NCBI lineage: Bacteria > Type-A symbiont of Plautia stali. The sequence goes on along the minus strand of NZ_AP035891.1, from coordinate 1,993,442 downwards.
GCCACCACATGGCCGCCAAAAAACAGAAAGAGGCGGAACAAAAGCAACAGTAAACCGCTGGTGGCTGGTCACGTAAAACTGGTGTCACGCTCTTTCATCGAACCAGTACTGAAACCCCCGCTATTGCATCAGGCATCATGTCGCGTGCGCGTTCCATAATCAGGGTCTCCGCAGAGCGTAGTCCGTTTTGCGGGTGCGAGGCCTCACACAGTGCCAGAGCCAGGTCTGAAGCATCAAGCATCGCTAGGTTGACCCCTACGCCAACCGGTGGCATCAGGTGAGCGGCATCGCCAATCAGCGTGATGCCCGGACGCGGTGCTCAGCCAAAATCGGCGGGCAGGCTGTAAATCGGGCGCCTGACATAGTCACCAGTGGCGTTCACCACCGATTGCAGGGAAGCGGCCCAGTCGCGGTAGCTGTCGCGCACCCAGGCGGTGAGGCCTGGAGGAGGCTATGTGTTGATCGATGACATCAGGGGCGCGCTTCATTGCCGCATACACGCAAATCCTCCCGCCGCCGTTGCGTTGCGTGACCAGCGCTTGCGCACCGCCAAAGCTGAAAGCGGTCCCGTTGCCGGCAATGCCGTTGATTTGGTCGGAAGGGTGATCTATCCAGCCTTCAAAAAAGGTAATGCCGGTATAAACCGGACGTACCGGTGTCAGGTAACGGCGGACCCGCGACCAGGCACCGTCTGCACCAATCACAATATCTGCTTCGTAGCGCCTGCCGTTTCTGAACACCAGCCCGTGCGCTTTTTGCAGGCCATAGTCAACGTAATGCAGTTTGTGATCCCACTGCAGGGTCTGGGTAACAGGGCGCTCAGCAGCAGGCTTTTCAACTCACCGCGATCGATTTCCGGTTTATCCATTTCACCTTCCGGCGTGAATCTGTCGACCTCAATGTCTCCGGTAGGGTAATTCAGCATCCGGCTTTCCTGATCCTCATGCCTGGCGATGTTGATGAACTGCTCGAGCAGGCCCGCTCTGCGCAGCGCCGCCTGGCCGCTGTCAGCATGCAAATCAAGTTAGCCGCCCTGACTCTGCGCAGAATCCGCGGCTCATCCTCAAACACCGTCACGTTAAAACCGTGGCGCTGGAGAATCACGGCCGCCGTGAGGCCTGCCGGGCTGCCGCCCACAATAGCGATAGTCAGTTTGTCCGACATGTCTCTTCCTCCCCGATGTGAAAGTGGATACTGTATAATCACAAAGTTGATATATCAACTACGCGACGGGATAAATAATGGGCAACACAGAAATTTCAGACGCAGAGTGGCGGGCATGGCGCGGATGTCGCCGGCTTGCCGAAATAATCACCGGACGCATTGTCAGGGAGATCAATGAGGCGACCGGGTTGTCCGGCCCGGATTTCATGATCCTGATGGAAATCAACCGGAGTCCGCAGGGCGTACTGCTGCAGCGTGAGCTGCTGGAATACCTTGAGTGGGACAAGTCGCGGCTATCGCACCAGCTTTCACGTATGGCCGCCCGGGATCTGGTACAGCGCAGCCGCGCTACTCGCGCAAGGATTTCAGTCCGCATGACCGAGGCAGGGAGCCAGCTGCTTGCTACAGCGCGGCCGATACATGCCGCAGGCGTGCGGCGAAATTTCCTCGATTTGCTGACGCCGGAAGACATCGAAGGGCTGATCGCTATCACCGGGCGGTTACGGCAGTCTGCCAGCGGTTTTATCGAATAACTCCCGGTCGGTCAGGTTCAGACACTCCTTCTGCAACCTGCACAATCGCGGAAGCCGTTGACGGGACCCTGTGAAAGAGTAATTAAAACAGGGGTTTGTATTTTTCGCGCTGTCAGGCTGTTGACAGCCTCTTCGGGCTAGCTCTAAATTGAGCAGTCGCTCTAATTTTGAGCCTGGTCCTGCCACTGATGGTGAAAACAATGTTACTGAGAGCATCCTCCCGTTTCTGGCGTTATCTGATGAAGAACCTTCGGACGTATGCTGCAATTCTGCTTGCAGGCGGGTTATCCACCGTGAATATGGCCAGTGCTACAGTCACCCATGTCGCTATCTATCGCGGTGGTGCGGGTTGTCCGGGCTGCTCCGAAATGGTCCGTAAATCGCTGGAACAGAGCGGTCTGCCGCTGGACATCGCTTATGTCGGAGAGAAGGAAAAAATAAAGGTCACGGAGGATAATCTCGCCACCTTTGATGTGTACATCCAGCCCGGAGGCGGGCAGGACATCCCCGGCGCCTTTACTGCGCTGGGCGACGAAGGGGCTGAGGCAATACGCAAATTTGTCCGCAATGGAAAAAGCTTTCTCGGATTGTGCATGGGCGCGTATCTGGCCGATGAAAACTGGCTGGGGCTGATCCCCTCATCGCTGGACTCTGAAGTCATGCGTAAGGGGACTAACATACCCGACGAGGGCGATTACGTTGTCGATGTTGTCTGGCAGGGGAAAACCGAAAAATTTTATTATCAGGATGGTCCTTACCTGAATGCCGAAGACGCGCACGGCTTTGTCGCTCTGGCGCGCTATGCCAACGGTGATATCGCCCTGGCAAAATATACTTACGGCAAAGGCACGGTGCTCCTGAGCGGGCCGCATCCGGAAGCGGATGAAACCTGGATGCTACCGGAGAAAAACAACCCGGCCTACACCTCAGCCGGCAGCAAGATGGCCAGACTGTTTAATGATTTAAAGCCCGGGAGGTAAGCGGCTATGTGGAAAAATCCCTGCTAGCGACAAAGTTTCTGCAAGGCGGCCATTATCTCAAGAAAAAAATGTGTCCGCTTATCCGCAGAGTAGTTAAGAATTAGCGCGCTTGAGTAACCGTCAATCAGGGCGTGAAGATTACGCGCCACCTCGTCTTTACCTGCTTCGCTGAGGTGGCCAAATGCTTGGCCTGATAAGCCCTGACGGATGATCGCCGTCCACGTCTGCGTGCTGGAGAGCAGCAGCTGCTCATATTGCTTATCCCTTGCCGCCAGCGGCCACAACTCGAGGTAGATTAACCAGTGAGAAGCCGGCCCGTCTGGCAGGAGATAATCCACCAGCGCACGAAAAAAGGCGTCATGCTGTGAATTATCCATCTTTTCACTCTCTACAGAGAAAGCAACAACGTCCTCATCCAGCATGAAAGCAATAGAGTCCAGCATCAGCGCATCCCAGTTTTTGAAGTAGTGGTAGATATGGCTGCGGGATATGCCCAGCGTATTGGTCAGATCGCGGGTTGAAACATTGTTGAAGCCGCGCTCCCGAAAAAGCTGCAGCGCCGCGAGAATGATATTTTTTTTAACCGTTTCTTTTTTCACGTTCTACCTTAAAGGCCAGACACCGTTGTGCTGAACGTTGATTCAGCAACCTGTCACCGGACCGGCCTTTCTGCGTTACGCCTCAGCGTGTTTCTCTTTAACCAGCCAGCGTACCTTAGCAGAAAATTTTCCCCCTGTCGGGGGCGGGATTTCAGCAGGCCAGCTATGGTTTGACCGTAGTGCGAGGGCGCGGCTATGGCGCAAACATGCACTGTGCAGTCATGGCGGTGCAGGATTATTTTATTCACTCGCCATCCGGCAAAAATCGTGACCGGCCTCACACTTTCTCGTTTCTGACTATACTCAAACCTCCTTTTTATCCCGTCATTGACCAGGTCTTGAATCACCCATGGACGATAGCAAGCAAAATCCTTCGCAGTCTCAATCAGACGATGGCAGCGGCCTGACGTTTACTGTTCAGCAGCGCCTGTTTTTTGTGGTGTTAGTCGCCACGATGGGCGCGCTCGCGTTTGGCTACGACACCGGCATTATTTCCGGCGCGCTGCCCTACATGACGCTGCCCGCCGCGCAGGGCGGTCTCGATCTCACGCCATTTACTTGAAGGGCTGGTGACCTCTGCGCTCACCTTTGGCTCCGCGCTCGGCGCGTTCATCAGTGGTTATGTCTCGGACCGCTTTGGACGCCGTATCACGTTACGCAGCCTTGCCCTGTTGTTCATTGCCGGGGCGTTAGGCACCACGGTTGCGCCGAATCTGGAAATCATGGTAGTGATGCGCTTTATTCTGGGTTTCGCGGTGGGCGGGGGATCGTCAACGGGTCCGGTCTTTATCGCTGAAATTGCCGGGCCTAAGCGCCGGGCACCGCTGGTCAGCAGCAACGAACTGATGAGTGTATCAGGGCAACTGCTGGCTTATGTCGTCAGCGCCGCCATGAGTTTGTTACTGCACGATCCGGGCATGTGGCGCTATATGCTGTCGCTGGCCATGATCCCCGGCATTCTGCTGTTTATTGGCACCTTTTTTGTCCCGGCCTCACCGCACTGGATGGTGGCGGAAGGGCGCTTTAATGAGGCGCTGCGTATCCTGCGCAAACTGCGGGAAAATCCGCGCGAAATTAAAAAAGAGATGGCAGAGATGCGGCAGAATGCCCGCGAAGCCCGTCAGGGACCACCCGCGCGCAAACTGTTAAAAGAAAAATGGATTGTTCGTCTGCTGCTGCTGGGCTGCGGCATGGGCATTGTCGCGCAGTTTACCGGCGTGAACGCCTTCATGTATTACACGCCAGTCATTCTGAAAAGTACCGGGCTGGGCACCAGTGCTTCCATTGCGGCAACCATCGGCAACGGTGTGGTATCGGTACTGGCCACCTTTGCCGGCATTAAAGCCATCAGTCATTTTGACCGGCGCCCGATGCTGATGACCGGGCTGTCGGTGGTTATTGCGATGCAGCTGGCGCTGTGGGGGGCGGTGCTGGTCCTCATGCAACAAAGCCTGCTGGCACTGGCGTGTATTCTGGTGTTCCTGTTCTTTATGCAGATGTGTATTTCCCCGGTTTACTGGCTGCTGATGTCGGAGTTATTTCCGATGAAAGTTCGCGGGGTATTAACCGGTTCAGCGGTAGCGTTTCAGTGGATATGCAACGCCGTGGTGGCGCTGGCGTTTCCGCCTTTGCTGTCGCTGGTCGGTAATAAGGCGCTCTTTATCTTTGCCGCAATCAATGTGGCTTCCCTGGTGTTTATTGCGGTGATGTTGCCGGAAACCCGGGGGAAATCGCTGGAAGAAATTGAATCTCACATGCGCGAGCATTTTGGTGAGCCTGCGGATCAAGCCGCGTCATCAACCTGAATCATCGTCATTCTGAGGCAGGTTGCGCCAGCGCCTGCCGACAGAAACCTTGCTGTTTCGCCAAGATGATGCAGTGCATGGGTAATGTCCTGAAGTGTCAGGTGCTGGTCCGGCTTAAGAAGGCGCGCCACAACCGTTCCAATAACGGCGTAAATATCTTCGGCGGTAGTGTCATCGCTCAAATGACCTCCATCCGTTGGTGTATAAGCATACAGTATAGCAGAAACAACAGCGTCAGGCGCGGCAGATTGTCAGGCAGCGATCAGTGAAGCTTGCCGGAAAAAGAAAAATGCCCGGCAGTGAACGCCTCTTTCTTCACCGCACTCATCTCCATTTCCCGTCTGACGTCCTCAATGACACGCAGCACAGCACGAATGCGGTCACTGTCTGTTTCGCGGTCAAGCATCGCCTGCAGCCTGTCGTTAAGGGCCGCCCAGCTTATGGCGACGTTATCATCGAGTAACGCCGTTACGGCTTCTCCAATGATGATATCCGCCATTTTATCGTCAAAATTGTTTTTCATCAGTCTGTCCGGCTGCGGTTAGGGCAACGAGCTTACCACAGGAATCTCAACCGGACACATTGAGCACATCAAACTCCGGTAAAAGATGCCGAACGCGGGTTATCGGCGCAATGATCAGCATATTGAGTTGCCGGCGTTTCAAAGAGGATGACATTTGCATTCGCGCCGGCCATCACGGCGCTACTTTCTGACTGGTTCCGCGGCTTCAGCGCGCCCGCTGACTTCTGAAGCCGCCTGATCCAGACGATAAAGTAAGGTGTCGCCGCGTTCGCAGTAACGCGCCGGCCAGATCATCGCACCGTTACCGTCCTCCACGTACTTCACACCCAGTCCCTCCACCACAGCCCATGGCTGCGCCAGCGCACTGCGGTACCGAAGTAACTCGCGCGCCATGGAGATCGCCTCCGGTTCGTTCTCCTCCGGATGGCTGGATATAAACTGCAGTCGGGCATCGCTCAGCATTGTCTTCTCCTGTGAGCCTAAGGTTTTTCTCTTCAGACGTTCTGCGTCGTCAGGCTTAACCGCTTTCAGATCGCCTCGCGACTCTCAGGCCATGCCACGGCGCCGCCCTCAGGCGTAAACAGGCTGCCCTGGAAATCGATGATCCCGGCCGCCTCCAGCCACATCCACTCCTCGGGACGCTCAATACCGGCAGCAATGACGTTGATTTCCAGCGCCGAACAACAGCGGATGACGGCCTGCATCACCGCCTGCTTCGGGCCGCTACGATGAATATCACGTACAATATTCGCGCCGATACGTACCCGGTCAGGCTGGACGTGCGCCAGTAAAGAGAGACCGGCCGATCCGTCGCCAAAGTTATCAATTGAAAGGCTGATGCCTGCCTCTTTCAGCTGTCTGACCGCCGTGGAAAAATCTTCGAGCCGGGAGATGACTTCCGTTTCGCTCACGCCAAGAATGATTTGCTGCGGCACCAGCTCTGCCTGCACGATGGCGCTGACCAGCTGACTTACCGCATCGGGAAGATAAACCAGCGTCATCGGCAGGATACTGATATACAGCGTCATGCCATCGGGACAGGCCTGGCCGGCTTTATGCCGTGCGTCTGTCACCACGTTGAGGTCATGAGTGTAACGCTCATGTTCCTCTAGTCCGGCGGGTTGCGCGTGCGGAATCGCCTCAATGGCCGTCACTTCACGGCCGAGGGGATCAACCACAGGTCGGAAAGTGACGCCACTGGCCGGCGCGGGGGATTGCCCTTCTGCAGGGATGAAATCCCAGAAATCAGCTGGCAGCACTTCAAAGTAGTTCTCTTTTTCACGCGCTTCGACAAAGGTTCTGAGGAACTGTAGCCCACGATCGTCATAGGTCAGCTGATATTTCGACGTGCCACGATCAAGCACCGCCTGCAGCACACTGCCGCTGTTGTGATTACGCAAATCGAACAGCTCCATGCCGGCATTACCGAAACGCCGCGAAGGAGAGTAGTCACGCATCAGCGCGACCACATTGTGATGACGCCGGTCGGCACAGATGCGGGCGTAAATTGCCAGAACGCCTTGCTCCGGCCCTTCCAGAATTTGAAAAAAGTGCGTGCCGTTAAACAGCAGGATGCCGGTAACATGATGCGCAGCATTGAGCAGACTCGCTTTTGCCACCATCTCCGGCAGGATATTGACGGGAACATCTTCAGAGATGTGGCTGCGGTAAATTATTGTTGTAAGCATTATACGCTCCAGATTGTCGCGATTGTCCTCTGACACCTTAGCAGCATGGGTTAAATTGTGAAACGTCCGGGCTGAGCGGTGCCGTTTGCTGGCCAGCCCGTATGCAGTGGCTGATTTAACCCGGTAAAAGGGTGAAGGCGGGAGGGAAAGGTCAATAAAGGCGCAGACAGCGTTGCGTGCGTGACAGCCTGGCGGCCGCGCTGAAAAGGCAAGCGGCGCTTTAAAGCGCCGCTCCGTACGATCCTGCCAGTGAGCGGTAGCGGCCCGTCAGCAGGTCTTTAGCTGTTGTACCGCTGTTTATCCTACACGCGGGTTTTACCCTCTTCGATAAACTCTTCGTCGGTCTCTTCGACGTTTTCCCGGTTGTCGCGGCCGGAGAGCAGATTCCAGCAGGCGATGAACAGTGCAGCGATCAATGGACCAATCACGAAGCCGTTGATGCCGTACACTTCCATGCCGCCCAGCGTGGCAATCAGGATCAGGTAATCCGGCATTTTGGTATCTTTGCCGACGAGCAGCGGACGCAGGATGTTATCTACCAGCCCGACCACGATTACGAAGAAGCCCACCAGGAACAGGCCTTTCCACAGCGCACCGGTGGCGAAGAAGAAGATGGCCGCTGGCACCCAGACGATGGCCGAGCCGACTGCCGGAATCAGCGACAGGAAAGCCATCAGCGCGCACTACAGCAGGCTGCCGTCGATGTCGGTGATCCAGAAGGCGAAGCCACCAAGCCCCCCCTGAACCACGGCCACCACCACCGTGCCCTTGACCGTAGCGCGGGATACGGCGGCAAATTTCATCAGCAGATGGTGCTTAACATAGGTGGAGAGCGGCAGCGCTTCGAGAATCAGCCCGACCAGCCAGGCGCCGTCTTTCAACAGGAAAAACAGCAGATAAATCATCACGCCGAAGCCCACGGTGAAGGTAAAGGTACCTTTACCGATCAGGAACACGCTGCCCGCCATGTATTGTCCGCCCTTCAGCGCAAAGCTGGAGAGTTTTTGCTGAATCTGTGCGGCATTATTCAGATTGTGATCCGCCAGCCAGGTTTGTGCCCACTCCGGCAGATGCTGCAGCAGCTAGGCAAACACCGTCGGGAATTGCGCGGAATTGGTTTGCAGCTTGGTGTACACTGTATTGATCTCGACCACCAGCGAGGAGGTGATGATCGCCAGCGGCGTGAACACGATCAGGCAGATAATCAGTAAGGTCACAAAAGAGGCGAGCCCGTTACGGTCGCCCATTTTGCGCCGCAGCAGTGACTTCAGTGGCGCAAAGATTACCGCCAGAATCGCCGCCCACAAAATGGCGGAGAAATAGGGCGCCAGCACATCAAAAAAGGCGACCGTGACAATCGCCAGAATCACAATAAAGAAACCGATATTTAACCCTTTAACATGCATGCAAAAGCCTCGCAGATAAACGTAGCGAATGAACTATAGAACGGCTTTTGCGGAATGTAATGTTTTTAGCGCGCAAGGCAAGGCGTGCAGAATGAAAAGCTGTCCCAATTTGTCCGCCCGATGTCCGATCTCAGGCTGGCGCGCCGGGGCAGCGGCGGCGATGATAGCCCTGAACCCTGACAGGAGAGTGCTATGCTGGAATTACGTCCGAACTGTGAATGCTGCGATAAAGATCTGCCGCCGGCCTCGCCTGATGCGCGCATCTGCTCGTTTGAGTGCACGTTTTGTGTCGACTGTGCTGAAGGCGTGCTGGCGCAGCGCTGCCCAAACTGCGCGGGTGAGCTGGTACGGCGACCGATACGTCCGGCGCAGGCGCTGCTGCGCCATCCGGCTGCGACCCAGCGATATCCTGTTTCTGCGCCACCTCGCTAAATTCGCCAGCACAATTGGATTAATAGCCGACGCATAATTATTGTGCGCCACCTTGCTGGTTATTTAACCTTACGCTTCAGGTTAGCGTTATACTAATCACGCACATCGATTAATTTCCGGGACAGCAATATGGGGCTCGTTATAAATGAAATGTGCCGACCAGATATTTTGCCGGTCGGCTTAAATGGCGTCATAACTGAAAAATGACAAGGTCTGATTTTTGTTGTTTAAATTCAATTAATTATGATTTGATGTCGATGTTTTATACGGGCTGGCTATATTTCTAAACTCCAGCTGGTCAGAGCCCGGACCTTATTTCCTTTCACGTTATTTACGTTTGGTGGTTATTTTCGTTGCCATGAAGATTTTTACGGTTTTTTCCGAAAATAGAAGTTTTCTGAAAGTATTTTGCCCGGATGAATGTTATTCTTTCCGGGCAATGCTAGTGATGTGGCGTTGTGTGCTTCAGTTTTACCCTCTTTTTAGCAGGGTCTCCCCGCTTTATGCTTTTTATGGAAATAGCATTGTCCGCCCGATCCCCGCGATCGGGTTTTCTTTATTCCCGCTGAATTAGCTGCTTATTTTCCTGCCAGCACTTATCGTGCCACGCCACCATAAAGTCTCCACAATCGTTAAGAAAGCGCTAACCTGGCGTAATGTATTGTAAGTCGCCGATTTTTAAGACTTTTGGAAATGCTGTTTTAGCTGTGTTTAGGCAATAGTAAGCCTCAACGGCGCGCAGACTGCCGTTATCCCTAGAGGTAACACCATGAAAAAAACAACACTCACGATTATTGCGTCATTTATTGCATGCAGCACACTGTTTTCCAGCGTCTCCTGGGCCGACGGTCCCGGTGACCATCGCTGGGACCCGCACGGCGGCGACCGCCACCAAGATCGCGGCCCGGGTTCCGATCATCATGACCATCGCGATTTTGGCCACGACCGCGGACCGGGCCCGGATCGTCGCGACCACTATGCTGACCACCGTATGCCGGAAGGACATCGCGGCGGCGATCGCTTTGCCTGGCGCGGTCATGATTTTCGCCGTGGTTATCCGGCACCGCCGGAGTTTCGCGGTCCACACTATCGCGTCGACGACTGGCGGGCACGCGGTTTGTATGAGCCGCCGCGCGGCGAGAACTGGGCCTTTATCGACGGAAATTATGTGTTAGTGGTGGCCGCGACCGGCATTATCACCGCCATTTTGCTGAATAACGCATTTAACTAATCCTGCCCCACGGATGGCGACGGCCATCCGTGTTTCTCTCCGCTTTCACCGCTCACCAGGTTATTCTCTGGACAACCCGTTTTTCCTTTCAACGCGTTAAGGAGTCATGATGACCATGGTAAAAATGGTGGCGGTGGATATGGACGGCACCTTTCTCGACGATAAAAAACAGTACAACCGGGCACTTTTTCAGGCCTGCTATCAGGAGATGAAGCGGCGCGGCATCAAATTTGTGGTCGCCAGCGGTAATCAGTATTACCAGCTCAAATCCTTCTTTCCCGACATTGCCAGTGAGATCGCCTTTGTCGCCGAAAATGGCGCGTGGATCCTCGATAGGGATGAGGAGCTGTTCTGCGGCGCGTTCTCCCGCGAGGATGTCAATGCCGTGCTCGATACCCTGCAGCGCGGTAACTATCCCAACCTGAAATATATCCTCTGCGGCCGTAACAGTGCTTATCACTTCAACACCATGGATGAGCAGTGGCTGGCCAAAATGCGTCACTACTGCCATCGTCTCAAGGCGATCGATAGCCTCGCTGACGTGGGCGATGACCGGCTGTTCAAATTTGCGCTGAATCTGTCCGATGATTATGTCAGATATTCTGATGGCTGATATTGAGCGTCTGCATCAGGGCGCGGCGGCGACGACCTCCAGCGGGCACGGCTCGGTGGATTTGATTGTGCCCGGCTTGCACAAAGCCAACGGTCTGCGCCTGCTGCTGCAGCGCTGGGACATCAGCAGCGATGAGGGGCTGGCGTTTGGCGACGGCGGCAACGATCTGGAGATGCTGGTGCAGTTGCGCTTCAGCTTTGCCATGCAGAATGCGCCGCAGCGGGTCAAAGAGGCTGCGCGCTACGGTGCACCGTCCAATAATCAGGAAGGCGTGCTGCAGGTGATTGAGCAGATGCTGGCGGGGGAAGGGCCGTTTGCTGGCTGAATAAGCAACGGGCAGCATGCGCTGCCCGAAAGGCTCAGGCGACGCGCCACGCGGCGGTAATCATCTCCGTGAGCGTGGCGGGATCATAATTGACCCAGCCGTTTTTGCTGTTGGCGAGCGCCACAATCTAGTCGACCTCTTCCGCGGCGAGGGTTGGTCCTTCCAGCCAGAACGGCACGATAGCCTCCTGCTGTAGCTAGGCTTTCAGCGCCAGCGCCGGCGGTGTTGTTTCATCGGGCAGCAGGCGTTCAGCCAGCGCCGCCATCAGCCGCTGCTGTTCGGGGTGCGCGCTCTCCGCCAGCACATCCAGGAACGGGAACAGCAAACGACCGCAGACTTCGCCGTGATGGAACGGTTTAATCGCCCCCGCTCCCCGGCAATACCGTGGATCACCCCCAAACCCGAGCTGCTCAGGCTGACGCCGCCGAGCCATGATGCCATCATCATCGCTTCACGTGCCGCATCGCCGCGGCTGTCGTCGTGATTGAGGTACGGCCATGCCTGCATGAACAGTTGCAGCCCGTTGAGCGCGTTTTGCTGACTGAACAGATTGCCCTTGCGTGACAGATAAGCCTCGAACAGATGGGTAAAGGCATCAATGGCTCAGGTGGCCAGCACGCGATCCGGCGCTCCTTTTAGCAGATCGGGATCGAGAATCGCCACCTGCGGCACAAACACCGGATGGCGCAGCGAGGCCTTCACCTTAATGTGCTGCTGATCGGTCACCACCGCATTCTGCGTGACCTCGCTGCCGGTGCCGGCGGTGGTAGGAATGGCGATCAGCGGCAGCGTGACCGCCTGTACCGGCGTATCGCCCACTTTCTCGAGGTAGCGCGCGATATTCAGCGGATGCTGCATCATGGCGCTAAAGGCTTTTGCCGCATCCAGCACGCTGCCGCCGCCGATGGCGACAACGCGATCGACGTGTCCACGTCAGCGCGTCACCCAGCCATCGATTTCGTCTGGCGAGGCCTCATGGCTGACAATTTCATAGCCCAGAATGTGATCGTTCAGCGTCGCGCCCAGACGTGCCCACGCCGGACTGTTGATAAATGAGCGGCCGCAGAACAGCAGTGTGGGCTGCGGATTCGCCGCCAGCAGCGGAACCAGGCGGTCGATGCTGCCACGGCCAAACAGGGTTTGTTGATTACTATACAGCTCAATCAGATTCTCACTCACCTGCAGATCCTTATCGGTTGGCATAAAACAGGTAGTGTAACCAAAAGCCACGCCGCTGCCGGGACAAACATTCTGATAACTCCCCGACAAAAAGTTGATCACCTTCGCAAAACAGAAATTCACCCGCTGCACTAGGTGCTTTCCCGTCAATGTTACCCTTAACATGATACCGCTAACAGGATGTCGTATTCTGAAACATCTGGCACTGATAACCCCTTTGTCCCATTACAACAAACCGCTGCCGGTAATACGCCGAGCGCAAAAGTGGAGAAAAATTATGCCATTACTCTATGTGGCAATTGGCGTGGCGTTACTGCTGCTGCTGATGATTCGTTTCAAACTTAACGGCTTCATCGCGCTGATTCTGGTGGCACTGGCGGTGGGCATGATGCAGGGCATGCCGGTCAATAAAGTGATTGGATCGATCAAAACCGGCGTCGGCGGTACCCTGGGCAGCCTGGCGCTGATCATGGGCTTTGGCGCAATGCTGGGGAAACTGCTGGCCGACTGCGGCGGTGCGCAGCGTATCGCCACCACGCTAATCGAAAAATTCGGCCAGAAGCACATTCTGTGGGCGCTGGTGCTGACTGGCTTCACCGTGGGTTTCGCGCTGTTTTATGAAGTCGGGTTCGTGCTGATGCTGCCCGCTGGTATTCAGTATTGCCGCGTCGGCGCGCGTGCCGCTGCTGTATGTCGGCGTGCCAATGACGGCCGCCTTATCCGTGACGCACGGTTTTCTGCCACCGCATCCGGGCCCGACCGCGATCGCCACGTTGTTTAATGCCGACATGGGTAAAACCCTGCTGTACGGTACGCTGCTGGGTATCCCGACGGTGATTCTGGTCGGGCCGGTGTATGCGCGTTTTCTGAAAGGCATTGGTAAGCCGATTCCGGAAGGGCTGTGGAACCCGAAAACTTTCAGCGAAGCGGAGATGCCGGGTTTTGGCGTTAGCGTGTGGACGGCGCTGGTGCCGGTGATCCTGATGGCGCTGCGTGCCGTGGCAGAAATGCTGCTGCCGAAAGGCCATGTGCTGCTGCCGTACGCGGAATTTTTTGGCGATCCGATCATGGCGACGCTGATTGCGGTGCTGATTGCCATCTTCACCTTTGGCCTTAACCGTGGCCGCAGCATGGATGAGGTGATGGGAACCATCACAGACTCGATCAAAATCATCGCCATGATGCTGTTGATCATCGGCGGCGGCGGCGCCTTCAAACAGGTGCTGGTGGACAGCGGCGTGGACAAATACATCGCCGGCATGATGCATGAAACCAACGTCTCGCCGATCTTTATGGCGTGGTCAATTGCGGCGGTGCTGCGTATTGTGCTGGGGTCAGCCACCGTCGCGGCGATTACCGCCGGCGGCATTGTGGCACCGCTGATTGCCACCAGCGGCGCCAGCCCGGAGCTGATGGTCATTGCCGTAGGTTTCGGCAGTGTCATCTTCTCGCACGTCAATGATCCGGGCTTCTGGCTGTTCAAGGAGTACTTCAACCTGACCATCGGTGAAACTATCCGCTCGTGGTCGGCGCTGGAAACTATCATCTCAGTGTGCGGTCTGCTGGGCTGTTTGCTGTTGTCCGCTGCGCTGTAACAGGCTGAGGCACTGCGCCTCAGCCCCGGCGGCTTACTGCGCTAAGGCGCGGAAGGCCGCCAGTTCGTCCTCCTGCATGCCAGCCTGGCGTGCCGCTGCGCAAATCTGCTGCCAGCTGTTGCTGTCCAGCGGAATGCCCTCGCGTTCACGTGCTGCCCGGTTGCGCGTTTCCCATTCGCCCGGCACCAGAATCTCCGCCTCACCACTTTGTGGTGAACGCCTGACCCACGCGAGAAACTCTTCGGCTTCCCGCTGCATCGCCGGTGCGTCAAACGCGTCAGGGTTCAGGATAATGGTGGTCATGCCGTTAAAGATGGCGTCAGTGCCGGTGAGCAGCGTGGCGTCATGCGTAGTGCGACCACCAGATAGCGCGCCGCCAAGAATTTCGCACATCGTCGCCAGCGCATAGCCTTTGCGCAGGCCGAAGGCGGTCAGCGCGCCATACGGCGACTGATGCATCACGCCCGGATCGGTGGTCGGCTGGCCCTGCGCATCAAGCAAATAGCCCGGCGCGACCGGCTGACCTTTGTTATACGCCACACGCGTTTTACCAAAGGCGATGCCGCTGGTGGCAAAGTCCAGCAGCAGCGGTTCGCCGTCGCGACGCGGAAACACCGCGCAGAACGGATTGGTGCCGAAGCGGCGATCGCTGCCGTTAAACGGCGCTACCATCGGATCGCCCATCACATTAACGAAGTGAAAGGAGACAAAGCCCGCTGCGGCACACTGCTCCGCCCAGTGACCGATACGGCCAATGTGATGCGAATAATGCAGGCCGACCGCCGCGAGCTCAAACCTGTTCGCCCGCTCAATGCCGTGCTGCATGGCCTCGTACGCGGCCACTTGGCCAAAGCCGTTCTGGCCATTGAGGGTGAGGACCGCGCCAGCGTCTTTTTCGATGCTGACGTGCTGATTGAGCTGTAAAAAGCCCTGCGTCAGCGAGGCCATATAGCTCGGTATCATACCGACGCCGTGGGAGTTATGGTCCGCGAGGTTAGCAGCAATCAGATGGTCAGCCACCAGGCGCGCTTCCTCGGCGCTGCTACCGGCATGCAGCCAGATAGCCTAAACAAACTGATGTAAGCGGGAAGGGGAAACACGATGCAGTTCAGTCACGCGGTTAATCTCCTTATGGGGGAGAGAGCATCCTGCGCTGAAATGCATAATAACCGCAAGTAAGGACTGATAAAGGGCCACAACACGTGGCCCAACAAACTCAGTGCCGCTGTTCGAAGCCGGCTTTAACCATCTGTTCACGCAGTGCGCGTGCAATTTCACGGTTCCCACCCGTAATCGGATAAATAACGTTGTTGACAACATCGTCAAGATAATGCTCATCAAACTCTTGCAGGGTGAGCTGCGTACCGCCTTCGTCATTAATCGCAATGCTGCCACGAATGTGACTGCCATGATCCTTTGCCTTGAGGCTGTAACGACCCATGCTGGTATTAATCGTGCTCATATCATCTCCTTCTTACGTCGACATAGCGAACAATTGAGGCCTGCTACAGACGCTGTAATTTTAGACAATCAGCGCGCTACGTGTGCGGCGGGATGGCAACTTAAGCGATAAGCTGCGACCGGGCTCGCAGAAAAAAACAGCAAGCAACAGTCTCTGATGCAAGTGACTGGGATCGCGCTCGCAGCGCCCAGCGAAGCCGGAATAATCATCTATACTGAATGCACGATGCGTTATTTTTCATCTTGAAGGAGCGAACTATGAAAATAATACTGATGGATCATTGCCATCATCTTTATTGTCGGGTTACTGACGATTACTGGCGTGTTTAAACTGATTTTCTGACGCGTTCAGGCACCCGGCGGGTGCCTGAAACATTATTCAACGTGACGGGTGGCAGAAGCAGAGTGCAGAAATGACCGCGGGATCACATCGTGCAGGCTGATCGGCTTGCCGCACGCGGCGCAACAGGCGCCGTGATGATCGGGAGCGTCGACCTTTTCCTTGCCGGGTACTGTATAAAAAAATTTGGCGCAACCGCAGCGGCTGCAACGAATTGTCATCTCAGTTCCTCCTTTTTCCGTCCTAGAGTGGTAAGATTTATCTCAATCATCGGGTGAGTTCAATTGATAAATTTTATTAATTTATTTATGAAATCAATTTCTATGGATAAGTTGCTGAATATTAAGTGATCACCCTAAGTAATCATCAACTGAGCAGTGCATTTTCTGCACCTTTTGCCCTCTGCGTTTTGTTTATTTGCCGTTTCGACTCCGTTCGCGCAGTGAGGTAAAATTAACCAGCTGATTGCCAGCAGAGCCAGGTGCGACTGGCGCCACTGTGGCGTGCGCGCTGCACGCGCTCCTGGCATCAGCTATTAACCCACGGCAGCACGGTGCGGCGCGATGTGGCGCTTCGCGGTGACTGCCGGATACAGGATGATTTAACAGGAAGCATTGTTGTGAACTGGCGTATTTCTGCAGCCTTTTGCGGCTGTATTTTGACTTCATCGGTTTCTTTTTCGACACCAGCGGCAACCACAGGCGAAGCGATTAAATCGGGCTGGAATACCTTCTCCGATAACGTGGCGCAAACCTGGACACAACCGCAAAATTACGATCTTTACATCCCGGCTATCACTTGGCACAACCGCTTTACTTACGATGATGAACACATCAAAAAGTACAACGAGCGGCCGTGGGGCGCGGGCGGTGGCGTTTCGCGCTGGGATGAAAAGGGCAACTGGCACGGCCTGTATGCCATGGCGTTCAAAGACTCGTTTAACAAGTGGGAGCCCATCGCCGGCTACGGCTGGGAAGTGACCTGGCGACCGCTGAACGATCAGAATTTCCATCTGGGCGCCGGTTACACCGCGGGTGTGACGGCCAGGGATAACTGGCGATATATCCCGGTTCCGCTGGTATTGCCGCTGGCTTCGATAGGGTATGGCCAGGCAACCTTCCAAATGACTTACATTCCAAGCACTTATAACAACGGCAACGTCTATTTTGCTTGGTTAAGATTTCAGTTTTAATCTCTGAAAATGCGCAGAAAGTGTGAAGGGCATGGAAAAAATCAATATTTATCACTTTTTCATCAATTCGCGCTGGACAAATGTCACTGCAATTGCTGTACTAGATGCCGACACAGTTTAGTGTCCATTTTTCATGTAAAGGTAATAAGATGTCCAAGATCAAAGGTAACGTTAAGTGGTTTAATGAGTCCAAAGGATTCGGTTTCATTACTCCAGAAGATGGCAGTAAAGATGTATTCGTACACTTCTCTGCTATCCAGAGCAACGGCTTCAAAACTCTGGCTGAAGGTCAGCGTGTAGAGTTTGAAATCACCGACGGCGCTAAAGGCCCATCTGCTGCTAACGTTACCGCTCTGTAAGTTAACAGTCAGAATTTTAAAAACCCGCCTGATGGCGGGTTTTTTTGTGCTTTTTTCAGCCCTGCCACCAGCTAATGGCCCAGGCGACAATCACCAGCGTACTGAGCGACAGCGCCAGCCATTCATTAAAACAGTGCGGTACCAGATTCTTCATGTGCCATGCCTCGCAGCTTCATTTATGCCAGCATGGCAAAGCAAGATTAAGCCAGCCTTAAGCCAGCGTGACAGCGGCATGACAAGGCACATTCTGCGACGTCGCTCACAGATAATTCCCGTAACATACTCATAACAAAGCTTACTTGCAGATTTTTCAGCGGCAACGCTATATAACAGCAGTCAGGGAACGGAGGAGGCAGGATGAACATACGTGAAGCACAGGCCAAAGACAGCTTTGCCCTGAGTGCGCTGTTAACCGAGCTGGGTTATCGCGGCACGGAAAAATTTATCAGCGATCGGCTGGGGCAATTGTGCGCCCATCCCGACGAGACGCTGCTGGTGGCGGAACACGGTAACCAGTTGCTGGGATTTCTTTCGCTGCACTTTATTCCGCAGCTGGCATTAGCGGGCGATTTCGCGCGCATCAGTTATTTCTGTATCGCCGAGGGCGAGCGCAGTAAAGGCAGCGGCCAGCAGCTGCTGAACCACGCCGAGCAGCTGGCGCGCGCCCGCGGCTGTGACCGCATGGAAGTGCATTGTCACGCTCCTCGCGACTGAAAGCCAACCAGTTTTATGCGCGCGAAGGCTACGTTGAATCGCCACGCTATCACATCAAAGATCTGGGCTGATATTAAGCTCGCGTCCGCAGGCAATCACTAACGCATCGGCGATGCAGCCGAGCTGATCGGCTGGCAGCCGCGCAATGCTGACGCGAATGAACTGTCCGCTGTTGATGCTGAAACGTTCGCCTGGCAGCACGGTGATGCCCCGTGCGGCGAGGGTGATCATGGCATACTGCTCTGACGCCACCGGCAGCATCACACTCAGTCCGTCGCGATCTTCCTGTACCAGCCCGCGCCGCGCCAGTGCGGCCAGCAAGTGCTGACGGCGCGCGGCATACGTGGCTTTGGCCTGCAGTATGCGCTGCTGGGTGGGCGCATCGCTCAGCATCCAAGCCACCGCATCCTGCAGAATACGGCTGGTCCAGCTGACCCCGAAGTTACGCCACGACTGCAGCCGTTTCACCAGTTCTGCCGTGCCGGATACCACCGCCGGCCGCAGATCCGGGCCGTAGGTTTTGGAAAAGGAGTGCACGTGCAGCGTGCGCTGCGGATAGTGGCGGCCGAGACTCCATACCGGCCAGCGTGACAAATCGCCGATGCCGTCATCCTCGACAATCAGGGTGGCACTCTGCGACAGCACCTGCGCCAGCTCTTCGCTGCGCTGCTGGCTGACGCTGTAGCCGGTCGCCGAGTGGGTGCGTGGCTGATAAATGAACATCGCTGGCGCTTTCTGTAAGTGTGTCGCCAACACTGCGGGCAGCGGTCCCTGCTCATCACCGGGCAGCGGCAGGATCTCGGCGCCGATGTTATTGAGCATATCCAGCAGACGCGTCGCGGTCGGATCTTCAATCACCACCCGATCGCCGGGTGACAGCAGCGTCTGCACAATCAGGTTCATGGCATCAAAGCCGCCATCGGTCGCCAACCACGCCTCCGCTGGACAGGGCCAGCGCGGCGCAATGGCCGCCTGCAGCTGTGGCGAAATCGCCTCACGCTGATAGCTATTCAGCTGCGGTGACGCCAGCCCGGCTTTGACGTTTTCACCATAGTTGCCAATTTTCTCAAAGCGGACCGGTCGCGGCATCACACTGTTGCCGCACACCCAGATTCCGCTACGCCCTTTACCCGCCAGCACTTTCTGTTTTTTCAGCTGTGCCCAAGCCGCGGATACCGTGGCCGGACTCACGCCCAGCCGCTCCGCCAAATCGCGCACCGCCGGCATCTGCATGCCCACAGCAATCTGTCCGCCGCGAATCAATGTTGACGCGGCGAGGGTAATACCTTTTACCGAGGCGTCGTTAATCTGCTGGCTGAGCCACTCTGCATCCACTATTTGCGTCATAAGAAAAAGCTTTGTTTGCCGGACGCCTGACCGCTGATCATCCCGTTGTTGACCGGCTGGCGGGATTTGGTCGCCCGGGCCGCATCGAACCGGCGCCGGACGAGCGTCCGCTGATTGAACTGTTGAAAGCCGGCGAGCTGGATGCGGTGTTCACGCCGTTTATGCCTGAGGGCTTTTTCCTGAAAGATTCCGGTCTGCGCCAGCTGCAGGAGGATTTCGTCAGCGCCGAGCGCGACTATTTCAACCGCGTCGGCTATGTGCCCGGTATTCATCTGCTGGCGCTGAAGCCAGCGCTGGCGGCCGCGCATCCGTGGCTGCCGCAGGCGCTGAGCGAGGTGATCGATCGCGCGTATCAGCTGTGGATGCGCAAACGCGAGAAGTACGCGGATACCACGCCGTGGCTGCTGGATGATTTGCGACGCACCGCGCAGGAATTACCAGCCGACTAGGCTGTGTCCCTTAATTACATAACCTCTTGTAAAACAGCCGGATGCATCCCAGTTTCACCATCGCCAGATAATTCCTCGCCGTTTTGTCGTAACGTGTGGCAATGCGGCGGTATTCTTTTGTCCGGAGTAGGCTTTGTCAGCCAGCACTGCATGGCCACGACGCTTCATGCTGCCGTTCCGGCGCTGAACACCAATACCGTCCAGAAGACGTTGTGCAAACTGGCTTTCGTGAGCCTGACCGGGACTCAGTACGATATTTAACGGCAGACCGCTTCCGTCTGTCGCCAGATGGATTTTGGTGCCAAAACCACCGCGAGAGCGACCCAGCCCATTATCTCCGGCGGTATCGGAATGTTTTTTTGCGCCCCGGCGGCGCACCTGAGTGCCCGGATATTGCTGCCATCCAGCGCAGTTGCGGACCAGTCAGCGAGACCATGAGCATCAAGAGAAGAAAGTAACCTGTTGAAAATAATGTTAATCACTCCCGATTTAGACCATCGATTAAAACGGTTATAAACGGTCTTCCATGGGCCATATCGCTCAGGCAAATAGCGCCATGGTGCGCCTGAACACAGCACCCAGAACATGCCGTTGATGATCATACGATGTTCAGCCCATGGACGTCCGGCCCGTGGTGTTGCTGGTTCAGCAGGTAATAAGGGCTGGATGATGTCCATGCTTCATCGGGAAGGTCGTAGCGAGCCATAGTTCAGTGTGTTGTGGAAACAGGTAGTTACTATATCTCAGGTGATTAAGGGACACAGCCTAGAATCAAAACGGATTTACCGCTAACAAAAGGATGATTGCCGACTTCGCCCGTGAGCTGTTTCAGCAGGGCTTAACCACAACGTTGCTCTCGCCGGAGGAGATTTTCCCGGCGGCGGCCAGAGGGGAGTGAAGATGAAAGTAGCCATGGGGCAGTTCGCCGTTAGCCGCGAATGGCAGGAGAACACCGCCATTTGTCGCGGCCTGATGCAGGATGCGCTGGCGGCGGGCGCCGATCTGCTGGTGCTGCCGGAAGGCGTGCTGGCGCGTGATATCGCCGATCCCGATCTGGTGTTAAAAGCCGCACAGCCGCTGGACGGACCGTTTGTCAGTCAACTGCTGGAAACCAGCAAAGGTAACGCGCTGACCACCATGATGAGCGTGCACGTGCCGACGCAGGATAACAAAGCGCACAACGTGCTGATTGCCCTGCGTAATGGCGAAATCATCGCGCAGTACGTCAAGCTGCATCTGTACGATGCCTTCGCCATGCAGGAGTCGCAGCGGGTCAATCCGGGGGATGCAGTACCGCCGCTGGTTGAGGTGGCCGGCATGAAAGTCGGGCTGATGACCTGCTATGACGTGCGTTTTCCCGAGCTGGCGCGCCGGCTGGTGCTGGACGGTGCCGACGTGCTGGTACTGCCTTCCGCCTGGGTAAAAGGATCGTTAAAGGAGATGCACTGGGAACTGCTGACCAGTGCGCGCGCGCTGGAAAACACCTGCTACATGGTGGCGGTAGGTGAGTGCGGGCTGCGCAATATTGGTAACAGTCTGGTGATCGACCCGCTTGGCGTGGTGATTGCTAAGGCACCGGAGTGCGCCGCACTGGTGTTTGCCGAACTGGATCCGGCCCGCATCGCCTACGCCCGCAGCGTGCTGCCGGTACTGGAAAATCGCCGCTTTGCCCGTCCGGAATTGCAATCACTTTGACCTGCCAGGGGGGAAACTGACTGATGAAAATGCTTTTAACCGCCATCGCGCTGGCGACCGGCCTGACGGCGAGCGTAGCCCAGGCAGCGGACGCCATTCCGACGCAAAAAATGGATAAGGCGCTGCACGATCGACTGCCCGCGCAGATCAAACAGGCAGGCAAAATGATCTCGGTAAACAACGGCTCCTTTCCGCCGTATGAGATCGTTAACGGGCCGCACTCAATGGATGGAGCGTCGGCCGATCTTACCGTGGCGCTCGGCCAGCTGCTGGGCGTGAAAATTGAACACGCGACGGTGAGCGGTCTGTCCGGCTTACTGGCCGGCATTAATTCCGGACGCTATCAGATGGCCATCGGGCCGATAGGTGATTATCCGGATCGTCAGCAGAAGGTGGACTTCATCGACTACGTGCAGGAGTTCGTGGTGTTTGCCGTGCAGAAGGGCAATCCGGCGCACATCAACGGTCTGGCAGATGCCTGCGGCAAGCGCATTGCGGTGATGGCGGCCGGTTCCAGGTGATCCGCAAACAGTCAGCCGCCTGCGAGGCTGCGGGCAAACCCGCGGTAGTTGTACAGTCCTTTACCGATCAGCCTTCGTCGATACTGGCGGTGCGCTCGAAGCGTTCGGATGCCTTCTTCTCCTCGCAGGCGCCGCTGACCTACTTCATTGAGCAGGCGCAGGGGCAGCTTGAACTGTCTGGTCAGGGGCAGAAAAACGGCTTTGGCGATATCTTTCAGGGTACGGTCGTCCCCAAAGGCTCGCCGCTGGGCGAGGTGGTGCTGGATGCCTACAAAGAGCTGTTCGCCAACGGTACCTACGTTGCCATCATGAAAAAGTGGAAGCTGGACGGCAACATGCTGCCGCAGCCGGGACGTAACTTGGCGCAGGAGACGGTAAAATGAGTGCCGTCGGCCCCAACGCGCGCACCACGGATCAGGCTGATGTGCCCGCAGCGCGACGTCGCTTTTGCCCGTAGCGCGCCTGCGTATGGACGCTGGATTAGCTGGATCGTGGTCCTGACGCTGGCAGCGAATGGTCTGTGGCTGGTGGCGACCAATCCCAATTTTGAGTGGCGCGTGGTGCTGCAGTGGTTTACCGAAGGCTCGGTGCTGAAAGGGCTGCAGGTGACGCTCGGGCTGACGGTGGTGTCCGATGGTGCTGGGGCACCCTGCTGGGGCTGCTGCTGGCGGTCTGGCGCTCAACGAGGCCGCCTATATGGCGGAGATTATCCGTGCCGGCCTGCTGTCGGTCGATCACGGTCAGGTTGAAACCACTCAGGCGTTTGGCATGAGCCGCAGCCGCGCACTGCGGCGTATCATCATTCCACAGGCGATGCGCGCCATTATTCCACCGACCGGCAACCAGCTGATTAGTATGATCAAAGCCACATCGCTGGTGAGCGTCATCGCTATGGGCGATCTGCTCTATTCGGTGCAGGCCGTTTACAACCGTACCTTTGAAATCATTCCGATGCTGATGGTGGCGGTGATCTGGTATCTGCTGATTACCTCGATCCTCAACGTCGGCCAGTCAGCCATTGAGCGCTACTACGCGCGCGGCAGCAAACGTACCGTGGTGGTGAACAAACGACGCGCCAGCAGTGACACGGCGCTGGCCGCGGCCCCGCGTTTAAAGGAGGACG
Source organism: Type-A symbiont of Plautia stali (assembly GCF_059731155.1). Classification (NCBI taxonomy): domain Bacteria; species Type-A symbiont of Plautia stali. Next base: position 1,970,168 of record NZ_AP035891.1, on the reverse strand, counting down.
TATGAGCGAGATCCAGCAGCTGGTGCGCGCGCGTAATGTGCAAAAGAGCTTCGGTGATAACGCGGTGCTGAAAGGCATCGATCTTGATGTGTTTCCGGGCGAAGTGGTGGTGATTCTCGGGCCTTCGGGCTCAGGCAAGTCGACCTTTCTGCGCTGTATTAATCATCTGGAAGAGATGAATGCCGGCTCGATTATGGTGGGCGACGAGCAGATTGGTTATGCGCTAAAGCGCGGCCTGCTGCATCGCCTGTCGGCGCGGAAAATTGCCCATCAGCGGTAGAAAATCGGCATGGTATTTCAGCAGTTCAATCTCTATCCCCATATGACGGTACTGCAAAACATCATTGAAGCGCCGATTGGCGTGCACAAGTTCCCACGCGATGAGGTGCTGCAACACGCGCGTGAGCTGCTGTCAACGGTCGGATTGAGCGATAAAGCCGACGCCTGGCCGCGACATCTGTCGGGGGGACAACAGCAGCGCGTGGCGATTGCCCGTGCGCTGGCGATCAAACCGCTGCTGATGCTGTTCGATGAACCGACCTCGGCGCTGGATCCGGAACTGGTGGGGGAAGTGCTGGCCACCATGCGTACGTTAGCCAATCGCGGCCTGACCATGATTGTGGTGACGCATGAGATTGGCTTTGCGCGCGAGGCCGCCGATCGCGTGGTCTTCATGGATGGTGGCGTGGTGGTGGAACAGGGACCGCCAGAGCAGGTGATTGGCAATCCGCAGCATCCACGTACCTAGGCCTTTCTCAGCCGCTTTATCTGACCGTGAGATCTCACTTTGTTACAGATTGCAGTTTAGCGTGGTGAATAACTGCGCGTTAATAGTACTGTCCGTTTTTCGCGAAGGTTGAAAGGTAAAATATGGAAGGTATCAGTATTGCCAAACTGCTGATCATCGGTGCGCTTATCGTACTGCTTTTTGGCACCAACAAGTTACGTTCACTGGGTGGCGATCTGGGTTCCGCAATCAAGGGCTTTAAAAAAGCCATGAAAGATGATGAATCCACCGCAACCAAAAGCAGTGCCGAAGAAACGCCTGCTGAACGCGTCGGCCATAAAGAGTAATCTCTGCGCTGAACGTCAATAAGTGTAAATATTTATTACGTTAAAAAACCAGACTGCTACAGTCTGGTTTTCGTTTTTTAGTGCCAGACAATGTGATGTTCCAGCGGTTCATCCCAACCTGGCAGGTTGCCGCCGTGATCGCCTCTGGCAGTTAGTGTGCTGTCAGCGCTGTGCCACTCATCCAGCCATGCTTCGCTGAAGGTCAGCGGCAGAATAGCGGGCGCAATATCATCCTGCTGCATCGCCAGTTCCATCAGCGCACAATCAATCGCGCTGAGATCGCTGTCATCAATCGGCGTGATAATGGCGGCAGGCTGTGGCAGTACGGTAATCAACTTAGTGTAACGGCTGCTGACATGCCCCTGTTCATCGACGAATTCTGCACTGAAAACATGCTGTGCCGCGCTTAAATCGGCGGGCTGAGCGAACTGCCAGTGACCCTGTGCGTCGCCCGTTACCACCTCGATCAGCACATTATCGATATAAATATGCACCTGAGCGCCCGCCGCCAGCGTGCCGCTAAACATTTTCGGCTCACCGCTGTCATCGTAATCCACCGCATAGTCGTGTTGCGGCATGTCGCGCAGCACAGCCACCTCATGCAGGCGTAGGGACAGGCGGCTGGTGGGGCGTCTGACGTTCAGCTGCATACAATGCCGCAGGCAGCGCGCCGACCAGCGACAGCGCCGGGCTGAGCGCCGGAACCTCAGGCAGGCTGTGCCAGACGCTCTCGTCGTCGGCCTGCTGCGCTGACCCCAGCGGCTGCAGCGTTGGCAGCAACGGCGTTTCATCCGGCGTTACGCTGCGCAGTTCGGTGAAAGGCAGTGCGGGCGCGGGCGCAGACGCAGGCTGCGCGCCTGGCGGCAGGTGCAGGTGAATTTCGTCGTAGCGGTGGTCGATGCTGATGGCGGTTGCAAGAAACGCCAGTTCGCATGACGCATGGGGCGTCACGAACGGATTAGTGATATCCATGGGCGTGGTGCGCGCTTTTAGCGCATCCAGGCTTTCGCCCGACGCGCCGCTTCGCGGTCTACCAGAGGATGGACCTGACACATCCGCCGCCCGCATAAAATCGAGCTCATCGATATGAAAGGATGATTGCATAATCTGACCTTTATGAAAAAACACTAAGAAAATAAAAATAATAAACAGGCTCTTATGGCCTCAGCGGTTAAAGCGACAGATTTGCGACAGGAATTAAGCTGTTTAAGCAGAATTTTTGCGATTGCGCCGCAGCAGGGCGCAATCGCGGCAGGAGGTTACTTCACTTCCAGGCCTTTCGCCTGCATATCAGCGTGATAAGACGAGCGGACGAACGGACCGCAGGCGGCGTGGGTAAAGCCCATCGTCAGCGCTTCTTCTTTCATCTCATCAAATTCAGCCGGGCTGACGTAACGCTGTACCGGCAGGTGGTGACGGCTTGGCTGCAGGTACTGGCCGAGGGTCAGCATGGTGACACCGTGGCGACGCAGATCGCGCATCACCTCAATGATTTCCGCATTGGTTTCCCCGAGACCGACCATCAGACCGGATTTGGTTGGCACGTCCGGATGCGCCTCTTTAAAACGCTCCAGCAGCTTCAGCGACCACTCATAGTTAGCGCCCGGACGCACCTGACGATAGACGCGCGGTACGTTTTCCAGGTTGTGGTTGAATACATCCGGCGGCGTAGCCGTGAGGATCTCCAGCGCGCGATCCATACGCCCGCGGAAGTCCGGCACCAGCGTTTCAATTTTGATGGTCGGGCTTTTTTCGCGGATGGCGCTGATGCAGTCGGCAAAGTGCTGTGCACCGCCATCACGCAGATCGTCGCGGTCTACCGAGGTGATCACCACATAACGCAGCGCCATATCGGCGATGGTTTGTGCCAGCTTCAGCGGCTCGTTGGCGTCCGGCGCGTTTGGACGACCGTGTGCCACATCGCAGAACGGACAGCGGCGGGTACAGATGGCACCGAGGATCATAAAGGTGGCGGTGCAGTGGTTAAAGCATTCGGCGAGGTTAGGGCAGGAAGCCTCTTCACACACCGAGTGCAGGCCGTTTTTACGCATCGCCGCTTTGATGCCCTGAATGCGGCTGGAATCCGCAGGCAGTTTGATCTTCATCCACTCCGGCTTACGCAGGATTTCCTGGCGCTCTGTGACCACGGTTTTTACCGGAATCAGCGCCATTTTGTCGGCATCGCGATACTTGACGCCACGTTCCATCTGAATTGGTTTACTCATAAATCTGCAGGTTCCGGTCGGGATTGCGATTTGAAAGCTTCCTCACTCAAACTGAGAATCAAGCTTTCAACTTTATTTGAAAAAATTGCAAAAATTATATCATCTTGCCGGAGCAGAAGCAGCCGATAAGCCGTGGCGAAAGTTACAATTTTGTAAATGCGCACGTACGGTCAAGGTCAGCACGCGGCTTCATCATGCCATTCCGTGTCGGTAAAGCCGGTCAGGCGCGCGAAATGCTGCACCAGGCGCGGTTGCACATCCGCCGGCGTGACGCCGGGCTGGAAGGCGCTGATCTGCGTCATCTGCATGCCGGCATAGCCACAGGGATTGATGCGCAGGAAGGGCCCCAGATCCATCGCGACATTGAGCGCCAGACCGTGAAACGAGCAGCCTTTACGGATGCGCAGGCCGAGCGAACAGATTTTCGCATCGCCGACGTATACGCCGGGCGCATCCGCGCGCGCGCGCGCGCTGATGTCGTAATCAGCCAGCGTAGCGATGACCGTCTCTTCCAGTGCGGTGACCAGATCGCGCACGCCCAGCTTGCAGCGTTTAACGTCAATCAGTACATACATCACCTGCTGGCCTAGGCCGTGATAGGTTACCTGGCCGCCGCGATCGCTCTGTACCACCGGAATATCGCCCGGCACCAGCACATGTTCGGCTTTGCCCGCTTGGCCCTGAGTAAACACCGCAGGGTGTTCCACTAGCCAGAGTTCATCGGCGGTGGCGCTGTCGCGCCGATCGGTAAAGTGATGCATGGCATCGGAGACGGGCTGCCAGTCGCGCTGGCCAAGCTGACGAACAAGAAGCGTATTAGCAAACAAAGCAGAAGTCCGGTAGCGAGTGGAGGGCAGAGTATAACGCTGGCAAAGCGGCCTTTACCAGCGTCAGCATTACAGCACCATGCGCACGATTTCGATGTTGCCCAGCTCTTCGTACAGGGTTTCCACCTGTTCGATGTGGGTGGCGTTAATCGTGATCGAGACCGAGTGATAATTGCCTTTGCTGCTGGGCTTCACGTCAGGGCTGTAGTCGCCGGGCGCATGACGCTGCACCACTTCAACCACTTGATCAACCAGCTCCGGTTGCGCCAGGCCCATCACTTTGTAGGTAAAAGGCGTCGGGAATTCGAGCAGTTCATTCAGTTTGGTTTTCATATTAACTCCGGTGCATAAAAAACAGGCTCCCGCCGAAGCGGGAGCAATATAGTAGCTTATCTGGGGACGGATTGGCGATTTTTCAAGCGCGCCTTAGCCGAACCAGTGATGGAACATCAGTTTGATGTAATCGATGATACGGCTGAAGAAACCGCCTTCCTGCACTTCATTCAGCACCACCAGCGGACGCTGTTCGATGGTTTTACCATCCAGCTGGAAGTTGATGCTGCCCACTACCTGGTTTTTCTGCAGCGGCGCGCGCAGTTCGGTGTTGTTCAGCACGTAACTGGCTTTAAGGTCTTTCATGCGGCCGCGCGGGATGGTCAGGTAGGCATCTTTTTCCACGCCGAGCTGCACGCGATCGCTGTTGCCAAACCATACCGGCTCAGACGCAAACTCTTTGCCCGCCTTCAGCGGTGCCACGGTTTCGAAGAAGCGGAAGCCCCAGGTCAGCAGCTTTTTACTTTCGGTTTCACGGCCTTTAAAGGTGTGACCACCCATCACCGCCGAGATCAGACGCATCTGATCTTCGGTCGCTGACGCCACCAGGTTGTAGCCGGCGGCTTCGGTGTGGCCGGTTTTGATGCCGTCGACGTTCAGGCTGGTATCCCACAGCAGGCCGTTACGGTTCATCTGGCGGATGTTATTAAAGGTGAACTCTTTCTCTCTGTAGACCGCGTACTCATCCGGCACATCGCGAATCAGCGCCTGACCAATCAGCGCCACGTCACGCGCCGTGCTGTACTGACCGTCAGCATCAAGACCATGAACGGTCTGGAAATGGGTATTTTTCAGGCCCAGCGCGCCCACGTAGTTGTTCATTAGGTTAACGAACGCGTCCTGGCTGCCGGCAACGTAATCGGCCATCGCCACACAGGCGTCGTTACCGGACTGCAGCACGATACCGCGCGTCAGCTGAGAAACCGGTACGCGATCGCCCGGCTTGAGGAACATCAGCGAGGAGCCTTTGAACACCCGATTGCCGGTCGCCCAGGCATCTTTACCGACGGTAACAATGTCATCCTGATGGATTTTGCCCGCTTTGACCGCCTGGCCGATGACGTAGCTGGTCATCATTTTGGTCAGACTGGCCGGGTCGCGGCGCGCGTCCGCGTTCTTTTCCGCCAGCACTTTACTGGAGTTATAGTCGATCAGCACGTAAGCTTCGGCATCGATGTCCGGCACGCCCGGAATCATGGTTTTCAGATTAACATCATCTGCAAAGGCAACGTGGCTGAGGGAGAGAGCGACCAGTGATCCCACTGTCAGGCGTTTCAGAAAACGAGAAGGTTTCAGCGTATTCATGTTCAGGACTACAGCATCCGTGGGGTTAAGAGTGAAAAAAAGTGCCTTACTATAGCAAAGCTGCCATCGTGCGACATCTGGCTTTATGCCTCAGTGTCAGCAGGCAAGGGCACGGCCCGTCACATTGACGGGCGGGCCGTGGTAATAAAGGAACTGATCTGCGCTTCATTGCTCAGACGCTGCTGCAGCGCGGCGGCCTGAGCCCGACTGCTGAAACCGCCAAGCTGCACGCGGTAGAAGTTGCCATTGGCTTCCACCGCGCCGGGTACACCAAAGCGCTGGCCAAGGCTGTCCGCCATCTGCCGGGCGCGTGCGGCATCATTCAGGGCGCCAACCTGTACCACAAAACCGCTGCTGGCATGGGCGCTGGCGTTGTGGCTGGCCAGAGCCGGACTCGCTGCGGCAGCCGGTGCGGCAGGGCTGGCGGCAACCGGTGTGGTCGGTGCGCTGCCTTCCAGCACGCCGCTGGCTAACGGCTGCGGCGCGCCGAGAAAGCCGCTGCTCTGCACCGGTGCGCCGATGTTACCGTTGCTCTGCAGCGAACTGTTATCCACCGCGCGAACGTCCTGTGCGACAGGGGCTGGCGCGCTGCTGGCGCCGGTCATCACCATGCCGCCGCTCAGGTCAGGCCGTGCCGGCAGCGCATAGCTCTGTTTGGCCACGGTGGTGCCGATGGTGCCCGGGCCGGATACTGAACCGTCCGGTGCTACTTTGATGTAATCCACCCGTACGCGGGTGTTATTGGAGATATTCAGGCGATCGCCCGCGGCGCGCGACAGGTCGATAATCCGGCCCGGCGTGTAAGGGCCGCGATCGTTGACGCGCACCACAATCTGCCGGCCGTTAGCTAGGTTGGTGACGCGCACGTAGCTTGGCAGCGGCAGGGTAGGGTGTGCGGCGCTTAACGCGTCCGGATCGTAGGTTTCACCCAGCGCGGTGCGGTTGCCCTGCGCCTCTTCGCCGTACCAGGTTGCCAGACCGACTTCACTGTAGTTAGACGGATCTTTAATCACCCGGTAGGTTTTACCGTTGATGCTGTAGTCCTGGCTGGTAGAAGGATTGATCGGCTCATAGCGCGGCTCCACGCCGGGAATCTCCACCACCGGGCCATTGTAGGCCGGCTGCGGCGGGGCCGTGTTCGTCTGCTGTTCCGGTGTGGAACAGGCAGCCAGTACCAGTGATGCCAGAGCAACCCCAAGCCAGTCCTTACGCATGTGCAGCCTCTTAAACGCTTTTAGATAACATTTTTCGATTAGTGTGGATCGACATCACGATGCCAAATCCGGCCATTAACACAATCAGCGCCGATCCGCCGTAGCTCACCAGCGGCAGCGGCACGCCAACCACCGGTAAGATACCACTAACCATGCCAATGTTAACGAAAACATACACAAACAGAATCAGCATCAGGCCGCCGGACATCACGCGACCAAAGGTTGTTTGCGCGCGTGCGGCAATCACCATCCCGCGCATGATCAGCAGCAGATAAAGTACCAGCAGCAGCAGGACGCCCACTAGGCCGAGCTCTTCCGCCAGTACCGCGAAGATAAAGTCGGTGTGACGTTCGGGCAGAAACTCCAGCTGCGACTGGGTGCCATGCAGCCAGCCTTTGCCGCGCAGGCCGCCGGAGCCGATAGCAATCTTGGACTGAATAATGTGGTAGCCGGCACCGAGCGGATCGTTCTCCGGATCGAGCAGCATCATCACGCGGTCGCGTTGATAATCGTGCATCAGGAAGAACCACAGAATCGGGATGAACGCCGCCACCAGCAGCACGGCCACGCCAATCAGCTTCCAGCTCATGCCCGAGAGGAACAGCACAAACAGGCCGGAGGCGGCGATCAGAATGGAGGTACCGAGGTCCGGCTGCGCCGCCACCAGCAGCGTCGGCATGAAAATCAGCACCAGCGCGATGCCGGTGTTTTTCAGCGTCGGCGGGCAGACATCGCGGTTGATGAAGCGTGCCACCATCAGCGGCACGGCGATTTTAGCGATTTCAGACGGCTGGAAGCGCACAAAACCGAGATCCAGCCAGCGCTGTGCCCCTTTACTGATGTGGCCGAAGGCATCTACCGCCACCAGCAGGATCACGCAGACAATGTAGAGGTAGGGCGCCCAGCTTTCATACACGCGCGGCGGCACCTGCGCCATCACCAGCATGATGATGGTGCCCATGGCAATCTGCCCGAGCTTGCGCTCCATCATGCCCGGATCCTGGCCGCTGGCGCTCCAGATAACAATGGCGCTGTAGGCCAGCAGGCTGATGATGATCAGCATAAACAGCGGGTCGATATGGATACGCGTCCAGATCGTTCTTTTCTGGGGACTATCGTTCATCGACATCGTTATTCACCTTCGTAGCCGGGCGGCATGGGTGCGGCTTCTGGCAGCACGGTATTGTTGTCGCCCAGCATTATGTGGTCGAGAATCTGGCGCATCACGGTGCCCACCGCCGGGCCGGCACCGCCGTTTTCCAGAATCATGGTGACGGCGACGCGCGGCTTGTCGTACGGCGCGAAGGCGGTCATCAGCTTATGGTCACGCAGCCGTTCGGCAATTTTATGCGCGTTGTAAGTCTCATTCTCTTTCAGGCCAAACACCTGTGCGGTACCGGATTTCGCCGCAATCTTGTACGGTGCATCGGCAAAGCTTTTGTGCGCGGTGCCGTTGGCGCGGTTGGCCACGCCATACATCCCGTCTTTGGCGATCTCCCAGTAGCCGGAATGAATGTCGCCAATCGGCGCATCCGGCGGCTGGCGATACGGCACCATGCTGTTGCCTTCACGGGTTGCGCGCAGCAGGTGCGGCACTTTAATCACGCCGTCGTTAATCAGGATCATCAGCGCTTTGTTCATCTGCACCGGCGTCGCCGTCCAGTAGCCCTGGCCGATACCGACCGGAATGGTGTCGCCCTGATACCACGGCTTCTTGAAGCGTTTCATCTTCCATTCGCGCGTCGGCATGTTACCGGGGTTCTCCTGCGGCAGGTCGATACCGGTACGGTGGCCGTAGCCGAATTTGGTCATCCACTCCGACAGGCGGTCGATGCCCATGTCATAAGCCACCAGATAGAAGAAGGTATCCGCCGACTCTTCCAGCGATTTGGTCACGTTGAGGCGACCGTGGCCCCATTTTTTCCAGTCGCGGTAGCGCTTTTCCGAGCCCGGCAGCTGCCACCAGCCCGGATCGAACAGGCTGGTATTACGGTTGATCACGCCGGCGCTGAGCGCTGATACCGCCACATAAGGTTTAACCGTGGAAGCTGGCGGATACGATGCCTGCAGCGCACGGTTATACAGCGGGCGGTTCTCATCGCCGAGCAGCGCCTTATAATCTTTACTCGAAATACCATCGACAAACAGATTCGGATCGTAACTGGGTGTGGAGACCAGCGCGAGAATCTCACCGGTGCGCGGATCGCTCACCACCACGGCGGCGCGGCTGCCGGTCAGCAGGGTTTCGATGTACTGCTGTAGCTTGAGATCGATGGTCAGCCAGATATCGCGTCCGGCCTGCGGTGACTGCTCATGCAGCTGACGGATCACGCGGCCGCGGTTGTTGACTTCCACCTCTTCGTAACCGGTTTTGCCGTGCAGCACATCTTCGTAATAGTTTTCGATGCCGAGCTTACCGATGTCGTGGGTGGCTGCGTAGTTCGGCCATTTGCCTTCTTCATCAAGGCGCTTGACGTCACGATCGTTGATTTTCGAGACGTAACCCACCACGTGTGTCAGCGTCTGGCCGTAGGGATAGTAGCGGCGCTGATAGCCTTTCACTTCCACGCCCGGGAAACGGTACTGGTTCACCGCGAAGCGCGCGACCTGCACTTCATTCAGGCCGGTTTTGACCGGAATGGAGGTAAAGCGGCGCGAGCGCTTGCGCTCCTTTTCAAACGCATCGATGTCGTCGTCGGTCAAATCTAGCACCGGCCGCAGATCCTGCAGCGTCTGCTTCCGATCATCGACTTTTTCCGGCACCAGCTCGGCCTGGTAAATGGTGCGATTGAGCGCCAGCGGCACACCGTTGCGGTCATAGATGATGCCGCGGCTGGGGGCGACCGGCACCAGTTTGATGCGGTTTTCGTTTGAACGGGTGCTGTAGTCGTCGAAGCGCAGGATCTGCAGATGATACAGATTGACCACCAGCACGCTGGAGAGCAGCAGGATGCCGACAAAGGCCACCAGGGCGCGGCGGACAAACAGTTTCTGTTCGGCAGTGTAATCGCGAAAAGCGTTGCTCTGTAATTTCATCCGCTGCGTTTATTGTCTGGAGGTTGTCAGGCGTTTATTCACGGTGATAAGGGTGATTAGTGGTAATACTCCAGGCACGATACAGGCTTTCCGCCACCAGCACACGCACCAGCGGGTGCGGTAGCGTTAACGCGGACAGTGACCAGCTCTGCTCGGCTGCCGCTTTACACGCCGGCGACAGACCTTCCGGCCCACCAATCAGCAGGCTGACATCACGCCCGTCCAGCTTCCAGCGCTCTAACTGCTGCGCCAGCTGCGGCGTTTCCCACGGCTGTCCGGGAATATCCAGCGTCACAATGCGGTTGCCTTTGCCCACCGCCGCCAGCATCGCTTCACCCTCTTTTTCCAGAATGCGTTTGATGTCGGCGTTTTTACCGCGTTTACCGGCCGGCACTTCAGTCAGCTCAAACGGCATATCTTTGGGAAAGCGACGCAGGTACTCCATGAAACCGGACTGAACCCAGTCGGGCATTTTGGTGCCGACGGCGACAAGCTGCAGTTTCAACGTTTAGCTTCAGAGCTTTTCCAGCTCATACAGCTGGCGGCTCTCTTCCTGCATCACGTGCACGATCACTTCACCGAGATCGACCACAACCCAGTCAGCAGCCGCTTTGCCGTCGACGCCAAGCGGTTTCAGGTCAGCCGCGCGCGATTCCTGCATCACATGGTCAGCGATGGAGGAGACGTGACGGTTGGAAGTCCCGGTACAGATAATCATGCAATCGGTGATACTGGATTTGCCCTGCACATCAATCGCAACGATGTCCTGGCCTTTGAGATCATCAATCTTATCAATAACGAACTATTGGAGTGCTTTGCCTTGCAAAAGGTTCCCCTTAAAAACAGGTGATTATGGGCAGGCTGAATGCCCCGGAAAACGCAGCCAAAAATGAAGCGGCGCAGTATAGCACGCGGCGATCAATCGCGATATAAGCCCGCGCGATCGATGTAGTCGATCACCGCCGCCGGCAGCAGATCGGCGCAGTCCTGGCCATGATGGCGGCGCTGGCGAATCTCAGTGGCAGAAATGTCGAACAGCGGCGTATCGGCCAGCCAGATGTGGCCTGCCGGTGCGCGATGCAGCTGCTGCACCTCATGCGCGCGGTGCGCATCCAGCCACTGCTGCATCTCTGGCGTAGCCATCTGCGTGGCGTAGCCTGGACGCTGACAAACCAGCAGGTGACACAGCGACAGCAGTTCCTGCCAGCGATGCCATTTTCCTAACGTTAGCAGAGAATCCTGGCCGATGATAAACCCCAGGGGCTGTTGCGCACCGCGCTCGGCGCGCAGGGTTTCCAGCGTGTCCACCGTCCATGATGGCGTGGTGCGAGTCAGCTCGCGCGTGTCGATATCAAACAGCGGACGATCGGCAATGGCGCAGCGCAGCATCGCCACGCGCTGTTGTGCGCTGGCTTCCGGCTGTGGCCGATGCGGCGGCACGTTGTTCGGCAGCAACGTCACTTTTTGCAGGCCAACCTGCTGCGCCAGCGCGGTGACCGGACGCAGATGACCGTAGTGAATCGGATCGAAGGTGCCGCCAAACAGCGCGTAAAGGTCAGACATCGGTTAAACCTAGCGGAAAATCACGATGGCACAGCAACAACGACAGCGTCTCCAGCTGCGGCCACAGATTCTGACCGTAGTCCTGCTTCATGGTCAGTTCGAGTTGTGCCAGCAGATGCACCGCTTGCTGCAGCCGTTGCGGATCCAGTCGCTGCAGCGCTTCAGTGAACAGTGCACGGCGGTTCTGCCAGATACGCTGTTGATCCATCAGCGTGCGCAGCGGCTGCTTCGCCTGCTGGCGTTGCAGCTGCAGTAGCGTCAGCAGATCGCGCTGCAGCGTGCGCAGCAGAATCACCACTTCGCTGTCCTCTTTTTGCAGCTGACGCAAAATGTGCAGCGCGCGTTTGCTCTTGCCGGCCAGCAGCGCATCAACCCAGTGAAACGGCGTGAAATGCGCGGCATCGTTCACCGCTTCTTCCACGCGGGGCAGCGTCAGTTTGCCGTCCGGCCACAGCAGCGACAGCCGCTCCAGCGCCTGGGCCAGCGCCAGCAGATTACCTTCATAACAGTAGCAGAGCAGCTGAATTGCCGCGTCATCAATACTCAGCTGCAGGGCTTTCGCGCGGGCGGCCACCCAGCGCGGCAGCTGCGCCTGTTCCGGCGTCTGGCACGGCACCAGCACCGCACTGGCGCTGAGCGCTTTGAACCAGGCGCTGTTTTCCTGCGCTTTGATCAGCTTCGCCATACGCAGCACCAGCATAATGTCGCTGTGCAGCAGCGCAGCCAGTTTCACCAGCTGTTCGGCGATGGCGGCGTTGGGGCCGTTTTCCGGCAGTTGCAGCGTCAGCGTCTGGCGCTGTGTGAACAGGCTCAGCGACTGATAGCTGGCGAAAATCGCCTCCCAGTCAGTCTGTGCATCAACGCTGACGGAAAAATGCTCGTCGAAGCCCTGCTGAGCGGCGGCGGCGCGGATGGCATCTGCGCTCTCCTGAATCAGCAGGGGTTCATTACCGGTGAGAAAATAACAGGCGTGCAGCCCCTCTCGAAGCTGCGCGCGCAGTTGTTCAGGATAGATCCTGATCATTGCAAACTGGTGGCTGACGAGGAGGGCACTTCCGGTGAGTCCGCGCCTGGCGCAATCACTTCAGGTTGCGGCAGCGTCTCTTTGTTGCTCTTCTGCGCGGCGTGCACCGTCAGCAGCTTACGTACCAGCTGCTCGGCGGCACGCTGACGCATCTCCTGCACAATCATATCCTGCTCGGCATCCTTCGCCAGCGCGGCGTTCGGGTTGTCGAAGAACGAACGGTACACCGTGGTGCTGATCGGATAAATGCCTTTACCCGGCAGCAACACCTGCGCGCTGACGGTCATCACCAGCGAGTATTCCGCGGTGGTGCCGCTGATGAATACCGACGCGGTGTCGCGTCTTTGGCTCTCCGCGTCCAGACGCAGCGTCGGGTATTGCGCACTGGCCGCTTTGCTGTCTTCAACGATTTTGACATCGTTGATGTGCAACTGCTGACGCACGGTGCGCGCCAGCGGGCCATACGGATCGCCGCTCTGGACGATCAGTGTTTTCATTTCCGGTGGCACCTGCGTGGTGCCGCGCGGATGAAAACCACAGCCGGCAGTGACCAGCACTGCAAGCAGGACAAACAGCCTGATAACGAGTTGTCGCACAGTTCCTCCTGAACTTAACCTACGACCAGGTTAAGCAGTTTGCCAGGGACATAAATCACTTTACAAATGGTGACGCCATCCAGATATTTCGCCACCAGATGCTCCTGTGCCGCACGCGCCTGCACCTGTTCCTGCGTCGCATCCGGCGCCACGGTAATTTTACCACGCACTTTACCGTTGACCTGCACGACCACCAGCAGCGAATCCTCTACCATTGCCGCTTCATCGGCAACCGGCCAGCTGGCATCGTCGATGCTGCCTTCGCCACCCAGTGCCTGCCACAGGACGTAGCTGGCGTGCGGGGTGAATGGATAGAGCAGGCGCGTTACGGCGACCAGCGCTTCCTGCATCAGAGCGCGATCCTGTTCGCTCTCCTGCGGCGCGCGCAGCAGTTTGTTCATCAGCTCCATGATTGCCGCAATCGCGGTATTGAAGGTCTGGCGACGGCCGATGTCATCCGCCACTTTGGCGATGGTTTTATGCAGATCGCGACGCAGCGCTTTCTGCTCATCGTTGAGCGCGTTGACATCCAGCGCCACGGTGGCGCCTTTGGCTACGTGATCGTACGCCAGCTTCCACACGCGTTTCAGGAAGCGGTTAGCGCCTTCCGCGCCTGACTCCTGCCACTCCAGCGTCATTTCCGCCGGGGAGGCAAACATCATGAACAGACGCACGGTATCTGCGCCGTAGCGCTCAACCATCAGCTGCGGGTCGATGCCGTTGTTTTTTGACTTCGACATTTTGCTCATGCCCGCGTAAATCACTTCGCGGCCCTGATTGTCGATGGCTTTGATGATGCGGCCTTTTTCGTCGCGCTCGACGTTAACGTCAACCGGTGAAACCCAGTTGTGCTCGCCGTTGGTACCGACGTAGTAGAAGGCGTCAGCCAGTACCATGCCCTGGCACAGCAGGCGTTTGGCCGGCTCGTCAGAGTTGACCAGGCCCGCGTCGCGCAGCAGCTTGTGGTAGAAGCGGAAATACATCAGGTGCATGATGGCGTGTTCGATACCGCCCACATACTGATCGACCGGCAGCCAGTAGTTCGCTGACGCCGGATCCAGCATGCCTTCGTTGTAGTTCGCGCAGGTGTAACGCGCGTAGTACCACGACGATTCCATAAAGGTGTCGAAGGTGTCGGTTTCACGCAGCGCCGGCTGACCGTTGACGGTGGTTTTCGCCCACTCCGGATCGGCTTTGATCGGGCTGGTAATACCGTCCATGACCACGTCTTCCGGCAGAATTACCGGCAGCTGATCTTCTGGCGTTGGCATCACAGTGCCATCTTCCAGCGTCACCATCGGAATTGGCGCACCCCAGTAGCGCTGGCGTGACACACCCCAGTCGCGCAGGCGATAGTTCACTTTACGCACGCCGACGCCTTTGGCCGCCAGCGCATCGGCGATGGCGTTGAAGCCGGCGTCGTGGTCCAGACCGTCAAACTCGCCGGAGTTGAACAGCGTGCCTTTTTCAGTCATCGCCGCGGCGCTGACATCCGGCTCGGTACCGTCGAGGTTGAGCACCACCGGCTTGATGTTGAGATCGTATTTGGTGGCGAATTCCCAGTCGCGCTGGTCGTGACCCGGTACGGCCATCACGGCACCGGTGCCGTACTCCATCAGCACGAAGTTAGCGACCCAGACCGGAATCTCTTCGCCTGTCAGCGGATGGATGGCGTGCAGGCCGGTGGCCATGCCCTTCTTCTCCATCGTGGCCATGTCCGCTTCGGCGACTTTGGTGTTGCTGCATTCAGCAATGAAGTCGGCCAGCGCCGGGTTGTTGACGGCAGCCTGGCGCGCCAGTGGGTGACCGGCTGCCACGGCGACATAGGTTGCCCCCATGAAGGTGTCCGGACGGGTGGTGTAAACCGTGACTTTTTCCGCGCTGTTGGCCACGTCAAAGGTGATCTCGACACCTTCAGAACGGCCAATCCAGTTGCGCTGCATGGTCTTGACTTGCTCCGGCCAGTCTTCCAGCTTATCGAGGTCGTTGAGCAGCTCTTCGGCGTAATCGGTGATTTTCACGAACCACTGCGGGATCTCTTTGCGTTCGACTTTGGTGTCGCAGCGCCAGCAGCAGCCATCGATCACCTGTTCGTTCGCCAGTACGGTCTGGTCGTTCGGGCACCAGTTGACCGCGGAGGTTTTTTTGTAGACCAGACCTTTTTCGTACAGTTTGGTGAAGAACCACTGTTCCCAGCGGTAATACTCAGGCTGACAGGTCGCCAGTTCGCGACTCCAGTCATAGCCGAAGCCCAGCAGTTTCAGCTGGTTTTTCATGTATTCGATGCTGTCGTAGGTCCACGGTGCTGGCGCGGTGTTGTTTTTCACCGCCGCCCCTTCGGCTGGCATGCCAAAGGCATCCCAGCCAATCGGCTGCAGGACGTTTTTGCCCAGTATGCGCTGGTAGCGCGCAATCACATCGCCAATGGTGTAGTTACGCACGTGGCCCATGTGCAGGCGGCCAGAAGGATAGGGCAGCATAGACAGGCAGTAGTATTTCTCTTTGCCTTCCTGCTCGGTCACTTTGAAGGTTTCGTTTTCGTCCCAGTGCTGCTGGACGCGGGATTCTATCTCTTCCGGGCGGTATTGCTCTTGCATGGCTGCCTGTGGTCCTTGTGAAATCGTTTTTTAAACACTTTTGATCCGCATAGCATACCCATAAGGCCGCCCCTCAACAACAATTGACGCCCTCCGGCGGCGTGATTTGTGCGGAATGCGCCAGCGCTTTCACCCTTTTGCGATTTCCTCTGCGCTAAGCGCAGCAAATATGGCAAAGCGGCTAAACTTAACTCAGCATCTGCAGCGGAAAGGAGAACAAAATGAATAATGTGGCGCAGGAGTATCGTGCAACCGTAGCAGCATTAACCCAGCGGCTGGATCGTGGCGAACGTGATGTCGACGCACTGGTTGCCGAGGCGCGCAGCGCGCTGCTGCAGAAGCAGACGCTGACCACCGCCGAAGTCGACGAGGTCATGCGCGCGGTGCGGCGCGATTTGCACGAGTTCGCGCTCAGCTATCAAGAGTCCAGCGAAGCGCTCGGCGATTCAGTTTTTTTGCGGGTGATCCGTGAAAGCCTGTGGAAAGAGCTGGCCGATATCACCGATAAGAGCCAGCTGGAGTGGCGCAAAGTGTTTCAGGATCTGCGGCATCACGGCGTGTATCAGAGCGGCGAAGTGGTAGGACTAACCTAGTGTGTGAAAAGTGCGGCTTTACCCGGGCGATTTACACTCCAGAGAGCCTGACGCGCTGCCCGGAGTGCGGCCACGATCAGTTCCAGCGTCAGCCGTTTGAGCACTGATGAAAGCGAGCCAGGTCGTCATTACTGACGACCCTACCACAGTGAGATCATCGTGTAGGGTGCGCATTGATGTGCACCTGGCTCGGAGATGTTAAATCAGTGCAGGATCTTCGCCAGGAAGTCTTTGGCACGGTCAGACTGCGGATTGCTGAAGAAGTCATCCTTATTGGTGTCTTCAACGATCTTCCCTTCGTCCATAAAAATGACGCGATTCGCCACTTTGCGTGCAAAGCCCATCTCGTGCGTCACCACCATCATCGTCATGCCTTCGTTGGCTAACTCCACCATGACGTCCAGCACTTCGTTGATCATCTCCGGATCCAGTGCGGAAGTCGGTTCATCGAACAGCATTGCGATAGGATCCATGCACAGCGCACGGGCGATGGCGACGCGCTGCTGCTGACCGCCAGACTGCTGACTAGGGAATTTCTCCGCATGCGCCGCCAGACCCACGCGCTTCAGCACTTTCACCTGCGCCAGCACCAGGTTATCAATGATGCTGAGATGCGGGAACAGTTCGAAGTGCTGGAACACCATGCCCACTTTGCTGCGCAGTTGGGCGAGATTGGTTTTTTTGTTGTTCACCTCGGTACCGTTCACCTGAATGCTGCCCTGCTGCACGGGCTCCAGCCCGTTCACCGTTTTAATCAGCGTCGATTTACCCGAGCCGGACGGTCCGCAGACCACCACGACTTCACCTTTCTTCACTTCGGTGGAGCAGTCGGTCAGCACCTGAAAGTGCCCATACCACTTAGAAACATTTTTCAGGCTAATCATTTAAACCGTCCTTTTTCTTTTCAGATAACTCACCAACAGCGAAGCGCTCAGGCTGATCACGAAGTAGACCAGACCGGCAAACAGAACCATTTCTACCTGGGTACCGTCACGTTCACCGATGGTGGACGCACGCGGTGCGGAAGAAGTCCGCCAAGCTTAACACATACACCAGCGAGGTGTCCTGGAACAGCACTATGCCCTGCGTCAGCAGCAGCGGCACCATGGCGCGGAACGCCTGCGGCAGGATGATCAGTTTCATCGACTGCCACTGCGTCATACCCAGCGCCGCGTTGGACTGGCCGCGCGAGATGCTCTGGATACCGGTGCGGATAATCTCCGAATAGTAAGCGGCTTCAAACAGCGCAAACGCCACCATGGCGGAGATCAGGCGGATATCGGTTTTTGGCGACAGCCCAAGCACCTGCTGCAGGAAGCTGGGGACCACCAGATAGAACCACAGCAGCACCATCACCAGCGGCACCGAGCGGAACAGGTTCACGTACAGTTTGGCAAACCAGCGGATCGGGGCGAATGCGGACAAACGCATCACCGCCAGAATGGTGCCCCAGATAATGCCAAACACCACCGCCACCGCAGTGATTTTCAGCGTAATGATCATGCCATTCAGCAGATAGGGCAGGCTGGGCGGAATCGAACTCCAGTCAAAATCGTACATTATTTGCCTCCCAGGTTGCCGGGCAGGCGGATTTTGCGTTCTACCAGACTCATAATCAGCATGATCACCAGGTTAATACCGACGTAGGCCAGGGTGATAGCGGTGAAAGATTCATAGGCATGCGCCGAGTAATCCAGCAGCTTGCCCGCCTGCGCCGCTAGGTCGACCAGACCGATGGTAGAGGCGATGGCGGAGTTCTTCACCAGGTTAAGCATTTCCGAGGTCATCGGCGGCACAATCACGCGGTAGGCGTTAGGCGGCAGCACGTAGCGGTAGGTCTGCGGCAGCGTCAGACCCATCGCCAGACCAGCGTTTTTCTGGCCGCGCGGCAGCGACTGAATCGCGGCGCGCACCTGCTCACACACGCGTGCGGCGGTGAACAGACCGAGACAGATGGTTGAAGAGAGGAAAAACTGGATGTTCGGGTCCAGTTCAGCCTTAAACCACATGCCGAGCTTCTCCCCGACCAGTTCTGGCGCCACCAGATACCAGAAGAAGAACTGCACGATCAGCGGGATATTACGAAACAACTCCACGTAGCAGGTGCCAATCGTGGACAGCCAGCGATTAGGCACGGTACGCAGAATGCCAAAGAAGGAACCTACCAGGAAGGCGATAATCCAGGCGCAGCAGGAGACCGCGACGGTCACCTGAAATCCGGACCACAGCCAGCCGAGGTAAGTCGTATTGCCGAACGGAGCCTGCTGTAAAAAGATGCCCCAGTTCCAATCGATACCCATAACGAGCTCCGGTAAAAAAAGGGTAGCGAGGCTACCCATAAGATTGTTGAGCGGTGTCTTGTGTCCTGCTTCAGGGGAACGGCCTGTTACAGTCTGTCTGTCCGCACCGCATGTTCAGCAATCGAGAGGGCAGCAGTGCCGCCCTTGTTTTCATTGTTAATTCAGAGTGCTTTGTCGTTCGGTGCTTTAAACAGCGCCTGCATGTCAGAAGACAGTTCGAAGTTCAGGTTCAGGTTCTTCGGCGGAATTGGCTGTTTGAACTAGGTATCGAACCATTTGGTGGCTTCACCCGACATCTGCGCTTTGGCGATGGTGTCATCCATCAGCTGTTTAAACGGCGCATCGTCTTTACGCAGCATGCAGCCATAGGTTTCTTTGGACTGCGGCGTGCCAACGATTTCCCAGTTATCCGGTTTCTTCGCCTTGGCACGTTCACCGGCCAGCAGCGCGTCATCCATCATGAAGGCCACTGCGCGACCGGTTTCCAGCGTGCGGAACGAGTCACCGTGATCTTTCGCGCTGATGATGCGCATATCCATTTTCTTCTCGTCATTCAGCTTGCGCAGCAGAATCTCAGAGGTAGTGCCCGAGGTGACGACCACGGTTTTGCCTTTCACATCGGCTAAATCTTTGATGTCGACGCCTTTTTTCACCAGCAGACGCGTGCCGATGATGAAGGTGGTGTTAGAAAACGCCGCCTGCTGCTGACGCTCTACGTTGTTGGTGGTCGAGCCACACTCGAAATCGTAGGTGCCGTTCTGCAGCAGCGGAATACGGTTTTGTGAGGTGATCGGCAGCATTTTGACCTGCAGATCCGGCTTATTCAGTTTCGCTTTGATGGCGGCAACAATGGCGTTGGAGTAGTCCTGCGAGTAGCCCACCACTTTCTGCTGGTTGTCGTAGTAAGAAAAGGGAACGGATGACTCACGGTGCCCCACGGCAATCACGCCACTATCATTGATTTTTTTTCAGGGTGCCGGTGAGATCTTCCGCCAGGGCCGCGCCCGCTGCTGCGCCCAACAGCAGAAGCGATAATGCCACTTTGCGAATCTGCATGTTCCCATTCCTTCGTGTGAATGTTGCGCAGAACATAAACTGCGCAGATTGCGATGTTGTGTGTATTTCCTGCTGCTTTTTTAATTATCCCTTAGCGCAACTGCGCGCAGGATAGTGATTAACATAGCGAATTGTTAACGTAATGAAACAAAAAAGTTCGTTTTTTGCGAGCCACTACGCACCAATAAGAGGCAAAATACAGCCTCTGCGCCAATTAAGTGCGCTTCGGTGCCAGATAATAGTGCGCAAACAAGGCATTACGCTGACAAATCACGGATGTTGCTAAAACCACTGAAATAATTAGCAATGATCGTGCCAGTACGCGGAGATCGGGCAAAAAGGCAGCAGAAAGTGGCGGTGACTAAGGATAAAGGGAGCGGAAAACTGCGCAGAAAAAAGGCGAAGCCTGCGCTTCGCCTGGTGAGAGACGGCGGGGTATCAGGTGCGGCGGCGTAAAATCGCCAGCACGATGCCCACCAGCGTCAGCAGCCATACCGGCCAGATACCGACGCGTGCATACGGTGTTTCACCGCTGGCAGGCGTAACTGTTGCGCTCAGCACTTCGCGGGTGAACTGCGGGATGACGTTCTCCACGTCTGCCTGTGCATTCACCACTGCGGTGACACCGTTGTTCGTTGAGCGCAGCAGCGGGCGACCCAGCTCCAGCGCACGCATGCGCGCCATCTGGAAATGCTGCCACGGACCAATCGAATGACCGAACCAGGCATCGTTCGACACCGTCAGCAGGAAGTTGGTGTCCGGACGGAAGTTAGCGCGCACCTGTTCGCCCAGCACGATCTCATAACAAATGGCGCTGGTGAGGTTGTAGCCCGCCACTTTCAGCTGCGGCTGCAGGTAGGCGCCACGGCTGAACGAGGACATCGGCAGGTCGAAGAACGGAGCCAGTGGACGCAGCAGACCTTCCAGCGGCACAAACTCGCCAAACGGTACCAGATGGTTTTTCTGGTAGCGGTTGCGACTCTGATAGCTGTAAGGCTGCGCGCCGCCCAGCACAATCACCGAGTTGTAATCGTGATAGCGGTTGTCGCTCTCAACGCGCGAATTAACAATGCCGGTGATCAGCGTGCTGCCGCGCGCGCGCAGTTCGTCATCCAGTGCATGCAGAAACGGCTGCTGATTACTCTCGAGATCGGTAATTGCCGACTCCGGCCAGATGATGATTGGCGCTTTGCCGATAAACGGCTGGCTATAAGCGGTATAGACACGCAGCGTGGTCAGCAGCTGCTGCGGATCCCACTTCATCGACTGCGGAATATTGCCCTGCACCATCGCCACATTGACGCTGCGCTGCGGCAGTGGCTGATACCACTGCAGCATCCGCAGTGGCCACGGCAGCAGCAGCAGCGCGACGGCGATAATCAGGTTTTTCACGCTGCGGTGATAGCAGGCCGAGGCCAGCAGGCCTGCTATCACCATCAGCAGGAAGGTGATGGTTTCCACGCCAGCCAGCGGCGCCAGGCCTTTCAGCGGCCCATCGATCTGGCTGTAGCCAAACTGCAGCCACGGAAAGCCGGTCAGTACCCAGCCGCGCAGAAACTCGGTGACCTGCCACAGCGCCGGTGCCGCCAGCGCCATGCGCCACAGCGTGGCCCGCGGCCAGAAGCGGTTCAGCAGCAGGGCAAACAGCAGCGGGTAGAGCGCTAGGTAAGCGGCGAGCAGCACCACGAGTAACACATTGACCGGGCCGGGCATGCCGCTGAACGTCGCAATGCTGACGTACACCCAGTTGATGCCGCTACCGAACAGGCCAAAGCCCCAGGCAAAACCGATGCCTGTCGCCTGCGCGCTGCGGCGATCCAGCAACAGCAGCTGCAAACCAGCCAGAGAGAGCAGGGCGGCGGGCCAGAAATCATACGGGGAAAAGGAAGGGGTGCCCGCGGCACCCAGAATTAACGCCAGCAGCAGGCGAACCCGCTGCTGCGAGTAGAGAGAGGCTAATGCCATAAAATTATTCGTCTTCCAGTTGCGGTTGCGGAGAGTCTTCCGGAATTTTCACATGCACCTGGATGATACGGCGGCTGTCAGCCATCGCAACTTTGAATTGGTAACCCTCAATGTCGATGCTTTCACCGCGCGCCGGCAGATGGCCGAATTCCTGCATGACCAGACCGCCAATGGTATCGACTTCATCATCGCTGAAATCGCTACCAAATACCTCATTGAAATCCTCAATTGGCGTCAGCGCACGCACCGTATAGGTGTGGCGGTTGAGCTGACGAATATCACGGTCTTCGTCGTCGTCATATTCGTCTTCAATTTCGCCGACGATCAGCTCAAGGATATCTTCGATGGTCACCAGTCCGGAGACACCACCGAACTCATCAATGACGATCGCCATATGATAGCGCTGCGAGCGGAACTCTTTGAGCATGCGATCGACGCGCTTGCTCTCAGGCACCACCACGATCGGGCGCAGCACTTTTTCCATGCTGAATGGCTCGGCGCTGCTGCTCATAAACGGCAGCAGATCTTTCGCCATCAGAATGCCTTCAACATGGTCTTTATCTTCGCTGATTACCGGGAAGCGCGAGTGGGCAGATTCAATAATCACCGCCAGGCACTCTTCAAGGCTCTGGTTGCGCTTCAGGGGAATCATCTGCGAGCGCGGGATCATAATGTCGCGCACGCGCTGTTCGGCAATATCCAGCCCCCCTTCCAGCATGTCGCGGGTGTCCTGGTCGATCAGCTCTTTTTGCTCAGAATCGCGGATCAGCCCCAGCAGTTCGTCACGGTTTTTGGGTTCGCCGTGGAAAAGCTGATTGATTAACAGGGAGAAAAAAACCTTTTTACTACTGGGGGCGTCGTTGTTTTGAGAATGGTCGTCGCTCATGGCGTTTTTATTTAGTTCTCTCGAATGAGGGAAAGGAACTGCCGGCATCCTTGCCAGCAGCGCAATGTCCTGAACCGGCGGTTCAGGCGTCTTCTTTTTCCGAAATGTACGGATCGGGATAGCCAAGAGCAAGCATTATCTCGGTCTCGAGCGCTTCCATCTCTTCAGCTTCCTCGTCTTCAATATGGTCATAACCCAGCAGATGCAGCGTGCCGTGGACCACCATGTGTGCCCAGTGCGCTTCAGGGCTTTTACCCTGTTCGGCCGCTTCCTGCTCGACAACCTGACGACAAATAATCAGGTCGCCCAGCAGCGGCAGCTCAATGCCCGGCGGTGCTTCAAACGGAAACGACAGCACGTTAGTCGGCTTATCTTTGCCGCGATAAGTCAGATTAAGCTCATGACTCTCCGCTTCATCGACCAGTCGTATCGTGACTTCGCTCTCTGGCTGAAACGGCGTGACCGCCGCCTCCAGCCAGCGCTGAAACGCCGCTTCTGCGGGCAGGCCGTTTTCATCGGCACACGCCAGCTGCAAATCTAAAATCACCGTGCTCATGAAGGCTCCTGCGGCGTCGGCTGGCTGGCAGGTTGTGCCGCCTGCGCTTCACGCTTACGCTCTTCCGCCAGTTTATCACGGCGTTTCTGGTCTGCTTCTTCCCAGGCTTCATAAGCATTAACAATGCGTGCGACCACCGGATGACGCACCACGTCTTCGCTGTGGAAAAAGTTGAAGCTGAGCTCTTCCACATTGGCCAGCACTTCGATGGCGTGGCGCAGACCGGATTTGGTGCTGCGCGGCAGGTCAATCTGCGTCACGTCACCGGTAATCACCGCTTTGGAGTTGAAGCCGATACGCGTCAGGAACATCTTCATCTGTTCGATGGTGGTGTTCTGGCTCTCATCGAGAATCACGAACGCGTCATTCAGCGTACGGCCGCGCATGTAGGCCAGCGGCGCGACTTTAATCACGTTGCGCTCCATCAGCTTCTCGACGCGCTCGAAGCCCAGCATTTCGAACAGTGCGTCATACAGCGGGCGCAGATAAGGATCGACTTTCTGACTGAGATCGCCGGGCAGGAAGCCGAGCTTTTCGCTGGCTTCGACCGCCGGACGCGTCAGCAGAATACGGCGAATCTCCTGCCGCTCCAGCGCATCCACCGCGGCGGCTACCGCCAGATAGGTTTTTCCAGTCCCGGCCGGCCCAATGCCGAAGGTGATGTCGTGATCGAGAATATTGGCGATGTACTGCGCCTGGTTTGGCGTACGCGGTTTAATCACGCCGCGCTTGGTCTTGATGTTTACCGCTTTACCGTACTCCGGCACGCTGTCAGCCGTCTGTTCCAGCACGCGACTCTCTTTGATCGCAAAATGGATCTGATCCGGTTCAATGTCCGGGATCTGGCCGCGCACCGGCGCGGTATCAACGTACAGTGAACGCAGAATATTGGCGGCCGCCTCGACACTCAGCGCACGGCCGACCAGCTTAAACAGGTTGTCGCGGCGATTGATCTCAATGCCCAGACGGCGCTCCAGCTGTTTTACGTTGTCATCAAACGGACCGCACAGGCTCATCAATCGACGATTGTCTGCCGGTTCAAGGGCGATTTCACGAGTTTCGATATTCAAATGAATTCTTTGGGTCACTCAGGGCCAGTTGAAAGAAATAGCAGATACCGCACGCCAGGCGTCAGCATCTTTACGGAATTATTTATGGGGTCGCGCCCGGGCGCAAGCTTCAGGGGAGATATTTGGGCGGCAGCTACGGAAAGCAAGGGCTGCGGGATGAAACAGGCGACAGCGCGTTGTGCGCTGTCGCTCAGTAATCGCGGTCTCAAGGCTGATACAGGCCCACGCCGATCTCATCCTCTTTACGCGTACGCGCAATCACCGATGCCGGACTCTCCGCGACGCGCAGGCCCATCTCCTCTTCGGTGCGAACCACGACGCCACGCAGCGAATTGGTATAAACATCGACGATTTCGACATCAACAAATTTACCGATCATACGCACATCGCCTTCAAAGTTGACCACGCGGTTGTTTTCGGTACGGCCGGTCAGCTCCATCACATTCTTACGTGAGGTGCCTTCCACCAGAATTCGCTGAACGGTACCAAGCATGCCGCGGCTCCATGCCATCGCCTGCTGATTGATGCGATCCTGCAAAATGTACAGACGCTGCTTCTTCTCCTCTTCCGGCACGTCGTCCGGCAGATCGGCCGCCGGCGTACCCGGACGCGCCGAATAGATAAAGCTGAAGCTGGTGTCGAAATTAACCTCGCCGATGAGCTTCATGGTCTGCTCGAAATCCTGCTGGGTTTCGCCCGGGAAGCCAATGATGAAATCTGAACTGATCTGGATATCCGGGCGCGCGGCCACCAGCTTGCGGATAATCGCTTTGTACTCCAGCGCAGTGTGCGCTCGCTTCATCAGCGTCAGAATACGATCGGCACCGCTCTGCACTGGCAGGTGCAGGAAGCTCACCAGCTCCGGCATGTCACGATAGACGTCGATGATGTCGTCGGTGAACTCAATCGGATGGCTGGTGGTGAAACGAATCCGGTCAATCCCGTCAATCGCGGCCACCAGACGCAGCAGCTCGGCAAAGGTACAAATCTGGTCGTCAAAGGTTGCGCCGCGATAGGCGTTGACGTTCTGACCCAGCAGATTCACTTCACGCACGCCCTGCGCCGCCAGCTGGGCAACTTCCAGCAGGATGTCATCGCAAGGACGGCTCACTTCCTCGCCGCGCGTATAAGGCACCACGCAGAAAGTGCAATATTTATTGCAGCCTTCCATGATCGAGACAAAAGCAGTAGGACCTTCTGCGCGCGGCTCCGGCAGGCGATCAAACTTTTCGATTTCCGGGAACGAGACGTCAACAATCGTGCTCTTGCTGCCGCGCACCTGGTTAATCATCTCCGGCAGACGATGCAGTGTCTGCGGGCCAAAAACGATGTCCACGCACTGTGCGCGCTGGCGAATTTTATCGCCTTCCTGCGAAGCCACACAGCCGCCCACGCCAATAATCAGCTCAGGATTTTTCGCCTTCAGCTTCTTCCAGCGTCCCAGCAAGTGAAACACTTTTTCCTGCGCCTTCTCACGGATGGAGCAGGTATTCAGCAGCAGTACGTCTGCGTCTTCGGCTTCCTCCGTCAGGGTGTAGCCGTGCGTGCTGTTCAGTAGGTCAGCCATCTTCGATGAATCATATTCGTTCATCTGACAGCCCCAGGTTTTGATATGCAGTTTTTTGGTCATTGAACTAGCCATTGATTCTGAGCAGAGAAGTTCAGGGCGCGTATTGTAATGCTTTGGCGCGGGTGTGACCAGCATGCCCGTCATACTTCGCACGCCAGGCGCGTTGGCTGCGCGCGGCTCCCCCGGTCACTTACTAATGTAAGCTCCCGGGGAGATCCTTGCTTGCCGCCTTCTTGGCGCACGAATTATTTAGGGCATGATGCCCGGTCATACTTCACACGCTAGGTGCGTTAAACATGCACGGCTGAAGCACAAGGTTAGCAGGGCTTTTCTGCTGGTGCGGTAAATTTCCGGTACACTTTGCCACATAGAGTGCTGCCGCAAGGCGTCACGGCAATCAGAAGGATAAGAGTCAATGCAGGATTCACAGTTTGATGTGGTGGTAGTGGGCGGCGGCATGGTCGGTGCCGCGCTGGCCTGTGGTCTGGCGCAGCAGCAGTTTCGCGTGGCGGTGATTGAGCGTGCCGAGCCGGCCGCGTTTGACGCCAGCCTAGCGCCGGATATACGCATCTCCGCCATTGGTGCGTCATCAGTGGCGCTGCTGCGCCAGCTCAATGTCTGGCAGCGTGTCCAGGCGATGCGCAGCGCGCCCTACCGCAAGCTGGAAACCTGGGAGTGGCAAAGCGCACACGTCACCTTTGACGCCGCTGCACTGGGCATTCCCGAGCTGGGCTATATGGTGGAAAACAGCGTGCTGCGGCGCGCGCTGTGGGAGCAGATGCAGCAGGATGGCGTAACGCTGCTGTGCCCGGCCTCACTGCAGGCGTTACAGGCGCACAGCGGCGGCTGGCAGCTGCAGCTGGATGAAGGGACCACGCTGGATAGCCAGCTGGTGGTGGGGGCCGATGGCGCTAATTCGCACGTGCGACAGCTGGCGGGTATCGGCGTGCGCGGCTGGAGCTATGCGCAATCCTGCATGCTAATCAGCGTTGAGTGTGAACACGAGGCCGGCGATGCCACTTGGCAGCAATTTACGCCGGACGGACCGCGCGCGTTTCTGCCGCTGTTTAATCGCCACGCTTCGCTGGTGTGGTACGACGCGCCGGCGCGGATCCGCCAGCTGCAAAATCTGCCGCTCAGCCAGCTGGCCAAAGAGGTGCAGGCTAATTTCCCGGCGCGCGTCGGCCGCTTCCAGGTGAAAAACGCGGCGTCGTTTCTGCTGGTGCGCCGCCATGCCACGCGCTACGCCCTGCCGGGCCTCGCGCTGGTCGGTGATGCTGCACACACCATCAATCCGCTGGCCGGGCAGGGCGTTAACCTCGGCTACCGCGATGTGGATGCGCTGATTGATACGCTGGTGGATGCACGCAGCCAGGCGCAGCGCTGGGCATCGCTGCCGGTATTGCTGCGTTATCACCGTCAGCGCTACAAAGATAATTTGCTGATGCAGGGCGGTATGGATCTGTTCTATTTCGCCTTCAGCAATGCGCTGCCGCCGCTGCGTGTGGTGCGTAATCTTGGACTGATCGCGGCAGAAAATGCTGGCGTGCTCAAGCGTCAGGTGCTGCGTTACGCGCTGGGGTTGTAAACAAACCGGGCGCCGCAATCGTGGCGGCGCCATCAATTCTATATTGTATAAGGCGTGACATTCAGGAACGACAAAAACAACAAAGCCTGCAAAAGCGGGCTTGTTGTGCAATTTGGCTGGGGTGCAGGGATTCGAACCCCGGAATGCCGGAATTAGAATCTGGTGCCTTACCGCTTGGCGACACCCCAGTAGGTGTTTGGTCAAATTGTCTTTGTATGGCTGGGGTGCAGGGATTCGAACCCCGGAATGGTGGAATCAGAATCCACTGCCTTACCGCTTGGCGACACCCCAATTTGTTTGGTGGCTACGACGGGAATCGAACCTGTGACCCCATCATTATTAGTGATGTGCTCTAACCGACTGAGCTACGTAGCCAGATTGTACTGCTTTACTGCGCCCGATGATGGCTGGGATACCTGGATTCGAACCATGGAATGCCGGTATCAAAAACCGGTGCCTTACCGCTTGGCGATATCCCATTCGTCGACTCGTATCCACGAGAGTGCATCGGATTAGCTGGGGTACCTGGATTCGAACCAGGGAATGCCGGTATCAAAAACCGGTGCCTTACCGCTTGGCGATACCCCATCCGGCTGCCGAAGACTGAAATGGTGCGGGAGGCGAGACTTGAACTCGCACACCTTGCGGCGCCAGAACCTAAATCTGGTGCGTCTACCAATTTCGCCACTCCCGCAAAAAGATGGTGGCTACGACGGGAATCGAACCTGTGACCCCATCATTATGAGTGATGTGCTCTAACCAACTGAGCTACGTAGCCATCTTTTTTCGCGTTACCTTCATCGGCGTTGCGGGGCGCATTATGCGTATTGAGCTTTGTAGCGTCAACAAATTTTTTGCCGTTTTTTGCCTTAACGCGCCTGTTTGTCTGGCTTGTAACCCGGCTGATTATTTATTCGGCAATTTTCGATCGTATCCGCGCCAGATGCAAGAAAAAGGGGCCACAATGTGCCCCTTACACGCACAAAGAAAATGCTTATTTGTACGCTGACTGATGCACGCCTACCGCACGGCCAGACGGATCGTCCATCGATTTAAACGCTTCGTCCCACTCAATGGCTTTCGCCGACGAACAGGCCACGGATGGACCGCCCGGAACGCACTCTGCCGCGCTTGGCAGTGGGAACAGCTCCTCAAAGATCTCGCGGTACAGATACGCTTCTTTCGAGGTTGGCGTGTTATGCGGGAAGCGGAAATGCGCGGTCGCCAGTTTCTGCTCGCTAATCTGCTTCGCCTCCACTTCTTTCAGCGTGTCGATCCAGCTGTAGCCTACGCCATCAGAGAACTGCTCTTTCTGACGCCATGCTACGCTCTCCGGCAGGTAAGAGGAGAAACATTCACGCAGAATGTGTTTTTCCATTTTGCCGTTGCTGCCGCACATTTTGTCTTCCGGGTTGATGCGCATCGCGACATCAAGGAATTTCTTATCAAGGAACGGCACACGTGCTTCCACGCCCCACGCCGACATCGCTTTGTTAGCGCGCGCGCAGTCAAACATGTGCAGCGCCAGCAGCTTACGCACGTTTTCTTCGTGGAACTCTTGGGCGTTCGGTGCTTTGTGGAAGTAGAGGTAGCCGCCAAACACTTCATCCGCACCTTCACCGGACAGCACCATTTTGATGCCCATCGCTTTGATTTTACGCGACATCAGGTACATTGGCGTCGACGCGCGAATGGTGGTCACATCGTAAGTTTCGATGTGGTAAATCACATCGCGGATCGCATCCAGACCTTCCTGCACGGTGAAGTGAATTTCATGGTGCACGGTACCGAGGTGATCGGCCACCGCCTGCGCTGCTTTCAGATCCGGCGATCCTTCCAGACCGACGGCAAAGGAGTGCAGCTGCGGCCACCATGCATCGCTCTTGTCCTGATCTTCCACGCGTTTGGCGGCAAAGCGCTTGGTCATCGCAGAGATGATGGAAGAGTCGAGGCCGCCGGACAGCAGCACGCCGTACGGTACGTCTGACATCAGGTGGCTTTTCACTGACTCTTCAAGTGCGTGCTTCAGGCCAGCGGCATCGGTGGTGTTTTGCGCCACGGCAGCAAAATCCATCCAGTCACGCTGCCAGTAACGACGGATTTCGCCATCGGTGCTGCAGAGGTAGCTTCCCGGCGGGAATTCTTTGATGCTGCGGCACACCGGCACCAGCGCTTTCATTTCAGAAGCAACAAACAGGTTGCCGTGCTCATCGTTGCCCATATAGAGCGGAATGATACCGATGTGATCGCGGCCAATCAGATACTGCTGTTTGACGCTGTCCCACAGAATGAAGGCGAACATGCCCTGCAGGTCGTCGAGGAAATCGAGGCCTTTTTCCTGATACAGCGCGAGGATCACTTCGCAGTCTGAACCGGTCTGGAAGGCGTAGTGATCGCTCAGTTCCGCGCGCAGCGCTTGGTAGTTATAAATTTCGCCGTTAACAGCCAGTACGTGGGTGTGCTCCGCGTTGTACAGCGGCTGGGCGCCGTTGTTCACGTCAACAATGGATAGGCGCTCGTGTACCAGAATGGCATTCTCATCAGCGAAGACACCTGACCAGTCCGGGCCGCGGTGACGCATCAGACGAGAACATTCCAGCGCTTTCTTGCGCAGTTCAACAGGATCGGTCTTCAGATCCAGCACACCAAAAATCGAACACATAACTGACTCCTGATCTCACCCTGTGGCGATGTTATTGACTTGTTTGTCCGGCAGCCTGCGCTGCGTGATGTATAAGAAAATGCGCTAATTGATGGTGGTAACGCAAGCGAAATCACCAAATAATGACAAAAAGATTGTTGGTGTGAGGTAATGTTGTATTTTATTTAAAGAATTAACGATTAAGTTAGATGGTATCTAATGAATTGTCAGAAGTGATGGTTTTGTGCGCAACCGATGAGGCCGCGTCAGCTGCTGAATCACAGCGGTGTGCCAGACACATAAAAAAGCCCTGCACACCGTAACGGCGAGCAGGGCCATAAGCAGACAGCATGACGCTAATCAGAACAGGTCGATATCAGCCACGGAAGGGTAGATCCAGTCCGGACGGAACGGCATGGCATCAATATCGCTCAGCGTAGAGACGCCGGACAGCACCAGAATGGTTTCCAGACCGGCCTGGAAGCCAGCCAGAATATCGGTGCGCAGGTTATCGCCCACAATCACCGTCTCCTCTGAATGAGCGTGCATTTTATTCAGTGCGGCGCGCATGATGTAAGGGCTGGGCTTACCGACATAAACGGTTTGCGGCCGGAAATGGTTTCGATACCGGCACAGAGCGCACCACAGGCCGGCACAAAGCCGCGTGCGTGGGTATCGGGATTGGTCGCGATAAAACGCGCACCGTTAGCTACAAAGAAGGCGGCTTTATGCATCATCTCCCAGTTAAACGATCGCGTCTCGCCCACGATCACGAAATCCGGGTTGACATCAGTGATGGTAAAACCGGCTTTATACAGTTCATGAATCAGCGCGCCTTCACCAATCACGTATGCTTTTTTGCCCTCCTGACGACGGAGGAAATCCGCAGTGGCCATGGCGGAGGTGTAAAACACCGAATCCGGGATGTCGACGCCGGCGTTGGCAAAGCGGTTGGCCAGATCCTGCGCGGTTTGTGACGGATAGTTGGTCAGTACCATCAGCGGCATCTCTTTTTCCAGAATGCGCTGCAGGAATTCGTTTGCGCCTTTCACGGCGGTATTATCGTGCATCAACACGCCGTCGATGTCATAGATTACGCTTTTGATGGTCATAGGTGGCTTCCGGTCGGGCCTGCCAGCCGGCAGGCTTTCTATTATTCTTCCAGCAGGTGCTGCAGCAGAATGCCATTCAGCATAGCGCGTTTTGCCAGCGCGAAAGCGCCAATTGCCGAGCGATGGTCCAGCTCGGAACGCACCACTGGCAGATTTTTGCGAAACGCGTTTAACGCCTGAGTGTTAGTGCAGCCCTCAATCGCCGGGAACAGCACTTTATCGGCATCGGTAATTTCGCCGGCCAGCACCACTTTTTGCGGGTTAAACAGATTAATGGCGATAGCGATCGCTTTGCCGAGATAGCGGCCAACGTATTCAATCACTTCGCAGGCCAGCGCGTCGCCCTGATTGGCGGCGCGGCAGATTTGCGGCATCTGGCAATCATCCAGCGTCAGGCTGCTGGGATAACCCTGATTGAGCAGGTGGCGCACGCGGTTCTCAATTGCGCCGTTGGCGGCGATGGTTTCGAGGCAGCCAAAGTTACCACAGTGGCAGCGTTCGCCGAGTGGATCGACCTGAATGTGGCCAATCTCACCAATGTTGCCGTTGCTGCCGAGGAAAATGTGGCCGTTAGCGATGATGCCGGCGCCGGTTCCGCGGTGTAAAAGCACCAGAATGGAGTCTGCACAGTCGCGGCTTGCACCGAAATAGTGCTCAGCCAGCGCCAGGCTGCGGATATCGTGCCCGACAAAACTGGTGACGTTAAAGCGTTTTTTCAGGCTCGCCACCAGCGGCCAGTGGCTGACGGCGATGTGCGGCATATAGCGAATGATGCCGTTAATCGGGTCGACCAGCCCCGGCAGGATAACCGCGATAGCGATCAGCTCATGAATTTTACGCTGGTGCGTGCTCATAAATGCACTGATGGCGTTGAACAGCACGTTTTCCAGCGTCTCCTGGGTGCGCTCCGGCAGCGGGTAATCTTCCTGCGCCAGCGATTTTCCGCTGAGATCGAACAGCGTCAGCGTGGCATCGTTGCGCCCTAGGCGCACGCCGATGGTATGAAAATGGCGGGTTTCGGTGATGATGGAGATGGCGCGGCGCCCACCGGTGGAGGCCTGTTGCTCCACCTCTTTGATGAGGCCGCGTTCGATAAGCTGACGGGTAATTTTGGTGACGCTGGCGGGCGCAAGCTGGCTGAGTTCGGCAATCTGAATACGCGAAATCGGCCCCTGTTGATCAATCAGCCGGTAAACAGCTGCACTGTTAAGTTGTTTGACAAGATCGACATTTCCTATTTGAGTCTGGCCGCCAGTGGTCATTCAGTACTTACTCGCTGAGGACGTTGTCTCCGTTGACGAACGTCTTAGTGATTTGATAATCGCGGGTAAAGACAGTGAGGTTGGCGACTTTTCCTACTTCCACCGTACCAAACTGCTTTTCCACACCCATTGCCCTTGCCGGATACAGGGTCGCCATGCGCAGCGCTTCGTCCAGCGCGATACCACAATGTTCCACGCTATTCTGCACCGCTTCAATCATCGTCAGCGCAGATCCGCTCAGGGTACCGTTCTCATCTACGCACAGGCCGTCGCGATAGTATATTGTTTTACCTGAAAAAATGAATTGAACAATCGACGCATCGGCCGGCGCGGTGGCATCGGTCACCAGCACCAGTTTGTCGCCTTTGATACGTTTTGCATTGCGCACGTTAGCGTAATTGACATGTAAACCGTCTGCAATAATGCCGCAGTATACATCAGGCGAATCAAACAGCGCACCGATAAGACCTGGCTCACGACCGCTAAAGGCGCTCATGGCGTTATACAGGTGTGTGGCAAAGGTGACGCCCGCGCTGATGCCCGCTTTGGCTTCGGCATAGGTGGCATTAGAGTGACCGGACGAAACAATAATCCCGGCGTCACGCAGCTGGCGAATCACCGCGCTGCCCGCATTTTCCGGCGCCAGCGTAACTTTGGTGATGACGTCAGCGTTGGCGCACAGGAAATCCACCAGCTCCGCATCCGGCAGACGAATCAGCTGCGGATTGTGGGTGCCTTTCTTCTCTTTATTCAGCCACGGACCTTCCAGATGCAGGCCCAGCGCCTGATTCTGATGCTTCGCCAGGTAAGCACGCATGGTTTCAATCGCGCGCTTCATCAGTTCATCACCGCTGGTAATCAGCGTCGGTAAATAGCTGGTGCAGCCAGATTTTTCATTGGCACGCTGCATGATCTCCAGCGTTTCCACGCTCAGGGCATTGATGTCATCGTTGAACTGCACGCCGCCGCAGCCGTTGAGCTGCAGGTCGATAAATCCGGGAGCGATGAACGCACCAGCCACATCTTGTTGTGGAATCGCGGCGTCCAGCGCATCGCGCGGGCAGACACGCTCAATCAGGCCATTGGCAATCACCACGGCGTGATTGTCCAGAACTTCATGACCGGTAAAAATCCGGCCGTTAACTAATGCGTACATCATCTCTTCTCCCGGCTGAACCTGCTGCGCTTAACAGCAGGCTTTCTACAACGTGTTGTTACACAACCTTCATTTTCCGCTTCCATTTCGCGGAAATATTTCACGGTTTTCACTTTCAGTTCCATGGTGGCTGGCTCATCACACACCACCACCGCTTTCGGGTGCAGCTGCAGGCAGCTGATGGTCCACATGTGGTTGACGTTACCTTCTACCGCCGCCTGCAGCGCTTGGGCTTTGACGTGGCCGGTCACCAGAATCATCACTTCTTCCGCATCCAGCAGCGTGCCGACGCCCACGGTCAGGGCATATTTAGGCACCTGATCAACATCGCAGTTGAAGAAACGCGAGTTCGCCACACGGGTGTCGTGCGTCAGGGTTTTAATGCGGGTGCGGGAAGAGAGCGAAGAAGCCGGTTCGTTGAACGCAATGTGGCCATCGTTGCCGACGCCGCCCATAAACAGGTGGATTTTACCCAGTGCGCGGATCTTCTCTTCGTATTGGCGACATTCTGCGTCAATATCTTCGGCATTGCCATTCAGAAGATTGATATTTTCTGGTTGAATATCAACGTGATCGAAAAAGTTACGGTACATAAAGCTGTGATAGCTCTCCGGATGCTCTTTCGGCAGACCGACATACTCATCCATATTAAAGGTGATCACGTGTTTGAAACTAACCTGACCCGCTTTATGCATCTCGATCAGGTGCTTGTAGGCTTCCAGCGGCGTACCGCCGGTTGGCAGTCCCAGCACAAAGGGACGGTCTGCGCTGGGTTTAAAGGCATTGATGCGATTAACGATATGGCGTGCAGCCCATTTACCCACCTGGGTCGGTGTGGTCAAAGGGATCAGTCTCATGTCTTCACCTCAGTTAAGATTGGAAAGTTAGGGTCGCGTTTACCGCTGCAGCTGGCTGCTTATAGGGTAACCCGTTTGCGCGCTTGCGGCGTTGGAAAAGTGCGGCCTGATATTTTTCATCATAAAATAAGCTTGTGTGGTGGCTAGCATTTCACGGTGAAAAAAGTCCATTTTGGTGATTAAAGTCACAGTCGTTATGGTTTTAATTTGCGAGGCGAATTAATTTATCTTTACACTGCGCCTCGTGGTGAAGTGTGTCATCAAGGTACCGGGTGCCGGGATAATAAAATCAACCCGCATCACGGCAAAACGCCAGTCTCATAGGGGGAGAATAAGGTGAGTATTTTAGGATATCTGCAAAAGGTCGGCCGCGCGCTTATGGTGCCGGTAGCGACCCTGCCGGCAGCGGCAATCCTGATGGGGGTAGGTTACTGGACCGATCCAGACAGCTGGGGCGCAGGCAATGCGCTGGCAGCGCTGCTGATCAAATCGGGTTCTGCCATCATCGACAATATGTCCGTGCTGCTCGCCATCGGTGTGGCTTACGGCATGTCAAAAGATAAAGACGGTGCAGCGGCATTAACCGGCTTTGTAGGTTTCCTCGTGGTCACTACCCTGTGTTCACCCGCCGCAGTGGCCATGATTCAGAAAATGCCGGTGGAGCAGGTTCCTGCCGCCTTCGGTAAAATCAATAACCAGTTTGTCGGCATCCTGGTGGGGATTCTCTCGGCAGAAGTCTATAACCGCTTCAGCCATGTTGAGCTGCCCAAGGCGCTGTCGTTTTTCAGCGGTCGCCGTCTGGTGCCGATCCTGGTCTCCTTCCTGATGATTGTGGTCGCCTTTATCCTGATGTACGTCTGGCCGATCATTTTCGGCGGTCTGGTGAGCTTTGGTGAGCACATCCAGAACTGGGCTCGGTCGGCGCTGGCGTGTACGCCTTCTTTAACCGTCTGCTGATTCCGGTTGGCCTGCACCACGCGCTGAACTCGGTATTCTGGTTCGACGTGGCGGGCATCAACGACATTCCGAAATTCCTTGGCGGCGCGCAGTCTATTGCCAACGGTACCGGCATCCCGGGTATCACCGGTCGCTATCAGGCGGGCTTCTTCCCCATTATGATGTTCGGTCTGCCGGGTGCGGCGCTGGCAATCTATCACTGCTCACGTCCGGAAAACCGTGCGAAAGTCGGTGGTATCATGCTGGCAGCGGCATTCGCAGCCTTCTTCACCGGCATCACCGAGCTACTGGAATTCTCCTTCATGTTTGTGGCACAGGTGCTGTATGTCATCCACGCCGTGCTGACCGGTATTTCGGTCTTCATCGCTGCCAGCATGCACTGGATCGCCGGTTTCGGTTTCAGTGCCGGTCTGGTGGACATGGTGCTGTCGACGCGTAACCCGCTGGCCGTGCACTGGTGGATGCTGATCCCGCAGGGGCTGGTGTTCTTCGTCATCTACTACGTGGTATTCCGCTTCACCATTCAGAAATTCAACCTGCTGACGCTGGGCCGCGAGCTGGCTGCGGGTGATGAAACAGACGGCTACGGCGTCAACGTTGATCACAGCAGCAACGGTGAGAGCGAAACCGAATCACTGGCGCGTCGCTATATCGGTGCGATAGGCGGTTCTGACAACCTGACTAACATCGACGCCTGCATTATCCGTCTGCGCCTGAATGTGAAAGACTCTGCGCAGGTGAATGAGAGTGTGGCCAAACGCCTCGGTGCTTCTGGCGTGATTCGCCTTAACAAGCAGAGCGTGCAGATCATTGTTGGTACGCAGGCCGAAAGCATTGCGACCGCCATGAAAACCGTGCTGAGCAAAGGTCCGGTGGCCGGCGCAGCTGCGCCAGCTGCGGCAACCGCCGCCGCACCCGCTACTGCTCAGCCACAGGCCGTGCGCAACAGCGAGAAAAAAGTGATTGCAACGCTGCTGGCACCGGTCAGTGGCGAAGTGGTGGCGCTGGAAAACGTGCCGGATGAAGCCTTCGCCAGCAAAGCGGTAGGCGATGGTCTGGCGATCAAACCGAGCGATAAAACCGTCGTCGCACCGGTGGCGGGTACTGTGGTGAAAATCTTCAACACCAACCATGCATTCTGCCTTGAAGCCGAAAATGGCGTCGAGATTGTCGTGCACATGGGTCTCGACACCGTCGCGCTGGAAGGTAAAAGGTTTACCCGTCTGGTGGAAGAGGGCGCAACCGTCACAGCGGGTCAGCCTATCCTCGAAATGGATCTGGACTTCCTGAACGCAAACGCGCGTTCGATGATCAGCCCGGTGGTCGTCAGCAACAGCGATGATTTCGCCGGTCTGAATCTGCTGGCAGGCGGTACCGTGGTGGCAGGCGTTACGCCGCTATATGAAGTGAAAAATTAACACGCTTTGATCGCCGCACAAGGCAGGAAGCAATTCCTGCCTTTTTTGTTTTAAAACGACCAACAAACGGTTGTTTCCCTTCAGCGCTTTGTGGATCATACTCCGTTACTTCGTGGTACAAATCACCCGCTATTGTTTTGAGGATTTTGAGATGAGTGAGGCTGAAGCCCGCCCAACAAACTTTATTCGTCAGATAATCGACGAAGATTTGGAGAGCGGTAAGCACAACAGTGTGCATACCCGTTTCCCGCCTGAGCCCAATGGTTACCTGCATATTGGCCATGCAAAATCGATCTGCCTGAACTTTGGTATCGCACAAGATTATCAGGGGCAGTGCAACCTGCGTTTCGACGACACCAATCCGGTCAAAGAGGATATGGAGTTCGTCGAATCGATCAAGTATGATGTGCAATGGCTGGGCTTTGAGTGGAGCGGCAACATTCGTTACTCCTCTGACTACTTTGACCAACTGTTTAACTACGCGGTTGAGCTGATCAACAAAGGCCTGGCCTACGTTGATGAGCTGTCGCCAGAGCAAATCCGTGAATACCGCGGCACGCTAACCGCGCCGGGCAAAAACAGCCCGTATCGCGATCGCAGCGTGGAAGAGAACCTGGCGCTGTTCCAGAAGATGCGTGATGGCGGCTTCGAAGAGGGCAAAGTCTGTCTGCGTGCCAAAATCGACATGGCATCCAGCTTTATTGTGATGCGCGATCCGGTGCTGTACCGCATTAAATTTGCCGAACACCACCAGACCGGCAACAAGTGGTGCATCTATCCGATGTACGACTTTACCCACTGCATCTCCGATGCGCTGGAAGGCATCACCCATTCACTGTGTACGCTGGAGTTCCAGGACAACCGTCGTCTCTACGACTGGGTGCTGGATAACATCACCATTCCGGTGCATCCGCGTCAGTACGAGTTTTCGCGCCTGAATCTGGAATATGCGGTGATGTCGAAGCGTAAGCTGACGCAGCTGGTGAGCGAGAAGATTGTCGAAGGCTGGGACGATCCGCGCATGCTGACCGTATCCGGTCTGCGCCGTCGTGGCTATAGCGCGGCGTCAATCCGCGAATTCTGCCGCCGTATCGGTGTGACCAAGCAGGACAACATTGTTGAGATGGCGTCGCTGGAGTCATGCATTCGTGACAACCTCAACGAGAACGCGCCGCGCGCCATGGCGGTGCTGGATCCACTGAAAGTGGTGATCGAGAACCTGCCGGCCGGGCATGAAGAAATCATCAGCATGCCGAACTACCCGAACAAACCGGAGATGGGTACGCGTGAGGTGCCGTTCAGCCGTGAGGTGTGGATCGATCGTGCCGACTTCCGTGAAGAGGCCAACAAGCAGTACAAGCGTCTGGTGCTGGGTAAAGAAGTTCGTCTGCGCAACGCTTACGTCATTCGTGCCGAGCGCGTGGCGAAAGATGAAGCAGGCAACATCACCTGCATCTACGCTACCTGCGATGTCGACACCCTGAGCAAAGATCCGGCCGATGGCCGCAAGGTGAAAAGCGTTATCCATTGGGTGTCGGCGATTCACGCGCTGCCTGCCGAATTCCGCCTGTACGATCGTCTGTTCAGCGTGCCAAACCCGGGCGCGGCCGAGGATTTCCTCACCATCATTAACCCGAACTCGCTGGAGATCAAACAGGGCTTCGTTGAGCCGGGTCTGCGTGCCGCCAGCGCGCTGGCGCCGTATCAGTTTGAGCGCGAAGGTTACTTCTGCGCTGACAGCGTGTACTCGCAGCCGTCGAAACTGGTGTTCAACCGCACCGTGGGTCTGCGTGATACCTGGGCAAAAATCGGCGAATAATTTTACTACTTGATAGTACGATATGATCAGCAAAGGGCGAGCAATCGCCCTTTTTTATTGCCCGTTATCTGCAAACGGGAATCGATTATGCTGAACCAGACAAAAAACAGTAATTACGCGCGATTACGACTAATCTGACTTTAATAAAATTAACTAATTTACCCGTGTGAAATCGTTATTTTCAGGTAGGCTATGCGCTCTTAAATGTTGCTGTGCGGGTTAGCGAAGGAAGAAAAATGACAAGTCTCGCTCTGGAAGCCAAACATAGCGTGGTGGTTTTACATCAGCTTATCGAACGTATTTTTTATCAGGCCGAAGGCAGCGATGACAGTATGGATCTGCTGGTGTCGCACTTTCATCCCGACTTTAAAATGGTGACGCCGCAAGGCAAACAGCTCGATCTCAATGACACTGAAACCCTGTTTCGCAAACTGCACAGGCAGCGGGAAGGGATGCGTATCGCCACCAGTGAGCATGCCATCATTTCCCAGCAGCAGCAGGAAGTGACCATTCAGTACCATGAACTGCAAATGCTTAACGGCAACAATCAGACCCGCATTTCGCTGGCGGTGCTGGACTGCAGCATGCCCGTTCCGCGCTAGCGCTATTTGCAGGAAACGCTGGTCGCCTGAACGCAGCCATAAAAAAACCGGTGCTTGGCACCGGTTTTTTTATACTGCATAGCATATTCAATTACTGATCGTGGAGCGTCTCGTCTTCGCGGCAGTCTCCCAGCGCACAGTGGCCGTACAGATACAGGCTGTGGTTGCTGAGTTTGATGCCGTTGCGTGTCGCAATCTCACGCTGACGCGTTTCGATAGATTCATCGCTAAACTCGATCACTTTGCCGCAGTCGAGGCAAATCAGGTGGTCGTGGTGATGCTGTTGGGTCAGTTCGAACACGGATTTCCCGCCTTCGAAGTTATGACGCGTCACGATGCCGGCGTCGTCAAACTGGTTCAGAACACGGTATACCGTCGCCAGACCAATCTCTTCGCCCATGTCGATCAGGCGTTTGTACAAATCTTCCGCACTGACATGATGGGACTCGGGTCCGGGTCCCTGAAGCACTTCCAGAATCTTCAGTCTGGGCAGCGTGACTTTCAGGCCAGCCTTTTTCAATGCGGAGTTGTTGTCAGTCATGCGGATATTGTCCTGTTACTTTGCTAGTCACTTACGGCGCAAAGGCCTTGAATGTGTGATCAACGCGCATTCTCATTTGCGTCTCATTATAGAGCTCAGCCTGCGAAATAAAAACCGGCTGCGGCGGACAATTCCCCGGATGCTGTAAGGAGAAATGTCGTGAACCTCAGCGGGATC
This sequence comes from Type-A symbiont of Plautia stali, assembly GCF_059731155.1. Taxonomy (NCBI): domain Bacteria; species Type-A symbiont of Plautia stali. Next base: position 1,930,248 of record NZ_AP035891.1, on the reverse strand, counting down.
GTGCAGATCGATGTTCCTTTTCGTGCAGTCTCAGTCTGATGCCCGAGGAATAAGCAGATGACCGTTGCGGGTATTCTACAGAATTGAGGGAAAAAGTTAAAAAACCGTAGCTATTATTTTTATAGGTAATTCCATTGCCCGATGTGAGCCAGCGCCCACATCGGACAGGAAAGCATCAGGCTTCGATGATCGCCTGCAGCTGCAGCTCGTCAAAGATCTGCTTAACCCATTTGTCGACGCGCCCGCTAGTCAGTTCAGGCTGACGATCTTCATCGATGGCGAGGCCGAGGAAGTGTTTGTCGTCTGCCAGACTTTTTGAGGCTTCGAAGTGGTAACCTTCGGTTGGCCAGTGTCCCACAATCACTGCGCCGTTTGGCTCAATGATGTCGCGAATAGTGCCCATCGCGTCACAGAAGTACTCGGCATAATCTTCCTGGTCGCCGCAGCCAAACAGCGCCACCAGCTTACCATTGAAATCAATCTCTTCCAGCGTCGGGAAGAAGTCATCCCAGTCGCACTGGGCTTCACCGTAGTACCAGGTCGGAATACCCAGCAGCAGAATATCGAATGCTTCGAGATCTTCTTTGGTGCTCTTAGCAATGTCATGCACTTCGGCGACATCTTTACCCAGTTGTTTCTGGATCATTTTTGCAATGTTTTCAGTGTTGCCGGTATCGCTGCCGAAGAAAATGCCTACGATTGCCATGGAGTGAGTAACCTCTTAAATCCTGATTGTGAAAGTAAGTCAGAAGACGACACAGTTATGCGAATGATAGCAGACGGGCGAAAAGCGCGGAATGTGTAAAGCGCTGAGTTTGTGTTCCAGCGTGCGGTCTGCGCACGTTACGCCAGTTTGAGCTGCGCCAGCAGCATTTGTTCAATCAGTTCGCTGCGGCTGATGTTCTGTTGCTCGGCCAGCGTGTTAAGCGCGTCGACCGCTTCGCTGGACATTTTCAGCTCAACGCGGCGCAGGCCGCGCACCCGGTCGCGCTTCAGCTGGTTGCGCTTATTAATGCGCAGCTGCTCATCGCGCGACAGCGGACTGGTTTTAGGGCGACCGGGACGCCGCTCGTCTGCGAAGAGATCGAGCGTGGTACGATCTGTCTGTTCTTTTGCCATGGTTTGTGAAACTGCGTGGGCGCGAACGGCGGAAAGGCGCTGCGCGATTTATACATTTATCGGCCCGACCGCGGCGAAAAAAGCATCCGCGGCAAATTTTTAGCGCGACATCATACTCCAGCGTCCGGCGTGACGCCAACCCTAAACCGCCCGTAGCAAGCTTTTGCTTTTACAGGTTAAAAAAGCGGCGCACCGCGCGCAGTACGGCATCGGGTTTTTCGGCATGCACCCAGTGGCCGGCACCGCTTATAATGTGCGCCTGCGGGAACTGGCGCAGCAGCGCATCACGGTGCTGATTGTCCAGATAGGGTGAATCACCGCCGCGAATAAACAGCGCCGGATTAGGCCACGCGGGCACCCCTGCCAGCCGGAGAGCACAGGATAATTGTCCCACAACACTGGCACGTTAAAGCGCCATTCGCCTTCATGGAAGCATTTCAGAATGAACTGAATCATGCCTTCTTCGCTTAAGTATTCACGCACATCACGTCGGCCGCAGCGCTGCGGCGCGTGACGCCAGCTGCGCTGACCGCGCGGATTGCCCCGAAGATCTCATCGTGGCGCCGCGTCTGGTAATCCACCGGCGCGATATCGATCAGTACTATTTTGCCAATCCGTTCGGGCGCAACGGCGCTCAGCGCCATGGCAATTTTGCCGCCCATTGAGTGGCCGATAACATCGGCCCGTTCGATGTGGTGCGCATCCAGCGTGTCGACCATATCCTGCGCCAGCGCGGCGTAGTGCATCTCTTCGCTGCGCGGTGACAGGCCGTGATTACGGACATCCACCTGCAGCGTGGGCCGTGCATCGCGCACGCCGCGCGCCAGTACGCCGAGGTTATCCAGGCTACCAAACAGGCCATGAATTAACAGAATGGGCTGGGCATCAGGGGCAGATTGTTCAGTTTGCAGACGGGCGTTCAAAATCATGGCTAAAGTTCTTTCGGTTGAGACTTGGGCTTAGGGTATCATGGATTCACCTGTCCCGGCGCCAGGCGGTCAGGCATTAGGGCATATTCCGACTTTTGCCCGTAAACGATGCCAGCGCTACCGGCTGTCGCGGATTTAACTTTATAATCCTTATGTTAGAGCCCGCTCACATTTTGCACGACCGGATTTTGTTAAGGCCTTTGCAAAGTAGCGTGGTTCTGCCATTTGCCAGAATCGCACGGAAAAAGATGAAAACGATTGAAGTTGACGAAGAACTCTACCGTTATATTGCCAGCCACACGCAGCACATTGGTGAAAGCGCCTCGGACATTTTGCGCCGTATGCTGAAATTCACTGCCGGCCAGAGCGCATCCGCTGCGCCAGCGGCTAATGCGGCGGTGAAAGAAGCACCGGCTGCACGCAGCGAAGCGCGACCTCAGGATCGCGTGCGCGCCGTGCGTGAGCTGCTGCTGTCTGACGAGTATGCGGAGCAGAAGAAGGCGGTTAATCGCTTCATGCTGATCCTGTCAACGCTTTATCGTCTTGATCCGGCAGCCTTTGCTGATGCCACTGCCTCGCTGCAGGGCCGCACCCGCGTCTACTTTGCGGGCGACGAGCACACGCTGCTGCAAAATGGCACCCATACTAAGCCGAAGCACGTGCCCGGCACGCCGTACTGGGTGATCACCAATACCAATACAGGTCGTAAATGCAGCATGGTGGAACACATCATGCTTGCCATGCAATTCCCGCAGGAACTGGCAGAGAAAGTTTGCGGCACCATTTAAACCGAAGCGTCAGGGAGAAGCGCCAATGGCCAATCACCCCCGTGCCGGGCAACCTGCCCAGCAGAGCGATTTGATTAACGTTGCACAATTAACCTCGCAGTACTACGTCCTGAAGCCGGATGCGGCGAACCCGGACCATGCGGTGAAATTTGGCACCTCCGGCCACCGCGGCAGCGCGGGACGTCATAACTTCAACGAAGTACACATTCTGGCGATTGCGCAGGCGATCGCTGAAGAGCGTAAAAAGAATGGCATCACCGGCCCGTGCTACGTAGGTAAAGACACCCATGCGCTGTCTGAGCCGGCGATCCTGTCAGTGCTGGAAGTGCTGGCCGCCAACGGCGTTGATGTTATTGTGCAGCAGGACAACGGCTATACGCCGACGCCGGCTATCTCCAACGCCATTCTGGAGCACAACAAGCGCGGCGGCGTGCAGGCGGACGGTATCGTGATTACCCCGTCGCACAACCCGCCGGAAGACGGTGGCATCAAGTACAATCCGCCAAACGGTGGACCGGCTGACACCAACGTCACCAAAGTGGTGGAAGATCGCGCGAATCAGCTGATCAAAGATGAGCTGAAAGAGGTTAAGCGCCTGGCGCTGGATCAGGCGTGGGCCAGTGGCCACATCGTTGAGCAGGATCAGATCCAGCCGTATGTTGAAGGTCTGGCGCAGGTGATTGACTTCCCGGCGATCCAGAAAGCCGGCCTGAAAATCAGTGTCGATCCGCTCGGCGGTTCCGGCATGGCCTACTGGCAGCGCATTGCTGAGCACTACCAGCTCGATCTGACCATCGTCAATGATGCCATCGATCAGACGTTCCGCTTCATGCATCTGGATAAAGATGGCGTGGTGCGCATGGACTGTTCGTCCGAGTGCGCGATGGCCGGTCTGCTGGCGTATAAAGATAAGTTCGATCTGGCCTTCGGTAACGATCCGGATTACGACCGTCACGGCATCGTCACGCCCGCCGGTCTGATGAACCCGAACCACTATCTGGCGGTAGCGATCAACTACCTGTTCCAGCACCGTCCGCAGTGGGGCAAAGAGGTGGCCGTTGGTAAAACGCTGGTCTCCAGCGCGATGATCGACCGCGTGGTGAACGACATTGGTCGCAAGCTGGTTGAAGTACCGGTCGGCTTCAAGTGGTTCGTGGATGGTCTGTTCGACGGCAGCTTTGGCTTTGGCGGCGAAGAGAGCGCGGGCGCCTCGTTCCTGCGTTTCGACGGCTCCGCCTGGTCAACTGACAAAGACGGCATCATCCTGTGTCTGCTGGCGGCGGAAATTACCGCGGTTACCGGTAAGAACCCGCAGCAGCACTATGATGAGCTGGCCGCGTGTTTTGGTGCGCCAAGCTACAACCGTCTGCAGGCACCTGCCACTTCCGCGCAGAAAGCGGCACTGTCGAAGCTGTCACCTGAAATGGTCAGCTCCGATAAGCTGGCGGGCGACCCGATCACCGCACGTCTGACCGCGGCACCGGGCAACGGCGCCTCGATTGGTGGTCTGAAAGTGATGACTGAAAACGGCTGGTTCGCGGCACGTCCGTCCGGCACCGAAGACGCCTACAAAATCTATTGTGAAAGCTTCCTCGGCGCTGAGCATCGCCAGCAGATCGAGAAAGAAGCGGTAGAAATTGTCAGCGAAGTGCTGAAAAACGCCTGACAGGGCATCATGCATTAAGGCCGCATTTGCGGCCTTTTTTTATGGCATGAAGCGATAGCCTATGCCGGTTTCTGTCAGCAGGTGCGTCGGCTGGGTGGGATTGGCTTCCAGCTTTTGCCGCAGGTGTCCCATATAGATGCGCAGATAATGGCTGTGTTCCACGGCATTAGGCCCCCACACCTGGTTTAGCAACTGGCGCTGGGTCAGCATTTTGCCGGCGTTATTCAGCAGCAGGCTGAGCAGGCGAAATTCGGTCGGCGTCAGATGTACCTCTTCACCGCTGCGCAACACGTGCCGCGCGGCGAGATCAACGCTCACTTCGCCAAATTGCACCAGCGGTTCCGGCTGGCTGCGCTGATGACGACGCAGCGCCACGCGCACGCGCGCCAGCAGTTCGCCGATGCCAAACGGCTTGGTGAGATAGTCGTCAGCGCCGGCATCCAGCGCCTCTATTTTATCCTGCTCATCGCTGCGCGCCGACAGCACAATCACCGGCATGCTGCTCCACTGCCGCACTTCGCGGATGAAGGCATTGCCATCGCCGTCCGGTAAACCGAGATCGAGAATCACCAAATCCGGTTTGCGCGTAGCCGCTTCAATCAGGCCGCGCTGCAGCTGCTCCGCTTCGACAATCTTCAGGCCTTCGCTCTCCAGCGCTAGGCGCACGAAACGGCGAATCTCCTTTTCATCTTCGACAATCAAGATGGTCGTCACGCTGACTCCTGCGGCAAATAAGGTTAACGCGTTACTTTAACAATAAACCGCGACGGCGTCCGTCACGATCTCAGTAACTCGCCATGATCCGAAATTTTACAAAAATGTAACTTCCTTTCATCCCGGCCAGGAAATGACTGAAAAAAGATCAAAATAGTGGTCGGATGAGTAGTAAAATTACACAACCAGGCGTAATATCTGAGGCAGATCACATTTCAAAGCAAAATTTACCACGAGGAGGCATTGATGTATCAGGCATATCCACTCGCACAAAATTGTGCTGCGCCGTGTGCTGGTGGTATTGATTGGCGTACTGGCGCTGCCAGTGATGCTGTTCCGCCAGGATCGCGCGCGCTTCTACAGTTATCTGCACCGCATGTGGTGCAAAACCAGCACCAAACCGGTCTGGCTGGCGCAATCGGAAGCGGCAGGCGGTATCTACTGGTAACGCCCGGCTTTGCGTTGATAACCCGGTGACCTCGCTCGAGGCACCGGGTTTTTTTATCTTAAAGTTGTGCGACAAACGCATTGTCCCGCTGTTATCTCGCGGCATTTCAGCTACACTTAAACCTCTACAAGATTTTGGGGGTTGTACAAGTATGAGCGAGAAAATTCCTGTAGGTATCAGTGCCTGCCTGCTCGGGGATAGCGTCCGATTCGATGGCGGCCACAAGCGTTTTGCCTTTGCAACTGACGAGCTCGCGCCATTTGTGCGCTTCGAACCTGTCTGCCCGGAAATGGCCATCGGTCTGCCGACGCCGCGCCCGGCGCTGCGGCTGGTCAAACAGAGCGACGATCAGATCCACCTGTGTTTCAGTAAAGACGGCGGGGAAGAGCTGACCGACGAAATGGCCTGCTGGTCTGCTGAGCGCGTTAAATCGCTGCAACATCTGTGCGGCTACATCCTGTGTGCCAAATCGCCGAGCTGCGGACTGGAGCGCGTGCGCGTCTACGAGCCTGACACTAACAACAATCGCAAAGCCGGCACCGGCGTGTTCACCTCGTTCCTGCAGAAAGACCTGCCGTGGTTGCCGCTGGAAGAGCATGGACGTCTGCACGATGATGCTATCCGCGAAAACTTCATGGGGCGCGTCTATGCGCTGCATGAGTTCAACGAAATGTGGCGCAGCGGACTGACACGCCACAAGCTGATTGCCTTCCACAGTCGCTACAAACTACTGCTGCTGTCGCATGCGCAGGATGAGTACCGCGAGATGGGGCGGTTTGTCGCGGCGATGGAACAGTGGGAGTCACTGGATGCGTACGCCTTCGAATACCGTAACCGTCTGATGCACCTGATGTCGCACCAGGCGTCGCGTCGTAATCACACCAATGTGCTGATGCACGTACAGGGGTATTTCCGGCCGAAGCTGAGTTCACCGCAGCGTGAGAAGCTGGCGCAGCTGATTGATCGCTACCGTCGCGGTCTGCAGCCGTTGCTGGCCCCCATCACCATGCTGAAACATTACATGGCAGAGTTCCCGCACTCGTGGCTGGCGCAGCAGCGTTATTTCGATCCCTACCCGGAAGCGCTGCGTCTGCGCTACGGCCAGTAAACACGGAGCGTTATGAGCACTCACTTAGTTTGGCTGCGTAACGATTTGCGCATTAATGATAACAGCGCACTGGCCGCGGCCTGCCGCGAGAGTCAGGCCGAGGTGCTGGCGCTGTTCATCGCCACACCCGGCCAGTGGCAGCAACACAGCATGGCCCCCAAACAGGCGGCTTTTATCCACCAAAACCTGTGTTTGCTGCAGCAGTCTCTGGCAGAACGCGGTATTAAGTTGCACTTTCATCAGTGCGATGACTTCGCCGCGTCGGTCGACTATCTGGCGACCTTCTGCCAGCAGCACAAGGTGGATGCGCTGTTTTACAACTATCAGTATGAAATCAATGAGCGCCAGCGCGATGCCGCCGTCGAGAAGCAGCTCGATCAGCAGAGCGTGGTGTGCCAGGGATTCGATGACAGCCTGCTGTTACCGCCGGGCAGCGTACAGACCGGCAGCAACAGCATGTTCAAAGTGTTCACGCCGTTCAGCAAAGCGTTTATCCGGCGTTTGCAACAGGGTCTGCCTGAGTGCCATCACGCACCGAAAGCGCGCGCTAGGGCGCCCGTTGCCGCCGGTAAAAAAATTGCGGCATTCGATTATCCTCTGGAAGAATTCGACGAAACTTGGTTTCCCGCCGGAGAAGAGGCGGCGCTGAAGCAGCTGCGCCAGTTTGTACAGCAGCGGGTGGAAAAATATGACCAGCAGCGCGACATACCTGCGATTGACGGCACCAGCCGCCTGTCGCCGTATCTGGCGATTGGTGTGCTGTCGCCGCGTCAGTGCCTGCATCGCATTCTGAAGGAGCATCCGCAGGCGCTGAACAACGGCAGCGCGCTGGTGTGGCTGAATGAACTGGTCTGGCGCGAATTTTATCGTCACCTGATGGTGACCTTTCCGGCGCTGTGTAAGCATCAGCCGTTTGTCGACTGGACGCGCAACGTCAGCTGGCAACAGAATGAGCAATACCTTACCGCCTGGCAGCAGGGTAAAACCGGTTATCCGATTGTTGACGCAGCGATGCGCCAGCTCAATACGCTGGGCTGGATGCACAACCGGTTACGCATGATCACCGCCAGCTTTCTGGTGAAAGATCTGCTGATTGACTGGCGCGAGGGCGAACGTTATTTCATGCAGCAGCTGATTGACGGCGATCTGGCGGCTAACAACGGTGGCTGGCAGTGGGCCGCGTCTACCGGCACCGGCACCGACGCCGCGCCTTACTTCCGCATCTTCAACCCGACGACCCAGGGCGAGCGCTTTGATAAACAGGGCGAGTTTATCCGCCGGTGGCTGCCGGAGCTGCAAGACGTGCCGGACAGCGCCATTCATCAGCCGCACGCCTGGGCGGAGAAAAATAACAAGAAACTCGATTATCCGGCGCCAATCGTGGAACATAAGGCGGCACGTAAAAAGACATTAGACGCCTTCGAGCGCGCGCGCAGCGCAGCCTGAGGCGGTCACGGAGCCGTTATGAACAATTTCGAGTTAGAACAGATCGTCAATCAGCAACTCAACACCAGTGCCTTCAGCGACTATGCGCCCAACGGTTTGCAGGTTGAGGGGCGTGAGCAGGTGCGCCGCGTAATTACCGGCGTGACGGCCTGTCAGGCGCTGCTGGATGAAGCGGTAAAACGCCACGCCGATGCGATACTGGTGCATCATGGCTACTTCTGGAAGAGCGAAGCGCCGGTGATTAAAGGGATGAAACGCCAGCGTCTGCGCACGCTGCTGGCCAATGACATCAACCTGTACGGCTGGCACCTGCCGCTCGATGCTCACCCACAGTTGGGCAACAACGCCCAGCTGGCCACGCTGTTTGATATCGACGTAAAAGGTGAAATTCAGCCGCTGGTGCCCTGGGGCGAGCTGGCTGAGCCGCTAAGCGGTCCGGCGCTGGCGGAAAAGATCGCGGCGCGCCTTGGACGCCAGCCGCTGCACTGCGGTGATAACGCCCCGGCGCTGATTCGCCGGGTGGCGTGGTGCAGCGGCGGCGGCTAGGGCTTTATCGATGCGGCCGCTGCTTTTGGCGTCGACGCTTTTATCAGCGGTGAAGTTTCTGAGCAGACCATCCACAGCGCCCGTGAACAGGGGCTGCATTTCTTTGCTGCCGGCCATCACGCCACCGAACGCGGCGGCATCAGGGCGCTCGGCGAGTGGCTCGCCAGCCAGCATGGTCTGGATGTGACCTTTATCGATATCGACAACCCCGCCTGACTGTCTCGCTTATGCGCCCGGAAAACACGTGCCGGGCGCAAATCTGTTGACACATCTCCTTCACTTTCGCATAACTTATTGACTTTTCGCATAAGCGAATGCCCTCAGGCGCGCCGTCACTGCGGTCACGGCGCGTTTTATTAATGACCGGGAGGTGAGTTTTGCAACGAGCACGTTGTTATCTGCTGGGTGAGCGGGCGGTGGTACTGGAGCTGGAACCGCCGGTTTCGCTCGTCAGCCAGCAGCGCATCTGGGGATTGTGCCAGCGGCTGCAGCAGAATGAGCAGATCGCGGAAGTGATTCCGGGCATGAATAACCTGACGCTGCTGCTGCGCGATCCGCAGCTGAAAGCGCTGGATGCTATCGAGCGTTTGCAGCGCTGGTGGGAAGAGAGCGAGGTGCTGCTGGCCGAGCCGCGTTAGGTTGAAATTCCGGTGGTGTATGGCGGCGCGGGCGGACCGGATCTGGCGGAGGTCGCCCGTGCGGCGGATCTGACCTCGTAACAGGTGGTGGAGCTGCACAGCAGCGCGAATTACGTGGTCTATTTCATTGGCTTTCAGCCGGGTTTCCCTTATCTCGGCGGGCTTGATGAGCGGCTGCACACGCCGCGTCGCGCCGAGCCCCGGCTGGTGGTGCCTAGCGGTTCGGTGGGCATTGGCGGCAGCCAGACCGGCATCTATCCGCTGGCCGCGCCCGGTGGCTGGCAGCTGATTGGTCACACGCCGCTCAGCCTGTTCGATCCACAACAGCAGCCGCCGACGCTGTTGCGTCCCGGCGACAGCGTCCGCTTCGTGCCACAACGGGAGGGTGTATGTTAAACATTTTGCGTGCCGGATTAATGACCTCGGTGCAGGATCGCGGCCGCCACGGCTGGCGGCAATACGGTATCAGCCTGAGCGGTGCACTGGATGAGCCTTCAATGCGCACGGCCAATATTGCTGGTCGGCAACGCGGAAAACAGCGCGGTGCTGGAAATTGTGTTCGGCCATTTCAAAGCGGAGTTTCGTCGCGACGGCTGGTTTGCGCTGACTGGTGCCAGCTGCAGCGCCGAACTAGATGGCCAGCCGGTGTGGACCGGCTGGCGTCTGCCGGTGAAAAAAGGTCAGGTGCTGAGTCTGTCCATGCCTACGCGCGGTATGCGCAGCTATCTCGCGGTGAACGGCGGTTTTGCCATCGACGCCATGCTGGGCTCACACAGCACCGATCTTAAAGCGGCCTTTGGCGGCTGGCAGGGGCGTAAACTGCAGGATGGCGATCAGCTGCCGCTGGGCAAGCCGACGCGCCGCTTCAGCCATCAGGCTGGCGTACGGCAGCTGCTGTGGGGCAACCGCATCCGCGCACTGCCGGGACCGGAATACAACGAATTTACCCACGACGCGCAGGACGCATTCTGGCGTAACCCGTGGCAGCTCAGCCCGCAAAGTAACCGCATGGGCTATCGGCTGCAGGGCAGTCCGCTTCAGCGCAGTGTCGCACGTGAACTGCTGTCGCACGGCCTGGTGCCGGGTGTTGTGCAGGTGCCGCCGAACGGTCAGCCGATTGTGCTGATGGCCGATGCGCAAACCACCGGCGGCTATCCGCGTATCGCCTGCGTCATCGAAGCCGATCTCTATCAGCTGGCGCAGATTCGTCTGGGAGAACCGATTCACTTCGTCCGCTGCACGCTGGAGGAGGCGCTGCTGGCCAAACAGCAGCAGCAACGTTCGCTTGATCAGATAGCCTAGGGGCTTGCTCATGAAGATCGATCTTAACGCCGACCTCGGTGAAGGCAGTGCCAGCGATCGGGCCCTGCTGGAGCTGGTGAGCTCGGCCAACATCGCCTGCGGCTTCCATGTCGGCGATGCCGAAACCATACTACAGTCGGTGCGCTGGGCCAGCGCCAACGGCGTGGCGATTGGTGCGCATCCGAGCTTTCCCGACCGGGAAAATTTTGGCCGGACCGCCATGCAGCTGCCGCCGGAAACCGTGTACGCGCAGGTGATCTACCAGATTGGTGCCCTGAAAAGCCTCGCCGAAAGTGAAGGGGCGAAGCTGGTGCACGTGAAGCCGCACGGCATGCTGTATAACCAGGCGGCGGCAGATGCAGCGCTGGCGGATGCGATTGCGCGCGCGGTGAAAGCCGTCGATCCGGCGCTGATTCTGGTTGGCTTGGCGGGCAGCGCCTCAATTGCCGCCGCCGCGCATCATGGCCTGCGCACGCGCGAAGAAGTGTTTGCCGACCGCGGCTATCTGGCCAGTGGCGCGCTGGTGCCGCGCAGCCAGCCGGGGGCATTAATCGAAGAAGCTGAGCAGGCGCTGGCGCAGACGCTCACCATGGTGCAGCAGCGTCAGGTGCGCAGCGTCAGCGGCGAATGGGTGGCGGTGAATGCACAGACGGTCTGTCTGCACGGCGATGGCGCCCATGCGCTGGAATTCGCCCGCACGCTGCGCGCCGCTTTTGCGACAAATCAGATTGCTGTCACCAGCGCCTGATCATTGACTGTTAGTCCGGCCTGTTGCCGGGCTTTTTAATTCTGACGAGGGGAAAACATGGATAACGTGGTCAATCTCTGGCCGTTACTCGGCATTGCCGCGATTGTGCTCGGCTTTGTGCTGTGCTTCAACCCGGTGCTGGTGGTGATTGTTGCCGGTTTTGTCACCGGGCTGGCGGCGCATATGCCGCTCGCGATATTCTGGAGAAGCTGGGTTCCGGCTTTCTCAACACCCGTAATCTGCCGCTGATCCTGCTGTTACCGCTGGCGGTCATCGGATTGCTGGAGCGCCACGGTTTGAAAGAGCGTGCGCAGACGTGGATCGCCCGAATCAAAACCGCCACCGCCGGCCGTTTACTGATCGTCTATCTGTTCGTGCGTGAGCTGACTGCGGCGCTGGGGCTGACCAGCCTGGGCGGGCATCCGCAGATGGTGCGTCCGCTGCTGGCGCCGATGGCCGAAGGCGCCACTGAAAACCGTTACGGCACCGTATCACCGGATATTCGTCAGCGGCTGCGCGCCATGTCGGCGGCCACTGATAACGTCGGGCTGTTCTTCGGTGAAGATATTTTCGTGGCCTTCGGCGCGATCATTTTCATGCACAACTTTATGCAGGAGTCGGCGGGCATCAGCACCGAACCGTTGCACATCGCGCTGTGGGGCATCCCGACGGCGCTGTGTGCGTTCCTGATTCATGCAGCGCGGCTGGTGCGGCTCGACCGTCAGCTGTCGCGTGAGCTGGGCGCGCTCAACCAGCAGGCGCTGCGTGCAAAAGGAGGCGAGTGATGTTTCAGCAACAGTATCTGATGTGGCTGGCCGGGGCGATCCTGCTGATTGTCGCGCTGCTGTCATGGCGCGATAGCGCCAACCCGCGCCGTTTTACCACCGGTTTATTCTGGGCGCTGTACGGTCTGATTTTCCTGATTGGTGACGGTGCTTATCAACTGATGGGGCAGTGGGCCGGTGATGCGGATCTGGGACGTCGCTGGTTACATATTGCCGTGGGCGCGGCGGTGGTGGGTCATGGCGCTGCTGACCATGGTGATGGGCAATGCATTTGCGGCGTTCCCGATTGTTACCGCAGGCATCGGTATTCCGATTCTGGTGCTGCAGCACGGCGGCAATCCGGCGGTGATGGCGGCGATCGGCATGTTCTGCGGGTACTGCGGCACGCTGATGACACCTATGGCCGCCAACTTCAATATTGTTCCGGCACGTTTACTGGAGCTGCCGGACCGTAACGCGGTGATCAAGGCTCAGGTGCCAACCGGTGTGCTACTGTTATTGGTAAATATTTTCCTGCTTTATTTCCTGATGTTCCTGTGAGGTTGCGATGAAAACGGTGTTAATGACGGCGTTCGAGCCGTTTGGCGGCGAGCGCATTAATCCGTCGTGGGAAGCGGTGCGCAGCTTTGATGGTCGGGAGTTCGGCGGCGCGCGGATTGTGGTGCGCCAGCTACCGGTGGTATTCGCCCGCTGCGGCTAGGTGCTGACCGCAGCGCTGGAAGAGCTGCAGCCGCACCGCGTGCTGTGCGTCGGCCAGGCTGGCGGGCGCAGCGATATCAGCGTAGAGCGCGTGGCGATTAATGTTAACGATGCGCGCATTCCGGATAACGACCAGCATCAGCCGGTCGACCAGCAGATTGTCGCCGGGGGACCGGCGGCCTATTTTTCCTCGCTGCCGATCAAAGCGATGGTCGCGGCACTGCGCGAAGTGGGGATTCCGGCTTCGGTGTCGCAAACCGCCGGGACGTTTACCTGCAATAATGTCATGTATCACCTGCTGCACTGGCTGCAGACCACAGGCAGCGCAGCACGCGGAGGTTTTGTGCATATTCCTTATATGCCGCAGCAGGCGGCGCAGCATCTTGGCGCACCGAGTATGTCGACCGCCAGTGTGATTCAGGCGCTGGAAACGTCGCTGCAGGTGATTCTCAGCACAGAGAAAGACATTCGCGAAGTGGGCGGCGCAACCCATTAATCAGGAGCGGTTATGCCAGAGGGACCGGAGATCCGTCGCGCGGCGGATCAACTCGCAGCGGCAATGGTGGGCAAGCCTCTGACCGAGGTATGGTTTGCTTTTCCGGCGCTGAAAACCTACGAACCGGCGCTGATGGGTGAAACCATCGACGCCTTTGAAACGCGCGGCAAGGCACTGCTGACGCACTTCTCCAACGGGCTGACACTGTACAGCCATAATCAGCTGTACGGCGTGTGGCGCGTGGTGCCGAGCGGTACTGAGCCCAATACTTCGCGCCAGCTGCGCATGCGGCTGGGTAATGCCGACCGGGCAATTTTACTGTATAGCGCTTCGGATATTGAGCTGCTGAACGCAGATACGCTTGGCGCGCATCCGTTTTTGCAACGCGTCGGACCGGACGTGCTGGACGCCACGCTGACGGTGGATAAGGTGCGCGAGCGGCTGCTGTCGCCGCGTTTTCGTCGGCGCCAGTTCAGCGGTTTGCTGCTGGATCAGGCATTTCTCGCCGGGCTGGGCAACTATCTGCGCGTCGAGATTTTGTGGCACGCCGGTTTGCTGGCGCAGCATTGTGCACAGGATTTGAGCGACCAGCAGCTGGATGCGTTGAGCCACGCCATGCTGGCGGTGCCGCGTTTGTCCTATCAGATGCGTGGCAGCATGAAGAAGTATCACGAAGAGGCGGCGTTTCGTTTCGAGGTGTTTCACCGCAAGGGCAAAAAGTGCCGGCGCTGCGGTACCGTCATTGAGAAGGGCGTACTGTCATCACGACCGTTTTACTGGTGTCCGGGCTGTCAGCATTGAGTTTTGGTAATCAATAGAAGAGGCGCGGGACCTGCTGCATCTGCTGCTGCCGGGTAGTCCTCGCGCCGCTGCGCGGTGCCCTCGGCGTTCACAGCCCGCCTGGCGGACCGTAAAAGCCTCAGCGCTGCGGATAGCCCGTTGCATCAGCAGAAGCAGCATGTCCTGCCATCCCCGCATCGTCTTCCGGCAAACTGCACCAGAGCTAATGCACTGACTGGCTCAGCCAGGCAGGGCTCTGCACGATACTGCATGTACTTCTGTGGGATGCTAAAAAAGAAAAGGGCGGGATAACCCGCCCTTATTGTTATTTTTTCAGCGCCGAGCTGAATTCGCGCTCGGTGTAACCGGTGTAGAGCTGACGTGGACGGGCAATCTTCATGCCTTCGTCGTGCATCTCTTTCCAATGCGCAATCCAGCCAACGGTACGCGCCATCGCGAAGATCACGGTAAACATTGATGACGGAATGCCCATCGCTTTCAGAATTATGCCGGAATAGAAATCGACGTTCGGATAGAGTTTGCGCTCGATAAAGTACGGGTCGTTCAGCGCGATGTGCTCCAGCTCCATCGCCACTTCCAGCAGGTCGTCCTTCATGCCCAGCTCGTTCAGCACTTCATGACAGGTTTCACGCATCACAGTCGCGCGCGGGTCATAGTTCTTATAAACACGGTGACCGAAGCCCATCAGACGGAACGAATCGTTCTTATCTTTGGCACGACGCACGAATTCCGGGATGTGATCCACGGTGCTGATCTCTTCCAGCATACGCAGCGTGGCTTCGTTTGCACCACCGTGCGCAGGTCCCCACAGCGAGGCGATACCGGCGGCGATACAGGCAAACGGGTTCGCACCGGAAGAACCGGCGGTACGCACGGTAGAGGTTGATGCGTTCTGTTCGTGGTCAGCGTGCAGGATCAGGATACGGTCCATGGCGCGTTCCAGCACCGGGTTCACTTTGTACTCTTCACACGGCGTAGCAAACATCATGTGCAGGAAGTTACCGGCATAGGAGAGGTCGTTACGCGGATACACAAACGGCTGGCCGATGGAGTATTTGTAACACATCGCGGCCATGGTCGGCATTTTTGACAGCAGGCGGAAGGCGGCGATTTCACGGTGACGTTCAATATTCACGTCTAATGAATCGTGATAGAAGGCAGCCAGCGCGCCGGTCACGCCGCACATCACCGCCATGGGGTGTGAATCACGACGGAAGCCGTGGAACAGGCGGGTGATCTGCTCGTGAATCATGGTGTGACGGGTTACGGTGGTGCGGAACTCGTCGTACTGCGCCTGAGTTGGGACTTCGCCGTTCAGCAGGATGTAGCACACTTCCAGATAGTTTGAGTGGGTAGCCAGCTGATCGATAGGGAAACCGCGATGTAACAAAATGCCTTCATCACCATCAATAAAGGTAATTTTTGATTCGCAGGACGCCGTAGAGGTAAAACCGGGGTCGAAGGTGAACAGGCCTTTTGAGCCAAGGGCGCGAACATCAACAACATCCTGTCCCAGCGTGCCTTGCATTACATCCAGTTCCACGGAGTTGTTATCTTGTAGGGTTAGCGTCACTTTTTTATCTGTCATTTTTCGTCTCCATAGCGCCTTAGTAGGTAAGGATCTTAGACACCAGAACAGTCATCATGTTACGTTTACCCGCCGTATTTTCGGGCCGCCGCTACACTGGCTGCGCGCGCGCAGTGCGGTCATTTACTTCAGTAAACTCCCATCATTTGCACGCTTACTGCCTTGTTGCAACCCGCACGACTTAGGCTAAAACAGAATCTTCACAGCATCACTCAGCGGTAACGTTCATGCTGCAAGGTTACGGAGCGAAATGTGTAAAGCCAATCGGTGGTGTCCGGGCATGACGCGCTGCACATCGTGGATGTTAAAGATCCTGTCACGACATAACTTCTTGGTAACCAATAACCTGACGGTTTGTGTTGCTCGTAAAGGCAATGTTACATAACTTGAGCTTAGGGGAAAGTGTATCCCCATAACTTTTATGCATCATAGGGTTTTAGTGCGTTCGTTTGTAACTGAAATGTTGATCTATTGTCAAATCAGATAATTAAAAATGTATAAATTGTGAAATACGTGAGGCGGATCACTGTTCAGCTTAAATGCGACCAAAGAGATTGTAGGGGAATTGTAATCAGAATGTGATCCTCCTATACTGCCGCCAAGTCTCCGCAATACCCTGACACTAGGAGCCACCCAGCGTTTTACCCGCTTCATTTAACACTGGATGTTGCTATTTTGGTGGCGGTTGCAGTCCGAACACGCACTGTGCTCTTCTGTAACTCAGGACTGGAGGAAGCAAAATAAAAAAGAGCTTTGTGGGCAAAACCGTGAAAAAACAAACACCTGTTAACTTGGATCTCTCGACGATCCGGTTTCCCGTTACTGCAATATCTTCCATTCTCCACCGCGTCTCCGGCGTGATTACCTTTGTTGCTCTCGGAATTCTGCTCTGGTTACTGGGTCTCTCCCTCTCTTCTCCGGAAGGTTTCCAGCAAGCGGCATCCATCATGGATAGCTTCTTCGCCAAATTCATCATGTGGGGCATCCTGACCGCGCTGGCTTATCACGCAGCAAGCGGCATTCGTCACATGCTGGCCGACTTCGGTTTTACGGCAGAAACCCTGCAGGTGGGAACCCGTACCGCGCAAGCGGTTTTTGTTATCACTGTCGTGCTCTCAATTCTGGCTGGAGTCCTCGTATGGTAAGCAATGCTTCTGCATTAGGACGCAACGGTATCCATGACTGGCTGTTACTGCGTGCTGCTGCAATCTTAATTACGCTCTACATTCTCTACATCCTCGGTTTTGTCGTGATGACCGGCACGCTGACGTATGACGTCTGGCGCGGCTTTTTCGCTTCCTCCTTTACCAAAGTGTTCACGTTGCTGACGCTGTTCTCGATTCTGGTCCACGGCTGGATTGGCATGTGGCAGGTCCTGACCGACTACGTGAAACCGCTGGCAACGCGTCTGCTGTTGCAGCTAGTGATTGTGGTCGCGCTGTTGTCGTATGCAATTTATGGAACTGTTGTGGTGTGGGGTGTGTAAATGAGTTTGCCAGTCAGAGAATTTGATGCCGTGGTGATCGGCGCAGGTGGTGCGGGTATGCGCGCCGCGCTGCAAATCTCCCAATCGGGCCAGAGCTGTGCTCTGTTATCCAAAGTGTTCCCAACCCGTTCCCACACCGTCTCGGCGCAGGGCGGGATTACCGTGGCACTGGGTAACTCCCACGAAGATAACTGGGAATGGCACATGTACGATACCGTCAAAGGCTCCGATTACATCGGTGACCAGGACGCGATCGAATATATGTGTAAAACAGGTCCGGAAGCGATTCTGGAACTGGAGCACATGGGCCTGCCATTCTCCCGTCTTGATGACGGCCGCGTTTATCAGCGTCCGTTTGGTGGCCAGTCGAAAAACTTCGGTGGTGAGCAGGCGGCGCGTACCGCTGCTGCTGCCGACCGTACCGGCCACGCCTTGCTGCATACGCTGTATCAGCAGAACCTGAAAAACAAAACCACCATCTTCTCCGAGTGGTATGCACTGGATCTGGTGAAAAACGCTGACGGCGCGATCGTCGGCTGTACCGCCATCTGCATCGAAACCGGTGAAACCGTCTACTTCAAAGCCAAAGCCACTATCCTCGCGACCGGCGGTGCTGGCCGTATCTATCAGTCCACCACCAACGCCCACATCAATACCGGTGACGGCGTCGGCATGGCGCTGCGTGCGGGCGTGCCCATGCAGGATATAGAGATGTGGCAGTTCCACCCAACCGGCATCGCGGGGGCGGGTGTGCTGGTGACCGAAGGCTGCCGTGGTGAAGGTGGCTATCTGCTGAACAAGCATGGCGAGCGTTTCATGGAGCGCTACGCGCCGAACGCCAAAGATCTGGCGGGCCGTGATGTGGTGGCGCGTTCAATGATGGTGGAAATTCGTGAAGGTCGCGGCTGCGACGGCCCATGGGGTCCGCACATCAAACTGAAACTTGACCATCTGGGCGCCGAAGTGCTGGAATCCCGTCTGCCGGGCATCCTCGAACTGTCGCGTACCTTTGCTCACGTCGACGCGATTAAAGAACCTATTCCGGTTATCCCGACCTGCCACTACATGATGGGCGGCGTGCCGACCCGCGTGACCGGTCAGGTGCTGCGCGTCAACGAGCAGGGCGAAGATGAAGTGATTCCGGGCCTGTTCGCGGTAGGCGAAATTGCCTGCGTATCGGTACATGGCGCAAACCGTCTTGGCGGCAACTCGCTGCTCGACCTAGTGGTATTTGGCCGCGCGGCCGGTGTTCATCTGATGGAGTGCATCGCTGAGCAGGGCGAACTGCGCGACGCCACCGAAGATGAAATCGACGCGGCGATGGCCCGCTTCAACCGCTGGGAAAACAACACCACCGGTGAGGACCCGGTTGAAATCCGGAAGGCGCTGCAGCGCTGCATGCAGAACAACTTCTCGGTATTCCGTGAAGGGGATGCGATGCGTGAAGGTCTGGCCGAGCTGAAAGAGATTCGTGAGCGCCTGAAAAACGCGCGCCTCGATGACCGTTCACCGGACTTCAACACGCAGCGTATCGAATGCCTTGAGCTGGATAACCTGATGGAAACCGCGTACGCCACCGCTGTAGCGGCCAACTTCCGCACCGAAAGCCGTGGCGCCCATAGCCGCTTCGACTATCCGGAGCGTGATGATGCCAACTGGCTGTGCCACAGCCTCTATGTTCCGCAAACGGAAAGCATGACGCGCCGTGAGGTGAACATGCAACCGAAACTGCGTGCGGCCTTCCCGCCGAAAGCGCGTACTTACTAATTGCGGAGATCATCATGAGACTCGAATTTTCTATCTATCGTTACAACCCGGAAGTCGATGACAAACCGCGCATGCAGGATTACACCCTCGAAGCGGAAGATGGTCGCGACATGATGCTGCTGGACGCGCTGATCCGTCTGAAAGAGAAGGATCCTACGCTGGCCTTCCGTCGCTCCTGCCGTGAAGGCGTGTGCGGCTCCGACGGCCTCAACATTAACGGTAAAAATGGCTTGGCGTGTATCACGCCGGTCTCCGCACTGGGCAATGGCAGCAAGAAGATTGTTATCCGTCCACTGCCCGGTTTGCCGGTGATCCGCGACCTCGTGGTGGACATGGGACAATTCCATGCTCAGTATAAGAAGATTAAGCCTTTCCTGTTGAATAATGGGGAAAATCCGCCAGCGCGCGAGCATCTGCAAACGCCTGCGCAGCGTGAGCACCTGGACGGCCTGTACGAGTGTATTCTCTGTGCCTGCTGCTCCACGTCGTGCCCATCGTTCTGGTGGAATCCGGACAAGTTCATCGGTCCGGCCGGCCTGCTGGCGGCATACCGCTTCCTGATTGACAGCCGCGACACCGAAACCGATGCGCGCCTCGACAATCTGAATGATGCTTTCAGTGTTTTCCGCTGTCACAGCATCATGAACTGTGTGAGCGTGTGCCCGAAAGGATTAAACCCAACGCGCGCCATCGGCCACATTAAGTCGATGCTGCTGCAGCGCGGGGCGTAACAAACGGAAGTCACGATCGGGAACCCAGGTTCCCGATCGCTTACGGAAGCCTCTATAAGCGCGGTACGGACCACGCTTATAAAGGTTCCCTTACGGGCCAAGCGCCGGTTGCGCATAGGTTCGTATCGCTGAACTCACTACGGCAAGCCGCGTAAGCGGCAACAAATGAAACCTCAAAAAAGCAGATTAATGCTTAAGGGATCACAATGCATAACAGCGCGATGAAACCCTGGCTGGACTCCTCCTGGCTGGCCGGCGCGAACCAGTCCTACATAGAGCAACTCTATGAGGATTTCCTGACCGATCCTGACTCTGTTGATGAAGTGTGGCGCTCGATGTTCCAGCAGCTGCCGGGCACCGGCGTGAAACCTGAGCAGTTTCACTCCACTACGCGTGAATACTTCCGCCGCCTGGCGAAAGACGCCACCCGCTACACCTCCACAGTCACCGATCCGGCCGCTAATTCCAAACAGGTTAAAGTGCTGCAGCTGATTAATGCGTTCCGCTTCCGCGGCCATCAGCACGCTAATCTCGATCCGCTCGGCCTGTGGAAGCAGGAGCGCGTGGCGGATCTCGATCCGGCCTTCCACGATCTAACCGACGCCGATTTTCAGGAAAGCTTTAACGTAGGCTCTTTCGCCATTGGCAAAGAGACCATGAAGCTGGCCGATCTTTATGCCGCACTGCAGCAGACCTACTGTGGTTCGATTGGTGCAGAGTACATGCACATCAACAACACCGAAGAGAAGCGCTGGATTCAGCAGCGTCTGGAATCGGTGGTGGGCCATGCGTCATTCAGCGCGGACGAGAAAAAAGGTTTCCTGAAAGAGCTGACGGCGGCAGAGGGCCTGGAAAAATACCTCGGCGCGAAATTCCCGGGTGCCAAACGCTTCTCGCTGGAAGGCGGCGATGCGCTGGTGCCGATGCTGCGCGAAATGATTCGCCACGCCGGCAAGAGCGGCACGCGTGAAGTGGTGCTGGGCATGGCGCACCGCGGCCGTCTCAACGTGCTGATCAACGTGCTGGGTAAAAAACCGCAGGATCTGTTCGACGAGTTCTCCGGCAAGCACAAAGAGCACCTCGGTACCGGTGACGTGAAGTACCATATGGGCTTCTCGTCAGACGTGGAAACCGAAGGCGGCTTGGTGCACCTGGCGCTGGCGTTCAACCCGTCGCATCTGGAAATTGTAAGCCCGGTGGTAATCGGCTCGGTGCGTGCGCGTCTGGATCGTCTGGCGGAGCCGGGCAGCAACAAAGTCCTGCCGATCACCATTCACGGTGACGCCGCGGTTATTGGCCAGGGCGTGGTGCAGGAAACCCTCAACATGTCGCAGGCTCGCGGTTACGAAGTGGGCGGCACCGTGCGCATCGTGATTAACAACCAGGTGGGCTTCACCACCTCGAATCCTAAAGATGCGCGTTCTACCCCTTACTGCACCGACATCGGCAAAATGGTGCTGGCGCCGATCTTCCACGTCAACGCGGACGATCCAGAAACGGTGGCGTTTGTTACCCGTCTGGCGCTGGATTACCGCAACACCTTCAAACGCGATGTGTTCATCGACCTGGTGTGCTACCGCCGTCACGGCCATAACGAAGCCGACGAGCCAAGCGCAACCCAGCCGCTGATGTATCAGAAAATCAAAAAGCATCCGACGCCGCGCAAAATCTACGCCGATCAGCTGGAAAGCGAAGGTGTGGCCACGCAGGAAGATGCCACCGAGCTGGTAAACCTGTACCGCGACGCGCTGGATGAAGGCGAGTGCGTGGTGCCGGAATGGCGTCCGATGAGCCTGCATTCGTTCACCTGGTCTCCGTACCTCAACCACGAGTGGGATGAGAGCTACCCGGAAACCGTGGACATGAAACGTCTGCAGGAGCTGGCGCGCCGCATCAGCAGCATTCCAGAAGCGGTGGAAGTTCAGTCGCGCGTTGCCAAGATTTACAACGACCGCAAAGAGATGGCGGAAGGCAACAAGCAGTTCGACTGGGGCGGCGCGGAAAACCTCGCCTACGCCACGCTGGTGGATGAAGGCATTCCGGTGCGCCTGTCGGGTGAAGACTCCGGCCGCGGCACCTTCTTCCACCGTCACGCGGTGATTCACAACCAGCAGAACGGTTCGACTTACACCCCGCTGCACCACATCCATAACGGTCAGGGGCAGTTCAAGGTGTGGGATTCGGTGCTGTCGGAAGAAGCGGTTCTGGCGTTCGAATACGGTTACGCCACCGCAGAGCCGCGCGTGCTGACCATCTGGGAAGCGCAGTTCGGTGACTTCGCCAACGGCGCTCAGGTGGTGATCGATCAGTTCATCAGCTCCGGCGAGCAGAAATGGGGCCGCATGTGTGGTCTGGTGATGCTGCTGCCGCACGGCTACGAAGGGCAGGGTCCGGAGCACTCCTCCGCGCGCCTCGAGCGCTATCTGCAGCTGTGTGCTGAGCAGAACATGCAGGTCTGCGTGCCATCAACGCCAGCGCAGGTGTACCACATGCTGCGTCGTCAGGCGCTGCGCGGTATGCGCCGTCCGCTGATCGTGATGTCACCGAAGTCGCTGCTGCGTCATCCACTGGCGGTGTCCAGCCTAGATGAGCTGGCCAACGGCAGCTTCCAGCCGGCGATTGGTGAGATCGACGACCTCGATCCGCAGCAGGTGAAACGCGTGGTGCTGTGCTCCGGTAAAGTTTATTACGATCTGCTGGAGCAGCGTCGTAAGAACGAGCAGACCGATGTCGCCATCGTGCGTATCGAACAGCTCTATCCGTTCCCGCACAAAGCGGTGCAGGAAGCGCTGAAGAATTACGCCCATGTTCAGGATTTCGTCTGGTGTCAGGAAGAGCCACTGAACCAGGGCGCATTGTATTGCAGTCAGCATCATTTCCGCGAAGTGGTTCCATTTGGTGCGTCACTGCGTTACGCAGGCCGTCCGGCTTCTGCTTCACCGGCCGTGGGCTATATGTCCGTACATCAACAACAGCAGCAAGACCTGGTCAATGACGCGCTGAACCTTGGTTAATTAAAAGGAAAGAAAATGAGTAGCGTAGAAATTCTCGTTCCCGATTTGCCTGAATCCGTAGCGGACGCCACGGTAGCCACTTGGCATAAAAAACCCGGCGACTCTGTGACCCGCGACGAAGTGCTGGTCGAGATCGAAACTGAAAAAGTGGTACTGGAAGTGCCTGCCGCCGCTGACGGTGTGCTGGAAGCGGTGCTGGAAGACGAAGGCGCCACCGTAACGTCGCGCCAGATTCTGGGCCGTCTGAAGGAAGGCAACAGCGGCGGGAAAGAGACCACGGCGAAAGTGGAAAGCAAGGAGTCTACGCCTGCACAGCGTCAGACTGCATCTCTGGAAGAAGAGAGCAATGACGCGCTCAGCCCGGCCGTGCGCCGCCTGATTGCGGAGAACAACCTCGACGCCAGCCAGATTAAAGGCACCGGTGTCGGCGGCCGTCTGACGCGCGAAGATGTGGAAAAACATCTGGCGAAGAAAGCCGACGGCGCGAAAGCGGCGCCGGCAGCCGATGCGGCTCCGCAGGCAGTAGCCAACCGCAGCGAGAAGCGCGTGCCAATGACCCGTCTGCGCAAGCGCGTGGCCGAGCGTCTGCTGGAAGCGAAAAACAGCACCGCAATGCTGACCACCTTCAACGAAGTCAACATGAAGCCGATCATGGATCTGCGCAAGCAGTACGGCGATGCCTTCGAGAAGCGTCACGGCGTGCGTCTGGGCTTTATGTCCTTCTACATCAAAGCGGTGGTCGAAGCGCTGAAACGCTTCCCGGAAGTCAACGCGTCGATCGACGGCGACGATGTGGTGTACCACAACTATTTCGATGTCAGCATCGCGGTCTCTACGCCGCGTGGTCTGGTGACGCCAGTGCTGAAAGATGTTGATGCGCTGAGCATGGCCGATATCGAGATGAAAATTAAAGAGCTGGCGGTGAAAGGCCGTGACGGCAAGCTGACGGTGGAAGAACTGACCGGCGGTAACTTCACCATCACCAACGGTGGTGTGTTCGGTTCGCTGATGTCTACGCCGATCATCAACCCGCCGCAGAGCGCAATTCTGGGGATGCACGCCATCAAAGATCGCCCAATGGCGGTGAATGGTCAGGTGGTGGTGCTGCCAATGATGTATCTGGCGCTCTCCTACGATCACCGTCTGATCGATGGTCGTGAATCTGTCGGCTATCTGGTCGCGGTGAAAGAGCTGCTGGAAGATCCGGCGCGTCTGCTGCTGGATGTCTGATTTTCGCCGGGCGCGCTGGCACGAGGCGCGCCCAAATTAACCCTGTTTAGATCTGAATGGATAGAACATCATGAACTTACACGAATGCCAGGCGAAGCAGCTGTTTGCACGGTATGGTATGCCAGCACCGACTGGCTACGCCTGCACCACGCCACGTGAAGCCGAAGAAGCCGCCTCGAAAATTGGCGCGGGTCCGTGGGTGGTGAAATGTCAGGTTCATGCCGGTGGCCGCGGTAAAGCGGGCGGTGTGAAGGTGGTTAACAGTAAAGAAGACATTCGTACTTTCGCTGAAAACTGGCTGGGCAAACGTCTGGTGACCTACCAAACTGACGCCAATGGCCAGCCGGTAAACCAGATCCTGGTTGAAGCGGCGACCGACATCGATCAGGAGCTGTATCTGGGTGCGGTGGTTGACCGTGCCACCCGTCGCGTGATCTTCATGGCGTCAACCGAAGGCGGCGTGGAAATCGAGAAAGTGGCGGAAGAAACCCCGCACCTGATCCACAAAATGGCGCTGGATCCGCTGACCGGCCCGCAGCCATACCAAGGTCGCGAGCTGGCATTCAAACTGGGCCTGACCGGTAAGCAAGTCAGCCAGTTCACCAAAATCTTCATGGGTCTGGCGACCATGTTCCTGGAGCGTGATCTGGCGATGGTTGAGATCAACCCGCTGGTAATCACCAAACAGGGTAACCTGATCTGTCTGGATGGCAAACTGGGTGCCGATGGCAATGCCCTGTTCCGTCAGCCAGAGCTGCGTGAAATGCGTGACCCAAGCCAGGAAGACCCACGTGAAGCCCACGCGACTCAGTGGGAACTGAACTACGTCGCGCTGGAAGGCAACATTGGCTGTATGGTCAACGGCGCCGGTCTGGCGATGGGCACCATGGACATCGTGAAACACCACGGTGGTCAGCCTGCAAACTTCCTTGATGTTGGCGGCGGCGCAACCAAAAAGCGCGTTACCGAAGCCTTCAAAATCATCCTGTCTGACGATGCTGTGAAAGCGGTATTCGTTAACATCTTCGGCGGCATCGTGCGCTGCGACCTGATCGCAGACGGCATCATCGGTGCCGTGGCAGAAGTGGGTGTCAACATGCCGGTAGTGGTACGTCTGGAAGGTAACAACGCCGAGCTGGGCGCGAAGAAACTGGCTGACAGCGGTCTTAACATCATTGCAGCAACCAGCCTGACAGACGCAGCACAGCGTGTTGTCGCTGCTGCGGAGGGTAAATAATGTCCATTATGATCGACAAAAACACCAAAGTCATTTGCCAGGGTTTCACCGGTGGCCAGGGAACGTTCCACTCTGAGCAGGCGCTGGCCTATGGTACGCAGCTGGTTGGCGGTGTGACGCCAGGTAAAGGCGGCACCACCCATCTCGGTCTGCCGGTGTTTAACACCGTGCGCGAAGCGGTAGAAGCCACGGGCGCCACCGCTACCGTGATCTACGTGCCGGCACCGTTCTGCAAAGACGGTATCCTGGAAGCGATCGACGCGGGCATCAAACTGATCATCACCATCACCGAAGGTATCCCAACGCTGGATATGCTGACGGTGAAAGTGAAGCTGGACGAAGCAGGCGTGCGCATGATCGGCCCGAACTGCCCGGGTGTGATCACCCCTGGCGAATGTATGATCGGTATCATGCCGGGCCACATTCACCAGCCAGGCCGCGTCGGTATCGTGTCACGTTCCGGTACGCTGACCTATGAAGCGGTTAAGCAGACCACCGACATCGGCTACGGCCAGTCCACCTGTGTGGGCATCGGCGGTGACCCGATCCCAGGCTCCAACTTCATCGACATCCTGAAAATGTTCCAGGACGATCCGCAGACCGAAGCGATCGTGATGATCGGTGAGATCGGCGGCAGCGCTGAAGAAGAGGCCGCGGCGTTCATCAAAGAGCACGTGACCAAGCCAGTGGTCGGCTATATCGCCGGCGTAACGGCGCCTAAAGGCAAGCGTATGGGCCACGCCGGCGCCATCATTGCCGGAGGTAAAGGCACTGCTGATGAGAAATTTGCTGCGCTGGAAGCGGCCGGTGTGAAAACCGTTCGCAGCCTAGCCGATATCGGCGATGCGGTGAAAGCGGTACTGCCAGCAAAATAAGATTTTGCTGCTGAAAGAAAAAAGCCACCTGCGGGTGGCTTTTTTTATGGCGGTAACGCGCTGCCGGCAGCCGTCCTCACACATTTGCAGCAAAAACGTAACGGCAACATTTTCTGCGGCTATGCTTACTTTGTCGTTGAGTAAAGAAGGGCAAAGAGGCGTGCTTTTTCCCGTCAGCGTCTAGCCGTCTGGCTGGCACAGAGGTTAAATAATTATGGGAAAGGTAATTGTTTTCTTAATTGCGCTATCGATTTATGACAACTAATTAACAACAACTCTAACACTACATATCTGGAAAATTATTGTCTTAATCAGATCAGTAAAAGGCGATATATAGCAAATTTTACCGCTGGCTAAAAGCAACCCAACCGGTATAAATTGCGTTGCATCAATTCAGTCTTTTTCATCATTTTTCAGGAGTTTGTGCCAGGCGTTGTCATATCAATTCTGTCGCCTCCTCATCTTACTCCTGCACGAAACAGGCTGAAGCGATCGGTTTTTCGGGGAATTTCACCACTGTTACTCGCTCACTTCGGGCCGCAGTACGCATTGTGCTGTCGGTAACAAAACTGGAATCAATAATCAGTCGTTCCTGACCTTATTCTGCATCGCACTGCCCGCTGTTTGTGGTTGTTATTCGCAGGATGAGTTCATGCGAGGAGCAAGGAGTCATCATGTTAGATATTGTCGAGCTGTCGCGTTTACAGTTTGCCCTGACGGCGATGTACCATTTCCTGTTCGTGCCCTTAACGCTCGGTATGGCGTTTTTGCTGGCAATCATGGAAACGGTCTATGTCCTATCGGGAAAACAGATTTATAAAGATATGACCAAATTCTGGGGCAAGTTGTTTGGTATCAACTTTGCGCTGGGTGTGGCCACCGGCCTGACCATGGAATTTCAGTTCGGTACCAACTGGTCTTATTACTCCCACTACGTCGGCGATATCTTCGGTGCGCCGCTGGCCATCGAAGGCCTGATGGCGTTCTTCCTTGAATCCACCTTTGTCGGCCTGTTCTTCTTCGGCTGGGATCGCCTTGGTAAAGTGCAGCACCTGGCGGTGACCTAGCTGGTGGCACTCGGCTCGAACATGTCCGCGCTGTGGATCCTGGTGGCGAACGGCTGGATGCAGAACCCGATCGCCTCCGAATTCAATTTCGAAACCATGCGTATGGAGATGGTGAGCTTCTCCGAGCTGGTGCTGAACCCGGTGGCGCAGGTGAAATTTGTGCATACCGTGGCCGCGGGCTACACCACCGGTGCGATGTTCATTCTGGGCATCAGCGCCTGGTATCTGCTGAAAGGGCGTGACATCGCGTTTGCCAAACGCTCCTTTGCTATCGCTGCCAGCTTCGGTATGGCTGCCGTGCTGTCGGTCATCGTGCTGGGTGACGAATCCGGCTATGAAATGGGCGACGTGCAGAAAACCAAGCTGGCCGCCATCGAAGCCGAATGGGAAACCCAGCCGGCGCCGGCGGCCTTTACGCTGTTTGGCGTACCGGATCAGGCGACGCAGGAGAACAAGTACGCCATCCAGATCCCGTATCTGCTTGGCCTGATCGCCATCCGTTCTGTCGATACGCCGGTCACCGGCCTGAAAGATCTGCTGGCGCAGCATGAAGTGCGCATCCGTAATGGTATGAAAGCCTATGCGCTGCTGAACGAGCTGCGTGCCGGCAGTAAAGATCCGGCGGTGCGCAGTGAGTTTGAGACGCATAAACAGGATCTCGGCTACGGTCTGCTGCTCAAGCGTTATACCCCGGACGTGGCGAACGCCACGGAAGCGCAAATCCAGCAGGCAACGCAGGATTCCATTCCGCGCGTGGCACCGCTCTATTTCTCCTTCCGCATCATGGTGCTGTGTGGCGTGCTGCTACTGGGCATCATTGCGCTGTCGTTCTTGAGCGTGATTCGTAACCGCATCGGTAAGAATCGCTGGCTGCTGAAAGCGGCGCTGTACGGTATTCCACTGCCGTGGATTGCCGTCGAAGCCGGCTGGTTTGTCGCTGAATATGGCCGTCAGCCGTGGGCGATTGGTGAGGTACTGCCAACCGCAGTGGCCAACTCGTCGCTGACCGTCGGCGATCTGCTGTTCTCGATGATCCTGATCTGCGGCCTGTATACCGTGTTCCTAGTGGCCGAGATGTATCTGATGTTCAAATTCGCCCGCCTTGGTCCAAGCAGCCTGAAAACCGGCCGCTATCACCATGAAACAGTGCAAGCTGTTACTCAACCGGCGCGCGGATAAGGAGAGCGACCATGTTTGACTATGAAGTGTTGCGTTTTGTCTGGTGGCTGCTGATCGGTTTTGCCGTCACCGACGGTTTCGATATGGGTGTGGGAATGCTGACCCGCATTCTCGGTCGTACCGATACCGAACGTCGCATCATGATTAACAGCAGCACTGGGACGGTAACCAGGTCTGGCTGATCACTGCCGGCGGGGCGCTGTTCGCCGCCTGGCCAATGGTTTATGCCGCCGCGTTCTCCGGTTTCTACGTGGCGATGATTCTGGTGCTGGCCTCGCTGTTCTTCCGTCCGGTCGACTTTGATTACCGGTCGAAGATTGAAGATATGCGCTGGCGCGGTGCCTGGGACTGGGGCATCTTCATTGGCAGCTTTGTGCCGCCGCTTGTGATTGGCGTGGCGTTCGGTAACCTGCTGCAGGGTGTGCCGTTCCATGCTGATGAGTACCTGCGCCTGTTCTACACCGGTAATTTCTTCCAGCTGCTTAATCCGTTTGGCCTGCTGGCTGGGGTGATCAGCGTCGCGATAATTCTGGCCCAGGGCGCGACTTACCTGCAGATGCGCACCAGCGGCGAACTGCACCTGCGTTCCCGCACGGCGGCGCAAATCAGCGCGCTGGTGATGCTAGTGGGCTTTGTACTGGCCGGCGTGTGGGTGAAGTACGGCATTGATGGCTATGTGCTGAAAAGCACTATCGATCATCACGCGGCGTCTAACCCGCTGGGTAAAGACGTGGTGCGTGAAGCCGGTGCCTGGCTGGTCAATTTTGAGCAGATGCCGGTGCTGTGGCTGTTCCCGCTGCTGGGCGCGCTGCTGCCGCTGCTGACCATCCTGTGTTCGCGCATGGAGAAGGGCGCATGGGCGTTTATCTTCTCTTCGCTGACGCTGGCGTGCGTCATTATGACGGCTGGCATTGCGTTGTTCCCGTTCATCATGCCATCCAGCACCGTGCCAGGCACCAGCCTGACCATGTGGGACGCGACCTCCAGCCTGCTGACGCTGCAGATCATGACCGTGGCAGCCATCATCTCTGTGTCGATTATTCTGGCTTACACCAGCTGGTGTTACTACAAAATGTATGGCCGTATCACCAAAGAACACATTGAGCGCAATATGCACTCCCTGTACTGATTGAGGAGATTGAGCATGTGGTATTTTGCCTGGATTCTTGGCACCTTACTGGCCTGTGCGTTTGGCGTGGTCACGGCACTGGCGATCGAGCATGTGGAAGAGGGCGGCGCGCAGGACGACAAGCTCTGATGCGCAGCCTGATACAGACGCTGTATCGTCTGATGGATAAGGGCCCGCTGCGGGCCCTTTCACTGATTCTGGCGCTGTGGCTGGCCGGATGCGTCATCTGGCAGCCGGCGCGCTTTGCCGCACGCACCAGTGAGCTCGCCATCTGGCACGGATTATTGTTAATCTGGGCGGTGTGCAGCGGCGTGATTCACGGCACGGGTTTCCGGCCACTGCGTGCACGCTGGCAGGCGCTGTTTGCCCCGCTGCCGGCGCTGATCGTACTGGCGCTGGGAATTTACTGGTTCTACCATTAAGTTCTGTCTCAGCCCGCAAGGGCTGTTTTTCCGCTGCTGACGTGAGTTTTTGTCAGCGGTTGGTCAGGAAATCTCCCAAAAATCCTTCCAGTTGTTAACGTCTGATAATTATTTTCTCCTGGCTCTGGCGGACCATTCCCAAGCCGATCTCACTTGCGTATAGTAGCAACATTTAAAATGAGACCG
Source organism: Type-A symbiont of Plautia stali (assembly GCF_059731155.1). Classification (NCBI taxonomy): domain Bacteria; species Type-A symbiont of Plautia stali. The sequence continues at coordinate 1,900,104 of NZ_AP035891.1, read as the reverse complement.
GGATGTAGAGTGAGTACAACGCTGTTTCGCTGGCCGGTTCGGGTCTATTACGAAGACACTGACGCCGGTGGTGTGGTTTACCACGCCAGCTATCTTGCTTTTTATGAACGAGCACGTACCGAGATGTTGCGACAGCACCATTTCAATCAACAGGCCCTGTTGGAAGAGCAGGTGGCTTTTGTGGTACGGCGCATGACGGTGGACTTTATTGCCGCGGCACGTCTCGACGACCTTCTGGAGATCCAGAGCGAAGTGACAGCAATGACGCGCGCAACCATGACGTTCTCGCAGCGTATCGTGAATGCTGAAGGCAAAGTGCTCAATGAAGCAGACGTCCTGATTGCCTGCATCAACCCACATCTAATGAAGCCGATTGCGCTTCCCAAGTCTATTGTCGCGGAGTTCAAGCAGTGACTGACATGAACGTTCTTGATTTGTTCCTGAAGGCAAGCCTTCTGGTCAAACTTATCATGTTGATTTTGATCGGCTTTTCTATTGCCTCCTGGGCAATTATCATTCAGCGCACCCGCATTCTTAACGCGGCGGGGCGTGAGGCCGAGGCGTTCGAGGACAAATTCTGGTCCGGTATCGAGCTGTCGCGTCTTTATCAGGAGAGCCAAGCGCGCCGTGACGAGCTGAGCGGGTCTGAACAGATTTTCTACTCTGGCTTTAAAGAGTTTGCCCGCCTGCACCGCGCCAACAGCCATGCGCCGGAAGCGGTGGTCGAAGGGGCCGGTCGCGCCATGCGCATCTCGATGAACCGTGAACTGGAAGCGCTGGAAAATCATATCCCATTCCTTGGCACCGTCGGTTCCATCAGCCCGTATATCGGTCTGTTTGGTACGGTGTGGGGGATCATGCATGCCTTCATCGCACTGGGTGCGGTAAAACAGGCCACGCTGCAAATGGTTGCGCCCGGTATCGCCGAAGCGCTGATCGCCACCGCAATCGGTCTGTTCGCGGCCATTCCTGCCGTTATGGCGTATAACCGTCTGAACCAGCGCGTGAACAAGCTGGAGCAGGGCTACGACAACTTTATGGAAGAGTTCACGGCCATCCTGCATCGTCAGGCTTTCTCTACCGACAACAGCAAGTAAGTCGAGGTTAACGATGGCCAGAACCCGTGGTCGCGGGCGTTGCGACCTTAAGTCGGAAATCAACATTGTTCCGCTGCTGGACGTGCTGGTGGTGTTGCTGCTCATCTTTATGGCAACCGCGCCGATTATTACGCAGAGCGTGGAAGTGGACCTGCCGGATGCGACTGACTCGAAAACCGTTTCCAGCGACGATAATCCGCCGGTGATCGTGGAAGTGGCCGGGGTAGGGCAGTACAGCCTGGTGGTGGATCACGATCGTGTGACGCAGCTGCCGCCGGAGCAGGTGGTAAGCGAAGCGCAGCGCCGTATTGAAGCCAATCCGAAGACGGTCTTCCTGATTAGTGGGGCGAAAGATGTGCCTTACGACGAAATCATCAAGGCGCTGAACCTGTTGCATCAGGCTGGCGTGAAATCCGTCGGTTTGATGACGCAGCCGATTTAACGCGAACCGTTTTTGGGAACCGAGAGTGTCGAAGGCAACCGAGCAGAACGAGAAGTTAAAACGCGCGATAATCATTTCGGTGATTCTGCACATCGTGCTGATCGCCCTGCTGATTTGGAGCTCGTTTAACGAACATATCGAAGCCAGCGGCGGCGGTGGCGGCAGTGATATCGACGCGGTGATGGTCGATCCTGGCGCGGTGGTTGAGCAGTATAACCGTCAGCAGAATCAGCAGAGTGACAGTCAGCGCGCCGAGCAGCAGCGCCAGAAGCAGGCGGAAGAGTTGCAGCAGAAGCAGGCCGCTGAACAGCAGCGGCTGAAAGAGCTGGAAAAAGAGCGTCTGCAGGTGCAGCAGGAAGCCAAAGAGCAGGCGAAGCAGCAGGCAGAGCAGCAGAAGGCGGCCGAAGCAGCAGCGAAGCAGGCGCAGGAGCAGCAGAAAGCAGCAGAAGCGGCCGCAGCGAAAGCCAAAGCCGATGCCAAAGCGCAGGCGGATGCTCAGGCGAAGGCCGCTGCCGACGCGAAGAAGAAAGCGGAAGAGCAGGCCAAAGCCGCCGCAGCCGAAGCGGCGAAAGAGAAAGCCGCGCAGCAGGCGAAAGCCAAAGCGGAGGCAGAAGCCAAAGCCCAGGCCGCGGCAGATGCGAAAGCCAAAGCCGCACAGGAAGCCAAAGAGAAAGCTGAGGCAGCAGCCAAAGCCAAAGCGGATGCGGCGGCGAAAGCTAAAGCCGCCGCCGATGCGAAGAAGAAAGCAGTTGCCGAAGCGGCGAAGAACGAGAGCGATGTGGATGATCTGTTAGGCGGTCTCTCTTCCGGTAAGAATGTACCGAAAAGTGGCGCCGCGTCCGGTGGTGGCTCGGCGGCAGGTCAGGGCAATCAGAAGAAGGCGGGTGCCTCAGGTGCTGAAGTGAATGCGTATCTGGGTCAGATCACCAGTGCGATTCAGAGCCGCTTCTACGATGCCGATCTGTATCGCGGCAAAAGCTGCGATCTGCGGATTAAACTGGCACCGGATGGTTTGCTGATTGATGTGAAAGCTGAGGGCGGCGATCCGGCGCTATGCCAGGCGGCGATTACCGCAGCGAAGCAGGCACGCATTCCGAAGCCGCCTTCGCAGGCCGTATATGAAGTGTTTAAGAACGCACCGATGCGTTTCAAACCAGAATAATGCAGTAACGTACGGCAGGTTGAACTAAGGTTAGCTTGCCGTACTCTATGAGTACTCGTGTTTTTTCAGGAACTGTGCGAATTATCATGAACTCAGGTTCAGATAAGGGAGATAAGATGAAGCAGGCACTTCGTGTAACCTTAGGTTTTTTTGTACTGCTGTGGGCAGCGATGCTGCACGCGGAAGTACGCATTGAAATTACGCAGGGCGTGAATACCGCACGCCCAATTGGTGTGGTGCCGTTCCAGTGGGCCGGTCCGGGCGCTGCACCCGAAGATATTGGTGGCATCGTCGCAGCAGACTTACGTAACAGCGGTAAGTTCAACCCGCTGGATCGCTCTCGTCTGCCACAGCAGCCGACCAGCGCACAGGAAGTCCAGCCTGCCGCGTGGAGCGCACTGGGTATTGATGCCGTGGTCGTCGGGCAGGTTACGCCGAACGCCGATGGCAGCTACCAGGTGGCTTATCAGCTGGTGGATACCGGTGGCGCACCGGGTACCGTGCTGGCGCAGAACTCCTACAAAGTCACCAAACAGTGGCTGCGCTATGCAGCGCATACCGCCAGCGATGAAGTGTTTGAGAAGCTGACCGGTATTAAAGGCGCGTTCCGTACCCGTATCGCCTATGTGGTGCAGACCAACGGCGGTCAGTTCCCGTACGAGCTGCGCGTGTCTGACTACGATGGTTACAACCAGTTTGTGGTACACCGTTCGCCACAGCCGCTGATGTCACCGGCCTGGTCGCCAGACGGCAGCAAAGTGGCTTACGTGACCTTCGAAAGCGGTAAATCGGCGCTGGTGGTGCAGACGCTGGCCAACGGCGCTATCCGTCAGGTGGCTTCTTATCCGCGTCACAACGGTGCGCCGGCCTTCTCGCCGGACGGCTCTAAGCTGGCCTTCGCCCTGTCAAAAACCGGTAGCCTGAACCTGTACGTGATAGATCTGGCCTCCGGTCAGACGCGTCAGGTGACCGATGGCCGCTACAACAGCACCGAACCTACCTGGTTCCCGGACAGCCAGACGCTGGCTTACACTTCGGATCAGGCCGGTGCGCCACAGATTTACAAAGTTAACGTTAACGGCGGAACGCCACAGCGCATTACCTGGGAAGGGGCTCAGAACCAGGATGCGGATGTGTCATCTGACGGTAAAACGATGGTGATGATCAGCAGCGCCGGTGGCGCGCAGCACGTCGCCAAACAGGATCTGGAAACGGGAGCCGTTCAGACCATAACGGACACGTTCCTGGATGAGACGCCAAGTCTGGCTCCTAACGGCACGATGGTAATCTATAGCTCTACTCAGGGGATGGGTTCCGTGTTGCAGTTGGTTTCAACCGATGGGCGTTTCAAAGCGCGTCTTCCGGCAACTGATGGACAGGGCAAATTCCCTGCCTGGTCGCCGTATCTGTGATGCATCGCTCCCTCGCCTGTCGGGGGAGTAAAATGTATGGCAAACAAAATAATAGGATAAAGAAATGCAACTGAACAAAGTGCTGAAGGGTTTGATGCTGGCTCTGCCGGTTATCGCGGTAGCTGCATGTAGCTCTCACAAAAACAACAACAACGATCAGACCGGTATGGGTGCTGACGGTGCATACGGCGCTGGCGCTGGCCAGAACGGCAACATGTCTTCTGACGAGCAGGCGCGTCTGCAGATGCAGCAGCTGCAGCAGAACAACATCGTTTACTTCGGTCTGGACAAGTATGACGTGCAGTCTGAATACGCTCAGATGCTGGATCAGCACGCCGCTTTCCTGCGCAGTAACCCATCTTACAAAGTGACCATCGAAGGTCACGCGGATGAGCGCGGCACCCCAGAGTACAACATCGCCCTAGGCGAGCGTCGTGCTAACGCCGTTAAAATGTACCTGCAGGGTAAAGGCGTGTCTGCTCACCAGATGTCTATCGTATCTTACGGTAAAGAGAAACCTGCTGTACTGGGCCACGACGAAGCGGCTTACGCTAAAAACCGTCGTGCCGTACTGGTTTACTAAGAGAATCACATGATTAGTAACTTCAGACTTCATCTGTTGAGTCTGTCGTTACTGGTTGGCGTAGCGGCCCCCTGGGCCGCTAATGCCCAAGCGTCAATCAGTAGCGTTGGCTCAGGCTCGGTCGAAGACCGTGTCACCACTCTTGAACGTATCTCCAATGCCCAGGCTCAGCTTCTGCAGCAGTTGCAGCAGCAGATGAGTGATAACCAAAGCGATATCGATTCGCTGCGCGGGCAGATCCAGCAGAACAGTTATCAGCTTAATCAGGTGATTGAGCGGCAGAAGCAGCTTTATCAGCAGATCGACAGTCTGAGCAGCAGTAATGGTGCGCAGGCCAGCGGTGGTGCGGATGCAGTAGCCGGTGCCGCAGCGGGAAACGCTGATGCGGGGAGCAGCAATACGGCTGCCGCTGCACCCGCACAAACCGGCGATGCCAACACCGATTACAATGCTGCCGTCGCGCTGATTCTTGAGAAGAAACAGTACGACCAATCGATTACTGCGCTGCAGGCGTGGGTGAAGAAGTATCCGGACTCCACCTATCAGCCGAATGCCAATTACTGGCTGGGTCAATTGTTTTACAACAAAGGCAAAAAGGACGATGCGGCCTACTATTTTGCCACTGTAGTTAAAAACTACCCGAAATCGCCAAAAGCGGCGGAAGCGCTGTTTAAGGTTGGGGTGATCATGCAGGAGAAGAACGACACAGCGAAAGCGAAAGCGGTCTACCAGCAGGTGATCAAACAGTTCCCTAACTCTGAGTCTGCTAAGCAGGCACAAAAACGGCTCGCTGCGATGTAATTGCTACAGTTAAGACCGGATTTCGTCTGATTTCTGGTCTTGCCGCATGAAAGGTAAGCAGTTGAGACATTTAGCGGAAAATAAGGGTTGCGCCCTCCCGCTAAATCAGTAATATATGCCGCCGTTGCTGGGACATATCTTAACAAGTATCGGCAGCACTGAAGATGGGTCGTTAGCTCAGTTGGTAGAGCAGTTGACTTTTAATCAATTGGTCGCAGGTTCGAATCCTGCACGACCCACCAGTTATGTACAAAGGCGCCCTAAAGGCGCCTTTTTGCTTTTTTACGTTTTTATGGTGTTAGATGGGTTGCTTTGAGGTTGTGCACCGGCCAGATAAGGCGGGGCGGATCGCAAAGGAACCTCACATCCCTGTGGATCGGCCTCGCGAGTATTCGCCTCATCCCTGAGGCTCACCCGCAAGCGGGCAACACTGCGTGTTGTTCAAAAATGCTCCCGGCATTTTTGTCCATGGCTCGGATGCTTCGCTCCTTCCGCTCCCGCCTTAACTGGCCCTCAAGCCTTGTCATTGCTTTAGATAATCGCACCTATGCTCAAAGAAGACGGAACAGACCCGTCCTTTCGGCTGGCTGCAAGGTTTCGAGCTGATCTACTTTTTTACCTTATCCGGCGTCAGGCTCTTCCAGATATGCAGCACCGCGTAACTGCGCCACGGGCGCCACACCTGCGACATCTGCTCTGCGACCTTTGCGCTCACGCCGCCGAGATTATTGCGGATCGCAATGTCCTCTTTCGGGAAGGCATCCGGCCAGCGCAGGGCGCGCATGGCGATATAACTCGCCGTCCACGGCCCAACACCCTTCAGCGTCAGCAACTGCTGCTGTACCACGTCCGGATTAACCGCGCCATTGAAGCGCAGCGCTCCTGAGGCGCAGGCCTCGGCCTGTGCCTGGATCGCCTGCGCGCGGGCGATCACAATGCCGAGGCTGGCGATATCATCCAGGGTGGCAGTAGCCAGTGATTCGGCCTCTGGCGGTAAGCAGGAGAGCGCAGGCCACGGCGTGGTGAGGGGCGCGCCAAAACGTTCCGCCACGCGACTGCTCAGCGTCGTCGCGGCTTTCACCGTCACCTGCTGGCCGAGGATGGCGCGGACCGCCAGTTCGAAGCCGTCAAAAGGCACTAGGAACGCGTAAGCCGGGATAGCGTGCCAGACACTCGCAGCTAATAGCGGATCCTGGCTGAGCTGCTCGCTGATGCGCTGTGGCTGGGCATCCAGATCAAACAGATCGCGCAAGCGGCGCAGCAGGGCAGGCAGCACCGGCGTCAGTGTGGTGGTAAATTGCACCTTCAGGGCCTGCTTTTCCGGCAAATGGCTTATGCGCACCCAGCCACGACACTGACCAAGCGCCACAGTAAGATGATAAACGCCCTCGCTGACCCACTCGACTTGCTTCATCACGCGCTGTTGCAGAAAATCGAGGATGGCGTCCCAGTCATTAGGAGGCCGGTAGCTGAGGCGCAGTTCGGCGCTCTCCTGCTCACCATTCAGGGCTTTCGTCTGAATCTGCTTACGCAGACGCGATGGCGTCATGCGACAGCGAGCCTGGAACACGTCGTTAAAACGGCGCAGACTACGAAAACCGCAGGCATAGGCAATTTCGGTCACCGGCAATGCGGTTTCAGTCAGTAGTTGCTTCGCCAGTAGCATACGCCGGGTTTGCCGCAGTTCAAGCGGCGACACGCCCAGCTCCTGCTGAATCACCCGTCTTAGCTGGCGTTCACTCAGGTCAAACTCGCTGGCGATCTCAGCCAGTGTATCCTGTTCTTCCAGTAAGCCTTCTTCGATACGACGAATCAGCCGGTCGGCGATGCGATGATGGCTATCGACCGGCGCCGAACCGGGTGCCAGCTCGGGACGGCAGCGCAGACAGGGGCGAAAGTGCGCCTTTTCAGCTGCTTCGGCACTGGTGAAAAACAGGCAGTTCTTCTGCATCGGCGCTTTCACGGGACAGATCGGACGGCAGTAAATACCGGTGGAGGTCACGCCGACAAAAAATACCCCGTCGAAACGGCTGTCGCGCGCCGTCAGCGCCTGATAGGCAATTTCAGGATCAAACATCATCGTCTCCGGCAAATAAACACCATCGTCGCGCAGGTGCAGATGGAAAACTGGCTGCTTTCGGACAGCTAACCAGTTTAAGCTCATGGCCGAAAACAGCCAGTTTCGCCGCGCAAAAGTGCGATAATCATCCGTATAGCCCATGCCGGAGGTGCACCATGTATCACGCTAAAATCATTACCACGCCCGTCGGAGAACTGACGCTCATCGCCACGGATCGCGGTCTGTCAGCCATTTTATGGGAAAACGAAGGCGCGCAGCGCGTGCCGCTGAAACCGATCGCGCGCAACGATCAGCATCCGATTCTCTGTGAGGCCGAGCGTCAGCTGCGCCAGTACTTTGCCGGCGAGCGTCAGCAGTTTGACATGCCGTACGACACAGTCGGCACTGCGTTTCAGAAAAAGGTCTGGCAGGCGCTGCTCACCATTCCGTTTGGTGAAACCCGCAGCTATCTGCAAATCGCGGAGCAGATCGGCAACCCGAAAGCGGTACGTGCCGTTGGGGCTGCCAACGGTAAAAATCCGTTGTCGATCATGGCACCCTGTCATCGCGTTATCGGCAGCAACGGTAAGCTCACCGGCTTTGCTGGCGGCCTGGTGGTAAAAGCGTTTCTGCTCGAACTGGAAAGCCCACAACAGGCGCAGGCCGGCGCGCAGCTGGTACTTCCCGCATAAAAATCACACGACAGGCTCGGTGTAATCCGCTATTGTGTTTAGCATATAAAACACGATGGCGGATTTAATGCCGCATCATCGTCCTGATGGGCAATTTTGTTAAATCGATAAAACGAGAGCCGTGTCATGAGTGCAATGTTTGATGCTGAAAGCGCCATTTATCCCTTCCCGCCGAAACCGGCGCGCCTCAGCCCGCAGGAAAAAGCCGGTTACATCGAAGAAATTAAACGCCTGCTCAAAGCACGCGATGCGGTGATGGTGGCGCATTACTACACCGATCCGGAAATCCAGGCGCTGGCCGAAGAGACCGGCGGCTGCGTGGCGGATTCCCTCGAGATGGCGCGCTTTGGCAGCCAGCATCCGGCGCAAACGCTGCTGGTGGCCGGCGTCCGTTTCATGGGCGAAACCGCCAAAATCCTTAGCCCGGAAAAAACCGTGCTGATGCCCACGCTGCAGGCGGAGTGCTCGCTTGACCTCGGTTGCCCGATTGACGAATTTAACCGCTTCTGCGATGCGCATCCGGATCGGACCGTGGTGGTGTATGCCAACACGTCGGCGGCGGTAAAAGCACGCGCCGATTGGGTGGTGACTTCCAGCATTGCGGTTGAGCTGATTGAACACCTCGACAGTCGCGGTGAGAAAATCATCTGGGCACCCGACCGCCATCTGGGCCGCTACGTTACGCAGCAAACCGGCGCTGATGTGCTGTGCTGGCAGGGCGCCTGCATCGTGCATGATGAGTTCAAAACCCAGGCGCTGCAGCGCATGAAAGCGCTCTATCCTGACGCGGCGGTGCTGGTGCACCCGGAGTCACCGCAGGCGATTGTCGAACTGGCCGATGCGGTAGGTTCCACCAGCCAGCTGATTCAGGCCGTCAAAACGCTGCCGCATCCGCAGATGATTGTGGCGACCGATCGCGGCATCTTTTACAAAATGCAGCAGGCGGTACCGGATAAAGAGTTACTGGAAGCGCCCACCGCGGGCGAAGGGGCGACCTGCCGCAGCTGCGCACACTGCCCGTGGATGGCGATGAATGGCCTGCAGGCCATCGCTGAAGGGCTGGCACACGGCGGCGCGCAGCATGAAATTCACGTCGATGCGGCACTGCGCAAGGCAGCGTTGCTGCCGCTCAACCGCATGCTAGACTTTGCAGCACAACTCAATTACGCTGAAAAGGAACGCCTGAGCCTGAGGCGGTTTTCATACAGGTGCAGATGATGGACTTCTTTAGCACACACAATATTCTGGTTCACATTCCGATTGGCATCGGCGGCTACGATCTGTCATGGATTGAGGCGATCGGTACGCTGGCCGGCCTGCTGTGTATCTGGCTCGCCAGTCAGGAAAAAATTATCAACTACCTGTTTGGTCTGATTAACGTCACGCTGTTTGCGGTGATTTTCTTTCAGATTCAGCTGTATGCCAGCCTGCTGCTGCAGCTGTTCTTCTTTGTCGCCAACGTGTACGGCTGGTACGCGTGGAGCCGGCAGACCAGCAGCCATGAAGCGGCGCTGAAAATCCGCTGGCTGCCGCTGCCGAAAGCCATCGGCTGGGGTGCCGCCTGCGTGATCGCCATTGCGCTGATGACGCGCTATATCGACCCGGTATTTGCTTTCCTCACGCGCACCGCGGTGGGTCTGATGCAGTCGCTCGGCCTTAATGTGGTGATGCCGCAGCTGCAGCCGGATGCCTTCCCGTTCTGGGATTCCTGCATGATGGTGCTATCGATTGTGGCGATGATCCTGATGACGCGCAAATACGTCGAGAACTGGCTGCTGTGGGTGGTGATCAACGTTATCAGCGTCATGATCTTTGCGCGTCAGGGCGTGTATGCCATGGTACTGGAGTACGCCATTCTGACGCTGATCGCGCTAAACGGCACGCGCCTGTGGATGCAGAGTGCACGGGAACAGGGTTCGCGCGCCCTGTCCCTAGTGGTGGTGCGTGGCCTTCCAGTGACGCGTGCTCGTGCTGGTTGCTGCTCCCTAGGCATAACTCGCAGTCCGGGCCGACGCAGGGCTGATACTCCATCTGCACCGTAGCATGGGCAATCTGATAATGCTGGTGCAGATACTGATGAATACGTCGCAGCAGGCCGTCGTGATCGTACGGCGGAATCATCTGCACGTGCAGCGTCAGCACCGGCTTTTCGCCCACCTGCCACACATGCACATGATGCACATTGCGCACTTCATCAATGTGACGCGTCAGCGCCCGCGCCAGCTTATCCACGTCGATATGCGTCGGTGCGCCTTCCAGCAGCTCGTGCAGGCTTTCGCGCAGCAGCGCCCAGCCGCTGCGCACCACCAGCAGCGACAGAATCGGATCGATCGGCGTCCAGCCGGTCAGCATGATGATCACCGCCGCCACGATTGCGCCCACCGAACCGAGCAGATCGCCCAGCACGTGCAGCGCGGCGGCACGTACGTTGAGATTCTTCTCTTCGCTGCCGCGGTGTAGCAGCCAGAACGACAGCAGATTCGCCAGCAGGCCGGCAATGGCGATGCCCAGCATCAGGCCGCCTTCAATCGGCTCGGGCTGGTAAAAACGGCGCAGCGCTTCACAGACGATCAGGACTGTAATCACCAGCAGCGCGATCGCGTTCACAAACGCTGCCAGCGTGTCGGCGGCGATGGTCAGCTGAGCGTTGTCACTGTTGAACATCACCGCGCGCTGGTTGTCGCGATTGCGGTAGATGCACATCGGGCTGGTGAACCAGCTATCGCTGGTCAGCACCCCGGCGGGCAGATCGCGCTGACGGGTGCTCAACACCATATCCACGTCGCCGCGCTGCAGCGCCGCCAGCTGTGCGGCAAAGTCAGGATAACCGTGCAGGCTGAATGTGCTGCCGCTCAGCTGGCTGAGGGCGCTGAGATAGTCGGCATCAATGCCCCAGATGCGATCGCCGATGCGCATCGCCCAGGGCGCGCTGTTTTGCGCCGGCACCGCCACGCGCAGCACTGGTCCCGGCCACGGCTCGGCGTGCGGCGCGGGCATCATGGCGGGCAGCATCACGCTGCTGGCGGGCTGCAATCCGGCGCGCGCCAGCAGACTGAAAAACAGAGCAAACAGCAGCAGCCAGCGTTTCACTGCTGAGCTTTCCACAGTTCTGCCAGCTCGACCACCGACTGCACGCCGGTCTTCTCCAGGATATTTTTCTTGTGTGTGCTGACGGTTTTATTGCTGATGTGCAGCTGTTCGCCAATCTGGATATTCGACAGCCCGCGCACCAGCAGCGCTACAATCTGCTGCTCTTTCTCCGTGAGCGGTAGCGCAATGCGCTCCGGCAGCGGCGGAAACGCCTGCTGGCCGCCCAGCACCGCCAGAATGGCGCTCAGCAGCTGCGCCATGCTTTGACTCTTCACCACATAGCCGGCAGCCCCGAGCGAGGCGGCGCTGAGCAGCGTGTGGCGGTTCTGCTGGGCCGAGTAAATCAGCACCGGACACTGCTGATGGCGCGCGCGCAGACGGCGCAAAAGCTCCAGACCATCGCTATCCGGCAGGCCGATATCCAGCACAATCAGGTCAATGTGATGCTGTTGCAGCAGCTGGCGCGCCTGGGCTTCATCACCGGCGGCGTAGAGCTGTAATGGAATGGGGGCGTTGAGGCAGGCAGCTTCCAGCGCGACTTCAACTAAGGGGGGATCATCGATAAGCAGCAGTGCAGCCATGAAACAGTTCCTGTGAATTTCATAGCGTTAGCATAGCGGAAATAGGGCAGGGGAAAAACAACAGGGCGAGCCGAAGCTCGCCCTACATCACGCTCCGCGTGGATTACTGTGTGGTGCCGTCAGTTTTGTGTTTGACGTGACCACAGCCTTCCTTAGTTTCAACTTTCTTGTTCATATCCGGGCAGCGACCATCTTTACACATGGTATTTTTGTGTTCCTGGCTGGCCGACATATTACCGGAGCTGGTATCAGAAGTCGCAGCGCCGTTGGTGTTCATGCTGCCATTATTAATGTTGCTATTATCGACATTATTTGGCGGCAGATTCTCTTTCGCGCCGCCCGCGGCTGCGCCGGCTTCTGCTGACGCATTCGCCTGGCCGTTGTTGTTATCCGCAGCCAGTGCTGCACCGCTGCCTAAAGTCATCGCTGCCGTCAGAAAAATCAATGCAAACTTATTCATCATTATGCTCCTGTAATAAATGGATAGTTGCCGCGTGACACCCGCTGGTGCTGTTTGACGAAAAAAGCGTGCCGCGACGGAATTTAATTCCGTCATGAGTGTTCGGCATGAATATAAATAGCGAAAGCACTTCATTCCTCAGTGCTTACGTTTAAAAAACTTAGTTCAGAAACGAATAAATGCAAATCTGAGCGAGCCATTTGTGCACAGGACATAATTTACACCTGGTGCCTGAAGGGATACATTGGACGGGTTGCGCCCGGCGTACGCAGGGCCAGAAATTTGAATGGAATAAGTATGGATTACCAGAACGACGATTTACGCATCAGAGAGATCAAAGAGTTACTGCCCCCTGTTGCGCTGCTGGAAAAATTCCCCGCCACCGATAACGCTGCTCAAACCGTTGCCCAGGCCCGCCAGGCCGGCCATTCACCGCATTCTGCACGGTGAAGATGACCGCCTGCTGGTGGGGATTGGGCCATGCTCCATCCACGATACGTAGGCGGCAAAAGAGTATGCCGCTCGCCTGCTGACGTTGCGTGAGGAGCTGAAGGGTGAGCTGGAAGTGGTCATGCGTGTGTACTTTGAAAAACCGCGTACCACGGTGGGCTGGAAAGGGCTGATCAACGATCCTTACATGGACGGTAGCTTCCAGATTAACGACGGCCTGCGCCTAGCGCGTAAGCTGCTGGTGGATATCAACGACACCGGACTGCCGGCTGCCGGTGAGTTCCTCGACATGATCACCCCGCAATACATGGCGGATTTGATGAGCTGGGGCGCCATTGGTGCGCGTACCACCGAATCGCAGGTGCAACGCGAGCTCTCCTCCGGACTCTCCTGTCAGGTCGGCTTCAAAAACGGCACCGACGGCACCATCAAAGTGGCGATCGATGCAATCGGCGCTGCCAGCGCGCCGCACTGTTTCCTGTCAGTCACCAAATATGGTCATTCGGCGATTGTCGAAACCAGCGGTAATTAAGATTGCCACATCATTCTGCGCGGCGGCAAAGAGCCAAACTACAGTAACACGTTGCGGTGGTGAAAACCGGGCTGGAAAAAGCGGGCCTGCGTCCGCAGGTGATGATCGACTTCAGTCACGCCAACAGCAGCAAGCAGTTCCAGCGTCAGATGGTGGTGGCCGCAGACGTGGCGCAGCAGATTGCCGGCGGCGAGCAGGCGATTACCGGCGTGATGATTGAGAGTCACCTGGTGGAAGGCAACCAGAGCCTCGACAGCGGCAAACCGCTGGTGTTCGGCCAGAGCGTTACTGACGCCTGTATAGGCTGGGACGACACGGAAAAAGCACTGCGTCAGCTGGCGCAGGAGATCAAAACCCGTCGCGGCTAACGGCAGCGCACGGCATAAAAAAAGGCCAGACTCGCGTCTGGCCTTTTGCGTTTCAGCGTGAACTTACTTCGCTTTACCCTGATTAGCAACGGCGGCGGCTTTTGCCGCGATCTCGTCGGCATCACCCAGATAGTAATGTTTGATTGGCTTGAAGTTCTCGTCGAACTCATACACCAGCGGTACGCCGGTTGGGATGTTCAGTTCGAGGATCTCATCTTCGCTCATGTTATCGAGGTATTTCACCAGCGCGCGCAGTGAGTTACCGTGCGCGGCAACGATCACTTTCTCACCGCTCTTGATGCGCGGCAGAATGCTCTCGTTCCAGAATGGGATAACACGATCGATGGTCAGTGCCAGGCTTTCGGTGGTCGGCAGCTGCGCGTCGGTCAGTGATTTGTAGCGCGGGTCGTGGCCCGGGAAACGCTCGTCGTTACGATCCAGCTCTGGCGGCGTAACGGCAAAGCCACGGCGCCACTGTTTCACCTGATCGTCGCCGTATTTGGCGGCGGTTTCCGCTTTGTCCAGACCCTGCAGCGCACCGTAGTGACGCTCGTTCAGACGCCAGGTTTTCTCGACCGGCAGCCAGGCCTGATCCAGCTCATCCAGCACGTTCCACAGAGTGTGGATGGCACGCTTCAGCACTGAGGTGTAGGCAAAATCAAACACGAAACCTTCTTTTTTCAGCAGCTGACCGGCTGCTTTGGCTTCGGTGCGACCCTTGTCGGACAGATCCACGTCGTACCATCCGGTGAAGCGGTTTTCCTGATTCCACTGGCTTTCGCCGTGGCGCACCAGAACCAGCTTAGTTACGGCCATAGCTTTTTACTCCTTAATGCTTAATGTTTCGATGATGATAGAAACCGGCTGCGGCCGCTGATTTCAGCGGCACACTGATAGCGCCATACCATAGCGGAAACAGCGCACGGCGTAAGCCTGTCGGCACCACAGTGCGCGTTTTTCAACCGGCGCTTAATGCGGGGTGAAGCGATAACGCGTCACAGAGTGCCATGTGTCGCCGGGCTGCAGCCAGCAATCAGGCTGCGGCCACTCGCTATGGTTGGGCGAATCCGGTAAAAACTCACTCTCCAGAGCGATGCCCTGGAAAGCAGTATAGCTGCCCTGTTCACGGGCGCGCGTCCCCTCCAGATAGTTGCCGGAGTAGAACTGCAGCGCCGGCGCGGCGGTGAACACGCTCACGCTAAGTTTGTCGTCCGCTGACCACAGCTGCGCAGCAGGCTGGCTGCTGTCACCGGCGGTGGTGAGCAGAAACGCGTGATCGTAACCTTTCACCGCGCGCTGATCGTCGTCGGCCAGGAACTCATCCGCCACGCGTTTCGGCTGGCGGAAATCAAAACTGGTGCCGTCCACCGCTTTCAGCGGCGCATTGGGAATGCCCGCGCTGTCCACCGGCAGATAACGATCGGCCTGCAGTTGTAAGCGATGCTGGCGCGCGTCGCCATGATGCGCATCAAGGTTGAAGTAAGCATGGTTGGTCAGGTTGACCGGACAGGCCTGATCGGTCTGCGCTTCATAGCGAATCGACAGGCAGTTATCGTCATCGAGCTGATAAATCACATTGGCAATCAGATTGCCGGGATAGCCCTGGTCGCCATCCGGCGAATCAATACGATAGTGCACTTCGCTGTCGCTCTGGCTGTGAATCTGCCAGCGGCGCTTGTCGAAACCCTGCGGCCCGCCGTGCAGCTGGTGTGGACCCTGATTGGCCGCCAGCAGCCGGTTAAGCGGCTTCAGCTCAGCGAAGGCAATGCGGTTCGCGTAACGCCCGATGGTGGCACCGAGATAAGCATCCTGATGCAGATAGTCGGACGGCGTGGCGCAGCCGAGCAGCGCTTCGCGCACGCTGCCGTCCTGCATCGGCACGCGCGCCAACAGCCAGATGGCGCCCCAGTCCATAAACGTGGCGACCATGCCATTGCGGTTGCGCAGCACGGTGATGCGCCACGGCTGGCCGTCAGGCGCATGAGAGTTGACGTCGCTTACCATTGGCCGGCTCCTGCTGAGGCTTTGCACACGTAAAAGGTCTCTTTAATGCCGACCTGCGCTTCGTACTGCTGCGCCACCGCCGTTTTCACCTGATCAACCAGATCGGTTGGCATCAGGGCCACAATACAGCCGCCGAAGCCGCCGCCGGTCATACGTACGCCGCCGCGCGGGCCGATTTCCACTTTGACGATCTCTACCAGTTGGTCGATGGGCGCGACGGTGATCTCAAAATCATCGCGCATTGAGGCGTGTGAGGCCGCCATTAGCTCACCCATGCGTTGCAGATCGCCGTTGCTCAGCGCGTCCGCGGCTTCCAGCGTACGGGCATTTTCGGTAATCACGTGGCGCACGCGTTTAGCCACCAGCGGATCGGGCTGATGCGCTGCCGCCTCAAACTCCTCCAGCGTCACATCGCGCAGCGCCTTTTTGTTGAAGAAGCGCGCACCGGTTTCGCACTGCTCGCGGCGGGTATTGTATTCGCTGCTCACCAGATTACGGCGGAAGTTCGAGTTGATGATCACTACCGCGACATCCTCCGGCATGGATACGGCACGCGTGCCCAGCGTGCGGCAGTCCAGCAGCATGGCGTGATCCTGCTGGCCGAGCGCTGAAATCAGCTGATCCATGATGCCGCAGTTGCAGCCAACAAACTGGTTCTCCGCTTCCTGCCCGTTAACGGCTATCGCTGCGCCGTCGAGCTTCAGCTGATACAGCTGCTGGAACACGGTGCCCACCGCCACTTCCAGCGAGGCGGACGAGCTGAGACCGGCACCCTGCGGCACATTGCCACTGATCACCATATCCACGCCGCCAAAGCTGGCGTCGCGCTGCTGTAGATGTTTCACCACGCCGCGCACGTAATTGGCCCACATCGGTTCGCTGAGCGGCTCAATCGGCGCATCCAGCGAGAAGCTATCCTGCTGATTGTCGTAATCGACTGCCACCACGCGCACCTGGCGATCGTCGCGTCGGGCGCAGGCAATCACGGTCTGATAATCGATAGCGCAGGGCAGCACGAAGCCGTCGTTGTAATCGGTATGCTCGCCGATCAGGTTCACCCGGCCCGGTGCCTGAATGCTGTGGCTCGGCGCGTAGCCGAAGGTGTCAGCGAAAACCTGTTGAGTGATCGATTTTAAAGACATTTATTGTTCCTCGCGGAAATGGATAGCGCTGACAGAGCGCAGACGTTCTGCTGCCTGTTCCGCCGTTAAATCACGTTGGGTCTCGGCCAGCATCTCGTAGCCAACCATAAATTTTCGTACCGTCGCGGAGCGCAGCAGCGGGGGATAGAAGTGCGCGTGTAGCTGCCAGTGATCGTTGGCTTCGCCGTTGAATGGCGCGCCGTGCCAGCCCATCGAATAGGGGAAAGAGCACTGGAACAGATTATCGTAACGGCTGGTGAGCTGCTTGAGCGCCAGCGCCAGATCGGTGCGCTGCGCCTCGCTGAGATCGGTAATACGTTTCACGTGCGTTTTAGGCAGCAGCAGGGTTTCAAACGGCCAGGCTGCCCACCACGGCACCACCGCCAGCCAGTGTTCGGTTTCAACCACGGTACGGCTGCCGTCCTGCAGTTCGCGCGCTGCGTAATCCACCAGCAGCGGCGTACCTTTATCCGCGAAGTAGCGGCGCTGGTTGTCATCCTCTTTTTGCGCTTCATTCGGCAGAAAACTGTTGGCCCACACCTGACCGTGCGGATGCGGATTCGAGCAGCCCATGGCTGCGCCTTTGTTTTCAAACACCTGCACCCACGGATAGTGCTGGCCGAGTTCAGCAGTCTGCTCCTGCCAGGTACGCACGATATCCTGCAAGTTGTGCAGCGGCAGTTCGGGCAGGGTTTTGCTGTGATCCGGCGAGAAGCAGATCACCCGGCTGGTACCGCGCGCGCCTTCACAGCGCATCAGCACATCGTCGCTCTGCGGCGCGTCCGGCGTATCGGTCATCAGCGCGGCGAAGTCATTAATGAATACGTAAGTGCTTTTGTAATCGGGATTTTTGTCGCCGGTGATACGGGTGTTACCGGCGCACAGGAAGCAGTCCGGATCGTGTGCGGGCAGTTGCTCCAGCGCCGGCGTCTCCTGCGCACCCTGCCACGGACGTTTGGCGCGATGCGGTGACACCAGCACCCATTGATCGATCAACGGGTTATAGCGGCGATGCGGATAATCGACCGGGTTAAATTTTAGCATAACAAGTCCTGGTAATCGGCAAACAGAAGAAAATCACTGCCTTCAATGTAGCATAACGGTGGCGCTGAAAGCGTGATCCAGTCTGGATAAATGGTATCGTTTACACAAGGTGACGATTCTAATTTTGTGGATTTATGCGCAGCGTTTGCTGAATAATCCGGCAGGATAGTGGTAGCGATTACATTTCTAGTTGAAGAAATCGGTCAGGTGCGTACTGTTGCCGCCGGGCCGCCATGGATGACGACCCGCTCATGAATGAAAACTAACGCAACGCCTTCTGCTGATAAGCATACCCCGCGCCCTGTTTTACAAAACTCAGGCGGTGAGTGATGCACTGCGGCGCGTCTTCGGCGTGGTGGGAAACAAACATCAGCTGGGTGCGGCCTTCGCCGATCAGCACATCAACAAAGCGGCGCAGCAGCTGGCGATTAATTGGATCGAGCCCCTGCAGCGGCTCATCCAGGATTAACAGCGTCGGGTGCTTCACCAGCGCGCGCGCAATCAGCACCAGCCGCTGCTGTGGCCCCACGACAGGCTATGAAACGGCGCATCGGCCAGCGCATTGTCCATGCCAAGCAGCGCCAGCCACTGGCGCGCCAGCGCTTTCTGCCGATCCGATACCGCCTGATACAGACCGATCGAATCAAAAAAGCCTGAGAGGATCACCGTACGCACGTTACAGCTGACGCGGTAATCCAGATGCAGGCTGCTGCTGACGTAACCGATATGCTGCTTGATGTCCCAGATGGTTTCACCGCTGCCGCGGCGAATACCAAACAGCGTCAAATCGTTGCTATAGCCCTGCGGATGATCGCCGGTGATCAGGCTGAGCAGGGTCGATTTACCCGCCCCGTTGGGGCCAGTGATCTGCCAGTGCTCGCCGGGATTAACCTGCCAGTTCAGGCCGTCGATCACCGCGTGATCGTTATACGACACCACGCCGTTGCGCAGAATAACGCGCGGCGCATCTGCCGCCAGCTGTGGCAGCTGATCCGGCTGGTCCGGCTCCGGCAGCGCCATGCCCTGCAGGCGTTCACTGTGCGCCAGCTGCGCCACCAGCGCTTCGGCGAGAATCGCCTGGCGCGCGCCAGCGAAGATTTACCGCTGCCGTTGGCACCGACAAATGCCCAGCTTTCGCCGCTGTGCAGGGTTAAGTCCGGCAGGGTCAGGGTACGGGTATCGCTCAGGTGAAATATGCCTTGCGAAATTTGCAATGAGGCCATGATTTATTCCGTTTTCTGCATCAAGTCGCTACATTTGTAGCGAGCCAGCGAAATGAAGTCAAATCATGGCGGCCAGATCAGAGCAGTGTGGCGATGATGGCGTGTTCTGCATTAAAAGAGGCGGTCACGGCGCTGCCGGGCTGCAGATTATGCTGACGGATCGTCTGGCTGGGGACGGTGGCGCACAGTATTTCACCGCCCGCCAGCGCAATCAGCACTTCACTCTGCGTCTCGCCGGGTTCGATGGCGTGGACAAGGCCCGGGAGCTGATTATCGCCCTCTGCGGCGTCAGGCGTCAGGCGGATCCACGGCGCTTTGATCAGCACCAGCACCTCTTTACCGCTGTCGAGCTGCAGCCGCTCCGCGCTGCGTTCGGTCAGGGCCACCTGCAGGCGCGTCACGCCGTCGTTCAGCAGTACCTCAACATGCTGTTGCACCTGCTGACGATCGCGCGCCTGCACCGTGCCAAACAGCTGGTTGCGCGCGCTGGTTTGAAGGGAAAAGCGGGCGATCGCCGCCAGAAGGCTGTCGAGCGGCAGGCTGTCGTTTTGCAGCACGTCAAAGGCTTTTTGCTGGATCTGCTCCATCAGCTGAAACAGCTGGATCAATCGCTCGCCGTAGCGCGTCAGCCGGACACCGCCGCCGCCTTTGCCGCCGGTCGCGCGTTCGACCAGCGTCTGATCCGCCAGCTGATTCATCTCATTGATGGCGTCCCAGGCGCTTTTATAGCTGATGCCCGCCAGTCTGGCGCCCTGGCTGATGGAGCCGGTTTCCTGCACGCGCCTGAGCAGCTCGATACGGCGCGGATCGGCAAACAGTTTCTGCTGAAGACGGATTTGAAGAGAGAGTTCTGCCTGCATGTCAGCTCCTTAGGTGAATGCGCCAATTGTAAGGCCTAAAGTAAAAGCACGAAAAGGGCAGTGCCTTTTTTTCTCCAGCCGTTACAATCACTTTTTTACTCTTTGCGCGAGGTTTCCATGCTGGAATGTTAAAAAGCTTGGCGGTCGCCATCATCATGGCGCCCATCGTGATGGCGATTATGCTGGATCTGATTTATGGCCTAGGTGAAGTCTTTAACGTCATCTCTAAATTTGGCCGCCGCGACGATCGTCCCGCCAATAGCTCACACCACTGATTTTTAACGCCCGCACGCTGCGGGCGTTTTGCCCTTAACTTCCCGCCGTTTTTGCCGATATAAAGCTCATGACAGCTTTCAGGCTCGCGTTGTATTATCAACTATATAACGTAACCAGGAGCTCTCTATGCAAAATTCGCTTTATCGCTGGGCGGCGGCTGCCGTGGTCACCGTGTCGCTGTCGGGTCAGGCGCTGGCGGCGGAAAAAATTACTGTTTTCGCTGCGGCCTCGCTGACCAATGCGATGCAGCAGATTGCCACGCAATATCAGCAAAAAAGCGGCGTTGAAGTGGTATCCTCATTCGCTTCCTCGTCGACGCTGGCGCGGCAAATCGAGCAGGGCGCACCGGCGGATCTGTTTATCTCTGCCGATCAGCAGTGGATTGACGATGCAGTGGCGAAAAACAGTGTGATCGGCAGTACGCGCTACACGCTGCTGGGCAATGATCTGGTGCTGGTGGCGGCAAAAAGCGCGCACGCGCAGCCGGTGACCATCAATGCGCAGACCAACTGGCAGAACCTGCTTAAGGGCGAGCGCCTGGCGGTGGGCGATCCGGATCATGTCCCGGCGGGCATTTATGCCAAAGAAGCGCTGCAAAAGCTGGGCGCGTGGGACACGCTGTCTTCACGGCTCGCACCGGCTAACAACGTGCGTGCCGCGCTGGCGCTGGTGGAGCGACGCGAAACGCCGTATGGCATCGTGTACGGTTCCGACGCGGTAGCCAGTGATAAGGTGCAGGTGGTCGGACGCTTCCCCGAAGCGAGTCACAAACCAGTAGAGTACCCGATGGCGGTGGTCAGCGATCACCAGAACGCAGCGGTGCAGGCCTTCTATGACTATCTGCAGGGGCCGGATGCCGCTGCCGTGTTTAAACAGTATGGATTTACGCCGAAGAGATGATACTGAGCGATCCCGAATGGCAGGCCGTGTTCCTCAGCCTGAAAGTTTCCTGCGTGGCGGTGCTGTGCAGCCTGCCGTTTGGCATCCTGATGGCTTGGATTTTGGCGCGCTGTCGCTTTCCCGGCAAAACCCTGCTCGATAGCCTGATTCACCTGCCGCTGGTGCTGCCGCCGGTGGTGGTCGGCTATTTGCTGCTGCTGACGGTGGGACGGCGCGGCCTGATCGGCCGCTGGCTGTATGACTGGTTCGGCGTGACCTTCGCCTTTAGCTGGCGCGGTGCGGTGCTGGCCTCGGCGGTGATGGCGTTTCCGCTGATGGTGCGCGCCATTCGCCTAGCGCTGGAAGCAGTAGACAGCCGGCTGGAGCAGGCCGCGCGGACCTTAGGCGCGGGCCGCTGGCGTGGGTTTTTTACCATCACGCTGCCGCTGACTTTTCCTGGCATCATCGTGGGCACCGTGCTGGCGTCTGCCCGCTCGCTGGGTGAGTTTGGTGCCACCATTACCTTTGTATCCAACATTCCCGGCGAAACCCGCACCATCCCGTCAGCCATGTTTACCCTGATTGAAACGCCCGGTGCGGAAGGCACCGCGGCGCGGCTGTGCGCGGTGGCGATTGCGCTGGCGCTGCTGTCGCTGGTGGCTTCGGAGCTGCTGGCGCGCTGGGGCCGCAAGCGACTGGGAGCGGCCTGATGCTGAAAATCAACATTGCGCAACAGCTCGGTGAGCATCAGCTCAACGTCGATGTGGAGATTCCGGCCAGCGGCATCACCGCGATCTTTGGCGTGTCCGGGGCAGGAAAAACCTCATTGATCAATGCCATCAGTGGCCTGACGCAGCCGCAGAGCGGCCAGATTGCGCTTAACGATCGTCTGCTGTTTGACCGCGACAGCGGCATCAATCTGCCGCCGGAAAAACGCCGCATCGGGTACGTGTTTCAGGATGCGCGCCTGTTTCCCCACTATCGCGTGCGCGGCAATCTGCAGTATGGCATGGCGCCTAAAATAAAGGCGCAGTTCGGGGCGCTGGTGACGCTGCTGGGACTGGACGCGCTGCTGGATCGCTATCCGGCCTCGCTGTCCGGTGGCGAAAAGCAGCGCGTGGCGATGGGCCGGGCGCTGCTGAGCGCGCCGAATATCCTGCTGATGGACGAACCGCTGGCGTCGCTTGATCTGCCACGCAAGCGCGAGCTGATGCCCTATTTGCAGAAGCTGGCGAAGCAGGTGGAGATTCCGCTGCTGTACGTGAGCCACAGCCTGGAGGAGATTGTCCAGCTGGCCAATCAGGTGCTGGTGCTGGATAACGGTAACGTCAAAGCCTTCGGCGCGCTGGAAAAAGTGTGGAGCAGCAGCGCGATGCGGCCATGGCTGCCGGCGGCCGAGCGCAGCAGCGTGCTGCGCGTGCAGGTGCTGGAGCAGCATCCGGATTACCCGATGACCGCGCTGTCGCTTGGCGATCAGCACATCTGGGTCAGCCGGGTAAACCAGCCGGTGAAAGGCGTACTGCGCATCCGTATCGCCTCGGCGGACGTGTCGCTGGCGCTGCAGCCGCCGCAAAATACCTCGATCCGCAATATTTTACCGGCGCAGGTGGTGGAGCTGCTGGAGCTGGACGACCAGGTCGAAGTGAAGCTGCGCATCGGTGTCAGCGAGCTGTGGGCGCGCATTTCACCGTGGGCGCGCGACGAGCTGAATATCCGGCCCGATCAGTGGCTGTATGCGCAGATCAAGAGCGTGTCGATTACCGCGTAAAACAAACCGGACGACAACGCGGTACGTCCGGTCTGCGGATGAGCGCGATTAATCGCGCCGCTACCGGATGTGCGATTTACCGCTGCAGTAATCACACGAAGCACCCTCTGTAGCGGCCCGATTTTTCGCGCTTTTTTCCGGTCAACCTTACTGATGCCTTGTGCCGCGACCAACCTGGCGTTACAGCACTTCCTGGTAGATCACCTGCGCAATGCCCGGCTCAAGGTTGGTACCGATCACTTTGCGCGCGCGCGCTTTGATGGCGTCATCGGCATTGCCCATCGCCACGCCCAGCCCGGCCTGCTCCAGCAGGCTGAGATCGTTATCATTGTCGCCAAACGCCAGCACGTCCTGCATGCTCAGACCCTGGCTCGCCACCCACTGCGCCAGGCGTTTGCCTTTGCTGTTGCCGGCCTGGGCGATGTCGACCTGATCGTGCCACGACCATTCACACGCCAGACCCAGCTCGCGTTCAGTGCGTTCGGCAAACTGCTGCAGCGCGCGGGTATCCGGATGCGACAGGGCAAATTTCCAGATCGACTGCGCGTCGTGCGCCGCCTGCGCCAGACTCGGCACCTGCACAAACAGCGGGCGCTGTGCTTCCGGCAGCGACTGCGCCCAGTTGAGGGTGCGCGTCACATGGCCGGTCGCTTCCTGATACAGCATCGCATCATCGACATACAGCAGGCAGTGAATATTCTCCTGATCGAGCATCTCAATCACCCGCGCCGCCTGGCTTTTTTCCAGCGGATCGGCAGCCAGCACCCGTTGCGCCTGGTAATCGTACAGGTAAGTGCCGTTACAGCAGATAGCGGGTGTTGTCAGCTGCAGCGCCTGATAAAACGGGTGAATCGCGCAGTGATGGCGACCGGTGACGATCAGCACCTGAACGCCAGCCTGTTGCGCGCGGGCTAAGGCTTCAAGGGATTCTGGCAGGATGGTTTTGTTTGGGGTCAGCAGGGTGCCGTCGAGGTCAAGGGCGATTACGCGGTAGCTCATTACACTTTCCGTCCGGAGTTAGCAAAGCGTTAAGTCTACACCCGCCAGCGGCCCTGAGACAAAAAGCAAGGCACAAATCAGCCCAGCGCGCGGCGGTGAAACGCGCTACAGTTACTGTTTTTCATCAGGCAGCGAAAAAGGAAAACGCATGAAACAAGTCGTGTATACCGCCAGTCCCGAGAGCCAGCAGATCCACGCCTGGCAGATGCAGGAAGATGGCGCACTGACGTTATTGCAGGTCACGGATGTGGCCGGCCAGGTGCAGCCGATGGTGGTGAGCCCGAAGAAAGATTTTCTCTATGTCGGCGTGCGTCCGAATTTTCGCGTACTGGCGTACCGCATTGCGGCCGACGGTACGTTGAGCTTGGCCGGTGAAGCGCCGCTGCCGGGCAGCCCGACTCACATTTCTACCGATCGCCAGGGCAACTATCTGTTCTGCTGCTCATATAACGATGCCTGCGTCAGCATCAGCCCGATTGGCAGCGACGGCCTGCCGCAGGCACCGCTGCAGGTGATTAACGGGCTGGAGGGCTGCCATTCGGCGAATATCGACCTCAGCAACCAGACGCTGTTTGTGCCGGCGCTGAAACAGGATCGCATCTGCCTGTATCAGCTGCAGGCGGACGGCACGCTGGCGCCGCGCGCGCAGCCGCAGGTGACCACCGTAGAAGGCGCCGGCCCGCGTCAGATGGCGTTCCACCCGAACGGCGCGTATGGCTATGTGGTTAATGAACTGGACAGCACCGTCGACGTCTGGGCGCTGAACAATGTTAACGGCCAAGTCGAGCGCGTGCAGAGTCTTGATATGATGCCGCCGGGCTTCAGCGACACACGCTGGGCAGCGGATATCCATATCACCCCGGACGGTCGCTTCCTCTATGCCTGTGACCGCACCAGCAGCACGCTGACCGTGTTCAGTATCAGTGAGGACGGCTCGGTGCTGACGATTGAGGGTTATCAGCCGACCGAAACTCAGCCGCGTGGCTTTAACATTGATGGCAGCGGTCAGTATCTGGTGGCGGCGGGGCAGAAATCGCATCACATTGAAGTCTATCGCATCGGTGATCGTGGCCTGCTGCAACCGCTGGCGCGTTACGCCGTGGGTCAGGGTCCGATGTGGGTAGTGATTCACGCGCTGGTCTGAGGAACGCTCTTCGGTCATGCAGGGTCGCCATCTACGGCGACCTCTGCCAGGGTGCGCAGCGATGCGCACCTTATGCGATCAGGCGTATTTCACCGTGATCGACGCGCTGGCCAGCGCATGGAAGTGCACGTTGAAGCCGACCATAGCGCCGCTGGCACCTTCGTCCACCTCAATTTTCTCCACGTCCAGCGCATGCACCGTAAAGATGTAGCGATGCTATTCGCCCTGCGGCGGCGCTGCGCCACCGTAACCGCTCTGGCCGAAATCGGTGCGCGTCTGAATGGCACCCTCCGGCAGTTCCGCCACGCTGGAACTGGCGCCCTGTGACAGCACGGTCACCTCAGCCGGAATATTGGCGACCATCCAGTGCCACCAGCCGGAGTCGGTCGGGGCATCCGGATCGTAGCAGGTCACCACAAAGCTTTTGGTGCCGGCCGGCACCTCATCCCATGCTAGGTGCAGCGACAGATTATCGCCATCGTTAAAATCCTGGCTCACTACGCGCATGATCTCTCCTTTCCTGTTGTGTACTGCTCTCCATGATGGTGGAAAATGGCGGCGAGTGCCAGCGGTGTCAGGGCTTAAAGTGGCCGTCCACCGCCAGCGCAGCGCGCAGCGCCGCTGTCAGCTGCGTCAGCTGTGCGGCAGAAATCAGATAAGGTGGCATCAGGTAAATCAGCTTACCGAACGGGCGAATCCACACGCCGCGTTCCACGAAGAACTGCTGCAGCGCCGCCATGTTCACCGGCTGATGGGTCTCAATCACGCCAATCGCCCCCAGCACGCGCGCATCCGCCACCATCGGATGGTCGCGCAGCGGCAGCAGTTCCGCACGCAGCTGCTGCTCAATCGCCGCCACCTGCGCCGGCCAGTGCCCTTCGTTGATCAGCTTCAGGCTTTCGACCGCCACCGCACAGGCCAGTGGATTGCCCATAAACGTCGGACCGTGCATAAAGCAGCCCGCCGCGCTGCGGCTGATGGTATCGGCGACGTCGCACGTGGTCAGGGTGGCGGAAAGTGTCAGGGTGCCGCCGGTCAGTGCCTTGCCGAGGCACATAATGTCCGGTGTGATACCGGCGTGCTCGCAGGCAAACAGCTTGCCGCTGCGGCCGAAGCCAGTGGCGATCTCATCGGCGATCAGCAATAAACCGTAGCGATCGCACAGCGCCCGCACCTGCTGCAGATAGCGTGGATGGTAGAAACGCATACCACCGGCACCCTGCACGATAGGTTCCAGAATTACCGCGGCAATGCTGCGATGGTGCTGTTCGGCCAGCCGGGCGAAATCGGCAATATCGTTGTTATCCCAGTCATCGTCAAAGCCACACTGCGACGCGCGGGCGAACAGATGCTCGGGCAGGTAGCCGCGCCACAGGCTGTGCATGGAGTTTTCCGGATCGCAGACCGACATGGCGGCAAACGTATCGCCGTGATAACTGCGCTGCAGCGTGAGGAATTTCTGCCGCGTCTCTCCGCGACCCAGCCAGTACTGCAGCGCCATTTTCATCGACACTTCGACGGCGATCGAGCCGGAATCGGCGAGGAACACGCACTCCAGCGCCTCGGGCGTCATGGCGATCAGCTGGCGGCTCAGCTCCACGGCTGGCGGATGGGTGATGCCACCGAACATCACGTGTGACATCTGCGCCATCTGCTGCTGCAACGCCTGATTGAGGCGCGGATGGTTGTAGCCGTGGATCGCTGCCCACCACGACGACATGCCGTCGACCAGCTCACGTCCATCGGCCAGCTGCAGCGTGCAGCCGTGCGCGACCACCACCGGATAGCACGGCAGCGGATCGCGCATTGAGGTGTAAGGATGCCAGATATGCTGGCGGTCAAAGCGGAGGTCGTCCTGTGTGAACATCTGTCTTGTAAATCATTTTGAAAAGATTTAGTTTACAAGTATAACCACGTTAATCGTCAGGATGAACCCCCTTTTTTGGAGTAAGCAATGGCTAATCGCTGGACACTGGCTCAGGCTCAGGCGCTATTTGATAAACCTTTTCTCGAGCTGATGTTTGAAGCACAGCAGGTGCACCGCCAGCACTTCGACCCGCGTCAGGTGCAGGTCAGCACGCTGCTGTCGATCAAAACCGGCGCCTGTCCGGAAGACTGTAAATACTGTCCGCAGAGCGCGCGTTACAAAACCGGGCTGGAAACCGAGCGCCTGATGGAGGTGGAAGCGGTGCTGGAGTCAGCGCGCAAGGCCAAAGCAGCCGGCTCCAGCCGCTTCTGCATGGGCGCGGCGTGGAAAAACCCGCACGAGCGCGACATGCCGTACCTTGAACAGATGGTGCAGGGCGTGAAAGCCATGGGCATGGAAACCTGCATGACGCTGGGAACGCTTGACCACGATCAGGCGCAGCGGCTGGCCAGCGCCGGGCTCGATTTTTACAACCATAACCTCGACACCTCGCCGGAGTTTTACGGCAGCATCATCACCACCCGAACCTATCAGGAGCGTCTTGATACGCTGGATAAAGTGCGCAACGCCGGCATCAAAGTGTGCTCAGGCGGCATTGTCGGGCTGGGCGAAACGGTGAACGACCGCGCCGGTTTGCTGGTGCAGCTGGCCAACCTGCCCACGCTGCCGGAGAGCGTGCCGATTAACATGCTGGTGAAAGTCAAAGGCACGCCGCTGGCGGATAACGATGACGTCGAGCCGTTCGACTTTATCCGCACCATTGCCGTGGCGCGCATCATGATGCCGACCTCGCACGTGCGCCTGTCGGCCGGTCGCGAGCAGATGAGCGAACAGACCCAGGCGATGTGCTTCATGGCGGGTGCCAACTCGATTTTCTACGGCTGCAAGCTGCTGACCACGCCGAACCCGGAAGAGGACAAAGATCTGATCCTGTTCCGCAAGCTGGGCCTGAATCCGGAGCACACCGCAACGACTGCGGGCGACAACGAACAGCAGCATCAGCTCAGCGAGCAATTGCTGCACGCCGACAGCGCGCAGTTCTATAACGCGGCCGTGTAAATGTGGTCTGAACGTATTGCGCAGGCGCTGACGGCGCAGCGTGCTGCCGATGGCTGGCGGCAGCGGCGGCGCATTGAGCACAACAGCGTGCGTGAAATTACCCTCGACGGGCAGCGCTATCGCCACTTCTCCAGCAATGATTATCTCGGCCTGAGCCAGCATCCGGCGGTGATGGCCGCCTGGCAGCAGGGCGTGCGCGAGGCGGGCGTCGGTGCCGGTGCTTCCGGCCACGTCACCGGCTACAGCCGTCACCATGCGCAGCTGGAGCAGCAGCTGGCGTCCTGGCTCGGCTACCCGCGCGCGCTGCTGTTTATCTCCGGCTTTGTCGCCAACCAGGCGGTGATCCATCTGCTGGCGCAAAAGTCGGATCGCATTATCGCTGACAAACTGGCGCACGCCTCGCTGCTGGATGCCGCCAGTCACAGTCCGGCAACGCTGCGCCGTTTTGCCCACAACCAGCCGGCCAGCCTGGCGAAGCTTCTGGCGACGCGCGCGGAAGGCGGCACGCTGGTGGTGACCGAGGGCGTATTCAGCATGGATGGCGACAGTGCGCCGCTGGCCGAACTTGCAGCCGAAACCCGGCGCGCGGGCGGCTGGCTGCTGGTGGACGATGCGCACGGCATTGGCGTCACCGGCGAGCAGGGGCGCGGCAGCTGCTGGCAGCAGCGGGTGAAACCGGAACTGCTGGTGGTGACCTTTGGTAAAGGCTTCGGCGTTAGCGGCGCAGCGCTGCTGTGTGATGATGCCACCGCGGATTACGTCGAGCAGTTCTCGCGCCATTTAATTTATTCCACCGCCATGCCGCCGGCGCAGTGCTGTGCGCTGCTGGCGGCGCTGGCGCAGATCCAGCAGGGCGACGCGCTGCGCGCGCGGTTACAGCAAAATATTGCCCGCTTTCGCGCGGGTGCGGCGCAGTTGCCGTGGCAGCTGATGGTCTCTGACAGTGCCATTCAGCCGCTGATCGTCGGCGAAAACCGTGCCGCGCTGGCGCTGGCGCAGCGGCTGGCGCAGGCCGGTTGCTGGGTGAGCGCTATCCGGCCACCGACGGTGCCGCCGGGCACCGCGCGGCTGCGTATTACGCTTACCGCCGCGCATCATCCCGAAGATATCGACGCGTTGCTGGAGGCGCTGTATGACGCTGCAGGTGAATAAACAGGCGGTGGCGCAGGCGTTTGGCCGGGCGGCCGCGCACTACGAACAGCATGCTCAGTTGCAGCGCCAGAGCGGCGAGGCGCTGCTGGCGCTGGCACCGGCCGGATTTGGCCCGCAGCTGCTGGATGCCGGCTGCGGCACCGGCTGGTTCAGCCGCTACTGGCGCGATCGCGGTCGCCAGGTCTGCGCGCTGGATCTGTCACCGGCGATGCTGCAGGCGGCGCGCGAACAGCACTCGGCGCATCACTATTTAAAGGGCGATATCGACCAGTTACCGCTGGCAGATAACAGCGTCGACGGCGTCTGGAGCAATCTTGCGGTGCAGTGGAGCAGCGATCTACGCACCGCGTTGCAGCAGTTTCTGCGCGTGACGCGCCCGGGCGGCAGCGTGCTGTTCTCGACGCTGCTCGACGGCTCGCTGCAGGAGGTGCACCAGGCGTGGGCGCAGATCGATGGTCGGCGTCACGCCAATCGCTTCCTCAGCAGCGACGCGTTTGCCGCGGCTACCGCGGGCCTGCCGCTGCGCAGCCAGACGCAGATCGTAACGCTGCATTTCCCCAGCGCGCTGAGCGCCATGCGCTCGCTGAAAGGCATCGGCGCGACGCATCTGCACGATGGGCGACACGCGGCCCTGCTGACGCGCCCGCAGCTGGCGCAGCTGGAGCAGCACTGGCCACAGGATGCGCACGGCTATCGTCTCAGTTATCACCTGATGTATGGAGTTTTACGCAAATGACACGCTGGTTTATTACCGGAACTGACACCGAAGTGGGCAAAACAGTCGCCAGCGGCGCCCTGTTGCAGGCGGCCAGCGCCGCGGGATTACGCACTGCCGGCTACAAACCGGTGGCCTCCGGCTGCGAGGTCACGCCAGACGGCGTGCGCAACAGCGACGCGCTGGCGCTCCAGCGTTACAGCAGCCTGCCGCTGAGCTATGAGCAGGTGAACCCGCTGGCGTTCATTGAACCGACGTCACCGCATATCGTCAGCGCGGAGGAGGGCAGACCGATTGAATTTGCCCGGCTCTCCGCTGGCTTACGCCCGCTGGAGCAGCAGGCTGAATGGGTGCTGGTGGAAGGCGCGGGCGGCTGGTTCACGCCGCTGTCCGCGACGCAAACCTACGCCGACTGGGTCGCCGCCGAGCAGCTGCCGGTGATTCTGGTGGTCGGCGTTAAGCTCGGCTGCATCAACCACGCCATGCTGACGGCGGAGGCGGTTAAGGCGCGCGGGTTGCGCCTTGCCGGCTGGATTGCCAATGACATCCAGCCGCCGGGTAAGCGACATGCGGAGTATCTGGCGACGCTGCAGCAGCGCATTGCGGCCCCTTTCCTCGGCGAGATTCCGTGGCTGAGCAGCGCGGCACAGCAGGCCGACTGTGGTCGTTACCTTACCCTGCCACAGTAAATCGCGCGGCGGCGCAGCACCCTGCGCCGCAGGCTACCGACGCTAGGTGGCCGTTAACCACTTACTCACCGTTACATCATCCAGCTGCGCCACGCTGCCCTGCGCCACGTTGCGGCCACGATGCAGCAGCAGAAAATAGTCCGCCACGCGGCGAAAGAATGACACATGCTGTTCCAGCAGCAAAATCGTCAGGCCATAGTCGCGGTTCAGGCGGCGAATCAGATTCCCCATCTCCTCCTCCAGCCACGGCGACATGCCTTCGGTGGGTTCATCAAGGATCAGCCGTTTCGGCTGCAGCACCAGCGCGCGCGCTAGGGCCAGCTGCTGCTGATCCATCGGCAGTTCGCCGCTGCGCTGATGACGCAGCGAGTAGAGCGCCGGAAACAGATCTAACACCATCTGGGGAATGGCGCGGCTGCGATCGTCCTGTGCCGCCATCAGCGCAATCAGCAGGTTATCTTCCACTCTCATCTGGGAAAAGATGTGGCGGCCCTGTGGTACGTAGCCGATGCCCATCCCCGGGCTGCCCAGCACGCCGGTGCAGGTGCCTGGCGGCAGATCGAGATCCACATCCCATAAAATATGGTTCTGACCGTAAAATTGATTCACCGAACGTAAACTCAGCATCTGACATTCTCCTTCCAGATTATTCGCCTGAATGCTCCCGCTCTGTGTCGTCTGGCATACAGTCATGCACAATGGCTATTGGGACACTGCTGTCGCCGGCGGCGCTTCTTCATCCTGCCGGCATGGACTCGTCACTCCACCGCTAATTTGCTGCAATTCCTAGGCCAGATCCGCCAAAGCAGCCTCAACAGGGGTAAAAGGCAGCGAAATTCACCATAAATGATGAGAAAAGCTTAACAATTACCCACAATAATAACTCGCCTGCACTTTGACGGTGCTGACTGCTTAACGTTTCTGGTGCATCTGTACTGTCATAAGGCAGGGACTGAAGAAATAAGTGGCCTTAACGCTGGGCTTTTTCCCGTTACGGCACTATGGGGTACGCCAAAAGAATAGTTAAAGCCGCGCGGGATGATGGAAAAATAATCGCAAAAAAAAATTTTTTCGCACGGCAGGATAAGCGAGGGGAAAATTATACACAGCCGATGGACGTGGAGCTGGATTCAGTTATCCACGATTTCTGTGGATAACCTTGTGCATTAGCGACTGAAAACCGGGCGCAAGCGAGGAAATACGCGGGTTGCGTACATAATGCTGCGAAACTGGGCTTTTGAGTCAATGTCTTTTAAATCAGCAAGTTATTTAAAAGCAAGCCTGAGAATTGTCTGGCTTGTCATCAGACTGCAATTTAATGACGCTCTATTGACAATTGTTAAAAGCGTTGCTCGTCTGGGGATAACCTTGCGCAATAAACGCTTCCGGATTACCGCATAAATTACGCTGAAGCGAATCGCGGGATTTCCCCATCATCGTGCAGCATGCCTATGATTATATCCAGTGTTTTTTTCTGGCAAAATCGCCATAGCAGAGTAGAATTACCAGCCTGCCCGCCGACTTCTTCAGCAGGAACAGTAATACCATGAGTAAAGCCTTTAAACTCAACTCCGCTTTCAAACCTTCAGGCGATCAGCCTGAGGCGATTCGTCGCCTCGAAGAAGGGCTGGAGGATGGACTGGCGCACCAGACGCTGCTGGGGGTTACCGGTTCAGGAAAAACCTTTACCATCGCCAACGTCATTGCCGATCTCAACCGGCCGACCATGGTAATGGCACCGAATAAAACGCTGGCGGCACAGCTGTATGGCGAAATGAAAGAGTTCTTCCCGGATAACGCGGTCGAGTTCTTCGTTTCCTACTACGACTACTATCAGCCGGAAGCGTACGTGCCCAGTTCGGATACCTTCATCGAGAAAGATGCAGCGGTAAACGAGCACATCGAGCAGATGCGTCTCTCTGCCACCAAAGCGATGCTGGAGCGCCGCGACGTGATTGTGGTGGCGTCTGTTTCTGCCATCTACGGCTTGGGCGATCCCGATCTCTACCTGAAAATGATGCTGCATCTGACGCGCGGCATGATCATCGACCAGCGCAGCATCCTGCGCCGCCTCGCCGAACTGCAGTACACCCGCAACGATCAGGTTTTCCAGCGCGGCACCTTCCGCGTGCGCGGCGAAGTGATCGATATCTTCCCGGCGGAATCGGATGACATTGGTCTGCGTGTAGAGCTGTTTGATGAAGAGGTTGAGCGTCTGTCGCTGTTCGATCCGCTGACCGGCCAGGTGATCTCGGTGATTCCGCGTTTCACCATCTACCCGAAAACGCACTACGTTACGCCGCGCGAGCGTATTCTGCAGGCGATGGAAGAGATTAAGGATGAGCTGGCGGTGCGGCGCAAAGTGCTGCTGGAGAACAACAAACTGCTGGAAGAACAGCGCATCATTCAGCGCACCCAGTTTGACCTCGAAATGATGAATGAACTCGGCTACTGCTCGGGCATTGAAAACTATTCGCGCTATCTCTCCGGACGCGGACCGGGCGAGCCGCCGCCGACGCTGTTTGATTACCTGCCGGCGGATGGCCTGCTGGTGGTCGATGAATCCCACGTGACTATTCCGCAGATTGGCGGCATGTATCGCGGTGACCGCATGCGTAAAGAGACGCTGGTGGAGTATGGTTTCCGCCTGCCGTCAGCGCTGGACAACCGTCCGCTGCGCTTTGAAGAGTTTGAAGCGCTGGCACCGCAGACCATTTACGTCTCGGCCACGCCAGGTAACTACGAGCTGGAGAAATCGGGCGGCGACGTCATCGATCAGGTGGTGCGGCCTACCGGTCTGCTCGATCCGATTCTTGAGGTGCGTCCGGTGGCGACCCAGGTCGACGATCTGCTGTCGGAGATCCGCAAGCGCGTCGAAATCAACGAGCGCGTGCTGGTCACCACGTTGACCAAGCGCATGGCCGAAGACCTCACCGAGTATCTTGAAGAGCACGGCGAGAAGGTGCGCTATCTGCACTCCGACATTGATACCGTTGAGCGTATGGAGATCATTCGCGATCTGCGCCTCGGGGAATTTGACGTGCTGGTGGGGATCAACCTGCTGCGCGAAGGGCTGGACATGCCGGAAGTATCACTGGTGGCGATTCTGGACGCCGATAAAGAGGGCTTCCTGCGCTCCGAGCGCTCGCTGATTCAGACCATCGGACGCGCGGCGCGTAACGTCAACGGCAGAGCGATTCTCTACGCAGATAAGATCACGCCCTCGATGGCGCGGGCGATGAAAGAGACCGAGCGCCGCCGCGAGAAGCAGCAGCGTTATAACGAAGAGCGGGGCATTGTGCCGCAGGGCCTGAACAAGAAAATCACCGATACTCTTGAGCTGGGCAAAAACGTGGTGAAAACGCGCGGCAAAGGTAAAACGGCTACACGCATTGCCGCCGAAGCCGAGGCAAGCTATCTGGCGCTCACGCCTCAGGCCATGCAGAAGAAGATCCACGAGCTGGAAGGGCAGATGCAGCAGCACGCGCAAAACCTAGAGTTCGAAGAGGCCGCGCGGGTGCGCGACCAGCTGCACGAGCTGCGTGAACTGTTTATCGCCGCCTCTTAATGTGAGGCCGACGGTCGCGTTGCGCGCCGGCTAAACTGCCTGAATGGCATGTTCCAGCGCGCGGCGCAGCAGCTGGCGGTCGTGACGATAGCGGATATCGGCGGCTTCCAGCGGTTCGCGCACGATCAACCGCTCACTGACGCCGCGCGTGTCTGCTGACGGGCCGACCACTACGGCGTCAATCACCCGTTTGCCAATGGCTTTTTCCATCATCGCCAGCTTGTCGGCGACCGTCAGGCTGGCCGCCGCCGGGCTCAGCTCGCGCCCGAGATTACCGATGAACACCATGGTGGCGGGCGTCCGGTGCAGCGCGCGTGCCATCTCCTCCATCAGCAGAATCGGCATCAGGCTGGTGTAAAAGCTGCCGGGACCAATCAGGATCAAATCGGCCTCGGCGACGGCGTCCAGCGCTTCGCGCGTCGGCACTACGTTAGGGTGCGGCATCAGCTCTTCCGGCGCCTGCTTCATTTCGTCAATCGCCGTTTCACCGTATACCATATTGCCTTCGCTATCCTGCGCGACCAGGTCCACCGGCTGCTCCGACATCGGAATCAGAAACGCATCCACTTTCAGCAGGTTGCGGATAATGTTAATGGCTTCCAGCGGACGCACGCTGAGGTGATCGAGCGCTTTCAGGATCAGATTGCCCAGATTATGCCCGGCCAGTTCGCCGTTGCCGGTAAAGCGGTACTCAAACATGGCGGACGCCACGCTGGGTTCGGTGATCAGCTGATTAATGCAATTGCGCATGTCGCCCCAGGCAATGCCGCCTTCTGAACGGCGTATGCGGCCGGTGGATCCGCCGTTGTCGGTGGTGGTGGTGATGCCCGGTCAGGCGTGAGCCCAGCGGCGCCAGCGCCGACATCACGCGGCCAAGGCCGTGGCCGCCGCCGAGTGCCACCACGCGATCCAAATCTGCCAAGGTACGATTCATGCTGCTCCTTAAAACGCCGCACGTGAGGTGCAGACGGCGTTAGACTGATGTGTATCAATATCTGTCGCGCATTTTACCGTATCCTGTCGCGAAAATGCGGTGAAATAACGTTATGTATCAATATATATATATATAGCGATAAATGCCGATGGATGCGAGCGTCAAATCGCGCTACCATTTGCTTTAACCGTGTTGTCCACAATGACAACAGACTCCCAAGCCTTGCGTTCCTAAGTCGTGTGATATGGATGCCTGGCCGCAGCCGCGAGCTGCCAAGGTGCAGAAAGAAATGACTGCATCTCCCGTACTTTGGAAAGGTGTTCAGGTGCCACAATTTACAGATGCCTATGCGCGCAGCTTTTATTATCTGCGCCTGTCGGTCACGGATGTGTGTAACTTTCGTTGTACCTACTGCCTGCCCGACGGCTACCGGCCGAACGGTGCACAACAAAAGTTTTCTCTCGCTGGATGAGATTCGTCGCGTGACGCGTGCCTTTGCGGCGGCGGGCACCGAAAAAGTGCGCCTGACTGGCGGCGAACCCTCCATGCGGCGCGACTTCACCGATATCATTGCCGCCGTGCGCGACAACGCGGCGATCCGCCAGATCGCCATGACCACCAATGGCTACCGCATGGCGCGCGACGTCGGCGCCTGGCGTGCGGCAGGCCTCACCTATATCAATGTCAGCGTCGACAGCCTCGACGTACGGCAGTTTCACGCCATTACCGGGCAGAACAAGTTTCACGAAGTCATGGCGGGGATTGATGCGGCCTTTGATGCCGGTTTCAGCACCGTTAAAGTCAACAGCGTGCTGATGCGCGACGTCAACAGCCACAGCCTGGATACCTTTCTGGCGTGGATCCGCACCCGGCCCATTCAGCTGCGCTTTATCGAGCTGATGGAAACCGGCGAGGGCGGCGATCTGTTCCGCCGTCATCATGTGTCCGGCGAGGTGATCCGCGATCAGCTGATCATGCAGGGCTGGCAGCGCCAGCCACGCGGCCGCAGCGATGGCCCGGCCCAGGTGTTCCGCCATCAGGATTATCAGGGTGAAGTCGGCCTGATCATGCCGTATGAAAAAGATTTCTGCGCCAGCTGTAATCGCCTGCGCGTGTCCGCGATCGGTAACCTGCATCTGTGCCTGTTTGGCGACGGCGGCGTGCCGCTGCGCGATCTGCTGGCCTCAGACGATCAGCAGGCCGAGCTGCAGGCGCGCATCGCTCACAGCCTCGGGCAGAAGAAGCAGACGCATTTCCTGCATCAGGGCAATACCGGCATCACGCAGAACCTCTCCTTCATTGGTGGCTAAACACAGGAGTTACGGCCATGGGTAAACCTTCCGGCGACTTTGTCGCCTTAAATGTGGCGGTGATGACCGTCTCTGACAGCCGCGACGCCAGCAGTGACAGCTCCGGCGACTATCTGCGTGAGGCGCTGACCGAAGCCGGGCATCAGGTGGTCGATCACGCCATCGTCCCGGACAACCGTTATCGCATCCGCGCCACGGTATCGCGCTGGATCGCCAGTGAAGATGTGCAGGTGGTGCTGATTAACGGCGGCACCGGCTTTAACAGTAAAAACAGTACGCCGGAAGCGCTGCCGCCGCTGCTGGACCGCGAAATTGACGGCTTTGGCGAACTGTTTCGCATGATCTCTTACGAGGAGATCGGCAGCGCGACGCTGCAATCACGCGCGGTGGCCGGCCTGGCCAACCAGACGCTGCTGTTCGCCGTGCCGGGCTCAACCGGTGCCTGCCACAGCGCATGGGAGCGGATCATTGAAGCACAGCTGGATGCGCGCACGCGTCCGTGTAATTTTGTCTCACATTTGAAGAAGTTATAAGCATGTCCTCGTTAACCCATATCAACGCGGCCGGCGAAGCCCACATGGTGGACGTCTCCGGCAAAACTGACACCGTACGAGAAGCGCAGGCGGAAGCACTGGTGCTGATGCAGCCGGCCACGCTGCAAATGATCCTCGACGGCAGCCATGACAAAGGCGATGTTTTCGCCACCGCACGCATTGCCGGCATCCAGGCGGCGAAGCGCACCTGGGAACTGATTCCGCTGTGCCATCCGCTGATGCTGAGCAAAGTCGAGGTGACGCTGGTGGCTGAGCCGGAGCACAGCCGCGTACGCATTACCTCGCGCTGTCGCCTGAGCGGCAAAACCGGCGTGGAAATGGAAGCGCTGACCGCCGCCTCGGTAGCGGCACTGACCATCTATGACATGTGCAAAGCGGTGCAGAAAGATATCGTCATCGACCAGCTGCTGCTGCTGAGCAAAAGCGGCGGTAAATCCGGTGATTTCCAGGCGGTGCGCCATGATTAAGGTGCTGTTTTTTGCCCAGGTGCGCGAACTGACCGGCACCGCCGTGCTGGATCTGGTGGCAGAATATGCTGACGTCGCCACGCTGCGCGCTGCACTGGCGCAGAAAAGCGATCGCTGGGCGCTGGCGCTGGAGTCCGGCAAGCTGCTGGCGGCGGTGAATCAGACGCTGGTACCGATGAACCATCCGCTGCGCGCCGGCGATGAAGTGGCGTTCTTCCCGCCGGTCACCGGAGGCTGAGCATGACAACCCGCATTCGCGTCGGCAGCGCGCCGTTTAACGTCGGCGAAGAGTATGCGCTGCTGGCGGCGCATGACAGCGACGGCGCGGTAGTCACCTTCACCGGCAAAGTCCGCAATCACAATCTCGGCGACAGCGTGGCCGCGCTAACGCTGGAGCACTATCCGGGCATGACGGAAAAAGCGCTGGCGGAGATTGTGGCGGATGCGCGTCAGCGCTGGGCGCTGCAGCAGGTGACGGTGATTCATCGCGTAGGTGAACTGTTCCCCGGTGATGAGATCGTGTTCGTTGGCGTCAGTAGCGCCCATCGTGGCAGCGCCTTTGCCGCCAGTGAATTCATCATGGATTACCTGAAAACCCGCGCGCCGTTCTGGAAGCGCGAAGCCACCGCGCAGGGCGATCGCTGGGTCGATGCCCGCGACAGCGATCATCAGGCCGCTGAACGCTGGAACTAGCGCGCAAAATCCGCCCGCGCCGATAGCCGCCAGGCCACGAAAACGGTAAGGCACGGTTTTTGCTGGCTTATCAGGGAGCAGGATGAACACCACCACGATGTTACGAGGCGCAGCGCTGCTGGCTGCGCTGGTGCTGGCGGGATGTAGCACCAAAAAGGAGCCGCAGCTGCCGGCCCGCCAGCCCGCTGACGTGAAAGCGCAAATTCAGCAATTGCTGCCCGCCCACGTGACGCAAAAATCGGCCTGGGCCGACGACATCTATACCGCGCTGTGCGTGCAGCACATCGACGCCAGCGCCAGCAACATTTGCGCGGTAATCGCCGTGACCGATCAGGAATCTAACTTCAGCGCCGATGCCAGCGTGCCGGGTCTGCCTAAAATCGCTTGGGCGGAAATTGACCGCCGCGCCGCCAGCGTGCACGTGCCGGCGTTTCTGGTGCGCACCGCCTTACTGATCAAATCCTCCAACGGCGAGAGCTACGCGGCACGTCTCGATAAGGTGCACAGCGAGAAAGAGCTGAGCGCCATTTTCGATGATTTTATCGATATGGTGCCGATGGGGCAGAAGCTGTTCGGTAATCTCAACCCAATCCACACCGACGGGCCGATGCAGGTCAGCATTGCCTTCGCCGAAGCGTATGCGCAGGGCTATCCGTACCCGATTGACGGTTCGATCCGGCGCGAAGTGTTTAGCCGGCGCGGCGGCATCTACTTCGGCACGCTGCATCTGCTGGGCTATCCGGCGGAGTACAGCCAGCCGCTGTATCGCTTCGCCGACTTCAACGCCGGCTGGTACGCCAGCCGCAACGCCGCGTTCCAGGCTGCGGTGGCGCGTGCCAGCGGCATCAAACTGGCGCTGGACGGCGACCTGATCCTCTACGGCAGCGAACAGGCGAGCGCCACCGAACTGGCGGTGCGCACGCTGGCGAAGCAACTGGACATGAGCCCGCGGGAAATTCGCCGCGATCTGGAGAAGGGCGACAGCGAAAGCTTCAGCGACAGTACGCTGTGGAAACAGACCTTTCTGCTCGCCGATAAGATGGCGGGAAAACGTCTGCCGCGCGAAGTGCTGCCGGGCATTAAGCTGGAGAGTCCGAAAATTACCCGTAATCTCACCACCGCGTGGTTTGCCCAGCGGGTTGACGGGCGATATCAGCAGTGTATGACGCGCCGTTGACGATCCGTGGTGTACACTTCACACTGACGTTATCAGTAACTTTTAAAGAGGTGCATCATGGATCGATATCCATGTAATGGTTCAATCGTGCAGCAGGCGTCGACCGGGCTGCAAACCTATATGGCGCAAGTGTATGGCTGGATGACCTGCGGTTTACTGCTGACGGCGTTTGTGTCGTGGTTTGCCGCGCGCACGCCTGCCGTCATGGAGCTGGTGTTTGCCAATCGCATCACCTTCTTCGGCCTGATTATCGCGCAGCTGGCGCTGGTGTTCGTGCTTTCCGGCATGGTGCAGCGCATGAGCGGCGCCGTGGCGACCGGGCTGTTTATGCTCTATTCCGCGCTGACCGGGCTGACAATGGCGAGTATTTTCCTTGTTTATACCTACTCGTCGATCGCCAGTACGTTCTTCGTTACCGCGGGCATGTTTGGTGCCATGAGCTTTTACGGCTACACCACCAAACGCGACCTGAGCCGCTTCGGCAGCCTGCTGTTTATGGCGCTGATCGGCATTCTGCTGGCGTCGCTGGTGAACTTCTGGCTGAAAAGCCCGGCGCTGATGTGGGCGATCACCTATATCGGCGTGGTGGTATTTGTTGGCCTGACGGCTTATGACACGCAGAAACTGAAAGCCATCGGTGAGGGCATCGATGTTAACGATAAAGAGAATCTGCGCCGCTTCTCCATCATGGGCGCGCTGACGCTGTATCTCGATTTCATCAACCTGTTCCTGATGCTGCTGCGGATTTTCGGTAACCGTCGCTAATAGTCACCTGTCAGTAAAGCTGCGAAAATAATCGCGCCGCTACGGCCGGGGGCAAGGTTTCTGCTTGTCAGCCCAGCTCCCACTCTCCCGGTAGCGGCGCAATCTATACACATGATTCAGGATTCGGCTGGCACGCCTCATCGTGCCGCCATCTTGCGCTCATTCTTCTGCCGTAAATGCTTCGCGCGGCTCTCCAGCCACAGATACAGCACCAGTGCCAGCAGCAGGGGCAGAATAAAATAGAGCACGCGATAAGCCAGCAGCGCGGCGATAATCTCACCGTGCGAGGCATGCTGGCCGCTGAGCAGCGCGAGGAACACCGCTTCTAGCACGCTAATGCCCGCCGGAATATGAATAATCACCTCGGCAATACTGCTTGATTAACAGCACCCCCAGCACGATGGGATAATCCACTTCACGCGCCAGCAGCAGCCAGATAATGGTGCCCATCACCATCTAGTTGGCGCAGGAAACGGCAAACTGAAACAGCGCCATGCGCAGCGAGGGCAGTTGCAGATGCTGGCCCTTCACCGTCCAGCGGCGCTTCTTCGCGAAAGCACAGGCTCACAGATAGACCGCCACCATCGCCAGCAGTACCGCACCAATGACCCGTAGCGTGCCTTCGCCGATGAACCAGCCGGGCGGAATCGGCACTATGCCGGCAATAAACACCACGCCGCCAAGCAAAATATAGCCGAGCCAGTTGGTGGCAATACTCAGTGAAAAGATGCGCGTGATGGTGCCGCCGGGCAGACCGAGGCGCGAATAGAGGCGATAGCGCATCGCCACACCGCCCACCCAAGTGCTCAGCGTCAGGTTAAAGGCGTAACAGATGAATGACACCAGCATCACCTGACGTTTCGCCAGCTTATGCCCGCAGTAGGCGCGGCCAATCAAATCGTACAGACCGTAGGTGAGGTAGCTCACCACCACTAACGCGGCGGCGCTCAGCACCACGTAGCGGTTATAGCCGACGATGACCTTATACACGTCCTCCCAGTTCACCTTGCGTGCGTAAACCACCAGCAGCACGATCACCGCAATGAAGAACAGCCAGGTAAGGATTTTTTTCGCTAACTGCCAGCGCGGGTTCTTTTTGCTCATCAGGGTTTCGCTCCTTCGTTATCGGCTTCAACCCGGTCCTGGGTTTCCATTTCCGGCTGCACCGGCGGATCGACCGGGC
This sequence comes from Type-A symbiont of Plautia stali, assembly GCF_059731155.1. Taxonomy (NCBI): domain Bacteria; species Type-A symbiont of Plautia stali. The sequence goes on along the minus strand of NZ_AP035891.1, from coordinate 1,858,843 downwards.
GTATGGGCAGGCAGCCAGCCGGCGATGGCCGGGAAATGGCGCAGGAAATGGAACACGATTACGCTCTTGGTGAGCTGCCACCAGGTGCGCGGCGGCAGCTTGTCTTCATCGACGCGCACGCAGTCCGCAGCCAGCAGTTGCTCAAGGTTATCGCGCAGCGTCTGGTTGAAGGTGTGGTCGTGGATGATCAGGTTGGCTTCGAGATTCAGCGACAGGCTGAGCGGGTCGAGGTTGCTGGAACCCACCGTTGACCACTGCTGATCCTGCACCGCCACTTTGCCATGCAGCGGGCGGCGGCAGTATTCGTACACTTCAACGCCAGCGTCTACCAGATAGTTGTACAGCAACTCGGCGCCGACTTTGACAATCGGCATGTCCGGTTCACCCTGCACAATCAGCCGCACGCGGACGCCGCGCTGGGCCGCACTGCGCATTTCCCGCAACAGGCGATAGCCGGGGAAAAAGTAGGCGTTGGCGATAATCACATCCTGCTTCGCCTTGCGCAGCATATCCAGATAGTGCTGTTCAATGTCGTCGCGGTGCTCATCGTTATCGCGGTAGACAAACAGCACCTGCGCATCACCGGGCAGGGCGTTCACCGCCAGGCGCTGAGAGCGTGCGCCCCACCAGCGGCGCGTTACCTGTTCGCTGCCGATCGCCTGCTGTACATAGCGCGCGATGTCCAGCACCACCGGCCCTTTCACCTCCACGGCGTAATCCTGCTTGGCTTCCGGCCCGTAATCGGTGTTGTGCTCGGCGGAGAAATTGATACCGCCGACAAACGCAATCTCCTCATCAATCACCACAATTTTGCGATGCAGTCGGCGGAACACGTTGGTGCGCATGCCCATCACCAGCGGACGCGGATCGTAATAGATAAAGCGCACGCCTGCTTCGGTCAGGCTGTTGATGTACTGGGTGGAAAGATCCGGCGAGCCGTAGCCATCCACCATCACTTCCACCTTAACACCGCGCTGCGCGGCGGCCAGCAGATCGCGGTGCAACGCCTTACCGACCTCATCTTCAAACAGGATAAACGTCTCCAGCAGCAGCGTACGCTGGGCGCGCTGAATCGCGCTGGAGACGCGCGGAAAGAATTGATCGCCATTTTCCAGCAGTCGCAGCTGGTTACCTTCGCGCCAGCTGAAATTCATAAGAAGATCTCCACGGCAAGCGGGGCATGATCGGACAGATGTGACTAGGGTTTCACCGGCAGCGCCCACGGCTGGCTCACCGACGCATTACGGATATAGATGCGATCGAGACGCAACAGCGGAAAGCGCGCCGGGAAGGTGCGCGCCGGGTGACCGTTTTTCATGCTAAACACCTCCTGCAGACCGGCTCCTCGCTGCAAAAATCGATTAGCGCGTACCTGCCAGTCATTAAAATCGCCGGCCACCACCAGTGGCGCATCCGGTGGCAGCGACTCAATCAGTTCACACATCATGCGCATCTGCGCCAGACGGTGCTTCTCTTTCAGGCCGAGGTGCACGCACAACGTGTGAATCGGTTCCGGCCGATCCGGCAGGCTGATCTGGCAGTGCAACATGCCGCGTTTCTCACTGCCGGCGACAGAAATATCGCGGTTTTGGTATTCGGTGATCGGAAAGCGTGACAGTATCGCGTTGCCGTGATGGCCCTAGGGATAGACCGCGTTGCGGCCGTAAGCAAAATCGTGCCACATGGTGTCGGCAAGGTATTCGTAGTGCGAATTTTCCGGCCAGTTTTCAATGTGTGCGGAGTGGATGGCGTGCGTGCCCATCACCTCCTATAAAAAGACGATATCCGCCGAGTTCGCGCGCACTGCGTCGCGCAGTTCCGGCAGGATAAAGCGACGGTTAAAGCTGGTGAACCCCTTATGGGTATTGATCGTCAGGACTTTAAATGAAGATCCTTGCGTGTTTTGTGGCATACTGCGACGCGCTCCTTTTCATCATCAACAGAACAAAGTGTAGTCTTTGTCACAAATGGGTGGTGCTGGAGACAGAAAATTAGGGTGTTATCCGAAATTTGCTTTACATTGAGGAAATCCGTCTGGCTGCGGTCAGATACACTTGGGCGACCTGTTGGGTCTGCCAGGAGAAAATAATGAAATGGTCTAATCGTGTTCAGATTGTTACCGGTCAAACCTGCCTGCATATTGCGACCCACCTGCTGGTGATCGCGGCGCTGGTGTGGGGCTGGAAATATAAGGCACTGGTCGAAGTGAGCAGTACCTTGGTGGCAGCTTATGCGCTGGTGTTCATCACCATGCTGGCCCTGCAGCGTAGTGCCCGTTTGCGCCGCTTTGGTGACTCTCTGGAAGAAGTGACGACTACATACTACTTCGGCGCGGCGATGCTGACGCTATTCCTGATTTCACGCTTCATCCACAACAATCTGCTGATTGGTTGTCTGGGCGTGGTGATGCTGGTGGGCCCGGCGCTGGTGTCGCTGCTGGCCAAAGAGCCACCGCAGCGCGTGCAGAGAAAACGCAGCTAAGCGGACATGTCAGCAAGAAAAGAGGAGCCCACTGCGGCTCTTTTTTTATGCGCTACCGCGCAGCGGCACATCACCCTCACGTTTTGCTGGTCGCGGTTCTTTTGGAAAGCTGCTACACTGCCACTCTTACGCATGGTAGTTTGTGCCCTTTTCACACGCAGGCCTTGAGGCTGCGTCATATCCCCCCTGAAAACTACATCGCGCAGCGCGATCAGGGCGGTTCGGAGTAATACACCTGCATGTCTTTTGACTCTCTCGGCTTGAATGCCGATATTTTGCGTGCGGTAGCAGAACAGGGCTACCGTGAACCGACGCCAATCCAGCGTCAGGCGATTCCCGTGGTGCTGGCCGGTCGTGACCTGCTGGCGAGCGCCCAGACCGGCACGGGTAAAACCGCCGGTTTCACGCTGCCTCTGCTGCAGCGTCTGTCAGAAAAACCGGCAGCGGCGCGCGGTCGCCGTCCGGTACGTGCGCTGATCCTCACTCCAACCCGTGAACTGGCGGCGCAGGTTGGCGAAAACGTACGAGAATACAGCCAGTACCTCAACATGCGTTCGCTGGTGGTGTTCGGCGGCGTCAGCATTAATCCGCAGATGATGAAACTGCGCGGCGGCGTTGATGTACTCATCGCCACGCCGGGACGTCTGCTCGATCTGGCGCACCAGAACGCAGTCGATCTGTCGCAGGTGGAAATCCTGGTGCTGGACGAAGCGGATTGCATGCTCGACATGGGCTTCATCCACGACATTCGCCGCGTGCTGGCAAAACTGCCGGCCAAACGGCAGAACCTGCTGTTCTCTGCCACCTTCTCGGACGAGATCAAAGCGCTGGCGGAAAAACTGCTCACCAACCCGGAACAGGTGGAAGTGGCACGCCGCAACACCGCTTCCGAGCAGGTGTCGCAGCAGGTGCATTTTGTGGATAAGAAGCGCAAACGGGAACTGCTGTCGCTGATGATTGGTCGCGACAACTGGCAGCAGGTGCTGGTGTTCACCCGCACCAAGCACGGTGCTAACCACCTCGCTGAGCAGCTCAACAAAGATGGCATCACTGCCGCCGCGATCCACGGCAACAAGAGCCAGGGCGCGCGTACCCGTGCGCTGGCCGACTTCAAAACCGGCGGCATTCGCGTGCTGGTGGCGACGGATATTGCCGCGCGCGGTCTGGATATCGAAGAGCTGCCGCACGTGGTCAACTACGAGCTGCCGAACGTGGCGGAAGATTACGTGCACCGCATCGGCCGTACCGGTCGTGCCGCGGCTACCGGTGCTGCGCTGTCGCTGGTGTGCGTTGACGAGCACAAGCTGCTGCGTGATATCGAGCGCCTGCTGAAGCGGGAAATTCCGCGCATTGCGCTGCCGGGCTTTGAGCCGGATCCGAGCATCAAAGCGGAGCCGATTCAGAATGGCCGTCAGCAGCAGCCACGCGGACGTGGCCAGGGCCGCGCGCCGGGGCAGGGTGCTTGAAGCACCGCGCAGCCGCAGCGGCGGCAATGGTCAGCGTGCCAGCGCCGGTAACGGCGGCGCGCGTCCACAGGGCGAGGCGCGTGCACCGCGTCGTCCGGGCAACAACTGCTCGGCGGCAGGCAACGCGGGTAAACCGGCGCGCTCACGTCGTCCGGCAGCGAAGAGCAACGGGAACGCGTAACGGTATGCGGGTTTTACTGGCGCCTATGGAAGGCGTACTGGATTCGCTGGTACGTGAACTGCTCTCCGGCGTGAATGACTATGACCTGTGCGTCACCGAGTTTTTACGCGTGGTCGATCAGCTGCTGCCGGTAAAATCCTTCTACCGTTTGTGTCCGGAACTGCACCATCACAGCCGGACGCCCTCCGGCACGCGCGTGCGCATGCAGCTGCTGGGCCAGTATCCTGAATGGCTGGCAGAAAACGCCGCACGCGCGGTGGAGCTGGGCTCGTGGGGCGTTGATCTCAACTGCGGCTGCCCGTCGAAGCTGGTGAACGGCAGCGGCGGCGGTGCGACTCTGCTGAAAGATCCGGAGCTGATCTATCGCGGTGCCAAAGCGATGCGCGAGGCGGTGCCCGCTCATCTGCCGGTCACGGTGAAAGTGCGGCTCGGCTGGGATTCGGGCGCGCGGCGTTTCGAGATCGCCGATGCGGTTCAGCAGGCCGGTGCCAGCGAGCTGGTGGTGCATGGCCGGGCCAAAGAGGACGGCTATCGCGCAGAGAGCATCAACTGGCAGGCGATTGGTGAGATTCGCCAGCGTCTGACGATCCCGGTGATCGCCAACGGCGAAATCTGGAACTGGCAGGATGCGCAGGATTGCCTGCGCATTACCGGTTGCGACGCAGTCATGCTCGGGCGCGGTGCGCTCAATGTGCCTAACCTGGGGCGCGTGGTGAAATACAACGAAGCCCCGATGCCGTGGTCGCAGGTGGTTGAGCTGCTGCTGCGCTACACCCAGCTGGAAAAGCAGGGTGATACCGGCAACTATCACGTTGCGCGCATCAAGCAGTGGCTGGGCTATCTGCGCAAAGCCTACCATGAGGTCGACGGCCTGTTCAGCGAGATCCGCACGCTGCGTGTGTCCGCCGAGATCGCCAGCGCTATCGAACGCCATGCCGCACGCATGGCCTAGGTGTCCTGCATCTGAACCTGAGCGGTCGTACCTGAACCGCCAAGTACGCTGCTTTGACGGCGCGTCAGCGATCACACCGTGAAAGTGTGCGCTGCCGCCATGTTTTATAACAAAAAAAGCCGCGATCCTTAGTCTGCTAACCGGTATAGTGAACCTTCGCTTTCACCACGTTTCTGACGCCATCTTCCATGTCTGACGCCGCTGTACTGAGTAATGCTCAGTTAAATAAACGCATCCTCTCCGTCATCGTTTTCACCTTCTTTTGCTACCTGTCCGTCGGGCTGCCGCTGGCGGTGCTGCCGGGGTTTGTGCATAACCAGCTGGGCTTCAGCTCGTTTATCGCCGGGCTGATCATCAGTCTGCAATATTTCGCCACGCTGCTCAGTCGCCCGCACTCTGGCCGGCTGGCCGATCGCTACGGCCCGAAACGCGTGGTGATGATGGGGCTGGTGTGCTTCGGCATGAGCGGCGTGCTGTCGATCATTGCCGCGCTGTGCAGCGGTGCGCCATTGTTGAGCCTGACGCTGCTGGCGCTGGGGCGGCTGTTTCTCGGCGTCGGGGAAAGTTTCAGCAGTACCGGCTCGACGCTGTGGGGCATGAATATCGTTGGCCCGCGACAAACTGCGCGGGTCATTTCGTGGAACGGCGTGGCGACTTACTTTGCCATGGCAATTGGTGCCCCGCTGGGCGTGCTGCTGAATCAGGGCTTCGGCATCAGCGGCTTTGCTGGCCTGGTCGCGCTGATGGGGGCGATCGGCTTCTGGATGGCCTCCGGCAAGCCGGCGGTCAGCGTCAGCGCCGGCGTGCGCATTCCGTTTCATCGCGTGGTCAGCCGCGTCTGGCTGTTTGGCCTGGCGCTGGGATTTGGCACCATCGGCTTTGGCGTGATATCCACCTTCATAACCCTCTATTTTGCCAGCCGCGACTGGAGCGGCGCGGCATTCGCCCTGACGCTGTTCAGCCTCGGCTTCGTGCTGGTGCGGCTGGCGTGCGGGCGCTATATCACGCGCTTCGGCGGGCTAAAGGTCTCGCTGATCTCCTTCGTGCTGGAGGGCGTCGGTCTGCTGCTGATCGCGGCGATCAAAGCCAACCGCAGCGAGCTGGGCCATCTGCGCCGCATGCTGCTGCGCGTCCAGCGGCTGCTGGCGCCGGAGCCGGCCGCGCTGTTTCGCCTGCTTAACCGGCCGCCAAACTGTCTCAACCGGGAACCGCTCAGCGAGCTGCGGATTTTTACCGAGGAGTTCAGCGTAGCGCTTAACGATCTTGCCAGCCTGATGGAGCGCATCCGCCTGCTACAGGAGGAGATCGCTGCCCGCCTGATGGAGCAGAGCAACCGTACGCTGTTTTTGCTCACCTCAATCACCGTGCTGGCGCTGCCCATCAATATCGTAGCCGGTTTTTTTGGCATGAACGTGGGCGGCATCCCGCTGGCGAACAATCCGCACGGTTTTCTGCTGTTAGTGCTGGTGGTGCTGGTGTTTACCCTGGTCGCGGGCTGGCTGGCGTTACGCCGACCGCACGATTGAGCGCGCAACCGCGCCGCGACACAAGCGCACAATGACCCTTATGGTCGCCATGGATGGCGACCCCGGCGAACGGGCAATAAAAAAGCCAGCCCTGCGGCTGGCTTCATCATCGACAGCAAACCCTTACAAGCTATTGCCGTTGCTGGCAGGCTGTGCCGGCGCGGCCTGCTCAACCGGGGCGGCTTCAGCGGGCTGCTGCACATCGGCCTGCGGCGTCATTGACTCTTCTTTCGGCATCGCGTCAGAAGACTCCTGCACCATCACCGGCGCAGGCTGGGCTTCGCCCGGCTGACCGTTGATTTTGGTCGGCATACCGGTACGTGCCTGGATGGCATTGTTCACGGCATCCTGGTTGGTGCTGGCATCGGCCACCACTTTGGTCACGGCGGAAGTCAGGCTGATTGGCACCAGTTCACGTGAGTTAAACTGCTCTTCTGTGGTCGACAGCGGGTTGTGTACTTCAATGTAGCGCGAACCGTCTGGCTCAACGGTGGCTTTTACCGGCTGGTCAATGAACTGTACGCGCGTACCCACCGGCACGTTGTCGAACAGCCATTTGATGTCGTCCGCACGCAGCCGCACGCAGCCGTGGCTCACGCGCAGGCCGATACCAAAGTTGGCGTTGGTGCCGTGAATCGCATACAGACGGTCAATGTACAGCGCGTACAGGCCCATCGGGTTATCCGGACCTGCCGGGAACACGGCCGGGATGCTTTTGCCGCGCGCCGCATATTCCGCGTGCATCGCTTTGGTTGGCGTCCAGGTCGGGCCATTTTTCTTGCGCTCAACCGCCGTGGTCCAGTTAACCGGCGTATCTTTACCCAGCTCGCCGATACCAATCGGCAGCACCACGACAGTTTTGGTGCCTTTCGGGTAGTAATACAGACGCATCTCGGCACTGTTGATCACGATGCCTTCACGCGGTGCGTCAGGCAGAATCAGCTGCTGCGGGATCACCATTTTAGTGCCTGCTTTCGGCAGGTAAACGTCCACGCCCGGATTGGCTTCCTGCATGTTGCTGAGGCCCATCTGGTACTGCGCCGCAAACGCTTCCAGCGGCAGTTTGCTGTCGTCTGGCACGGTGATTTCAATATTTTCGCCAATCAGGTGGCTATTTGCTGGAGGCAGCGGATAGACGACTGCAAAGGCCGACTGGCTGAACGCCGTCAGTACGAGGGCGAGTGAAGCGAACGCGCGAATGCTTTTTTTCATGTTTTTACAAGTCGTTATGGCCATTTTCATGGCTTGTCAGTGTGTCGAACCCATCAGGGTCAGAATAACCCGCTGCGCATTATATGTGCATAGGCGCAATGATGGGAATCAGGATTTTCGCTGGTTGAAGATACTTTACGCAAAACGCCGCGTTTCACAGACTATTCTCTTTGCCACGCCGCCCAAAATGTGAATTTTCTTACGGTTGCCACAGCGTCACTTCGCCGCTCAGTTTACGGTTCAGGAAAAACGCGGCACTGATCAACGCCAGATAGGTCAGCGCCTGCGGCATGTTGCCCAGCGCGTTGCCGTGCGAGGTAAACTCCTCGGCGTACAACCCCAGCGGATTGGCATAGCTCAGCAGCTTTTCAAACTCGAAGTGCGCCTCATGCACCCGTCCGGCGCGCGGCAGACACTCCACATACCAGAACGAACAGGCGGCAAACGCGCCCTCGCCACCGGTCAGCGCATCGGCTGGCGTCTCACTGATGTTATAACGCCGCACTAAACCGTCGCTTACCAGATGGGTTTTAATCGCATCCAGCGTGGCGATCCACTCCGGGTCGGTCGAGCTGACAAAGCGCACCAGCGGCATCAGCAGCATCGACGCATCCAGGTATTTACCGCCGCGCGTGGCGGTGAAGTGGCCGAGCTCGTCGTTCCAGAAGTTCTGCCAGATGTCGTCGCGGATCTCGCTGCGCACCCGGTCCCAGCGATCGTACGGCATCGGCAGCGAACGCTTCATGCCCAGCCGCAGCGCGCGGTCCAGCGCCACCCAGCACATCAGGCGCGAATGCAGAAAGTGCTCCGGCTCGCCGCGCATCTCCCAGATACCGGCGTCCGGCTGGTTCCAGTTAACGCAGACGTAGTCAATCATGCTGGACACATGGCGCCAGCCGCGCTGCGAGATGGCTTCGCCGTATTTATTGGCAAGGTAGACCGCATCCATCAGCTCGCCATAAATATCCAGCTGCGTCTGGCGCCAGGCATCATTGCCGATGCGCACCGGGCGTGAGTTGGCGTAACCGGAGAGAGAGATTGAGCAGTTCGGTCTCGTGCAGCTCCGTGCCGCTGTCAAGACGGTACATCACCTGCAAATGCGGCGTATCGTCGTGGCTGTGCTCAACGCAGCGGCCGACCCAATGGGTGAAGTCACGCGCTTCTTCCACATAGCCGAGCCGCATCAGCGCGTACATGCTGAACGAGGCATCGCGGATCCACGAGGCACGGTAATCCCAGTTACGCTCGCCGCCCAGCTCTTCCGGCAGGCCAAACGTGGCGGCTGCCGCAATCGAGCCGTGCTGGTGCGAGGTGAGCAGCTTGAGCGCCAGCGCCGAGCGCGTCACCATCTCGCGCCAGCGGCCGCGATAAGAGCTATGGCTGCTCCAGCGCCGCCAGTAATCCACGGTATCGCGAAAGCAGCGCTCGGTCGCGATATGCTGCACCTGCGGATCGTCATCGTTGCCAAACACAAATTCGGCGTGCTCACCGGCCTGCAGGGTAAACTGCGCCACCGCGCTGTCCGGTTCGCTCGTCATCACCACTGTGGCGCTCAGGCGCAGCGACGGCTGGCCTTCGGCGACAAAGGCGATACCGCCGGGGTGCGTCTCCGTGCGCGTTTCCGCACGGGCATAGTCGTGGCGCGGCGCGCAGCGCAGATCAAAGGTGGCGGTGCCGCGGATCATTTTTACCCGCCGCACCAGCCGCGGCACTTTGCTGCGTTCATCGCAGATCGGCATGTAATCGGTAATTTCCGCCACGCCGGCTTCATCAAGCCAGCGGGTTTGCAGAATGTTGGTATCGGGAAGGTAGAGCTGCTGCTGGCGCGCGTTTTGCCACTGCGGTGCCAGCGAAAACAGGCCGGCTTCGTCGCTGTCGAGCAGGGCGGCAACCACGGAGGGGCTATCGAGTTCGGGCCAGCAGAGATAATTAATGGTGCCGTCGTTCGCGATCAGGGCACAGGTGCGTAAATCACCGATGACGCCGTGGTCGTCAATTCTGCGTTTAATCTTGCTCATCCTGCCTCCTGAACGCTATCCGATTGTTAACTATAGACGAAACGGCAGAATCGGCTGCGACGTGGCACAGAACGATAACTTCTATACTGTGAAGACACCCATCAGGCAGGAGAACGTTATGACACTGGGCAAAGAGAAAGTCGCCGTAGTGACCGCTTCAGATTCGGGGATTGGACGCAGCTGCGCCGTGATACTGGCCGAGGCCGGCTACACCGTCGGCATTACCTGGCGCTCGGATGAAGAGGGCGCGCAGGAGACCGCGCTGCTGGTGGAGAGCAAAGGCCAGCTGGCCCAGCTGATTAACTCGCTGGGCCGCATCGATGTGCTGGTGAACAATGCCGGCGTGATGACCAAAGCCGATTTTCTCGATGTGACCTTTAAGGACTGGCGCAAAGTCTTCACCGTTGACGTAGACGGCGCCTTTGTCTGCGGACAGATTGCCGCGCGTCATATGGTGGATCAGGGCGACGGCGGGCGCATCATCAACATTACCTCGGTGCATGAGCATACGCCGCTGCCGGATGCCGCTGCCTATACCGCGGCCAAGCATGCGCTTGGCGGGCTGACCAGATCCATGGCGCTGAGCCTGCTGCCGCACCACATTCTGGTGAATGCCGTGGCGCCGGGCGCCATCGCCACGCCGATGAATGACATGAGCAACAGCGGGGCGCACAGCCGGCGCATGCCGGAAATCCCGATTGGCCGCCCTGGCGATACGCGCGAAATCGCCAGTCTGGTGGCTTGGCTGTGCTCGGAATGGGTCACTTACACCACCGGGCAGTCATTCGTGGTCGACGGCGGCTTCATGCTGGCCAACCCGCAGTTTAAGGGTTACCACAGTTAACCGGCGCGGCGGCGGTTCCAGCGGCGAATCACAAAGCGCAGCACGATGCCGAACACAATTGCCGCCGCCAGCCAGATGAAGTGCTTGAGGTGCTGATCAAGCTTGTGCAGCCACGGCGTAATAATTTCACCGGCGAAGTAGCCGAGGGTGACAAAAATCAGCGCCCACAGCGCGGCGCCAATGACGTTAAGCACGAAAAAGCGCAGCGGCTTAAGGCGGCTGGTGCCAATAATGATGGGCCCGATCAGGCGAAAGCCGTACATGAAGCGCACGCCAATCACAAACAGGCTGGGGTGTTTCTGAATCAGCCGGTTAGCTTTTTTAATTGTGTCCTGATGTTTGCGGAAGCGCTGCAGAATGCGCGTGCCATAGCGGCGGCCAAGCCAGAACAGCAGCTGATCGCCAATAATGCCGCCGCCCATCGCCGCCAGCACCACGCCACTGAAGTGCAGCAGGCCCTCGTGCGCCGCCACACCGCCCAGCAGGGTAAACGTTTCCCCTTCGGCAATGCAGCCAATCAGCAGCGCCAGGTAACCGTACTGGGTGATTAATCCATTGATATCGATGTGCAATTGCTCCTCCCTGGGTAAGCGATACAGCTAACAGTCTAGCTGGCTGCGGCTTTTTTTGTGCCGCTGGCCGCAAAAACAGCCGCGCCGATTATACTTGAACTGAAGCTGCCTGCCCTGCATTGGACAGCCTGATCGCTGGGGCAGCCCGTCGCATCAGAGGAGTGATTGTATGAATCATGTCTGGGGTCTTCTGGCGCATCCCAATCAGGAGATGCGTGATATCAAGCAGGAAAACGAGAGCGTTTTGCACCATTACACCCATCATGTTCTGCTGATGGTGGCGATCCCGGTGATCTGCGCTTTTATCGGCACCACGCAATTGGGCTGGAATCTGGGCGAAGGGCAGTTCGTGCAACTCAACATGCTGACCGGTATTGGTCTCGGCATTCTGTTTTACCTGATCATCTTAGGCGGTGTGGCCGTGATGGGCCGCGTCATTCACTGGATGGCGCGCGACTATCCGCAGCGTCCCAGCATACAGCGCTGTACCGTGTTTGCCGGCTATGTGGCGACGCCGCTGTTTATCAGCGGGCTGGTGGCGCTCTATCCGCTCGTATGGCTATGCGTACTGGCCGGTGCGTTAGCGCTGATGTACACCGGATATCTGCTGTACGTCGGCATCCCGGTATTCCTCAACATTGACCGTGAAGAGAGCCTGCGCTTCTCCGGCTCGACGCTGGCGATTGGCGTGGTGGTGTTCGAGGTGCTGCTGGCGCTGACGGTGATTCTGTGGGGTTACGGACCACGCTTGTTCTGATCATAATGTGGGTCAGGTCGTCAGCCATGGCGACCTGACTACTCCAGCTGCGCCTAGCAGCGTCTGTGATGCCCGCCTTTTTTAACGCCCGGAAACAATTTCCCTAAGAAATTTCGCAGACGAGCGCGTATGATGGCGCAGCCAGCCCGCGTCGCATCAGGCCTGACGCCGGCGGCCTGTGTTTCGACACAGCGCAAACCTCCTCACCGGATTTTTTTGACACGATGTCTGTAAAAATGCGTATTTCTTTGCTGTCGCTGGCGCTGTTTGTCGCCGCGCCAGCTGCGATGACTCCAGCGCTCGCCGCCGCAGCAAAACTGTCCGATCTGGCGCCGATTGCCCAGCCGCAAATCGCCTCCGGCAGCGCGCTGATTGTCGATCTCGATAATAACAAAGTGCTGTTTTCCAGCCATCCGGACCGGGTGCGGCCTATCGCGTCGATCACCAAAGTGATGACCGCGATGGTGGTGCTGGATGCCCGGCTGCTGATGGACGAAATGCTGTCGGTGGATATCAGCCAGACGCCCGAAATGCGCGGCGTATTCTTGCGCGTGAAGCTTAACAGTGAAATCAGCCGCCGCAACATGCTGCTGCTGGCGCTGATGTTCTCGGAAAACCGCGCGGCGGCCTGCCTGGCGCATCACTATCCCGGCGGTTACGACGCCTTTATCCGCGCCATGAACGCCAAAGCGCGCGCGCTCGGCATGACGCACACCCACTACGTGGAGCCGACTGGTTTGTCGCTGCACAACGTCTCCAGTGCGGAAGATCTGGTGAAGCTGCTCAAGGCCACGCGCCAGTATCCGCTGATTGGCCAGCTGAGCACCACCAAAGAGGAGACGGCGGTGTTTAAACACCCCAGCTACGCGCTGCCGTTCCGCAACACTAACCATCTGGTGTACAAAAATAACTGGCGCATTTAGCTGACCAAAACCGGTTACACCGACGAGGCCGGTCACTGCCTGATAATGCGTACCATGATTAATAAACGTCCGGTGGCGCTGGTAGTGCTGGATGCGTTTGGCAAATATACCCACTTTGCCGATGCTAACCGCCTGCGCGACTGGCTGGAAACCGGCAAAGCGGCGCCGGTGCCGGCGGCCGCGCTAGCGTACAAAAAGCAGAAAGCGTCGCAGCTTGCCAGCAGTGCGGACGTGGAGTAACGCAACCCGGTACTCCTCGTAGCGGCGCAAGGGAATGCGCCGTGTGCCGTGGCGGCGTGTGACTGACGGTCAACGGAGTTTAAATGAACAAAATTCCTTATCGTTAGCACCAATGTTTTACGCCACCATTCCTATAGTTTCCCTGACGGCAAAGTCCTACACTGGCGACCATTCACGGTTAACCTTGCGTTTATAGGCTGTTATTGCGCTGGAATCTCACTCATATGTTCAAGTTTCGTTCTCTGTTTACCCCGTTCCTGCTGCTGCTGGTGTTATTCACGCTGGCGCTCAGCTATGCGGATGACTACGCCGCGCCCGCGCAGCAGGAAGAAGACGCGGCACCGAAGGTCAATCCGGCGGTAGAACTGCCGAAGATGCAGAAGATCCTCGACAAAATTAAGGGCTAGGTGTCCGGCGATACCAATGAAAACTAGCTCAACCAGCTCAATGAGATGGCGCTGGAGCTGTCAGGTAATGCGGAAACCCTCGGCCAGGCGCTGATTCCGCAGCGTCAGCAGCTGGATGCGCAGCTGGCGGTGCTCGGCCCGGCGCCGAAGGCGGACAGCGGCGTGAAAGAGACGCCGGAGGTGACGCGCAAACGCGCCGCGCTGGAGAATCAGAAGGGCAAGCTGGATGATCAGATCAAGCAGGCCGACGGCATCAAAAACGGGGCGCTGGTGCTGTCCTCGCAGATCGTCAACCTGCGGCGCGATCAGCTGAAAAGCCAGCTGGCACTCAACTCCGGCAGTATTTTAGGGCCACGCTTCTGGTTATCGCTGTTCAGCCGTCAGGATCTGGATGGCGAAAAAATTGGCGACTTTATCAGCGAGCTGCAGGATACCGCCGCGCTGTCGTGGGAGCCGGGCTGGCGCGTGGGCACGGTCGGCTGGCTGCTGGTGGCGCTGCTGGTGATGACGCTGGGCCGGCGTTACAGCGAAGAGTTTCTGGCGTGGGTCAGCATTCACAAACTGCCGGAAGGGCGGCTGCGCCGCAGCTTCCTCGCCGCGGCGATTGCGCTGACTACGCTGGCGGCCGTGGTGCTGACCTTTAACTTTCTCTCGCTGGCGTTTGTGCGGCGCGATGAAGTGTCCAGCGACGTGCAGGATTTTATCAGCCGTCTGGTGCAGCTTAGCGTTTACTGCGGACTGATCGCCGGTCTCGGCCGCGCATTTCTGTCAACGCGCCGCCCCAGCTGGCGTCTGCCGAGCATCTCCAGTGAAGTGGCGCTGGCGCTGAAGCCGTTCCCGCCGATTACCGCCGCGCTGGTGTTTATCTTCCAGACCGCCGAGTCGTTTAACTACACGGTCGGCACCAGCCTGAACACCACCATTTTTGCCAACGGCCTGACGGCGCTGCTGATTGGCAGCATCGGGCTGGCGATCAGCATGCGCACCAATCGCGTGCGTCGTCGCATGGCGCAGGCCGGCAATCCGCCGGAAGCGCGTCCCATGGTCGTCGGCCTGGTGCAGCTGGCGCTGACGGTCACCGCCGTGGCGATTCTGGTTTCGCTGATTGTTGGCTACGTCACGCTGGCGCGCTTCCTCAGCTATGAAGTGATCTGGTGCGGCATTCTGTTTGGCTCGTTCTACTTCCTCAGTCATCTGATCAACGACGGTTGTGAAAGCCTGTTCTCCACCAACAACGCTACCGGCAAGCGGTTGCAAACCTCGCTGAATATAGACGAGCGCTACCTGCAGCAGGCAGCAACGCTGCTCAGCGCCGTGGGTAAAACCCTGCTGGTGGCGTTTGTCGCGCTGGCGCTGCTCAACGGGCACGTTTGCCTCGTCCACGCCTATTGAGCTGATCCAGAAAGTCATTGAGTTCTAGGGTGGCAAAGGGCTGGAGTCGCTCAACATTGTGCCGGCGCACATGGTGAACGCCATTCTGTGTCTGGTGGTGGGTATCTACGTGCTGCGCTCGGTGCGGCGCTGGCTAGATAAAGAGTTCCTGCCGAAGACCACCATGGATATCGGCATGCGCGTGTCGCTGGTGACGCTGTTCAGCAATATCGGCTACGTGCTGATTATTCTGCTGACGCTGTCGATTATGGGGCTGCAGTGGAACAAGCTGTCATGGATCGTCAGCGCCCTGTCGGTGGGGATCGGTTTCGGTTTACAGGAGATCGTGAAGAACTTTATCTCCGGCCTGATCCTGCTGACCGAGCGTCCGGTGAAGGTCGGCGATCTGGTGAGCATCAGCGGCATCGAAGGGGATATTCGCCGTATTAACGTGCGTGCGACTGAGATTCAGCTGGGCGATAAATCCACAGTGATCGTGCCGAACTCGCAGCTGATTTCGCAGAACGTGCGTAACGCCACCATGGGCAATGCGCAGGGCGTGGTGACGATTCAGCTGACCTTCCCGCTGGATATCGATCCGGTGCAGGTGCGTGAACTGTTGCTGGACGTGTACCGTGAGAACGAGCGTATTCTCGAAACGCCGGAGCCGTCGGTTTCGTTTAAAGATTTGACGCCGGCTGGCATTGTGCTGAGCGTGACCGGCAACGTCGCCAGCCAGCGCCAGATTTCCGGTGCGAAAAGCGATCTGCTGTTCGATATCCTGACGCGCCTGCGCAAAGAGGGCATCGTGCTGTCGACGCCGCAGACCATGATTATCGAACGCCGCGCGCTGCCGGCGACGCAGAATGAAGGTGAAGCGTTGCCATAATGGCACGAGACCGTAGCGGCGCAATTCATTGCGCTAAGGTTTGCCTCTGATGCAGCAAACCCGCGCGATAAATCGCGCCGCTACGGGTCCGGCAGATCTGACTCAGGCTTTCACCGCCCAGCCTTTTTGCTTACTGGTTTTCCCGATGCCCGGGTTAAAGGTATTGGTCGGATCGAGCTGGCGGTAAAACGCCTGCAGCTGCGGTTTGGCCGCATACAAATGGCCAACGTTATGCTCCGCCGGATACTCCGCGCCGCGCGCCGTGAGGATCGCCAGCATCTTCTCCTTCAGCGCATGGGCATCCACCCCTTTCTTCACAATGTAATCCTGATGGAACACGTGGCAGAAGAAGTGGCCGTAGTAAAGGCGATGAATCAGATCGTTATCAAACTCCGGCGGCAGGCGCTCAAACCACTCTTGATCGTTGCGGCGCAGCGCAATGTCCAGCGCCAGAATATCCTCCACTTCGTCAGCGTGCACCGTGTGATAGCGCACGGCGGCACCGACTGCGGCAAAGCGATGCAGAAAGGCGTGCGTGCCCTCTTTGGCGTCGCAGGCAAAGAACTCACCGCCGCCTTCGCGGAAATACTCCTGCAGATACGCCTGCGCTTCGGCCACGCCGTCGCCGGACATCTTCAGCATCAGGTGATGCTCGTATTTGTCACGATACTGCTTCAGGCGCTTCGGCAGGTGCGCCGGGAACCAGCGGCTGATGCGTTGCAGTAGGCGATCGGTAAGGTGCGGCTTAACGAAGCTCAGCTTGCTAAGCCAGGCATCAACCCGGCCTTTGAGGGTGAAAAACAGCGGCATCTTGTCGGTGCCGAGTTTATCAATCATCACAAAGGTGTCTTTGCCGTAGACCTCGGCGATGTCGAAAATATCGCGGTGCATGTACTCACCGGCGACCGGTAAATGGGTAAACTCCGCCAGAATGTGGCGACGAAGCTCGCCGAGCGTCGCCGGGTCGTTGGTGCCGATGTAAAACACCTGCTGCTTCGGCTCGGTGGGGAAGGTGTCGAGCCGCACGGCAAACACCGCCAGTTTGCCGGCACAGCCTGACGCTTCAAACAGGCGCCGCTGGTCGGCGTTGAAACGCGCCGGCGTGTCCGCATGAATGTCCCGCACCCGCTCGGCGTATTCGTGGTCGGACGCGTGGCGCGCATCCCAGCGCACATCACCCGGCTGCCAGCACTCGTCGTCCAGCCGGCCGAGAATCGCTTCCAGCGAATGACCAAGTTCGATGCCCAGATGGTTGACCAGCCGAAGCTTCCCGTCGGCGTCCACCTGCGCAAACAGCGCCATTTCGCTGTAGGCCGGGCCGCGTTTGATCAGCGAGCCGCCGGAATTATTGCAGATGCCGCCTAGCACCGAGGCGCCGATGCATGAGGAGCCAATCACCAAGTGCGGCTCGCGCCCCAGCGGTTTAAGGGTTTTCTCCAGCTGATACAGCGTGCTGCCGGGGAAGGCGAGAATCTGCCTGCCGCCGTCGATCAGCTGCAGTTTGTCGAGACGCAGGGTACTGATGATCACCACCGGGCGATCGTAATCGTTGCCGTTGGGCGCTGAACCTTCGGTCAGGCCGGTATTGGCGGCCTGCATCAGCACGATGGCATCGGCCTGCACCAGCGCCTGCAGCACGCGCCACAGCTCCAGCAGCGAGCCGGGGAAAACCACCGCCAGCGCATCGCCCTCGCCGGAACGGAAACCCTTACGATAGCGCGCGGTCTGCTCCGCGTCGGTCAGCAGCTGTGACGCGCCGACCAGACGGCGCAGCTCTGACAGCAGGGCAGGGTGTGAGGTGTTGTTATTCATTAGCCTATCCTTGTCGTTAACGTGGCGTTTCTACTGTAGCACGCGTCAGCCGCGGGGGCGTAGTGTGACAATGGCGGCTACCTGCTATCCTCATCTTGTGGCACACTGCCCCGGTTATTTCGATATTGCGCAATTACTTAAGAGAACCCGACCTGATGAAATGGATTTACTCTGTTAGCCTCACTGTTTCCCTTGCCGTGCAACCCGCGTTTGCAGACGACCTGTTCGGCCCCCATCCAATGACGGAACAGGCGCGCGACGCCTTTGTTAATCAGCTGCTGAGCAAAATGACGCTGGATGAAAATATCGGGCAGATGCGCCTGATCCGCGTCGGTCCGGATACGCCGAAAGAGGCGATTCGCGACATGATTCAGCACGGCCTGGTCGGGGCGATTTTCAATACGGTAACGCGTCCGGATATCCGCGCCATGCAGGATCAGGTCATGCAGCTCAGCCGCCTGAAGGTGCCACTGTTCTTTGCTTATGACGTGGTGCACGGCCAGCGCACCATTTTCCCGATTCCGCTCGGCCTCGCCGCCAGCTGGGATCTGCAAGCCGTTAGCGAAGCGGGACGCATCTCCGCCTATGAAGCGGCAGACGACGGCCTCAACATGACCTGGGCGCCGATGGTGGATGTCTCGCGCGAACCGCGCTGGGGCCGCGGCTCTGAAGGGTTTGGTGAGGATACCTATCTCTCACCTCGCAGATGGGCAGTGCGATGGTTAAAGCCATGCAGGGCAAGAGCGCAGCCGACCGCTATGCGATCATGACCAGCGTAAGCACTTTGCGGCTTACGGCGCGGTGGAGGGCGGTCGTGATTACAACACCGTCGACATGAGCCCGCAGCGCCTGTTCCAGGATTATCTGCCTCCGTATAAAGCTTCACTGGATGCCGGCAGCGGCGGCGTGATGGTGGCGCTCAATTCGATGAACGGCACGCCGGCCACCGCCGACAGCTGGCTGCTGAAAGATATTCTGCGCAATGACTGGAAATTCAAAGGCATCACCATCAGCGATCACGGTGCCATTAAAGAGTTAATCAAACACGGTGTCGCCAGCGATCCGCAGGATGCCGTGCGCATCGCGCTGAAATCCGGCATCGACATGAGTATGAGCGACGAGTATTACAGCAAGTACCTGCCGGGAATGGTGAAAAGCGGCGCGGTGAGCATGGCGGAAATCGACGATGCGGCCCGTCACGTGCTCAACGTTAAATATGACATGGGCCTGTTCAACGATCCGTACAGTCATCTGGGACCGAAAGGCAGCGCTCCGCAGGACACCAATGCGGAAAGCCGCCTGCATCGGGCGGAAGCGCGCGACGTGGCGCGCCGCAGTATGGTGCTGCTGAAAAACTGGCATGAAACCCTGCCGCTGAAGAAAGATGCTACCGTGGCGCTGGTGGGGCCGCTGGCCGATAGCCAGCGCGATATCATGGGCAGCTGGTCGGCTGCGGGCGTGGCGAAGCAATCTGTCTCGCTGCTGCAGGGCATGCGCAGCGCCATGGCCGGCAAAGGCACCGTGCTGTATGCCAAAGGGGCCAATATTTCCGATAACAAAGGTATCCAGAACTTCCTCAACCTGTATGAGCAGGCGGTCAGTGTCGATGCCCGTTCGCCACAGCAGCTGATTGACGAAGCGGTCGCGCAGGCAAAAAAAAGCGGACGTGGTGGCGGCGGCAGTGGGCGAGGCGCAGGGCATGGCGCATGAAGCGTCGAGCCGCAGCGACTTGGTGATCCCGTCGAGCCAGCAGAAGCTGCTGGCGGCATTGAAAGCCACCGGGAAACCGCTGGTGATTGTGCTGATGAATGGCCGTCCGCTGGCGCTGGTGAATGAGGACCGCATGGCGGATGCGATGCTGGAGACCTGGTTCAGCGGTACCGAAGGCGGTAACGCCATCGCCGATGTGCTGTTCGGTGATTACAACCCATCGGGCAAACTGCCGGTGTCGTTCCCGCGCTCGGTCGGGCAGATTCCAATTTATTACAATCATTTGCCAACCGACCGTCCGTATAATTTCGAGAAGCCGAACAAGTACACCTCGCACTACTACGACGCGGTCAACGTTCCACTCTATCCGTTTGGTTACGGTTTGAGCTATACCCAATTCAGCGTGTCGCCGGTCAAGATGTCTGCACCGACCATGCCGCGTAACGGCACGGTGGAAGCCAGCGTGACGGTGACGAATACCGGCAAACGCGATGGTGCCACGGTTGTGCAGCTGTACCTGAACGATCCGGTCGCCAGTATCAGCCGTCCGGTGCAGGAGCTGCGCGGCTTCCAACGCATTATGCTGAAGGCCGGTGAGTCGCAGACCGTGCGCTTTAAGATTGATGTCGATGCGCTGAAGTTCTGGAATCAGAAGATGCAGCACGTCGCCGAGCCGGGCAAATTCAACGTGATGATCTGTCTGGATTCGGTCAGAACCCAGGATGCGCAGTTCGATTATTTGTGAGTCTCACGGTCAGCATAAATGCTGACCCTACAGGTTATGCTGTCGAAGCATTGTAGGGTCGGCATTCATGCCGACCAGCTTAACCAGCCTGACGCGTCAATATGATGAATCTCCGCCACCGCATCGAACAGCAGGTCTTTCGCCTTAACGGCCTGTCGCTCAACGAATTTGACATCTCTCAACCGCCGGGCGATCCCGGCCTGTTCGGTCCTGACCACATCATCTGGCAGGTGCACGGCGACTTTCCCGCGATGCTGTGCGGCGGCATCAGCGCGCTGATGCTACAGATGCTGCATCCGGCAGCGCTGGCAGGCGTGTGGGATCACTCCAGTTTCCGCCAGGACATGCTCGGCCGGCTGCGGCGCACCAGCCAGTTCATCGCTGTCACCACCTTCGGCAACACCGCCGATGCGCATACCCTGATTGAGCGGGTCAAACGCATCCATCTGCGCGTCACCGGCATTGATAACACCGGCAAACCCTATGCCGCCAGCGATCCGCATCTGCTTACCTGGGTGCACGTTGCAGAAACCAGCCGCTTCCTGGCCGCGCATCTGCGCTACAAAAATCCGCAGCTCAGCCTCGCCGATCGCGATCGTTATTACGCCGAAGCGGCGCGGGTGGCGGAAGCGCTTGGCGCGCAGCAGGTGCCGAAAAGCGTAGAGGCGGTTGAGGCCTATTTACAGGCGATGCGTGCAGAGCTGGTTTACGATGCGCGCACTCACGAAGTGATGCAGCTGCTGCTTAACGCGCCGGCACCCAGCTGGCAGGCGAAACCGGCGATGCGCGTCATGCTGCGGGCTGGCTGTGGTCTGCTGCCAGACTGGGCACAACAGCTGATGCAACAGCCGATCGGGCCAGTGACGCAATGGCGGATTGATAAGCAAATCGCGTTGATTGCCGCCCTGTTGCGCTGGTCAATTCAGCGTGGCGCCTGGGCGCGTGCCATGCAGCGCATGGGGCGCGATCCGCGTTACAGGTGAAATTCATCCTGCTTGCTGGTGTAGCTGCGCGGCGTGCGCGCCTCGCGTTTCAGCAGGAGCTAGCGCTGCTGATAGTGATGCAGCAGCATGCCCAGGCCAACGCCCAGTAGCGCCAGTGGCACCAGCGTGTAGTAAATATCCAGCGGCAGCAGCACCAGCAGCGCGATGGCACCGACGATCAGCGTCAGGGCTGCCATCACCCACGTATAGCGGACAAACAGCCATAGCCGCAGGGCGAGAATCACGATTTCGTGCAGATTGAGATCGAGGGTTTGCAGCACCATGACGACAGCTCCGCAACAGAAGAGTGCGCTGACAATAGCATGCGAAGCGGTAAAAGAATCGCAAAAAAATCTGAAGCTTCGCCGCCGCTGCCCCCGCCATTCTTAAGCCGGCCTGAACGATGGCCTAGCGCACTTTGAGAGTTTTACCCTTGTGTCATATGGCGCGAGTGCCGATCCTGCTCTATTCTCGGGGAAAATGGATCCCTCCAGGCATTGTCGAGGCGTTATGACACACCAACCTCTGATTGCTGAGGTGCCGAATCAGCAACACACTTTAACCGCCATCGTCGAACAGGATGCGCGTACCGCCTATTTTTATATCTGGCCGAACGACCTGTTCCGCAGCCAGTACGCCGTGCGCGGCTGCTGGTTGCGCAATCTGCTGCCGGCACCGGCGCAGGAAGATCGCGCCGCGATGGAGCAGGGGATTGCGCCGCTGCTCAGCGCCAGCTATTGCCGCACGCTGGAAGCAGAGCCGATGCTCGATCCGGCCGGCCTACAGATTCTGTGGGAGCCAAGCGACGACGGTGCCGCGCTGTGGTATTACGGCCAGCTGCTGGCGGTGATCCCCGGCTGGAGCCTGTATCAGGACAAGCAGGTCAGCTTCTCGGCGGGCTGCATCAAAGAGAACCGTCTCACCGCGCCGCTCGGTTCGGCCTCCACCAACGATTACTACGCGCGCGCCGAACAGCAGCGTCATTTCTGGCGTGACTGGCACGATGGCCAGCAGTGGGATCGCGTGCAGAGCGAGCTGCTGCAACGTTACCAGGCGCAGTTTGGTGAGTCGGTAAAATATTACGCCATCGATCAGGGCAACTGGCCGCCGATGGCGATTTCGCAGCACTGGCATAACGGCGTGTGGTATTTCTTCACGCTCGGCATGAGTATCCGGCCGATGCCGCAGGTGGATTACCTGTTTGATGAGCTGGCACCGCAGTACCGGCGTGTAGAGCTGGCGATGGCGGTGGATGGCGAAGTAATGACCGAGGCCAACGCGGTACAGATGGCCAGCGCGCTGGCGGAGTTTGCTCATCTGCCGTGGGCGCGGCTGACGTGGATTGGCGAAGGGCACACGCTGGCGTCGGAAGTCGCGCCGGTCGGCTTTGAAAGCTTCCTGCTGGCCAACGGGCTGGCGGGCGAAAGTGCACAGCTGCGGCTGCCGAAGCGAGACGGCGATCGGCCAAATCTGCTGTGGGCGACGCCGATCACCGAAGCCGAGCGGCTGTTTGCCCAGGCGGACGATCGCGGTGGCCAGCAGCAACTGCAGCGTTTGCTGGCGCAGGGCAGCGATCATGTGTTCCGTCCGCGCCAGGAAGTGGTGGAGTCCGCACTGTAGTGCTTGCCGAATCATTAGTGTCTGAAGCCTCGACATACCCCTCTGGCAGAGACCAGGCGGGTATTAACCGGATGCTTCCCGTTCCAGCCATTCGACAAAGCGGTTTAGCGAGGATGATTTATCCACATCAGGCGGAATTAACGCCACGTAGCGGCTTCCCTTCGCCTCAATAGCTAACGGGGTGACAAGCCGGTTTCCCTGCAGGTCATGTCCCAGAATTTGTATTCCACCGATACCCACACCGACGCCATCAATAATTGTCTGTAGACTAATATAATTGTGTTCGAATCGCTGAAAACGCACCGGGCGCACATCCCCGACGCCAGCCTGTTTCATCCATCGTTCCCACTCGCCTGACCGCGTATTAGATAACACGAAAACGTGGGTCGCCAGGTCTGCAGGGGTGTTCAGCGCTTTTGTGGCTAACAGCTTTGGCGCGGCAATCACAGTGAGCTTTTCCTCAAATAACGCTTTCTTCTCAAAGTAACGCCATTCAGGTTTGTTCAGCGCATCCCGGCGAATCAATACGTCAAAGTCAGATAGCCCTTTCACCTCCGAACTGTTTGAGGTGGATACCGAGATTTCAATGTCAGGATATTGGCTATGGAATGCCGGCAGGCGCGGGATCAACCAGTGCATCGTAAAGGTGGTTTGCGCATTGACGCGTATCGTTCTGGTGTTGGGTGTTTTGCCAAAGCGCACCGCAGCATCGCTGATGATGTCAAAAGCGGTGCTGATCTCTGCGGCAAAAGCCTGGGCATGTTCCGCCGCCACGCTGCGCTGCCCCTGGCGTTCAAATAACGGTTGTCCCAGCCACTCTTCAAGCAATTTGATCTGACGGCTAACGGCACCGTGGGTAATCCCTAATTCCTCAGCAGCTTCACTCAGGCTGTTGGCGTGCGCGGCCGTTTCGAACAGCCGCAATGCATTCAACGGCGGCAGGTTACGTTTTTTCATCTGTGATTTTTAGTATCAGTGGCGGGCAATATTTATCGATATTATGATCCAATCGCCCTCATTAAGATGCGTGCTTTGCCGTTGAAAATGAGGAAAGACAGTGGGTGATTATGTCTTTGTGACGCTGATCACGATCCTCTCCGGGGCGCTGAGTGGCATCATCGGCACTGGTTCTTCTTTGCTGCTGCTACCGCTGATGGTCAGCAATTTCGGCTCCAGAGTGGCGATGCCAGTCATGGCTATCGCCGCAATCCTGGGAAATCTCTCGCGCATCGCGGTCTGGTGGCGTGAAATCGACTGGCGCGCCACCCTGGCCTATAACCCTTCCTGGCGTGCCAGCTGCGTCGTTAGGCGCGCATGTGCTGCTCTCTTTACCTGCCTGGATCATTGATGGCGCGCTGGGTCTGTTTTTCTGGGTGATGATCCTAGTCAGACGCAACCTGAAAAACAGTCACTGGACGCTCTCAATAAAGCAGTTAGGGCTTTGTGGTGGAGTTGTGGGTTTTCTGACCGGACTGGTTCTCTTAACCGGACCGGTGAGCGTGCTGATTTTTACCGCCTATGGATTGAGCCGTGGCGCATTTATTGGCACGGAAGCATCGAGCGCCTTGCTGTTATATATCAGCAAGATCAGTACTTTTGCCTTTCAGCATGCGCTCTCAATACAGGTTGTGCTCACCGGTTTGTTAGTGGGCAGTGGCATTATGCTGGGCACCCTGAGCACGAAGGTGATAGTCCAGAGACTGTCGGTCACACAGTTTGCCGTGCTGATAGACGTCATTCTGTTTATTTCCGGCGCAGGATTAATCGTTAATGCCTGGTCAGGAGCACAACAAAGTTACGTTTCATTCTTTGCAGTCTCTTCATTGATGAGGAATAGCAGGGTAAGGCCAGTGACAATAAGCGCTCTTATGGTCACGCTATTCAATCAGTTAACCATTTCGTGATCTCGCGCACCTCAAGTTCCTCTGTAACAAGCCGTTAACCTCGATCAGGCAACTCGCCACACCAGGGTAAGGGCACACCGATGTTAAAAACCACACAATCCCGTTTTACCGCGACCTTAGTCGCATTCTTCGTTGTTCTTATGCTGGTCACCGTACTGGTGATCAACCAGTTCATCGCGCCGCAGCTTAGCCAGAACGAAAGCCGGCTGGTGCGCTATGAGGTGGATGGTCTCGCCGGACGTATCGTCGAGCAGATGAACCGCGTGCAGGCGCAGCAGCGTGCAATTACCGAAGCGGCGGGCGTTATAGACAGCGCCGCCATTGATATGCTGCTGCCGGCGCTGGTTAACCAGTATCAGGACAGCAACGTGTTCGGCGGCGGTATCTGGCCGTTACCTAACCGGCGCGATCCGGCGAAAGAGAAAGACAGCTCGTTCTTTGCGCGTAACGCCAGCAACCAGCTGCAGGTCAATACCTACTGGAACTCCGATGCTGCCGACAAATACTGGGAGCAGCCGTGGTACAAAGATGGCATGGCCGCAGAAAAAGGCCAGTGCGCGTGGGCGAAGGCCTATCAGGATGCCGCCAGCCCGCAGCCGCGCACCAACTGCGCCATGGCGATTTACCGTAACGGCATTGTCTGGGGCGTCTCAACCATTGACGTCACGCTCGGCTTTTTCAACCAGCTGGCGCAGCAAATGGGTGAGGCGATTCACGGCCGCGTACTGATTGTTGAAGCGGACGGCAAAGTAGTCGGCAATGCCGCGCTGCTGGAGGGTACGCCGAAACTGGAAAATCTGGCTGATACCCAGCTGCCAATGGCGGCGGCGCTGAAAGGACTGCTGGCACAGGCCGGTTCTCAGTCGTCGCAAACCACTTTCAGCGGAGAAGATGGTGAGCACACGCTGTTCCTGCAGGCAATTCCCGGCAGCCCGTGGTATCTGGCCAGCGACGTGCCGTCAGCGCTGCTGGATGCGCAGACGCACAGCATGCTGACCCGTCTCGGCCTGGTACAGATCCCGCTGGCGATTCTGCTGCTGCTGGTGCTGCTTGGCTTTGTCCGCGCGATGATGAAACGCCTGAGTCTGCTGAATCAAAACATCGAAGCGCTGTCGACCGGTGGCGCGGATCTGACGCAGCGTCTGCAGGCCAGCAATAGCCCGGAATTCAACGCCGTGGCGCAAAGTTTCAACCAGTTCATCGCCCATTTGCAGGGGCTGATGCGCCAGGTGGGCGACAGCGCACTGGCGATTACCGCAGCTTCACGCGAAATCGCCAGCGGCAACGCCGATCTCTCGGCGCGGACTGAATCGCAGGCGAGTTCCATTGTGCAAACCGCAGCGTCGATGGAAGAGCTGACCGGCACGGTGCGTCAGAACGCCGACAACGCCACGCACGCCAACCAGCTGGCAGATGGCGCATTCCAGGTAGCGGCGCGCGGCAGTGAAGTGGTGCGTCAGGTGGTCAGCACCATGGGCGAAATCCATCACTCCTCGCGTAAGGTGGTGGATATTATCAGCGTCATCGACAGCATCGCCTTCCAGACCAATATTCTGGCACTCAACGCGGCGGTAGAAGCGGCACGCGCCGGTGAGCAGGGCCGCGGGTTTGCCGTGGTGGCTTCGGAGGTACGCAATCTGGCGCAGCGTTCCGCCAACTCCGCGCGCGAAATCAAGAAGCTGATTGAGGAGTCGGTGGCCAATATCGACACCGGCAGCCAGCTGGTGGAGCAGGCCGGACAAACCATGGATGAGCTGATGCAGGGCGTCAGCAGCGTCACAACGCTGATAAGCGAAATCATGTCCGCCAGCCGCGAGCAAAGCATGGGGATCGAACAGGTGAACGTGGCGATTACCCAGCTCGACGGCAGCACCCAGCAGAACGCGGCGCTGGTGGAGCAGGTCTCGGCAGCGGCGCGCGCCATGGAAGAGCAGAGCGTGCGGCTTGAGCAGGTGGTGCACGGCTTCAAACTGTAATTCATCCCGTCAGAGAGCACAGCGGCGCGTTTTTTGCGCCGCTGTCACGCTTTTTCCCGCCTTTTTCTGCTGAATTATCTGCTGGCTGCTAAGCTTACTGCTTTATCGCGCCAGCGCACGGAATGTGCGCGATTTTCTCCGCTGCCGCTTCCGCTATTGTGTACAATAGTGGGGATTTTTCCGAAGGAGTTGTCATGCCCGCCATTGAAGTTATCCTCGTTGACTACCTCGATCGTCCCACCGGCAAGATGGAAAAGCTGGAAGTGCATGAGAAAGGATTGCTGCATCGTGCGGTAACGGTTTACGTGTTCAATTCGTGCCATGAACTGTTGCTGCAGCGCCGGGCGCAAAGCAAGTATCACTGCGGCGGTTTGTGGAGCAATACCTGCTGCAGCCATCCCTACCCGCAGGAGCCGACGCGCGATGCGGCTGAGCGCCGCCTGCGTGAAGAGATGGGACTGGATCTGGCGTTAACGCCGGTGTTTGAACTGAGCTATAACCTGCCGCTCAGCAACGGTCTGATCGAACATGAGTACGGCCACGTGTTTTTCGCCATCAGTGACGAAGTGCCGGTGCTCAACCTTGATGAGGCTGACGACTGGTGTTACCGCTCAGTCGAACAGATTCAGCAGGAGATGCGCGAGAATCCGGCAAAATTCACGCCGTGGTTCCTGCACACTTTTCCGCGCATCCCTAACACGCTGGGCGATTTCCGCCTCACCGCCTGAGCAAACGCCTCATTGCTGAAGCGTTATCCGCTTACTGAAAATCTTCCGCATCGACGTCATAGCCTGACGGTTCCCAGCGAATCGCCAGCAGCGCCAGTAAGCCGGCCAGCGGTGCGAGCAGGATCCCCCAGAACACGCCGGTGCCGAACGTCGCGACCAGCAGCGGAAACACAAACAGGGATACCGTCGAACTGGCGCGCATTAGCGTCTGGTTAATGCCGACCCCACGCCGCGCAGCGAAGCCGGATAGCTCAGTGAGGCAAACGTCATGGTGTGCGAACCCGGACCAAACCCCTGACCGAACAGGAACAGCGCCAGCATGGCAATCGCCAGTACCGCTTCCTCACTGCCGGCCGGGCGACCAGTCAGCGCCAGACCCAGCAGCGCCGCACACTGGCAGGCATAACCGGCCACCGACATCTTCCACGCGCCCAGTCGCGGCACCAGCCGTACCGCCAGCAGCCCCCCGACAAAGGCAAACAGCAGGTTAAGCGCCAGCGAGACCAGAATGGTGGTCAGCATCGACTGCGCGAGGAAGCTGGAGATGATCACCGGCAGGCCAAAGGCCACGGCGTTATAGGCGAAGGACGAGGCAATCGAGGTTATCGTTGCCAGCAGCGTACGGCGGCGGTAGACACCCCGAAGCAACGCGCCATAGTTGCGCCAGCTGGCTTTACGTACTGGCTGTGCGGCAGTGAGATCGGCATCCTGCGCGACGTCCGCGTTGATGTTATACGACCGCCGCAGGATTGCCGCTGCACCCTGCAGGTTGCCCTGATTTGCCGCCCGGATCGGTGATTCGCTCATGTAACGACTGCGGATGGCGATGATCAACAGCGCCGGTACCGTGCCAAAGCCGAGGATCAGCCGCCACAGCCAGTCAGTATGGCTCTCTGGCAGCACCGCATACAGCAGCAGCACCAGCAGATAGGAGATGCTGATCGCCGCGTACCAGGTAGGACACCACATCGCGACACTGGCGGCCTTATTGCCCTGACCGCGCAGTCGGGAAAACTCCGCCAGAAACGCCATCGCTACCGGCAGATCGATGCCGACGTCGAGCCCCATCACAAAGCGCGCCGCCGCCAGCACGTACTCGTTCGGCGCAAAGGCACAGGCCAGTGCCGCCACTACGAAGAAGAACATATCGGCCATGAAGACCCGATAGCGGCCAATTTTATCGGTGAGATAGCCACCGATCGGCGCGCCAACAATCGCGCCAAAAGTGATAGCCGACGCCACCATGCCGGTGCCGGCGGGCGTCAGATTGAATTCGCGCGTGACATCTTTAATACCGAATGCCAGCGCACCGAGATCGTAGGCATCGAGAAAAACCCCGCCCAGCGCAATGGCGATGACAATGCGCGCATTGCTGCGCGAGGCGTTACTGTTGTTGACCAGCCGCGTCACGTCGGCTGCGCTGCGAATCCACGGCGTCTCGCCCTGCGGCGTATTCCCTGCTAGCGCCACGTGCGCCGAAGAAGTTAAGTCAGACATGATGTTGTGTGATTTATTGTAAAGAGTGGAGCTATGAGCATAAGCCGCGCCACTGATGTGAAAAATTCTATTTGATTAGTAAGTGCAACCAAAGCGTTCTATAAAACCGGCAACGGATAGCAGAAAAAGAACGAATTGCGCCGCTTGACCGCACCCATCCCGTTTCGCCAGGCTACGCTTGATAATCACTGAAAGAAAATAATGCTGAGGAAAGCGCCATGATTAAGCAGGGTTTATTGGGGATGATCGCATTCGCGATGAGTGTCGGGGCCGTGCAGGCAGCGGACTTGGTCAAGGTAGGTTCCAAGATTGATACTGAAGGTTCACTGCTCGGCAACATCATTCTGCAGGTGCTGAACCAGCATGGGGTAAAAACCGTGAATAAAATCCAGCTCGGTACCACGCAGGTGGTGCGCGGCGCGATCACCGCCGGTGAGCTGGATATCTATCCGGAATATACTGGCAACGGGGCGTTCTTCTTCAATGATGAGAAGGACGCGGCGTGGAAAAACGCGCAGCAGGGCTATGAGAAGGTGAAAAGCTCGATACAGAGAAAAATCATCTGGTGTGGCTGACGCCAGCACCGGCCAACAACACCTGGGCCATTGCGGTGCGCGGCGATGTAGCGCAGCAGAATAACCTGCAATCCCTCGACGATCTCAGCGCTTACCTGAAAAAAGGCGGCACCTTTAAGCTGGCGGCTTCGGCGGAGTTCATCGAGCGCAGCGATGCGCTGCCGGCGTTTGAGAAAGCCTACAACTTCAAGCTGGGCCAGTCACAGCTGCTGTCGCTGGCCGGCGGGGACACCGCCGTTACCATCAAAGCGGCCGCCCAGCAAACGTCCGGCGTCAATGCGGCGATGGCTTACGGTACCGATGGCCCGGTCGCGGCGCTCGGCCTGCAAACCCTGAGCGACCCGAAGGGTGTGCAGCCGATTTACGCGCCCGCGCCGGTGATCCGCGCCAGCGTGCTGCAACAGTACCCGCAGATTGCCGACTGGCTGCAGCCGGTATTCAGCAAGCTGGATGAGAAAACCCTGCAGCAGCTCAACGCGCAAATTGCCGTTGACGGTCAGGACGCCAGCTAGGTGGCGCAGCAGTGGCTGCAGCAGAATAAGTTGCTATAAGCGGTGCTGTCACGGATAAACCGACCGCGCCAGCAGCCGGTGCTGCTGGTGCTGACGCTGCTGATCACGCTGGCGCTGGGAGCGTTACCGCTGCTGAGCTATGCGGCCAACCGGCTGGTTTCCGGACAGCCGCTGATGCTATGGCAGGTAACGGCGGGCTGGCTCCTGCTGCTGCCGCTGTTATGGCTATGGCTGGGATTGTATTGCGCCGGGACGCGGTGCGGCGCTGGCGCAGCTACTGGGCGCGGAGGTGCAGTTCGCCCTGCTGATTGCACCGCTGGCCGGACTGGCGGCGCATTTTCCGCAGCTGGCGCGCCTCGGTATCAGTGGGATTGGCGTCGCGCCGGCGCTGATTGCGCTGGTGCTGTATGCACTGCTGCCGCTGGCGCTGCCGGTGTGGCTCTCCGGACTGCGCGTGGTGGTGGTGCAAACCGTCGGGCTGGCGGTGGTCGCCGCACTGATTGGGGCCGGCGACTTCGGCGCCATTGTGTTTCAGGGATTGCTGAGCAGCGCACTGGATCTGGTGCTGCTGGGCGTGATTCCGGTGGTGGCGCTGGCGGTGATATTCGATGCGCTGCTGCGATTGCTGTCAGCACTGCTGGAGAGAGGACATAATTGAATTTCATCAAGTAAGCAAAGCGTTCGCCGGTAAAGAGGCGATTCGCAACCTGTCGCTAAAGATTGAGAAGGGCAGTTTTACCGTGCTGATTGGCACGTCCGGCTCGGGTAAATCCACCACGCTGAAGATGATTAACCGGCTGGTTGAGCATGACAGCGGCGAAATCCGTTTTGCCGGGGGAGCCGATCGAGCAGATGGAGGCGCGCGCGCTGCGGCGGCGCATTGTCTATGCCATTCAGTCCATCGACCTGTTTCCACACTGGAATGTGGCAAAAAATATCGCCACCGTGCCGTCGCTGCTCGGCTGGCTGCGGGAAAAAATTGCCGCACGGGTTGAGGAGCTGCTGGCGCTGCTCAATCTCGACAGTCAGCTGGCGACGCGCTATCCGCACCAGCTCTCCGGCGGCCAGCAGCAGCGTGTTGGCGTGGCACGTGCGCTGGCGGCCGACCCGGAACTGCTGCTGATGGATGAACCGTTCGGCGCGCTCGATCCGGTCAACCGGCAGGCGCTGCAGCAGGAGATGCTGCGCATTCAGCAGCTGTCTGGGCGCACCGTGGTGCTGGTGACGCACGATATCGACGAAGCGTTAACCCTCGCCGATCAGCTGGTGCTGATGGACGGCGGAGAGATTGTGCAGCAGGGACGGCCGATTGACCTGCTGACGCAGCCTGCCAGTGATTTCGCGCGCCAGTTCTTTGGCCGCAGCGAACTGGGCGTGCGCCTGCTGGCGCTGGGGCGGGCGGGCAGTGCGGCACGGCGCGGTGAGTGGCTGGAGGCGGAGCCGATCGCCGCCGGGCTGACGCTGCGCGAGGCGCTGTCGCAGTTTATTGCGCGCCGCACCGACAAATTACCGGTTGTCGATAAGCATCAGCAGCCGCTGGGCGTGCTGCACTTTAGCGATTTGCTGCGACAGCAGGAGGCGGGCTGATGCGAGTGCTGCGCGATCCGCTCTACTGGCTGCTGGGGGTATTTCTGCTGTTGCTGTGGGGGTTACCGCACAGTGCGCCGCTGTTTGCGCACTGGTTTCCGCAACTGGAGCGTCCGCTGTACCAGCAGGAGAGTTTCTGGCAGCTGGCGCTGGCCCATCTGTTGCTGGTGATCAGCGGCAGCGCGCTGGCGATTGTGGTGGGCTTTGGCGCTGCGCCGGCGGTGATGGCGCTGTTTCTGTATGGGCTGTTGCCGATTCTGCAGGGCACGCTGGCGGGACTGGACAGCGTCCCGGCCAGCAGCCGTGAGATCGCCGTCGGTCTGGGAATGGGACCGTGGCGGCGTCTGTGGCAGATAGAGCTGGCGCTGGCGGCACCGGTGATTATGGCGGGCGTGCGCACCTCAGTGATGATCAACATCGGCACCGCGACCATCGCCTCAACCGTGGGGGCGGAGAGTCTGGGTTCGCCGGTGATTATCGGTCTGAGCGGCTTCAATACCGCCTATGTGATTCAGGGCGCGCTGCTGGTGGCGCTGCTGGCGCTGATCTGCGACCGGCTGCTGGAGCGGTTGCAGCACGCACTCAGTGGGTATGCAGAATAAGGCTGTAGCCAACCAGCATCATGCCGCCCATGCCGCCAATCGCCATGAGGGCAAACAGGGTGCCAATGAGAATTTTATTCCAGTTCATAGGTAAACCTGAGAAAAGTCATGAAGTGCGGCATGATAACGCGCACATGCGGTAAGGCAAAGGCCGCATGTGCGATTTTTCAGGTGGGTTCGTGTACGTGAATCGAGAAGCCCTGAGCCTGCCAGTGTTCAAACTGTTCCAGCTGGCGGCGCGTTGGCTTTTTACCGGTCCAGATAAACAGGTGCTGGCCGGGAAACAGCTCCGGACGCGGCATATCCAGCGGTTCCGCCAGCACATCAATGCGCCAGCCCTGCTGCGCTAAGCGCCAGGCTTCCAGCCAGATGCGGGTGCGATCTTCTACGCCCCAGCCAATCATCAAGGCATCTTTGCCGGCTTTTTTACGCGCACCTGCCAGACAGAACGCGACATAATCAATCAGCGCGCCGTCCAGCAGACAGCACATGGTGCGGGCGGTATTTTGATCGAGCCCGAGACGCTGGCGTACCGGTACAAAAACGTGGTCAATCAACGCATCGACCGGGTGTTCACGGCCAATCGTGGCGATTTTGGTGCGCAGTTTGGAGGCGCGCACGTGGCGCAGCACGCTCATCAGCTCTTCCTGCAGCGCCGTCCAGCCGTCATGCACATTGAAGGTCTCTCCTTCAAGCAGGGCTTTGACTTTACCAACAGGCACACCGCTCTCTATCCAGCGTTTGATCTCTTCGATCCGCTGAACATCTTCATCATCAAATTGTCGATGACCACCCTCAGTGCGCTGCGGCTTTAACAATCCATAACGACGCTGCCAGGCGCGCAGGGTTACCGGGTTAATTCCACAGTGCTCGGCAACATCACCGATACTGTATAAGGCCATGGCATCCTCTAAAATTCTGACCTGCATAACAATACCTTAACCGCCAGAGTGAGCTTGTACAATGATTATTTTATTGTACAACTTGACCCACTGCACGATTTCGGGCTTTATCTCTTATATGAGATTTATTTCCCGAAAATGAGATGTTGACGATGTCTGCTCTAAATACGGAAGATCGGCTTGCGGCACGTCTGGCGGAATTACGCCTGCAGCGCGGCTGGTCGCTGGATGAACTGGCTCTGGCAACCGGCATTAGCCGGGCATCATTGTCGCGCATTGAGCGCGCCGAGACCAGCCCTACCGCCGCTTTGCTTAATCGCTTGTGCGTGGCCTACGGTTTAACCATGTCGCGACTGCTCAGCGAAGTAGAAGAAGAAGCGGCACTGCTGCTGAAAGCGGAGCAGCAGCCGGTCTGGCAGGACACGCTCAGCGGCTTCCAGCTGCGCAACGTCTCGCCGCCGGCCAGTCAGTTTAAAGCGGAGCTGGTTGAGGGCGTGCTTGCGTCCGGGCGCGCGCATTGATTATGATGCGCCACTGGTACAGGGGCTGGAACAGCACATCTGGCTGCAGTCGGGCGAGCTGACCATCACCATGGAGACGCAGAGCTGGACGCTTCAGGCCGGCGATTGCCTGCGCTTCCACCTCAGCGGACGTTCGTCTTTTCAGGCGCATGCCGAAGGCGGCGCGCGCTACATTCTGGTGGTGTGCAAACCATGATTGAAATCGACTCTCTCAGCGCCACCCAGGCGCAGCCGCTGCTGGCGTCACTGTGTGAGGTGCTGCACGGCTGCGTGGCAGACGGTGCCAGCGTCGGCTTCATTGACGCGGACGATCGCGCAGTGATGGCGCGTTTCTGGCAGGACAAAATTTACAGCCTGGCGAGCGGTGATAACCAGCTTCTGGTGGCCTGGCAAGCGGGCGAGATAGTGGCCACGGTGATGCTGGGCTTCAGCAGTATGCCCAACGGCCGCCATCGCGCGGAGATCAGCAAGCTGCTGGTGCATCCGCGTGCGCGTCGTCAGGGCATTGCGCGCCGTCTGATGTTACGTGCCGAACAGCTGGCGCAGCAGCAGGGGAAAACGCTGCTGGTGCTGGATACGCGCAGCGGCGATGTTGCCAGCGCGCTCTATCTGTCGCTCGGCTGGCAGGTGGCGGGTTCCATTCCGTGCTATGCCGAATCCACGGCCGGCGAGCTGGATGCCACCACGGTGATGTATAAGCGGCTGACGTAAGCGTTCTGGTTGCTTTTACCGGACGCCGCATCTCCCTCTCCCTTGTCCGCAGGCCGCCTCTCCCTCTTCCGGTGGGAGAGGGCCGGGATGAGGGCATCAGCGCGCACTTTCCCATCCCGTGCCAGCGGAAACCCGGTCACACGCACCAAATCAGTGCGCCGCCGCAGCATCGCTCAACCCCAGCGACTGCATAAACAGCCGGATGATAGGATTTATTTTCCGGCTTTTCTTCATCACCAGACAAAATGCGGTTTCGCGCCGCAGCGTGTCATCGCCCAGCTCACACAGTTGTCCGCGGGCAATAAACGGAGCGGCATAATGTTCCGGCAAATACCCAATAAAGTGACCGGTTAAAATCAGCATGGCCACCGATTCCACCTGCACCGCCTGCACACCGCTCTCCTGCACCGGAATCAGGCGGCGTTCATCGCGTGGGGTAACATATAAATGATTAATAATTTTCTGCTGACGTAATACGTCCACCGAAATATTTTTATCGCAAGATCAGGAATACAGAGGATGTGACGCAGCGCAATATAATTTTGCGTATTTTTTATAAAGTTCGAAGTAATCAAAATCATTTTTCATTTCATACACGGGAGCAATGCCGCAATGAAAACGCCCTTCGCTTATGCCGCGTTCAATATCATCCAGCTGCGCGGTCTGCAGACGAATCTGCACCTTTGGCGCTTTCTGGTGCAGCTGTTGCACCGCACTGGTGACCGGCGAGTGCGGATCGCTAATGGTGTTATCCACCACGCAAATCGCGATGTCGCCCAGCAGCTCGTTGCGACTATTGTGCAGCCGTTCGCGAAACAGGTTGAGCGACACGAACAGCTCCAGCGTGGCCTGATAAACATTGATGCCGTACTGCGTCAGCTCAAAACCTTCACGGCCGCGGCTGCACAGCGTCATGCCCAGCCGAATCTCCAGGTCAGAAACCTGTTTACTGATCGCCGCCAGGCCAATATTTAATTCGTGACTGGCGGCGGTTAATCCTCCGGCTTCCATCACGCATTTAAATACCCGCAGCAATTTTAAGTCGATATTACTCAGCGCCAGAACCGCATTATCGCCGCGATTATTCGCATTGTTTCCAGACTGGGAAACTTTACTTTCCATTTTTGCTATTCAACTCCGGAATAATTGCGGTGAAAGTACAGTGAATCTGAAATACCACCTATTTGCCAGCGTGGCAATAAAATAAGTTTTTATTATCGCTGCCGGGTGAATCCAAACTTTTTCATATTGCTGCGACTGATTTGTGAGGGAAATAGCATGTCTGAGAATGCCGAACTGTTATGGGGCGCACGTTTTAAAGCGGCTCCGGCAGCCAGTTTAACCGCGCTGTCGCGTAGCCCGGATTATTACTTTGCGCTGGCGCCATATGACCTCGCCGGTTGCCGCGCCCATGCGCGCGAGCTGGCGCGTGCCGGGCTATTGAGCGCTGACGAGCTGGATACCATGCTGGCGGCGATTGACGCGCTGGACGCTGATTATCGCGCTGGCCAGCTGCAGCCGATTGCCGCCGATGAAGACGTGCATACCTTCATCGAACGTGCGCTGACAGAACGCCTCGGCGCGCTGGGTGGCAAGCTGCGTGCCGGCCGTTCACGCAACGATCAGACCGTCAACGATCTGCGTCTCTATCTGCGAGATAACGGCCGCAAGCTGGTGAGCGCGCTGTTGCAGCTGCAGCAGGCGCTGGTGACGCAGGCAGCGCAATACACCGACAGCGTCGCGCCCGGCTTCACCCATCTGCAGCAGGCGCAGCCGATTGTGTTTGGCCATCAACTGCTGGCGCATGCCCAATCCTTCGCGCGTGACATCGAGCGTATGCAGGACTGGGATCGCCGCAGCGCGCGCTGTCCGCTGGGCGCGGCGGCGATGGCCGGTTCGGCAATTGCGCGTCAGCCACAGCTGGCCGCTGCCGATCTTGCTTATCTGGCGCCGTGTGAATACTCGATCGATGCGGTCGCCAGCCGCGACTACGCCGCGGAATTCCTGTTCGCCACCAGCATGATCGGCATCAACCTGTCCCGGCTGTGCGAAGAGGTGTGTATGTGGGCGTTGCGTCAGTTCCGCTGGGTGGAGCTGCACGACAGTTACGCCACCGGCAGCTCGATCATGCCACAGAAGAAAAATCCGGACATTGCCGAGCTGACGCGCGGCCGCAGCGGCCGGCTGGTGGGTAATCTGATGGCGCTGCTGACCACCATGAAAGCCATGCCACTCTCTTACAACCGCGATCTCAGCGACGACAAACGTAACGTGATTGATGCGGTCGACACGCTGCTGATGGTGCTGCCTGCCATGGCCGGCATGATGGCGACGCTGAAATTCAACACCGGGGTGATGCGCGAGCAGGCGCCGGATGGCTTTACGCTGGCGACCGAAGTGGCCGACTGGCTGGCAATGCGCGGCGTGCCGTTCCGCGAGGCGCGCGAGATTACCGGGCAGCTGGTCCAGCTGTGTGAACGCGAAAACTGCGGCCTGGCCGATCTCAGCGATGCGCAGCTGCACGGCGTCGATGCACGTCTCACGCCCGAGGTGCGACAGGCGTTAACGCTGGAAGCGGCGCTGGCAGCCCGCAGCGGCTACGGGGGGACGGCGCCACAGCGGGTGCGCGAGCAGCTGGCACGTCTGCAAGCACTGATGCAGGACCAGCAGCGCTGGGCCGATGATTACGCCGGACCGCGCGCCTGAGGAGAGCCTATGTCACACACCACACCGGTTGAACCGTCGGTCAACAATGGCCGCGTCCAGCCCCATTACGATCTCGATCGCTATCAGGTGGTGCCGCGCCGCTATTATGGCCGCATCACCGCATCGGCAGTGATCCTTGTGCTGCTGGCGCTGCTGGTTAACGCCTTTGCGCATGGCAATATTGAGTGGTCGTTCGTCGGCCAGTTCTTCACCGCGCAGGCGATCCTTAACGGCGTGGTTAACACGCTGATTATGTCGGTGCTGGCGATGGCGCTGGGCATCCTGTTTGGCGTCATCACCGCCATCATGTACATGTCGCCTAATCCGGTGCTGCACTATATCGCGGTGGGCTATGCGTGGATCTTTCGCGGCACGCCGCTGATTCTGCAACTGCTGCTGTGGTTCAACCTGGCGCTGGTGTTTCCCACCATCAACATTCCCGGTTTGTTCAGCGTGCAAACCGTCACGGTGATGACGCCGTTTCTCGCCGCGCTGCTCGGGTTGAGCATCAATCAGGGCGCGTACACCTCAGAAGTGGTGCGCGCCGGGCTGTTATCGGTGGATACCGGTCAGTATGAAGCCGCCAAAGCCATCGGCATGCCGCGTTTGCAGGCGCTGCAGCGCATCATTCTGCCGCAGGCGATGCGGGTAATTCTGCCGCCGGTCGGCAATGAGTTCATCAGCATGATTAAAACCACTAGTCTGGCCAGCATGATTCAGTACTCCGAGCTGCTGTACAACGCGCAAACCATCTACTTCGCCAACGCGCGCGTGATGGAGCTGCTGTTTGTTGCGGGCATCTGGTACCTGATTATCGTGACGCTGCTGTCGTTCGGGCAGAGCCAGCTGGAACGCTACTTCTCACGCGGCCATCGTCGTCGCCAGTAACCGGGAGTGAGAGATGAGAAATATCGTGCGCGCCGTCAAGGTGAACAAATATTTCGATCAGTTCCACGCGCTGAAGGACGTCAGCCTGGAAGTGAACTACGGCGAGGTGATGTGCATTCTCGGCCCGTCGGGTTCCGGTAAAAGTACCTTTCTGCGCTGTATCAACCAGCTGGATAAAGTGGATCAGGGCGGCATCTGGGTCGACAACGAACTGGCGGGCTATCGCATTGCCGGCAACAAGCTGCACCCGCTGAGTGACAAACAGATTGCGCGCCAGCGGCTGCAGACCGGCATGGTGTTTCAGCGCTTCAACCTGTTTCCGCACAAGACCGCGCTGGAGAACATCATCGAGGGGCCGTGTCGCGTGCTGCTGCGCCCGAAACGCGAGGCCAGCGAAGAGGCGATGGCGCTGCTGGACCGCGTCGGACTGGCGCACAAAGTGCATGACTATCCGCAGTCGCTCTCCGGCGGTCAGCAGCAGCGCGTGGCGATTGCCCGCGCGCTGGCGATGAAACCCAAACTGATGCTGTTTGATGAACCGACCTCGGTGCTCGATCCGGAGATGGTCGGTGAAGTGCTGGCGGTGATGCGCCAGCTGGCAAAAGAAGGCACCACCATGCTGGTGGTTGACCCACGAAATGGGCTTTGCGCGTGAGGTCGCCAACCAGGTGGTGTTTATGGATGAGGGACGCATTATTGAGCAGGGCGCACCGGAAGAGATTCTGCTGAACCCGCAAAACCCACGGATGAAAAACTTTATCAACGCGATTCTTCTTTAACGTGACCGGGGTGAATAGATGAAAAAACTGTTATTGAGTGCCATCAGTGCCGCGCTGCTGCTGCAATCCTCTGCCTGGGCGGAGATTGCCGTACCGGCCAGTATCAAAGAGAAAGGGCTGACCGTCACCATCATGCCGAACTATCCGCCGATGGATTTTAAAGATCCGCCCACCAATCAGCTGAGCGGCGTCGATTATGAGCTGGGCCAGGCAATTGGCGAGAAGCTGGGCGTGAAGGTCAACTGGCAGGAGATCGCGTTTGAACAGATGGTCAACGCGGTGGTGACCAAGCGCGTCGATCTGGTGATGTTCGGCATGACCGACACCAAGGAGCGGCAGAAGGTGGTTAACTTTATCGACTACTTCAAAACCGGTCCGCAGTTCTATACCCTGGCGGCGCGCAGCGACATTAACAGTGCCACCGATCTGTGCGGCAAAAGAGTAGGCACCAGCCGCCGCACCACCTTCCCGCAGGAGATTGCCACCTGGTCAAAAGCGCACTGCGAAGCGGCCGGTAAACCCGCGATTATCGTGGTGGGCGCGGAAGGCACCGCCGATGCGCGCACGCAGCTGCGTCAGCGTCGTCTGGATGGCGCGGTACAGGGCAGCGAAACCCTGCCGTACATCATTAATCTGGAAAAAGGCACCTTTAAGCCGCTGGATAAAGCCTTCTCATTCCAGTACACCGGCATGGCGCTGGGTAAAGATGCCGGTGAGCTGACCACGGCGATTCAGGCAGCCATCAATGCCATGATTGCCGATGGCAGCTACCAGAAAATCCTCAGCAAATGGGGCCTGAGCGACAACGGCATTGCCGAAGCCACGGTGAATCAGGGCTAAGGAGCGGGCGTATGCAACAACCGGGCGCAGTGCGCTGGCCGCAGGGCAAGCGTGGCTGTATGGCGCTGGCGTTTGATCTTGATGGTCCCACTGGCGATGCCATGCTCAATGGCAGCCTGTGGTCAACACCAGAGTATTTCACCTTTGGCGCCTACGGGCCGTTTCGCGCGCTCGGTCGGCTGCTGGATCTACTGTGCGCCTTTCAGCTGCCGGCCACGTTTTTTGTGCCGGCGTGGGGGGTGGAGCAGTGGCCGCGGCAGTGCTAGGCGATTATCGAACAGGGCCACGAAGTGGCCTATCACGGTTATCGCCACGAATTGTTCTGGGCGATTACGCCAGATGAACAGCGCGCCGTCATGGCGCGCTCTGCCGCCATCTTTCAGCAGCATCTTGGTATCCGCGCCTGCGGTTTTCGCACACCTTCCGGCGACTGGCACGCCGAAACGCCGCAGATTCTGCGGGAAGCCGGGGTTATTTACTCTAGCAGCATGCGCGGTGACGATCGGCCGTACAGCATTGCCGTCGCCGGGCATACGCCGCTGGTGGAGATTCCCGGCAAATGGGAGATGGACGATTACGCCTCGCTGGCCTACACGCGCCAGCCGGATTTTCCGCAGGGCGGCGACCGCATCGCCAGCTATGCGCACACCGGTGACAACTGGCAGCGCGAATTTGACGGCGCGATGGCGGAAGGACTGTGCCTGACCACGCTGTTCCACCCGAAAATTTCCGGGCAGCCCGGCCGTTTGCTGTTGCTGGAGCAGCTGTTTGCCCACATGACGGCGCGCGACGATGTGTGGTTTGCGCGCTGTGATGCGGTGGCCGCGTGGTATTTGCAGGAGCAGCAACATGACTGAACATTCACACTGGCCGTCGGGCAAACAATCGGCGGTCATCATTGCCATCGACTATCACGATATTCACGGCATCCTGACGCAGGCGCCTGCGGTTGCCGGGCGCGATAAAACCCTGTCGGCTGCCTCCGTCAGTTGTTTGCTGCGGCTGCCGGCCGCGCAGTGTGCCTCGGCGCTGGGCATCGCAGCCAGCTTCAGTGGCGGTCTGTGGGGCTTTATTCATGATGGCTCGCACACCAAAAAGCTGCACGCGGCGCGCGTGGCGGAAGGGGGCGTACAGGCGGCGCTACTGCACAGCGCGGCATCAGCGGACCGGCTGCGGTATTTGAGGCGCGCTGGGGCGACTTTCTGCAAACGCTGGCGAGTGAAACGCAACAGCCAGCCGCGCTCACGGCCCGGCTGGGCGAGGTCTGGAAACTGGCGCGCTGTTCCATCAAGCCGTACGCCGCCTGTCGCGGCACGCATGCGGCGATCGATGCGCTGGATTGGCTGCTCCGGCAGCATGCGGTGGCGACCGGGGATATTGCGCGCATTGTGGTTGGGCTCAATCCCTTCCTGCTGGAGATGTGCGGCACGCGTGAGCTCACCAGCCTCGCCGCCGCGCAAATGAGCCTGCCGTATGCGCTGACGGCGCGTGCGCTGTTCGGCTTCGCGGAGCTGTCGAGTTATGACGACAGCCGTCGCCTGAGTGCGGAAGCTGCCGCGCTGATGGCGCGTATTGAACTGGAGATTGACGACCAGCAGGAGCGCGATGATGAGCCGTGGGTACCGCTGGAGACGGTGCAGGACCAGCAGTGGCAGCAGCACGTCGCGGTGCCGTCTGGATCGCCGGCGAATCCGCTGAGCGACGCGGCGCTGCGCGCCAAATACCGCAGCCTCGCCGCGCGCGTCTTGCCGGCGGCACAGGTGCAGCAGCTGGAAACGCTGTGTCTGACGCTGGATAGCGTCGCGGATGTGCGGCAAATCGCGGCGTTGCTGGCGCCCCGGAAAAATTGGGGCGCCAGCAATGGCGAAATGCGTGTCAGTTAACGTTTAAATGCGTTCAAAACAAGGGCACTTTTCGTTGCGGCGCAATTTATTGCGCGATGAATCGCGCCGCTACGACCAGGGTGCGATTCGCGGTTTCCTTAATCAAACCCGTTCCGACAGTCCTTCAATCCGCGCCATCGCCGCCCGCAACCGCGCTTCGTTGACCGGTTCGGCCATGTTCGCCATATCCTGCGCGTGGACAGATTCACGTATAATCAACGCCAGCTCGGTCTCATCCAGCACGGCAATCTCTGCCAGCGTCAGCGGTACGCCGCAGTCGCGCGCCAGGCGCATCTCATCCACCAGCTCTTCGTCGCTGCGATCCTCCAGTGCCAGCAGGCACAAATTGCCGTAACCCACCAGCAGGCCGTGACCAAACTCGCGCGTTTTGTCGCAGAAGGTGAAACCTTCGTAAATGGCATGCGCAGCGGCGGCGTGGGCACCATTGCTCATCAGCGACGTCAGACCGGCCCAGGTAAAAATCGCGTCCAGCACCTGATCGAGCGAAGTGCCGCTCTCACCGCGCAGCACCGCTGCGTAAGCCGCCGGACCGTGCTCCGCGATCACTTCATAGCAGATCTGGTTGTGCGCCAGCGATGACAGCGCATTGCCGGTGCGCGCCGGATGGCGCGTGCTTACCGCCCGGAACTCATACCATTTAGCCAGCGTATCGCCGAGGCCCGCGGCCAGCCAGCGGGCAGGGGCGGCTGCCAGCAGTT
Organism: Type-A symbiont of Plautia stali; assembly: GCF_059731155.1. Taxonomy (NCBI): domain Bacteria; species Type-A symbiont of Plautia stali. The sequence continues at coordinate 1,816,804 of NZ_AP035891.1, read as the reverse complement.
CACTGTCGATGATCACCGCCGCCGGCGCCTGTGGCAGCGGGAAAATATCGAAGAAGTTGCCGTTATCGTCGTAGCGAATGGTCAGCGGGGTCACCGCAGCGCAGGTGGCGGCAATCGTCGGGACGGTTATCACCGGCAGCCCGAGCTGCGCGCCCACCGCTTTAACCGTGTCCAGCGCCTTGCCGCCGCCCGCACCGATCAGCACCTCTGCCTGTTGTTCAACCGCTAACGTCGCCAGCCGTTCGATATGGTTAATCGAGGTTTCGCCACCAAACCACACCGGTGCCAGCAGCGTGACGCCAGCGGCGTCGAGTTGGGTCTTCACCTGCGTCGCCACCGCCTGGATCGCGCGCTGGCCGCCAATCAGCAGTGCCCGCTGGCCCAGCCCGGCGCAGATTGCCCCCAGCTGGTTAATCACACCCGCACCACGCAGCACGCGCGCCGGGAACAGCAAATTTTGTTGCGACATAGCGAAAGCTCTCTTTTTCAGGGAATGGCTGCATCATCGCCAAAGCGGCTTGCAGAAAAAATCCCTGTCAGTCGATAATCACTTCAGCGATTCATTAACTATTGTCAGCAATCCCTGAAGGAAGTGCGGTGCCAACCTTACCCAATCTGAAACTGCTGCAGGTGTTCCCCAGCGTGGTGGAAAACCAGGGCTAGTCGCGTGCGCAGCAGGCGCTGAACATGACCACGCCGGCCATCAGTGCCTACATGAGTGAACTGGAAGGCCAGCTGGGCTTTATCCTGTGCCAGCGCGGGCGCGCAGACTTTGCGCTGACCAGCAAAGGCGAACAGTTCTACGCCTATACCCGGGAAATGCTGGCGACCCTGAGCGGCTGGCAGTCGCAGGTGGAGACGCTGAAAAGCGCGCAAGGCGGCACGTTTGCGCTCGGCGTGGTCGATGCCACCGTCACCGACAGCACGCTGGATCTGCCGGCGGTCATTGCCCGTTTTAACCAGCGCTTTCCGGCGGTGTTTCTCACCCTCAGCGTGTGCGAGCCCAACGAACTGCAGCAGCAGGTGCTGGAGGATCGGCTCGATCTGGCCATCGGACACTTTCCGCTGCGCGCCAGCAATCTGGTGACGCTGCCGCTGTACGAGGAGCAGCAGTGGCTCTACTGCAGTCCGCAGCATGCGCTGGCGCAGGGCGATGCGGATGTGCGTCGCGTGCAGCAAACCGGCATGGTAACGCAGCGCTGCTGGAACCAGCAGGAGCTGAACAAGCGCGGTTTCCGCCATAGCACCGCCTCGGTGGAGAGCATTGAAGCGCAGCTGACACTGATTCTCTCCGGGCGCTATATTGGCTTTTTACCCGAGCATTACGCGCGCAGCCGCGAGCAGCAGGGCCAGTTGCTGCGCCTGCTGCCACACCATTTTCACTTTCGTGCGCCGTTTTCCTTCGCCTTCCGGCGCGGCCGCGCCCGCGAGCCGCTGATCCGCGCGATGCGGGAAATTCTTAATCCAGCGCCAAAAACTGAGCGCGAAAGCTGACGCTGCGGCAATACTGTGTAAAAATACAGGCCGTTTTAACAAACAGTATTCACTATGGCCCTGACAGCAGCGATAAAAAGCCAGATTGCGCAATGGTATAAGGCGCTGCAGCAGCAGGTTCCTGACTTTATCCCACGCGCGCCGCAGCGCCAGATGATCGCCGAAGTGGCGAAGAGTCTGGCCGGTGACGAGGGTCGTCATCTGGCAATTGAGGCGCCCACCGGCGTCGGCAAAACCTTGTCCTACCTGATTCCCGGCATTGCGGTCAGCCGCGCCGAAGAGAAACGTTTAGTCATCAGCACCGCCAACGTGGCGCTGCAGGATCAGATCTTCAGCAAAGATCTGCCGCTATTAAAGAAAATTATTCCTGACCTCACCTTCACCGCGGCTTTTGGTCGCGGGCGCTATGTCTGTCCGCGCAACCTGACCGCGCTGGCAGCGACGGACGATCAGCAGGGCGATCTGCTGCTGTATCTCGACGAACAGGCGGTGACCGGTTCGAAAGAGGAGCAGAAATTCTGCGCGCGGCTGGAGAAAGACCTCAGCAGCTATAAATGGGATGGCCTGCGCGATCACAGCGACGTAGCGATTGACGACAGCCTATGGCAGCGCCTCTCCACTGATAAAGCGAACTGCCTGGCACACCACTGCCGCTGGTATCGCGAATGCCCATTCTTCGTGGCGCGACGCGAAATCGAGCAGGCCGATGTGGTAGTGGCGAACCATGCGCTGGTGATGGCGGCAATGGTGAATGAGTCGGTGCTGCCGCCGGCCAAACACCTGATGCTGGTGCTGGATGAAGGGCACCATCTGCCGGAAGTGGCGCGTGATGCGCTGGAGATGAGCGCGGAGATCACGCCGGGCTGGAGCAGCCTGCAGCTCGATCTATTTGTGCGGCTGGTGGAGACCATCATGGCGCAGTTCCGGCCGAAATTCCCGCCGCCGCTGAGCAATCCCGAGCGTCTTAAAGAGCACTGTGATGAGATGCGCGAGCAGCTGCAGACGCTGTGCAACGCGCTCAATCCTCTGCTGCCGCGCGACAATCAGCCAGGCGAGTTTCGCTTTGTGCTCGGTGAGCTGCCGCCAGAACTGCTGACCCTGTGCGCGCGGCTGTTTAAGCTGAGTGATGCGCTGCGAGGCCTGAGCGAAGGGCTGCTGAACGAGCTGGGCGAACAGACCGGCAAGGCCGATATCATGCGGCTGCACAAAGCCATCCTGCAGCTCAATCGCCACTTCGGCTGGTTTGAATCCATCAGCAAACTGTGGCGGCTGGCGGCGATGGAAAAAGCGTCTAACGCGCCGGTGTCGAAATGGGTGACGCGTGAAATTCGTGACGGCCAGGCGTATCTGCTGTTTCACTGCGCCGGGATTCGCGTCAGCGATCAGCTGGAAAAGCTGCTGTGGCGCAAAATCCCGCACGTGGTGGTGACCTCGGCCACGCTGCGTTCGCTGAACAGCTTTAATCGCCTGCAGGAGATGTCCGGCCTGAACCAAAAAGCCGGCGACCGCTTTGTGGCACTCGACTCACCGTTTAATCATGTCGATCAGGGCAAGTTGATCATTCCGCAAATGCGCTATGAGCCGCTGCTGGCCAATGAAGCGGAGCACATTGCTGAGATGGCGCGCTTCTTCCGGCAGCAAATGCAGGCGCAGCAGCACAAAGGCGTGCTGGTGCTGTTTGCCAGCGGGCGTGCGATGCAGCAGTTTGTCAGCCTGGTGCCGGAGCTGCGTCTGTCGATGCTGTTGCAGGGCGATCAGCCGCGTTCACGGTTGGTGGAGCTTCACAGGCAACGGGTGACCGCCGGACAAAGCAGCATTCTGGTTGGCCTGCAATCTTTTGCCGAAGGTCTCGATTTGAAAGGCGATCTGCTGTCGCAGGTGCACATCCATAAAATTGCTTTTCCGCCGGTAGACAGTCCGGTAATTTTGACCGAAGGGGAGTGGCTGAAGAGCCTCAAACGCTACCCGTTTGAAGTACAAAGTTTACCCAGCGCGTCGTTTACGCTGATCCAGCAGGTCGGGCGTCTGATCCGCAGCCATCAGTGTTTTGGTGAAATCGTCATTTACGATCGCCGGCTGCTGAGTAAAACCTATGGCAGCCGCCTGCTGGCCGCGCTGCCGGTGTTTCCGATTGAACAACCGTCGGTGCCGGAAGCGCACAAACCGGCGAAGCGCAGCAAGAAATCCTGAGTATGCGGCAACAGCCGGATGCACGATTGTTGGCCGCTGGGTGACGGCGCGCCCTGGAAGCGGGAAAGTGTGATGGAACTGAATAAGATCATTAAAGAGATTGGCCGCGGCAAGAATCACGCACGCGATATCGACTTTGATACTGCCGTGGCGCTTTACAGCGCGATGCTGGCGGATGAGGTGCCCGATCTCGAACTGGGCGGCGTGCTGATTGCGCTGCGCATCAAAGGGGAAGGGGAAGCGGAGATGCGCGGCTTCTACCACGCGATGCAGCAGCGCATGATGCGGCTGCAGGCTCCGGCACAGCGGCCGATGCCCATCGTGATCCCCAGTTATAACGGCGCGCGTCGCCAAGGCAATCTGACGCCGCTGCTGGCGCTGCTGCTGGTGAAGCTCGGTTTTCCGGTGTTGCTGCACGGCGTCAGCGACGACCCAACCCGCGTAACCAGCGAAGCGGTGCTGGCGGCGCTGGATATTGCGCCGGTGACCAGCGCGCAACAGGCGCAGGCGAAACTCGACGCTGGCGAGCTGGCGTTCATCACCATCGATGATTTATGTGCGCCAATGGCAAAACAGCTGGCGCTGCGCTGGCGCATGGGCGTGCGCAACAGTGCGCACACGCTGGCCAAGCTGGCGACGCCATTTGCCGAACGCGCCGCGCTGCGGCTGGCGAGCGTGTCGCATCCGGAATATGTGCCGCGCGTGGGGAAATTCTTCCAGGATATCGATGCACCGGCAATTTTGCTGAACGGCACTGAAGGTGAAGTGTATGCCAATCCGCAGCGCTGCCCGGCGATTAATTATATTCTCGGTGCCGGCGCAGAAGCGGAAGTGTGGGTCGAGCGACAGCCGGAGATCGCGCTGACGTTAGCAGAGAGCAAAAGTGCCCGGGATACCGCAGCGTGGATCCGTCAGGTGCTGGCCGGTGAACGCGCGGTGCCGCAGGCGCTGCGCCTGCAGCTGGCGTGCTGTCTGGTCGCGACCGGCGAAGCCGCAACGATGGCTGATGCCGAAACGCGGTTACAGCAGGCGGGGATTTAACAGGGCTGCCCGGCTGGCCATTCACGAAAAACCTGAGCGGTGACGGCTGTCACCGCAGCGGTTGTGCAAGGTGCGCACGCCTGCGTAGCTGAAATGGCTTACTGAGCACCGCCTTCAGCGTTTAATCAGTACGCTCTCCACCAACTGCTGCCAGAACGTAATACCAATCGGCAGCAGCGCATCGTTGAAATCATAGTTCGCATTGTGCAGCGGGGCTGAAGGCGTGGCACCGTCGGCGCCGAGCCAGAAATAGGCGCCGGGACAGGCTTCCAGCATGCAGGCGAAATCTTCAGACGCCATCGACGGGTTAACCTGCCAGTGCAGCTGCTGTTCGCCCAGCAGCTGGCACGCCACGTCACGCACCTGCTCCGCCGGGGCAACATGGTTGGCGGTGACCGGATAGCCGGGATACCAGTGAATCTCGCCGCTGACGTCAAACGGGCGCGGCAGGGTGGTAACAAAATCTTCAATCAGACCGCGCACGCGATTGCGCACGTCGGTCTGCAGACATCGCACCGTACCGCGCAGCGTGATCTGCTCCGGAATGACGTTGATGGCTTCGCCACCGTGAATCTGGGTGACGCTGACCACCGCCGAAGCCAGCGGTGACAGGCGGCGCGACGGGATGGTTTGCAGCGCCAGAATCAGCTCGGCGGCGACCACCATCGGGTCGGCACCGCTTTCCGGCATCGCCGCATGGCAGCTTTTGCCGTGCAGCGTAATCTCAAATGAATCCAGCGATGCCATCATCGCGCCCGGATTCACCGCCAGCGATCCCACCGGCAGTCCCGGCCAGTTGTGCATCGCGTACACGGCATCCATCGGGAAGCGCTGAAACAGACCTCCCTCCACCATTTTACGCGCACCACCCAGATTCTCTTCGGCCGGCTGAAACAGGAAATGCACCGTACCTTTGAAATTACGCGTGGCGGCCAGCTGACAGGCTGCGGCCAGCAGTATCGCGGTGTGGCCATCGTGACCGCAGGCGTGCATCACGCCAGGACGGCTCGATTTCCACTGCGGCTCGCCTTTTTCGGTGATTGGCAGGGCATCCATATCGGCGCGCAGCCCGATGACCGGACCGGGGCCGTTCTCCAGCGTGCCGATCACGCCGGTGCCGGCGAGACCGCGAAACACCTGCAGTCCGGCATCGGTCAGCACCTGGGCCACCAGCTCGCTGGTCTGCTGCTCCTGGTAACCCAGTTCAGGATGTTGATGTAACTGACGACGCCAGGTGAGGGTGTTTTCCAGCAGGGCAGCAGGCAGGCTCATAAGGTAAGGCTCCATCAGCAGCGTCAGCTGCGCAATCTCCGACGCGGGAAGTTAAGTGTCCACTGTAGTGGTAAGCGTGGGGGGCGTCTATCGTGGAAAGGAATAATTTGGCTATAGGCTATAGCTGATTGGTATAAGGGGGCAGGGGGTGGCAAGGTCGGCATAAATGCCGACCCTACAGGGCGCGATGGGATGCCGCCGTGCTGGCGCTGCACGCGGTTGGAATGAATGCCGACCCTACAGGGCGCGATGGGATGCCGCCGTGCTAGCGCTGCATGTGGTCGGCATGAATGCCGACCTTACACAGTGCAATCTTTAGGAACAGTGTTAAGGTCTTAACAGACCGACATTGCGGCATTGCCCAGCCGGGGTAACCTACCGTAGGGTGCGCATTGATGCGCACCTGGAACTACTTCAGCATCGGCAAATTGAGACCGTGCTGCTCTGCGCAGGTCTGCGCCAGCTCGTAGCCCGCATCGGCATGACGCATCACGCCGGTGGCCGGGTCGTTCCACAGCACGCGACCAAGGCGCGCATCCGCTTCAGCCGTACCGTCACAGACGATCACCACCCCGGAATGCTGCGAGAAGCCCATGCCGACGCCGCCGCCGTGGTGCAGGCTCACCCAGGTGGCCCCGCCGGCGGTGTTCAGCAGCGCGTTCAGCAGCGGCCAGTCCGACACCGCATCTGACCCATCCCTCATCGCCTCGGTTTCACGGTTAGGTGACGCCACCGAGCCGCAGTCGAGGTGGTCACGACCAATCACGATCGGCGCTTTCAGCTCGCCGTTGCGCACCATCTCATTGAATGCCAGCGCGGCTTTATGACGCTCGCCCAGCCCCAGCCAGCAAATACGGGCCGGCAGGCCCTGGAAGGCGATGCGCTCCTGCGCCATATCCAGCCAGCGGTGCAGGTTTTTGTGTTCCGGGAACAGCTCTTTCAGTTTGGTGTCGGTTTTATAGATATCTTCCGCATCGCCAGAGAGCGCTACCCAGCGGAACGGTCCTTTGCCTTCACAGAACAGCGGACGAATATACGCAGGCACGAAGCCCGGGAAATCAAAGGCGTTTTTCACCCCTTCATCCAGTGCCAACTGACGAATATTGTTGCCGTAATCTACGGTCGGCACAACCATGTGGTGGAAGTCGAGCATCGCCTGCACGTGCTGCGCCATGGAGGCGCGTGCCGCTTTCTCTACCGCTTTCGGATTGCTGACGCGCTCGGCTTCCCAGCGCGCCACGTCCCAGCCCACCGGCAAATAGCCGTTGATCGGGTCGTGCGCGGAGGTCTGATCGGTCACGATGTCAGGCTTCATGCCGCCCGCTTTCGCGAGCTGCACCAGTTCCGGGACCAGCTCGGCCGCGTTGCCCAGCAGGCCCACGGAGATCGCCTGGCCGGCTTCGGTGGCGTCTTTGATCAGCGCCAGCGCCTCATCCAAGCTGTAAGCTTTATGGTCGAGGTAGCGGGTGCGCAGACGGAAATCGATGCGCGACTCCTGGCACTCAATTGCCAGCACGCAGGCACCAGCCAGCACGCCCGCCAGCGGCTGCGCGCCGCCCATGCCGCCCAGACCGGCGGTGAGAATCCAGCGGCCAGTCAGGTCACTGTTATAGTGCTGGCGACCGGCTTCGGCGAAGGTTTCAAAGGTACCCTGCACGATGCCCTGCGCGCCGATATAGATCCATGAACCGGCGGTCATCTGGCCATACATCATTAGCCCGGCCTTATCCAGCTCGTGGAAGTGATCCCATGTCGCCCAGTGCGGCACCAAGTTGGAGTTGGCCAGCAGTACGCGCGGCGCATCGGCATGGGTGCGGAACACACCGACCGGCTTGCCGGACTGAATCAGCAGCGTCTCTTCCGGCTGCAGCGCGCGCAGCGAGCGCAGAATCTCTTCAAAGCACGCCCAGTTGCGCGCGGCTTTGCCGATTCCGCCATACACCACCAGATCCTCCGGGCGTTCGGCCACGTCAGGATCAAGGTTGTTCTGAATCATGCGGTATGCCGCTTCAATCAGCCAGTTGGCACAGTGCAGTTCATTACCGCGCGGCGCACGGATTTCACGGGCAACAGCCTGAGTCAAAGTTTCGCTCATCATCGGTTCCTTTATTAGCAGTAGAACGCTGGCTTGGCAGCAGCGCAGTAAGGGTTTCAGGCCAGACGTAACTGCTGGCCCACAGGCGCATGGCATCAATGTCCGGCGCCAGTAAACGGTCCTGATCGAGGAAGGCGACCTGTGCACGAATGCGGCTCATCTCCTGTTCGATCGCGGCAGAGCTTTGCAGTGGGCGGTGGAAGTCGATGCCCTGCGCCGCCGCCATCGCTTCAATGCCGACCACGGCAGCGGTGTTAAAGCACATCTCGCCCAGGCGACGTGCCGCGTAGGTGGCCATCGATACGTGATCTTCCTGATTGGCTGAGGTCGGCAGACTGTCGACGCTGCCTGGGTGCGCCAGCGATTTGTTCTCCGAGGCCAGCGCGGCAGCGGTAACCTGCGCAATCATGAAGCCCGAGTTCACACCGCCGTCGCGCACCAGGAAGGGCGGCAGGCCGGAGAGACCGGTGTCGAGCAGCAGCGCCAGGCGGCGTTCGGAGATGGCACCGACTTCCGCAATCGCCAGCGCGATGATGTCGGCGGCAAAGGCCACTGGTTCGGCGTGGAAGTTACCGCCGGAGATCACGTCGCCGCTGTCGCTGAAGACCAGCGGGTTGTCAGAAGCTGCGTTGGCTTCAATCTGCAGCACGCGCGCGGCGTGGCTGAGGTTATCGAGACAGGCGCCCATCACCTGCGGTACGCAGCGGATCGAATAGGGATCCTGTACGCGTCCGCAGTTGCTGTGTGAACTGAGAATTTCGCTGCCTTCGAGCAGCGTCGCCACCGCAGCGGCAACGGCAATCTGCCCGTGCTGGCCGCGCGCCTGATGAATGCGTGCATCAAACGGTTTAACCGAGCCTTTAATCGCTTCCAGCGACAGCGCGCCGGCCATCAGCCCGGCGGCAAACAGATTTTCGGCTTCAAACAGACCATGCAGCGCCAGCGCGGTAGAGACCTGGGTGCCGTTGAGCAACGCCAGACCCTCTTTTGGTCCCAGCACAATCGGCTGCAGGCCGACGCGGGCCAGTCCTTCGCTGGCGGGCACCAGCTGACCGTCAATGCGCACTTGGCCTTCACCGAGCAGCATCAGGGAGAGATGCGCCAGCGGGGCCAGATCGCCGGACGCGCCAACCGATCCCTTCGCCGGGATGCACGGCATCACGTCGGCGTTGAACAGCGCCAGCAGCGCGTCAATCAGTTCAATGCGGATGCCCGAGTGGCCGCGTGCTAGGCTGATGATTTTGCTGGCGACCACCAGCCGGGTGACGTTGTCCGGCAGCAGATCGCCGAGGCCGACGCTGTGTGACAGCACCAGGTTACGCTGCAGTTCCGCCAGGCGTTCGGCGGGGATCTGCGTTTGCGCCAGCTTGCCGAAGCCGGTGTTGATGCCGTACACCACCTTGCCCGAGGCGACGATGGCCTCGACGGTTTCACGTGCGCGGTCAATATCCGCCCGCGCTTCCTCTGCCAGCTGCAGCGTCACCTTATCCTGATAAATACGGCGTAAGGTGGCGAGGTCCACTTCACCGGGAACGAGGCGAATTGCCTGAACCGAACCTGATATAGTCTACTCCTGTCTATATAAGTTATCTGCCACGTTGTGACGGTGCGCAAGATGCGATGGCATCCGCCAGAGGCGCTATAAGTATTGTGAGTGAAGCATAAGTATCTAGTCTTGTCTATACAAGTAGCAAGCGCTGTGCCAGATTGATCGTATTCTGTGAAACGTGCCGCAATGCGGGGGCGGCAACCTCCAGCTTGGTACGCTGCACCATAAGCGAGCGGCAGCTGCACCACGCGGGCAGGCTTTGCACCATTGGATGTATATACATTTAGCCGGCGAGACAGTAAACTTCACACATCATTCGGAAAAGGAACAGGAAATGGCGGAGCAAACGGCAATCGCACAGCTGGCGGCAGCGATGGGGGATGAACCCGCGCCCATTTACCAGCGCGTTAAGCAGGCAATCGTCAGCCAGATCCGGGAAGGTCACTGGAAAGCCAACCAGCGGGTGCCGTCCGAGAGCGAGCTGGTCAATGAACTGGGCGTCAGCCGCATGACCATCAACCGCGCGCTGCGGGAACTCACCAGCGAAGGGTTTCTGGTGCGCATGCAGGGCGTCGGTACCTTTGTCGCGGAGATGAAGGGCTACACCGCAATGCTGGAAGTGCATAACATCGCCGATGAAATTGCCCAGCGCGGCCACACGCACAGCTGCAAAATTCTCTCGATAGGTCAGATGAAGGACGATCCGGAACAGGCTGCGGTGCTGGGACTCTCCACTGGCCAGACGCTGTATCATTCGCTGATCGTGCACTACGAAAATGAGCTGCCAGTGCAGCTGGAAGATCGTCTGGTCAATCCGCTGGTCGCGCCTGATTACCTCAGCCAGGATTACCATAGCCTGACGCCGTACACCTATCTGATGCGCGTCGCCCCGCTGACCGCCGGAGAGCATATCGTTGAAGCGGTACTGCCGGATTTGCGCCAGCGTAAGCATCTGGCGCTGGACGAGCACGAACCTTGCCTGCTTATCCGCCGCCAGACGTGGAGCGACAACAAAATCGTCACCTATGCGCGCCTGCTCTATCCAGGCTCACGCTACAAATTGCTGGGCCGCTTCAGGGGACACGGCTAAGCGCGATAAACAGCAGGCTGGCCTCTGCCGTTTGCGGCACCAGCTGCTGCTGCTCCTGCAGCCACCACATCCCCTGCTGCGGCTGCAGCGTCTCGCCCGCGCGGCTGCGCCACGAACCCGCCAGCACATATGTCACGCCATGCAGGCTGCTGACCGCCTGCTGCTCCACGCTTACCGCCGCGCGCCAGTCGTCGCGCCGCGTCATGATGTTGAAGTCCTGACAGCTGCCGCTGACCTGCGCCTCAATTGCCCATTCGCCGGGAAAGGCCCACGGCTGATGGGGCAGCAACTGCTGTTCGGCCTGTTCACAGCGCAGCAGCACGTTATCGCCGTGCAGTAAAGTGATCACCCGATCGACGCCGGGGAAGGGCGATAACGGCCCGTCGGTGTCGATGGTGGCGATACTGGCGCGCCACTCGAACTGCGCCGCGCCCGGCGGATAGCTGATAATTTCGCGCGTTTCCCCGCCGCCGTTGCGCCAGCGGCGGCCGCTTCTTCCGCCGCGTGATGACCTTGCTGAATCACCGGCTGTCCGGCAACAAACACGTCACGAATTTGCTGGCTGCTGCCGGCAAACAGCCAGCGATTGAGCAGCGCGGCGGAACTGACGCTGGCCAGCAGCGCATCTTCCTCCAGCACCAGCCAGTCGGCGCGTTTGCCCACCGCCAGCTCACCGCTGGCAATGCCACAGGCCTGCGCGCCGCCCTGAGCCGCCTGCTGCCACAGCAGATCGCCGACCGAGGGTTGATTGGTTAGCGTGATGCGATTACGGCGACGATCGCGCAGTCGCTGGCCATACTCCAGCCAGCGCAGCTCCTCCAGCGCACTGAGCGAAACGTGGCTGTCAGGGCCAATGCCCCAAGCGCCCGCCGCGCCCGATGTACTCCACCGCCGGGAAGATGCCATCGCCGAGATTGGCTTCGGTGGTGGGACACAGACCGGCAATGGCACCGCTGTCCGCCATGCGCGCTATCTCCTGCTGATCGAGATGGGTGGCGTGAATCAGGCTCCAGCGCGCATCAACGGCAAAGCGGTTATACAGCCACGCCACCGGCCGTTCGCCGCTCCATGCCAGGCTGTCACTGACCTCTTTTTCCTGCTCGGCAACGTGAATGTGCACCGGCAGATGCGCAGCGCTGGCGGCCAGCACCTCATGCATCTGGGCTTCGCTTACCGCGCGCAGTGAGTGGAAACACAGGCCGTGGTTGATCAGCGGCTGCTGCGCGCTCCACTGCGCGACGCGCTGCTGTTGTTGCAGATAGGCATCGGTGTGCTGAATGAAGCGTCGCTGACCGTCGCTGGCCGGCTGCGCGCCGAAGTCGCTGTAGCTGTACAGCACCGGCAGCAGCGTCTGGCCGATACCGGCGGTGTGCGCCGCCTGCATCAGCTGTTGCAGCATCGCATCATCGGCGTAGGGCTGGCCGTGCGGATCGTGATGCAGATAGTGAAATTCCGCCACCTGGCTGTAGCCGCCCTTGAGCATATCAATGTAGAGGTGGGTGGCGATGGCACCGACCTGCTCAGGCGACAGGCGCTGCACCATGCGGTACATCAGATCGCGCCACGTCCAGAAGCTGTCCTGCGAATCGCCTGCCACTTCCGCCAGCCCGGCCATGGCGCGCTGGAAGGCATGCGAATGCAGTTTGGCCATCGCCGGGATCACCGGCCCGGCCAGGCGCACGGCGTCACCGGGCGTACTGTCGGTGGTAAGGGCGCGAATAAATCCCTGATCGTCGGTCGCGATCAGCACGTTTTCCTGCCAGCGGTCGGCCAGCTGTGCGCGTGGGGCAAAATAAACTGCCATGGTTGATCCTCAATGGCGAAAAGTTGTATATACATACTTTGAGGCGCAGTGTAAATCGCCAGACAAAAGGGGAGTGGGATGGCAAGTAAACAGATCGACAGCCTGTGGCTGGGGGCCGATGTGGTCACCATGCGTGACGGTCGCTATAACCTGATTGAGGATGGCGCCGTGGCGGTGGATAACGGCGAGCTGGTGTGGGTGGGCCCGCGCAGCGCGTTACCGGACTTTGCCCCGCGCCGGCAGCAGCAGTTTGACTGCGGCATCATTACGCCCGGTCTGGTGGATTGCCACACGCATCTGGTGTTTGGCGGCGATCGCAGCCAGGAGTTCGAACAGCGGCTCAACGGCGTGAGCTATGCGGAGATCGCCGCGCAGGGCGGCGGCATCATGTCGACGGTGCGCGCCACGCGAGCGGCCAGCAAGCAGCAGTTGGTGGAGTCGGCGCGCTGGCGGCTCGATCGCCTGCTGGCCGAAGGCGTTACCACGGTGGAGATTAAATCCGGCTACGGGCTGGACGAAGAGAGCGAGCTCACTCTGCTGCGCGCTATCCGCGAGCTGGCAGAGTCGGTGCCTGCCGATGTGCAGGCCACCTGCTTGGCGGCGCACGGCTTCCCGCCAGAGTTCAGGGATAACCCGCAGGGCTGGATTGATATTATCTGCCAGCGCCTGTTGCCGCGGGTGAAAGCGGAAGGGCTGGCGGATGCGGTCGACGCTTTTTGCGAACACCTGGCGCTATCACTGCAGCAGGTGAGCGCGGTATTTGATGCCGCCAAAGCGCTCGGCCTGCCGGTGAAGCTGCACGCTGAACAGCTGTCGGCACTCGGGGGTGCCGCACTGGCGGCGCGCTATGGCGCGCTCTCTGCCGATCACCTCGAATATGCCACCGAACAGGATGCCCGCGCGATGGCGGAACATGGCACGGTGGCGGTACTGCTGCCCGGAACGTTCTATCTGCTGCGCGAGACGCAGCGTCCGCCGGTCGAACTGTTCCGCCAGCACGGCGTGCCGATGGCGCTGGCCAGCGATGCCAATCCGGGCACGTCACCGGCGCTGTCGCTGCGACTGATGCTGAACATGGGCTGTACGCTGTTTGGCCTGACGCCGGAGGAAGCGCTGACCGGCGTCACGCTGTGGGGCGCGAAGGCGCTTGGCCTGCAGGCCACGCACGGCTCGCTGGAGCCAGGCAAAGTAGCCAATTTTGTCCACTGGCCGCTGGCTCGCCCGGCTGAGCTGGTTTACTGGCTGGGCGGCGAACTGCCGTGCCAGGTTATCTATCGTGGAGAAGCGCAATGACCCCTTTTCATTTCACCGCCGGTAAGCTGCCGCTGCTGGTCAGTATTCCGCATGCCGGTACCCAACTGACGCCGGAGGTTGACGCCGGGCTGAGCGAGGCCGCGCGCGGCCTGCCGGATACCGACTGGCATATTCCACTGCTGTACGACTTTGTGCGCGACTTGGGTGCCAGCGTGCTGATCGGGCACTACTCGCGCTTCGTGATTGATCTCAACCGTCCGCTGGACAACCAGCCACTGTACAGCACGGCCACCACCGGGCTCTATCCGGAGACGCTGTTTGATGGCACGCCGACCTTTAAACCCGGCATAACGCCGGACAGCGCGGCGCGCCAGCGCTATCTGGAGACTATCTGGCAGCCCTATCATCAACAGATTCAGCAGGAGCTGGCGCGGCTAAAAGCCGAACATGGCTATGCGCTGCTGTTTGATGCGCACTCTATCGCTTCGGTGATTCTGCGCCTGTTCGACGGCCAGCTGCCGGACCTGAATATCGGCACCAACGATGGTGCCAGCTGTTCGGCGGCCAGCATCGCGGCGATTGAGCAGGTGTGCGCCGCGCAAAGCGACTACAGCTGGGCATTCTGGCGCTGCGCATGAGCCGCTGGCGGCTGCTGAGCGGTTTTGCGCGCGGCTATATTCTGGTGTTTCGCGGCTCGCCGCTGCTGATTCAGCTGTTTCTTATCTACTACGGCCTTGGCCAGTTTGGCGTGATTCGCCACAGCTTCGTCTGGCCGTTTCTGCGCGAGCCGTTTATCTGCGCGGTGCTGGCGCTGTCGCTGTGTACTGCCGCTTACACCGCCGAGATCCTGCGCGGTGCGCTGCTGGCGGTGCCGGCAGGTCAGGTCGAAGCCGGACTGGCCTGCGGCATGTCACGCTGGCTGCTGCTGCGCCACATCATCGCGCCGATCATGCTGCGCTATGCGCTGCCGGCGTACTCCACCGAGGCGATTCTGCTGGTGAAATCCACCGCGCTCGCCAGCCTGGTCACGGTGTGGGATGTCACCGGCGTGGCGCAGCAGATCATCCAGCGTACCTATCGCACCATGGAAGTGTTTGTCTGCGCTGCGGCGATCTACCTGATTCTCAACTTTATTATCGTCCAGCTGTACGCGCTGTTAGAGCGCCGTCTGACCTCGGTGCACCGCGCTGAAAAAAAGCCGCTGCCCGCCGTTAAACCGCTTGCCGGAGAGTAATATGCATTCCACTTCACCAGTCACCTTGTCCGCCACTGATATCCATAAATCCTTTGGCGCTATGGAGGTGCTCAAGGGCATCTCGCTGCAGGCGCATCAGGGCGATGTTATTTCAATTCTCGGTGCCAGCGGCTCGGGCAAAAGTACCTTGCTGCGCTGCATCAATCTGCTGGAGACGCCGGATGCTGGCGTGGTGAGCGTCGGCGGCGAAACCATTGAAATGAAGCACCACGCGCGCGGTCATCAGCTGGCGGCTAATCCTAAGCAGATTGAACGCCTGCGCTCGCGGCTGGGCATGGTGTTTCAAAGCTTTAATCTGTGGTCGCACATGACGGTGCTGCAGAACGTGATTGAAGGTCCGCACTATGTGCTGAAGCGCGACAAAAAGAGTTGTATCGCCCAGGCAGAGCAGTTGCTGGATCGCGTCGGGCTGCTAAACCGCAAGGATTTTTATCCGGCGCAGCTCTCCGGCGGCCAGTAGCAGCGTGTGGCGATTGCCCGCGCGCTGGCGATGGATCCGGAAGTTATGCTGTTTGATGAGCCAACCTCGGCGCTCGACCCGGAACTGGTCGGCGAGGTGCTGAAGGTGATGCGCAGCCTGGCTGAAGAGGGGCGCACCATGCTGGTGATGACGCACGAGATGGGCTTTGCGCGCAACGTCTCTAATCGCGTGGTGTTTATGCATCAGGGGAACATCGATTGCGAGGGCACGCCGGAAGCGATGTTTGGCGCCTGCGGTTCATCGCGCTTTAAGCAGTTTATTTCCAGCCATCAGAGCCATCACGTGGAGCAGCCAGTATGACCGTCGTCTGGGGCGATGCGCCGCTGACCTGGCAGGCGCTGGTACAGGTAGCGCGACATAACGCCGAACTGACGCTGAGCGCCGGCGCTTGGCAGCGCATTGCGCGCGGTCGCGAGATCGTCGAACAGATCGTTGCCAGCGGCCAGATTGCTTATGGCATCAACACCGGGCTGGGGGCGCTGTGTAACATCACGCTGCCGGAAGAGCAGCTCAGCCAGCTGTCACGCAATACGTTGCTGAGCCACGCCTGCGGCGTCGGCCCGCTGCTGACGCGTGAACAGACGCGCGCCATTCTGTGTGCGGCCATCGCCAACTACAGCCACGGCAAATCCGGCGTCTCGGTGGCGCTGGTGCAGCACCTGCTGGCGCTGCTCAATCAGCAGATCACGCCACAGGTGCCGTCGCAGGGTTCGGTCGGTTACCTCACCCACATGGCGCATATCGGGCTGACGCTGATTGGCGTGGGCGACGTTGAGTTCCAGCAACAGGTGATGCCGGCTGAGCAGGCGCTGCGGCTGGCCGGTTTGCAGCCGTATCGCCCCGGTGCCAAAGAGGGCCTGAGCCTGGTCAACGGTACGCCGTGCATGACCGGGCTGAGCTGTCTGGCGCTGGACGATGCGGCGCGGCTGCTGGATTGCGCGGATGTCACCGACGCCATGAGCTTCGAAGCGCTGCGCGGTCAGCTGGCGGCCTTTGATGCCGAGGTGATTGCGCTGAAAGCCAGCCCCGGCATGCAGCACAGCGGCTAGCGTCTGTGTGCGCTGCTGAGCGACAGCCCGCTGCTGGCCGCGAGCTGCGGCATACGCACCCAGGATGCGCTCAGCCTGCGTTCGATGCCGCAGGTGCACGGCGGCCAGCCGTGATCAGTTCGCCCACGCGGCGCGTCAGGTTGAGATTGAGCTGAACGCCTGCACCGATAATCCGCTGGTGCTGGGCTCGCCGGACAACTGGCGCGTGGTGTCGCAGGCCAATCCGCAGGGCGAATCGGTCGCCATGGCGGCCGATCTGCTGGCAATTGCCATGGCGGAGATTGGCAGTATTGCCGAGCGCCGGCTGGACCGGCTGGTTAATCCACTGGTCAGCGGGCTGCCGCCGTTTCTGGTGGCGCAGCCGGGGGGAAATTCCGGCATGATGATCGCGCAATACGTGGCGGCTTCCCTGTGCTCGGAGAATCGTCAGCTGGCGCAGCCGGCGGTGCTGGACAATTACGTTACCTCGGGACTGCAGGAGGACCACCTCAGCCTCGGTACCGGCGCGGCGCTCAAGCTGCTCAGACTGCTGAATAACCTCTGGCAGGTGCTGGCGATTGAGTATGTGCTGGCGGCGCAGGCGCTGGATTTTCACGGTGAGGCGCAGCTGGCCAGCGGCACGGGCCGGGCGCTACGCGCCGAGGTTGCCACCTGGCAGGAGGATCGCTGGCTGGCACCGGAGATAGCCCGGGCGGTGAAGGTGTTACAGACGCTGGCCTGCTAGCGGTGCGATGTGACGCGCCGCCAGTGTCCTGATTTAACCGCGGCGCGCGTCCGGGCGCACCAGATCAAAACGCTGATCGCGTAATAGGCGGAAGGACCGCCGGCGCGCAGAATCTGCTGCGCTTTGGCGGTCTGGTAGATGCCGTTCTCCAGCAGCGCTTCATCGATGTGAATCGCTACCGCTTCGCCCAGTACCAGCCAGCTCTCCAGCTCGCCTCCCTGTGCATTCTGCAGGCGAATCAGCTGCGTCAGGCGACACTCAACGTTGACCGGGCTCTCCGCTACCATGCTGACGTTAACGTGGGAAGCGGCCAGCGGCGTCAGGCCGGCGAGGGCAAACTCGTCGTGATCGGGCGGTACCGAGGCGGAGCTCTCATTCATGGCTTCTGCCAGCGGACGCGTCGCCAGGTTCCAGACAAACTCGCCGGTTTCGCTGATATTCTTCACGCTGTCTTTCCAGCCGCTGCTGGCAAAACCAATGATTGGCGGATGGTAGTTAAAACAGTTAAAGAAACTATAGGGCGCGAGATTGCGCTGGCCGCTGGCGCTTTGCGAGCTAACCCAGTCAATCGGGCGCGGGCCGACGATGGCGTTGAGCGGATCGTGAGGCAGACCGTGTCCACTGCGTGGCTGATAAGTGTAACGTTGTCGCATTTGCGCTCCTGATTCGTCCTGGATACTGTGTGTTCCAGCGGCGCTGGCGGCTGGACGCAGTATTGTGGACTCAGTTTTGGGGAGAATAGATTTAAATTCGTTGTACTAAATTTTCCTGGCGGATTGTGCGCTGCCGTCATCCAGCGTATCTTACGCGCGCATTAATGTCCGGAGAATCTATGAACAAGCCTGCCGCTACCGCGCTCTTTCATCCGCGTAACCGCCATCAGGGCCGTTATGATTTTGCTGCCCTGACTGCCGCGCATCCGCCGCTGGCGGATAAAGTGCGCCCCAACGGTTACGGTGAGCTGTCGGTCGATTTCGCCGATCCGCACGCGGTGCTGCTGCTGAATCAGGCGCTGCTGAAATTGTTTTATAACCTGAACTGGCAGCTGCCGGAAGGCTATCTGACGCCCCCGGTGCCGGGCCGCGCTGACTACATTCATGCGCTGGCGGATCTGCTGGCCAGCGATAACGGTGGCGTGCTGCCGCGCGATCTCGACGTGATGGATATTGGCTGCGGTGCCAACTGCATCTATCCGCTGATCGGTCACGCGGAGTATGGCTGGCGCTTTACCGGCACCGACATCAGCGCGGACGCCGTTAACGCCGCCAGTCAGATTGTGGCCAGCAATCCCGGCCTGCAGCGCGCCATTCGCCTGCGCCGTCAGAAGCAGGAGAGCGCGATTTTTGCTGGCGTGGTGCATAAGAACGAACGCTATCACGCGGTACTGTGTAATCCGCTGTTCCACGGCTCGGCGGCCGATGCGGCGGCCGGCAGCCAGCGTAAAGTGCGCAATCTCGGCCTGAGTAAGCAGGCACCGCTCAACTTCGGCGGTCAGCATAACGAGTTGTGGTGCGACGGCAGTGAACGCGCGTTTACCGGTCGGATGATTGATGAAAGCGTCGCGTTAGGCGATCGCATCGTCTGGTTCACCTCGCTGGTGTCGCGCAAAGAGCATCTGCCTGAGCTGCGCGATCGGCTGAAGGCGCAGGACGCTTATCAGGTACGCATCGTCGGCATGGCACAGGGCCAGAAGCAGAGCCGCTTTATCGCCTGGACATTTTACCGCCCGCCACGCGCGCGCAGCTGCTGGCACGCTAACCGCTGTTCAGGTAAAAAAAAGCCGCCGCGGAGATCCGCAGCGGCTTTATTTTTTTACGCTGTCTTAGGAGACGTGCTGCAGGAACTCACGCAGACGGTCGCTCTGCGGATTAGTGATCAGATCGTCCGGATTGCCATCTTCCGCGATGGTGCCTTTGTCGATAAAGATCAGGCGCGACGCCACTTTCTGTGCGAAGCCCACTTCATGGGTCACGATGACCATGGTCATGCCTTCTTCCGCCAGATCCTGCATCACTTTCAGCACTTCATGACGTAGCTCGGGATCGAGTGCCGAGGTAGGCTCATCGAACAGCATCATTTTCGGCTTCACCGCCAGCGCACGCGCAATCGCCACGCGCTGCTGCTGCCCGCCGGACAGCTCAGAAGGGAAGTGGTGCGCACGCTCGGCGAGGCCGACCTTGCCCAGCAGCTCACGCGCCAGTTGATGCGCCGCCTCTTTCTTTGCACCGCGCACGCGGATCGGACCAAAGGCCACGTTGTCCAGCGCGCTCATCTGCGGGAACAGATGGAACTGCTGGAACACCATACCGGCTTCCTGACGGATCAGACGTTCATCCACTTTGGGATCGTTAACTTTCATGCCATCGACAATCAGTTCGCCGCTGCTGATCTCTTCTAGCTTGTTGATGCAGCGCAGCAGAGTAGATTTACCGGAGCCGGACGGCCCGATGATCACCACCACTTCGCCCTGATTAACTTTCAGGTTGATGTCGTGCAGTACCTGAGTCTGGCCGAAGTTTTTCGAGACGTTTTTAAATTCAATCACAGGATTTTCACCCTTTTCTCAATACGGCGCAGCACAAAGCTCAACACCAGCGTAATAACCAGGTAAATGATGGCAACGGCGCTCCAGATCTCCAGCGCGCGGAAGTTACCGGCGATGATCTCCTGGCCCTGACGGGTCAGTTCCGCCACGCCAATCACGATGAATAGCGAGGTGTCTTTGATGCTGACGATCCACTGGTTACCCAGCGGCGGCAGCATGCGGCGCAGCGCCAGCGGCATGATTACGTAGCGCAGCGTTTCGCGGCGCGACAGGCCAAGCGCTAGGCCGGCTTCACGGAAACCTTTGTTGATCGAAAGCACCGCACCGCGGGTAATCTCCGCAATGTAGGCACCGGAGTTGATCATGATGGTCACGACGGCGGCGGTGAACGGGTCGATGCGCAGGTCCGGGAAGGCCATCGGCAGGGCGAAGTAGATGAACATCACCTGCACCACGATCGGTGTGCCGCGAATCAGTTCAATGAACACTAACGCGATGTTGTTGGTGATCCAGCCGCCGTAGGCGCGGGCGAAACCGGCCACGAGGCCGATAACCAGTCCGCCAATCAGGCCGAGGATCGAGATAAGCAGGGTCATTTTGGCGCCTTCGATCAGGATCGGTAAGACGGGCCAGATGACGCTCCAGTCAAACTCCATGGTGTTACTCCAGAATCTGTTGCAGTGGAAATGTAAAAAGCAGGGAGAACAAAGCTCCCTGCTGATAAAAAGGCGTCAGGCCTGAATTATTTAGGTTCGTTGCCAAACCATTTTTTATAGATAGTGTTGTAAGTACCGTTGTCGTGCAGGGTTTTCAGCGCGCCATTCACTTTCTCACGCAGGTCGTCGCTGCCTTTCGGGAAAGCAATGCCATACTGCTGCGCTTCGATGGAGTCACCTATTGCTTTGAAACGGCCTTTGCCAGCGGTGTGGATGAAGTACAGGATGTTTGGCGTGTCGTGCAGCACGGCGTCAGCACGGTTGGTGCCTAACTCCATGTACGCGTTATCGATGTTCGGGAACTGGCGCAGGTCTTTGGTTTTGATATGCGCTTTGGCGTAATCCACCGAACCGGTGCCGCTTTTCACTGCTACCACTTTACCGTTCAGATCGTCGATGCCTTTGATGTCGTTTTCGTTGTTACGCACCATCACCAGCAGACCGCTTTTGTAGTAGCCGTCAGAGAATTCGATGGCTTTTTTACGTTCTTCGGTAATGGTGATGCCGGCCAGCGCCAGGTCAACGTTTTTGGTTTGCAGCGCCGGAATGATGCCGCTGAAATCCATCGGCTTCAGGGTGTAATCCAGCTTCAGCTGTTTAGCGATAGCGTCCCACAGGTCGATATCAAAGCCGACATACTTGTCGCCCTGTTTGAATTCAAACGGAACGAAGGCGGTGTCGGTAGCGACCACCAGTTTTTTGTCTGCTGCAGTGGAGGAAAGCGAGAAGGCCAGCGCCAGCGCGGCCACGGAGACTTTAATCAACGACTTCATCATTTTTTTCCTTAATTACCCGTCAGGCCTGGTGGCCTGATGTACGGCTCATCATAATGAAAAAATTATGCCAACTTTACTTAAACGCGAAGATCAACAGATTGCCGGGGCAGGATGACACGATTCTGCACACCGGGAAAGGTTTGCAACAGAATAAATCACCAAAATGGTGCATTGTGCTATTGTGGTGCAGGCACAGTGTGCATCAGAGTGATAATAAGGGAAAGAAAGGATTAAGGAATTGTTAACGGCGTCAAAAAATCCGGGCGGGTGACAGGCATAAAAAAGGCGGGATAACTCGCCTGTTTGAGCATTACTCGATATTCGATTCGATAAACCACAGGAACTTATCAAGGTCACGCGATGCGGCACAGTAAAGATATCGGCCGTATCTTTGTCTTTCACTTCACTGATGGCTTTGCGCGTGTCGTTAGCTACGACGGCGTAACGGTCAGCCAGCGCTTTCAGATGATCCTGTACGCTGTGAATATTCAGCGGATAGCTTTTCAGCGGTGACTTGTCGTTGACCACCTGCGTGGTGCCCAGCGCAACGCCGCCCAGCTATACCACACGTTCTGCAATGGTGTCCTGATGATCGGTAATGGCGGTGCGGAAGCCATCCAGCATTTCATGAACGCCAATGAAGTTCGCGCCGCGCATGTTCCAGTGCGCCTGCTTGGTGATCAGCGACAGGTCAATAAATTCCACGACCAGACGGTTGAGCACCTCGATGGTAGCTTTCTTCTCGCTATCAGCCACGTCATTGCGGGTATAAATCAGATCGGAAGATTTTGTTTTAACCAGTTTTGCGGTACTCATCATTAATGTCCTCTTATTGATGGTTGTCCTAATCAAGCACGGGAATAAGTATAGCAGCAGTTTTTCGCTCTGCAGGATTGATTAAATCAATGACAGGAATAGCTAAAGCTTAATGTCAGGCCGGGAAAATAGAAGATTTATTAAAAGGCATTAAAATCATTTGGTTATGCTGTATGTTAATTATTTTTCTATCATGTTGCAAAATAATAACAGTTCACCGTGCGGCTATTTAAGGGATGATAATGAGAATGTGTCTATATACAGCCGGTTAAATAACCGGCTGACCTGTACGGCTTATTGCGGCGTGTTGATATCCACTTCATTTATATGTGCCGCTTTTTGTTTCATGGTGAGCGTCGAGCCGGCAGACGCGGCGATAATCGCCAGCAGCGCCAGCCATTGCTGCAGCGTCAGCAGCTCGCCGAGGAACAGCATGCCGGAGAGCGCCGCCATCGCCGGTTCCAGACTCATCAGCGTGCCGAAAATGCGCGCCGGCAGACGCGTCAGCGCCATCATTTCCAGCGAGTAAGGAATGGCGCTGGAGAGCAGGGCGATGAGCAGCGCCAGCGGCAGAATTTCCCACTGCCAGATACCGGGCGCGGCAAAGGTCAGACCGAGCGGCACAAAAATCACTGAGGCGATCAGCGAGCCCATTGCCACCGTGGCCGGGCCGTGTTCGGCGCCTGCCCGCTGGCCCGCCAGAATATAGACCGCCCAGCAGGCGCCGGCACCCACTGCCAGCAGTGCGCCGGTGGGATCGATATGGCTCAGGCCATGACCAATCGGCAGCAGGAACCACAGGCCGGTGACCGCCAGCAGCACCCAGAGAAAATCCAGCGAACGGCGTGCGCCGGCCAACGCCAGCGCCAGCGGGCCGAGAAACTCCAGCCCCACCGCCACGCCCAGCGGCACGGTGCGGATCGAGAGATAGAACAGGTAATTCATGCAGCCCAGCGCCAATCCATACATCAGCAGCGGCTTGCGCTGCTTTGCACTGAAGCGCAGGCGCCAAGGTTTGAAAATCGCGCACAGGGTGAGCGTGCCCAGTCCCAGACGCAGCGCGGTAATACCAGGCGCACCGACGGTGGGAAATAGCGATTTTGCCAGCGACGCGCCGCCCTGCAGCGACAGCATAGCGATCAATAATACGGCAACCGGCAGCACTACCGGCGCCAGTTTGGCGTGGGAAAGAGGTGCAGACATCCTGTGATGAATTCCTGTGATGATGAATAACCAGGCAACGGGCAGCCAGTGTAAAGCAATCTGCGGTAAATATGGAGTTGGCTGAGGCAATGATGCGGGGTTTCTGTCGCCGCGCTATCATCGGGCGCGGCCGCCTCGCATCATCCTAGCGTCAGTGACTACTCATTCAGACCGCTTTTCGCGAGGAATTCCGGCGAATAAAGCGCGACGGTGGAAAAAATGCGCCAGCGATTGGCTGAAAAATCGCCATTTTCAGAGTCATTTCCGTAAAGAAATGTCAAGTTAGTTTAGGAATTTACTTAAACCGATAAATTTCTCTGCGCAGGATTATTGCAGAAAGATGATGCTTTTTATAAGAAAAATGAATGACATAGGAAAGTTTATTAACTTTCTGTTACACCAAACAATATGTTACACAACAAAATGCGGGCAGAGTTTCTTGCTAAGTTTTATTATATTTTTAGCGTTGTCAGGAGAGAAGTATATTCACATTTGAGGTGGTTATGAAAAAATTGCATGTCTTTCAGCACTGGCTTGTGTACTGGCAGTTTCCGCTGGTTCTGCCATGGCACAGAGCACCGTTTCTGCCGGCTACGCGCAGAGCGACTATCAGGGCGTTGCTAACAAAGCTAACGGCTTCAACCTGAAATACCGCTACGAAGACGGTTCTAACCCACTGGGTTGGAACGGTTCTTTCACCTACACCGAGAAAGATCGCACTGAAGATGGCGTGTACAACAAAGGTCAGTACTACGGCATCACCGGTGGTCCGGCTTACCGTCTGAACGACTGGACCAGCATCTACGGCGTAATGGGTATCGGCTACGGCAAATACCAGCAGAACCAGACTGCCGGTCAGTCTAAAACCGACAGCCGCGACGTAGGCTTCTCTTACGGCGCAGGTATGCAGTTCAACCCAATCCAGAACGTTGCTCTGGACGTGGGCTACGAGCAGAGCCGCATCCGTAACGTCGATGTCGGCACCTGGATTGCTGGCGTAGGTTACAGCTTCTAAGTTTTTGCTTAGACCAGAGTTGCACAGAAACGGCCCTTTACGGGCCGTTTTTTTATGCCTGAAAGTGCCGTCGTGAAGAGCATTTTTTTTGCAGGCAAAATAAAACCCGCTGCGGGCAGCAGGTCAGACAGGGAAGCCCTGAGGAAACTCAGCCGCGCCAGATCAGATTCGGGCAGGGCTGCGCGGCGATTTTTTTGCCGGTCAGTTTCTCAAGCAGCATCAGGCGCAGGGCAAAAGGCGAGCGGCTAAACAGACACAACAGCGACTCCAGCTCAAAAGCCGGTTTGCTTTGTACGGTCTGGAAGCATTTGCCGCAGTCTAGGCAGCTTTTCATCGTGCTCATCTTTACCTCCAAGAAAACGGGTAACCCAACAGTAAGCACAGCCCTGCAATAAACAGCAGGAAAAGGAGCAGCAACAGCCAAGGTTCGTTCATCGTTGCCTCCTTTGTAGGCTATTCGCTTACAACATGTACAAAGATAGCACTGGCTATACTCTTTAGCCAACACTATTCAGGAAAAATTTGTGCTTATTTGTGCCTGGTTTACAATGAGCGCAGCCAGCCCGCACCGCAGGTAAAGTGCGGCAGATAATAAAGAGGAAGCTGAATGAGTCGTCGTGCGAAAAGCGCCACCCACATGCCTCAGGGGCCGCTTAAAGATACTGAGGAGCATGTCGAAGGATTTCGCCAGGTACGCGAAGCGCATCGCCGTGAGCTGATTGATGATTACGTTGAGTTAATCTCTGATTTGATTCGTGAATTTGGCGAGGCGCGCCAGGTCGATATGGCGGCACGCCTAGGCGTTTCGCAGCCGACCGTGGCCAAAATGCTGAAGCGTCTCAGTACCACCGGTCTGGTTGAGCAGGTGCCGTATCGCGGCGTGTTCCTCACCCCGGAAGGCGAGAAGCTGGCTGAAGCCAGCCGCGTGCGCCATCACATCGTTGAAACCTTTCTGCTGGCGCTGGGCGTCAGCCCGGAAACCGCCCGCCGGGATTCCGAAGGGCTGGAGCATCACGTCAGTGATGAAACCCTCGCCGTGTTCCAGAAATTTTACGAGAATCGCTAACCTACAAGGCCTCCTGCCATCATGCCCATCGTGCTTCGTTCCTTAATGCGTGACCGCGTTTTACATTTACTATTGCTGTTGGGCGTGATTCTGTTGCCGCTGGCCGCAACTGCCTGGCGCCGTTGACTGGCACACCATCATGACGCTCACCGGTTTGCTGATGCTGACGAAAGGGCTGGAAAACAGCGGCTATTTTGATGTGCTCGGCGCGCGGCTGGTGCAGCGCTTCCAGCACGCACGCTGGCGCTGTTTATGGTGTGTGCGGCGGCGCTGCTCTCGACCTTCCTGACCAATGATGTGGCGCTGTTTATCCTGGTGCCGCTCACGCTGACGCTGCGCAAATTTTCGCGCTTGCCCATCTCCCGGCTGATCATCTTTGAAGCGCTGGCGGTCAACGCCGGCTCGTTGCTGACGCCGGTCGGCAACCCGCAAAATATCCTGCTATGGAGCCACGGCACGCTTAGCGTGGCCGGCTTTATCGGTCAGATGGCGCCGCTGGCGGCGATGCTGATGCTGACGCTGGTGGTGCTGACGTGGTTTAGCTTCCCGGCGCGCAGCATTGAGAAGCATGATGCTCCAAGCAATCAGCAGTGGCAGAAACCGCTGTTCATCGTCAGCGTCCTGCTATACGTGGTGTTTATCGTCGCGCTGGAGCTGAAACTCACCGGCTGGGCGCTGCTGCTGGTGGCGGGCTGTTTTCTGCTGATGGCGCGTCAGATGCTGGCGACCATCGACTGGAGCCTGCTGCTGGTGTTCGTGGCGATGTTCATTGATGTCTTTTTACTGATGCACCTGCCAATTCTGCAGCTGCATTTTGCCGCCATCGGTCAGCTGGGCGAGGGCGGTATCTATCTGCTGGCGATTGGCCTGTCACAGGTGATCAGCAACGTGCCGGCCACCATTCTGCTGTTACAAAAAGTCCCGCCTTCCGAGGTGCTGGCCTGGGCAGTGAATATCGGCGGCTTTGGCCTGCTGCCGGGATCGCTGGCCAACCTGATTGCGCTGCGCATGGCGCAGGACGCCAAAGTGTGGTGGCGTTTCCATCTGTTTTCCCTGCCCATGCTTGCCTGGTCGATGCTGTGTGGCTGACTGTTGTTACAGCTGCTGCGCTAACCCTGACCAATCTCTCCGGCCTTGCAAGACGGGCTGATTTATCAGCGCGTTAAGTGATGTGGCAGAAAATGCGTCGGATGTTAACTTATGTAAAGTTACACTGGCATTTGTCAATTTCCCATCTAAGGTTAAGTTGACCGTTTCGCCCGGGGATCGGGATTACCAGCCAGTGATGACAAATTATGAGTGAAAACCACAATCCGCCATCCGCCGATGAGCAAAAAGACAACAACACGTCAGATTCCAGTCAGGATAACGAGCAATCACCCCGTAAACGCCCCGGCAAAAAGCCGCTGATCATTCTGGCGATTGTGGTGGTGATTATGCTGCTGGTGGGATTCTGGTTCTGGTTTAGCACGCGCAACATTGAAACCACCGACGATGCGTTCACCGAAGGCGATGCCGTGACCATCGCGCCCAAAGCGTCGGGCTACGTGGTGCAACTGCTGGTAAAAGATAACCAGCGGGTGAAGAAGGGCGATCTGCTGGTGCTGATCGACCCGCGTGACAATGCTGCACAGCGCGATCAGGCCAAAGCACAGCTCGGTCTGGCGCAGGCGCAGCTGCATCAGGCGCAGGCGCAGCTGGCGCTGGCGCGGGTGCAATATCCGGCGCAGCGCGATCAGGCGCTGGCCGACCAGGCGCGGGCGCAGGCCAATTTACTTAATGCGCAGGCGGATTACCGTCGTCAGCGCGGTGTTGACCCGCGCGCGACCTCACAGCGCAATATCGATACCGCCGCTGCGCAGTTACGCTCGGCTGAAGCGCAGCTGCAAAGCGCCAAAGCGCAGGTCGAAGTTGCCTCGCAGGTGCAGTTGCAGATTCGCCAGCAGGAAACCAATGTTGAAGCGCGGCAGCAGCAGGTCGAGCAAGCCCGGTCACAGCTCAACACCGCCGAGCTTAACCTCTCTTATACCGAAGTACGGGCGCCGTATGACGGTTTCGTCACCAAACGCAACGTGCAGCCCGGTACGCTGGTACAGGCCGGCAGCGCGCTGTTCTCGCTGGTATCGCCGGATATCTGGATCACCGCCAACTTCAAAGAGTCGCAGCTGGCGCGTATGAATCCGGGCGATAAAGTGGAGATTGGCGTTGATGCCTGGCCGGACATGAAGCTGGAAGGGCACGTCGACAGCGTGCAGATGGGCTCCGGCTCGCGCTTCTCTACCTTCCCGGCCGAGAACGCCACCGGTAACTATGTGAAGATTGTGCAACGCGTGCCGGTGAAAATTGTGATTGATAAAGGGCTCGACCCGAATCATCCGTTGTCGCTTGGCCTGTCGGTTGAACCGAAGGTGATGGTGGAATGAGTGCGAGCGAAAGCTGGCGTCCGGCCAGCAATCCCTGGCTGGTTGCCATCACGGTAACGCTGGCGGTGTTCATGGAAATTCTGGACACCACCATCGTTAACGTCGCGCTGCCGCACATCGCCGGGTCGCTGTCATCCAGCTACGATGAATCCACTTGGGTACTGACCTCCTATCTGGTCGCCAACGGCATTGTGCTGCCGATCTCGGCCTTTTTCAGCCGCCTGTTTGGGCGCAAGCAGTTCTTCCTGATCTGCATCGTGATGTTTACCATCTGCTCCTTCCTGTGCGGCATTGCCACCGAGCTGTGGCAAATCATTCTGTTCCGCGTGCTGCAGGGCTTCTTCGGCGGCGGGCTGCAACCGGTGCAGCAGTCGGTGCTGCTGGATTACTTCAAGCCGGAAGATCGCGGCAAGGCTTTTGGCCTGTCATCGATTGCCATTATTGTCGCGCCGGTAATTGGCCCGACGCTCGGTGGCTGGATCACCGATAACTACAGCTGGCGCTGGGTGTTCTTTATCAATATTCCGGTGGGGATCCTCATGGTGCTGGCGATCTATCAGCTGTTGGAAGATCCGCCGTGGGAGCGCAAGTGGGAGAAGGGCCGGCTGAAAATCGACTATATCGGCATCAGCCTGATTACCCTGGGTCTCGGCTGTTTGCAGGTGTTCCTCGATCGCGGTGAAGATGAAGACTGGTTCGCCTCACACTTTATTCGCCTGTTTGCCATGCTGGCGGCCGTCGGCATCGTCGGTGCGGTTTACTGGCTGCTGTATGCACGCAAGCCGGTAGTGGATATCACAGTGATGAAGGACCGCAACTTCTGGGTGGCCGGTCTGCTGATGGCGGGCATGGCGATGATTCTTTATGGCAGCTCGGTGGTGTTACCGCAGCTGGCGCAGCAGGATCTGGGTTATACCGCCACCTGGTCCGGGCTGGTGCTGTCGCCCGGCGCGGTCCTGATCGTGCTCACCATCCCGCTGGTGCTGAAGCTGATGCCGATTGTGCCGACGCGCTACATCATCGCCTTTGGCTTTACCTGTCTGGCGCTGGCCTTCTTCTATTCCAGCACCCTGACGCCCAACGTGGATTTCACCACGCTGGTGCTGATGCGCAGCGCGCAGTCGATTGGCCTCGGCTTCCTGTTTGTGCCGCTCACCACGATTGCCTTTATCACCGTCCCGCAGCGCCTGAATGCGGATGCCTCCGCGCTGTTCACCATGTTCCGTAACGTTGCCGGTTCGATCGGCATCTCGCTGGCCACTGCCGGCATCACCGAACGTGAACAGGTGCGATCGGCACACATGGTGCACAACATGTCGCCGCTCAATGAGCAGTTCAACCTCACGCTGCAGCACTGGGCGCAGGCGATTCGTGACTTTACCAGCGCGGTGGGCGATCCGCTGACGCTGGCCAGCGGTCAGCTCTATCAGGAGATGATTGCCCAGGCGCGTATTCTGGCTTACATGGACGTGTTCATGGGCCTGAGCATTGTCGCCGTGCTATTGATTCCTTTTTGTTGGTTGCTTTCGCCGATCAAGAGCGAAGGCAGTGCAGGAGCACATTAACATGATCACCTCTTCGCGCGTTACGCCGTCGCTGACGCTGCTGGCGCTGTTCATGCTGCTGACGGGTTGTGCCGTCGGGCCCGATTATCAGCCGCCGCAGGCGCACACGCCCGGTAGCTACCGTGATTTGCCCTCTCAGGAAGCCTCAAAACCGCTGGCGTCCGCGACCAATCCTTCGTGGTGGAAAAGCTTTAACGACCCGCAGCTCGATAGCCTGATTGAGCGCGCCATCGCCGGCAACCTGACGCTGCAACAGTCGGTGCTGCGCATTGCCGGTGCGCGCGAACAGCTGGCGCAGGCACGTGGCGGGCTGTTCCCGTCGCTTAACGGCTCCGCCAAAGTGACGCGTCAGCAGCTCGGCCTGAAAGGCATGCTGAAATCCTATGGGGTTTACGATCAGGTAGATGATGACGTGGCGGATCAGCTCAACGGCCTGACCCATTCGGTCACGCTGTATCAGGGCAGCTTTGACGCCAGCTGGGAACTGGATTTATGGGGCAAAGTACGACGCCAGATGGAGATGGCGGACGCGCAGCAGCAGGCGGCGATTGAGCAGCGTAACGATGCGCTGGTGTCGCTGGAAGCCGAGGTCGCGCGCGCGTATCTGCAGCTGCGCGGCGCGCAGGCGGTGCTGGCGACGCTGCAACAGCAGATTAACGTGGCGCAGCAAACCTGGGAGCTGATGCAAAGCCAGCAGCGTAACGGTCTGGCGCCGCTCACCGACGTTGAGAATGCCCGTGCGCAGCTGGCCTCCCTTAACGCGCAGCTGCCGCCGTATCAGGCTCAGGAGCGTCAGGCGATGAACGGGCTGGCAGTGCTGCTGGGAAAAACGCCGGGCTCGCTGGATAACGAACTGATGAGCAGCAAAGCGTTGCCGGCGTTGCCCAAGCTGGTGGCGGTGGGCATTCCATCGACACTGGCGCGCCGTCGTCCGGATATCCGCCAGGCTGAAGCGAATCTGCATGCGCAGACCGCCAATATCGGCGTATCGGTCGCGAACCTGTTCCCCAGCCTGTCGCTCACCGGGCAGCTGGGCGTGCGCAACACCGATGCCAGCTACCTTGACGACTGGAGCAGCCACTTCTTCAGCATCGGCCCGGCGCTGTCGATCCCGATTTTTCAGGGCGGACGTCTGGTTTCCAGCGTGAAACTGGCGCGCGCGCAGCAGGCGAGCGCGGCGCTTGATTATCGCCAGACGGTGCTGACGGCGCTGCAGGATGTGGAAAATGCGCTGGTCAGCTACCGCGCCGATCAGCAACAGGTTACCGTGCTAGATGAGACCACTGGCGCACTGCAGCGCGCCTTTGACCTCGCCAGTGACAGTTACAAACAGGGTATCTCCACCTTCCTTGAGGTGCTGGATGCCCAGCGTCAGCTGGCGCAGTCGCAGGCGCAATCCACCCAGGCGCGCATGCAAAGCGCGCTGGACCTGGTGGCGCTGTATAAAGCGCTGGGCGGCGGCTGGGAGCCGTATCAGCAGGTGACGCTGCCGGACTATGACGTTTTTGGCCCGGCCACCGCAGTTAATTAATCCGGCATCGCTGACCGCATTCACTGTGTGCGGTCAGCGCCTTTCGTGAAATAAATATTCTCCCTTCTGTTTTTTGTGCAAAATTTGCACTGCCTTCTCTGCGCCCAAAATCAGGTTGTGTGATCATCGTCTCAATCAAAGGCAAAGATAATGACCCGTGGCGCAAAATTTAAATTTCATATTTATTAATTGTGGTGGAAATAATCTATTTTAAGGCTTCTTACCTCAGGAAAGGAGTTGGTTATGTCCCGCGAAACCTGGATGACGCCCAATCCGGCATCAGGGCCAAACAGCAGCACGCGCACCGAGCCTTTTGTGAAAGTCATTGCGCTGATTGCCACCCTCGGTGGCTTGTTGTTTGGCTACGACACCGGCGTGATCTCCGGCGCACTGTTATTCATGGGCGACGATCTGCATCTCACCCCGTTTACCACCGGGCTGGTGACCAGCAGCCTGCTGTTCGGCGCGGCGTTTGGCGCACTGGCTTCCGGTCACTTTGCCGCTGCGGTCGGGCGGAGAAAAATTATTCTGGTACTGGCGATTATTTTTGCACTCGGCGCGCTGGGTACCGCACTGGCACCCGATGTCAGCTGGATGATTTTCTTCCGCTTGGTCCTTGGCGTGGCCGTGGGCGGTGCGTCCGCCACCGTGCCGGTGTATATCGCCGAAATGGCACCGGCCAATAAGCGTGGTCAGCTGGTGACCATGCAGGAGCTGATGATCGTCTCCGGCCAGATGCTGGCCTATATGTCGAACGCCGGCTTCAACGCGGCTTGGGGTGGCGACACGACCTGGCGCTGGATGCTGGCGGTCGCCACTCTGCCGGCGGTGCTGCTGTGGTTCGGGATGATGTTTATGCCGGACACGCCGCGCTGGTACGCAATGCAGGGTCGTCTCGCTGAGGCGCGCAAGGTTCTGGAACGCACCCGCGCGCGCGAAGACGTTGAGTGGGAGATGATGGAGATCGAAGAGACGCTGTCGGACGAGCAACAGCAGCGTCCGCGTCTGCGGGAGTTGCGCCAGCCGTGGCTGATCAAACTGTTCCTGATCGGTGTCGGTATTGCCGCCATTCAGCAACTGACCGGCGTAAATACCATCATGTACTACGCGCCGACCATGCTGAAAGCCGTGGGGATGAGCAATGACGCTGCGCTGTTTGCCACCATTGCCAATGGCGCGGTCTCCGTATTAATGACGTTTGTGGGGATCTGGCTACTGGGGCGCATCGGTCGCCGCACTATGACGATGATTGGCCAGTTTGGCTGTACCGCCTGTCTGGTGTTTATTGGCATCGTCAGTTACCTGATGCCGGAAACAGTAAACGGCCAGCCGGATATTTTGCGCAGTTATATGGTGCTGCTGGGCATGCTGATGTTTCTGAGTTTCCAGCAGGGCGCGTTATCACCAGTGACCTGGCTGCTGCTGTCAGAAATTTTCCCGACGCGGTTACGCGGTATTTTTATGGGCGGCGCGGTATTTGCGTTGTGGATCGCCAATTTTCTTATTTCTCTGCTGTTCCCGGTTCTGCTGGCGTCGGTTTGCTTATCCGGTGCGTTCTTTATTTTCTCGCTGATTGGCATAGGCGGCGCGATTTTTGTTATTCGCTGGGTACCGGAAACACGCCATCGTTCGCTGGAGCAGATTGAACATTATTTGCACGACCGGCTGTCTGATGAGCCTGCGCCCCAGGTATTGCGACCGGCGGTGAAGAAAAGCGGATAACCACAGACATACGATTTTTGCATGATGGCCGGTGAACAACCGGCCTTTTTTTATTTATTTAATGGCAAAATGAGATATTGCTCGCATCTGTGATGCTAATCTCATCCGCGTTAAAAACGGATTTTACTTACACTATTAATGTTTTTTTACCTTTATGCTGACTTCTGCCTCAGCGCACAATAAGCGCTAAACGCTTGTTTCGTACGCGTGAATAAGTAATGAAATCGATTCCAGTTCCAGCCGGTGGTACTGAACCGCTGATGTTAATTCACCGTTAATTCACGCCGCACATTGGGTTTAAACGCGCCTGCCAAGAATATGCTAATCCATTCGGATTAATCCGGTCTGCAAAATTAATTTATTTTTTTACTTGAATTGGGTAATCTTGCCACTACAGTTTATTTAACCCCCTTAAGCAAGGACATTGTGATGAGTGACGTATTTAAAGTTCTGAACAACATTCGCACATTACGTGCACAGGCTCGTGAACTGCCACTGAGCGATCTGGACGAAATCCTAGAAAAATTAACCGTCGTGGTGACTGAGCGCCGCGACGAAGTTGAAGCGGAAGAAGCGCAGAACCGCGAAAAAGAAGAGAAGCTGTCTAAATACCGTGAAATGCTGCTGGCAGACGGTATCGACCCGAACGAATTACTGGGTGCGCTGGAAACCGGTAAAAAACGCGCCAAGCGTGCGCCGCGTCCGGCGAAATATTCTTACACCGACGAAAACGGTGAAGAGAAATCATGGACCGGTCAGGGCCGTACCCCAGCTGCGATTAAAAAAGCGCTGGATGCAGGTAAAAGCCTCGACAGCTTCCTGATCAAATAATCTGCACAATCCTTGTAAGCGGGAGCCGGGGGCGTCAGCGTCTCCGGCTTTTTTATTGGCCTCGCCCCGGGCACGGGCGGCGGTTCATTTCCCGCGCCGTGGATAACCTGTCCGGCACGGTCGCAATTATTTTACCTCTGGCAACAAGGTGTTCTTAGCCTTGCCTCTGCGTATCCGGGTGCAGAGGTGGCTCATCCAAGCTGCTTCTGGCATAATGCCCGCTGTTTTTTCCTCCACTGCGTAACAAAGGTCAATGCCGTGTTAGTTTCCAGCAATATCACTATGCAGTTCGGCAGTAAGCCACTGTTTGAGAATATCTCCGTTAAATTTGGCGGCGGTAATCGTTACGGTTTAATCGGTGCAAACGGCAGCGGTAAATCGACCTTCATGAAAATACTGGGCGGCGACCTGGTTCCGACTAACGGAAATGTTTCCCTCGACCCCAATGAGCGCATCGGTAAGCTTCGCCAGGATCAGTTTGCTTTCGAGCAATATAGCGTGCTGGATACCGTGATTATGGGTCACTAGGAATTGTGGGCGGTGAAGCAGGAGCGCGATCGCATATATGCATTGCCGGAAATGAGCGAAGAGGAAGGCTATAAAGTCGCCGACCTTGAGGTCGCCTACGGTGAAATGGACGGTTACAGTGCCGAATCACGCGCCGGAGAATTATTACTCGGCGTGGGCATTCCGGTGGAGCAGCATTACGGTCCGATGAGTGAAATTGCCCTAGGCTGGAAATTGCGTGTGCTGCTGGCGCAGGCGTTATTTGCTAACCCGGATATTTTGTTACTCGACGAACCAACCAACAACCTGGATATTGACACCATTCGCTGGCTGGAGCAGGTGCTTAACGAACGTGACAGTACCATGATCATCATTTCGCATGACCGTCACTTCCTGAATATGGTGTGTACGCACATGGCGGATCTGGATTACGGTGAGCTGCGCGTTTATCCCGGCAATTATGACGAATATATGACGGCGGCGACCTAGGCGCGCGAGCGTTTATTAGCGGATAACGCCAAGAAGAAAGCGCAAATTGCCGATCTGCAATCCTTCGTTAGCCGCTTTAGCTCCAACGCCTCAAAATCGCGTCAGGCCACCTCGCGCGCGAAGCAGATTGATAAAATCAAACTGGATGAGGTAAAAACCTCCAGCCGTCAGAACCCGTATATTCGTTTCGAGCAGGATAAAAAGCTGTTCCGTAATGCGCTGGAAGTGGAAGCGCTGACAAAGGATTTGATAACGGTCCGCTGTTTAAAAATCTTAACCTGCTGCTGGAAGTGGGTGAGAAACTGGCAATCCTCGGCGCCAACGGTATTGGTAAATCCACGCTGCTGAAAACGCTGGTCGGCGAACTGCAGCCGGATAGCGGCACGGTGAAATGGTCGGAGAATGCGCGCATTGGTTACTACGCGCAGGATCACGCCGAAGATTTTGCTGACGACCTGAGCGTGTTCGACTGGATGAGCCAGTGGAAGCAGGAAGGCGATGACGAGCAGGCGGTGCGCAGTATTCTTGGTCGTCTGCTGTTCAGCCACGACGACATCAAGAAGCCAGCGAAAGTGCTGTCCGGTGGTGAGAAAGGTCGCATGCTGTTTGGCAAGCTGATGATGCAGAAGCCAAACATCTTGGTGATGGACGAACCGACTAACCACTTGGATATGGAGTCGATCGAGTCACTGAACATGGCGCTGGAGATGTACGAAGGCACGCTGATTTTCGTCTCGCACGACCGTGAGTTCGTCAGCTCTCTGGCGACGCGCGTCATCGAGATTAAAGGCGATCGCATCGTTGACTTCACCGGCAACTACGAAGATTACCTGCGCAGCCAGGGCATCGTATAACAGCGTAGCCGTTTAGCACCCGCCATAATCAGCGGCGCAATTTATCGCCTGATAAATTGCGCCGCTCAGCAATACCTAACGCTTATGTTCACGCCCCGGCGTTATTCCTCACGCTTGCCACACACTTCACACTGCGCATCCTGCGCCACTTTCAGGCTGCGAAACTCAGCGCTCATCCCATCGTACATCAGCAGTCGCGCGCTGGCCGGCTGGCCAAAGGCGCTTAGCACCTTTAGCGTTTCCATCGCCTGCATCGCACCCACCACGCCGACCAGCGGAGCCATCACGCTGGCTTCGACACAGCTCAGCGTCTGCTCGCCGAACAGGCGGCTGATGCAGCGGTAGCAGGGTTCGCCGGGCTGCCAGGTAAATACGCTGAGCTGGCCTTCCATGCGGATGGCGGCGCCGGAGATCAGCGGCACCCGATGCTGAAAACATCCGCGGTTCACCTGTTCGCGCGTGGTGACATTGTCGCTGCAGTCCAGCACCGCATCGTGACGCGCAATAAGTTCGCCGAGCGCGGCTTCATCCAGCTGCGCATCGATCGGCTCCAGCGTGCAGTGCGGATTGAGCGCCGCCAGCTGCTGACGGGCCGAGGCGACTTTTGCCATGCCGATGCGCTCATCGCTGTGCAGAATCTGGCGCTGCAGATTACTCAGGCTGACGCGATCGAAATCCAGCAGCGTCAGATGACCGACGCCGGCGGCGGCAAGATAGGGCGCGGCAGCACAGCCCAGTCCGCCCAAGCCAACGATAAGCACCCGTGAGGCTTTCAGCCGTTCCTGGCCGTCGAAATCGAAGCCGCGCAGCACAATCTGCCGGTTGTAGCGCAGCATCTCTTCATCGCTCAGCTCTACGTGCATTAGCCCTCAAGCAGGCTGTTGAAGGCCTCGACATCAACCCATTCGCCCGGCTCAACGTCACCGCGATCGCGCTCCAGCACAATAAAGCAGTTGGCCAGCGCAAAGGAACTGAACACGTGCGACCCCTGCGCACCGGTGCTGCGCACTTCCAGTACGCCATCATCGCCGCGACTGAGAATGCCACGCTGAAAATCGAGCCGGCCCGGCGCTTTCTTCAGGCGCTGCGTTGCGCGCGCGCGCTGGCGCAGCGGCATGATGCGCGTGGTCTGGCCGGTCAGCGTGGCCAGCAGCGGCTGCACCAGCTGATAGAAGGTCACGGCCGCCGACACCGGATTGCCCGGCAACCCGCAGAACCAGCTGTTGGCCAGACGGCCAAAGGCAAACGGCTTGCCGGGCTTGATCGCCAGTTTCCAGAAGTTAATCGCGCCCAGCTCTTCGAGCATCGCTTTGGTGAAATCCGCCTCGCCCACGGATACACCGCCGGTGCTGATCACCACATCGGCCTGGCGATCGGCTTCGCTGAAGGCCTGGCGCAGCAACGCGGGATCGTCAGCGATCACGCCGAGGTCGATTACCTCGCAGCCGAGTTTGCGCAGCATCAGCGCCACGGTGAAGCGGTTGGTGTCATAAATCTGGCCCTCAGCCAGCGGCTGGCCCACTGCCTGCAGTTCGTCACCGGTGGAGAAGATCGCCACGCGCAGCTTACGCAGCACGCTGACCTCTGCAATGCCGAGCGATGCCAGCAGCGGCAGCTCCGCCGCACCGAGCCGCACGCCGGCATCCAGTACCTGCTTACCGGCCTGAATATCCTCCCCGATGCGGCGAATATTTTGCCCGGCACGCACTGGCGCGGTGATAACGATGCCGCCGTCACGCGGTTCGGTTTGCTCCTGCATCACCACGGTGTCGCAGCCGGCGGGGATCGGTGCGCCGGTCATAATGCGAATCACGCTGCCGGCTGGCCAGTCGCCATTAAACGGGGCGCCGGCAAAAGCTTTGCCCGTTACCGGCAACACGCGGTCAGCTGACAGGTCGCTCAGGCGCAGCGCGTAGCCGTCCATCGCGGAGTTATCGAACGGCGGCACGTCCAGCGGCGAAATCACCGGCTTCGCGGTAATGCGCCCGGCGGCATCGGCCAGCGCAACGCTCAGGCAATCGCTAATCGGTTGCAGCTGCTGCAGCATTTTCTGCTGTGCGTCTTCAAGGGAAATCAGTCCGGCGGTAAAAGGTTCCATGTCCATCTCTGTCGGGTTAAAGGCGAATGCTGCCTATTATGGTGGCATTTGTCCGCTGAGTCACATGCGACAAAAAAGCATAATCCACATTAAAAGGTTATGACCGCTGATACACTTTCTGCTTTACAAGCAGGGAGGGGCTTTCTATAGTCGAAAATTGCCAAAAAAAGATGAAAACCATTCCAAATCAGTGTTTTTGGCTCTGATTCCTTGACAGGGTAACGGTTATGGCTAAAGCAGTTATCGCAATTCACGGCGGAGCCGGCGCGATTACGCGTGCGGCAATGAGCGCCGAAAAAGAACAGCACTATCGTCAGCAGCTGGCCGCGATTGTCAGCGCCGGCCAGCAGATTCTGGCCAGCGGCGGTAGCGCGCTGGATGCCGTGACCGAAGCGGTGCTGCTGCTGGAAGAGTGCCCGCTGTTCAATGCCGGCAGAGGTGCCGTGTTCACCCATCAGGGCACCCATGAACTGGATGCCAGCCTGATGGATGGCCGTACGCTGGATATCGGCGCCGTCGCTGGCGTCAGCCGTATCCGCAATCCGATTCTTGCCGCGCGTAAAGTGCTGGAAGCCAGTCCGCACGTGCTCTTTATTGGCAGCGGGGCGGAAGCCTTTGCCGCGCAACAGGGGCTGACGCCGGTCGAGCCCGATTTCTTCTCGACGCCAGAACGCTGGGAGCAGTTGCAGCGCGCGCTGGGCAGCGAACAAATGCTGCTGGATCATGATGGCGCGGCGCAGGGGAGCGATCCGCTGGACCCGGATCGCAAATTTGGCACCGTGGGCGCGGTGGCGCTCGATTTGCAGGGTAATCTGGCGGCCGCCACCTCCACCGGCGGCATGACCAACAAGCAGGCGGGCCGCGTCGGCGATTCACCGCTGGCGGGCGCCGGCTGCTATGCCAACAACGCAACCGTGGCGGTCTCCTGTACCGGTACCGGAGAAGTGTTTATTCGCACGCTGGCGGCTTACGATGTCTCGGCGCAGATGGAATATGGCGGTCGTTCGCTGCAACAGGCCACCGCCAGCGTGATTCATGACAAAGTGCAGGAGCTGGAGGGCAGCGGCGGGCTGATTGCCGTTGATGTCCACGGCAACGTGGCGCTGCCGTTTAACAGCGAAGGCATGTACCGCGGATTCGCTTATGTGGGCGGCGAGGTTGAGGTGGCGATTTATCGCGACAGCTAAGGAGCAGGCATGACGGATCTACAGCAGCAGTTTGCGCCGCAGCAGGTGCTGGCGGTACGCGATCTCTGCGTGCGCTTTGAGCATGAAGGGCGCGTGACGGACGCCGTGCGGCAGCTTTCGCTCGATCTGCACCGGGGAGAAACGCTGGCGCTGGTGGGCGAATCGGGCTCGGGCAAATCGGTGACGTCGCTGGCGCTGATGCGTCTGATTGAGCAGGCCGGCGGCGCGGTCAGCGGTGAAATCTTGCTGCTGCGGCGCAACGGCGAGGTGCTGGATGTGATGCGTGCGTCCGCCAGCCAGATGCGCCGGGTGCGCGGTGCGGACATGGCGATGATCTTTCAGGAGCCGATGACGTCGCTCAATCCGGTGTTCACCGTCGGTGAACAGATCGCCGAATCCATTCGTTTGCATCAGGGGAAAAGTCACCAGCAGGCGCAGGCCGAAGCGCGACGCATGCTGGATCTGGTGCGCATTCCGGAAGCGCACAATGTGCTGTCGCGCTATCCGCATCAGCTCTCTGGCGGCATGCGCCAGCGCGTGATGATCGCCATGGCGCTGTCGTGCAAGCCGGCGCTGCTGATTGCCGATGAGCCGACCACCGCGCTGGACGTCACCATCCAGGCGCAGATTCTGCAGCTGATTCGCGTGCTGCAAAAAGAGATGCAGATGGGCGTCATCTTTATTACGCACGATATGGGCGTGGTGGCGGAGATGGCCGATCGCGTGCAGGTGATGTATCGCGGCGATGTGGTTGAGCGCGCGCCGGTGCAGCAGTTGTTCGACGCGCCGCAGCAGCCGTATACCCGCGCGTTGCTGGCGGCCGTGCCGAAACTTGGGGCGATGAGCGGCCAGCCGCTGCCGGCGAAGTTTCCGCTGCTGCATACCAACGGTCGCGAAGAGGCCAGCACGCCGCAGGATACCGTGCGTCACGATCGCCCGCCGATTTTACAGGTGCGCGATCTGGTTACGCGCTTTGATATTCGCTGCGGGCTGCTCAATCGGGTGAAGCGCCGCGTCCACGCGGTGGAAAAAGTCAGTTTCGATCTTTATGCAGGCGAAACCCTCGCGCTGGTGGGCGAGTCCGGCTGCGGCAAATCCACGACCGGACGCTCGCTGCTGCGGCTGGTCGCCAGCCAGGGCGGTAGCATCACTTTTGACGGCCAGCGCATTGATGCTCTGCAGGGCAGGGCGCTGGCTACGCTGCGCCGCGACATTCAGTTTATCTTTCAGGATCCGTATGCGTCGCTCGATCCGCGCCTTACCGTGGGCTTTTCGATTATGGAGCCGCTGCTGGTGCACCGCAGTATGGGGCGCGCGCAGGCAGAGAAACGTGTCGCCTGGCTGCTGGAACGCGTCGGTCTGCTGCCGGAGCATGCACAGCGCTACCCGCACGAGTTTTCTGGTGGTCAGCGTCAGCGTATCTGTATCGCACGCGCGCTGGCGCTTAATCCTAAAGTGGTGATCGCCGACGAATCCGTCTCCGCGCTGGATGTGTCGATTCAGGCGCAGATCATCAACCTGATGCTGGATTTACAGCGTGAATTTGGCATCGCCTTCCTGTTTATTTCGCACGACATGGCCGTGGTGGAGCGCATCAGCCATCGCGTTGCGGTGATGTATCTCGGACAGATTGTGGAGATGGGACCGCGTCAGGCGGTATTCGAACAGCCGCGCCATCCTTATACCAAAAAACTGATGGCCGCGGTGCCGGTGGCCGATCCGGCGCATCGGCATCGCGAGCGGGCGCTGATGGTAGATGAGATCCCCAGCCCGATTCGCCCGCTGGGTGATGAGCCGGAAGTGGCACCGTTATTGGAAGTGGCACCGGGCCATTTTGTCGCCCGCCATGCCATTAGCGGCGCCTGAGCAGCAACCAACCGCGCCCTCTGTGCAGGGCGCGCAAGACAGGGACTACAGGAGAACGATAACGATGCACCATATCATGCGAAAAGGGGTTATCACTGCCGGGTTGTTGAGTTCGGCGCTGGCGCTGCCCGCCTGGGCGGCCAAAGATGCGGTGATTGCCGTGGCTTCGACCTTCACCACGCTGGATCCGTACGACGCCAACGACACGCTGTCGCAGGCGGTGGCCAAGTCTTTCTATCAGGGCCTGTTCGGCTTCGATAAAGACATGAAGCTGGTTAACGTGCTGGCCGAAAGCTATCAGGCCAGCAGCGATGGTTTGACTTACACCATCAAGCTGCGTCCGGGCGTGAAATTCCAGGATGGCACGGATTTCAATGCCGAAGCGGTGAAAGTCAACCTCGACCGCGCCAGCAATCCGGACAACCATTTCAAGCGCTATAACCTGTTTAAATATATCGCCACCACCGAAGTGGTCGATCCGTCCACGGTGAAAATTACCCTGAAGCAGTCGTTCTCAGCGTTTATCAACAATCTGGCGCACCCGGCTGCGGTGATGATCTCGCCAACCGCGCTGAAAAAATATGGTAAGGACATCGGTTTCCACCCGGTAGGCACCGGACCTTATACCTTTGACACCTGGAACCAGACCGACTTTGTCAAAGTGAAAAAGTGGTCAGGCTACTGGAAACCGGGCTATCCAAAACTCGACAGCATTACCTGGCGTCCGGTGGTGGATAACAACACCCGCGCGGCCATGCTACAAACCGGCGAGGCCAGCTTTGCCTTCCCGGTGCCGTTAGAGCAGGCCAAACTGCTGCAGGGCAATAGCAAGCTGGATGTGGTGACCACACCGTCGATCATGCAGCGTTACATCAGCCTCAACGTGACGCAAAAGCCGTTCGATAACCCGAAAGTGCGTGACGCGCTGGAGTATGCCATCAATCGCCAGGCGCTGGCCAAAGTGGCCTTTGCCGGTTACGCCACGCCAGCCAACGGCATCGTGCCGCCGCGCATTGATTTTGCCCAGAGCTATCCGGCCATCCAATACGATCCGGCCAAAGCGCGCGCGCTGCTGAAGGAAGCGGGCTACCCGAATGGTTTCGAAACCACGCTGTGGTCGTCACATAACCACAGCACCGCGCAGAAAGTGCTGCAGTTTACCCAGCAGCAGCTGGCGCAGGTGGGTGTGAAGGTGAAAGTCACGGCGATGGATGCCGGCCAGCGCGCGGCGGAAGTGGAGAGTAAAGGGCAGAAAGAGAGCGGTGTGCGCATGTTCTACACCGGCTGGTCAGCCTCCACCGGCGAAGCCGACTGGGCGCTGACGCCGCTGTTCGCCACCAGCTCGTGGCCACCGGCGATCTTCAACACCGCGTTCTACAGCAACCCGCAGGTGGATAAAGACCTAGCGGATGCGCTGAAGACCACCGATCGCGACCAGAAAGCCAGACTGTATAAAGACGCGCAGGACCGCATCTGGAACGATCACCCGTGGATTCCGCTGGTGGTGGAGCAGCTGCTATCTGCGAACAATAAAAACCTGACCGGTTTTTACGTCATGCCCGATACCTCATTCAATTTTGATGAGGCGGATCTGAAGTAACAGACGCGGCCAGCCTTACGGGGCTGGCCGATGCTGCGCGGGATTTCGCATGCTCAACTATTTTCTTAAACGCCTGCTCGGGCTGATTCCCACGCTGCTGATTGTCGCAGTGCTGGTGTTCCTGTTCGTGCATCTGTTGCCGGGCGATCCGGCGCGCCTGATTGCCGGACCGGAAGCGGATGCCTCAGTGGTGGCGCTGGTGCGTCAGGAGCTGGGGCTCGATCAGCCGCTGATTCAGCAGTTCTGGCACTTTATCCTCAATGCTTTGCAGGGCGATTTTGGTCAGTCGATGGTGTCAAAGCGGCCGGTCTCTGCCGAAATTGCCGCGCGTTTTTTTCCTACTCTGTGGCTGACGCTGAGCAGCATAGTGTGGGCGGTACTGTTTGGCATGGCAATCGGCATTGTTTCGGCGGTATGGCGCAATCGCTGGCCGGACCGCATCGGCATGACGCTGGCGGTTTCCGGCATCTCCTTCCCGGCGTTTGCGCTGGGCATGCTGCTGATGCAGGTCTTTTCGGTCGAGCTCGGCTGGCTACCGACGGTGGGCGCCGACAGCTGGCAGCACTACATTCTGCCGTCGGTTACGCTCGGTGCCGCCGTGGCCGCCGTCATGGCGCGCTTTACCCGCGCTTCGTTTGTTGAGGTGATGCAGGAAGATTATATGCGCACCGCGCGTGCCAAAGGGGTGCGCGAATCGCTGGTGGTGGTCAAACACGGGCTGCGCAACGCCATGATTCCGGTGGTCACCATGATGGGGCTGCAGTTCGGCTTTCTGCTCGGCGGCTCGATTGTGGTGGAAGTGGTGTTTAACTGGCCCGGACTGGGCCGTCTGCTGGTGGATTCGGTGGAGATGCGTGATTACCCGGTGATTCAGGCCGAGGTGCTGCTGTTTTCACTGGAATTCATTCTGATTAACCTGATCGTCGATATGCTCTACGCGGCGATCAACCCGGCTATTCGCTACAGGTAAGGAGTGCAATTGAAGAACTGGCGACGCGATGCGGCACTGAAATCCCTGCCGCTGATGACGGAAAACAGGGTTCGCACGCCGTGGCGTGAATTCTGGCGGCGCTTTCGCCGTCAGCATGTGGCGCTGCTGGCGGGCGCGTTTGTGCTGCTGCTGATTGTGGTGGCGTTTATCGCCCCGTGGATCGCCCCGTTTGATGCCGAAAACTATTTTGACTACGACCGGCTCAACGAAGGGCCGTCGTGGATGCATCTGTTTGGCGTCGATTCCCTTGGGTGCGATATCTTCAGTCGGGTGCTGGTCGGGACGCGCATTTCGTTGATCGCCAGCTTCTTCTCGGTAGCGATTGGCACGGTGATCGGCACCGTGCTGGGGCTACTGGCGGGCTATTACGAAGGCTGGTGGGATCGCATCACCATGCGCATCTGCGATGTGTTGTTTGCTTTTCCCGGCATTCTGCTGGCGATCGCGGTGGTGGCGATCATGGGCAGCGGCTTGAGCAACGTGATTGTGGCGGTGGCGATTTTCAGTATTCCGGCATTTGCCCGTCTGGTGCGTGGCAATACGCTGGTGCTGAAACATCAGACCTATATCGAGTCGGCGCGCAGTATTGGTGCCTCCGACTGGACCATTATCATGCGTCACATATTGCCCGGTACGGTGTCGTCGATTGTGGTCTATTTCACCATGCGTATCGGTACCTCGATCATCACCGCCGCCAGCCTGTCCTTTCTCGGCCTGGGCGCGCAGCCTCCGACGCCGGAGTGGGGCGCGATGCTCAACGAGGCGCGCGCCGATATGGCGATTGCGCCGCACGTGGCGATCTTCCCCAGCCTGGCGATTTTTCTCACCGTGCTGGCGTTCAATCTGCTGGGCGACGGCCTGCGCGACGCGCTGGATCCGAAACTAAAGAGCTGATTTTCGAGCTGGCAGGCGTGAACC
This sequence comes from Type-A symbiont of Plautia stali, assembly GCF_059731155.1. Lineage (NCBI taxonomy): Bacteria > Type-A symbiont of Plautia stali. The sequence continues at coordinate 1,772,787 of NZ_AP035891.1, read as the reverse complement.
GGAGCCACAGTGCCGCCATTCAGGGGAAATATTTGTCAGTGCAGTATTTGGGTCACCATGAATGGCGACCCTTATATCCCGATCATTCTCCTCCGGGTATGATGATCCCCGACTGATCATCGGGAAGTTGCTGGTGAGATGGGGGCGACCCCTGGGCATAAAGCCTGCTTTGTGGATTCATCCCCGGCAACTTAACTCCCGCCTTCAAGACCGGACGGTATCCTGTGCCCCGAGCACGCATCCATAAGGATGGTCATGGCGGTTTCCCTGTGCTGTTAAGGAGAATCTATACAAACCCGTATGCCTGTCGGCATTGATATTGCCTCCGGAAAGTTTGATGTGGCCGTCTGGAAAGGCGACACGTCTTACAAAACCAAAGTCTTTCCCAACACCCCTAAGGGCTTTATCGCCCTGAAAAAATGGCTGGAGCCGTTCGGCTGCTGCCATATCTGCATGGAGGCTACCGGCGCGTACAGTGAGCCGCTGGCCACCTTCCTGCACGACGAAGGCTATGATGTCAGCGTGGAAAATCCTGCGCGCATCAGGCGCTTCGGGCAGGCCGAGCTGAGCCGGAATAAGACGGATAAAGACGATGCGCGCATGATAGCGCGCTACTGTAAACTGCACGGCCCATCGCTGTGGCAGCCGGCGCCGCTGAATGAACGCAGGCTGAAAGCGCTGGTGAAGCGCCTGACGAATCTTCAGGAAATGCGGCAGATGGAAGAGAACCGGCTGGAGGTATCGGATGCGGTGGTGCAGCCCTCAATCCGCGTGGTCATTGCGGCGCTGGATGCGCAGATAGACGAAACGAAGCGGGCAATAAACGACCATATTGACAATGACCCGGGCCTTAAAAAGAACAGGGAACTGCTGGAGTCCATCCCGGGCGTGCTGGGCAGCACGATGCTGGCGTATATGGGGGACATGTCGAGGTTCAGCAGCAGCAAGGCTCTTGTGGCGTGGGTGGGGCTGAATCCGATGCGGCAGGAGTCCGGTGAGTGGAAGGGCAAAAGCAGGATATCGAAGATGGGCAACAGCGCGATGCGCAAGGCCCTGTACATGCCAGCGATAGTGGCGATGAAGTGGAATCCGGCGGTAAGTTTGCTGAAGAAGCTGCTGCAGCTGGCTTATGGTGTGCTGAAGTCGGGTCGTCCGTTCGATGCCGAAATATGTCTTGCCAGGTAACCGGCAAGACGGTATCTACAGTGCATCTGCGGTTTTTACAGGGTGTGCATTAATACGCATCAGGCAATTGACGGGGCGAACACCGTAGGGTGCGCATTCATGCGCACCGGTATCCTTTTACGCCTCAGCCCATCAAAACGTTTCCCAGTTATCGTTACCGTGGCTCACCGCCGCGGGCAGGGCGCGGGTCGGTGCGGGCAGCACCGGTTTCACCACCCGCTCTGTCATCGCTGCGGGCGGGCGCCGGTGTTGAAACGCGCCACCGCCGATGACAGCCGGCTGGCCTGCTGCTCCAGCGACGCCGAGGCGCTGGCCGATTCCTGCACCAGCGTGGCGTTCTGCTGCGTCACGCGATCCATCTCATTCACCGCCTGGCCAATCTGGTCGATACCGCGGCTCTGCTCATCGGAGGCCGAGGCAATCTCGCCCATGATATCGGTGACGCGCGTCACAGCGCTGACAATCTCCTGCATGGTATCGCCAGCGCTGCTGACCTGCTGCGAACCGAGGTCTACGCGCTGCACGGAGTTTTCAATCAGCAATTTGATCTCTTTCGCCGCCTGCGCGCTGCGCTGGGCCAGGTTGCGTACTTCGCCCGCCACCACCGCAAAGCCGCGCCCCTGCTCCCCGGCACGCGCCGCTTCTACCGCTGCGTTAAGTGCCAGAATGTTGGTCTGGAAAGCGATACCGTCGATGACGCTGGTAATGTCGGCGATTTTCTTCGAGCTGTCGGCAATGTCGCGCATGGTTTTCACCACGCCTTCTACCATGTTACCGCCTTTATCGGCGGTGTCCGACGCGGTTTTCGCCAGCTGCGTGGCCTGACGCGCGTTGTCAGCGTTCTGCTTCACGGTCGCGGTAAGCATGTTCCATGCTGGCCGCGGTCTCCTCCAGCGAAGCGGCCTGCTGTTCGGTACGCGCCGAGAGATCGTTATTACCGTTGGCGATGGCGCTGCCAAAAATGGCATCCGCACTGTCACGCACGTTATTAATGGTGCCAAGCAGCGCCTGCTGCATATGATTCAGGCTGGCGGCAATGGCCGCCATTTCACTGCGGCCTGCCACCTGCAGACTGGCTGATAAATCGCCTTCCGCAAAGCGCTGGATCTGCTGCTGCACCGACTGCATCGGTGCCAGCAGCACGCGGCGCACCAGCGTCCATACCGCCGCCACCATCAGCACCACCACCAGCGCGATGACGGCAATCATGATCAGCACCTGCTGATAGTTGCTGTCATTTTGCAGGCTGCGCTGATTGATCAGCTGCATGTTTTCATCACGCCACTGCTGATAAGCCTGTTCCAGTTCATCCTGCGCCTGCTGCGCATCGAGGTTGCCGTAGGCCGCATAGTTATTGGCTTTCAGAAACACGGCGGACTGCTGCAGCAGCGCGGCAAACGCTTTGAATTTATTGTCGATCAGATCGGCGGTCGACGCACTCTGGCCGTCGATGCGCGGATAGCTTCTATACTGATTGAAGTGCTGCTGCGCCGCTTCCAGCGAGGCACCGGCTGCCAGCAGCAGCTTGTTGATCGCCGCCAGCGACTGCTCGTCGGTCTGATTTTTCAGAATACGGATCGCCACGCGGTTGATGGTGACGCGGGTTTTCACCAGCGTTTGCCAGCCGTCGCCCAGCTCGCGCTGCTGATGAGACAACTGATTGCTGGCGGTGAAATTATATTGTCTCGCGCGCAGCGAGGAGAAAAAGAGCGAGCCGGATATGGCCTGCATGGCTGTGAATACCACCAGAATAACCACAATGGCGGTCACAATTTTCATCTTATTGAACATGTGAGCATCTCTTAGCAAATGAGCCGGTAGTTATGTTATCGGTGGAAAAAAGCATCACTAAAGTGCGGCAGCGAAATAATTCACCGCAGTAATGGTTACGGACAAGAGGCCAGGGGATGAAGCCCTTCAATTACCAGCAAGATTTTAAACAGCTCGACTTCCGTCAGCATCCGGAGCTGTATCAGGTCGGGCGCGGCGAGCAGGGTGTGCTGATGGTGGAACCTTATAAAAGCGAAATTCTGCCGCACTGGCGCTTTCGCACCGTCGAGCTGGCGCAGCAGTCATCAGAAAAAATCATGCAGCTGTTCGAGGCGTATCGCGCGCAGGACGATTTTGTCGGTATGGATATGGCGCGAAAATTTATTCAGATGGGGTACACGCGCGCGCGCCGCTACAGCAATCATCAGGGCGGACGGAAATACGGTGCCGACGGCAAAGAGCTGCCGCGTACGATAGAGAAAGAAAAGGCCGCTGCGGCGGCCGTGTTCAAAGCGTGCTGGGATCGACTGCGTGCCGATAACGATTATCTGGCGCGCAAAAAAGCGCACCAGCAAAAGTACGGTTAAACGCGCGTGCCCCACAGGTCGTATTCATCGGCGTGCTCGACTTTGACACGCACCACCTCGCCGACCTTCACTTGGCGATCGCCATTCAGGTACACCGCAACGTCGATTTCCGGGGCGTCGGCCATGCTGCGGCCGACCGCGCCTTCTTCATCCACTTCATCGATGATCACCAGAATCTCGCGACCGATTTTCTCCTGCAGACGCTCTGCGGAGATCTGCTGCTGCAGTTGCATGAAGCGGTCAAAACGCGCCTGCTTGACGTCGTCCGGTACCTGATCCGGCAGCTAGTTAGCCGTGGCGCCTTCAACCGGGCTGTACTGGAAGCAGCCAACGAGATCGAGGCGCGCTTCACGCAGGAAGTCGAGCAGCATCTGGAAATCTTCTTCGGTTTCGCCCGGGAAACCCACGATGAAGGTGGAACGCAGCGTCAATTCCGGACAGATTTCACGCCAGCGTTTGATGCGCTCCAGCGTGCGCTCAACCGTGCCCGGGCGCTTCATCAGCTTCAGGATGCGCGGGCTGGCGTGCTGCAGTGGAATGTCGAAGTAAGGCAGGATTTTGCCTTCGGCCATCAGCGGGATCACGTCATCCACGTGCGGATACGGATAAACGTAGTGCAGACGCACCCAGACGCCGAGTTTCGCCAACTGCTCACACAGGCTGACCATGCTGGTTTTCACCGGCGAACCGTTCCAGAAACCGGTACGGTGTTTAACATCGACGCCATACGCGGAGGTGTCCAGTGAGATCACCAGCAGCTCTTTTACGCCCGCTTCCACCAGACGTTTAGCTTCATCGAGTACTGCGTCAATCGGACGGCTGTCCAGATCGCCACGCATTGACGGGATGATGCAGAAAGTGCAGCGGTGGTTACAGCCTTCGGAAATTTTCAGGTAAGCGTAGTGGCGCGGCGTCAGTTTCACGCCCTGTTCCGGCACCAGGCTGAGGAACGGGTTGTGCTCGGGTTTTGGCACGTAGGTGTGCACGTGCGACAGCACCTGCTCGTAGCTGTGCGGTCCGGTGATCTCCAGCACTTTCGGATGCACTTCGCGGATCTGATCCACTTTGGCGCCGAGGCAGCCGGTGACGATCACTTTGCCGTTCTCGTTCAGCGCTTCACCAATCGCTTCCAGTGATTCCTGTACGGCACTGTCAATAAATCCACAGGTGTTAATGATGACGATCTCCGCATCATCGTAGCGTGGCACCACGTCGTAGCCTTCTGTCCGCAGCTCCGTCAGGATGCGTTCAGAGTCGACGAGGTTTTTTGGGCAGCCGAGGGAGACGAAGCCTACACGCGGCGGATTTTTGACATGGCTCATAAGGATAAAAATTCATCATAATGAAGGTGGACAGGAGCGCGATTGTACAGAGGTTGACGGGGAAAATGTATAGGCTGCGTGAGAATCTGATTGGCGGCAAAAATTGATGTTAACGCTATGCTTGCTGAGGGTAACCCACGCTCATTAGTCTCAGGGTGGCGGACATCCGGGGTGTGCAAGCGGGTCGATTTTGCTTAAATATTGGGTTGGTAATTGTAAGTTATTATTGACATTACAGAATTTTAAAGCGCGCCAGCGGTGAGTTTCTCTCTGCCGGGGCTGAAGTGGATAATGTGAGAGCAGACAAATGCAAGAGATCGTCAAAGGTTTTCTGAATTTTCAACAGAATGTGTTTCCTGAAAGGAAGGATCTTTTCAAGAGTCTGGCGTCCAACCAGAATCCTAAAGCTTTATTCATCTCCTGTTCGGATAGCCGTCTGGTGCCAGAGCTGGTGACACAGTCGGAGCCGGGCCAGCTGTTCGTGATCCGTCACGCCGGTAATATCGTACCGCCGTTTGGTCCGGAGCCGGGTGGCGTGTCAGCAACCATCGAGTATGCGGTGGTCGCGCTGGGCGTAACCGAGATTATTATTTGTGGTCACTCCAACTGCGGTGCGATGAACGCGATTGCGTCCAACGCCGATCTCGAGAGCATGCCGGCGGTTGATCACTGGCTGCACTACGCCAATGCGGCGAAAGCGGTGGTGGAAGAGCGCAACTACGAATCGGTTGAGAAACGCCTCAACGAAATGGTGAAAGAGAACGTGATTGCCCAGCTCAACAATATCAAAACGCATCCTTCCGTTTCGGTCGCGCTGCGCAAAGGCAAGCTGCGCCTGCACGGCTGGGTTTATGATATTGAAAGCGGCGGCATTATTGCGCTAACCAAAGGCGGTAAATCCTTCATTTCACTGTCGGAAAACCCGGAAACCTGCTTCGAATAACCCTGCCTGCTATCCGCCCGGCCACTGCGCCGGGCTTAATGTTTTGTAAATCCTGCACATCCTTTCTAACTGTCTGACTGCCCTTAATGGCAGACTGTGAAAAGGATAATCCCATGCGTTTATGGCGTGTTGCGCTGCTGGCTGGCGCGCTCAGCGGTTCCTTCACCGCGCTGGCGGCCGATGTCCAAGTGCAGGTGTTACAGGACAAGCTCGATCATCCGTGGTCAGTGGCGTTTCTGCCCGACCAGCGAACCCTGCTGATTACCGAACGTTCCGGACAGCTGCGCAGCTGGCAGCCGGGCCGGGGGCTATCGCAGCCGATAAGCGGCGTACCCAACGTGTGGGCCAACCGTCAGGGCGGTCTGCTGGATGTGGTGCTGGCGCCGGACTTCGCGCAAAGCCGTCGGGTGTGGCTCAGTTATACCACCGCCGATGACACCGGCCGCGCGGGCGGCGTGGTGGGTTACGGCACGCTCAGCGCAGATCACCGTCAGCTGCAGGATTTTAAGGTGGTGCTGGAGCAAACGCCGAAGCTGTCCGGCGGTGCCAACATCGGCACGCGGCTGGCGTTTGATCGCCAAGGCTATCTGTACATCGCGTTCGGCGATAACTTTGCCAGCCGCAGCGCGCAACAGCTGGACAAACTGTCGGGCAAAATTGTCCGCCTGACGCAGGACGGCAAGGTACCGGCTGATAACCCGTTTAGCCATCGTCAGGGCGCACGCGCGGAGATCTGGTCTTACGGCGTGCGCAACCCGCAGGGGCTAGCGCTTAATCCGTGGACGCAGCAGATGTGGGAGAGTGAACACGGCCCGCGCGGCGGCGATGAGGTGAATCTGGCGGCGAAAGGCAAAAATTACGGCTGGCCGCTGGCGACGTACGGCATTGATTACAGCGGGCAGAAAGTGCCGGAAGCGCAGGGCAGCGCCGTTGCCGGCACCGAGCAGCCGCTGTTTTACTGGCAGCAATCGCCGGCCATCAGCGGCATGGCGTTTTACAATAGCGCTCGCTTTCCCCAGTGGAAAAACTCGCTGTTTATCGGTGCGCTGAAAGATAAAAGTCTGATCCGTCTGCGCGTTAACGGCGAGAAGGTCGAAGAGGCGCAGCGGCTGCTGGGCGACCGTGTCGAACGCATCCGCGATGTCCGTCAGGGGCCGGATGGTTATCTGTATGTGCTGATCGATGAGGCCAATGGCAAGCTGCTGAAAGTCGGGCTGGCGGACGCCGCCAGCGCCGCGCGCGGTTAATTAGCGCACCCAGTTACACACCTGCCAGCCGCGCTGCTGCGCTTCCTGCTGCAGCAGCGCGTCCGGGTTGATCACCCATGCATGATCGGCATGCGACAGCAGCGGCAGATCGTTCATCGAATCGCTGTACGCCCAGGTGCGCTCAAAACGCCGATCCTGCTGCAGCGCTCGCCAGTCGCTGAGTCGTGAAACTTTGCCTTCACGGTAAGTGGCGGTGCCGTAAATCTCACCGCTGTAGCGTTCATCGACCACTTCAATGTTAATCGCCAGCGCGCCGTGTACGCCCAGCCGTTCCGCAATCGGCACGGCGAGGTGATCGCCGCTGGCGGTAATAATCATCACCGTATCGCCACGCTGCTGATGCCACTGGATGCGTTCGCGCGCGGCGGGAAAGACGCGCGGCAGGATATCGCGATGAATAAAGCGCCGCACCCAGCCTGCGACGGTGAGGGTCGCCATGCCGGTGAGCGGCGAGAGCGTGGTGCGCATGTACTCTTCAATCGACAGGCTGCCGGCGTGGTATTGCGCCATCAGCGCCTGCTCCTGACGAATGATCTCTTCCGGTGCAAACCCCTGCGAAACCAGCCAGCGCAGCCAGAGGCTGGTGCTGTCTTCACAAATCAGGGTTTCATCCAGATCGAAAACGGCTAAGTCCATCATGATTCTTTTCGGGCTGACTGGCATCAGGTTAGCGGAATTTTGTGACTGGCTTAACTGTTCTGCGAAAATTCGGAATTTCTCGCAATTTTTCCTCTGCCCTGACGCCCGCGCACTGGCAGCGCAGCGGCCTTAATGCTAGGGTTACTCTAACAAACTCTAAAAAACTTTACGGTTTGGCGGTTTTTTTCACCGGCGTGAACCGTTAGCGTTTGGTAAGACATGTCTTACCTGCACAAATCCGTGATTTTAAAAGGACAATTGGGTCACGCTCATGAGAAAAACATCCCAGACTTTAGTCTGGCGGCCACTTCATTATTGTTGCTTTTCGTCCCTGTCACCACTCAGGCCGAGCAGGCACCGGCGGCACCGCAGATTGAGGCAAAAGCCTGGATTCTGATGGACTATAGCAGCGGCAAAGTACTGGCAGAGTCCAATGCCGACCAGCGTCTTGATCCCGCCAGTCTGACCAAAATGATGACCAGCTACGTGGTCGGCCAGGCGCTAAAATCCGGCAAAATCACCAGTAACGACATGGTGACCATCGGCCAAGATGCGTGGGCCACCGGCAATCCGAAACTGCGCGGGTCGTCGCTGATGTTCCTCAAGCCGGGCGATCGCATCCCGGTCTCGGAACTGAATAAGGGCGTGGTGATCCAGTCGGGGAATGATGCCTGTATAGCGCTGGCGGACTATGTCGCCGGCAGTCAGGATGCCTTTATTGGCCTGATGAACAATTACGCCAAAAGCCTTTGGCCTGCAAAACACCCACTTCATGACGGTGCACGGTCTGGACGCCGAAGGCCAGTACAGCACCGCACGCGACATGGCGATCATCGGCCAGCGCCTGATTGGTGATGTGTCGGAAGAGTATGCGCTGAACAGCGAAAAAGAATTTACCTTCAATAATATCAAACAGATGAACCGCAACCGCCTGCTGTGGAGCAGCAACCTCAAGGTTGACGGTATTAAAACCGGTCATACCTCGGGGGCGGGCAACAATCTGGTTGCTTCAGCGGTGGACGGCGATATGCGCCTGATTTCGGTGGTACTGGGTCGCAGACCGATGCAATTCGCTTCCGCGAGAGTGAGAAGCTGCTGACGTGGGGCTTCCGTTTCTATGAAACCGTTACGCCGATTAAAGCGGATAAACCGTTTGCCCAGCAGCGCGTATGGTTTGGCGAAAACAGCCAGGTCAACCTCGGCGTGGCGAAGGATGCGGCGATCACTATCCCGAAAGGGCAGATGAAAAATCTCAAGGCCAGCTTTACCCTCAACGCACCGCAGCTGGAAGCGCCGCTGAAAAAGAATCAGGTGGTGGGCACTATCGATTTCCAGCTGGATGGCAAAACCATTGAGCAGCGTCCGCTGGTGGCGATGGAGGATGTACCGGAAGCCGGCTTTATTGGCCGCATCTGGGATTTCATTATGATGAAATTCAACGGCTGGTTCGGTAAGTGGTTCAGTTAATCTCAGGGCGGCGGGTCAGCCCGTGGCTAACCCGCCTGCCGGCTGAGTTTATCCGCGAACCCAGCTTTTTTTAATCGGCATCGCGAACAGGGCGCGGTAGAGTTGATGCGTCAGCGCCAGCATGCGCTGACCGTACAGCTGCCACGCCAGATGCGAAGCCAGACAGCCAAGCAACCCCACCAGAAAACCGCCCAGCATATCCAGCGGCCAGTGCACGCCGAGATACACGCGTGACCATGCAATAGCGCTGCCAATCGCCAGTAAAACCACCCCGGACCACAGACGGTGCCAGAAAATAAACGCTAGCGCGAAGGTAAAAATCGTGGTGCCGTGATCGCTGGGATAGGAGTCATCAGCAGTGTGTGACAGGAACTGCTGACCAAAGCCAATGGCGAATGGGCGCGGGTGTGGTAGCAGCTGGCCCACGCACCAGGAGATGCTCAGCGCATAAATCAGCGCCATGCCGGTTTTCAGCACCAGCGCGCGCTGCGACTGTAGCTGATCGCGCGGTCCCCACAGCCACAGGGCGACAATCAGCAACGGTACAATAGCAATCACATCTTTGGCGATAAAGGTCGCTAGGCTGAGCAGCCACGCGGGTGAATCCGGCGTGGCGTTAATCCATAAAAAGAGGGTGTGGTTAAGAGCTTCCATCACGTTTCCTCGTCCTCGTCTTGTTTACCCAAAAATCAGCAGCTGGCTGAGCCACACCCACCAGCCCGCCCACAAATTGTGGGAGAAAAAGTGCGCACCACGCATCACCTGGCCATAGCCCATCAACAGGCCACAGGCGATACCCACTGCCAGCGCCAGCAGCGCGCGGCGTGGACGCTCCGGCCACCACAAAAAAAACAGCGCCATCAGCGCAAAGCCGCTGGAAGCATGGCCGCCCGGAAAGCACTGGCCCGGGCCACTGTTGGCCGGCACCGCCGCCAGCAGCGGAAAGTTCGTGGCGTTGCCGCCGAACAGCGCCAGATCCCACGGACAGGAGTGCGCGTTGTGCGCCTTCAGCATGCCCACCACCAGCGGCCCCATGCCAAACAGCAGGGCCACCAGCACGCGCCGGGCGTCGCGCTGCTGCAGGCCGCGCAGTAACAGCAGTACCGCGCCAGCGATAATCACATCCTTCATCAGCCGATGGTTAATCAGATCCAGCCAGCGATTGTGCTGCCACGGAAAACGCCGGGTGAGCGGATCAAACCAGCGCTGGCTGATGGCGATGTCGAGGCTTTCGTGGCGCGACCACCACAGAAACGCCAGCGCCAGAATTGCCAGCAAAATAAGGTTGATAGCGTAGAAGCGCGCGGACAGAGAATAAATAGCCGCGCTCCGAATCTCACTGGGGGTTGTTGGAGTGTTTAACTTTGATGAAAGTTGCATGAATATTTGCAAATAGCGAAACCAGAGTCACAGGGTGGCAAATCACGCTTAGGGAAACCTTAAGGGGGCGCGTGGCAGGCATAAAAAAACCCGCTAGCAGAAGGCTAACGGGCTCCTCAATTTGGGGATTTCAAAGAAAAGCAGTGGCACTTATTCAGACTGCATCGCGTCCGATTAGTTCTGACGCGCGTAAAAATATTTTTAAACAGGCAAAAGCGGCCAGATGATGACGATTAGCGTCCCCGCCAGCGTCAGCAAGACGTTGGCAATGGCGTAGGTGCCGGCATAGCCGAGCGCCGGAATGCTGCTGCGGGCGGTATCGCTGATGATCTCCATGGCCGGTGCGCAGGTGCGCGCGCCCATGATGGCACCAAACAGCAGCGCGCGGTTCATGCGCAGCACATAAGCGCCGAACAGATAGCGAATCACCACCGGTAACAGACTCACCAGCAGGTCGCTCAGCAGCATCAGCGCGCCCGCACTGCCGAGACCGTGCTGCAGCCCGCTGTCGGCGCTCAGGCCGACCCCGGCCATAAACACCATCAGGCCAAACTCTTTCACCATGGTCAGTGCGCCCTGCGGGATGTAGCCGAACGTCGGGTGGTTGGCGCGCAGAAAGCCGAGCATGATGCCGGCAAACAGCAGCCCGGCGGCGTTGCCCAGGCCAAAGCTGAAGTTGCTGAACTGGAAGGTGATCATGCCGATCATCAGGCCGATGATAAAGAAGGCGCAGAACGCCAGCAGATCGGTCATCTGGCTGTGAATAGCAATGAAGCCAATGCGATCGGCTAGGCTTTTCACCCGGCGCGCTTCGCCGCTCACCTGCAGCACATCACCTTTGTTGAGCATAATGCTGTCGTCGATGGGCATCTCAATCTGGCTGCGAATCACCCGGTTAAGGAAGCAGCCGTGATCGGTCAGTTTTAAATGGCTCAGGCGTTTATTTACCGCGTTGTGGTTTTTCACCACGATCTCTTCGGTGACGATGCGCATGTCGAGCAGATCGCGATCGAACACCTCTTTACCATTACGGAAACTGGCGTCGAGACGCGCATGGGCATCCGGATAGCCCACCAGGGAAATTTCATCGCCGAGCTGCAGTACTGCATCACCGTCCGGGCTGGCGAGAATGCCGTTACGCCGCAGGCGCTCAATGTAGCAGCCGGTCTGACGGTGAATCCCCAGCTCGCGCAGGTTTTTGCCGCCGCTCCACTCAACCAGCTCCGGACCGACACGGTAGGCGCGAATCACAGGCAGGAACACTTTGCGCTGGCTGTCCGCATCCAGGCCGCGCTCGCGCGCGATTTGCTGGGCGCAGGTCGGCAAATCCTGATGCTGCAGGCGCGGCAGGTAGCGTGCGCCGAAAATCAGGCTGACCAGCCTTATCAGATAGGTGAGGGCGTAACCCAGGCTAAGGTTATCCTGCATGCGCCCCAGCAGCTGCGTGTCGCTGATGCTTTGCCGCAGCGTATCACCTGCGCCCACCAGCACCGGCGTTGAGGTCATCGAGCCGGCCAGCATGCCGGCGGTGAGGCCGATATCCCAGCCAAACAGTTTGCCGAGCGTCAGCGCAATCAGCAGGGCGCTGACCACCATGACGATCGCCAGAAAGAAATAGTTCTTACCGTCGCGGAAAAAGATGGAGAAAAAGTTGGGACCGGCTTCCACCCCGACACAAAAAATAAACAGCATAAAGCCTAGACTTAAGGCGTCAGTATTAATCGCGAAGTGTTGCTGACCTAAAATCAGCGAAACCACCAGCACACCAATAGAATTACCGAGTTGTACGGAGCCAAGGAGTAATTTACCCAGACACAGGCGGAGGGCTAATACGACAAATAATAACAGAACGTCATTTCCGCTTAACAATTCTGCGACGTTGATGTTCACGGTTTAACTTCTTATTTACCTGTAACGGGTTGATGGGAGGGGTTTTTCGCTATCTTGTGACGGCAGCGCACGGCCCGGTCACCGAATGTTCTTAATCTGTGATCCACATAAAGCGGCGCCATTCTAATCATAATTAACACCCTCAGCTATCAGCAGTTTTCATTCCTTCTGCCTTCAGCTGTTTCTTTTTATTTCCACGTAAGCGCATCAGGGCAGTTAAAAGTTTCAATATTGTTAACGTCAAAGTTGAGGAGAGGTATGTTGCAGCGCAATAATCGCTGGCCAGCATCGGTTCTGGGCGTGATGCTTTATACGCTGGTGTTTATTTTTGCACATCATTTTTGCTCCGCCGCCGCGACGCAGGCGGTGCGTGGGCAGCCGGAACTGCTGCTGTTTCTGCTGCCGGGCATCGTGATGGCACTGCTGCAGCCGGACAGTCCGCTGATCGGCACCCTGTGGATCGCGCTGGGCGGGACGCTGCTGGGCATGACGTGGGTGTGGCTGGTGATGCCGATGACGCACAGCTTGCTGCTGGTGACGGCGTGGAGCTTGAGTGCACTATTCTGGGCGGGGTGCGGTGCGCTGCTGGTGCGCCTGCTGCGCATTATGCTGGCGATGCGGACCAGCTGAGTGAAGCGAAGACGGGCCCGCAGGCCCGTCAGGTCAGGCTTCGATGCCGAGGTTTTCTTTGGTCCACGCAGCAAATTCGGTGTAACCACCGATGTGCTGGTCGTCGAGGAAGATCTGCGGCACGGTAGAAACCGGTTTGCCGGCACGCGCTTCTAGGTCGGCTTTGGTGATGCCGGTCGCCTGGATATCGACGTACTGATAATTAAAATCGTCGCGCTCGCTGGTTAACTTCGTGGCTAACTCTTTTGCTCGTACGCAGTAAGGGCAGCTGGAACGGCCAAAAATCACTGCAATCATTGCTTCTCTCCTTCAGCTGCTGTTTTGTGACTTGTCTCACATCACAGCGTGAATAATGCGTCACATTATGCCCGCCCATCATGCTTAAGAAAAGCAGAAATTGCCTGTTACTCTAATGCGTGCTGTCTATACCCGGTCACAATGCCGTACTACAGTATTCGGGTATCATCTGCAGCAGAAACAGATGAACACTGAGGAGCCCTGAACCATGCGTAATCTGGCTACGTTGCCCAAACTCGTGCTACTGCTGGAAGCGCTGGGCGTGCTAGCAGTGATTGGCGCGCTGCTGCTGGTCAACGACTGGCTGGCGGCACCGGCATTCATGGCGAAAAAACCGCTGGCAACGCTGCTGTTCTTCCTCGGCATCGCGCTGATGCTGCCGGCAGCGTGGCTGATGATGTGGCGCACCGCAAAGGCGATGGCACCGCAGTTGTTCAATCACACCCACAAAAAGAAGTAACCGGAGAGGATTATGACGCCGACTATTGATTTGCTTTGCAGCCACCGTTCCATTCGCGCCTTTACTGAGCAGGGGATTGATGACGCCCAGCGCAGCGCGATTATCGCTGCGGCGCAGGCGGCCTCGACCTCCAGTTTTTTACAGTGTTCCTCCATTGTACGTATCACCGACCGCGCCCTGCGCGAGCAGCTGGTGCAGCTCACCGGCGGCCAGCCGTGGGTCAGCGCCGCAGCGGAGTTTTGGGTGTTCTGCGCCGACTTCAACCGCCAACAGCAAATCTGCCCTGAGGCCCAACTGGGCCGTGCCGAACAGCTGCTGCTGGGCTGTGTCGATACCGCGCTGATGGCGCAGAACGCCATGGTCGCCGCAGAATCACTCGGTTTAGGCGGCGTGTTTATTGGCGGCATTCGCAACAGCATCGCTCAGGTGACGGAGCTGCTGGGGCTGCCGAAGTTTGTGCTGCCGCTGTTTGGTTTCTGCATCGGCCATCCCGACGCGTCACCGGACGTCAAGCCGCGCATGCCGCAGGCGATGCTGGTGCACGAAAACCGCTACCAGCCGCTAGATAAAGCAGTGCTGGCGCAATATGACCAGCAAATCACCGCTTACTATCAGCAGCGCGACAGCAATCAGCGCTCGGAAACCTGGAGTGAACTGATTCAGCGTTTAATCATTAAAGAAACGCGACCGTTCATGCTGGAGTACCTGCATCAGCAGGGCTGGGCAACGCGCTAAGCACAGGGACCGCTGCAATGAAGATGGCCATTCTCACCCGTGACGGCGTGCTCTACTCCTGTAAACGCCTGCGTGAAGCCGCGGAAGCGCGTGGCCATCAGGTGCAGATGATCGATCCGCTCTCCTGCTACATGAACATCAACTCCGACTCGCCGGCGGTGCACTATCGCGGTGAGGCGCTCGGCCATTTCGACGCGGTGATCCCGCGCATCGGCACCGCCACCACCTTTTACGGTACGGCGGTGCTGCGTCAGTTCGAGATGCTCGGCAGCTACCCGCTCAACGAGTCAGTGGCCATTACCCGCGCACGCGACAAGCTGCGCTCGCTGCAGCTGCTGGCGCGCGAGGGCATCGATATGCCGGTCACCGGCTTTGCCTCGTCGCCGGATGACACGCAGGATGTGATCGCCATGGTCGGCGGCGCGCCGCTGGTGGTGAAACTGGTGGAGGGGACGCAGGGGATCGGCGTGGTGATGGCGGAAACCCGCCAGGCGGCAGAGAGCGTGATCGATGCGTTTCGCGGTCTCAATGCGCATATTCTGGTGCAGGAGTTCATCAAAGAGGCGCGCGGGCGCGACATCCGCTGCCTGGTAATTGGCGACGAGGTGGTGGCGGCGATTGAGCGGGAAGCGAAAGAGGGCGATTTCCGCTCTAATCTGCACCGTGGCGGCAGCGCCCGCGCCGTCACCATTACCGATCAGGAGCGCGAGATCGCGGTCAAAGCTGCCACGACGCTGGGATTAGCCGTGGCGGGCGTGGATATTCTGCGCGCCAACCGGGGTCCGCTGGTGATGGAGGTCAATGCCTCACCGGGGCTGGAGGGCATCGAAGGCAGCACCGGTTTAGACATTGCCGCCATGATGATCCGCTGGATTGAGCAGCACGCCTGTCCCGGTTATCGTCCGAAAACCGGGGGCTGAACCGCGTTTTTGCGCGGTTTTCATGGCATCTGCGACTATTTTTCCGTAAGCTAAGGCGCTTATTTATTCACCCCACAGGACACAACGATAGATTCACTGGTCGTTCCTGACATCGACATGCTGCGTCGCTGGCTGGATCAACAAAATATCACCTGGTTCGAATGCGACGCCTGCCAGGCTTTGCATCTGCCGCATATGCAGAATTTTGACGGGGTGTTTGACGCGAAAATCGACTTGGTGGATAACGTTATCCTCTTCTCGGCGCTGGCAGAAGTAAAGCCCACCGCGCTGATCCCGCTGGTAGGAGAACTGTCGCAAATCAATGCGAGTTCGCTCACGGTGAAAGCCTTTATCGATATACAGGATGACAACCTGCCGAAACTGATCGTCTGCCAGTCAATCAGCGTGAGCGCCGGCATCACCTTTGGTCAGTTCACCCACTTTATGAAGCAGAGCGAAGAGGGGATTTCGATGGTGATCATGGAAGCGTTCGCCAATCATCTGCTGATGATGGGCGAAGACGAGGAGCGTCCGCCGAGCGTCAGCAGCCATAGCATGCTGCACTGATTTTTCCCCTCCTGCTAACTGCCGCTTTTTGCGGCAGTTTTCATTTCGGGCCCACCACTTTTTATTCTGCATTTTGCCCTTTATTGCCAGATATTAGTCGTGCTTTATGCCGCTAGTGCCAGAGTGCATAGCAGAAACATGCATAACTTATCGCAAAAAGGCGTTTTTTAAGCTGGGATCTGGCATGCAGGAATCAGGGGGGCTATTCTTGCGGGGCTGTCTGATACGTGCAACTACGGCGCAGCTATAGGTTTTTGCTATTAAACTCCCGCTGAATATTGATTCATTGTGTGGCTGTAATTTAAAAGACAACGCAACGACCGGATCGCGTGTATGCAGCGTTGTGATGACCCGCTCAGGAGGAAGAAAAACATGATCAACCAGTCAAAAAAATGGTTGCCAGGTGTGGTTGCAGGTGTGCTGATGGCTGCAGCCGTGGGCGCTCAGGCAGAGGATAAAACGCTGCACGTTTATAACTGGTCCGATTATATTTCGGCCGACACCGTGCCCAATTTCGAAAAGCAGACCGGCATCAAAGTGGTCTACGACGTGTTTGACTCCAACGAAGTGCTGGAAGGCAAACTGATGGCCGGCAGCACGGGCTATGACGTGGTGGTACCGTCGTCGAGCTTCCTCGCGCGTCAGCTGCAGTCTGGTGTGTTCCAGGAGCTGGATAAGAGCAAGCTGCCTAACTATAAAAAACTCGATCCCGATCTGATGGCGAAAGTGGCCCAGCACGATCCGGGTAACAAATACGCTATTCCTTACCTGTGGGGCACCACCGGTATTGGCTATAACATCGATAAAGTCAAAGCGGCACTGGGCGCCGATGCGCCGGTGAACAGCTGGGATTTGGTGCTGAAGCCAGAAAACCTGGAAAAACTGAAGAGCTGCGGTGTTTCGTTCCTCGATGCGCCAGAAGAGATTTTTGCCACCGTGCTGAACTACCTCGGCAAAGATCCGAACAGCTCTGACGCGAAAGATTACACCGGCGCGGCAACCGATCTGCTGCTGAAGCTGCGGCCGAATATCCGCTACTTCCACTCTTCGCAGTACATCAATGACCTCGCCAACGGCAACATATGTGTCGCCATCGGCTGGTCTGGCGATATTCTGCAGTCGAAAGATCGCGCGGTGAAAGCGAACAACGGTGTACACCTCGGTTACAGCGTACCGAAAGAGGGCGCGCTGGCGTTCTTCGACATGATGGCGATTCCAAAAGACGCGAAAAACCTTGATGCGGCTTATCAGTGGCTGAACTACATCATGGATCCGAAAGTGATTGCCGACGTCTCCAACAAAATGAATTACGCCAACGGTAACAAAGCGTCGCTGCCGCTGATCAATGCGGATGTGCGCAACAATCCGGGTATCTTCCCGACGCCGGAAGCGATGGCCAAACTGTTTGTGCTCAAGGTCCAGGATCCGAAACTGGATCGTGCGCGTACCCGTGCATGGACTAAAGTAAAAAGTGGTAAGTAAGTTCGTTCTGAACGGATTCCCTTATCGGTAAACGACAACAGAGGCGCGGTGCTGGCCTCTGTTGTGTCATTTAGCGGCTGGCTGTGCCGCGCTATCCCGCTTAGCGCCGGAGACATGTGAGTGAACGACGCGATTCCCCGCCCCCAAAATAAAACGGCTAAGGCGTTAACGCCGCTGCTGGAAATCCGCAACCTGACGAAATCGTTTGACGGCCAGCACGCCGTGGATGATGTCAGCCTGACCATTTACAAAGGCGAAATTTTCGCATTGCTGGGGGCTTCCGGCTGTGGCAAGTCCACGCTGCTGCGGATGCTGGCCGGCTTTGAAATTCCCAGCAGTGGCCAGATTGTGCTGGATGGTCAGGATCTGTCCCTCGTGCCGCCGTATCAGCGGCCTATCAATATGATGTTCCAGTCGTACGCGCTGTTTCCGCACATGACGGTGGAACAGAACATCGCTTTTGGCCTGAAGCAGGACAAACTGCCCAAAGGCGAAATCAGCAGCCGCGTGGCAGAGATGCTGGCGCTGGTGCATATGGAAGAGTACGCCAAACGTAAGCCGCACCAGCTTTCTGGCGGCCAGCGTCAGCGCGTGGCGCTGGCGCGAAGCCTGGCGAAACGTCCCAAGCTGCTGCTGCTCGACGAACCGATGGGCGCGCTGGATAAAAAACTGCGCGACCGCATGCAGCACGAAGTGGTGGATATTCTGGAGCGCGTTGGCGCTACCTGCGTCATGGTTACCCACGATCAGGAAGAAGCCATGACCATGGCGGGCCGCATCGCCATCATGAACCGCGGTAAATTTGTGCAGATCGGCGAGCCGGAAGAGATTTACGAGCACCCGACCAGCCGCTACAGCGCCGAGTTTATCGGCTCGGTGAATGTGTTTGATGGCCTGCTGCGCGAACGCCGTGAAGAGGGCGTGGTGATTGACAGTCCGGGACTGATGCATCCGCTCAAGGTGCAGACCGATGTCTCAATTGTGGACAACGTGCCGGTGCACGTGGCGCTGCGGCCGGAAAAAGTAATGCTGTGCGACGAGGTGCCGGCCGACGGCTGCAACTTTGCCGTGGGCGAAGTGGTGCACATCGCCTATCTCGGCGATCTGTCGATTTACCACGTACGGCTGCGCAGCGGCCAGATGATCAGCGCCCAGCTGCAGAATGCGCATCGCTACCGTAAAGGCGCGCCCACCTGGGGCGATGAAGTGCGCCTGTGCTGGGATGCCGACAGCTGTGTGGTCCTGACGGTTTAAGGAGGCGCTATGAGCCAGATTTCTCAACGCAGCGAGCCGGAGGTGGCGGGCACACCGCTGCAGCGCTGGGGCACGCGCATGAAAATGCAGCACGGTCGCAAGCTGGTGATCGCGCTGCCTTATCTGTGGCTAATCCTGCTGTTTATGCTGCCGTTCCTCATTGTGCTGAAGATCAGTTTCGCCGATATTGCGCGCGCCATTCCGCCGTACACCGATTTGGTGACCTGGGCGGACGACCAGCTCAACCTGGTGCTCAATCTGGGCAACTACCTCACGCTGACGGACGACCCGCTGTACGCAGAAGCTTATCTCACCTCGCTGAAGGTGGCGGCGATCTCAACGGTGATCTGTCTGCTAATCGGTTATCCGCTGGCGTGGGCGGTGGCGCACAGCAAGCCCTCCATGCGCACCATCCTGCTGCTGCTAGTGATCCTGCCGTCGTGGACCTCGTTCCTGGTGCGCGTCTATGCGTGGATGGGTCTGCTGAACAACAACGGGATCCTCAACCGCTTCCTGATGTGGCTTGGCGTGATCGATCATCCCCTGATCATCCTGTACACCAACACGGCGGTGTATATCGGTATCGTTTACTGCTGCCTGCCGTTTATGGTATTGCCGATCTACACCGCGCTAACGCGCATTGATTATTCGCTGGTGGAAGCGTCGCTCGACCTCGGCGCGCGCCCGCTGAAAACCTTCTTCAGCGTCATCGTGCCGCTGACCAAAGGCGGCATCATTGCTGGCTCAATGCTGGTATTTATCCCGGCAGTGGGCGAGTACGTGATCCCGGAACTGCTGGGCGGACCGGACAGCATCATGATTGGGCGCATTTTGTGGCAGGAGTTCTTCAACAACCGCGACTGGCCGGTGGCCTCGGCGCTGGCGGTAATCATCCTGCTGATTCTGATTCTGCCTATCGTCTGGTTCCACAAACATCAAAACCGTGAAATGGGGGAGAAGGGATGAATCAGCTACCGGTAATCCGCTCTCCGTGGCGCACCGCGATTCTGGCGCTGTGCTTCCTGTTCCTGTACGCGCCGATGCTGCTGCTGGTTGTTTACTCCTTCAACAGCTCGCAGCTGGTGACGGTAAGGGAGAGCTTCTCGTTCCACTGGTATCGCGTGCTGTTCCAGGATGATGCGATGCTGGATGCGGTTGGCCTGAGCCTGAACATCGCGGCGCTGTCGGCCACCATGGCGGTAGTGCTCGGCACCATGGCGGCGGTGATTATCGTGCGCTTCGGGCGTTTTCGCGGCCACAGCGGCTTTGCTTTCATGCTCACCGCGCCGCTGGTCATGCCCGACGTGATCACCGGTCTGTCGCTGCTGCTGCTGTTCGTGGCGATGGGCAACACCTTTGGCTGGCCGGGCGATCGCGGCATGCTGACCATCTGGCTGGCGCACGTCACGTTCTGTACCGCCTACGTGGCGGTGGTGATCAACTCGCGGCTGCGCGAGCTGGATCGCTCAATTGAAGAAGCGGCGATGGACCTCGGCGCTACGCCGCTGAAGGTGTTCTTCGTGATTACCGTGCTGATGATTGCCCCGGCGATCATTACCGGCTGGCTGCTGGCGTTTACTCTGTCGCTGGACGACCTGGTGATCGCCAGCTTCGTCACCGGGCCGGGCGCTACCACGCTGCCGATGGCTATCTTTGCCACGGTGCGCCGCGGCGTCAATCCGGAGATCAACGCGCTGGCCTCGCTGATTCTTTTTGTGGTCGGGCTGGTCGGCTTTATCGCCTGGCGCTTTATGGCGCACGAAGAAAAACAGCGATTGCGCGATATTCAGAAAGCAAAACGTGGCTGAGTGACGCAACATTTGCCAATATAAGCAAGGCTGACAGAGTCAGCCTTGCTTATGGAGCGCGCGCAATGTCGGAAACGTTGAAAAACTTGGTGTTAACCTCCACGCCCGTGCCGGTGACCATTGCCGGCAGCGCCATTATCGCCACGCGCTGTATCAGCGTGCTGATGCTGGCCAATGAGCTGGGCTATGACGAAATCGCCAATTTCGTGCACCGCAGCGCGCAGGCGTGGGACTCCACGCTGATCTTTATCGCCAGCCAGCTGATTTTCCTGTTTGAACTGCGCTGTGCCTTTACCCTGATGCGCGGCAGTAATGCCGGGCGCTGGGGCTACGTTGCCACGCAGATCGTGGTGCTGCTGTACATGCTGATGGCGTCGGTGGGCTGGATCTATCCGGAGATTTTCAGCATTCCCGGCAAGAATAACGCGCAGATTATTCACCACACGCTGCTACAGAAACTGCCGGATGTGCTGGTGCTGGTGCTGCTGTTTGTGCCGGCCAGCAGTCGCGCATTTTTCCGCAGCCGGTGATACAATCGGCCCCCGTTTTTGCTCCCGATTCTCAATACAGGCCTTCCCATGCATTGCGCGCTTTATCAGGCCGGTCGCTGTCGCTCGTGTCAGTGGCTGGAAAAACCCTATCCGCAACAGCTGAGCGACAAGCCGACACAGCTGACGCAGCTGCTGAACGGCATGCCGGTCGCCTTGGCGCAGCAGGGGTTTCGCAATAAAGCCAAGATGGTGGTGAGCGGCAGCGTGGAAAAACCGCTGTTCGGCATGGTGGCGCGTGACGGCGAGCCGGTGGATCTCTGCGCCTGTCCGCTCTATCCCGCCAGCTTCGCGGCAGTATTCGATGCGCTGAAACCCTTTATCGCCCGTGCCGGTCTGACGCCGTAAAACGTGGCGCGCAAACGCGGCGAGCTGAAGTTTTTGCTGCTGACGGAGAGCACCTAGGGCGGCATGATGCTGCGTTTTGTTCTGCGCTCGCACAGCAAACTGGCGCAGCTGCGCGCCGCGCTGCCGTGGCTGCAACAGCAGCTGCCGCAGTTGCAGGTGATCTCCGCCAATATTCAGCCGGTGCACATGGCGATACTGGAGGGCGAGGAGGAGATTGCGCTGACGTCTGAGCAGACGCTGCCGGAACGCTTCAACGACGTGCCGCTGTATATCCGTCCGCAAAGTTTCTTCCAGACTAACCCGCAGGTGGCGGCTGCGCTGTACGCAACGGCACGCGACTGGGTGGCGGAGCTGCCGGTGCACAGCATGTGGGATCTGTTCTGTGGCGTTGGCGGCTTTGGCCTGCACTGCGCCACGCCGCAGATGCAGCTGACCGGCATTGAAATCAGTGCGGAAGCCATCGCCTGTGCGCAGCAGTCGGCGCAGCCGCTGGGGTTAGAGAAGGTGAGTTTTGCCGCGCTGGATTCCACGCAGTTTGCCACCAGGCATACGAGCGTGCCGCAGCTGGTGCTGGTCAATCCGCCACATCGCGGTATTGGCGCAGAACTGTGCGCCTGGCTGAGCCGCATGGCGCCGGACTACATTCTGTATTCCAGCTGCTATCCCGCCAGCATGGCGCAGGACATTGCCCGCTTGGCCGACTATGACATCAGCCGCGTTCAGCTGTTCGATATGTTCCCGCACACCGCACATTTCGAGGTGCTGACGTTACTGCGTCGTAAGGGTGGAATCGCGTAGCGCCCGGCTGCGCTGAGGACGTGCAGAACCTGGCAGGCCCGGCGCCACGCAACTCCATAATGCTTATTCCGGGAACCACTTCTGATTGATCTGCTGCCAGCTACCGTTGGCTTTCAGCGCCGCCAGCGCGCTATTCAGCTGTTGCAGCAGTGCGCTGTTGCCCTTGCGCACCGCAATGCCGAGCCCGGTGCCGAAGTAGTCGCTGTCGGTAATGTGCTCGCCGACCGCGCTCAAATCCGCATTGGCCTTCAGCCACTGATTAACAACTGCGCTGTCACCGAATACGCCGTTAAGCCGGCCATTTTTCAGGTCAAGGATCGCGTTCTGATAGCTGTCGTAGGCCACCGCAATCACTTCCGGATGCTTCTCCAGCAGGTATTTCTGATGGGTGGTGCCGTTTTCCACGCCAATGCGTTTACCTTTCAGCTGGCTAAAGTCGCTATATTCACCTTTGTGGGCGATGACGATCGCCGAATTGGCGTAGTAGGGCTGGGTGAAATCGACCTGCTTACTGCGCTCGGCGGTGATATCCATGCCGGAAATTACCGCGTCATAGCGACGGAACTTCAGCGAAGGAATCGGGCTATCAAAGGCATTGTTGGTGAAGGTGCACTCTGCCTGCATCTGCTGACACAGCGCTTTGGCGAGGTCGATATCAAAACCGACAATCTGGTTATTCTGATCGAGTGATTCGAACGGGGGATAGGTGGCTGACGCAGCAAAGCGAATTTTCTCTGCCGCATAAGCATTCATTGCCAGCGTTGCCATCACTGCCGCAACAATCCATTTTTTCATTATAAGGCTCCTGTAAACCATGCCAGAGACGAAACGATTTACACGATGCCGGTTAATGCATTTATATGCAACAAATATGATTAAAAATTTATTTCGATGCGATCAAATACAGCGAAGAAGGGCGCGGCGCTTTCCTTCGCGCCGCGTCAGACGATCAGTTGCGGCGCTCAAACGCTAGCGCGGGCTTCTCTACCAGGCGCATCAGCAGCGTCAGCAGGCCGTTAACCACCAGATAAATCAGACCGGCGGCAGCATACACGGTGACGTCGTAGGTCCGGCCATACAGCAGCTGACCGTGGCCCATTACTTCCATCAGCGTAATGGTATAGGCCAGCGAAGTACTCTTGAAGACCAGCACCACTTCGTTGGAGTAAGAGGAGAGGGCGCGCTTAAACGCGTACGGCAGCAGAATACGCAGCGTATCGCGGCGGCGATGCCCAGCGCGGCGCAGGACTGCCACTGCCCGGCCGGAATGGCGCGCACCGCGCCATAGAACAGCTGTGTGGTGTAGGCTGCGCTATTGAGCGACAGCGCCAGCATGGCACACAGCCACGGCTGCGATAGTAAATGCCAGAGCCACGGCACGTTCTGAATGCTGGGAAACTGGCCGGGACCGTAATAGATCAGGAAAATCTGCACCAGCAGCGGCGTGCCGGTAAACAGGGTGATATAGCCTTTGACCAGCTAGTTGAGCAGCGGCATCTTCAGCGCCAGCACAATCGTGCACAGTAGCGCCAGCAGCAGCGCGGCGGCCGTCAGCGTCAGGCTGGTATGCAGGCCTTTCAGTAGCTCAGGTAAATACGCCAGCATGCGTCAGGCCCCCCGCTCGAAACGCGTGGTACGTGATTCAATACGGCGCAGCACCGTCTGACTGAATAGCAATAGATCGCGGCAGCCACCAGATACCAGGTAAACGGCTCCTGGTTGCGCGTAGCAATGCTTTTGGTCTGCAGCATGAGATCGTTGACGCTAGTCAGCGACACCAGCGCCGTATCCTTGAGCAGCACCAGCCACTGATTGCCGAGGCCGGGCAGCGCATGGCGCCACATCTGCGGCATAATCAGGCGGAAAAAAATCGCTGACTTTTTCATGCCCAGCGCCTGACCTGATTCCAATTGGCCGGACGGCACCGCTTTCAGCGCACCGCGCAGCGTCTGAGAGGCGTAAGCCGAATAGAGCATTGCCAACGCAAGGCCGACGGTCATGCCGGCGGCGCTTGCGAGTGGAATCATTTCATTCATCAGAAATTACTGCTGAAACCATTTGTTGTAGATGGTTTTGTAAGTGCCGTCGGCTTTGATCTTCTCCAGCGCGCCGTTGAACTTCTGCTGCAGTTCGGTGTTGCCCTGACGCACGGCGATGCCGAGGCCGGTGCCGAAGTAGGCTTTGTCGGTCACTTTCTCACCCAGCGCGGCGAGGTTGGCGTTCTGCTTCAGCCACTCGTTAACCACGGCGGTATCCCCGAACACCGCATCAATACGGCCATTCTTCAGGTCGAGCACCGCATTCTGGTAGCTGTCGTAAGGCACGATGGTGATGTCGCTGTGCTTGTCAGATAGGTATTTCTGGTGCGTGGTGCCGTTCTGCACGCCCACACGCTTGCCTTTCAGCGCCGCAACGTCCGCCAGCTTGCCTTTCTGCGCGATGAAGGTCGCAGAGTTGTCGTAGTAAGGTTTGGTGAACAGGACGTGCTTTTCACGCTCTGGCGTGATATCCATGCCGGCCATCACCGCGTCAAAACGGCGGAATTTCAGGCTGGGGATCAGGCTGTCGAAGGCTTGGTTGGTAAAGGTGCAGGTCGCATCGATCTCTTTGCACAGCGCATTGGCCAGATCGACGTCAAAGCCCTGGATTTTGTTGTCGGAGTCGACAAATTCAAACGGCGGATAAGACGCCTCGGTAGCGAAACGCAGGGTCTGCGCGGCAGAAGCGCTCAGGCTCAGGCTGGCAAGCAGTGCAGCAAGTACAACTTTTTTCATTAGAAGCATCCTGACTTAGTGCGAAAGATAATGAGCAAACGCGTCGGTTTGCGGCTGTGTAAAGTGGCTGGCATCGCCCTGTTCAATGATGCGACCGTTCTCCATGTACACCACCTGGCTGGCGGTTTTCCGCGCCACCTCGACTTCGTGGGTCACAATCACCTGCGTGATGTGCGTCTGCGCCAGCTCACGAATGATGCTGACGATCTGCGCCGTGATTTCCGGGTCGAGCGCGGCGGTCGGTTCATCAAACAGCAACACCTGCGGCTCCATCATCAGTGCGCGCGCAATCGCCACGCGCTGCTGCTGGCCACCGGAAAGGTGCAGGGGAAAGCGATCGGCGTACGGCGTCAGGCGTTCCAGCAGTTTATCGGCGCGCGCGTGCCGCATCTTTGCTGAGCCCGAGCACACGACAGGGTGCTTCGATCAGGTTCTGCATCACGCTGAGGTGCGGCCACAGGTTGTACTGCTGGAACACCATGCCGACATTCTGGCGCAGTTCGCGAATCGCGTTGTCGGACGGCGTCTGGCTGAAATCGAAATGGTTGCCGGCAATCTGCAGACTACCGGAACGCGGCAGCTCCAGCAGGTTGAGCACGCGCAGGAGTGAACTTTTACCCGCGCCACTCGGGCCGAGCAACACCAGCGTTTCGCCCTGCGGGCAGGCTAGGTTGATATCGAACAGCGCCTGATGGGCACCGTAAAAACAGTTGATGGCGTTTAGTTGAATACTCATGCGCAAAAAATGAATAGCAATTAGTTTCGCAAATCTTAACGTCACCAGAATAGTTATGCAATTGAGGTGGGTTAAAATTTATTAAAGAGCAATTAAACAGCAAAAGCGTAGCACAAAATCGGGCAGGGCAGCGGGGAAAGGGGCTGACGGGTATGCGTCAGCTGTTGCGCGGAAGCTTAGCGGCGCCGCAATGGTGCGGCGCGCTAATGGTTGCGGCTGAGTGCGGAAAAAATGCGCGACTATTTTTTCTCTTCCAGCAGCTGGCTGAGCGAGCCGCCACCGGCGTGCGGCCAGTCGCCGACGTAGCGCACATCATCCACCACCCAGCAGGTGCCTTCGTGGATCATCAGCACTTCATCGCGCCAGCTTTTATCGCCGCGGCTGAGCGTCATGCGCAGCGGGATGTTACGCGCGTCGCGGTTAGGAATGCTGGAGGCGCTGGCCACGTCAGCGGCGGTGGGTCCCTGTGCCAGGCTGGAGAACAGATCGCCCCGGCGCCACGCTGCCGGTGGGTTGCTCTGGCTGCTGGCATGCAGCAGTTTCTGATACAGGTTGTCGCTCAGGTACGGGCGATATTTTGCCAGCGTGGTGCTGTCCGGCAATCCCTGGGTTGGCTGGCTGACACGTAAATCGTAGAACTGCTGCGCCACGCTGTCCGGACCGCAGTCAACGCAGGGTGCGGTACGCGGCCCGTTGTCCTTGATCACCGGCTCAACGGTGGTACAGGCACTCAGCAGCAATGCAGCGGGAACAAGCAGCGCAAAGGCTTTGTTTCTCATCTCGATTTCCTTATTGTTCACTGGCAAAGCGCCATTTTTAGCATAGAGTATAGCCGTGCTTTTACGCCGTACGAGCTATCGCCTCATGAATCACCACAGGTGAGAACGATGAAATTTTCGACTACGCCAACCTTGGAAGGGCACAGCATCACTGAATATTGCGGCGCTGTGACCGGCGAAGCGATTCTCGGTGCCAACATTTTCCGCGACTTCTTTGCCGGCATCCGCGATATCGTCGGCGGCCGCTCCGGTGCCTATGAGAAAGAGCTGCGCAAAGCGCGGCAGATCGCCTTCGAAGAGCTGGAAGAACAGGCGAAAGCGCTGGGCGCCAATGCGGTGGTTGGCATTGATATTGACTACGAAACCGTGGGCAAAGACAGCAGCATGCTGATGGTGAGCGTTACCGGTACTGCGGTGATCGTGCGCTAATGCGCGCGGTGTTACTGCTGGCGATGGTGCTGCTGCTCAGCGCCTGCCAGTCGACCCTGGAAGCGCGCAACGGCTATTGGGTGGACAGCGCGCATCCGGCGCAGGGGGCCAGACCGCGCATCAAAGTGGTGGTAATCCACTACACGGCGGAGGACTTTCCCTCGTCGCTGGCGACCCTGACGGACCGCAACGTCAGCGCGCACTATCTGATTCTGCAGCAGCCGCCGCAGAAAAACGGCGCCGGGGTGATCTGGCAGCTGGTGGCCGAAAACCAGCTGGCGTGGCATGCCGGACCAGAGCTTCTGGCGCGGCGCAACGCGCATTAATGACACCTCAATTGGCATCGAAATCGTCAATGACGGCTATCGCCGCACGCTGACCGGCCAGCGGTGGCAGCCGTTCACCGCCGCGCAAATCACTGCCCTGACCGCGCTGGTGCGCGATATCAGCCAGCGTTACGGCATCAGCCCGGAAAATATTGTGGGGCATAGTGATATCGCGCCGCAGCGCAAGTAGGATCCCGGTCCGCTGTTTCCGTGGCAACAGCTGGCCCGGCAGGGCCTGGGGGGCGTGACCGGATGCCGCCACGGTGCAGCGCTATCTGGCTAACCAGCCGCCGGATGCCCCGGTGGAGTGCGCAGCGCTGCTGACTGCGCTGCAGCGCTATGGTTATGACGTTGCCGCTGCGCAAACGCCGCAGATGCAGCGCAAACTGATTGCGGCGTTTCAGATGCATTTCCGCCCGCGCGATTACCGTGGCGAAGCCGATGCCGAGACGCTGGCCATCGCCCGTGCGCTGCTGGCGAAATACGGCGCGGCACAGTAGCCGCGCGTTGCGGCGTTACGGCTGCAGAAAGGCCTGCCAGCGCGCCACCAGCTGCTGTAATTGCTGGCGGCTGACGTCCAGATGGGTCACGATGCGGGTCTGCGGACCTACGCTGAGCAGCACGTCGCCCGCCTGCATCCAGCGCTGTAGCGGTGCTACCTGCTCCGCCGGCACTTTCACGAACAGCATGTTAGTGTGCTGGCTCACCACCTCGACACCAATAGCGTTGAGCTGCGCGCCGAGCCACGCGGCGTTGTCATGATCCTCCTGCAGACGCGCCACGTTGTGCTGCAGCGCGTAGAGACCGGCTGCCGCCAGAATACCGGCCTGGCGCATGCCGCCGCTGGTCATTTTGCGCCAGCGCCGCGCCTGCTCAATATAAGCTTCATCACCACACAGCAGGGAGCCGACCGGCGTGCCCAGTCCTTTCGACAGGCAGATGGTCAGGCTATCGCAGTAGCGGGCGATATCGATCAGCTGCACACCCTGCGCCACCACGGCGTTAAAGATGCGCGCGCCGTCAATGTGCAGCGCCAGCTGGTGCTCGCGGGTAAATTGCCACGCCTGTTCGAGGTAGCTCAGCGGCAGCACTTTGCCGTGATGGGTATTTTCCAGGCTCAGCAGGCGGGTGCGGGCAAAATGGATGTCGTCCGGCTTGATGGCAGCCGCCACGTCGTGCAGCTGTAGCGTGCCGTCGGCAGCCGCGAGGATCGGCTGCGGCTGGATGATGCCGAGCACAGCGGCACCGCCGGCCTCATACTTGTAGTTGTGCGCCTACTGACCGACGATGTACTCATCGCCGCGCTGGCAGTGACACAGCAGCGCCACCAGGTTGGCTTGGGTGCCGGTAGGGAAGAACAGCGCAGCCGCTTTACCGCTCAGGCGCGCCGCTTCAGCCTCCAGTGCATTGACGGTGGGATCATCGCGATAGACATCATCGCCGGTTTCGGCCGCCATCATCGCATCCAGCATCGCGGCACTCGGGCGGGTCACGGTATCACTGCGTAAATCGATCACGTTGCTCTCCTGACATAAAAAAGCGGGCTAAGCGCCCGCATGATGATTAATCCGGCAAGTCTCTCCGTTTTACCGCAGCCAGTTGGTTTTCGCCAGCTCGACGATTTCATCACCGCGGCCATTCAGGATCGCGCGCAGCATATACAGGCTGAAACCTTTAGCCTGCTCGGCTTTGATTTGCGGTGGCATCGACAGCTCTTCCTTGGCGGTGATCACGTCCACCAGCACCGGACCGTCGTGGGCAAACGCCTGTTGCAGCGCGCCATCCAGCTCCGAGGCTTTCTCCACGCGGATCCCTTTGATGCCGCAGGCGGTGGCGATGGCGGCGAAGTCCGGGTTCTCCAGATCGGTGCCGTCGGTGAGATAGCCGCCGGCTTTCATCTCCATCGCCACAAAACCCAGCACACTGTTATTAAAGATCACCAGCTTCACCGGCAGCTTGAGCTGCGCCAGCGAGATGAAATCGCCCATCAGCATGCTGAAGCCGCCATCGCCGCACAGCGCGACCACCTGACGCTGTTTATCGATGGCCTGTGCGCCCAGCGCCTGCGGCATGGCGTTGGCCATCGAACCGTGGTTAAACGAGCCGAGTAGACGGCGCTTGCCGTTCATTTTCAGATAGCGCGCCGCCCACACCGTTGGCGTGCCGACATCACAGGTAAAGATAGCGTCATCGGCCGCGTAGTGGCTGATCTGCTGGGCCAGATACTGCGGGTCAATCGCCTGCTTATCGTTGGCCGTCGCCAGATCGTCCAGCCCTTTGCGCGCATCCGCGTAGTGTTCCAGTGCGCGATCGAGGTGATGACGGTCGCTGTGACTGGTGAGCTGCGGCTGCAGCGCCTGCAGCGTGGCTTTGATGTCACCCACCAGCGCCATATCGACGTGACTGTGCGCGCCGAGGCTGGCCGGATTGATATCAATCTGAATAATGCGCGCGTCTGCCGGGTAGAACGGGCGATAAGGGAACTGGGTGCCGAGCAGCACCAGCGTGTCGGCGTTCATCATGGCGTGATAGCCGGATGAGAAGCCGATCAGCCCGGTCATGCCGACATCGTACGGGTTATCGTACTCCAGGTGCTCTTTGCCGCGCATGGCGTGCACCACCGGTGCTTTCAGCGTTTCGGCCAGCTTTACCACTTCCGCATGGGCACCGGCGCAGCCGCTGCCGCACATCAGGGTGATATTTTTCGCTTCATTGAGCGTTTCTGCGAGGCGCGTCAGTTCACTGAACGACGGCACCACCTGCGGCAGCTGCGGCGTATACCATTCGCTGCGCGCGTTCTCCGGCGCCGCTTGCAGAGCCACGTCACCCGGCAGCACAATCACCGACACGCCGCGATTGAGGATGGCTTTCGCGGAATAACTCCTGCGGATGGGTTTCCTGAAAATAGCCGCTGCCGATTTCACTCGAAGGAATGTGCGCGGCAATCGCCAGCACCGGAACATGGTTACGGTGGCAGTCAAACAGGCCGTTGATCCGATGCAGGTTACCTGGACCGCAGGAGCCGGCGCACACCGCCAGCTCACCGCTGATTTGTGCTTCCGCCCCGGCGGCAAAAGCGGCCACTTCTTCATGGCGCGTTGGCATCCATTCAATGATGCCCATGCGGTTGAGGCTGTCGTTCAGCCCGTTGAGGGAGTCACCGGTCACGCCCCAAATGCGTTTTACTCCGGCGCTCTCTAGCGACTGGTGCGCGAGCCCGATCGCGTGGCTGCGTGGCATATCGGGCCGGAAGGATTAAGTGCCGAAGAGGCGCGCCGTATCGGCTTTCACATCCGCGTCAACCGTCCGTCGGCCCTGTTTGCCCGCTGCTGGTTGCTGGTAGAGGGTGAAACCGAAGTGTGGATCATCAATGAGCTGGCGCGGCTGCGCGGTTACCATTTTGCCGCGGAGGGCGTGAAGGTGATTGAGTTTGCGCAGTCCGGGCTTAAGCCGCTTGCCTGGCACGTGCTGACTGACGGCGATGAGGCTGGGAAAAAATATGCCGCCACCGCGCGCAGCCAGCTACAGCCGCATGAGCAGGAGAGCGACCATCTCACGCAGTTCCCGGCACCCGACATCGAACACTTCCTTTATAAGCATGGCTTTAGTGATGTCTATCATCAGATGGCGCACCTGCCGTTAAACGTGCCGATGAACGCACGGCGTATTATTACCAAAGCCATTCATCACAGCTCGAAGCCGGAACTGGCGATTGCGGTGGCGATGGCAGCGGCCGAACGCGGGCCACAGGCGATTCCGCCGTTGCTCGATCAGCTGTTTGGCCGCGTCATGTGGCTGGCGCGCGGTCGGGCAGATTAAAACTGACGAGGACGCCAAAGAAAAATGCCAGCGTCTGCGGCTGGCATTTTTTTTCGGGAGTGGTCAGAATGAGAGCAGACGCGCGCCCGTCAGGAGAGTGACGATGCTTCACAGGGCACAATCAGACTGGCATGGTTGCCTTTCGGCCCTTCATGGACATCGAACTGAACGTGCTGGCCCGCTTTCAGCGTTCTGTATCCCTCCATCTGAATCGTGGAGTAGTGTGCGAAGATATCGTTGTCGCCGCCAATCGGACAGATAAAGCCGAAGCCTTTGGTGTTGTTGAACCATTTAACAGTACCCGTCTCCATGCTTTTACTTCCCTCGCAAGACATTTTGATAAGTAGGTGAGGTCATTCAAGCTGTGAGTCGAGTTTGTTTAAAACTCAATCAGCTTGTGTAAGTAGAATGTAGATAAACGGACCTTATCGTCAAGCAAACGGCCTTGGCGCACGGGGATAAATTCATCAAAATTTGAGGCAGTTAACGCTATTGCAAATTTTGTGATACAGGTCGCGCATGCGCTTTCAGGACCGATTTTTGCCACAGGAAAAGCGGCTTGACAGGCGTGTTAAACTTGAGGTGAGAGCACAGAAATGTGCGCTACCGTAACGCAGAATTTCAACGGAACATTATGGCAAACACAAACGATTGGCTTAACTTTGAACGTCTGGCCGAAGACAAAGTACGCGAAGGGTTAAAGCCGCCTTCAATGTATAAAGTCATTTTGAATAATGACGATTATACACCTATGGAATTTGTTATTGACGTTCTGCAAAAGTTCTTTTCTTATGATGTTGAACGTGCAACGCAACTGATGCTGAAAGTTCACTACCATGGAAAGGCAATCTGTGGTGTATTCACTGCAGAAGTGGCGGAGACCAAAGTCGCCCAGGTGAACAATTACGCGCGGGAAAATCAACATCCGTTGCTGTGTACGCTGGAAAAAGCCTGAAGCTGTTTCCATATAGGATTCAGTCCGTCAGAGCGATAATTGGGGGAGGTGCCAAATGCTCAATCAAGAACTGGAACTCAGTTTAAACATGGCTTTCGCCAGAGCGCGCGAGCACCGTCACGAGTTTATGACCGTCGAACATCTGTTGCTGGCGCTGCTCATCAACCCGTCGGCCAGAGAGGCACTGGAAGCCTGTACGGTGGATATTGCGGCTCTGCGTCAGGAACTCGAAGCCTTCATCGAACAAACCACGCCGGTACCGCCTGCCAGCGAAGAGAAGCGCGACACTCAGCCGACGCTCAGCTTCCAGCGAGTGCTGCAGCGTGCGGTCTTCCATGTCCAGTCATCCGGTCGCAGCGAAGTATCCGGTGCGAACGTGCTGGTCGCCATTTTCAGCGAGCAGGAGTCGCAAGCGGCTTACCTGCTGCGCAAACACGAAGTGAGCCGCCTTGATGTGGTGAACTTCATCTCCCATGGTACGCGTAAAGACGAACCGGGCCAGCCGCAGAACAGCGCGGAAAATCCGGTTAACGAAGAGCAAGCAGGCGGGGAGGAACGTATGGAAAACTTCACCACCAATCTTAATCAGCTTGCTCGCGTCGGCGGAATTGACCCGCTGATCGGCCGCGATAAAGAGCTGGAACGGGCCATTCAGGTGCTGTGCCGTCGTCGCAAGAATAACCCGCTGCTGGTGGGCGAATCGGGCGTCGGTAAAACCGCGATTGCGGAAGGGCTCGCCTGGCGCATTGTGCAGGGCGACGTGCCGGAAGTGATGAAAGAGTGCACCATCTACTCGCTGGATATCGGTTCGCTGCTGGCCGGTACCAAATACCGCGGTGATTTTGAAAAACGTTTTAAAGCGCTGCTGAAACAGCTGGAACAGGATAACAACAGCATTCTGTTCATCGACGAGATCCACACCATTATCGGTGCCGGTGCGGCATCGGGCGGCCAGGTGGATGCGGCGAATCTGATCAAGCCGCTGCTTTCCAGCGGTAAAATCCGCGTGATGGGTTCCACGACCTATCAGGAGTTCAGCAATATCTTTGAGAAGGATCGTGCGTTGGCGCGCCGTTTCCAGAAAATTGATATCACTGAGCCATCGGTTGAAGAGACGGTGCAGATTCTCAACGGGCTGAAGCCGAAGTACGAAGCGCATCACGATGTGCGCTACACCGCCAAAGCGGTACGCGCGGCGGTTGAGCTGGCGGTGAAGTACATCAATGACCGTCATCTGCCGGACAAGGCGATTGATGTGATCGATGAAGCCGGCGCGCGTGCGCGTCTGGTGCCGGTCAGCAAGCGCAAGAAAACCGTCAACGTGTCGGACATCGAATCCGTGGTGGCGCGCATCGCGCGTATTCCGGAGCAGAGCGTTTCGGCAACCGATCGCGATACGCTGAAAAATCTCGGCGACCGTCTGAAAATGCTGGTGTTTGGTCAGGACAACGCGATTGAAGCGCTGACTGAAGCCATCAAGACGAGCCGCGCGGGACTGGGGCAGGAGCGTAAGCCAGTCGGGTCGTTCCTGTTTGCGGGGCCGACCGGGGTCGGTAAAACCGAGGTCACCGTGCAGCTGGCGAAGGCGCTGGGCATTGAACTGCTGCGCTTTGATATGTCCGAGTATATGGAGCATCACACCGTCAGTCGTTTGATTGGTGCGCCTCCGGGCTACGTCGGCTTTGATCAGGGCGGTCTGCTGACTGACGCCGTCATCAAGCATCCGCACGCGGTGGTGCTGCTGGATGAGATCGAGAAAGCCCATCCGGATGTCTTCAACCTGCTGCTGCAGGTGATGGACAACGGAATGCTGACCGATAATAACGGCCGTAAAGCGGACTTCCGCAACGTGGTGCTGGTTATGACCACCAACGCCGGGGTGCGCGAGACCGAGCGTAAATCCATCGGCCTGATTCAGCAGGACAACAGCACCGACGCGATGGAAGAGATCAAAAAGATCTTTACGCCGGAGTTCCGTAACCGTCTCGACAACATTATCTGGTTCCGTTACCTCGATACTCAGGTGATCCATCAGGTGGTGGACAAGTTTATTGTTGAGCTGCAGGCACAGCTGGATGCGAAAGG
The DNA here is from genome assembly GCF_059731155.1 of Type-A symbiont of Plautia stali. Classification (NCBI taxonomy): domain Bacteria; species Type-A symbiont of Plautia stali. The sequence continues at coordinate 1,738,586 of NZ_AP035891.1, read as the reverse complement.
TGTGTCGCTGGAAGTCAGCGATGATGCGCGCGACTGGCTGGCCGAAAAAGGTTACGACAAAGCGATGGGGGCCCGTCCGACGGCGCGTACCGTGCAGGAAAGCCTGAAGAAACCGCTGGCTAACGAGCTGCTGTTTGGCTCGCTGGTGGATGGCGGATCGGTGTCGGTTGGACTGGATAAAGAGAAAAACCAGCTCACCTACCACTTCATGAGTGCGGAAAAACGTAAAACCGAGGGCACCGTGCATTAAGCGGGTGCGCAGATAAGAAAAAGGCCGGATTTTAATCCGGCCTTTTTTTTCGCGCTTAGTTTACATCAGCAAACGCGAGGCGAGTGCAACAACTTAGCGACTACGGAAGACAATGCGGCCTTTGCTCAGGTCGTACGGGGTCAACTCGACAGTCACTTTGTCGCCCGTCAGGATGCGGATGTAGTTTTTACGCATTTTACCGGAGATATGAGCGGTAACCACGTGCCCGTTTTCAAGCTCTACGCGGAACATGGTGTTAGGTAACGTATCCAGTACGGTACCTTGCATTTCAATATTGTCTTCTTTGGCCATCGAATCCTCTGCGTGAACTACCAAACTGTTGAACTGGCAAGATAATGCCGAATTCCATGATTTATGTAAAGAAACGTTGGCTGTTTTTGCCAACGCTTTGCAGTGCGTCGCGCCGCTGCGCGTGCATTACGGATAAATTCGGGTGTTTTTGACGTCTGCGAGGGATTAGCGGGCTAAGAATCTGCAGCCATCGGCATCGGGTGCGCAACTGAAACAGCTTCGGGAACAGGGTGAGATTCCCAGCCTAGCAATTCCGGCTCGCCACAGCGAAGCGCGGACGACATACCAAACTCGCTTACTGTATCACTTTTGTCGGGAATTGTGTGCAAAACATCTGCGGGGACAGTCAAAAAAGGGGTTGTGTTTGCCAGCAGCCGGCCTGCACCGGTTGCCACGCCAGCGTTTGCACGTATTGCAGATAATCGACGCGCGGAATTTCAACTGCGCCCAGCGAGGCGGTATGCGGATTCAGCACCTGACAATCAATCAGCCGTCCCTGATGCGCAATAAAATGCTGTGAGAAAACCCACAGCGCGGTTTTGGAGGCGTTTTCCGCCCTGCTGAACATCGACTCGCCGCAAAAAATCTGTCCGAGCGCCAGGCCATACATGCCGCCAACCAGGCGTTGATCCTGCCAGACTTCAATTGAGTGCGCATGGTCCAGTTCATATAGGCGCAGCCAGGCGCGTTTCACTTCAAAGGTGATCCACGTGCCTTCCTGACGCCCGCTGGCGCAACCTTCCACCACTTGTGCAAAAGCGTGATTCATGGTGACACGATAGGGTGAACGGCGATGGAAGCGCGCCATGCTGCGGCTGAGATTAAACGACTCCGGCAGCAGGACCGCGCGTGGATCTGGCGACCACCATAAAATCGGATCGCCGGGCGAAAACCACGGAAAAATACCGCGCTGATAGGCATTCATCAGGCGGGCAGGGGAGAGATCGCCGCCCATGGCCAGCAGGCCGTTTGGCTCACGCAGCGCCATCTCGGGCGGCGGGAAATTGAGCGAATCCCGGGAAAGTTGTACCAGTCTCATGGCGTCAGTCACCCTCAGGCTAAACGCATAGACTATAGCGCAAAGCGCTGCTGGAAACGCCAGTAGCGTCCCGCTTTTGAGATTAATTCGTCATGGCTGCCGGATTCGATAATCTGCCCACCGTCAAGCACACAGATGCGATCCATTTTTTCCAGCCCGCTCAGGCGATGCGTCACCATGATCAGCGTTTTTCCTTGGCTAACCTGCTGTAGCAACGTGAGAATCTGCTGCTCGGTCGCGGCATCCAGACCTTCGGTCGGCTCATCCAGCAGCCACAGATCGCCATTGTGCAGCAGCGCACGGGCAATCGCCAGCCGGCGCAGTTCACCACCAGCGGCCGGCCACCTTCACCCATCCACGCATTCAGCCCTTCACTGTGCTGCGTCAGATGCGCAAGCCCAACCCGCTGCAATATGTCAATCAGCTGTGCATCGCTGGCCTGTGGTGCTGCCAGTAGCAGATTAGCGAGCAGCGTCTGGCTGAACAGATGGACGCGCTGCGTGACAACGCTGATGCGCTGACGCAGGCTGGCTTCGTCCCACGCCGCCAGATCAATCCCGTTCAGGCGAATAGTGCCGCGCTGAGCTTCCCAGCCGCGTGTGATCAGCGCCAGCAGGCTGGATTTTCCGCAGCCAGTCGGGCCCAGCAGCGCCAGATGTTCACCGGCTGCTAACGTCAGGGAGAAATTGTGCAGCACCGCTTCTGGCCGCTGCGGATAGCTGAAATCGATCTGTTCCAGCGTCAGGCTGATGCCGCGCTGCGTCGCGACCGGTTGTGTCGGGAAGTGAATCGCTGGCGGTTAATCGATGATCTCCAGCACGCGCTGCGCCGCGTGCGTCACCTGCGCCAGTGGCAGAAATGCGCCGGCCACCGGTGCCAGCGCTTCAAACGCGGCGAGCGCGCAAAACACAAACAGGGCAATCAGTGCACCCGGTGTGCTATTGGTGCCGACGCTGCTGGCGGCCAGCCACAGCAGCAGCGTAACGGTACTGCCGGCGATCAACATGAGCAGGCTCTGCGCCAGCGCCTGCAGCCGGTGTTGACGCTGCTGCGCCTGCTGCCACGCACGTTCTTCCTGATCCAGCCGCTGTCGCCACAGCGCCGCCGCGCCGTAAATCTGTAGCTCGGCCAGTCCGCTGAGCCAGTGCGTCAGTTGCAGACGCCAGCGAGCCTGGTAACGGGCAATGTGCGCGCCGGTGCGCGCGCCGAGCCGCCAGAACAGCAACATGATCGCTCCTAGCAGCAGCGCCAGTCGCATATCGAGTAGCGCCAGTCCACAGGTCACCACCACAATCACCACCGCCGCACCCAGCAGCGGAGAAATAACGCGTAAATAGAGATGGTCGAGGGTATCGACATCGCTGACAAAGCGGTTCAGCAGTTCGCCGTGACGAAAGCGCGCCAGCTGCGCCGGCGCCAGCGCCATCAGCCGGCTGAAGGTAAAGACGCGCAGATGCTGCAGCACGCGGAAAGTGGCGTCGTGGCTGACCAGCCGTTCAAAATAGCGCGCGGCGGTGCGGGTGATTGCAGCGCCACGCACGCCAGCTGCGGGCAGCATGTAATTGAAGCTGTACAGGCCGGCGACGCCAGCCAGCGAGGAGGCAGCAAGAAACCAGCCTGACAGCGTCAGCAAGTCGATGCTGGCGAGCAGCGTGACAATGGCCAAGCACCACGCCAAGACCTAAACGCCACGGATGGCGGCGATACAGGCGCAGGAAAGGCAGTAACGTGCGCATCAGGCAATCTCCTTCTGACGATGCTGTGCCAGCTCGCGCAGCGGGCCCGCTTCAGCGATCAGCTGTTGCCAGCGGCCCTGCTGCACCAGTTGTCCGGCCTGCATCACCCACACTTCATCCCACTGGTCGAGGGCGTGCAGCTGATGGGTAATCATTAACGTAGTTTGCTGCTGTGCGGCCTGCTGTAGCGCGCCCATCACGTGCTGCTCGCTCTGGCTGTCGAGCCCGGATCCCGGTTCGTCCAGCAGCAGCAGGCGGGCCGGTTTCAGCAGCGCCCGCGCGACGGCGATGCGCTGTGCCTGCCCAACGGACAGGCCGATGCCGCCATCGCCAACTGGCGTATCCAGCCCCTGCGGCAGACGCGACAAAAATTCGCTGACGCCAGCGCGCTGCAGCACGGCGGTCAGCGTGGCCTCGTCAACCGGCGTGTCAGTGAGCTGGAGATTGTCACGCAGCGTCGCCGCCGGCAGCTGCGGATTTTGTCCTACCTAGGCCAGCTGCTGCTGCCAGCTGCTGCGGCTGATGTCGCGCAGTTCCTGGCCGTTAATGCACAGTGAACCCTGGTAGGGCAGAAAACCGAGCAGGACATTCATCAGCGCACTTTTTCCGGCCCCGCTTTGTCCGACCAGCGCCACGCGCTGACCGGGAGTAAGGCTGAAATTCCGCGGCTGTGACAGCGCCTCGCCGGTGGCGGTCATGATCACCAGATCCTGCGCCCGGAGGGAAAGTGGCGCGTCAGGATCCAGCGTTTGCGTGGCCGCCTCCGGCGCGCGGTGGGGCGTTTCGCGCAGGAAGGTATCCAGCGCGTCTGCGCCGCCCACCGCCTGCGCTTTGGCATGGTAAAAGGTGCCGAGATCGCGCAGCGGCTGGAAAAATTCGGGGGCAAGAATCAGCGCGAGGAAACCGGCAAACAGCGTCACGCCGGTGCCGTAATGGCCAAAATTGAGTTCACCCAAGTACGAGAAGCCGAAATAGACCGCGACCACGGCAATCGCCAGCGAGGCGAAAAACTCCAGTACCGCAGAGGAGAGAAAGGCGAGGCGCAGCACTTCCATGGTGCGCTGACGAAAATCCTGCGTACTGGCGGCAATCGCCTGCTGCTCAGCGTCCGCACGGTGAAACAGGCGCAGCGTTTCGCGTCCGCGCAGCCGGTCATAGAAATCGCCGCTCAGACGCGCCAGCGCAAGAAAATTACGCCGATTGGCATCGGCCGCACCCATGCCGACCAGCGCCATAAACAGCGGAATCAGCGGCGCGGTTGCCAGCAGAATCAGTCCGGCAGCCCAGTTAATCGGGAATATGGCGATCAGGATGGTGCAGGGCACAAAAACTGCCAGCGACATCTGCGGCAGATAGCGCACGTAATACTCCTGCATCTCTTCAATCTGTTCCAGCAGCAGCGTCGCCCAGCTCCCGGCCGGTTTGCCCTGAATCCATGCCGGACCGAGCGCGTTTAGCCGGTCCAGCACCTGTTGCCGCAGTACACGGCGAATCGCCACGCCGGACCTGAAACCGGCCATCTCACGACCGTAGTGCAGCGCGGCGCGCAGTGCAAAGCACAGCAGTAATAACAGGAAATCACTCACCAGTTCAGCGCGGGGTTGCTGTTCCACCAGCAGTTTTTGCAGCAGGGAGGCCAGTAGCTAGGCTTGGGCAATGAGAATTAACGCCGCAGCAAAACCTGCCAGCGAAGCCAGTCGCAGGCTGCGTGCGCCATGATGACGCTGCTGGCGTAACCAGCGCAGCAGTTCGTGTTGACGTGATTTGTTCATGCGAAGCCGTTTGATCACCGTGACGAGAGGCAAAATCCGACGCTAAATGCCGGACAGACGGGTGGCAGAACTGTAGCACGCAGGCCATAAAAAAGGCGACCAAAAGTGGCCGCCTCAGTGCAATTATGATCAGATAATTAACAACTTACTTATCGTTTTTAACCAGACCATCCAGATAACGTTCCGCATCCAGCGCGGCCATACAGCCGGTACCGGCAGAGGTAATGGCCTGACGATAGATGTGGTCCATCACGTCACCGGCTGCGAACACGCCCGGCACGCTGGTCTGCGTCGCGTTGCCCTGCAGGCCGGACTGTACTTTGATATAGCCGTTTTCGAGATCCAGCTGGCCATCGAAAATCGCCGTATTTGGACTATGACCGATGGCGACAAACAGGCCCGCCACTTCCAGCGAGACCGGGGCTTCACCTTTGGTTGACGAGAGTTTCAGCCCGGTGACGCCCATCTGATCGCCTACTACCTCGTCCAGCGCGCGGTGAGTGTGCAGCACGATGTTGCCGTTACGCACTTTCTCCATCAGGCGGTCAATCAGGATTTTCTCAGCGCGGAAGCTGTCACGACGGTGAATCAGGTGCACTTCGGAAGCGATGTGCGCCAGATAGAGCGCCTCTTCAACGGCCGTGTTACCGCCGCCGATAACCGCGACTTTTTGGTTGCGATAGAAGAAACCATCACAGGTGGCGCAGGCCGAAACCCCTTTGCCTTTGAACGCCTCTTCTGACGGCAGGCCAAGGTAGCGCGCTGAAGCACCGGTCGCGATGATCAGCGCATCCGCCGTGTATTCGCCGCTGTCGCCGGTCAGGCGGAACGGACGGTTCTGCAAATCAACCGTGTAAATATGATCAAAGATGATTTCGGTGTTGAACTTCTCAGCATGCTCCTGCATGCGTTCCATCAGCGCAGGGCCGGTCAGATCGTGCGGGTCGCCCGGCCAGTTTTCGACTTCAGTCGTGGTGGTGAGCTGGCCGCCTTTTTCCAGTCCGGTAATCAAAACCGGGTTCAGATTAGCGCGGGCGGCATAAACCGCTGCGGTGTAACCGGCAGGGCCGGAGCCCAGAATGAGCAGCTTACTGTGTTTGGCCGTACTCATGCGTTCCTCAGTGTGTGTCTGACAACATAGTTTTCGATTGTAGGGAAATTACTGTCGCAAAAAAAGGTTTCAGCAATTTTGTTAACAATCACTGTAAGTGGCGTAGACGATGAATGGCATTTCTGCACGTGCGCTGCGTCAAAAGGGGGCATTGCTCGGCAATTTGTGGTGCAGCTGTATAAAAATTCTCATTAAAAAACAGAACCCAGTACGCTGTCTGGCATCTTGTACTGAATTTGGATGTTTTACTTTGACAATCGCCTGCGCTTTTGCGAAAACATTGTCGAAGCAGAGAAAATTTAGCGGTTCGAAACAGAATTTCAGCTCTGTTTTGCGCAATTTCGCTAAATAAACTCAGCCTGACATTGGTAATGACGCATGATGTGGACAGACAGCATGCGTCATACGGATGGTCGCGTTACTGCACAGGCTTAAAGACTTCACTTCAGTAAGGCCCTGAACATTGAATGTTTTCAGGGTTTGGCAGGTAAAGGGAAGGAATTAAGAGAGACCATAATAATGGTAGACAACAAGAAACGCCCCGGAAAAGATCTGGATCGGATCGACAGAAATATTCTGAATGAACTGCAGAAAGACGGTCGTATTTCCAACGTTGAGCTTTCAAAACGTGTCGGCCTCTCGCCAACACCTTGTCTTGAACGCGTACGTCGCCTGGAACGTCAGGGTTTCATTCTGGGCTACACCGCGCAGCTGAACCCACACTATCTCGATGCTTCACTGCTGGTATTCGTTGAGATTACTCTGAATCGTGGCGCGCCGGATGTGTTTGAACAATTTAACGCCGCCGTACAAAAACTTGAGGAAACTCAAGAATGTCACCTCGTTTCCGGTGACTTTGACTACCTGTTAAAAACCCGTGTGCCGGATATGTCCGCCTACCGTAAACTGCTGGGTGAGACCTTGCTGCGCCTGCCGGGCGTCAACGACACCCGTACCTACGTGGTGATGGAAGAGGTCAAACAGAGCAATCGTCTGGTGATTAAGACCCGGTAACGCAGGGCAGGTGCAAAGCTTGCAGGATTTCGGTACACTCCTGTGAATTCATACAGGACCAGCGTCAGGCAAGCCTGACGCTGTTGCCTTCTTAATTTACAGGCACCTAGAGAGTTCTCTTGAGCCAGGAATATACAGAAGACAAAGACGTTTCATTACAACCACTGGGCAGCGGACGTCGGCTGCTGGAAGCGTTGCTCATCCTGGTGGCCTTGTTTGCCATCTATCTGATGGTGTCGCTGGTTAGCTTTAATCCCTCCGATCCCAGCTGGTCACAAACCGCCTGGCACGAGCCGATCCACAATCTGGGCGGCAGCGTGGGCGCATGGCTGGCCGATACCCTGCTGTTTATTTTTGGTGTGATGGCCTACGCCATTCCACCAGTGATTATTGGTCTGTGCTGGATCACTTTCCGTCAGCGCGATCGCCAGGATTACATCGACTATTTTGCGGTGGGCCTGCGGCTGATTGGCGTGCTGGCGCTGGTGGTAACCACCTGCGGACTGGCTGCGCTGAACGTGGACGATATCTGGTATTTTGCCTCTGGCGGCGTAATTGGCAGCCTGGTGAGCAATGCGATGGCGCCGTGGTTCAGCGGTGCCGGTGGCACGCTGACGCTGCTGTGCGTCTGGGCGGCGGGTATCACGCTTTATACCGGCTGGTCCTGGCTGGCAATTGCCGAGAAGATCGGCAGCGTGGTGATGGGCGTGCTGACCTTTGCCAGCAACCGCTCGCGCCATGATGAACCCTGGCAGGAAGAAGACGACTACGACGAGGCGCACCCCGACGAAGCGGTTCCGCCACTGCGCGCCGCGCCGGCTCAGGACGACGAAGATGACGTACTGCTGGCTAAGCCCCGACAGGTAGCGGAACCTGTGGCTGAAGTCGCCAGCGACGATCCCCTGCTGGCGAAAGCCAGTGCGGCTACCGCGGCTGCGCTGGCTGCCACCAGTGACGCCGCACGTCAGGCGCCGTCCGTCGCTGCACCTGAGCCATCCGCACCGGCGGTAAACGTAACACCACAACCTGCGCCGTCACCGCTGGCTGCGGCTGCCCCGGCATCAGCATCCGTTGCCAGTGCGCCTGCGGCGCCAGCCATTCCGGCAGCAGAACCCGCGCCAGCGGCTCCCCCGTTATACCGCTTCGAAGTGCCTGCGTCACCGGCCGCCGACGCCTTCTCGCTCGCTGAAGAAGATGATGGCCCGCGCATGGGTAACTGGCAGAGTGCCGATCAGGCCGCCACACCGCTGAATACGGCAGCCGCTGCCGCACTCGGTTCAGCGACGGCCGCCGCCGCTGCCCGCTCTGCCGCTTACACGCCAGCCTTTGATGTGGTGCCGGAGCGCGATTACAACCCGCAGGTGAAACAGGGCATCGGCCCGGAACTGCCGCGTCCTAACAAGGTTAAGCTGCCAACCCGGCGTGAGCTGGCCTCATACGGTATCAAACTGCCATCGCAACGCATGGCAGAAGAGAAGGCACGTGAAGAGGCCGACCAGCAGCAGCCGGAAATCTGCGCCAGCTGGCAAGTGCCACAGCCGCACGATGATGATAACTCTGCGCTGCAGGAAGCCCAGCTGCGCGAAGCGTTCCATTCGCAGCAGCAGCAGCAGCAGCAGCAGCGTTACGGTGACAGCTGGCAGCAGCAGCCGGCAGAGGAAGAAGATGAAGAGGCGCTGCAGCAGGCCCAGCTGGCGCAGCAATTTGCTCAGCAGCAGCAACAGCGTTACAACCAGCCTGAGCAGGAGAGCGCGCCGGTATTTAATCTGGATACGTCAGCAGCGTTTGATTTCTCTCCGATGAAAGATCTGGTTGATGACACGCCGAGCGAACCGCTGTTTACCATTGCCGCCACGCCAGAGCCGGACGCTCCGGCCCAGTGGCAGCAGCCAGCGGCACCTGAGCCGGCGGTACCCGCATCGCTGACTGAGGAAACCAGCCCGTGGTCAACGCCAGACGACGAGGTTTACGCCGCGCCGGCTGAAACGCCGAAGCCTGTCGCCCCTGCGCAGGACAGCCTGTTCCACCCCTTCTTGGTGCGTCACGAACAGCCGCTGGAGAAACCTTCCACGCCGCTGCCGACGCTGGATCTGCTGACGTCGCCACCGGCGGAAGAGGAGCCGGTGGATATGTTCGCACTGGAACAGACCGCGCGTCTGGTCGAAGCGCGTCTGGCGGATTACCGCGTGAAAGCCGAAGTGGTGGGCATCTCTCCAGGGCCGGTAATCACCCGCTTTGAGCTGGATCTGGCGCCGGGCGTCAAGGCCGCACGTATTTCTAACCTGTCGCGTGACCTGGCTCGTTCGCTCTCAGCCGTTGCGGTGCGTGTGGTTGAAGTGATTCCGGGCAAGCCTTATGTCGGGCTCGAGCTTCCCAATAAACATCGTCAGACCGTCTACCTGCGTGAGGTGCTGGACTGCGATAAGTTCCGCGACAACCCTTCGCCGCTGTCGGTGGTGCTGGGTAAAAATATTTCTGGTCAGCCCGTGGTGGCCGATCTGGCGAAGATGCCGCACCTGCTGGTGGCCGGTACCACCGGTTCCGGTAAGTCGGTTGGCGTCAACACCATGATCATCAGCATGCTGTATAAAGCCACGCCGGAAGAAGTGCGCTTTATCATGATCGACCCGAAAATGCTCGAGCTGTCAGTGTATGAGGGCATTCCCCATCTGCTGACAGAAGTGGTCACCGACATGAAAGACGCGGCCAATGCGCTGCGCTGGAGTGTGGTCGAGATGGAGCGCCGCTATAAGCTGATGTCTGCGCTGGGCGTGCGTAATCTAGCCGGCTATAACGAGAAGAGCGAACAGGCTGCCGCAATGGGCCGGCCAATTCCGGATCCGTTCTGGAAACCGGGCGACAGCATGGACACCACGCCGCCGGTGCTGGAAAAACTGCCGTACATTGTGGTGCTGGTTGATGAGTTCGCTGACCTGATGATGGCGGTGGGCAAGAAAGTCGAAGAACTGATCGCGCGCTTGGCACAGAAAGCCCGTGCGGCAGGTATTCATCTGGTGCTGGCTACCCAGCGTCCGTCGGTGGATGTGATTACCGGCCTGATTAAGGCCAACATTCCGACGCGCATCGCCTTTACTGTGTCCAGTAAAATTGACTCGCGTACCATTCTCGATCAGGGCGGTGCGGAATCCCTGCTGGGTATGGGTGACATGCTCTACATGCCACCTAACTCCTCAATGCCGGTACGTGTTCACGGCGCCTTTGTGCGTGACCAGGAAGTGCATGCGGTCGTGCAGGACTGGAAAGCGCGTGGGCGACCGCAGTACATCGACAGCATTACCGCCGGTGAAGAGAGTGAAAGCGGTGCTGGCGGACTGGACGGCGACGAAGAGCTGGATCCGCTGTTTGACCAGGCGGTGGCGTTCGTGGTGGATAAACGCCGCGCGTCGATCTCCGGCGTGCAGCGCCAGTTCCGTATCGGCTACAACCGCGCGGCGCGGATTATCGAACAGATGGAGGCGCAGGGCATTGTCTCGGAGCCGGGCCACAACGGTAACCGTGAAGTGCTGTCACCGCCACCTCACGAAATGTAAGACTTTTCTCCGCAGTGTTATACCGGGCCAGTGTAAACTGGCCCGTTGTTTATCTGTGGTCCGATCCCCATATCATTGGGAGCTTTCGGCTTTTTCTCCTGTCGAACTGATGGAGCGGCGACTACGGTTAATGCAGTAAGTGTCAGGAAACCATGAATAAGGAATCGTATCAGATGAAATTTCGCGTTATTGCCTGTGGCCTGCTGGCCGGTTTTGTTGCTTCTTCTGCCCTGGCGGATGCTTCCAGCGATCTGCAGCAGCGCCTTAATAAAGTGAACAGCTTCCATGCCAGCTTCAGCCAGAAGGTGACTGACGGCAGCGGCGCAAACGTGCAGGACGGCGAAGGCGAGCTGTGGGTGAAACGCCCCAGCTTGTTTAACTGGCACATGACTGCACCGGACGAAAGCGTGATTATCTCCGACGGTAAAAATCTGTGGTTCTATAATCCTTTTGTGGAACAGGCCAGCGTTAGCCTGCTGCAGAATGCCACCAGTAACACGCCGTTTATGCTGATTGCGCGTAACCAGCCCTCTGACTGGCAGCAGTACAACATCAAGCAGCAGGGTGATAATTTTGAGCTGACGCCTAAAAGCAGCGATGGCAACCTGAAACAGTTCACCATCAATGTAACTTCGGCAGGCACCATCAATCAGTTCAGCGCGATTGAGCAGGATGGACAGCGCAGCAGCTATCAGCTGAAGAGCCAGAAAAACGGCGCTATCAGCCCGGATAAATTCACCTTTACGCCGCCAAAAGGGGTAACGGTGGACGATCAACGTCAGTGAAGTGAGGGTGAGTAACCTGTCGCTGGATTTTGCACCGTCAAACGAGTTCAGACCGCTGGCTGCGCGTATACGGCCAGCGACGCTGCAGCAATATATTGGTCAGCAACATCTGCTCGCGGCCGGTAAGCCGTTGCCGCGCGCTATTGAGGCGGGTCAGCTGCACTCCATGATCTTATGGGGGCCGCCGGGTACCGGTAAAACCACGCTGGCGGAGATTATCGCGCATTACGGCAAAGCCGACGTCGAACGCATTTCAGCGGTGACTTCCGGCGTTAAAGAGATTCGCGAGGCCATTGAGCGCGCGCGGCAGAATCGCCAGGTTGGGCGTCGCACTATTCTGTTTGTTGATGAGGTGCATCGCTTCAACAAGAGCCAGCAGGATGCGTTTCTGCCACACATTGAAGACGGCACCATCACCTTCATTGGCGCAACCACGGAAAATCCCTCCTTTGAGCTGAACTCGGCACTGCTGTCGCGCGCCCGCGTTTATCTGCTTAAATCGCTGACCAGCGCGGATATTGAACAGGTGCTGGATCAGGCGATGCAGGATAAAACGCGCGGTTACGGCGACAGCGATATTCTGTTACCGGACAATACCCGGCGCATGATCGCTGAACTGGTCAATGGTGATGCACGACGCGCACTGAATACGCTGGAAATGATGGCTGATATGGCTGAGCTCAATGCGCAGGGACAGCGGGAGCTAACGCCACAGCTGCTGAATGAAGTGTCGGGTGAACGCGCGGCGCGTTTCGATAACAAAGGCGACCGCTTTTACGATCTCATCTCGGCACTGCACAAATCGGTTCGCGGTTCAGCCCCGGATGCGGCGCTTTACTGGTATGCGCGCATCATCACTGCCGGTGGTGATCAGCTGTACGTGGCGCGGCGGCTGCTGGCGATTGCTTCGGAAGATGTCGGCAATGCCGATCCGCGCGCGATGCAGGTAGCGATTGCCGCGTGGGATTGTTTTACCCGCGTCGGGTCTGCGGAAGGGGAACGTGCAATTGCCCAGGCAATTGTTTATCTGGCCTGTGCGCCAAAAAGCAATGCTGTCTATACCGCCTTCAAAGCGGCGATGCGTGATGCGCGTGAGTTCCCGGATTACGATGTGCCGGAACATCTGCGAAATGCACCGACGAAGCTGATGAAAGAGATGGGCCTCGGCAAAGAGTATCGTTATGCGCATGACGAACCCAATGCCTATGCGGCCGGCGAGGTGTTTTTCCCGCCGGAAATGGCGCAGACCCGCTACTATCAACCAACCAATCGTGGCCTTGAAAGCAAGATCGGTGAAAAACTCGCCTGGCTTGCTGAACAGGATCAAAATAGCCCGATAAAACGCTACCGCTGATGCTGATAAACGCGTTACGGTAAGGTGAGCAAGGATTTCAATGCATTCCGGTGGAATGCATTCCTCCATTCGTTCAATCAACCTTTTATTACACAGGATAAGCATGCTCGATCCCAATCTGCTGCGTAATGAGCCAGACGCAGTCGCAGAAAAACTGGCACGCCGGGGATTTAAACTGGATGTGGATACGCTGTGCTCCCTCGAAGAGCGTCGTAAGGTTTTGCAGGTAGAGACTGAAAACCTGCAAGCTGAGCGTAACTCCCGCTCCAAATTCATCGGTCAGGCCAAAGCACGTGGGGAAGATATCGAGCCGCTGCGTCAGGAAGTGAACGCGCTGGGCGAACGCCTGGATGCGGCGAAAGCAGAGCTGGATACCCTGCAGAACGAAATTCGTGACTTTGCGCTTGCGCTGCCTAACCTGCCGGCCGACGAAGTGCCGCTGGGTAAAGATGACAGCGAAAACCAGGAAGTGAGCCGCTGGGGCCAGCCGCGCCAGTTTGATTTCCCGGTGAAAGACCATGTAGAGCTGGGTGAAGCGGTCAAAGGGCTGGATTTCGCCTCGGCGGTGAAACTGACCGGTTCGCGCTTTATCGTGATGCAGGGCCAGATTGCCCGTCTGCATCGCGCGCTGAGCCAGTTCATGATCGATCTGCACAGCCAGCAGCACGGTTATCTGGAAACCTACGTGCCGTATCTGGTGAACCACGAGACGCTGTACGGTACCGGTCAGTTACCTAAATTTGGTGAGGATCTGTTCCATACCAAACCGCTGGGCGAAGAAGCAGGCAGCAGTAACTATGCGCTGATCCCTACCGCCGAAGTGCCGCTGACTAACCTGGTGCGCGATGAGATCGTTGAAGAGGAATCTCTGCCGATCAAACTCACTGCCCACACGCCTTGCTTCCGTTCCGAAGCCGGTTCTTACGGACGCGACACGCGCGGTTTGATCCGTATGCACCAGTTCGACAAAGTGGAGATGGTGCAGATCGTCGCACCGGAAACCTCCATGGACGCGCTGGAAGAGCTGGTCGGCCATGCGGAGAAAGTCCTGCAGCTGCTGAACCTGCCGTACCGTAAGGTGCTGCTGTGCACCGGTGATATGGGCTTCGGCTCAGCCAAAACCTATGATCTGGAAGTCTGGCTGCCGGCACAGGACACTTACCGTGAAATCTCCTCCTGCTCGAATATGTGGGATTTCCAGGCGCGCCGCATGCAGGCTCGCTGCCGCAGCAAAACGGACAAAAAACCGCGTCTGGTGCACACGCTGAATGGTTCAGGCCTGGCGGTGGGGCGTACGCTGGTGGCCGTGCTGGAAAAATATCAGCAGGCAGATGGTCGCATTGCGGTGCCGGACGTGCTGCGCCCGTACATGGGCGGGCTGGAATATATCGGCTAACTGGCATTCATGCACTAACCCGGCTCAGGCCGGGTTTTTTATTTCTTAAGCGCGTCAGCCATTATTTTTTAACCGGAATTAATCACAAATAAACGTTATCGTCATGGCTGCGCGTCAAACTATCAAAAATGTATAAATTCATCTAGATAGATTCAGATATAAGACCTTTCTGTAGTCCTGTAACCCGCTGAAGATAAAAATAATAAATTGTTCAGCAGCAAAATGTGCTGCGCTGTTTTTTTGCACATTGACTTTGCCATCGCCAATGGCAAACTGCGCGCAAATCTGTTCATTTCTTTTGGTTTTATTCCCTATGTCAACCTGGTCGCGCCCCGTCCTGCTGCTGCTTTGCGGCTTAATGCTGATGACGGTGTCTATTGCTGTGCTTAATACGCTGGTGCCGCTGTGGCTCACCCTCGATCAATTGCCTACATGGCAGGTGGGCATGGCGAGCTCTGCTTATTACACCGGCAACTTACTGGGCACCTTGCTGGCGGGCTGGTTGATTAATCGCTATGGCTTTAACCGCTGCTTTTACCTTGCCAGCGTACTGTTTGCGCTGGCAACCATGGGCATGGTGCTGCTGGACGGCTTTTACAGCTGGACGCTGCTGCGCTTCACCGCGGGCGTAGGCTGTGCACTGATTTGGGTAGTGGTTGAGAGCGCATTACTGTGCAGCGGTACCGTGCGCAATCGCGGTCAGCTGCTGGCCGCTTATATGATCATCTACTATCTTGGCACCGTTGCCGGTCAGCTGCTGGTGAGCCGTGTCTCGACAGAGCTGCTGCACGTCATTCCCTGGGTGAGCGCGCTGATCGTCTGTGCCGTACTGCCCGTGGTGTTTGTGCAGGTCAACGCCGGTGCGGCTACTGAAGAAGCCTCAACCGGGCGTATCTGGAGCATGCTGCGCCGCCGCAGCTCGCGTTTGGGTATCAACGGCTGCATTATCTCCGGTATCGTGCTCGGTTCGCTCTACGGCCTGATGCCGCTTTATCTTTCGCATCAGGGCATGAGTGATGCCACCGTAGGTTACTGGATGGCGCTGCTGGTCAGTGCGGGGATTGTCGGTCAGTGGCCGGTAGGCCGTCTTGCCGACCGCTTTGGTCGCCTGATGGTGCTGCGCGTGCAGGTGTTCGTAGTGATTCTGGGTGCGATTGCTATGCTAAGCGGAACGGCAATGGCACCGGCACTGTTTGTGCTGGGGCTGGCTGGCTTTACGCTTTATCCGGTGGCGATGTCCTGGGCGTGTGAAACGGTGGCGCATCATGAACTGATGGTGATGAATCAGGCGCTGCTGTTCAGTTATACTGTTGGCAGTCTGGTCGGGCCGGGGATGACCGCGATGCTGATGCAGAACTATTCCGATCGCCTGCTGTTTGTGATTATTGCGGTGGTGGCGCTGGTATATCTGGTGATGCTGCTGCGTAAAGCCGATCAGCACGCAACACCGGTGGCGCATGCCTGATGGCAGTTCTTAAACGGGACATTCGCAACCTGTCGCGCATGTCCCGGCGGTAACGCCTCTGTTTCTTGCCGGTAAGGCTTCAGCTAGAAGCCAACCGTCTCAATACATGACGTTATGGCCGTAACCGGCAAGAATATTTTTCACCCGCTCCATGGTCTCTTTCGTTGGCGGCTTCACGCTTTCCAGCTTGTACTCTTCACCCATCGCAATCCATTTATGCTTGCCGAGTTCATGATAAGGCAGCAGCTCGATTTTCTCAATGTTACTCATGTCTTTAGTAAATTCACCGAGGCGATGCACCGAATCGTCATCGTCCGAATAACCCGGCACCACCACATAGCGAATCCAGGTCCTTTTACCTCGCTTTTGCAGATAGCGGGCGAAATCCAGCGTGCGGTGGTTCGACACGCCGACCAGAATCTCATGGATATCGTCATTGATCTGCTTGAGGTCGAGCATCACCAGATCGGTCGCATCAAGCCGTTCATCGATCACCGGATCGTAACGGCGCACAAAGCCGTTGGTGTCGAGGCAGGTATGGATGCCCTCGCCTGGCAGGCGCGGAACCAGTCGCGCACAAATTCAGCCTGCAGAATGGCTTCACCGCCGAATGCCGTCACGCCGCCACCAGACGCATTCATAAAGTGGCGATACGACAGCACATCCCTCATCAGCTCATCGACGGTGATCTCCTTACCGCCGTGAGTGTCCCAGGTATCGCGGTTTTGGCAGTACAGGCAGCGCATCAGGCAGCCCTGGAAGAAGGTGATAAAACGGATGCCGGGACCGTCAACGGTGCCGCAGGATTCAAACGAGTGGATACGACAGATGGTTGACATTGCGATGTATTCTCCGGTTCAGCCTGGCGAGCAGGCGGCACAATCTGTGTTGTGCTGTGTTGTGCTCTGAGGATGTAAGTCGGTTTTGCCAGACTGCCTGCAAAAGCAGACTGGCAAAACTGGCTTGTGGAGAAAAGGCTCCCGCAGGAGCCTTTCGATTACAGTGAGAAGGATTACAGCGACTGAGTAAACGTACGGGTAATCACATCCTGCTGTTGCTCTTTAGTTAGCGAGTTGAAACGTACGGCATAACCGGAAACGCGGATGGTCAGCTGAGGATATTTCTCAGGGTGCTCCATGGCATCCAGCAGCATTTCACGGTTCATGACGTTGACGTTCAGGTGCTGGCCGCCTTCGATACTGGCTTCGTGGTGGAAGTAACCATCCATCAGGCCAGCAAGGTTGGTTTTACGCACGTTATCATCTTTACCCAGCGCATTCGGTACGATAGAGAAGGTGTAAGATATACCGTCTTTGGCCTAGGCAAATGGCAGTTTGGCCACGGAAGTCAGTGAAGCGACAGCTCCTTTCTGGTCACGGCCATGCATTGGGTTGGCACCTGGTCCAAATGGCGCACCGGAGCGGCGACCATCCAGCTTGTTACCGGTTTTCTTACCGTATACCACGTTGGAGGTGATGGTCAGTACCGACTGCGTTGGCACCGCATTACGGTAGGTCTGCAGTTTCTGAATTTTCTTCATGAAACGTTCAACCAGGTCACAGACCAGGTCATCCACGCGCGGGTCGTTGTTACCGAACTGTGGATATTCACCTTCAATTTCGAAGTCCACTGCCAGACCATCGGCGTCACGGACGGGTTTCACTTTGGCATATTTAATCGCTGAAAGTGAGTCCGCGGCGACAGACAGGCCCGCGATACCACACGCCATGGTACGATAAACGTCACGATCGTGCAGCGCCATCAGCGCGGCTTCATAACTGTACTTATCATGCATGTAGTGGATGATGTTGAGTGACGTGACGTACTGTTTTGCCAGCCAGTCCATGAAGTGGTCCAGACGCGCCATCACGGTGTCATAATCCAGCACATCGTCAGTGATTGGAGCTTCTTTCGGGCCGACCTGCATTTTCAGCTTCTCGTCCACACCGCCGTTGATTGCGTACAGCAGTGTTTTAGCCAGGTTGGCACGTGCGCCGAAGAACTGCATTTGTTTACCGACAATCATCGGGCTCACGCAGCAGGCGATGGCGTAGTCATCATTGTCAAAGTCCGGACGCATCAGGTCATCGTTCTCATACTGCAGCGATGAGGTGTCGATGGAGACTTTTGCCGCATATTTTTTGAAGTTAACCGGCAGCTTCTCAGACCACAGGATGGTCATGTTTGGTTCCGGTGATGGACCCATGGTGTACAGCGTGTTCAGGAAGCGGAAGGTGCTTTTCGTCACCAGCGTACGACCGTCAACGCCCATACCAGCCAGTGATTCAGTGGCCCAGATTGGGTCGCCAGAGAACAGCTCATCGTATTCCGGCGTACGCAGGAAGCGCACCATACGCAGTTTCATCACCAGATGGTCAATCAGTTCCTGCGCCTGCTCTTCGCTCAGTTTACCGGCTTTGATATCGCGCTCGATGTAAACGTCGAGGAAGGTGGACACGCGACCAAACGACATCGCGGCACCGTTTTGTGATTTCACTGCTGCGAGGTAACCGAAGTAGGTCCACTGTACCGCTTCCTGCGCGGTGGTGGCTGGCAGGGAGATATCAAAGCCATATTTGGCTGCCATCTCTTTGATCTGGCCCAGTGCGCGGTGCTGTTCAGAAATCTCTTCACGCAGGCGAATGGTGGCTTCGAGATCAACGCCATTTTCCATGTCACTCTGCAGTGAGTTAAACTGAGCCACTTTGTCTTTCATCAGGAAGTCGATGCCGTACAGCGCGACGCGACGGTAGTCACCAATAATACGACCGCGGCCGTACGTATCTGGCAGACCGGTCAGCACGCCGGATTTACGGCAGCGCAGGATATCCGGGGTGTAAACGTCAAACACGCCCTGGTTGTGGGTTTTGCGGTAATCGGTGAAAACTGTCTTCAGCGCCGGATCCAGCTCGCGGCCGTAAACTTTACAGGAGCCTTCCACCATTTTGATGCCGCCAAACGGGATAATGGCGCGTTTCAGCGGGGCTTCAGTCTGCAGACCAACGATGGTTTCCAGCGATTTGTTAATATAGCCCGCATCGTGTGAGGTGATGGTAGACGCTAAATCAGTGTCGAAATCAACCGGTGCATGGGTACGGTTTTCAATTTTGATGCCTTCCAGCACGCTGTCCCACAGTTTGGTGGTGGCTGGCGTCGCGCCGGCGAGGAATGCTTCGTCACCTTCATACGGCGTGTAGTTTTTTTGGATGAAGTCACGGACGTTGACGCTGTTCTACCATTCACCGGCGCTAAATCCTTCCAACGTATGGCGCGCTGCTCAGCACGCCCGTACTTAATGACTCAGTGCGCGGACTCACCGTCGCGCAGATAGATAACCCAATAGGTCAACCCGACTAACAGATCGCCGCCAATGATGTTGCCGATGGTTACGGGAATCAGGTTATTAACACAATAAAGTCGCCAATGCCCAGTGCAGGAAATTGCGCCGCGCTGGCACCGGTCATCTGCCAGAATTCCGGGCTGGCAAAATCGCGAATCATGATGGCCATCGGGATCAGGAACATATTGGCGATGCTGTGCTCAAAGCCGCTGGCTACAAACATCGCAACCGGTAAAATCATCGCCACCATTTTGTCGAGCAGGCTGCGGCCGGAGTAGCTCATCCACACCGCCAGACACATCATCAGGTTAGCCAGTGTATAGAGGCTTACCGCTTCGATAAACGTATGATGCATTTTGTGGTCGGCGGTCTGTAAGACATTCAATCCCCAGGCACCATTTGCGACCATATGCTCACCGGCCAGCCAAATCAGCGCGCCGCACAGGTTGCCAACGTAGACATTGAGCCAGTGACGGCCCAGTTGCAGCCAGGTAATGCGTCCGCTGGCTTTTGCCACCATAATCAGCACCGTTGAAGTAAACAAATCAGCGCCGCAGACAACCACCAGCATCTCACCCAGTGAGAAGCAAATGCCACCGATCAATTTGGCCATGCCGTACGGCATAGTGCCGCTGCCGGTCGTGGCGGTGATATAAAACACAAAGGCGATGGAAATAAAGACGCCAGCGGTAATAGCCAGAAAGAAGGTGGTTAAGGGATGTTTAGTCGCTTTATAGACACCGGCATCTTCTGCGACTTTTGCCATCGCCGCCGGTAATAATGAATTAAAAGGGTTGTCAGCTTTCACACTAAGGCTCTCCAGAAATTGTCTGTAAAGATACTAACAAAGGAGTATAGGTCAGGAGTTGATGTGGATCATATTTGCCGAAACGGCAGGGTTAAGCAAAGCCGCAAAACGAACCGAAATTCAATTAAGCCATTGAAAATTAATAAATGATTTTTGATTTATGCAAAATGAGTTGAAGGTGAGGCTGGCTTCAGCACTGTTTTGTTAAATGCTGTTTATCAATAATAGTGAATTGTTATTTATTATTTTCTGCGCACGATAAATTTTCAGCGGCATAAAAAAGGGCACTGCATGCTAACAGTGCCCGGTAATTTTCAGGCTAATTCGTCACAGACAAAATGAGCCGATTTTTTCGCAGACCAGTAACGACGTTTTGTCGCCTGTAATTTTTCATACGCGGCCAGCAGTGTCTGATGCGCCGGGAACGCGTGCAGATCGCGGTCAACCACCTGCAGACCGTAGAACGGCGCCTCACCGCTGATGGCAGCAGAAGCGGCGCCGACGGCGGCTTCGCCATACATGCGCACAAAGGCGCGATGATACTGCAGCGGATCGCGATCTTCTTCCATCGCCAGCAGCAGCAGAGTCTGCAGGCAGCGATAGTAATTGGCACGCTCAGGGCTGAAGATCGACTGGTTGAACTCCATGGTCCATTCCGTCCAGATCAGCGCCTGATCCAGATCGCCACCGGCCAGCGCTAGCATCGCTTTCAGCTCGCCAATACGCAGCGTGAACCAGCCGTTGTCTTTGCCGGTCGCCAGCCCCAGCAGTTCACGCACGCGGGTGAAGTCATCATGGCCTTCTTCATCCAGCTGTTCGATCAGAGCCAGATACTCCTCGGGTTGCCACTGGGTTGCCGGCAGTGACAGCAGCGTTTCACGCAGTGATGCACCCATGTTGTTATTCGCCAGCAGCAGATCTTCGGCAGGATAGATATCAGACATGCCCGGCACAATAATGCGGCAGGCGTAAACGCCTAGGTGTTCGTAGTCGGCGATATACACTTCTTTATTTTCCGCACGGAAGATCGCCATCAGCGTATCAAACTCTTCATGGGTGGTGCCGGCAAAGCTCCAGTCGACAAAGGGATAGTCGGCATCGTCTTTGAACATATCCCAAGAGATCAGGCCGCTGGAGTCAATGAAGTGGGTTTCAAGGTTAGCGTGTTCGGCCACTTCTTCATCATCAAAGGTGGGCGGGGTAAACACGTCGAGATCTTTCAGGCCGCGGCCCTGCAGCAACTCGGTGACGGTACGTTCCAGCGCGACACCAAAGTCCGGATGGGCACCAAAAGAGGCAAAGCAGGTGCCGTTAGCCGGGTTGAACAGCACCACACAGATCACCGGATAGTTGCCGCCCAGCGAAGCGTCATAGGAGAAAATCGGGAAACCTTCCGCCTCAAGACGATTGATAGCCTCCACCACGCCAAGATAGCGCTGCATCACCGCTTCAGGAATTTCCGGCAGGCTGATGGATTTCGCGATAATGCGGTTTTTTATATGGCGCTCAAACACTTCGGATAAGCCCTGTACGCGCGCTTCATTGGCGGTGTTGCCAGCCGACATGCCGTTAGACACATACAGGTTGCCGATGATGTTCATCGGAATGTAAACGGTTTGCTGATCGGACTGGCGGGTAAATGGCAGGCCGCAAATACCGCGATCGGCATTACCAGACTGCAGATCCACCAGATCGGACGCGCTCAGGCTCTGTTCCGGATCGTAAAACTTACACAGGCGTGCATCCAGAATGCCTTCCGGCAGGCTGTCATCGTCGGTCAGCGGGAACCATTTCTCGTTCGGGTAGTGCACGAAGTCGCCGTTTGCGATGGTTTCGCCCAGCCAGAAATCGGCAAAGAAGTAGTTGGTTGAGAGGCGTTCAAAATATTCGCCCAGCGCTGAGGCCAGCGCCGCTTTTTTACTGGCGCCTTTACCGTTAGTAAAACAGAGCGGGCAGTCGCGGTCGCGAATGTGCACTGACCAGACGTGCGGCACCGGGTTCAGCCAGGAAGCTTCTTCAATGTTGAAACCCAGATCCTGCAGTTTCTGCTGGAAGCGTGCGATGGAGTCTTCCAGTGCGGCGTCTTTACCTAGAATAAACGTTTGCGTCATGGTGGCGCTCTCTCAAGTCGATGGTTGGGCGTAAAGCGCACAATAAAATAATACGGGTTTTTCGCCTGCTTCGCTATTGCTCCGCCAAATTTCTCAACGCATTGTTACGGCTTTTTCGCGCTCTGGCAGCTGTCTGATTTTACTTCACCGGGCTGCCTCACAAAATTCCGTAGCTTATTACATTTGTGACATAAGCTGCGGTGGAGCGGGCTCTGGAAATGTGATCGCTGCCGGATAAATGATTGCAGCCATCCGGAGGCAATGATAAAACCGATGGGGTATTCATAACCGTTCGATATGACAATGGTGAGGGGAAATGGCGCAAGTTTATAATTTTAGCTCCGGACCGGCAATGCTACCGGTGGAAGTGCTTCGTCGTGCAGAACAAGAACTGACAAACTGGCATGGCTTAGGCACCTCGGTGATGGAAATCAGTCACCGCAGCAAAGAGTTTATTGAAGTCGCGGAAGCGGCGGAGCAGGATTTTCGCGATCTGCTGAAAATCCCGGCCAACGACAAAGTATTATTCTGCCATGGCGGCGCGCGTGCGCAGTTCGCGGCAATCCCGGGCAATCTGCTGGGCGATGTCAGCCGCGCGGATTACATCGACGGCGGCTACTGGGCGCACAGCGCTATTAAAGAAGCAGAAAAATTCTGCTTGCCGAACGCCATTGACATCAAAACCACCCGTGAGGGTAAACGCGCACTGTTACCGATGCGTGAATGGCAGCTCAGCGATGATGCTGCTTATGTGCATTTCTGCCCGAATGAAACCATCGACGGTATTGCCATCGATGAAGAGCCAGACTTCGGCGATAAAGTGGTGGTGGCCGATCTCTCTTCGACCATCCTGTCCCGCCCACTCGACATCAGCCGCTACGGCGTGATTTATGCCGGCGCGCAGAAGAACATCGGTCCCGCTGGCCTGACGCTGGTGGTGGTGCGTGATGACCTGCTGGGCAAAGCGCAGCGCTGGGTACCATCCATTCTCGACTACAAAGTGCTGGCCGAAAACGATTCGATGTTTAACACGCCGCCGACGTTTGCTTGGTATCTCTCCGGCCTGGTGTTCAAATGGCTGAAAGAGAAGGGCGGTGTAGCAGAGATGGACAAGGTTAATCAGGCGAAAGCCGATCTGCTGTACGGCGTGATTGATAGCAGCAGCTTCTACCGTAACGACGTCGCCAGTGAAAACCGTTCCCGTATGAATGTGCCTTTCCAGCTGGCCGATGCTGCGCTGGATAACTTGTTCCTTGAGGAATCACTGAAGGCGGGCCTGCATGCGCTGAAGGGGCACCGTGTGGTTGGCGGTATGCGTGCCTCGATCTACAATGCGATGCCGCTGGAAGGCGTTAAAGCGCTGACCGAATTCATGGTCGACTTCGAACGTCGTCACGGTTAATTATCTACTTTAGTGCCAGCCTGCCCGGCTGGCATCAGACCCTGTCACTGGACAGGGTCTCGTATTTCTGGAGATTTTGTTTCACATGCAGGACTCCCTGACTTTACAGCCGATTGCCCGCGTTGACGGCACGGTAAACTTACCAGGCTCAAAAAGCGTATCAAACCGCGCCCTGTTACTGGCCGCGCTGGCGAACGGCACCACGCGCCTGACCAACCTGCTCGACAGCGATGATGTTAAACACATGCTTAATGCGCTGCAGGCGCTGGGGGTCAGCTATACCCTATCAGCCGATCGCACCGTGTGTGAAGTGGTCGGCAACGGTGGACCGCTGCGTGCTGATCAGCCGCTGGAATTGTTTCTAGGCAATGCCGGAACCGCGATGCGTCCGCTGGCGGCAGCACTGTGCCTCGGCGAGCAGTCGGTGGTGCTGACCGGCGAACCGCGCATGAAAGAGCGTCCTATCGGCCATCTGGTCGATGCGTTACGGCAGGGCGGCGCGCGCATTGATTACCTCGAACAAACCGATTATCCGCCGCTGCGTCTGAATGGCGGATTTACTGGCGGCGAAGTCAGTGTCGATGGCAGCGTTTCCAGCCAGTTCCTGACGGCGCTGCTGATGACCGCGCCGCTGGCACAGAACGACACCACGATCACCATTAAAGGCGAGCTGGTTTCCAAACCTTACATTGATATCACCCTGCACCTGATGCGTTGCTTTGGCGTGGACGTTGATAATCAGCACTACCAGCGCTTTGTGATGAAAGGTCAGCAGCAGTATCAGTCGCCGGGTGATTATCTGGTGGAAGGCGATGCGTCGTCAGCGTCCTATTTCCTTGCCGCTGCGGCAATCAGAGGCGGCACGGTGCGCGTTACCGGGATTAGCCGCAACAGTGTGCAGGGCGATATCCGTTTTGCCGACGTGCTGGAGAAGATGGGAGCGGTGATCGAGTGGGGCGACGATTATATTGCCTGCACGCGCGGTGCGCTGAACGCCATTGATATGGACATGAACCATATTCCGGATGCGGCAATGACAATCGCTACCACCGCGCTGTTTGCTAAAGGCACCACGCTGATGCGCAACATCTACAACTGGCGCGTAAAGGAAACCGATCGCTTGGCGGCCATGGCAACCGAGTTGCGTAAAGTCGGGGCGGAAGTGGAAGAGGGGCACGATTTTATTCGCGTCACACCGCCTGCGCAGTTACTGCACGCCGATATCGGAACGTACAACGATCACCGTATGGCGATGTGTTTCTCGCTGGTTGCACTGTCCGACACGCCGGTAACCATTCTCGATCCCGGCTGTACGGCAAAAACCTTCCCGGATTACTTCCAGCAGCTGGCAAAAATCAGCCACGCATCCTAATCCGCCCGTCCGGTACCGCTGTGCCGGGCTTCTGAACCCTCTGCTGGCCTCACTGGCGGGAAATTGTTCTGAAACTGTCGAAATTTCTGGCACTGTCTACGCTAAAGGGTAACCAAGCGGACGCGGGCAGCGTATAATGCCGCGCAATCCAGACAGCCAAGAAGGCTGATCATCAGCACGCAGCAACAGGAGAGAACAATGACGGCAATCGCCCCGGTAATTACCATTGATGGCCCAAGCGGCGCGGGTAAAGGGACTTTATGTAAAGCGATGGCGGAGTCGTTGCAGTGGCACCTGCTGGATTCAGGGGCTATTTATCGCGCACTGGCTCTGGCCGCGCTGCATCATCAGGTGGATATCGAGTCCGAAGACGCGCTGGTGCCAATGGCGGCGCACCTTGACGTGCGCTTTCTGTCGGTAGACGGTGAAATGCAGGTAGTGCTGGAAGGTGAGGATGTCACCGGCGAAATCCGCACCCAGGAAGTGAGCAATACGGCGTCGCGCGTGGCGGCATTTCCGCGCGTGCGTGAAGCCTTGCTGCGCCGACAGCGTGCTTTCCGCGAGGAGCCGGGTTTAATCGCCGATGGACGTGATATGGGCACCGTGGTTTTCCCGGACGCGCCCGTTAACATTTTCCTTGATGCCAGCTCCGAAGAGCGTGCGCATCGCCGTATGCTACAGTTGCAGGAAAAGGGCTTTAGTGTTAACTTTGATCGCCTTTTATCCGAGATAAAGGAACGCGATGACCGCGATCGTAACCGCGCCATCGCGCCTTTAGTGCCAGCCGCTGATGCTCTGGTGCTGGATTCAACCAGCATGACCATTGATCAAGTGATTGAAAAGGCACTAGATTATGCCCGCCAGAAGCTGGGCATTTGATCTTTTCGGCGACCGAATTGTAGTAACCCTGTGCCAGGGAAGCGGTGCAGGGCATGTGAAACAACCCCATCCGACAATGACGTCAGGTGGACGTTAAATTGAAGAATCCTAAGATTATCAATATGACTGAATCTTTTGCTCAACTCTTTGAAGAGTCCCTGAAAGAAATCGAAACCCGTCCGGGTTCCATCGTTCGTGGTGTCGTTGTTGCTATCGACAAAGACGTCGTGCTGGTTGATGCGGGTCTGAAATCTGAATCTGCTATCCCTGCAGAACAGTTCAAGAACGCAGCCGGCGAACTGGAAATCCAGGTGGGCGACGAAGTTGACGTTGCTCTGGATGCAGTAGAAGACGGCTTCGGTGAAACCCTGCTGTCCCGTGAGAAAGCTAAACGTCACGAAGCTTGGATCACGCTGGAAAAAGCTTACGAAGACGCTGAAACTGTTACCGGTGTTATCAACGGCAAAGTTAAAGGTGGCTTCACAGTTGAGCTGAACGGTATTCGTGCGTTCCTGCCAGGTTCACTGGTTGACGTCCGTCCGGTCCGCGACACGCTGCACCTGGAAGGCAAAGAGCTTGAATTCAAAGTAATCAAGCTTGATCAGAAGCGTAACAACGTCGTGGTTTCTCGCCGCGCGGTTATCGAATCTGAAAACAGCGCTGAGCGCGATCAGCTGCTGGAAAACCTGCAGGAAGGCATGGAAGTCAAAGGTATCGTTAAGAACCTCACTGACTACGGCGCATTCGTTGACCTAGGTGGCGTTGACGGCCTGCTGCACATCACCGATATGGCGTGGAAGCGCGTTAAGCATCCAGGCGAAATCGTCAACGTGGGCGACGAAATCACTGTTAAAGTGCTGAAGTTCGACCGCGAGCGTACTCGTGTATCTCTGGGCCTGAAACAGCTGGGCGAAGATCCATGGGTAGCTATCGCTAAGCGTTATCCGGAAGGTACCAAACTGACCGGTCGCGTGACCAACCTGACTGACTACGGCTGCTTCGTTGAAATCGAAGAAGGCGTTGAAGGCTTGGTACACGTGTCTGAAATGGACTGGACCAACAAGAACATCCACCCATCTAAAGTTGTCAACGTAGGTGACGTGGTTGAAGTTATGGTTCTGGACATCGACGAAGAGCGTCGTCGTATCTCCCTAGGTCTGAAGCAGTGCAAATCTAACCCATGGCAGCAGTTCGCAGAGACCCACAACAAAGGCGATCGCGTTGAAGGTAAAATCAAGTCAATCACTGACTTCGGTATCTTCATCGGCTTGGACGGTGGCATCGACGGTCTGGTTCACCTGTCTGACATCTCCTGGAACGCGACTGGCGAAGAAGCCGTTCGTGAGTACAAAAAAGGCGACGAAATCGCTGCCGTTGTACTGCAGGTTGACGCAGAGCGTGAGCGTATTTCTCTGGGCGTGAAGCAGCTGGCTGAAGATCCATTCAACAACTACATCACCCTGAACAAGAAAGGCGCAATCGTGACTGGTAAAGTCACTGCAGTTGACGCTAAAGGTGCTACAGTAGAATTAGCTGACGGCGTAGAAGGTTACCTACGCGCTTCTGAAGCTTCTCTGGACCGCATCGAAGACGCCACTCAGGTTCTGAGTGTAGGCGACGACGTTGAAGCGAAATTCACCGGCGTTGACCGTAAGAACCGCGTTGTGAGCCTGTCTGTTCGTGCTAAAGACCAGGCTGACGAGAAAGAAGCTATCAACACTGTTAACACCAAACAGGAAGATGGCAGCTTCTCTAACGCAATGGCTGAAGCGTTCAAAGCGGCTAAAGGCGAGTAATCGACCCGAAGCACCGGACGGTCAAAATCGTCCGGTTTCGGTAAAAGCTGTCATACCTTTCCAAACAGGGATTAACCGGAGGTTACATGACCAAGTCAGAACTGATTGAAAGACTTGCCGGCCAGCATACTCATATCCCGGCGAAAGTCGTTGAGGATGCGGTCAAAGAGATGCTCGAGCACATGGCCACTACGCTGGCCCAGGGCGAGCGCATTGAAATCCGGGGATTCGGCAGCTTTTCTTTGCACTACCGCGCACCGCGCACTGGTCGTAACCCGAAAACGGGTGACAAAGTGGAACTGGAAGGTAAATACGTTCCCCACTTCAAGCCAGGCAAAGAATTGCGTGACCGTGCAAATATCTACGGCTAAGCCGTTACCGAACGATAAAAACGACACCTTTAGGTATCGTTTTTTTTTGCCTCGCGTTCAGGTTTGCGATCCTGCTTCCATGTTGCTGTTCATCCCCTGCAACAACCATAAACTGCGCGTAATCCCTCTCTGAAATCGAAATTTAGCCGCATGCTTTTGCCTCTGCCAGCACGCACAATCCGGGGCAATGACAGAAGAGGGCGTGCGCGTGACAATAACAGTGGTAGCCAGAATGATGCTCCTCGCGGCGCTGCCGCTGGGTATGCTGCCGCAGATCCCCGCTTACAGCACCATTGTGCTGCTGTTAATAAGCGCACGGTTGCTGGCATGTACGTCAGTAATGCTCTTGCGCTACGCTGGCCTGGGCTTGCTGCTGTTGAGCTGGGCATTGATCGAGGCGCGTCAGACGGTCGATAACCTTGAGCAACTGACCGTGGCACCGGTGGCGGCCACGCTCAAGATAACTGCAGTGAATCCCGCGAAGAACCAGCTCACGGCGCAGATAATCCGGGCAGGTGATCGCTACATCTTTCCACCGTTGTTTGTCACGCTGCGTAATGTCAGTGATGAGGTCGTCTGGTGTGCGGGACAGCGCTGGCAGATGCAGCTGCGGCTACGTGCGGTGCACGCCCGGCTCAACGAGGGCGAATTTGATCTGCAACGTTTTGCCATTGCTAACCACAGCGCGCTGCAGGGGCGTATTGTCAGCCAGCAGGCTGAGTCTCTGCGCTGCAACTGGCGGACGCGTTTTATCGATCATCATCTGGCTCGTTTCACCGGATTAACGCAGCCCGCGATAATACAGGCACTGGCCTTTGGCGTGCGTGATGCGATGACCCCGGCCCAGCGAACATTGCTGCGCGAAACCGGTACCGCGCACCTGATGGCAATCTCCGGCATGCAGATCGCGCTGGCGGCCAGCGTAGGCTGGCTACTGGCGCGCGTCATCCAGTTAGTGTTACCTGCCAGGCAGATCGGCTATCTGATGCCGCTGCTGATCAGCGGGTTAACGGCGGCAGCCTATTGCTGGATCTCCGGCAGTCATCCGCCGGCACAGCGCGCGATGCTGGCGTTAACGCTGTGGCTGGCGACGCGTATAGCTGGCTGGCAACTGAGCAACTGGCAGGTGTGGGCGCTCTGCGTGGGGAGTTTGTTATGGCTTGATCCGCTGACGGTGCTGTCAGAGAGCTTCTGGCTGTCGGCGCTGGCCGTGGCGATGCTGATACTGTGGTTTCAGTGGTTTCCTCTGCCGCCGCGTTTCCGCCAGCCGCGCCGCTGGCTAGTGCTGCGACTGCTGCACCTGCAATTGGGCATGATGATTCTGATGGCGCCGCTGCAGATCTTTCTGTTCCACGGGCTCAGCCTGAGCGCACTAGTGGCCAACCTGCTGGCGGTGCCGGTGGTGTCGCTGATTACCGTACCGCTGATTCTGCTGGCGATGCTGTTGCCGCTGCCTGCAATCGCCATTCCGCTATGGCAGCTGGCCGATCTGTCGGTCAGCCTGGTGATGCAGGGGCTGGCGTGGCTGCCCGCCGGCTGGTGGCGCTGGAGCGATACGCTGCCGGCGGTGCTGCTGCTCTGGGCCGGGCTGGCGCTGTGGGCCCAGCGGCTTGCTCGCGAGGGCGCTGATGCCTTGCTGCGCGCTGTTGCTCTCGCTGTGGTTCTGGCGCAGCAATGCCCAGCAGGACGACTGGCAGATTGACATGATCGATGTCGGACATGGTCTGGCGGTGGCGATCAGTCAGGGAAATGAGGTGATGCTGTATGACAGCGGACCCGGTTGGGCAGAGGACAATGCGGGCGGGCGCGTTCTGTTACCCTGGCTGCACTACACCGGGCGCCAACTGCAAGGGGTGATCCTGAGCCACAAGCATCTCGATCACCGTGGTGGATTAGCCGCGCTGCAACAGGCGCAGCCTGGTCTGCGGGTACGCAGCGCGCTCGGCGAGCCCGGGCATCTGCCGTGCTATCGCGGCCAGCAGTGGCAGTGGGGACGTTTGCACTTTCACGTGCTATGGCCGCCGCACGCGCAGACCGCCGGGCAAAATAACGACTCCTGCGTGGTGCGCGTGGATGATGGTCAGTTCAGCCTGTTACTGACCGGGGACATTGAGCTGGAGGCGGAGCGCAAGCTGGTCGCCCTGGAAAAGGACGGCTTACAATCCACTGTTATCCAGGTGTCCCATCATGGCAGCCGGAGCTCCTCCGGCGCTTTACTGTTACGGAGTGTTGCCGGGCAGGCGGCGCTGGCTTCGCTGGTGCGCTATAACGCCAGGCGTATGCCCGCCGTCGCCGTGGTCCAGCGTTACCGTGAGCAGGGCTATCGCTGGTATGACACTGCGCAATCAGGCCAGATTCACATCGCGATACGGCAGGGTCGCTGGCAGATTAAGGAGTTAAGAGAGCAAATAATCCCCGCTGGTATCATCAGTGGTTTGGCGTCAAACGCGATTCCAGGTAGAATGAGCGGCTATTTCAAACAGCGTGAATAAATAATGCATCAAGACAAAGACCTCTCAACGTGGCAGACATTTCGCCGACTCTGGCCGATGATTGCACCGCACAAGGCTGGCCTGATTGTGTCCGCCGTGGCGCTGATACTCAATGCGGCAGGCGACACCCTAATGCTCTCCCTGTTGAAACCTTTACTGGATGATGGTTTCGGCAAAGCCGACAAATCCGTTCTGCTGTGGATGCCGCTGGCAGTCATCGGCCTGATGCTGATCCGCGGCGTAACCAGTTATATCTCCAGTTACTGCATCTCATGGGTCTCCGGCAATGTGGTGATGAACATGCGCCGTCGCCTGTTCGACCACATGATGGGCATGCCGGTTGCGTTCTTTGACCAGCAGTCTACCGGTACGCTGCTGTCGCGTATTACCTACGATTCTGAACAGATGGCCTCTTCCTCCTCCAGCGCGCTGGTGACGGTGGTACGCGAAGGCGCGTCGATTATTGGCCTGTTCATCATGATGTTCTACTACAGCTGGCAGCTGTCACTGATTCTGATCCTGCTGGCGCCGCTGGTCTCTTTTGCCATCCGCACCGTCTCCAAGCGTTTCCGCAGCATCAGTAAAAATATGCAGAACACCATGGTGCAGGTGACCACCAGTGCTGAGCAGATGCTGAAAGGGCATAAAGAAGTGCTGATTTTTGGCGGACAGGAAGTGGAAGCTGAGCGTTTCTCGCAGGTGAGCAATAAAATGCGCCAGCAGGGTATGAAACTGGTCTCGGCCTCTTCGATTTCCGATCCGGTAATCCAGCTGATCGCATCGCTGGCGCTGGCTTTTGTGCTGTATGCGGCCAGCTTCCCGAGCGTAATGGATACCCTGACTGCCGGTACCATTACCGTGGTGTTCTCGTCGATGATCGCCCTGATGCGTCCGCTGAAATCGCTGACCAACGTCAACGCCCAGTTCCAGCGCGGCATGGCGGCATGTCAGACGCTGTTCACCATTCTGGATAGCGAGCAGGAGATCGACAACGGCAAACGCGAAATCACGCGTGCGAAAGGGGATGTTGAATTCCGCAACGTGACCTTTACCTATCCGGGCCGCGACATTCCGGCGCTGCGTGATATTAATCTCACGCTGCCCGCGGGTAAAACCGTGGCGCTGGTGGGCCGTTCCGGCTCGGGTAAATCCACCATGGCCAGCCTGCTGACGCGTTTTTACGATATCAACGAGGGCGAGATTCTGCTGGATGGCCACGACCTGCGGGAATATACCCTGCGCTCGCTGCGTAATCAGGTGGCGCTGGTCTCGCAGAACGTCCATCTGTTCAACGACACCATCGCCAATAACATCGCTTATGCGCGCAACGGTGAATACACCCGCGAGCAAATCGAGCAGGCGGCGACCATGGCGCACACCATGGACTTCATCAACAAGATGAATAACGGTCTCGATACGGTCATTGGTGAAAACGGCGTGCTGCTGTCTGGCGGCCAGCGTCAGCGTATCGCCATTGCCCGTGCGCTGCTGCGTGACTGCCCGATTTTGATTCTGGACGAAGCCACTTCGGCGCTGGATACCGAATCCGAACGCGCCATCCAGTCGGCGCTGGACGAGCTGCAAAAGAACCGTACGTCGCTGATGATTGCGCACCGTCTCTCCACCATTGAAAAGGCCGACGAAATCGTGGTGGTCGAGGATGGGCGTATCGTGGAACGCGGCACCCATGAGGTGCTGCTGGCGCAGAAAGGCGCTTACGCGCAGCTGCACAAACTGCAGTTCGGTCAATGATTGAACGTATCTGGAGCGGACGCTCGCCGCTGTGGCTGCTGTTGTGGCCGCTGAGTCTGCTGTATGGCGCTATCACCTGGCTGATTCGCCTGAGCTATCAGCGCGGCTGGCGTACCCGCTGGCGCGCGCCCTGTCCGGTCATTGTCGTTGGCAACCTGACCGCGGGCGGCAACGGCAAAACACCGCTGGTGATTTGGCTGGTGCAGGCGCTGCAACAGCAGGGGCTGCGTCCGGGCGTGGTGTCGCGTGGTTACGGCGGTAAAGCGGAACGCTATCCGCTGCTGGTCAATCAGGATACCGCGACGGAACAGGCTGGTGATGAACCGGTGCTGATCGCCCAGCGCACCCAGGTGCCGGTCGCAGTAGCACCGCAGCGCCGGCTGGCAATCGAGGCCCTGCTGGCGGCGCATCCGCTGGATGTGATTGTGACGGATGATGGCCTGCAGCACTATGCGCTGCAGCGTGATCGCGAAATCGTCGTCGTGGATGGCGTGCGCCGCTTTGGCAACGGCTGGTGGTTACCGGCCGGACCGATGCGTGAACGCGCGTCACGGCTGGAGCAGGTCGATGCCGTGGTGGTCAACGGGGGCAGCGCGCAGGCTGGCGAGATCGCCATGACGCTGCAGCCGGGTCTGGCGGTCAATCTGCTGACCGGCGAACAGGCTGCGCTAACGCAGCTGCCGGCCATTGTCGCGATGGCCGGCATCGGTCATCCGCCGCGTTTCTTCACTACGCTGCAGCAGCTGGGCGTGCAGCCGGTGGCAGAGATTGCCTTTGCCGATCACCACGCTTATAGCGAAGAAGAGTTACGCAGCCTGACCCAGGATGCACAGTGCCTGCTGATGACAGAAAAAGACGCGGTCAAATGCCGCCATTTTGCCCGCGCTAACTGGTGGTATCTGCCGGTGGATGCGCATCTGGCGGGCGCGCCGCTGGCCGCATTGCTGGCCAATCTGACTCAACTCTGTACGGCTGCGCGCGACGCCCGGTCGCGCTAACAATCCAAAGGGACGACGTAATGACCAGCACGCATTCCCTCTCTCTGCAAACCGCCCGCAACCTGCACCTCTCTGCCCAGGTGCCTGCTACGCCCGCCGCGCCGCCAGGCGCGTTTTGCCGATATTCACGCCTGTGTGCGGCAGATATGTCGCTGCTGCAAATCGATACCATTAATGTGGCCGCGCGCAGTCCGTATCTGGTTGCTGTTCAGCCGCCTAGGCGCTTTTCCTGCTGAGTGGCTGGAGCAAACGCTGGCGGCGGGCGCGCTGTTTGAATACTGGGCGCATGAAGCCTGTTTTATCCCTTTTGAAGATTATCCGCTGCTGCGTCACCGGATGCTGGCACCGCAGCGCCTGGGCTGGAAATACAATCAGCAATGGGTGGATCAGCATCAGCAGGAGATCGCCGATCTGCTGCAACATATCGCCGCCACCGGTCCGGTACGCGCCGCTGATTTTGCCAGCGACAAGCACACCAAACCCGGCTGGTGGGCGTGGAAGCCGCACAAGCGACATCTGGAGAACCTGTTTAGCGCCGGTGAACTGATGGTTGTCGAGCGCCGTAACTTCCAGCGCGTCTACGATCTGCGTAGTCGGGTGATGCCGCGCTGGCGCGACGAGGAGCATGCGCTGAGCGAGAACGAGGCGGTGATGCAGATGCTGGATCACAGCGCGCGCAGCCTCGGCATTTTCCGTGCCAGCTGGCTGGCCGATTACTACCGTCTGAAACGCGCGCCCATCGCAATCTGGCTGGCGCAGGCCGCTGAGCAGGGCGTTATTCAGCGCGTTGAGGTTGAGCAACTGGGCGAGATGTGGCTGCACCATACGCTGCTGCCGCAACTGGCGCAGCCGCAGGCCGCCACGCACAGCGCGCTGCTGTCACCGTTTGATCCGGTGGTATGGGATCGCCGCCGCGCGCTTGAGTTGTTTAATTTTGACTACCGCATCGAGTGCTATACGCCGGAGCACAAACGCAAATACGGCTATTTTGTCCTGCCGCTGCTGCACCGCGGCGTACTGAAGGGGCGCGTCGATGCCAAAATGGATCGCTAGGCGCAGCGCCTGATTTTGCGGGCCTTCTGGCTAGAGCCCGGCGTGCGCGTGAGCCAGCAGTTTCTCGCCGATGTGCATAAAGCCATCAACCGCTTCGCCGCTTGGCAGGGCGCCAGCGAAGTGGTGCTGGAAAACGCGCCCGATGCGCTGCGGGCCGCCTAGTCCACGCGCTGGCACGTCAGCATATAAGCCGATGGCGGCGCGCCGTCCCTGATTGCGCTATGGTATGCTAATCCTCTGACGTATCGGTCCTGAAAGGAGAAAAGTATGGATCACCGTTTACTTGAGATTGTGGCCTGTCCGGTCTGCAACGGAAAACTGTATTACAACAAAGAGCAGCAGGAGTTGATCTGCAAACCTGACGGCCTGGCATTCCCGGTGCGTGACGGTATTCCGGTATTGCTGGAAGTAGAAGCGCGCACCCTGTCCGTTGAAGAGATTCATCCATGAGTTTCGTGGCGATTATTCCGGCACGCTACGCCTCCACGCGCCTGCCGGGCAAACCGCTGCTGGATATTCACGGTAAACCGATGGTGGTGCACGTGATGGAGCGTGCACGTGAGTCCGGCGCCGAGCGGGTCATTGTGGCCACCGATCATCCTGACGTGGCGGCGGCGGTGACCGCTGCCGGTGTGGAAGTCTGCATGACGCGTGCCGACCATCACTCTGGTACCGAGCGTCTGGCCGAGGTGATTGAAAAGTATCAGTTTGCTGACGATACCATCATCGTGAACGTGCAGGGCGACGAGCCGATGATACCGGCGGAGATTGTGCGTCAGGTCGCGGAAAATCTGGCCCAGGCGGATGCCGGCATGGCCACGCTGGCGGTACCGATTCATGAGGCAGAAGAGGCGTTCAATCCCAACGCGGTAAAAGTGGTCACCGATGCCAGCGGCTATGCGCTCTATTTTTCACGTGCGACCATTCCGTGGGATCGCGAACGTTACGCGCAGTCGCGTGAGCAGATTGGCGACACGCTGCTGCGCCACATCGGTATCTATGCCTATCGCGCCGGTTTCATCCGTCGCTATATGGCATGGCAACCCTGTGCGCTGGAGCAAATCGAGTTGCTGGAGCAGCTGCGCGTGCTGTGGTACGGCGAAAAGATCCACGTGGCGGTAGCGGCCACCGTGCCGAGCGTTGGTGTGGATACGCCGGACGATCTGCTGCGCGTGCGTGAAGCGATGCAGGCGTGATTGTCAGCGGCCAGCGACCCGGCTGGCCGCAAAGTTTGATCTGGCGCTAAGTTTCGCGCCGTCATGACCTCCAGGATGGTGCAATGAGTTAACTCCGGAGAACTCTTCCATGGAACAACTTCGTGCAGAACTGGCGCTGGTGCTGGGCGAAGGCGTTAGCCGGCTGGAAACCATCAGCGAACAGGCACAATCGCGTTTTTACGCCCTCTATGATGACCACGGTAAGCCGATGCCGCTGGTAGCGAAATATTTTCGTCATCAGGGACGCGCCGCGCTCGAAGCGAAAAAACTCACCATGCTGGCGCATGAAGGGCTGATTACGCTGCCCACGGTATACGGCCTGGTTTTGAGTCAGCAACCACCGGCGCATGAAATGCTGCTGCTGGCGCGCTTAAATGGTGTATCGGCCGAAGCGCCAGCGCGCACGGCAGCGCGCTGGGAGCAGCTGTGTGAACAGATTGTCGAAGGGCTGCTGGCGTGGCACCGCATTGACAGCCATGGCTTGGTCGGCAGCGTTGACAGCGTGCAGGAAAATCGCTGGCCGGCGTGGTATCGCCAGCGGGTGGAAGTGCTGTGGTCCACGCTGGGCTATTTGTCGCTCCCCTCCCCCCCCCCCGGATTTACCCCTGCCGATCGCCAGATTCTGTTTCGCAGCCGCGAACAGCTGGCGCAGCTGTTTGCTGGCTTTGACGACCCGTGTGTGCTAATGCACGGCAATCTGCGTCTCGCCAGTATGCTGAAAGACCCGCACAGCGATCAGCTGGTGGCGATGACCCAGCCGGGCACCATTTTGTGGGCACCGCGTGAGTATGAGCTAATGCGCCTGGCGGAAAACGGTGCTGAAGCATCGCTGCTGCAGCACTATTTACAGTGCGCGCCGGTGGATGAAGGTTTCGTCTGGCGCCGCTGGTTCTATCAGCTGTGGGATTGCGTTGACACGCTGGTCAGCAGCGGCCAGTTTGACCGCCCGCGCTTTGACCATGCCCGCGCGCAGCTACTCCCCTGGCTCGGCTGAATGTTCGCCACTGCCGCGCAGCCGCTGCCAGATCAGCCCCAGTGTTTCATATACCGCGCGCTGGCTATGGCTGAGCCACAGCAGTGAGGGCAGCGTGCGATCCCAGACGCTGATCGGTGAGGTGATCGCCAGCTGGTTAGCCGGTGCCGGTAGCGGATTCAGGCCGGCGCTCTGGAAAAAGTGCATGGCGCGTGGCAGATGGTTGGCAGACGTCACCAGCAGAAACGGCTGCTGCCCGATGGTCTGCTTCACCGCCAGCGCTTCTTCGCCGGTGTCATGCGGTTGATCCAGCACGATAATGGCATCGTCGGGCACGCCAAGGCTGCGCGCCACATCGGCGGCAACGCTGGCGTTGCTGCGCGGATTGTAGCCCGCAGCGGCACCGGTGAAGATCATTTTGGCCTGAGGATAGCGCCGCCACTGGCAGACGCCTTCGGTCACGCGCGGCAAGGCTGTTGTTCAGCAGGTTGGAGCTCGGTGCCCACTGCCGATTATAGGTGTAGCCCCCGCCCAGCACCACGATATAGTCCACCGGCTCGCTGCCATTCCACGTAGCATACTGGTTTTCCAGCGGTGCTAGCAGCCGATCGGCCACCGGTTGCAAACTCAGCAGTAACAGCATCAGCCAGCTCAATAAGATAAGGATTTTGCCGCTTTTTTGCCAGCGGCTGAACCAGAGCAGTAAAAGTTCTGCCGCCATAAGCGTTAACAGCAATGGCAAAGGCAGTAGCATCGCGCCAATCCATTTTTTTAAGGCAAAAAACATCGAAAGCGTCTCCTTTTGTCCGAAAAAACAGCAGCCAGACAGTTACTGCGGCATGAAAGGTTCATTCTTGTTGAGCCTGTGACAAAATAGCACAAGTTGAATGCAGCAAAGCGGAGCCATCACCATGCAGGATCGTAACTTTGACGATCTGGCGGATAAATTCTCGCAAAATATTTATGGCACCCGTAAAGGCCAGGTACGTCAGGCGATCATCTGGGATGAGCAGGACGCCATTCTGCCGACGCTGCCCGCCGGCCCGCTGACGGTGCTGGATGCCGGTGGCGGCGTCGGACAGATCTCCAGCGGCCTCGCCGCGAAGGGGCATCAGGTACTGCTGTGCGACCTGTCGGGCGAGATGCTCAAGCTGGCCGCCGCCCATGCGCACAGCGCAGGTGTGAGCCACAGCATGCAATTCAAACAAATTAGCGCTCAGCAGGTTGGCGAACATTTGGATAAGCCGGTGGATCTGGTATTGTTTCACGCTGTGCTTGAGTGGGTGGAGGATCCGCTGGCGGTGCTGCAGGCGCTGTGGCATACGCTGAAACCCGGTGGTGTGCTGTCGCTAATGTTTTATAACGCGCACGGCCTGACGTTCCGCACCCTGACGCTCGGCAATTTCGGCTATCTGCGCGCCAACATGAACAAGCGCAAAAAACGCACGCTGTCGCCGGATTTCCCCCGCGATCCTGACGATGTACAGCGCTGGCTGACGCAATGCGGATTTATCACCGAGCAGCGTGCCGGTATCCGCGTGTTCAGTGACTACATGAAGCCGCAGCCCGGCGCCGGGAAGAGCGTTGAGGAAATTATTGAGATGGAACGGCGCTACTGTCGTCAGGAGCCCTTTTTGAGCTTAGGGCGCTATATCCACGTGACTGCGCGCAAACCTAGGTAGAAGGATCAACTATGAGCGAATTTTCCCAGACGGTCCCCGAACTGGTGGCATGGGCGCGCAAGAATGACTTTTCCCTTGCGCTGCCGGTAGAACGTCTGGCGTTTTTGCTGGCCATCGCCACCCTCAACGGGGAGCGCATGGACGGCGAGATGAGTGAAGGTGAGCTGATTGACGCCTTTCGTCACGTCAGCAAAGCGTTTGAACAAACCCACGAAACCGTTCAGGTCCGTGCCAATAACGCCATCAACGACATGGTGCGTCAGCGCCTGCTTAACCGTTTTACCAGCGAGCTGACCGAAGGTCACGCCATCTATCGTCTGACGCCACTGGCGATCGGCATCACCGACTATTACATCCGCCAGCGCGAATTTTCCACGCTGCGCCTGTCGATGCAGCTGTCGATTGTCGCGCAGGAGCTGAAGCGCGCCGCCGACGCCGCCGAGGAAGATGGCGACGAATTTCACTGGCACCGCAACGTCTTTGCGCCGCTGAAATATTCGGTCGCGGAAATCTTCGACAGCGTCGACATGACGCAGCGCCTGATGGACGAACAGCAACAGGCGGTAAAAAGCGACATCGCCGATCTGCTGAACAAAGACTGGCGCGCGGCCATCTCCAGCTGCGAGCTGCTGCTGTCGGAGACCTCCGGCACGCTGCGCGAACTGCAGGATACGCTGGAAGCAGCAGGCGACAAGCTGCAGGCTAACCTGCTACGGATTCAGGACGCCACGCTGAGCAGCCCGGATCTGGGCTTCGTCGACAAGCTGGTGTTTGACCTGCAAAACAAGCTCGATCGCATTATCAGCTGGGGCCAGCAGGCCATCGATCTGTGGATCGGTTACGACCGCCACGTGCATAAATTTATTCGTACCGCCATCGACATGGATAAAAACCGCGTGTTCGCGCAGCGTTTACGCCAGTCGGTGCAGAACTATTTCGATCAGCCGTGGGCGCTGACCTACGCCAATGCCGACCGTCTGTATGACATGCGCGATGAAGAGATGACGCTGTGTAACGACGAGGTGATGGGCGAGCTGCCGCCGGAGATGGAGTACGAAGAGTTTAACGAAATCCGCGAGCAGCTAGCAGCGATGATTGAAGAAGCGCTGCAGATTTATAAGCAGCAGCAGAAGCCGCTGCATCTCGCCACGGTGATGCGTGACTATCTGGCGCAGTATCCCCGCGCGCGCCACTTCGACCTCGCACGTATCGTCATCGATCAGGCGGTGCGACTCGGCGTGGCCGAAGCCGATTTAGCCGGTCTGCCTGCGGAATGGCAGACCATCAATGATTACGGAGCCAAGGTGCAGGCACATGTCATCGACAAATATTGAACAAGTGATGCCGGTCAAACTGGTGCTGGCACTGGCAAACCCGATTTTTTCCGCGCTTGATAGCCAGTTACGCGCCGGCCGCCACATTGGTATTGAAGAGCTGGATAATCACGCTTTTCTGATGGATTACCAGCCGTTTTTAGAAGAGTTTTATGCGCGCTACAACGTTGAGTTGATCCGCGCACCGGAAGGTTTTTTCTATCTGCGTCCGCGCTCAACCACGCTGATCCCGCGCTCGGTGCTGTCCGAGCTCGACATGATGGTGGGTAAAATTCTCTGTTATCTCTACCTGAGCCCGGAGCGGCTGGCCAACGAGGGCATTTTCACCCAGCAGGAGCTGTACGACGAGCTGCTGTCGCTGGCGGATGAAAGCAGGTTGCTGAAGCTGGTTAACCAGCGCTCCACCGGGTCGGATC
The DNA here is from genome assembly GCF_059731155.1 of Type-A symbiont of Plautia stali. NCBI lineage: Bacteria > Type-A symbiont of Plautia stali. Next base: position 1,698,805 of record NZ_AP035891.1, on the reverse strand, counting down.
TGGATCGCGCCAAACTGGAGGAGAAGATGCGTGCTTCGCTCAGCCGTCTGCGCCGTCTCGGCATGGTGTGGTTTATGGGCAACGACAGCAGCAAGTTCCGCATTATGGAGTCCGTTTTCCGCTTTGGTGCGGATGTGCGCAGCGGTGACGACGCACGTGAAGCGCAGCTGCGCCTGATTCGTGACGGTGAAGCGATGACGCTGGAGAACGCACCGGTCGCCAGTGAGAGCGACGAGGCAGAAAATGACAGCGAAAACGACGCGAGCGAGCGCGCGGAGGATGAACAGGCATGATTGAACGCGGTAAATTTCGATCGCTCACGCTGATCAACTGGAACGGTTTCTTTGCCCGCACCTTTGATCTAGATGAGCTGGTCACCACGCTGTCCGGCGGTAACGGTGCCGGTAAATCGACCACCATGGCGGCGTTTGTTACGGCACTGATTCCGGACTTAACCCTGCTGCATTTCCGTAATACCACCGAAGCCGGTGCCACGTCCGGCTCGCGCGACAAGGGCCTGCACGGCAAACTGCGCGCGGGCGTCTGCTATGCGGTGCTGGACGTGGTCAACTCGCGCCATCAGCGCGTGGTGGCTGGCGTGCGCCTGCAGCAGGTGGCCGGACGCGATAAGAAAGTCGACATCAAGCCGTTCAGTATTCACGGGCTGCCGACCGATACGCTGCCAACCGATATGCTGACCGAAATTCTCGGCAGCCGTCAGGCGCGCGTGCTGCCGCTGGCAGAAGTGAAGGAGCGGGTGGAAGCGCAGGAGGGCGTGCAGTTCCGCCAGTTCAACTCGGTCACGGACTACCACGCCATGATGTTTGAGCTCGGCGTGGTACCGCGTCGCCTGCGCACCGCCGGCGATCGCAGCAAATTCTACCGTCTGATCGAAGCCTCGCTGTATGGAGGTATCTCCAGCGCCATTACCCGGTCTCTGCGCGATTACCTGTTGCCGGAAAACGGCGGCGTGCGTAAAGCGTTCCAGGATATGGAAGCGGCGCTGCGCGAAAACCGCATGACGCTGGAAGCGATTTGCGTCACGCAGTCGGACCGCGATCTGTTTAAGCATCTGATCTCTGAAGCCACCAGCTACGTTTCTGCCGACTATATGCGCCACGCCAACGAGCGTCGCATCCATCTCGACGGTGCGCTGCAGCTGCGTAACGAGCTGTTCACCAGTCGCAATCAGCTGGCATTGGAACAGTATCGTCACATCGAAATGGCGCACGAACTCTCTGAGCACAACGGCGCAGAGAGCGATCTGGAAACCGATTATCAGGCGGCGAGCGATCACCTTAATCTGGTCCAGACTGCGATGCGTCAGCAGGAGAAGATCGCGCGTTACGACGCCGATCTGGAAGAGCTGAACTATCGCCTCGAAGAGCAGAATGAAGTGGTGGCCGAAGCGCGTAAGATGCAGGAAGAGAACGAAGCGCGCGCAGAAGCGGCGGAAATTGAAGTCGACGAGCTGAAAAGCCAGCTGGCCGATTTTCAGCAGGCGCTTGATGTGCAGCAAACCCGCGCCATTCAGTATCAGCAGGCGCTGCAGGCGCTGGAAAAAGCGCGGGCGCAGTGCCAGCTACCGGACCTCACCATCGACAACGCCGCAGAGTGGCAGGAAACCTTCCAGGCGCGCGAAGAAGAGGCCATCGAACGGCTGCTGCGCTTGGAGCAGAAGCTGAGCGTGGCGGAAGCGGCGCACAGCCAGTTTGAACAGGCGCTGGCGCTGGTCACCAGCATTGCCGGTGAGGTAAGCCGTCAGGATGCGTGGCAGGTCGGGCGTGAATTGCTGCGTGATGCCGCCAACCAGCGCCATCATGCCGAGCAGCTCTCTTCGCTGCGTCTGCGTCTCAACGAACTGGAAACCCGCCTGCGCGAGCAGCATGACGCCGAGCGTCTGCTGGCTGACTTCTGTAAACGTCAGGGCCAGCAGTATGACGCTGACGCGCTGGAAGGCCTGCAGCGTGAACTGGAAGCGCAGATAGAGCAGCTGAAAGAAAGCGTGGCCGACGCCGGTGAACGCCGCATGCTGATGCGCCAGGAGCTGGAGCAGCTGCGCGAGCGCATCACTGCGCTGAGCGCGTGGGCACCGCACTGGCTGGCGGCACAGGAGATTCTCACCCAGCTGAGCGAGCAGACCGGCCAGACGCTGAGCAGCAGCCAGCAGATCACCGAATATATGCAGCAGCTGCTGGAGCGCGAGCGTGAAACCACCGTCGAGCGTGATGAAGTGGCGGCGCGCAAGCGTGAAGTTGAGCAGCAGATTGCGCGACTCAGCCAGCCGGGCGGCGCGGAAGATGCGCGCCTGACCCAGCTGGCGGAGCGGTTTGGCGGCGTGCTGCTGTCAGAAATTTACGATGACGTCACGCTGGATGATGCGCCGTACTTCTCCGCGCTGTATGGCCCATCACGTCACGCCATTGTGGTACCGGACCTGTCGCTGGTGCGCGGGATGCTCGACGGCCTTGAAGAGTGTCCGGAAGATCTCTATCTGATCGAAGGCGATCCGCAGTCGTTTGATGACAGCGTCTTCAGCGTCGACGAACTGGAAAATGCGGTCGTCGTCAAAGTGGCGGAGCGCCAGTGGCGTTATTCGCGCTTCCCGAAAGTGCCGCTGTTTGGTCGCGCGGCGCGGGAAAATCAGCTGGAGCTGTTGAACAATGAGCGCGACCAGCTGGCCAAACGTTTTGCCACGCTGTCGTTTGACGTGCAGAAAACCCAGCGACTGCATCAGTCGTTTAGCCGCTTTATCGGCAGCCATCTGGCGGTGGCCTTTGACGAAAATCCGGAAGCGCAGATGCGCCAGCTCAATAGCCGTCGTGGCGAGCTGGAGCGTGCGCTGGCGCAGCACGAGAATGACAACCAGCAGCAGCGTGCCCAGTTTGAGCAGGCAAAAGAGGGCGTGGCGCAGCTCAACCGCCTGCTGCCGCGCGTTAACCTGTTGTTTGACGACTCGCTGGCCGACCGCTGCGAAGAGATTCGTGAGCGGGTGGAAGAAGCCCAGGAAGCCGCGCGCTTCCTGCATCAGCACGGCGCGAAACTCAGCAAGCTGGAGCCGCTGGTGGCGGTGCTGCAGAGTGATCCGCAGCAGCACGAACAGCTGACGCGTGAATATCAGCAGGCGCAGCAGCAGCAGCGCGAAGCGCGTCAGCAGGCATTTGCCCTGACCGAAGTGGTGCAGCGCCGCGCGCACTTCAGCTATGAAGATTCGGCCGGCATGCTGATCGGTAACAGCGATCTCAACGAAAAACTGCGCCAGCGTCTGGAGCAGGCGGAAGGCGAACGCAGCCGCGCGCGCGAACGCCTGCGCGAACATCAGGCACAGCTGACGCAGTATTCCCAAGTGCTGGCGTCACTGAAGAGTTCGTACGACGCTAAGCGCGACATGCTGAAAGAGTTGCAGCAGGAGATGCAGGATATTGGCGTGCACGCCGATGCCAGCGCCGAGGAGCGCGCGCGCAGCCGGCGTGACGAACTCTACACGGCGCTCAGCCACAACCGTGCGCGTCGCAATCAGCTGGAGAAACAGCTCACCTTCTGCGAAGCAGAGATGGATAGCCTGCAGAAGAAACTGCGCAAGCTGGAGCGCGATTATCACCTGATGCGTGAGCAGGTCGTCAGCGCCAAAGCGGGCTGGTGCACCGTGCTGCGCCTGGTGAAAGAGAACGGCGTCGAGCGCCGTCTGCATCGCCGCGAACTGGCTTACCTGAGCGGCGACGAGCTGCGCTCGATGTCGGATAAAGCCCTCGGTGCGCTGCGCCTGGCGGTCGCGGATAATGAACATCTGCGCGATGTGCTGCGCATGTCGGAAGATCCAAAACGGCCGGAGCGCAAGATTCAGTTCTTTATCGCCGTCTATCAGCATCTGCGTGAACGTATCCGTCAGGACATTATTCGTACCGACGATCCGGTTGAAGCCATCGAGCAGATGGAGATTGAGCTGAACCGTCTGACCGAAGAGCTGACGGCGCGTGAGCAGACGCTGGCGATCAGCTCGCGCAGTGCGGCCAATATTATCCGCAAAACCATTCAGCGCGAGCAGAACCGCATCCGTCAGCTGAACCAGGGCTTGCAGGCGGTGAGCTTTGGCCAGGTGCGCAGCGTGCGGCTGAACGTCAATGTGCGCGAAACGCACGCCATGCTGCTGGATACACTGTCGGAAGAGCATGAGCAGCATCAGGATCTGCTTACCAGCAATCGCCTCACGTTCTCGGAAGCGCTGGCGAAGCTGTATCAGCGTCTCAATCCGCATATTGATATGGGCCAGCGTACGGCGCAGACCATCGGTGAAGAGCTGCTCGACTACCGCAACTACCTTGAGATGGAAGTGGAAGTGAACCGCGGCTCCGACGGCTGGCTGCGTGCCGAAAGTGGGGCGCTGTCGACCGGTGAAGCGATCGGTACCGGCATGTCGATTCTGGTGATGGTGGTGCAGAGCTGGGAAGAGGAGTCACGGCGTCTGCGCGGTAAAGATATTTCACCTTGTCGCCTGCTGTTCCTGGATGAAGCCGCGCGTCTTGATGCGCGCTCCATTGCCACGCTGTTCGAACTGTGCGAGCGTCTGGAAATGCAGCTGGTGATCGCCGCGCCGGAGAATATCAGCCCGGAAAAAGGCACCACTTATAAGCTGGTACGTAAAGTCTTTAACAATACGGAGCATGTGCACGTGGTCGGACTGCGCGGTTTCTCCGCCGATCCGACGCCGGTGAAACAGGAAAATCCCGGCGCAGGCGTGGCCACTGAAAATAGCTAGCAGCAAATCTGGTTAAAAATTCAGGCTGCGGTTAATCTGTAAACGGCATCGGCCCTGCGAGGCGGATGCCGTTTTTTATTTTATACTCAACCATAAGAGTACAGGCGGTACACGGCGTTTTCAGGATGCTGTGCCTTTGGTAAGAAGGGGGCAGGGATGTTGCTGAACAAGAAGAGCAGAGTTAATCGTGCTGCAATAGCACTCAGTTTGTCACTGATGGCGGCACCGCTGGCTATTAGCCAGGCGGCAGACGTCGGTGCGCTGCGGCACAGCACGCTGTCAGTGGCTGCCAGCCAGCAGCAAATTCAGCAGGCATTTAGCCCCAGCGAACGACCCTTTTATCTGCCCGGCCTCGCCGGCATCTATGCGGCACGCAACATGGCGCCGCTGTGGCAGGATCGCGACGCCGTGCAGGCTTTCCAGCAGCAGCTGGCAGAAGTGGCGCTCTCCGGCGTACAGCCGCAGTTTACCCGCTGGGTAGAGTTGCTCATCAATCCTGATATTAAAGGCTTCGCGCGGGACGTGGTGCTGAGCGAGGCCATGCTTGGCTATCTGCAGTTTGTTGCTAACGTACCGACCCAGGGCGAAACCTGGCTGTACAGCAATGTGCCGTACAAGCTGACCATGCCGTCACTCTCCGCCATTAATCAATGGCAGAACGCGGTGAACGGCGGAGGCAGCCGCGCCTTTGTGGTGTCGCTGCAGCCGCAGCATCCGCAGTACGCACCGATGCACAGCGCGTTAAAAGCGTTGCTGACCGATAACCGGCCGTGGCCGCAGCTGCGCGATAAGGGCACGCTGCGCCCGGGGCAGATCAGCGATGATGTGCCGGCGCTGCGTGAGATTCTGCAGCGCACCGGTATGCTGACCGGCACGCACAGCGCGACGCCCACGCCAGCCGACGATGCCGTCTCGACGCCCACGCCAGCCGACGATGCCGTCTCGACGGCCCCGCAGCCGGTGAGCCAGAGCGATGAGCCAGTGGCCGTCAGCCCGTCGGCCACCAGCGTCAGCGATCTGCCGGCGCAGGTTCCGCAGGCCAGCGGCAACATCAGCACGGTGACCCCGTCTGCCAGCAACAACGTCTACGACAGCACGCTGGTGGAGGGGGTAAAACGCTTCCAGCACTGGCAGGAACTCGCAGACGACGGAGCCATCGGTCCGCGCACCCGCGAGTGGCTGAATGTTTCCCCGCAGATGCGTGCGGCGCTGCTGGCGCTGAATATCCAGCGTCTGCGTCTGCTGCCGGATGACATGCACAACGGCATCATGGTGAATATTCCTAACTATTCCCTGACCTACTACAACAACGGCAATACCATTCTGTCATCGCGGGTGATTGTTGGTCGTCCGGACCGCAAAACGCCGCTGATGCGCAGCGCGCTCAATAATGTGGTGCTCAATCCACCGTGGAACGTGCCCACCACGCTGGTGCGTCAGGATATCGTGCCGAAGGTGAAGCAGGATCCGAGCTATCTGTATAAGCACGGCTACACGCTGCTGTCGGGCTGGAGCGCCGATGCGGAAGTGATCGACCCGTCGGTGATTGACTGGCACATGGTGTCCGCCGCCAGTTTCCCGTATCGCATTCGTCAGGCGCCGGGTGCCAGCAACTCGCTGGGCCGCTATAAATTCAACATGCCGAGTTCAGACGCGATTTATCTGCACGATACGCCGAATCATGGCCTGTTCCAGCGTGATATCCGCGCGCTCAGCTCCGGCTGCGTGCGTGTTAACAAAGCTTCTGAGCTGGCCGATCTGCTGTTGCAGGACGCGGGCTGGAACGACAGCCGTATCTCTGACACGCTGAAGCAGGGCGATACGCGCTACGTGCCGATTCGCCATCGCATTCCGGTCAATCTCTACTACCTTACGGCCTGGGTGGCGGACGATGGCCAGCCGCAGTATCGTACAGATATTTACAATTATGATAACCCGGCGCGTTCCGGCAGCCAGGTGCTGACCAAAGCGGGGCAGCTGCTGCTCTAAGCGTTTATTTCCCTGTTATCCTTCCTTCGAAGAAAATGGCAAGACCGGTATGGAAAATTGATTTCAGACCGGTTTTGCGAATTCTGTGACAGATTGCGGGTTGACTGCTCTCCAAGCTGCGGTTACTGTTCGGCCTTGTGTACTTTTTGCACATACTTTTTATCGTTTTAGATTAGGTAACCCCGTTTCATGGCTAATTTTGATTCTCAACGTCGTCGTTTATTGCTGCTGGGTGGCGCAGCGGCTGGATTGTCACTGCTGCCGGGTGCAGCGCTGGCGTCAGTTTCCACCTCCCGCCCCCGGGTATTAACGCTCAGTAACATGCATACCGGTGAAACCCTCAAAACTGAGTTTTTTAACGGTAAGAGTTATGACAAGGATGAGTTAGCTCGCTTAAACCACTTCTTCCGTGATTACCGCGCCAATCAGGTTAAACACATCGATCCGCATCTGTTTGACCAGCTGTATCGTTTGCAGACGCTGCTCAACACGCGCAAACCGGTGCAGCTGATCTCCGGCTACCGTACGCTGGCGACCAATAATATGCTGCGTGAATCGGGCCCTGGCGTGGCTAAACACAGCTATCACATCAAAGGGCAGGCGATGGATTTCCACATTGAGGGCATTTCTCTGAGCAATGTTCGCAAAGCGGCGTTATCTATGCGCGCCGGTGGTATAGGATATTACCCGCGCAGCAACTTCGTACACATTGATACCGGGCCTGCAAGGCACTGGTCCTGATACTGGCAGCGCTGCGTGTGTCGGTCATGGAGCGCTATGAATTACCTGATTATTCCGGTCACCGCCTTTTCACAGAACTGTTCCGTTATCTGGGATGACGAGACGCAACAGGCTGCGCTGGTTGATCCCGGCGGCGATGCCGAAACCATTATTGCCGAGCTGGCGGAGCGAGGCTTAACGCCGTCGCAAATCCTGCTGACTCACGGCCATCTCGATCACGTCGGTGCTGCTGCGGAACTGGCGCAGCACTATCAGGTGCCGATCGTCGGGCCGCAGCCAGCAGATGCCTTCTGGCTGGACAACCTGCCCACTCAGAGCCGGATGTTTGGTTTGCCGGAGTGCGCGCCGCTGACGCCAGATCGCTGGCTGGAAGAGGGCGAAACGGTACAGCTGGGCAACGTGACGCTGGAGGTGTTGCACTGTCCAGGTCATACGCTTGGCCATATCGTGTTCTTTGACCGTGCTGGCCGTCTGTTGATCTCAGGTGATGTGATTTTTAACGGTGGCGTAGGCCGCACCGATTTTCCGCAGGGCAGCCACAGCGATCTGATTGCTGCCATTCGGGATAAACTTCTGCCGCTGGGTGATGATGTGACGTTTGTCCCCGGCCATGGCCCGATTTCCACCCTCGGCCATGAACGCGTCAGTAATCCTTTCCTGCAATAAAAAATGGGCCAGCAGGCCCATTCTTTGGTTCGTTACAGCACCGCGACCATGGCTTCACACAGTGCCGACATATTATCCGGCGTCATGCCTGCCACGTTAACGCGACCGGAATTCACCGCATACACGCCGAACTCTTCACGCAGACGCACCACCTGATCTTTGGTCAGACCGCTGAACGAGAACATGCCGTTCTGTTTGATTATGAAGCTGAAATCGCGCTGTGCACCTTTCTCCGCTAGGGTATTCACAAACAGCTGACGCATGCGCTGAATGCGCTGACGCATGTCGGTCAGCTCCTGCACCCAGATAGTACGCAGTGCGTCGTTGCCGAGAATGGTGGCGACTACGGCAGCACCGTGCGACGGCGGGTTAGAGTAGTTGGCGCGGATGCTGTATTTCACCTGGCTGAATGCCGTCTTCGCCACGTCGGCTGTTGCCGCCACCAGCGTCAGCGCACCGACACGCTCGTTGTACAGACCAAAGTTCTTCGAGTAGGAGCTGGCGACGATCAATTCCTGATGGGATGCAGCGAAAATGCGCAGGCCTTCAGCATCTTCATCCAGACCGCGTGCGAAGCCCTGATAGGCGAAATCGAACAGCGGCAGCCAGCCTTTCTCCTGCGACAGCTGCGCCAGCTGTTGCCACTGGTCAGCGGTAGGATCGATACCGGTCGGGTTATGGCAGCAGCCGTGGAACAGCACCACGTCGCCCGCCTGCGCTTCCTGCAGCGAGGCCAGCATGCCATCAAAGTCGAGGCTGTGGGTCGTCGCATCGTAATACTGGTAATCACACATTTCCAGACCGGCGGCGTTGAACACGTTTTTGTGGTTCGGCCAGCTGGGATTGCTCACCCAGATGCGTTTGACGTTGGTTTGCGTAGCGAGGAAATCCGCGGCGACGCGCAGCGCTCCGGTACCGCCCGGCGTCTGCGCGGTGCAGGCGCGACCAGCGCTAATTAGCGCGTTCTCTTTGCCAAACAGCAGTTCCTGCGTGCAGAGCGCGAAATCAGCCAGACCATCAATGCTGAGGTAGTTTTTGGTGGTCTCGTTCTCCAGCAGATACTGCTCAGCTTTTTTCACACTGGTCAGCACCGGAGTTTTGCCGGTTTCATCTTTATAAACACCAATGCCAAGATTGATTTTATTCGGGCGGTCGTCGGCGCGAAACAGGTCAGCCAGTCCCAGAATAGGATCGGCTGGTGCGGCAGAGATTGATTCAAACATGAGTCAGTTCCGTTTGGGTGAACTTTAGCAAAATGAGCTATCAGGTTAACGTCAGACGCAACGCTTGCCAACCGCTGACATAAAAAAGAAATAACTGTGGCGTATAAAGTAATGGCGCTAATCGGGAGCCCGATCACTGAAATGCAAAACGGAGCCCGAAGGCTCCGTTTCTGCGGTGTTACACAGTTCGAATCGGCAGATTAGAACTGGTAAACCATGCCAACGCCAACCACGTTGTCGGTAGAAGTACCGGTAGAACGGGTGAAGTCGTTGTCGTCCAGCAGGTTGATTTTGTAGTCAACATAGGTGGACATGTTTTTGTTGAAGTAGTAGTAGGTACCCACTTCGATGTATTTAACCAGGTCAGCATCACCGCCGCCGAAGGTACCTACAGAGTTCAGGTCCTTGCCTTTAGACTGCAGGTAAGCGATGGATGGGCGCAGACCGAAGTCGAACTGGTACTGAGCAACCACTTCGAAAGCCTGAGCTTTGTTAGCAGCGTAGTTGATTGCTACACCATCTGGAGTGGCGCTGGTGTTGCCATATTTAGTGGTGTTACGTGATTCGCCGTAGAAGGCAGCCAGGTATACATTGTTGGCGTCGTATTTCAGACCGAAACCGTATGCATCTGCTTTCTCACCGTTGCCATCCAGCTGCTGCTGATTGGTACGATCTGAAGAGAAGTATGCACCCACTGCGCTGATGCCCATGCCAGTGTCGTAAGATACAGAGGTACCCCAGCCGTCACCGTTGTCGTAACGTGGACCGCGGCCTTCGTTTTTGCCCTGATACTGAACAGCTAAGCCCAGACCGTCAACCAGACCGAAGAAGTTGCTGTTACGGTAAGTCGCCAGACCGTTAGAACGACCAACCATGAAGTTGTCGCTGTCCTGATTCAGGGTATCGTCACCGAATACTGGCAGCTGGTCAGTGTAAGACATTGCGTCGTACAGTACGCCGTAGTTACGACCGTAGTCGAAGGAGCCTGCATCACCAAATTTCAGACCGGCAAAGCCCAGACGAGTTTTAGAGCCTTTGGTGCCCTGAGATTCAGCAACGTTAGCCTGCACGTTGTATTCCCACTGGCCGTAACCGGTCAGCTGGTCGGTAATCTGAGTTTCACCCTTGAAGCCGAAATGAACGTAAGACTGATCGCCATCATCACCGGCGTTATCAGAGAAAGTGTGACGTGCATCAACTTTACCGTAGAGGTCCAGTTTGTTGCCATCTTTGTTATAGATTTCTGCTGCGTTTGCTGCACCGGCAGCTAACAGAGCAGGGATAACCACTGCAAGAATGTTGCGCTTCATCATTATTTATTACCCTCATTGGAGTTATTTGGACATCTGCCACTGCCGTCAAGAAACCTTTACGGGAACCTTGAAAGAAGGTTTGATGTCTCCTGTGTCTGCACGCATCTTTCCATCACTGGGTTGCTAATTCTAGCCCGAAAATGATTCAATTCTCGTAATTACGTATCGAAAAGCAAAATTATATTGCAATTTGCAAAATATCGGGAACTTTGTGAGAGAACTCAAAATTTACAAAAATAAAAAAAGGCCGGCAGGGCCGACCTCAATATATATATGAATTTCTTATATTTAATCTTAAATCTTAGAAATTAGCGTTACGTGGCGTGCGTGGGAACGGGATAACGTCTCTTACATTTTGTACGCCGGTGACATAAGCGATTAAACGTTCGAAACCTAAACCGAAGCCGGCATGCGGCACGGTGCCATAGCGACGCAGGTCACGATACCACCAGTAATCTTCTTTATTCAGTCCCATTTCTGCGAGGCGTGCATTCAGCACATCAAGACGCTCTTCACGCTGCGAGCCGCCGATGATTTCACCGATGCCTGGCGCCAGCACGTCCATCGCCGCCACGGTTTTGCCGTCGTCGTTCATACGCATGTAGAACGCTTTGATATCTGTCGGGTAGTTCTTCACCACCACCGGCGCTTTAAAGTGTTTCTCTGCCAGATAACGCTCGTGTTCGGAAGAGAGATCCATGCCCCATGACACCGGGTTCTCGAAGCTCTGGCCGCTTTTCAGCAGGATGTCGACGGCGTCGGTATAGTCTACCTGGGCGAAATCAGTGGTGATGAAGCGCTCCAGACGGGCGATGGCTTCTTTATCCACGCGCTCGGCGAAGAACGCCATATCATCAGCGCGCTCTTCCAGCACCGCTTTAAACACATAATTCAGCATCGCTTCCGCTAGGGCAGCCGCATCGTCCAGCGTGGCGAACGCCACTTCCGGCTCCAGCATCCAGAATTCCGCTAAATGACGGCTGGTATTAGAGTTTTCGGCACGGAACGTTGGGCCAAAGGTATATACTTTGGACAGCGCACAGGCGTAGGTCTCGGCGTTCAGCTGGCCGGAAACGGTCAGGAAAGCCTCTTTACCAAAGAAGTCTTTATCGAAATCAACGTTGCCCTGCGGGTCGCGCGGCAGGTTTTCCAGATCCAGCGTTGAGACGCGGAACATTTCGCCGGCACCTTCGGTGTCAGAGGCGGTGATCAGCGGCGTGGAGACCCAGAAATAGCCGTTTTCATGGAAGAAGCGATGCAGCGCCTGCGCCAGCGTATGACGTACGCGCGCTACGGCACCGACAATGTTGGTGCGCGGACGCAGGTGCGCCACTTCGCGCAGGTATTCGATGCTGTGACGTTTAGCCGCCATCGGATAAGTATCCGGATCGTCCACCCAGCCGGTGACTTCAACCTGGGTCGCCTGCAGTTCGAATGCCTGACCTTCACCCGGCGACTCCACCACTTTACCGGTGACGATCACCGAACAGCCGGTGGTCAGACGCAGCACTTCATCCTGATAATTATTCAGAGAATTATTGACGACGGCCTGAACGGGATTAAAGCAGGAACCGTCATAAACGGCGATGAAGGAAAGACCGGCTTTGGAATCTCTTCGGGTACGTACCCAACCACGTACGGTGACTTCACTGTCAACCGCGACACGGCCGTGCAGTACATCCGCTACAGGCACTACGCTCATAAAAATCTCTCTATATAAATGAAGATGGAGTGAAATAAGCCCCATTCCGGGGTTTAGCTATGTTACTTGCGAGCCACTAGGAAACAAGCAAAATTGCCGGGGAATAAAGAGATTTTCTGGCGCAGAGCAGGGCGCAGGCACCCTGCTCAGGCCAATTAGCTGGCGCGTTTGACCAGCGGCAGGTCGAAGGCTTTGCGCAGGGCGCGCACGAAGGCTTTATCCTGGCAGATGGTTTTACCGGGACTGTCGGAGAGTTTGGCCACCGGTTTACCGTTGCAGCTCACCAGTTTGATCACGATATTCAAAGGCGTGACGCCGGGAATATCGCAGGTGAGGCGGGTGCCGATGCCAAATACCACGTTCGCGCGCTGACCGAAATGACGATACAGCGCCAGCGCTTTATCGAGGTTGAGATTGTCGGAGAACAACAGCGTTTTGCTGAGCGGATCGATATTCAGCCGCTGATAGTGCGCAATGGCTTTTTCTCCCCACTCCACCGGATCGCCCGAATCATGGCGCAGGCCCTGATAGCGATGGGCAAAACCGGGGCCGAAATCACGCAGAAACGCGTCCATCGTGATGCAGTCGGTCAGGGCAATGCCGAGCTGGTTGTCGTACTCATCCAGCCACGACTGCAGCGCTGCGCGCTGGCTGCTGGCCAGTACCGGGCTGATCTGTTGATGCGTCTGGAACCATTCGTGTGCTTGGGTTCCGACCGGGTTAAGCTGCAACCGGCGCGCCAGATCGTAGTTACTGGTGCCCAGCAGCCAAGGGAATTCGCTTTTCAGCGTGCTGACAATCGCTTCCTGCACCGCGCGCGAATAACGACGCCGCGTGCCAAAGTCCATCAGCTGGAAGCGCGACATATCGAGATCGCCCACCTGCTCACGGAAGTGCACCAGCTTCTGCTGCAGATGCGCCACCGCCTGTTCCGCGCCGCTTTCCGGCGTCCGGTGGCGGTGCACCACTTCGCTGATCAACGCCAGCAGCGGCACTTCCCACAGAATCACTTCACGCCACGGGCCGCGAATCTGAATGCGCAGATGCCCGTGATTGTCGCGCACCTCAACCTGCGAGGCATCGAAGCGGAACTGGCGCAGCCAGTCGAGATAATCCTGCTGGAAAAACGGTAAGCTGCTGAGGTAACGATATTCGTCATCGCTCAGCGCCAGGGATTGCATGGCAGTAATGTGCGTGCGGATGGCGTCGGCATACTGGCCGAGCTGCTCATCGCTGCGGCAGCGAAATTCTGCCGTTACCGGGACATCGTAGTAACGATGATAAACGGCCTGCTGCATGTGAAGCTTATAGGCATCGGTATCAAGCAGCGTGGTCAAAATCGGGGAAGCTTGTCCAGTCATGGTGCGTTTCAGCATCCTCTTCCGCGGAGCAGAGCCCGGTATTCAACAAAGTCATAAAGACGCAGGAGTATAAAACAGTAATCACCGCGATCACACCATAATTGCAGGTGACAGGTCGAGGGTCATTTGTGCCATTGTTAATGAATTGTAGACTTTTGGCGCAAGGCACGCATTGTGCGTGGCAACCCAGGCGCAACCCGCTTAGACTCTGAGGGTTGACTATATTAACGATGCGAGAAGGATTTATGACGCAACAGCCGCATATTAAATATCGCCACGACTACCGGGCACCGGACTACACCATCACCGATATCGACCTGACGTTTGATCTTGATGCGGCGACCACGCGCGTCACCGCCGTCAGTCAGGTAAAACGCCTTGGCGCGCAGCAGGCTGAACTGCGTCTGGACGGTGAGGCGCTGACGCTGCTGTCGCTGGCGGTGGATGGCAATCCGTGGCCGCACTACCGCGAAGAGCAGGGCGCACTGATCATCAGCCAGCTGCCGGACAACTTTACCCTGACCATCATTAATGAAATCCATCCGGATAAAAATACCGCGCTGGAAGGGCTGTATAAATCCGGCGAGGCGCTCTGCACCCAGTGTGAAGCTGAAGGCTTCCGGCATATCACCTGGTATCTCGATCGTCCGGACGTGCTGGCGCGCTTCACCACCACCCTGATCGCCGACGCGGCTACCTATCCGTACCTGCTGTCCAACGGTAACAAGCTGGAGAGCGGTCAGCACGAGGATGGGCGTCACTGGGTGAAATGGCAGGATCCGTTCCCGAAAACCTGCTACCTGTTTGCGCTGGTAGCCGGCGATTTCGATGTGCTGCGCGACAGCTTTACCACCCGTTCCGGCCGTAACGTGGCGCTGGAAATTTTTGTCGATCGCGGCAACTTGGACCGTGCGGACTGGGCGATGACCTCGCTCAAAGCCAGCATGAAGTGGGACGAAGAGCGTTTCGGTCTCGAATATGACCTCGATATCTTTATGATCGTCGCGGTGGATTTCTTCAACATGGGCGCGATGGAGAATAAAGGCCTCAACGTCTTCAACTCCAAATACGTGCTGGCCAAAGCGGAAACCGCCACGGACAAAGACTATCTCGGCATTGAAGCCGTGATTGGTCACGAATATTTCCACAACTGGACCGGCAACCGCGTGACCTGCCGCGACTGGTTCCAGCTCAGCCTGAAAGAGGGGCTGACGGTCTTCCGCGATCAGGAGTTCAGTTCCGATCTTGGCTCGCGCGCGGTCAACCGCATTGATAATGTGCGCGTGATGCGCGGCGCGCAGTTTGCCGAGGATGCTAGCCCGATGGCCCATCCGATCCGTCCGGATCAGGTGATAGAAATGAACAACTTCTACACCCTGACGGTGTATGAGAAGGGTTCTGAAGTGATTCGCATGCTGCACACGCTGCTGGGTGACGAGCAATTCCAGCAGGGGATGCAGCTCTATTTCGAGCGTCACGATGGCAGCGCCGCCACCTGTGATGATTTCGTGCAGGCGATGGAAGATGCCTCCAACGTCGATTTGTCACAGTTCCGCCGCTGGTACAGTCAGTCGGGCACGCCGGTGCTGACGGTACGTGATGACTACAACCCGGAGCTGGAGCAGTACACGCTGTACGTCACGCAGCACACGCCACCGACAGCCGATCAAAAAGAGAAGCTGCCGCTGCACATTCCGCTGGATATAGAACTGTATGATGGCGAAGGCAAGGTCATTCCGTTGCAGCACAACGGTCATCCGGTTCATCACGTGCTGAACGTCACCGACGAGTTCCAGACCTTCATTTTCGACAAAGTCTATTTCCAGCCGGTGCCGTCGCTGCTGCGGGAATTCTCCGCACCGGTGAAGCTCGACTATAAATGGAGCGATGCGCAGCTGACTTTCCTGATGCGTCACGCGCGCAACGACTTCTCGCGCTGGGATGCAGCGCAAAGCCTGCTGGCGACTTATATTCGCCTCAACGTGGCGCGCCATCAGCAGGGCCAGCCGCTGTCGCTGCCGCTGCACGTCGCCGATGCTTTCCGCGTGGTGCTGCTGGATGAGCAGGGCGATCCGGCGCTGATGGCGCTGATCCTGTCGCTGCCGTCAGAGAATGAGATCGCCGAGCTGTTCGAGGTGATCGACCCGCTGGCGATCGCCGCGGTCCGTGCGGCGCTGGTGCGCACGCTGGCTAAGGAGCTAAGTGATGAATTCTATGCGGTGTATATCGCCAACCAAAGCAGCGACTACAAAGTCGAGCATGCCGAGATTGGCAAGCGCGCGCTGAAGAATGTCTGCCTGAGCTATCTGGCATTTGCGGACGCGGAGCAGGCCAGCAAACTGGTGCAGGCGCAGTACGACAAAGCCAGCAACATGACCGACGCGCTGGCCGCGCTGTCTGCGGCGGTGGCGGCGCAGTTGCCGTGCCGTGATGCGCTGCTGGCGGCGTACGACGAGCGCTGGCATCAGGATGGTCTGGTGATGGATAAGTGGTTTATGTTGCAGGCCACCAGCCCGGCGGCTGACGTGCTGAGCAAGGTACGTAGCTTGCTGACGCATCGCTCGTTCACCATGGGTAACCCGAACCGAATCCGTTCACTGATTGGCGCGTTTGCCTCGGCCAACCCGGCAGCCTTCCACGCCAAAGATGGCAGCGGCTATCAGTTCCTGGTGGAGATGCTGACCGATCTCAACCGCCGCAACCCGCAGGTGGCAGCGCGCATGATTGAGCCGCTGATTCGTTTGAAGCGTTATGATGCCGAACGTCAGGCGCTGATGCGTAAGGCGCTGGAGACGCTGAAAGGGCTGGAGAATCTGTCCGGCGATCTGTACGAGAAGATCACCAAAGCGCTGAACGCGTAATCCCCAGGTCGCCATAAATGGCGACCCTTATATCCCGATCATTCTCCTCCGGGTATGATGATCCCCGACTGATCATCGGGAAGTTGCTGGTGAGATGGGGGCGACCCCTGGGCATAAAGCCTGCTTTGTGGATTCATCCCCGGCAACTTAACTCCCGCCTTCAAGACCGGACGGTATCCTGTGCCCCGAGCACGCATCCATAAGGATGGTCATGGCGGTTTCCCTGTGCTGTTAAGGAGAATCTATACAAACCCGTATGCCTGTCGGCATTGATATTGCCTCCGGAAAGTTTGATGTGGCCGTCTGGAAAGGCGACACGTCTTACAAAACCAAAGTCTTTCCCAACACCCCTAAGGGCTTTATCGCCCTGAAAAAATGGCTGGAGCCGTTCGGCTGCTGCCATATCTGCATGGAGGCTACCGGCGCGTACAGTGAGCCGCTGGCCACCTTCCTGCACGACGAAGGCTATGATGTCAGCGTGGAAAATCCTGCGCGCATCAGGCGCTTCGGGCAGGCCGAGCTGAGCCGGAATAAGACGGATAAAGACGATGCGCGCATGATAGCGCGCTACTGTAAACTGCACGGCCCATCGCTGTGGCAGCCGGCGCCGCTGAATGAACGCAGGCTGAAAGCGCTGGTGAAGCGCCTGACGAATCTTCAGGAAATGCGGCAGATGGAAGAGAACCGGCTGGAGGTATCGGATGCGGTGGTGCAGCCCTCAATCCGCGTGGTCATTGCGGCGCTGGATGCGCAGATAGACGAAACGAAGCGGGCAATAAACGACCATATTGACAATGACCCGGGCCTTAAAAAGAACAGGGAACTGCTGGAGTCCATCCCGGGCGTGCTGGGCAGCACGATGCTGGCGTATATGGGGGACATGTCGAGGTTCAGCAGCAGCAAGGCTCTTGTGGCGTGGGTGGGGCTGAATCCGATGCGGCAGGAGTCCGGTGAGTGGAAGGGCAAAAGCAGGATATCGAAGATGGGCAACAGCGCGATGCGCAAGGCCCTGTACATGCCAGCGATAGTGGCGATGAAGTGGAATCCGGCGGTAAGTTTGCTGAAGAAGCTGCTGCAGCTGGCTTATGGTGTGCTGAAGTCGGGTCGTCCGTTCGATGCCGAAATATGTCTTGCCAGGTAACCGGCAAGACGGTATCTACAGTGCATCTGCGGTTTTTACAGGGTGTGCATTAATACGCATCAGGCAATTGACGGGGCGAACACCGTAGGGTGCGCATTTATGCGCACCTTGTCATTTATGCACACTTGTTCCTTCAGCGCTGCTGCGCGAACTGCAGGGGCTGCTCTGAGGTTCCCCGCTTCATCACCCGATCCAGCACCTCGGCCTCCAGCTCGGCAAGGCGCGCCGATCCTTTGCGGCGCGGACGCGGTAAATCCACCGCCAAATCCAGTCCGATCTGACCCTCTTCAATCAGCAGCATGCGATCGGCCATCGCCACCGCTTCGCTGACATCGTGCGTCACCAGCAACACGGTAAAATTATGCTGCTGCCACAGCGACTCAATCAGGCCCTGCATTTCAATGCGCGTCAGCGCATCAAGTGCGCCGAGCGGTTCATCGAGCAGCAGCAAGCCGGGACGATGAATCAGCGCCCGCGCCAGTGCCACCCGCTGTTTCTGTCCGCCGGAAAGCGCTGCCGGCCACTCATGTGCACGATCGGCCAGACCGACCGCCGCCAGCGCCTCAAGCGCGGCGCTGCGCCACTCGCGGCCTTTCAGACCGAGGCCAACGTTATCGATCACTTTCTTCCACGGCAGCAGACGCGCATCCTGAAACATCAGGCGGGTATCTTCGCGCGCCTCGGCCAGCGGCGCGTTGCCTGCCAGCAATTCACCGTGCGTCGTGCATTCCAGCCCGGCCAGCAGGCGCAGCAGAGTACTTTTACCGCAGCCGCTGCGGCCGACCACCGCGACAAACTGGCCGGCCGGGATGTGTAAATCAATATGATTCAGGATGGTGCGATTGCCGTACTGCTTGGTGACGCGATTGACGCCCACCGGGGTACCGCGGTTCAGGCGCGCCGGGCTTAGCGTTGCGTTGCTCATGCGTTCTCCTCTTTCAATTGGTAAGCCGGATGCCAGCGCAGCCAGACGCGCTCCAGCAGCTGCGCCGTAACGTCGGCCAGTTTGCCCAGCAGGGCATAGATAATGATGGCGACCACCACCACATCGGTTTGCAGAAACTCACGGGCGTTCATTGCCAGATAGCCAATACCGGAGTTGGCCGAGATGGTTTCGGCCACGATCAGCGTCAGCCACATCAGACCGAGGGCAAAGCGCACGCCGACCATGATTGACGGCAGCGCGCCCGGCAAAATCACCTGTATAAACAGGCTCCAGCCGGAGAGACCATAGCTGCGCGCCATCTCCATTAGGCCGCGGTCAATATTCCGTATGCCGTGATAGGTATTGAGGTAGATAGGGAACAGCGTGCCGAGCGCCACAAGAAAAATTTGGCTGACTCGTCGATGCCGAACCACAGAATCACCAGCGGGATCAGCGCCAGGTGCGGCACGTTACGCAGCATCTGCACCGAGGTGTCCAGCAACCGTTATCCGGTGCGTGACGTGCCGGTAATCAGCCCGAGAATCAGGCCAATCGAACCGCCAATGGCAAAGCCGATTGCCGCTCGCCAGCCGCTGATGGCGAGGTGTTGCCACAACTCACCGCTGGCCGCGAGATGCCAAAAGGTGATGACAATATTCTCCGGCGAGAGCAGGATGTCGCGTCGACAGCCAGCCGGCCTGTGAGGCAACCTGCCACACTACCACCAGCAGCACCGGTAGCGCCCACGGCAGCAGGGCATTGCTCAGCTGTTTATTGACCTTTGCCATATGCGACTCTTTAACTCTGCGCGACTTTTTGCGGGGTGAAATCATTGGCGACCGCTTCACCGTGCGCCTGCACCACGCGGGGTTGCGGGATTTCCGGAATGGCCAGGTCGAGATGCGGGAACAGCAGCTCGACCACGCGATAGGCCTCTTCCAGATGCGGATAGCCAGACAGAATGAAGGTCTCGATGCCGAGATCCTGATACTCCTGCATACGCGCCGCTACTGTCGGACCGTCGCCCGCCAGCTCTTCCGGATCGCCGCCGGTGACCAGGTTAAACAGCGCGCGTCCGTTGGAAAGACGATCGAGCGTGGCGGCCTGCCGTGCGGCCTGCGTCGGGGAAATCACCCCCGGGCGCAGCGCCACCAGAAAACGCAGGCGCTGCGTCACCGGAATCAGGGATGCGGCCACCAGCCACGCATCTTCACACGACCGGCAGGTGGGGATCAGCACGCCACCAAAACCGAGGCGATCGGCGGCCTTCGCCACCTGTTGCAGATAACCGTGGTCCACCGGGCGCGCGCCTTCGGCCGTACCGAGATAGTGGCCGTCGCCGTGGGTGGGAAGAAACCAGAATACGGATACGCTCATGATAAATTTCCTTATGGCCGGGCCGGCTGTGGCTGCCAGATGCGATCGGCAATGGTGACTTTGACCGGCATTAAATGGTTGGCATAAAACAGATCGGCAGTTTGCTGTTTGGCCTGCGCCGTGTGTGTGCTGACCGGCGTAATGGTGGTCGGAGGACGATGGTCAAGGTAGCTGGCAATCACCGGCTGCGGCAGGCCCATCGTCTGTGCCACCCGATCGATACTTTGCTGGCGCTGGCTGCGCGTCAGCGCATCGGCTTCGCTAAAGGTTTGCAGCACCTGCTGCACGAAGTCACCGTGATCGGTAGCAAAGCTGCGCGTGGCGAGGTAGAACGAACCGGTCTGGTTCAGCTTACTGCCGTCCACCAGCACACGGACGTTGCCCTGCAGTAGCGCAGCGGAATAGTAGGGATCCCAGATCGCCCAGGCGTCAACATCACCCTGCTGAAACGCGGAGCGCGCATCGGCTGGCGTCAGATAGGTGGGCTGAATATCGTTAAAACTCAGTCCGGCCTGTTCCAGCGCGCGCAGCAGCAGATTGTGCGAACTGGAGCCTTTCTGGTACGCCACTTTATGGCCTTTCAGTTGCGCCACGCTGTGGATGGGACTGTCCTTCGGCACCAGAATCACCTCGGCCTGCGGCTTAGGTGGCTCCGAGCCGACATACAGCAAATCCGCCCCGGCGGCCTGAGCAAACAGCGGCGGGATGTCGCCGGTGCTGCCTAAGTCAATGCTGCCCACGTTCAGCGCCTCAAGCATTTGCGGACCGGCCGGAAACTCGATCCACTGAATGTTGGTTGCCGGGAAGCGCTGCTCCAGCAGCCGATGCGATTTGGCCAGCACCATGCTGACCGATCCTTTCTGATAGCCGATACGGAATTGTGCTGGCGCTTCTGCAGCCTGAGCCGTGAGGGTCAGGGCAAACAGCGCGGTAACGGTCGGCAGCAGCCAGCGGGTTAACATCCTTTTCATCGCGTTTCCTTTATACAGCCTGAGCATAGGGTTGATGACGAAGGTGCAGCGCCTGCCAGAAGGTTTCCAGCGCCTCATCAATAATGCGCTCGCTCAGCAGCGCATCCAGCTCAGGCTGGCGGTCGTAATGGGTGATTTGCGTATCGTTGGCGAACACGCCGTGCAGAACTTCCTGCGCTTTCAGCGCGTTCAGCACCGGTTTCAGCGCGTAGTCAACGGCCAGCATGTGCGCCACGCTGCCGCCACTTGCCAGCGGCAACACCACTTTATGTTCCAGCGCGCGTTCTGGCAGCAGGTCGAGCAGGGTTTTCAGCGCGCCTGAGAAAGAGGCTTTATAAATCGGTGTGGCGACGATCAGCCCCTCCGCAAGGGCTAAATCCGCTTTCAGCGCGGTCAGTGCCGGTGAGTCAAAGCGTGCATACAGCAAATCTTCCGGCTGAAAGTTGTGAATATTCCACGGAATCACCTCAACGCCACGTGCTTCCAGCGCCCGCTGGCACACGCTCAGCAGCGCCGTAGAACGTGAAGGAAAACGCGGACTCCCCGCCAGCGTAATAACCCGCATGGTCACTCCTTATAACTGAAAATTATTGGTTAGCAATTATTGAGAACTGATGCGTTCAATCCTGACAGAGCAAGCGGCGAGGCGTAAATGATTTATCCGGCAATCCATAGCTGCCAGGCGGCAATAGAGAGGTTTGTTAAAGCAGAGCTAAAGTGCGTCTAAGGTTAATCTGAATTGCGACCCGTGGCAGCCGGCTTCTCATTAGCCGCCACCGTCGCGAACAGCGCGGTAATGATTAAAAACTCTGTTGCCTGGCTAAATCAGAGGTGTAACCGCCGACACACATCGCCGGGCGCGACATTGTCATCAGGCTTAAGAAAAAATAGATGAGGTAATTTAAGCTGTAGCAAAGAAATGGAGGCTTAAGTTAAAAGTTATCACTAGGATTTTTCTCACCTGCTGTTTTGGCTGCTCTATTTTAAGTTGGCCTTAAATTGAAGGGGAAGTGTGTCAAAACGTGGCGTTTTATTAAAGTTGAGCCATGTCTCAACGTTTCCTGTTACGAGTATTGCTAATTTCCTCTGCGCTTAAGTGGTTCTTTCTTTAGTGGCGCTTAACAATGAACGGCAAATAAGCAGCCAGCCTAGCAAGGGCGAATAGTAATGCCGTCTGCGGGCTGTTTATAATCGATTGAGTTTTCTTACGCTAAAAAAAAGTCACTGCCTTATTTTCGCCTTTATTGAGCGGGTTTCTGTCTGGCTATTATTCAGTATTATTTTTAGGGAGAGGAATATGGGAAGGTCTGCTCTGTTAGTGCATCCGGCTGAGCCGGTTGCCGGTCAGCCCGCGCGCATCGCGGCTAATACCGTTAATCCACTGTTGTGTTATCAGCTGCAGCCGGATGCCGCGCACAGCGCTTTTAGCGCTGTGCCGCACGCGCCAGCGGATAACGTCAGCGACGAGGCGTTTTTGCTGTTTGCCGCCGACGGCTTTGTGCCCTCCGCCACACTGTTGCAGGAAGTGGCAAAGCTTAGCCATCAGCGACCAGAGCTCAACTGCCTGCTGGTTTCACTGGCACCGCGCGCACTGAGCAGCGGCCTGCAGCCGTCGCTGCAGCTGTTTCAGCAGCTGCAGGCGCAGTGCCTGTGGCAGCAGAATAACTATGCGGTCATCCTGCGCGCCGCGCTGGTGAAAAATGCCGCTCCGCTGGTACGCATTTAGGATGTGATGCTGGCCGGCCTGTTAAATACGCAAACGGTGTGGCTGCTTGATGCCCGTGCAGATCATGACGTCACCACCGTCAATCCGCCGCTCAGCTATCAGCAATTTATGACGGAGTATGAAAAGGTCACCCGTTTGTCACACTTTATTCCGGAGCGAAACCGCTATCGCCAGAGTTATTTACGCAGTGGTTTATTACAGCTGGTGCAGCAGGAATTAAACGCTGAGACGCAGTTCTCTAATAATGTGCGGCACGCGGTGCGCTACTTTGCCGATCAGTTTTCACCGCAGAGCACAATGGAAAAACTGTTACTGAAACAGCCCGACCTCTATTTCTCACTGATGAAAATGAGAAAAAGCCGCTGAGATAGCGCCAGCGTTAATTTTAATAATTACTCCCGTGGGCGCGGAGGTATTTTTGTGTCACGCTGTTAACACTGAGAAAAATACCCAGACGCCAGAGTTTTTATGTCTATCAAACGTAACGCGATTGCCAACTATGTTGGCCAGATCTATCTGACGCTGTCAGGTATTTTAGTGGTTCCTCTGTATATTCAGCATTTAGGTATGGAAGCTTACGGTCTCGTTGGCTTCTTTTCTATATTGCTGACCTGGCTGCAGCTGCTGGACGCGGGCGTTTCAACCACGCTGATGCGCGAGGCGGCACACTACCGGGCGAATCAGGCAGAATTTGTCTGGTTTCCGGCGCTGTTTGCCACGCTGACCCGCTTCTTCCTGTTTTCCACCCTGGTGCTGGTGGTGCTCGGCTGGCTGGCGACGCCATGGATCGCCACGCACTGGCTGGATGCGCAGCACTTACCCGCCAGCGATGTAGTGGTGGCCATGGCGATCATGGTCATCACCGCCGCGATTCGCTGGCGTACCAGCCCGTATCGCAGCGTGATTGTCGGTTTTGAGCATCAGGTCTGGCTCAACGGCGTGAACCTGATCATTACCACGCTGCGTACTTTTGGCGGGGTGCTGGTGATCCAGCTGTTCCCGAATCCGCTGCTGACCTTCTTTATCTGGCAATTGCTGGTCTCGATTGCCGAAGCCGCCTGCTGTATCTGGAAATCCTGTCAGCTGGTGCCCCGCGCAGCGCGGAAAGAGAAGCGCGACGATCTGAAAGGCGTGCTCAAACCCTTTATTCGCTTTGCACTGAGCGCCGCCTTCTCCAGCGCCGTGTGGACCTTTATTTTGCAGATTGACCGGCTGGTGCTGTCAAAAACCCTGCCGCTGAGCGAGTACGGCTCGTTCCCGTGGTCGCCACGGCAGCGACCGGTATCCTGCTGCTGAGCAGTCCGATTATGCAGGCGATTGTGCCGCGCATGACCGGCATGAAAACCCGTCAGCAGGGCGATGCCGAATCGCTGAAGCTCTATCGCTATACCACCCAGGCGGTGGCGATTTTTATGGCACCGCTCAGCATCATGATTGCCTGCTATGCCGGACCGCTGCTGTGGGCGTGGACGCAGAAACCGCAAATTGTCGAAGAGATGGCGTTCGTGCTTAGCCTGTATGCGCTCGGGAGCGGCATCCAGGCAATCTGCGGCCTGCTGTATCACCTGCAATACGTCAACGGCAATCTGAAACTGCATATGCAGGGATTCACCTGTTTTGCCGTCGTGCTGGTGCCGCTCAACATCTGGTGTGCCGTCCATTACGGTGCGCTGGGCACCGGCTGGCTGTGGCTGGGGCAGAACATCTTCTATTTAGTTGGCTGGGCGTGGCTGGTGCATCGCCGCTTTGCGCCGGGCATCCATTTCAGCTGGCTGACGCGCGACGTGGCGCTGATTTGGGCGGTGTCAGCGTTAATTGCCTGGCTCAGCACGCTGCTGCCCATTGAGTGGAACGAGAATCGCTGGATCAACCTGCTGTGGCTGGGGCTGATCGGGGCCTTTAACCTTGGCGTGTGCTGTCTGTTACACAGCCTGGTGCTAAAACGCCTGCGCGCGCCGCTTGTTAACGCAGAGGAAAGAGGATGAGCATGACATCACGCCGCACGCCGACGGTTTCGGTAATTATCCCTAACTGGAACTGCGCGCCCTGGCTGCCGGAAACCCTGGGGTCGCTGCTACGCCAGTCATCGCCGCCGGAAGAGATCATCATTATTGATGATGGCTCAAGCGATGACAGCGTTGCCTAGCTGACGGCGTTTGCTGCGCAGCATCCGCAGGTGACGCTGCTAAGTGGCGGACGCGGCGGCGTCAGTGCCGCGCGCATGAAGGGGCTGGCCGCAGCCAGCGGCGATTTCGTCTATTTTATGGATGCCGACGACTTCGTCTCGACCGAACTGTTCGCCGATTTCCGCCGCGTGCAGGCGCGTCACCCGGAGATTGATCTGTTCTGCTTTGGCGCGAAGATGTTTTTCGACCTGCCAGCGCCGCAGCGCCATTATCAAACCATCCATCAGCGTCACGTCAGCGGCCTGCTGCCGGGCGGCAGCGCCACGCTGCGTACGCTGATTCAGAATCAGTCGGCGCATCGGGTGATCTGGAGCAGCATCATCTCGCGTCGGCTGATTGACCAGCTCGATCTGCAGTTTCTGCCGATCCAGAACCATGAAGACGCGCCCTTTATGTTTGCCCTCTACCTGCAGGCGCGCGCGCTGTACTGCACCAGCCAGAGCTACTACTACAAACGCTTTATGCTGAGTTCACTGTCGCAGAGCACGCGCGACTTCTCGTGGGTGAAAAATTACTTTATCGTCTGCGCCGGCAGTGAGCTGTTCCTGCAGCAGCAGCAACTGCCGCATGATGAGGCGCTGCTGGATGACTATTACCAGACGGTGATG
This sequence comes from Type-A symbiont of Plautia stali, assembly GCF_059731155.1. Lineage (NCBI taxonomy): Bacteria > Type-A symbiont of Plautia stali. The sequence goes on along the minus strand of NZ_AP035891.1, from coordinate 1,673,259 downwards.
CACGGCTGCCTGACGCAAATCCGCAAAAATCACATGACGGTGCCCGCCGAGTGGCAGCCGCAGGTGAATCAGCTGGTGCGTAAAGTGTTACAGCACAACGCGCGGCTGAAACTGCTGTGGTATTGCCCGGCGATTTACAGCGGCTTACAGGCCTGCCGCGATCGTCTGGGACGCTATTCCGCCCGACGCTGATACCGATCAAATTGTTGCATCCCAGAGTAATTTACTTTTGCGCCAGAGCACCTTACCATTCTGGCGCACAAATTCCCGTGCACCCGACTTTCACGAAGCTTCCGCCATTCAGGAGAGTGCATGCTATATCCTATCGTCCGGCCGGCGCTGTTTAAGCTCGATCCAGAGCGCGCGCACGAACTCACCTTTCAACAGTTACGCTTTATCAGCGGCACGCCGCTGGAAGGCCTGATTCGTCAGTCGCTGCCGTCACGCCCGGTGACCTGTATGGGGCTGACCTTTCCGAACGCGCTGGGTCTGGCTGCGGGGCTGGATAAGAACGCGGAGTGCATTGATGCCTTTGGCGCCATGGGCTTTGGCTTTGTCGAGGTGGGCACGGTGACGCCACGCGCGCAGCCGGGCAATGACAAACCACGCATGTTCCGGCTGGTGGCTGCGGAAGGTATCATCAACCGCATGGGGTTTAATAATCTCGGCGTCGATCATCTGGTAGAAAATGTGAAAAAGGCGCGCTTTAAATGCGTGCTTGGCATCAATATTGGCAAAAATAAAGACACGCCGGTGGAGCAGGGCAAAGACGATTATCTGACCTGTATGGAAAAGGTGTATGCGCACGCCGGTTATATTGCCATCAATATTTCCTCACCGAATACGCCCGGATTACGTTCGCTGCAATATGGCGAAGCGCTGGACGATCTGCTGTCGGCGATTAAATTAAAACAGCGGGCGTTGCAGGAAAGGCATCTGAAATATGTGCCGGTGGCGGTGAAGATCGCACCGGATCTTTCTGAAGAAGAATTGATCCAGGTTGCCGACAGTTTAGTGCGCCACGAAATAGACGGCGTGATCGCCACCAATACCACGCTCGATCGTTCGCTGGTGAGCGGGCTGAAATATGCCGACGAAGCGGGGGGATTAAGTGGCCGTCCGGTACAGTCGCGCAGCACCGAGGTAATTCGCCGTCTGGCGCAGGAGCTGCAGGGACGTCTGCCCATTATTGGCGTCGGTGGCATTGATTCGCTGGTCGCGGCACGGGAAAAAATGGCGGCTGGCGCAACGCTGGTGCAGATATACTCTGGCTTTATTTATAAAGGTCCGGGTTTAATTAAAGATATCGTGACCCAGCTCTAAGACATTTCTCACTTTCCCTGGCCGGGGGGTTTATTTCTCCCTCCGGCTCGTTTATATTTTGTCCTGTTCGTACAATTTTCAGCTTTTTCCTTAAAGCCATATTTTAAATTTCAGCGCCGTTTAGCGCAGCGTAAATCCACAGGGCACCTCATGAAAATCAAACCCGATGACAACTGGCGTTGGTATTTTGACGCAGAGCATGACCGGATGATGCTGGATCTGGCGGATGGAATGTTATTTCGCTCGCGCTTCTCGCGCAAAATGCTGACGCCCGATGCCTTTAATTACAGCGGTTTTTGCGTTGATGACGCTGCGCTTTATTTTACTTTTGAAGAGCGCTGTCGCCAGAGCGGTTTAAAAAGCGATCAGCGCGCCGAGCTGGTGCTGAACGCGCTGGTGGCCAGCCGTTTCCTTAAGCCGCTGATGCCGAAAAGCTGGCACTTTACCAGCCATGCGCACAGCTGGCAGCCCGTCGCGGGCGATATGGTGGCGGTAACGCTGGCCGACAGCGATGAACAGGCACAGCTGTTGGTGGTCGAGAGCGGAGAGAATGCCGCGCTCTGTCTGCTGGCGCAGAGTGCGCTGACGGTGGCGGGCAAAGGGATGCAGCTCGGCGATGCCATCAAGATCATGAACGATCGCCTGCAGTCGCAGTTGCAGGAGAGCAGCGCGCCCTTCGCCCGCGCGGTGTAGCGCTTACGCCAGTTCTATATCTCCGTTCGGAATACAGCTGCAGCTGAGAATGGTGCCGTCGCCGCGTACCGCGCTCTGCTTCAGCGCCTTCACGTCACCCGACACCAGCGTCATTTTGCAGCTGCCGCAAATTCCGGCACGACACGAATAGGGAATGCGAAAGCCCTGCATCTCCAGCTGTTCCAGTAATACCTGCTGATTATCGCCTGCAAACTGCTGACCCTGATAGCCAATGGTCACGGCGGCCGGCGCGCTGCTGGCGGCCTGCAGCGTTTCCACCACCTCACCGGCACCGTAAGCGCGCGGCGTCTGCCGTTCCAGCACTTCAACCGTATCGCCGACGCGAACGATACCGCTGTTAAGCGCAATCAGATTCAGGCCGAAATCGATATCACCGCTGCCGTCCTAGGCGCTGCGAAAACGCTGCAGCGTGGCGAACGGTTCGCCCTGCGGATGCTTGCGACTGCTTTCGGTGCCGATGGTGGTAAACACGCAGCGGCTGCACGGCTTTGGCATCTCGAAGGTGATCTCGCCGATCTTAATACGTTTCCAGCTGTCCTCGTCCTAGGCGCTGGCGCCGCTGACGATCAGATTGGGGCGGAACTGTTCCAGCCGCACGCTGGCCGGATAGCGCTGCTGCAGATCCTGCAGCGACGCCATGTTGACCAGCAGGTAAGGGAAGCCGTCGGCGAACCCCAGCGGTACCTGGTCGAAGCGTTTTAACCGGCGTGACGGCTCAGGGCCAACCCAGCGCAGCTGCACCGGACGCGGGAAAAAGCCGCTCAGCCACTGGTTGATGGTCTCAGGCGCAATGCGGGCAGTGAACTGGTTTCCCCACACTTCCGTCGGTGCCGGCTGGGCGCTGAAATCGCTGAAGCGGATCAGCGCCTGGCTGCCGTCCGGCGCGGTGATGAATAGCCCGTCGGGCAGCAGGGCGGGCGTAAAACGCACCATCTCCGGAAACTGGCGGGCGGTAATAAAGGTCGCGTCCGCTTCGGTCACCATAAAGATGCGATCGAAGGCCAGACCGCTTTCCAGCACCTGCGCGTGTGACAGCTGCAAACCACGCATCGATTTAACCGGGTGAATATACAGGCGAGACAGGGTAATCATCACAACTCCGTACAGACAAAAAGAAGCTAACTTTATGACATAGGACGCTGATTCGCTATAATGCGCAACAATTTTAGCAAGAGTAAAAGTGACGATATGAATTCTCTGTTTGCCAGTACGGCGCGTGGGCTCGAAGAGCTGTTGAAAACTGAGCTGGACGCGCTGGGTGCGCAGGATTTGCAGGTGGTGCAGGGCGGCGTCCACTTCCGAGCCGACGACCGCGTAATGTACCAAAGCCTGCTGTGGAGCCGACTGGCTTCACGTATTTTGCTGCCGCTGGGAGAATTCGGCGTCTGGAGCGATCTCGATCTCTACGTCGGCGCGCAAAGCATCCCGTGGAGCGAGCTGTTTGACAGCAACACCACTTTCGCCATCCACTTCAGCGGCACCAATGAGGTTATTCGCAACAGCCAGTTTGGTGCGCTGCGCATCAAAGATGCGATTGTCGATAGCTTTACCCGGCAGAATCTGGAGCGTCCGAGTGTCGATCGCGAGCAGCCGGGCATCCGCATCAACGCGTGGCTGAACAAAGATCGCGTTAGCATTGCGCTGGATCTGAGCGGCGCTGCACTGCACCAGCGCGGCTATCGCCAGCAAACCGGCCAGGCACCGCTGAAAGAGAACCTGGCGGCGGCGATTGTGATGCGCTCCGGCTGGCAGAACGGCACGCCGCTGGTCGACCCGATGTGCGGCTCCGGTACGCTGCTGATTGAAGCGGCGCTGATCGCCTGCGATCGTGCGCCGGGCCTGCTGCGTTCGCACTGGGGCTTCAGCCGCTGGAAACGCCACAACAGCGCGCTGTGGCAGGAGGTGCGCAGCGACGCTCTGCAGCGTGCGCGCGCCGGCACGGCCGCCACCACGTCACGCTTCTTTGGCTATGATAATGATGGTCGCGTGCTGGAATGGGCACGTGCCAACGCGCGCCGCGCCGGCGTGTTTGATCTTTTCACCTTTTCGCAGCAGGATGTGCTGCAGCTGAAAAATCCGCTGTCGGGCGAAGCGATCCGCGGTACGGTGCTGAGTAACTCGCCGTACGGTGAGCGTCTGGAGAGCGAGCCGGCGCTGATTGCGATGCACAGCCAGCTGGGCCGCATCATGAAACACCAGTTTGGTGGCTGGAATTTGTCGCTGTTCAGCGCCTCACCAGAGCTGCTCAGCTGCCTGCAGCTGCGCGCCGATCGCCAGTTTAAAGCGAAAAACGGTCCGCTGGAGTGCGTACAGAAGAACTACCAGCTGGCGGAGAACAGCGCCGAAGGCGGTGCACAGATTGCCGAAGACTTTGCTAACCGCCTGCGTAAGAACAGCAAAAAACTGGACAAGTGGGCGCGCCAGTCGAATATTGACTGCTATCGCCTGTATGACGCCGATCTGCCGGAGTATAACGTGGCGGTTGATCGCTACGCCGACTGGGTAGTGATTCAGGAGTACGCACCGCCGAAAACCGTGGATGCGACCAAAGCGCGTCAGCGCCTGTTTGACGTGATCGGTGCCACGCTGAGCGTGCTGGAGATACCGGCCAATCGCCTGGTGCTGAAAACCCGCGAACGGCAGAAGGACAAAAACCAGTACCAGAAGCTGAGCGAGAAGGGTGAATTCTTTGAAGTGCAGGAATTTAACGCGCGGCTGCTGGTAAACCTGACGGATTATCTTGATACCGGCCTGTTCCTCGACCACCGTATCGCGCGCCAGATGCTGGGCCAGATGAGCCAGGGGAAAGATTTCCTTAACCTGTTCTCCTATACCGGTAGTGCCAGCGTGCACGCCGGGCTGGGCGGCGCCAAATCCACCACCACGGTCGATATGTCGCGCACCTATATGGAGTGGGCCGAACGTAACCTGCGCCTGAACGGATTAACCGGGCGCCAGCATCGCCTGATGCAGGCGGACTGTCTGAGCTGGCTGCGCGAAAGCGATGAGCAGTTCGATCTGATCTTTATCGATCCGCCGACCTTCTCCAACTCCAAACGTATGGAAGATGACTTCGATGTGCAGCGCGACCACCTGATGCTGCTGCAGAACCTGAAGCGCATGCTGCGTCGCGGCGGCACCATTATGTTCTCCAATAACAAGCGCGGCTTCAAAATGGATCTGGATGGCTTGCAGCGTCTGGGTCTGCAGGCGCAGGTAATTACGCAAAAAACGCTGTCGCAGGACTTTGCGCGCAACCGTCAAATTCACAACTGCTGGCTGGTAAGCCATGCTGGTAAGGAATAAGTTTTATGTCACTGATCAGTATCCATGGCGCTTACCTGTCGTTCAGCGATGCGCCGCTGTTGGATAACACCGAACTGCATATCGAAGAGGGCGAGCGCGTCTGTCTGGTTGGGCGCAACGGCGCCGGTAAATCGACGCTGATGAAAATCATCAACGGCGAACAGCCGCTGGATGACGGCCGCATTATTTATGAGCAGGATTTGGTGGTCGCGCGGCTGCAACAGGATCCGCCACGCAATATCACCGGTTCGGTGTACGACTTCGTCGCCGAAGGCGTGGCCGAACAGGCTGAACATCTCAAGGCCTACCACGCCATATCGCACTTAGTGATGGAAGATCCGAGCGAGAAAAACCTCAACGAAATGGGGCGACTGCAGACGATTCTCGACCATCACAACCTGTGGCAGCTCGACAGCCGTATCAACGATGTGCTGCAACAAATCGGGCTGCAGCCGGACACCGAACTGTCGTCACTCTCCGGTGGCTGGCTGCGTAAAGCCGCGCTGGGCCGTGCGCTGGTCAGCAACCCGTGCGTGCTGACGCTCGACGAACCGACTAACCACCTCGATATTGAAACCATCGACTGGCTGGAAAGCTTCCTGAAAACCTTTAACGGCAGCATCGTGTTTATTTCGCACGACCGCTCGTTTATCCGCAACATGGCGACGCGCATCGTCGACCTCGATCGCGGCAAACTGGTGTCATGGCCGGGCGATTACGATCAGTTCCTGCTGGGCAAAGAGGAAGCGCTGCGCGTTGAAGAGATGCAAAATGCCGAATTCGACCGCAAGCTGGCGCAGGAAGAAGTGTGGATTCGCCAAGGCATTAAAGCGCGTCGCACCCGTAACGAAGGCCGCGTGCGCGCGCTGAAAGCGCTGCGTCGTGAACGCTCCGAACGGCGTGACGTGATGGGCAAAGCCAATATGCAGGTCGGTGAAGCGGCGCGTTCCGGCAAAATCGTCTTTGAGCTGGAAAACGTGGATTACGGCGTTGACGGCAAAACGCTGGTGAAGGATTTCTCAACCCAGGTTCAGCGCGGCGACAAAATCGCCCTGATTGGCCCGAACGGCTGCGGTAAAACCACGCTGCTGCGCCTGATGCTCGGCCAGCTGAAGGCGGATGCCGGTCGCGTGCACTGCGGCACCAAACTGGAAATCGCCTACTTCGATCAGCACCGCGCGGAGCTCGATCCGGATAAAACCGTGATGGATAACCTGGCGGAAGGCAAACAGGAAGTGATGGTCAACGGCAAGCCGCGTCACGTGCTCGACTGTCTGCAGGACTTCCTGTTCCACCCGAAACGCGCCATGACGCCGGTGCGTGCGCTGTCCGGCGGCGAGCGTAACCGTCTGCTGCTGGCGCGTCTGTTCCTTAAGCCCAGCAACCTGCTGATCCTTGACGAACCGACCAACGACCTCGACGTCGAAACGCTCGAGCTGCTGGAAGAGCTGGTGGATAGCTACCAGGGCACCGTGCTGCTGGTGAGCCACGATCGTCAGTTTGTGGATAATACCGTGACCGAATGCTGGATCTTTGAAGGCAACGGCGAGATCGGTACCTTCGTGGGTGGCTACCATGATGCGCAGCAGCAGCGCGCCGCTTACAAACAGACCAAAGCTGCACCGGTCAAAAGCGCAGCGACTAAACCGGCAGAAAAAGCCGACGCCCCCAAACGCAGCGCAGGCAAGCTAAGCTATAACCTGACGCGTGAACTGGAGCAGCTGCCGCAAAAGCTGGAGCAGCTGGAGACGCGCATCGGTGAGCTGCAGGCGCAGATGAGTCATCCGGACTTCTTCAGCCAGCCGCACGACAAAACGCAGCAGGTGCTGGATGCGCTGGCGCAGGCGGAGCAGGAGCTGGAAACCACCTTTGAACGGTGGGAAGAGCTGGAAGCGCTGAAAAACGGCGCATAACGCAGAGGGAGTCAGCATGTGTGCCACGCATCAGACGCAGCACTGGATGCTCTGTCCGCAGTGTGATTTAACCGTAAAACTGCCCGCCGTACCGGTGGGCAGCCGTGCGCGCTGTCCGCGCTGTCACACCACGCTGGTGGCCAACTGGCACGAACCGCGTAAACGTCCGACTGGCTATGCGCTGGCGGCGCTGTTTATGCTGTTGCTGGCCAATCTGTTTCCGTTTATCAGCATGCATGTGGCCGGTCTCAGCAGCCAGATCTCGCTGATGGCTATCCCGCAGGTGATGGATCGCGAGGATTATCGCAGCCTCGCCACGCTGTTCCTGCTGTTTGTGCAGGGCATTCCGGCTTTCTGCATGATCGCCATCCTGCTGCTGGTGAATCCGGTGCGCCTGCCGCACAGCCTGCGACTCGGGCTGGCACGCATTCTGTTTCAATTGCGCAGCTGGGGTATGGCCGAAATTTTCATGGCCGGCGTGCTGGTCAGCTTCGTCAAACTGATGGCGTACGGTGAAATTGGCCTTGGCAGCAGCTTCTGGCCGTGGTACCTGTTTTGTCTGCTGCAGCTGCGTGCGTTTCAGTGCGTCGATCGCCGCTGGGTCTGGCAGCGTATCGATACGCTGCCGCCGCTGGCGCAAACGCCGCAGGCCGGCATCAGCGGACTGAAGCAGGGGCTGCGTAGCTGTCCGTGCTGCACCGCGATTCTGCCGGCCGCAGAGAAAACCTGTCCGCTCTGCGGCGTGAGCGCCGCGCCGCGCAGGCAGCACAGCCTGCAGTGGACGCTGGCGCTGCTGATCACCTCGGTGATGCTGTATATCCCGTCTAATATTATGCCGATCATGGTGACCGAAACACTCGGCTCGCAGTATCCGTCCAACATTATGGCCGGCGTCATTTTGCTGTGGAGCGATGGCTCCTGGCCGGTCGCGCTGGTGATTTTTATCGCCAGTATTATGGTGCCTTCGCTGAAGATGGTGGCGATTGGCTGGCTGTGCTGGCACGCCAGCGGCCGCGGCCGGCGCGACAGCGAGAAGATGCACCTGATTTATGAGGTGGTGGAGTTTATTGGCCGCTGGTCAATGATTGATGTATTTGTGATCGCTGTGCTTTCTGCGCTGGTGCGCATGGGCCAGCTGATGAGTGTTTACCCTGCGCCAGGCGCGCTATTGTTTGCGCTGGTGGTGATCCTGACAATGTTCGCCGCCATGACGTTTGATCCGCGCCTGATTTGGGATCGCCTACAGGAAACTGAACGTAAGGAGCCGCGTCTTGACGGACAACCAACACGGCATTGCTAACGTCGACCAGATTAAACGCTGGTCGCCGGTGTGGATCGTACCTATCGTCACGCTGTTAATCGGCGGATGGATTCTGTTTTATCACTTCAGCCATCAGGGACCGCAGGTTACGCTGATCACAGAAAACGCCGAAGGCATTGTTGCCGGTAAAACCACCATTAAAAGCCGTAGCGTCGATGTGGGCACCGTCGAAAGCGCGGTACTGACGGACGATTTGCACCATGTGGAGATCACCGCGCGCCTGAATGCCGGCATGGAAAAACTGCTGCATAAAGACAGCGTGTTTTGGGTGGTGAAGCCGCAGATTGGCCGGGAAGGGGTGACGGGCCTCGGTACGCTGCTCTCCGGCGCCTATATTGAACTGCAGCCCGGAGCCAAAGGGGATAAGCCAGAGCACTATCAGCTGCTCGACGCGCCGCCGCTGGCACCGCCGGATGCCAAAGGTATTCGCGTCATCCTCGACAGCAAAAAAGCCGGCCAGCTTAATCCGGGCGATCCGGTGCTGTTCCGCGGCTATCGCGTCGGCACGGTGGAAACCAGCACCTTTGATACCGACAAGCGCATGATGAACTATCAGCTGTTTATCGCGGCGCCTTACGATCGGCTGATTACCACCAATGTGCGCTTCTGGAAAGACAGCGGCATTGCGGTAGATATGTCCGCTTCCGGCATGCGTGTCGAAATGGGATCGCTGACCACCCTGTTCAGCGGTGGTGTGAGCTTTGACGTGCCGGACGGCTGGGAACTTGGCGAGCTGGCAAAAAACCAAGACGACTACCATCTGTATGATGACCAGCGCAGCATTCAGGATTCGCTGTACACCAAGCACACTGATTTCCTGATGTTCTTCAGTGATTCAATTCGTGGTCTGCAGGTCGGCGCACCGGTAGAGTTCCGCGGTATTCGTCTCGGTACCGTGGCTCAGGTGCCTTACATGATCCCGGGCGTGAATCAGGCGCTGAACACTGATTACCGCGTGCCGGTGCTGATCCGCATCGAGCCGGACCGCTTTATCAGCCGTCTGGGTGGCGACTTCAATCTTAAACAGCATCTGCAGGATGGTAAGAAACGCGGCCTGAGCGCCATGCTGAAAACCGGCAACCTGCTGTCCGGTGCGCTGTTTGTCGATCTCGACTTCTATGACAATGCACCGGCTTACAAAGGACCGAACAAAGTGGCGGGGCTGGAAGTGATTCCGACCGTGAGCGGCGGCCTGAGCCAGATTCAGCAGAAACTGATGGCGGCGCTGGATAAAATCAATGCACTGCCGCTCAACCCGATGATCAACCAGGCCACCGGCACGCTGAAAGAGAGCCAGCGCACCCTGCAGCAGCTGCAGAAAACGCTGGATAACCTCAATAAGATCACCGCCAACCCGGCGATGAAAACGCTGCCGGCCGATATGCAGCAAACCCTGCGCGAGCTTAATCGCAGCATGAAGGGGCTGCAGCCGGGATCGCCAGCCTATAACAAACTGGTGGGAGATATGCAGCGCCTCGACCAGGTGCTGCGCGAATTGCAGCCGGTGCTGAAAACGCTCAACAGCAAGAGCAACGCGCTGGTATTTGAAGCCAAACCGGGTCAGGATCCGCAGCCAAAGAGGGCGAAACAGTGAAAAAAGGGCTGATTATCGGTGCTGTGTTGCTGCTGGCGGGCTGCAGCAGCACCATCGACACCACCTATTACCAGCTGCCTGCGGGCAGCAATATGGCGCGCGTCAGCAGTGACGCCACAGCCAGCCAGCCGATGATTTGGGTTGAACAGGTGAGCGTGCCGGATTATCTCGCCAGCAACGGGCTGGTTTATCAAACCAGCGACGTGAAGTACGTGATTGCCGCCAATAATCTGTGGGCCAGTCCGCTCGACCAGCAGCTGCAGCAGACACTGGTGAGTAACCTCGGCCAGGCGTTGCCCGGCCGGCTGGTGGCCAGTCAGCCGCTGGGTGACACGCACGATACGCTCAGCGTGCACGTTACCGGCTTCCACGGCCGCTATGACGGCAAGGTGGTAGTAAGCGGTGAATGGCTGTTACAACATCAAGGCCGACTTATCAAACATGGCTTTAATCTGACGCTGCCGCAGACCGAAGATGGCTACGATGCGCTGGTGCGCACGCTGGCGCTGGGCTGGCAGCAAACGGCACAGCAAATCGCTAATAACGTGGTGACGCTAAATTAGGATTTGTTCGATGCTTATGCTAAGTCCCTGATTTGCCGTTGTGTGACGGCGCGCAAATCAGGGACTTTTTTATTGCGGAATCAGCCAGATATGGCGGCGGCACTGAGGGATTTGTGTCGATTTCACGGCAAATTGATGACATTGGCGTGAATTTTGCGCATTGACCTTTCACCCACCACAGGTTAGAATATTACTGTGGTTGAACAGTAATTCACCACTCTTTCTTTCCACCAGATTCCACCAGACCTGAAATGAGGGAAACGAGGTATGAAGAGACAGAAGAGAGACCGCTTGGAACGAGCACATTCACGAGGCTATCAGGCAGGCATTACCGGCCGCTCAAAAGAGATATGCCCTTATCAAATGATCGATGCCCGGTCTCACTGGTTGGGAGGTTGGCGACAAGCCATGGAGGATAGGTCGGCGGTGGCTTAGGCACCGTCGGATGTCTGTAAATAGGAAAAAACCTCCACTGCGTGCGGAGGTTTTTGTTGGTGGGTCAGAACACTGAAGTGTCTTTAAACAAACCCACTTTCAGGTCGGTCGCAGTGTAGATCAGGTTGCCGTCGACGAACACTTCGCCATCGGCCACGCCCATCACCAGCTTGCGGTTGATGACGCGTTTGAAGTGAATTTTGTAAGTAACCAGCTTCGCCGTCGGCAGAACCTGGCCGGTGAATTTCACTTCACCCACACCCAGCGCACGGCCTTTACCTTCCGCACCCAGCCAGCCGAGATAGAAGCCAACCAGCTGCCACATAGCATCCAGACCCAGACAGCCTGGCATCACCGGATCGCCTTTAAAGTGGCAATCAAAGAACCACAGGTCAGGGCGGATATCCAGTTCTGCTTCCACATAACCTTTATCGAATTTGCCGCCGTCTTCGGTCATTTTGACCACGCGGTCCATCATCAACATGTTGTCAGACGGAAGCGGTGGGCCATTCTCGCCAAACAGTTCGCCGCGACCAGAGGCAATCAGGTCTTCTTTGCTATAGGATTCGCGTTTATCTACCATGTTCTCAATATGCCTTCTTTTAGTGAAGCCCGAATATTAGCGAACAGTTGTACGCTGGGCAATGTAATCAGCTGTGGTTGAACCAGTTGAGCCAGCGTAATGGCCAGGGCCGCGGTCGGTTTTCCTGCTGATTGAGCTGAGTAATGCGCTCCTGAATGGTGCTCAGCAGCGAGTCGCCGCTTTCGCTCTGCCAGGCAATACCAGTTAACAGCGGCAGCGCTTCGTCAACGCGCTCAATCGCCCAGATATGGAACTGGCCCTGCTGTACCGCTTCTACCACGTCGTCGCTAAGGCTGAGATGACGGACGTTGCTGGCAGGCAGAATCACGCCCTGTTTGCCAGTCAGTTCACGCGACTGGCAGATATGGAAGAAGCCTTCGATTTTCTCATTCAGACCACTCACCGGCTGCACATTACCAAACTGGTCCACCGAACCGGTAACGGCAATCTGCTGGTTCAGCGGCTGGTTTGCCAGCGCGCTGATCAGCACACACAGCTCTGTCAGCGAGGCGCTGTCACCGTCGACTTCGGAGTAGGACTGCTCAAACACCAGCGATGCCGAGAAGGGCAGCTGCTGTTCCAGCTCCAGCTCAGAGATCTGGTACGCCTGCATGATCATCATGCCTTTGGCGTGGATGTTGCCGCCAAGCTCCGCTTTGCGCTCCACGTCGGTAAATTCGCCATTGCCCGGGTGCACAACACAGGTGATGCGTGACGGCTCGCCCCACGGACGTGGATGGCCGGGGAATTCAATCACCGACAGGCCGTTGATCTGACCGACCACTTCGCCTTCCGTTTCGATCATGATCTGATTCAGCAGGATCTCATCGCGCATACGGTCGGCAAGGAAACTCTCGCGCCACTGGCGTGCTTCCAGCGCCTCTTTCAGCGCCTCACCATTCAGCGTCTCACCGTGCAGCGCGGCTTCCTGCAGCTGACGGCGCAGCCAGCGGGGACACAGCGGCAGCGTGTCCTGATCGCCGGTCAGACGCACCGCTTCCTGGATCAGCAGCGGCCAGAAATCAGCTTCGGGTGGCGTCAGACCGGCCAGTTCCGCTTGGCATAGCGTCCAGCGGCACCAGTTGGCCATGTCATCATCATGAACCAGCTGCAGATTCTCTTCGAACTCGCTATAGAGCGTCATTTCGTGCACTTCAACGTCCAGTTCCTGAAAGCTGGCCAGCGCCTCGCGATCGCCACATAAAATCAGACGCAGCTGCAGCGGCAGTGGGGGAATGGTCACCGGCAGGGGGCGGCGCTCGTCCGGTGAGTACCAGTCAAAGTGGCCCAGCTCGATCACTTTGCGCAGGCGTAGCCACAGCAGCGGCTTCGCCAGCAGGGTATTGATGGACAGAATCAGCGTGCCACCGTTAGCCTGATGCAGCAGACCGGGCTCCAGCTGTACGCGATCTTTATACTGATCGCACGCAGCCAAATAGCTGTTCGGACTCAATCCAGTCGGCGTAATGCACTCCGCCCGTGCTGGTGAAGGGACGGCTGGCGTCGACAGGCGGTTGCAGGCTGACGTTGTCGCCCATCACATGGTAATCACCCCCGTACAGCGCGTCCTCATCAGGCTGAAAGCGCTGCGCCGCCTCGGCAATCCACGCCAGATAATCACTGTTTTCCTGGCTGCGTAACAGCAGCAGCGGAAAGCCCAGCGTTTGATGATGTAAATGCGCCAGCGCATTCAGCAGACGCGGCTGAACCGCGGCAAGCGTATCGCTATCTTCCAGAGAGACGGTTGAGAAAAGTGATTGGTAGCGTGAGCTATCCGGCTGCAGGGCTTGCCACGTAAGTTGAGTGCTGGTCAAAATATTCGCATTAGTCTGGTTCAGGAAAAGCGCGATTATACAGGATTCAACCCGGTTAAGCACGGCGCACTTCCGGCCTGAACTATGATGGCCGCAACATGTTTTTCCTTGCTGCATCCGGGAAAAAAGCTGTTATTCTTAGTTTGTTACGTGATCACGATGAGATTCCGATGAAATACCAGCAACTCGAAAATCTTGAAAGTGGATGGAAGTGGAAATACTTGGTGAAAAAGCATCGGGAAGGTGAGCTGATCACCCGGCATATTGAGCTGAGCGCTGCGCAGGCGGCGGTAGAGACGTTGCTGGCGATGGAGAATAACCCGGTTGAGGTCGGTGACTGGATCGCAAAGCATATCAATCCGGAGCTGGAAAACCGTCTGAAGCAGACCATACGCGCGCGGCGCAAACGCCATTTCAACACAGAGCATCAGCACACGCGGAAAAAATCGATCGATCTGGAGTATCTGGTGTGGCAGCGTCTGGCCGGTCTGGCGCAGCGTCGTAACAGCACTTTGTCAGAGACCATTGTTCAGCTGATCGAAGATGCAGAACGCAAAGAGAAGTATGCCAGTCAGATGTCGACGCTGAAGCAGGATCTGCAGGCGATTCTTGGCAAAAACGGCGCGGATAACGAATAGCAAAAAATTGCGTGTGATAAAAAGCCAAAAAAAACCCCGCCGAAGCGGGGTTTTTTATTGCGCGATAACTTAAGCCTGTGGCTGAGTTACAACGTCTTTGATACCTTTCACGTCGATTTCTACGCGACGGTCTGGCGCCAGGCAGTCGATCAGGGCATTGCGGCCTTTCACGCTGTCACAGGTGTTGCCAGTAACTGGGTTAGATTCACCCATGCCACGTGCAGAGATCTTGTTAGCCGGGATACCTTTAGATACCAGGTAGTCGACAACAGACTGAGCACGTTTCTCAGACAGTTTCTGGTTGTACTGGTCTGAACCTATGCGGTCGGTGAAGCCCAGAACCACAACAGAACCGTCTTTCGGATCCATTGAGCTCAGCTGGCTGTACAGCTGATCCAGAGCCTGCTGGCCTTCTGGCTTCAGGGTAGATTTGTTGAAGGTGAACAGCACGTCAGACTTCAGAGTGAAACGCTTGGTTTCAACAACCGGAGCCGGAGCTGGCGCTGGAGCAACAACTGGAGCTGCAGCTTCGTCCTGACCGAAACGGTAAGAAACGCCGACGCTCAGCATGCTGTTGTCTGGACGCGCACCAACGGTACCTGCGTCACCGATGTTGTTAACCCACTGGTAGTCCAGGCGAGTAGCCCAGTTTTTGGTCAGTGCGTATTCAACACCAACAGCAGCCAGCGGAGAAACGCCGGTGTTGTGGTTGCTGATGCGACCGTTGTCTGGGTTGGTCTGAGTTGAATCAGCGCGCCATACCATGCCGCCCAGACGGGTGTATACGTCCAGATCGTCAGCAATTGGGTAGCTCAGTTTAGCTGCCAGCTGAACGCCCTGTGCTTTGAATGCGCCATTGGTCACGTTGCCTTTGTTCGGCATACGGCCCAGCCAGTCGTAGCCCAGCTCGAAGCCTAGGTATGGGTTAGCCTGGTAGCCCAGGAAAGCACCTGCGCCCAGCTGAGATTCGTGAGTTGGACCGTCGTTGTTTTCGTAACCGTTACCGTAGTAACCAGTATCGTGATACTGAGACCAGCCCAGTTTAGCACCGGTGTACCAGGTGTCATCTTTAGGAGCGGCCTGCGCTACGGTAGCGAAGCCAGCCAGTGCCACTGTAATTGCGATAGCTGTCTTTTTCATTTTGCGCCTCGTTATCATCCAAATAGGCAATGAGCAAAGAGGTTGCTCTTGGTTGTAATCCTTCGCCGGGTCTAAACGCTCGCTTATGACTCTACCGAAAAAACGGAGGTTATTGAGCACCCTAGCGAGGTAAAGTCTACAACGAGATTGGAAACTTACAAGTATGATGTGACGTCAGCGGATAAAAAAACAGGGATTTATACACATATTTTAACAAATGACATGGCAAAATTTTCGCTATCAGAAAAGAAAAATGCGGCTAAGCCATTGTCATAGCTGGCGGGAAAAGAATCAGTGGCTTAGCCGCAACTATTGTGAAAAAATAGCGTGAGAAAAATCTTAGTTTTACTTAATGAAACAAATCAGGGGGAATTTTTGCGCTGTTTGGCTGTCTGGACAGAGCAAGATCCCGCCCCTGAGGACGCATAATCAACCCCAGCGCTTCGCCTTCGGCGGCTGCCTGCTCAAGTTTCAGGCGCTCTTCATTGCTCAATTCATAAGGAATCCAAGCGAGTACCACGCTGTAGTTGCCGGTGCGCAACGCTTTCACCATGCTCTCAACCGTGCTTAAACGCTCGGATTCCGTGATATGCATACTCTTTTCCAGCGGTAATCCTGACTGCTGCATCCAGCTGCGGTTCAGTTTGTGCGCTGGCGTCAGCCACAGCTGCCAGCGTGACTGGGTGCTCAGTTGCTTGAGGACCGGCAGTAACAGCAGCGGCATGATGCCGGGCTGCTCGCTATAACGCAGTTCAGTAATACCACCCAGAGAAGGTTGCGTTAAGCCAGTCGCAGCGAAACGGTGAGCACGATCAGCAGGGCCAGAGTATTGAGTACGCATATTTTAATCACTCAGTAATGAACTGTATGAATATACAGTAATGAGTTCCTGGATAAAGATCAACCTCAATTTCTGAAAATGCCTCGCAAATTCCGCACAAGATCTGCGCGTTGCCGCTTTTATTCATTGAACAGATAAATCGTTTTTTCTATCTTCTAACCAGATGAATCTCTGAGCTTTTTATAGGAAATTGCCCGCGCAAGGAATCAGAAAAAGGGGACGTTATGAAGAAAAATAATCCGGTGGTTGAGCAGTTCAAAGCCCAGTTAGCGGCATTGGGCAAAATTGAATCGCGCACCCAGTTTGGTGGTTACGCGCTGGCGGTCGAAAAGGTGGTGTTTGCTTACATCAATGAGGATGCGCTCTATCTGCGCGCCAGCGAGGCGCTACAGCACTATGCCGCACAGCGCCTGCTGGAACCGTTGATATACCGCAAGCGTGGCATGCCGGTGACGCTCAGCTACTACAAAGTGGATAAACAGCTCTGGCAGGACGCCGATCAGCTGCTGCGCTTATCGGCCAGTTCGCTGTCTGCGGCGCGCGCCGAGGCGGCGAACAGACTTGTCTTGTTCAGGCTGAAAGATCTGCCCAATCTCAGCCTGCGTATGGAGCTGATGCTGCACAAAGTCGGGATCAATTCTGTTCGCTTGCTGTATGAAATGGGCTCGCGTCAGAGCTGGCTGAAGCTGCGCACGGTGAATAAAGATATCGGCCTGAAAACCCTGCTGGCGCTGGAAGGGGCCATTTCCGGCCATCATCAGGCTGCCTTGCCGGCGGCGGTGCGTGAAGAGTTGAGCGCGCCTGTTGCCTTAAGCGGCGGCGAGGGTGCGGCGCAGGCGGGCAATTTCCGGCAGCAGCGCAATCAGCAGCCCCAGTTGCTGCAACACCAGCGGTGCCTGCGCCTCCTCACTGGTTTTCAGAGCGCTCAGGCGCTGCATCAGTGCCTGCTGCATCGTTTCCGCCTGCGCTTCGCTGACGCGATCGATCTGCAGCACATCCTCGACGAAGCATACCGCGTCATCTAAAAGCGTCAGCAGTTCGCCCTGCGTCAGCCGCTCCCGGTGCGCGCCCAGCGCAGAGATGTAGCTGAGAAACGAGTGGTTGAGGCACATCAGACGGAACGCATTCTCGCGTAGCGACGGCTGTTGCTTCAGTTCGCCGCTCATATTGGACACCACGGACGCCAGTTCTGCATCGGCGTTGTGGGCGTCACGACGCGCCACGCGGTAGGCGAGACGGTTATCTTTACCCTGATGATACTGTTCTAGGATGGCATCAAGATAACGACAGTTGGCATCCAGCGTGCGATCGGCGACCGTCGTCAATTGACGGAAGCGCCAGTCAGGCCAGACAAACGCCACCGCCAGCCAGGCCAGGCCACAGCCGAGCAAGGTATCCACCACGCGCGGCAGGGCGACATCAAAGCCTTCACCCAGCAGATTGAAGCACAGCAGCACCAGCAGGGTGATGAACAGCGTCGCCTGCGCGTACTGAATCTGGCGGAAGGCAAAAAACAGCATGCCGCTCAGCACAATCAAAACCAACTGGCCCTCGATAGAGGGCACCAGCCACAGCACCGGCAGGCCAATCGCAATACCGGCCAGGGTTCCGCCAATACGCAGCGCCAGCCGCCGCCGTGTGGCGTTATAGTTGGGCTGGCAGACAAACAGGCTGGTTAGCAGGATCCAGTAGCCGCGATGCAGGTCGGTAAGCTGAATGAAGGCGTACCCTACGCACAGCACCAGCGACATGCGCACCGCGTGCCGGAACAACGCCGAGGTCGGACTCAGATGGCGACTGAGGCGCAGACGGATATCAGCCCAGCCACTCAAGCCCTCGCGCGACAGGTAGTGATCGCTCTGCGTCAGCGGTTCTGCCAGTCGCTGCTCTGATTCGATCGACGCCAGCTGCGCGTCAATGGCGCGTAAGTTGCGCAGCAACCAGAACAGCGGACGAATGTGCGTCGCCTGCGGATCGTTATGTTGCAGGCGCTGCAGGGCGGTCTCCAGCCGTTCAAAGCTGCGCGCAAAGTGGCTATCGTGGTGCCATGGCTGGCGCAGCACGATATTCTCTGCCTGCTGGCGACAGGCCTGCGCCTGCATGTTCAGCAGTCGCTGAAAGCGAAACAGCACCTCGTTGTAGCGCCAGTCATCGCGCAATAGGTGATATTGCAGATGCGACGAGCTGGCGCGCTCGTGAATATCCTGCGCCACAAAATAGTAATGCAGGCTGCGCCGCGTGCTGCGCGAGCCGCGGTCGCCGCGTAAACGGCTCTGAATGGTGGTTTTCGTCAGGTTGAGCTTCGCCACCAGCTGGCTATTGACCATCGCCGTGGCGATCAGCGCCGCGTCATCCTGCTCACCCCCGTCGGGATCAAACAGATTGGCCTTGGCTTCCAGATAGCGCGCCAGCTGAGAAAAGCTGGCGGCCAGCTGCTCCTGCACCGGGCGCACCGGGAACATCAGGTGGCCGATAAAGGTCAGCAGGTTGTACCACAGCGCGCCAATCAGCAGCAGCGCCGGCTGCATCCACCACTGCGGAAACAGGCCAATGCCCAGCATAGTGTAAACCGCGATCAGCAGTGCACCAAACGCAATGGTGGCGTAGCGCTGCCCCAGCGCGCCCAGCAGAATAAATCCCCAGCTGGAGAGCGCAAGGCCGATAGCAAACAGCCACGGGTGCGGAAACAGCAGCTCGACCGAGACCGAGGCGATGCAGAAGCACACCAGCGTGATGAGCAGGTTGCGCACGCGGCCGGTCCAGCGATCGTCAAGATCGGCCAGCGCCGCCGCCACGACACCGAGCGTCAGTGGAATGGTCCACTCAATCTGCTGCAGCCACCAGGGAACGGCGGCACAGCCGGCCAGCGCGAAGAAGATGCGCAGCAGGTAGCGCAGGCTGCTGTTGAACAGATAACGGCGCCAGCCGGGCAAAGCGTCAGGCATCATCTTCAGCCTCAGTAGCGGCGCCGCGCGTTGGCTTCACGCGCCGCCTGCGCTTCTTCCACTGACACCACGCGGCGACCTACCGGCCACAGCGCGATAGCGGCGATTTTGAAGTGGGCAATGCCGGTCGGAATACAGATGATGCTCAGACACTGCAAGATGCCGGTCGAGATGTGCATCAGGTACAGCCACCAGCCAAAGAAAATCAGCCAGAACAGGTTGAGGAAGGTCCCTCCGGCGTTCAGCACGTGGCTTTTGCTCTCCGGGCGCAGCACGTCAACGTGAACCGCTTCGTTGCCAAACGGCAGCAGGGACAGTTTGGTGATCTCCCAGCAGGAGCGGGTCAGCGGCAGGGTAAAGATCAGCACGATGCTGGTCAGCGTGGCCAACAGCCAGCCGAGGGTGGTGATAAAGCCGCCAAGAACAAAATTCAGAATATTAAGTACGGTGCGCATAACGCGATTTTCCTTTTGCAATCCGCAATATGTGTCGCCTAGTTTAGCGTGTTTTAAGGCTGGAGCGCTAAGGGTCTGACAGGTAAACTGCGCGATAATTGAATTCCACATGACGGTGCGGAGATGGAACTAAAAGCAACATCCATGGGCAAACGGCTGGCACAGCATCCCTATAACCGGGTGCGATTGCTGGCTGCCGGTGTGGAAGTCAGCGGCGATCGCCACGAGTACCTGATCCCGTTTAATCAGCTGATCGGTATCACCTGCAAACGCGGCTTGGTGTGGGGCGAGCTGGAGTTCTTATTACCGAAAGAGAAAGTGGTGCGGTTGCACGGCACCGAGTGGCAGGAAACCCAGCGTTTTTATCATTACCTGCAGCAGGCGTGGCAGCAGTGGAGCCTAGAGATGAGCGAGATCAGTGCGCAGGTGCTGAGCGCGCTGCAGCAGGAGATCGTCGCGTTTACCGGCCAGGATCGCTGGCTGAAGCGCAGCGAACTTGCCGCGGTAAAAGAGACCATCACGCGCCAGTTTTCCGCCTTACCGCTGCCGCTGGCACGGCTTGAGGAGTTTGATAACTGCCGCACGCTGTGGCGCTTTTGTCAGCAGTGGCTTGAGCAGGGCGAGAGCGCGATTCGGCAGCGCAACCGCGAATGGAGCGCGCGGGTGATCAGCGACAATCACGCCTTCTTCTCCACCGTCGAAACCACGCCGCTTAATCCATCGCAGTGTGAGGCCGTGGTCAACGGTGAAGACGCGCTGCTGGTGCTGGCCGGCGCGGGCAGCGGTAAAACCTCGGTGCTGGTGGCGCGCGCCGGCTGGCTGTTACACCGCAAACTGGCGCAGCCGGAGCAAATTCTGCTGCTGGCTTTTGGTCGCCAGGCGGCGGAAGAGATGAACGATCGGATCCAGACGCGGCTGGGTGAGAGCGCGATTCAGGCGCGTACGTTCCACGCGCTGGCGCTGCACATCATTCGTGAAGGCAGCAATAAGCAGTCGGTCATCAGCCGGCTGGAAAGTGACAGCAGCGCGCGACGTCAGTTGCTGATCGAAAACTGGCGTGAGCAGTGCAACAGCAAAAAGGCGCAGGCCAGCGGCTGGCGACAGTGGTTGCAGGAAGAGCTGGCATGGGACGTGCCAGAAGGTCCGTTCTGGCAGGATGACAAACTGGCGCAGCGTCTTGCCGTGCGGCTGGAGCGCTGGCTCGGCCTGATGCGCATGCACGGCGGCGCGCAGGCGGCGATGATTGCCGATGTGCCAGAGCCGCTGTGCGACAATTTCACGAAGCGCGTCAGGCTGATGGCGCCGCTGCTCAAAGCATGGAAAAGCGCACTGAAAGTCGAGGGCGCTGTGGATTTCTCCGGGCTGATCCACCAGGCGATCGCTGTGCTGGAAAAGGGCCGCTTTATCAGTCCGTGGAAGCACATTCTGGTGGATGAATTCCAGGATATTTCACCGCAGCGGGCGGCGCTGCTCAGCGCGCTGCGTCAGCAAAATAAGCGCACCAGTTTGTTTGCAGTCGGCGATGACTGTCAGGCGATTTATCGCTTCAGCGGCGCGGAGATGAGCCTGACCACCGCGTTTCATCACTATTTTGGCGAAGGCGACCGCTGCGTGCTGGATACCACCTACCGGTTCAACGATCGTATCGGTGACATCGCCAACCGCTTTGTGCAGCAGAATCCGCATCAGCTGCGCAAGCCGCTCAACAGCCTGAGTAAAGGGAACAATAAATCCATTACGCTGCTGCCGCAGGAGCAACTGGAAGCGCTGCTCGACAAGCTTAGCGGTTACGCAAAGCCGGACGAGCGCGTACTGCTGCTGGCGCGTTACCATCATCTGCGTCCGGCCATGCTGGATAAAGCCAAAACCCGCTGGCCGAAACTGCGTATCGACTTCATGACCATCCACGCCAGTAAAGGTCAGCAGGCGGATTTTGTCATTGTGCTGGGGCTGCACGAAGGGCGTGACGGTTTCCCGGCGCAGGCGCGCGAGTCGATCATGGAAGAGGGACTGCTACCGCAGCCGGAGGATTTTCCGCATGCAGAAGAGCGGCGCCTGGCCTACGTGGCCATCACGCGCGCGCGTCAGCAGGTGTGGCTGATGTTTGATAAAGAGCGGCCTTCCGTGTTTGTCGAACACCTGCGCGAACTGGGCGTTCCGTCAGGTAGCGCTGATAATCGGGGATCTGGATGGTCACTTCGCTGGCAAACATCGGCGAATGGATAATGAAATCAGCGGTGGCGCGGTTGGTCGCTACCGGGATATTCCATACGGTGGCTAGGCGCAGCAGCGCTTTGACGTCCGGATCGTGCGGTACCGCATTGAGCGGATCCCAGAAGAAGAACAGCACATCAATTTTACCTTCAGCAATCAGCGCGCCGACCTGCTGATCGCCGCCCATCGGCCCGCTGAGCATAGCATTCACATCCAGTCCGGTGTGGCGATTGATCAGGTTGCCGGTAGCGTATAGCACGTGAGGTTGCAGCGCATTTTGATTGATTTTCACCCAGTCTAGCAGCGAGGCTTTGCAGTGGTCGTGGGCAACGAGGGCGATGTGTTTCTGAACTTTCAGGGTACGAACGGTCTGCTCCATGGGGCTTCCTGTTTCGGCGCGTGCAAATGTAGTGAATGCACGAGTTTACCCCTAGCGTTCAGCTGCTATCAACTTGCGCGTAGGGTTTTCACCCAACTGATAAAACGCTGCCGCGTGGCGGCATCAAAACGCTGCAGCCAGCGTTGCAGCGCGGGCAAATTACTGGCGTCCTGCCACACCACATCCAGACTGAGACTGGCGTCCGGTACGCTGGCCGCCTGCGCCGTACGGTTGTAGTTGATCATCGCCTGTTCAACATTGCCGCTGCTTTCACCCGGCAATCGATCGCGAATGCTGGCTATTTCATTACCACGCTCATCAATCAGCTGAAAATTTAACGATTTATCAAACAGGCTGCGTTCGCGGCGGTTATTCAGCGCCGGCAGGCGAATCGCTACTGAATGGGCGTCGGCGGTGAAGGTGACGATCATCAGTTCTGAGCGGAAGTGAGTGGCATCGGCGCAGGGTTTATCCACGCGAAACAGAAACTGATGCTGACCGCGCTCCAGCTCAAGGCTGTCCGCGCCTTTCAGCAGCGAACCTGAGATTTTGCGCCCATCCAGCACCAGCAGGTCGATCTGCGGATCGAGCTTCAGGGTGATGGCATGGCAGGTTGCCGATACGAGCAACAACAGCAAACCCGTAACAGCCAGAGACAGCTTCATTTCAACTCCCGGAATAGGGGAAAAAGGGCGATGTGTAGCAAATTATTACATTTTGGCAGTTAATTTACATTTTAACATATTTATTCGTGCCGCCGCGCAAACTTTTCGTGCGCTGCGCTTGCACTTTAGCGCGCAATGGCATCTACACTCAGGCGAGTGAACAAGGAGAAAAACATGAACGATCAAACGATTCGCGATGTCCTGACGCAAACCCAACGCATCGCGCTGGTCGGTGCCAGCGATCGCACTGAGCGTGCCAGCTATGGCGTAATGAAATACCTGCTCGATCAGGGTTATGACGTGGTGCCGGTGAGCCCGAAGCTGGCGGGACAGCAGCTGCTGGGCCAAACCGTGTATGGCACGCTGGCGGAGATCTCGGGCAAGATCGACATGGTGGATGTGTTCCGCAATTCCGAAGCGGCATGGGGCGTGGCGCAGGAAGCGATTGCTATCGGAGCCAAAACCTTATGGCTGCAGCTGGGCGTGATCAATGAGCAGGCGACGGTGCTGGCGCGTGATGCCGGGCTGACGGTGGTGATGGATCGCTGCCCGAAGATAGAAATTTCGCGGCTGGGCGTGATGCGGTAAAGACAAACGGCGACGCGCAGTCGCCGTACCATTAATGCCGCAGGCTGGGAGCCTGCAGCTGCTGGCGGATCGAGGCGGCCAGCTCATCCATGGATGGCTGTTCCGGATGTTCGAACGAGGTTTCGCCGGCCAGCTGAACCTCAGCGATATAGGTATGCGCCTGTTCGCCTTCCTCATCTCCATCACCACGTGATACCAAGGGGCCGCACGCAGCGATTCCGTCGCGCCAACCTCATCCAGCTGTGGATCGTCCAGCGAATACTCCGGGTCGACATCCACAATCACGCCGAGCACCCCGGAGAGACGGTGCCGGACCTGCTGTCCAATTCTAAATTTACTGGCAATCATTGTGACCTCCCAAAACTTTGCCCTGCCACCGATATGGGGGCAGGGACAGCGTTTTCAAGTCACAGCACGCGACAGGAAAGCCTTTCAGATAAAGCCCTTCAGGATAGCTGGCGATCACCGGATGGTCGGCTGCCTGACGGAACTGCTCTATAAATTGTACATCACGACCGGCATCAACAGCGGCATCGGCGATAATTTTCTGGAACAGCTCGGTGACCATCAGCCCGGAACAGGAGAAGGTCAGCAGAATGCCGCCCGGATTCAGCAGCTGCATCGCCAGCATATTGATGTCTTTATAGCCGCGGCAGGCGCCCATCAGCTGGTTTTTATTTTCGACGAATTTCGGCGGATCCATGACGATTATGTCGAACTTCTCGCCGCTGTCGCAGTAGCGACGCAACAGTTTGAACACATCGTCACGCAGGAACTGCGCGCGTGAGACATCCAGCCCGTTAAGCGCCACGTTCTGTTTTGCCACGTCAAGGGCGTCCTGCGAGGTATCTACGCTGATCACTTCCCGGCAGCCGCCGAGCAGAGCAGAGACCGCAAAGCCGCCGGTGTAGGAGAAGCAGTTAAGCACGCGGGCATTTTCCGCGTAGCGACGGGTGGCAAAACGGCTGTCGCGCTGATCGAGGTAATAACCGGTCTTGTGACCGCTCTGAATATCCACCAGCAGCTGCATGCCGTGCTCGGTTATCGGCAGCAGCGCAGGCGGCAGCTCACCGCTTACCGGACCCTGCGCCAGCTCCAGTCCCTCTTTCTTGCGCACCGCCACGTCAGAGCGGTCGTAGATGGCGCAGTCGGGATAGCACTGCTGCAGCGCCGAGACGATAGCCGGGCGCTGATACTCCGCCCCGGTCGACAACAGTTGCAGCACGAGGAAGTTACCGAAGCGATCAATCGTGACGCCTGGCAGTCCATCGGACTCGCCGGCGATCAGGCGATAGCTGTCCAGCCCGTCGCGCTGTGCCAGCCAGTCGCGCCACCTGCTGGGCTTTTTGCAGCGTGCGCACAAAGAAGGCGATGTCGATTGACTCATCCTGCTGCCAGCTCCAGACGCGCGCGCGAATTTGTGACTGAGGGGAGTAGGCGGCGCGGCCAGCCATTTGCCGTTGCTGTCACAGATATCAATGGTTTCACCCGACTGGGCTTTACCTTCCATACGGGCAACGGCCCCGGAGAACACCCATGGATGGCGGCGGAGCAGGGATTTTTCACGTCCCTTAGCGAGAATCAATCGAACGGTCATGTTTGCTATGCTTACCTGAAAAAATGAGGCGCTATTTTCCGGTGGATGGCGGCAAAATGCAACGCACAAAGGGGAGATCGCCATGGCGACGACAGGTTACAAAATCTGGGTTTACGGCAGAGTGCAGGGCGTGGGCTTCCGTTATTACACCCAGGCGCAGGCGAAAGCGCTGGGCGTAACCGGCTATGCGCATAATCTGGCGGATGGCAGCGTGGAGGTGCTGGCCGCGGGAGAAGCGCAGCAGGTGGAGTCACTGATTGCGTGGCTGAAGGCAGGCGGACCGCCCAGTGCCCGGGTCGATAAGGTGCTGGTGGAGCTGCCGACGCGGTTTACTACCGGGTGATCACAGACACTTCGCCGGTTTTGGCAGGCCAGCGATTTTTGTGGCCTGTTTGGCCGGACCTTCCGGGAACAGGCGAAACAGATAGCGGCTGTTGCCTTTCTCTTCGCCATACTTTTGCGCCATGGCTTTGACCAGCATGCGCACCGCCGGCGATGTATTAAACTGCTGATAAAAATCACGCACAAAGTGCACCACTTCCCAGTGCGCTTCACTCATCTCAATCGCTTCCTGCTGGGCGATGGCCTGCGCCAGCGCTTCACTCCAGTCGGCGCTATTTTTCAAATAGCCTTCTGCGTCAGTGGCAATCTCTTTACCGGCAAAAATCACATTGTTTCCTCATATCGTCAGCGCGCCCATTGTAAAGGGGGCGGCGGATAAAAAGCAAAAACCCCGCCGGAGCGGGGTTTAACTGTGCGTGCGTTACCACTTAGTCGCGGTTGGCGAAGCCCAGCAGGCTCAGCAGGCTAACAAAGATGTTGTACAGCGAGACATACAGGCTGACGGTGGCGCGAATGTAGTTGGTTTCACCGCCCTGAATGATGTTGCTGGTTTCCCACAAAATGGCACCGGCAGAGAACAGAATAAACAGTGCGCTGATCGCCAGGTGCAGCGCGGGCAGCTGCAGGAAGATATTGGCAACCACGGCCACCAGCAGTACCACAAAGCCGGCCATCATCATGCCGCCAAGGAAAGACATGTCGCGACGCGTGGTCAGGACATAGGCGGAACAGCAGAAAAACACCAGAGCGGTACCGCCCAGCGCCATGGCTATAACATCACCCATACCGACGGAGAGGAACGAGCTGAGAATCGGACCGAGGCAGTAACCGAGGAAGCCGGTAAAGGCAAACGCGGCCAGAATACCCGCCGGGCTGTTCGCCAGGCGATAGGTCAGGAACATCAGCCCGTAAAAGCCCACCAGCATCAGAATCAGTCCCGGCGAGGGCAGGGCGTAGACGGTGCTGAGCGTGGCGGTGACGGCGGAAAACGCCAGCGTCAGGCCAAGTAAGAAATAAGTATTACGCAGCACTTTATGGGTGCTGAGTAGCGACTGCTGCTGTGACGAGCTAATTATTCTGTCCATCATGCGCTCCTGTTAGAGAGAACACTAAATATGGCCTGAGAATAGGCAACGGTCAAAGGACAGAAAAGGCGTTTTACCCATCTTTACGCGATAAATTGCTGTTTCACTGAGCAGAATGACGATTAAGACGGCAAAAAAATCATTTTTGACTGTTTTTCAGGCGAACGAATCATTGGATGCTTTACATCGTTCGGGGGGATGTTTATAGTGCGCCTCATTGCGGAGGGGTGGCCGAGCGGCTTAAGGCAGCGGTCTTGAAAACCGCCGATGGGAAACCATCCGAGAGTTCGAATCTCTCCTCCTCCGCCACTTCACACTCTCGCAGTGTGAGGTGACAAAAAGATTTCAGGAGGGATGGCCGAGTGGCTTAAGGCAGCGGTCTTGAAAACCGCCGATGGGAAACCATCCGAGAGTTCGAATCTCTGTTCCTCCGCCATATAAGAGAAGCCCGCAGCGATGCGGGCTTTTCGCTTTTCGGCTTTCCATCCTTCTGAAAAACATCCTGAAGCTTTTCAATCTGCTGCCGTAACCCGACGGCCAGCGCGTTTACTGCTATAGTCGATGCACGGTTTTTGCAAACATCTGGCGATTTTCTCAGGCAAGCTGGGTTACACTGTGCTGTGCGGTAATTCACTCTTTGGCGAGCTAATCGCTTGAATGCTAGGGTGTTTCCCTGATGAATTATGGAATAGGCACAATGATCAAGAAACTGAGTCTTTGCGCGCTGTCAGTGATCGCGGCGCTGCCGATGGGTATGAGCGCTTACGCCGCGGATGGCGACATGCAACTGCAGCAGGTCCTGATGCTGAGTCGTCACAACCTGCGTGCCCCGCTGGCCAACAACGGCAGCGTGCTGGAGCAGGCGACGAAAAAAAGCTGGCCGCAGTGGGATGTGCCCGGCGGTGAACTGACCACCAAAGGCGGCGTGCTGGAAGTCTACATGGGTAACTACACCCGTCAGTGGCTGGCCCAGCAGGGGCTGGTACAGAACGGCACCAGTCCGGACAGCAGCAACACCTTTGTCTATGCCAACAGCCTGCAGCGCACCGTCGCGACGGCGCAGTATTTCGTCACCGGTGCTTTCCCGGGCTGCGATATCGCTGTCACCTATCAGGATGCGATGGGCACCATGGACCCGATCTTCAATCCGGTGATCACCTATGGCAGCGAAGCGTTTAACAAGAAAGCGCTGGCGGCGATGACCGCAGCCAATGAGAAGCTGGCGTTGAAGACGGCCTTCCAGCGGCTGGAAAAATCGTGGATTACAAATCAGCCCCGGCCTGTAGTGGCAAGAAACAGTGCGATCTGAGCAGCGGCGACAACACCTTTAGCGCGGAAAACGGCAAAGAGCCCGGCGTCAATGGCACGCTGAAAGTAGGTATCTCGCTGGTCGACGCCTTCACGCTGCAGTATTACGAAGGTTTCCCGGCGGATCAGGTTGCCTGGGGACAAATCAAAACGCCTGAGCAGTGGAAAGAGCTGGCGGCAATCAAGAATGGCTATCAGGATGGGCTGTTTACCTCGCCGGAAGTGGTGCGTGACGTTGCCGCACCGCTGGTGGATTACATCCGCAGCCAGCTGGTCGATCAGGATAAAGCCACCGCGCCGAAAGTCACGCTGATGGTCGGACACGATTCGAATATCGCGTCGTTGCTGAGCGCGCTGCAGTTTAAACCGTACGAGCTGCCGGGTAACGACGAGAAAACCCCGATTGCCGGCCTAGTGGTGTTTAAACGCTGGCACGATGCGAAGAACAATAAAGACCTGCTGAAAGTGGAGTATGTCTATCAGACTGCGGATCAGCTGCGTAATGCCGATGTGCTGAGCCTGAAGAACCCACCGAAGCGCGTTACGCTGCAGCTGGCGGGGTGTGACACTGACGCCAACGGCTACTGCAGCTGGGATCAGTTCACCAGCGCGCTGAACAACGCGCTGCAGGGTACGCCGCTGCAGCCAGCCGCACCGGCACCGGCCGCACAGCCTGCTGCCGCACCGGCAGCCAGCGATGAGGCACAGGCCAAAGCGGATCAGGCCAGCGCGGATAAAGCGGCGGACGACAAAGCCAAAGCTGAGAAGGCCAGCGCTTAGAAGGCCGCAGAGCAGAAGGCGAAAGCCGATGCCGCAGCGGCGCAGAAAGCGCAGGCTGAGGCAGCGCCGGCGAAGCCAGAGGCGGACGCGAAACCAGCGCAACAGCTGGCAGCGGCCAGCAACTAAAACGCCAGCAGGGTCGCCATGCACGGCGACCCTGCTGTGTTGTTACCGGGTGCGCATTGACGCGCACCGCAGTCAATCGAAAAAAAACCACCGTTCAGCTCAACGCCACGGTGGTTTCATGCCGCTTAACCGGCTACCACGACTAGTTTCTGGTTAGCAAACTCTTTCAGCCCGAGATCGGACAGTTCACGGCCATAGCCGGAACGCTTCACGCCGCCGAACGGCAGCTCAGCCGCGGTATCACTCTGCGAATTGATAAACACCATGCCGGTCTCAATCTGCGAAGCCATGTTGCGCCCGCGCGCAATGTCCCGCGTCCACACGGAACCGCCTAAACCGTAGTGTGAGTCGTTGGCCAGCGCCACGGCAGCACGGTCATCCGCCACCACATACACCTGCGCCACCGGGCCGAAAAACTCCTGATAGTAAGCCGGGTTATCCGGCGTCAGGCCGGTCAGGATAGTTGGCTGGTAGTAGCAGCCGACGCCGTCGATTACGCGTCCGCCGCACTCCATGCGTGCGCCATCGCCACCGCCTCGTCCACCTGTTTTACCAGCCGGTCACGTGCATCCTGTGACGACAGCGGTCCCAGCGTGGTTTTTTCATCTAACGGATCGCCGGGGGTAGCGGATTGCAGCGCCGCGCTAAACTTAGCCATGAAGCGATCGGCAATCTTTTCATGCAGAATAAAACGCTTGGCCGCGGTACACACCTGACCGCAGTTGCTGAGCCGCGCCTGTGCCCCCTGGCGCACCGCTTCATCAATATCGGCATCGTCCAGCACCACAAACACATCGTTACCACCCAGCTCCAGCGTGGATTTTTTCAGATGCTTACCGGCCTGCTCAGCCACCGCGCTGCCAGCGCGTTCTGAACCGGTGAGCGCTACACCCTGCACGCGCGGATCGGCAATCAGATCGGCCACCTGCTGGTTAGAGATAAACAGATTGGTCCACGCGTCCTGCGGCGCACCGGCTTCCAGCACCAGCTTTTCAAACACGTCGGCGCAGTGCGGCACAATGTTGGCATGTTTCGCCAGCACCGGATTGCCCAGTGCCAGGTTCGGTGCCAGCACGCGCATCAGCTGATAGTAGGGGAAATTCCACGGCTCGACGGCCACCACCATGCCAATCGGATGGTATTCGAGCCAGGTGTCACCGACATCGCTGGGATAGGGCTGTGCCTGCAACAGCCTTGCCGCGTGTTCAGCATAGTAGCGCGCGATGCTGGCGCAGATTTTCACTTCGCCGCGGCTCTGGCCAATCAGCTTACCCATCTCTTTGCTGGCAATGGTGGCCAGCTCTTCGCTGCGCTGGTCGATCAACTCTGCCAGATGCTGCAGCACCTGCAGACGCGGCTGAATATCGCCTTTGCTCCACGGCGAATGGTAGAGCGCATCGGCGGTGTGCAGCGCCTGCTGCGCGTAGCTGTCATCGTGTGATGGCCAGGTTTTCAGCAGCTGATTATTGGCAGGATTAATGCTCTGATAGGATGACATAAAGGCTCCCTGACGGCTAAAAATGAGAAGGCGGGACATGCCCGCCTGTACTTCAGATGTTTTTACGTTCGACCGGCTTATCGTCCCACGTCAGGACGTCCTAGTCGGTTTTCTCAAACGCGCGGAATAACACCTCATCGCTGCCTTGCTGGCGCCAGATCTCTTCGGCAAGCCGTTCGTCATAATTCGCCACTTCGAACATTGCTTCAGCGATTTCCGGTGAGGTGTGACGTAAGGTCGCCCATTCGCCCACGTGGTGAGCTTTAAACTGTTCTGTTGCCATAACTCTCTCCTGTTTGGAATTTATCCTTTCAGTTTTACCGCCAGACCGGCGACGTATTGGCCCTGATAACGGGCAATTTCCATTTCTTCCGCAGAGGGCTGGCGCGATCCATCACCGCCCGCCAGCGTAGTTGCGCCATACGGCGTACCGCCACGCACCTGCGAAATATCAAACAACTCTTTGGTGCCGTAGCCGATGGGCACAATCACCATGCCGTGATGTGCCAGGGTGGTCCACACCGAGGTGATAGTCTGCTCCTGACCGCCGCCGGTGCCGGTAGACGCAAACGCGCTGGCAATCTTGCCGTACAGCGCGCCAGAGGCCCACAGGCCGCCGGTGCGGTCCCAGAAATTACGCATCTGACCGGACATGTTGCCGAAGCGCGTCGGGGTGCCGACGATGATGGCATCGTACTGCGGCAGGTCGTCCAGTTTGGCTTCAGCCGCCGGCTGGTTAACCTTTCCGCCGACCTGAGCAAACCGTTCGGCATCCATACTTTCCGGCACGCGGAGAATGGTGACTTCTGCACCGCTCACGCTCTTCGCACCGTCCGCCACCGCGTTAGCCATGGTTTCGATATGTCCGTACATTGAGTAATAAAGCACCAGAATTTTTGCCATCGTGTTTTCATCCTGTAGTGTAAGGAACAGAAAGAAGTATAGAAGAGGCTGCGCGCTATGCTGGTCAGCCATTGAACAGTCACTGAGATCGCGCTGCGACTTCTGCCGCTAACCGCTTGTTTTTCCGATGAACATCTCGCCATTAAAACGATGTTAAGCGGTTTATCTGTTACAAAGTATGAATATGTGCCTGATTGTGCGCATCCATTAGCTATGCTTTAAGCGGGTGTGGCGAGATATTACGCACCTGACCTAACGCTGTTAGCGCAGTGAAATGTCTTTACCACCTATGCTCAATACTTGGAGGAAATGATGGCTCAACATCGTGGAGGATCAGGCAACTTCGCGGAAGATCGCGAAAGGGCCGCGGAAGCGGGTCGGAAAGGCGGCAAAAACAGCGGCGGGAATTTCAGAAATGATCCGCAGCGTGCTGCCGAAGCAGGTGAAAAGGGGGGACGCAGTCGCGCTAAAAAATAGTGCGTCTGTGACGGTATCCCCGGCCGCCGGGTACGCCCGGCGGTTACAACGATTGCAATTTGCCCAGCTAATCAGCAAAAATGTGCGCCAGTCCTCTATTCTGGTGTGTTATGTCTGCTTCCACTTCCCGCCTCAGCCTGCGTATCACGCGTCAGGAGCTGGTGCTTATTTTTATCACTATGGTCTGGGGTGGCACCTTTCTGGTGGTGCATCGCGCCATGTCGCACTCGGGTCCGTTCTTTTTTGTCGGGCTGCGTTTCGCTACCGCCTCGCTGCTGCTGGCCTTTTTCTTTCGTCGCTATTTGCGCCACATCAGCTGGCTGGAAATTAAAGCGGGTGCGCTGATTGGCGTGGCGATTGCCGGTGGTTACGGATTGCAAACCTGGGGTATGCAAACCATTTCCAGTAGCCAGTCTGCGTTTCTAACGGCGCTTTACGTGCTGGTGGTGCCACTGTTGCAGTGGCTGTTTCTGCGCCGGCCGCCGGGCCTGATGGCGTGGCTGGGTATTTTGCTGGCGTTCACCGGTCTGGTGCTGGTGGTGGGGCCGCAGGATGGCAGCCTGACGCTGAATGCCGGTGAGATCGCCACACTGCTCAGCACCCTGGCAATTGCCGCAGAGATCATTCTTATCAGCCGCTACGCCGGACAGGTCGATGTGCGCCGCGTGACGCTGGTACAGCTGCTGGTGGCCTCGGCCTGCGCCTTCGTGCTGATGCTGCCCAACGGCGAATCTTTACCCACGCTATCGGCACCGCTGCTGTTCAGCGCGCTGGGCCTCGGTGCGGCCAGCGCGCTGATTCAGGTCACCATGAACTGGGCGCAGCGCAGCGTCTCGCCGACGCGCGCCACAGCGATTTATGCCGGCGAACGGTTACCGGCCGCGGCGCTGTTGGGCGGCGTACTGACTTGTGCGCGGGGTGATTGTCAGTGAACTGCGCCTGCGGCGCAAAAAAGCGGTGCCGGAGCAGGCACCGCAGGAACCTTAAGGCTGCGGGCGCGTCGCCGGCTGGGTCAGCGTAGCCCCGCGTCGTTGCAGAATTGCATTGAGGATAATGGCACCGAAGGTGGCCGTGCCGATGCCGCCGAGGGTAAAGCTGCCAATCTTCAGCGCAAAATCCCCGGCGCCGAGCACCAGCGTGGTGGCCACCATAATCAGATTGCTGTTCTGGCTAAAATCGACATGGTTTTGCACCCAGATACGCGCGCCGGCCACGGCGATTAAGCCAAACACCACAATCGAGGCACCGCCAATCACCGGGCCGGGAATCGTGTGGATGAGCGCGCCAAACTTAGGCGAAAAGCCCAGCACCAGTGCAATCAGCGCCGCGGCGACAAACGCCAGCGTGGAGTAGACTTTGGTCACAGCCATCACGCCAATGTTTTCGGCATAGGTGGTGACGCCGCTGCCGCCGATGGAACCGGACAGCATGGTTGCCAGGCCGTCGCTGACGAACGCGCGTCCCATCCACGGATCGAGATTGCGACCGGTCATGCCCGCCACCGCTTTAATATCGCCGAGGTTCTCCGCCACCAGAATAATCGCCACCGGTGCGATCATCACGATTGCCTGCATATCAAATACCGGCGCGGTGGTGTGCGGCAGACCAAACCACGCGGCGCTGGCCACGCGGCTGAAATCCACCGGCTTGCCAAAGCCCATGACGTTGGTCAGCAGAGCGTACAGCGCCCAGGCGACAATCAGCCCGACCAGAATCAGCAGCCCGGCAGGCATTCTGGGGTTTACCCAGTGGCTGCCTAACCCGGACGTTATTCTTAAATCCCTGGGGCGCGACATCAGCGTCTACCGTGAACTGCGCGCTGAGCCGCTGGTCGGCAGCAGCATTCGCCGCCGTAAATCAGCGGTCAAGGCGCTGGAGCGGGGACTGACGCCCCGCAATGCCGACCAGGCGGTGGTGGATTTTCTGCGTGAGGTGATGGAAGGCTGGGATATCGACCGTATCATGGGCGAGCTGCTGGATGCGGCCTTCTTTGGCTACCAGCCCGCTGAACTGACCTGGGTCAAACGTCACGACCGCCTGCTGGTCAGTGATATTGTCGGCAAGCCGCCGGAGTGGTTTAGCTTTGATGACGGCAACCAGCTGCGCTTTCGTGCCAGACAGGCCGGGCTGGCCGGTGAATTGTTGCCGCCGCGCAAGTTTGTGGTGGCAACACAAGATGCCACCTTTGATAACCCCTACGGCTTTCCCGACCTGTCAATGTGCTTCTGGCCGGTGGCGTTTAAAAAAGGCGGCTGGCGTTTCTGGATGCGCTTTACCGAGAAGTACGGCAGCCCCTGGCTGGTTGGCAAACACCCACGCGGCACCGCCGATGCGGAAATCGACCTGCTGCTCGATTCGCTCGACAAGATGGTAGAAGACGCGGTGGCGGTGATCCCCAATGATTCCACGGTGGAAATTATTGAATCCGCGGGCAAGGGGGCCTCCAGCGACATCTATCGCCATCTGATTGAACTGGCCCGCTCTGAAATCGTCATTGCCCTGCTGGGACAAAACCAGACCACCGAAGCAGAGACCACGCACGCCTCGGCACAGGCCGGACTGGAAGTCGCCGCCGATATCCGCGATGGCGATGCGTCCATGGTGATGAGTGCCATCAATCAGGTACTGCGGTTTATGGTGGAGCTTAATTTCGGTGAGGTGCCAATGCCTTCATGGGAGCTGTGGGCGCAAGAGACCATTGACGAGACCCAGGCCAAACGCGATTTGAGCCTGTCGCAGGCCGCCACGCTGTTTACCCCGCAATACTTTATGCGTGAGTACAACCTGCAGCCGGGCGACCTGCGCGAGTCTGCGGTCATGACGCCCCTGACGAACGCGGCCTTTGCCGAAACGCAGTCCGACGCCGCCGGGCTGGCAGAGGATGAACTGGAGCACGCGCTGGAGAGTCTGATAACCAGCGGGCAACGGGATAAGGCCATGGAGCCGATACTGTCTCCGCTGTTTGCCGCCGTCGAGCAGGGCCAGTCTCCCCAGGCATTAATGGGCATGCTGGCAGAAATGTATCCGCGTATGGCGGCTGACCGTCTGCAGGCGCACCTGGCGCGGATTTTATTTGTGGCGAACATCGCCGGGAGGCTCAGTGCTCAACAGTAACGACATTGCCGTCTGTTTTGGCCTGCCGCCTGCACGCGCCATTGCCTACCTCCGCGCCAAGGGCTACCGCATCACCTGGGACTGGGAGGAGATGTGGCAGGAAGCGCATGCACACGCCTTTACCGTGGCGAAAGTGATGCGCCTCGATATTCTGGAGGATATCCGCCAGGCACTGGAAAACGCCCTGGCGGAAGGCAAGACCCTGCCGTGGTTTAAAAAGGAACTGACCCCCATACTGCAGGCCAGGGGATGGTGGGGGAAAACCGATACCACCGACCCCGTCACGGGCGAGCCGGTCACCGTTCAGCAGGGCAGTGCATGGCGGCTGGAGACGATTTACCGTACCAATCTCTCTATGCTCTACAGCGCAGGACGCTGGGCCGAGCAGCAGGCCAATATCGATGATCGGCCTTACTGGATGTACGTGGCCATCCGCGATAACCGCACGCGCAAAAGCCATCTGGCGCTGCATGGTTTGGTTTTTCCGGCGGAGGATCCGTTCTGGCAGACCTTCTATCCCCCTAACGGCTGGCGCTGTCGCTGCAGCGTCATTGCGCTCTCTGCCGACGACGTGCGTCAGCGCGGGCTGGCGGTGAGGACGGCAGCCGGTCGACTGGAGACGGCGCTCAGACTGGTCTCTGAAAAAACCGGGGAAATGAAGCCGGTGACCACCTTTCATTTACCGTCCGGTAAAACCCTCAGCCCGGATGTCGGCTTTTCCTGTACACCCGGTCGTGCTTACGAGCCTGACTTCGCGCGCTACGGCGGCCCGCTGGCTGCACTGGCGCGTCAACAGTGGCGAGGACCATCATGAAAGACCTGATGCACATTCAGATTGATGCCCGCGAACTGGCAAAGGCGCTACGCGACCTGAGCCTCGCCGGGCAGGACATGACGCCGCTGATGCGCGCCCTGGCAGAAACCCTCAAGACCGAAACCGACCTGAACTTCGAGGATGAGGGGCACCCGGCCTGGCAGCCTTCCGTGGCCGCCCTGGCCAGAGAGGGCATGACCTTGTCGGCCAGCGGCCAGCTACGCGGCAGTGTCACCACCGACTACAGTCGCCATCATGCCACGGTGGGCAGCCACCTCGATTATGCGCGTATTCATCAACTGGGCGGCAAGGCCGGACGCCAACGCCGCGTCACCCTGCCCGCGCGACCGTATCTGCCTGTTGATGAGCAGGGCGCGCTTCAGCCCGGTATCGAACAAAAACTGCTGGCGTCGGTGCTGCGCTATCTGGAAAGGGCCACCCGCCGCTAACGCCCGTGGCGCGTTTTACGGCGTTCAGGCGGGTCAGTTTACCCCTGAACGCCCTGACGGCCTTTATAAACCTTTATAAAGGCTTTCCTGCGCCCTTTTTATCACCTGCGTTGACGGTCGTCGCCTTTTAACGGCATGATGTGGGTGACCCGCCGTTATCCGTACATTCTTAAACCCCTTTAAAAGCCTGCCCCGTTTTCACACGCCACACTGTCCCCCTGTCTATTGACCGGAGGGGACATGAGCACACTCCATATTTTCAAAACCGGTACGCATACCGATATGCACGGCAACCGGATCCAGTTTAGCGAAGCGGCGGTCGCGGCGATGGTGCAGGCTTACGATCCGGCGCTGTACGATGCGCCTATCGTGGTCGGGCATCCTGCGCTCGACGCCCCTGCCTACGGCTGGGTAAAAAGCTTGGTGGCACAGGGTACTGATGTGCTGGCTGAACCCCAGGACGTCGACCCGGCCTTTGCCGAACTGGTGGCGCAAAAACGCTACAAGAACATTTCTGCCTGTTTCTACTCCCCCGATGCGCCCGGCAACCCGAAGCCCGGTAACTGGTATTTGCGCCATATCGGTTTTCTCGGCGCACAGCCGCCCGCGATTAAGGGCCTCAAGCCTGCCGCGTTCAGTGAAGCGGAAGAAGGCGTGGTCGAGTTTGCCGACTGGAGCAGTACAACCAGTGCGTCACTGTTCGCCCGGCTGCGTGACTTTTTGATTGAGAAATTTGGCCGTGAAGCGACCGATGCGGCGCTCCCTGCGTGGCAAATCGACGCGCTGCGCGACGCAGGCCAGGAAAGCGACAGCGTGCGTCCGGCTTTCACTGAAAGCACCACTACCGCCCCGGCATCCCCTACACCATCAATTCCCCCCACCACTGAGGACAACACTGTGGATGAGAAAGAAACGCTGCGCCTGGCGCAGGAGAATGCTGACCTGAAGCGTCAGCTTGAGGCGCGTCGCCAGGCCGACAGTCAGGCCGAACAACGTCAGCGTCATGAAATGAATGCCGCCTTTGCCGACGGTCTGGTCAGCGAAGGGCGTCTGGCCCCTGCCGCCAAAAACGTGGTGGCGGCGCTGCTGGATGCGGTTGAACGCGGCGACCAGCCAGTGGCCTTCAGCGAGGGCAGTCTTACCCAGCCGCTGGGCGAGGCGTTCCGACACGTGCTGAAAACCTCCCCGCCGCTGGTTTGTTTCAGCGAGGTGGCGACCAAGGCACGCGGTACCCCGTCAGGGCAGTCGGTGGAGTTTGCCGATGCTGACCCGGTCGCGCTGGCCCTGCACCAGAAAGCGCAGGCCCTGGCGACGTCTGAAAACATCAGCTATGAAGCGGCGGTCAAGCGCTGCCTGTAAGGAGAGAGTATGTCTGATTATCTCAAGGGGAAGCGCATCGCTGACCCGGTACTGACCACCGTCGCCCGTGGCTATAAAAATGCCGCGTTTATCGGTGAGCAGCTGTTCCCGATGGTGATGATGGAAAAGGAAGGGGCGAAAGTACCCACCTTCGGCAAGGGTCTGTTTGCGGTGTATGAGACGCAACGCGCCGTCGGTGCCGACAGCAATATCATGATCCGCGAAAAGCAGGACGCGATGGACATCGTGCTGGATGAACATGATTTGGCGGCACCGGTGGATTACCGCGAACAGGCCGAGTCGATGTTCAATGAAGAAGCCAAGGCGGCGAAA
The DNA here is from genome assembly GCF_059731155.1 of Type-A symbiont of Plautia stali. Taxonomy (NCBI): domain Bacteria; species Type-A symbiont of Plautia stali. The sequence continues at coordinate 1,635,643 of NZ_AP035891.1, read as the reverse complement.
CGTGCCACACAGGGGATTGCCCTGCGCCGTGAGCGGTATGTGGCCGAGCTGGCGCAGGACAGCAAAATTTATCCGAAAGAAGCCGTCAAAAAACTCACCGCCGCCACAGGCTGGGGTGCCAAGGACAGTAATCCCCTCAAGGATATTGAGGCCGGTATGGAGGTGGTGCGCAACAACATTGGTCTGCGACCGAATGTGATAACGCTCGGCGCGTCGGTGATGGCGCTGCTGCGCTTTCATCCCGCGCTGCAGGCCGCTATCGGGGCTAATGAACGTAAACGAATCACAGAAGAGATGCTTAAAGACCTGTTCCAGGTCGACAGCGTGCTGATTGGCCAGCCGCGTGCCCTCTCCCAGGATGGCAAGACGGTCTCTGATTTGTGGGCGGACAACGTGATGCTGCATTACGTGTCCGGGCCGCAGGCCGGTAGCGATAGCGCCGATGAGCACGAGCCGTCATTTGGTTACACCTTCCGCCGTCAGGGCATGCCGATGGCCGATAAGTTTGACAGTGCCGGGGGCAAGGTGGTGAACGTGCGTTACACCGATATCTACAAGGTGGCGGTGGTAGGCAGTGATGCCGGTTATCTTATCACCAACGTCAAAGGAGCCTGAGTCATGGTGACCCAACAGGTGGTACTGACCACCACAATAGTGGCCGTCGAGACGTTAATCCAGCACCGACTGGTCGGCATCTCCGGCAAGGTTTTTAAAGGCAGCGGTACCGAACTCGGTGTGGCTGACATCGCGGGCAAAAAAGGCGATGTCGTGCCGGTCAATGTCCTGGGCATTATGGCGGTCGAGGCCGGTAGTGCCATCAGTGTCGGCGAATTACTGAAATCCGATGATCAGGGTCGGGTTATGCCGGAGTCTGCTCTGGAAAAAGGCGCATTACCGGCCTCCACGGTCGGTGTCGCGCTCGATAGCGCCACTGCCGAAGGCCAGCTTATCCGCATGGTGCGAGGTATCTGATGGATTACTGCACACCTGATGATGTGGCGGCGGTTATTCCCCGTCAGACGCTGATTGAGCTGACGCAGGACGGGATGACCATGGCGATTGACCAGGCGCTGCCGGATGTCGTTAATGAAACTGTGGTGAATGACGCCATCCGGTATGCGGTCGAGCTGATTGATGCCCATCTGCGCGGGCGCTATACCCTGCCGCTGACCCAGGTACCCACTGTCCTCAGGGATTTGGCGCTGAATCTGGTGTGCCATGCCCTCTATCGCCGCCGCCCTGAAGGTGACCTGCCGGACGCGGTGAAGGAAAGCTATCGCGCCACAGAGAAAACCCTGGTGGCGTTGCGCGACGGCAAGCTGACGCTGGGCATTCAGGCAACGCAACGGGATATGCCCGAGCCGGGGGAATACCGTGTCCGCAGCCGGGAACGGCAGTTCGGTGGCCCTGATGGCCTGCTGGAGCGCTACTGATGGATACCTGCACCCTACTGAGCGCGGTGGTTGAACGCTTGCGCCTTCAGCTGCCAGGGCTGCATGTGGATTTCTTCCCTGAACGGCCTGAGCAGTTTCGCCTGAATCATCCGCGCGGGGCGGTGCTGGTCAGCTACGGCAAATCAAATTTTGGCCAGACGCAGGATATCGGGGTGGTTATTCAGCCGCAGACCGTCAGACTGACCGCCACGGTGGTGGTGAGACAGCTTAACGGCAAAGACGGCGCGGTGGCGGTGCTTGACCAGGTGCGCCAGTGTCTGGGCGGCTGGCGGCCACCCGACTGCCAGCGTGATATCTGGCTGGTCGAGGAGGTCTTTTTGGGGCAGCGCGAGGGGCTGTGGCAGTACGCGCTCACCATTGAGACCGTGACGGTTTTTATCCAGAACGACAGCCCCGAAGACCATCCCCCCGTTAACCCAGATAAACCCTGAGGAGCAATAAAGATGGCCCTGTTTCGTTATGACGGCCCACCCAGTGGCGTCACCCTGCGTACCGGCGAGGTGCTGCAGGAAGTCCTGCTCTGGCCGGGGAGGGAAGTGAAAATGCCGGAAGATCATGAGTACACCCAGACACTGGTGTGTCTCGGCTATCTGACGCGCCTGGATGCGCAACCGGTCTACCTTGAACCGGCGGCGCGTCCTGTGAAATCCCGGCCTGCCGCCACCCCCTCGCCGACAGAGAAGGCGGGCAAGCAGAAAACAGACAGCCCGGGCACGGAGGGAGAAAAAACATGAGTGCTAACTATTTACACGGCCCGGAGACCATTGAGGTCGAGCGCGGCCCCCGTCCGGTACGCGCCGTCAAATCATCGGTGATAGGACTGATAGGCACTGCCCCAACCGGCGCGGTGAATCAACCGATACAATGCCTGTCAGAAAAGGACGCCGCCCAGTTTGGCCCGGAAATCGCCGGTTTTACCCTACCGCAGGCGCTGCGGGCGATTTACGATCATGGGGCCGGTACCGTGGTGGTTATCAACGTACTGGATCCAACACGACACACCCAGCATGTGGATGAAAGCGACCTGAAATTTGATGCACAGCATCAACGTGCCCGCCTTCGCTATGGGTACGTGAGCGCACTGGTATTGAAAAGCGCCGACAGCAAAACCACGTATCGGCGAGAGACGGATTATCAGCTTGAGCCGGTGAGCGGGACGTTAACGCGGCAAGCCAAAGGCGCTATCCCGGCAGGCGAAGCCTGTATCGCCAGCTACGATCATCTGGATACCGGTCAGGTCACGGCGGCAGATATTCTGGGCAGTATCGATACCGCCGGACGACGGAGCGGCATCAAGGTGCTCGACGATGTTTATAATCTGCTGGGCTATGACGCCAAAATTTTGATTGCGCCAGTCTATTGTACCCAGACCTCGGTCACTGCCGAGCTGGCGGCCTATGCCGACAAGCTCAAGGCCATCGCCTATGTGGATGCGCCGATTGGCACCACCTTTGCGCAGGCTATCGCCGGTCGTGGATCGTCTGGCACCATCAACTTCAACACTGCCTCCGAACGGGTGCGCCTGTGCTATCCGCATGCCCTGGTATGACAAGGCCAGCAACAAAAATCGCCTGGAGCCGCTCTCGCAACGTGCAGCGGGATTGCGGGCGAAAGTCGACCTGGAAAAAGGGTTCTGGTGGTCGTCCTCCAATCAGGAGATTGCCGGGATTGTCGGCATGGAGCGGGCGCTGTCGGCGAAGCTCGGGGATGCCCAAAGTGAAGTTAACCAGCTTAATGAAAACGGCATCACCACGGTATTTAACGGTTTTGGTACCGGCCTGCGCCTGTGGGGCAACCGCACGGCGGCGTTTCCGGCCGTCACCCATATGAAGAACTTTGAAAACGTGCGGCGTACCGGCGATATGCTCGACGAGGCGCTGCGCTTTTTCAGTCTGCAGTATATGGACAGGCCCATCAATCAGGCATTGATTGATGCCCTGTGCGAGTCGGTCAATGCCTACGGGCGCAAGCTGACAGGCGATGGTGCGCTGCTTGGCTTTCGCTGCTGGTATGACAAGGCGCGTAATGAAGAAGAGGAGCTGTCTGCCGGGCATCTGTTGCTGAACTATGCCTATACTCCGCCCCCGCCGATGGAGCGCCTGACCTATGAAACCGAAATTACCGCCGAGTTTCTGGCTAACCTGAAAGGAAGCGCGTCATGATAAGGGTAGAAGAGAACAAGATGCGTCGTTGTCTGTTGCTGAGCGAACTCTATCGTGAAAGGAAGGCGCGCCCGCGAGGGGAAGGACTGTTTATCGCCGATCTGGCGCAACGGTTTGGGGCAGGTCCGGACTTCGGTGTGCATTATCTTATTGAGAAGGGGTTGATTACCGGGTCAATGGGATACCTGACATTGACGGCAATCGGTGTTGATACCTTGGAAGGAGGTGAAATATGACCGGTAAAATTCAGCTTAACGCCATCAGCAATGCCAATATTTACGTTAATGGCAATAATCTGCTGGGGCGAGCCGAAGAGGTGAAATGCCCGGAGATACAGGCCATCATGCAGGAGCGCAAGGCGCTCGGCCTGGTGGGCAGGATAGAGTTGCCTTACAGTTTTGACAAACTGGAGGGAGAAATCAAGTGGAACAGTTTCTACGCCGATGTCGCCCGGCTGGTCGCCAACCCGTTTAGCACCTATCAGCTGCAGTGCCGCTGCAGTGTTCAGCAGTTTGCCAGCCAGGGTCGGTTCAATGAAGTGCCAATGGTGACCTATATGACGGTGATGTTCAAAAAGAACCCGCTGGGCACCTTCAGGCAGCATGAGGATCCGGATTTAAGCAGCGCCTTTACCTGCACCTATATCAAGCAGGTACTGGATGGCGAAGAATTACTGGAGCTGGACTACATGGCGAATATTTTTCGCGTGGGCGGGGTGGATATGCTGGCAGACTACCGGGCCAATATTGGTGGTTAGCGCGCCATCCGTTTTCAAGGGGGCGTTATCGTCCCTGTCTTCTTAATGGCATTTAAAAGCCCCTGACCCACCCGAATGCCAGACTGCCAGGGTCAAGAAATCCCCTCAACCCAGGAGCTTATTATGCACGACACTTACCCTCTGCGTTTTCCCTATCCGCTGGCCAATGGCGAGATGCTGACGCAGGTCACCGTGCGTCGTTTGACCGTGCGCGACATGAAGCAGGTACGCAAGCAAAGTCAGGATCCGTCTGATTTAGATGAATTGCTGGTTGCCAGCATGACCGGGCTGTTACCGGAAGATTTGGACAAGATGGATTTGGCGGATTACCAGGCATTGCATGGCCGATTTCGCGGCTTTGCGGGGCTGGATACAGTAATCCGGGACAACTGCGTAAGGCGGAGGCGTTACTGGCGAGGTGGTTTCGCTGGCAGCCCAGTGAGATTGACGGACTGCCGGTGGAAGAATTTGAGGGCTACCTTAAGGAAGCGGGCGAGCAGATAAAGCGCGAATACGGCGAATAGTCCAAAAAAGAAAGCGAAAAAAACCTTCAGCGGCGAAAAAAGCCAGTGCGATAAAGGGGCCAAAACAGAACGCAAGAAGGGCTAAACCCAGGCCAATCACCGCTGTAGCGATGCCGGACATCATAAAAATGGTTATCCATGACTCGCTTCTGGCCACCATGGGCTCTATTACCCAGTACAGGCCATAACAGTAACATGCCGCCAGCACCATACCGATCAGCCCGTTATAGAGGTTAAGACGCGTTTCCATGGTTGCTCTCCTTATTCATTATTAGTGAGTTTACCCTTATGGCGAGTGGTTTTTCAATTGGTGTTGTCGTCTCCGCCGCCCTGCACGGCACGTTCCGGGCTGTTATGGGGAATTCCCAACGGGCACTGGAACGGCTGAGTTCTGCGACCAGCCAACTACAGCAGCGTCAGGCATCGCTGACCCGGGCGGTTAGCCGATACGGCGACATTGGCGGAGATGCAGCCCGCCGCCTGAACGGTGAACTGACCCGCGTTGGCCATACCCTGTCCCGACTGGAAAGCCAGCAGGCACGCCTGACTCGCGCCACCGCCACCTCGACCGCCTTGCGTGATAATCGCATGAAGATCTACGGTCAGGGACTGGAGAGCTACGGCATGGCTCGGGCGGCCTATGGTGCCGTTCAGCCGTCAGTAAAAAAGTACATGTCCTTTCAGGACAACATGATCGATATGGCGATCACGGCGGGCTTTAACACGAAAACCCGCGACGCACTGGGCAAGGATATTCGTGCCTGGAGCCTGAAGTACAACCAGACTCAGGATGATTTACAGGCAGCAAGCAGTTCACTGATTGGCAATAATATCGATAATCTGGATGATCTGCGCGCCTACCTGCCAAGTATTGCCCGCGCGGCGACGGCCACAAAAACCCCGGCAGAACTGTGGGCGCAAGCCGCTTTTACCACCAAACAATCATTAGGCATCGCAGCCAAAGATTTTGCTGCCGTACAGAACATCATGACCTATGGGGGTAAAGCAGGATCGTTTGAAATTGCTGATCAGGTGAAGTGGTTACCCGAGCTAGCCCCACAAATGGCGAGTGTAGCGCAGGGTAAGGAAGCCGTTGCGGAGATGGTGGCCGCCTTACAGGTGGCAAAAATTGGGGCGGGCAGTTCAGATAAAGCAGCGAACAATTTTAATAATTTTCTCGAAAAACTGTATGCCCCAGAAACAAGAAAACGCTTTGCCGATGTGCATATCGATATTGAAAAGTCGTTAATGCAGCAAAAAGCGTATGGCATTTCGCCGATTGAAGGGATGATGAATACCCTGCAAACCTATCTGGCGCGAAAAAGTCCGCAAGCCCTGGCACAATTTAAATCGGCGATGGCACTGCAAGACGATAAGGCACGCGATAAGGCGTTATTGGCACTTCAGCAAAATTTTGGGCTGGGTGAGCTGTTCGCCGATATGCAGGTGATGGCTTTTGTCCGTCCGATGCTGGCCAATATGGAGAAGTACCGCACTATCCGTGCTGAATCCTTGAGCACCGCCAACACCGACGTGCAGGCAGAGGACTATTCCAAGCGACTGGCATCGCCGATTGAGAAAATGAAGCAATTGATGATCGCCAGCAGTGATTTGGGGATCAGTATAGGGGAGCAGCTCACACCGCAAGTCGTCGGATTTGTCGATACGGTTGTGCCCTTGATAACGCAGATCAACTGCTGGGTTCAGGCTAACCCTCAACTTGTGCAAAGCATTGCCGGTGTGGTTGGGGGATTGCTGGCCTTTAAAATCGGGCTATTGGGTGTGCGAATGGTGTTAAACCTGGTTGCCACCCCATTTATCTCGCTTTGGAAAGGCTTTCAGACAGTTCGCAGCGGCGGGTTACTGATGTCTGCCGCTTTTAGCCGGGGTGGTAGCCTTCGCCGTCTGGCCGGACTTATGGGCAGACTTTCACGCGGCGCGTTGCGTCTGGGGGCAGTGCTCGGCGGCGGACTGGTGCGTGGCCTGATGATAGCGGGACGTGCCGTGCTGTTTATTGGCCGGGCACTGATGCTTAATCCCATTGGGCTGCTGATCACCGGTATTGCTGTCGGCGCTTTCCTGATTTACCGCTACTGGGGGCCCATTAGCGCCTGGTTCAAAGCCCGCTGTGCGGATATCAAACAGGCGTTTTCCGGCGGCATCGGTGGCGTCGCGGCGCTGATTATCAACTGGTCGCCGGTGGGACTGTTCTATAAGGCGTTCGCGGGGGTCATGCGCTATTTCACTATTGAGTTACCCGCCAATTTTACCGATTTCGGTCGCAACCTGATTGAGGGACTGGTCAGTGGTATTCGCAGCAAGCTGACCGCGGCGAGAGAGAGTATCACTGAGTTTGGCGGCAGTATCAAAAGCTGGTTTAGCGAGACGCTGGGTATTAATAGCCCCTCACGGGTCTTTATGGGCTTTGGGGACAATATCGTTGAGGGGGCGGCAATCGGTATCCGACGCACCACCCCAAAAACTCGCAGCGCGACCAGCGACTGGCTGGCGGCGTTGTTGCAGGCAGGCGCAGGGCTGGCACTGCCGGGTCTGCCTGGATGGCGACCCGCTCCCATCCCCGCGGTACCGAACGGGGCGGGGCCGATGGGGCATGGGACGACAGGCCAGGGCGGTATCGTGGTGCATTTTAGTCCCAATATTGTGCTTGATGGTCGGTCGCAAACCCCCGGTTCAGCGGTGCAGCAGGCGTTGAGTCTGGGTGTGCGCGAACTGGAGCAGATGCTGGCGCGCGTACTGCAACAACAGCAGCGCCGGAGGCTGGAATAATGTTTGCCGTATTGGGGGATATCCCTTTTCAGCTGGGTACCAGCTTTGATGCCCAGGACGGGACTTTTGGCAATGACTTTGCCGAGCAGGCACGCATTGGCCACAAGCCGGGCTTGCAGTTTACCGGGGCAAAACTGGATGAGTACCATCTGACCCTGGTGCTTCATCAGCGTTACTGTGATCCGGGGCGTGAGTGGCAACGGCTGCAGGCGGCGAGCCGTGCCCATCAGGCGCTGGCCTTTGTGCTGGGTAACGGCGATTACAAGGGCTGGTTTGTCATTACCGACCTGTCGCTGAGTACCCAGCTCTGCAGCGCGCAGGGCCGTGCCCAGGCGCTATCGGTTGAGGTGACGCTGCGCGAATATACCGGCGACCTGCAAAAGCCGCTCAGACCCCCTGCCGTCAAAGGTGGGTTGCCAAACCTGCATCAGACCCGGCAGGCGGCCTTGCCCGCGTCGGGGCTGGGGCAGACGCTGCGCCAGGCGGTGGGCTTTGCCCGGCAGGCGCAATCGGCGCTACAGACCGCCTCCAGTGTCATCCGGGTCGCACGACAGATGAAAAGTAATCCGGTGGCGGCGCTGACCCGCGTACCCGGCGTACTGACCAGCCTGGGCGATGTGGCCGCGCCGCTGGCGCAATCGCAACCCTGGCTGCGCCAGTTAACCGGCACCTTACCCGACGCTATCCCGCTCCTGCGGGCGAGCGGTGAAGCGGCAACGATGATAGACCATGCCCGGGACACCCTGCGCGGCCTTGCGCCGGGCGAGAGTCAACAGCTGCCCGGTGCGCTCGATACCGTCGCCGGTCTGGCTGGCAATGCCGTGACGGTTTACCAGCATCAGTCAGCACCGCTGAGTCGCCTGGCCAGCCGTATTATGAGCCGGAGGGGATAATGATGTCTGCTGATACGCCTGCCGTCATGATCCATACCACCCGTGAAGGCGAACGCTGGGACACCCTGGCCCATCACTATTATGGTGACCCGCTGGGCTATGGGCGCATCATTATGGCTAATCCGCAGGTGGCCATTACCGCGTCGCTCCCGGCAGGGGGGCAGCTGCTTATCCCTGTCATTGCAGCGGATGACACCGGGGAGAACACACCACCATGGCTGCGCTAACCCCCCGGTCTGACATGACAACCCCGGTAGATACGCCTGCCTTTACCCTGCATTACGGCCAGAAAGATATCTCGCGGGAAGTGACGCCTTATGTGCTGTCGGTGAGCTTTACCGACCGTCTGGCCGGGGAAATCGGATGAAGTTGAAGTCGAGCTGAAAGACAGTGACGGTCGCTGGCGCGAGGCCTGGTATCCGGGCAAAGGCGACAGCCTGACGCTGGCGATAGGTCTGGCCGGTCAACCGCTGCTGGCGTGCGGGACGTTCTCCCTGGATGAGCTGGAATTTTCCAGCCCGCCGGACAGCGTACGGTTACGGGGGCTGTCGGCCCCGGTAACCCGCGCGTTGCGTACCCGCAGTAACCGGGCCTTTGAGGCCACTACGCTGCGGGCTATCGCCAGCCGGATAGCCAAAAAACATCATCTGCGGCTGGAAGGGTTCCTTGCGCCTTTGACGCTCGACCGGGTGACGCAGTATAACGAAACCGATCTGGCGTTTATCACCCGTCTGGGACGTGAGTATGGCTATATTGTCAAGGTGACCGATAAGGCGCTGGTGTTTTCCCATCGCGCGACATTGCGCGAAGCCTCGCCGCTACTGACGCTGACGCCGTCTGAAGTGAGCGGCTTTACCTTGCGCGATACGCTTAATCGCATTTATCAGCAAGGCAAGGTCAAATACCAGGACACCCGCACCAAAAAACGGGTCACTGTCGGCGTGCTGGCCGATGGCAGCATTGGCACGGTGGCAGAGGAAACCGTCCCTGCCAGGGGAAGCCGAACCACCAGTGCCGATACGCTGCACATGCAAAACCGGGCACGCACCCGCGATGAAGCGGTCGGTAAGCTGTGTGCCGGACTTAACCGCCACAATGAATACCAGCGCACGGCAAATCTCAGCTTGCCGGGTCAGACCCGGCTCAAAGCGGGTATCACGGTGCAACTGGCGGACTTCGGTCGCCTGTCCGGGGTCTGGCTCATCACCTCGGTGCGGCATGACCTTAACCGGCAAAGCGGCTATACCTGCGAACTGGAGTTAGGTCAGGGGCCGATTGCTAATTCGCATAAAAAAGGCAAGGCCAGCAAGCCACAGAGTCTTATGGTCATCGGCAAAAAAGCCGACGGCAGTATTGGCGTGGTGGCAACAGAAACCCCCGTTGCACAGGAGAAAAAACGATGAGCGGTATCAAATTTACCACGGGCACGGTGAGTGCGGTGGATGAGAAAACGGTGCGGGTACGCGTTCGTTTGCCTGAACTGGATAATCTGCGTACTGCCTGGCTTGAGGTATTGCAGCGCAACACGCAGAATAACAAGGATTACTGGCTACCGGATATTGGCGAGCAGGTTAAACTGTTACTTGACCCCTATGGTGATGATGGTGTGGTGCTCGGCGCGGTCTATTCACAGGTCGACCGACCGGCTATTGCGTCACGCGATAAACGCCGGGTCGACTTTGCCGATGGCACCTTTGTCGAGTATGACCGAAAAAACCACGCGATGGCTATCGGGGGCGAGATACAGACCCTGATACTGACCACCCAGGGCAATGTGCATATCCAGACGCAAAATGCGACGGTAAAAGCGAGTAAACAGCTCACACTCGATTCACCTGATACCCTTACGACCGGTAACCTGACGGTGCAGAAGCAACTCACTTACCTGGGCGGTATGAGCGGCTCGGGTGGCAAGGGTGCGGCAGCCACCATTAACGGCGATATCAAGGCCAGCGGGGATATCCAGGCCGGGAACGTGTCGCTGGAGAACCATCAGCACAGTAACGGTCATGATAGCAAGCCAACCGGCAAGCCGGTATAAACGCTGGCAGGCTTTAACGCGCTTTAATACCCCCTGTCGCCCGCCTGTGTCATGCTGCCAGTATGAAAAATGATTATGCAACGTCCGTTTACTGGCAGCCCGCGCTGAACCGTCCTGGCGAGCGCGTTTCCGGGCTGGCCGATATTGCGCAGTCCATGCGTATTATTCTGGGTACGCCCTGTGGTGCAGACCTGCATCGACCCGATTTTGGCAGCAACCTGTACCGCTATCTGGATATGCCCACCGAGCAGGCCATCCCCCATGTCGTCAGAGAGACGGTAGATGCACTAAGGCGCTGGGAGCCACGGATGCAACTCCTTGAGGTGAAACCGCGTGCTGAAGCAGAACATCTCTGGTTGCGGATACGCTGGCAACCGATAACGGACGGCGCGCCGCAGATGACGGAGGTTGCATGGCGTTAACCAACAAGAAACCGGTATTTATCAACACCGATGCGGCGGCACTGACCGCTGAAATGATAGCCTGGTATGAAAAGGTCAGCGGCAAGACGCTCTATCCGGCGCAGGATGAACGGCTGCTGATTAACCTGATGGCTTACCGTGAGGCACTGGTACGCCTGGCGATTCAGGATACCGCCGAGCAGAATCTGGTGGCCTTTGCTCGCGCCCCGATGCTGGACTATCTGGGTGAACTGGTCGGCGTATACCGCCTGGCGGCTGCGGCAGCCCGTACCCGCCTACGGTTTCAGCTCGAAGCGCCTCCCGCCACGCCGCTGGTCATTCCGGCGGGCACGCGCGTCAGTGCTCGCGACAGTATTGTTTTTGCCACCGATGAGGCGGTCACCCTGAGCGACACCACTGCCAACGTGACGGCTACCTGTACCGAGCGCGGCACACTCGGCAACGGCTGGCAACCGGCGCAAATCAGCACCTTGCTCGACGGCATCAACGATGCTGACCTGAGCGTGACCAATACCGAACCCAGTACCGGTGGTGCTGATCCGGAAGAGGATGCGCATCTGCGTGAGCGTATCCGGCTGGCCCCCGCGTCATTTAGCAACGCCGGTTCGCGCGAGGCGTACCGTTTTCATGCCATGAGTGCCCATCAGGATATCCGCGATGTGGCGGTGATGCGCCCGGTACCGGGTACGGTGGCGCTTTATCCACTGGTCAAAACCGGTCTGCCGTCCGACACCTTGCTGGCCCTGGTCAGCGGCACATGCGCGGATGAAAAGGTGCGCCCATTAACGGATACCGTCAAGGTGGCCTCGCCGGTTAAGGTGACTTACCGGATTGAAGCGGCTATCCGCGTTTATGCTGGCTACGATAGCGCCGAGGTCATGGCAGAAGTGAAGCAGGCCGCCCGGCATTATATGGACAAGCAGGCCGCACAGCTGGGTCGTGATATCGTTCCCAGCCAGATACAGGCCACCCTCTCGGTCAACGGGGTTTACAGCGTCGAGCTTAAACAACCGACCCTGCAGGTGGTGAAAGAAAACGAATGGCCCTGGTGTGAAAACATCGACCTGACGTTAGTGGGGGTGGTCAATGACTGATATCACACCCGATACCCCTGCCCACGAGAGCTTACTGCCCCCGCCATTAGCCGACGATAGCCGCTTTCAGTGGCTGGCAATGTTGGCGGGCCGATTGCAGCAGCTTGACCTGACGCCGCTGCTGGTCTACCTGATGGATATGACCGAAACCAGTGCCTTACCCTGGCTGGCCGAACAACTGTCGCTGACCGGCGATAATGGCTGGGATCTGGCCGAATCCGACGATGCCTGCCGGGCGATGCTGAAAAACGCCATTGAACTGCACCGCTATAAAGGCACCCCCTGGTCGGTACGTGAAGTCATTCGCCGTCTGGGCTTCGGAGACGTCGAATTAAGCGAAGGGGAAGCGGCATTGGGGGAACCCCTGACCCGTACCTGGCCAGCAGAATGCCGCTGGGCGCTTTACCGGGTGGTATTGAAACAGATTATTACCAATGACCAGGCGGCACTGTTACGCCAGACGCTGGCGGCGTTTGCCCCGGCACGTTGTGAACTGGCGGCGCTCGATTACACCGCCGTCCCGTTACGCTATAACCACACCGCCCAGTATGACGGAGTTTATAATCATGGGAGCAGCTAAGATGAGTTCTTTGAAAGAATCCCCTGCATGGGAAGACGGCATTTACCAGATAGAAACCTCAGACCCGGTATTGGGTGGCCCGGAAGGCATCACCAACCGACCGCCCAGGGAATTGGCCAATCGCATCGCCTGGCTAAAGCAGCAGCTGGAAGGCACACAGGCGGCCCTTGAGGCCCATGCCAATTCGCGCAACCATCCGGATGCCACATTGGCGGCGAAAGGGTTTGTGCAGCTGAGTAATGCCACCTACAGCCAGGACGAGAGCACCGCAGCGACGCCCAGGCTGGTCAATGATCGGGTCAATGCCATTGTCGACAATGCGCCATCCAATTTAATTAGGGGCTAAAATAGCAAAAATTGGCTATATGAGGGTGTCAAAAAATGACCAAAACACCGATTTACAGCAAAAATCCTTGATTTGTGCAAATTGCGAACAGATTTTTGAGGATAAAATCAGTGGAAAAACAGACCAGAGACCCGGATTAAAACGCGCGTTAAACTGCCTGAAATCGGGGGATACTCTGGTGGTCTGGAAGCTCGACAGGCTGGGTCGCAGCATTAAACATTTGATTACTTTAATATCCAATCTGGAAGATGAAGGTATTCATTTTCATAGTTTGACGGATGCCATTGATACCTCTACGTCCGCAGGCCGTTTTTTCTTTCATGTGATGAGCGCGTTAGCACAAATGGAGCGCGAACTGATTGTTGAACGTACTCAGGCTGGTTTAGCTGCAGCGAGAAGCAGAGGACGTATTGGCGGCAGACCTCAGTCGCTATCTTTTGCACAGCAACAGGAAGCTCAAAAATTATTGGCGAATGGTCATAGCAGAAAACAGCTTGCATTACTGTATGATGTTTCATTGGCCAGCATCTACAAATATTGTCCAGTTAACCGGAATGCTCGAACAGGCCAAAATGGCTTTGATGAAAAATGACAGTGTAATTTCGTTGCACTGATGGAAACAAAAGTAGCCTGTCATTTATCGCCCGTTTTGGCTTCAAATATCGCACGCCGCATCATGCTGGCCGGCTTATTTCACGCAGGCAGCACACTGGTTGTGGATCTGCTGGAAGAAGTCGTTGCCTTTGTCATCCACCAGGATGAATGCCGGGAAGTTCTCCACTTCAATTTTCCAGATCGCTTCCATGCCCAGTTCGGCATACTCCACGCACTCCAGACTCTTAATGCTTTGCTGCGCCAGCACCGCCGCCGGGCCGCCAATACTGCCCAGATAGAAGCCGCCGTGTTTATGGCAGGCATCAGTGACCTGCTGGCTGCGGTTACCTTTGGCCAGCATCACCATGCTGCCGCCGTTAGCCTGCAGCAGATCGACGTAGGAGTCCATGCGGCCGGCGGTGGTCGGACCGAGTGAACCGGACGCGTAACCTTCCGGCGTTTTCGCCGGGCCTGCATAGTACACCGGGTGATCTTTGATGTACTGCGGCAGACCTTCGCCGTTGTCGATGCGCTCTTTCAGTTTGGTGTGCGCAATATCACGCGCCACGATGATGGTGCCGTTCAGCGACAGACGCGTCGCCACCGGGTAAGCGGAGAGCTGGGCGAGGATCTCGCTCATCGGGCGATTGAGATCGACGCTGACCACTTCGCCTTCGCCCTGCTGACGCAGCGCTTCCGGGATATAGCGGCCTGGGTTGTCTTCCAGCTTCTCGATCCAGATGCCTTCGCGGTTAATTTTGGCTTTGATGTTACGGTCAGCCGAGCAGGAAACGCCCATGCCTACCGGGCAGGACGCGCCGTGACGCGGCAGACGCACCACGCGGATGTCGTGAGCAAAATATTTACCGCCAAACTGCGCGCCGAGGCCGAGTTTCTGCGAGGCTTCCAGCAGTTCCTGTTCCAGCTGCACGTCACGGAACGCCTGACCGTGTTCGTTGCCTTCGGTCGGCAGCGAATCGTAATAGTGGGTTGACGCCAGCTTCACGGTTTTCAGCGTGCTCTCAGCGGAAGTGCCGCCGATCACAAACGCAATGTGGTACGGCGGACAGGCAGCCGTGCCGAGCGACATCATTTTATCGATCAGGTAGTTTTTCAGCTTCGCTGGCGTGATCAGCGCTTTGGTTTCCTGATACAGATAGGTTTTGTTAGCAGAACCGCCACCTTTGGCGATGCACAGGAATTTGTATTCGTCGCCGTCAACGCTGTAGAGATCGATCTGCGCAGGCAGGTTGGTGCCGGTGTTGACCTCTTTGTACATATCGAGCGGCGCATTCTGCGAGTAGCGCAGGTTATCTTCGATAAAGGTGTTGTAAACGCCCTGAGACAGCACGGCTTCATCGCCGCCGCCGGTCCAGACGCGCTGGCCTTTTTTACCCATGATGATGGCGGTACCGGTGTCCTGGCAGGTCGGCAGCACGCCTTTGGCGGCAATTTCTGAGTTGCGCAGGAACTGCAGCGCCACGTATTTGTCGTTCTGGCTGGCTTCATCGTCCGCCAGAATCGACGCCACCTGCTGCTGATGTGACGCGCGCAGCATAAAAGAGGCATCGTGGAACGCCTGCTGCGCCAGCAGCGTCAGCGCTTTCGGGTCGACTTTCAGGACTTCTTCGCCGTCAAAGTTGGCCACCGAAACATGGTCGCGGCTCAGCAGATAGTATTCGGTATCATCTTTGGCGAGAGGAAAGGGATTCTGGTAGTAGAAGGGTTTGTTCGACATGTTGGCTCACTTAGCTTCGTGTTGCCCGCCAGCATGACGGGCGACAAATTAGGCGATCTGTTATTCGATTTTCTCTCGCCAGTCCGCGGCAAGAGCTGACTGGCGAGTATCATACCACTTTAACGTTGTTACGCGGCTGCGTTTTTAACATCAAAGCAACATCATCAGAACATCATCACCATCCACGGATAGGCAATGACCATCAGCGAGACCAGGAACAGGGCACCAAAGATAGTGCCGAGACGCCAGTAGTCTTTGGTTGGCAGGTAGCCGCTACCGTAGTAAATCGGGCTTGGGCCCGTGCCGTACGGGGTGATAATGCCCATCACACCCAGTGAGGTACACATCATCAGGCAGAACACCGGCATATTGATGCCCGGAATCGAGGCGGCAATGGTCAGCATGGCAGGCAGCAGGGCGGTGGTGTGCGCTGTGGTGCTGGCGAACAGATAGTGCAGCAGGTAGAAGGCTACCAGCAGTACCACCGCTGAAACCTGCGGGTCGTAGCCGTGCAGCAGCAGCGCACCCTCTTTACCCAGCTAGGCGATGAAGCCCACGCGCGCCAGACCATCAGCCAGCGCGACCAGCGTGGCAAACTAGGCAAAGGTGTTCCAGGCGGCTTTGTTGCTGGTGATGTCGTTCCAGTTCAGCACGCCGGTCCACAGCATCAGCACGATAACCAGCAGGGCGGCCATCGCCGGTTCAATCCACGCAGTTGCGAAGATCCACATCATGAGCGCGGCTACCACGGACACCAGCAGCAGAATTTCATTGCGCGACAGCGGACCCAGTTTCTCCAGCTCGGCTTTGGCCCAGCGTGGCATTTCGTCATTCACTTTCACTTCTGGTGGATAGAGCCAGTAAGCCAGCAGCGGCATGGTGAGAATCAGCAGGATACCCAGCGGCAGGAAGGCGAGGAACCACATGCCCCACGAGATATCAAAGCCAACCACGCTTTTTACCAGCGCCAGCAGTGGAGTTGCTCATCATGAATACGCTCACCCCGATTCTTAATCCGCTGACATTGCCGAAAGGGGCGGTGCTGAAAAACCGCCTGGTGATGGCCCCGATGACCACCTGTACCGGCTATTACGACGGCGGCGTGACCAGCGATCTCGTTGAGTATTACCGCGTGCGTGCCGGCAGCATCGGCACCGTGATCGTCGAGTGCGCCTTTATCGATAACCGCGGTCCCGCGTTCCCGGGCGCTATCGGCATCGACAGCGACAACAAAATCCCTGACTTGGCCAGAATCGCGCACGCCATCAAGTCCCAAGGTTCTAAAGCCATTCTGCAGATTTACCACGGCGGCCGCATGGTTGAGCCCGCGCTGATCGGCGGGAAAACCCCGGTCGCGCCCAGCGCTATCGCCGCGCCGCGTGAAGGTGCCAGCACCCCGCAGGCGCTGACGGCGGAAGAAGTGGAGGTGATGATCACTAAGTTTGGTGATGCGGTGAACCGTGCCATCAAAGCCGGCTTCGACGGCGTGGAGATCCACGGCGCTAACACCTACCTGATTCAGCAGTTCTACTCGCCTAACTCTAACCAGCGCGACGACAAATGGGGCGGCAGCCGCGACAACCGCGCGCGCTTCCCGCTGGAAGTGCTGGAAATCACCACAAAATGGCGGAACGCTTCGCCGCAGCGGATTTCATCATCGGCTATCGCTTCTCGCCGGAAGAGCTGGAAGTGCCCGGTATCCGCTGGGACGACACGCTGTTCCTGCTGGAAAAACTGGCGGCGCGCGGGCTGGATTATGTGCACTTCTCCGTCGGCCAGCTGCTGCGTCCGTCGATTGTGGACACCCAGGATGCGACGCCGTTAATCAGCAAATACATTAAACAGCGCTCTGCAACGCTGGCGAAAGTGCCGGTGATTGGCGTTGGCGGCATGGTGAACAAAGAGGATGCCGAACTGGCGCTGGCCTTGGGCTTCGATCTGGTGGCGATTGGTAAAGCCTGTATTGCCTATCCGGACTGGGCCGATCGCATCATCAAAAACGAGCACATGGATTTGTACATCGACAGCACCAAACGCGAAGCGCTGACCATTCCGGAACCGCTGTGGCGCTTCTCGCTGGTGGATGCGATGATCCGCGACGTCAGCGATGGCCATCATAAGTACAAAGCCGGCGTTTACCAAGCGAAAGTGGAAGCCGAAGTGCTGAAGCTGAAAATCAACGTGACGCTCGACACCGACCGTATCACCGACATCTCGCTGGTGCCGGATCCTAACCTCGACGTCGATTTCACCAGCACCTTTGAAAGCCTGCGTGAACGTATTCTGGTGGCGAACAGCCCGCACGTCGATGCCATCACCGGTGCTACCACGCAGAGTGAGGCGCTGAAGAAAGCGGTATCGCGCGCGCTGACCACCTCCAGCAAAGAGTATGTGATTGAAGAGGGCGGTAACCCGAATGCGCCGGTCAATTACGATGTCGTGGTGGTCGGTACCGGTGGGGCCGGTCTGGCGGCGGCGATTCAGGCGCACGATGACGGCGCGCGCGTGGTGATCATTGAGAAGATGCCCACCATTGGCGGTAACACCATCAAAGCGTCGGTGGGGATGAACGCCGCGGAAACCCGTTATCAGAAACTGAAAGGCATCGAAGACAGCAAAGAGCTGTTCTACGAGGAAACGCTGAAAGGCGGCAAATTCAAAAACAACCCGGTGCTGCTGCGTGAATTCGTTGAGCGTGCGCCAGAAGCCATCGAGTGGCTGGCGGCGAAAGACATTGAGCTGAGCGATATCACCATCACTGGCGGCATGAGCATTGACCGTACGCACCGTCCGGAAGATCGCTCGGCGGTGGGCGGCTTCCTGATTAGCGGCCTGGTGAAAAACGTTAACCAGCGCAACATCGAAGTGCTGCTGGAAACCTCGGTGGCCGAGATCCTGTTTGAAAACGGTGCGGTAACCGGCGTGAAAGTGGTTGATGAGTACAACGATAGCCGCATCCTGAATGCGAAAAGCGTGATTGTGGCCACCGGTGGCTTCAGCGCCAACCGTGAGATGGTGGTGAAATACCGTCCGGAGCTGGATGGTTTCGTCACCACCAACCATAAAGGCGCCACCGGCAGCGGTATCGCCATGCTGCAGAAAATTGGCGCAGAGACCGTCGACATGGGCGAAATCCAGCTTCACCCAACCGTTGAGCAGACCACCTCGTACCTGATTTCCGAAGCGATGCGCGGCGGCGGGGCGATTCTGGTCAGCCAGGCCGGTAAGCGTTTCTATAATGAAATGGAAACCCGTGACAAAGTTTCTGCCGAGATTATCGCGCTGCCGGAAAAAAGCGCGTGGATCGTGTTCGATGAGCAGGTCCGTGCCAACAACAAAGCAGCGGACGAATACATCGCCAAAGGCTTTGTGATTAGCGCGCCAACGCCACACGAGCTGGCGGTGAAACTCAACATGGATCAGGAAACGCTGCAAAGCACGCTGGGCCGTTACAATGAGTTTGTGATTAACCAGAAAGACGAAGACTTTGGCCGTGCCACCGCGCTGCGTCATCCACTCAATCAGGGTCCGTTCTTCGCGATTCGTATCGCACCGGGCGTGCACCACACTATGGGCGGCGTGACCATCAACACCGAGACCGCGGTGCTTGACGCGCAGAAACAAGTGATTCCTGGTGCCTGGGCGGCGGGTGAAGTGGTCGGCGGCATCCACGGTGCGAACCGCATCGGCGGTAACGCCGTCGCCGATATCATTATCTTTGGTATCAAAGCGGGTCGTAATGCCGCTAAACTGGCGTTAGGTAACTAAGCTATCACGATGCCCGCGCCCTGCAGGCATCGTTCTCTTGCGGGGCCACAATGACAAGCGACGCTGGCGTCCATTCCTATTCTGCCGTCCTCATGGGTTCGCCCATTCTGCTCAAACTGTTCGAAGACAATCCCACGCTGGCCAGCCAGGTCTTTCGCCTGATCAAACAGCAGGAAAACCTGTTTACCGTCAACCGCGCCGAATCCGAAGTGATGGCCATTAATCACGCCGCCGGATGCCATTCGGTGGTCGTCAGCGCGCCGGTATTTGCGCTGATTAGCGTGGCGCACGCGGTGAGCATCCTGCCGGACAGCGCTTTTAACTTCACCATCGGTCCGGTGGTGAAACGCGGGAAGATTGGTTTTCAGGGGCGTGAAGTGCCGCCCGCAGCGGAGATTGAGGCGCTGCTGCGCCTGACCGATCCGCATCAGGTGGTGCTGGATGCAGAACAGCACTCGGTGTTTCTGCCGCTGCCGGGCATGGAGATCGATCTGGGCGCCATCGCGAAAGGCTACATCGCCGATGTGGTGCAGGCATTTCTGCGTCAGCAGGGTATTGCGCAGGCGCTGATTAATCTCGGTGGCAATGTGCAGACGCTCGGCAGCCCGCCGCATCAGCCGCAGGGCTGGGGCATCGGGCTCAAAAAACCGTTTGGCCGGGACGATGAGCTGCTGGGTACGCTGCAGGTGCCGGGCAAATCGGTGGTGACGTCCGGGATTTATGAGCGCTACTTTGAACGCGACGGCCGCTGCTGGCATCACATCTTTGATCCGCACACCGGCTATCCGCTGGACAATAAGTTATTGAGCGTGACGGTGATTGCCGATCGCTCGCTGGATGGCGATATCTATACCACGCTGCTGTACGGCATGGGCGTAGAGCAGGGGCTGGCGTATCTCGACGGCCAGCCTGATATCGGCGCGGTGTTTGTCACCCGCGATCGGCAGATTATCTGCTCGCCGGCGCGCCATTTCCGCTTCAGCCAGCTGGATTTCAGCTGGCAGCTGCGTCACTGACAGTACTGCTGCAGCAGCGAATGGTACTCCGGCTGCAGGTGATAGGGATACACCGGGCGGCCGGTGGCACCGTAGTGAATGCTGGTGAACAGAATATTAATCTGCGCCAGCCAGATCAGGTATTTGCGACACGAAACGCGCGAAATGTTCACCTCTGCCGCCAGCTCGTCGGTGGAAAACTCATGGCCGGGATGGGCGTCAATCCACTGACACAGCGTGCGCAGCGTCTGCGGCGTTAAGCCTTTCGGCAGCCGTTTGTTGTCGTGCTGGGTGGCCGGGCTGCCGTGCATCAGCAGATCGAGGTCCGACTACTGATCGAGGTCCGACTACTGATAGTAGTGCTGGTTGTCCATCAGCGATTTTTTCTGCCGCCAGCCGGTCAGCGCCTCTTCAAAACGCGGGAACTGGAACGGTTTGATCAGGTAGTCGACTACGCCGTAGTGCAGCGAGGTTTTGATGTTCTCCGCGTCGGCCGCTGACGAAATGATGATCACTTCCACTGAACTCTGCGCCTGTCGCAGCTCTGGCAGCAGATCGAGCCCGTTCTCCTGCTGCATATAGATATCCAGCAGCACTAGGTAGATCGGCGTTTCGCTATTAAACAGGAACTCGCGCGCCTGCTGCGGCGTCGCGGCGGTACCCACGCAGTGAAAGCCCGGCACTTGGCCGATAAAGCTGCGGTTCAGCTCGGCCACCATGGCGTCATCGTCGACCACTAACACGTTAATCATGCGGTTTGGTTCCTCCATCCCACGGAAGTTGGACTAAAAATTGGGTGAACACGCCGGGCTCGGACTCCACGCTGACGCTGCCGCCGAGGTGCTCCGTCTGCTGTTTCAGCAGGAACAGGCCGACCCCGCGATCCTCGCCTTTGGTGGAGAAGCCCTTGTCGAACACCGTCGCCAGATGCTGCGGCTCAATGCCCGGTCCGTCATCGCTCACTTCACAGGTCAGCCAGCCGTTCTGGTAGTGCAGCATGACGTGGATTTCGCCCTCGGTCTGCTCGCTCATCGCATCCAGCGCATTCTCCACCAGGTTGCCGACCACGGTGATCACAGCGCCGCCATTTGCTGCTCGTTGCCGCTGTCCGGCAGGTAACTGGCATCGCTGATGGTCAGGCTATGGCCGCAATCAGAGGCGCGGTTAATTTTGCTGAGCAGAAAACCGGCGATCACCGGTGATTTGATCTTCTCCAGCAGGAAGCCGATTTCCGTCTGATAGTTATTGGCGGTCTTCAGAATATAGGCTTCTACCTGCGCATAATTTTTCATGTGCAGCAGACCGAGAATCACGTGCAGCTTATTCATGAACTCGTGCGAGCGCTCACGCAGGGCATCAACATAGTTTACCATGCCGGTCAGACGCTGCATCAGCTGGCTGATTTCGGTCTTATTCCCTGAAGGTGCAGACCGCGCCGATAATGCGTCCCTGACTGCGCACCGGCACGGTATTGCTCAGCAGCAGACGGCCATTGACGTTGAGCTCCTCATCGGGCCGTGCACGACCGCTGTGCAGCACTTCCCGCAGATGCTGGTCGATCACCGAGGCATCATAAATGCGCGCGGTACTCACTACGCTGCTGCCCATTTTATCGCTCAGCAGCTGGCGCGCCGCCTGATTGACCAGCGTCACCTCGCCCTGATCGTCCATCGCGACCACGCCTTCTTTGACTGAGTTAAGGATCGCCTAGCGCTGCTCAAACAGGGTTGAAATCTCGTAAGGCTCGAGGCCGAACAGGATGCGCTTCAGCACGTGCACCAGAATAAAGGTGCCGACGGCGCCGGCAAAAGTGCCGATCAGAATGGTCCACAGAATGCTCCAGCGACTCTGGTTGATCTGGTCGGTGACCGCTTCCAGCGAGATGCCAATGGCCACCACGCCAATCTGCCGCTGCTGGGCGTCATACACCGGGGTAAACACGCGCAGCGCTTTGGCCAGCGAGCCCTGATTCACTGAGACATTCTCGTTGCCGCGCAGCGCCGGTTCGATGTCCGGGCCGATAAAGTGTTTGCCCACCAGCTCCGGATTACGGTGTGAGTAGCGGATGCCATCCATGTTGGTGATGCTGATAAACAGCAGATTGTTGCTCTCTTCCACCGCTTTGGCGATTGGCTGGATAGCGGCCCGATCGGGCGGCAGGCGCAGCGCCTGCTGAATTTCGGGTGATTTCGCCAGCGTGCGCGCCACCGCCATGGCTTTATCCTCCAGCTGGCTGCGCGTTGCGGCCCCAATCTGGAAGAAATAAAACATATGTACGCTCAGCCGTACCAGCACAATCACCGCGCTGAGCATCAGCGTAACCACGGTGTTGAGCTTCATCGGTCTCCTGCGCACCGGCGTGGCTTGCTGTGGTGAGATCATGGTCGTGCTCTGCGGAAAACGGGGGGCTATTATGACGGATAATCCGCAGCGGGTCGCGCTAAATGCAAGAAGGTCGTCAGCGATGACGACCTTCAGCGGGGAAGTCGTGGCGGGTTAAGCCTGTTTCACCCGGTTAGCGAAGCTTTTACGCAGTTTCTGCAGCTTCGGCGGGATCACCGCCAGGCAGTAACCGTTGCGCTGACCGGCGCCATCCCAGTAATCCTGATGATAATCTTCTGCCGGGTACCAGGCTTTCAGCGGCTCGATGGTGGTCACCACCGGCACGCTGTGATCTTCCTGCGCGCGGGCAATCGCCGCAATCGCTTCGGCTTTCTGCTCCGCGTTAGCCGGGAAAATCGCCGAACGGTACTGGGTGCCGACATCATTACCCTGACGGTTCAGCTGGGTTGGATCGTGGGTGGCAAAGCTGATGTCCAGCAGATCGCCGTAGCTCACTTTTTCCGGATCGAAGCCTACGCGAATCGCTTCGGCGTGGCCGGTCGCGCCGCTGCACACCTGCTCGTAGGTGGGATTAGGACGTTCACCGCCGGTATAACCACTTTCGACTGACTCCACGCCAATCACATCTTTGAATACTGCTTCGGTGCACCAGAAACAGCCACCCGTGATAATCGCATATTCGGTTGCCATTGTTTTACTCCTGTCAGGGCGAAAGCGTTAGGGGGGGGGAGGTCATCACGCTGAATTCAAGCCGCTTTCTATTAACATTTCTGGCGCAACCTTGCGCTGCTTAGCCCGCTGCGCCTTGCTCATCGCGCGCAGACGATCTGCGCCGCACGGGTGCAGCATTGATGCAAACGCTAGCCGATCTGCCAGCGGCGCTTTTACGTACACGATAAAACGTTATTCAGCGGTGAGATGTCGTGGTTTATTTTGAGCGTAATAGCCCGGCTGATCCGAAGCAGACAATATTCTTGTTTAAATAGAATAACGCGGCTCAGCTGAGCCGCGTCAGGTAAATGACTTTCTGTCGGCACGGATTAATGGATACTCCAGTAGTCTACAATATCGCTATTATTAAAAGTGATATAGAGTCTATTACCGTGTATTTCAGTATTCCCACTACGTTTATCTGCCATTTTGCCTGCCGTAGAGGATACTTCACTTGCTGAGTTTGCCATACCTAACGCGCCGGATACGGCTCCCGCTCCCGGGATGTAACCCAGCAGCGAAGAGGCGCTGCTGTAATCCGCATTTTTCTCATAAATCCAGGTGGTACCCTGAGAGGATTTTTGATTATCATCCGGGACACCATAAAGCTGCTGCTCTTCCGCCTTGGTCGTTTTCCCTTCTTTAATGTGTGACTGAACGTAGGTCGCGCTGTATTTATCCTCACCCCCCGTCGACGAACATCCGCTTAACAGGATAACGAGCATCACCATCAAACCCTTAAGGTTAATTTTCATTTTTCCCTCTTTGTAAGTTTTTTGTAAAATCCAGATTTTAATATCACGGCCTTAATGGCTACGCAATATTATAATGATGCGCTTTATCTCATTTTGCTGATGTGGCAATTTTAATTATGGCTAACCTTTTGATATGGGTTTGTTTTTGTTGTTATGCGCCGGCAATAAATTTTCAGTGTTTTAAAAATAGCGCCGGCCATTCAGGGCAGTGAAGTTTAAGTATTAAGTGCTGTATTCGTTAGCGCCCGATATTGATCAATTATCTACAAATTAATTTCATCATTAATCGCGTATCGATTGGTGTGAATTATCAATTTTCTCTCCCGCCGCCTTGCGATTATTCCGCGCAGCGTGACAGGTTCAGGGTTGCCGCGGGAGAGAGGTTAAGTCACTTTGCCTTCACGCGCGGCACGTCACTAGGCTGTGTCCCTTAATCACCTGAGATATAGTAACTACCTGTTTCCACAACACACTGAACTATGGCTCGCTACGACCTTCCCGATGAAGCATGGACTATCATCCAGCCCTTATTACCTGCTGAACCAGCAACACCACGGGCCGGACGTCCATGGGCTGAACATCGTATGATCATCAACGGCATGTTCTGGGTGCTGTGTTCAGGCGCACCATGGCGCTATTTGCCTGAGCGATATGGCCCATGGAAGACCGTTTATAACCGTTTTAATCGATGGTCTAAATCGGGAGTGATTAACATTATTTTCAACAGGTTACTTTCTTCTCTTGATGCTCATGGTCTCGCTGACTGGTCCGCAACTGCGCTGGATGGCAGCAATATCCGGGCACTCAGGTGCGCCGCCGGGGCGCAAAAAAACATTCCGATACCGCCGGAGATAATGGGCTGGGTCGCTCTCGCGGTGGTTTTGGCACCAAAATCCATCTGGCGACAGACGGAAGCGGTCTGCCGTTAAATATCGTACTGAGTCCCGGTCAGGCTCACGAAAGCCAGTTTGCACAACGTCTTCTGGACGGTATTGGTGTTCAGCGCCGGAACGGCAGCATGAAGCGTCGTGGCCATGCAGTGCTGGCTGACAAAGCCCACTCCGGACAAAAGAATACCGCCGCATTGCCACACGTTACGACAAAACGGCGAGGAATTATCTGGCGATGGTGAAACTGGGATGCATCCGGCTGTTTTACAAAAGGTTATGTAATTAAGGGACACAGCCTAATACTGTTGCACCCAGCTGTTTGAATAGCCCAACTACCGCTTTACCCACACCTTTGGTACCCGCAGTGACCAATATGCGTTTACCGTGGAAATCGAGATCACATGGCATTGAAGAATCTCCGGTCTGTTGAAGTGGCAGTACAATAATCAGTAATGCTGGCAATATTGCCACCCTTGCTGATCGCGAAGTCGTCATAAATAGCGAGCGGTAATGTGAATGGCATAAACCTGTACTCCCTTTGTTTACAGTACGGTCATATTCCACATAGACTGTTAAATTGACAAGTACGCACAAAAAAGTGAGTTACTGAATGATGAGTAAGTTATACCGTCCGGAATCAGCCGCAAGCGGAGTGGAGCATGTTATTCAACTGCTGGAAGGGCGCTGGAAATTAATCATCCTTTTTCATCTGTTCGACGGCAAAGTACAGCGCTATTCAGATTTTGAAAAATTAATTCCCGGTATTTCGCAGAAGATGCTGGCGCAACAACTGAGACAGCTGGAAGCCGACGGCATAGTGTCGCGGATGGTGTATCCTCAGGTGCCACCGAAAGTGGAATATCGACTCACTGAATGGGGACAGGCACTTTGTCCTGCTCTTGATGCCATGCTGAAATGGGCGGAAAAACGCCCGACTTAACCAGCCTGGACGCTGAGCCTGATCAAATTTAACCTGTTCAGGCTGGTGTTTAGGGTATAAAGCGTGCTTTTATTCGTGGTGACTGAGAATTTCCATAAAATTAAATTTAACGTCCCTGTTATAAACCCGGGATTGCCCCGCGATAAAATAGTAAGAAAACGTGGTTTATAAACGGTAAGTTCAGGAGGTTCCTTTGCAGCCAGACACGACACGACTTCATCTACGGACGGTAATTGAATCTGACGCTGATGATCTTTTCAGAATTTATGGCGACCCTGCTACAAATACCTTCAACCCCGCAGGTCCGTATCCCGATATTGATTATGCACGTCAGGTGTTGGCTCGCTGGCTTCAGCACTGGGAAACGTACGGTTTCGGTAATTGGGGTATCGCGCTGATGGCAATCCGGGGAGAGTCATTGGTTTTGGCGGACTCAGCATCAGGAGCTATGCCGATTTATTTATCAATAACCTTGGATATCGCTTCTCTACAGAGGCATGGGGAAAAGGGCTGGCGACAGAGTTTGCTAAGTATACGGTCGACTATGGTTTGGGTGAAATAAAGTTGGCTGAAATATCTGCTGTAGTACGCGCAAATCATCTGGCCTCGCAAAAAGTTCTAACCAAGGCAGGACTGCAGTACTTACGAGAAATTCATGATGTGAAAAGTGCGCCCCCAAGCTTGCTTTTCACCTTGACTCAGGACAAGTGGAATAAAAAATAAATATGCGGGGCACACTGTTTCCCGCCGGATACCATCAATTCCCGCTGTTCTTTAAAATTAATGCTGCGAATCCGGCAACGCTCCACGTTAAAGTGCAGCCAGTATTGCGGCTTCCATTTTCTCCGGAGGCGTGATCGGTGCAAAGCGTTTGAGCGGTTGGCCGTCGCGTCCGATGAGAAACTTCGTGAAATTCCACTTAATCCGTCCGCCCAGCACGCCGGGTAGTTCCGCTTTCAGATCGCGAAATATCGGATGCGCTGCGCTTCCGTTAACCTCTACTTTGCCGAACATCGGGAAGCTCACCCCGTAATTAATGTGACAGGTTTGCGAGATGTCATCAGCGTTTCCCGGTTCCTGCTTACCGAATTGATTGCAGGGATAGCCAAGCACCACCAGACCCTGTGAGGCATATTTCTGATAGAGCGCTTCAAGGCCGGCGTACTGGGGCGTGAAGCCGCAATGACTGGCGGTATTCACCACCAGAACCACCTTGCCAGCGTAATCGGCCATAGAGATAGGTTGGCCGGTCAGGCTGGTGGCCGAAAACTGATAAAAAGGGGTCATGTCGGTGTCCTCAAAACAGCACAGGTTCGATGTTGATGTTGCCACGCGGGCCCAATACAGGGCCTCATAGCCTGGCGCGCACAGCATAACTTTCTGCGCGCCGTTGTCACAATAACACTGACATGTAACCTTGCAGCAGAGCCTTATCGCCGGCACAAAACTCTGTCTGCCAGTCTCACTAAGACGTCTCTGCCAGCAGTGCCGCCTCCACAGCAGGGCGCGCATTGATACGCGCCATATATGCCAGTAGCGCAGGCCAGCGATTCAGCGTAATGGAAAAAACCTTACACCAGCGCAGCACAGTGAAAAGGTAGGCATCGGCGACGCTAAAAGACGCGCCTGTCAGATAGGCTTGTTGATCCATCGTCGCCTGCAGGAAATCGAACCGGCAGAATAACTTTTCACGCAGCAGCGCGCTGACGTCTTCAGGCAGGCCGCGATTGAACAGCAGTGCGGAACCGGCATGTATTTCACTGCTGATGAAATTCAGCCACTCCTGCAAGCGCACCCGCGCCCAGCTCCCCGCTTCGGGGGCCAGCCCGCTTGCCGGTTTTAAATCGGCGAGATACTGCACAATCGCCGGGCCTTCCGTGAGTATCTGCCCATTTTCCAGCTCGAGTGCAGCGACATAACCTCTAGGATTGATCGCGAGGAAATCTCATCCATCCGCCGTGAGCTTGCTGCGGTTGTCCACTTTAACCCGTTCAAATTTTAGTCCGAGTTCGCGCAGCACGATATGGGGTGAAAGCGAGCACGTATCAGGCGCGTAATAAAGTTTCATCTTCTCTCCGGTAAAATGACGTCGTGTTTCGCCAGGTGCGGCGATAAACACAGTGTGCTTAACCGACATCACGCTGTAAAATTAATGGTTCATAAACGCACTATTAGCTGAGCTACTGATCATCATGATGAATCTCTTGCACTGGCGCTTATTGCTCGCGGTGGCTGATGCCAGCAACATCTCGCGCGCCGCTGAACAGGTCGGCATGACGCAGTCCGGCGCCAGCCAGGCTATTGCCCAACTGGAAGCTTCACTGGGATTCCCGGTGTGTTTGGCGTGTGCGTGCAGCTGCGCCTTCTCCACATATGGCAATGCCTGATGGACCACGGCAGGCAGCATGGCACCGCCGTGTATGCCGACCACCAAGCCGGCTTCCTGCAGGAATTTAATATCGCGGCGAATAGTCATTGCCGACACTGCCATTAGCGTGGCCAGTTCGTGAATGGTGGCCGATCGTTTCGCAAACAGGTAGCGATAAATCGCGTCTTTTCGGTCTTCGGGCAGCATGATGAGCTCGGGGTTAAAAGTGACGTTTTGCCTGCCATGCCACGCACGCATAGCGTCCGGTACGGCAGCTTCGCTATGATAGCTCATCTGAAGTTGAATCAGATTCAACGTGGCAATGAGTCAGGAGACACGAAAATGCCCGCCCTGCAACGTAATGAACTGGCCGATCTGAATGTTTTTCTGCTGATTTGCCGGCGCAAGAGTTTCCGCCTCGCCGCGCTGGAACTGGGGGTCACCACGTCGGCCATCAGCCACACGTTGCGCAGTCTTGAAGCGCGTCTTGGCATGCGCCTGCTCAACCGCACCAGCCGGGCGGTGGTGCCGACGGACGCCGGTGCCGCTTTTTTGCGCCATCTGGAAACCGGCTTTGCGCAGATTGAGCTGGCGCTGAACGATCTGCACCTGTATCGCGAATCACCCAGCGGCCGCCTGCGGCTGAACATCCCGCCTGATGCCGGGCAGCTGCTGTTTCGGCCGCTCCTGGCGCGCTTTATGGCGACCTATCCGGAGCTCAGTCTGGAAATTACGGTGGATAACAATCTGGTGGATATCATCGGCAGCGGCTATGACGCCGGGATTCGCTACGGCGTCAGCGTACCGAAAGATATGATCGCCATGCCGCTGACGCCCAAACTGCGCTGGATCGTGGTGGCGTCACCCGATTACCTGCGTGACGCGCCGCCGCTGCAGCATCCGGACGATCTGCGCAACCATCGCTGTATTCGCATGCGCCTTGGCAATGGCACGCTGTATAAGTGGCCGCTGGCGCAGGGCAAGGTGGCCTATGAGGTCGATGTGCCGGGCACGCTGACGCTCAATGAGAGCGACATGATTATTGATGCGGTTGCCGGCGGTTATGGTCTCGGCTACTGCCCGGAGCGCTACGTACAGGCGCAGCTGGCGAGCGGGCAGCTGGTGCGCGTGCTGACGGACTGGTGCAGCGAAGACGAACCGTTGGTGATGTATTACCCCGACCGTCGCCAGCTGCACCCGGGTTTACGCCGGCTGATTGAGATGATCCGCGCCGAAACGATGCGCTAACGCTGGACGCGTGCGGCGTAAATAATAAACGTCACCACGCCAAAAATTTCCAGCTCCTCCTCTTCACGCAGCCGGATGGGCTGATAGCGCGGATTCATCGGCATCAGCTGTACGCAGGGATGAGTCTGCAGCCGCTTGACGGTAAACTCGCCGTTGATGGCGGCGATCACGATGTCGTCGTGCCTTGCATTGAGTGAGCTGTCGACCACCAGCAGGTCGCCTTCGCGGATATTGGCATCGCGCATCGAGTCGCCTTCGACGCGCACAAAATAGGTGGCGCTCGGTCGGGTCACCAGCAGCTCATTGAGATCAATCTGGCGCTCAATGTAGTCCTGAGCGGGTGAGGGAAACCGCCGTGCACCGCGTCAAGGAATAGCGGGCGGGAGCGCGAAGGCGGTGAAAGCTGTGGCAAAAAGAAACGCGCCATAGCGAATATTCCATGGGTACTGTTTTTATATACAGTGTTAGGGGATTTTTGCTATGATCAAGTCTGCCAGCGGTAAAAAAAGCGAAGCGTATGAAAAACAGCAGAATTCAGTTTTTTGCCGCGCAAACCGCTGAAAAGTGCACTCTTCGCTAAGCACTCTGTGCGCCCGTCTGGCGAAACTTCAATTGTTGTCTACACTTAATGTTGCCGATGTTCGTAATGCGGTTGCAGTGTTGATGAACATTTCGTTTAGTTCTGGAGCGTTACCCTTTCGATTCCCGTGTTTACGGAAAAACCTCCTCACTTCCTGCCTGCGAACAGACTGCCCGTTTACGTTCAGATACAGGAGGAGACGTGACCCCTGCTGTTAATGAGAACAGCACCCTGCCGTCGCTAAGTGGCGGAATTTACGCCTTCTTTTTTGATGTTGACGGCACGCTGGCCGCGCTTCAGTCGCAGCCCGAGTCGGTTTCCATCCCCGCATCGGTGCGCCAGCATCTGCAACAAATTTCTAATTTAAGTCACGGCGCGCTGGCGCTGGTTTCCGGCCGTCCGATTAGCCAGCTGGATGAGCTGGTCGCGCCGCTGGAAGCCCCGGCAGCGGGCGTGCACGGCGCTGAGCGCCGTGATGCCAGCGGACATCTGCATCGTCAGTCGCTGCCCGATGAAGTGGCGCAAACGCTGCAGGTTAAACTGCAGCAGACCCTTGACCAGTGGCCCGGTACGCTGCTGGAAGTGAAAGGCATGGCCTTTGCGCTGCACTACCGCAACGCGCCAGAGTATGAAAACGCCATCATGCCGCTGGCCGAAGAGGCGGTAACCCGCTTTCCGGCGCTGGCGCTGCAGCCAGGTAAATGTGTGGTGGAACTGAAACCGCAGGGCATCGATAAAGGTGCTGCGGTACGCGAATTTATGCAGGAAGCGCCATTTACCGGTCGCATTCCGGTATTTGTGGGCGACGATCTGACCGATGAGAAAGGCTTTCTTGCAGTCAATGCCATGCACGGCATCTCGGTCAAGGTCGGTGAAGGTCCAAGCCAGGCGCGCTATCGTCTGCCCGATGTGGCAGCGGTCTGGCACTGGCTGGAACAACTATTATTACAACTAGAACATGACAACGTCGGTAAGGAGTTTAGGTTATGAGTCGTTTAGTCGTCGTATCTAACCGTATCGCTATTCCTGATGGAAGCAAAACCAACGCAGGCGGTCTCGCCGTCGGCATTCTGGATGCGCTGCAGACCACCGGAGGATTGTGGTTTGGCTGGAACGGAGAGATCAGTAAGTTTTCCGGTGAAGAAGATGAGGAACTTACCCAGATCGAACAAGACGGCATTACCTATGCCTCATTCCCCCTTAATCAAAACGATTATGATCAGTACTACTGCCAGTTTTCTAACACGGTGATCTGGCCCGCGTTCCACTATCGCCTCGATCTGGTGCAGTACCAGCGTGAAGCTTGGGAAGGCTACTGCCGCGTGAATACCCTGCTGGCGCAGCGGCTGAAACCGTTGCTCAAGCCGGACGATATCCTGTGGATCCACGATTACCACCTGCTGCCGTTTGCCGCTGAACTGCGTAAACAGGGCATCAATAACCGAATCGGATTCTTTCTGCATATCCCGTTCCCGACGCCGGAAATTTTCAATGCGCTGCCGCCGCATCAGGAACTGCTGGAAATGCTGTGTGAATACGATCTGCTGGGTTTCCAGACAGAATCCGATCGCGTGGCGTTTCTCGACAGCCTGAGCCAGCTGACGCAGCTGCAGAATAAAGGCGAGAAGAAGCATCGCGCCTTTGGCAACACCTTTATGACCGAGGTTTACCCCATCGGTATCGAGCCGGACAGCATTAAAGAGATGGCGGAAGGGCCGCTGCCACCGAAGATGGCCGCGATGAAGCGTGAGCTGGGCGATTTGCAGAATATTATCGCCTGTGAGCGTCTCGACTATTCCAAAGGCTTGCCGGAGCGTTTCCTTGCCTATGAAGCGCTGCAGGAAAACTTCCCGCAGCATCGCGGCAAAATCCGTTACTCACAGATTGCGCCGACCTCGCGCGGCGACGTGCAGGCCTATCAGGATATTCGTCACCAGCTGGAGACGGAAGCGGGGCGCATTAACGGTAAATACGGCACGCTGGGCTGGACGCCGCTCTATTATCTCAACCAGCATTTTGATCGCCGCCTGCTGATGAAGATTTTCCGCCTGACCGACGTGGGGCTGGTTACGCCGCTGCGTGACGGCATGAATCTGGTAGCGAAAGAGTATGTCGCTGCGCAGGATCCGGACGATCCGGGCGTGCTGGTGCTGTCGCGCTTTGCCGGAGCGGCCAACGAGCTGACTTCTGCGCTGATCGTCAACCCGTACGATCGTGATGATGTGGCGGCGGCGCTGGACCGCGCGCTGACCATGCCGCGCACCGAGCGTATCTCGCGCTATAACGACATGATGGCCGTACTGCGTAAGCAGGACATTTCGCACTGGCGCGAAAGCTTCCTGAAAGATCTGAACACGCTGCCGGCGCGCAGCGCCAGCCACGGTAGCGATAACAAGGTCGCGACGTTTCAGAAGCTGGCGTAATTAGCCCCGGAAGGCGCGATTTTCCCCTCACGCAATGCCTCTCCCGTACGCGGGAGAGGCAACCGTCAGACGACGCAGGCAGGACCGTGCTGCGTAGCGTTTTCACGCGACACCCTCACCGGATGAAATCGATTTCATTTTGTTAAGCGCTAACCCGCTGACCCGGCACCAAAAACACACGAATTGGTTAAAATTAAGCCAGTTAATCGCTGAAACGCTGAATTTTTTCTTCCAACCCTAAAGATTTACGTGGTCAGGCCGATAGTTCTAATACATCAGTGTGTTAGTTAGTCAATTCATTCATATCGCTAATGTAACGTGCTGTTACATCCCTTGTGACTCACTAAACCCTCCCTACAAACTCTTTACACACCACAAGCGCGCTGCATCCACTCTTCACGCTTCGCTAGCGCAGCGCCATTAGTCCTGCGTGGCAATATTCCCTGTAAGTTGATTAATTTAAAAGCAAATAATTACGGCTATTTTGGTGTTTTATGCTGCTTTTGTGGTTTATTTTGGGGTCTTGTCTTTGCCTAAAGCCAACGTTGCAGATAAAAGATCGTCCCATGTCGGCGATCTGCGACACACTTCAAAATTCAGACTTTTCCTGTGAAGTATTAACGAAACGTTTCAAAATAGCTCAAAAAAAGAACAACAGAAAAGCATTACTGAATGCTTCACTTGAACAATTTTGCCTTAAAGTGTGATACAGATCACACTTTATCTAAAATTTCACACCAATCACTTTGTATGTCGAAATCAGACGATATAGATTTGCCTTGTTTTCCGATTAGTCTTAAAAAACTGTAAGCAGACGTCACGCAAGATGGTTACAACTCAAGAAAAGATTGGCTTGGAGTTTTGACTACTACTGATCAATATCCCGGTGGGAAGTGAAAAAGTTCAGTACGCGTTGGCTTATGCCTGATTATTTTTTGCCATCTTTAGATTTACCAACCAGCAACCCGAACCATAGAACACTTAATTCTGTGGCCGTATATATGTCGCGTCTATCAGGATGGAAAAAAATGGGTACATCAGAATTACTAAAACACATGTATGACATCAATCTGTCATATTTATTGCTTGCACAGCGTTTGATAAACCAGGAAAAAGCTTCAGCAATGTTTCGTTTAGGTATCGATGAGCCAATGGCGGATGCATTGCAGCAATTGACTTTACCTGAGATGGTAAAACTAGCGGAAACCAATCAATTGGTTTGCCAGTTCCGCTTTACCGATCACAATCTTATTAACCGTTTAACGCAGGAATCACGTGTGGATGATTTGCAGCAAATCCACACCGGTATTTTATTATCCAGCCGTTTATTGCGCAGCGCATCGAAAGATGATGCCTCTGCTAAAAAGAGGGCGGTATAATGACCGAAAAAAGTATCGTTCAGGAAGCGCGTGATATTCAGCTGGCAATGGAGCTGATTACATTGGGCGCAGGACTGCAGATGCTGGAAAGTGAAACCCAGCTGAGCCACGGTCGCCTGATTAAACTGTACAAAGAGCTGCGTGGTGCACCACCACCGAAAGGCATGCTGCCATTCTCTACCGACTGGTTCATGACCTGGGAACAAAATATTCATGCGTCGATGTTCTGCAACGCTTGGCAGTTTCTGCTGAAAACCCGGCTGAGCAGTGGCGTAGAGGCGGTTATCAAAGCGTATCGCCTGTATCTTGAGCAGTGTCCGCAATCGGACGAGGGCCTGCTGTTGGCGCTGACCCGCGCCTGGACTTTGGTGCGATTTGTTGAAAGTGGCATGCTGGAATTGTCTGACTGTAAATGCTGTGGCGAAAGCTTCATCAACCACGCGCATCAGCCGCCGGGCAGCTTTGTTTGCAGCCTGTGCCAGCCGCCATCACGTGCCGTAAAAAGACGTAAACTTTCTGTAGATTCTGCCGATACCTTTCCACAACTGCTGGATGAACAGGTTAAACGCGCCGTTTAAGTTTGTTCGCATCGTGGAAAACATCCAGCAGCGGTTAATACCGCTGCTTTTTTTTTGCCCACACCCTGCGAATAACACCTACGGCTCTCTGGCTTAACTTCCACCAAACGTTACGGACGTAAGATGTTTTTGTGCTGATTATTGTGGGTTATATCGTAGTCCTCGGTTCCGTGCTGGGCGGTTAAATGATGGTAGGCGGCCATCTGGGCGCGCTTTACCAGCCGTCGGAGTTGCCCTATGAACACGAGTGCGAAGTACCAGCACAAAGCTTAGCGGCAGTTGGTGATGGCCTGCCGGCGTTTGGTATCGTCGCCGCGGTAATGGGCGTGGTGCACGCGCTGGCCTCCGCGGACCGCCCGGCGGCAGAACTGGGCGCGCTGATTGCGCACGCCATGGTGGGAACGTTCCTCGGTATTCTGCTGGCTTACGGCTTCATTTCGCCGCTGGCATCCGTGCTGCGCCAGAAGTGCGCGGAAACTACTAAGATGATGCAGTGCGTCAAAGTCACGCTGCTCTCCAGCCTGAACGGTTATGCGCCGCAGATCGCCGTCGAGTTTGGTCGTAAAACCCTGTATTCCACCGAGCGTCCGTCCTTTACCGAGCTGGAAGAGCACGTGCGTAACGCGAAAAACCCGGCTAAGCAGACTTCGGATACGCCTTCATGAAGCACGGTAATCGCCCGATTGTGCTGGTCAAACGGCGCAAACATAAAAAGCATGAAGGCAGCCATGGCTCATGGAAGATTGCCTATGCCGACTTTATGACGGCGATGGTGGCGTTCTTCATGGTGATGTGGCTGATCTCGATTGCCAATCCGCAGGAGCTGGTGCAGATTGCCGAATATTTTAAAACGCCGCTCAAGGTCGCCCTTACCGGCGGTCAGCGTAGCAGCGACAGCGAAAGTCCGATTCCCGGCGGCGGCGATGATCCGACGCAGAAGAAAGGCGAAGTGCAAAAACAGGTCGATATGGATGCGCAAAAGCGCCAGCTGGATGACATTCGCCTGAACCGGCTGCGTGAAAAGCTCGACCAGCTGATTGAGGCCGATCCGCGCCTGAAAGCGCTGCGTCCGCATCTGATCATCAACATGGTGGAAGAGGGGCTGCGCATTCAGATTATCGATAGCCAGAACCGCCCGATGTTTAAAACCGGCAGCGCTGAAGTGGAGCCGTACATGCGCGATATCCTGCGCGTCATTGCGCCGCTGCTGAATGATATTCCTAACAAAATCAGTTTGTCCGGCCATACCGATGACTTCCAGTACGCCAGCGGCGATCGCGGCTACAGCAACTGGGAACTGTCGGCGGATCGTGCCAATGCCTCACGCCGTGAGCTGGTGGCGGGCGGTCTGGACGGCGGCAAAATGCTGCGCGTGGTCGGCATGGCTGACACCATGAAACTGAAAAACCGCGGCGCCAACGACGCGGTGAACCGTCGTATCA
Source organism: Type-A symbiont of Plautia stali (assembly GCF_059731155.1). Taxonomy (NCBI): domain Bacteria; species Type-A symbiont of Plautia stali. The sequence continues at coordinate 1,599,831 of NZ_AP035891.1, read as the reverse complement.
GCCTGCTGGTGTTGAACCATGACACCGAAGCGGCGATTGAAAAAGAGAATGCCGAGAGCGATGCCGTTCAGGTGAGCGACCCGGCGCAGATTTTACCTAGCATTACCGCACCGGCTGGTCCGGCGGCGCCAACTGCCCCCACGGGTTCTACCGCAGCACCGCCCGCCGCCAGCGCGGTGACACCAGACCAACCCTCACAGCCGAGGTGATCCCGTGAGCATGGACATCAGCGATTTTTACCAGACATTTTTTGATGAAGCCGATGAGCTGTTAGCGGATATGGAGCAACACCTGTTGGGACTGGATCCCCAGGAGCCCGATTCCGAGCAGTTGAATGCCATCTTCCGCGCCGCCCACTCCATTAAGGGCGGAGCCGGTACGTTTGGCTTTACGGTTTTACAGGAAACCACCCACATCCTGGAAAACATTCTGGATGGTGCGCGCCGTGGCGAAATGCAGCTCAGCACCGACATCATCAACCTGTTTTTGGAAACCAAAGATATTATGCAAGAACAGCTCGATGCCTATAAAACCGCGCAGGAGCCAAACGCAGAAAGCTTTAACTACATCTGTGAAGCCCTGCGCCAGCTGGCGCTGGAAGCTACCATCGACGGTGTCGGCAAAGACGATATCGTGGCGGTACTGTGTTTCGTGATTGATGAAGCGCAGATTCAGTTCCCGCAGGACGACGCACCCGCCGCCGTTGCCGCCGCGCCAGTTGCTGAGGTCGAAGCCGAAGCGCCGGTGCAGCAAACGGCGACCGTCACCGACATTACCCCGGCGGTGAAGTGTGAGAGCAAGCGTGCCGCCGCGCCCGCCAAAAGCAGCGAATCCAGCAGTATTCGCGTGGCGGTGGAAAAAGTTGACCAGCTGATCAACCTGGTCGGCGAGCTGGTGATTACCCAGTCGATGCTGGCGCAGTGCTCCGGTGCGCTGGATCCGGTGGCACATGGTGACCTGCTCAACAGCATGGGGCAGCTGGAGCGTAACGCCCGCGACCTGCAGGAATCGGTGATGTCGATTCGTATGATGCCGATGGAGTACGTATTCAGCCGCTTCCCGCGTCTGGTGCGCGATCTGGCCAGCAAGCTGGGAAAGAGGTTGAACTGACGCTGCTCGGTAGCTCAACCGAACTGGATAAGAGCCTGATTGAACGCATTATCGATCCGTTAACGCACCTGGTGCGTAACAGCCTCGATCACGGCATCGAAACGCCGGAAAAACGGCTGGCCGCCAACAAAACGGCGGTCGGCAATCTGACGCTGTCAGCGGAACACCAGGGCGGCAACATCTGCATTGAAGTGATCGATGACGGTGCCGGCCTCAACCGCGAACGTATCCTGGCGAAAGCGCTCTCGTCCGGCCTGCCGGTCAGCGACAGCATGAGCGATGAAGAAGTTGGCATGCTGATCTTCGCGCCAGGCTTCTCGACCGCCGAACAGGTGACCGACGTATCAGGCCGCGGCGTCGGCATGGACGTGGTGAAACGTAATATCCAGGAGATGGGCGGTCACGTCGAAATCTCCTCGAAGCAGGGCAAAGGCACCACCATTCGCATTCTGTTGCCGCTGACGCTGGCGATCCTCGACGGGATGTCGGTGCGCGTGGCGGACGAAGTGTTCATTCTGCCGCTGAACGCGGTGATGGAGTCACTGCAGCCCACGGCTGAAGAGCTGAAACCGCTGGCCGGTGGCGAGCGCGTACTGGAAGTGCGCGGCGAGTACCTGTCGCTGGTTGAGCTGTGGAACGTGTTTGACGTGCAGAACGCCAAAACCGACGCCACGCAGGGCATCGTGGTGATCCTGCAGAGCGCAGGTCGTCGCTATGCGCTGCTGGTCGATCAGCTGATTGGTCAGCATCAGGTGGTGGTGAAGAACCTGGAAAGCAACTACCGCAAAGTGCCGGGCATTTCCGCCGCCACCATCCTCGGCGATGGCAGCGTTGCGCTGATTGTCGACGTATCGGCACTGCAATCATTGAACCGTGAGAAGCGTGTGGCCGGTGCCGCAGCGTAACAGATAACGAAAGGATAAAAAAATGACTGACATGGCAACCGTGACGAAAATCGCTGGCGAAACCGTCGGCCAGGAGTTCCTGGTTTTCACCCTCGGTGACGAAGAGTACGGCATCGATATCCTTAAAGTGCAGGAGATTCGTGGTTACGATCAGGTAACGCGTATCGCTAACACGCCGGAGTTCATCAAGGGCGTGACTAACCTGCGAGGTGTGATTGTGCCGATTATCGATCTGCGCGTGAAGTTCTCGCAGCCGGACGTGGAGTAGAATGAAAACACCGTGGTGATCGTGCTGAATCTTGAGCATCGCGTGGTCGGCATCGTGGTGGATGGCGTGTCTGACGTGCTGTCGCTGACGCAGGATCAGATCCGTCCGGCACCGGAATTTGCCGTCACCATGTCGACCGAGTATCTCACCGGTCTCGGTGCGCTGGGCGAGCGTATGCTGATTCTGGTCGACATCGAAAAACTGCTGAGCAGTGAAGAGATGGCGCTGGTGGATACGCTGCGTAGCGCATAATCGTTCGCAGAGAGTCACGGGTCGCTGATGCGGCCCGTGACTATTACATCCTTTATTAAACCTTTATAAATAAATAGCAAAGCCCACAAATATTTCCTGCCCTCGCTCAATATTCCCGCCGCTAGGTCGATAACTGTATTGCACGATTTTTCTTTATTTCCCAAGGCAAACTATGTTTACGAAAATCCGCGTTGTGACCAGCCTGTTGCTGGTGTTGTTGGTGTTTGGCGTACTGCAGCTGGCTTCCGGCTCGCTGTTTTTTAAAGCGCTGAGTGACGACAAAAAAAGTTTCAATACCTCTCAGCTGGCGAGCAAAAACATTGCCGCCATCAATGATGCTTACATGAGCCTTAACCAAAGCCGCGTGATCCTGACGCGCATCCAGCTGCGTATTGCCACCAGTAAACTGACCGGCACCGAAGCTGACATCGGTACGCTGTTCGAGCAGAGCAGGAATTTACAGCAGACGGCGCAGGACAACTTCACGCTGTTTAAAAAGACGCCGGACACGCCGGGCCAGAACCTGCAGCTGAACCAGCTGCTGGAGCAGACCTATAAAGCTTACGCCAGCGCGCTGGCTGAGATGCAACAGGTGCTGCAGCACAACGATACCGCCGCAGCCGGCAAAGTACCGGTGGCACCGACGCAAAGTGCCTTTCTGGAAAACTACACCCAATGGCGCGCCGATCAGGATCGTCTGACGGCGGCCGGCGTGGCGGCGAACAGCGCCGCTTACGAGCACATGATGTGGCTGCTGGGGCTGGTACTGGCGCTGGTGGTGGGCGTGATCGTGCTGTGCTGGTTCGGCCTGCGTAAGGTGTTGATTAAGCCGCTCAACGACAGCATCCAGCACATTGAATACATTGCGCAGGGCGATTTAACCCAGACCATCACCGTCGAAGGACGTAACGAAATGAGCCAGCTGGCGAGCAAGCTGCAGGAGATGCAGCAGGCGCTGGTGCGCACCGTCAGCAACGTGCGCGACGGCTCGGATGCCATTTTTACCGGAGCCAGCGAAATCTCCGCCGGCAATAACGATCTCTCGGCGCGTACCGAACAGCAGGCGGCGTCGCTGGAACAGACTGCGGCCAGCATGGAGCAGCTCACCGCCACGGTGAAGCAGAACGCCGAGAACGCGCGGCAGGCCTCGCAGCTGGCGCTCAGCGCATCGGAAACCGCACAGAAAGGCGGAGAAGTGGTCGAAGGCGTGGTGCGCACCATGCACGATATCACCGGCAGTTCGAAGAAGATTGCCGACATTACCAGCGTGATCGACGGTATCGCTTTCCAGACCAACATCCTCGCGCTCAACGCCGCAGTCGAAGCGGCGCGCGCCGGGGAGCAGGGCCGCGGCTTCGCGGTGGTGGCCGGTGAAGTGTGCAACCTTGCCCTGCGCAGCGCGCAGGCAGCGAAGGAGATCAAAGGGCTGATTGAAGACTCGGTGCGTCGCGTTGACAGCGGTTCACCGCTGGTCGGCACGGCGGGCAATACCATGGGCGAAATCGTCAATGCGGTGACGCGCGTAACCGACATCATGGGCGAGATCGCCTCGGCGTCGGACGAGCAGAGTCGCGGTATCGATCAGCTGGGCCAGGCGGTGACCGAGATGGACCGCGTCACGCAGCAGAACGCCTCGCTGGTGGAAGAGTCGGCGGCGGCCTCGCTGGAGGAGCAGGCCAGCCGTCTCAGCCAGTCGGTGGCGGTGTTTCGCATTCCACGTGGCGCTCAGCCTGCCAGCGCTGACGCTGGATGTCGAAATGCCGCGTATGGATGGCCTCGACTTCCTCGAAAAACTGATGCGCCTGCGGCCGATGCCGGTGGTGATGGTTTCGTCGCTGACCGGTAAAGGATCTGAGGTGACGCAGCGTGCGCTGGAGTTAGGCGCGGTGGATTTCGTCACCAAGCCGCAGCTCGGCATCCGTGAAGGCATGCTGGCCTACAGCCAGATGATCGCCGACAAGATTCGCGCCGCCGCGCGCGCCAAACTGCATGCGCGTGCCGCCACGCCGCAGCCGGTGATGCTGAAAGCGGGGCCGCTGCTGAGCAGTGAAAAGCTGATCGCCATCGGCTCCTCAACCGGCGGCACCGAGGCGATTCGCCATGTGCTGCAGCCGCTGCCGGCCACCAGCCCGGCGCTGCTGATTACGCAGCACATGCCGCCCGGTTTTACCCGCTCGTTTGCCGAGCGGCTGAACAAGTTGTGCCAGATCACCGTAAAAGAGGCGGAAGACGGCGAGCGTATTTTGCCCGGTCACGCCTATATCGCGCCGGGCGCGATGCACATGGAGCTGGCGCGCAGCGGTGCCAACTACGTGGTGAAACTGAACGACGGACCGCCGGTGAACCGCCATAAACCGTCGATGGACGTCCTGTTCCGCTCGGTTGCGGTCAACGCCGGGCGAAATGCAGTGGGGGTCATTCTGACCGGCATGGGCAACGACGGCGCGGCCGGGATGCTGGAAATGCACCGCGCCGGCGCGTGGACCATCGCCCAGGATGAAGCCAGCTGTGTGGGATTTGGTATGCCGCGCGAAGCGATAGCGATGGGCGGCACCAGTGAAGTGGTCGATCTGGGCCACATCAGCCAGCATATGCTGGCCAAAATTAGCGCCGGACAGGCATTGCGAATTTAACGAGCCGGTCCTGCCGGACAAGACAACACAGGAGTAGATATGGCTGATAAAAACATGCGCTTTTTGGTAGTGGACGACTTTAACACGATGCGTCGTATCGTCCATAACCTGCTGAAAGAGCTGGGATTCAATAATGTGGAAGAGGCCGAGGATGGCGTCGACGCCCTGACTAAACTGCGTGCAGGCGGCTTCGATTTCGTTATCTCTGACTGGAACATGCCGAACATGGACGGTCTGGAACTGCTGCAGACCATTCGCGCGGACGCCACGCTGGGCAAACTGCCGGTGCTGATGGTAACTGCCGAAGCCAAGAAAGAGAACATCATCGCCGCCGCGCAGGCCGGTGCCAGCGGTTACGTGGTGAAGCCTTTCACCGCCGCCACGCTGGAAGAGAAGTTGGGCAAAATCTTCGAAAAACTGGGTATGTAAGGAGATGTGATGAGCGACCTTCCGAAACCAACTGAAGAAGCTTCGGCACACGAGATTATTGCCCGGATTGGCTCTCTGACACGTATGCTGCTTGACAGCCTGCGCGAACTGGTGCTGGATCAGGCGATTGCCGAAGCGGCAGAAGCGATTCCGGATGCGCGTGACCGTCTGGATTATGTGGTGCAGATGACCGCACAGGCAGCGGAACGTGCGCTGAACTGTGTGGAAGCGGCGCAGCCACATCAGGACCAGATGGAAGCCAGCGCCAGCCAGCTGAAAGGCCGCTGGGATGCCTGGTTTGAAAACCCGATCGAGCTGGCGGATGCACGCGAGTTGGTTTCGGATACGCGCCAGTTCCTTGACGACGTTCCGTCTCACACGGCGTACACCAACAAGCAGCTGCTGGAAATCATGATGGCGCAGGATTTCAAGGACCTGACCGGTCAGGTGATCAAGCGCATGATGGATGTGATCCAGGAGATCGAACGCCTGCTGCTGATGGTACTGCTGGATAACATGCCGGAAGCCAATGCGGCGGCACGTAAAGAGGGCAACAGCCTGCTGAACGGTCCGCAGATCCATGCTAACGCGCTAGGTCTGGTATCCAGCCAGGACCAGGTTGACGACCTGCTGGACAGTTTAGGTTTTTAATTCTGATCGGGTGTTGAACCCTCTCCCGCCCGGGAGAGGGGACCGCACGACGCGGTTTCCCGTTTGATCGCCTTTCATGCCCGTAGATGGCGTAAAATCTGAAACATAGCAAGACAAGTCCTACGTTGGCGCGAGGATATGTTAAGGTAACGTCGTACATTTTTGTGAGCTACTTCAAGTTTTAAACTGAAACGACTACTCTTTTGCTATGCTGCCATTGGTTCTGACCCGCAAAATTTTCGCTGCTGTAACCTTAGGGGCCCCTGTACTGGTGGCCGTTGCGCCTGCGCAGGCCTTTACCGACAACAGCGACGTCTCCGCAACACCGTTTGCCGATCCGGCACGTTTCCAGAAAATGGCTGATGAATTACCGGCGCTGGGCTATCAGGACGATACTTCGGCGTTCAGTAAAAAGCTGGCGGGCATTGCCAAAAGCATCGGCGAGGCCAGCCAGAACAGCGACAGCGATACCACGCTGGGTCAGCAGGCCGGTATCTGGGCGTTTAACCATTTTCGTGATGAGGTTGCCACCCGGGTGGCGGATGAAGGGCAATCGCTGCTGTCGCCTTATGGCCAAAGACAGATCGATCTCAACGTCGATATGGAGGGCAACTTCAGCGGCAGCGGGGCTTCGCTGCTGACGCCGTGGGCCGATCGCTACAATTACCTCACGTTCAGCCAGCTGGGCGTGCACCAGACCGATGACGGGCTTGGTGGGCAATGCCGGGCTGGGACAGCGCTGGGTGGCCGGCAGCTGGCTGCTGGGCTATAACGGCTTCGTTGATCGGCTGTTTGACCGCGGCTTGCAGCGCGCTTCGCTGGGCACCGAGGCCTGGAGCGACTTCCTGCGCTTATCCGCCAACTACTACACGCCGCTGTCCGGCTGGCGCAACCGTAATCCGTTCCAGCAGCAGCGGCTGGCGCGCGGGTATGATGTCACCACTCAGGGCTATCTGCCGTTTTACCGCCAGCTGGGCGTGTCGGTCAGCTGGCAGCAGTATCTCGGCAACAATGTTGATCTGTTTAATTCCGGCAACAGCTATCACAATCCTTCAGCGCTAACGCTGGGCGTCTCCTATACGCCGGTGCCGCTGGTCACCGTATCGGCCAGCCACAAAACCAGTAATGAAGGTGAGAGCCAGGATCCGCTCGGCTTACGTCTCAATTACCGCTTTGGCGTGGCGCTCAGTCAGCAGCTCAATCCGGATAACGTCGCCGCCGCGCGTTCGCTGCGCGGTAGCCGCTATGATTTGGTCACGCGCAGCAATACGCCGGTGATGGAGTTCCGCCAGCATAAAACCCTGTCGGTATTCCTCGCCACGCCGCCGTGGCAGCTCAATGCGGGCGAGAGTTTGCCGCTGAAACTGCAGATCCGCAGTGCTCATCCGATCAGTAAAGTAAGCTGGCAGGGCGATACACAGGCGCTGAGCCTGACGCCGGGTGCCGATCCCAACGACCCACAGGGCTGGAGTATTATTATGCCGGCCTGGGATGCGTCGCCTGAGGCGAACAACAGTTATCGCCTGTCAGTGACGCTGGAGGAGAGCAAGCAAAATCGCGTGACTTTCAACTGGATTACGCTGCAGGTGCAGCCGCCGGTGATGCTGGAGCAGGGACGCGAAAACCGCTTCGACCTGCTGGCGCCGTGAGCAGCGCGAGGTAACAAAAAGGGCAGCCGGAGCTGCCCTTTGCTGCATCCTCAGCCGACACTTGCCGGGATGCCATGAGGGTAAATCACCATCAGAACTGGTACACCAGACCTACCGCGGTAATATCGTCGGTTTTCAGGCGCAGTGCGTTGTCATCTTTCAGCAAGTTGATGCGGTATTCGCTGTAGACCGACATGTTCTTGTTGAAGTAGTAGGTGGCACCCACGGACGCATATTTGAACAGCCAGGCGTCGCCCACGTTTTCAATATTCTTGCCCTTTGAGCTCACGTACCCCAGCGACGGACGGAAACCGTTCAGGAACTGATACTGCGCCACGGCGGCTTCAAAGTTCACCGCTTTGTTGGCGAAACCGATGTTACCGATTGGCGTGGCGTTATGGGATTCACCATAGATGGTCGCCAGATAGAGCTGGTTAGCATCATATTTAACCCCGGTTTCCCAGTGTTCGGCTTTCTCACCTCTGCCGTAGGTGGCAAGGTTTTGCGCGCTGACGCGATTGAGGCTGGCATAGGCAGGCGGCAACCGCGCTCAGGCCAAAGTCAGTGTCATACGAGGTGGAAAGGGCGAAACCGTCACCATTGGAGCGGCGTACCGCTAGGTTTGGCGTTGCCGCGCTGTCGCTGCGCTCGTTTTTCCCTTCGTACTGCGCTGCGACGTTCCAGCCTTTGACCAGACCGAAGAAATCTTTGTTACGCCACGTCAGCACGCCGGTGGAGCGACCAGATAGGAAAGCATCGACATAACCGGAATCACCGCCGAAGAAAGGCAGCATATCAGTATAGCCCAGCACGTCATAAATCAGACCATAATTACGGCCATAGTCGATCGAACCAAACTGTGCAAACTTCAGCCCCGCATAGCCGAGGCGGGTTTTGTTACCGGCCTGCGCATCGGCGCCTTCCGTGTTACGCAGACTGAACTGCGATTGCCAGAAACCGTAGCCGGTCAGCTGATCGGTAATTTTGGTTTCGCCCTTAAAACCGATACGGACATACGATGAGGTATCACCATCATTGGTGGTGTCATCGGAGAACAGGTGCGACACGTTAATTTTGCCGACCAGATCCAGCTTGTTACCATCCTTATTATAGATTTCAGCGGCCTGAGCCGTAGAAAGTCCCAGCAGTAATGGCATGACTACTGCCAGTAAAGTGCGCTTCATCATTTATATTTTTACCCTGTGTTATTTTTTAATTTTTTAAGCCCCTAGTGGGATGTCAATAAAATGACACAAAAAGATAAATAACAGTAATGCAATAGTTGTAACAAAAAAATTCTTGTTGGCTATTTGTGCGATTTTTATGCGCCAATTCCATTATTCGGGGATGTGAATCGCTTTTACTTATCATGATAAAGTGAGCGATTAATCGACGATTAATATCTATATTATTTGATAAATAATGATTAAAATAAGAGGTGTATTACTTGATAAAAATAGCGTTTTATTGCCTTAAATCGCACAAGCCTATGCCTTAAAGTTCAATGCTTATGAATCAAAGCAGGCTGATAGTCACCCCATAAATTATCCGGATTGACGCACTGTGTCGGTTTATTTCAGGCTGGATAATATCCAGGTCATCAACACGTTTAATTACCGGCCAGCCTGGCGAATAGTACCGAAAATAAGTTAATCAGTTGTTACTAATAAGCGACTGACATGCACCACACCGATGCCTGACCCCCGGCTGTCACTTGCACCCGCAGAGCGCAGTACGCCCCAAAATGGCGCAGCAGACGCCTCATTTTGGCAAAATATCTGCTGTGCGATCACAAAAGCAATATTTCATTTTGCGAATGCATAAATCCGCTAAACAAATTACTGCGGTGCCGCTGTCATCGGATGGTTATTCACTTTTTATGCATTAACTGTGCATGGCGAAAGGGTGTAAATTATTGATATTTCGTTGCTGGACCTGATTTATGCATTTTTTTTTCTGGCTGGCACGTTAACTGCACTCTACAGTCGAGCTGCAACTCAGCAACTTTTAACAATTTTAAAACAAAAGCTTCACCCGAAGTGAGGCAGGAGAAATGGCTATGTCACTGCAGGTTTCACGTCACGATTTCGATCAATGGATGATGCCGGTTTATGCCCCTGCGGCTTTTGTGCCAGTGCGTGCCGAAGGTTCTACGCTGTGGGATCAGCAGGGCAAAGAGTACATCGATTTTGCCGGTGGCATCGCGGTGAACGCGCTTGGCCATGCTCATCCCGCGCTGCAGCAGGCACTGACCGAGCAGGCCGGTAAACTGTGGCACACCGGCAACGGCTACACCAACGAACCGATTCTGCGCCTAGCGAAGCAGCTGATTGATGCCACGTTTGCCGACCGCGTGTTCTTCTGTAACTCCGGGGCGGAAGCTAACGAGGCCGCGCTGAAGCTGGCGCGTAAAGTAGCGCACGACCGTTTCGGTGCCGAAAAAAACGGTATCGTCGCCTTCACCAATGCCTTCCACGGCCGCACCTTGTTCACCGTTTCAGCCGGTGGACAGCCCGCCTATTCGCGCGATTTCGCCCCGTTACCGCCAGCCATTCAGCATGCCACCTTTAACGATCTGGCCTCGGCGGCGGCCTTAATTAATGACTATAACTGCGCGGTAATCGTCGAGCCGATTCAGGGCGAGGGCGGTGTATTACCGGCCGATCCGGCGTTCCTGCGCGGACTGCGCGAACTGTGCGACCGCCACCAGGCGCTGCTGATTTTTGATGAGGTGCAGAGCGGCGTCGGCCGTACCGGCTCGCTGTATGCCTATATGTATTACGGCGTTACGCCTGATGTGCTGAGCACCGCCAAGGCGCTGGGCGGCGGCTTCCCCATCGGTGCGATGCTGACGCGTGAAGATCTAGCGCAGGTGATGGGCGTCGGCACGCACGGCACCACCTACGGCGGCAACCCGCTGGCCGGTGCGGTGGCCGGTAAAGTGATGGAATTGATCAATCAGCCTGAGTTTATGGCTGGCGTCGCCGAGCGGCATCAGTGGTTTGTCACGGCGCTGCAGGAGATAAACCAGCGGCTGCCGGTGTTTAAAGAGATTCGCGGCCTGGGACTGCTGATTGGCGCGGTGCTGAATGACGATTTTGCCGGTAAAGCCAAACAGTTCAACCTGACGGCGGCGGAAGAGGGCGTGATGGTACTGATCGCCGGTGCCAGCGTGGTGCGCTTTGCGCCGGCGCTGAACATCAGTGAGCGTGAAGTAAAAGAAGGGCTGGCGCGCTTCGAACGCGCCTGCGCACGCGTGCTCAAAGGAGCCACATCATGATGGTGATCCGCCCCGTCGAACGTGACGATCTGCCTCAGCTGCTGGCGCTGGCGGGGAAAACCGGCGGCGGTCTGACCTCGCTGCCCGCCGACAGCGAGACGCTGAAGGCGCGCATTGAGCGCTCGCTGCAGACATGGCAGGACGCGCTGCCGCGCGCTGAACAGGGCTACGTGTTTGTGCTGGCGGATAGTAATGACAATCGCGCCGTCGGCATCTGCGCCATTGAAGTGGCAGTAGGTTTGCAGGATCCCTGGTACAACTTCCGCGTCGGTACCCAAGTGCACGCCTCGAAAGAGCTGAACGTCTACGCCAGTTTGCCTACCCTGTCGCTGAGTAACGATCACACCGGCAGCAGCGAACTGTGCACGCTGTTCCTCGATCCTGACTACCGCGACGGTAAAAATGGCCATCTTTTGTCCAAGTCGCGCTTTCTGTTTATGGCGAATTTCCGCGAGCACTTCATGAAGCACGTGGTTGCGGAGATGCGCGGCGTCAGCGACGAGCAGGGACATTCGCCGTTCTGGGACAGCGTGGGCAGCCGTTTCTTCTCCATGGAGTTTCGCCAGGCCGATTTTCTCAGCGGCACCGGGCAAAAAGCCTTTATAGCAGAACTGATGCCCAAGCACTCGCTGTATATCCACTATCTGTCGGAAGCGGCACAACAGGTGATTGGTGAAGTCCACCCGAAAACCGCGCCGGCGCGCGCGGTGCTGGAAGCCGAGGGTTTCCGCTATCTCAACTATATCGACATCTTTGACGGCGGCCCGACGCTGGAGTGTGAGATCGACCGCATCCGCGCCATCCGCAAGAGCAAAGTGCTGACCGCCAGCGAAGGCGAAGCCGAGGCGCACTGGCCGCTGTGTCTGGTAGCGAACTGCGACTATCACCAGTTCCGCGTGGCGCTGCTGCCGGTCGATGTCGCATCCGGTCAGGTTCTGATTAATCAGCAGCAGCGCACCGCGCTGCGCTGCGACTATGGCGATTCGCTGCGGGTGGTTACCCTGGGTCGCGAGGAGAATAACGCATGACGCATTTTATCAACGGTGAATGGCAGCCGGGCAGCGCGGAGATGCTGAGTAAACACAATCCGGTGAGCGGCGAGATCTTATGGCAGGGCAACGCCGCTTCTGCCGCGCAGGTGGCGGCGGCCTGTGAGGCGGCTCGCGCGGCGTTCCCGGCATGGGCACGTCTGCCGTTTGCTGCCCGCCAGGCGCGGGTAGAGGATTTTGCCCGTCTGCTGGAGCGGGATAAAACCGAGCTGGCGGCGATCATCGCACGTGAGACCGGCAAACCGCGCTGGGAAACGCTGACCGAAGTGCAGGCGATGATCAATAAAGTGGCCATTTCGATTAAGGCTTATCACACCCGCACCGGCGAGCAGGCCGAGGGTGAGAGTTCACTGCGCCATCGGCCGCACGGCGTGCTGGCGGTGTTTGGGCCGTATAACTTTCCCGGTCATCTGCCGAACGGACATATCGTGCCGGCGCTGCTGGCGGGCAACTGCGTGTTGTTTAAACCGAGCGAACTGACCCCCGCCACCGCAGAGAAAACCGTGCAGCTGTGGCAGGAAGCGGGCCTGCCGGCGGGTACGCTGGCGCTGTTACAGGGCGGACGTGATACCGGCCAGGCGCTGGCGCAGGCGGAGCTGATTGACGGCCTGCTGTTTACCGGTAGCGCGGCCACCGGCTATCACCTGCATCGCCAGTTCGCCGGACAGCCGGAGAAAATGCTGGCGCTGGAGATGGGCGGCAACAATGCGCTGATTGTGGAAGATCCGGCCGACATTGATGGCGCGGTGCATATCGCTATTCAGTCGGCGTTCATTACCGCCGGCCAGCGCTGCACCTGCGCGCGTCGTTTGCTGGTGAAACGCGGTGCGGCGGGCGATGCCTTCCTGCAGCGCCTGGTCGAGGTGAGTGCGCGCCTCAAGCCGGCAGCGTGGGATGCCGAACCGCAGCCGTTTATGGGCAGCGTGATTTCGCCCGCCGCCGCCGGGCAGATCTTCGCAGCCTGGCAGCAGCGGATTGCGCTGGGTGGCAAGGTGCTGCTGACGATGCGCTGGCCGGATCGCGACAGCGCCATTATTACGCCGGGTATCATCGACATGACCGGCGTCGCCGGACTGCCTGACGAAGAGGTGTTCGGACCGCTGCTGCAGGTCATCCGTTACGACCATTACGCGCAGGCGATTCGCCTCGCCAACGACACGCGCTACGGATTGTCGTGCGGGCTGGTGTCACCGCAGCGTGACCAGTTTGATCAGCTGCTGCTGGAAGCGCGCGCCGGCATCGTGAACTGGAATAAACCGCTGACCGGCGCTGCCAGTTCGGCACCGTTTGGCGGCGTAGGCGCCTCCGGTAATCACCGTGCCAGCGCCTGGTACGCGGCGGATTACTGCGCCTGGCCGATGGCCTCGCTGGAGAGCAGCAGCTTAGCGCTGCCGGGCAGCCTGTCGCCGGGGCTCGATTTCGCTGCTTCAGGAGCGACATCATGAAGGCGTTTGAAGCGAACTTTGATGGCCTGGTAGGCCTGACGCACCACTACGCCGGCCTGTCGTTTGGCAACGAAGCCTCCACGCGCAATCAGCTGCAGCCCTCCAATCCGCGGCTGGCGGCCAAACAGGGGCTGCTGAAAATGAAGGCGCTGGCCGACATGGGCTATGTGCAGGGGGTTATCCCTCCGCACGAGCGGCCTAATCTGCCGCTGCTGCGCCAGCTGGGATTCAGCGGCAGCGATGCGCAGGTGCTGGCCAAAGCAGCACAGCAGGCACCGCAACTGCTGTCAGCGGCCAGTTCGGCGTCGGCGATGTGGGTGGCGAATGCGGCCACGGTTTCGCCATCGGCCGATAGCGCCGACGGCAAAGTGTATTTTACCGTTGCTAACCTCAACAATAAGTTCCACCGGGCGATTGAAGCGCCGGAAACCGCCGACCTGCTGCGCGCCATCTTCCGCGATGGCCGCCACTTCAGCGTGCACGACGCGCTGCCGCAGGTGGCGCTGTTTGGTGACGAAGGCGCAGCGAACCATAACCGCTTCGGCGCTGACTATGGCGCGCCCGGCGTTCAGTTGTTTGTCTACGGTCGCGACGGCCAGCAGCAGGGCAGCGCACCGGCGCGCTATCCGGCGCGTCAGACGCGTGAAGCCAGCGCGGCAGTGGCAAGATTGCATCAGCTGGATGACGCGCGCACGCTGTTTGCTCAGCAAAATCCGGCGGTGATCGATCAGGGGGTGTTCCACAACGACGTAATCGCCGTCAGCAATCAGCAGGTCTTTTTCTGCCACGAAGAGGCGTTTGTCGACCAGCCACAGCTGCTGCAACAGCTGGCGGCTCAGGTGCCGGGCTTCCAGCCGATTGTGGTGCCGCGCGATCGCGTGTCAGTGGCCGATGCGGTGAACACCTATCTGTTTAACAGCCAGCTACTGCAGCATCCGGACGGCGGCATGCGGCTGGTGCTGCCAGAAGAGTCGCGCCAGCATCCCGGCGTGTGGCGCTACCTGAGCGAGCTGGTGGAGAGCGGCGGCCCGATTCGCGCGCTGGAGGTGTTCGATCTGCGTGAGAGCATGTGCAACGGCGGCGGACCGGCCTGTCTGCGTCTGCGCGTGGTGTTAACCGAGGCGGAGCGTCAGGCCGTCAATCCAGCCGTGCTGATGAACGATCGACTGTTTACGCGTCTGAATGACTGGGTGGATCGTCACTATCGCGACCGCCTGACGCAGGCCGACCTGGCCGATCCGCAGCTGCTGAGCGAAGGGCGAAGCGCGCTGGACGAGCTGACACAGCTGCTAGACTTAGGCAGTGTCTACGCGTTTCAGCGTTAACGCCGGGGGCAAATGTGTTGTCCCCTGTGTCAGAAAGGTGTGAACATGCAGGACTTTTTACAGCAAACCCTATCAGGCAGGCCGCCCGCGCAGCGGCAGGGCAGTAACGCCCACCTGCACTGGCAGTGGCACGATGAGGGCATACTATCCCTGACACCGCATACGCCCACGCAGCAGGCGCTGGTTCTCTCCGCCGGGATTCACGGCAACGAGACCGCCCCGGTGGAAATCCTCAATCTGTTGCTGACGCCGCTGCTGCAGGGGGAAAAACCGCTGGCCGTGCGCTTGCTGGTGATCCTTGGCAACCCGGCGGCACTGCGCAGCGGCAAACGCTACCAGCATTA
This sequence comes from Type-A symbiont of Plautia stali, assembly GCF_059731155.1. Classification (NCBI taxonomy): domain Bacteria; species Type-A symbiont of Plautia stali. The sequence continues at coordinate 1,584,491 of NZ_AP035891.1, read as the reverse complement.
TGATATCAACCGGCTGTTCGGTGGCCGCTGGCAACAGGTGGCCGACGTGCCGGAGGCGCAGCGCGCGCTCCAGCTGGAGCAGGCGCTGGAGAACTTCTGGTGCGAGTGCCTCGATCACGAAATTCGCTGGCATCTCGATTTGCACACCGCGATTCGCGGTTCGTGGCATACGCGCTTTGGCGTGATGCCGCTCAACAGCCAGCCGTGGCCAGCAGATTTTTTACACTGGCTGGCAGCGGCCGAGCTGGAGGCGCTGGTGTTTCACCGTGCGCCGGGCGGGACCTTTACCCACTTCAGCTGTGAACACTACGCCGCAGCCAGCTCTACGCTGGAGCTGGGGAAGGCGCTGCCGTTTGGCGAGAACGATCTCAGCCAGTTCAGCGGCGTGCAGCGTGCGCTGGCGGCGCTGCTGTACGGTGAGTCGCTGCCGGCGGTGCGCGAGACGCCGCGTCATTACCGCGTGGCGCAGCAAATCACCCGGCACGGCGAGCAGTTTGTTCTGCATATGGGCCCGGAAACCCTCAACTTCACGGCTTTCCCGCAGGGTACGCTGCTGGCAGAAGAGGGTGAGCGGCGCTATTACGTACAGCAGGCGCGTGAATATGTGCTGTTCCCCAATCCCAACGTGGCACCGGGCCTGCGCGCCGGGCTGATGCTGGTGGAGGAGAGCGAGCAGACCCAGGCGCTGGAATTATAATCGTGAGGCTTTATCCGGCAATCAATCCTCTCCCTGTCATGGGAGAGGTCACGGGTGAGCAGAGAACGTGAGCAAATTAACGACATTTTCCCTTCCGCAAAACCGACAAAGCCATTACACTCCTCCTTAATTCCTGCGCTTTCCCCCTTGATCGTCATACTCTTTTGCAATTCCTCACGCATTTCTTCGCAATCTCTCCATGATTGCCCGATATCTGTCTTTTATGCTTGCAGGGCTTTACTCAGCCTCTGAGTAGTTGACGTTCAGCGTCGTATACTTGTTTCCGAAGACGCGACACAGGCTGTCGTCATTAAACTGAAAAGTAAGGACAATATTATGCGTAAACTGACCTCCCTGTTTCTGGCTACCGCAATGGCTTTCGGCGCCGCCAATATCGTCCATGCTGCGGCTGACAACCTGACGCCGCCGCCAGCGGGCAGTGAAAAACCGATGCACAAGCCGATGCGCCACCGCGGCATGGACATGATGTTCAAAGACCTCAACCTGACCGACGCGCAGAAAACCCAGATTCGCGACATCCTGCGTGACAGCCATCATAAAGACATGAAGCGTCCATCGCTGGAAGAGCGTCGTGCTAACCATAGCATCATCGCATCCGACACTTTTGACCGTGCCAAAGCAGAAGCGCAGGCAGACAAAATGAGCGCCAATGCGAAAGAGCATGCGCTGAAGATGCTGGAAACCCAGACAAGATCTATAACGTGCTGACGCCAGACCAGAAGAAGCAGTACAACGCCAACTTTGAGAAACGTCTGACAGAAAAAGGCACGCACGACGGTAAAATGCCGCCACCGCCGGCTGATGGTGAATAAGCCGTTTAGCTCACCGGTTTTGCGTTACAGCTCAATCAGCGGATAAACGCCGGACAGCAGCGGGCGGCAGATAATTTTGTAGCCGTCATGGTCGAAGCCGTGACGCGCACGCTGCAGCTGACGCGCTTCCTGCTCACTGCTGACCGATCCCAGCCAGAACCAGTGAGCGATGACGTGAATCTGCGTCATCTCCGTACCGCGCTCCACCATACCAACCGGGCCCTGCCACGGCCAGCATACCACGCGCAGCTGCTCCAGCCTTGCCAGCAGGCGTTGCTGATACGCCGCCAGCGGTTCCGCCCCGCAGCAGGCACCGGCACAGCGTTTAAGCGCCGCTCGGAAACAGCCGCGCCCCGGCTGCAGGCGCTCTAATCCCAGCAGGCCGTGACACAGGCGCAGCTCATCGGCGAGGCTTTTCAGCTTCTCTAACGCGGCAAAGTGGCTGCGGAATAACCCGTACAGGTCAGTCGAGGAGGAGAAATCGAGATCGCGCGCGTAAACCACCTGCGGTGCGCCGTCGCCCAGCTGCAGCGAGCAGAGCTGGCGGTTTTTGCGCAGGCGCTTATTGAACAGCGGCTGCTGAGTTTTGATCATCTGCGCTTCGAGCAGCTGTGCGCCCACGTCCCCGGCGGTGGGGATCCAGCTGACGCGCCGCGCCTGACGCAGCATGCTGGCTTCATCCGCCGTGCGAAAATGGGCCATCACCCGGCTGCGCAGGTTGATGCTCTTGCCGATGTACAGCGGCAGGTTGTCGTTATCACCGTGGAAGGTGTAAGCGCCCGGCTGATTAGGCAAGCCTTCCAGCCACTGACGCAGATGTTCGGGATATTGATAGATAGCCGTCGCATCAAATTCGAGGCGATGGCGGTTTGCTCGTCTGACCAAAGAACGCTCCGCTTACTGGTTGTGCATACAGTATATCAGCGTGCGCGTTTTCTCGCTAGCGGTGACGTGAAGAGGCAGGCTTCCCGCTGGGGGAGCGGGAAGCCGCAGAGGATTACTTCTTCCAGAAATCGTCGAACACGGTGATCGGCGGACGACGTTTATGCTCAGTTTTGGTGTACCAGCCTTCAATTATTTTCGCCGCGTCGGCGTCGATGGTTTTACCTTCGAGGAAATCATCAATCTGCTGATAGGTCACGCCCAGCGCCACTTCATCCTGCAGACCGGGACGATCGTCCTCCAGATCGGCGGTGGGGTGCTTGAGATAGAGGTGTTCCGGGCAGCCAAGCGCTTTCAGCAGCTGTTTGCCCTGGCCCTTGTTGAGGCGGAAAATCGGGTTGATGTCGCTGCCGCCGTCGCCGTACTTGGTAAAGAAGCCGGTCACCGCTTCTGCGGCGTGATCGGTGCCGACCACGACGCCTTTGGTCATGCCGGCAATGCTGTACTGGGCTTTCATGCGCTCGCGCGCTTTCTCGTTACCGCGCACAAAATCCGACAGGGCAATGCCCGCCTCCTGCAGCGCGCGCTTGCTGGCCAGTACCGCTTCTTTGATGTTGACCACCAGCGTGCGATCCGGCTGGATAAATGCCAGCGCATCCTGACAATCCTGCTCGTCAGCCTGCACGCCATACGGCAAGCGCACGGCGATAAAGCTGTAGTCGTGATCGCCGGTCTCTTCACGCAGTTCAGTAATGGCAGTCTGCGCCAGCTTGCCGGTCAGCGTTGAGTCCTGACCGCCGCTGATGCCGAGCACCAGGGTTTTAATAAACGGATGGGCTTTCAGATAGGACTTCAGAAAATCGACGCTGACGCGGATCTCCTGCTGCGGGTCAATAACCGGCTTAACACCCAGGGCCTGAATGATTTCCTGCTGCAGTGACATGAACCTCTCCTCAAGTCGGTAGCCTGACGGCACAATGCGAATCATGTGCTAAAGCTAACGCCTCCGCAGAAAAACAACAAGCCGAACGGCTTGTTGTCCGGTGTTTCTGCTGGCAATTCAGGCGCTTTTTGGTTTCTGCGCCAGCAGCATGAACATCACGATGGCCAGCATAAAGCAGCCAAAGATGGTGGCCGTCATGCTGATTACCGAGGCACTGCCGGCGCAGTGGCCCTGGCTCTGCATCGCCAGCGATGACGCGGTGGTGGCGATCACGCCGTTACTAGCGATGGTGAAGAACAGCGCCACCAGTACTAGCGGCAGCGGCGCGCCGCTCACGCCGGCCAGCAGCAGGCAGCTGGAGGCGACAAACGCCAGCGTCAGGCCGCCCTTCAGCACGTGATATTCGCCCCACAGCGGACAGAGCCGGGCGCTGGTTTGGGAGGCAATCACCAGGCCAATACCGGTTCGCCGCAAAGCACAAGCTGAACGCCTGCGGTGACAGGCCGTAAATCTGCTGCAGCACAAACGGCGAGGCGCCGATATAAGCAAACATGCCGGACATCATGAAGCCCTGCGTCAGGCAGAAGCCCATAAACGGCCGGTGGGTGATGACCTGGCCGAGCGCCGCCCAAGCGGAGAAGATCGAGCCCTGGCTACGGCGTTCGGCCGGCAGGGTTTCGCGCAGCTTCCAGCGCGCCAGCAGAATCAGCAGCACGGCAATCGCGCCCAGCACCACAAAGATGCCGCGCCAGTTCAGCACCGTCATCAGCGCACCGCCCAGCACCGGCGCACCAATCGGCGCCAGGCCATTTACCAGCATCAGCAGGGCAAAAAAGCGCGTCAGCTCATGGCCGCTATACATATCGCGGGCAATGGCACGCGACAGCACCGCGCCGCCGGCACCGGCCAGCCCTTCAAACAGGTGTGCCACCAGTAGAGCGTGAATATCCTTCGCCAGCGCACAGCCAATCGAGGCGATGAACAGCAGTGCCAGCGACAGCAGCAGCGGACGAATACGGCCAAACTTATCGCTCATCGGACCAAACAGCAGCTGTCCGGCGCCCAGCCCCAGCAGACCGGCGGTCAGACTAAGCTGGGCGGTGGCGGTTTCGGTACCAAGGTCGCGCGCCAGTTCAGGCAGGGCAGGCAGATAGAGATCGATACAAAGCGGCCCGAGCGCGGCGAGCAGGCCGAGCGTGATGGCATAAACCAGCCGGTTAGGGTGTGCAGGTGTCATTGATCCTCTGTGTTATTTTTGGCTTTAAGATGTATCTTGCGCCGCGATTATACGGAGCCGGTGACGGCAACACAGCATCTTTACGTAATCCTGACGCTTCAGAACCGACCGAAAGCACCGCCATTGAGTTGATAAATCTGGAATTATGTTCCAAGCTTAGTGGGACATGGACAAAGTATGAGGAACAACAAGATGAATAAAGTGCTGGGATGTATCGTTGCCGCTATGACGCTGGCAACCCTGTCTGGTTGTACAACTTACGATCGTGCGGAAAGCTACGTGACTAAGCCTGTGGTGAACGATGTGAAAAAAGGCATGACGCGTGAACAGGTGCGCCAGATTGCCGGACCGGCGTCGACCGAAATCACCATGGTTCACGCACGGGGTACCTGCCAGACCTACGTGATTGGTGAGCGTGATGGCAAACAGCAGACTTACTTTGTGAGCTATAACGACACCGGCCGCGTAATGAACTACGGCTTCCAGAGCTGTAAGGATTACGATACCGATCCGCAAGCCGCGCAGTAACGGCAGCAGAATAACAAACGGCCCGTCTCAGACGGGCCGTTTTTCTTTGTGCGCTTACAAGCCATAGGGCCGCGGCACCTCAATATAGCTGCCGCTGATCTCGCGCTGATAGTAGTGACCATCCTGTACGTAATAGCGTTTGCCATTGTAATCCAGTACGTGCATGGCGCTGGCCGGTGGGCCATCGGGTGGCTGGACCACCACATAGGTGTCGCCCTGCCGCTGGTAGTAGCTACCGTTCAGCAGGTAGTAGGTCAGTCCGCCAATCAGCACGGCGGTCGCGGCCTCCGGCAGAAAACGCAGCGGTCCGGGATGGCCCCAGCGTGGTCCCGGACCCCAGCCATACGGATGAGCAAAACTTACAGTTGACGCTATCAGGGTTAACGCCAGCATTGAGGCGATAACGTTTCTCATGGGGGTTCTCCTGCGGTAACTCCCCGCAGCATTCGCCTTTCAGCGCGCAAACTCAAGCAAAAAAACCGTCGATTTTGCCTCCGTTTACCATGCTTAACGCTTTCCTGACGTTAGCGCCATGATTGCGGAAAAAAGTGTAGAAAACGGCAAAAAAAACGGCAGGCTTTGCGGCCTGCCGTCACGGGAAAACGCGTAAATTAGCGGTGCGCCAGTTCCGCGTGTTCGTCGCTCTCCAGCACTTTTTTGTCGGTCATACCCAGCCAGCGGCTGGTCAGTGAACCGGCGGTCATCGAGCCATTAACGTTGAGCGCGGTACGGCCCATATCAATCAGCGGTTCGATGGAGATCAGCAATGCCACCAGCGTGACCGGCAGCCCCATCGCCGGCAGGACGATCAGCGCGGCAAAGGTAGCGCCGCCACCGACGCCCGCCACACCGGCTGAGCTCAGCGTGACAATACCGACCAGCGTAGCGATCCATACCGGGTCAAACGGGTTGATGCCCACGGTAGGCGCTACCATCACCGCCAGCATGGTGGGATAGAGGCCCGCACAGCCGTTCTGGCCGATGGTCGCGCCAAACGAGGCCGAGAAGCTGGCGATGGATTCCGGTACGCCCAGACGACGCGTCTGTGTCTCCACGTTCAGCGGAATACTGGCAGCGCTGGAACGGCTGGTGAAGGCAAAGGTAATCACCGGCCAGACTTTACGGAAAGAAGCGCAGCGGGTTGATACCGTTGATCGACAGCAGCAGCGCGTGAACGCCAAACATAGTCGCGAGGCCGAGATACAAGGCCACCACAAAGCCGCCCAGCTTGATGATGTCCTGCAGGTTGGAACCGGCAACCACTTTGGTCATCAGCGCCAGCACGCCGTACGGCGTCAGCTTCATGATCGGACGGACCAGCTTCATCACCCAGGATTGCAGGGTATCAATCGCCACCAGCACACGCTCGCCTTTGGCTTTGTCATCTTTCAGCAGCTGCAGCGCCGCCACGCCGAGGAAAGCAGCGAAAATCACTACGCTGATGATCGACGTTGGATTGGCACCGGCCAGATCGGCAAACGGGTTTTTCGGGATAAAGGAGAGCAGCAGCTGCGGCGTACTCAGATCCGCGACTTTACCGACGTAGTTGCTCTGGATGGCGCTCAGACGCGCGGTTTCCTGCGCGCCCTGTACCAGTCCCTCGGCGCTGAGGTGGAACAGGCCGGTCACCAGCACGCCCACCAGCGCGGAAATGGCGGTGGTAAACAGCAGCACACCGATGGTCAGCACGCTGATTTTGCCCAGCGACAAGGCATTATGCAGCCGCGCCACCGCACTGAGGATCGAGGCAAACACCAGTGGCATGACAATCATCTGCAGCAGCTGGACATAGCCGTTGCCGACGATGTTAAACCAGCCAATCGACTCTTTCACCACCGGGCTGTTTTCGCCATAAATGGCCTGCAGTGCCAGGCCAAAGATCACCCCCAGCACCAAGCCGGTCAGCACGCGCTTCGACAGGCTCCAGCTCTGGTTGCCGACGCGGTTTAACGCAATCAGCAGCGCGACAAATGCCACGATAATTGATGATCAGAGGAATATTCATTGTTAACTCCTGAAGGTCGCCACGCGATCGCGCCGCGTAACCGAAAATAGCAGAGGGATCCTCTGTAACTGTCGCGGCATGGTACCAGTTGGCCCTACGGGAACAATATATCTAAATCGTCTGGGTTATAACTAAATGGAATTTAAGGCGATTATTTTAGCAATCGCTGGCAGAAAGAAAAACACATCAGCGCGTACTGCCGTTCACCAGCCGGCCAATACCGTTCTGCAAATTGTTGAACAGCTGCTCCGGCCAGCCGTTAGCGCCAAACGACGGCATGCCGGGCGGAAACCACAGCGCGCGCTCCAGCTGATTGCCTTGCTGGCTGTTGAGGATAGGCAGGACAGCAGCGGCACGCCGGCGGGCGTCAGCATATCGGCGACAATATGGCTCAGATAGCCGAGCGTCATGCCCTGCAGGACATCCGCTGGCAGGAACCTGTCGGCCGGCACGTTAATCTGAAACAGCCACAGGCTGACCGCTACAGCCAGCAGGCTATGGGTAAAGCCGCGATGGCCAAAAGCGCGGGCTATCGGCTGTGACAGCCACTTTAGCCGCTGGCCTAGCACCGATTTAGGGTGATCGATATCCGGCAGCAGGCAGGTCAGCAGCGCAGCCGGCACCAGATGCCACCAGTCGGCACTGGCCATCACCGGCGTCAGTTCGGCGCGTTTGGCAAATATCGCACTGGCAATGGCAAAAATGATATGGCCTTCGGCCGTAATGATGGAACCTGGCTGCAAAAACTGTCGATGCATCCAGTATAGGGATTTATGCAGTAAATGAGAACGGTAACACTGTAACGAAGAGTGAATTTTTTGCTGACCCGCGCCTGAAAAAAACGCGGGAAATTAACGGTCTGGCTTACTTTTGCGCTTGACAACCGGGCGAAACATCAGCCTGGCGTAACGCGCGATGCACACTGATCAGTTAAACAGATGTTCCGCCTGCAGCTGCGTCAGGTTTTCCAGTTGCACATTGGCCAGTGCCCAGCGCGCATCGTGGCGATGTTCGGCGGCAGGCACCACAATGGAACGCATGCGCGCGGCTTTGCTGGCAATCATGCCATTGAACGAGTCTTCCAGCGCCACGCAGTTGAGGGGATCAACCCCCAGCTTTGCCGCAGCATCCAGATACACCTGCGGATGCGGTTTGCTGTAAGGGAGCGCTTCAGTCGAGGCAAGGGCGCTAAAGTAGTGACGCAGATTGAACATCTCCAGCACGCGTTCCAGCATAGCCAGCGGGGACGCCGAGGTCAGCGCAATCGCCAGGCCCTGTTGCTGACACAGCTGCAGCGCCTGCTCTACGCCGGGCAACAGCGGCCGCGTCTCTTCGACCAGCGCCAGGGCGCGGGCAATAATGCGCTGAGTGACTTCGGCCTGATCTGGTCCGTTCCACGTCAGCGCTTCGTACCACATGCGTACGGTTTGATCGATGCGCAGGCCGAGCGTATCCGGCAACTCGTGGCGGCGGCTAATATCCACATTCAGGCTGGCAAACACCTCCAGCTCGGCGCGATCCCATAGCGGTTCAGAATCAATCAGTAAGCCATCCATATCAAAAATAGCGGCCAGCACAGGGCGACGATAGGTCATACAACAGCTCCATTGACAGTTTGCCCTACCTTAACATGGGCGGCGGCGAAAACCGACTTACGGCAGGTTACGCATTTTTAAGGAAAATTTGCTGTAGTGCAGGTAGACTTAGGGCAAAACTACTGTTTGTGAAGGGAAGACACCATGACTTATCAACAGGCTGGCCGCATCGCCATCCTCAAGCGAGTGGCTGGCTGGGTGATTTTTATTCCGGCGCTGTTATCCACCCTTATCTCCATCTTAGGCTTCATGTTTAAACACAGCGAAAAGCAGCCCGGCATTGACGCCGTGATGCTCGACTTCGTGCATGTGATGGTGGATATGATTAAGTTCAACACGCCGTTTCTCAATGTGTTCTGGAACAATTCACCGGTGCCGGAGTTCAACGGCGGGGCCAATATTGGCTTCTGGCTGATCTATATCCTGATATTCGTGGGCATCGCTTTGCAGGCCTCGGGCGCACGCATGTGGCGTCAGGCGCGCCATATCAAAGAAGGCATTGAAGACCAGATGATCATGGAACAGGCGAAGGGCAGTGAAGGGCGCACGCGGGCGCAGCTGGAAGAGAAAATCCATGTGCCGCGCCACACCATTTTGCTGCAGATTTTTCCGCTGTATATTCTGCCGGTGATCATCGCCGTGGCCGGTTACTTTGTGTTGAAACTGCTCGGCATGCTGTAAGGCGTCAGGCCGGTCTGACCTGGCGCTGGCCCAGCGCATCCTCATCCAGCAACTGGCCGATAGCGAACTGCGCTTCGCCGGCCCAGTTGCCGCCAAAGACGTTGGCGCGGTTTAGCAGTAGTAGAGCTGATACACCGGCTGACGCTGTGAGAACCCTTCAGGCAGCGGCCAGACTGCATGATACCCTTCGTAAATCTGGCGCGGCAGATCGGCGTAATAGTTGAGCATCGCCAGGTCGCATTCGCGATCGCCCCAGTAGCAGGCGGGATCGAACAGCCACGGGCCGCTGGCGCTGCCGGCGCAGTTGGCTGGCCACAAATCACCATGCAGTAACGACGGTTGCGGATGGTGGTTGGCGAGGCTGCGCTGCACGCAATCCACGATCAACTCCATGTAACCATAGTGCACGCCTTTCTCCGCCGCCAGCTGCAGCTGCCAGCCGATGCGCTGTTCGGCGAAAAATACCGACCATTTGCGTAACCAGCTGTTGGGTTGGGGCGTGGTGGTAATATTGTTGTCGAAGTCGAGACCAAACTGCGGTTGCTCGCTCCACTGGTGCAGATGGGCCAGCTGCTGGCCGAGCTGGAATGCGCTTTGGGCGTCGAGTGGCTGCGGGGGAATGTATTCCAGCAGCAGAAAGCTGGTGTCACGATCGTTACCGACGCCGTAGACCTTCGGCACGCGCACCGTGTGGGTGCGCGCCAGCAGATCAAGCTGGTCGGCTTCCCAGCTGAACAGCGTCAGCATGTCGCGCGTGTTGCATTTGACGAACACTTCCAGCTCACCGTAGCGCAGGCGCCACGCCGGATGAATATTGCCACCGGGCAACTCATGACGTTCCGTGATTTCGGCATCGTCGGCGTACTCGCTTAACAGACGACTAATGGCTGACCACATCGGGTAATCCTCTTTATTCGCTGCGTAAGGTCGATTGTAACGCGCAAAACTTGCACAACTCCAGCGGCAATGCGCAATTTGCGGATTGCGTCAGGCTTGCGCTTTGAGAAACGCTTCCAGCGTGGTGACGTCAGCGTCTGGCTGCTGATTCAAGCGCCACTGCTGCCAGCCCGGCGGCGTGTTCAGCCAGCGCCTGCTCCTCTAACGCACTGACAATGCCAAAGCTGTTGGTACCCAGCTCGTGCGGATGGCCGTCCGCATCGTGTAACGTGGTGCTGTAACCGCCGTTAACCATCGTGCTATTCAGTGCCTGCAGATCGCCGAGGCCCCTTTCCTGATAACGGAAGGTGACAACGTAACTCTTCAGATCATGATCGCTCATCTTTTCACCTCATTGTTATCGAACAGATTTCAGCGTAGACCAGCGCCTGCAATAGAGCGAATTCTGCACAATTACCCGGCGGCGCACAGCGTAAAGTCCTGTCAGGGGCGGCAGAAAATTCTTGTAGCATTTAAGCTGTTATTTGGTTATTTGCCGCCTATAATGCGCGCCGGAAATGGGAAGATTCCCAATCCACACGCGGTGCCAGCGCAAAACCTGGCGATTCTGGTGCTTTCATACTTTTTTACAAAACTTACCGTAAATTGCATTGATTCCCCGGGAAAATTCTCCAGACTCATCTTTTTTTCAACTGTCGTACGGGTTACCTTTTAATGAAAGCCTTCAATAAGCTGTCCGCTGTTTTGTTGCTCTCCGCCGGAGCATTTTGTCACCAGGCCTTTGCAGATAACGCTGTCTTCACCTCAATGGATGACCCTTCTACGGCAAAAAAACCGTTTGAAGGCACCGCGTCAGCCGGTTACCTGGCGCAGACCGGTAATACCAACCAGCATGACCTGGTATCAGACCTCAACGGCGTACAGCCTGTGGGGTAACGCCGCGAATACCTCATCCAACGATGAGCGCTCGTCGGAAACCTATAACATCGGTGGCCGTAGCCGTTACAACCTCAACAGCGCTGACTACCTGTTCGGTCAGGCTAGCTGGCTGAGCGATCGCCTGAACGGTTATGATTCACGCGATGTCCTGACCGCCGGTTACGGTCGTCAGATCCTCAACGGTCCGGTGCACTCGCTGCGTGCTGAATTCGGTCCGGGTGTACGTTACGATGACTTCCACGATGGCGGCCACGAAACCAAAGCACTGGGCTACGGCGCGCTGAGCTATCAGTAGCAGCTGACTGACACCACCAAATTCATTCAGGGTGTGTCGGTGCTGAGCAGCTTTGGTGAAGACACCACGCTGAACTCCGAAACCGCACTGCAGGTAGCGATCAACGACCACTTCGCGCTGAAACTGGGCTACAACGTCACCTAGAATAACAATCCGCCAGAATCTGCGCCGGACCGTACCGACACCAAAACCACGGTCCAGCTCTCTTACTCGATGTAAACGAGAGCGGCTTGTTACACGTCGCCCGGCCTGTGCCGCGCGGCGGTTTTTTTGATCTCTCTTTGGCTTAGCGCATTTCTTCGCGGGTTTTGCTCACTGCGGAAAGCTGTTATCATCGTTGCCGCTTTACGCGCCTAGCGTCATTCGTCATTCCGACAGTGTGGGTCTGACATCGCGCTAGGTAAACCAAACAAAACTCAGTGTTGCATGTAGGCTTTCGTGTGGCTTACCACTGCAATTAAGGATATGAAATGCCAGTAATTACTTTTCCTGATGGCAGTCAGCGCGTATTTGACTGTCCGGTCAGCGTGATGGACATTGCGCTGGATATCGGTCCGGGTCTGGCGAAAGCCGGCATTGCCGGTCGCGTCAATGGCGAACTGGTGGATGCGGTTGATCCGATCACCCGCGATGCGCAGGTCGCCATTATCACCGCGAAAGATGAAGCCGGTCTGGAAATCATTCGTCACTCCTGTGCGCACCTGTTAGGGCATGCGATCAAACAGCTGTGGCCGAATACCAAAATGGCCATCGGTCCGGTCATCGATAACGGCTTCTATTATGATGTCGACCTCGACCATACGCTGACGCAGGAAGATCTTGAGCTGCTGGAAAAGCGCATGCACCAGCTTGCTGAGACCAATTACGACGTCGTGAAGAAGAAGGTGAGCTGGCAGGAAGCGCGTGACGTGTTCGCCGCGCGGGGCGAAAGCTACAAAACCACTATTCTCGACGAAAACATCAGCCATGACGATCGTCCTGGCCTGTATCACCATGAAGAATACATCGACATGTGCCGCGGTCCGCACGTGCCGAATATGCGTTTCTGCCATCATTTTAAACTGCAGAAAATCTCCGGAGCCTACTGGCGTGGCAACAGCGACAACAAAATGCTGCAGCGTATTTACGGTACGGCCTGGGCGGACAATAAACAGCTGGCGGCGTATCTGCAGCGCCTGGAAGAGGCCGCGAAGCGCGATCACCGTAAAATCGGTAAGCCGCTCGATCTCTACCATATGCAGGAAGAAGCACCGGGTATGGTATTCTGGCACAATGACGGCTGGACCATCTTCCGCGAGCTGGAAGTGTTTGTGCGGACCAAGCTGAAAGAGTACGACTACCAGGAAGTGAAGGGTCCGTTCATGATGGACCGCGTGCTGTGGGAAAAAACCGGGCACTGGGACAACTACAAAGAAGTGATGTTCACCACCTCTTCAGAGAACCGTGAATACTGCATCAAACCGATGAACTGTCCGGGTCACGTGCAGATCTTTAACCAGGGTCTGAAATCTTACCGCGACCTGCCGCTGCGTATGGCGGAGTTCGGTAGCTGTCACCGTAACGAACCGTCAGGTGCGCTGCACGGTCTGATGCGCGTGCGCGGCTTTACCCAGGATGACGCCCACATCTTCTGTACTGAAGATCAGGTGCGTGATGAAGTGAACAGCTGCATTCGCATGGTCTATGACATGTACAGCACCTTCGGTTTTGAAAAAATCGTGGTGAAATTGTCGACGCGCCCTGAGAAGCGCATTGGCAGCGATGAGATGTGGGATCGTGCCGAAGTGGACCTCGCCGAAGCGCTGAAAGAGAACAACATTCCGTTCGAATATCAGCCGGGTGAAGGCGCCTTCTACGGCCCAAAAATTGAGTTTACGCTGCACGATTGTCTCGACCGCGCCTGGCAGTGCGGCACCGTTCAGCTAGACTTCTCCCTGCCGAAACGTCTGGACGCCACCTACGTGGGCGAAACCAACGATCGTCAGACGCCAGTGATGATTCACCGTGCGATTCTGGGGTCGATGGAGCGCTTTATCGGGATTCTGACCGAAGAGTTCGCCGGTTTCTTCCCGAGCTGGCTGGCGCCGGTACAGGCAGTGGTGATGAATATCACCGACGGCCAGGCAGAATATGTCAGTGAATTGACGAAGAAATTGCAGAATGCTGGCATTCGTGTCAAAGCAGACTTGAGAAACGAGAAGATTGGCTTTAAAATCCGCGAGCACACATTACGTCGTGTCCCTTACATGCTGGTCTGCGGTGAGAAAGAGGTGGAAGCAGGCAAGGTTGCCGTGCGCACCCGCCGTGGTAAAGACCTCGGGAGCATGGACGTAGATGTGTTTGTTGAGAAACTGCAACAAGAGATTCGCAGCCGACATCTTCACCAATTAGAGGAATAAGGTTATTAAAGGCGGAAAACGAGTACAACCGACGCGTCCGAACCGTATCAATGGCGAAATCCGTGCCACCGAAGTGCGCTTAACTGGCGTAGACGGCGAGCAACTTGGCATTGTCTTACTGCGCGAAGCGATTGAGAAAGCAGAAGAAGCTGGCGTAGATTTAGTTGAAATTAGCCCGAACGCCGAACCGCCGGTTTGCCGCATTATGGATTACGGCAAGTTCCTTTATGAAAAGAGCAAATCTTCTAAGGAACAGAAGAAGAAGCAAAAAGTTATCCAGGTCAAGGAAATCAAATTCCGTCCTAGTACCGATGAAGGCGACTATCAGGTAAAACTCCGCAGCCTGATTCGTTTTCTGGAAGAGGGCGATAAAGCCAAAATCACGCTGCGTTTCCGTGGTCGTGAGATGGCGCACCAACAGATCGGTATGGAAGTGCTTAACCGCGTGAAAGAAGATCTGAATGAACTGGCAGTGGTCGAATCCTTCCCTACGAAGATCGAAGGCCGCCAGATGATTATGGTGTTCGCACCTAAGAAGAAACAGTAGGCTTTCAAGTAATAATGCCGCGTAGCGTTCGCGCTGCGCGGATTTTTATTCGCCTGTCTGGTTCATTTTATTAACAATGCGGTGGATATTTGTAAAAATGCCAAAGATTAAAACTGTACGTGGCGCCGCAAAGCGCTTCAAGAAGACCGCTTCTGGCGGCTTCAAGCGTAAGCACGCAAACCTGCGTCATATTCTGACTAAAAAGTCTACTAAGCGTAAACGTCACCTGCGTCCAAAAGGCATGGTGTCTAAAGGCGATCTGGGTCTGGTTGTTGCCTGCCTGCCGTACGCATAAGTAAATTTTTTATAAATCTGCCTGAAAACTTTGCGTACTGCAGGGATATAGGGCATCACAGAATATGATATAGGAGAGCTCACATGGCTCGCGTAAAACGTGGTGTAATTGCTCGCGCACGTCACAAGAAAATCTTAAAACAAGCTAAAGGCTACTATGGTGCACGTTCACGTGTTTACCGCGTTGCCTTCCAGGCTGTTATCAAAGCTGGTCAGTATGCTTACCGCGACCGTCGTCAGCGTAAGCGTCAGTTCCGTCAGCTGTGGATCGCACGTATCAACGCTGCGGCGCGTCAGAACGGTATCTCTTACAGCCGTTTCATCAATGGTCTGAAAAAAGCGTCCATTGAAATCGACCGTAAAATCCTCGCTGACATCGCTGTATTCGACAAAGTGGCATTCACTGCACTGGTTGAAAAAGCAAAATCAGCTCTGGCGTAAGTCAGGTAAAAAAGGGAGCTTGCTCCCTTTTTATTGCCTGCAACCCACGCAAATGATTGACATTTTAGCCGCAGGGCATTTCAATAGTGCGGTTTCTATCAAGACAAGGTAACGCAAGCATGCACGCTGCTATTTTCCGTTTCTTTTTTTACTTTAGCGCCTGATCGTCAGGGGCTTTTGCGCATAAGAAAAGAAACGAAAAATCGCGCTGAAAGCCTCCCTCGTAGAGGCTTTTTTGTTTCCGGCGACACTTAATCGGATCGCACGATCCCAACGAGAACTGACCAGCCCGGCTGGAAATAAGAGGAAATCATGTCCCAACTCGCACACCTGGTGGCCCGTGCCACGGCCGCCATCGACGAGGCGTCGGATATCGCCGACCTGGACGCCGTGCGCGTCGAATTTCTGGGTAAAAAAGGGCACCTGACGCTGCAAATGACCACCTTGCGTGAACTGCCAGCGGAAGAGCGCCCGGCGGCCGGTGCGGTCATCAACGAGGCCAAACAGCAGGTACAGGACCGTCTCAATGCGCGTAAAGATACGCTGGAAAGCGCGGCGCTGAATGCCCGCCTGGCGGCAGAGACTATCGACGTGTCGCTGCCGGGACGCCGTACCGAGAACGGCGGTCTGCATCCGGTGACCCGCACCATCGATCGTATCGAAACCTTTTTCGGCGAGTTGGGTTTCGCGGTGGCTACCGGTCCGGAAATTGAAGACGATTATCACAACTTTGATGCGCTGAATATTCCGGGGCATCACCCGGCGCGCGCCGATCACGACACCTTCTGGTTCGACGCCACGCGCCTGCTGCGCACCCAGACCTCCGGCGTGCAGATCCGCACCATGAAAAATCAGCAGCCGCCGATTCGTATCATCGCGCCGGGCCGCGTTTACCGTAACGATTACGATCAAACGCACACTCCGATGTTCCATCAGATGGAAGGTCTGATTGTCGATAAAGACATCAGCTTCACCAATCTGAAAGGCACGCTGCATGACTTCCTGAACAACTTCTTCGAAGAGAACCTGCAGATTCGCTTCCGCCCGTCCTATTTCCCGTTCACCGAACCGTCAGCGGAAGTGGACGTGATGGGTAAAAACGGCAAATGGCTGGAAGTGCTGGGCTGCGGCATGGTGCATCCGAACGTACTGCGCAACGTGGGCATCGATCCGGAAATCTACTCCGGCTTCGCCTTTGGTATGGGCATGGAGCGTCTGACCATGCTGCGCTACGGTGTGACCGATCTGCGCGCCTTCTTCGAAAACGATTTACGTTTCCTCAAACAATTTAAATAAGGGCAGGTTATCCAATGAAATTCAGTGAACTCGGGTTACGCGAATGGGTAAATCCAGCCCTGGACAGCGCCGCGCTGTCTGAGCAAATCACCATGGCCGGACTGGAAGTCGACGGCGTCGACCCGGTGGCAGGCGCGTTTTACGGCGTCGTGGTGGGTGAAGTGGTGGAGTGCGGCCAGCACCCGAACGCCGACAAACTGCGTGTCACCAAAATTAACGTTGGTGGCGATCGCCTGCTGGATATCGTCTGCGGCGCGCCAAACTGCCGTCAGGGCCTGAAAGTGGTGGTGGCGACCGTTGGCGCGGTACTGCCGGGTGATTTTAAAATCAAAGCGGCAAAACTGCGTGGTGAGCCGTCAGAAGGCATGCTGTGCTCGTTCTCCGAGCTGGGTATTTCTGTCGATCACAACGGTATTATCGAGCTGCCAGCGGATGCGCCGGTGGGCACCGATATTCGCCAGTATCTGCAGCTGGATGACAACACCATCGAAATCAGCGTGACGCCGAACCGTGCCGACTGCCTAGGTATCATCGGTATCGCGCGTGACATGGCCGTGATTAATGGCCTGCCGCTGCAGGCGCTGGTGATTGAACCGGTCAGCGCGACGATCAGCGACACCTTCCCGATTCGCGTTGACGCCACCGATGCCTGCCCGCGCTACCTGGGCCGCGTGGTAAAAGGCGTAAACGTGAAAGCTGAAACGCCGCTGTGGATGCGCGAAAAACTGCGCCGCTGCGGTATCTGCTCGATCGATCCGGTGGTGGATATCACTAACTACGTGCTGCTGGAGCTCGGCCAGCCGATGCACGCCTTCGATCTCGACCGCATTGACGGCGGTATCGTGGTGCGCATGGCGAAAGAGGGGGAAACCCTGACGCTGCTCGACGGCAGCGAAGCGACCCTCCACAGCGATACGCTGGTGATTGCTGATCACCACAAAGCGCTGGCGATGGGGGGCATCTTCGGCGGTGAGCACTCCGGCGTCAACGAAGCGACGCAGAACGTACTGTTTGAGTGCGCGTTCTTCGATCCGCTGGCGATCACCGGTCGTGCGCGTCGTCATGGTCTGCATACCGATGCTTCCCACCGCTACGAGCGCGGTGTCGATCCGGCCCTGCAGCATAAGGCGATGGAGCGCGCCACTCAGCTGCTGCTGGCGATTTGCGGCGGCGAAGCCGGCCCGGTTATCGATCAGACCGATGCCAGCAAACTGCCGGCGCGTGCCACCATTACGCTGCGCCGTGAGAAGCTGGACCGCCTGATTGGCCACGTTATTGCGGATGAGCAGGTGACCGATATCCTGACCCGTCTCGGCTGTGACGTCACCGTCGGCAACGGCGAATGGCAGACCGTCGCCCCGAGCTGGCGCTTCGATATGGCCATCGAGGAAGATCTGGTCGAAGAAGTGGCGCGCGTATACGGCTACAACAACATTCCGGATGTGCCGGTGAAAGCCAGCCTGCTGATGACCCAGCACCGTGAAGCCGATCTGTCGCTGAAGCGTGCCAAAAACCTGCTGGTGGATAAAGGCTATCAGGAAGCGATTACCTACAGCTTTGTCGATCCGAAAGTGCAGCAGCTGCTGCATCCGGGCGAAGAAGCGCTGATTCTGCCCAGCCCTATTTCCAGCGATATGTCGGCGATGCGCCTGTCGCTGTGGACCGGTTTGCTCGGCGCCGTGGTGTATAACCAGAACCGTCAGCAGAGCCGCGTGCGCCTGTTTGAGAGCGGTTTACGCTTTGTGCCTGATACGCAGGCCGATCTCGGCATCCGTCAGGATCTTATGCTGGCGGGCGTGCTGAGCGGTAACTGCTACGAAGAGCACTGGGATCTGGCGCGCCAGACGGTTGACTTCTATGATTTGAAAGGCGATTTAGAGTCGCTGCTGGATTTGACCGGTAAACTCGACGCGATTTCGTTCCGTGCAGAAGCCAATCCGGCGCTGCATCCGGGACAGAGTGCAGGCATTTATTTAGCCGGCGAACGAATCGGATTTATCGGGGTGGTTCATCCGGAGCTGGAACGTAAGCTGGATCTTAACGGCCGCACCTTAGTGTTTGAACTGCTTTGGAATAAGGTCGCAGACCGCGTCCTGCCTGACGCGCGCGAGATCTCACGCTTCCCGGCAAACCGCCGTGACATCGCTGTGGTAGTGGCTGAAAATGTGCCCGCAGCAGATATCATCGCGGAGTGTAAGAAAGTTGGCGTAAATCAGGTAGTTGGCGTAAACTTGTTTGACGTGTACCGTGGTAAGGGCGTAAACGAGGGTGAAAAGAGCCTCGCGATTAGCCTGATTTTGCAGGATACCAGCCGGACACTCGAAGAAGAGGAGATTGCTGCGACCGTTGCCAAATGCGTTGCAGCATTAAAAGAGCGATTCCAGGCAACCTTGAGGGATTGAACCTATGGCGCTTACAAAAGCTGAAATGTCAGAGTACCTGTTTGAAAAACTCGGGTTGAGCAAACGCGATGCCAAAGAGTTGGTAGAGTTTTTTTTCGAAGAAGTTCGCCGCGCGTTGGAAAACGGAGAACAGGTAAAACTGTCCGGATTTGGTAATTTTGATCTGCGTGACAAAAACCAGCGTCCGGGCCGTAACCCGAAGACGGGGGAAGATATTCCAATCACCGCCCGCCGCGTAGTGACATTCCGTCCAGGGCAGAAGTTGAAAAGTCGCGTGGAGAACGCGTCACCCAAGGATGCTGACTGATTTCAGTATGACAAAAAGGCCGCTCAGCGGCCTTTTTATGCGCGCAATCCCGGCACCAAGCCGCAGGCGCGGCTTTCTTTTTAGCGTAATCTCTCTACAATCAAATCTCTGTTTTCTCAGCCAATCTTACTTATGACTCTGCTGGATCAGCTGGCCCAACAGGCCGACCGTCGCAGCCGGCGCTGGCTCGGCGCGCTTACTGCCGCAGTGCTGCTGCTGCTGGTGCTCAGTCTGTGCACTGGCGACAGCTGGATATCTCCGCTGCAATGGTTTTCTGCCAGCGGCGATCTGTTTGTCTGGCAGCTTCGCCTGCCGCGCACCCTGGCGGTGCTGTTGGTTGGCGCGGCGCTGGCAGTCTGCGGCGTGGTGATGCAGGCGCTGTTCAACAATCCGCTGGCGTAGCCAGGACTGCTGGGCGTATCGAACGGTGCCGGCATTGGCCTGGTACTGGCGGTGCTGCTGGGTAACGGCGCACTGTGGAGCCTGGCGCTGGCAGCGATGGCGGGCGCGCTGCTGATCACGCTGATCCTGCTGCATTTTGCCCATCGTCAGTTGTCGGCCAGTCGGCTGCTGCTGACCGGCGTGGCGCTCGGCATTATCTGTAGCGCCATTATGACGTGGGCGGTGTACTTTTAGCACCAGCCTCGATCTGCACCAGCTGATGTACTGGATGATGGGCGGGTTTAGCGGTATCGACTGGCGCTACGGCTGGATGATGCTGGCCCTGCTGCCGGGGAGGTGTCGGCGCGGCAACTCGGCCTGCCACTGCTGCTGTGGCGCAATCTACTGGTGCTGGCGATGGGCTGGCTGGTGGGCGTCAGCGTGGCGATGGCCGGTGCGATTGGATTTGTCGGACTGGTTATCCCCCATCTGCTGCGCCTCTGCGGCCTGAGCGATCATCGCCACCTGCTGCCGGCCGCGGCGCTGGCGGGAGCGGCGGTACTGCTGGCGGCGGACATTCTGGCACGGCTGGTGCTCACCTCGGCCGAGGTGCCGATTGGGGTGGTCACTGCCACGCTCGGCGCGCCGTTGTTTATCATGTTATTAGTGAAGTCTTCGCCCTAGCTGCGGCTGGCACAGTGCAATCAACAACGGGAATCTACGATGAGCCTTTATCAGACAGAACTGGTTACGCTGGACGGTGAAAAAACCACGCTAGCACAGTATCAGGGCAAGGTGCTGCTGGTGGTTAACGTAGCATCAAAGTGTGGCCTGACGCCGCAGTATGAACAGCTGGAGTCGCTGCAGAAAGCTTGGCAGGACAAAGATTTCAGCGTGCTGGGCTTCCCCCCTGCAATCAGTTTCTCGAGCAGGAACCGGGCAGCAACGAAGAGATCAAAACATTCTGCAGCACGACTTACGGCGTAACCTTCCCGCTGTTTGACAAAACGGACGTTAACGGCGAGCAGCGTCATCCGCTGTACCGTCAGCTGGTCGCCGCGCAGCCGGAGCCGAACGCCCGGCAGGCAGCGGTTTCCTGGAGCGGATGGAGAGCAAAGGCCGCGCGCCGAAAGCGCCGGGCGATATCCTGTGGAATTTCGAAAAGTTCCTCATCAACAAACAGGGTGACGTGATCGCGCGCTTCTCGCCGGACATGACGCCGGACGATCCAATCATTCTGAAGCGCATTGAGCTGGCGCTGGCGGCGTAATGCTGCTGCAGTGCCACGACCTGCGCGTGCCCGGACGGCTGAGCGCGGGGGGACCTGACGCTCTGCCGCGGTGAGCGCGTGCACGTTGTCGGCCCTAACGGCGCCGGGAAGAGCACGCTGCTGACCGCGCTCGCTGGCCTGTGCTCGACGCCGAAGGGCAACTGACGCTGGCCGGCCAGCCGTTGCGTTGCTGGTCGGGTGCCGCACTGGCGCAGCAGCGCGCTTGGCTCCCCCAGCAGCAACCGGCGCCTGCGGCGCTGCCGGTGTGGCACTATCTGCGGCTGCACAGTCCGCCGGGCGGCGACAACGCGCAGGCGACGCTCACTGACCTGCTGCAGCAGCTTGGCTTGCAAGATAAGCTGACGCGTCCGCTGGCGCAGCTCTCCGGCGGTGAGTGGCAGCGGGTGCGCTTAGCGGCGGTGGTTCTGCAGATCCATCCGGCAATTAACCCGCGCGGTGCGTTACTGATTCTGGATGAGCCGCTCACCGCGCTCGACATCGCACAGCAGCGCGCGGTGGATAAGCTGCTGATGCAGCTCAGCGAGGCCGGCATCGCCGTTGTGGCCAGCGGACACGATCTCAACCACAGTCTGCGCCATGCCGATCGCGTCTGGCTGATGCATCAGGGCCGTGTAGTCAGTCAGGGCGGGGCGCGCGAGGTGCTGACCGCCGAGCGACTGGCGCCGCTCTATCAGGCTGATTTTGCGCAGCTGGATACGCCACAGGGGCCGCTGCTTTATCTTCCCTGACTTGCGCGCCGCGCCGCTTTGTCGCTACAGTGTCAGCCGGACGACGTTTTTAAGGACTATTCTGATGCGGCTGACCCTGTTTCTCCTCGTGTTGCTGCTGGCGGGCTGTAGCCATCATGCGCCGCCGCCCAATGGCCGTCTGTCTGACTCCATCACCGTGATTGCGCAACTTAACGATCAGCTCAGCCGCTGGCGCGGTACGCCTTATCGCTATGGCGGGTTAAGCCGCGGTGGCGTGGATTGCTCTGGCTTTGTCTACCTGACCTTTCGTTACCGCTTTGACCTGCAGCTGCCGCGTTCAACTATCGATCAAACCGATATCGGCACGCGCATCGATAAAAGCGATCTGCTGCCCGGCGACTTGGTATTTTTCAAAACCGGCAGCGGCGAAAATGGCCTGCACGTGGGCATCTATGACACCGACAATACCTTCATTCACGCCTCCACCAGCCAGGGCGTGATCCGCTCCTCGCTGGATAATGTTTACTGGCGCAAAGTATTCTGGCAGGCGCGTCGCATCTAATCCACTTAACCCATTAGTGTTAAAAAAAGGCGTAATAATCAGGTGGTTTTTGATCCGATTTATTTGTTTTTTTCCGCTAGATATAACTCTCATTTAAAATGGCACTTTACCGCAATCGAGTTTGCGACTAAAAATAGACGTCAGTGAATTTAATCAGTATGGACATTAACCTAGATCATTTAGCTTAAGTATTATTTGATGCAGAAAAGTCGGTAATTAGACAGAAAACGGCGTCTCTTCTAACGTTTGGTCCTATTGCCTGACCGTTTTCATTGATATACGATGCGCGAATTGCCACTGCATCTGGCTGTAAAAAATGAAAGTCCATTTATCTGCCGACTATCAGTCGGAAACCTAGTTTTATACTGCCTATTCTCTGGCGGGCCAGCTGACTGCGGTTGAGCTGGTCACCCAGTTTGTTCACGACAGTGCGCCGATTACGCTGTCGCAGGACTTGCTGTTGCCGCAGCTTGACGATGCCCAGCAATTACGTTTGCTGCAGAGCCAGTTAGTGCTACTGGAAAAGTACCGTGACTTTTTTGAGTTACATCAAATTATCGCGTTGGTTCGTATTGATGAATCTATGGCCACAACGCTATTGACCAGAGAGTTTCTCTTAAGGAAACTTAAACAACTTCCCTTTATTGTTTTGGATATCAGTGAAACGTTTCCGCAATTATCGGCTGGCAAAAAGCAGCCGCTGTTAGCACGCCTGCAACAGGAATTTCGCTTATCCCTTTCTCAATTTGGGGCAGGAAAAGCACCGGCTACGGCAGTATACGAAAATCTGTTTAGCGTGTTAAAAATGGACAAAGCGTTTATTCATGCGCTGGCGAAACGTGCCTCATTTACGCCTTTTATTCAGACTGTTATCGATAATTTTTCCGCTTACGCCCCGCAAATAATTATTTGTGGCGTTGACGATAATGCACTGCTGGAGAAAGTCAGTTCCCTTAGTGGCGCACAGCTGCAGGGCAGCCTGTTCCCGGTGGTTAAAGCGGAACGGTTAAGCGATCTCATCTATCCGCACGTCACGCTCACCACGCCTTCACAGCAGTAACCTTTCATCTGTCTTCTCCGTCACCCCGACGGTAGACTACGCTTTATCTTTAAACGCAATGCGGGTCGCGCACCGTTGCGCACCTTCCGGAGTGTCGATGCAATTTATTAATAGCTGGCAGCAGACGTTGCCGGGATTCTACACCGCGCTGGACCCAACGCCGCTTGCCGGCGGGCGACTGTGTTATCACAATGCCCCGCTGGCGCAGGCCGGCAAACAGATTCGTCAATGGGTGGTGGATACGCCTTTCCAGCCAGAGCTGGAAGCGGCGATCCGCAGCGCCTATAAACAACTTTCTGCTGATGACGCCGAAGCCTCCTTTGCGGTGCGCTCTTCGGCCACCGCCGAGGATATGCCCGATGCCTCGTTTGCCGGCCAGCAGGAAACTTTCCTTAACGTGCAGGGCTTCGACGCGGTGCTGGTGGCCGTGAAGCACGTATTCGCCTCGCTGTTTAACGATCGCGCCATTTCATACCGCGTGCATCAGGGCTACGACCACCGTGGCGTGGCGCTCTCGGCCGGTGTGCAGCGCATGGTACGTTCCGATCTCGCCTCCTCCGGCGTGATGTTCACCATTGATACCGAATCCGGCTTCGACCAGGTGGTGTTTATCACCTCGGCGTTCGGTCTTGGCGAAATGGTGGTACAGGGCGCGGTCAACCCGGATGAGTTTTACGTGCACAAACCGACGCTGGCCGCTAATCGCCCGGCGATTGTGCGCTGTACCCTGGGCTCGAAGAAGATCCGCATGGTGTATGCCGATTCGCAGGAGCACGGCGAACAGGTGCGCATCGAGGATGTGGAACAGGAACAGCGAGACCGCTTTAGCCTGACCGATGAGGAAGTGCAGGCGCTGGCGCGCCAAGCGGTGCTGATTGAGCAGCACTATAAGCGCCCGATGGATATTGAGTGGGCCAAAGATGGCCACACCGGCAAGCTGTTCATCGTGCAGGCGCGGCCGGAAACGGTGCGTTCCAACGGACAGGTGATGGAACGCTACAGCCTGCAGGGCAAAGGCAGCCTGCTGGTGGAAGGCCGGGCCATCGGACATCGCATCGGTGCGGGTGAAGTGAAGGTCATTCACGACATCAGCGAGATGCACCGCATCGAAAAAGGCGATGTGCTGGTCACCGACATGACCGACCCGGACTGGGAACCGATCATGAAGAAGGCGTCGGCGATCGTCACCAACCGCGGCGGCCGGACCTGTCACGCGGCAATCATTGCGCGTGAGCTGGGCATTCCGGCGGTGGTGGGTTGTGGTGACGCCACCGAGCACCTGAAGGACGGTCATAAGGTCACGGTATCATGCACCGAAGGCGATACCGGCTATGTGTATAACGATCTGCTGGACTTTGAAGTCACCAGCTTGCAGGTTGATACCATGCCTGAGCTGCCGCTGAAAATTATGATGAACGTCGGTAACCCGGATCGCGCGTTTGACTTTGCCTGCCTGCCCAACGAGGGCGTCGGTCTGGCGCGTCTGGAGTTCATCATCAACCGCATGATTGGCGTGCACCCGAAAGCCCTGCTGGAGTTTGATCAGCAGACGCCGGAACTGCAGGCGTAGATTGGTCAGATGATGAAAGGCTTTGATGATCCGTTGGAGTTCTACATCGCGCGGCTGACCGAAGGTATCGCCACGCTGGGTGCGGCATTTGCGCCGAAGCGGGTGATTGTGCGGTTGTCGGATTTCAAAACCAACGAGTATGCCAACCTGGTCGGCGGCGAGCGTTACGAGCCGGAAGAGGAAAACCCGATGCTGGGCTTCCGCGGTGCCGGACGCTACGTGGCGGACAGCTTCCGCGACTGCTTTGCGCTGGAGTGCGAAGCCGTGAAGCGTGTGCGCAACGACATGGGGCTGACCAACGTTGAGATCATGGTGCCGTTTGTACGCACCGTCGATCAGGCCGAGGCCGTGGTGGCCGAGCTGGCGAAGCAAGGCCTGAAACGCGGCGAGAATGGACTGAAGGTGATCATGATGTGCGAGATCCCGTCCAACGCGCTGCTGGCAGAGCAGTTCCTGAAGCATTTTGACGGCTTCTCCATCGGCTCCAACGACATGACGCAGCTGGCGCTGGGGCTGGATCGCGACTCCGGCGTGGTGTCGGCGCTGTTTGATGAGCGCAACGATGCGGTGAAGACGCTGCTGTCGATGTCGATTCAGGCGGCGAAGAAGCAGGGCAAATACGTCGGCATCTGCGGCCAGGGGCCTTCCGATCATCAGGACTTTGCTGCCTGGCTGATGCAGCAGGGCATCGACAGCCTGTCGCTCAACCCGGATACCGTGGTGGAAACCTGGCTGAGCCTCGCTGAGCTGGACGCGGCCAAAGCGTAATCTGTTACACCTGTCGGTTATCCCATCCCACTTTTCATAACATAAGATTGCCATAAACCCAGCGCTGACGGCGTTCGCCGCCGGGCGGCTCTGTTTATCGCTGAATTACAGGCAAAAAAAAAGCCCATCACAGGGGATGGGCAAAGACTACACACAGCAATTCTTCACTTTACTCAGGGGAAAAGGTTGTTTAAAAATCAGTAGCTTGATTTAAAACATAGTGAACATGTTATTTATCGCCGCCGCTGGCGTCTTTAAGAATCCTCTTATTAGTTTAAAGCTGATAATCTTTCATTACGTTTTTTGAACCATCCGGCGCAGGAATCCGTGCGAAAAATAATCATTTTATCGGTGCGATCGGGCTTAAACGCTGAAAAGTGCGTTTTTTCTTAAAAATCACTAATGGAAAAAATTATTATACCGCGAAATTAAGTGGTACGGATTAATGAGTGTTAACCACGGCTGACTAATGCAAATCGCGTTGGGTGCGGAGAGGGAAACGCGGATAAGCAAACCGGGCTGGGCGCCCGGTTATCCGCCGGAAGCGCGTTACGGCTGCGGCTCTTCGTGTTCGGCCAGCGCTTCGATGGCCGTTTCCGGATCGTCATCCGGCGCCGGCGCTTCATGCATCCACACCGAAACCAGCCGGTAAGAGACCGCCAAAACGACCGGACCGATAAACAGTCCAATCATACCGAAGGCGATCAGCCCGCCAATGACGCCGGAAAGTATCAGAATCATCGGTAAATCGGCGCCCATGCGAATCAGCATCGGACGCAACACGTTATCCAGCGTGCCGACTACGCAGCTCCACACCAGCAGCACAGTGCCCCAAGTGGTGTCGCCGCTCCAGTAGAGCCAGATAATCGCCGGCACCAGCACAATCAACGGTCCAAGCTGCACTAGGCAGGTAAGAATCATTAATACGGTCAGCAGCGTGGCATACGGAATGCCGGAAATCGCCAGGCCGATGCCGCCCAGCACGCCCTGCACCAGCGCGGTAACCACCACGCCGAGCGCCACGGCCCGGATCGCCTGACCGGCCAGCAGCACGGCGGCGTCACCGCGCCGTCCGCCCATGCGGTAGGCAAAGTGACGGATGCCGAGACCGACCTGCTCACCGCGCCAGTACAGCAGCACGCTGAACAGCAGCATCAGGGCAAGGTGCAGCATGAAACGGCCAAAGTGTCCGGCTTGGGCGACAAAGAAGCCGGTGGTGCGGCCAATATAAGGCTGGACCTGGCTCATGATCGCCGCGCCACCGCCGTCGATCAGTTTATGGTAGCTGGAATAGAGTTTGCGTCCGGCATAGGGAATATCGCGCAGCCAAGCGAGATCCGGCAGCACCAGATGGCGCTGGGTCGCCCAAGCGATGACCGGCGCGCTGTTATCAATCAGGCTGCTGACCAGTAGCGCGATAGGAATAATAAATAGCAGCAACAGCAGAATCGTCATGGCAATCACCGCCAGCGAACGGCGACCCCACAGCAGTTGCTGCAGACGAATCATCAGTGGCCAGGTGGCAATCACCACCATGCTGGCCCAGGCGAAGCCGAGAATGAACGGCTGCACCACCCACAGACAGGCAATGATCATCAGTAAAATGAACATCAGCGAGAACAACATTTGCGGTAGATCCATACCGCGTTGCAGGCTTTTCATCACAACACAGACCTCAGGTAATCCTTCAGGAGGGCGCTCCGCGGCGCCTTCACAATGATGATCTATTTCCTGAAAATTAAACAGAAAAAGCAGCGCGACGCGGCCGTTTTCCTGAAAAAACAGCGGGCGGCAAAAAAATGTGATACAACCAAGAGCTGAAAAAAATTAACCACGCAAACGTTTACAACATCCCGGTCACGAAATAATGATCCCACACATTTCTCAGGCGCCAGGCCTCGTTCAACTGGTGCTGACATTCCTGCAGTCGCTGAAAGAACAAGGATTTACCGGCGACACCGCGACCAGCTATGCCGACCTCCTCACGCTCTCCACCGATAACAGCATCTATCAGCTCCTGCCCGATGCGGCGCTGTTTCCGCGTTCAACGGCGGACGTGGCGCTGATCGCCCGACTGGCCGGTGAGCCACGTTTCAACAGCCTGGTGTTCACCCCGCGCGGCGGCGGTACCGGCACTAACGGTCAGTCGCTCAATCAGGGCATTGTGGTCGACATGTCGCGCTACATGAACCGCATCCTGGAGATCAACACCGAGCAGGGCTGGGTGCGGGTAGAAGCAGGCGTGGTGAAGGACCAGCTCAACGCTTGGCTCAGGCCGTACGGCTTTTTCTTCTCTCCGGAGCTGTCGACCAGTAACCGCGCCACGCTGGGCGGCATGATCAATACCGATGCCTCCGGTCAGGGCTCGCTGGTGTATGGCAAAACCTCCGATCACGTCGAAGGCTTGCGTGCCGTGCTGCTGGGCGGCGAAATTCTTGATACGCGCGCCATGCCCACCGCGCTGGCAGAACAGCTGGCCACGACGCCGACCGCTGAAGGGCGCATCTATAAAGAAGTGCTTAACCGCTGCCGCGAGCAGCGTGAACTGATTCTGACAAAATTCCCCAAACTGAACCGCTTCCTCACCGGTTATGACCTGCGCCATGTGTTCAGTGATGATTTGCAAACTTTCGACCTGACGCGCCTGTTGTGCGGCGCCGAAGGCACGTTGGCCTTTATCACCGAAGCCCGACTGGATATCACACCAATCCCCAAAGTGCGCCGGCTGGTGAACATTAAGTACGATTCGTTCGATTCCGCGCTGCGCAATGCGCCTTTTATGGTCGAGGCGCAGGCCCTGTCGGTGGAGACGGTGGATTCGAAAGTGCTGAACCTGGCGCGCGAGGATATCGTCTGGCATTCAGTCAGCGAGCTGATCACCGATGTGCCAGGCAAAGAGATGCTCGGCCTGAATATTGTCGAGTTTGCCGGCGACGATGCAGCGCTGATTGCGCAGCAGGTGACGACGCTGTGCGCGCGGCTGGATGAGCTGATGGCGCAGCAGCAGGGCGGCGTGATGGGCTATCAGCTGTGTGATGATCTGGCGGGTATTGAGCGCATCTATAACATGCGTAAAAAAGCGGTTGGCCTGCTCGGCAACGCCAAAGGGCGCGCCAAACCGATTCCGTTCGTGGAGGACACCGCCGTGCCGCCGGAGCATCTGGCGGATTACATTGTGGATTTTCGTGCGCTGCTCGACAGCCACGGCCTGAGCTACGGCATGTTTGGTCACGTGGATGCCGGCGTGCTGCACGTGCGTCCGGCGCTGGACATGTGCGATCCGCAGCAGGAGATGCTGATGAAGCAGATCTCGAACGAAGTGGTGGCGCTTACCGCGCGCTACGGCGGTCTGCTGTGGGGCGAGCACGGCAAAGGCTTCCGCGCCCAGTACAGCCCAGCGTTCTTTGGCGAAACATTATTCAATGAGCTGCGTCGCATCAAAGCGGCGTTCGATCCGGATAACCGCCTCAATTCCGGCAAAATATGTACGCCGCTGGGTAACGAAGAGCCCATGATGCAGGTCGATGCGGCAACGCGCGGCAGCTGGGATCGCCAGATTCCGCTGACGGTACGCAATGACTGGCGCGGCGCGATGGAGTGTAACGGCAACGGACTGTGCTTCAACTTTGACGTGCGCAGCCCGATGTGCCCGTCGATGAAAATCACCCGCAACCGTATCCACTCGCCAAAAGGACGCGCCACGCTAACGCGTGAGTGGCTGCGCCTGCTGGCGGAGCAGGGCGTTGACCCGCTTAAGCTGGAGCAGGCCTTGCCAGCACAGGGCGCTAGCCTGCGCAGTCTGATTCAGCGCACGCGCAATTCGTGGCATGCGAAGCAGGGCGAATATGACTTCTCGCATGAAGTGAAAGAGGCGATGTCCGGCTGCCTGGCGTGTAAAGCCTGCTCGACGCAGTGTCCGATTAAAATCGATGTGCCGAACTTCCGATCGCGCTTCCTGCAGCTTTATCACACCCGCTATCTGCGCCCGGTCAGCGACCATCTGGTGGCGTCGGTCGAAAGCTATGCGTCGCTGATGGCTAAAGCACCGCGGGTGTTCAACTTCTTCCTGAAACAGCCGTGGATGCGCGACCTCAGCCAGCGCCACATCGGCATGGTGGATCTGCCGCTGCTCTCGTCGCCCAGCCTGAAGCAGCAGCTGAGCGGCCACCCGGCGATGCGGGTCACGCTGGAGCAGCTGGAGGCGATGGATGCGACCCAGCGCGAACAGCACGTGCTGGTGGTGCAGGATCCGTTTACCAGCTATTACGAAGCGCAGCTGGTGACCGATTTCATCCGGCTGATTGAAAAACTCGGCTACCGGCCGGTGCTGCTGCCGTTCTCACCCAATGGGAAAGCGCAGCACGTGAAAGGTTTTCTGCAGCGCTTTGCCCGCACCGCCGGCAAAACCGCTGAATTCCTCAACCGGGTGGCGCAGCTCGGTGTGCCGATGGTCGGTGTCGATCCGGCCACGGTATTGTGCTATCGCGACGAGTATCAGCAGGTGCTGGGCGAGCAGCGCGGCACGTTCCGCGTGCAGCTGGTGCATGAATGGCTGCACGGCGCGCTGGCCGGGCGCGAGGTGCAGATCGCCAGCGGCGAAGCCTGGTATCTGTTTGCCCACTGCACCGAGGTCACGGCGCTGCCGTCAACGCCCAATCAGTGGCAGGATATTTTTGCCCGTTTTGGCGCGAAGCTGGAGAACATCAACGTGGGCTGCTGTGGCATGGCCGGCACTTATGGTCACGAGAGTAAAAATCTGGCGAACTCGCTGGGCATTTATGAACTGTCGTGGCATCCGCAACTGCAGAAGCTGCCGCGTCAGCGCTGTCTGGCGACCGGCTTCTCCTGCCGCAGCCAGGTGAAACGCGCCGAGGGCAACGGTATGCGCCATCCGCTACAGGCTTTGCTGGAATTGATGTAAACAAATTGTAGGAGCCGTCACAAAGCTGGATTAGAATATCCAGCCTGCGTGGCGGACAAAATCACTTTGCAGGCGGGTAGCCTGGTCCCAGTCGCCGCTGAGCGCCAGTTGATGACACAAACGGGTCAGCGACAGGCGCGCCAGCTGGTAAGCCTGAATACGGAACAGGCGATCGCGATCGTCATTGCCCATCTCCTGCACTAAGCGGTGGTGCAGCTTGCCCATCGCGTGCAGGTAGCTGTGATCGTCGCCGTTCAGCTGGCAGATTTCGGCCATGTCGAGACAGGTATCGTTAAAACGACGCAGCTGTTCAATTGAACAATTGGTGCGGTTGAGCTTTGCCTGAGCCAGATAGAAGTCGACGGTGATATCGCGGACCGAAAACTTATATTCGTCGATTTTGTGTTGTAACCAGGCTGAGACGGAAAGCGTCATGTCGCCACCCAAAGTAGGTTAGTGATAATCATTATCATATTAAACCGCGCCAGGAATGCAATTCCCGCCGTGAAATTTTATTGATTTCCTTTGCCTGTTACAAAAATCGGCAATAACAATCTCTTACCTTCAGCAAAGGCGTAACCTATCAATCAGAGCATAAACTTAAAAAGCGAACTGGAAAATTTACGGCTTATGAAGAGGTTACGTTCTGACGGCGCGCGCGGGAATGGCGCGCACAAGCTGGTGGGAAGGGACTATGCTTAATAAAGCAGCAGTAAAAAACAGCACGAGATGATTATCCCTGCAAAACAAGAGGTTGAAGTGATATCTGATATCACTACTATAGGGGGAAAGTCTGAAAAGACCCAGACTTACGAGGTAGCATTATGTCATCAGTAAATGCAGCGTCTTTTTCACCTGACGAATTCGTCTGGAAAGGGCTCACGCTGACCGAGTCGGCAGCGAAACAGATTCTCAGCCTGGTGGAACAGGACCCGGAAGTTAAGGGCCTGAAACTGGGTGTGAAACAGTCCGGCTGTGCCGGTTTTGGGTACGTTATGGACCTGGTGAAAGCGCCTGCCGATGACGACCTGCAGTTCGAGCAATATGGCGCAAAACTGTTTGTGCCGCTTCAGGCGATGCCGTTTGTTGACGGTACCGAGCTAGATTATGTCCGCGAAGGCCTGAACCAGATTTTTAAATTCAACAACCCTAAAGCTCAGCACGCCTGCGGGTGCGGTGAAAGCTTTGGCGTCGAGTAAGTGAAATATGTCACGACACAGCGAAGCATCTGACGATGTACAAACCTGGGAAGGCAGCCTGAACTACAAAGAAGGCTTCTTCACCCAGCTGCAAACCGACGAACTGGCACACGGCATCAATGAAGATGTGGTGCGTGCCATTTCGGCCAAACGTAACGAACCCGAGTGGATGCTGGAGTTCCGTCTCAAGGCGTTTCGCGCCTGGCTGGAGATGGAAGAGCCACACTGGCTGAAAGCGCACTACGACAAACTCGATTATCAGGATTACAGCTACTATTCCGCGCCGTCCTGCGGCAATTGCGATGACAGCTGTGCATCTGAACCGGGTGCCACCCAGACGTCCGGCAGCGTCGCCTCCAGCGATTACCTGACCAAAGAAGTGGAAGACGCGTTTAACCAGCTGGGCGTGCCGGTGCGTGAAGGCAGAGAAGTGGCGGTGGACGCCATTTTTGACTCGGTGTCCGTGTCGACCACTTATCGCGACAAGCTGGCTGAGCAGGGCATTATTTTCTGCTCCTTCGGTGAAGCGATCCTCGATCATCCGGAGCTGGTACAGAAGTATCTTGGCACTGTGGTGCCGCACAACGATAACTTCTTTGCCGCGCTCAACTCGGCGGTGGCGTCCGACGGCACCTTCGTCTACATCCCGAAAGGCGTGCGTTGCCCGATGGAACTGTCGACCTATTTCCGCATCAACGCGGCGAAAACCGGCCAGTTCGAACGTACCATTCTGATTGCCGATGAAGATAGCTACGTCAGCTACATCGAAGGCTGTTCAGCGCCGGTGCGCGACACCTACCAGCTGCACGCAGCGGTCGTCGAAGTGATCATCCACAAAAACGCCGAAGTGAAATACTCCACGGTGCAGAACTGGTTCCCGGGCGGAGAAGGCGAGGGCGGTATCCTCAACTTCGTGACCAAGCGTGCGCTGTGTGAAGGCGAGCACAGCAAGATGTCGTGGACGCAGTCCGAAACCGGCTCAGCCATCACTTGGAAATACCCAAGCTGCATCCTGCGCGGTGATTACTCGGTGGGCGAATTCTACTCCGTCGCGCTGACCAGCGGTCGCCAGCAGGCCGATACCGGTACCAAGATGATTCACATTGGTAAAAACACCAAATCGACTATCATCTCGAAAGGTATCTCGGCCGGTAAGAGCCAGAACACCTACCGCGGTCTGGTGAAAATCATGCCGACCGCGACTAACGCGCGTAACTTCACCCAGTGTGACTCGATGCTGATTGGACCGGACTGCGGTGCGCACACCTTCCCGTACGTGGAAACGCGCAATAACAGCGCGCAGCTTGAGCACGAAGCCACGACGTCGCGCATCGGTGAAGATCAGATGTTCTACTGCCTGCAGCGCGGCATTAGCGAAGAAGATGCGATCTCGATGATCATCAACGGCTTCTGTAAAGACGTTTTCTCCGAGCTGCCACTGGAATTCGCCGTGGAAGCGCAAAAACTGTTAGCGATCAGCCTTGAGCACAGTGTCGGCTGATGCCACACGCGTTGCCGGAAGCAATGTGAAGGAAAGAGTATGTTAAGCATTAAAGATTTACAGGTTAGCGTTGAAGACAAAGAGATTTTGCGCGGTCTGAACCTCGAGGTTAAGCCGGGCGAAGTGCATGCCATCATGGGCCCGAACGGTTCCGGCAAGAGCACCCTGTCTGCCACGCTGGCCGGTCGTGAAGATTATGAAATCACCGGCGGTTCCGTGACCTTTAAAGGCAAAGATCTGCTGGAGCTGGAGCCGGAAGAGCGTGCCGGTGAAGGCATCTTCATGGCGTTTCAGTACCCGGTCGAGATCCCGGGCGTCAGCAACCAGTTCTTCCTGCAGACTTCGGTCAATGCAGTGCGTAAATACCGTGAGCAGGAAGAGCTGGACCGTTTTGACTTCCAGGACTTCATCGAAGACAAGATCAAGCTGCTGAAGATGCCGGAAGATCTGCTGACCCGTTCCGTCAACGTCGGTTTCTCCGGCGGTGAGAAAAAGCGTAATGACATCCTGCAGATGACGGCGCTGGATCCTGAGCTGTGCATCCTCGATGAAACCGACTCCGGTCTGGATATCGATGCGCTGAAAATTGTTGCAGAGGGCGTGAACAGCCTGCGCGACGGCAAGCGCTCATTCATCATCGTGACGCACTACCAGCGCATCCTGGATTACATCAAGCCAGATCACGTGCACGTGCTGTATCAGGGCAAAATCGTGAAGTCTGGTGACTTTACGCTGGTGAAACAGCTGGAGGAGCAAGGCTATGGCTGGCTTACCGACCAAGAGTGATAACGCGCTGCAGCAGTGGCACCATCTGTTTGAGTCACGCGGCGAGCAGCGTTCGCTGCAGGCACAGCAGCACTGGCAGCAGCTGATGCGTGTCGGCCCGCCGACGCGCAAGCATGAGAACTGGAAATACACTGCGCTGGACAACCTGCTCACACAGCAGTTCGTGCAGGCGGAAGCGCCAGGCGTGAGCGCTGAGCAGGTGGCTGCGCTGGCGCTGCCGCTGGACGCGATTTGCCTAGTGTTTGTCGATGGCCGCTTCCAGCCTGAGCTGAGCTCGCGTGACACCGGTCTGTTTGACGTGCAGCACAGCCGTGCCGCCGGGCGCCGTCCGTTACCGGCCGCGGTACAGCCGGAGGTGTTCCTGCACCTGACGGAAAGTCTGGCAGAAGAGGTGACCTCGATTCGTCTGCCGCGCGGCAAAGCTGCGGCGCAGCCGCTCTATCTGCTGCACATTACCAGCGGCCAGGCGGATGCGCTCAACACGGTGCATCATCGTCACCATCTGGAGCTGGAATCCGGCGCGGAAGCGCAGGTGATCGAGCATTACGTGACGCTGAATGGCCGCGCCCACTTCACCGGCGCGCGCTTTACCTTTGCGGTGGGCGACAATGCGCAGCTGAAGCATACCAAGCTGGCGTTTGAAGAGAGCAGCAGCTACCACTTTGCGCACAACGACATCGTGATTGGCCGTGACGCGCAGGTGAGCAGCACCAGCTTCCTGCTGGGTGCCGGTTTGTCGCGTCACAACACCAGCTTGCAGCTGAACGGTGAGAACACCCAGCTTTCGCTGAACAGCTTGGTGCTGCCAGTGGGCAGCGAAGTGGCGGATACGCGCAGCTATCTGGAGCACAACAAAGGCCACTGCCTGAGTCGCCAGCTGCACAAAACCATTTCGCGTGACAAAGGGCGCTCGGTGTTTAACGGCCACATCAAAGTGGCGCAGCACGCGCTGAAAACTGACGGCCAGATGACCAACAACAACCTGTTGCTCGGCCGCTTGGCGGAAGTGGACACCAAGCCGCAGCTGGAAATCTACGCCGATGACGTTAAGTGCAGCCACGGCGCGACTATCGGTCGCATCGACGATGAGCAGATGTTCTACCTGCGTTCGCGCGGCATCGCCGAAGACGCGGCGCAGCAGATGCTCATCCATGCTTTCGCCGCTGAACTGACGGAAGCGCTGGAAGATGACGCGCTGCGTCAGGTGGTACTGCAACGTATTACCGACCGTTTCCCGGGAGTTGAGTCATGAGTTTCGATCTCGAACGAGTCAGAGCGGAGTTTCCGATTCTGAGTCGTGAGGTCAACGGACATCCGCTGGCCTACCTTGATAGCGCGGCCAGCGCACAGCGCCCGCTCGCGGTGATCAACGCGGAGAGTCACTTCTATCAGCACGGCTATGCGGCCGTGCACCGTGGCATTCACTCGCTGAGCGTGCAGGCGACCAGCGATATGGAAAACGTGCGCGCCCAGGCGGCGCGTTTTCTGCATGCCGCCGCGCCGGAAGAGATCATCTTCGTTAAAGGCACCACCGAAGGCATCAATCTGGTGGCCAACAGCTGGAGCGGCAGTCAGCTGCAGCCGGGCGATAACCTGATCGTCACCGAGATGGAACACCACGCCAATATCGTGCCGTGGCAGATGGTGGCCCAGCGCACCGGCGCGGAAATCCGTGTTCTGCCGCTTAACGACAACGGTGAGCTGGCGCTGGAACAGCTGGCGGGGCTGATCGACAGCCGTACGCGCCTGCTGGCAGTGACGCATGTTTCCAACGTGCTCGGCACGGTTAACCCGGTGAAAGCCATCGTGGCGCAGGCGAAAGCCGCGGGCGTGGTAACGCTGGTGGACGGCGCCCAGGCTGTGATGCACCACCCCGTTGACGTGCAGGATATCGGCTGCGATTTCTACGTGTTCTCCGGCCATAAAATCTATGGGCCGACCGGGATTGGCGTGCTGTACGCGCGTAAGGTGCTGCAGGAGATCATGCCCCCGTGGGAAGGCGGCGGTTCCATGATCGATCAGGTAATGCTGCCCATCGGGACCACTTGGAATGGCGCACCGTGGCGCTTTGAGGCCGGCACGCCGAATACCGGCGGCATCATTGGTCTCGGCGCGGCGCTGACGTGGATCAGCGAACTCGGTCTGGAGACGATCCATCAGCGCGAAAGTCAGCTGATGCGTTACGCGCTGGACAAGCTGGCGTCGGTGCCGGACTTGGTTATTTACGGCCCGGCCGAGCGCAGCGGCGTGGTGGCGTTTAACCTCGGTAAGCACCACGCGTTTGACGTTGGCAGCTTCCTCGATCAGTACGGCATTGCCATCCGCACCGGCCACCATTGCGCCATGCCGCTGATGCGTCATTATGCGGTGCCCGCGATGTGTCGCGCCTCTTTCGCGCTCTACAACAGCGAAGAGGAAGCCGATCGCCTGGCGGCTGGCCTGACGCGCATTCATCGTCTGCTGGGCGGTTGAGCAGATTTCAGGAGTTATGCATGGCAAACCTGCCAGAAAAAGAGAAACTGGTGCGCAACTTCAATCGTTGCGCCAACTGGGAAGATAAGTACCTCTACGTCATTGAACTCGGGGCAAAATTACCAGAATCCTCTGAAAGCTTGCACCAGCCGCAGTACGTCATTTCCGGCTGTCAGAGTCAGGTATGGATTCGGATGACCCCACAGGCAGACGGCACCATTGCTTTTGAAGGTGACAGCGATGCCGCCATCGTTAAGGGCTTGATTGCCGTCGTATTTAGCCTGTATCAGGGCCTGAAAGCGCCAGAGATTCTGGCACTGGATGTCGCCCACTGGTTTGGCGAACTGGCCCTGACGCAACACCTCACCCCTTCGCGTTCACAGGGGCTGGAAGCGATGATTCGCGCGATCCGGCATAACGCACAGTCTCTCAGCTAAGTTACACTCTCCAGACCCCGGCCATGACCGGGGTCTGTTCCATCCGACAAAGGGAAAATTGCATGAAACCTGCGCTTCGTTTAGCCGGTGCATTGCTGTTGTCCTGTTTCGGACTGTCTGCACCTGCGTTTGCTACGGAATACCCCCTGCCAGCCGCTGATAGCCGCTTGATTGGCGAAAACACACTGACCACCGTCCCGGATGACAAACGGCCGCTGGAGAGCATTGCCGCGCGTTATAAGATAGGCATGCTTGGCATGCTGGAAGCCAACCCGGGCGTCGACCCTTGGCTGCCAAAAGCCGGAACGCAGCTTACCGTGCCGCTGCAGATGCTGCTGCCGGATGCGCCGCGTGAAGGCATCGTGATCAACCTGGCCGAACTGCGTCTCTACTACTATTCCAAAGGGGAAGGTCGCGTAGTGGTTTATCCGATCGGCATCGGTCAATTGGGTGCCGCCACACCCAATATGGTGACGAGTATCAGCCAGAAAATCCCTAACCCCACCTGGACGCCCACCGTCAATATCCGCAAACGCTACGCCAAAGAGGGCATCACGCTGCCCGCGATGGTGCCTGCCGGGCCGGGATAACCCGATGGGGCTGTTTGCGCTGCGTCTGGCGCGCGGCAGCGGCCAGTATCTGATTCATGGCACCAACGCCGACTTCGGCATCGGGATGCGCGTCAGTTCCGGCTGTATTCGTTTGCGCCCGGACGATATCGAAGCGCTGTTCAACAGCGTGCCGCAGGGTACACGCGTACAGGTGATTAACCAGCCGATCAAATATGCGATCGAACCGGACGGCAAACGCTACATCGAGGTACACCAGCCGCTGTCGCGTAATGAGCAGGACGATCCGCAGACCATGCCGATTGCGCTGAGCGCGCCGCTGAAAGCCTTTATGAAGAGTGCGAAGAGCTACAGTGCGCTGATTAAGGCGGCGATTGAACGTCGTTCAGGCATGCCGGTGCTGGTGAGCAGTGGAGAACCGGTGAGTGAGGTGACGCCGCTGCCGGCAGTGCTGCAGACGCAGCAGGGGGCAACAGGCGGTGCGCAAGCCACCATCAGTCAGGCGTAGGGCGAAGTCGCTGCGACACCGTGATTCAGGGCCAGCGGACGGCAGAATTCGGACAAAAAAAATGGTGCCACAAGGGCACCATTTTTCAAACCAGAACTCTTACTTACGGTAAGAGTGAGCCTGGTTGTCCAGACGCTGGTTAGCGCGAGCTGCGTCGTCTTTAGCAGCCTGGACGTCAGAACGGATTGCGTTCACGTCGTTGCTCAGCTGGTCAACTTTAGCGTTCAGAGTCTGAACGTCTGAAGACAGCTGGTCGATTTTAGCGTTGCTTGAGCAACCAGCCAGCAGAGTTGAACCTAGGATTACCGCGCCCAGTACCAGTTTAGTACGATTCATTATTTATACCCTCTAGATTGAGTTAATCTCCATGTAGCGTTACAAGTATTACACAAAGCTTTTTAAGTTGAGAATAAATTTTTGATGAGAACATGCTTAAATTTGATCGTTCGCTCAAAGAAGCAGCGTTTCGCAGAACATGATGAAAATATTTAGCGAAAACAGAGAGATTTAATCGGATTAACCTTAATTCTGCGGGATATTGAATAGTTATTATCGATTGGAATTTTCCGCTTTTTGTCTAAGGGGCGGAATAAAAAAAGCGCCCCGAAAGGCGCTCTTTTAAATAAACATCACCGGCTCGATCAGAGTACGTGCACCGACGCGGTATTGGTGGTTCCGCTCGGTACCAGCGCACCCGAAACCATCACCACGACATCGCCTTTCTGCGCGTAGCCGCTCTGCAGCGCCATCTTTTTGCCGATGCGGTAAAAATCATCGGTCGAGGCGATTTCGCTCACCAGACGCGTTTCAATCCCTTTGCTGAGGATCAGCTGACGCGCGGTGGTCTGGTTAGTGGTCAGGGCCAGAATGGTGGCATCCGGGAAGTATTTACGCACGGATTTAGCCGACTTACCGCCTTCGGTCGCCACCACAATCACCGGCGCTTCCAGTTTCTCAGCGGTCTCAACGGCGCCACGGCACACCGCTTCAGTGATACGCAGCTTGCGCGAATCCTGAAGGGAATCGATGCGCGATTTCATCACGCGATCGGTACGCTCGCAGATCGTCGCCATGATGGTGACCGACTCCAGCGGGTATTTACCCTTGGCGCTCTCACCGGACAGCATCACCGCGTCGGTACCGTCGAGGATGGCGTTGGCCACGTCGCCGGCTTCAGCACGGGTAGGGCGCGGGTTCTTGATCATGGAATCCAGCATCTGCGTCGCGGTGATCACCACTTTGCGTGCTTTATTACATTTCTTGATCATCATCTTCTGCGCGAAGATCACTTCTTCAACCGGGATTTCCACACCGAGGTCACCACGCGCGACCATGATGCCGTCAGAGGCTTCCAGGATCTCGTCGAAGTTGTTCAGGCCTTCCTGGTTTTCGATCTTGGAGATGATCTGAATGTGTTCGCCGCCATAGGCTTTCAGGTGCTCACGGATTTCCAGCACGTCTGAACGTTTACGGATGAAGGAAGCCGCAACGAAATCCACGCCTTGTTCGCAGCCGAAGATCAGATCACGCTTGTCTTTTTCCACCAGCGCCGGCAGCTGAATGGACACGCCCGGCAGGTTGACGCCTTTGTTTTCGCCAAGGTCGCCATTGTTCAGCACTTTACACACCACGGTGTTTTCCGTGACTTCGGTGACTTCCATCCCGATCAGACCATCGTCGACCAGCACGGTGTTACCAATTTTCAGGTCTTCGGTGAAATCGGCGTAAGTAACGGCAACGCGCTCGCTGTTACCAATCACTGACTGATCGGTGGTGAAGGTGAAGGTCTGGCCAGCTTTCAGGGACAC
This sequence comes from Type-A symbiont of Plautia stali, assembly GCF_059731155.1. Taxonomy (NCBI): domain Bacteria; species Type-A symbiont of Plautia stali. The sequence continues at coordinate 1,544,751 of NZ_AP035891.1, read as the reverse complement.
ATCATTGCCACCGTCCAGTTTCATGGTACGGATTTCCGGGCCTTTGGTGTCCAGCAGAATCGCGGCCTGGCGACCGGTTTTTTCCATGACGGCACGCATGTTGGTGATGCGCTGACCATGTTCGGCATAATCCCCGTGAGAGAAGTTCAGGCGCATGACGTTCATGCCCGCTTCCAGCAGTTGAGTAAGCATCTCTTCGGATTCGGTTTTCGGACCGATAGTACAAACGATCTTGGTCTTTTTCATGTCAGATTTCTGTAAGTTGTGATGGATGATAAAGGTCGGGGTTCGATGCGCTTGGCACCGAAGTAAAAATCGGTTTGGTGTTGGTACGTTTGACACAGAAGTAAGAATAGGTGACGACGGCTAAGCGTGCAGAGAAGTTATGCGCCGGGCGGAGAGACCGTAGCGACGGCGTTGCGCAAATGATGTAAGTGGCTGGCATAGGCACGTTAGCGCTGAAATCTTTCAGGTGGAACAACGCGGCATAGTATACTCGCTAAGTATGCGAAAACCAATATAAAAGCAGAGGGATAAAACCGACTCAGATCAAGGAAAGGCGAGTTGCGCAAGGGAGATAACAGCAAAAGTGGTGCGCTCTAATGGACTCGAACCATCGACCCCCACCATGTCAAGGTGGTGCTCTAACCAACTGAGCTAAGAGCGCAACACGCTGTCAGGGCGACAGCGGGGACGAATATTAACGGCAGGCCGTGATGCTGGCAAGCGGAAAAATGATTTTTCCTGACGACTGACCAGCAACTGTGCTATGCGTCGTTTTTTTCGCCATCGCGGGCCAAATAAACGCCCGCTCAGCCACTTAGCGCGCGGCGCGCGCCAGAATCACCTGCGCCGGTAAACGCTGCAGACGGCGGATGCGCCAGATCATCATCACCGCCGCCGACGTCAGACCGACGATAAATCCGCACCAGAAACCGGCTGGCCCCAGCGGTGCCACCACCCAGTCGGTCAGCGCCAGCACGTAACCCACCGGCAGCCCCAGCACCCAGTAGGCGATCAGGGTAATAAAGAAGATCGAGCGCGTGTCCTTATAACCGCGCAGGATACCGCTGCCGATCACCTGAATCGAATCCGAGAACTGGTAGATGGCCGCCAGCAGCATCAGCTGCGCCGCCAAGGTAATCACTTCCGGATTGGCGGTGTAGAGCGCGGCAATATCGTGGCGGAAGGTCACGGTAAACAGCGCGGTGATCGCCGCCATGGTGATACCTACGCCCTGACCGGTCCACGCGGCGATGCGGGCCTGTTCGGCCGAGCCCTGGCCCAGACGGTAGCCGACGCGAATGGTGGTGGCGACGCCGAGCGACAGCTGCAGCACAAACATCAGCGAGCTAAAGTTGAGCGCGATCTGATGACCAGCGACTTTCACAATGCCGAGCGGCGATACCAGCAGCGCCACCACGGCAAACAGCGTGACCTCGAAAAACAGTGCCAGCGCGACCGGTAATCCCAGCGTGAACAGGCGCATCAGTATGGCGCGCGACGGTGGCGACCAGCGGCTATGCATGCGGATATCGCGCATGGCCGGCATGCGCTTCAGCCAGAAGCGCATCACCAGATACATCACCCAGTAAACGGACGCGGTGGCGACGCCACAGCCCACGCCGCCCAGCGCAGGCATACCGAAATGGCCGTAAATAAACACATAGTTCAGCGGAATGTTGGTCAGCAGGCCGAGGAAACCCAGCAGCATCGCCGGCTTGGTCTTCGACAGCCCTTCACACGGATTACGTGCCACCTGGAAAAATAGGTAGCCCGGTGCGCCCCACAGCAGCGCGTGCAGATAACCTTCTGCTTTGGCCGCCAGCTGAGGATCAATGTCATGCATGGTGTGAATCAGGTGGCTGGCGTTCCACAGCACCACCATAATCAGCAGCGCCACGCCCGCCGCCAGCCAGTAACCTTGGCGTACCTGTTCTGCGATGCGTTCGCGTCGCCCGGATCCGTTGAGTTGCGCAACGGTTGGCGTCAATGCCAGCAGCAGACCATGACCAAACAAAATGGCGGGAAGCCAGATAGAGGTGCCGACAGCAACGGCGGCCATATCCGTGGCGCTCACCGCACCGGCCATTATGGTATCCACAAATCCCATCGCGGTCTGTGCCACCTGAGCAAGGATGACCGGGATCGCGAGGGCCAGCAATTGACGCGCTTCTGTTAAATACTTCTGCACGTATCACCTGTGTAATTTAAGAAGAGAGCGGGGTTAAATCCCCAAAGAATGCGCGACCTAGTGTAGCGGTAGTCCGCACTTCCGCCAAACATTGATCGCATTTGGCTGCGCCATTTGTGTAAAGTTTGCGCGTCGGCAAATTAAACCTTGCGGCGCAAGCTGTGATAAACTGCCACAAACTTCGCAGAGGCTGAAATTATGTTTACCGGAATTGTGCAGGGCACGGCAGAAATTGTCGCCATTGAAGAAAAAGAGTTGTTCCGCACCCACACCGTGCGCTTGCCTGCTGAGCTGCTGCCCGGCCTGGCGCTGGGCGCCTCGGTAGCGCACAACGGGTGCTGCCTGACGGTGACCGCCATTGACGGCGATCGCGTCAGCTTCGATCTCATCAAAGAGACGCTGTGCATCACCAACCTCGGTGAATTACAGGTTGGTGACATCGTGAATATTGAGCGCGCCGCGAAATTCAGCGATGAAATTGGCGGACACCTGATGTCCGGTCATATTATGACCACCGCCGAAATCTGTAAAATTATCCAGTCAGAGAATAACCGCGAAGTGTGGTTTAAATTACAGGACGCTGAGCAGATCAAATATATTCTGCATAAAGGATTTGTCGGCATCGATGGTATCAGCCTGACGGTCGGTGATGTAACCAAAAGTAAGTTCTGCGTGCATCTGATCCCGGAAACGCTGGAGCGCACTATACTGGGCGCGAAGAAGCTGGGGCACCGGGTCAATATCGAAATCGATCCGCATACCCAGGCGATTGTCGACACCGTTGAACGTGTGCTGGCGCAGCGTGATGCCGCGGCCGCGCTGGAGGCACAAACGCTGCTGGACGCGGAGTAATCGCTAATAAAAAAGGCGCGTTAAGCGCCTTTTATCATGGCACGGAAATCAACGCGCCACGCGCAAACCGCCTTCGGCGCCGCGGCTGAAGACCACCTGCCACAGCTGGATATCCCGCGCGCGAAACGCACCGGCGCAGGCGTTGAGGTAATAGCTGAACATCCGTTTGAAACGTTCGCCATACTTCTCCGCCAGCTGCGGCCATGCCGCCTGGAATCGCTCATACCAGGCCATCAGCGTGGTGTCATAATCCGCGCCAAAGTTGTGCCAGTCTTCTATGATGAAGTGGGATTCGCTGGCATCGGCAATCTGCCGTACCGACGGTAAACAACCGTTGGGGAAAATGTATTTATCGATCCACGGGTCGACGTTCATGTCGGTTCTGATCGCCCCAATGGTGTGCAGCAAAAACAGGCCTTCCGGTTTTAGGTTACGATCAACCACATCGAAGTAGGCGGCATAGTTTTTCGGCCCGACGTGTTCGAACATGCCCACCGACACGATGCAGTCAAACTGCTGGTTCAAATCACGGTAATCCTGCAGCAGGATGGTCACATCCAGACCGGCACAGCGCTGCTGCGCCATTTTCTGCTGCTCGGCAGAGATGGTCACGCCATGCACTTTCACCCCGTAATTACGCGCGGCGAATTCCGCCAGTCCGCCCCAGCCGCAGCCGATATCCAGTAGCGTCATGCCCGGCTCAAGCTGCAGCTTGCGGCAAATCATATCCAGCTTGTCCTGCTGTGCCTGCTCCAGCGTTTCCGCGCTTTTCCAGTAGCCGCAGGAGTACTGCATAAACGGATCGAGCATCAGTGAAAACAGGTCGTTGCCAAGATCGTAGTGCTCTTTGCCAACAATCCAGGCGCGTTTCTTTGACTGCAGATTGGTGAGGCGCGCCGCGGCAATGCGCAGCGTGTCTTTGAAATGGTGCGGTAACTGCTTACCCAGATGATGTTTCAGCACGCGGTGGAAGAACATATCCAGACGTTCACACTCCCACCAGCCGTCCATGTAGCTTTCACCGAGGCCCAGCGATCCCTCCTGCAGGACCCGTTTGAAAAAATCCGCATGTCTGACCTGAATATCCCAAGGGCGTGTGCCGTTGATGTGAATGTCTGCCCGCTCCAGTAATTCATGGGCGATACGAAACCATTGGTTTTCTTCAAGGCTCACTTCTTCTATACACGATGAACTCATAGCTTCTCCATCACCTTTCCGATTTGAACCTGAGAAAAAGAATAGTCAAATTCCTCAGGCCTGTGAGAGAACTCACGGAAAATCCGTGCGCCAGATAGCCGACGTATTACAGAGGTATGAATCTGAATAGAAATGTCTGCCACAACTCCGGAGGTGAATATCGTGCAGACACCATCCCAGCGACAGTGTCGCTAAAAATACGCTCATTATGTTATTGATTTGTTGCAGAAATGCTGACCCACTGAGTATATGCTCACGTAGGTCAGTATTCAATGTCTTATCGTTAGATTGCTAACGATAATCGTTGCCTTAGCAATTATCTTCGCAGGGACGGGAAGCGTGAGCAATATCACTTTGTGCACTGGCGCTGCGCTGCCACAGGAAACCGGCCCAGGCGAGGATCACCGTCGCCACCATGACCAGCGTGGTATGCAACAGCGCCTGCTGCAGACCGGCGGAAACAATCAGGCTGGCGAGGAAGCATAAGCCCAGCTGCAGCAGATTCTGCAGGCCGGCCGCTTTGCCGGTGGCCTGCGGGAACGGGGCGAGGGCGCTGGACACCACAATCGGATAAATCGCGCCATTGGCCAGCGCCATGCCGCAGAACGGCAGCAGCGTCAGCCAGCTGGGCTGCGGCGTGCTGTCGTGGCGCGCACGCGGCGCGCTGGCCAGTTTCAGCGTGCCGAACAGCAGCACCAGCGTCACCAGCGTGAGCGCGAGGAAGATGGCGCGCCAGTGAAAATGGGCCATCAGCTAGGCACCCAGCAGCGGCGCCAGCGCCGGTGACAGCGCCACCAGCGGCATAATCGTGGCAAACACTTTGTTGGCTTTGGCCTGCGGATAGCTATCAACCACCAGCGCCTGCCAGCTCACCGCCGCGGCGCACACGCCTACCGCCTGTACAAAGCGCAGCGCCAGCATCAGCCAGACGTTAGTCACCCACAGCATGGCGAGACAGCTCAGGGCAAACAAGCTCAGGCCCGCCAGCAGAATGGGTTTACGGCCAAAGCGATCCGACAGCACACCCCACAGCACCTGCGCACAGGCAAAGCCGCCCAGAAATAGGCTCAAGCTGGCGCTGATGGTGCCCGGTGCGGAAGCAAAGTCGTGCTGCATGGCGCCGAAGGCGGGTAAATACATATCGGTGGCCAGAAAGCCGAGCATGCTCAGCACGGCAAGGTAGGGCAGAAATCCTTTGGATGACAGCATGGTTTTTCTCATTCGGCAGGTTGAACGGCGGGAAGTGTAAAAGGGTGCAGCGGGCTTTGTGAAACGCTAATATTTGCAGGATGCTGTTAAAATTTTTGAAGGGAAAATTATGTGGTCGGAATATGCGCTTGAAGTGGTGGACGCGGTAGCGCGCAACGGCAGTTTTAGCGCGGCGGCGTAGGAGCTGCATCGCGTGCCCTCTGCCATCAGCTATACCGTGCGTCAGCTGAAAGGCTGGCTGGTGGTACCGCTGTTTGAGCGGCAGCATCGCGAAGTGGTGCTGACGGCAGCGGGTGAGCATTTTGTGCGCGAAGGGCGTTCTGTTATCAAAAAAATGCTGGCCACGCGCTGTCAGTGTCAGCAGCTGGCGAACGGCTGGAGCGGTCAGCTCAGTATCGCGGTGGATTGCATCGTCAAACCCCAGCGCACCCGCCAGCTAATAAAGGATTTTTACCGCCATTTCCCCGATATGTAGCTGATCATCAGCTACGAAGTATTTAACGGCGTGTAGGACGCGCTGGCTGATGGTCGTGTCGATGTGGCGATTGGCGCCACCCAGGCCATTCCGGTCGGCGGCCGCTTCGCCTTTCAGGATATGGGCGCGCTCAACTGGCGCTGCGTGGTGAGTCCGCAGCATGCGCTGGCCCACAGTCCGCAGCTGGACGACGAAACCCTGCGCGCCTGGCCGTCGCTGGTACTGGAAGATACGTCGCGCGCGCTGCCGCGCCGTATGACGTGGACGCTGGATAACCAGCGGCGGCTGGTGGTACCGGAGTGGGAAACCGGGCTGGATTGCCTGCGGGCCGGATTGTGCGTGGGCATGGTGCCGGGGCATCTGGCGCGTCCGCTACTGGACAGCGGCGCGCTGGTAGAGCTGGCGTTGCCGCAGCCGTTTCCGGACAGCCCGTGTTGCGTCAGCTGGTCTGAGCAGCGCGCGTCACCGGCGCTGGCGTGGTTGCTGGAGTATCTGGGCGATGCGGAGACGCTGAACCACGAGTGGCTCAGCGAGAAGGCGGCTTAACGGCGGTAATCGCGGAACGGGCCATCGGCCACGGAGCGGCGCTCAATCAGCGTGGGTTGCACTTCAATGGTCTGCGGCTCTTCGCGTTTGCTGGTAATGCGGTCCAGCAGCATCTCCAGTACCTTCTCCCCCAGCTGCGCTTTCGGCTGGTGCACGGTTGTCAACGCCGGGGTGAAGTAACGCGCGTTGCGCACATTGTCATAGCCAATCACCGAAATATCCTGCGGCACGCGCAGTCCCATCTCGTCGGCCGCGCAAATCGCGCCCATCGCCATGATATCGCCGCCGCAGAACACCGCCGTCGGGCGCTGTTTCTGGTTCAGGATCTGCTGCATCGACTGATAACCTGACTCCGGTTCGAAGTCACCCTGCACAATCCACTCGGGACGGACGCTGATGCCCGCTTCCTGCATCGCCTGCAGAAAACCAGCATGACGGCCGCCACCGGTGTTGCGCTCCATCTGGCCGGGGATGGCACCGATATCGCGATGGCCGCGCTCAATCAGGTAACGCCCGGCGAGGTAACCGCCGTGGAACGCATTGTCCTGCACGGTATCGGTAAAGTCACCGCGCGATTCGCCCCAGTCCATGACTACCATCGGGATATTGCGGTTCTCTTCCAGCATCTGCAGCAGATCGTCGGGATATTCGGAGCACATTACCAGCAGGCCATCGACGCGCTTTTGCGCCATCATCGACAGATAGGCATGCTGTTTTTGCAGATCGTTATGCGCGTTGCCGAGAATCAGCGTGTAACCATGCTCAAAGCAGTGATTCTCCACGGCTTCAATAATTTCGGCGAAGTAGGGCGCTTCGCTGGAGGTCGCCAGCAGGCCCAGCGTTTTGGTGTGATTCACCTTCAGGCTGCGGGCCACCGCGCTCGGTGAATAGTGCAGCGCTTTAATCGCTTCCCATACGGCGTTACGCGTCTCTTCCGCGACAAAACGCGTTTTGTTGATGACATGCGAAACCGTGGTGGTTGAGACCCCGGCGCGTTTCGCCACATCTTTAATGGTTGCCATGAAAATGGTACTCCTGGGCTTATCGCAACTTACTGATAAGTATCTTGTTAAACGTTTGCGCCTGCTAATGGTTTTGCGTCCTGAATATCAGGGCTAATCTGCTAAGTCGGGCAGGGAAACATCCTTCAGCAGGCTGTCAATGCAGCATGCGCTAAATCTGTTGCGCAACGAAAGGCGGCGATTCTAGCAAGCCGGGGCGAATAACACGAGATTTTTGCCCATCACTGTGCGAAAATTATTTAACCATGCAAACTGTGTGACTAAGGAGTTGTGATGAGTACCGATTTAAAACTGGTATTGACCACCACCGCCGCTGCTCTGCTGATGATTATTGCCTTTAGCTTTACCGCCATTCTGCATTAATAAAAAAGCCGGTGCTGCTGAACAGCCACCGGCTTTTTTGTTGCGCAACGCTGAGGTTAGCGCACGGTTTTAGGCGTCATCATACGGCGTGCACCAACGTAATGCTTCTGCCAGTAATCCTCGCTCAGCGCGCTAATCTGGATATCCTTACCGGTGCGCGGAGACTGAATGAATTTACCATTGCCCAGATAAACCCCGGCATGGTCGGCGGTGCCGCGGTTGTTGATGCGGAAGAACACCAGATCGCCTTTCTCCAGCATTTCGCGCTTGATCGGCGCGGCGTCGCGCAGGTGATACATCTCATTGGCGGTGCAGGGAAATTTAAACTTCACTAGGTCTTTGTAGGCGTACCACACTAAACCACTGCAGTCGAAACCGGTGTGCGGTGAGGTGCCTCCCCACTGATACGGTTTACCCCGCTGGCCCATCAGTTTCGTCATCGCGGTTTCACGTGCTTTTTGATAACGCAGGCGGTGGGCTTTGCTCATTTTAATGCCGCTCAGCTGCTGCACTTCATCATCAATGGCAACGTCACGCGATTTCTTCGCCAGCCGCTGATGACCATATTTTTTCGCACTGAGCTTAAGCGAGGATTTGCGCTAGGTGGTGTGCTGAAGTGCCGTTTCGCTTTTCTGCTGTTTTTTCAGCTTGAACTTCTGTACCGACGTCAGGCGTGACTTTTTGCTGGTGGTTTTCACCGGGCGTCGTTTGCGACGCTCATCTTCACGCGCGTTCTTTTTCTCCGCTTTCTGCAAACTGGCATTAACCGGCGCATGCGGAGAAGCCGCCGCCACATTAAAGAACAGTTGGGCAAAAGCCAGTATGAAAAGCGTAATCAGTAAACGCATAGTCCGGTTACAGGTTAAGCCGTCGGCAGGAAGCCAGACCGTGGTAAAGTTAGAAAAATCTGATAGACGATCAGCACCGGGGCAATTCTAATCCACTTTTTTTTGCAAAAGGTAAGGTCTTTTTCCATTAATCTGTCACGGTACTGAAAGTGGGGCAAAAATGAGCGATTTCAGCTGTTTAACCCAGCGGAATTATTGCTAATTATTAATTGATTAATGCTTATTAATGATATGAAAATGTTATTCGTGGCGCGCGAACTTAACAAACATGGCGATATGCGCCGGCTAAGGCAAAATCCCGTTTTCAGTAGCGGGGCGAAGTCGCTACAATAAACAAACACGAAGTGAAGGATTAAGGAAGGCAAAAATGAGTACTGTTGAAAAAATTCAGCGCCAGATCGCAGAAAACCCGATCCTGCTGTACATGAAAGGTTCGCCGAAACTGCCAAGCTGCGGTTTCTCTGCGCAGGCGGTACAGGCGCTGTCTGCCAGTGGTGAGCGCTTTGCGTACGTAGACATTCTGCAAAATCCGGATATCCGCGCTGAGTTACCGAAATACGCCAACTGGCCAACTTTCCCGCAGCTGTGGGTGGATGGCGAGCTGGTCGGCGGCTGTGACATCATCGTTGAGATGTTCCTGCGCGGCGAACTGCAACCGCTGATCAAAGAGACCGCTGAGAAACACAAAGAAGCAGAATAAGAAAAAGGCCGACATCAGCGTCGGCCTTTTTTTTGGCTGCGGTCTGACGGGCCTCAGGCGGAGGCATCGTCTTCGGCCGGCTCTTCACTCACCGCCAGCGGCCAGCCGCCGAGGCGTTTCCAGCGATTCACCAGTTCGCAAAATAGCGTGGCGGTCTGTTTGGTATCGTACAGTGCCGAGTGCGCCTGAGTGCTGTCAAAATCTATCCCCGCCGCTTTACAGGCCTTCGCCAGGACCGTTTGTCCCAGCACCAGCCCGCTCAGCGCGGCGGTGTCAAAGGTGGCGAACGGGTGGAACGGGTTACGCTTCATGCCGGTGCGCTCTGCTGTCGCCATCAGAAAATTATGATCAAAGGTGGCATTGTGCGCCACGATAATCGCCCGGTTACAGCCGCTGTCTTTGGTGCCTTTGCGCACCATTTTGAAAATGGCGTGCAGCGCCTCATATTCACTCACCGCGCCGCGCAGCGGATTGCTGGGGTCGATGCCGGTGAACGCCAGCGCTTCCGGATTGAGAATCGCCCCTTCGAACGGCTCCACGTGGAAATGCAGGGTTTCATCACGGTGTAACCAGCCATCCTCATCCATTTTTAACGTGGTGGCCGCGATTTCCAGCAGCGCATCGGTTTGCGCATTAAAACCGGCGGTTTCAACGTCAATCACCACAGGATAAAAACCACGGAAGCGTTGATGGAGAGCGTTTAAGGCGTTCGATTCAGACATCAGGATCTCATTGTAGGAAATGGGGCAGCGCCCATTATGGCAAAAATCGGCGCAGGGTGCAGCAGGAGAGGGAAGCCAGCCCGCAAATTAGCAGGCTGACTAACGGCATTAGTTGCCGAGGCCGTGACCGGCGTGTTTGTTTTCGATCCGTTCGATTTTGTAACTGTCCGGATCTTCCACGAAAGCGATGATGGTGCTGCCGCCTTTTACCGGGCCGGCTTCACGCGTGACGTTACCGCCCGCCTGACGAATGCGGTCGCAGGTCGCCGCGACATCATCCACGCCCAGCGCGATGTGGCCGTAGGCATTGCCGAGGTCGTATTTATCCACGCCCCAGTTGTAGGTCAGCTCAATGACCGCACCTTCGCTCTCTTCGGTGTAACCCACGAAAGCCAGGGTGTATTTGTATTCGGTGTTTTCGCTCTGACGCAGCACGCGCATCATGCCCAGCACGCGGGTGTAAAAATCGATGGAGCGCTGCAGATCGCCAGCGCGTAACATAGTGTGAAGTAAACGCATAAAATCCTCTTTTTAAAAGTCATCAGGTAACCCGCTTAGTATAGCGACTGAATCCCCTGAAGAAAGCACGCGGCTGCACATCCGCTGCGGCCGCGTTTGACTTACAGTGTCGGGTAGTCGGTGTAACCTTCCGCGCCGCCGCCGTAGAAGCTCTCCGGACGCTGCGGGTTAAGCGGTGCATCCTGCTGCAGGCGCGCCACCAGATCCGGGTTGGCGATGAAGTCACGGCCAAAGGCCACCGCGTCAATCAGGCCACGCGCAATCAGATCGTCCGCTTTTTCCACGGTGTAGGCACCGGCACCGACAATCACGCCCGGGAAGGCGGCACGCACTTTCTGGCGGAACTCATCGGTGTAAGGCTTACCGCCCGCCCAGTCTGGCTCAGACAGGTGCAGGTAGGCGAGGCCGCGCTTGCCCAGTTCGCTGATGTACCACAGTGCCGCTTCTTCTTCATCCGGACCGTTTTCCAGATTCTGGAAGGCGCCGATTGGCGAGATACGGATACCGATGCGATCGGCTGACCAGTTAGCAATCGCAGCATCGACCACTTCCAGCGCGAAACGGCCGCGCTTCTCAATCGAACCGCCGTATTCATCGGTACGCTGGTTAGAACCGGGTGCGAGGAACTGATGCATCAGATAGCCGTGCGCAGAGTGCAGTTCCAGCAGATCAAAATCGGCATCGCGCGCATTGGCTGCCGCCTGACCGAAGTCTTTTACGATCTGCTGAATCTCTGCCACGCTCAGTTCACGCGGCATGGAGGTATCTTCGCGATATACGCTGCCGTCGGCGGCACGCAGCGACGTGCGGGTGCCAGCGGCGATCGCGGACGGTGCGACCGGCGCTTTGCCATCCGGCTGAACGCTATTATGGGTGATGCGGCCGGTGTGCCACAGCTGAACGGCGCTGTGACCGTGCGCGGCGTGAATGCCTTCGTTAATCATTTTCCACGCAGCAATTTGCTCCGCGGTGTGTAAACCCGGCGCACCGGCGTAGCCTTTCGCTTGGAATGAAACCTGGGTGGCTTCGGTAATGATCAGACCCGCGCTGGCGCGCTGCTGATAATACTCCGCCATCAGCGGGGTAGGAATATCGCCCGGTTCAATGCTGCGCAGACGCGTCAGCGGCGCCATAAATACACGGTTAGGTACGGTAATCGCGCCCACTTTCAGCGGGGTGAACAGCTGTTTACTCGCCATGATGACTCCTGTAATAGACCGGTCGTCTAGAAATTGCCGTTTTTAAAAATCAGCGTGATTAAGCCACTGTTCGATGGTGTCGAGCGCCAGGCTGATCGGCCCGGGCTCACGTGAAATCTTGCTCTGCAGGCTGGCACCCAGCCACAGCAGATAACAGCGTTGCGCCAGCTGCTGCGGGCTTTGCCCATAGGGCAGCGGCTGTTCGGCTGCGACCTCCGTCAGACAGCGTGCGTAAGCCGCCGTGATGGCTGTGGCACCGCGCTGCAGCGCATCGCGCATCGGCTCTGACAGATCGCACACTTCACCAGAAAGCTTAACGCCCAGACAGCCAACAATGTGACCTTGCTCGATAAACAGCCGTTCCGCGTAGCGAAAATGCTGCAGTAAGCGTTCGCGTGCAGTAACGCCGGGCTGGGTCAGCTGCTGTTCAACCTGCTGCTGATAGTTGACGAAATAGCGCTCCAGCAGCGCCACACCGAACGCTTCTTTCGAGCGGAAGTAGTGGTAAAACGAGCCTTTCGGCACTTCCGCCAGCGCCAGCATTTCACTCAACCCTATGCCGGTGAAACCGCGCTGCAGGTATGGTCTGCAGTTCGCGCCGGCGCTTCGCGGGCTGAAACCCGGCATTCACGGCTTTCACGTCCACGCCAAAGGCAGCTGTGAGCCCGGCGAATTCGCAGGCAAAACCGTGGCGGCGGGCGCGGCGGGCGGTCACACCTCGATCCGCAAAACAGCGGCAAGCACCTCGGTCCGTACGCTGACGGTCACCTCGGCGATTTGCCCGCGCTGTATGTCACCGACGACGGCAATGCCAGCTATCCCGTGGTGGCGCCCCGCCTAAAATCGCTAAGCGAGATCAAAGGCAAAGCGTTGATGGTGCATGTCGGCGGCGATAACCATGCTGACCATCCGCAACCGCTTGGCGATGGCGGGGCGCGTCTGGCCTGCGGCGTGATCTTACTACCGGGCGGCGACGGGCCTGTACCCGCCGCCGCCGCACAGAAAAATTCTGACCCATTTTCCTGCTACTCAGCGGCAACATTCCATCCTATGATGTTGATTCAGGAACGGAACCGCTCAGAGGCAGGCATGAAAACGCGTGGGATTTTGCTGTTGTGTTTAGCGCTGGTGGGCTGCGATCGCCCGAATGATACCCAGCTGCGACTGGAGGCCAGCCGTCAGCTGCAGCATGATATAGATACCAATCCGCTGCGCGCCAGTTGTGAAAATATTGCCCGCGGCCGCGAATGGCTGACGCAGCATACCCTGCAGCGGCTGCAAGCCAAAGGCTGTCAGAACGTCCTGCGCAGCGCTACCGAAACCAATTTCACCCATACCGAAATCCGCCGTCACAGCATCACCGTGGTGTGCGGCGGCATTCAGGGCATCAGTTTTACCAGCAGCACGCTGGCGCGGCGCTTTATCTACTCGTCGGACGAGAAAGCGCTGGTGATCGAACCGATGTCCGAGCAGGACAAAACCCGCTTTGAAGGGCAAAAGACCCTGCAGCAACTGCACGATGACTTTGATCGGCAGTTTACCCAGTACTGTGAATAATCAATCCGGCACCGCCTGACGCAACTGCGCCAGCGAACAGCGCAGGCGCCACAAAATACCCGTCAGGGTATTCGCGTCGCTCTCCGGCTGCCCCTGAAGCTGATCAATGGCATGCTGCAGCGTATCCAGCGCGGTCTGCAGCGAGTCGTGATGCACACCGCGCAAACTCATAATGCGCTGCAGATCCTGCAGACTGCTGTCGCGCAGCTGCGCCAGCGCCGGTGAGCTGGGTTGCCAGGCGCGCAGCTGCCAGACCATGTGCGAACAGTTCAGCAGCACCACGCCCCAGCGCAGCAGCCAGAGGAGCGCCTGCTCATCACGGCTGTGGCTCAGCTGGCTGATGTGATGATAAATCTGCGATTCAAACCGGCTTTCACTCAGGCGCGGCTGGCGACGTAGCTGATCGAGAAAAGCGTGGCGCAGCGCCCGGATATGGCGTCGGCTGCGGCGCGCATCGGAACCCGGCTGTAACACCTGAAACGCCAGCCACGCCAGCAGGACGCCACACACTTTTGCCAGGTTATCGTTAAGGAAGCTCTGGAAATCCCAGTCTGGCGGATTACTCACCGCGATAAACGATCCCATAAACACAATAAACTGGCCCCACAGCGCGGCGCGTTTCTTCTGTTGCAGCTTAAACAGTTGCAGCGTCAGTAGCAGCGGGAACAGCAGCAGCAAAAACTGCCACAGCGCGCTGATCTGCACCATCAGACCAAACTGCAACACAAAGCTGAACAGCGACAGCCACAGCAGCGTTTTCAGCAGCAGCGACACGCTGCCGCCGGGCGAAGGCGATGACGAGTAGAGCACGCAGGCAATAGCGGTAAGCGTCAGCGCGGCGGCGCCAGCGTCCCACTGGGTACCGATCCAAAATGCGCAGCCCAGCATGATCACGCTAAACGTGCGCAGCGCACTCCAGCCAGCTTCGGCACTGTCGCTGGCACGTGCCAGTGCCGGCGCGTACGGTGGCTGGAAACGGGTGTCAGCGTCGGCGCGCTCAATCAGGCGAATCCAGCGCTCCACATTCAGCCACACCCAGCAGAAGTAGCGCAGCCGCTGGACAAAAGCACGCTGGCGGAAATTACCGTGAACGTCCGGGGTGATGCTGCGCAGAATCTGCTCCAGACGGTATTTATTACACTGCGGCTGCGCCAGTTCGTGCAGCAGCTGTTGCATCGCGCTGTACAGCACCGGCGGCGCTTCGGGCCAGTTAAGCAGCATCCGCCGCAGGCTGGAGAGCACGCTGGTCAGACGCAGCTGCTGATGCAGCACGTAATTAAGCAGGTTATTTTGCCGGCGGAAGCGATAGTGGCTCCAGAAGGCCTGAATGCGCAGCAAATTCATGGTGAGGATCTGGCTAATCACCGTTTCGTGGGCAGTGCGCACATTTTCCGTGCTGCTCTGTTGCAACAGCAGCACCGCGTGGTCGAGCAGGCGGGTGTGCATCTGGCGCAGCAAAAGCATCAGCGCGCTGCCGTCCGAGGTGCTGGGCAGGATCATCATCATCATCAGCCCAGCGCAGAGAATCCCGACGATCATTTCGCACACGCGCGCTTGGGTGATGTCCCACAGTTGGCTGTCGTCGCTAACGTTAACGCTGCTGAAGGCAATAATCGCGGCGGTGTAACCCGCCAGTGAAAAGGCGTAGGCCACATTGTTTTGAAAATGGTTGGCGACCTAGGTGCAGAGCGCCAGCCAGCCGGCCATGAAAAAGGCAAACAGCCACGGTTCGTTGAGCGTATGGCCGGCGATCAGCAGCGCGGGGCTGGCACTGAGCAGGCTGCCGACGATGCGACCTAGGCTTTTGCTGATGGCGCCGCCGACGGTGGGAAAACTCACCACCGCGGCGGACGTCATGGCCCAGTAAGGCTGATCCAGCTGCAGCGCATACGCCAGGGTGAGTGCCAGACACATCGCGATAGCGTTACGTAACGCATAGCGCCACTCACCGCCGGTTGCCTTTATCCACGGCAGATTGTGCCAGGCCAGCCACTGCAGATTCATGCCGGCCTCAGTGCGCGACAGAGATGGTGCAGGTGGTACCGGCCACCAGCGGCACATTATCCGGTACCGCGTTTAGCCGGATACGCACCGGGACGCGCTGCGCCAGCCTGACCCAGGGCACGTTGGGTTTGATATCGGGCACCAGACCGCCGTCGCTGACGATCCTTTGATCGTAAATGGCGCGCCCGATGCTCTCCACCTGGCCCTGCAGTCGTGCGCCGTTGCTATACAGCACGATTTGCGCCGCCGCGTCGGGCTGGATGTGGCGCAGTTTGGTCTCTTCGAAATAGCCCATCACATAGTAAGAGTGGCTGTCGACCAGCGCGAACAGTGGCGTACCGGCGGTCGCGTAATTGCCGGGACGCAGCGTCAGGTTACTGACCCAGCCGTCGGTCGGTGCTGTCACCGTGGTTTGCTGCAGGTTCCAGCGCGCCTGATCGAGCATCGCCTGTGCGGCTTTCGCCGTGGCGGCCGCCGCATTCGCGTTGAGGCGCGCCGCGTCCATATCTTCTGCGGAGATCACGTTACGCGGCAGGCTGGCACGGCGATCCGCTTCATGCTGTGCTTTGGCGAGGTCGGCCTGCGCCTTCGCCAGCTGGGCCTGTGCATTGGCCAGCGCAATCTGCCACGGCACCGGATCCAGCGTCAACAGCACCTCGCCTTTATGCACGAACTGATTGTCACGCACGGCCAGCGCGCTGATACGGCCGGAAACCTCGGGCGTCACGTCCACCAGTTCAGCGCGCACTTTGCCATCGCGCGTCCACGGAGCCTGCATGTAGTAGTTCCACATTCACCAGCCCGCGAGCAGCGCTAGGGTAAACACCACAAGGGTAAAAAAGTACTTAAAGGGGTTGAATTTCATGGTGATTTATCCGAGGCTCAGTATCCACAGTGCGCCGCTTACGCACAGAACAAACAGTGAGAGATCCATTAAGGTGGGGTGTCAGACATCGCCGGAGTAGAGCTAGCCGCGCAGCAGCGGATGAATCTGCAGTCAGAAAAAGAAGTCCAGCAGCACCGCTTTGAACAGCGGCGGGAAGAACAGTGAGGCACCGAATACCAGATTCGTCAGCGGCGCCGTCGCGGTGAGCGCGAAGATTGACACGTGGCATCATCCTTTTTACCCGGGCACGGTTAAATCAAGTGTAGACAGCGGACGTGCCGTCTGGCCCGGGATTTGTAATTTGTCCTGTAAACTCGCAGAATAGTGTAAAATCTGGCTTGATAGCTAGCAAGCTAATTATAAGGAGATGAAATGGATACGCCGCTTGGAACAGATCTGTCTCGCTTGGTGCGCATCTGGCGCGCGTTGATCGACCAGCGTCTGAAGCCGCTTGAGTTGACACAAACCCACTGGGTGACGTTGCACAATATTCATCAACTCCCGCCAGAGCAGTCGCAGATTCAGCTGGCGAAAGCCATCGGTATTGAGCAGCCGTCGCTGGTGCGTACGCTGGATCAGCTGGAAGAGAAGGGGCTCATCACCCGCGCCACCTGCGCTAACGATCGCCGCGCCAAGCGCATTAAGCTGACCCGTCAGGCTGAGCCGATCATTGAGCAGGTCGAAAACGTGATAGACGCGACGCGTGACGACATCCTCTCCGGCATCAGCCTCGAAGAAATCAATCAGATGGTGACGCTGATTGCCCGGCTGGAAAAAAACATTCTCGAGTTGCAGAACCGCGAGAAATAAAAAAACCGACGCACTGGCGTCGGTTTTTTTATCTGTGCGCTTAGCGCGGAAAGACGGTGACCTGGCTGCCGTTGGAGGCCATCACAACGCGCTGGCCGACCGAGTAACGGCTGGCGGACTGCTTCTGCACCACCATAATGGTATTGCCGTCATCCTTACGGATCTCCAGCTCTACGCCGTCAGATTTGTTGAGCGCACCCTGCACGCCCTGACCGGCTACGCCGCCCAGTACCGCACCGCCGGCCGTTGCCAGACTGCGCCCCGCGCCGCCCCCGATGGTGTTACCGAGGAAACCACCCAGCACCGCACCGCCAATGGCACCGATCACATTACTGTCATCGCCGCCCTGAATTTTTACCGGACGCACGGATACCAGCGTACCGTATGAGACGCTTTGGACCTGCTTGGCTTCGCTGGCGCTGTAAACATCGCCGGAAAGGGTATCGTTATTAACACAGCCAGCCAGCGTGATACCCGCCAAGGCTACGGCTACGAAACGCTTAATCATGAGAAAGCTCCTTAATGCAAAAAAACGCCATATTCTCGTCCTGTACTGCAACAGTATAAGTCAGAAATGGTCAATTGACGCGATGTCCGAACAATATGCGGCTGAGCCGAAGCATAGACCACCGCCCATCAACAAAAATTCAATTGCCGGGTGAAAATAGTTTGCTGCCGGAATGCGTGTCGCAGCGCAGTTGAAAAGCGAAAATTTATCATAGAATTAGCCCCGGTAATTTGCCAGGCTAAACACAGATGCATTGCAGGCCCGCAAACGGGTAAGGAAGCGCTATGAAATCAGGACGCTATATCGGCGTGATGTCCGGCACCAGCCTGGACGGCGTAGACGTCGTGCTGGCCGCGATCGACCAGCATATGGTGGCGCAACAGGCCAGCTACTGCCATCCCATCCCACTGGCGCTGCGTCAGCAGGTGCTGGCGATTTGTCAGGGACAGACGCTGACGCTGTCGCAGCTCGGTCAGCTCGATACCCGGCTCGGCCAGCTGTTTGCTGAAGCCGTACTGACGCTGATGCAGCAGCAGGCGCTGGAGCGCCAGCGATATCATGGCGATTGGCTGTCACGGCCAGACGGTGTGGCACGAGCCGCAGTCGGCGGCACCGAATACGCTGCAAATTGGCGACAATAACCAGATTGCTGCCGCGACCGGCGTCACGGTGGTGGGCGATTTCCGCCGCCGCGACATGGCGCTAGGCGGCCAGGGCGCGCCGCTGGTACCGCCTTTTCACTAGGCGTTGCTAATGGACAGCGTCGAACGGCGCATGGTGCTGAATATTGGCGGCATCGCGAATCTGTCGCTGCTGATCCCGGGTCAGCCGGTGCGTGGCTTTGATACCGGGCTGGGCAATATGCTGATGGATGCGTGGATCTGGCGCCACAAAGGCCTGCCGTTTGATAAAGATGCCGGCTGGGCGCGCAGTGGCCAGGTCGTGCCCGCGCTGCTGGAGCAGATGCTCGGCGATCCGTGGTTTGCGCTGCCGCCACCCAAAAGCACCGGTCGGGAATACTTTAACCTGGGCTGGGTGGAACAGCAGCTGCAGCGCTTTCCGGCGCTGGCCCCGCAGGATGTGCAGGCAACACTGTGCGAGCTGACTGCGCTGACCATCGCCCATTAGGTTCAGCTTAACGATGGCTGCGATTGTCTGCTGGTATGCGGCGGCGGCAGTCGCAATCCGCTGCTGATGGCGCGGCTGGCAGCGCATCTGTCTGGCACCGAGGTGGGCACCACCGATCAGGCCGGTATCAGCGGTGATGATATGGAGGCGCTGGCCTTTGCCTGGCTGGCGTTCCGCACCCTGTCCGGTGCTGCCTGGCAATTTGCCGGCGGTGACCGGCGCGCGCGAAATGAGCGTGCTGGGCGCCATCTATCCCGCCAATCCCCACGCAATACGTTAAGGAGCAAACATGAAAAAGATGATCGTGCTGGCCGGCACCCTGACCTTACTCAGCGGCTGTGGTATCTGGCATAAACCCGCACCCGCGCCAGAGACGTTACATTACCAGTGCGGCACGCTGCCGCTGACGGTAACCCTGGACAACGCGAAGCAGCAGGTGAGCTTTATTCTGGACGGCAAACCGCTCACGCTGACTCAGACGGTGTCTGCCTCCGGCGCGCGCTACAGCGATGGGACCTACGTTTTCTGGTCAAAAGGCAATGGCGCCTTTGTTGAACGCAACGATAAAATCGTGATTAATGATTGTAAACTGCAGAACGCGGATGCCTCCGCACAGTAAGAGAGAACCGGGATACCAGCATGAGCGACAGTGACAGCTTGCAACAAATTGCCCACCTGCGTCGGGAGTACACGCGCGGCGGGCTGCGGCGCAAAGATTTGCCAGATAATCCTCTGGCGTTGTTTGAGCAGTGGCTGCAGCAGGCATGCGCCGCGCAGCTGCCCGATCCCACCGCCATGACGGTGGCGACGGTGGACAGCAGCGGCCAGCCCTATCAGCGCATCGTACTGCTTAAACACTACGATGAGCAGGGCATGGTGTTTTACACTAACCTCGGCAGCCGTAAAGCGCTGCAGCTGGCGGACAATCCGCGCATTTCCCTGCATTTCCCCTGGCACTTCCTTGAGCGTCAGGTGATGGTGCTGGGCGAAGTGGAGAAGCTGTCGCCGCTGGAAGTGCTGAAGTACTTCCACAGCCGTCCGCGAGACAGCCAGATTGGCGCCTGGGTATCGAAACAGTCGAGCCGGATTTCCGCGCGCGGCGTGCTCGAGGGCAAATTCCTTGAGCTGAAGCAGAAGTTTCAGCAGGGGGAAGTGCCGCTGCCGAGTTTCTGGGGCGGATTCCGCGTCAGATTCCACACCATGGAGTTCTGGCAGGGCGGCGAACATCGCCTGCATGACCGCTTCCTTTATCAGCGTGATGGCAGCGGCTGGACAATCGACCGTTTAGCACCGTAAAACTGCGTTTTATCCCCTTTCAGCGCTGGCGCACGGCTCGTCAGCGCTTTATGCTATAGCCCTCATTTTTTTCGTATCCGCACGTCAGCGGACAGCTGTGTACCAGCATAGGTGCAGTCTGATCAATTTGGAGTCAGTGATGACCAGCAGTAACCTGATACAACAATTGCAAGAGAGAGGCTTGGTAGCCCAGGTAACGGACGAGGAAGCGTTAGCAGAGCGGCTGGCGCAGGGGCCAATTGCACTCTATTGCGGCTTTGATCCCACCGCTGATAGCTTGCACTTGGGCCATCTGGTGCCGCTGCTGTGCCTGAAACGTTTCCAGGATGCCGGCCACAAGCCGGTGGCCTTGGTCGGCGGTGCCACCGGCCTGATTGGCGATCCCAGCTTTAAAGCGGCCGAACGTAAACTCAACACCACGGAAACCGTTAACGAGTGGGTAGAGAAGATTCGCAAACAGGTTGCGCCTTTCCTCGATTTTGACTGCGGCGACAACAGCGCCATCGCGGCCAACAACTATGACTGGTTTGGCTGCATGAACGTGCTGACCTTCCTGCGCGATATCGGTAAGCACTTCTCGGTCAACCAGATGATCAACCGTGAGGCGGTGAAGATGCGCCTGAACCGTGAAGATCAGGGCATCTCCTACACCGAGTTTTCCTACAACCTGCTGCAGGGTTACGACTTTGCCGAACTGAACAAGCGCTACGACGTGGTGCTGCAGATTGGCGGCTCCGATCAGTGGGGTAACATCACCTCCGGCATCGATCTGACGCGTCGTCTGCACCAGCAGCAGGCGTGGGGACTGACTGTGCTGCTGATCACCAAATCGGACGGCACCAAATTTGGTAAAACCGAAGGTGGCGCGGTATGGCTGGATGCGAAGAAAACCAGTCCGTACAAGTTCTACCAGTTCTGGATCAACACCGCTGATGCGGACGTCTATCGCTTCCTGAAGTTCTTCACCTTCATGAGCATTGAGGAGATCAATGCGCTGGAAGAAGAAGACAAAAACAGTGGCAAAGCGCCGCGCGCGCAGTATGTGCTGGCTGAGCAGGTGACGCGTCTGGTGCACGGCCAAAGCGGTCTGAGCGCGGCGAAGCGCATCACCGACAGCCTGTTCTCCGGCAGTCTGAGCGACATGACCGAAGCGGACTTTGAGCAGCTGGCACAGGATGGCATGCCGACCATTAGCCTGAATGCGGACGACGATCTGCAACAGGCGCTGGTGGCGGCGGAACTGGTGCCGTCACGCGGCCAGGCGCGCACCATGATTGGCTCCAACGCGGTGTCAGTCAACGGTGAAAAACAGTCTGATGCCGAGTATCGTTTCAGCGATAGCGACAAACTGTTTGGTCGTTACACGCTGCTGCGTCGCGGCAAAAAACACTACTGCCTGATTAGCTGGCAGTAAGGTGCAAGGGCCGGTCTCCGGCCCTTTTTTATGGCAAGCAGTACAGGGCAATAATGAAAAATATCCTCGCAATCCAGTCTCACGTGGTTTATGGCCACGCCGGTAACAGCGCGGCCGAGTTCCCGATGCGACGCATGGGCGCCAACGTCTGGCCGTTAAACACCGTGCAGTTTTCCAATCACACCCAGTATGGTCACTGAACCGGCACCGTCATGCCCGCCACCCATCTGACCGATATCGTCAGCGGGATCGCCGCCATCGATCGTCTGAAAACCTGTGATGCGGTGCTGAGCGGCTATCTCGGCTCGGCGGAGCAGGGCGAACAGATCCTGGAAATCGTGCGTCAGGTGAAGGCGGCGAATCCTGACGCCTGGTATTTCTGTGATCTGGTGATGGGCCATCCGGAAAAAGGCTGTATCGTCACGCCCGGCGTGGCGGAGTTTCATTGCAAGCAGGCGATGCCGGCCAGCGATCTTATCGCGCCGAACCTGCTGGAGCTGGAGATGCTCAGTGGTCAGACGGTCGCTAACGTGGAACAGGCGGTGGTTACCGCCCGCGCGCTGATTGCGCAGGGGCCGCGTGTGGTGCTGGTGATACACCTGGCGCGCGCCGGACGCCGCAGCGATCGCTTTGAAATGCTGCTGGTCACCGCCGATCAGTGCTGGCACATCAGCCGTCCGCTGGTGGATTTTGGTGTGCGTCAGCCGGTGGGGGTTGGCGATCTGACCAGTGGTCTGTTGCTGGTTGACCTGCTGCACGACAAATCGCTGCAGGATGCGCTGGAACATGTGACGGCGGCGGTAATATGAAGTGATACTGAAAACCCACGAGATGGGCGAGTATGAACTGCAACTGGTGGCGGCGCAGGATGCGATTGCGCAACCCACGTAGCACTTTGCGGCAGAACAGCTGTAATCGCTGCTAATCAACAGGCCGGCCAGCACGCCGGCCTGTCGCGTCAGACCAGACCTTCAGCCTTCAGTACAGCCTGAACCGCCGGCCGCGCGGCCACCCGCGCAAACCATGCCTCCAGCGCGCTCAAACCTTCCAGATTCAGTTTGATGGCTTTTGCCCAGCGCGTAACCACAAACAGATAGACATCGGCGACAGTGAAGCGTAACCCCATCAGCCACTGTTTATCCTGCAGCGCGTCGTTAACGCGCTGAAATTTCTGCTCCAGCTGTGCACGCACTATGGCTTTGTACTCTTCCGGCGTATCCGGACGGAACAGCGGGGAAAAGGTTTTGTGCAATTCGCTGCTGATGTAGCTCAGCCACTCCAGCGTGTGGTAGCGCGTCAGGCTGCCGGTCGGTGCCAGCAGATTGCGATCCGGCTTGAGATCCGCCAGATACTGCACAATCGCCACGCCTTCCGTCATTATGCTGCCGTCATCAAACTGCAGCGCGGGAACCTGTCCTTTGGGGTTTATCTGCCAGTAATCTTCTCCGCGCTCGGTGACTTTCTTCTGCAGATCGACATTGACCTGCGTAAAATCCAGCCCGCACTCACGCGCAACGATATGCGGCGAGAGCGAACAGGCACCGGGCTTACAAGCTTCGACCATCAGCAGGAATGCAACGATCATTTTGCGGCGTGCCGCGCCGTGCAGCGCAAAGGCTTCTTTGGCAAACACCACAGCACGATACCGATCGCGATCACGCCCAGCGTCATGCGGGCAATGCTCTGATGATGCAGCAGCCAGGTGGCCAGCGCGATCAGCGCAACCACGCCGACAAGGGTCATCAGCAGCTTACCGACCTGCAGCGGCGCAAAGTCTGGTTTGGAGACGTAATTCTTCACCAAGCGCTGGCAGAATAGGAAGTTCAGCAAGGTGATCACCAGGCCCACCACCGACAGCGAAAACGCCGCGCCCCAGCCATATTTGGCCGCCAGCCACGGGGTTAGCATCATGGAGAACAGCGAACCGATGTTGATCGACATGTAGAACATGGTGAAGGCATCGTCGATGCGCGGATCGTCTTTCTCGTAGCAGGTCGACAGCAGTGAAGAAGGGTTAGCCTTGAACAGCCCGCTACCCACGGCAATGGTCGCCATGCCGACATACACTATGGTGGTGTCATGACCGGAGAAGGCAATCATCGCATAGCCCAGCGCCAGCACAATGACGCCGAGAATGATCACGCGTTTGGTGCCGAGCACTTTGTCGCCCAGCCAGCCGCCAATGGCAACCAAGCCGTAAACCAGTGCGCTGAACGAGGTGAACAGGGTGATGGAGTCCGCTTCGGACATCCCCAGCTGTTTCACCAGATAGACCGCCATGATGGCTTGCAGACCGTAGTAGCCAAAACGCTCCCACAGTTCGATGGAGAAGTCAAATAGAACGCTTTCGGCTGACGGAAGGCGTTAAGGCTTACCGCCTCATCAGTGTGTTTGTTTGCAGTTGACACGTATACCTCAGTTTATACATCGCCTGTTTTACAACAGGAATTAAGTCTGCGTCGGGCTGGGTGATCCCGCGCAACATTGTTATTAGAAAGGAAAAACGGCGCCTAATTTGGCTGAATCAGGCCAACAGGGCAAGCATTTTCTGCACGCTGAAATACTTGTTACAGACAGGGTTATAACCAGGATAATAACTTGTAAATCAGTGTTAAATATCACCGCGCGACATTATAGCAGGATAATTGTTCTTGTTGCAGATCGGTTGATGGATTTTCCTGAGATAAACTGCTTTTCCTGCTCTGAGCAGGACATAATATTATCCAACCCATTCAGATGGATGAATCCCCTGATTTTTGCCGGAGAAGTAAGCGCAATTGTCTGATTGTTGAGCACAATAAGCAGCTAACGGTTCTCCGCAGGCTAATTTGTTGATCCTGCGCGCAAAATTATCAATTAATTAGAAATGTAAAAAAGAAAACGATTGCCTCTGTTCCGTTTGCCGACAATTTCACCACTTAATCTCGGCTTTCATCATATAAGCTCTGCAACGCACCCCGGCAGCAGCGACCTGTTGCGCCATGCAGAGGATGATGGATACCCGATCGCCAGCCCTTCGACAGCCTGAAGAAATTGCTGTAACCTCGCTTTTTCTCTGCAAGGAACTCATCATGAAGCAGTCCGTTCGTGTCGCTCTCGTGGGCGATTACCGTGCCAGTGCCGTCGCGCACCAGGCTATTCCACCCGCTATTCAGCTTGCCGCAACCTCTCTCTCACTTAACGTAACCGCCGACAGGATCGCGACGCCGGAAATCGATCTGCCGCGTCTGCACGACTATGATGCCGTCTGGGTGGTGCCTGGCAGTCCCTACCTGAATGATGCCGGCGTGTTCGACGTCATTCGCTGGGCGCGCGAAAGCGGTAAACCCTTTTTAGGCTCGTGCGGCGGCTTTCAGTATGCGGTGGTGGAGTACGCGCGCAATGTGCTGGGCTGGGAGGATGCTGGCCATGCCGAGACCGACCCTGACGCGCGCTGGGTGATTGCGCCGCTGGCCTGCTCGCTGGTCGAGCAGCGCGGTGAGGTGACGTTTGAGCTGGGTTCGCGTATTGCTCAGGCCTACGGCGCGCTGCAGAGTAACGAAGGCTATCACTGCAACTTTGGCGTTAACGCTGAGTTCAGCGAGGCGCTGGCCACGCGCAATCTGCGTATTACCTCATGGGATCTGCAGGGGGATGTGCGCGGGGTAGAGCTGACCGATCATCCGTTCTTTGTCGCCACGCTGTTCCAGTCTGAACGCGCCGCGTTACAAAACCGGCTGTCGCCGCTGGTAGTGGCGTGGCTGCAGGCGGCGCGATAACGGTTAATAAGAGATGCACGGCGCGCAGCGTCGCGCCGTTACCGATCATCGATCAGTCGGTCTTTTCCGTGAACTCACACAAATCTTCAATCAGGCAGGAGCCGCAGCGCGGTTTACGCGCCACGCAGGTGTAGCGACCGTGCAGAATCAGCCAGTGATGGCAGTCAACCTTAAAGTCGGCGGGCACCACTTTGAGCAGCTTCTGCTCCACTTCCTCAACGTTTTTACCCGGCGCAAAGCGGGTGCGATTGCTGACGCGGAAAATGTGGGTATCCACGGCAATGATGGGCCAGCCAAAGGCTGTATTGAGCACCACGTTGGCGGTTTTACGCCCGACGCCGGGCAGGGCTTCCAGTGCCGCGCGGTCTTCCGGCACCACACCGCCGTGCTGCTCCAGCAGGATGCGGCAGATTTTGATGACGTTTTCCGCTTTACTGTTAAACAGGCCAATGGTCTTGATGTACTCTTTAACGCCTTCCACGCCTAGCGCCAGCATTGCCGCTGGCGTATTGGCCACCGGATAAAGTCTGGCGGTGGCTTTATTGACGCTGACATCGGTTGCCTGTGCCGACAGCAGCACAGCGATCAGCAGCTCAAACGGTGAGCTGAAATTCAGTTCGGTGGTCGGATGGGGATTGGCGTCACGCAGCCGCGTGAGGATCTGCAGGCGTTTATCCTTATTCACACAGCATTCCCGGTTTCGCCCTGCGGCGCGGCAGCAGAAGCGTCCAGCTGACGTGCGGCGCGCTGCTTCATTTTTTGATCGATCAGGTATTTGCCGGCCAGCAGCATGCCGAGGCCGATAAACGCACCCGGCGGCAGCATCGCCAGCAGCATCGGTGAATCAAAATGTACCACTTCAATGCGCAGCGCTTTAGCCCATGGCCCCAGCAGCTGGTCAGCGCCATTGAACAGCGTGCCGTTACCGATCAGTTCACGAATCGAACCCAGCGTCACCATCGTGCAGGTTGCGCCCATGCCGATGGCAAAGCCATCTAGCGCGGAGAGGGGAATACTGCTTTTCGACGCCACCGCTTCCGCACGTCCCACCACAATGCAGTTGGTGACGATCAGCGGGATAAAGATGCCCAGCGACTGATACAGGCCATAGGCATAGGCGTTGATCAGCATCTGCACGCAGCTCACCACCGAGGCGATGATCATCACGTAGATAGGAATACGAATTTCACCCGGCACCCAGCGGCGCGAAGCGGAAATCGCACTGTTGGTGATGGTCAGTACCAGCGTGGTCGCCAGTCCAAGGTCCAGTGCGTTAGTGGCGGTTGAGGTCACCGCCAGCAGCGGACAGAGCCCCAGCAGCTGCACCAGCGCCGAGTTGTTCTTCCACAGTCCGCCAATCAGTAAATTTTTCGCTTCACTCATGGTGCATCTCCACATTCAGGCAGCGAAGCGAGCTTCGCTGGCAGCGTTTCAATCAGTAGCGCCGTGCGTTTGGTGGCGTTGACCACCGCGCGCGGCGTGATGGTAGCGCCGGTAAACTGGTCAAATTCGCCACCGTCTTTTTTCACGGCAAAGGCTTTATCGTCGGCACCGTGCACCACTTTGCCGTTAAAACTGTTGATCCAGTCGGAAATTCGCAGCTCAATTTTATCACCCAGACCCGGCGTCTCATGATGTTCAACCACGCGCACGCCCAGCACTTTGCCGTGGAAATCGGCGCCGACCAGCATCTGTATCGCGCCAGAATAGCCGTCGGGGGCTGTGGTCTCAAGTGCGGCGGCCACCGGTTGATCCCCTTTGCGCGCCACATACAGATGATGCGGTTTGTCGTTGCCGAGCGCGCGGGCATCAGTCACCAGCAGACACTCCTGCTGAATATTGTTGTCGTACAAATCGGTTGGCACTACCTGGTCGAGCAGGTTTTTCTGCTGCAGCGCGGTCTGGTGATCGACCGTAGGTTTGGTGACATAGTTGACCACCGCCGTCACGCCGGTGGTGATTACGGCAAACATGCCCAGCGTGAACGCGTTTTTACGAATGGTTTCGATCATCATCAATCCCTGCGATGTCCATACACGCGCGGCTGCGTGTAGTAGTCAATCAGCGGCACGCAGATGTTGGCGAGCAGCACCGCGAAGGCGACGCCATCCGGATAGCCACCGAAGCTGCGAATCAGCCACACCAGCAGGCCAATCAGCGCACCGTAATTCAGCCGGCCACGGTTGGTGGTGGAGGCGGTGACCGGATCGGTGGCAATAAAGAACGCACCGAGCATGGTCGCCCCGGAGAACAGATGCACCAGCGGCGAGTTCAGCGACTGCGGCGCGAACAGCCAGCCGAGCGTGGCGCACAGCGCCAGCGACAGCAGGAAGCTGAACGGGATATGCCAGCGAATGGCGTTCTTCGCCAGCAGCAGCATGCCGCCGAGCAGATAGCCGAGATTGACCCATTGCCAGCCGAGGCCGGCCAGCACGCCGCTGTAAATCGGCTGGGCCAGCAGCTGTTCGGCGCTGTGCCCGGCGCGCAGGCCGGTTTTAAAGGTATCCAGCGGCGTGGCCTGGCTCACGCCATCCACACCCAGCTGCAACTGCTGCATGGTGTCACCGGCCAGTGTGTGGCCGGTAAAAATCATACTGAGTGAGTCCATCAGGCTAAGTTTGATGGCCTGCAGTACATCCGGCGGCAGCCAGCTGGTCATCTGCACCGGGAAGGAGATCAGCAGTACCACATAACCGACCATGGCCGGATTGAACGGGTTTTGGCCGAGGCCGCCGTACAGTTGCTTGGCGATAACCACGGCAAATACGGTACCGAACACCACCAGCCACCACGGCGCCAGCGGCGGCAGGCTGATGCCCAGCAGCAGCGCCGTCAGCAGGGCAGAGTTATCCGCCAGCGTCGGCACTACCGGCGCGTGACGCAGGCGCAGAATCACGCCCTCGGTAATCCATGCGGTAGCGACCGCCAGCAGCACCTGAATCAGGAAACCGATGCCGAAGAAATACCACTGTGCCGCCATGCCGGGCAGCGCGGCCAGCACCACCAGCAGCATGATGTTACCGGTGCTGCGGCAGTTATGGGTATAAGGCGAACTTGCAATACGAAAAGCCATTTAGTCCTCAGTCGTCGAAGGCTGCTGCTGCGCTTTACGCGCTTTGGCACGGGCGACCGCTGCGGCAATCGCCGCTTTGCGTGGGTCGGCGGAGTCAGGAGAGGCAGCGGCCTCCACTTCAGAAGATGCGGCGGGTACGTCATCTGTCTGCTGCGCTGCGGCCGCGGCTTTCTTCGCTTTGGCGCGCGCAATAGCCGCTTCGACCGCCGCTTTGCGCGGATCGCTTTCCGCGGACGTTGTGTCAGCGGCTGGCTGTGCCGGCGCGGCCACTTTTTTCGCTTTGGCACGCGCAATGGCGGCTTCCACGGCGGCCTTGCGCGAGTCAATGGCCTGGCGGCTTAGCGGTTCGGTTTCAGCCTGCTTCTCGGCCTGCTGCGCCAGCGCCTGGGCATGGCGCGCTTCGCGTTCTGCCGCTTCCTGCTCAGGCGTCTTCGCCTGACACGCTTTCACGCGCCCGGTTGCCGCTTCCAGCTCGGCTTGATCGCTGCGCGCAATCCGCTGTTTGGCCTGCTCGTGGCGCGCTTCCCGCGCCAGTTTTTCCCGCTCAAGGCGTGCCTGACGCGCTTCAAAGCGTGCTTTGGCTTCGGCGGTGCGCTTGGCTTCCAGATCGATGGCGCGCAGTTCGGCTTTTTCCTGGCGGTAATACTGCACCAGCGGAATATTACTGGGACAGACATACGCACAGGCACCGCACTCAATGCAGTCATCAATGTGATGGGCACGCGCTTTGTCATGATCGCTACCCAGGCTGTACCAGTACAGCTGCTGCGGCAGCAGTTTTGCCGGACAGACGTCAGCGCAGGCGCTGCAGCGAATGCAGGACTGTTCTTCCTGCGGTTGCCCCATCTCGCTGGCCGACGGTGCCAGAATACAGTTGGTGATCTTCACTACCGGCACGTTGAGGGACGGCAGGGTAAAGCCCATCAGCGGCCCGCCCATGATCACCATCTGGCGCGCGCCCGGCGTGAAACCGACCTGTTGCAGCAGATGGCTTACCGGGGTACCGAGACGGCCCCAGACATTACGCGGCCGGGCAATGGCCTCGCCGGTCAGCGTCATCACGCGCTCCGTAATCGGTTCGCCATCGACAATGGCGCGCTTCACCGCCCAGGCGGTGCCGACGTTCTGCATCAGCACGCCAATGTCAGTAGAGCGTCCGCCGTGCGGCACTTCCCGCCCGCTGAGAATTTTGGTCAGCTGTTTGGCACCACCGGAAGGGTATTTGGTTGGGATCACCCGCAGCTGCAGCTCGCGGTCACCCGCCAGCGCCTGTTTCAGCGCGGCAATCGCCTCCGGCTTATTGTCTTCAATGCCAATCAGCACGCGCTCCGCCTGCAGCACCCAGGCAAGGATGCGGCAGCCTTCCAGCACTTCCGCTGCACAATCCTGCATCAGGCGATCGTCCGCCGTGATGTAAGGTTCGCATTCGGCGGCGTTGATGATCAGCGTGTTGACTCCGCGCAGCCCGCCGCGCAGTTTGGTGGCGGTCGGGAAGCCCGCGCCGCCAAGGCCTGCAATACCGGCATCGTGGATGCGTTTCACTACCGCGTCCCGACCCAGAGCTCGATAGTCCGGCTGCGGATCGAGCGGCATCCAGCGGTCTTCGCCATCGGCGCGCAGGAATACGCACAGCTCGGACAGGCCGGAAGGGTGCGCCGTCATGTGTGGCGCGATGGCTTCAATGGTGCCGGAAGTGGGCGCGTGCACTGGCAGCATCCTGCCGCTGCCAAAGGTCAGCGGCTGGCCGCGCAGCACCTTATCACCCGGCGCCACACAGATTTCGCCTTCGTGGCCAATATGCTGTTTCAACGGAATAATGAACTGTTCAGGCAGCGGGAGCTGGCTGAGCGGCGTGCCGCTGGACTGGGTTTTCATTTCCGGCGGGTGAATCCCGCCTGCGAAATCCCACAGCTTCTCTTTGCGCAGCAGCGATAACAGATTAAGCATGATGTTCTACCGGGATCACCCGTACAGGTATGGTGTCGAGATCCCACTTCCAGTTGGCCGTGGTGGTGGCAACCGGACGCATCTCAATACAGTCGGTGGGACAGAGCGCGACGCACAGGTCGCAGCCGGTGCAGACATCGCTCAGCACGGTATGCATGGCGCGCGTCGCGCCAACAATGGCGTCAACCGGGCAAGCCTGAATACATTTGGTGCAGCCAATGCAGTTGGCTTCGTCAATCCACGCCACGGTGCGAACCGGTGTCAGCACTTCCGCGCCGCCGTCCAGCGGCTGCGGTTCAACGTTGAGCAGTTCGGCCAGCTTCAGCATGGTCTGTTCGCCGCCCGGCGCACATTTGTTAATGGCTTCACCGTTATTGCCTACAGCATCGCCGTAAGGACGGCAGCCGGGATAGCCACACTGACCGCACTGGCTCTGCGGCAGAATCGCATCGATCTGCTCAACAATCGGGTCTTTTTCTACTTCAAAGCGGCGCGAGGCGTAGCCCAGCAGGGCACCAAACACCAGTGCCAGCGCCGCCAGAACAGCAATAGCAATCCAAATCGCGGTCATATCAGAATTTCACCAGACCGGTAAAGCCCATGAACGCCAGCGCCATCAGGCCAGCGGTAATCAGGGCAATAGAGTTTCCTTTGAACGGTGCCGGCACGTTGGCCAGCACCAGACGTTCACGCATGCCAGCGAACAGCACCATCACCAGCGAAAAGCCGAGTGACGCACTAAAGCCGTACAGCGCCGCCTGCAGGAAAGTGTGGTTGAGGTTGACGCTCAGCAGCGGCACGCCCAGCACCGCGCAGTTGGTGGTGATCAGCGGCAAAAAGATACCGAGCAGGCGATACAGCGACGGGCTGGTTTTACGCACCACCATTTCGGTGAACTGCACCACCACCGCAATCACCAGGATATAGGCCATGGTACGCAGGTACACCAGATCGAGCGGCAGCAGAATCAGGTGATTCACCAGCCAGGCGCAAATCGACGCCAGAGTAATGACGAACGTGGTGGCAAGTCCCATGCCAATGGCCGTTTCCAGTTTTTTTGACACGCCCATAAAAGGGCAAAGGCCGAGGAATTTGACCAACACGAAGTTGTTCACCAGCACGGTGCCAATAAAGAGCAGTAAGTAATCGGTCATTTTTTAACCTGGGAAGCCGAAAGGCGTTTATTATCCGGAATTGAGAGGTGCATCTCAACCTTTGTGCGATTCGTGCGCTGGCTGAGAGCACTCAGAATTAAATTCCTGACGAAAAGTACGTCATCAGGGCTGAATAAAGGCCTGTTTTACCCGCTGCGAGCGTTTGAAGTAGGGCACAAAGACTGCCGCCGAGAGCAGGGCCAGCAGCAGTGTCTGGATAGCTTTCCCATCGGCCACCGGCGTAAAAGCGAAGGTTTTCAGCGCCAGCAATACGGTAATCAGCAGCCAGAGATGTAGTGACGTGGCAGACGGCGCGATCGCTGACAAAAGATCCAGCACACCCAGATGCTGTACAGCCACACCGAGGCGGCGGTGAGTAAAGACACCAGCCACTGCGTCATTAAAATACTGGCGTGAGAAAACAGCGTGTTGCGCAGTTCAGTGTCAAACAGCGGCCGCAGATAGAGCGCCACCACCAGTGCGCTGGTCAGCATCGTCATAATCAGCCAGGCCAGCGGCAGCAGCAGCCAGCCGGCAATACGCGGCGGGTTTACCGATTCGGACATGTTATTCATCCTGATGTAAGCAAAAAAGACGAGGCAGAGCGTACCATGTCCAAACGGGTCACGCCCGATTCGGACAGCGCAATAGGGGCAGAAACAGAGATAAGCGCGCTTTACACCACGTAGCGCCAGACGGACTTCGGCACACAGCCGAGGTCATACAGACGGCCACCTGAGGCGAGTTCAGCACGGCGGTGATCGGCGGCGCGGTACATATTGATGATCTCGTTATCATCAGTGAGCGAATAATTGAGGTGATCGTAGAGTTTTTCCAGACTCTCAAGATTATTCACTTTACGAAATTTCAGCAGGTAATCGAGCGCAGTCATGATTGCCATAAAAATAAAGAACGGGGAAGTGCTCAAGTATAGGGAGCACGCGGTCAGAGTCCAGACACCGTGGTTAAAAAAATTCAAAATTCAGACAACGGGCGCTAATTCGCTCATCAAAAGGGACTTTTTTACGCTTTTATCTTTTTTAACGCGCATTTTTCTGCGCGTCAGGCGCGTTTTCGGCCCCGTTAGCCGGGGGCTGGTGAGAAAATTTAACAGGCGTCTTAACCCGTATTTGAGACGCTATTTTTACCACTTTCAGGTCGCTTATTTTGACGCGCAGCAGGCGCTAAAAAGCGATTTATCTGTAACGGGTGACGCACAAGGGGGCAGCTGTGATGAAACGTCAAATTGCAAGTGTGCGAACTATCACAAAACAGAACATTGCCTGCTGCCCGCATGAATAACCATTCTTTACGTGTCCGTTGTAATCGTTTCCAGTGCCTGCCGTCATAACCGCTTCTGTTTATTACAGTTATTTAACCTCCGCTGCCATAAAGTCAGGTATTTTGTCCATACGACGCCCCCCCTCTGGCAGGCTGATACGCGTAACCCCTTTAATTCATTCTGTTTTGTGAGGTGTGTCGCGCTTGTTTTAGCGCAATTGCGCCAGGCTTGAAGCGCGTTTGTACCCCTACAGCACACTCCCTTCAGAGGAATGAAAATTATGTGGAAACGTTTACTCTTGACCACCATGGTCAGCGCTGCACTCAGCACATCGGTTCTGGCTGCCGACATGACGGCGGGCTTCTCGCAGGTCGGTTCTGAATCCGGCTGGCGTTCAGCCGAAACCAACGTGGCAGAATAGTGAAGCGCAAAAACGCGGTATCACCCTGAAAATTGCCGATGGTCAGCAGAAGCAGGAGAACCAGATCAAAGCGGTGCGCTCGTTTATCGCTCAGGGCATTGACGCCATCTTCATCGGGCCAGTGGTGCAAACCGGCTGGGAACCGGTGCTGGAAGAGGCCAAAGACGCCAAAATCCCGGTGTTCCTGCTGGATCGCGCCATCGTGGTGAAAGATAAATCGCTGTACATGGCGGTGGTGACGGCCGACAACGTGCTGGAAGGCAAACTGATTGGTGACTGGCTGGTGAAAACCGTCGGTGACAAGCAGTGTAACGTGGTGGAACTGCAGGGCACCGTCGGTGCCAGCGTGGCGATCGACCGTAAGAAAGGCTTTGCCGAAGCCATCGCCGGCCACAACAACATCAAAGTGATTCGCTCGCAGTCCGGTGACTTTACCCGTAGTAAGGGTAAAGAGGTGATGGAGAGCTTCATCAAAGCGGAGAACAACGGCAAAAACATCTGCATGGTGTATGCGTACAACGACGACATGGCGATCGGTGCCATCCAGGCGATTAAAGAAGCCGGCCTGAAACCGGGGGGCTATGTCGGTGGCGGATAACCTCTACATTGGCCGCGAGCCTCGCCGCTTCGGCATGATCGATCGCAAGCGACGTGGGTGCCCACACCGAGATCATTTGGCTGATTGAATCCCTGTGCGCCGACGGACTGGCGCTGCTGGTCATCTCCTCTGAACTGGAAGAGCTTCTGGGCTATGCCGATCGCGTGCTGATCATGCGCGATCTGAAGCAGGTCGCCGAAACTCCGCTGGAGCAGCTGTC
Source organism: Type-A symbiont of Plautia stali (assembly GCF_059731155.1). Classification (NCBI taxonomy): domain Bacteria; species Type-A symbiont of Plautia stali. The sequence goes on along the minus strand of NZ_AP035891.1, from coordinate 1,510,849 downwards.
GGTGGCGTCGATCGTCAACTCCATCGCGGACGGAGGAGCACAACATGCTTGAATCGCCTATGACACACGAAAAACCGGAACGGCGGAAGCCGAAGCTGCCGCCGGGCATGCCGCAGATCGTCGCGCTGATTCTGGTGCTGCTGATCGACAGCCTGGTGGCAAATAACTTTTTTGCTATTCACATTCAGGATGGCCGGCTGTTCGGCAGCCCGATTGACATTCTCAACCGCGCCGCACCGGTCGCGCTGCTGGCGATTGGTATGACGCTGGTGATCGCCACCGGCGGGATCGATCTGTCGGTGGGCGCGGTGATGGCGATAGCCGGTGCGACGGCGGCGACGCTGACGGTGGCGGGGCACAGCCTGAGTTTTATTATTCTGGCCACGCTCGGTACCGGGCTGCTGTGCGGCTTGTGGAACGGCGTGCTGGTGGCCCTGCTGAAGATTCAGCCGTTTGTCGCCACGCTGATTCTGATGGTGGCCGGGCGCGGCATCGCGCAGCTGATCACCCAGGGACAAATCGTCACCTTTAACAGTGACAGCCTCGCGTGGTTTGGCAGCGGTTCGCTGTGGCTGCTGCCGGTACCGGTGTGGATTACCCTGCTGATGGCCGTGGCGGTGTGGCTGCTGACGCGCAAAACCGCGCTTGGCCTGTTCATCGAAGCTGTAGGCATCAACCTGCGCGCGGCGCGCAATGCCGGGGTGACCGGCTGGCTGGTGGTGATGTCCACCTATGCCATCAGCGGCGTATGTGCGGCGGTAGCCGGGCTATGTCGATCCGCTGCTGGCCTTTGCATTGATTCTGGCGGCAGGCGCACTGTTCGGCGCCATGATGGGCTGGCTGATTGATGCATTAAAAATCCCGGCCTTTATCATCACGCTCGCCGGGATGTTTTTCCTGCGCGGCTGCAGCTATCTGGTGTCGGAGAACTCGATTCCTATCGATCATCCGCTGTATACCACGCTGGCGACACTGGCAGGCATCGTATTTTCCATTTACACCTCTGCCGGCTACGCGCTGGCCGGGCTGGGCGTCGAGCTGGATGCCATTGCTTCGGTGGTGATTGGCGGCACGCTGCTGTCGGGTGGCGTCGGTACGGTGCTGGGTACGCTGTTCGGGGGGCTGATTCAGGGGTTGATTCAGACATGGATTAACTTCGACGGCACGCTGAGTTCGTGGTGGACCAAAATCGCCATCGGTATCCTGCTGTTTGCCTTCATCGCGCTGCAGCGTCTGCTGACGGTGATGTGGGACCGCCAGCAGAACGCGCCGGTTAAGCGTTTAACGTCGTCGTCGTGAGTGGCCTGCGAGTGTTGAGAGGTGCGCAAATTGGCGCAACTTTTTTTTGGTGCTCAGAGTCGTGGATGTTTGGTGGGGTTTGCAGTTTTAGCGCTCAGAGTCGTGAATGTTTGGTGGGGCTGCTGTAAATCGGGTGCCCGGCCCCACAAAGGCCAGCCCGATCGCAAAGAAACCCCGCATCCATGCCGATCGGCCGCGCCATCCCTGGCGCGGACGCTTTGCGCTTCGGGCTGGCCGTTATGGGGCAGTTAAGTTGTTCATCGCGGTCATTTATGCGCTGCGCGGCGTTTAAATCTGACCACTCGCAGCACACGAATATAAAGGAAACAAAGGCGGGCAGTGGCGTAAAGCGTACGCCGCAGGGATGCGGCGGCCGAGGCTACAGGGAGGTATTCACGCCGGCTTTACGTAACGCCCACCTTTGTTGATTGGCGCGCACGTTTTTAGCCATAAAAAAAGCCGCGACACACTCGCGGCTTACTTCAACATCTCAGGCTATTAACGTTTCAGGCGGTAATACGCGTCGTTCCAGCGCTGCGCATCTTTGAATGCCGGCAGGCGCGTCTCGTCATCAATCACTAGCACTTCAATGCCGTGCAGTTCGCCGTACAGGTACATATCCTCAACATCCAGCGCCTGGCTGAACACCGTATGGTGCGCGCCGCCCGCCAGGATCCACGCTTCAGAAGCGGTGGCCAGCGACGGCTGCGCGCGCCACAGCGCACGTGCCACCGGCAGCTTCGGCAGCGCCTGCGGCTGTTCAATGGTATCGACCACGTTGACCAGCAGACGGAAGCGGTCGCCCATGTCGATTACGTTGGCGTTCACCGCGCGACCCGCCGGCGTAGAGAAAATCAGACGCGCCGGATCGGCTTTACCGCCAATGCCGAGGAACTGCACATCGATCAGCGGCTTCTCCTCTTTGGCGATCGACGGGCACACTTCCAGCATGTGCGAGCCCAGCACCAGCTCGTTGCCCGGCGCGAAGTTGTAGGTGTAATCCTCCATAAACGAGGTGCCGCCTGCGCGCTTACCGGCCTACACTTTCAGGATGTGCAGCAGCGCGGCGGTTTTCCAGTCGCCTTCACCGGCGAAACCGTAGCCCTGAGCCATCAGGCGCTGTACCGCCAGACCGGGCAGCTGCGTCATACCGTGCAGCGTCTGGAAATTGGTGGTAAAGGCTTTGCAGCCTTCGCCATCGAGGAAGCGCTTCAGGCCCAGCTCGATACGCGCGGCATCCAGCACATTCTGCCGCTTATCGCCGTTTACAGACGCCGCTGCGCTGAACAGATACTGGCTCTCGTATTCGTCGACCAGCGCGTTGACATCACCGTCGCTGACGCTGTTCACCACCTCAACCAGATCGCCGACGCCCCAGCCGTTAACCGCATAGCCAAACTGAATCTGCGCTGCCACTTTATCGCCTTCGGTGACCGCCACTTCGCGCATATTGTCACCGAAGCGCGCCACTTTCAGCTGCTGGCTGGCCTGCTTCGCCAGGGCGGCATTGACCCAGCGTGCGATACGCTGCTGGCTGGTTTTATCCTGCCAGTGACCGGTCACCACGCTGTGCTGCAGACCCATGCGCGCGCCAATGAAGCCGAACTCACGGCCGCCGTGCGCGGTCTGGTTCAGGTTCATAAAGTCCATGTCCATGCTGTCCCACGGAATTCACCAGCGTGTACGGCTGTGCGCCCGCACCAACCGCGCCCATGTGGCAGTCAAAGGCGCCACCGGACAGCACCACCTGTTCTGACAGGCCGAGGCGCTTGCGCCCATTCGCCGGACAGCGTGCCGACCGGCACATCGGCGGTAAAGGTATCGCTGAACAGCGGCGAATCGAGCTGTTCCACCAGCATGGGATCGAGCGCGCGAAAGAACGCCGCCGGCGGTAAACCCTGCCACTCCGAATGCCACAATGATTTGTGCCCGGCGGCACAGCGTCCGCGCCGCAGTTCGGCCGGTGCGGTGGTGCCGCTCAGCAGTGCGGGCACCCAGTCGCACAGCTCTACCCACGAAACCGCCGCCTCACGCACCGCGGCATCGGCACGCGACACGTGCAAAATTTTGGCCCAGAACCATTCGGAGGAGTAAACGCCGCCGATGTAGCGGGTATAGTCGGTGAACTGGCCGCTGCGGCACAGGCGGTTGATCTCTTCGGCTTCTTCTATGGCGGTGTGATCTTTCCACAGCACAAACATAGCGTTGGGATTGCTGGCGAATTCCGGACGCAGCGCGAGGACGTTACCGTCGCGATCAATGGGGGCCGGCGTCGAGCCGGTAGAATCGACGCCAATGCCCACCACCGCGGCGCGCTGTGCCGGGGTTAACGCCTGCACCACGCTGACGATCGCCTGTTCCAGCGCATCAATATAATAGCGATAAAACACCATTGTGCCGGAGAGCATCATGCATAAATTCACTAAAGCACTGGCGGCCGCAGGCCTCGCCGCGCTTATGTCACAATCCGCTATCGCCGAGACCATGAAGCTCGGTTTTCTCGTCAAACAGCCGGAGGAACCCTGGTTCCAGACCGAGTGGAAATTCGCCGATAAGGCCGGCAAAGATCTCGGCTTTGAAGTGATTAAAATTGCCGTGCCGGACGGTGAAAAAACCCTGAACGCTATCGATAGCCTGGCGGCGAGCGGCGCCAAAGGCTTTGTCATTTGTACCCCGGATCCCAAGCTGGGCTCGGCCATCGTCGGCAAAGCACGCAGCTATGACCTGAAAGTGATTGCCGTGGATGACCAGTTTGTCACCGCCAAAGGCAAGCCGATGGATACCGTACCGCTGGTGATGATGGCGGCGACCAAAATCGGCGAGCGTCAGGGGCAGGAGCTGTACAAAGAGATGCAGAAACGCGGCTGGGATGTGAAGCAAACCGCCGTGATGGCGATTACTGCTAACGAACTGGATACCGCGCGCCGCCGCACCGGTGGCTCGATGGCAGCGCTGAAAGCGGCCGGCTTCCCGGAGAAACAGATTTATCAGGTGCCGACCAAATCTAACGATATCCCGGGCGCGTTTGACGCCGGTAACTCGCTGCTGGTGCAGCATCCGGAAGTGAAGCACTGGCTGATTGTCGGCATGAACGATAACACCGTGCTGGGCGGCGTGCGCGCCACCGAAGGCCAGGGCTTCAAGGCACCGGACGTGATTGGTATCGGCATCAACGGGGTGGACGCGGTAAGCGAGCTGTCGAAGGGCGCGCCAACCGGCTTCTACGGTTCTTTGCTGCCAAGCCCGGACGTGCACGGCTATAAGAGCAGCGAAATGCTCTACAAGTGGGTGACCAAAGGTCAGGAGCCAGCGAAATTCACCGAAGTGACCGACGTGGTGCTGATCACCCGCGACAATTTCAAAACCGAGCTGGCGAAGAAAGGGCTGATGTAAGTCGGTTTTAAGCCGTCCTCAATGTGATGTTAATTAACAGGCAGCCAACGCCGCTACGATGCGAAGTATGGAGGCTCAGAGGAGTTCCCATGAACACGGATCCAGCTTTTCTGTTATTTCATGGCATCAGCAAAACCTTCCCTGGCGTGAAAGCGCTGCAGGATATCTCTTTTCAGTGCCGTGCCGGGGAAGTGCACGCGCTGATGGGAGAAAACGGCGCGGGCAAATCCACGCTGCTGAAAATCCTCAGCGGCAGCTATCAGCCCAGCGGCGGCGAAATCCGCATCAAAGGCGCAGCGAAAAGCTTCAGCAATACCGTTGATGCGCTGGATGCCGGCGTGGCGATCATTTACCAGGAGCTGCATCTGGTACCGGAAATGAGCGTGGCGGAGAACATCTATCTTGGCCAGCTGCCGCACAAGCGCGGGCTGGTTAACCGCAAGCTGCTGCGCTACGAAGCTGGTCTGCAGCTGAAAAATCTCGGCATGGATATCGACCCCGACATGCCGCTGAAATACCTGTCGCTCGGCCAGTGGCAGATGGTTGAAATCGCCAAAACGCTGGCGCGTAACGCGCGCATCATCGCCTTTGATGAGCCGACCAGTTCGATGTCGGCGCGCGAAATTGAGCATCTGTTCCGCGTGATTCGCCAGCTGCGCGAGCAGGGCCGGGTGGTGCTGTACGTTTCGCATCGCATGGAAGAAATTTTCGCGCTAAGCGATGCCATTACCGTGTTTAAGGATGGGCGCTACGTGCGCACCTTCACGGATATGGCCAATACCCACCATGACGATCTGGTGGAGGCGATGGTCGGACGCAACCTTGGAGATATCTATGGCTACGCGCCACGTGAGCTGGGCCCCGTACGTCTGCAGCTGGACAAGGTGGAAGCGAAAGGCGTGCGGATGCCGATATCGCTGACGGTGCGCGCCGGAGAAATTGTCGGTCTGTTTGGACTGGTCGGTGCCGGCCGCAGCGAACTGATGAAAGGGCTGTTTGGTGCCACCCGCCTGCGCGCGGGCACGGTCACGCTGGACGGTAAGCAGCTCAACATCCGCGAACCGATTGATGCCATCCGCGCCGGCATCATGCTGTGCCCGGAAGATCGCAAAGCCGAAGGCATCATCCCGGTGCACTCGGTGCGCGAGAACATCAATATCAGCGCGCGCCGCCACAACCTGAATGCCGGCTGTCTGATCAAGCCGGGCTGGGAAGCGAAAAACGCGGACCATCACATTCGCTCGCTGAACATCAAAACGCCGGGCGCGCATCAGCTGATCATGAATCTGTCCGGTGGCAACCAGCAGAAGGCGATTCTGGGCCGCTGGCTGTCGGAGGAGATGAACGTGATCCTGCTCGACGAACCGACGCGCGGCATTGATGTCGGCGCCAAACATGAAATCTATAACCTGATTTATCAGCTGGCGAACAAAGGGATCGCGGTGCTGTTTGCCTCCAGCGATCTGCCCGAAGTGATGGGACTGGCCGACCGCATCGTGGTGATGCGCAAAGGTGAGATTGCCGGTGAACTGCCCCACGACGCCGCCACGGAGCAGCTGACGCTGAGCCTGGCCATGCCGAAAACCACTCAAGCGGCCGCCGTGGCCTGAGGTAAAGGAGAGTAAAAATGGCTTCATCTACCACGTCCAATACGCCACCGGTGCAGCGCAGTGGCCTGCAGCTCGGGCGCATCTGGGACAACTTCGGCATGCTGGTGGTGTTTGCGCTGCTGTTTATCGTCTGCGCCATCTTCGTGCCTAATTTTGGCACCTTTATCAACATTAAAGGGCTGGGCCTGGCGATGTCGATGTCCGGCATGGTGGCGTGCGGCATGCTGTTCTGCCTCGTCTCCGGCGATTTCGACCTGTCGGTGGCGTCAGTGATTGCCTGCGCTGGTGTCGTCACCGCCGTGGTGATCAACATGACCGAAAGCCTGTGGATCGGCGTCGCCGCCGGCCTGCTGCTCGGTATGGCCACCGGCTTTGTTAACGGCTTCGTGATTGCGCGTCTCAAGATTAACGCGTTGATCACCACGCTGGCGACCATGCAGATTGTGCGCGGCTTGGCCTACATCTTCTCCGACGGTAAAGCAGTGGGGATTGAGGATGAGCGCTTTTTCACCCTCGGCTACGCCAACTGGCTCGGCGTGCCGGCACCAATCTGGCTGACCATCGCCACCATGATCGTGTTCGGTTTCCTGCTGAACAAAACCACCTTTGGCCGCAACACGCTGGCGATTGGTGGCAATGAAGAAGCGGCGCGGCTGGCCGGGGTGCCGGTGGTGCGCACGCGCATCATCATCTTTCATCCTCTCTGGGCTGGTATCAGCGGCGGCCGGCATCATCCTGGCTTCGCGCATGACCAGCGGTCAGCCGATGACCTCGCTCGGCTATGAGCTGATCGTTATCTCCGCCTGCGTGCTGGGTGGCGTGTCGCTGAAGGGCGGTATCGGCAAGATTTCCTACGTGGTGGCCGGGGTGCTGATTCTGGGTACCGTCGAGAATGCGATGAATTTATTGAATATCTCGCCATTCTCACAGTATGTGGTGCGCGGTTTGATACTGTTAGCGGCAGTGATCTTTGACCGTTACAAACAAAAAAGCAGAACCGCCTGATCCCGCGGGCGCAGCCGTGACGCTGCGCCCTAACGTCACGCGAGCCGGGAGATCCTTATGTACCACCGCGAAGCGCCGAGTGAACAGCAAAATCCTTTACTGCCGGGCTATCCGTTTTACGCCTGGCTGGTGGCCGGACTGACGCCGATCAACGCCGGCGATCAGCTCGATTTTTTTATCGCTCGCCCGCACGGCATGAAAGGTTACATCCTCAATCTGACCATTAAAGGTCAGGGACGGGTGTTTGACGGGGCGTCAGCGTTTGACTGCGAGCCAGGCGACCTGCTGCTGTTTCAGCCGAAAACGCCGCACTACTATGGCCGCGCGCCGGACAGTCCGTGCTGGCATCATCGCTGGGTCTATTTCCGTCCGCGCGCCTACTGGACCGACTGGCTGCAGTGGCAGGATCAGAACCAGGGCGTTGGCCGGCTGCGGCTGCCGGATGCGCTGCGCGCCGAATTTGACCGCCTGTTTGCCAGCATCGAACAGACGCACAACTCCGGACGTCGCTTCGCCGAGGAGCTGGCAATGAATCTGCTGGAGCGCCTGCTGCTGCTGCGTGCGGTAGAAGAGGATCCGCGCAGCCATCAGCAAATTCGCGATCCGCGCGTGATTGAAGCCTGCCAGTACGTCACAAATCATCTGGACAGCGAGGTGAAAATCGAGGAAGTGGCGCGCCACGTCTGTCTGTCGCCGTCGCGTCTGGCCCACCTGTTTCGCGAGCAGATGGGGATCAACCTGTTGCGCTGGCGTGAAGATCAGCGGGTGATCCGCGCAAAGCTGCTGCTGCAAACCACCCAGGAGCCCATCGCCTCGGTGGGGCGCGAGGTCGGCTACGACGACCAGCTCTACTTCTCGCGCGTGTTCCGCAAGCGGGTGGGCGCGTCAGTCCAAGCGATTTCCGCCGCCGCAGTCAGGATGCGCACGACGCGCTGGTGGCCCAGGAGAGCTGGCAACCGGCACGGAGTGCGATCTCCTGAGCTTTCAGGTGATTCCGCCTTGTTCTTACTGAATGATTCGTCTTAAATCAGTCAGGTCACGAACAAGAGGAATGAGAATGAGCGATAAACTACGTGTCGGCCTGATCGGCTACGGATTTGCCAGCAAAACCTTCCATGCGCCGCTGATCGCCGGTACGCCAGACGTTGAGCTGGCGGCGATCTCCAGCAGCGATGCCAGTAAAGTGCACGCTGACTGGCCGTCGGTGCAGGTGGTGGCCGATCACCAGGCGCTGCTGGATGACCCGACGCTGCACCTGATTGTAATTCCTACCCCTAACGACACTCATTTCCCGCTCGCCAAAGCGGCACTCAATGCCGGCAAGCATGTGGTGGTCGACAAACCGTTTACCGTGACACTGTCACAGGCGCGTGAGCTCGATCCGTTGGCCAAAGCCAAAGGGCTGCTGCTGTCGGTGTTCCATAACCGCCGCTGGGACAGCGATTTCCTGACGCTGAAAACGCTGCTAAACGACGGCACGCTGGGCGAGGTGCGCTATCTGGAGTCGCACTTTGACCGTTTCCGTCCGGAAGTGCGTCAGCGCTGGCGCGAAATGAAAGGCCCGGGCAGCGGGATCTGGTTCGATCTCGGACCGCACGTGCTGGACCAAGCGTTGCAGCTGTTTGGACCGCCGGTGGCGATCAACGTCGACATGGCTGAACTGCGTCCGGGCGCGCAAACCACCGATTACTTCCACGCGGTGCTGACTTATCCCACCCGGCGCGTGGTGCTGCACGCCAGCATGCTGGTGGCCGCGGAATCGGCGCGTTTTGTGGTGCACGGCACGCGCGGCAGCTACGTTAAGTATGGGCTCGATCCGCAGGAGGACCGTCTGAAAGCGGGTGAATGTCCGCCGCGTGAAGACTGGGGCTACGACATGCGCAACGGCACGCTGACGCTGGCCGAGGGCGAAGTGATGGTGGAAAAAGAGCTGCTGACGATGCCGGGGAACTATCCGGCCTATTATGCGGCAATCCGCGACGCTATTGCCGGTAACGGTGCCAACCCGGTAACGGCGGAAGAGGCGATTCAGGTGATGGAGCTGATTGAGCTTGGCCTGCAATCTGCGGAAAAACGCCAGCCCCTGTCCCTGAAATAAACCGCGTTATCGCCAGCCGATCAACAAGGAGCGTAATCTGCGCTCCTTTTTTATTGCTTATGCCGCCACGCGCTGGCGCAACGCGGCTTTATCTGCCTCGGTTAAAAAGGCGATGGCAATACCGTTTTCCTGCGCCTGGCGAATCTCAACGGCGCTCAGGCCCGCTTGTGGCGCAGCGACCTCATATTCATGCGCCAGCTCAATGCCCTGTACCGCCGGATCGTCAGTGTTGATGGTTGCCAGAATGCCGTGCTGCAGGAACGCCTTCAGCGGATGGCTGGCCAGCGAGGCTACGGTGCTGGTCTGAATGTTCGACGTCAGGCAGGATTCAACGACAATGCGCTGTTCGGCAAGGAAATCCATCAGCGCGCGGTCTTCAATCGCTTTGACACCGTGACCGATGCGCTCGGCGCCCAGCTCGCGGATCGCCTGCCAGATGCTCTCCGGTCCGGCGGCTTCACCTGCATGCACGGTGATGCGGAATCCGGCATCGCGGGCGCGGTTAAAGTGGCTGAGGAATTCGCTGCCCGGGAAGCCCAGTTCGTCACCGGCCAGATCGACGGCGGTGATGCCATCGCGGTGCGCCAGCAGACCTTCCAGCTCGCGCAGGCAGGCTTCTTCGCCGAAGGTGCGGCTCATGATGTTAATCAGCTTCACCTCGACGCCGTACTGCTGCACGCCCGCGCGCACGCCATCAATCACCGCTTCCACCACGCCGGCGATCGGCAGGTGATGGTTCATCGCCATGTAGCCCCGTGAGAAGCGCAGCTCAGCGTAATGGATACCTGCCTGCGCGGCGTCGGCGACGTTTTCCAGCGCAATGCGGCGGCAGGCGTCGAGATCGCCCAGCACTTTGACGCCCCAGTCAAGCTTCTGCAGGAAGCTCACCAGGTCCGGCTGGTTGGCGGTCACCAGGACGTGTGGACGCAGCGTATCCAGCGTATCGGCGGGCAGCGTAAGATTGAACTGGCGACCTAAATCAAGGATGGTCTGGGCGCGGATATTGCCATCGAGGTGGCGGTGAAGGTCGGTGAGGGGAAGTTTCGCATCAATCATGTCGCACTCGCTGAATTAACGTAAAGTGCAGACAATTATAAAAACATCTTGCGCAACCGCGCCAGTGATTTGCGCAAAGCGGGCAGCGGATGCTGAATTAATCAGCATCCGCCGCGGTTCAGAACGATTGCAGTGCGGCAATCAGCCGGTCCAGCCCGTCATCCAGCTTGCTGCGCGGGCAGCCAGCGTTGAGTCGCAGATAGCTGCGACTGGCGCTGCCGTAAGTGCTGCCTAGCATAATCGCCACCTTATGCTGCTGGATCAGCCGCTGCTGCAGCGCGACGTCATCCAGCTCTGCACGCTGCCACACTTTGCCGGTGGGATTGTGCGGGCTGCACAGCAGCATCACCTTACAGCGGCGGCCGCGTCAGCATGGTTTCCAGCTGAGCCATATCACAGCGCCATGTGTCGCCATCGCGCTGCAACGGTAGTTCCAGCACCCTGCGCTGATTACCGATGATTGTCTGGTAAAACGCATCATAGGCGGGCGTGTGAATCAGCACTTCATCCTCCGCCTGCGTCCAGTGGCGCAGCAACTGCGCCACCATATAAATCACCGACGGGCCATACACCAGCGACTCCGCCGCGATCTCGCTGGCAAAGCGGCTGCGCATCCAGTGCTGCAGGGCGGAGAGGAAATCCTCATGCTGCCAGCGGCTGTAACCCAGCACGCCGTGATTCAGCCGCTGCTGCAACGCGTCAATGATGCAGGGAGCCGTGGCGAAATCCATGTCCGAGATGGTGAAAGGCAGCAGATCGGCCACGCCGAAGCGGTCGGCGACAAAGTCCCACTGCGTGCACCAGCTGCCGTGGCGATCCATCACCCGATCAAAATTAAACGCCTGCATGTTTACACCGTCGCGCTCATCAGATGGGCCATTTCATCTTTGACCGACTGCACCTGCGGGCCAATTACCACCTGCAGATTGGTCTGGTTAAGGTGCACCACGCCGATGGCGCCGTTGGCTTTCAGAGCGGCATCGTCGACCTTGCTCATGTCGGCCACTGACAGGCGCAGGCGCGTCAGGCAGTTATCCAGCGAGGTGATGTTGTCAACGCCACCCAGCGCCGCAAGAATCGCTGGCGTGTTGTAGCCGGATTTGCCCACGCCGGCGCGGCTGACCTGCTGCTCAACGCGGCTGGTTTCTGCTTCGCGGCCTGGTGTTTTGATGTTGAAGCGGGTTATGGCGAAACGGAAGATGGCGTAGTAACCAACAAACCACACGGCGGCAATGACCGGCACCCAGTACCATTTGGTAGAAAGGCCGTGCAGCACGCCGGGTGGAGGAAGCGGATCCCCGGTTGTCGCAGGCGGCGCTGACGCAATGGCCAGCGCGCACTGCATTAACGGGCTCTGGCCGTCAGACTAAAATAGGGATGTTTTCCTGCCAGCAGCAGCAAAAACTCATATTCTCCCTGACTGAGCGGCGACGGTTTTGCTACGGACTCCTTCATCTGCCAGACCCGCAGGCTAAGGTCGAAGCGTTCAGCGCGTGCAGTTGTGTCATGCCCGTGGCGATGCGTAAGTCACGGACATCAGTCTGAACCGGAACGATGTGCTGCAATGATTGATGGCTCATAAGTTCTTCTCTTTCTGTGACCTGTCCCTGTCGGTGTGGTTATCGGCTGCGAGCTATGCCGGGTCAGAGACGGGCAAGCTTTTCTGCCGCGAAGCTGCCGGTGGCTGAAACGGGGCGCTGGCCGGCCGGTAGCGCGGCAGGCTGAGCGCTGTCCCGCGGGCTGTCAGAAAAGTTGAAATGACTGATCACCGCAGCCAGCGTTCCGGTACGGCCATTCAGGCTGCCGGCCGAGGTGGCGATCTCTTTCACCAGGGCTGCATTCTGCTGGGTGACGCGATCCAGATCGGTCACGGCCAGCGTAACCTAGGCAATGCCTTTGCTCTGTTCGTCTGACGCCAGCGCAATCTGTCCAATCAGCGACGTAACGGCGGAAACGCTTTGCGTGGCGCTGTCCATGATGGCTCCGGCGCGCTGCGCGGTCTGCGCTCCCTCGCCAACGCGCGTCACGGTGCCATTAATCAGCCCTTCGATCTCCTTCGCGGCGCTGGCGCTGCGTTGTGCCAGCGTGCGCACTTCGGCTGCCACCACGGCAAAGCCGCGTCCCTGCTCACCGGCGCGGGCGGCTTCGACAGCCGCGTTCAGTGCCAGAATATTAGTCTGAAAAGCGATGATGTTAACCGTGGCGGTAAACTGACGGATTTTATCGGCTTCTGCGGCGATATCGGCCATCATGGATGCCACACTTTTCACCAGCGCTTCGCCGTCGCGCGTGGTGCGCGCAGCAGCCTGGGCCAGCTCACGCGCTTCGCCAGCGCTGTGGGCATTTTTCTCTACGGTGGCGCTAAGCTGCTCCATGCTGGCCGAGGTCTGCTCGAGCGCGGCAGCCTGGCGGGTGGTACGATCGGACAGATCGGCGTTGCCGCTGGGCGATATCCGCGGACTCCTTGCGCAGCACGTCGGTGTTGTCATGCACTGCGCGCACCGTGGTCAGCAGGCTCTGCTGCATCAGCCTGACCAGCGGAATCAGCTGACCCACACAGTTGCGGCCAAAATCCTGCGGTTCCTGCGTAAGATCGCCAGCGGCGATGCCGCGGAAATGTTCCCGCAGCGCCCCAAGTGGCCGTACCAGATGCGTGACCAGAAAACGGTCACAGAACAGCAGCAGCGCTAGCATCAGCAGTGCAGCAATGCCAAAGGCCATTTGCAGACGCTGGCGATCGGACTGGTCGGCATGATTATTCGCTGCGATGTCGCGCTGCAGGAATTGCAAGCGCTCAGCCGCAGGCACCGCAAAGTCAGCCGGCGGTGCGGTGAGGGCGGCACGCAGCGGCGCCCAGTTGCTATCGGCGGGGGCATCGGCCGCTACGGCCGCTTTTGCCACCGTGGTTCCCGATGCCATCACTAAACTGGCGCGATTGAGAAACAGCAGCTGGCTGGTCAGGGTTGCGTTATGCAGTTCGCGCTGATGCATGTCGCGCAGCACTGTGCTGCCATAGATCCTGGCCAGCGCCACAATCAGCAGCGCCGCAACCAGGATGCACTGCACAACCCGGCGAATGGTGAAGTTTTTAAGAAATTGCATGGTGAGTTTCCCCGGTGTCGTTTAAGACACAATGGTGTCGAGCGTTATTATTTATTGTTCGCGATAATATCGCGTACTATGGCTTAGCGTTTTAAGCATGGCAGGGAATTCTGAAAAAGAAAATGAATCGTCGATAAAATATTTCTTTCCCAAAAACACGCCAAATTAATTTATAAAGGAGGTTATTTCGCCGGGCCGCGGCAGTAAAGCTCGCCGGCGGATAAATAAACATTCATTGTTTTTGCCGTTTGCTGAAATTGAGCGTTCAATGTCAGTTCATTTAGCTTAAGTCACGCGGCAATGATTAACGGCACTCCGCCTGCGACACGCCGGCCGTCATCAAATAATAAAAGCTGCCTCGTTAGCGCTAATTTCACCCGTGACCATCACCGATTATAAATTTACACTGTAAAGCACCGGGCCCGTTGGACGTCCGGTTGGCGAACCGCCGTGCGGCTCAAGACTGATCGCCAGCGTCGCCTTAACCAGCGACTGCTGTTTCTCAATCGGATACTGCTGCGGCACACTCCCGGTGACCAGACCGAGTGAAACTGGCGCCCGGCCAGGCGGAATCAGCCACAGTTCCAGACTCTGATCCGCCCTGACCGCGCTGACCTGCAGCGGTGCCAGGCTGATCACGTCCTGCTGGCGGCTGGCGCTCACCACCCATTGTTGACTGTGTTGCGCATCGGTCAGTACCGCCAGCGGCGTCATTACCGGCTCGCGCAGCCAGTAAGCCGACAGCGCTAAGCCCAGCGCGACGCAGGCGGCAGCCAGCCACGGCAGCGTCCGGCGTGCGGGCGCGACACGCGCGTCGGGCGGCAGGGAAAGGGCCATTTTTTTCCACAGCGTTTCCGGCGGCGTGACGGGCGGCTGAACCTGATCCAGGTCAGAGGAGAACTGAGCGCGCTGTTAAATGACGCGGCGTTCTGCCAGACCGTGATGTAGCATTCGTGCAGAATCTCTTCCGCCCACGCCCGCTGGCGTAACATGCGCAGCGCTACCGCAAACAGATGCGGGGAAGTCAGCCGGTACAGCTGTTCAAAAGCCAGGCGATCGCTATTCGCGACCGCCTGTATTAAGGCTATTTGTTGCTCAGCCTGAGAGGCGTCCATAATACTCTTGGCCGGTTTGTTTAACCTTACCGAGTATAGACAGTTATTCAGGCATCAAAACAGTATCAATAACGTCGATGACGCCATTTTTTTGGTTTACATCATAAGTACTGATATTTGCCACATTACCCTGACCATCTTTCAGCTGAATATTGTGTGGCCCGTTGCTCATAATCCACAGCGGCTGACCGTTAACCGTTTTCAATTCGGCTTTACCGCCACCCTGTTTAATTTTTTGCTCCAGCGCTTTCATATCATATTTACCGGCGACCACATGGTAGGTCAGCACGCTGGTGAGTTTGGCTTTGTTTTCCGGTTTGAGTAACGCATCAACCGTGCCGGTAGGCAGTTTGGCAAAGGCGGCGTTAGTCGGCGCAAACACCGTAAAGGGGCCTTTGCCCTGTAAGGTATCGACCAGACCCGCGGCTTTAACGGCAGCGACCAGCGTGGTGTGATCCTTCGAGTTCAGGGCGTTTTCAATAATGTTTTTTTGTGGATACATTGCCGCGCCGCCCACCATCACCGAATCGGCGTGCATGGCAGCCATAGAAGCGTTAGCGCCAAGCAGGGCCGCAGACAGGACGGCAAGACTGATTAACTTTTTCATCTTATATCCTCATTGAAGGAGCAGAAGGGGGCTCACAAAGGGATATACGTACGGCGCGGCTGAACGGATGCAGAAAAGGGTGAAATTTTTTTTGCTGGGGGGTAAAACGGCAGCCCGGAGAGGGCTGCCACGGGGATTACTCTGGCATGCCTTCGCTGGTTGGCGCGCCCAGCATGTAGCGCGACAGGAACTGCTCCAGCGTCATTTTGTCGCCATTCATGGTGACCTGACCGTTAGCGTATTGCAGGCTAGTGGTGATGTTATCGTCCTGCTGCTGCGTCAGACGGAACATCTGGCCCATTGCCGCCAGACCTTTCACCTGCTGATCGGCCAGTTTCTGCGCATCATCACCCTGATAACCTTCCGCCAGCCCGACGTGACGCATCACTTCCGTCGCCATCGGCATATTGATGCTCAGCTTGCCGTCGAGCGTTTTCAGCACGCGATCCACGGCGGCCCCCAGACTCTGCGGTTCACCGGTGACGGTCGCCGGATCGTTAAAACCGACGTTAAGGTTGAACGTGCTCTCGCCCTTGTCATTTTTCCAGCTCAGCGGCGCCACGCTCACGGTCGGCGAACCTTTCAGCAGGGTCGGGAGGTTCTTTCTCAGGATGGTCTGCACGCTGGCCTGGTAGCGGATAGGATCGTCCACCACGCCGGGCTGGTTCAGCAGATCCTGCATCTGCGCATTGTACTGGTCAGAGAAGGTTTTCACCGCCTGAGCATCAAACTGCGCAAATTTCATCGCCAGTTTGGCTTCGCCGAACGGCTGTTTCTGCAGACTGATATTATCGACCTGATAGTCAATCTGGCCGCCAATCTTGCCGTCTTTGTTGTCGAACGAGGACTTCCCGTCCAGCTTCTCCAGCGTCAGGCCTTCCTGACCGTTAATGCTGGCGTCGAGCTTATCCAGCGTGATGGTCTGGTCGCCGACGCGCACGCCTTCCGGACTCAGGTGGGTGTCACCGCCCAGCTTCAGACCGTTAAGGGTAAACAGCACCGGCTGCTGCAGCTGGTTTTTGCTGGTGACGGCGATGCTGGAGAAGTCACCCTGCAGACTGACTTTGTCGCCTTTGCTGTCCGCGCTGACGTTGAGCGTGCCGCCGTTGGTGGCGAGGCGGTCGCCGGTCTGCGCATTGCTGTAATCCACCGGCAGCAGGTGCAGCGCGGTATCGGTCGCGCCGCTGTAACCGACGCGGGTATCGGCATTAACCAGCGATTTGCCCTGAGTCAGTTCAAACAGTTTCTTCACCGCATCGGTATTTTCCCGTTCGGTGTGCACCGAGGCCATGCTGGGGATCAGGTTGCCGCGCTTCAGCTGAGCAAACGGAAAAGGACCGTGGTCGATGGTTTCGTTGAGCACGATGCTCTGACCCGGCTTCAGCAGTGGATTGTCTTCGGTCTGGGAACTGGCCTGAATCACCAGTTTGGTTTTGCTGCTGAATACGCCACGCTGGTAATCCTGATAGCTAAGCGTCAGACGGCTATTCGGCGCATACACGTTGATCTGGCTGTTGGCATTTTGCAGCATCTCATCCATGTGGCTTTCCAGCTGTTTACCGGTAAACCACGCTGCGCCAGTCCAGATTACGCCGAGCGCCACAATCACACCTACGGCAACCTTGGTCTTTTTCATCGCTGAGTCGTCCTTATCCTTGCGTGCGCATACCGTTGGGCCGCGCGACGGGTGAAGAAAAACGCCCGCAGGCGTTTTTTAATTAATAGTTTGAAATAATAGCAGTTAATGCTGCAGGCGTCAGCCGCCTCACGTCAGCGCGTTGAACACCCGCGCCAGACGACCGGTCCCCGCCGCGCTCACCGGCGACTCGCTGGCTGCGACAAAGCAGGATTCGCCCGGTTGCCGTACCAGCTGCTGCCCGGCCTTTTCAATCACAGCTTGGCCTTCAATGCAGAACAGCAGGGCGGCACTGTGCTGTGCCAGCGTTTGCGGCGTGGCCGAAAGCGTATGAATGGCGAAGGCAAAATCCTCTACCGGAATCGGGAAGTTGAGGCTGTCGCCCTGCGTCTGCGGCTGAGTGAGCAGCGTCGCAGCCGGTTTGGCCTCGAACTTCAGGTTGGCCAGCAGTTCCGGGATATCAATGAATTTCGGCGTCAGGCCGGCGCGCAGCACGTTATCCGAATTCGCCATCACTTCCAGCGCCACGCCTTTCAGATAGGCATGCGGCGTTTCGGCGAACAGGAACATCGCCTCGCCCGGTTGCAGGGTGATGACATTCAGCAGCAGCGGTGAGAACAGGCCATTATCGTCCGGATAGTGGCTGGCGATAGTTTTGATGGTCTGCCACGGCTCGCCTTCGCGCGCGTTCAGCGCGGATTTCAGCACGCCGAGCGCGCGGGTTTTGCTCTCGTCTTTCAGCGACAGCAGGGTAGCGAACAGTTTAGCCAGCGCAGCTTCGCTGGCGTTTTCGAGGAAATGGGCGATCTGCGGATGCGCGCCCGCGACCGGCTCCAGCAGCGAGACAATCTCAGGCAGTTCGCGAAAGCCGTTCATCGCCTGGAACGGCGTCAGGGCATAGACCAGTTCGGGTTTGTGGTTAGCATCTTTATAGTTGCGCTCGGCGGCGCTGAGTGGAATGCCCGCCGCGTTTTCACGCGCGAAACCGGCTTCAGCGGCGGTTTTACTTGGATGCACCTGAATCGATAACGGCTGATCGGCGCACAGCACTTTAAACAGAAAGGGCAGCTCACCGAAACGCTGCGCTACCGCTGCGCCCAGCGTCGCGACCGGATCGTCGTTGATCACGTCACGCAGCGAGCGTGCCACGCCGTCCACGTCGACGGTGGAGGGGCTTTTGGGGTGCGCGCCCATCCATAATTCCGCCATCGGCAATCCCTGCGGGTTTTCGATGCCGTAGAGTTCGGTCAGCGCGGTTTTGCTGCCCCATGCATAATTTTGCAGCGAATTGTTCAATTTTTGCATCGTTTACCCGTTAATAACGGTAAGTAAATAAGCGTATTAAAGCAGAAAGTGCGATAGAAAATACACGAACAAGTGCAATAAACGCGATGGGCTCGCATAATGTTAATTTCTTGTATGTGACAGTCTTGCTCGCTCTAAGGCGTCGCGGGAAGACGACTTAGGCGGAAACCTCAAAATCTGAGCTAAGGAGACGTAGTCATGGCAGCCAACCGCATTGAAAAAGATTCAATGGGTCCGTTCAAAGTTCCGGCAGATAAGTTGTGGGGCTCACAAACGCAGCGTTCGCTGGAGCACTTCCGTATCTCCACCGAGAAGATGCCCGTGGCGCTGGTGCACGCGCTGGCGCTGACCAAGCGCGCGGCCGCCCAGGTTAACCGCGATCTGGGGCTGCTGCCGGCTGAACGGGCCGGGGCGATTATCGACGCCGCTGACGAGGTGCTGGCCGACCAGCACAGTGACGAGTTCCCGCTGGCCATCTGGCAGACCGGCTCCGGCACCCAGACCAACATGAACATGAATGAAGTGCTGGCTAACCGCGCCAGCGAACTGCTGGGCGGCGAGCGTGGCATGTCGCGCAAAGTGCATCCGAATGATGATGTTAACAAGAGCCAGAGCTCCAACGATGTGTTCCCCACCGCCATGCACGTCGCCGCGGTGATCGCGCTGCGCGAACAGCTGATTCCGCAAATTGAGGTGCTGAAAAATACCCTGAGCGAGAAGTCCGCCGCGTTTAAAGACATCGTTAAAATTGGTCGTACCCACCTGCAGGACGCCACACCGCTGACGCTCGGCCAGGAGATTTCCGGCTGGGTTGCCATGCTGGAGCACAATCTGAAGCACATCGAACACAGTATTCCGCACGTCGCCGAGCTGGCGCTGGGCGGTACCGCGGTCGGTACCGGCCTGAATACCCATCCGGAATATGCGGTGCGCGTGGCGAAAGCGCTGGCCGACCTGACGCAGCAACCCTTTGTCACCGCGCCCAACAAGTTTGAAGCGCTGGCGACCTGCGATGCGCTGGTGCATGCGCACGGCGCGCTGAAAGGCCTGGCCGCATCGCTGATGAAAATCGCTAACGACGTGCGCTGGCTGTCGTCCGGTCCGCGCTGCGGCATCGGTGAAATCAGCATTCCGGAAAATGAGCCCGGCAGCTCGATCATGCCAGGCAAAGTCAATCCCACGCAGTGTGAAGCGCTGACCATGCTGTGCTGCCAGGTGATGGGCAATGACGTGGCGGTGAACATGGGCGGTGCGTCCGGTAACTTCGAACTCAACGTCTACCGGCCAATGGTGATCCACAATTTCCTGCAGTCGGTGCGGCTGCTGGCCGACGGCATGGACAACTTCAATCACCATTGCGCGGTGGGCATTGAGCCCAACCGCGAGCGCATCGATCAGCTGCTCAACGAGTCGCTGATGCTGGTTACCGCGCTGAATACCCATATCGGCTATGACAAAGCGGCGGAGATTGCCAAGCAGGCGCACAAACAGGGGCTGACGCTGAAAGCCTCGGCGCTGCAGCTTGGCTACCTGACCGAAGCGCAGTTTGACGAATGGGTGCGGCCGGAAGAGATGGTTGGCAGCATGAAGCAGTAGCTTCACTGCCGGGCACCACAGCGCGACCTGTCGCGCTGTTTTTTTGTCTTACAAACGGTCACTCCATAAACGCAGCCGCGGGATGATCTGATGCAGCGGCTGCGCCAGCGGCTTGTAGCGGTGCGCGATGTTTTCAGCATCGTAATCCAGCAGTTCACCCAGCGTCGGCACCTGCGTACGATCGCGGCACAGCACCAGCAGCGGCGAAGGGCAGGCCAGTTGCAGCTGTTTTTTCTCGCTGGCGCGCCACAGCCGCGCGATAGGTTGCACCTTGACCGGCCGCTTGATCTTCAGCTGCGCGCCGTCCGGCAATGACTGCACCCGCTCCAGCTCCTGCTGTACTTTCTCTGCCCACTGTTCGCGTGTCCACGGCGCCTGCGCGCGGTTCGCCTTCAGGCTGCGCTCCAGCTGCTCCACGATGGCCTCGCGCGTCACGTTCTTGATGATGTTTTTATTCGCCCAGCCAAAACGCAGCGTATCCGGCGCCTTCAGTAGCGTGACGCTGCGATAGGCGTTGAGCGTGATCAGGCCACGCAGATGCTGGTGCACAAACTCAAAACGCGCCTCGCTCGGCAGGCCGGAGTCGACGGTAATCAATTGCTCCAGCCGCTGCTTGAGGGTGTTGATGGTCGTGACCTGCTGCTCCAGTCGCTGGCTGGCTGCGTCATCCGCCTCAATACAGAGGGCGCCAGGCAGACGCACCGCCGCTTTGGTGCTGAGTTTTTCCGACTGATGCTGCATAAACAGGCGACAGTAATGGGCGAGGGCCATTACGCGCGCGCGTTTACCGAGGTGCTGGGTCACCGCGATGCGGTTGATTTCATCATGCTCTTTGCCTTTCTCGATCTCCGGCAGGCTGAACACGCGCGCCAGCAACAGCGGCTGCTGTTCAACCGACGCCCGCAGCGCAGTGAGTTCGCGCTCCAGCGTATTCACGCATTCGTATAAATCAGCCACCAAATCATAGCGAGCCATCACGGTTCTCCATAGTTACAACATACCAAAGGGTAGCACTAAATAGCGCCGCGCTGGCGATCAGCACGCTGCTGGGGCCGTGCCAGGTGGCTTCGCGCATTGTCGATATGGCGTTTAAGCGCGGCCATCCCATCTGGACCACTTTCTTCTCAGTCGGGCTGCTGGCCTGTTATCCCTCGTGGGCGCTGGTGAGTATGGTGCTGTACGGTGCAGGGAATGGCTTGCGGGCTATCGTGCGCGGTACGCTGCCGCTGGCCATGGTGAAACCGGAAGAGTACGCCATTGTGGTTGGCCGCATGGCGCGACCGGCGCTGATTGGCGGCTATATTTTCTAGCATTCCGGCGCGCAGGCTACGCTGTGGCTGTTATGTGGGCTGGCGGTAATCAACGTGTTTTTGGTGGTGGTGCTGAAGCGGAAATTGCCGGCTGGCGCTTCGTAACACGTAGGTGAAAATCGCCACTGACGGATAACGGGCAGAGATGGCCGCTGCTGCGCTTTAGTGGTGATCCGTCAGATATTGCAGCAGGCAACACAACGCGCTTAACAGCAGGGTGCAGCCAGCCGAGACAATAAAATAAAAGGCAGTGGTGCCATCCGCACGCATTGCCATAAGGTTGGCGCGTTCAGGCAGCTGGTTGCCGCCGTGATGATGCCCACCGTCAGCGGGAGAACGGTCAGCAATAACGCGCCGACGACAGGGGATTATACAGACATTATTTCGTGCCTCGAAAATAGTAACGGCGCGCATTTTGTGCAAAAAATAGCAAGGGAATCTATGACCCTAATCAATATTATTCCTCTCAGAAGACGGTTTATCGACCCTAACGCAGCCCCCTTCGCCGGTGTGTTTTTGCTTCTTACACAGAAACAACAACTTGTCTGATGGTGGGTTGCGCACACGGCGCGCCACGCGTGCAGAAATAATCGTCCCTTTGTCACAACGTCCTTTGCCAGCCTGCAGCTACAGCGGTGGGGGCAAAAAAGTGACACGTCGCTCATATTGTTGCGCAAGGCTCAGAGTGCTAAAGCGGTTAGCGGCATGCACTGCTGACATGTTTTTTCTTTTAATTCAATCGGCTAAATCGAACTAAAGGCAGGTAACAGGGCAGGTTAGTCACGTGTGGAAAGCATTTTCGGTATTTTAAAAAGCAACAGTGTTTGTTATATTTATTGCTCATTGATTATTCACTGCCGCGGTATGAAAACAAGAAGATAGGCCGCAACTCAGGAAACAGAAATGCTAGATTACCGCTTCCCGACAGCTTTGCAGATGGTTTTGTGCGTAGCGATGGCGGAGCAATTGGGTAAACGCTCGACCAGTGCCATTCTGGCGTACGGTCTTGAAGCGAACCCCAGTTTCATTCGGAAACTCATGGTTCCGTTAACGCGCGATGGCATCATTGTCTCGACGCTTGGCCGTACCGGCTCGATCCATCTGGGTCGTCCGGCCGCTGAGATCACGCTGCGCGATATCTACACCTCAGTGATTGAAGACAAAAGACTGTGGGCGTCGCGCCCCGATGTCGCACCGCGCTGCCTAGTCAGCGCCAACCTGTGCTGGTACTTCAAATCAATCGCGGAGCAAGCGGAAGAAGCGTCGCTTAAAGTGCTGGAAACCCGCACCGTCGCCGATGCCCTTAACGAGCTGAAGAGGCGGCGGCGCGTTTTGCGCCACACCGCGATCACAACCGGCCAGCAGGCTTCCCAGCAACATCACTCCTGACAGGCTTACGGCCCGACGAACCCCATATGTTTGCAGATGCATTGTTGTTATTCCGCGTTGGTGAAAAAGAAAGGAGACGTACGAAAAATCTGCAACTTTTAAGATTGCATTAAAACCACAGGAGTGTAGTTCTTGGGAGAATTGCATCTGCAAGAATATCTAATACACTTTATATGTGCGGTTTTGATCAATTCGTAACATGGTGATTGAGAATGGCCGGGGCCTGCTGCTTGCGTTTCCTTTTACACCGGGGTCCGATCTGGCCGGCATCGTTGTTGGCCGGGGGGGAAGATGTCAGCCGCTTCAGCGCCGGTGACCGGGTTATTTCGACGTTTACGCCTGACTGGATCGACGGTGTGCGTCCCGGCGATGCGCGCACGCCGGCCTATAAAACGCTGGGCGGCTATTATCCCGGCGTGCTGGCTGAATATGTGGTTATGCCGGAAGCGTGGCTGGTTACCGCCCCCGCAACCCTGAACCCGATTCAGGCTGCCACATTGCCCTGTGCCGGTCTCACCGCCTGGTTCGCACTGGTCGAACGTGCCGGCGTGCAGGCTGGCGACATCGTGCTGATTCCCAGTACCGGCGGGGTTGCCCTGTTTGGTTTGCCGATTGCCAAAGCGCATGGCGCGCAGGTGATCGTCTCCGGCAGAGCCAGCAACGCCGACCGGGCGAAAGCGTGGGTGCCGACCATTATGTAGATCGCCACCGTGAAGACTGGATGGAAGAAATCTACCGCATCACCGCCAATCACGGTGCCGATCATATACTTGAAGTCATCGGTGGCGATCACTTGGGGAAATCCGTGCAGCTGGCGGCGGTCGGTGGGCATATCTGTCAGATCGGCGCGCTTGATGGCTTTGACTTCAGCTCACCGGCAATGCCGCTGATGATGAAAGACGCAACCCTTCATGGTATCGGCACCGGTAGCCGCTGCGCACTCACGCGCCTGCTCCGTGCAGTTGATCGGACCGGCATAAAGCCGGTGATCGACTCGGTGTACGCGTTTTCTGACCTGCCTACAGCGCTGGTCCATCTGGACAGGGGGCCTTTCGGTAAGGTAGTAATCACGATGAGCAGCGAGTGAGACGCGCGCTGTTCGCTGGCGATTTATGCAGCATCCACCCGTAGTCCAGCGGCCATTGCTACGCATGACATCATTACCGTCTTTAATCATGAAAATCCCGTCGTTGATTATGTGTTTAACTTAGCGTTGACGCAGCAACAGGGTGAAACATGACGTTTAAAAGGAAAAATGAAGCGGCAATCATTTCAGGTTCCTCGCTGCTGCGCAGTATTTTGCTGTCCGGCGGATTGCTGATATGCGCGATAATTGCGCTCACCCTGTGGACGCTGCGCGAAGACTGGCACGGCGCGGTGCGCCAGACGGAAGAGATGGCGGTCAATCTTTCCCTGTCACAGTCACGTCAGGCGGAAGATACCGTGCTCCAGACCGAACTGGCCCTGCGTGAAGTGCAGCGCGACCTGCAGGCGCAGCCGCTGGAAAAGCTAAACGCCGCCAACCTGAGCCAGATTATGCGCGATCTGCAAAGCCGTCTGCCGCAGCTGCAGAGGCTGTTTTACTATGATGAGCAGGGACGCTGGATCGCCACCTCCACGCCAACGTGCCGGTGGGCACCAACAACTCCGACCGTGAATATTTCCGCTATCACCGCAACAGCAGCCGTGACAGTTTGCACATCGGCCCGGTGATTCGCAGCCGCAGCACCGGCGATCTGGTTATTCCGGTTTCCCTGCGCGTCAGCGATGCCGCGCGTGATTTCAAAGGCATCCTGTTAGCCACCATTAAAGTGGATTATTTCCGCCGTTTTTACAGTTACTATGAACTGGGGTTACGCGACGTGCTGGTACTGATGCTGGCAGACAGCACGGTGCTTTATGCCCGTCCAATGCCCGACAGCTATATCGGAAAGAGTCTCTCCGCCAGCCATCTGTTCCCGCAGATGCTGGTGAAAGCCGATCGCGGCAGCGGCGAGTGGAACGCGGCGCTGGATGGCCAGGTGCGCATCTTCGGCTTCGCCAGCTCAGAACGCTATCCGCTGGTCGTCGCGGCCGGTTATGACAAGCGCAATCTGTATCTGCGCTGGGTGAAAGGGCGACTGCAGGATATTTCCCTGAACGTGGCGCTGCTGGTCGCGATTATCCTGCTGACTGTTTGTTATTCGTCAGGCTCGGCATAGCCAGCATTATCAGGAAGCGCTGCTCAAACTAAAAAACCACCTCGCCGATGCCAATCACCATCTGGATCAGCTGGCATTTTTCGATGGACTGACCGGCCTGGCTAACCGCAGACAGTTTGACCGCTTTTTGCAGAATGCTTTGCATAATCTGGGGGAAAAATCAGCACCGGTGTCGCTGATTTTAATGGATATTGACTACTTCAAACACTACAACGATCGTTACGGGCACGTGGCAGGCGATCACTGTTTACGCTAGGTGGCCGACGCGCTTAAACGCCTCAAGCTGCGGCAGAGCGACATGGTCGCGCGCTATGGCGGCGAGGAGTTTGCCATCATCCTCGCCGGTGCCGATCAGCATGCGGCGCTGAATATTGCGCGTCAGGCAGTACAGGCGATTGCTGACCTGTATCTGCCTCACGCCGCTTCCGCACTGCCCGACGCGCAGGTGACGCTCAGCGCGGGCTGTGCGACCACCTATCATGACGATCAGGCTGGCAACCTGATCGAGCATGCTGATGCGGCGTTGTACCAAGCCAAGCATAGCGGACGCAATCAGGCGCAGACCTGGCGGGCAGTGAGTGATTAACGGTTAAAATCTGGAATGAAGCGTGAAACATCGACTTCCATAAACTGCGAGCGCTGGAAGTTGTGTTTCAGGTCATACGGCACCGTACAGTCAAAAATGGTTTTACAGGTAATGCCATGGGCCCGAATCGAGTTACTGAAGGCCGGATCCTGTGAGGGATCGAGCGGGTGACAGCGCACGCCCGCAATAAAGATCGTGTCCGCGTCGCCCTGATAACGCGTGGTCATCGCCCAAATCACGTCATTTAAGTCGAACACATCAACATCTTCATCGACCAGGAACACGTGCTTCAGCTCTGAAAAGGCCGAGAAAGCCAGCAGGGCGGCCTGACGCTGTCGTCCCTCATCCTGCGGGCCGCGCTTATTGATTTGCAGCACCGCAACATATTTGCCGGTGCCTGGCGAAGGGCAATGTACATTCTTCACCAGACCCGGTAACGCACGCTCAACCATATCGAGAATGCTGGCTTCGGTCGGGATCCCGGCCAGATTGGTGTGCTCGTCGCTCGGTCCGATGCAGGTTTGCAGGATTGGATTTTTGCGGTGCGTCACGGCTTTTACTTTAATCACCGGTACTGCCGCCTGCGCTTCACCGGTATAACCCGGGAATTCCGGCATCGCTTTACCGCTGTGGGTATGCTGATCTTCCTGTACGCGATAATCCGGCACCAGTTCACCCTCAATCACGATCTCTGCATGGGCAATGGCGCGTGCATCTACGGCGACACCCTTAACCAGCTCAACCGCCCGACCGCGCAGACCACCGGCTATCGCCAGCTCATCAAAACCGAGCGGTGTGGTCGGCGGCTCGAAACAGGCGCCAATTTCGATAGCCGGATCGACGCCAATACTGATGGTAATCGGCAACGCTTTGCCTGCCTGCTCGGCCTTAATGCGGAACTGATCAAGATGGCGGCCCGGCACAAAGTACATCGAGATCTCATCTTTGCCCTGCACGCACAAGCGGTGAATAGTGACGTCATGTTCGCCGGTTTCCGGATCGGCGGCATAACACATCCCCATGGTGAAATAGGGACCGGCATCTTCAGGCGTGTTGGTAGGCGCAGGCAGCAGACGGCGGATATCAAAACCGTCGTCCGTGGCAAGGTGCACCACTTCCTGACAAACCGCCTGCTGCTGGCTTATTTCCACCGGCGCAATGGCGTTATGTACCGATGAACGCAGCAGATGCGCCAGCTTTTCTTTCGGCACCCCTAACAGGCGCGCCACGCGCTGCCGTGAGGCCAGCAAGCCAATCAGTACGCGAAAGTTGTCGTAACCTTTGATGTGATTAAACACCATCGCCGGTCCGGTCTGCGTAGGACGCATCACGGTGCCGCCTGCGCCAACGTAACGATAGACACCGGACAGTTCCGCTTCGGGATTCACCGTTTCATCGGTCTCAATATACTCACCATCAAATTGTTTCAGCAGTTCGATGGCAGAACGCAGATCGTAAACTTCACTGCTGTGCGAAGAGGGAGATGTGTTTGACATAGGCTGTTCCTTAGTTTGGGAGTGTCAGGTCATCACTGGCGGGATGCAAACCCTGCCAGCGCGTGGCGCCAGCAGTGTCGATACCAAGCTGATCCAGCACGCGACCCACGATATGATTTTCCACATCGGCGATCGTGGCCGGATGGTTGTACCAGGCAGGCACAGGGGGAATCAGGCTGACCCCATGCGTGACAGCGCCAGCATGTTTTCCAGATGAATGGTGTTGAGCGGGGTTTCGCGCGGTACCAGAATCAGTTTGCGCTGCTCTTTCAGGACGACATCGGCCGCGCGGCCAATCAGCCCTTCCGCATAACCGCTGTGGATACCGGCCAGATGAAACACATCGGCCAGCTGTTTGATTTCATTGAGAGAACAGTTAGTTTCATGTTCCAGCGTCACTTTTCCCCAGCGTGACAAAATGAGATGCGTTTCGATGTGCGGAATGTCCGCCAGCTGCCGCAGTAATCGCAGCGCGAGTGGGGCACCGGTGGCGCCGGTTACGCCGACAATGATGCGCATAAGGCCTCCTGTGAAAGGCAAAAATTTTCCGGCGCGTTCCTGCCGTCGCCGTCCTGCAGCCAAAGATAATGCGCTCGCTAATCAGGGTCTAATTGGTATTATGCTTTTATTAATAACGAATCCTTATCAGGTGTGGCATGGATTACCGTAAGCTGCGTTCTTTTCTGGCACTCGCCGATACGCTGCATTTCGCGCGGGCGGCGGCGGCGGTTAACCTCACGCAACCGGCGTTGTCTCAGCATATTCAGGCACTGGAGCAGCAGTGGGGCGTGAAGTTATTTGCGCGCGACAAGCGTAAGGTGAGTCTGACGCGCGAAGGCGCATTGCTGCTCGGGGAAGTCCAGCAGACGGTGCAGCGTGTGGAACATTTGCAAAACACGATTAAGCAGGTGGCCGCCGGGCGACGCGGCATGTTACGCATAGGCTATGTGGGCACTTCCATGCTGGAGTCGGCACTGGTCAAAATTATCCGTGCCTTCAGGCGTGATTTTCCACAGATCGCGCTGCAACCCGTGGAGTATAGCGTCAATCAACAGCTAAGCTTGCTGGAGAGCGGCGATTTGGATATCGGCATCCTGCGCGGGCCGCTGCCGGAACGTCGCCAGATTAGCCGGCAAATTTTGCATCAAACCTCCCTGTGTGTGGTGCTGGCCGACGACCATCCGCTGGCGCAGCAGGCCTGCGTCTCGCTGGCTGATTTGGTAGCGGAGCCGCTGATTTTGCAGGAAGATCCGGAAGGCATCGGGCTGGGTGGCGCGGTGCTTAATCTCTATGCGGCCGCCAGGCAGATTCCCGCCAGCGTGCTCCGCGCGCGCGATGTGGCCACCGCCGTTGACCTCGCCGCACTGGGTCTGGGCGTGACCTTCATCCCCCACGCACCGGAGAGATTTTTGCGTCAGGATGTGGCGCTACTGCCGCTGGCGCAGCAGGATGTCACGACGGCACTTTACCTGTGTTGGAAAACCGGCGCGGCTAACCCGGAGATCCGGCGCTTTGCCGGGTACGCGCAGTCACACTTTGGTGATGAACCCGCTGCGTAATCAGGCGGGCATTCCAGCCTCAACGGCGTTATGGGGATCTAGATGGCGAATTGCTATGCCATATCGGCTAACTTGTGATTCACTGACGTAATCTATTCTCGACGACAGCGCAGGCCTGCCGTATCGCATCAGCGCGCTGGAAGTGCTGCTGCGCCATCATCCCGACTATGCGGGCAACATGATGTTATTGCAGCTGGCTTCTGCTGCCAGCGGACACCCGCACCGGCAGCAGGCGATCAGCCACGATTTGGAAAATCTGTGCGGTGAGGTTAATGGCGTGCACGGTATGCTCAACTGGTATCCGGTCAGCTATCTCAACCACGATTATCGCCGCGAAGAGCTGGCCGGACTGTATCGTGCGGCGCTGGTGACGCCACTAATGGCGGGCATAAGCCTGATGGCGAAAATGTATGCTGCGCTGCAGGATCCCGCGAATCCAGGCGTGCTGATTCTGTCACAGTTCGCGGGTGCGGCCGAACAAATGGATGGCGCGCTGATCGTTAATCCTTACGATCCTGATGCGATGGCGGACGCCATCCATACGGCGTTGCGGCTGCCGCTCAGCGACCGTCAGAACCGTCATGCGCGATTGCTGAATAATTTGCACCGCTATGATTGTCACTGGTGGGCCGACAGCTTCCTCGCCCTGTTAATGGATGAGCAGCAGCCGGAGAGTGTGCAGCTGTGTAGCCGTCACCTGTCGGGCGCAGGCATGAGCGGGCGGTTACGTTATTGATAAGCACACAGGGGCAGAGCGGGGCTAATGTCGGGTATTTTTACCCGCATTATCACGGTTGCGAAAAACATGGGTCACGTTATCGCTACCTTTTAACGCCACCGCTTCGCCCTGTGGCGCACTTTTGCTGTTCTGCACTTCAGCAATCGCATAGCGAAACGCGCGCTGGCGTGCCGGATCGGTTTCTGATGCCGCCATCGCGCGCAGTTTTTCCAGCAGCGCGAGAATAGTTACCGGTCCGGCTTGTTTTAATAATTGCAGCACGGCATCGCCCATGACAATGTCGGCCAGTTTTTCATCTTCACTTCTATACATAAAAGCTCTCAGTATCCGCGTTGCGTTTAGCATTGCCTAGTGCAGGTAAACCAAAGCCTAATCAACGACTGATAGTCGTCGCTCTTCCTCTGTCGGAAATGTGTGACCTGCTGAGCGAAATTTTTTCCCCGACAGCACCCTTAAACTTATAAGTGCCGCATCTGGCGCAATTCCATCAGTTATCGCCATAAAAGATGAATTTAATCACAGTAATGAATTTTACAGATTAACCATACGCGGTAAAAATTTGTCCGGCAATCGCCTTTTCGCCGCCCGGCTTTGCAGAAAAGCAGGACACGTCTTCTGCCCACCTGCACGGCGGCATTTAATGAGAGGAATCTGTTATGAGTTATGTTGCATCGCCAGCGCGTTATCAGACCAACATGCAATACCGTAAAACCGGCAAAAGTGGCCTGGTGCTGCCGCTGATCTCGCTGGGGCTATGGCAGAATTTTGGCGGCGTTGACGTGTTTGAGACCGGCAGAGCGATCCTGCGCCACGCGTTTGATAACGGCATCACCCATTTCGATCTGGCTAATAACTACGGTCCGCCGGCGGGATCGGCTGAAGAGAACTTTGGTCGCTGGCTGGCGCAGGATTTTGCCCCGTATCGTGATGAACTGATCATCTCCAGCAAAGCGGGCTGGGATATGTGGCCGGGTCCGTACGGTGGCCCGACCGGCACTCGCAAACATCTCATTGCCAGCTGTGATAACAGCCTGCGCCGCATGGGGCTGGATTATGTCGATATCTTCTACAGCCATCGCGTCGATCCGAATACGCCGCTGGAAGAAACCATGGGCGCGCTGGTGCAGCTGCATCGCCAGGGCAAAGCGCTGTATGTCGGCATCTCTTCCCATTCGCCAGAGCTGACGCGTCAGGCCGCTGCGATTCTGGCCGATGAGAAAGTGCCGCTGTTCATTCATCAGCCCAATTACTCGATGCTAAACCGCACTATTGAGTACGGGCTGCTTGATACGCTGGCGGAGCTCGGCAGTGGTTGCATCGCCTTTTCACCGCTGGCACAGGGCATGCTGACCAATAAATACCTCAACGGCGTACCGCAGGGCGTGCGCGCCGGCGGCAGCGATCCGCGTCTTTCTGCCATGCTCAGCGAAGAGAACCTGGCAAAAATTCGTGCGCTAAACGCGATTGCTGAAGCGCGCGGTCAGACGCTGGCGCAGATGGCGATCGCCTGGGCGCTGCGTGATGAGCGGGTCACTTCTGCGCTGATTGGTGCCCGCACGGTTGATCAGTTAAGCGATTCCCTGTGCGCGCTGGACAACCTGACCTTTACGGCACAGGAACTGGCGGACATTGATCGCTACGCCACCGAAGGCGGGGTGGATATGTGGCGCGTCTCTTCTCAACTTAAATGATGCCCGGCGCCGCGTAACGCGGCGCGCTTTATCGCTGCGCCTGCTGTAACCGTACGGCGCGGCGAAATGCATTGGGTAACTGACCCGTTTCACGCTTAAAAGCATGGCTGAAGGCGCTCTCTGAGGCGTAACCCAGTGTCTGCGCTACCACGGCAACCGCCTCATTTTCCTCCTGCAACGCACGCTCTGCCAGCCGCATACGCCACGCCGTCAGATAGGCTATCGGCGTGATGCCGACCACCTGACGAAAATACTGGGCAAAACGGGTGCGCGACATTGCACAGGCACGCGCCAGTTCGTCCAGATGCCAGTTGCGCGCCGGATCGCCATGCAGCCGCTGTAACGCCGGTGTCAATCGCGCATCGCTCAGTGCCTGCAGCCAGCTGGCGGGCAGTGCGCTGCTGGTTTGCAAATGCGCACGCAGAATCTGGATGAACAGCAGTTGTGCCAGCTGGGCCTTTGCCAGCTGCGATCCCGGCTGGACATGCTGGCCTTCCTGCACCAGTTGATCCCGCACCCAGCGGAATGAAGCCGCCTGCGGTGACGCCGCCGGCACCTGAATCCAGGGAGGTAATACGTGGGTCAGTAAACGACCACTGGCAGGATCAAGCAGTACATGGCCACCGATATGGACAAAATCATCGCCGCTGCCAATCGGCGCATGGCCTTTTCCTGCGCCATAAAACACGCTCATGGCGTCAACCGGCGGCTCGTCCGGATGGCTGGCCAGCACGAAGGCGCGTTTAGCGCTCAGCAAGCCGACGTCGCCGGTGGTAAAGTGGAACGGTTCAGGTTCGCCTTCCAGTATGACCCAGCAACTGCCTTTGATAATGGCGGAGAATTTAATTTTATCTGGCGCAGGGAAACGCAGCGCCCAGCGTCCGCCCGCGGTAAAGCCGCCGGTCAGCAGTGATTCGGCGCGAACGAATCGCA
Organism: Type-A symbiont of Plautia stali; assembly: GCF_059731155.1. NCBI lineage: Bacteria > Type-A symbiont of Plautia stali. The sequence continues at coordinate 1,479,123 of NZ_AP035891.1, read as the reverse complement.
GAATGTCGGAAAAGGGAGCAAGGCTCATTTCTGTACTATCACGCAAGTAAAGTGCATTTACAAGCATTCAAAATCCGCCATCCACCCCTTAACGTAGAGCGCGTCGAATGAACGATTATTGTGATGAGGAAGAAAAATGAGTAATGACAAGGTTCTGGTTACCGGCGGCAGCGGATTTATCGCTCAGCACTGCATTATTGCGCTGCTGCAGCAGGGCTATCAGGTGCGAACCACCTTACGTAATGCCAATGGTGAGGCTGAAGTCAGGGCGAATCTGTTGCAGGCCGGGGTGGCCGCAGGCGAGGCGCTGCAATTCGTCGTTGCCGATTTAACGGCAGACGCGGGCTGGGAAGACGCGGTGGCAGGCTGTCGCTTCGTGCTGCATGGCGCTTCTCCCACTCCGACCGGCAGCCAGGTAAGCGAAGCTGACTGGGTGAGTCCGGCGATTGAAGGAAATCTGCGCGTGTTGCGCGCCGCGCGCGATGCAGGCGTTAAACGTGTGGTGCTGACCTCGGCGTTCGGCGCGGTCGGTATCGGACATCCAGCGGACTATCCGCGCCCCTTTACCGAGCGCGACTGGAGCGATGTCAGCGGCGATGTGTGGCCGTATCAGAAATCGAAAACCCTGGCAGAACGCGCCGCCTGGCAGTTTATCGCTGAGCAGGGTGACGGTCTGGAACTGGCCACGGTGAATCCTGTGTCAGTGCTGGGACCGGTGCTGGGTGCCGACTATTCACATTCGATTCGCATTGTGAAGGAGCTACTGGAGGGGCAGCCGGGTTGTCCTAACATCAACTCATATTTTGTTGATGTGCGTGACGTTGCCAGTCTGCACGTGCTGGCGATGACCCACGCCGCAGCGCAGGGTCAGCGCTTCCTCGCCAGTTCGGGGCATAGCCTGCCGCTTATTGAGTTGGCGAGCACGCTCAAAACCCATCTGGCAGCGGAAGCAGAGAAGGTTTCGCTGCAGCCAATGAGTGACGCCATGGTGCGGGCGGCGGCAGCGCATAATCCGTTGATGACGGGAATGGTAAAACTGCTGGGCGTTGATATGAACGTCAGCGCCGCCAAGGCCAGCTGGTTACTGAACTGGCACCCGCGTAGTCTGCAGGAGGCCATTCTTGCCACCGCGCGCAGCCTGATTGCGCTGGGGCTGGTGGCAAACCACTAGTCTGACTGCGGCATTTATCATCACCTTGGTGACGCGCAGATGCTATATAAATGATAACAATTATCATGTATAGCGATAGATGAGGACATCATGCCGTCTCCACAGGAGATAAACGCCGACTGCTGTATCGTCGGCGGCGGTCCGGCCGGCTTAATGCTGGCCTATTTACTGACGCGCGCCGGCCTGCGCGCGGTAGTGATTGAGAAGCACGCCGATTTTCTGCGCGATTTTCGCGGCGACACCATTCATCCCTCAACGCTGGAGATCATGCATCAGCTGGGTCTGCTCGACGCGCTGCTGGCGCTGCCGCATCAGCGCGCGGATAAGTTACAGGCGGAAGTGGGCGGGCAGGAGATCACCATGGCCGATTTCTCCCGTCTGCCTTTGCGCTGCCGTTTTATCGCCTTCATGCCACAGTGGGACTTCCTCACTTTCCTCGCCGCCCAGGCGGCGCACTATCCCGGTTTCACGCTGCTGCAATCCACCGGTTTTGACGATTTTCTCTATCAGGACGGCGTGATTGCAGGCGTGAAAACGTTACAAGGTCACGAAATTCACGCGCCGCTGGTGGTAGGCGCTGATGGCCGTCGCTCGGCGGTGCGGCAGAAAGCCGGGCTGGTGGGTAAAAGCTTTGGCGCTCCACGCGATGTGGTGTGGTTCCGGCTGGATAAACAGCCGGACGACCCCGAGTTGGGGATGGGCCACAAAGGGCCGAAGCAAAACTTCATCGTCATTGACCGCGGAGAATACTGGCAGTGTGGATTCACCATTGAGAAAGGCGAATTCGAGGCGCTGAAGCAGGCCGGACTCGACGCGCTGAAAAACCGCATGGCAGACATTGCGCCGTTCAGCGTGGCGCGCATGGCGCAGCTGCAGGAGTTGCAGCAGCTGAGTCTGTTATCCATCCGTATCGATCGGCTGGATAAATGGATGAAGCCCGGCGTGCTGTGCATTGGCGATGCCGCACATGCGATGTCACCGATTGGCGGCGTGGGCGTGAACTTGGCGATTCAGGACGCGGTGGCCACCGCCAATTATCTGACGCGGCCCTTGCAAAACGGCACGCTCACGCTGCGCGATTTGGAGAATGTGCAGCGGCGGCGGCAGTTTCCGACGATGGCGACGCAATTCCTGCAGATTAAAATGAGCAGCGGCAAGCGCCCGCGTACGACGCCCAGTAAGGTTCCGCAGCTCATCAGCCGCTATCCGTTTTTGCGCCATCTGTTTGGCCGGTTGATTGGCATGGGCTTCCGCCCGGAACGGCCACGTCTCGCCGGAGAAAAAACGTAGCCGGGTAATTATTGCAATTGCGATTCTTTTGTAACATTAAATTAACTTTTGCGGCGGGCTATCATTAAAAAAATTGCTTAATCGGAGAGGGGATTTAATCACTTTGTGCCTAATTTGTAGGCTGATGTAACCTGAACGTCAACGCGATCTCAACGAAGCGCAAATGGCGTGAGGCTGGTTAATATCGGGCTTGCGCGATGATAAAGGTTTTCTATTGATTTCAGCTGTGACACAAGGTTGGCGAAAGCCACAGTTTGATTATGGTTAAGGGGCATGACACAAACCATAAGAAACTGAGGAAGACAGCAGGTATGAAACTGGAAAACTTATCTCGCAGAAGCTTTATGGCCTTCGCGGCTGGTAGCACCGTGGCGCTGGCGGCCGGCAAGGTCCATGCCCACGACGGCAAGGTCGCGACTTATCCGGCGAATGACACCAACCATCCGCGCGATCCCGGCCCGCACGATCCGGTGCGCGAAGCACTGAATCCGGATCTGGTCGATCCGCCAGCAACCGACAGCGGCACGTTACCCAACCTGCGCTTTTCGTTTAGCGATGCGCACGTGCGCAAGGGCAGCGGCGGCTGGACGCGCCAGGTGACGCAGCGCGAACTGGGCATTTCCACCACCATTGCTGGCGTCAATATGCGGCTGGATAAGGGGGGCATCCGCGAACTGCACTGGCACAAAGAGGGAGAGTGGGCCTACATGCTGTACGGCAATGCGCGCATCACCGCGCTGGATACCGCAGGTGGCTGGTTTGTCGATGACGTCGGCGTGGGCGATTTATGGTATTTCCCGCCGGGCGTGCCGCACTCGATTCAGGGGCTCGGGCCGGACGGCTGCGAATTCCTGCTGGCCTTCGACAACGGCAATTTCGATGAAGACAGTACTTTTCTGCTCAGCGACTGGTTCAAACATATCCCGCCAGAAGTGCTGGCAAAAAACTTTGGCGTGCCGGCTCAGGTGTTTAACACGCTGCCCTCGCCGGAAGAGGAGTACATCTTTGCCAGGCAGGCACCGGACGACGCGGCCGCCTCGGCGGTGAGCGGCGGGGTGAAATCGAAGCAGGTCTTCTCGCATAAAATGCTGGCGCAGAAGCCGTTGACGCTGCCGGGCGGCACGGTACGCATTACTGATTCCAGTAATTTTACGGTATCGAAAACCATCGCCGCCGCGCTGGTGGAACTGGCTCCCGGCGCAATGCGCGAACTGCACTGGCATCCCAATAACGACGAATGGCAATACTATCTGGAAGGTCAGGGGCGGATGGGCGTGTTTGCCTCCTCGGGTCAGGCGCGTACGTTTGACTTCCGCGCCGGTGATGTCGGCTATGTGCCCTTTGCCATGGGTCACTATATCGAAAACACGGGTGATAAGCCACTGCGCTTTCTGGAACTGTTTAAAAGCGATTATTACGCGGATATTTCGCTCAACCAGTGGCTGGCCAGTACGCCGCCGGCGCTGGTGCGTCAGCATCTGCATCTCAGCGACACCTTCATGAATGCGCTGCAGCAGGAGAAGCATCCGGTAGTGAAATAGCCAGCGGCCACGCGCAGCCGGTGCTGCGCGTTGTCTCCTGATACTGTCCACATCTGGCGTGCATATCCCGCCCGGAACCCTGTGGATAAACCTTTCGTTGCCCCGTGCCAGCAGGGCTGGCCAGCATGCGGTTATTTTCTGAACGGCCGCCAGCGCAGCGATTTCAGTTTGTCCCGACGGGCTGCTGCCTGCATCACCAGGCTCATCGCCGCGGGTAAGACCGTGAGCGTCACCAGCGTCGCCACTAACAGTCCACCGATAATCGCCAGCACCATCGGCCCCCAGAAAACCTGACGCGAGATGGGGATCATGCCGAAAATCGCTGCGCTGGCGGTGAGCACGATAGGCCGTGCGCGGTGTTCGGCGGCAGCCGCAATGGCAGCGTCCGGCGGCATACCTGCATCAACGTTGTTATTCGCCTCGCTGATCAGAATCACCGCGTTGCGGATGATCATGCCAGCCAGGGCAATAATGCCCAGCAGCGCCACAAAGCCCATAGGTGTGCCGGTCGGCAGCATGGCCAGCACAATGCCCGGCAGACCAAAGGGCGCCATCAGCAGGGCGAGAAGCATACGGGAAATACGCCGCAGTTGTAACATCAGCAGCACCAGCATGCAGAGCAGCGTGACCGGCAGGATAGCGATCACCGACTGGTTGCCCTTGTCAGACTCCGCTACCGCCCCGTCCTCGCTCAGGCGGTAACCGGCCGGCAAGCTGGCCCTGAAGGTAGCAATCAACGGCGTGAGGGCGGCTGAGACGGTTTCCGCGCGCAAACCCGGCGCCGTATCTGTCTGGACGGTGATAAACGGCAGGCGCTGGCGTCGCCAGATAACGGGATCCTCCAGCCCCCACTGCGGTGTTGCGACCTGCGTCAGCGGAATTTTTGCGCCCGACGGCGCGGTTAGCAGCAGCCCGGAGAGGCTGCTCAGGTCATGGCGCGCCGCAGCGTTGCCCTGTAGCACCACATCAATCAGCCGGTTGCGATCGCGTACCATGGTGATCAGCGTTCCTGACCAGAGCGTATGCAGATACTGAGCAATCAGGTCAGAAGAGAGGCCGGCTGCGCGCGCTGCCGTCTGATTCACCTGCAATGTGATAACGCGTTCGGCTCACCGGCGGTTTGATTGACGTCACGCGTCAGCGCTGAGGCGCCGAGCGCGGCGGCCAGGCTTTTGGCCACGACCACCAGCTGAGCGCTGTTTTCATCGTCCAGCAGCACATCCATGGGCAGGTAAAAGCGTATCGCACCGGTGCCGACGTAAGACGAATAGTGGTCAACATCCCGGCTGGCGGAGACAATCTGCTCAAGGCGTTGCACCTGACGCAGGGTGGCCTGCTGCGATGCACTGGCCGGTAGCGCTAGGCTCACCAGCAGCTCAGGCCGATCGGAGGCCGGGAAAAACTCGCCCTGCATATAAATAAGTTGTGCCGACGCCGGCCAGTAACAGCGTCAGAGCCGCCATCGCCAGCGTCAGCATCCGATGGCGCAGCACGCCGCTCAGCAGGCGGCGATAGAACTGGCTGAGGCGCCCGTTTCCGGCGCGGTGCTGCTTTAGCGTGGCCGGTAACAGCCAGCGGCCGGTCAGCGGTGAGAACAGCACCGCCACCAGCCATGAGCTGATGAGCGCCATCAGCACCACCGCAAACAGGGTATAGCAATATTCGCCAGCGCTGGAAGCGGCAAAGCCGACCGGAATAAAACCGGCAATCATCACCAGCGTACCGGTCAGCATCGGGAAGGCGGTGGTACTGAACGCCTAGGTCGCTGCGCCGGTGCGGGAATCGCCGGCCTCCAGCAGCGCCACCATGGTTTCCACCGTTATCATCGCATCGTCCACCAGCAGGCCCAGCGCCACGATCAGTGCGCCCAGCGAGATGCGCTGCAGGCCGACACCGGCCAGATACATGCCGATAAACGTCATGGCGAGCACCAGCGGGATCGCCGCCGCGACCACCAGTCCGGCACGCAGTCCCAGCGAGACAAACGAAACCGCCAGCACGATGATCACCGCCTCGCCCAGCACATCGACAAATCCGCTGACGGCCTGTTGCACTACCGCTGACTGATCGGCGATGCGCGTCATCTCAATGCCGTGCGGCAGCTGGCTGGCTTCGCTGTCCATGCGCGCCCGCAGTGCCTGGCCAAAATCCAGCATGTTGCCGGTTGCGGCCATCGACACGGCCAGTCCGATGGCCGGCTGGCCGTTAACGCGAAAAAGCGGGGCAGGCGGCTCGGCGGGCCGGCGCGTGATGGTGGCGATCGCCGTCAGCGGAACATAGCGATCGTTGACGCGCAGCGTAACCGCCCGCAGGCTCGCCTCACTGTTGAACGCGCCGCTCACGCGCAGGGCGATGTTGTCGGTGGCGGTGCGCACGCGGCCCGCCGGCTCGACAACTTTCTTCGCCTGCAGAGCCTCTGCTACCTGCTGCAAATCCAGCCCCATGGCGGACAGCTGGCGCGGGGAAAAGGCCACCACCAGCTGCTCTTCCTGCTCGCCCAGTAGCTGGATCTTACCCACATCCGGCAGACTCATCAGATCGCGGCGAATATCGTCCACCCGGTCCCGCAGCTCGCGCGGGGAAAAACCGTCAGCGGTGAAGCCGTATATCGTGCCAAAGGTATCGTCAAACTCATCGTTGACCGCCGGGCCCTGCACGCCCTGCGGCAAGGTCGGGGTCACATCCTGCATTTTTTTACGCACCTGATACCAGATCCCGGCCACCTGTGCGGGCGGGGTGTCGTCATGCAGATTGACGAAAATGACCGTGCGGCCAGCGTGCGTTTCACTCTGCACATAATCCAGCCAGGGAATCTCCTGCAGCTTTTTCTCCAGCGTATCGGTGACCAGTCTGACCGTATCGTTGATGTCGGCACTTGGCCACTGCGCAGACACCACCGCAGTTTTGATGGTGAACGCCGGATCTTCGTTGCGCGAGAGTTTTTCATAGCTGACGATGCCCGCTGCCACGATCAGCAGCATAAGAAAGGCCATCAGCTGCTGCTTCAGCGCCCAGGCAGAAAGATTAAACGCCGGTTTCATGCTGATCCTCCCGCTACCGGCAACGCGTTCACCGTCACGCAGGCTTCTGACGCCCGCCGTGATCACCCGATCGCCTGGCATGATGCCGGCGCGAATCCATACCGCATCTGCCGTGTAGCCGGCAATCGCGACCGTGCGCCGGATAACGCAGTTTTTCACCGGGTCGAGAATAAACACCGCCGGCTGGCCTGCCTGGCGCGTAAGCGCTGTGGCCGGAATCGCCATCACCGCATCCACCGTCGTGTCGGCCAGCGGCAGGGTGACGGCGACGCTGGCACCCAGCACCATCTCCGGGGGAGGATTGTCCAGTGTGATGCGCACCCGCCAGCTGCGTGTCTGGGCGTCGGCCTGCGGACTGATGTCACGCAGGTGCGCTTCGGCCATCACGGACGGATTCTGCAACAGCGCAACGCGGAAGCGGGCAGTGGCCCGGCGATCGAGGGTTTCAGGTGTGGCAACGTCAAATACCACGTCACGGCCTGTGCCGGTCGCAACGGTAAACACCGTCTGACCGGCGCTGACCACCTGACCGGCTGCGGCGCTGACGCCCGTCACCACGCCATCGTCAGGCGCGGTAAGGTGGGTCCAGCGCAGGCTATCCTGCGCATTTTTCAATGCCGCTTCACTGCTCTGCCGCCGCGCCAGCGCAGCCTGCCAGTCGGCGCTAGCGCTATCCAGCTAAGCACGGGCAATAGCCCCGGACGGCATCAGCAGCCGCATGCGGTGCAGATTGAGGGCCGCCACCTTTTCGGCCGCGCGGCTGCTGTTCAGCTCCGCCTGTGCGCTCGCCAGCTGATTCAGCGCGCTGGGACTGTCAAGCACGGCGAGCGTCTCTCCCTGCCTGAAGCGGCTGCCTACATCGGCGCTGCGCGTCAGAATCCGCCCCTCCAGCCTGAAACTCAGCGAGGTTTCATCGTGCGCGCGGATCTCGCCGGTCAGGGTTTGCTGCCCGGCGGGCGCGGGCAGGCCAACCGTGATGAACTTTACCGGACGCGGTGGCGGCGGCGTGGGCGAACGCTTGCGGTCACAGTCGGTAAGCAGCAGGGCCGTCAGCACCAGACAGGGCAGCAGCGGCAGCAGGGAAACCAGGTGGCGTGGGTTAAGCAGGTGGCGCACACCCTGTTTGATCAGGCAGGGAAGCTCGTCGGTCATGGCGCAATTCCTTTATCGGTATTTGCGCCATTACACCGTGCGATTATCAAGAATCCGGCGATGTTCCATCAAGAGCGTGTCAAGAAGGGCAAAAACGTCAGGCGTTGCGCGGCAACAAAATCTGTACCTGCAAGCCTCCCGCGGTTGGCAGCGTGGCATTAATCGTGCCGCCGTGCGCCTGGCAAATAGCCCGCGCAATCGACAGGCCCAGCCCGCTACCGCCCGAATGGCGGGCGCGGGATCGCGTTCCGGATGCGCACGCAGGGCGAGAAATTCACGCAGAACAGCCGGCGGCATATGGTGCGTGATCCACAGGTACTGCACCGTGAAGCGCAGCCACATGCATAAAGCAATCAGTACCACGGTACCGATAGCCAGCGTCAGAATGCGCAGACAAAGCCAGCGCCAGAGCGTCTGTGGAACCGGTAGCCTACGCCGCGCACGTTGAGCAGCACGCCCGCCATACCGACCGCTTCCAGCTTTTTGCGCAGGTTATACACGTGGGTATCAATCACCCGCTCCAGCGCGTCGCTGTCCGGCATACACTGCTCCAGCAAAAACTGGCGGCTCAACGCGCGCACCGGTGCGCGCATCAGCGTGACCAGCAGCGTGAATTCGGTTGGCATGGTATCAACGCAAAGCACGTTACCCGAGGCCTGCGTGACGGTAACGGTCATCGCGCCGCTGTTCACCTCCAGTCCCTGCGAGCGCAACACTTCCTCCGCTGGCATTTTCACCGCGCTGCGCCGCAGTACTGCCTGCACGCGTGCGACTACCTCGCCGGGATGGTAGGGCTTGACCACATAGTCATCCGCGCCGTAGCGCAGGGCACCGATGCGATCGGGCGTATCGCCCATGGTCGTGACCATAATCACCGGCACCTCGCTGCTGCGCCAGAGTTTTGCCAGTACCTCGGTGCCGTTCAGGCCGGGCAGCATCACATCAAGCAAAATCAGATCGGGCTGCCAGCGCTGGGCCAGCTCAAGTCCGCACAGGCCATCCGCGGCAACACGCACCGCATAATTTTCCCGTAGCAGATAGGCCTCCAGCACCTCAGTCGCGTCAGCATCGTCCTCAATAATCAGGATATTTTTGGTCTGCATAACTCACCTTGACAGTTTCTTCATAAATCCCTGGCTGTTTGTTGACACAGCCCCGGGATACTTCGGCTGCGCGCTGCGGCTGCCCGGGCAAGGGGCGGTAAACGGACCGATAAAGAGGTGACACGATGATAACCAGAAAAACGCTGATGTACATGACCAGCCTGCTACTCATTATTTCCGCTGCCGCAAGGGCGGATGGCGATGCGCAGACCAGCCTGACGCTCGGTGCGGGGGCGCAATTCGCGCCACGCTATAGCGGATCGAATAAAACACGGGTGCAGCCGATACCGATTTTCCAGGCCAGAGACGGCGCATTTTTTGCTGATGCCCAAGAAGGCATCGGTTATGATCTGCAGAGCGACAGCGGGTTTTATCTGGAACACACACTGGGTTATGGCCTCGGCCGAAGCGATAAAGATTCGACGTGGCGGGACGGCGCCAGCCGGCTGAAAGACATGGGAAACATCAATGCGACGGTGAACACTGCACTGGCGCTGTGGGCTGGCAGCTCACGCCGTGGCTGAGTGCAGAGGGCAAAGCGGTGCTGCCGCTCAGCGATGATCAGGGCGTTAGCTATCAGGCATCCGTTACGCTGGTGCCCCTCCAGCGCGACAGCGATACCGTTGCACTGCAGACGGCGGCCCTGTTTGGCGATGCGCGTTATATGAATACCTGGTATGGCGTGAGCGATGTCCAGAGCAGGCGCAGCCGGTTTTCACGCTACGATGCCGGCGGCGGCTTCTACGGTATTGCGACTACGCTGACCTGGAGCCACCAGTTTGATGCCCACTGGGGCACGCTGGTCAGCGCGGGTTACAGCTGGCTGGGCGATCGCGCCGCGGACAGCCCGATCGTGTCCCGGCGCGATCAGGTCACCGGCACGGTCGGCTTTAGCTATACCTTCTGAGAAACGTCATCGGTGGCTGCACAACGCCCGGCAGGCGCGCTGTGCAGCACGACAGCCACTACGCGGACATGCCGCCATCAATCACCAGTTCGGTGCCGGTAACATAGACACTTTCGTCCGATGCGAGGAACAGGGCGGCCGCCGCAACTTCGTCAGGATGGCCGAGGCGTTTGGCCGGTATCTGCGCGCTGAATGTCTGTCGTACCTTGTCGCTGACCTAGTCAAACATCGGCGTGTCCGTCGGGCCGGGACTGAGCGTGTTGACGCGAATGCCGCGCGGTGCCAGTTCGCTGCTCCAGGTGCGGGCATAGGCGCGCACCGCGGCTTTGCTGGCCGAGTAAGCGCCATAGCCGGGATTGGCCATGCCGCCCGCAATCGATCCCACCAGCACGATGGCACCGCCCTCAATCATGTGCTTCACCGCATGTTGTACGGTGAACACCATGGCACGCACGTTGAGGCCGAACGTGCGGTCAAAGTGCTCTGCGCTGGTCTCTTCCAGGCTGGCGGGTTCAGCCACGCCAGAGGAGTTCACCAGAATATCGAGACGTCCGGCGCGGGCCTGCACGGTGTCAAACAGACGGGCAACATCGTCTGCGCTGGTGAGATCGCCCGCTATCGCCTCAATGCGGCCGCCAGTAAGCGTGACGGCTGCTGCCAGCTGCGCTTCGCGTCGCCCGGTGATGAAAACGTGGGCACCTTCCTGCACAAAACGGCGCGCGATGGCGAGGCCGATACCACTGCTGCCGCCGGTCACCAGCGCGACTTTTCCTTCGAGTTTCATTATGGCTGCTCCAGGATGAGAGGGGTGGACGGCTGATGATACATTTCGTATATTTAGTGTCAATTACGCACCTTATCTACATTAGATATACACAAGGAAACCCCATGCCGACTGATATCGCGGCGCTGCTGGCAGAGATCAACAGCACCCGTCCGTTCCTAGAACAGGTAGCCAACAAGTGGTCGGTATTAATTCTGACCGTGCTGTGTACTGAACCCGCGCGCTTTAACGCTATCAAGCGCCGTCTTGATCCGATTACCCACAAGGCACTGACGGAGGCGTTGCGCCGGCTTGAGCGTAACGGCCTGATTAGCCGTCGCGTGATCGCCTCGTCCCCGGTGGCGGTGGAATATGCCATTACGCCGCTGGGCCAGACGTTGCAGGATCCGTTTGTTGCGCTGGTGAAGTGGGCCAGAGAGCAGGGCGACGCGATTGAAAAGGCACAGGCTGTCTATGATCAACGCCGTGCCAGCGAAGAATAAAGCGTGGGTGCCGCCGGCTAATCAGGCGGTTTTTAACCGCATGCTCAACATGGTTTGCCGTTCTTCTCCTCGCCGCTAAATTAGCCCACATAAAAACGTGCTTATTTAATTCTATTCGCAGGAATTTAATTACGTCATTTCAGTAAATTTCACGCTGCGTTATTATTTGTGTGCTGGAAAAAACGGTTAAAAATTTTGAATGGGTAAAGCAAACGATTTCAATAACACCTCAGCAGGTTTGTGCTACAGTATTAGCACTTGATTATTTGAGGATGTTTCCATGAAATTTTTGAAAAAAACGGCGCTGCTTTCTCTGGTGGCATTATATGTTCCCCTTTCACATGCCGCGGCGACAGAATATAACCTTGAACCGCAACATACTTCCGTCGTGATCGCATGGAATCACTTTGGTTTCTCTCATCCGACTGCTGATATTTCTGATGTTTCCGGTCAGCTGGCCTTTGATAAAGAAAACCTGGAAAAGTCACAGGTTAATGTTACCCTGCCGTTAAAAACTATTGACACGCATGTGCCAGCGCTGACCAAAGAGTTTTTGGGTAATGAGTATTTTGACGTTAAAAAATATCCTCAGGCCACCTTCCACAGCACCCATGTGGAAAGCAAAGGCGATAATAAATATTATGTGCAGGGTAATTTAACTATTAAAGGCATCACTAAGCCGGTTGTGCTGCATGCCACGCTAAACAAGCAGGATATGCATCCTATGGTTAAAAAGCAGGTGATCGGTTTTGATGCCACCGGCGTCATCAAACACTCGGACTTTAAAATCGATAAATATGTTCCGGCCGTGGGCGACGAAGTGACGATTACGCTCTCTACCTAGGCGTATGCCAAATAATGCATCGCGCGCTTAACCGCGCACTTTTTATCTGCATCAACCTGCTGCGCTACTCGCGTGTTCAGCGCGAGCTGGCGCAACAGGTTGTCTCTTCTTGTTCCCTGGCTGGGACATCACTGCTTGTCAGCGCATTTCTCGTCAGCACCCTCTGACGCTTCGCCTCTTCACCTGCCGCAATTTCAGACCTTTAACAATAAAGCTGAAAAAAACTACCAATTCATAACCTTGCGATGATCGCCAGCAGAGCACCAGATTACCTGATGGGTTTTTCCCCTGCTAACAGCGGCCAGTGGACTATATTTTTATCAACTGAAGTGCGAAATCATGGGTTTAACAGATAACCGGCACGATAACGGTTACTGATTTTGGTGACTTATCTGACAACCGCGGTTGTTAGCTGAACAGAAGGGAATATCATGCCATTAATTCTTGGTGAGTTATCTGGTGCGCCGACATGGGTGCCTGCTGTATTACTCGTCACACTCTCGCTGCTGCTGGGTTTTCTGGCCCGCTTTATTCTTCTCAGGTTTATCCACTACTGGCAAAGCCGCGATCGCAAGCTGTTTAAATCGCTGGAAAAGCATCTGCGGGGATCGTTATTTTTATTCATCCCATTACTGCTGATCAATATGGGGATGAATTATGTGCATCTCGATCCTAACTCACTGAGCTTTATCGCCACCACGCTTAATATCTTTATCATCTTATCGTTCTGTTCCATTTTGATTCGCCTGATTAACGTAGCGCAGGATATGTTCTTTATTCGCTACGATATCAACCTGTCGAACAACCTGCGTGCGCGTAAAATTCGTACGCAATTAATCTATGTTAAAAAAGTGGCTATCGTCATTCTGGTACTGTTTTGCCTGAGTTTAATTCTGCTCAACTTCCCCGGTGTACGTAAATTCGGCACCACCATCCTCGCGGGTGCCGGGGTCGCGGGTATCATTATTGGTTTTGCTTTGCAAAAGTCGCTGGTGAATCTGTTTGCCGGCATTCAGATTGCTTTCACCCAACCGATAAAGATTGACGATGCTGTGGTGGTCGAAAAGGAGTGGGGCTGGATTGAGGAAATTAATCTGACCTATGTCGTGGTGCGCATCTGGGATTTACGCCGTCTGGTGCTGCCCATCACCTATTTTACCGAGAATGCATTTCAGAACTGGACGCGAAATAATGCACAAATATTGGGTTCTGTGTTTCTGTATGTTGATTACTCAATGCCGCTGGCGCCGCTGCGCGAGCATTTTGAAAAAATCCTCAATGAGACGCGGCTCTGGGATCGCGAAACTCAGGTACTGCAGGTGACCGATACCACGGAAAAAACCATGACCATCCGTTTACTGATGACAGCGCAGAACTCACCGACGGCGTGGGATCTGCGCTGCTATGTACGCGAGAAAATGATTGAATTCATTCAGCAGAATTACCCGCAGAGTCTGCCGCAGGTGAGAGCCACCCTGACTGATGCCGACAAAGCATAGTTCAGGCTGGCGATGGGGCATTGCGCGGTAACTGCTCTGGTTGCAATTGCTATACGGCGTCATTATCAGGGCCCTATTGGGGCCCTGATCAGGACGTTTTCTCCGTCAGTTTTTACTGACTCTTTTCCTTATCCGCCTCCGCTGCCTTCGGCAGATCTTTACGTAGTTTTGCCACCTGATCCGCGTTTACCGCAGGTGCCTGATTGCCCCAGCCGTTACGAATGAATGTCACCAGATCAGCCACCTGCTGATCGTTGAGCCGCCAGGCAAAATCAGGCATAGTCAGCCCGGTGACCGCCTCCTTCGTGACAGCCATTTTGCCGTCGCGCAATACAATGCTAATCACCGATGAAGGATCATCACTCAGGATTGCTGAGTTACCGGCAAGAGAAGGGAAGGTTTTGGCATAGCCTTTGCCATCCAGACGGTGGCAACCTGAGCAGTTATCCATATACAGCCGTGAACCAGGTACACTGATGTCTCCCCAGATAAGCGCGGCAGTGGTGGTATCGGCTGGTGGCGCAGACGGCGCATCAGGGGCGGAAGCCGGCAGTGACTTCAAATAGCTCGCCACCGCAGCAAGATCGGCCTGGCTCAGATATTGCGTGCTGTGCTCAACTACGTCCGTCATAGAGCCGAACGCGGCTGAGGTGTTGGTGAGACCGGTTTTCAGGAATAACGCAATATCTTCATTTGACCAACTGCCGAGTCCCGACTTCGCGTTGCCGGTCAGATCCGGGGCATGCCAGCCCTCCAGTGTCCCGCCCGTCAGGTAAGTTTTGCCCTGCTGATCTAACGATTTTTCCTGATAAGCAATGCCACGCGGGGTATGGCAGGTGCCGCAGTGACCCAATCCCTGCACCAGATAAGCGCCCCGATTCCACTCCGCACTTTTTGTGGTATCCGCAGCGTAAACGTTATCGTCGTGGAAAGCCATATTCCACAGGGCCAGTGGCCAGCGCATATTCAGTGGCCATGGAATATCGCTTTTTCTGTTTTCCGCGTGAACCGCCGTTACGCCATGCATCATGTAAGCATACAAAGCATGCATATCTTCATCGTTAACTTTGGCATAAGCCGTATAAGGCATCGCTGCGTACAAATGGCGCCCGTCTTTCGCTATTCCCTGACGTAATGCTTTAGCAAAGTCGTCATAGGTATATTCGTCGATACCGGTGGCTTTATCAGGGGTGATATTGGTCGAATAAATCGCGCCAACCAGCGTCATCATTTTCAATCCGCCGGTAAAGCTCTCTTTTCCGGCAATCGAGTGACAGGCAACGCAATCTCCTGCAGTGGCAATATATTTACCCTTGCTGATGAGTTCCGGAGAGACAACTTCCGCTGCAGAGGATAAAGCACAGAATAGTGTTAATAAGGACAGCCATTTCAAACAGGTCATTTTCATCTTCTTATCCTTATCCCCTTAAGCCTGAACCATTGGGCCTAGATTTTTCAGGTATATCGTTTTGATTGCGTTAGCTGAAAACAGCGTGGTTGCGCCGACGATTCCCGTGGGGTTGTATGCATGGTTTTGTGGGAAGCAACTGGTACCGGCCACGAAAACGTTGGATACGTCCCAACACTGCAAATATTTATTCACCACGCTGGTCGCCGGGCTGTCACCCATTATGGCACCACCGGTGGTATGGGTAGATTGATATGGGCGAACATCGTAATGCGTAGATAAGTTTTTGAAGCCCATGTCGTAAGAGTCTGGCCCAATAGCCTTGATGATATTTTCCGTTTTGCCCGCCATGAACTGTGTCATCCTGAGTTCATTCTGCTGCCAGTCAAACGTTATCCTTAATAAAGGCAGCCCATAACCATCGGTATAGGTCGGGTCTAGATCAAGATAACATTGCTTATAAGGCATGACGGATGAACTGACGCCAATGCTCATATTATGCAGGTAGCTATCCCTGATTGATTTTTCCAGCCGCTGCCCCATTTAGGCGCATTTTTAGGCGTGACAGTTTGCTCAATAGGCCGGGCACCGGTGACATGCGCAGAGACCGTACTGCCACCAATAAAGTCTGCGGCAGAGTGATCGAAGTTTTCACTGTTGTAATTATCAATGTAGGCGCCTGACGCACCGGTGGCGGCAAAATGGTTAAAGTAGGTCTCTTTATTGAAGAACAGTTTTGCGCCGCCTAACATTTGATAGGCGTAATTCCTGCCAACCACGCCTTCGCCTGTCTCGGGATTATAAGGCTTACCGATTTTAGACAGCAAAAGCAGCCGGACATTATGCAACTGGAATGCACTGAGGATAACCATCGCCGCGGGTTGTTCGACTTCACTGCCATTTTCATCAATATAGGTTACGCCAGTGGCCAGTTTCCCCGTGTTGTCTTTATTGACGCGGAGCACATGTGACTTACAGCGCAATTCAAAGTTATCGTATTGCTTAAGGGCGGGAATAACGCTGGTTTGTGGCGACGCTTTAGAATAATTATAGCAACCGAATTTCTCACAAAAACCACAGTAATCACAGACGCCCAGCGCAACGCCGTAAGGGTTGGTATATGCCTCAGTGCAGATGGCGCCGCTACCGGATGAAGTGATTATTGATAAACCCGGCAAAGGCTCCTTTTACGCCACCGACCTTGAGCTGATTCTGCACAGTCGCGGTATCCGCAATTTGATCATCAGCGGCATCACCACCGACGTTTGCGTGCATACCACACTGCGCGAAGCCAACGATCGCGGCTTTGAATGTCTGGTGCTGAGCGACTGCTGTGCGGCGACGGAGTTGAAGCATCATCAGGCGGCGCTCAGCATGATTCATATGCAGGGCGGTATTTTTGGCGCAGTGGCGGACTCGGCAACGCTGCTGGCCGCGCTGAACAGCCCAGTAGCGGCGCGGGTGAGCTAATCCGGCAACGGACGCGAACGGCGGGCTGGCCAGGCGTTGAGGTGCCGGGCCAGCCAGAACCGAACACCAACCCTGCGCAGACGTGATGATGCAGTCTGACCGGCATCCGCCGGTCATGGCAAACCTCAGTCGACGTTGCCGGCAATCGTCAGATAGTCGGTATACATTTGCGGTGCGCCGGAGAACGAGGCCATGGTGCGCCATTCATCATACATACGCTCGCTCTCCTGATGGTTTTTCACAAACGTCAGCGATTTTTCGGTTGAGACGTTCATCGCCGGATGGAAGCTATTGAGTGAGTCGAGGCTTTCGAGCACCAGCATCACCGCATACTGCTCGCGGCGATTACCGCCGGTGCCCTTCAGCATGTGAAACTTCCAGCCGGGATAGTCATCAATGCGCGCGACGTTCTCAATCATAAAGCGATCAAAGTCGGCAGCCGTCACGCCAGCGCGTAGCGCCAGATGATGAAAACCGACCACGCGTGCCACGGCAGGTTGGGCATCGAGCTGAAAATTCGGGCCGGGCGGCAGTGAACTGTGGCAGTTTTCTGCCAGCAGCGAGAACGTGGAAAACAGCGTCGGTAACTCCCCATAGGTGGCAAAGTTTTTCCACTCCTCAAGCACCGCGCACGCCTCGGGCCGCTGTTGCCAGAAGGCAATGGCCTCAGCCGTGAGTGCTCCTGTGGGGGTGATAAAGCGGTCATATTCTGCTTGGCTGGGGGCCTGATACAACATCAGATATTGCTCTTGGCGTTCGCCGCGCAGGCCTTTTAATAGCGACCATTGCCAGCCCGGATAAGCAGGAATCTGCGTGCCGCGCGCCTTGAGAAAGGCTTCGAAGGTAGCGGCATTAACGCCTTTCTTCAGATTGAGCCCGACGTAGTGCAGGCTGAAGATCGGTTGCGTTGAGGTTGTTATAGAAACTCCTTGTGAATATGACAGGGCAGAGGCGCTACTTCGCTGTCAAAGCGAAACGCGCCGCGAAAGTCACCAGCAGCAACATCACGATGCCGGCGCTGAGCGTGGTGGTCAGGGACGTGAGCTGGGCGCTAAAGCCAATCAGCGCCGGGCCCAGCAGTAGCCCGGAGTAACCACACAGCGTGACTGCCGGTATGGCGAAATGCGAGGCGACAGTGCGCTGGTTACCCGCCGCGTTGAATAAAATCGGCACGATATTGGCCAGACCGATACCCACCAGCGCGAAGCCCAGCAGGGCACTCCACAGCCAGACGGAGAAAATCGCTAATGCCAGGCCCCCCGCTAGCGACGAGACCGCCCCAGGTGAGCACGCGGCGGCTGCCATAGTGATTAATCAGCCGATCGCCAGACAGGCGCAGCGTGGCGACAGCCGTGGCGTACAGCGTGAAGCTGAAACCGGCCAGCAGCATCGACATGGCGCGTTCACTGTTCATAAACACCGCTGACCAGTCGAGCATGGCGCCTTCGGTGAGGAACAGCAGGAAACACAGCAGGGCAATCAAGCACCACGTTACGGTGCGTCAGGGCGCGCAGCGTACCGCGCGTTGGTTTTGCATCCGTGCGGCGACGGGGTAACAGGGCGGTATGGCTCATCAGCAGCAGCAATAAAATCAACGCACACAGCGGCAGCAGCGCTAGCAGGGGCGCAACCTGCAGCCACAGCAGCAGACTCACCGCGCCGGCGCCAGCAATGCTGCCAAGACTGTAAAAGCCGTGAAAGCCCGACATCTTGCTGGCCCCGGCCTCGCGCTCCACGATCACCGCCTGATAATTCATCTGACATCCATTAGTCCGTTGATCGCGCCGAAGAGTAACAGCGCGCCCGCCATCGGCAGCGGAGATGACAGCAGCATCAGCAGCGGCAGATCCAGTGCCAGTCCGGCACCGCACAGCAGCAGCAGCGTGCGACAGCCAAAACGGGCAATCAGCGCCCCGGTAAAGGGCATAACTGACATGGAGCCTGCGGCGATACAGAACAGCAGCAGCCCCAGCATGCCGTCATTGATCGCCAGCTGCGCCTTAGCGAAGGGAATAAGCGGCGCCCAGGCGGCCATGCCCAGTCCGGCGATAAAAAATAGCGTGCGCGTCGCGCGCTGCTGGCGCAGGTTAAGCAGATTACTGTTCATCATCACATCCCGGTGTAGTACGTCGTTTCATTGCCTGACCTTATCCATGGCCGGGCTACAGGTACGCAGCAGTCCGTGCAGAGGCACATAAAACGTAATTAATATTTAACAGTAACAAGACTTGTCCTGGAAATGACGTAGCGTGTTCAGGTGGCTGTATTCAGAGAAGTTTATTTATTTCATCCACCGAACGCATTTTAAACGAGGGCACGATGTGGGATGAAAACAGCAATGCCGGCTAAAGTTAAGGGTGGGTTATTTATTATAAATTAATGATATTTATAGGATGAATTTGCGGTAACACAAACGTTACACACGCTGTGTAGCGGTGCAATTTATTGCGCGATAAATCGCACCGCTATCCAACAGGATGAATTACATGCACATTGCTTAACTTAACAGCAGCGTTAATGTCATTAACCGGCAATTAAGAATGTAAATATATTTAATGATTACTCGGCGCGTTTAACAACCTGCGTCCGTAATCGACAAGCCTTTTCACTTACTCATCCAGCTGTAGTGAGGCTGTGACAGATTTTGTCAGGAGTCCACCGGATACCGCAGATTCTGATAATCCCGCCAGCGCTTCAGCAACTGATGACGCGTGCCGGGATAGACTTCGCTGCTGACGCTTATCGCTTCAATGCGGTCGACGCGGAAATTGCGGAACTCCTGGCGCAGTTCGCACCAGCCGCACAGCAGGCGCACGCGTTCAAAGTAGCCAATCACCACCGGCCAGATGGTGCGTGTGGAGAGGTTATCCTGCAGATCTTTGTAGCGCAGGTTGATCTTGCTGCGCTGATGGATCGCTTGGCGAATCTGCGGCAGATGGGTTTCGAACAATGCTTCGCCCTGGGAGGCGATCAGCAGCGACTGGTGATCGATACTCTGCGTAAGATGAGGCGGAATCACGGCCTAGACTTTGGCCAGCGCATGGCGCGCGGCGGACCTGAGCTCATCGTCGGTGTGTCGGGTGACCCAGTTGAGCCCGAGCACCAGCGCATCAATCTCCTGACGGGAAAACATCAGCGGCGGCAAATGGCCGTCGGATTTAAGCAAATAGCCAACGTCCGCGCTGCCCTCAATCTCCATGCCCTGCTGCTGCAAACTAAGAATGTCACGATAGACGGTGCGCACGCTGATGTGCAGCTGTTCGGCGATACGCTGCGCGGTCAGCTGATAGCGATGACAGCGCAGCAATTGCAGCAGTTCGGGAAGCAGCTGAGTTTTAGACATGATACGCCAGCCTTAAGCGAAGAACGCGCGCCGCTAGGATTCAGGCGCGCAACAGTTGGCTTAATGTAGCCAAATCCGCCGTGCTTTGCAGCTCACTGATAGACAGTAACTGCTGCTGGCGCGCCGGCACTTCATGGCGCAGCGCCTGACGCAGTTTGGCCGCCACATCTACGCCATCCGCCAGCGACTGCTGCCGCGTGCGGCGCTGCTGCAGCTGACGACCCTCTTTCAGCGTCAGCGTGACGAGATGAAAACGCCGCGCCGGGTTGAGCGCATCCGGCGTGCGACGCACTTTGGCCGCCAGCGGCATCACCGCCGGATTGAGCGCGCCTTCGGCAAAATCTTCCAGCCGCAAATCGTCATACATCAGCATGGCGGCAATCACGTACTCTAGGCTAAAGCGTGCTTCTATGCCGTTAGCCGGCACGCGTACCGCCGCCGCGATGTCACCACCCGGCGGGAAGGCGACCGAGATGTCATCAATATTTTCCAGCAGCGATTCCAGCGAGTGACCTTCCGCCAGCCAGGCGCGCCGCAGCAGACGTGCCGCTTCGGCGGCGCTGTGAGTCCCGGCGCAGGTGGGGAAGGGTTTGAACTCCAGACCGGGGGTACTGATGCGCCACGGCGCCCCCCAGTTTTCCAACAGTTGTTGCGGCTGCGACTCGCCGTTACTGCTGGCGGCGAGAAACGCGTCGATCACGTCTTCATGCCGGCCATCGAATTTCGCCAGCGTCAGCTGCGCCGCCATCACCGCACGTTCTGCCGCCAGTCCGGCGTGTAGCGGCTTCACCGCTGAACCAAACAGGGCGCGCAGTCCGCTGGCCTGGGTCACCGCGATGCCGATCAGCGTGGCGCAGTCGGTTGCATTAAGCTGCAGCAGACGTGCCAGCGCGGCCGCGGCCGCCAGCGTGCCCAGCGTGGCCGTGTTGTGATAACCCAGCGCATAGTGCTGCTGGCTGGCGGCCAGTCCCAGCCGGCCAGCCACTTCCACGCCGATGACATAGGCATCAAGGAACGCTTCGGCAGTGGCGGGCTGCTGCTGCTGCCAGGCAAACAGCGCGGGCAGAATCGCCACGCTGGGATGGCCGCGAAAATCGGCATGGAAATCATCGTAATCCAGCGCATGCCCGGCATAGCCCAGCAGTAACGCCTGTGAGCGTACGCTGCCGTCGCCATAAACCTGTCCGCCGGTAAGCAGCTGTCCGGTACCTGCTGTTGTAACACCGGCCAGCTCACGGCCAGAAAATCCTGTACGCCAGTGCGTGCGGCATCACGTGCCGCCGCATCCGGCTGGCTTTGCAGGATGCGCTCAGCCAGCGCGTGGCTCAGGTTCATGCCTGCTCCAGACTGCGCAGTGCCGCCACGGCGAGCTGCGCGAGGTAGCGTGACGTGGGCAGCAACACCGCATCATTGATACGAAAAGCCGGATGGTGCAGCGCATAAGGTTCGCCGGTGCCAATCATTACAAAGGCGCCGGGCAGCTGTTGCTGATAAAAAGCAAAATCTTCGCCGATCGGGCTGGCTTCCACCACGCGCGCGTCAAGTCCGCTGGCGGTGCCTGTTGCAGAGCAAAATCCGCCCAGTGCGCATCATTCACCACCGCAGGCGGACCGGGGTGCCAGTTGAACTCAACTTCTGCTACAAAAGCCGCACCGAGGCCGAGCACGATTTCGCGGAAACGCTGCTCCAGTCGCTCACGCGTGGCCTGTGAGAAGGTGCGTACCGTGCCTTCCAGCCAGGCGCTGTCCGGAATGACGTTCCATGTGCTGCCGCTGTGCAGCTGGGTGATCGACACCACCGCGTTGTCGGCGGAGGGGGCGTTACGGCTAATCAGCGTTTGCGCCGCGGAGACAATCTGCGCCGCGATAACGATTGGATCGTTGCCCTGATGCGGTTTGGCGGCATGGCTGCCGGTGCCGGTGATGCGGATATCGAAGCGATCCACCGCCGCGGTCAGCGCACCGGCTTTGCTGCCTACCACGCCGGGCGGCAGCGACGGATCGTTGTGAATACCAAAAATCGCCACCGCATGCTGCAGTGCGCCGGTGGCGATCACGTCCGGAGCGCCCTGGCCGGTCTCTTCGGCGGCCTGGAACAGAATCCGCACGCGGCCGGGCAGCGTTGCCTCCTGCTGCTTAAGCAGAATCGCCGCGCCGAGTGCAGCGGAAGCGTGAAAATCGTGGCCGCAGGCATGCATCACGCCGGGACGCTCTGAGCGAAAAGCCACGTCCGACTGCTCCTCAATCGGCAGCGCATCAATATCCGAACGCAGCACAATCAGCGGTCCCTGTGCCGGGCCGACCTCCGCCACCAGACCGGTTTTCAGCGGCAAATCAACGATGCGAATCTGGTGCTGTTCCAGCTGCTGGCGCAGGCGGGCGGTGGTTTCTAACTCTCTGGTTAGAGAGTTCCGGAAAACGGTGCAGTTCGTGGCGAAAGGCAATCAGCTGCTCACCCAGCGCTGTTTCATTCAGTTGGCTCATGCCTGGCTTCCTTTTGATGCCGTTTGGCGCGTCAGCCAGGCATCGTGCGCGGTTTCATCCAGCACTTTTTCATATATTGCGTGATGTGGCCTTTGCCGAGGTCAGTGGTGTGCATGAGCACAAAACCGCGCTTGCGATACATATCAATCAGCCACGGATGGCTGATAGCGGTACCGAGCGAAACCGCCGGCGCGCGTAACTGGCCGCGTCAAATTTGATCCCCAGCGCCAGCGTGGGCGCATAGGCGGCATGCATCAGCGCCTGATAAGTGTCCACTTCGTCTTCTCTGACCTGACGAAACTCAAGTGTCATAGCTATCCCCGGAAAACCGCCCGGCGGGCGATAAATCAAAGAAGGCTCAGAGTAGCAGTAAAGCGCTGACAGGCTATATGTGAAATCCGGATAAGCTAATGCAAATTTGTGAAAATGAAATGGCGGCTTTTTCATTGCACAAATCGCCATTTACCGTAGTATGCATAAAATAAATAGCACTATAACTATTTCGCATTAATCCTCTGAAATATAACAATTTTGTTATGGCGTTTTTCCTAATCAGGGTGACAACGTGTTAGCGATTAAATCTCCGCGTGCCTACGCACATGAACCGGGACTGCGTGCGCGCACCGGCGAATTCATTAAACCTTATTCTACGCATATCCGTATTTTCACCTCTCCGCGCGCCTGGCAGGCGGTTAATCCGCAATTAACGCAAAGTCTGGAAACCTGTGGTATTCGCTGGGAAATCGAGTATTTGCACGGCGAATGCACTGACGCGGCCATTGATACGCTGAAAAGCAATCTGCAACAGCAGCAGGCTGAACTGTTGCTGGCAATTGGCGGCGGGCGCGTACTGGATGCGACTAAAGCGGTCGGCAACCAGTTACCGGAAATCACCGTCGTCAATTTGGCCACCGTCGCGGCGACCTGTGCCGCCTGGTCGCCGGTGGCGATTATTTATGACGCGCAGGGCGGCCACGTGCGCAGCCAGCCGCTGGGCAAAATGCCTGAACTGGTGCTGGTAGACAGCGAAGTGATCGCGCAAAGCGATGTGCATTACCTCAAAGCGGGCATTGTCGACGCGCTGGCTAAATACTACGAGTTCTATCCTTATCTGCGGCACAACCCCCACGATCTCGCCCTTGATCTTAAAGTGATGACCGCGCAGCGCGCGCTGGATGTCTATCGCCAGCACGGTGCCGCCGCTGTGCTGGCCAACCAGCAACAGCAGGTGACGCCGGAACTGGTGAAGGTGATCGATGCCTGTATTGTGCTGGCCGGCCTGGCCAACAGCGTGCGTGACGTGCTGCCAACGCCGGGCTTTGCCCACGCAATTCATAACCGTCTGACCCATCAGCCGGAGCTGCACCACTGGCTGCACGGTAAAAAAGTCGGTTATAGCCTGCTGGTGCAGTCGCTGATTGAGCACGACGGTGAGCCGGCCGCCGCGCTGCTGGCGCTGCTGCGGCAATATGATATGCCGCTGACCTTAGCGCCGCTGCACGGCGATCGTCGCGCAGCCATCAGAAGCATTGCTGAACAGATCAAATTCCCGGCGGCCAGCGCCGAACGTCTGCCGTTCCGCATCAGCGCGGATGCCTTAGAGCAGGCGCTGTTGGCGACCGAGAACGCCTTTTAATTGTTATTGACCCTTTTATTGACCAGGAAAAATTATGGCTACTTCATCTTCACGCCGCATCCGTTTAGGGCTGTTTGTGCAACCGGTAGGACAGCACGTGAGCGGCTGGCGGCTGACGAAAAATCTGGGCGATCCGACGGATGTTGACTGGCTGATCACCATCGCGAAAAAAGCCGAAGCGGGTAAGTTTGATATGTTCTTCGTGGGTGATGCACTGGCGACCAGCATGTATCGTCTGCCTTTCACCATGGCGCGTCTGGGGCCGTTAACGCTGCTGTCAGCGCTGGCGGTCAACACCAATCGCATTGGCTTGGCGGCGACCGCCTCGACCACCTTCAGCTACCCGTTCACCATGGCGCGCAGCTTCTCGTCGCTGGACCACATTAGCCGCGGCCGCGCCGCCTGGAACGTGGTGACTTCATTCTCTACCGATGTGGCGCGTAACTTCAGCCGTAGCGATATGCCTAATCATGCGGAGCGCTACGCGCGCGCCCGTGAATTTCTCGATGTCACCTATAAGCTGTGGGATGGCTGGCAGGCGGGGGCGGTGCAGCCCAACAAAGAGACCGGTCAGTACTTCATTGATGACAAAATTCAGCCGATTAACCACGTCGGCGAGCACTTCCAGGTGCAGGTCCGCGGAACATTACCCGCTCACCGCAGGGACGCCCAGTGATTATCGAAGCCGGTTCTTCCAGCGATGGGCAGAAGCTGGCGGCAGAGACCGCCGAGGTGATTTTCACCGCCTCGGCCAGCCTAGAGGAAGCACAGAGCTTCTACCGTTCGCAGAAAGATCAGGTGATTGCCGCCGGACGCAATCCGGATCACGTGGTGATCATGCCCGGCGTGATGCCGATTGTTGGCCGCACGCGCGAAGAGGCCAAAGCGCTGTGGAAAGAGCTCAACACGCTAGTCGATATCGACAACGGTCTGCGTCAGCTCTCGCTGCGTTTCAATATGGATCTGAGCCAGTATCCGCTCGACGGTCCGGTGCCGGAAGTGCCGCTGGGTGAAGGCAACCAGAGCCGCGTGAAACTGATGACCGACATGGCGAAACGTGAAAATCTGACGCTGCGCAAACTGGCCGCGGTAGCCGCCGGATCG
Organism: Type-A symbiont of Plautia stali; assembly: GCF_059731155.1. Lineage (NCBI taxonomy): Bacteria > Type-A symbiont of Plautia stali. Next base: position 1,453,865 of record NZ_AP035891.1, on the reverse strand, counting down.
CGTGGTCACCGGGTAATCGTCGGTACGGCGCAGGATATTGCCGATGACTTTGAGCTGTGGCTCAACGAGGGCGGCGCCGATGGTTTCAACATCATGCCTGCGATCATGTCCGAGCAGCTGGATTTGTTCGTGGAGCTGGTGATTCCGGAACTGCGCCGTCGCGGTCTGTTCCGGGAAGAGTACGAGTTCGCCACGCTGCGTGAAAACCTCGGCCTGCCGGTGGTGTGAGAGACAGGAGCGAAACATGATCACCCTATCGAAGCGCGTGCAGTCTGTGTCGCTCTCGGCTAACGTGGCGGCGCGCCAGCTAAAAGAGCAGGGCGTGGATATTCTTGACCTCACCACCGGTGAGCCGGATTTTGATACGCTTGGGCACATCCGTGCCGCCGCCAGCGCCGCGATGGATGGCGGTGAAACCCGTTATACGCCGACCAATGGCACCACAGCGCTGCGTAAAGCGGTGCAGGCCAAGCTGGCGCGGGAGAATCAGCTGCAGTACGCGCTTGGGCAAATCTGTATCGCCAACGGCGCAAAGCAGATCATCTTCAACGCGTTTGCCGCGACGCTAAACGACGGCGACGAGGTGATTGTTCCCACGCCATACTGGCCAACCTTCCCGGACAGTGTGCGCTTCAACGGCGGCGAGGCGGTGCTGCTGCCTTGTCCGCTTGAGCAGCAGTACAAGCTGCAGCCGCCGCAGCTGGCGCAGGCGATCACTGAGAAAACCCGCTGGCTGGTGTTGAACAATCCCGGCAATCCCTCTGGCATGGTGTACAGCGCACAGGAGTTACTGGCCCTGGCGACGGTGCTGCGCGATCATCCTGATGTGCTGATTATGCTGGATGAGCTGTACGAACATATCCTGTTTGACGATCGTCAGCACGTTAGTCTGCTGCAGGTGGCGCCGGATCTGGCTGAACGCGTTTTGCTGGTGGGAGGCGTGTCGAAAACCTATGCCATGACCGGCTGGCGCATTGGCTTTGCTGCCGGGCCGCAGCCGCTGATTGATGCCATGGTGGTGGTGCAGTCGCAGAACAGTTCTGGCCCCAGCGCCATCAGCTAGGCGGCGGCGGTTGCGGCCTTTAACGGTGGGCTCGATTTTCTGCCACCGTAGCGCGCTGCGTATCAGGCGCGACGCGATGTCATTGTGCAGCAGTTGCAGCAAGGTGGCCGGCATAGAAGTGCTGCAACCCTAGGGCGCATTTTTTGTCTTTTGTCGCTGTGCCGGTCTGCTGGGCAAAACCCGGCCTGACGGCGCCGTACTGCATGACGAACAGGATGTGCTGAATTATCTGCTGGAGAGCGGTGTGTCCGGCGTTGCGGGCAGCGCTTACGGCCTGTCGCCGTATTTCCGTTTGTCGATCGCCACGGATATCGATAGCGTTCAGGAGGCGGGTAAACGCATTGCGCGCGCCTGTGCAGCGTTAATCTGACGGGCGGGTGTGGGAAGGCGTAATGACCTGATCACCTCGCGGCACTCTGCATTAAAGCATTTAGGGTGCCGCGATACAGGGGCGGTGATGCGGCAATTAGCCGGTTCCGCCCCGATTTCCTGCGACTGGATTAAATCAGAAAATCATCCAGCGAACCGCCAGCGTCAATCGCTGACTTTATCGGCGAGGGAGTACGACCCTGACCGGTCCAGAATTTCTCATTACCCTGTTCGTCGGTAAATTTATACTTCGCCGGACGCGGTGCACGTTTTGCTTTGCTCTTCGTTTCACCCTGGTTTAATTGCGCCAGTTCATTAATTGTAATGCTGTCTTTGCGCAGCATCTCTTTATATAACGCCAGCTTCTCTTCTTTTTCGCGCTGTGCAGCACTCTCTGCAGCCGTCTCTTCGCGGCGTTCGGCGACCACCACGGCAAACTTCTCCAGCATTTCGTTTAATACCGCAACCTCAATATTACGTGCTTCAGCACGCAGCGTACGAAGATTGTTCAATGCCTTGAGTGCATCGCTCATGTATAAGCCCTTATTACTAATATCACTGATTTGAAAGCGTGCATTCTACGGCAATTTTATTCAAATGGAAATATTAACCTGCCGACAGATTTTTCCGGAAATATGCCCCGACCTGTACATTTTTTGATTGGGCGTAAAGATTTTTGTCTATTCGTTGATTACGCATAAACGTGTTAGCGGCTGATTTAATATTGCCAGCCACATACGTTAAGCCGTTCATTTAACATCGCGGCATCTCACACAATATACGTCACGGCGATTTACAGCTTAATAAATTGCGCCATGTTAACAACACAGCGATTGCTGAAGGGATTAAAAGCGTAACTGGTCAGCCTTAGTGCTGAAGGGGAAATTTTATAAACACCTTCCCATCGGCAGGGTAAAAATAAATTAATGGCGGTGACAGGGTCACGAAGCTGGTAAATGCGTTGTGTTCAGATGCCAGATCAGGATGCAGGCACAACCGTTCAGGCGGGGTGGCCGTGTGTCACGCACCGGTTTACTCAGATTGAGGATGATTTCAGGCGTGATAGTTTCCTGTAAAGCAGCGACAGGGTCGTTACTATCTGAAGCATAAGATTTTTTCGCAGTGTAAAGGCGTCAGAAAGGCAGTAACAATTTCTTGCAATGTTAATCTTAATGCGTATGTTTCTCATTTGCTTTTTTAAGCATATGCTCACCACAAAATAACGATAAGCAGATTGAGGAATATTATGTCTTGCAAAGAGATGTGCGTCAGGGACGCAGGTCTTGCGCCGCAGCGCGCGCTGCGCCTGTCACTGCTGGCAGTGCTGGTTGCCTCGGGTGTCGCTCAGGCGGCCGATACGCAAAACAGTGAGGCCACCCTGACCGTTGATGCCAGCGCCAGCGCGGAAGCGCAGCAGGCACAGGCCGCAGCGGATTACAGCGTACCGGTGACGCGGGCCGGCACCAAAATGGCGCTGACCGCACGCGATATTCCCCAGTCGGTCACCATCGTGAGCAAGCAGCGCATGTAGGATCAGCAGCTGCAGTCGCTGGACGACGTACTGAGCAACACCACCGGCATCCACGGTGTGGCCGCTGATATGGACCGCACCAGTTACTATTCGCGCGGTTTTCTGATTGATAACTACATGACCGACGGTATTCCGACCGCGTTTGCCCAGCGCTGGAACCTCGGTGATACGCAGACCGATACCGCGCTGTATGAGCGCGTCGAAGTGGTGCGCGGCGCAACGGGCCTGCTGACCGGACCGGGCAATCCTTCGGCTGCCATCAACATGGTGCGTAAACATGCCGACAGCAAAGAGTTTACCGGTAGCCTTGAAGCTGGCTATGGCAGCTGGAATAAGCAGCGTTACGTCGCCGATCTTTCTGCACCGCTGTCACCGGAAGGGAACGTGCGGGGTTGCCTGGTTGCCGGCTATGAAGACAAAAACAGTTTCATTGAACGCTACGGTGCCGATAAGAAGTTTATCTACGGCGTGGTCGACGCTGACGTGACGGACGCCACCAGACTGTCTGTTGGTTATGAATTCAGCTAGGTGAACACGGATTCACCGATGTGGGGCGGCGCGCCGCGCTGGTACACCGACGGCACGCAGATCCACTCCCGTCGCGGCTATAACACCGCACCTGAATGTGCTTACAACAACAAAGAAAATAAAAAGGTCTTTGTTAACCTGCAGCAGAATTTCGATAACGGCTGGAACATCACCCTTAACGGCACGCATAACGAGATGTTCCTCGACAGCAAGCAGCTGTATCTCGACGGCTACTTCGATAAAACCACTGGCACAGGCGTCTCTGGATATGCTGGCTATCCGGTCGTGGGCGGAACCGGCTATAACACCGGCAAACGTAAGGTGGATGCGGTGGATGCCTTCGCCAGCGGTCCTTATGAACTGCTGGGCCGCCAGCATGAGTTGATGGTCGGGGTGAACTACAGCCGTCAGGACAACAAATATTATAGCGCCTGGGCCAACATTTCGTCAGCCGAGCTGGGCAACTTCAACCAGTTTAACGGCGATTTCCCGGAAACCGACTGGAATCCGCGTGAACCCGCGGCCGACACCCAACTGGTACGGCAGAAATCAGCGTACCTCGCGACGCGCATCAATCTGGACGATCCGCTGCACCTGATTGTCGGGGCGCGCTACACCAACTGGAACCGCCAGACGCTGACGGCAGAGATGGAGAAAAACAACATCACGCCGTACGGTGGGGTGATTTGGGACTTCTACGACAACTGGTCTGCCTACGCCAGCTACACCTCGGTGTTCCAGCCGCAGGATTATCAGGATGCGTCAGGCGCTTATCTCTCGCCGGTGATTGGCAAAAACTACGAAGCCGGCGTGAAGTCTGACTGGTTCAACAGCCGTCTGACCACCTCGGTATCGATCTTCCGCACCGAACTGGATAACGTCGGTCAGAGCACCGGTCAGACCAATGCGCAAACCGGTAACACCATTTACGTGGCGAAGAAGGGCGTGGTAAGTAGTGGCGTCGAGTTTGAGGTGAACGGGGCGCTGACCGATAACTGGCAGATGACCTTTGGCGGGACTTCGTATGTGGCGGAAGACGCCAACGGCGATCGCTATAATTCACAGCTGCCGCGCACGTCGTTCAACCTGTTCACCAGCTATCGCCTGCCGATGCTGGAACAGCTGACGCTGGGCGGCGGTGTGAACTGGCAGGCGAGAACCTACGCGGATATCAGTGGTCCGGATGGCAATGGCACCTGGCGCACCCGTCAGGGCAGCTATGCGCTGGTGGATCTGTTCGCGCGCTACGACGTGACCAAAAACCTCAGCCTGCAGGCCAACCTGAATAACCTGTTCGACAAAGAGTACGACGAAAACGTCGACAGCACCGGCATCGTGTACGGCGAACCGCGCAACGTTATGCTGTCCGCGAAATACCGTTTCTGATCATTAAGCCAGTGCCAAAAGTAGCACTTAACGTTCCCTCTCCCGCGTGCGGGAGAGGGAACGGGGATTATATTGCGGCGGAATGTTGAGGTGCACGGGTTGGGGAGGGTGCGGGTTTCCCCTCACCCTAACCCTCTCACCGGCACCACGGTAAAAAACAGCACCAGCGCAAACATCACCAGCAATATCCCACCGGCGATCCGTACGGCTCTCAGCAGCGATGCCGCCTGCGGCGAGCGCTCTGCCAGCCACAGCTGCCCGGCGCGCTGACGATAATGCTGCACAAACAGTGCCAGCGCCACCAGCGCCATGCCGGTACCGAGCGCCATACTCATCACCGCCAGCATGCCCCAGCGCGTAATCCCGATTACGCTGGCGAACAGCAGCACGGTCAGCGCACCGCTGCACGGCCGCACGCCGGTGGCAATGATGATACCCGTCCAGCTTTTCCAGTCGCTGCCGTGCCTAGCCCCGACGCCATGCGCGTGGCCGCAATGATGATGTTGATGATGATGCTCCGCTGGCGGCCTGCGCCAGGCTTGCAGCAGCATCATCACTCCCAGCCCGGCAATGAACACAGCGCTGGCTTTCTCCAGATACCAGCGGCTCAGGCTGAGATCGCCGGTGGTCAGGTTAAAACCAACCGCCAGGATGAAGACAAAGGCAATCGCGCTTAGCCCTTGCACCAGGCTGCCCAGCAGCGGCACGCTCAGCGCCACGCCGCGCGGGGGCTGATGGGTGGTCAGCCAGGTGGTAACGATAAATTTACCGTGCCCGGGACCCACCGCGTGCAGAATGCCGTAAATAAAGGTCACGGCCAGCAGCCACAGCCCGGCACTGTACTGGCCGCTATTGATTTGCAGTAAATGGGTAACCAGCAGCCGGTGCAGCTGAATCTGACTCTGCAGCGCCCATGCCTGAAACGCGCTCCAGTGCAACGACAGCAGCGTCAGCGCGCTCAGCAGCAGCACGCTCGCGCAGAGAAATCCGGTTTTGGTGGCAGTCATAGTGATGAAGAAAATGGTCCTGAATGTCACCAGCATGCGGATTTCTGCCGCGTTGTAAAGCCACGGCGGTTAAACGGCTGCAGCTCTCCTCATCGTGACGCATTCCCCTGCCTTGTGCAGCTGTCTATAATCTGCCGAAAATTTCTCACGGATGCATTTTATGTCTGCTGATTCTCCTTTGCTGGCGGTAAAAGAAGTCACGCTGGTCGTGCAGGGGCGCACCTTACTGGCGCCGGTATCACTGCAGCTGTACGCAGGTGAAACGCTGTTGCTCACCGGCCCGTCCGGCAGCGGCAAAAGCACATTGCTGAAAATTATTGCCTCACTGCTGGAGCCCGATAGCGGCCAGATCCTGTTTCAGCAGCGGGATATTCACACGCTGAAAGTCGAACACTATCGCCAGCAGGTCTCCTACTGTTTCCAGACACCGCAACTGTTTGGTGACACGGTCTACGATAACCTGGCGCTGCCGTGGCAGCTGCGTCAGCAACAACCGTCGCGCGAGCAGCTGGTTGCGGTGTTGCGCAGTCTGCATTATCCGGCGACATGCTGGACAAAAACGTTGCCGAACTCTCTGGCGGTGAAAAACAGCGGGTGGCTTTGCTGCGCAATCTGCAGTTTCTGCCACAGATATTGTTGCTGGACGAAGTGACCAGCGCACTGGAAGAGTCCAATAAACAACGGGTTAACCAGCTGATTGCCTCGCTGGTGGCGGAAAAAGGGCTGGCGGTGATCCGTATCAGCCATTACGTGCAGGAGATCGATTCCGCTGAGCGTATTCTGCGGCTGACCCCAACCGCAGCGGGAGAACAGCATGGATCAGCATAATATCAGCGACAGCTCGCTGCTGCTTTCACTTATGCTGGTGGCGCTGCTGATTAGCCAGAAAGAGAAGCTGGGGATGAGCAAAGACATTCTATAGAGTGTCACGCGCGCCATTATCCAGCTGGTGATCGTCGGCTACGTGCTGAAGTCAATTTTCGATGTCAATAATCACTGGCTGACGCTGCTGATGGTGCTGTTTATCTGCGTCAATGCAGCGCTGAATGCGCGCAAACGCAGCCGGCAGATCGATCATGGCTTTATGATCGCGCTGGTGGCGATTACCAGCGGTACGGCACTGACACTAACGGTGCTGCTGCTGAGCGGCGCCATTGCCTTTGTTGCCATGCAGGTCATCCCCATTTCCGGCATGATTGCCGGTAACGCCATGGTGGCGGTCGGACTGTGTTTCACCAACCTCGATCAGCGCTTTAGCGATAACCAGCAAAAAATCATGGAGATGCTCAGCTTGGGGGCACCGATCAAACGCGCATCCGCCGGGCTGATGCGTGACAGTATTCGTGCCGCGATGATCCCCACCGTTGACGGCGCGAAAACGGTGGGGCTGGTAAGTCTGCCAGGCATGATGTCCGGGTTAATTTTCGCCGGGATCGATCCGGTAAAGGCCATCAAGTTCCAGATCATGGTGACGTTTATGCTGATTGCCACCGCCAGCCTGTCGACCATCATCGCGGCGTATCTGTCCTACCGTCGCTTTTACACCGCGCGGGCGCAGCTCAAACAGTAGATCACGCCTGAAACCGCAGCGCCACGCCGCTGGCCTGTTCCGCGCTGACCACGATGGCATCCGGCTCTTCGCGGAAAGGCACATCGCCCAGCAGCAGGCTGGCTTTCACCCTGCGTAAGTCGCTGCTGCGCAGCGTCAGCGCGGCCATACGCGCACTGCCGTCATAATCTGGCGGCAGGCCGGTAAAGCGCTGGGTCACATAGTGCGCAGCGGCAAAGCGCACGGTGGCCACGCCCGCTTTCAGCACAAACGCGCCCTGCTGGCAGGCGGTGAGCTTATCGGCACCAAATAAACGACTGTAGGGCAGCGCGGCAGCTGCCGGGTCCTGGACCACCACCACAAACTCAATAATGTCGGTCACCGCGTTGGGATGCTGCTGCCACACTGGCTGCCAGACCGCCTGCGGTGTCTCATGCTGGCAGAAAAAACTGCGTCCGTTTGGCACCAGTGCGGGGCGCAGGCGAACGGTGCGAAAACGCGCCTGCTGTGAGCTGCCATCCGGCAACTGCACCGGCCGGTAAAAACTGGCGGCGGGATCGCCATCAATATCCTGACTTTCCAGATAGCGCCACACCGCATCGGCATCGCCGGTTTTCCATACCAGACCGCTCAGGCCCGCAGGTGCCTGCCAGATATCCTGACGCCGGTGCGCACGCCCGGCTTCATAGCCCAGCAGTTCCAGATAATTATCACCAAACACCGCCAGATGATTACTGGAGCCCAGCGAGTGATGGCCGCGTGGCGTGAGCTGGAAACCGAGCCGACGATACAGCGCGCTGGCGTCATCCAGCCGATCGGCAACATTGATCACTGCATGATCGAGCTGTGGAACGGGTACTGGTATCGCCATTATCTGCCTCCTGGTTCGCATCATTACGATGACCGCGGTGTCGCGCTGCGTTCGGCTTCGCGTTGCGGTTGCCAGGCGAGCTGCGCGTCGGCGCCGAAAGCCCGGGCAATATGGCTGACCAGCGTCGCGGCCTGCGCCGATGACCGCTGGCACGCGCTGGCATCCTCGCTGTGCAGCACGCCTTCCACGACGACCTCTGGCGGCAGCACGTTCCAGCTGTTTCCACCCTGAAAGCGGGTGACATCCAGGCCGGCGGCCGCCAGCGCGCTGACGATGTGGCTGCCGGTAACGATACTGTCGATGCCCTCATGCGGATGTGCAGCGTGAGCGCCTTTGCCGTGAATGGTGATATGAAAATGGTCAGTAAAAGCTGCCGGTGTGGCAGATAACGTGTGTATCATGGTCATCCCTGCGGCTGTTCGGGTAAGAAAGGTTCGCCCAGCGTTAGCATCAGGCGGTTGGCCCAGGCAAAAAAGGCGGCGGACTGGATCAGGTCCAGCAGCTGCAGCGTATCCAGCCCGTGCTCGCGCAGCGCCTGCAGCTGGGTCTGGCTGCTGGCGACCGGGGTTAGCGATAAGGTGGCGACAAAATCGATAATCGCCGCCCAGCGCGCGGACTGGCCGTGTGCCAGCTCGGCACCCGCCGCGACATTCAGGAGTTTTTGCACCGCGGTCTCATCTTTTGACAGCTGACTGGCTTTGCGGGCATGCACGGACGCGCAGTAAATGCCGCCGTTGACTTTACTTACCACCGTGGCCGCCAGTTCACGCTCGGCACGAGGCAAACCGCCCGGCGTATAAAAGATGCCTTTATCCGTCAGCGTGCGTTGTTCCAGCAGCGGCAGATTGCGCGCCAGCAGACGGAAATAGTCGGACTCGCTATGACCGTTTTTTGCCAGCGTCGCCTGTTCCTCCGCCGTAAACTCGCTGAGCAGTTTGGCTGCCAGCCACGGCTCCCAACCCAGTTCTGCTGGGTAAACGCGGTGAGCGCGATCTGACCGCTGGCCGTGAGCGGGGCGCTATGCCATTTGCCGGCCACCGCATGTGGCTGCGCGCGCGACGCTTCACCGCTCAGCAGGCGCAGGCCGGTCAGCAGGCGACTCTGAAAGCTGACAAATCCCACCAGCTGCGCCAGCGTGACGATGCCGCGCGGCGTCCAGCCGGCATGGCGCAGCGTGGTCAGTTGTTGCGGTGTGGCGTCGACCGGATGCAGGCTCAGCAGCTCAGCAAAGGCGCGACCGGCGGCAAAGCGCGCATCTGCCGGGCTTTCGCTGGATTGCTGCTGATAGTGTGCCTGCAATGACGTGACGCCGTGCCAGCCCGCGACCTGCCCGGCGAGCGCGTAGCGCTGCGCCAGCGGGAAATCGTCGTCATCCTAGCCAAACAGCACGTCATAGCTGCCCTGGGCGTGTCGGGTCGCGGCCTGACGCACGTTGCGCGCCTTTGCCAGTTGCGCAGCCGGGTCGATATCGGCCAGCGCCGCCAGTAAATCTGTAGCCTGAGACATGGTTTTCTCCTGTTAAGCGGCACACAGCGCACGCAGCGTGGGTGCAATATGTTCAGCAATTAACGCCACCGAACGCAGCGTATCGGCGTGCGGCGGATCGATAGAGTGCACTTGGAAGGTGATGTCGGTGGCGCGCGTCAGCGTGCTGCCGGTGATGTCGTGACCCGCCTTGCGAAACTGCTCCGCCTGGCGCTGCAGACCGGGCCCGGCAAGGCGGCGCGCGTAGTCGTTCGAGTCGGCAACAAACGCGGTGCGTGAAGCCAGGATGCGGGGCGCAACGCCCGACGGCAGCGCCGCGAGATAAGCATCGATCATCGGGTTTTGCAGCTGCTGCAGCGACAGGTCCGGCTGACCCGCCCGCCGCGGCTGGGTGCGCGATAACATCAGCCCGTGACCGGCTTGGCCGGCACGCGTCGCGCCTGCAACGGAAAAGGTGGCGATCCACATACGCTGCGCCAGCGTGGGGGCCGGCGGATAGAGATGATTGTCCGGATGGGCCAGCGTGTCGCCGCGCCACGCGCTGAGCAGCGTATGCAACTGGTCGGCAAACGCGCCGGCTGCTGATTCAGGGCGATGTGATAGTGGCCGCTGCTGCGCGCCAGCGTCAGGTGATAATCGCCCGGCGCGATGTAGGCATGGCCCGGCCGCACCGTTTCGCCATCCTCGGCCTCTTTCACCGTGATGTGGCACAGCAGATTGAGCCGCTGGGCAAACGAGCGGGTAAAACCGGGCGGCATGTGCTGGGCGATAACGATGCCGGGGCAGTCGGCGGGCAGGCTGGTCAGCACGCGGCGCAGCGCTTCAGTGCCGCCAGTGGAGGAGCCAATGGCAAACAGCGTGTCGCGCGCGGCGCGCGGCGGCATGGTCACCGGCGCAGCGGGCGGCAGCGACTCCTGGCGGCGCAGCCGCACCTGGGCGGCCGCGCGGATTTTGTCGCACACCAGCTCGCTGTACAGCGCCATGCTGCCCGGCTGGCGCAGTTCCGGCTTGGCGATAAAATCGACCGCACCGAACTCCAGCGCCGTCAGCGTGGTTTCTGACCCCTGCGTGGTGAGCGAGGAGAGCATGATCACCGGCATGGGCTGCAGGCGCATCAGGCGCTGCAGAAACTCCAGCCCGTCCATGTGCGGCATCTCAACGTCGAGCGTCAGCACATCCGGGTTGTACTGCTTGATCAGCTCGCGGGCGATCAGCGGATTGGCGGCGGTAGCCACCATCTCCATATCCGGCTGCTGGTCGACGATGCGCGTCATCAGGTTGCGAATCAGCGTGGAGTCATCCACGCACAGCACTTTGATTTTGTTCATCCGCGCGCTCCGGCGAGGCAGTACACCGACTGACCGCGCAGGCGGAACGGGCCGTTGAGCTGGTTGAAATGTTCGGAGTGGCCGGCAAACAGCAAACCACCCGGTTTCAGCAGGGTGGCGAAGCGCCGCATCAGCGTTTCCTGCGTCGGCTGATCAAAATAGATCATCACGTTGCGGCAGAAGATGGCGTCGAACGGGCCGGGAATCTCCCACTGCGCGCTCAGCAGATTAAGCGGCTGATAGTGAATCTGGCTCAGCAGCTCCTGACGTATCTTCACCTGTTGCGCATTGATGCCGGTACCGCGCAGCAGATAACGCTTTTTTTGCTCAGCGGTCAGGCTGTGGATATCAGCGAGGCGGTAAATGCCCGCCTGGGCGCGCTGCAGGACTTCGGTGTCGATATCGGTGGCTCACACGCGCGGCCCGGCCAGCGGACGGCCCAGCACGGCGTCCAGCGTCATGGCGATGAAGTAGGGCTCTTCGCCGATGGACGCCGCGGTACACCACACGTTGTAGCTGCTGCCGCGCTGGCGGGCGTGCTCGGCCAGCAGCGGAAAATGGTAGGCTTCGCGGAAAAAGGAGGTCAGGTTGGTGGTCAGCGCATTAATAAACACCTGCCACTCGTCGCTGTGGCTGTCCGCTTCCAGCCGGTCGGTATAGGCGGTGAAAGAGGCGAGACGCAGCTCACGCAGCCGCCGCGACAGCCGGTTATACACCATGTCGCGCTTCTGCGGGCTCAGCACAATGCCGGCGCGCTGGTAAATCAGTGCGCTAATTTTAGTCAGTTCCCGGTCGGTCAGTGCGGTCTTAACCTGATGCTGAACCGGACTGAGTTTCAGGGTATTTATATCGGTCATGAAAAACCTACCCGCAGGCGGAGAATATCAGCCTCGGCTAATAAGCTGCTGCGTTAAAAGTGGAGAATGAATAAGCGTGCCTGGGTGACATTAATGGCGAAATAATGACGGTGACTTACACCGCCATATTTATTATTTCCTGGTAAGCGCTGACCATCTTATTGCGCATTTGTATACCAAAGGTTAATGCCATCGCGGCTTTTTGCCCGCTGATCATCACATCGTTTAATTCCACACCGGCATCGCCCAGCATAAAGCGCTGACTCTGCTGCTTTGCGTCAACCTGCAAATGATTAAGTTGCTGCAGGCTGCTGGCGAGCGCTTCGCCAAAGGCCGGCACACCGCTGGCGGGCGCGTCCGGCGCGCGGCGTGACGGTTCAGCCAGCTGTGCTGCCTGGTTTTGAATTTGACTGACTACCGATTGCATTGCTGAAAAGGACATGCCTTTAATTCCTGTATGCCGGAAATAAACCTTTTATTTGACGATAAAATCTTAACACCGCGTTGTCGAATGGGAAAAATGCGATAAGCCGACAGAAGTTTCAGCTTATTACTGCTTAAAAATACACGCGCTTAAACCATAATAGGCACCAGATTATTTCCCTTCACCGGACTTACGCTGAATTGTGGTGTTATTACGGAATACCGCAATGGTTTGCGTTGTTTTACACAGGGTTTCGGCATGAATGCCAATATAAAAGCACATACACCTCCTGCCATTAGCGCGCTGCTGGCCCGCGTGCGTACCAGTCCGAAACTGGTACTGGCGTTCAGCGTGGCGCTGGCGATAACGCTTACCATGGCGACCTTTTTTTGGGCACAGTCCCCGCAGTATCGCGTGGTGTTTAGCCAGGTCAGCGATGAGGACGGCGGCGCGATTATCAGTGAGCTGAGCAAGATGAACATGCCTTACCAGTTCAGCCGTGAAGGCGGGGCGATCATTGTGCCTGAAACGCAGGTGCATGAAGTGCGTCTCAGGCTGGCGCAGCTCGACCTGCCCAAAGGCGGCGCGGTCGGCTTTGAGCTGCTGGATCAGGAGAAGTTTGGCATCAGCCAGTTCAGCGAGCAGGTGAATTTCCAGCGCGCGCTGGAGGGCGAACTGGCGCGCACTATCGAAGCGCTGGGGCCGGTGCGCAGCGCGCGCGTGCACCTGGCGATCCCCAAACCGTCGCTGTTTCTGCATGAGCAAACACCGCCGTCTGCCGCCGTCACGGTGCATCTCAACCATGGCCGCACGCTGGACGATAGCTAGGTCAGCGCCATCACCCATCTGATTGCCAGTGCGGTGCCGGCGCTCAATGTTGAGCAGGTGACGGTGGTCGATCAGCGCGGCAAGCTGCTGACGCAGAGCGGCAGCCAGGCGGTGCAGACCTCGCAGCGTCAGTTCACGCAGGCGATCGAAGCCGACTATCAGCAGCGCATCCAGACCATTCTGGCCCCGCTGGTGGGCAGCAGCAACGTCCGCGCGCAGGTGACCGCTCAGCTGGATTTCACCACGCTGGAGCAGACGAACGAGCAGTATCAGCCGAACAGCGCACCGGAAAAAATGGCGATCCGCAGCCGTCAGAGCAGCCGGGCCGAGCAGGGCAATGGCCAGCCGGTGGGCGGCGTACCCGGCGCGTTAAGCAACCAGCCGCCGCCGGTCAGCCTGCCAATCAACAATCCACCGGCTAAAGAGAGTAAAAGCGGCGACAAAAAAGAGAGCAGCAGCACCGCCACTGTGCTGCCGGCGCAGCCGTACAACAATCGCCACGACGATACCACCGACGTTGAACTCGACCGCACCTTGACCCATACGCGCAGCAGCGCCGCGCGCATTGAGCGGCTGTCGGCGGCGGTGGTGGTGAACTTTCTGCCGGCCAAAAACGGGGAGGCAGAGAGCGTGGCGCTCAGCGACGCGCAGGTGGTGCAGATTACCGCGCTGGTGAAAGAAGCGATGGGCTTTTCGGCAACGCGCGGCGACAGCGTCAATATCGTTAACTCCCCGTTCAGCGAGCAGGATGACGCGCCGCGCATGCCGCTGTGGCAGGAGTCGGCGTTGATCAATCTGCTGATCTCAGCCGGACGTTATCTGCTGGTGGCGCTGGTGGCGTGGCTGCTGTGGCGCAAAGCGGTGCAGCCCGCGCTGCAGCGTCACCATGATGTGCAGCAGCAGCAGCGGCTGGCACTGGAACAGCAGGCGCGCCATGAGCAAGAGCATGCCGCACAGCGTCGCGCTGAACGGGACGAGCAGCAGAAAAGCGCGCAGCGCGTCGAGACCGAAATTACCGCTCAGGAGCTGCGCGATCTGGCGCAGCAGGAGCCGCGCGTAATCGCGCTGGTGATCCGTCAGTGGATGAATAAGGAACGCACTCCGTCATGAATACCTCAGAAAAAAGCGCCATTGTAATGCTCACCCTCGGTGACGAACTGGCGGCCAACGTCTTTAAATATCTCAATACCCATGAGGTGAAGCAGATCAGCAGCGCGATGCTCAATCTCGGCGGTTTTACCCATGAACAGATCGCGCAGGTGCTGCGCGAGTTCAGCCAAGAGTCGGGCGAATACGCGGCGCTGAGCCTCAACACCAGCGAATATCTGCGCAACGTGCTGATCAAAGCGCTGGGTGTCGAACGCGCCTCCAGCCTGCTGGATGACATCCTCGATTCGTCCGATAGCGGTAACGGCATCGAAACCCTCAACATTATGGAGCCGCAGGGCGTATGGGAGCTGATCCGCGACGAACATCCGCAAATCATTACCACTATTCTGGTGCACCTCAACCGCAGCCAGGCGGCCGATGTGCTGAGCAAGTTCGATGAACGCGCGCGCAACAACATCATGCTGCGTATTGCCACCTTTGGCGGCGTGCAGCAGGCGCAGCAGCAGGGCCTGAGTGACGGGCAGCGGCGCGGGCGGATCTGTAGGCGCAGGGCGAGCAGGCGCGCGCTGCTGGCCAGTTTTCAGGCCACGCTGGAGCAGATCAACAAACTGATTCCGGCCTGCCTGCTGCAGCACGCGCTGACGGCGGCGCGCCAGATTGTTGGCGACAGCCTGGTGGCCAATCCGGCGCTGCTGAGCGATCAGCTGCGTCGCTATTTACAGGAAGATCGCTGGCTGCAGCAGGATGCCATGCTGACGATCCATCCGCAGGATTTGCCGTGGGTGCAGGAGTACCTTGCCGCGTCGTGCCGGGCGCCGCGCTGTGGCCGGCGGAAAACGGCACCAGCGCGTTTGACGGCAAACGTCGTTACGCCGGGTGAGGGTGAAGGGCACATGTTTGTAGAGCGGATCGGTGGAGGAGGCGTTGTAACCCATGGCATCCAGATTACGCATCTCATAGCGTTTGCCGTTGCGTTGCAGATCGCCGGTTTTTTCACCCAGACCGTAGTAGCGGTCGTCCTCCATGCGGCGCTGATAGTGCGCCACGCCGTCGCCGTGCGCGTTGATCTGGTAGGCGCTGGTGGGGCGATCGCTGGTCAGCAGTTGCCAGCGGCCAGCGGCATCACGGTACTGCCACTCCAGCGCCAGCGGCTGACGTACAATCACGCGCAGCGTGTCGGTACTAATGGCCAGACAATTGGCTTCTTCCTTCAGCGTAAAGCCGGGCAGGCTGAACCCGGCCAGACTGTCGCGCGGACGTCCTTCCCAGGGAACATCCTGCTCGGGCGCAATGCTCCAGGTGCGGTCCAGACTGTAGTTGCCGTGGCGCTTGATCACCATGCGGGACAGACCTTTTTCCAGCACGTACAGGCACAGATAGTGTTTGCCATCAACGTTAAGCATCACGTGGTGACGATCAGAATGGACTACGGACCAGTTTTTTAAGGTTTTCATCGTTACCTACTTCACCTACTTCATTGGGTCGCTGAACGACGCTCAGCAATAAACGCAATCAGGAAGACTGCACCGATCAGGTCAAAGAAGCCCATGGTGACAAACAGCGGGTTAAAACCGATTTTTTCAGCCGTCACGCCAATCACCAGCGAAAACAGGAAGCTGGAGATCTAGGCAAACGAGCCGCGCATGCCATTCACCGTTGCCATCTGGCCCTTATCAAATTTTTCCACCACCAGTGCACTTAACATGCAGGAGATGATCTGATGACCAAAACCGCCAATCGAGATCAGGGCAATCGCGACATAGGGATCTTTGGTCATTGCCACCAGTGCCAGCGACAGCATCAGAAAGGCGCCGGTGACCGAGCTGGCTACGACGGAATTCACCTGCCTGAAGCCAAACAGTCGGGTATAGATGCGCGTCAGGTAGCCGCTGGCCGCGCTGCCAAGATCCGCCGCGAGGAACGGCAGCCAAGCGAACATGGCAATCTGTTTCAGGTCTATTCCCAGGTCTTTTGCCAGATAAAGCGGCACCCAGAAACTCAGCATGCCCCATGCCGGTTCAGCCATAAAAGCGGGAATGGCGATACCGTAAAAACGCTTGTTTCCGGAGACGGTTTTCAGGGCCTTAAAGAAGGGCAGTTTGACCGCCGGTGGCTCATTATCCTGATGAATAAAGGCCAGTTCATCGCTGCTGAGATTCGGGTTACGTTCCGGATCGCGATACAACAGCCACCACAGCACCACCCAGCCCAGAGCCAGACAGCCAGTAAACAGGAGCGCGCCCTGCCAGCCGAACGAGGCGTGGGCAAAATAGATAATGGGAGGCGCCAGCATAGCGCCAATCGAGAAGCCGACGCCGGCCCAGCCGGCCGCGATCGGACGCTCTTTTTTCGGGAACCATTCACCAATCACTTTGGCGTTGGCCGGCGTGGCGGCCGCTTCAGCTCCGCCCATGACAAAGCGCAAGATGGCCAGGTGCAACCAGCTGGCTGCGCCGGCATGGAACAGACACGCCAGCGCCCAGATGGTGGCGCAGATGAAGAAGCCGAGTTTGAGGCCAATTACGTCAATCAGCCAGCCGCAGATCGGTTGAAAGAAGGTATAAGCCAGCTGAAAAGCGCCGACTATCCATGAATATTGTTCTGTGGTGATGCCGAGACTGGTTTTCAGCTCGGGTGCCAGAATGCCTAACGAGTTACGGGTAATGTAGTTGACGGTGACACCTGCCAGAAACAGCACCAGCACCCACCAGCGCAGATGACGGATGACGCGTTTCGTGCCGGTTGCGGCAATCCCTGGATTCAAACTGCGGTTCATCGGATTCTCCATTCATTATTAACAGCATGTGTGAGCAACGTCTGTGACTGCCTGGCCGGAAGTGGAGTTCATACCGGCCAGCGCATAACCCCTGGCCCTTCATTGCCGGGCGTGGCGTGATGCGTCCTGTTTTAACCATCCGCCGGGAGTGAACCACAGTTAGGCCAGGTGGTCGCCAGCCTGATGCGGTATTTGTAATCTGGTTAACCAAAATCATTTATCAGGTTGACTTCCGTCGGTGAAAAGCTGAATTTGCACGCTGTGCAGGCACTTTTTATGACTCAGAAAGCGCTTCGCCTGTAAATTGGTCAACCAAAAAGGAAGGGCTTTGAGGGTGATGCTCAGGCCCGCAGGAGAGAACGACATGAAGCAGACCTAGCGCTGGTATGGCCCTGACGATCCCGTTTCACTCGCCGATGCCCGACAGGCGGGCGCTACCGGCATTGTGACTGCCCTGCATCACATCCCGAACGGCGAGGTGTGGCCGGTGGAGGAGATTTTGCAGCGCAAAGCGATGATTGAGGCGGCAGGACTGGTCTGGTCGGTGGTGGAGAGTGTGCCGATCCATGAGTTCACATGCAACACAACCTTGCCGACGCCAGCATCAGGGTGGTGCGGCCCGCATGGCAGCAGCAGCGGCTGGTGCCGCGCATCGTGCACATCGGCTGCGGCGCGTTTCATCGCGCGCATCAGGCGCTCTATCAGCACCATCTGCTGGAAATAAGCGACAGCGGCTGGGGCATTTGCGAGGTCAACCTGATGTCGGCCAGCGGCAGACAGCTGGTAGAACAATTGCGGGCGCAGAATTTGCTCTACAGCGTCACTGAGCAAGGCGCGACGCGTCATGACGTCAAAATCATTGGTTCCGTGCACTCAGTGCTGCACCCGGCGCTGGACGGTTGTGACGGCATTTTTAACGCGCTTGCCCGCGCGGAAACCGCCATCGTCTCGCTGACGGTAACCGAAAAAGGTTATTGCATTCATGGCGCAACCGGGGAATTGGACAGTACTCATCCGCTGATCGTGCACGATCTGGCCCATCCCCGCAGCCGAAATCTGCCATTGGCTTTATCGTTGAGGCGCTGCGCTTGCGGCGTGAAGCCGGGTTAGCGCCTTTTACCGTGCTGCCATGCGACAATCTGCGTGATAACGGCCACGTCGCGCGGGCTGCGGTAATCGGTCTGGCACAACGGCAGGATGCGGCGCTGGCGGCATGGATTGACCAACAGGTTACATTTCCCTGCACCATTGTTGACCGCATCGTGCCGGCCGTGACGGAAGAGACGCAGCGCGAGATTACCGAGTTGCTGGGCATCGCCGATCCCTGCGGTGTCGCCTGCGAACCGTTTCGTCAGTGGGTGATAGAAGATAATTTCGTAGCGGGACGTCCCGACTGGCAGCGCGTTGGTGCGCAATTTGTTCCGGATGTTGCCCCTACGAGTTGATGAAACTGCGTCTGCTGAATGGCACGCACTCGTTTCTGGCGTATCTTGGCTACCTCGGCGGTTGTGAAACTATCGCTGATACCATGCAGCTGCCCGCTTACCGTCAGGCCGCGCTGTCGCTGATGCTGAATGAACAGCGTGCCACGCTAACGATGCCGGCAGGCAGCGATCTGAACGCGTATGCGAATCAACTGCTTGAGCGCTTCAGTAATCCGTCGCTGCGCCATCGCACGGCGCAAATTGCCAGCGATGGCAGTCAGAAACTGCCACAGCGCATGCTGGATTCGCTGCGCTATCATCTGCACCACGGCAGTGACTGCCGGCATCTGTTGCTCGGCATTGCGGGCTGGATGCGTTATATCCTCGGCGAAGACGAAAAGGGTAAGCGTTACCCGGTGGCTGATCCGCTGGTCGCTAAGTTTGAGCGGATTAATCAGCAGTTCCCTTCAGGTCCCGCCCGCGTGCAGGCGCTGCTGGGCATTAACGAGATCTTCGCGGACGACTACCCGCCAATCCGGCCTTTGTTGCCGACCTGCAACACACCTATGATCGCCTATGCCAGCAGGGTGCCAGAGCCGCGGTTGCATCCCTCAATCCGGAGGCCAAATTAAGCGTTTTATGGATGACGATTTTCTGTTGTACAGCGAGGTGGCGCGTCGCCTGTATCACGACGTGGCGGCGGGGATGCCGATCTATGATTACCACTGCCACCTCAATCCGCAGGAGATTGCAGAAGACCGACAGTTTGCCAACCTCGGGCAAATCTGGCTGGAGGGCGATCACTACAAATGGCGCGCACTGCGCGCGGCGGGCGTGGAAAAATCACTGATCACCGGTAACACCACCAGCGATTACGATAAATATCTGGCCTAGGCGCAGACCGTGCCGAAAACGCTCGGCAATCCGCTCTATTACTGGACGCATCTGGAGCTGCGCCGGCCGTTCGGTATCACTGACATGCTGTTTGGACCGGAAACCGCACCGCGTATCTGGCATGAGTGTGCGGAGAAGCTGGCCACGCCTGAATTTTCCGCGCGCGGCATCATGCGCCAGATGAACGTACGCATGGTGGGCACCACCGACGATCCGGTTGACTCTCTGCAGTATCATCGTCAGATAGCCGAAGACAGCAGCTTTGATATTGAGGTGGCACCGAGCTGGCGTCCGGATAGGGTGTTTAAGATTGAACTGGAAGGATTCACCGATTACCTGACCCGGCTGGAAGCCGCCGCGGATGTCAGTATCGACAGCTTTGATGCGCTGCGTGTGGCGTTACTGCGCCACTTGGACCACTTTTCCGCCCATGGCTGCCGCGCCGCCGATCACGGCATTGAAACGCTGCGCTATGCTCCGGTGCCTGCCGACAGCGTGCTGGATGGCATTCTCGCCAGACGCCGTAGCGGTGCGGTACTGAGCGAAGTGGAGATTGCGCAGTTCAGCACCGCTGTGCTGGTGTGGCTGGGCGCGGAGTATGCCCGCCGCGGCTGGGCGATGCAGTTACATATTGGTGCGATCCGCAATAACAGCACGCGCATGTTCCGTCAGCTCGGCCCGGATAGCGGTTTCGACTCCATCGGCGATCATCCTGTTGCCTGGCCGCTGGCGCGCCTGCTGGACGCGATGGATACGCATGACCAGCTGCCAAAAACCATTCTTTACTGCCTCAATCCGCGTGACAACGAAGTGCTGGCTACCATTGCGGGTAACTTTCAGGGTGTAGGGGTGGCGGGCAAGATGCAGTTTGGCTCTGGCTGGTGGTTCAACGATCAGCGTGACGGGATGCTGCGGCAACTGGAGCAGCTGGTGCAGATGGGGCTGCTCAGTCAGTTCGTTGGCATGCTGACCGATTCGCGCAGTTTTCTCTCTTATACGCGGCACGAATACTTCCGCCGCATTCTGTGCAATCTGTTTGGCGAGTGGGTGCGTGACGGCATCGTGCCGCAGGATGAAGCCGCGCTGGGCGCGATGTTGCAGGATATCTGCTTCCATAACGCCCGACGCTACTTCACCCTTAACCCACGGTGAAAATCACGCCCTGTGTTATAGTGCAGGATAGAAAATTTGGCGGCCTAATGTCTGAACCAGCAGAAAAGAGCGTTATGAAACCACAAGCTTCAGCACAGCGACCCTATCAGGAAGTGGGCGAGATGCTTCGCAACATGATTACGCAGAAACAGTACGCGATTGGCGAGCAGTTGCCGCCGGAGCGTGAACTGGCGATGCTGCTGAACGTCACGCGCACGCTGGTGCGTGAGGCGCTGATCATGCTGGAGCTGGAAGGTCTGATAGAAGTGCGGCGTGGCGCAGGCATTTATGTGATCAACGACACGCCGGCACCGCGTGCTGTTGCGCAAACCGCCTGCAACGCTGCCGGTCCGTTTGAGATGCTGCAGGCCCGCCAGCTGCTAGAGAGTAATATCGCCGAATTCGCTGCGTTACAGGCGACGCGCGAGGACATTATCAAAATGCGTCAGGCGCTGGCGCTGGAAAAGCGCGAACTGGCGTCAGGCGCGGTAAACGACAGTGAAAACGGCGACCGCAACTTCCATCTGGCTATAGCCGAAGCCACGCACAACAGTATGCTGGTGGAGCTGTTCAAACAATCCTGGCAGTGGCGGGAAGACAATGTGATGTGGAGCCAGCTGCACCGGCATCTGATCAACACCAACTACCGCAAAAAATGGCTCGACGATCATAAAAAGATCCTCGCCGCCTTAATCAAGAAAGACGCGCGCGCCGCGAAACAGGCGATGTGGCAACATCTAGAAAACGTCAAGCAACTGCTGCTGGAATTTTCCGATGTGGACGACATTGATTTTGACGGCTATCTGTTTGAGTCATGGCCGCTGTATGCCACTAACGGATCGGATAATTAGTCTGGCGACAGGGCTTCAGCCATAAAAAAATCCACGCAATTGCGTGGATTTTATTTTTTCGGGTTCATGAGATTAGTGGAACCTCATGACACCCTGGAAGCCAATCAGACGTTAAACAGGAAGTTCATCACATCGCCATCTTTCACGATGTACTCTTTACCTTCTGAACGCATTTTGCCGATTTCTTTCGCGCCCTGTTCACCTTTGTAAGTGATGAAATCTTCGAAGGCGATGGTCTGAGCACGGATAAAGCCCTTCTCAAAATCGGTGTGGATTTTACCGGCTGCCTGCGGTGCGGTCGCGCCAACCGGGATGGTCCAGGCACGCACTTCTTTGACGCCCGCGGTGAAGTAAGTCTGCAGGTTGAGCAGGGTGTAACCGGCGCGGATCACGCGGTTGAGGCCCGGCTCTTCCAAGCCCAGTTCGGCCATGAATTCGTCGCGCTCTTTATCTTCCAGCTCGGCGATGTCCGATTCCACTGCCGCACAGACCGGCACCACCACTGAGCCTTCAGCTTCAGCAATCGCGCGTACCTGGTCGAGATACGGGTTGTTCTCGAAACCGTCTTCATTGACGTTGGCGATGTACATGGTCGGCTTCAGCGTCAGGAAGCTGAGATAGCGGATCGCTGCTTTCTCATCGGCGTCCAGCGCCAGCGAGCGCAGCATACCGGCGTTTTCCAGATACGGCAGGCACTTCTCCAGCGCGGCCAGTTCCGTTTTAGCATCTTTGTCACCGCTTTTGGCTTTCTTCTGGCAGCGCTGGATGGCACGTTCGCAGGTGTCGAGATCCGACAGCGCCAGCTCGGTGTTAATGACATCAATATCTTCCGCCGGGTTTACTTTACCGGAGACGTGGATGATGTTGTCGTTTTCAAAGCAGCGCACCACGTGGCCGATAGCTTCAGTTTCACGGATGTTGGTCAGGAACTGGTTGCCCAGGCCTTCACCTTTGGACGCGCCTTTTACCAGACCGGCGATGTCCACGAACTCCATGGTGGTTGGCACCACGCGCTGTGGCTTAACAATCTCGCTCAGCTGATCGAGGCGCAGGTCAGGCATCGGCACCACGCCTGTGTTGGGCTCGATGGTGCAGAACGGAAAGTTGGCTGCTTCGATACCCGCTTTGGTCAGCGCGTTGAACAGGGTGGATTTACCGACGTTCGGCAGGCCCACAATACCGCATTTAAATCCCATGATCTTACCTTTCTCACTGAGTGTGCAGCGCTGGCAGGCAGCGCCGACTGATTCAAAAATTTTCGCGCATTATACACAGAATTCCCTGCGACGGTGCGGGAATTGGCTTAGCTGGCTTTGAAGGCGTGCAGGCGGTTCATCGCCTTAATCTTGTCCTCTTTCAGCCACAGTTCGGTGCAGCGCACCGCTTCGTCGACCGCATCGTCAATCAGCTTCTGCTCGCTGGCCGGTGCCTTGCCGAGCACAAATCCGGTGACCTTATTGCGATCGCCCGGATGACCGATACCGACGCGCAGGCGATGAAAATTATTGTTATTTCCGAGCTTGCTGATGATGTCTTTCAGGCCGTTGTGACCGCCGTGGCCGCCGCCCTGTTTGAATTTCGCCACGCCCGGCGGCAGGTCCATTTCATCGTGTGCCACCAGAATCTCTTCCGGCGTAATGCGATAGAACGTCGCCATCGCCGCCACCGCTTTGCCGCTCAGG
Organism: Type-A symbiont of Plautia stali; assembly: GCF_059731155.1. NCBI lineage: Bacteria > Type-A symbiont of Plautia stali. Next base: position 1,430,750 of record NZ_AP035891.1, on the reverse strand, counting down.
TTTATAAAGGTGGTGGGCACCAGCAGGCGCACATCCTCGCCGGCCAGCGACAGGCGCGCGGTGTAGCCGAAAAACTTCGGCTCCTCTTTGAGGGACTGATTATGGCGTGAGCAAAGTAAATCCACATACCAAGCGCCAGCGTTATGGCGCGTTGCCGCGTATTCAGCGCCGGGATTGGCCAGTCCCACAATCAGTTTAATGCTGCTCACGATGTTTATCCTGTCTCGCTGCGAAAGGGCGATAGTTTACTGCCTGCCGGCGGGGATGACAAAGGGCGCAATGGCAGATTAATGACATGAGGTGACTAATCAATTTCTATCGAAATCAAGGCGCTGGCAGTAAAGTTTTGTCAGACATTGTGAAGGATGTGTGATCCTGTACGCATCTTAACCGCCAGCCATTGCCTAAACTTATGACCAGTTAACCAAACGTGCTGTTTTCTGCGTTGCTGAAAAGGATGGAGGGTGAATCATGAAACGTCAACACTGCCGCACCGTCGGTAATGGTTTGATGTGTCTCGGCTTGTTAACCATGGTGCTCAGGGTGGGTTATTCCATCATTAACCCGCTGCCGTCGGTCAATCTGCCGCAGTTCCTCGCGCATGGAGCGATGTTCAGTATTTTCGTTGGTGTGCTACTGTGGCTGGTCGGCGCACGCGTCAGCGAACGGGAGAGGGTGGAAGACCGCTATTACTGGCTGCGTCACTATGGTGACAAACGCTGCCGTCGCGATCACCACTCAACGCACTAACCGGCTTCAGCCATTGCCGCCTGCGGCGTCTGATAACATTCAACGCGGTTACGTCCGGCGGCTTTAGCGCGATACAAGGCTTCATCAGCCAGCGCCAGCGGGGCGGGAAACGCCTGATACCGCTGGCTGGCAGTGGTAAAGCCAATGCTCACCGTATAACCGATGTCGTTGGGTAGCGACAGCTGTGTCGCCAGCCGGATACAGCTCACATATCCGCTGCGTCTGCTCACTGTCGCTAGGAAGCAACGCGGCAAACTCCTCCCCACCCAGCCGGGCAAACTGACCTTCAACCGGCATTAATGCTTTTACCACCTGACAAAAATCGACCAGCACCCGATCCCCCTGCTGATGGCCATAGCGATCGTTGATGCTTTTGAAATGATCGAGGTCGAACAGCACTGCACTGTAAATATAAGGCTGCGGCAAACGCCCCTGACGCAGCAGCAGCTTTTCCGCGGCCTCAAACAGTGCGCGCCGGTTCCATACGCCGGTGAGCGGATCGTGCAGCGACGCCAGCTTGTGGGCGATCTGCGTACGCTCATTGACCATCGCCAGAATGGTGAAGGTCAGGCCGATGAGGAAGAGGATCGACTCCAGAATCACATACACCGAAAAGCCGGAACCGCCAATGGCACCCGGTACGGGGGTGGCCACCGCATCGTCAAGGAAAATGCGCGCCAGATGGAATAATAGGTGGATCCACAGCAGTATCTGCGCGGGCCAGAAAGTGATGGTCAGCGTGGCGCGCGCCTGCCATAGCAGACGAATCAGCGCGGCGGTAAAGATGATGCACAGCAGGCACATGACCAGCACGCGTTTCGGCTGGCCGTGATAAAACTGCGGAAAGGCGCAAAGCAGGGCCCACAGCAGCGCTCCGCCGATCCAGCTAAGACCCAGTGGCTGATGGCAAAAGGTACGAAAGGCGTTGAGCAGGTTGCCGTAGGCCAGCAGCATGATGACATTCCCGACCGCCACCGGCAAAAAGTGCAAACCGGCGCTGCGCAGGCTACTGAGCAGCACGGCGGCAAGCGTCAGTATTAGCGTCAGGGTGGTAAAACCCAGCACCCGATCGTACTGCGCCTCGACCCAGGCAAAAATCAAAATAATGCTCAGAAACCCCAGCACGTAGAGCTCGCAAATAAACAACGTATAGATGTCGAGTGGCATGGTGGTCGGAGTTCTCAGCAAAAGTGTGGTGAAAATACCACTAATCACTGGATCGCTAAAGCCCGGATGCGCTTGTCAGATGAAAAGAGTGGAAGGCGGGGATATTGGCGGATTTTGAGGCCATTTATCGCGCAAATATTGGCGGCGGAAGCGGCTTTGTCGGGATGTTACTCCGCGCTCAGGTAATAAAAAACCGGGCAGGGCCGCCCGGTTTTTCGCGAACAATTAATGTTCGAACATCGCCGAAATCGATTCTTCGTTGCTGATACGACGAATGGCTTCGGCCAGCATGCCAGACAGCGTCAGCGTATGCACGTTTGGCAGTGACTTCATCTCTTCCGACAGCGGAATGGTGTCGCAAACAATCACCTGATCAATCACTGATTTGCGCAGATTTTCCACCGCGTTGCCAGAGAAGATTGGGTGGGTTGCGTAAGCGAACACGCGTTTCGCGCCGCGCTCTTTCAGTGCTTCAGCCGCTTTGCACAGCGTACCGCCGGTGTCGATCATATCGTCGACCAGTACGCAGTCACGTCCGGCAACGTCACCAATGATGTGCATCACCTGCGACACGTTCGCACGCGGGCGACGTTTGTCGATGATGGCCATGTCGGTGTCGTTGAGCAGTTTGGCGATAGCGCGAGCGCGCACTACGCCACCGATGTCCGGCGAAACCACAATCGGGTTTTCCAGACCAATCTGCAGCATATCTTCCAGCAGAATCGGGCTACCGAACACGTTATCCACCGGGACATCAAAGAAGCCCTGGATCTGTTCAGCGTGCAGGTCAACCGTCAGTACACGGTCCACGCCGACGCTGGAGAGGAAATCAGCCACAACTTTGGCGGTAATTGGCACGCGGGCAGAACGCACGCGGCGGTCCTGACGGGCATAGCCAAAGTAAGGGATTACAGCAGTAATACGACCAGCAGAAGCCCGACGCAGTGCGTCGACCATCACAACCAGCTCCATCAAGTTATCATTGGTGGGGGCACAGGTGGACTGGATGATGAAAATATCACCACCGCGTACATTTTCATTAATCTGTACACTTACTTCGCCATCGCTGAAACGGCCGACAGCGGCGTCTCCGAGGCTGGTGTAAAGGCGGTTGGCAATACGTTGTGCTAGTTCCGGGGTGGCGTTACCAGCAAATAGCTTCATATCAGGCACGAGAAGAACCTCAGGCTTGGCGTCCAGAGAATGAACCGCTCAAAAATAACCGGCGAATACGTTTGAGCCTGTTCATACGGGTGTGTTAATGCGTCACGTGCAGTGTCTGGAACAGGGTGACACTGTCACGTTTACGCTTAGAGCCAGGAAAGGGTACGCTGTAACGGCGAGAGATTAAGCCCACGCGCCACAAATCCGCACATCCATTTCGGGGCAAGCTCCAGCACCTGACGAGCAGCGGACTCGGTGTCAAATTCAGCAAACACGCAAGCGCCGGTCCCAGTCAGGCGCGACGGCGCGTATTCTAGCAGCCAGGAAAGCAGCGCATCAACCTCACGAAAACGTTTTCTTGCTACCGCTTCACAATCATTGTGAAAAGGACGCTGCAACAGTTCATCTAATGTGCGTATTGGTGAATCGCGCGTCAGTTCAGGATCGCGAAACAGATCCGGGGTGGCGATGCTGACGCTAGGATGGGCCACCAGATACCATTTTTCCGCCGGAAACGCGGGTTGCAATTGCTCGCCGACCCCTTCGGCAAATGCCGCGTGGCCGCGCACAAATACCGGCACATCGGCACCGAGGCGCACGCCAAGATTAGCCAGCTCATCCACGCTAAGCTGGGTGCGCCACAGATGGTTCAGCGCCACCAGAACCGTCGCCGCATCAGACGATCCACCGCCCAGACCACCGCCCATCGGCAGGCGCTTCTCCAGCTCGATCCGGGCACCGGCTTGCGGCGGCAGCGTGCCTTTGTCCGCCGCTGCGGCGCGCAGCGCCAGCGCCGCCCGCACGATCAGGTTGTCTTCATCGGCCACGCCGTCGAGCGGCGTCAGCAGGGTGATACTGCCGCTGTTATCCGGGGTAATCTCCAGGGTGTCGCCAACATCGAGAAACTGAAACAGCGTCTGCAAATTGTGGTAGCCGTCTGCACGACGGCCGGTAATGTAGAGAAACAGGTTGAGCTTTGCCGGCGCGGGCCAGGTGGTGATCATTGTGTGGTCCAGCTATCCATGCGCAGTTTGATGCGCTGACCGCCTTCGGTCAGTTCGAGGTTGGCCGGCAGCGGCGGGTTCACCTTGTTGTCGTAATCGCTGATATTCACCTTCCACTGCTGGCCGTTGCGGCTGTAGGTCAGGCTTTGCAGCTGATAGTTATTGTTCAGCTGGTAGTCGCTGGCGTCGCCTGGCAGACCCATCATCCACTGACGCAGGTTCGCCAGCGGAATATCCATGCCGGTGAGCGGGGAAATCATCCTCTCCGCATCGTTGCTGACGTAGCGTTTGCCTTTGTTATCGACAATCTGCACCACGGAACCCTGCGCGTCGAGCTGCAGTTCTGTGCTGCCGAGCGGGTTAGTCAGCAGCAGACGGTAGCGGTCTGCAGCAGTTTGCTGCCAGTTGAAGCGGGCATAAACTTTTTGCTTATCCGACAGATAGGCAAAAGCACCGCGCGTCTGGTACTGGGTAATTTTTGCTACCGCCTGCTGATGTTGCTGCCACTGCGGCGATGTCGTGCTGGGACCGGGACCTTGCTGGGGTTTATTGATGCTACAGGCAGCCAGCAACACGCTGGCAAGGGGCAAAAGGCGCAACAGCTGGCGCGGGGGCAAATGCATCACGTGGTCGTCTCCTCAGACACGTTTTTACGTCGTAACCGGTAACGCTAACCATCCGTCTCTGTGCCGTCAATGGCGATGTCAGGATAATTGCGCACGATCAGTTTAATCTTATTACAGTCATAGGCTTTGTATGGCTTTTCTTGATCTGTTGCATCTTGTAGAATACGCAACATAAAACCTGACAATTATTGGGACTTCCCAACTCGAATCACCATGACGCTGCTTGCTCTCGGAATCAACCACAAAACCGCTCCTGTTGCGCTGCGCGAACGCGTTTCGTTCACGCCAGACACGCTGGACCAGGCGCTGAACAGCTTGCTGTCTCAGCCGATGGTGCAGAGCGGGGTGGTGCTTTCTACCTGTAACCGGACGGAACTCTACCTCAGCGTAGAGCAGCAGACCGATCTGCAGGAGCGGCTGGTGCGCTGGTTGTGCGAGTATCACGACTTACGTGAAGAGGACGTGCGCAACAGCCTGTACTGGCATCAGGACAACGCGGCGGTCAGCCACCTGATGCGCGTGGCCAGCGGACTCGATTCGCTGGTGCTGGGCGAGCCACAGATTCTCGGTCAGGTCAAAAAAGCCCATGCTGACTCCTCGCGCGACCATGCGCTGAGCAGCGAGCTGGAACGCATGTTCCAGAAAACCTTCTCGGTGGCCAAGCGCGTGCGCACGGAAACCGAAATCGGCGCCAGCGCGGTCTCGGTCGCCTTTGCTGCCTGCTCCTTAGCCCGTCAGATCTTCGAATCACTCAGCAGCGTTAACGTGCTGCTGGTCGGTGCCGGTGAAACCATCGAACTGGTGGCGCGTCACCTGCGCGAACACAGCGTGCGCAAACTGATGATCGCCAACCGCACGCGCGAACGCGCACAGCTGCTGGCAGACGAAGTGGGCGCCGAAGTGATTGGTCTCGCCGATATTGAAACCCGTCTGGCCGATGCCGATATCATTATCTCCTCAACCGCCAGTCCGCTGCCGATTATTGGCAAAGGCATGGTGGAACGGGCGCTGAAGGCGCGCCGCAATCAGCCCATGCTGCTGGTCGATATCGCCGTGCCGCACGATGTTGAGCCGGAAGTGGGCAAGCTGGCTAACGCCTATCTGTACAGCGTGGATGATCTGCAGGCGATCATCGAGCAGAACATGGCGCAGCGCAAAGCGGCGGCGGTGCAGGCGGAAAGCATTGTGGTGCAGGAGAGCGGCGAATTCATGGCTTGGCTGCGCGCGCAAAGCGCCGGTGAGACCATCCGCGAATACCGCGCGCAGGCCGACGACGTGCGTGCCGAGCTGCAGGATCGCGCGCTGGCTGCGTTGCGTCAGGGTGCTGATGCCGAAAAAGTCTTGCAGGAGCTGGCACACAAGCTCACCAACCGTTTAATTCATGCACCAACCAAATCACTGCAGCAGGCCGCGCGCGACGGCGACAGCGAACGCCTGCAGATCTTACGTGACAGCCTCGATTTAGAGTAATCTGGTCTGTCACGACCTATCATTGGGATACCCTCTATTAGATGAAGAGCTCGATTGTTGCCAAGCTGGAAGCGCTGCAGGAACGCCATGAAGAAGTTGAAGCGTTACTGGGCGATGCCGGCGTGATTGGCGATCAGGACCGTTTCCGCGCGTTATCACGTGAATATGCCCAGCTGAGCGACGTCACCCGTTGTTTCCGCGAATGGCAGCAGGTGCAGGAAGATGTCGAAACGGCTGAAATGCTGCTCGACGATGCGGAAATGCGCGACATGGCGCAGGAAGAGTTGAAACTGTCGCGCGACAAGCGCGAGGTGCTGGAACAGCAGCTTCAGGTGCTGCTGTTACCGAAAGATCCCGATGATGAACGTCCGTGCTTTATCGAAGTGCGCGCCGGCACCGGTGGCGACGAAGCGGCGATTTTCGCCGGCGATCTGTTCCGTATGTACAGCCGCTATGCCGAAGCGCGTCGCTGGCAGGTGGAAATCATGAGCGCCAACGATGGCGAGCATGGCGGCTACAAAGAAGTGATTGCGCGTATCACCGGTGACGGTGCCTACGGTCGCATGAAGTTTGAATCCGGCGGCCATCGCGTGCAGCGCGTGCCGGAAACCGAATCGCAGGGGCGCATTCACACCTCTGCCTGTACCGTGGCGGTGATGCCGAAACTGCCGGAAGCCGAACTGCCGGATATCAATCCGGGCGATCTGAAAATCGATACCTTCCGCTCTTCCGGCGCGGGCGGTCAGCACGTTAACACCACCGATTCGGCGATCCGTATCACCCACCTGCCAACCGGCATCGTGGTGGAGTGTCAGGATGAGCGCTCGCAGCACAAAAACAAAGCCAAAGCGCTGGCGGTGCTGGGTGCACGCATTCACGCGGCGGAAATGGCGAAGCGCCAGGCGGCGGAAGCCTCGACGCGGCGTAACCTGCTGGGCAGCGGCGACAGTTCCGACCGAATCCGTACCTATAACTTCCCGCAGGGACGCGTGACCGATCACCGCATCAACCTGACACTCTACCGCCTCGACGAAACCATGGAAGGCAAGCTGGATACGCTGATCGAGCCGATTGTGCAGGAGTATCAGGCTGACCAGCTGGCCGCACTGGCCGGGCAGGAGTGATGAACTTCTGGCGCTGGCTGCAGCAGGCGCAGGCTGCGTTGTGCGGAGGCGATAGCCCGAAGCGCGACGCGGAGATTCTGCTGGGTTTTGTCACCGGCAAGTCGCGCAGCGGGCTGATAGCGTTTGACGACAGCCCTCTCAATGATGCTCAACTGGCACAGCTGGAGACGTTACTGGCACGCCGCGTGCGCGGTGAGCCGATTGCGCATCTGGTGGGCGAACGCGAGTTCTGGTCGCTGCCGCTGCGCGTCAGTGATGCCACGCTGATTCCGCGTCCGGATACCGAAGTGCTGGTGGAGCAGGCGCTGCTGCGGCTGCCCGCGACGCCGTCCGCGGTGCTCGATCTCGGTACCGGCACCGGCGCCATTGCGCTGGCGCTGGCCAGCGAGCGGCCCGATTGTCAGATTACCGGCTGCGATCGCATCGCAGCTGCGGTTGCGCTGGCGCAGGACAACGCCCAGCGTCTGCACCTCACCAATGCCGGATTTGTGCTCAGCCACTGGTTCGACGATCTGCCCGCCCAACGTTTCGATCTGATTGTCAGCAATCCGCCTTACATTGATGCCGCCGATGAACATCTGCAGCAGGGCGACGTGCGTTTTGAGCCGCTCAGCGCGCTGGTGGCGGAGGAGGCCGGGCTGGCCGATTTACGATTAATCATTGAACGCGCGCCGCACTGGTTGCAGCCGCAGGGTTGGCTGCTGCTGGAACACGGCTGGCAGCAGGGCGAAGCCGTACGCACGCTGCTGACCCGTAACGGTTTCCTGGCGGTCACCACCGTTGAGGATTACGGCGGCAATCCGCGCGTCACGCTTGGACAACTTACTTAAGGAAGCACTATGGCCAGCTGGTATCCGCTGATTAAAAATTTACATCTGCTGACAGTCGCGATCACCATCACGCTGTTTCTGCTGCGTTTTTACTGGCTGACCACCGGATCTGCACTGCTGCAGCGCCGCTGGGTGCGCATTGCGCCGCACATCAACGATACATTCCTGCTGCTCAGCGGTGCACTGCTGGTGCTGATTACCCACTTTTATCCGTTTACCCCACAAGGAAGCTGGCTGACGGAGAAGCTGTTAGCGGTTATCATCTACATCGCCTTAGGTTCCGTGGCATTGAGTCGTCGCCCGCGCAGCATGGCGACCCGCTGGGTCGCCTGTTTAGTCGCCGTGGTCGCATTATTGCTGGTGATTAAACTGGCGATGACCAAAATGCCGTTATTGGGGATAGTATGACCTCGCCAGTGCAACTTGATTACAGTGAAACACAGTTAAGTGAAGCGGTGATTGGCGCGACCTGCGCCATACGCAATGATTTTTCCGCGCCTTCCGTCCAGCAGCAGCTGGCTGACTTGGTTGAAGAGGCGCTGCGCTATGTCAGTAGCGAACAGAATGCGGATCTGCAGCTGGAGAAGCTGCTCGATCTGTTTTACCAGCAGTGGGGCTTTGGCGGTGCCAGCGGCGTCTACAATCTGTTAGACGCGCTGTGGATCGATAAAGTGCTGAAGAGCCGGCAGGGTACGGCGGTATCGCTCGGCGTGATTCTGCTGCACATTGCGGATGAGCTTGAACTGCCGCTGATGCCGGTGATTTTCCCGACGCAGCTTATTCTGCGTGCCGACTGGCTCGACGGTGAAATGTGGCTGATCAATCCGTTTAACGGTGAGACGCTCGACACCCATACGCTGGAAGTGTGGCTGAAGGGCAACATCAGCCCGACGGCAAAGCTCTACTCTGACGACCTCGACGAAGCGAAAACCGTCAGCGTGATGCGCAAAATGCTCGACACGCTGAAAGCGGCGCTGATGGATGAGAAGCAGATGGAGCTGGCGCTCAACGTCAGCCAGGTGCTGTTGCAAATCGACCCGGACGATCCCTATGAGATTCGCGACCGCGGTTTGATTTACGCCCGGCTGGAGTGCGAGCATATCGCACTGACCGATTTGACCTATTTCGTTGAACAGTGTCCTGAAGACCCGGTCAACGAGATGATCAAAGTGCAGATCCACGCAATTGAACAGAACAGGTGACGCTGCACTAAGCGTCCCTCGACATTTAAGGAAAGGGCATGACACAGAAAGTAGTGAGTATCGGCGATATCAAGGTCGCAAACGATCTGCCATTTGTTCTCTTCGGCGGCATGAACGTGCTGGAATCCCAGGATCTCGCCATGCGCATCTGCGAACATTACGTGAAGGTAACCGACAAGCTCGGCATTCCGTATGTGTTCAAAGCCTCTTTTGACAAAGCTAACCGCTCTTCCATCAAGTCTTACCGTGGTCCCGGCCTCGACGAAGGCATGAAAATTTTCCAGGCGCTGAAGCAGGCGTTCGGCGTGAAAATTATCACTGACGTACATGAAAGCTGGCAGGCGCAGCCGGTTGCCGACGTGGTGGATGTGATTCAGCTGCCGGCCTTCCTGGCGCGTCAGACCGACCTAGTGGAAGCGATGGCGAAAACCGGTGCCGTGATCAACGTAAAGAAGCCGCAGTTCGTTAGCCCGGGCCAGATGGGCAATATCGTCGATAAGTTTGCCGAAGGCGGCAACGACAAGGTGATTCTGTGCGATCGCGGCAGCAACTTCGGGTATGACAACCTGGTGGTTGATATGCTCGGTTTCAACGTGATGAAGAAAGTCACTAACAACAGCCCGGTGATTTTTGACGTCACCCATGCGCTGCAGACGCGCGATCCGTTTGGCGCGGCTTCGGGTGGTCGTCGTGCGCAGGTTGCAGAACTGGCGCGTGCGGGCATGACGGTAGGCATCGCCGGTCTGTTCATCGAAGCGCACCCGGAGCCGAACAGCGCCAAATGCGACGGCCCGTCCGCGCTGCCGCTCGATAAGCTGGAACCGTTCCTGGCGCAGATGAAAGCCATCGACGATCTGGTTAAAAGTTTCCCGGAGCTGGACACCAGTAACTGATTGTTATCAATCAGCAAAATGACGTTGCAACCCTCCCCGTCATTAAGCCGTTAAGATATCTTTATCCAGGTGCGCATGAATGCGCACCCTACATTGCAGGGTCGCCATTTATGACGACCGATTCACCTGGTGAGCATGAATGCGCACCCTGCGTTGTAGGGTCGCCATTTATGGCGACCGTATCAGCCTTATACTCACTTCAACGTCACAGCATAATCGTCAGCAGATAACCGGCAAACAGGGCCAGATGTGCTGCGCCGTTGAGCACGTTGGTGCGGCCAGTGGAGAACGAGATGTGGCACAGAATCAGCACCGCGCTCATCACCACCATATGCGGCGGCTCAAGGCCGAAAATCAATTGCTGACCGGTCAGAGTGGCGATAATGGTCACCGTCGGCACCGTCAATGAAATGGTGGCCAGCACCGAACCGAAAAACAGGTTCATCGCGCGCTGCACCTGATTCATCAGCACCGCCTTGATTGCGCCCAGACCTTCCGGCGACAGAATCAGCAGCGCGACGAGGAAGCCGGTGAACTGCTCCGGCGCGTTCATTTCAGTGAGCAGCATTTCCAGCGAGTTGGCGTTCATCTTGGTCACGCTAATCACCGCAATCAGATGCACAATCAGCCACGCGGTGTGCCACAGCGAGCTGTGCGCGGAAGGTTTGCCGTGGTGCGGCGGGTCGCCATCATCGCTCTCGTCTTCATGCTCGTAAACAAACAAGCTCTGGTGGGTTTTGGTCTGAATCAGCAGGAACACGCCGTACATCGCCGCAGAGATCGCCGCAATGATCAGCGCCTGCGCGATGGTGAAATTGCCGCCGGGCAGGGCATTAGGAAACACCAGCACCAGAATCGCCAGCGGGAAAATGGCGATCATGTACTGCTTCACGCCGGCTAGGTTAACGTACTGGGTGGCAAATTTACGCCCGCCAAGCAGCAGGGCACAGCCCACCAGTCCGGCGGTAACAATCATGATGATGGAGTAGAGCGTATCGCGCATCAGTGCGGGCGCCGCATCGCCGGTCGCCATCAGCGCCGAAATCAGGCTCACTTCCAGAATTACTACTGACAGGCTGAGGATCTGCGAGCCGTAAGGTTCACCTAACCGGTGCGCCAGAACGTCGGCGTGACGTACTACGCTGAAGGCGCTGCTTAAAATCGCCACCAGCGCCAGCAGATTTATGCCGATCACCGGCAGAAGCGCTGTCTGGCCGCCAAAAAAGCTCAGCACCGCCAGCGCCAGAATCGGGAAAATCAGCGAATACTCGCTGTGTCGGGTCTTCTCATGTCCAGCCATGCGCCATCCTCTTCGGCAAAAAGAACAAAAACAGGCAATTGCTGCCTGATAAATATAGTGACTCATCTGATGAAGCGCAGTGTAACTTTTCACCACTGCTCACGCAGATTTTTTACGCGTTTTTACTTTTTGTCATTTTTATCTGAACGAAGCAAAAATAGCGTTAATCAGCAAATTAACCATTTTTATCAGCAGGTTAATGTTGCGTTTTTCTCATCTATCCTGCGCGAAAGGAGGAAGAAGAGAACTGAATCATCTGGCCTTATCCTCGCTATCAGCTTTTTTTGCTGGCAAAAGTATGAAATAGCAGGTTTGCGTTTTTGCCGTTCTCTTCCAGGCTTATAAAGGGAACCTGAAACAGGAGGAACTATGCCTTATTCATCGAACCGGGAACTGCCGGCAAGCGTGCGCCACGCTTGCCTGTCGTCCCGATCAAAGCCCGGTCTGGATCTTCGGCTACGGTTCCCTGATGTGGAACCCGGTCTTTGAAGCGGAAGAGGTGGCGACCGGACGGCTTGAGGGCTGGCACCGTGCTTTTTGCCTGCGGCTGACCGCCGGACGCGGCACCGTTGCCGCACCGGGACGGATGCTGGCGCTGAAAGAGGGCGGTTCTACCAGTGGTCTGGCGTTTCGCCTGCCGGAAGCGCGCCTGCATGAAGAGCTTGAGCTGCTGTGGAAACGGGAAATGATCACCGGCTGCTATCTGCCCACTTAGGTGTGAATTGACGCTGGAGGATGGCCGTACGGTTACGGCGCTGGTGTTTATCATGGATCCGCGTCATCCGCTGTATGAACCCGACTCCTGCCGCAGCACCATTGCTCCACTGATCGCTCAGGCCAGCGGCCCGCTCGGCAGCAACGCGCAGTATCTGTTCTCGCTGGAACAGGAGATGGGCAAACGCGGCATGCAGGAAGAGGCGTTAACGCGCCTTGCGGCCGAAGTGCGCGCGGCTAACCTCAATTACCCGGATTAATCAGCCAGGTGCCCGGCTGGTTAATCGTCAGCATCTGGCTGCGCACCTGGCTGCCTTGATGCACTTCAATACGATAGCTGCCTGCCGCTAGGTTCAGCGAGGCGAAACCGCTGCTGGTGGGTTTCACATCCTTCGCTTCACCGTTCAGCACGATATTTTCCCCTGCCTGCAACTGCAGGTAAACCGTCGCCATGGTTGGCGCGCTGTTGGCGGGCGTGCTGCCCGCTGAGGGCGTCGTCGCCGGGGCGCTGCTGGCCGCCACCGGCGGTGCGTCGCTCGGGCGATTGGCTTTCCAGACCACGACCACCACGGCAAGCAACGCCACGGCAGCCGCGGCGAGCAGGGCGGGCGACAGACGGCGCACATTGCGTGGCGTCACCGGTTCAATCGACTTAAGCGCATTTTGATAAAGCACCCATGCGGCATCGCTCACCTGGTTACCGCGATACAGTCCAGCGCGCATGGTAAGCGGTGGATTGTCGAGAGAAAAATGCGCCGACAGCGGCAGTTTCACCAGGTTATTTAAGAAGGGTAGCAGATCAAAAATATTATCGGCTGGCTGATGAATAACCTGCTGACTTTGCGCGGTAATCGGCCCGATACGCGCCGCGACCTGATCGAGATAACGCTGGTTCTGCACATAGCTGGTGAGCCACAAACCGGAGAGCAGCACCAGCGTGCCGGTGAGCGCGCCGTAACCGATCCAGTGCAGCAGCCGGTTACGATACTCCCAGTGACTGTTGCTGCCGGCGAGGTCGCTTTCGCGGAACACTAGGTCGCTCAACAGGTCGGGAATAAAGAAGCTCTGGCCTTTGGTACCCGGAATTGGATTGCTGCGGTTAACGCTATCGCACGCGGCAAGGCTCGACTCGCCGGTGTGTGGCAGCTGTAGCTTGCGGTTGAGTTCTCCCATGATGCGGTCAAACGGCAGGCCTTCCTAGGTACCGCTGGTGAAGAACAGGCCGCGCGCCGACCAGGCAATCTCATCCTGATGGCGGGAAAACACAACGTCGAGATATTCGTTGAGTAACGGGCGCAGCGAACTGAATTCCTACGGGAACAGGAAGCTGTCAGCGCGCTGGGTGAGATAGCGCTCACCGGCCATCACGTCGGCCAGCTGCTGCTGCAGACGCTGCTCCAGCTGCTGAAAGCGCTCGCTAAAGCTGCGATGCCAGTCATCTTTATGCGGCTTGCCCGGTTCCCACGGGAAGGTGAAGCCCCAGATGGCATCGCGCTGCGGCTTACTCAGGTTGCCGTAAAAGCTCATAAACCCTTTCAGCAGGTCGGTTTTGGTGACCATCACATACACCGGGAAGTGAATGCCGGTTTGCTGATGCAGCTCGACCATCCGGCTGCGCAGTGCGCTGGCCTAGGCGTGACGTGCCTCGGCGGAATCGGTCAGCAGGTCGGCCACGCTGATGGTCATGATCACGCCGTTGAGCGGCTGGCGCGTGCGGTAGCGCTTAAGCAGTTTTATGAAGTTATGCCACTCGGCGCCGTCGCGCGCGCTGGCTCTCCTGCAGTGCGTAACGGTCCGCGGTGTCGATTAAGACTGCGCTGTCGGTGAACCACTAGTCGCAGTTACGCGTGCCGCCAACGCCGCGTACCGCCTCTTTGCCGAGACTGTCAGTTAACGGAAACTCCAGACCGGCGTTCAGCAGCGCGGTGGTTTTACCGGCGCCGGGCGCGCCTATCATCACGTACCACGGCAGCTGATACAGATAGTGACTCTGAAAACGCGCCAGCCAGCTTTTCTGATGCCGGTCGACCAAACTGGGTGCGTTTCAGCCGCAGCGCCGCTTCGCTGAAGCGCTGGGTCAGCAGCGTTTCGGTCGCCTGGCGATCGGACGCTTCTTCGTGGCTCATCTCCTGCAGGCGATTGAGCAGCTTGCTGTTAAACCAGCCGCGCCAGATGGCGGGAATAAACTGGAACAGCACCCAGCAGAAATAGAGCAGACTGACCGCCAGCTGGCGCGGGAATACCGGCTCCAGTGGACGAGTATCGCCCCAGCTCCACAGCGGACCGAGCATCCACAGCACGCAGCTCAGCGCCGTGACGCCAATCAGGCCCCACAGCAGGCGATGGGTTAACAAATGTTGGAGTGATGCGCGCATCACTGGCCTCCCTGATGATTGCCGAGGGTTTCCGGTGCCGCAAACAGGGTGATCTCCACCGGGCGATTATCGGTATATACCGATACCAGCACAGTGCCTTTTACCGTCTTCATCGCGCTGGCAACGTGCGCCAGCAGCGCGCGGCCAACCTGGTTCACCACCGTACCGTCCGGCGCAAACAGCTTGTCCGCAGGAATGATCACTTTGCTGCCAAAGGCACCGTCGCTCACTTCCAGCTGGCCTGCAGCAATCACGTCGTTAGACGCTGATGCAGATCGAGCAGCGCCTGCGGTGAGGTCGGCCGGCGCCCCGGCATGATTTGCGGCAGCGGGGTTTGATAGATGGCGCGCAGCAGCGGTTCGGCCGCATTGCCCAGCCGCCAGTTGAGTCCGCTGTAGATAAGACAGGTAATCAGCGTAGCCAGCGTGACGCAGGCCCACAGCGGCACCATCGGTCGCGTCAGGGTGCTGACCAGCGGATGCACTTCCACCAGCGGCGCGCGCGGTGGTGGTGCCCGGGCGGGTTTCCGCAATCAGCTGCGACAGCCGTTTACGGATGCCTTCACACTGTGCGCGTCCGCTGTCGCTGTCGCGATAGCGCCCTTCGTAGCCCAGCAGCAGGCAGTAGTGAATCACTTCCAGCAGCCATAAATGCTGCTGCGGGCTTTGCGACACGCGCGACAGCAGCTGGAACACTTTTTCGCCGCCCCAGCTTTCGTTATGGAAGGTCACCAGCATGCCGTTGCCGGACCAGACGCCGCGCGTGCCCCATGGGGTTTGCGCCGCCGCTTCGTCCAGCACGCTACACAGGCAGTAGCGTGCGCCGATGATCATCTCAAACGGCAAACCCGCCTGCTTTCAGCGTTGCTCGAACTGGCGGATCTCTTCAATCAGCAGCTGACGCAGGCCGGCGGGATCGTCGTGCGTCGCCGCCTGCCGTATACGCACCACGGCATTCAGAATCGGGGCTGCGGCATTGAGCAAAAGGTTATCGTTGCCCGCGACAATGCCATCGCGGGCAAGGGAGTCCTGAGTCATTAAATCTCGATTATCCTGGCAATAACGGAACGGTTAGCCCGCAAAGCAGCGGTGTGCTGCGGGCAATATGCGCCGGATTGCATCATCAGTCTAAGATCCAGGTCGCGGTATCATTAGTGCGGCATGCTTTACTGGCGCCACCCACGGCCACGCAGACCTGTTTGTACTACGGGGACGCGGCCGGTCGCTGCGCAGCGTGGCCGTCATAGCGGCTGTTCTCCACGCCGGCTTTGGGGGGCACGTAGCCAATCAACTGGCCGCTGGGTTCTTCTGCAATCGCCAGCCAGTTGTGCTCGACGCGACCCAGCACCTCGAAGGTTTGAGCGTTATCCAGATAACGGACCACTTTGCCGCCGTAATCCGGCAGGGTCATCACAGAGGCGGCATACAGCGCGCGAAAACTCTCATTCACCAGGGTAAATTCACCGGGTGCTGCCACTGCATGACGATGAACCAGTTTTACGCCGTTCACTTCGCTGGTGACCAGGGTGTCATCCGTCACGGGCGGTGGAGGCGCTTTACATCCCGCCAGCGTTAAAGCCGCCAGCAGCGTTAGCAAGAGACTCTTATTCACCATGGTCCTCAAATTTTCATCAATATCGCTGCAGAGTCGTATCCGGCACGCACCCAGCGGGCGGGCAGATTATGCAGTGAGAAGACCACTAAAAAACAGTCAAATTACAGAAAGATAGTGCTGACTTCAGTCTACCTAAGACTTTTGAGAATTCAAACCATTGCACCGCGGCAAATCCCGTGCTACCGGGCGAAAAAGCGCCTTAACGGCACGCCGCGATCGTTCTGGCTGGGACGATAGATAAGCTGCATTAATTTATTTGCGTAAGCAAGCGCGGCTGGCGTGCGGCGCGACATTTGCCCCCTGAGGGTGCTAAGGGGAATTGATAAATAAGATTTATCTATTTTTCAGAGAAAAAAAATTGCGCGGCGAAACAATTTTATGATTTTCGGAATTTCCGGGCGCAGCCGCGTCTGTAGCCCAGCCAGTCCGGCACGGCTTTTGCTTGGCTCTGCCACTTAACCAGTATCGAGCAGCAAAGGTCGCGGAACCGTTCGCTGATGATTTGCCCGCGGTAGGTTAGCGCAGGTCCTGATTTCACTTATGGCTAAATAAACCCATCTTTTTCTCGCTTAATCCGCGCTTTAGACCCGAAGGGTTTTGGCATTCTATGCTCAGAATTCCTGCCAGCTGAGGTATGTCGTGGCTGAAGAGAGCAACGAGGACAAAACAGAATCGCCCACCCCCCACCGACTTGAGAAAGCACGGCAGGAGGGGCAGATTCCGCGTTCGCGCGAGCTGACTTCGGTACTGATGCTGCTGGCCGGGCTGCTGATCATCTGGCTGGGCGGCCACAATATGGCGCAACGGCTGGCCAGCATGGTGGCCACCGACTTCCGCTTTGACCACGGCATGGTCAACGACGATAAAATTATCGTCTCGCACATCGGCAACCTGGTGATGCAGGCGGTGATCGCGCTGCTGCCGCTGATGGCCGACGTGCCGAAGGCAGACGTTATCGTGACTAACCCGACGCACTACTCGGTGGCGCTGCAGTATGAGGAAGGCAAGATGAGCGCGCCGAAGTGATTGCCAAAGGCGCTGGTGACATTGCCCTGCGCATTCGGTAAATCGCTAAAGAGCACCGCGTACCGATTCTGGAAGCGCCGCCGCTGGCGCGTGCGCTCTATCGTCATACTGAAATTGGCCAGTTTATTCCCGGCGCGCTCTATGCCGCCGTGGCAGAAGTGCTGGCGTGGGTCTGGCAGCTGCGACGCTGGAAGCGCGAAGGCGGCCTGATTCCAAACAAACCAAAACATCTGCCGGTCCCGGCAGAGATGGACTTTGCAGGAGAGAACACCAACCATGGCTAATCTGGCCGAAAAGCTGCGTTTACCGGGCAATTTTAAAGACACGCAATGGCAGGTGCTGGCTGGTCCGGTGCTGATCATGCTGATCCTGTCAATGATGGTATTGCCGCTGCCGGCGTTCATCCTTGACCTGCTGTTTACCTTCAACATTGCGCTGTCCATCATGGTGCTGCTAGTGGCGATGTTCACCCAGCGCACGCTGGAATTCGCTGCCTTCCCGACCATTTTGCTGTTCTCAACGCTGCTGCGTCTGGCGCTGAACGTCGCCTCAACGCGTATCATCCTGCTGGAAGGGCATACGGGTGCTGATGCTGCCGGGCGCGTGGTTGAAGCCTTTGGTCACTTCCTCGTAGGCGGTAATTTCGCCATTGGTATTCGTGGTATTCATCATCCTCGTGATCATCAACTTTATGGTCATCACCAAAGGTGCCGGACGTATCGCCGAAGTGGGCGCGCGTTTCGTGCTGGATGGTATGCCCGGCAAGCAGATGGCGATCGATGCCGATTTGAACGCCGGCCTGATTGGTGAAGACGAAGCCAAACGCCGGCGCACCGAGGTTACCTAGGAAGCGGACTTCTACGGCTCGATGGACGGTGCCAGTAAGTTTGTGCGCGGCGACGCTATCGCCGGCATCCTGATCATGGTGATCAACGTTATCGGCGGCCTGCTGGTGGGCATGGAAGTGGGCTATTGCCTGATTCCGATGGTCGATCATCTGCAAAACGGCGAGCTGCTCGGGCGTATCCGCCGTATCCGTAAAAAGGTGGCGCAGGAGGTCGGCTTCCTGCCGCCGGTGGTGCACATTCGTGACAACATGGAGCTGCCGCCGGCGCGCTATTGCATCCTGATGAAGGGCGTGGAGATTGGCAGCGGCGATGCTTATCCGGGACGCTGGATGGCGATCAACCCGGGCACGGCGGCGGGCACGCTGCCGGGTGAAGCGACGGTTGACCCGGCGTTTGGCCTCGTGGCCATCTGGATCGATAGCGCGCTGAAAGAGCAGGCACAAATTCAGGGCTACACCGTGATGGAAGCCAGTACCGTGGTGGCTACCCACCTTAATCACCTGATCGGCCAGTACGCCAGCGAGCTGTTTGGGTGTCAGGAAGCGCAGCAGCTGCTGGACCGCGTCACCCAGGAGATGCCAAAGCTGACGGAAGATCTGGTGCCAGGCGTGATCACCCTGACCACGCTGCATAAAGTGCTGCAAAATCTGCTGACCGAGCGCGTCTCGATCCGCGACATGCGCACCATTATCGAAACGCTGGCCGAACATGCGCCGGTGCAGAACGATCCGCAGGAACTGACCAGTGTGGTGCGCGTAGCGCTGGGCCGCGCGATTACCCAGCAGTGGTTCCCGGGTAACGGCGAAGTGCAGGTGATTGGACTGGATGCCACGCTGGAGCGTCTGCTGCTGCAGGCACTGCAGGGCGGTGGCGGTCTGGAACCGGGTCTTGCCGATCGGCTGCTGATGCAGGCGCAGGCCGCGCTGCAGCAGCAAGAGATGACCGGTGCGCCGCCGGTGCTGCTGGTTAACCATCCGCAGCGGGCGCTGCTGGTGGTGCTGTCCAATATGGAGCTGACCGATAACCGGCAGATCCGCATGACTGCTACCATAGGCGCCAAATAATGCGCGGCGCGGCGCTCTCATGGCTGCTGGCGGCGCTCAAAGTGCCCTCGGCGGCTCCAGGGACCTATTTCGGTGGTGAACTGGCGCTATACGCTGAGCCGACCGGTGCCATCAGGTCTGGTGGTGCGGCTGTGCGCCAGCCAGCGCTGCGTGGAGCTGGACGGCGCCAGCGGCAGCACGCGCGGCCTCGCCAACGTGGCAGCCGATGAAACGCTGCATCTGGCTTTCGGATTTCAGGGGCAGGGCGCGTTGCTGCCCGGCCTGCGGGTGGTGAGCAGTGAAGTGATGGTCAATTATCAATAGCCAGTAAAAAACCCGCCGCAGCGGGTTTTTTTAGGCTTACATTCGCTCGACGGTTTTGATGCCCAGCGTATCCAGCCCCTGCTTCAGGGTTTTCGCCGTCAGCGCAGCCAGCTGCAGACGGCTGTTGCGTACGTTTTCCTCTTCCGCGGAGAGGATCGGGCAGTGCTCATAGAAGCCCGAGAACAGACCGGCCAGATCGTACAGATAAGCACACATCACGTGCGGCGTGCCGTCGCGCGCGACTTGGGTGATGGTCTCTTCAAACTGCAGCAGACGGGTCGCCAGCAGCGCTTCGCGCTCGTCAGTCAGGATGATATCGCCGCGCAGGCTGTCTGCCTCAATGCCCGCTTTACGGAATACCGAGAGCACACGCGTGTAGGCATACTGCATGTACGGCGCGGTGTTGCCTTCAAACGCTAGCATGTTGTCCCAGTCGAAGATGTAATCGGTGGTGCGGCTTTTCGACAGGTCGGCGTATTTCACCGCGCCGATACCGACCACTTCCACTAGCTCTTTCAGCTCTGCCGCGCTCATCTCCGGATTCTTCTCGCTCACCAGCGCATGGGCGCGCTCAACGGCTTCATCCAGCAGATCGGAGAGTTTGATGGTGCCACCGCTGCGCGTCTTGAACGGACGGCCATCTTTGCCCAGCATCATGCCGAACGCATGGTGCTCCAGCGGCACCGACTCCGGCACGTAGCCCGCTTTGCGCACGATGGTCCACGCCTGCTGCAGATGCTGATGCTGGCGGGAATCGATGTAGTACAGCACGCGATCGGCATGCAGCGTTTCATAGCGATATTTGGCGCAGGCGATATCGGTGGTGGTGTAGAGATAGCCGCCATCCTTCTTCTGGATGATCACGCCCATCGGTTCACCTTCCTTGTTTTTAAACTCATCAAGGAAGACCACGGTGGCGCCTTCGCTGGTGACCGCCAGCCCTTTTTCGCGCAGATCGGCTATGATGCCCGGCAGCATGTCGTTATACAAACTTTCACCCATCACATCCTTACGCGTCAGGGTGACGTTAAGGCGGTCATACACCTGCTGGTTCTGACTCATGGTGATATCCACCAGCTTCTTCCACATGGCGCGGCAATATTCGTCGCCACCCTGCAGTTTCACCACGTAACCCCGTGCGCGCTCGGCAAAGGCTTCGTCTTCGTCATAGGTGCGTTTCGCTTCGCGGTAGAAAGCTTCCAGGTCGGCCAGCGCGATATCTTCATGATGCTCGTTCTGCTGCTTCTCCAGATAGGCGATCAGCATGCCAAACTGTGTGCCCCAGTCACCGACGTGGTTAGCGCGGATGACGTGATGACCTAGGAACTCTTGGGTGCGCACCACGGCATCACCGATGATGGTGGATCGCACGTGACCGACATGCATCTCTTTCGCCACGTTGGGCGCCGAGTAGTCGATCACGATAGTCTGAGGTGTCACCTCGCTGACGCCCAGGCGTGGCAGCTGCAGCGCCTGCGCGGCCTGCTGTGCCAGCCACTGGCGGTCGAGGAAGATGTTGATAAAGCCGGGACCGGCGATGTCGACTTTGCTGGCGATGCCAGCCAGATCCAGATGCTGAACTACCTGTTCAGCCAGCTGGCGCGGCACCTGACCGAGCTTTTTCGCCACGGCCATGATACCGTTCGCTTGGTAATCGCCGAACTGCACTTTTGCAGACTGACGAACCTGCGGTTCGCAATCGGCCGGTGCGCCTGCCGCCACCATCGCCTGACTGACTTTATCGGAAAGAAGAGCCTGAATATTCACCGCGTTACCTTTATATGCTGAAAAGGCCCGCCAGCTGAGGGCGAGCCGATGTCGTCATCCCGCGTGCGTGTCGGGACGGAAAAAATAAGAGGGAAAGTATACGTGAAATGTTGGGGTGCGTCAGCAATCGGTTATGGCTGCCGGTGGACGCAGGCCCGCGCGCCGGTTAACGGCGGCGCGGGTGGCTACGGGGGTTTTTAACGCTTTTGTCTTCACGCACCTTCCAGTGGCGGGAAATTGCAAATCCCATCAAAGCTATCAGGACCGCGACAACAATGAGCATAGACATAGGGCCATTCCTTGTAGTTGTGAAACCCAAATTTATAAGAAAGGGTCAGCTACTGCAATTGATTGGCGGGTAAATAATAGTTATCTCATTGTGTTAATTATTATTAATAATAACAGTTTGTTAGGGCACTTTTATAAAGTAACGTGTGGACCTGATTACGCGATTAATCCGAAATAGAGGGGCGATTTATGCGGTTTTTGGCGTGAAATCGGATGAATCCGAGCATTTTGTCAATCGAAAGCTGCGGCAGCCCTGTTTTTTTATCGATTAAAAGATCTGAACTGAGTTTGAGGTATTTAACGTATGAATCTGGATTTTCCTTCAGAACTGAGTGTCTTAAAACAAGACCTGTCCCGATTTGAACCGGCTTTGCAACAATTTGCGGCACGCCTCGGCCTTGACCTCACGCAGCATGAGGCGGACAACGTGGCGGTGCGCTGTCACCAGTTCGCCACGGCAGAGCGCTGGAAAGCCGGGTTACTGCAAATCGGCGATCAGTTTTCCGAAGCAATGATCAACGGACGGCCGATCTGCCTGTTTAAGCTGCATCAGCCGTTGCGGATCGCGGGCTGGCAGGTGGATGTGATCGAGCTGCCATGGCCCGGTGAGAAGCTGTATCGCCATGAAGGCTGGGAGCATGTTGAAATTGTGTTGCGCGGCGAGCCGGAAACGCTGGGCATGCGTGCGATGGCGCTGCTGGCAGACGAGGCGCTGACGCAGCCGGGCATCGCGTTTAAAACCAGCACGCCGCAGGGCGAAAATGAACGTCTGCCCAATCCGACGTTAGCGGTGACGGACGGGCAAATTACCATTAAGTTTCATCCGTGGCGGCTGGAGGAGATCGTTGCCAGCGAACAGGCCTAGCGCCGCGCTGCCACCGCCTGCTGCAGGGTGGCGTGAGTGCAGCCAAAGTTGAAGCGCACGAAGCGATCGTCGCCGAAATCACGGCCCGGCGAGAAACCGAGACCGTGTTTTTCGAAATAAAGCGTCGGACTGGCGACATCCAGCTGGCTGGCGTCAATCCAGCCGAGATAGCTCGCCTCTGGCGCGAACATGCTGAGTTCCGGCAGCGCGTTCACCTGCTGCACCAGCCAGTCACGATTGGCGCGCAGGTAAGCCAGCTGGTCCGCCAGCCACGCATCACCGCCGCGCCATGCGGCTTCCGCCGCCACCAGCCCCAGAATATCCACACCCGGTACGATGCCTTCGCGCACCTGCTTAAAGCGTTTCCGCAGCTCGGGATGAGGGATAATGGCCATTGACGCACCCAGCCCGGCGATGTTGAAGGTTTTAGACGGCGAAATCAGGGTAATGCTGCGCTGGGCGGCGTCTTCGCTCAGCGAGGCAAACGGAATGTGCTGTACGCCGGGCGTTAACAACAGGTCACAATGGATTTAATCGGAGCACACCAGCAAATCGTGGCGTTGGGCAAAGGCCAGCTGCGCCTCCAGCTCATCACGGCGGTAGACGGTGCCGCCCGGATTCTGCGGATTGCACAGCATGAGCAGGCGCTCGTTGCCCTGCATCTGGCTCTCATCAAGCTGCATAACCCAGCGATCCTGCTGCAATTGCAATGGCAGATTGACCTGAGCGCGCTGCGCCAGCCGCGCCGCCGCGCGAAACGGCGGATAAATCGGCGTCGGTGCCACGGTGCTTTGCGACGACTCGGTAAATGCCCGGACCGATAAATTCAGTCCGCTCACCACGCCCGGCAGCAACACAATCCATTCCGGTTCAATCTGCCAGCCATAGCGCTGCGCTAAGCGGGAAATAGTGATATCAATCAAACCGTGCGGCGTAGCGCCGTAGCCGAAAACGCCGTGATCGGCACGCTGTTTAATGGCCTCAATGATGCACGGCGGCGAGCGAAAATCGGTGTCGGCAACCCACAAAGGCAGCACATCGCGATCACCATATTTGTGCCATTTCAAACTATCGCTGTGACGACGGTCTATCCCTTGATCAAAATCGAATGCCATAGTGCGCTTTCCACGTAAACTGTCTGAATGAGCAGACTAACTGATGCACTCCTCCCGAGCCAGCAGTCATGAAAAGGAGCAAGGTATGACGAAACTGGAAATTTGTTGCTATGGCATCGACTGCGCAATGACTGCGCAGGCGTCCGGTGCCGATCGCGTGGAGCTGTGCAGTGCTCCGCGTGAAGGCGGACTGACACCTTCGGCGGGTATGCTGGAAGCCGCACAACGTGAACTGACCATTCCGGTCCACCCGATCGTGCGGCCGCGCGGCGGCGATTTTTGTTACACTGCACGCGAATTTGAGGTGATGAAATCGGACGTGGCGCGCATTCGCGAGTTGGGTTTTCTTGGCCTGGTGATTGGCATGCTGGACGAAGATGCGCACGTCGACACGGTACGCATGCAGCAGATTATGGCGTTGTGCGACGGCATGGCGGTGACCTTCCATCGCGCCTTTGATTTGTGTCACAGCCCGAAGCGTTCGCTGGAGGTGCTGACTGATTTAGGGATCGCCCGCATTCTGACTTCCGGTCAGCAGCAGAGCGCTGAAACCGGAATTGCATTATTACGGGAACTAAATGAATACAGCACCGGGCCAATCATTATGGCAGGGGCAGGCGTGCGCCTCAGCAATCTGCAAAAGTTCCTCGACAGCGGATTGCAGGAAGTTCACAGCTCCGCCAGCCGCGCCGTCGCGTCACCGATGCGCTACCGTAAAGCCGGTGTCTCGATGTGTTCTGAAGCGGAAACCGATGAATTCAGCCGCTCCTGTGTCGATGGCGATGTCGTCGAAGCCATGAAGAGCATGATGCAGATGAGCGTTGACCGGGTCGCCTGACCCGTACCAATTTTGCCGCGCAGCACGCCGAAAACCTGACGTGATGTTTGCAAGCACCAAACCCCAGTTCCTTGCTGGGGTTATTTTTTATCAATTATATCTTTATATGATATAGAAAGCTTACTAAAAACTTTTAGTAATGAAATGCTCTTATGGTTTCCTGATGATTAAATATAAAATTGTCGGGTCTTTCATTTGCCAAATGAATGGCAAATATTCACTCGAGGTGTAAAATTTAACCCGTTATCTTTTAAGGCTAGATGTGGTTTGTGGTTTGTTATTTTTGGTTTTTACTGAGTCGGAAAGTTTAAATCACGTAAAAGTATTTTGTAGACAAGTTAAGCTCTTTCACTCGATGAATTGTTAATACAAGGTTTGATTTGGAGGTTGACGAACGAGTATTTCCATGTTTTGAAATCTCCTATACGCGCTCAAACTAATTAAGGCTTAGTCCGCTCAAAATTTTTTCAATAAATTTAAAGGGTTGCATTTATTTTCTGTCTGCAATAATATGACAATGGTGGCATCTGGTATTTTTTATAATGATAGCACTTGATACATTACTGTGCAGTTGGACTAACATAATGAATGGATTCAATAATTCAATATTGGAAGTAGTGTATCGTAAAAACTGATTTATTAGACCAACGGTCATGCCCGGTGCTAACTCCAGATCATCAGGTTTAACCTTTTTATTATTACTCTTACCTTTTAATTCGTTGGACATAACTTTACTAACAAAAGGTAAACTTTTTTGAAAAAAGGAAATGTCAAACAGGCGCATTTTACCCCGAACCAATACTATTCTTCCGAGTATTTGGCCTTCTACACCTGTATTGATTAAATCCAGTTCAGAAAGTTTATCTAGAAGGTTTATTGGTAAAGCCCAAGAAGCGTCGAAGGACTTTTCTTGAGTTTGGTTTATGGCATCTTCGACAGAAAGCTTACCATTCGCAATAGGGATGCCTACACTGCCAGACTTGGTAGCCTTTTCACCTTCAGAAGAAATTCTTTTTATTGAAGTTATGGCGTCTGGAGCGTAAAGCTGCGTAATGAGCGTGCTTGCTCTGTGAGCATCTACATATAGGAAGTCATACAGTATATAGGAAGTCATACAGTGAATCGGTGCTTTGTGATCTTTGCTCCACGTTCGTGTTCCTCTTTCATTTTTGCCTTTTTATCAGCAATTTCCTTATGTTTAACATCAATTTCGTCAAAAAAAGATCGCAACGCTTCGATCTTATCTGTGTGAGTTTCAGCCGCTTTTTTTGCAAAAATTTATTGAACATGATGTTCTCCTAGCATAGGAACATAAGCAGTATTATGTCACCATGTATACTACAAATCAAACAAACTTAACTTGCATAGCTCCGCTAAATGCTTGGAATCGGAGATCCTGTTCTCTTACATGAAGTTAGGTACCATAGCGCTATCACCTATAAATTAACTGTATATTTATCAGGTATTCTGACAGACAATAATCGTAAGTAACGCAACTTTCAATGACTTGAATCACATTAAAATTCAATTCAGCTCGCAGTTAACTTTTGTTCATTTCTGTTATATCTGTAAGTTATGAATATATACCTCAAGAATACTTGCTGTGGTTTTTTTGTCTGCCGCTTCGCCATGAATAGTGCATTGGTGAAAAAGATGCTTTGATTACTCTATGGCTTAACGCGCGGATAACGCTGATGAAATCCCTCCCTTATGCTGTTGTGATTCTGCTGTTCCCCGTTGCCGGCGCGGCGCTGGCCGCCAGCAGCACCTGCCCGCCGCTGAGTAAAAACATCACCAGCAGTAACAATTGGATTATGCTGGGCGGCGATGCCAAAGGCGCGGTGCGCCAGGTGGTGGCCGGGGAGTTTGGTAAAGACGTCAACTCGCAGAAGCGCGTGCTCGGGCAGTTTGACCAGTGCGGCGATCTGATGGTGGCTGACATCACCTATGACAAAAGCGGAGGCAACGTGGTGCTGAGCATGGAGCAGCATATCGCGCGCGTGCAGCGCGGCTGGGTGGCTGACTATGCTTATCTGGTTAAAGTGACCCGCGCGGGCAAAGAGGAGGTGGTGGATAACCGGCAGGGCACCATCAGCTGGCAGATGGGGCAACACGGCAACATCATCAGCGCCTCGGACAAATTTACCAGCATGGGGAAAAAGGGCTTTACCGATACCACTTACCGCTACGATAAACACTTCCGGCTGGAAAAAAGTATCGCGCGCGGCAGCGATGCGCTGACCAACGGCGAGAATACCTAGCGCTGGAATCCGCAGGGGCTGGTGGTGGCATCCACCAGCGCGCGCAGCAAAGATACCTACAGCTACGATAATCAGTGGCGCGAACTGCGGCTACACGGCACCTCGACCACGCCAGTCAGCACTTTACGATCGGTGGATGAGTGCCAGCTATGGGACGAGGTGGGCAATTGCACGCTGAGCTATTTGCATGTTGCATGAGACCGAAGTGTTTGCCAAAGGCACCATCGAGCGGCATCTGAGTTCGGCCTACAAATATCAGTACTGGGATCGTCCGGCGACGGACAATTGATGCGCCGTCGCGTATGCTGTTCTGTGCACAACCCGGGAGCCCATCATGACACTGATTATTTCATTCCTCTTCGCCATTACCCTGCTTACGCTGACGCCCGGCTTTGATACCGCGCTAGTGCTGCGATCGGCGGCTGCGCAGGGCTGGCAGCGTGCCTCGGCGACGGCGTTGGGCGTGACCCTCGGCTGTCTGGTATGGGGCGTGGCGGTCGGGCTGGACTTAGGCGCGCTGCTGCTGGCTTCGGAAATGGCTTATAATCTGCTGAAAGGCATCGGTGCCGCATACCTGCTGTATCTCGGCGTCAGACTGCTGCTCAACCCGCGCATCATGGTGGCCAGCGGGCAGGAGGGGCAAAAGCGGGAGGAGCGCTATCTGACCTGCTTCGCGCGTGGCCTGACCGGTAACCTGCTCAATCCAAAAGTCGGGGTCTTTTACGTCACTTTTCTGCCGCAGTTTATCCCGGCCGGCGGATCGGTGCCGCGGTGGTGCACGCTGATGGCGCTCACCCACATGGTGATTGGCTTAGTGTGGAACGCGGTATTGATTAGCGGCAGCCAGTACTTTGCCGGTCATCTGCGCCGTCCGGCAGTGTTAAAAGTGATGGATCGCCTGACCGGCTGCGTGTTTATTGGTTTCGCCGCGAAGCTGGCGCTGTCGCGGCGTTAAGCGTTACGGTTTGCGCGCCACCAGCACGGCACGCAGCGGGGCGGGATAGCCTTCAATCGTTTTGCTGCTGTCGTGCGGATCGAGGAACTCTGCCAGCGATTCACTGGTCATCCAGTCGGTGCGACGCTGCTCTTCCACCGAGGTGATGGCGTAATCGGCGATGCGCACATCGACAAAACCGCACTTCTCCAGCCAGTTTTTCAGCGCCGCCGCAGACGGAATGAAGTAAACGTTGCGCATCTGCGCGTAGCGTTCACCCGGCACCAGCACCGCGTTTTCATCGCCTTCAATCACCAGCGTCTCCAGCACCAGTTCACCGTCGCTGACCAGTTGATTTTTCAGCTGCAGCAGATGGTCGAGCGGCGAACGCCGGTGATAGAGCACGCCCATGGAGAACACGGTGTCGAACGCCTGCAGCGCCGGCAGCTGCTCAATGCCCAGCGGCAGCAGATGCGCACGGCGATCGTCACCCAGCAGCTTACGCACCGCTTCGAACTGGCACAGGAACAGCTGCATTGGATCGATACCGACCACCAGCTGCGCGCCGGCACCAATCATGCGCCACATGTGATAACCGCTGCCGCAGCCCACATCCAGCACGGTTCGACCGGCCAGCGAAGAGATATGCGGCAGCACGCGATCCCACTTCCAGTCGGAGCGCCATTCGGTGTCGATGTCGCAGCCGTAGAGCGAAAACGGCCCTTTGCGCCACGGCATCCGGTTACGCAGCAGCTTTTCGATGCCGGCGCGCTGGCGATCGGTTAACGCGTCATGCTGCGCGCTGACGCTGTGCAGCAGATCGAGCTGCTGCGGCACCAGCAGCGGCAGATTGTCGACCGACTTCTCCCAGTTGCGAAAATGTCCGTGCAGGTTTTCACGCTGCCAGGCGGCGACCTGCGCCGGCAACACTTCCAGCCAGCTGGCGAGCGGGCCGGTGGCGATTTGCTGATAAAAACGGCCAAAATCAATCATTTCAACGCCACCAGTGAGCCAAAGTTAAAGCACTGAAACCACAGTTCGGCGTGGGCAAATCCGGCGCTTTTCAGGCGGGCTTTATGCGTTTCCACGCTGTCCGTCAGCATCACGTTCTCCAGCATGCTGCGCTTCTGGCTGATCTCCAGCTCGCTGTAGCTGTTGGCGCGCTTAAAGTCGTGGTGCATGTTGAACAGCAGTTCGCCGACGTCGGCATCTTCAAAGCTAAACTTTTCCGACAGCACCAGCGCACCGCCCGGATTGAGGCCGGTAGCGATTTTCTGCAGCAGCGTCCGGCGCGCGTCCGGCTCGAGGAACTGCAGGGTAAAGTTGAGCACCACCAGTGAGGCGTTTTCGATGTGGATATCACGGATATCCGCTTCCAGCACCTGCACCGGCGTAGCGGCGCGAAAGGCGTCGATGTGACGGCGGCAGCGTTCCACCATCGCCGGCGAATTATCGACGGCAATAATCTGGCAACCCGGTGCCTGAATATTGCGGCGAACCGCCAGCGTGGCCGCGCCCAGCGAGCAGCCGAGATCGTAAACCTGGCTGTTGGGCTGCACAAAGCGTTCTGCCAGCATGCCAATCATCGAAATGATGTTGGAGTAACCCGGCACCGAGCGCTGAATCATATCGGGAAAGACTTCAGCCACGCGCTCGTCAAAGGTCCAGTCACCCAGTTTATCTATGGGCGCGGAGAATAGCGTATCGCGGTCAGACATAATGAATTATCCGGAGAGAAAACGGAAAGGGCGCTATTCTGGCAGAAACTGCCGCAGGCTGCACCCGTTTCCCTGCGTTTAGAACAGGCTGGATTGCTGTGGCCAGGCGGGCAGCGGGCGCAGCGTCGGCTCCAGCTGTTGCTGCTGCGGCCACAGCGCCTGTAGCAGCGGAAACACCGCTCCCATATCCGGCTGTGTGGATGAACAGCAGCGGGTCGCTGTCGTGCTGCCAGTCCGCCAGTTTTTGCTGCCAGACATCAAACAGCGGCAGGCTCTCCTCAACGCTGTCGCTGCCGATAAAGCGCACCATCGGCTGTCCGGCAGTGCGCACCGCGTGCGTCGGCACGCGCGGCTTTTGCGCGCGCGCATGCACGGCGGCCGGGCTGAGCGAGGCAGACGCGTGCACCGGACGGCTGTCGAGAATCACCCGATTAACCCCGCGCTGATGCAGACCGCGATTCAGCGCGCGCTCGGCCTCGCCTTTAGCAAAGAAGGCCGCATGGCGCACTTCAACGCCATAGTGAAAGCTGCGCGGCAGGCGATCGAGAAACGCCCATAAATCTGTCAGCTGAGTCGGTGAAAAGGCGGCGGGCAGCTGCAGCCAGTACTGGCCGATGCGCTGGTTGAGCGGATCCAGCAGGCGCAGACATTCATTCACCAGCTCATCGCAGTTCTTCAGCGCCGCTTTGTGGCTGATGGTGTCAGGAAATTTAAAGCAGAAGCGAAAGGCGTCGTCAGTCATGTCATACCAGCGCTGCACCACTTCCGGTTTGGGCAGCGCATAAAGCGTGGTGTTGCCTTCGACGCAGCCAAACAGCCGGGCGTAATCCGCCAGGGTTTCGATACCCAATACTCTCCAGTTGGCGTGCTGCCACTGCGGTAATCCAATACGAAGTGTCAAAACTGCTCCTGCCTGCTGTGGCGCGGAAAATGCGCCGTACGTTACCCGGTTTTGCCAGGGGCTGGAACCGTTCGCGCGGCAAACGCTGACGGTTTGTCCGCTTTGCGCGGGATCTGCTTATCCTGCCTGCCATTTTCCATTATAATAGCCGCCTTTTTTGCGGCACCATCTCATAAGGTTACGCGGCCTGATGCTGTCTGGCAGCAGCGGCGAAGTTAAAAGGATACGTTATGCGTACAGAATATTGCGGACAGCTCAATCTGTCTCATGTGGGTCAGCAAGTTACTCTCTGCGGCTGGGTCAATCGCCGTCGCGATCTCGGCAGCCTGATTTTTATCGATATGCGCGACCGCGAAGGCATCGCGCAGGTGTTTTTCGATGCCGATCATCAGCAGGCTTTCCAGCTGGCGTCTGAACTGCGTAATGAATTCTGTATCCAGATCACCGGTACCGTGTGTGCGCGTGAAGAGAAAAACCGCAACAGCGACATGGCCACCGGTGACATTGAAGTGTTTGCCCATGAGCTGAACATCATCAACCGCGCAGAACCGATGCCGCTGGACTCCAACCAGACCAACAGCGAAGAAGCGCGTCTGACCTATCGCTACCTCGACCTGCGTCGTCCGGAAATGGCGCAGCGTCTGAAAAACCGTGCCAGAATTACCAGCTTCGTGCGCCGCTTTATGGACGGTGAAGGCTTCCTCGACATCGAAACACCAATGCTGACCAAAGCGACGCCGGAAGGCGCGCGTGACTACCTGGTGCCGAGCCGGGTGCACAAAGGTAAATTCTACGCGCTGCCGCAGTCACCGCAGCTGTTCAAGCAGCTGCTAATGATATCTGGTTTTGACCGCTACTATCAAATCGTCAAATGCTTCCGTGATGAAGACCTGCGCGCAGACCGTCAGCCGGAGTTCACCCAGATCGACGTGGAAACCTCGTTCATGAGCGCGGAGCAGGTGCGCAGCGTGATGGAGCGGATGATCCGTGAGCTGTGGCTGGACATCAAAGGCATCGACCTCGGTGACTTCCCGCAGATGACCTTCGCCGAAGCGATGAACCGTTACGGCTCTGATAAGCCAGACCTGCGTAACCCGATGGAGTTGGTGGACGTTGCTGACCTGCTGAAAAGCGTTGAATTCCAGGTGTTCGCCGGCCCGGCAAACGACCCGAAAGGTCGCGTCGCGGCGCTGCGTGTGCCGGGCGGTGCCGCCCTGACGCGTAAGCAAATCGACGAATACGGCAGCTTTGTCGGCATTTACGGTGCTAAAGGTCTGGCGTGGATGAAGATCAATGCGCGCGCCAGCGGTTTCGACGGCGTGCAGAGCCCGGTGGTCAAATTCCTGACGCCGGACATCGTTGAGGCTATTCTGCAGCGTACCGACGCGCAGGACGGCGACCTGATCTTCTTCAGCGCCGACCGTGCCAAAGTGGTGGCGGATGCGCTGGGTGCACTGCGCCTGAAAGTGGGCCGTGATCTGCAAATCACCAATGATAAAGCCTGGGCCCCGCTGTGGGTTGTCGACTTCCCAATGTTCGAAGAGGACGACGAGGGCGGCCTGGCGGCGATGCACCATCCGTTCACCTCGCCAAAAGCGCTGACGGCGGAACAGCTGGCGGCCGATCCTACGCAGGCGGTAGCTAACGCCTACGATATGGTGATCAACGGTTATGAAGTGGGCGGCGGTTCGGTGCGTATCCACAGCGGCAATATGCAGCAGACGGTGTTTAGCATTCTGGGCATCAGCGAAGAAGAGCAGCGTGAGAAGTTTGGCTTCCTGCTGGATGCGCTGAAGTTCGGTACCCCGCCGCACGCAGGTCTGGCATTCGGTCTTGACCGTCTGACCATGCTGCTGACCGACACCGACAATATCCGCGATGTGATTGCGTTCCCGAAAACCACCGCGGCGGCCTGTCTGATGACCGAAGCGCCAAGCGAAGCCAACCCGGCGGCGTTGGCGGACCTCGGTATCCAGATCGCGCCGAAGAAAGTCAACCCAGAGACGAAATAATGGGCTATAAACACCCGGTATCGGTGCTGGTGGTGATTTTTGCGCAAGATACCGGCCGGGTGTTAATGCTGCAGCGGCGTGATGACCCCAGCTTCTGGCAGTCGGTTACCGGCAGCCTGGAGCCGGGCGAAACGCCGGCGCAAACGGCGCAGCGCGAAGTGGCTGAAGAGCTGGCGATTGATATAGCCGCAGAGGGGCTGGTGCTGGAAGATTGCCACAAACAGATTGAGTTTGAGATCTTTCCGCACTACCGCCATCGCTATGTGCCGGGCATCACGCATAACCGGGAACACTGGTTCCGGCTGGCGCTGCCCGCCGAACGCCAGCCACTGCTGAGCGAGCACCTCGCCGCACAGTGGCTGACACCGGCCGCCGCCGCTGCGCTAACCCGCTCGTGGAGTAATCGTCAGGCAATCGACGAATTTATCTGAATGCCCGCCACCGCGCGTTTTTCCGGTGGCGGCTCAGTTACATTGACAACCTTAACTCAGCACAGTGGCTTAACCATGCGCTGCATAAGCTGAACAGCCGGGCGTAATCGGCGCAGCCAGGTCGGCTGCCGCCAGCGCGCAGCAACCGCAGCGTACTGATGTACGTGAGGATTGCGAGCACTGCCGGAAGGCGAGATCGCAAGTAAGATAGCCCGTGCAATACACAAGAGAGATGAGAGATGGCAGGACATAGTAAATGGGCAAACACTAAGCACCGCAAAGCGGCTCAGGATGCCAAGCGCGGTAAAATCTTCACCAAAATTATTCGCGAGCTGGTGACAGCGGCCAAGCTGGGCGGTGGCGATGCGGGCTCCAACCCGCGTCTGCGCGCGGCGATGGACAAAGCACTGTCCAACAACATGACGCGTGACACCATGAACCGTGCCATTGCGCGTGGCGTCGGCGGTGAAGATGACAGCAACATGGAAACCATCATCTATGAAGGTTACGGTCCGGGCGGCTCTGCGGTCATGGTGGAGTGTCTGAGTGATAACCGTAACCGTACCGTGGGCGAAGTGCGTCACGCCTTCAGCAAAACCGGCGGTAACCTCGGCACCGACGGTTCGGTATCTTACCTGTTCAGCAAGAAAGGTGTGATCTCCTTCGCGCCAGGCCAGGACGAAGATGCCGTGATGGAAGCGGCGCTGGAAGCGGGTGCAGAAGACGTAGTGAGCTATGACGATGGCGCGATTGACGTCTTTACCGCGTGGGAAGAACTGGGCAGCGTGCGCGATGCACTGGAAGCCACCGGTCTGAAAGCCGACAGTGCTGAAGTATCGATGATTCCATCAACCAAAGCGGAACTGGATGCCGAGACGGCACCTAAACTGCTGCGTCTGATCGACATGCTGGAAGATTGTGATGATGTGCAGGAAGTTTACCATAACGGTGAAATTTCTGATGAGGTAGCGGAAACGTTGTAATGGCGTTACGCAAACCCCTGCAATACGGAGACGCGCTATGGCGATAATTCTCGGGATTGACCCCGGCTCGCGCGTCACCGGCTACGGTGTCATCCGCCAGACCGGCCGCCAGCTCAGCTATCTGGGCAGCGGCTGCATCCGCACTAACGTCACCGATCTGCCTTCCCGCCTCAAACTGATTTACGCTGGCGTCAGCGAAATCATCACCCAGTTCGCGCCGGATTACTTCGCCATTGAGCAGGTGTTTATGGCGAAAAACGCGGATTCGGCGCTGAAGCTGGGGCAGGCGCGTGGCGCGGCAATTGTCGCAGCAGTCAATCTTGATCTGCCGGTGTTTGAGTATGCCGCCCGTCAGGTGAAGCAGACGGTAACCGGCATCGGTAGCGCGGAAAAAAGCCAGGTGCAGCACATGGTACGCACGCTGCTCAAACTGCTGGCCAATCCACAGGCGGATGCCGCCGATGCGCTGGCCATCGCCATCACCCATTGCTACGTCAGCCAGAATGCGGCGCGCATGAGCGACAGCAAACTGGTGCTGACGCGCGGACGTTTGCGATCCGGTTAGCAAAAGCGTGGCCATTCAATAGGCTGGATATGCATCCAGCCTTTTTTATGATATACATAGCCGACATTTTACCTCCAGCAGGCGCGCAGTTTAGCGCGGTGTGGCAGGGGGCCGATGATTCAGACGCTTACACATACACTAAGGAATTGCTCAGGTGATTGGTCGTTTACGAGGCATTATTCTGGAAAAACAGCCGCCGCTGGTGCTGATTGAGGCGCACTGTGTGGGTTACGAAGTGCACCTGCCAATGACCTGCTTTTACGAGCTGCCTGACATCAATCAGGAAGCGATTATCTTCACCCAGTTTGTGGTGCGGGAAGATGCGCAGCTACTGTTCGGGTTTAACAGTAAGCAGGAGCGGGCGCTGTTCCGTGAGCTGATCAAAGTCAACGGCGTCGGGCCCAAGCTGGCGCTGGCGATTCTTTCCGGCATGTCGGCGCAGCAGTTTGTCACGGCGGTGGAGCGCGAAGAGATCGCCTCGCTGGTGAAGCTGCCGGGCGTGGGCAAGAAAACCGCTGAGCGTCTGGTGGTTGAGATGAAAGATCGCTTCAAAGGCATGCACGGCGACCTGTTTGGCGGCGACTCGGCGTTTACCCTGACCACGCCGTCGGCACAGCAGGATAACAACGACGCCGAGGCTGAAGCAGTTGCGGCGCTGGTAGCGCTGGGTTATAAACCGCAGGAAGCCAGCCGTATGGTCAGCAAGGTTGGCAAACCTGATGCGGATTGTGAAACCCTGATTCGCGAAGCACTGCGCGCTGCTATTTGAGGTAATGCATGATTGAAGCCGACCGCCTGGTCTCGGGCAGTTCTTCCACTGAGGAAGAGAGCCTCGACCGCGCTATTCGCCCCAAACTGCTGACGGAATATGTCGGGCAGCCGCAGGTGCGCGAGCAGATGGGGATTTTCATCCAGGCCGCCAAACTGCGCGGCGATGCGCTGGACCACCTCCTGATCTTTGGTCCGCCGGGGCTGGGCAAAACCACGCTGGCCAACATCGTGGCTAATGAGATGGGCGTCAATCTGCGCACCACGTCCGGTCCGGTGCTGGAAAAGGCCGGTGACCTAGCGGCGATGCTCACCAACCTTGAACCGCTCGACGTCTTGTTTATCGATGAAATTCATCGCCTGTCGCCGGTAGTGGAAGAGGTGCTGTATCCGGCGATGGAAGATTATCAGCTGGATATCATGATCGGCGACGGACCCGCGGCGCGCTCGATCAAACTGGATTTGCCGCCGTTCACTCTGATTGGCGCTACTACCCGTGCGGGCTCGCTTACCTCACCGCTGCGCGATCGCTTTGGGATTGTGCAGCGCCTGGAGTTCTACAATGTGCCGGATTTGCAGCACATTGTTGGCCGTAGCGCCGCCTGCTTGGGGCTGACGCTGAGCGAAGAGGGCGCGCTGGAAGTGGCGCGCCGTGCGCGCGGTACGCCGCGTATCGCCAACCGCCTGCTGCGCCGTGTACGTGACTTCGCCGAAGTGCGCGCCAGCGGTAATATGAGCGGCGAAGTGGCCGCCAGCGCGCTGGATATGCTCAATGTGGACAATCAGGGCTTCGACTATATGGACCGCAAGCTGCTGCTGGCGATCATCGACAAGTTCATGGGCGGTCCGGTAGGGCTGGATAACTTGGCAGCGGCGATTGGTGAGGAGCGTGAAACCATCGAGGACGTTATCGAACCGTTCCTAATCCAGCAGGGCTTAATTCAGCGCACGCCGCGCGGCCGGATGGCCACGCAGCACGCCTACAAGCATTTCGGCATCAGCCGCGAAGAGTAACCGGCGTCACGCCGCCGGTTTTTTTGCCATGCTGATAATGAACAGTACCGCAGCACACAGCACCACCGACGGACCGGCCGGGGTATCGTAGCTGGCGGAGAAGGTCAGGCCACCGGTGACGGCAATAATACCGATGAGCACCGCAAAGCCGGCCATCTGTTCTGGCGAACGCGAGAAGCGTCGCGCCGTGGCGGCCGGGATGATCAGCAGTGAAGTAATGATCAGCGCGCCAACAAATTTCATCGTCACACCAATGGTCAGCGCAGTTACCAGCATCAGGCAGGTACGCTGAATGTTTACGCCGTCAACCTGCGCCAGCTCCGGACTGATGGTCATCGACAGCAGCGAACGCCACTGCCACGCCATCACCACCAGCACGATTGCCACGCCGCCCGCCATCAGCGACAAATCATCCGGGGTGATCGCCAGCAAATCGCCAAACAGATAGACCATCAAATCAACGCGCACGCCCTGCATCAGACTGACCACCACCAGACCCAGCGACAGCGCGCTGTGCGCCATAATCCCTAACAGCGTATCGATGGCCAGATGCGGGCGTCGCTCCAGCCAGACCAGCCCGAGCGCCAGACAGACGGTGAGCAGAATCACGGCATAATAGGGGTTTACGTTGAGCAGCAGACCAAACGCCACGCCGAGCAGAGAGGCGTGGGCGAGGGTATCGCCAAAATAGGACATGCGACGCCAGACGACAAAAGAGCCGAGCGGACCGGCCGCCAGGGCTAGCAATACGCCGCCCAGCCAGCCGGGTAATAACAGTTCAATCATGACGGGCCGTTTCCTTTGCGCAGAACAATGCGTCCCTGTAAATCGTGACGGTGATTATGGTGATGGCGGTAGATCGCCAGCTGCTGTGCGCCGCGCGGGCCAAACATGGCGATAAATTCCGGATGCTGCGAGACCGCTTCCGGCGTGCCGGAACAGCAGATGTGATGGTTGAGGCACAGCACTTTGTCGGTCTTTGCCATCACCAGATGCAAGTCGTGCGACACCATCAGTACGCCGCAGTTGAGCTCGCGTCGCAGTTGATCGATCAAATCGTAGAGCGCCACCTGACCATTAACATCCACGCCCTGCGTGGGTTCGTCCAGCACCAGCAGCTGCGGCTGGTTGACCAGGGCGCGCGCCAGCAGCACGCGCTGCGTTTCGCCGCCAGAAAGTTTTTGCAGCGGTGACTGCAGCAAATGGCCGGCCTGAACCCGCTTCAGCGCCGGCAGAATATCATCACGGCGACTGCCGCGCGTCAGACGCATAAAGCGCTCAACGCTGATCGGCAGCGTCGGATCGATGTGCAGCTTTTGCGGCACATAGCCAATACGCAGCCCTGGCGCGCGGCGGACGCTGCCGCTGTCTGGCGCGAGCAGGCCGAGTACCGTGCGCACCAGCGTGGACTTGCCGGCTCCGTTGGGACCCAGCAAGGTGAGAATTTTGCCCGGCTGCAGCGACAGGCTGATGCCTGCCAGCACCGCGCGCTGGCCAAACTTCACCGAAATGTTTTCGAGTGTAACAAGTGACGACATGATATTTACGGGTTGCATTGAATTTAGAATGTTATAATATCACATTTCATCACCTAGTCACGATGGAATGACGCATTATGTTACACAATAAAAAACGCTTGGCTTTTACCCTTTCTGCGGCGGCGTTAAGCCTCGCCACCACGTTTTCCGCGCAGTCTGCGGTGGTGGCTTCAATCAAGCCTCTCGGATTTATCGCAGCCGCCATTGCCGATGGCATTACGCCGGTTGAAGTATTGCTGCCGGACGGTGCCTCAGAGCACGATTATGCCCTACGGCCATCCGATGTAAAACGTATTAAAAACGCTGACTTAGTGGTATGGACCGGTTCGGAGATGGAAGCCTTTCTGACGAAGTCCGCCGGGGAGTTACCGGCCAGTAAAAACCTCGAAATTGCCGCCTTGCCTGGCGTAAAACCACTATTGATTAGCGGCGGTGAAGATGAGGACGAACATGAGCACGGTCACGACCATGACTCAGACAATTCTGACAACCAGGACCCGTCTCATACTCATCATCACCACGGCGAGTTTAATATGCACCTGTGGATGTCGCCGGAGATTGCGAAACAATCTGCTGTTGCAATCCACGGAAAATTATTGGAACTTATGCCGCAAAGCAAAGGCAAACTTGACGCCAACCTGCAGCAGTTTGAGGCACAATTGGCGGACACAGACAAACGGATTGGCGCACAACTCGCGCCGGTACGGAACAAGGGTTATTTCGTTTTTCACGACGCTTACAGCTACTTTGAGAAACATTACGGTTTATCACCATTAGGTCATTTTACCGTCAATCCTGAGATCCAGCCGGGCGCCCAGCGTTTACATCAAATACGAACACAGTTGGTTGAGCAGAAAGCAGTCTGCGTTTTTGCTGAACCACAATTCAGGCCGGCGGTCATCGATGCCGTGTCTCGCGGAACCAGCGTGCGTAAAGGCACCCTCGACCCGTTAGGCATGGGAATCAGCTTAACCAAAGACAGCTATGTAAAATTCCTCTCACAGCTGTCAAGCCAGTATGCTAGCTGCCTGAATGGAGCATAGAGGAATAGGTAAAAGTGCAGCAGATAGCCCGCTCTGTCGCCCTCGCATTTAATAATTTGCCGCGCCCCCACCGCGTTATGCTGGGGTCACTCACCGTTGTTACACTGGCCGTCGCTGTCTGGCGGCCTTACGTCTATCATCCCCGCGATGTTGCGCCCATTGTGAAATACATCACGCTGGACAAAAACGAGCTGCGCACGCTGCTGCCGGAAGCCAGTGAACCGATCGATCAAACCACGGCGGAACCGGAAGACGAGATCCCGTCGGATGACATCGATAAAGACGTACCGGTCAATCCCGATCAGCATGACTACACCGTCTCCTCAGGCGATACGCTGAGCAGCGCGCTCAATCAGTACGGTATCGATCTCGGTGACATCAATGCGCTGGTCAGCAGCGACAAGAGTTTGCGTAATCTGCGCGTGGGGCAGCAGCTGAGCTGGACGCTGGATGCCGATGGCGCGCTGCAGGACTTTACCTGGGAGATCGATCGGCGTGAAACCCGCACCTATGCGCGTCAGCCGAACGGCAGCTTTAAGATGCAGCAGGAGATGCAGAAGGGTGAATGGCAGAACAGCGTCTTGAAAGGCGAAGTGCGCGGCAGTTTCGCCGCCAGCGCCCAGCGCGCCGGCCTGACCAGCGCCGAAACCAGCAGCGTCATTAAAGCCATGCAGTGGCAGATGGATTTCCGCAAACTGCGCGCCGGCGATGACTTCAGCGTACTGATGTCGCGCGAGATACTGGACGGCAAGAGCGCGCAGAGCCAGCTGCTTGGCGTGCGCCTGCGCACCGGCGGTAAAGATTACTACGCGTTCCGCGCGGAAGACGGCAAGTTCTACGACCGCAACGGCTCCGGTCTTGCGCGGGGTTTCATGCGCTTCCCGACCGTGAAACAGTACCGCGTCTCGTCAAACTTCAATCCGCGCCGTCTGAATCCGGTGACCGGGCGCATCGCGCCGCACAAAGGCGTCGATTTTGCGCTGCCGATTGGTACGCCTGTGCTGGCCGTCGGCGATGGCGAAGTGGTGATCGCGAAAAACGGTGGAGCCGCCGGTAACTACGTCGCGATCCGTCACGGTCGCCAGTACATGACCCGCTACATGCATCTGAGCAAAGCGCTGGTGAAACCGGGACAGAAAGTGAAGCGTGGCGATCGCATCGCGCTTTCCGGTAACACCGGCTGCTCTACCGGACCGCATCTGCATTATGAAGTGTGGATCAACAACCAGGCGGTGAACCCGCTGACGGCGAAGCTGCCGCGCATGGAAGGGCTGATCGGTAAAGATCGCAGCACCTATCTGGCGCAGGTGAAGAGTTATCTTCCACAGCTGACGCTGAAATAACGTTAATTTCCGGGCAAACACGCAAAAACCGATGGATTCTTCGTCGGTTTTTTGCTATCTGGCCGGTGAATATTGCAAAATTACCTGCCGTCACTATTATTGAGCCGTCATTGTCAGAGGCGAGTGCATGGAAACCCGAAAAAAAAATAACAGTGAGTTTATTCCCGTTTTTCAACGTTCTTTTTTAAAGCCCAAATACTGGGGCAGCTGGCTGGCGATTGGTGCGCTGGCCGGTATGGCGATGCTGCCGGCAAAGATGCGCGATCCGGTGCTGGGCGGGCTGGGTAAGTTTGCCGGCAAGCTGGCGAAAAGTGCGCGCCGCCGTGCGCTGATCAATCTCTACTATTGCCTGCCGGAGCTCAGCGAAGCGCAGCGCGAAGAGATTGCTGATAGTATGTTTGCCACCGCGCCGCAGGCGATGGTGATGATGGCCGAGCTGGGGATGCGTAATCCTGAACGCGTGCGCGAGCGCGTTGAATGGCACGGCCGCGAGATCATCACGGCGCTGCAGGAGAATCATGAGAACGTGATTTTCCTCGTGCCGCATGGCTGGGGCGTGGATATTCCGGCGATGCTGCTGGCCTCGGAAGGTCAGATGATGGCGGCAATGTTCCACAATCAAAGCGATCCGCTGATGGATTATATCTGGAACACCGTCCGTCGCCGTTTCGGTGGCCGCATGCACGCGCGCAACGACGGCATCAAACCGTTTATCGCCTCGGTGCGTCAGGGCTATTACGGCTACTATCTGCCGGACCAGGACCATGGTGCTGAGCACAGCGAGTTTGTCGATTTCTTTGCCACCTACAAAGCGACGTTGTCGGCGGTCGGGCGTCTGATGAAAGTATGCCTTGCGCGCGTAGTGCCGCTGTTCCCGGTATATAACAGCGCGACGCACAAACTGGAGATTTATGTACGCCCGCCGATGGACGATTTGCTGGATGCCGATGACACCACGCTGGCGCGGCGCATGAACGAAGAGGTGGAAATCTTCGTGCGCCCGCATCCGGAGCAGTACACGTGGATTCTCAAGCTGCTGAAGACGCGTAAAGAAGGGGATATTGAGCCTTACGCGCGTAAGGAT
This sequence comes from Type-A symbiont of Plautia stali, assembly GCF_059731155.1. Lineage (NCBI taxonomy): Bacteria > Type-A symbiont of Plautia stali. Next base: position 1,389,808 of record NZ_AP035891.1, on the reverse strand, counting down.
TTGTACCCGCGCAAATAGCCGACGCGCGCTGAACCGTGCCGCCCGGCACGGTTCGTCATCACTCATTCTACGGTTGTCAGGCGACTGCGCCGCTTGCGCTCGCGCAGGAACAGCGTCACCAGGCCAAACCACAACACGCCTGCAACGAAGTTGATCGCGCTGAACCACGGCGTACCGCCGCTGAAATAACCGCTTTTCGCCACTTCAATGCCCGCCGCCAGCGTCAGAATGCTGATCATCCCCAGCATGGCGGCGATGCTGCCTTTACCTTCGCTGCTGGAATACAGCGTCAACCGGTACAGCCCGGCGTTGACCATCCCGGCACCAAACGCATACAGGCTAAGACCGGCGGTGAGCAGCTGGTAACTGTGGCTGTTGAGCAGGTTCGCCACCAGCGCGATGCTCAGGCCGAGCAGAATCGGCCAAGCGGCAAATTTTACCGGTTGCTCGATGGCCATGCGTCCCGCCAGTTTGCCCAGCGTCAGGTTACCGGCGATCATCGCCAGAAACACCGGTAATTGCAGCAACGCATACTGCAGGCGAGATAAGCCCTCTTCATGCATCAGAATCACCGGCGACAGCGCCACCTAGGTAAGAATCGGGATGAACACCAGGCCGATAGCGAAGGAGCCGTACATCACCTGCTTATCACGCGCCAGCCGTCTGTAGCCGCGCACCAGGTTCGGTAACGCAATTGAGTGGCTGCGATCGCCCGCGGTTTCCGGCATGATGCGCCACAGCACCACAAACGCCAGCAGGCTGCAAACCGCAAACAGCCAGAACATGCTGCGCCATTCGCCCACCGTTAGCCAGGCGGCGCCGGCCAGCGGACCGGCTAGAGGTGCCAGCGCCACGTTAGCCATCAAGCGCCATCATGCGCACAGCTAACGCCTCGTCAAACGCCTCCTGCACTGCGGCATAGCTCACTGCGCCAATGAAGCACAGGCTGATGCCCTGGATAAAGCGCAGCGTAACGAACTGCTCGATGTTGCTCACCCAGGTGGTGAGAACACAGGCGGCGGCAAAGAACAGAATGCCGAACAGCAACACCGGACGCCGGCCATATTTATCCGACAGCGGACCAAGCAGCCACTGCAGCACCACGCCGCCCATCAGATAGGCAGTGAGTGAGGTGGATACCCATTCCGGCCCGACGTCAAACTTGGCGGTGACCAGCAGCATGCCGGGCTGAATCATGTCATGGGCGATGTAGGTCGCGAACTCAAACAGCACCAGCGCGAGCGGAAACAGCAGCACGCGCCCGGTGAGTTGACTGATGGGTTGATAGCGGGCCATCTGGCCTCCTTGTCAGTGAAAAATAAAACGCGACTGCCAGGCAGTCGCGTTTGTCCATGTTGTTACAGCCGCTGTCAGGAGGTGCGTAAAACTCAGTCTACGCGCAGGACACGGCTGGTGTTGGTGGTGCCGGTGGTCGCCATCACGTCGCCCTGGGTGACAATCACCAGGTCGCCGGAGACGAGGAACCGTTTGTCGCGCAGCAGATTGACCGCATCGTGCGCGGCGGCGACACCATCGTTGTTGCTGTCAAAGAACACGGGCGTCACGCCACGGTACAGCGCGGTCAGGTTCAGGGTACGTTCATGACGTGACATTGCGAAGATCGGCAGACCCGAAGTGATGCGCGACGTCATCAGTGCGGTACGGCCAGATTCGGTCATGGTAATGATGGCCGACACGCCCTGCAAATGGTTAGCGGCGTACATCGCCGACATGGCAATCGCTTCTTCGATATTGTCGAACTGCACGTCCAGGCGGTGTTTGGAAACGTTCACGCTTGGAATTTTTTCCGCGCCGAGACACACTTTCGCCATCGCTGACACGGTTTCCGCCGGATACTGACCGGCCGCCGTTTCCGCCGACAGCATCACCGCATCGGTGCCGTCCAGCACTGCGTTTGCCACATCCATCACTTCCGCGCGGGTCGGCATCGGATTGGTGATCATCGACTCCATCATCTGGGTGGCAGTAATGATGGTGCGGTTCAGCTGACGCGCACGACGAATCAATGCTTTCTGAATGCCCACCAGCTCCGGATCGCCAATTTCCACGCCGAGATCGCCACGCGCCACCATCACCACGTCGGAGGCGAGGATGATGTCGTCCATCGCTTCCTGCGTTGCCACCGCTTCGGCGCGCTCCACTTTTGCCACCAGTTTAGCGTCGCAGCCGGCATCGCGTGCCAGACGGCGCGCATAGTTCATGTCTTCGCCGTTACGCGGGAACGAGACCGCCAGATAGTCGACGCCAATTTTCGCCGCGGTAATGATATCCAGCTTATCTTTTTCTGTCAGCGCTTCGGCCGACAACCCGCCGCCAAGCTTGTTGATGCCTTTATTGTTGGAGAGCGGGCCGCCGACGGTCACTTCGGTGAAGACTTTCACACCCTGAACTTCCAGAACCTTCAGCTGCACACGACCGTCGTCCAGCAGCAGAATATCGCTTGGAACCACATCTTCCGGCAGGCCTTTATAGTCGATACCGACTTTCTCTTTGTCGCCTTCGCCTTTGCTCAGGTTAGCATCCAGCAGGAAGCGGTCATCGACATTGAGGAAAACTTTGCCTTCTTTGAAGGTTGATACGCGAATTTTAGGGCCTTGCAGATCGCCAAGAATGGCGACGTGACGACCGAGTTTGGCCGCAATTTGCCGCACTTTATCGGCGCGCAGTTGATGATCTTCCGGGGTGCCATGGGAGAAATTGAGTCGCACAACGTTAGCGCCCGCCGCGATGATTTTTTCGAGGTTGTTGTCGCGATCGGTGGCGGGGCCGAGGGTTGTAACGATCTTGGTTCTTCTGAGACGTCTGGACATGAAGGACTCCGTTGACAAAGTATCGTGTCGATCACAAGTGACACGCAATGGTCACTCATTCTATATGATCGAGGGGCTGTGATTCGACTCACATTGTAAATGTGATGTTAATTATTTTGCTGTGCACGTGGTTCCGGCGCCGGCTTTTCGAGGCGCGATGCTTTCGGCGCCTCTTTTACCCGCTTCAGATTCTCACGGAAAGCCGTACCGCGCTCCAGGGGAAAACCGGTTGCCAGCACGTCAACCACGGTGAGCTGCGCCAGGCGGGAAACCATCGGCAGATAGATGTCGGTATCTTCCGGTACATCCAGCGTCAGCGCCAGCGTGGCTTCCTCTGCCAGCGGCGATCCGGGCGAGGTGATAGCCAGCACGGTGGAAGCGTTTACACGCGCCAGGCGAGCCAGTTCTATCATATTTTTGGTGCGGCCAGTATGCGATATCAGAACAAACACGTCATTTGGTCCACTATTTATGCAACTCATGCGCTGGATCACAATATCCTCGGACCAGCTGACGGGCAGATTAAAACGCAGAAATTTATTGGTGGCATCATGCGCCACCACCGCCGAGGCGCCAAGACCAAAGAAGGCCACTTTATGCGCCTGAGCCACCACCTGCATATCCAGTTGCTGACGCACGCGGCTGAGTCCCGCCAGCGCGGAATCGAAAATCTTGTGACTGTAGCGTTCTACGCTGTCATTTTCTTCGACATCGCGACTGACCCAGCTCGGTCCTTTGGCCAGACTCTATGCCAGCTGCAGCTTGAAATCGGGAAAGCCGCGCGTGCCCATGCGGTGACAGAAGCGGTTGACCGTCGGTTCGCTGACCTGCGCCGCCTGTGCCAGCGTGGCAATGCTCGAGTGCATCGCCTGCTGCGGCGCGGCGAGAATCTGTTCTGCCACTTTGCGTTCTGATTTGCTCAGCGCGGCAAGCTGCGCCTGTATCTGTTCCAGCATGTTGTTAACCCGATGACCATCAATCACTTTTTTGCGTTCACCCGTACGTGAAATCGCTGCCAATTATGCGGAATATACCGTGTAATAGCCTGACGTACGCAGCGGCGGACAAATGTAACCGCGCTTTTTTTGTCATACTTTAATCGCTGCCGGGTTTTCGCCCGACAAACATCGAAACAGAAAAAGGCGCGTTAGCGCACTTCGCAACACGTTAAATGCGACCCGGCGTGCAGGATAATCACCTGTAACCGACCGCAGCCGGGTTGTCCTGGCGCGGTGAAAAAAGTACATTGTGCTGTAAGAAAATTACAATAAGGACCCGGCAGGATGAGGACGCTCAGGACAGGTATATCCTGCAACGAGGAGAGGAAAATGGCGGTAACACAAACAGCCCAGGCATGCGATCTGGTGATTTTCGGTGCCAAAGGCGATCTTGCACGCCGGAAACTGTTGCCTTCACTGTATCAGCTGGAGAAAGCCGGTCAGATTCACGATACAACACGCATTATTGGCGTGGGTCGCGCGGAGTGGGACAAAGAGGCCTACACCAAAGTGGTGCGTGAAGCGCTGGAAACCTTCATGAAGGAGAAGATTGACGAAGCGCTGTGGGACAAACTCAGCGGCCGTCTCGACTTCTGCAACCTCGACGTTAACGACACCTCGCACTTCTCGAAACTGGGCAAGATGCTGGATCAGAAAAACCGCGTCACCATCAACTACTTTGCCATGCCGCCGAGCACCTTTGGCGCCATTTGTGAAGGCCTCGGCGCCGCTAAACTCAACGCCAAACCGGCGCGCGTGGTGATGGAGAAGCCGCTCGGCACCTCGCTGGAGACCTCGCAGGAGATCAACGACAGCGTCGGTAAATTCTTCGATGAAAGCCAGGTGTTCCGTATCGACCATTATCTTGGTAAAGAGACGGTGCTAAACCTGCTGGCGCTGCGTTTTGCCAACTCGATTTTCGTCAATAACTGGGACAACCGCACCATCGACCACGTGCAGATCACCGTGGCGGAAGAGGTGGGTATTGAAGGCCGCTGGGGTTACTTCGACAAAGCCGGCCAGATGCGCGACATGATCCAGAACCACCTGCTGCAGATCCTGACCATGATCGCGATGTCGCCGCCGTCCGATCTCAGTGCTGACTCGATTCGTGATGAGAAGGTGAAAGTGCTGCGCTCGCTGCGCCGCATCGACCAGACCAACGTGCGCGAGAAAACCGTACGCGGTCAGTACACTGCCGGTTTTGTACAGGGCAAAAAAGTGCCAGGCTACCTGGAAGAAGAGGGCGCCAATAAGCAGAGCAGCACCGAAACCTTCGTCGCCATCCGCGTGGATATTGATAACTGGCGCTGGGCGGGCGTGCCTTTCTACCTGCGCACCGGTAAGCGTCTGCCGACCAAGTGCTCAGAAGTGGTGGTGTACTTCAAAAACCCGGAGATGAACCTGTTTAAGGACTCTTACGCCGAACTGCCGCAGAACAAGCTGACGATTCGTCTGCAGCCGGACGAAGGCGTGGATATTGAGATCCTCAACAAGGTGCCGGGTCTCGATCACAAGCATAAGCTGCAGACCACCAAGCTGGATCTGAGCTACTCCGAAACCTTCAATCAGTCGCATCTGGCGGATGCCTACGAGCGTCTGCTGCTGGAAACCATGCGCGGCATTCAGGCACTGTTTGTGCGCCGCGATGAAGTTGAAGCGGCGTGGACCTATGTCGATTCGATCATCGAAGCGTGGAATGCGGATGGCGACGCCTCCAAACCGTATCAGGCCGGCACTTGGGGCCCGGTCGCCTCGGTAGCGATGATCACCCGCGACGGCCGTTCGTGGAACGAGTTTGAATAACCGGTCCTGCATCGCTGACTGAGAGGTTCATGACTACGCCCCTGCGCTGTTCGCTAGGGGCGTTTTGTTTTTAGCCGGTCAGACGGGTGTTTGACGGTCGCCATAAATGGCGACCCTTATATCCCGATCATTCTCCTCCGGGTATGATGATCCCCGACTGATCATCGGGAAGTTGCTGGTGAGATGGGGGCGACCCCTGGGCATAAAGCCTGCTTTGTGGATTCATCCCCGGCAACTTAACTCCCGCCTTCAAGACCGGACGGTATCCTGTGCCCCGAGCACGCATCCATAAGGATGGTCATGGCGGTTTCCCTGTGCTGTTAAGGAGAATCTATACAAACCCGTATGCCTGTCGGCATTGATATTGCCTCCGGAAAGTTTGATGTGGCCGTCTGGAAAGGCGACACGTCTTACAAAACCAAAGTCTTTCCCAACACCCCTAAGGGCTTTATCGCCCTGAAAAAATGGCTGGAGCCGTTCGGCTGCTGCCATATCTGCATGGAGGCTACCGGCGCGTACAGTGAGCCGCTGGCCACCTTCCTGCACGACGAAGGCTATGATGTCAGCGTGGAAAATCCTGCGCGCATCAGGCGCTTCGGGCAGGCCGAGCTGAGCCGGAATAAGACGGATAAAGACGATGCGCGCATGATAGCGCGCTACTGTAAACTGCACGGCCCATCGCTGTGGCAGCCGGCGCCGCTGAATGAACGCAGGCTGAAAGCGCTGGTGAAGCGCCTGACGAATCTTCAGGAAATGCGGCAGATGGAAGAGAACCGGCTGGAGGTATCGGATGCGGTGGTGCAGCCCTCAATCCGCGTGGTCATTGCGGCGCTGGATGCGCAGATAGACGAAACGAAGCGGGCAATAAACGACCATATTGACAATGACCCGGGCCTTAAAAAGAACAGGGAACTGCTGGAGTCCATCCCGGGCGTGCTGGGCAGCACGATGCTGGCGTATATGGGGGACATGTCGAGGTTCAGCAGCAGCAAGGCTCTTGTGGCGTGGGTGGGGCTGAATCCGATGCGGCAGGAGTCCGGTGAGTGGAAGGGCAAAAGCAGGATATCGAAGATGGGCAACAGCGCGATGCGCAAGGCCCTGTACATGCCAGCGATAGTGGCGATGAAGTGGAATCCGGCGGTAAGTTTGCTGAAGAAGCTGCTGCAGCTGGCTTATGGTGTGCTGAAGTCGGGTCGTCCGTTCGATGCCGAAATATGTCTTGCCAGGTAACCGGCAAGACGGTATCTACAGACAGGTGCGGAATTTTGCGCATCATGCACTTTCAAAAAAATGAACCGCGGTTTCAAAAATTGATGATATCCAATAGACGTCCGTCCGGCCGATCTTGTATGGTAGGGCTCTATTTCTGACAGCGTGACCGCGCGTCGGGCTGTCTCTCCTGAGGAAACGTAATGAAGAACTGGAAAACGAGTGCGGAACAGATTCTGACCACCGGCCCGGTTGTGCCGGTGATTGTCGTTAACAAGCTGGAACATGCGGTGCCGATGGCCAAAGCGCTGGTCGCAGGTGGCGTGCGCGTGCTGGAAGTGACGCTGCGCACGCCGGTGGCGATGGATGCGCTGCGGGCGATGATCAAAGAAGTCCCGGACGCGATTGTGGGTGCCGGCACGGTGATCAATACCTAGCAGCTGAAAGAAGTGACCGACGCCGGTGCGCAGTTTGTCATTAGCCCGGGGCTCACTGAGCCACTGCTCAAGGCGGCGGTGGAAGGCCCGGTGCTGCTGATTCCAGGCATCAGTACCGTGTCGGAACTGATGGTCGGCATGGATTATGGTTTGCGCGAGTTCAAGTTCTTCCCGGCAGAGGCTAACGGTGGCGTCAAAGCGCTGGCGGCGATTGGTGGTCCATTCCCGCAGGTGCGTTTCTGCCCGACCGGCGGCATTTCACCGGCCAACTATCGTGACTATCTGGCGCTGAAAAGCGTGCTGTGTATTGGCGGTTCGTGGCTGGTGCCAAACGATGCGCTGGAGAGCGGCGACTGGGATCGCATTACGCAGCTGGCGCGTGAGGCTGTGGCAGGCGCGGCTTCACCCCGCTGATCGGTAATACCGCTGCCGCGCAACTGCTACGCGGCAGCGGTCAATTTTTGCGGGTGGTGATGGCGACGCTTCACCACCCGGGCAATCAGCCCTGAACCTGCACGGCCACGGCGCTGGCAATGGCGCGGGCCACGGCATCATCGGTGCTGTCACCGGTCGCCAGCGCGACACCCAGACGACGCTGCCCCGCAATTTCCGGCTTACCAAACAGACGCAGCTGCAGACCCGCCCCAAGTGCCGCTTCCACATTCACAAACTGCACGTTGTGGCTATCAAGCTGTGGCAGGATCACCGCCGAGGCGGCCGGACCATACTGGCGAATGCCGCCAATCGGCAGGCCGAGGAAGGCGCGTACGTGCAGCGCGAACTCAGAGAGATCCTGCGAAATCAGCGTCACCATACCGGTATCGTGCGGACGCGGAGAGACTTCGCTGAACACTACCTCGTCGCCGCACACAAACAGCTCCACGCCAAACAGTCCGTAACCGCCGAGCGCTTTCACCACGTTAGCGGCGATGTCCTGCGCGCGCTGCAGGGCCAGCTCGCTCATGTGCTGTGGCTGCCAGGATTCCCGGTAATCACCGTCTTCCTGACGATGGCCAATTGGCGCGCAGAAGTGGATGCCGTCAACCGCGCTGATGGTCAGCAGGGTGATTTCAAAATCGAACTTCACGACGCCCTCGACGATCACCCGGCCCGCGCCCGCGCGTCCGCCTTGCTGCGCGTAATCCCAGGCGTGATCCAGCTGGCTGGCTTCGCGAATGAAGCTCTGGCCTTTACCGGAGGAGCTCATTACGGGTTTCACGATGCAGGGGAAACCGATCTCGTGCGCGGCCGCGACGAAACGCTCTTTGCTGTCCGCAAACTGATAGGTTGAAGTTGGTAACGCCAGCTCTTCCGCCGCCAGACGGCGAATGCCTTCGCGGTTCATGGTCAGACGTGCAGCACGGGCCGTCGGCACCACTTTTTGCCCCTGTGCTTCCAGCTCCAGCAGTTTTTCGGTGGCGATGGCTTCGATTTCCGGCACCACAAAGTGGGGCTGCTCCTGCGCAATCAGCGCCGCCAGTGCGTCACCGTCCAGCATGTTGATGACGTGGCTGCGATGCGCAACGTGCATCGCGGGTGCATCGGCATAGCGATCGACGGCGATCACTTCCACCCCGAGACGCTGACACTCCAGCGCCACCTCTTTGCCCAATTCACCTGAACCTAACAGCATGACACGCGTTGCGGCAGGACGCAGCGCGGTTCCGAAAGTCGTCATAATTTCACCTTAGCAGTTAAAATGCGCGCACAGTATAAACGAAAACGTTTGCGTACTCACGCATTGCGCACGTCCGGCTTTGCCATACTTTGCCGGCTCTGACGTTAACTGACACAGCGTGCGGCACGCATAGTGAGCGGAAACTTAAACAGGAGTCAAACGATGAGTAACTGGCTGTAGCAAATTCAATCGGTTCTGGCAAAGAAGGGCGGTGACGGCAAATCAGGCGGCCTGAGCGATATGCTGGCGCCCGGCGCGCTGGGTGGCCTAGCGGGTTTACTGGTTGCCAGCAAATCGTCGCGCAAGCTGTTAACCAAATACGGCGGTACCGCGCTGCTGGTCGGTGGCGGGGCGGCGGCAGGCGCGGTGCTGTGGAATAAATACAAGTAGCGCGTGCGGGAAACCCATCAGGATGAGCCTGCGTTTGGCCAGCTGCAGACGCCGCTCGACCAGCGCGCGGAGCGACTGGTAACCGCGCTGGTGTTTGCCGCGAAAAGCGATGGGCACATTGACGATCGCGAGCACACGGCCATCGAGCAGAATATCCATCAGGCCGGTTACGGTGCGCAGGCGGAAGCGCTGATTCAGCAGGCAATGAATCGTCCGCTCGATCCGCAGTGGCTGGCCGCCGACGTGAAAAACGAAGAGGAAGCGCTGGAGCTCTATTTCCTCAGCTGCGCGGCGATCGATGTCGATCATTTCATGGAGCGCAGTTACCTTTCCGCGCTCGGCGATGCGCTGAAAATCCCGCAGGACGTGCACGACGGTATTCAGCGCGATATCGCGGCGGAAAAAGCGGCCTGAGTCACGCCGGAGGCGGCTGCGGCGGCCTCCGGTTACACTTCGCGTGCGTTTCCGGCTTGGCTTCCTCTGCCAGAAGTGCCACGCTTGCAGGATGTCGTCTTTCAGGGAGAAACTCTGTAATGAATCAGCCGCAAGCGAAAAAAGTCCCCCACCACATGACGTTACACGGCGAAACGCGCACCGATAACTATTTCTGGCTGCGTGATGATGACCGGCAAAACCCCGACGTACTGGCTTATCTGGAGGCGGAAAACCGCTACGGTAAAGCGATGATGGCTTCTCAGGATGCGCTGCAGGATCGGGTGCTGAAGGAGATCATTGACCGGCTGCCGGCGCAGGACCACTCAGTGCCGTATGTGAAAAACGGCTATCGCTATCAAAGCCGTTACGAAGCCGGCAATGAGTACGCGGCCTATTTCCGCCAGCCGGTGGATGCGCCCGCCGACCAGCCGTGGCAACTGTTGCTGGATGGCAACCGGCGCGCGGCGCACAGTGACTTTTACACCATGGGCACGCTGGATATCAGCCCGGATAACCAGGTGATGGCGCTGGCGGAAGATTTTCTGTCGCGCCGCCAGTACGGCATCCGCTTTCGTAACCTCAACAGCGGCAGCTGGTATCCGGAGGTGCTGCGCGACGCGTCCTCCAGCGTGGCGTGGGCCAACGACTCACGCACCCTCTACTACGTACGCAAGCATCCTAAAACGCTGCTGGCTTATCAGGTGTGGCGTCACGAACTGGGGCATCCGCAGTCGGAAGATCAGCTGGTGTATGAAGAGCAGGATGAGTCTTTCCACCTCAGCGTGCATAAAACCACCTCGGAACACTTCATCCTGATCGCGCTGTTCAGCACTACCACCAGTGAAATTCTGTTGATTGACGCGGAATATCCGGACGCACAGCCGCAGGTGTTTTGTCCGCGGCGGCGCGATCATGAATACAGCATCGATCACTACAATCACCAGTTCTTCATTCGCTCCAACCGCGACGGCAAAAATTTCGGCCTTTACCGCAGCGCGTGGCTGGCTGAAGATCGCTGGCAAACCCTGATCCCGCCGAGCGACCACGTGGTGATGGAAGATTTCCAGCTGTTTCGTAACTGGCTGGTGGTCGAAGAGCGCCAGCGTGGAGTAAATACGCTGCGACAGATTAACTGCGCAAGCGGCGAGAGTTACGGCATTGCCTTTGACGATCCGGCCTATGTCACCTGGCTGGCCTACAACCCCACGCCGGAAAGTGACACGCTGCGCTACGGCTACTCATCGATGACGGCGCCGACTACGCTGTTCGAACTGAACATGGAGACCGGCGAGCGGCGCATCCTCAAGCGAACCCCGGTGCCGGGCTTTGACTCTGCCGACTACAAAAGTGAACACCTATGGATCACGGTGCGCGACGGTACGGAAGTGCCGGTCTCACTGGTTTATCACCGCAAACACTTTCAGCGCGGCGCCAATCCGCTGCTGGCGTACGGCTACGGCGCTTATGGCAGCAGCATGGAGGCCAGTTTTGGCACCAGCCGCATCAGTTTGCTGGAGCGCGGTTTCATCTACGCGATTATCCACGTGCGCGGCGGCGGCGAGCTGGGCCAGCAGTGGTATGACGATGGCCGGCTGCAACATAAAATGAACAGCTTCACCGACTTCATTGATGTTACCGAAGCGCTGGTGGCGAAAGGTTACGGTAACCCGCAGCAGCTGTACGCCATGGGCGGCAGTGCCGGGGGCTTGCTGATGGGCGGTGTGCTGAATATGGCCCCGCAGCTGTTTCACGGCGTGATCGCTCAGGTGCCGTTTGTCGATGTGGTCACGACCATGCTCGATCCGTCGATTCCGCTGACCACCGGTGAATATGATGAGTGGGGCAATCCGGAGCAGGCCGAATTCTATCGCTACATCCGCCAGTACAGCCCGTATGACAACGTGACGGCGCAGGCGTATCCGCACCTGCTGGTGACCACCGGGCTGCACGATTCGCAGGTACAGTACTGGGAGCCGGCGAAGTGGGTGGCAAAGCTGCGTGAGCTGCGCACCAACGATGCGCTGCTGTTACTCTGCACCGATATGGATTCCGGCCACGGCGGCAAATCAGGGCGTTATAAATCCTATGAAAGCGTGGCGCAGGAGTTCACTTTCCTGATCGCCCTGGCGCAGGGCACGCTGCCGCCGCGCAGCGATTACTGAGTGTCCTTAACGTATTTGCGCAGCGTCTGCCGCAGCGGCGCGCGCAAGTCACGCACGTTTTCCAGTACCCAGCGCAGATAGTCCGGATCCTTTCAAGTTTGAGGCTGTGGCGCAGCGCCTGATTACCGTATTTAATGCCCGGCCACAGCTGGCGCGCCAGCGTCATGGTACATATCCATTCGCCCGGCATCGTCGGCAGCATGCGCCGGTCAAAGCTGGCGTTATGCGCCACATAGTGCGGGCTACCGTGATAGCGGCCAATCGCCTCTTCGATGGTCGGCTTGCCCAACCACCATGGCTTCAGTGATGCGGTGCACCGCCATCGCCTGACGACTGATGGGCCGATCCGGGCAGATCAGATCGCTCATGGGATTGACGATCTGGCCGTCAATGAAATCCACCGACGCCACTTCCACCACGCCGCCCTGCAGGCCACAGGTTTCCGTATCGATTACGCGTAACATAAATTATTTCTGCTTAGGTTCGTAGGGCAGGCGGGAGAGGCTGAGCGATGCCTGGCGATATGCCATCAGGCGCTGACGGAACCAGTCGCGCAGCGCTTCCGGCTGCTCGCGCTCCACCATCTCGGCGATCACCGGCATGTTATAGCGCTCTTTAAACGCCACGCCAGCGGCGGCGAGATCGACGTTAACTTTGTCTTTCTCTTCCTGCGACAGCAGGGCAAGGTTTTGGCTCATGCTTTTCTCCTGATAAACAGGGGCAAAAATAATGGTTTCGCCCTGCTGGATCAAGGGAATTGGATCGCACCGCAAGTCTCGACAGCCTAAAAGCAGCGGCGTATCCTGCTGCCACATTTGCGGCGCAGTGCCGCAGTTAAAAGGGAAGACGTTATGATGAAAACTGCATCTAGGCGCGTTATCGCGCTACTGCTGGCGGGCGCGACGCTGGGCTTCAGCCAGCTGGCTCTGGCGCATGCCCACCTGAAAGCCCCGGTGCCGGCGGATAACGCCGTGGTGGAGCGCGCGCAGCAGCAGCCGGTGGCACTGGAGAAAGCCCAGCTGAATCCGCACCAGCACGATCAGCTGATCGTACCGATCGCCCAGCCGCTGGCGTCGGGCCATTATCAGGTCAACTGGCACGTGCTGTCAGTGGACGGCCACAAAACCAAAGGTAGCTACAGCTTCAGCGTGAAGTAATGAGTCTTAGCGCGTTATGAATCGGCCTGCGGGCGCTGCATTTTCTGGCGCTGTTTCTGCTGACCGGCAGTGCATTTTATACAGCGCTGCTGGCGCCGGCGTGCTACCGACCTGTGCTGGCACAACGCTGGCGGCGGCTGATGGGATACAGCGCCGTGCTGAGTTTACTCAAATTGGCAAAGACAAATGGCCGTTCACCCGTGAAGAGGTGATGCTGACCTGCGAGAAAGATGGCGCGCTGTTTGCCATCAACCCCAGCACGCTGCTGCAGTATCCGCTGAATGATAAAGCGCTGGCGCGCGGCAATACCGGGCAGGGCACATTGCAGTCCATCGATACCATCCTTGCCGCCGATAAAGCGCATCCGGGACAAAAAATGAGCCTGCAGCCGATCGTCGATCGCGCCCAGCAGCTGTGCGGTAAATAATCCCTGCATTTTCAGGCGTAGCGCACATTTTTGCCGCTGCGCCTGCCAGCCGTTAGTGCCAGCCCGATCACAGAGTTGGCAGCTTTTGTCGGCGGCGTAGCCCGCTGGCTGGAAAATTACCGATGCTGGTCTACCTTTAAAAGGCAAGGCGTCCTCGCCTGCAAAAATGCCAACTTTTAGCGCACGGCTCTCAACGAGCCATTTCCCTAGACCCGATACAGGAATCGTATTGGGTCTTTTTTTATGTTGTTGTTTCATAAGGTTTAATTCCGACCAGTACGAAAATGTCCTAAATCTGTCCGAAATCCTTATATCCGAATCAAATCATCACTTATGCTTGACCGCGTGAATCCAGATACTTTTTGGTCATGGACATGTTCTTGTAGCCTGGCAGCCTTTGCGCAAATTTTTCCCCCATTCTCCGCTGCGTATAAGCGGCTTGCATTTCATTGGCTCCTGGCTCTTAAACGCTACTTATCGCTCTTGAATGCCAACCATTCTGCCCAGCAATTTTCAGGGTCTATATCCCGATAGCCACGGCTCTCCGCCATCGCCAAAGCAGTTTCACTATCCAGACCGATAGCTATCGCATCGTCTCTGATGCTGTTCACTTCTTCCTCAGTCAGTGGGCTGCCTTTCTCACTCTCCCTGCTAAGTAGAAGCGTTATAAGCGGGGGGAACAAAAATGATGCTCATTTATCCGCATCCTTAAGATAAATCGCGTTAGTGTGCAGATTCTGTTGTTTTCTTAGCTTCATAATTTCGTCGTATATTTATCATCCTGATGAAAAAGTCGTACAGCTCATTACGCGTTTTTTGCTTCATTTCATCAGGCAACGGTTCCTGCAACTTCATCCACTCATCCAGTTCAGGCTTGCAGGTAACATAAGCCTCATCGACGATTTTTTTTGCCGGAATATCGGACTCAATGAAGGGGATAGTGTGGTCATTCAGGCATTTAATTTCTGGCGTTTCAAATGACCTGTCATCCGCCATGACTGTCATGGACAGCAATATTCCTGATAATGAAATCCATTTCACCGCTTATGTTTCCTCATTAAGATAAAAGGGGTCAGTGCCGCGCGGGCACTGCAGCGCGACACTTCTGTAATGCTCCGGGCAAAGCATGGCATGAAAGATTGCATTTAAGTAAGTTTTTTATTGCCTCAAGCTACATTATTTCTGCGCTAAGCGATTGTTGCAATTCATTATTGCTTTCCGGCAAGCGGTGAAACGCGATGCTGCCGGCCGCTATACCATCAACACCCTTGACTTCATCAAAGAACTTGACCGCCTGAGCTGACATTACACGCTGCGGCGGCCAATAAGTGGATCGAGATGCACACCACGACGCTCCGCGACATCACCACCACAGCGAGACGCTGAACGCCATGGGCATCTACTCTTTATCAGGCGAAATGTCAGTCGTGGCCGCAGCAAAATAATTATTTTAAAAGCCTGAGGCTTTAAGACATGAAAATAGTGACTAAATCTATCCATTTAAAAATTTAAACGCGGTGCGATCACCCTTTCGTTACGCCTTTAATTGACCTTTAAATTTTATTAGTGCTTGTGTTTACCCGCCAGACGTGCGTTAATGCGTCTCCGGTCTGATAAGCAGACAGTCCCATAGTTAGTTCGTTTTGTATCTCTCATCTGTGTTAGTGCCTTCCCTGTGCCTTTCTCTTTGAGTTTTATCTCAGGTTCTGATGTGTCGCTGCGGTTCAGCCTCTAATGCCATATGGCTCATTATCAAGGTATAAACATGTCAAATAAAATGCTCGGTACAGTAAAATGGTTCAATGCTGAGAAAGGTTTCGGCTTCATTTCTCCGGAAGACAGCAGCAAAGACGTTTTCGTCCATTTCTCTGCTATTCAGGGAACTGACTTCCGCTCACTCGATGACGGTCAGAAAGTTGAATTCTCTGTAGAAAACGGCTCTAAAGGTCCGTCAGCTGTTAACGTTAAAGGTCTCTGATTATTACAGTAATTAATGCTATGAGATGCCCACAATGTCAGGGCTCTCAATATCGCCAGTCCGTTTTTGACAGGAACAGACAAAATCCACTCGGCGCAAAATGTATTTTTTGTAAGTCGATTATGATTGCCATTGCCTCGTCGTTGTATGTGATGAAAGAAGCGAATTAATTCAGTTGTGTTATTCACGTGGCGAAATAAATCAATAACCACACCTGATGACTAACGCAGCGAGTACCCTATTATTGGTCACCTTCGGGTGACCTTTTTTGTTTATACCGTTAGCCGAGGGCAGGCGATAAGCAAAGCGTTAACCCATAACTAATTTACTTCTTACGCTTGATTCACAGATGCGTGATAAACCCGCCGGGCTGAAGGATAACGCAACTAGAATAGTTATTACCCAATGTGGGGTATGGAGGTGCTTATGTCAGAACGACCCGATGATGTCACTCCGCTGCCTGACGATGCGCAGGTGCCTGGTGAAGAGCCGCTTGATGACGATGATGATACCGGCGAAGACGATGGGCAGAAACCGATCTAGGTGATAAACCTCCTGCGGGAGGTTTTTTCCATCTGATCACGGTTTCTTAATAGAGAGAAATTGCTAATCTCTTCTGCGGTCAGGCCTGCGGCTGACCTACCGGCCCTTTACTCATTGGACCGCCGGGCAACGGTTGTTCTGCGGGAATATTGGGGCGTCCGTCCGGACCAATTGGCCGTTCAGGCTGCTGACAACCAGCCAGAGCAGTCAGGCTGGAGAGGATTAACAGACTGGCAAACAGGCTCTTCATGCGATGATTTCCTGCGAATGGGATGATAATATCCGCCGCACACGCGACGGCGGACCCCGGACGATAACGAATTAAGGTTCTTCGATATGTGCAACATCGACGCGGGTATTCTCGCCCCGGCCATACACTTTGCCGCTTACCCGTACCTGATCCTCAGCGTTATAGGTTTTGCCTTTAAACGTCCCGGCAGCGGCTTTTATGGTTATGGTGCCGGTGCTGTCGCGAAACTGATAATTATCACCACTTAACTTTTTAACGATATAACCTTCCAGCGTGACATAGCCGCCCTGACGAAAATCCCGAATCTGTTCGATATGCGTCTGGCCGGTGTCTTCAGAACCTTTATAACCGGCGTCCTGTTGTTTCTGCGGTGGCGGGGTTTTACCGCCCTCAAAGCCGCCCTGTTCAGCGATAGCGCCCAGACTAAACACCATCAGCAGTGACGCCAGTACCGTTTTCTTAATCATAATCATTCCCTCTTGATTGCAACATTCCACAATGACTTAAGCTTGGCACAGGATCGCGCATCCCGTGAGCCGTTACGCTGAATCGTTATTTAGCACGCTGGCCGGAGTGTCGATCCGATCGCCCAGCGACCAGCGTTTCTGCCCCAGCACGCGCTGCGGCGTGGTGTCCGGTACGTTGAAATAGTAACCGGCGGCGCCGTTATCGTCGGGCTGCGCTTTGGATAGCGTGTCCGGGTGGATGCCCATCTCATTCAGGTCGTTGTAGCTTAATGCGAGGTAGGTAGCTAATGCAGACTGGCTCATGGCTTTCCTCCTGTCTAATCGATACGCATTCAGTTAAGCATCGATTGGTATTTATGCCATCGGCTGCGCTTAATGCAGGCGGTGATGATTTGACGAACGCTAAATGCTGTTCTTGACTGAGTCGTACAGGCATTAAATTGAGGTCGCTACCATGACTGAGCTATTCCATATTATTTCCGTCGGTACCCTTGCCGCCGGACTTTATTTACTCAATTAGCGCATTTAATAAGCGCAATAACATTGCGTGAGTTAAAACGTAAGTGACGTTGTCACATGTGATGCATTGTCATGCTGAGCGTAACGCAGCGGATATTTGCAGCAGCCAGCCACAGCGAAAAATGGTATAACAGGGCGCATTGATTGATGGCCGCTTAACAGGATTTCGCATGGCAGCAAATACACACTATCTTCTTTGGGTGATGATTGGCACGCTCACCATTCTGAGCATTTTTATCAGCGCGATTGTCGGTCAGGCCAAAACGCCGCGCACCGGATTGCTGACCTTTGCTGGTTTGTTTATCTGTTTTATGCTGGCGATCTTTTTAATCACGCGTTAGGCACAAATTGGCCGTAGCAGTAGTGTGATCGTGACCTGCGCCGTTGACCCAGATGGACAGCGTGCCAGATCAACAGTTGATAATGATAGTTAATATCATTTAACTTGTTCGGAATAATCTTAAGCGTTACAGTAGGTGCCGTCTCTTACAGAGCTAACACCTTGATTGAGTGCCGGAGATAAGCGCCGGGGGGGAATTTTCACAGGGCTGCAGGACGCAGCCACTGTTGAAAACCTTACAGCGGCCTGCGCGCCGCCAGCAAAAACAGCATCGGGCGCTCGCGCTCCTCTTCCAGCGCCGGATTCTTCGCTACCTGCTGTACATCCGGACCCCATTCATCCAGCCGCTCAATCACCAGCCCGGCGGCAATCAGCGCATTGCTCCACGTTGCCAGTTTGCGGTGCTGCTTCTTCACGCCAGCGGCAAACCAGTTGCTGATCCGCTCCCCTTCCTGCTGATACTGATTGACTGGCCAGCTGCGCTGCCCGGCTTCATCGATGAACCATTGCTGCTGACGCGGTGCGGTATAAATCGGGTGCTCGCATGAAAACACCAGCACGCCGCCGGGACGTAACGCATGAAAGACCGTGGCAAACAGGGCGTCGATATTGCTGAGATAGTGCAGCGCCAGCGAACTGTACACCACGTCAAAGGTGCTGCTGAGCTGCAGGGTTTCGAGGTCAGTGCGCTGGTAATTGATACCGGGCCGATCGGTCATGGCAGCGGCCTGCGCCAGCATTTTCTCAGACACATCCAGCCCCAGCACTTCACGCGCGCCTTGCTGCTGCGCGTAACGACAAAACCAGCCGTAGCCGCAGCCCAAATCCAGCACGCGCTGGTCACGCAGCTCAGGCAGCATTGCCCGCAGCGCGGGCCACTCGGGCGCGCCGTCCAGTCCGTTGACCGAACGCGGCAGGGTGGCGTAGCCAGCAAAAAAATCGGGGTTATCGTAGATATTCTGACTCATAGAGACTCCTTTCAGTGATGCGCAAAGGAGTGTAAGCGTTTAGCGCGGCATGAAACACCGCTCAGCCGACAAAAAGCAGATGCACCATGCGCGCGAGCGACTCCAGCAGCAGGCTGCCAATAAAAATCATCACGAGGATGCCAACAAACTGTTTCCGACAGCTCACGCTGATGCCTCCGCGGCTACCCCTCACCGGACTATACTTTATGCCGGGTTTACTAAACTTCCAGTCAACCGGGGTTGATTACATGTTTTATCAGATGCTGCGTGCAAATAACTGGCGCAATATTTGGGTGGTCGGTGATTTGCACGGCTGCCGCGCGCAGCTGCTGCGGCAGAGCTTTGATCGGCAACAGGATCTGCTGCTATCGGTCGGGGATTTAATCGACCGCGGGCCGGAAAGCCTCGGCTGTCTGCAACTGCTGGAAGAGCCGTGGTTCCGCTGCGTGCGCGGCAATCACGAGCAAATGGCGCTCGATGCGCTGCAGGGCGACGATCCGATGCTGTGGATGATGAACGGCGGGGACTTGTTGTGGCAGCTGAGAGGTGCGCGGTTGATTGCCGCGCGTCATGCGCTGAAGCGCTGTGCCGATCTGCCGCTGATTTTACATCTGCAATTTGATGAGCGCGTCATCGTCATTGCCCATGCCGATTATCCTGCCAGTGCTTATGCCCTGGGACTGGATGTCGACTGGCATCAGGTCGTCTGGAGCCGCGACCGGCTCGCTCGCCATCAGCGCGGCCGTTCGCAGCCGATCGCCGGTGCCAGTGCGTTCTATTTTGGCCATACGCCGCTGGAGCAGCCGCTTAACGCCGCTAATCAGCATTACATTGATACCGGCGCGGTATTTGGCAACCGGTTGACGCTGGGGCAATTGCAGTAATGCTTGTTAGCGGAACAGCCGGCCGTCGCGCACCAGTTCACGCGGATAGCTGTTTTTGATGCGGCTTCCGACGCGTTTCACTAGGCCCAGCGGCTGCTGCTGGTAGGTGACAATCACTTCATCGCGCGCGGGCGGCGTGTCGGGATGAATATCCTGATCGCGATACCAGCTTTCCGCCTGCGCTTCGTCCAGTTCGAACGCCAGCGCGCTGTCCGGTTGCGCCAGCGCCACCACCGCTTCATGCTGCCAGCGAAAGCCTTTCGGGAAGGTTTCTGCCAGTTTGAGACCGATACGCGAGAAACGCACTTTGCTGAGCCAGCTCTCCAGCGCAGCCGGGAACAGCCACAGCTCTTTGTCGCGCTGCCACAGCGTCAGGCTCTCATCCCAGTGCAGTCCCACCTTGTGCGCGGCCTGCGCCACCTCCGATACCAGCTTGCGGCTGTCGGGCCAGAAGGGCAGCTTGCCGAGTTTATAGGTCGGCGCCGGCAATGGCGGCACGCTGGCAGTTTTGCGCAGCCGCGCGACGAAAAAGCCTTCGCTGTCTAGGATATGCGGAAACACGTGCAGGAACCCTTCCGGCGTCAGCGCGCGTTCGGCGCCGGCGAACAGATCGTTGAGCGGCACAATTTCCAGCGCCTCCGGATAGCGCTGCTGCAGCCAGGCAATCACCTGCTGGTTTTCGAGGGTATTGAGCGTACAGGTCGAGTAAATCAGGGTGGCGGCGATGGCCTCGGTGCTGGCCAGCGTCCAGTTGCGCAGCGCATCAGCATCTTTCCGCACCACGCCCTCGCCGGGGCAGGGCGCATCCAGCACAATGGCATCGAACTGTTCCGGCAGCGCGGCACCAAAGACGCGCCCGTCAAAATGGGTAAGCGCCACATTGCTGACGCCGCAGCGGCTGATATTGGCATGCAGCACTTTCACCCGGCTGGCGGAATATTCATTGGCGAGGATTGCGCCCTGATTGCGCATCAGCGCGGCCATCTGCGTGGTTTTAGAGCCCGGCGCAGCGGCCACGTCCATCACCTGGTGGGCATCCGGCGCGGCATCAAACAGCGCGCTGACCGGCAGCATTGAGCTGGCTTCCTGAATGTAGAACAGACCGCTGAAGTGTTCCGCGACGCTGCCGAGCGGCAGCGATTCGTCATCACGTGCAATCCAGAGGCCTTCCCGACACCACGGAATCGGCGTCAGCTGCCAGCCGTAGCCCGCCACGCGCGTGAGAAAGTCCTCCACGCTGATTTTCAGCGTGTTGACGCGCAGGCTGCGTCGCAGCGGCTGCTGACTGATGGCGAGAAAGCGTTCGAGTTCGGCCTCGTCGGCCAGGCTGGCGCGCATCAGCGCGAGAAAATCTTCAGGAAAACGATCGGACACTGATATCTACCGGACTAACAAAGTGAGGGCGAAGTGTAACGCCGAGCCCGGCTCAGGTACAGCCGTGTGCAATATCCATGGCGCAAATAAGTCGGGCAGCCCGCAGGCTGCCCGTTGTCTCAGTTTGGCGACGGAATCGCCGTGCCCCAGTTGCGCCACTCTTTTGGTGCTTCATCCTGCAGCAGGAAGTGCTTGTCGGCACCGGCCTGTGGCGCCAGCGGCACCGTCGGTGGCGTGGCAAACTGGATGTCGCCGCGAATGAACTGCTGGAAGGTGCCGGTTTTCACCACGCCGCCAATCAGGCCAAAGTCGAGGTTGTAACCGGATGCCAGCCAGAACACCGAGTTGTTACGCACCAGATGCTGATACTTCTTGCTGATGCGCAGCGCGATTTGCACGCGGTCGGCCATGTTACCCAGCGAAGTGCCGGTTACCGTGCCGACTTCTACACCGCGGAACAGCACTGGCGTGCCAATCGACAGCGATCCGGCTTCAGTGGTATCCACATAGATGTTCAGGCCGTTAAGGTAACGCGAGTCAGTAATGGTGCTCTCCTGCAGCTCAAAGCTGCGCGCCAGCGCGCCTTTGCCCGGATCCACGTTCACATACGGCTGCAGCAGCGTTTCCAGGTGATTGACGCCGGCGGGCGAAATCTCCGGTGAGACGACGGAGAAGCGGCTGCCGATGCGCGCGAAGTCCTGCACATACTCCGGATAGAGCACCGCTTTCGCCACCACCTGATTGTTATCCTGGCTCAGCGCCAGCGACTCCACCTGACCGACGTTGATACCGAGATAGCGGATCGGCATTCCGGCCGACAGTTTGCTGGCATCAAAGGTGTGCAGGGTAATCTGGCTACCCACCGCACGTGCGGCGGTCTCTGACGGATAGAGCACGCGCTTAACGCCTTTCGCTGCCTGCGCGCCCGTCAGGTTATCAAAGCTGATTGCGCCTTTCAGCGCGCGATTCAGCGGCGAAGCCTGCACGGTTAGACCGCTGCCGTTGAGCTGGACTTTGGCACCGCCTTCGGCACAGAACACGCTTTCGCTGGTCAGCAGCTTGCGATACTGCGGCTGGATATGGACCGAAATCTCAAACGCATCGGCGCGCGGCACCACATCCACCACTTCACCGACCTGGAACTTGCGGTACAGCACCACCGAGCCGGCCTGCACATCCGGCAGGCTGTTGGCGGTCAGCTTGAGCGTGGTCGGTGGCTGATCGCCGGTAATGCCTTCCGCCGCGCGCTCTGAGTCGGCGTACAGCGGGTAGCGGCTGGACGGCTGATCTTTTAGCACCCGGCACCAGTCGGATACCGCCGTCGACCCATTCGCGCGCGCTGGCGCCCAGTACCTGCATGCCGTCGAGGCCAAATTTAACGTCGAGACGGCTGTTAACGATGAACTTACTGTCGGCGTGTACCAGCTGGCGGTGCTCCGGATTGATTGCCGCCACAAAGCTGATGCCGTTTTCATCCAGCCGGCGCGAAATCACCTAGCCGATCTTTACGCCATACAGCATCACCGGTTGTCCGGCGTCAATACCGTAGGTTTCCGGCGCGCTGAGCTGAACGGTGAGAACATCCGGCTTCTGCAACAGCGTTTCGCTGGCTGGCAGCACGCTGAAGTGATCCTGCGGCTCACCTTCCCTTCGCCCGGGACCAGTTCCAGCGTATTGCCGGTCAGCAGGCTGCTCAGGCTGGTGTAGGCTGAGTTTTGGTGCGCGCATCTCAATCCGCGTGCCGCTGCGCATCAGGCCGGTGACGGAGGGATCGATCGTCAGCTCGCCGGACACTTTGCCGCCCGGCAGCAGCGTCAGTTTGGTCAGGGTGCCCACTTCCAGCCCCTGATACATCAGCGGCGTGCTGTCGGCTTTCAGGTTGTCGCCGTTGGGCAGATCGAGCGAAATCAGCACGCCGCGCTGGCTGTGCGCCAGGTCCGAATAGAGCTGATAGTTTTGATCAGCTGTTGGCCTGTTCGCCGCTGTCCGGCGAGTCAAAGGCAATCGCGCCATTCACCAGCGCGGCCAGGCTCTCCAGCTTCACTTTGGCGCCGCTCAGGCTGACATCGGCGTCAACGCCAGACACATTCCAGAAGCGGCTCTGTTTTTTCACCAGGTTGGTGAAGCGCCGCTCAATCAGCACATCGATGGTCACGCCATCGGTATTACCGTTGATGCTGTAGTCATAGACGCGGCCGACCGGAATTTTACGGTAATAGACCAGCGAACCGGTGTTGAGCGAGCCGAGATCGGGCGCGTGCAGGTGAATCAGTAGTTCGCCGGTGTTTACCCGGTATTTCGGCTGGGTATACAGCGCGGTGAAGTGATCGCGCTCTTTGCCGTCGCCGGGCATCATGCCGATGTAGTTACCGCCCACCAGCGCATCCAGCCCGGAGACGCCCGCCAGCGAAGCTTTTGGCGTCACCAGCCAGAACTGGGTATTCTCCCGCAGCGCATCGCGCATGTCGCTCTTGATGCTGGCTTTGATCTGAATGCTGCGGTAATGATCGCTCAGTACAATGCCCTGCACGGTGCCCACTTCCACGCCCTGATAGCGAATCGGCGTGCGGCCCGGCACGATGCCGCCCGCGGTCTGGAAATTAATGGTGATGGTGGTGCCGCGCTCCTGATAGTTGGTCCATAACAGCCAGCCGGCAATCAGCAGGGCGATAATGGGCAAAAGCCAGAACGGCGAAATCTTGCGTTTATTACGCAGATTAGCGCTAGTCGGTGTAGTCGGCGTTTCCTGTTGCATGTGCATCCCAGATCAGGCGGCTATCGAGCCACTCAACGGCCATAATGGTCAGGATGACTGCCGCGCCAAAGTAGAAGGCGGCAGGTCCCATGGTAAAAGCCAGCCGCTGGTCACGATTGACCAGCGACATGGTTAAAGCAATGACGAACAGATCCAGCATCGACCAGCGGCCCACCCAGGTGACGGCGCGCAGCAGACGGATGCAGGTTTTCAAACCCTGTTCACACTTGAAATGGATGCTGAGCAACAGCGTCAGCATCACTAACACGTTGACGTACACCACCGAAATCGGCAGCAGGTTAGCCGGGATCAGCAGCACAATTGAGGCGATCAGCGCCGCCTAGGATTTTTGCAGGCTGTGGCGGCGGCGAAAATCGAGCGGCGTATGGCAGCGCGTGCAGCGTCCACGTTCATCGGGCATACCGGTATGGTGGCAGTTCAGGCAAACCTGCCAACGCTCGGGCGGTTCGTGCGGCACCGACTGCGGGTAATAATGTTCCCTCAGCTCCTCCACGTTGAGATGAATCAGCGTCAGCAGGCTCATGATGGTCAGCGCGATATAGGCGACCAGCCCGTAGCCGACCTCCAGCGCGGCATAATCCTACACCTTAATGGACGCCACCGCCACGCCGACCAGATAGATATCCAGCATTACCCACTCTTTGAGTTTCTCCAGCATCAGCAGGACCGGGCGCAGGTTCATGCCGAGCGCGTGGCCGATCCACAAATAGCAGATGCCGGCCACCAGCGTCACCGGCGCGCCAATCGTGCAAAACGCCACCATGGCGTCTGTCAGCACGTTGCCCTGTTGCGCCATCTTGCAGCACGCCCTCCAGCAGGCTGGCGTTGATGCGCATGCCAAGCAGGCGGATATCCACCAGCGGCAGGCTGAAGGCGAACGGCATCAGTACGATTATCGTGACGGCCATGGCGTTGAGCCGCGTCATTAACCAGTCGCGACCGTTCTGAATACGGGCATGACAGCGCGGGCAACAAGCCGACTGATGCGATGTCACATCCGGTAAGGAAAAAAGGGTATCGCATTGCGGGCAACGCTGATAACGTGCGTGGGGCAACGTCTGGCTGATGGCGTGAATTTTCATAAATGACGCAAGGGGCCCATTGTTCGTTACAGTTACCGGCATGCGGAGCAGAGCACGTCTGTCCGCATCAATCTATGGTACGAGAATAGTCTCAAGCATAGCGTGCTAAAGGTATAGTAACTAACACAATGATTCACCTTGTGGGGTTGGATTATTAGTGCTTATTTTAACAACTGAGTGACAACAAGGTCACGCCAGTGATGAGTTATGGTTAAACAATGAACAAAAAAGCCTTTTACGAGGATTTAAATCGCGATGCCGGCGCACTGTTAACGGGCGAAACCTCTTTCCTCTCGGCGCTGGGCAACTGCAGTGCGCTGCTGTTTGAACGCCTGGAAGGGGTTAACTGGGCAGTTTTCTATCTGCTGACCGAGCCGGAGACGCTGGTGCTGGGTCCGTTCCGAGGCAAAATCGCCTGCGTACGCATTCCGGTGGGGAAAGGGGGATGTGGCACAGCGGTTGCTGAGGATAGCGTGCAGCGGGTTGAAGACGTGCACGCTTTCCCGGGGCACATTGCCTGCGACGCCGCCAGTAACGCGGAAATCGTGATTCCTCTGAAAGTGAATGGCACGATGGTTGATGTTCTCGACATCGACAGTACGGTTTATTCTCGCTTCGATAGCGAGGATGAAGCGGGGCTGGTAGCCCTTACCGACGGGCTTTGTGCAGTGCTGGCGAACAGCGACATTGAAAAATTTCTTCAGCTGACGCGCAGCTAATCGATTGGATCACATAGCATTTGGCGATGTTGTCATTATAATGTCGCCTGTTCATGCCTGCTCTGGTCGGCAAACCCGTTGTAATCAGGAAATTTCATGGAAAATCAACCTAAGTTGAACAGCAGTAAAGAAGTCATCGCCTTTCTGGCGCAGCGTTTTCCGCACTGCTTTAGCGCCGAAGGTGAAGCGCGTCCGCTCAAAATCGGTATCTTTCAGGATCTGGTGGAGCGCGTTCAGGGCGAAAACAGCCTGAGCAAGACGCAACTGCGTTCGGCCTTACGCCTTTATACCTCAAGCTGGCGTTATCTTTACGGCATTAAAGCCGGTGCCACCCGTGTCGATCTCGACGGCAACGCCTGTGGCGTGCTGGATGAGCAGCACGTAGAACATGCGCGCAAGCAGCTGGAAGAAGCCAAAGCGCGCGTGCAGGCGCAGCGCGAGCAGCAAAAAGCGAAAAAACGTGAAGCCGGTGAAGAGACCGCTGAGCGTCGTCCGCGCAAGCCTGCTGCCCGTAAAGCGGCGGAGGGTGACGCACCGCGCAAGCCACGTCCACAGGCACCGCGTGCTGCGGCCGGTGAGCGTCAGGCTGCTCCGCGTCCACCGCGGGCAAAACCCGTCACTGACACCTCAACGTTGCAAGCGGGTCAAAACATCAAAGTCAAAGCAGGCAAAAGTGCAATGGACGCTACCATCCTGGAAATTACCAAAGATGGCGTCCGGGTCCAGCTCGCTTCCGGCCTGGCAATGATTGTGCGCGCAGAACACTTGCAGTTCTGAAACGGAGGCCCGACCCTGGCATGAACAGCATTTTTAAGATCGGTATGATCGCGGGCCTGCTGCTGGCAGGCCCCACCTTTGGCGCGGACAACATTACCCGCGCCGACCAGATTCCCCAGTTACACGAAGAAGCACAGCATCCTACCGTCAGTGAACGCGTCACCTCGCGTTTTACCCGCTCTCACTATCGTCAGTTCGACCTGAATCAGGATTTTTCGGCGAAAATTTTTGATCGCTATCTGAATCTGCTCGACTACAGCCATAACGTGCTGCTGGCGTCGGACGTGGCACAATTCGCCGACAAGAAAACCACGCTCGGTGATGAGCTGCGCAGCGGCAAGCTGGATGTGTTTTACGATCTTTATAATCTGGCGCAGAAGCGCCGCTTCGAGCGCTATCAGTATGCGCTCAGCGTGCTGAACCGCCCGATGAACTTCACCGGCAATGACACCATCGATATCGATCGTGCCAAAGCTCCGTGGCCGAAAAGCACTGATGAGCTAAACGCGCAGTGGAATGCCAAGGTGAAGTATGACGAGCTGAGCCTGAAGCTGGCCGGGAAAGATGACAAAGAGATTCGCGAGACGCTGACCAAGCGCTACAACTTTGCCATCCTTCGTCTGGCACAAAGCAACAGCGAAGATGTGTTCCAGCTGGCGATGACCGCGTTCGCGCATGAAATCGACCCGCATACTAACTATCTGTCACCGCGCAACACCGAGCAGTTCAATACCGAAATGAGCCTGTTGCTGGAAGGTATCGGTGCCGTGCTGCAGATGGATGATAACTACACGGTGATCAACTCGATGGTAGCCGGTGGTCCGGCGGCCAAGAGCAAATCCATCAGCGTGGGCGACCGCATTGTGGGCGTCGGCCAGCCGGGCAAGCCAATGGAAGATGTAATTGGCTGGCGTCTGGATGACGTGGTGTCCAAAATCAAAGGGCCGAAGGGCAGCAAAGTGCGCCTCGAGATCCTGCCAGCCGGCAAGGGCACCAAAACCCGTACCGTGACGCTGACGCGTGAGAAAATCCGTCTGGAAGATCGCGCGGTGAAGGGCACAGTACACAACGTCGGCAAAGAGAAAGTCGGCGTGCTGGACATTCCGGGCTTCTATGTTGGCCTGACCGACGATGTGAAAGTGCAGCTGCAGAAACTGCAGAAGCAGAACGTCGACAGCATCGTCATCGATCTGCGTACCAACGGCGGCGGCGCGCTGACCGAAGCGGTATCGCTCTCCGGCCTGTTTATTTCGAGCGGTCCGGTGGTGCAGGTGCGTGACAATAATGGTCGCGTGCGTGAGGACAGTGACAACGACGGCATCGTTTACTACAAAGGTCCGCTGGTGGTGCTGGTCGATAGCTTCAGCGCCTCGGCGTCAGAAATCTTTGCCGCGGCGATGCAGGATTACGGCCGCGCGCTGATTGTCGGCGAACCGACCTTTGGTAAGGGCACGGTGCAGCAGTATCGCTCACTCAACCGCATCTACGATCAGATGCTGCGTCCGGAATGGCCGGCGCTGGGCTCAGTCCAGTACACCATTCAGAAGTTCTATCGCATCAACGGTGGCAGTACTCAGCGTAAAGGCGTTACGCCGGACCTGCTGATGCCGACCGGTGTGGAAGCGGCAGAGACCGGCGAGAAGTTTGAGGATAACGCGCTGCCGTGGGACATCATCAACGCGGCGACCTACACCAAAACCGGCGATATCACGCCGCTGGTGCCGCAGCTGACCAAAGAGCACGCCGATCGCATCGCCAAAGATCGCGAGTTCCAGTACATCATGAAAGACATCGCGCGTTTCAACGCGATGAAGGACAAGAGTAACATCGTGTCGCTCAATCTGGCCCAGCGCGAGAAAGAGAACCACGAAGAAGATGCGCTGCGTCTGGAATGGATCAATGCGTGCTACCAAGCGGAAGGCAAAGCCCCGCTGAAGAGCTTGGACGATCTGCCGAAAGACTACAAAAAGCCGGATCCGTATCTGGATGAAACGGTGAAAATCGCTAACGATTTGGCCCAGCTGGAAAAAGATCAGCCAGCGCCGGCGGCAGCGAAGTAACCCTTCGGCCTGAAATCACAGCACCGCTGCGGCGGTGCTTTTTTTGCCTGCAAATCGCCGCCCGGCAGGCTGCACCCGCTACCATTACCAAATGTAAAGTTATGTCTTTTTAGGCACTTAAAGATTAAGGTCGCTTGAAAAGCGCCACAATGGACATAGGATGTATATCCGCGCATGTGCGCGAGCACAACTGAGGAAGATTAACGTTTATGATGCGTATTGCGCTTTTCCTGGTCACCAACCTGGCGGTGATGTTGGTATTCGGACTGATTCTGAGTCTGACAGGAATCCAGTCAAGCAGTGTTCAGGGTCTGATGATTATGGCAGGTCTGTTTGGCTTTGGCGGTGCGTTTGTTTCACTGCTGATGTCCAAATGGATGGCGTTACGCTCGGTCGGTGGTGAAGTGATTGAACAACCCCGTAACGAGACGGAACGCTGGCTGATGGAAACCGTTGGCCGCCAGGCTCAGCAGGTCGGCATTGCGATGCCGCAGGTGGCGATTTACCACGCGCCCGACATCAACGCCTTTGCAACCGGCGCACGCCGTGACGCCTCGCTGGTGGCGGTCTCCACCGGTTTGCTGCAGAACATGAGCCGCGACGAAGCGGAGGCGGTGCTGGCGCACGAGATCGCCCATATCGCTAACGGTGACATGGTCACCATGACGCTGATTCAGGGTATCGTGAACACCTTCGTGATCTTCATTTCGCGTATCATTGCGCAGGTGGCGTCTGGCTTGCTGTCCGGCAACCGCGACGGCGAAGAGAGCAGCAACGGCAATCCGCTGGTCTATTTTGCCGTGGCGACGGTGCTGGAACTGGTGTTCGGTATTCTCGCCAGCATCATCACCATGTGGTTCTCGCGCCACCGCGAATTCCACGCCGACGCCGGTTCTGCGAAGCTGGTGGGGCGTGAAAAGATGATTGCCGCGCTGCAGCGCCTGAAAACCAGCTACGAACCGCAGGAACACAGCAGCATGATGGCGTTCTGTATTAACGGTAAAGGTAAGTCGCTGAGCGAGCTGTTTATGTCGCACCCGCCGCTCGACAAGCGTATCGAAGCGCTGCGTAGCGGTGCATACCTTAAATAAGCCACGTAGAAAATGAACAGGGCGCCTGCGGGCGTCCTTTTTTTATGACTCTGCCGGCTGTCGGCTTTGCGTCATGCGTAGCATACTGACGATAATCGCCACGCAGGCAAAGGTCCCGGCCAGCAGCAGCGAGGCATGCGTGCCGCTGTCGTTGAACAGGTTAAACATCAGCGCCACCAGCGCGGCGCCGGTGCTTTGCCCGACCAGTCGCCCGGTGCCGAGCATGCCGCTGGCACCGCCGCTGCGCTGGCGCGGAGCCGACGAGATGATGGTGTGATTGTTAGGTGACTGGAACAGCCCGAAGCCGGCACCGCACAGCATCATGCGCCAGATAATATCGGCATCCGTGGGCTGTGCAGGCAGCAGCGCCAGCAGAAACAGCCCGGCAGCAAACAGCGCCAGCCCCAGCCCACCCAGCAGCCCGGCATGAAACTTCTCGATCAGACGGCCGGCAATTGGCGCCATTACCATGGTAGCCAGCGGCCACGGCGTCAGCAGCAGGCCGGTCGCGACCTCATCCCGGCCCAGTACGTTTTGCAGGAAAAACGGCAGCGACACCATCGCCAGCATTTGTGTGGAGAACGAGCAGATCGAGGTGCCGATCGACAACGAAAAGACCGGAATGCGCAGCAAATCCACCGGCAGCACCGGCATCGCCAGCTGACGCCGCACAAATACCACGCTGACCAGCAGCAGCGCTAGCAGCATACCCGCACAATCAGCCAGCCATTTTCCCCCTGCGCGAAGCCAGTCAGCGCTGAAATCAGCAGGCCGAAAAACAGCGCATTCATGATGGCGCTCGGCACATCAAATTTCTGCTGCTTCGCTTTCTGCGTGTTGTCCGGCAGAAAGCGCAGCGCCAGCCACAGCGCCACCACACCGAGCGGCACGTTAATCAGGAACAGCCATTTCCAGCTGGCGATGGAGAGAATCGCGGCCGCCACCGTGGGACCCGGCCGCGCTGGAGACGGCCACGATCAGCGAGTTAATGGCCATGCCGCGTTCCAGGAAGCGCTGCGGGTAAATAATACGGATCAGCGCAGTGTTGACGCTCATCAGCGCCGCACCGCCGAAGCCCTGCAGCACGCGCGCCACGGTGAGCATATTCAGCGACGAGGAGAGGGCGCAGAACAGCGAGGTGAACACAAACAGCACCAGCCCAACCTGATAGACGCGCCGGTAGCCGAACATATCGCCAAGAAACGACAGCGACAGGAGCGAAATCACGATAGCGATCTGATAAGCGTTTACGATCCAGATTGATTCCGCCGGGCTGGCGTTCAGCTCACGCGCAATGGTCGGCAGCGCCACGTTGGCAATGGCGCTGTCCAGCACCGCCATCATGATGCCAAGCGCAATGGTAATTATCGCGCCGTAGCGCTGTGGAACGGGTAATCCATCCTGAGACACGGTAGGAGACATAAACAGGGAGAAGTGAATTAAGTGAATATGATCATGCTAATCAATTTTCTGCCTGAAATCACCGCATTAATGGACAAAAATTACAAGTGGATGTGTCGTTGCCGCCGTCCGGCTGTAACCTCTATACTGGCGTTTTTTGCAAAAGCGTTAAGGAAGTACCGTATGGCGAGCCGCGATAACGATAAACAGCCGGATGCCGTTTCATCGGTGATGAAAGTGTTTGGCATTCTGCAGGCGCTGGGCGAAGAGCGCGATCACGGCATCACCGAGCTTTCGCAGCGGGTCATTATGTCGAAAAGCACGGTCTACCGCTTTCTGCAGACCATGAAATCGCTCGGCTACGTGGCGCAGGAGGGCGAGAGCGAAAAATATTCGCTGACGCTCAAGCTGTTTGAACTCGGCGCGCACGCGCTGCAGAACGTGGATTTAATTCGCAGCGCCGATGTGGAGATGCGCGAACTGTCGCGCCAGACCAAAGAGACCATTCATCTCGGCGCGCTGGAAGAAGACAGCATCGTCTATATCCACAAGATTGACTCGTTGTATAACCTGCGCATGTATTCGCGCATCGGCCGGCGTAATCCGCTGCACAGTACCGCCATCGGCAAAGTGCTGCTGGCGTGGCGTAAGCGCGCGGAGGTAAACGACATCCTGCGTGAAGTGGAATTCCGTCGTAGCACCGCTAACACTATCGTCAGCGCGCAGGCGCTACTGCCGGTGCTGAATCAGGTCAGGCAACAGGGCTTTGGTGAGGATAATGAAGAGCAGGAAGCGGGTATTCGCTGTCTGGCGGTACCGGTGTTTGATCGCTTCGGCGTGGTGATTGCCGGCATGAGCCTCTCTTTCCCGACGGTGCGCTTCTCAGAACCGGCAAAAAAGGCGTATGTGGCGATGCTGCACCGAGCCGCGCGTAAGGTATCGGAGCAAATGGGCTATCAAGACTATCCGTTCTGAATCCTTCCGGGCTGACACTCAGCCCGGAAGGAGGCTTAACTTAGGTGTCGACCACTTCGCCGCTTTTCTTCAACAGCGGACAATCGGTAACGCCGTCAATGCCGCTGTCGGTGTGCAGATACTGTGCGGTAATCATGCCGCGCGCGGTCAGGTAGCTGCACTGTAAGCCCAGCCCGGCTGCGTTTTTATTGCTGCCGGTTAACACGCCGTAGCCGGTAAACAGCATCGCCAGCCACAAAACGGCCAGCACCATCACCGCACGAATCAGTAGTTTCATTTTTATTTCCTTGTGTTACATAACACAGCTGTTCCCGCGTTGCTGCGAACTCTATAGTAGCAGCATGCCTCGCTTTTCTCGCCGGATCGATCAGAGATAACTGAAAGCGGCACGCAGGCGGGATAATCTGCTTTATCTCCGCAACCATATCTTTTCCGCACGCAACGAGTAGAATCAGCGGCGATGTACCTGAATGATGTTTGAGGATTGATGCAGTTATGAACGAATTAGTCGCCAATGCCGGTCCGCTGTTTAACTATGGCGTGCTGGCCATCATTGTGGTTGTGGCCTCTATTGCCTGGTTTTTTGTTAACCGGGCCAGCGTGCGCGCCAGTGAACAGCTTCAGCTGCTGGAAGCGCTGCTGGAAGAACAAAAGAAACAGAACGTGCTGCTGCGCCGTATCGCTGAGGCGCAGCCGGTGGCCGAAAAAGCGCAGGATGAGCAGGATGCCGGGGATAAGCGCGACTTTATTCGCCTGATCCCGGAACGTTAAGCACACAACGGAGAGGCCATGGCTTGGCAAAATCCTTGGTATGACGCTTCGCTGGCCCATCATACGCCGCACGGCTTTCGTAACCCGGAAGAGGAGTTGCGTCAGCCTGGCGATCTACAGCGCTGGCGGCGCGAGCGTAAGCAGCAGAATCTGCCGCTGCCACCGCAGTCCGGCTATACGGCCTTTACCGCTAGCTGGTGTCAGCAGGCCGACCTGAGCGGTGAAGATGACCGTGTCTGGTGACTGGGCCATGCCGCACTGCTGCTGCGTCTCAATCAGCGCTATATTTTGATCGACCCGGCGCTGTCGGCACGCGCTTCGCCGCTGCCGTTTGCCGGGCCGCAGCGTAAAACCCCGGCGCCGCTCAGCGTGGCGCAGCTGCCGCATCTTGATTATGTGCTGATCTCGCATAACCATTACGACCACCTTGATCGGCCTACGGTGAAACGCATCGCCCGCCGCTTTCCTGCTGCGCACTTTCTGGTGCCGCTGGGGATGGCGGCCTGGTGTCGCCGGCGTGGCGTGCGCACCGTCACCGAACTGGACTGGTGGCAGCAGGTACAACTGGACGACATCAGCTTCACAGCCGTTCCCGCGCGCCACTGGAGCATGCGCACCTTCTGGGATCGCAACCGGTCGCTGTGGTGCGGCTGGGTAGTGCGTAATACGCAGCTCAATTTCTGGTTCTCCGGCGATAGCGGCTACAGCGATAATCTCTCTGCCATCGCGCAGCGTCTGGGGCCGTTTAATCTGGCTGCGTTGCCGATAGGTGCCTATGCACCAAAATGGTTCATGCGCGGGCAGCACATGGACCCGGATCAGGCGGTACAGCTCTGGCAGTAGATAGGGCGACCGCTGGCGATTCCGATTCACTGGGGCGTGTTTGAGCTGGCGGATGAGTCGCTTGACGATCCGCCGACGGTGCTGGCGCAAGCATTGCAGCAGGCGGGCGAGGTCGATGCACCTTTTGCCGCATGGCGAATTGGCGAGAGCCGCAGCCTGATGAATATCGATTAAGATTTATCCTAAGCCATTTTTGTTAAATGCCAGCGGCTTCCGCGCTTTTTTAACATTTAATTGTTGGGTGTTTAGAATAAAATGAGATAAATGCCAGCGTGCAGTCTGCCTATATTTGGGGCAACGGCGATTATATTTTCCTGATTTTGGTGCAAAACTATTTTTAACTTGTACTGTCAGGAATTTATTGTACAAGATTTGAGCGCTGCGCAGTTATGTCGCTCATTACACGACGGCCAGTGAAATAGCTTATCTGTGCCATATTAATTCAATATTTTTTACCTAAACTTATTCGGTTTAAATGTGAAAAAGCAGCGTTTGCCGCTGCGCTTGACGAAACGCGAGTCTGGCGCTAACTATACTGACACATAGACTTTTTTTGCACGCGCTGAGGCGTTGCTGTCAATAACGTTATCAACCTTTCCGTGCCGGTTTCAGGCAATTATGTGCGGCATGTCGATCACTGTTTAAAAATGGCTTGCCATTAATTAGCGGATATGTGATAACGAATCATGGGTCAAACGAGGTACTGTTCTGTTTATGTATGGCATCTTCAGTAAAGAAGTTACGAGTAAAGACGTTGACGTTGAATACCGCTTCCTTGCCGAACCTTAAATTAGTGCCTCATTCAGTAATGTCTCTGGTTTCTCTGTAAGACTGCCTGCGGGCAATATAAACACTCTAAGGAATTTGCAAAAATGGCAAAGATTAAAGGTCAGGTTAAGTGGTTCAACGAGTCTAAAGGTTTTGGTTTTATTACTCCTGCTGACGGCAGCAAAGACGTGTTCGTTCACTTCTCTGCTATCCAAGGCAACGGTTTTAAAACGCTGGTCGAAGGTCAACGAGTTGAGTTTGAAATTCAGGACGGCCAGAAAGGTCCAGCAGCAGTTAACGTTACTGCTATCTGATTTCGCACTCAGGCTCGGTGTCATGCACCGCTGAATCGAATCTTAAAAGCCCTGCTCAATGAGCGGGGCTTTTCTTTATCCTTTCTGTTGCCGGATGATCAGGGTAAACTGCGCCGCGAATCGCTAACCCGGAGTTATCTATGTCGTTGATTTGCCCACTTTGCCACCTCGCTTTGCACCTGCACGCCAGCAGTTATCGCTGTGCGTCCGGTCATCAGTTCGATCGGGCGAAAGAGGGGTACGTCAACCTGCTGCCGGTGCAGCACAAAGGTTCACGTGAACCGGGCGACAGCGCAGAGATGCTTCAGGCGCGCCGGGCCTTTCTTGATGCCGGACACTATCAGCCGCTGCGCGATCGGGTGGCGCAACGTCTGGCTCAGCAGCTCACGAACCGGCCCGCGCAGCTGCTGGATATCGGCTGTGGCGAAGGCTATTACACCGCCACCTTGGCTGCCGCGTTGCCCGACAGCCAGCTGTACGGTCTGGATGTGGCCAAAGCCGCGGTGCGCATGGCGGCAAAGCGCTATCGCGCGGTTAACTTTTGTGTCGCCTCCAGCCAGCGCCTGCCGTTTGCCGATGGTTCACTGGACGTCATCGTGCGCATTTACGCCCCCTGTAACGAGCAGGAGCTGAGCCGCGTCATCAGGCCTGGCGGCTATTTGCTGACGGTGACGCCGGGGCCGCACCATCTGCAGCAGTTTAAGGCGTTGATCTATCGTGAAGTGCAACTGCATACGGCGGAAGAGAAAAGCTATGCGGGATTTGAGCAGATCGATCAGCAAAACCTTCACTACACGATGACGCTGAACGGGGCGGAAGCGGTGAGTCTGCTGTAGATGATCCCCTTTGCCTGGCGTGCGCGTGAAGCGGTGTGGCAGCAGCTGGCCTCCAGCGCCACCTTTAGCTGTGACGCGGATTTCACCCTGACGCTGTGGCAGCGCGTTTAACGCGCATCCACCAGCGTATGATTAATTTTCTCCAGGTCGTCGAGCTGTTTCACCGCAATCAGCAAGCGACGCTGCTCCAGTTGCATCACCAGAATGCCATCCTCTGACAGGTTCATACTCTGGATACGCCGGTAATCGATCCACACGCTGGCAAAAAACAGGCCGTCTTTTTTCATTAGCAGCCGCGGGCTGCGGATCCAGAACAGCCAGATAGCCATAAAGCACAGCACCATCAGCAAGGTAGTGGTGAGCTGCGGGCCATGATGGCTGACGTTGTTCCACAGCAGAATCAGTAGCAGCACGATAAAGATGCCGCTGTCGATTTTATGGCGGCGGCGCAGGGTGACGCGCAGTCGGGTCGGTCCATTGCGGCGGGGCAGGATGACATCGTCGTAAATCGCAAACAGGGCGAGAGCGGCGATCAGCAGGGCAATCAGGCCGTCAGTCAGTGACATACAGGTTTCTTCCTCAACCGAAGTGACCTCAGCGTTGGCGCTCAGGTCACGCCGTTCAAAAAACGCCGGGAGTCTGACTCCCAGCGGTGAGATTACAGACCGAGCAGGCCGATCCAGTAACCAAATATACCGATGGCAAAGAAGCCAACGATGATCCACAGCGCGTTAACTTTACGGCGCAGCAGCCACATACAGCCAAAGGTCAGCAGCAGTGGAATCAGGCCGGGCATCAGCTGGTCGAGAATCGACTGCACGGTGGTGACCGTGGTTTTGCCGGTCTGGTCGGTGATACGGGATACCACCAGCGGCACGTTGACGTGCGTCCACTTGTTGACCAGCGCCCCCATGACAAACAGGCCGAGTATCGATGCCCCCTCGGTGAGTTTTTGCAGGAAGCCGCCGCCCATATCGCTGACGATATCCACCCCTTTGCGATAGCCATAGGCCACGCCGTAATAGCGGGTCAGCATGCGCGCAATGTTAAACAGGAAAAAGAACAGCAACGGACCGAGCAGGCTGCCGCTCATCGCGATACCGGCACCCAGTGCGGCGAATACCGGACGCACGGTTCCCCAGAAAATCGGGTCGCCCACGCCAGCCAGCGGACCCATCAGACCCACTTTGATCCCGTTAATGGCACCGTCATCGATCGCTGCACCGTTGGCGCGCTGCTCTTCCATTGCCATGGTCACGCCGAGCACCGGCGCCGCCACGTAAGGATGGGTGTTGAAGAACTCAAGGTGACGCTTAATCGCCTGCTTGCGTTCGTCGTTGTTTTCCGGATACAGGCGACGGATCACTGGCACCATTGAGAAGCAGAAGCCCAGCGCCTGCATGCGTTCAAAGTTCCACGAACCCTGAAACAGGTTGGAGCGCAGGAACACACCGCGCACGTCACCGGGGGTGAGTTTCTTTGGAGTATTGGTTGTATCTACCATGATGTCACCTGTTCCTAGTCGAGTTCGTTGTCGAGGTCGTTGTTAGCCGGGCCCGCCGAGGCAGCGCCTGCGACGCGGTTGTATTTTGGCGCCAGCTGGATGTACAGCACCGCCATTACCACGCCAATCACGCCCAGCGCCACTAGGTTAAAGTTGGTGAACGCGGCGGTGACAAAGCCAAGATAGAAGAACGGCATCAGGTAACCGGCACGCATCATGTTGATGACCATCGCGTAACCGACCACCACGATCATGCCGCCGGCGATGTTCAGACCATTGGTGACCACTTCCGGAATCGAACTCAGCAGGCTGTGTACCGCGCTGGTACCGACCGAGACCGCCACAATCAGCGCCGGGATAGCGATACGCATCGCCTGCAGCAGCAGGGCAGAGACGTGGATCCACGAAATCGCCGTCAGGTTGCCTTTTTCAGCGGCTTTGTCCGCCGCGTGCTGGAAGGCGACAGTGATGGTACGCACGATGATGGTCAGCACCTGACCTGCCGCCGCCAGCGGGATGGCCAGCGCAATACCGGCACCGACGCTTTGACCGCCGGCAATGACCAGAATGGTGGAGATGATGGAAGCCAGCGCCGCATCCGGCGCCACTGCCGCACCGATGTTCATCCAGCCCAGCGCGATCATCTCCAGCGTACCGCCGATGATGATGCCGGTTTTCATATCACCCAGCACTGCACCAATCAGGGTACAGGCCACCAGTGGCCGGTGGAACTGGAACTCATCGAGAATCGATCCAATCCCGGCAATACAGGCCACAATAAATATCAATACTATTTGTAGCGAGGTTATTTCCATTGCATTTTTCCTCAGCAAGATCAGAACTTTTTGCCCACGCGCGCAGGCACAGGCGAATCAGGCATTGACCTTTGCAATCAGGTCCATCATTTTCAGTTTCGGGTCGTTGGAGACTTTACGCACTTCCAGTTCGATACCGCGCTCATTCAGCTTACGGAAGGCAGCGATGTCCTTCTCATCCACCGACACCGCGTTATTAACCTGCGTTTTCCCCTGACGGAAGGCCATGCCGCCGATATTCACCGACTTGATATCCACGCCTTGCTCTACCACGCGCTCAACATCGGTCGGATTAGTAAACAGCAGCATCACGCGATCGGAACCGTACTTCGGGTTGTTCCACACGCGGATCATCTTGGCGATATCCACTACGTGGGCGGTCACGCCCGGCGGCGCCACCTGAGTCAGCAGCGTTTTGCGTACGTGATCGTTGGCCACTTCATTACTGACGACGATGATGCGCGTCACGTTGGTTTCTTTGGTCCAGCGCGTGGCCACCTGGCCGTGGATCAGACGGTCATCGATACGTGCCAGACCAATTTTCATGTGCTCGCCAGGTGCCAGCGGTTTCTGCGGCTGGGCAGGGGCTTTCGGGGCCGGTGCGGCCGCTGCCGGCGCGGCGGATTCGGTTTTGAGCGCTTTCACTCCCTCGCGGCCGGCCTCGACGGCGATGTGGAGCAGCTCTTCCAGCGATGGGTCGTCATCGCGCCCCATCAGGGTTTCCACCAGCATGGGAATGTTTACCCCGGCAATGACGTCATAGCCCGGTTTATCCACCACGATGCGGCTGGCGGCGTTAAACGGGCTGCCGCCCCAGGTGTCCACCAGAAACAGCATGCCTTTCGACGTGTCGAGTCGGGCGAGCTGCGCCTGATATTTTTCGATTAGCGTTTCTGCATTTTCGCCGGGAACGAAATCAATCCATCCGACATTTTCCTGCTCGCCCAACAGCATTTCTGCTGTTTTTAGCAGCTGTTCTGCCGCCCAGCCATGTGTACCAATTACAAGCGCAATGGTCACTTGCTACCTCCGTTCGCATGAGAGTTCCCGACCATGGCCGGGAATCATTGAGAATTACCGTTGTTATTTTCTGTGGATCGCCTGGGACTAAATTTAAGAAAGTCATCAGGAAAAGGCCCAAAACATTCCGCGATACAGCAGTAAGGTCGCGATTTATTTTAGTGAGCGAAAAAATAAAATATGTGACGTTGCTCTGCTATTCAGAGCGTACCGGCGGCTACTGGCATTTTTATGGCAGTTTCTTGCGCTGGCGCAGTTATTTGTAAATGTAAGAAAATTTTTTGACGTTGTTGATGTAACTGATACATTAGCTTTCTGTTTATTACTCAGGAGTACCGGGCTTTAGCTCACCTATATGGACCGTCACCGATGTCGCTTCACTTGTTCCCCGCGCTGCTTGGCGCGCATCCTGACACCTGCCGGTGTTGCCTCATCCGTTAACGCTCTCTCGTCTCGCCTCCCGGCGCAGGCTCAGTCGCGTTCGCCCTTACGTTTAGCAAGGAGTCATTGATGGAATTTCTCTTCGACCCCTCAATCTGGGCGGGTTTACTGACGCTGATCGTGCTGGAGATTGTGCTCGGCATCGACAACCTGGTGTTTATCGCCATTCTTGCCGACAAGCTGCCACCGAAACAGCGCGATAAAGCGCGCCTGATTGGTCTGTCGCTGGCGCTGGTGATGCGCCTCGGCCTGCTGTCGCTGATCTCCTGGATGGTGACGCTGACGCGACCCCTATTCAGCGTAGGCGATTTCAGCTTTTCCGGACGAGATTTAATTCTGTTGATTGGTGGTTTGTTCCTGTTGTTTAAGGCCACCATGGAGCTGCACGAACGACTGGAAAACCGCGGCATGGAGCATCAGGGCAATAAAGCCTATGCCAGCTTCTGGGCAGTCGTGACGCAGATTGTGGTGCTGGACGCGGTATTCTCCCTGGATGCGGTGATTACCGCCGTCGGTATGGTGAACCATCTGCCGGTGATGATGACGGCGGTGGTGATTGCCATGGGCGTGATGCTGCTGGCCTCAAAACCGCTGACCCGCTTCGTTAACGCGCATCCAACCGTGGTGGTGCTGTGTCTGAGCTTCCTGCTGATGATCGGTCTGTCGCTGGTGGCGGAAGGCTTTGGTTTCCATATTCCGAAAGGTTATCTGTACGCGGCAATTGGCTTCTCGATTCTGATCGAGCTGTTCAACCAGATTGCGCGCCAGAACTTTATCCGTCATCAGGCGCACCGTCCGATGCGTGAACGTACCGCCGAAGCGATTCTGCGTCTGATGGGTGGGCGCCAGCGTAACCAGCCGGCGCATACTGAAGAAGCGTCGTTGACTGAAGCCATGCCGCAGGAAGCGTTTAAAGACGAAGAGCGTTACATGATTAACGGCGTGCTGACGCTGTCACAACGTTCGATTCGCAGCATCATGACGCCGCGCGGCGATATCTCGTGGGTTGACGTCTCGCGTCCGCTGGATGAGATCCGCATTCAGCTGCTGGATACGCCTCACAGTCTGTTCCCGGTGTGTCGCGGCGAGCTGGATGAGATCATCGGTGTGGTGCGCGCGAAGGAGTTGCTGGTGGCGCTGGAGCACGGTATGGATGTCGCGACCTTCGCGGCCAACACGCCGCCGATTGTGGTGCCGGAAACGCTGGATCCGATCAACCTGCTGGGCGTATTGCGTCGCGCTAAAGGGAGCTTCGTCATCGTTACCAACGAATTTGGTGTGGTGCAGGGCCTGATTACGCCGCTGGACGTGCTGGAAGCGATTGCCGGTGAGTTCCCGGACGAAGACGAAACGCCGGATGTGGTGGCGGATGGCGACGGCTGGCTGGTGAAGGGCGGTACCGATCTGCACTCGCTGCAGCAGCTGCTGGACCACCATGAGCTGGTCGATCCGGATGAAGATCACGCGTCGCTGGCCGGCCTGCTGATTGAGCAGAAGGGGCAGCTGCCGCTGCCGGGCGAAATTATCGATTTGCTACCGCTGCACTTCCAGATTATCGAAGCCACGGATTACCGTATCGATCTGGTACGCGTCACCAAAGACAAGCCGCACTATGACGAGGAAGAGGGCGACGCCTGATGTCGTCCGGCATCAGGCGCCCAGCTGCGCCTGATGCTGCGCCAGCCATTGCGGAAAGTCCTCAATCGGCATCGGGCGCGCATAGTAGTAACCCTGCAGATGATCCACGCCGCGCTCGCGCAGATAATGCGCCTGCTCGGCGGTTTCCACACCCTCCGCGACCAGCGCAATATTCAGCCGCTGCGCCAGTGAAATCACCATATCTGTCATCGTGGCGTTGATCGCGTCAGTGCCAATCGCGGCGGTAAAGATTTTATCGATTTTCAGCACGTCCGGCTTCAGGTCTTTCAGATAGGCCAGCGAACTGTGACCGGTACCGAAATCGTCAATCGCTAGCCGCACGCCAATTTCATGCAGCTGCGCCACGACTGTCTGATCGATGACCGGCAGCGCATCGCGCTCGGTGAGCTCCACCACCAGTTTCGGCAGGGGATTGGCGGGCCACCAGAAGCGCTGTAAATCCTCAACAATCAGGCGATCGCGGAAATGGCTGGCCGCCACGTTAATAGCGATATGGAAAGCAGGGTACTGTGGCAGGTTGGGCAACTCCGCGACGACTCTGGCAATCACAAAGCGTGTCAGCGGTGCAATCAGATTCTGGCGTTCGGCCAGCGGAATAAACACATCCGGTGCAATCCAGCCCTGACGCAGATTGTGCCAGCGCAGCAGCAGCTCGATACCATCGCAATCGCC
Source organism: Type-A symbiont of Plautia stali (assembly GCF_059731155.1). Lineage (NCBI taxonomy): Bacteria > Type-A symbiont of Plautia stali. Next base: position 1,348,431 of record NZ_AP035891.1, on the reverse strand, counting down.
GCTGCGGGCATTGATCAGCGGCTGGCAGTAGACCATAAATTCGTTGGCGGTAATGCCATAGCTGATTTGTCAGCTCAGGCTCATGCGATTGGCGGTGGCCAGCCAGACGATTATAGCCCAGCAGCAGGCTCAGCAGTACCGCCAGCGGCAGCTGCGGCTCCAGCAGATAGTTGGTCATCAGTTCAATGTTGATGATCTGCAGCAGGCCGTCTTGGTTATCCAGCGACTTTGGCGTCCACAGCAGCAGCACCGGCGAACCTTTTAGCAGGTAGTCGTCGGTGGACAGCATCATGCGCTGGTTGTTGATCGCCAGCTCGGGATAGGTCTGGCTGAACGAGATGTGGCGCGGGCCATAAATACTCGAACAGTAGATGGTATCGTCCTGCACCAGCAGCACGGTACGCACGGTTTGCAGCGCCGCGATCTTCTCAATCAGCGGATAGCGCACCTGCGTACAGGGCACGCCCACCAGCCCCAGCGTGTTGTTGGCGGAGACGTCCAGCGGCGAAAACATGCGGTCAAAGCGCTCAATCGCGCGGGTGGCAAAGTTAAGGGACTGCTGCTCAATGCGTGACTTCTCTTCGATGTAGCGAAAAGTCAGCGTAAGAATGAGAACCAGCGACGCGATCACCAACGCAATAAGCAGGCGCTTACGGCGAAATTGACCCACAAATTGCTGGGGAAGGAGCATCAGTAACCACCTTGCTAACACAAAGAATGAGGCCAAATTAACGTGAAGGTTATCGGCATGGCGGCGGCCAAATTTAGCGCGGCTGGAGAAAAAAAACGGCACTAAAAAATCGCGCGACCGGTAGAGGTCGCGCGCAAAAATAATGTATCTGGTTTGATAACGCGGAGGTAGAGGCCATTGCAGAAATAATGGCCGATCGCTGCAATTGTCAGCAGCGAAACGCGACGTTGCCGGTCAGTCGCACTGCACCTTGATCGCCAGACCGCCGCGTGAGGTTTCACGATATTTAGCGTTCATGTCTTTGCCGGTCTCGTACATAGTCTCGATCACTTTATCCAGCGATACGCGCGGCTCGCTGGTACGGCGCAGCGCCATCCGCGCGGCATTGATCGCCTTGACGGAGGCAATGGCGTTGCGTTCAATGCACGGCACCTGTACCTGACCGGCGACCGGATCGCAGGTCAGTCCGAGGTTGTGTTCCATGCCGATTTCAGCAGCAACGCACACCTGCTCCGGGCTGGCTCCCAGCAGTTCAGCGAGGCTAGCGGCGGCCATTGAGCAGGCCACGCCCACTTCACCCTAGCAGCCGACTTCGGCACCGGAAATCGAGGCGTTCATTTTATACAACACGCTGATAGGACGTGAGATATTTAAACGGGAAACGTGCGATAAATGTGGATCTACCTGGGACAAACTGGATCTATCTGGGACAAGTCAGGGTGATTAAGTTACACATAGTGAAACAGGAATCATCACTCAAATTAATCGATTCTTGAAATCATGTTGCTGCTTGAAGTCGTATCCAGTTGAGTCGGTAGAAGAGCATGATGGCTTTGCTTCTCTTCTCCTGATGTCTATTCTGGTAATTTGATCTGCAGGGATGTAAGTGGCAAGAGCGCCGTAGTCCTGATGAATAACATCCCCATACTCTACCCAGTCATCGCTATTTGCCGAACTTCTATGCGTGACATAGAGAATGACATCGCCGTTATTACCCAGTGTAAAAGGCCCATTTGGAAGTCCCTCGAAGCGTCCAGGCAATCGTGACAGCAAGCCCGAACCATCCTTTAGTACCACAAATACTTCGGTCACCCGATAATCCGTCAGGCCAAACATTTGTTGCCAGGCAGAGTGGGTACCATCAGACCACGAGATATTATGCTTCCGGAGAAACGCGTACAACCGTTTACGCCCATATTTACGCCACGATGCACCCAGGGTCAATGCCAATAACACTGGCAATAACGTTGCCGTGTAAGCATTGACGCCACACCATAGTGTCACGTGGTATATTGCTGTCGGCAACAGGCTAAAAATCAGTGTGGAGAAGAGAATATCAATGGGTTTATGGTGTTCTTTCAGACCGACATTGGCAATAAAATAACCGATGTAGCCAGAGGCCAGTGTTACCAGAGTTGCCCAGGGCAGATCCAACAGCGATGCATCTATCATTCAGTCCTCCTTCGCCCCGTGTTGCCAGGGCTCATTAGTGCTTTCTCGCGGAACAGGTGGCAGCGGCATCCAGTGAGTAACTCCATGGACATCATTGTAGAAATCACCGTCATCCCACTCCCTTCTTTGGCTCAGAAAGCAGACCTTCATATCCCCATAGCTAGAGTAAACTAGCACCCATTGTTCAGGAGCTGGAAGTTGATTTTGACAAGAGATCCAACCATCAGCTGATGAATCGAGCATATGAAATATCCTTCTATTGTCTGGTTAGCATTAACCCAATACTCACTATCTGGTGTACAGGTTATGTTTTTCTCTCCGACGTTTCACTGCGTGAAACAAGAAACAGTCATCGAGGCGGCTTATCTTCATCTTCAAACAGATTGCCCTGGATGCGGGCCAGTTCTTCTTTTTTAACCCGTTTGATCACGGAATAAATCCACTGTAGTGAGACTTCGTACTTGCGTGCCAGGGCGCGATGGTTATGTCCATTGAAATCGGCAAATATCTCCCGGTCACGCTGATTAATTTTCCACATCAACCCCATTGGAAAATAGACATTCTGCCCGCCCCAGACCCGCATCATTTGGCTGGCGACGGCATCGCCTATCTGACTGGCAACAGCGGGGTCAACATCGATAATCTGTCTGACGATCTGCGCCGTGTGTTCGGCCAGCTCAACCAGTAACTCCGGCCCTTTACTGCGAAAGGTATTCTCTAGCATGAGGTTGCCCTCACCACGCGTTTTTGCCACTGCTTGAGTTTCTCGATAACCTGGCTGGCCTGCTGGCTGTCCAGCCAGTAAGGCGAATCACAGCCGGTTTCCCGTTTAACAAAGTGGGCCAGGGCTGTTGCTGACGCATCACGGACAATGCCCTCATCGGCCATTGCCTGCCACAGGGCCTGCATTTTCTGGAGTTGCGGACGGTCGGTCTGCTTTTTCGTCGTGGGTTGAGTCGGTTGGATACGAAAGCCTTTAGCTTTCAGGGCGTTTAACACCTGCGCCAGTTGACCGATATTCAGGGCTTTTGCCGAGGTTTTCCCCGTTAGCCTGTGCAGCATCTGGCGGTAAGTCGTGTCATCCAGTTTGAGGTGGTGGGCCGCAATATGGATTAACTGCAGGTATTTTTGTCGGGTCATCGGAGGCGTCCTTTATCGTCGTGGTCGAAGTTCCTTATGCCATGAATAAAAAAATAATCCTTCGGGTTTTTAAGGATTATAAAATGAATATCGTTATTATACAATTGAATGCGTCAAATACCGCTTTTCCACTATGACTTCTTCACGCAAATCGCCCTGGCATCGATATCTTTGAAGGTTTCAAATTTTTCTGCGAACTGTTTGGCGGCCTGTTGACAGGCGCTTGCCGTATCAAACTCCTGTGTATGCAGCGTGGAAAAAACATTACCGGCATAGGGACTGGCGTAGAGCGCTAAAATTAATATCCACATCGTGATTTCTCCTCTTTTACTGAATTAAAGTAGGGTGTTCAACAAAACAAAGACTGACCGCAATGAACACCAGGAAACTAGCAAATAGTCGGTTTTGTTGTTTACGGGTTTCTGGCGATTGAAAATAAGGCCGCAAGCGGGCGGCGATGAGCGCGTAGAGCGTCATCATCAGCGCATCGACCATCACCATCGTCAGGGTCATGAGGGTGATTTGTGGCCCTAATGGTTGGGCCGGATTAAGAAAGACCGGTAGTGTCGCAAGCAGGAAAGCGAGCGCTTTGGCGTTGGTGATATCGGTCAGAAAACCCCAGCAGAACCGTTGCGCGCCGCGGGTCAATGTCACGATATCGTAGGCATCCAGGATGACTGGTGCGCGCCAGGTTCGGTAGGCGGCAAACAGTAACCAGAGTACGCCAATGCCTTTCAGCAACGGCCAGGCGGTTGCTGAAGCGCGCAACGCTTCCGTGCTCAGTGCCACAATGGGCACCATCAAGGCTAATGCCGTCGCCTGACCGGCAATAAGCGGTAGCGTCTTGCGCCATCCCTGCTGGAAGGCATGGTTAAGGGTGAGGATAGCGCCAGCGCCGGGTAATACGGCACTGAGCAAGGCACCGCCTAAAAAAACTAACCAAAGGTCAAGGTTCATGGTTTATTTACCTCGTGCGTTTGATGATGGGGTGGGGTTGACGTCGAGGGTGAATGTACCTTCGTACCCGTTAAGGGATGAATATCCCAGTTAAGTACCCAGACACCATATCGCTGCCCGCAATCGGGGCAGGCCAGGATGAGGTCAATCCCCCACTCACCACTTTCCGGTTGTTGAGTGATGTTTGCCTGGATGGGATTGAGGTGGTTTGTTGCCTGATGGCAGCTGATGCAGGTAATGCTCATAACGGGTTTTCCTTATCTAAGGCGACGATGAGTTCGGCCAATATCTCGAAGGCATTTTGAAATTCACAATAAGCAGCAGCAGAATAGTCTGCCTGCAGGTGATGCATGGCACGGTTAAGGCGCTTTTCAATCTGGCGGCGCAGATGCTTTATTTCCTGATAGCTCATGAGGTCACCTCCTGCTCAAACGGGGTAATAATGAAATCCTCAAGCTGGTTGCGAAACGTAATGCCGGGAATATTCAGTCGCTGGATGGTGTCCTGCTTTTTAAGCAGGGCATTTTTATCCACCTGTGATTTGCGAATAATGCAGTCGGTCTGTTCGTTTTCTTCCAGTGCCTGCAGGATATCGTCCATCCCTTTTAGCGAAACGGACGGTGGGCGGTTACGCCATGACACCTCGCCGGTTATCAGGTTGGCGGTTTTGGTTTTGCCGTTTTCGGTAAGCTCCTCCCGGTTGGCCTCGCACCAGGTCTGGATACCTTTTTGCAACAGGGTGATGCGGGCCTTCATGGCTTCAATATCAGCCGCATGCTGATGCGTTAATCGTGCAATTTCATCATTAATCTGCGTCTCCAGCCGGGTCATTTCCCGCTGGATATCGCCCATCCGTTTAATATCGTCCATCACCTGTTCGCGGGTTTGCGGCGTGCAGGCACCCGCCGCGGCTTTAAGCCGCGTTATTTTCTTTGCCATCTTTTTTTACCTTTTCATTAACAACGTTGGGATTAAACGCGCTCGAAAATAATGTCTTCAGGGGCGTCAGTGTGTTGAATATGCTCAAATAAATTCATGGGGTATCGGGCCGCTATTTCACCAAGACGCCGGTCCTGTTCATCAACATCACGGCAGTGCTCGCAAATCGATAAATAGTCCTCATAGTCCTGCTCGGTGATATAAACTGTTTTTTCCAGATAGACCCATTGCTTTGCGCTAATGCAGACGGGCACATTTCTCATGATTAACGTACCTCCCAGGTGATTCGGCAGTTATCTTGCAGGAACTGGTATTTTTCCCAGCGGCCCTGACGGTCGGTACCCAGGGCATAACGAACGGCATGCCCCTTTTTATGTAACGCATCACACCGTCGGTCATGCAGCAGGGTAATGGTCGGACGGCTATAGCCATCAACGGCAAACTGACTGACGGTAAAACCTTCCTGGCTGAGTTTGTCCATCACCGACAGGCATTGCCTGAGCTGCTGCTGGATGGCCTGGTAGGTCATCGCTGACGGGTTTTTAATGGTCACGGCGGGGTTCAGCATAAAAGCCTCCTTTAATGCACACTGTGAATAATATTGGCGTCGATAACCGGGATGGCGTTTTGCGCGGCCAGGTTCATGGCGGCGGTCACCAGATTGCCGATAGCCAGGGGATAAAGCAGGCTGACCGGCGTGTCTTTTTTCGGGCGCAGCCAGCTTAGGCGTTGACGCAGTGCCGGTATCGCATCAGGGCCGAGGACTTTGCTAAGGTCGCCGCCGACGCGTTTAAACTTGAAATTAAGAAAGTCGTTCAGATGTTCATCCAGCGGCGGCAGGTCAATTACCTCGCAGCGCTGTACGACTTCCCTGACTGCTAACAGGCGCTCGGATAACTTGTCGCCCAGTTCGGGTTGTCCCAGCAGGACGATGGACAGCAGTTTTTTAAAGCCATCTTCCAGCTCAAAGAAGCGTTTAAGGTGCTTTAAGGTCGGGATGGGCAGGCAATGGGCTTCTTCAATCACCAGTACATGGCTGTACCCGGCCCGGCTGCTGTCTTTTAATAGTCGGTGTAGCTGACGAAAGCGGGCTTCGGGTGAGCGTTTGAGTTTTTCCAGTGGGGCCAGGGTGTGGACAATGGCCTCGGCGAGACTGGCGGCTTTCAGGGTTTTGCCCTGATGGTCGTTGTCTTCCATTGCCAGCACGTAGGGTTCAATCATCACTACGGGGGCGTTTTCCCGATAAATGCGCTCAGTCAGGTCACGTCTCAGGGTGCTTTTACCCGAGCCGGATTCACCGATAACCGCGATAAAGCCGCCATAGCGGGCAGTCTGGTATAACGCCTCGCGCACATAACGGCTTTCAGGGGTTAAAAACACATCTTCATGACCTTGTACCGCGCTGTCATCAAACGGGGCGCGAAACAGCCCAAAATGCTTTTTGGTGGCAGGCAGTAATACCTGTTTTTTCAGTAACATGGTGTCTTCCTCATTGCTAGGTGGTGTGTGCTTTTCCTTGCCGCTGGATGTGACCCCGTCAAAGCAGTCGTCCGCCGCGATGCCCTGGTCACGTAGCCAGGCACAGATACGCTGTTTTAGCGCGTCGGTGTCCTGTTTCGGCCACTGGTGGTGATTGACTATCTGCGCCAGCGTCGCCTCGGAAAGGTCAAGTGCACGGGCCAGTGCCGCCTGGGTCAGATTGTGGTGTTGTAACAGGGTTTTCAGTTTCAGCATGATGGCCTCCGGTTAACCGTGACTGGCCAGGGGGACCACCACCTCGGTGGACTGGGCCATCAGTTCATCACCCAGTGCGTCGACCTGGTCAGCCGGAATACCGTCCGGGAAGCGTTGGGTCAGCGTGGTGTAAAATTCACTGCGCCAGGTCTTGCCCGCCGCCTGGAAACGCGCTCGCAGGCGTTGCACCACCACGACCGGGTTTACGCGTTCTTCAAAACGCGGGGCGCAAACCGTGGAGACCTGGCCCTGTTTGGGCAGGTAAATCGGTGGGGTGTCGCGTTCATTGTCCAGATAAGGGTTAAAGCGACCGCCCAGTGGCAGCGCCTTGGCTTTTTGCGCAGCAGCGGTTTCGGTGGGACAGGTGGTGCCATACATCGCCTGCTCGACTTCCGCCAGATGGTGTTGCGCCGGGGTGTGGGGTAATGCCTTGAAGGATTCGCCTAATGTTGGGGCATTGAGGGGAAAACCGTACTCGTCTTTCACCACTTCCGGTACCCGGTAAAAGACTTCCATGCCGTCCTCATTCATCATGACCACCTGCGCTTCACTGTCGCGCCAGGGATTACGGACTATCTGTACGGTGTCGCCCACGCAAACGCCGGGGACTTGCCGTACATCGTATTCGCTGCCCCTGAACGACACGCGAAGATGCGTCGTGACCTTACGACTTTCCGGCAGACTCACTGCCAGCTCACGGCAGACGTCAACAGGCGGGGCCTTGATTAACTGCTGCGGGGTGATCCATAACCAGCAGTCGGTGCGGGTCATGCCAGTACGTCGGTGGATGGCGGTACGGTTGTATTTTTTACGCCATAACCCGACCAGGCGGTTTAGTTCATTAATATGATTGACTTGCACAAACCGCAGGCCGGATTCAAAATGGCACTCGAGAATGTCGCGCGCCTTTTCCACTGAGCCGGTAGCGCGGGCATTACCGGCTTTATGAGCGATAAGTTGAATCCCGAGGGTTTTACACAGGTTGTGCATGGTGGACGAGACCAGGGCGCAACCGGGGTCGGTATAAAGGATGCGCGGCACACCATGCAGTACGTCGGCCCCACCGCGTTCTTGCATAGCATTAATCAGCACATCGGTAAAGTTTTGTGTTGTTTCGCCGCCAAAGCGGTACTCGGCATAAATCCAGCCGCTGGTGTGGTCGGTCAGCTCAAATGACCAGACACGGTCATTAACAATACGGGCCAGATTTTTGGGCTTGTTCTTGTTAAATTCCGCCTCTGTCATCATGCGCAGACCGCTATCGCGTGTCGTGCGTTTTTTATCGGGATTTTTCAGGTAATAAAGCACACACAGCGACGCATCCAGCTGCCAGGCATGATTGGGATGGTCAGTTTTTAGTTGGACACACGGGGCCGGTGCCCGTAACTGATTAGGGTGTAGACGATAGTGGTACAATGCCCGGCTGATGGCATCGACCGACAGGGGAAACCACTCGCCGGTCTCGTTATCAGTATACCCGGCATCAATCAGGTTATTCGCTCGCAGGTCGTTAACCGTCTTTCGCAGACTGTAGAGGCGTTTGCCATTCTTACGTTCTGCTTCCATGATAACGCCTGATATCAACAGGGCTTCGTCGCGTGTCAGGGCACTGGTGCCACAATCCACCCGTTGCTTGCGCGGCGGTTTATAGCTTACCTGTTTGATTTTTCGCAGCAGCGTCGCCCGGGAAATGCCGAGTGCCTGACATCCTGTCTGATACACCGCGTCTTTGCCGCCATGCCCGGCTTTCTCGGCAGTCTGGGCAATCGTTAACAGGCGTTCGGTCAGGATGGGGTTCATCAGACCACCTCCTCGACGTTATCCTGTCCGGTGCCGCGCAGGTGTTCCGGTAACTGAAAATCCGCATCGTCGACATCCGCATCGGCTTTTGCCCAGTCAGGCACCAACGCTGATACTGCGTGGTGGGGTAATGAAAAATCACTGCGTAACACATTGATTTCAAACTCAATATCATTAAGCAGGCCCGCTAAATAGTCGGCGTGGGACGTGATATCACCACTGTGACTACTCAGTTTTTCCAGCCCTTCCCGAAAGCGGCCCATTAATATGGCCTTGACATCAAAACCGACCAGGCCAATTTCTTCACGGAGCTGGCGTACGCCCTCTTCCCCTAACGGGCGATGTTGATCGATCAGGCGTTTTTCACTCAGTTCATTGATCTTTTGATCTTTCTCATTGGCCAGGCGGCGGCTGGCTTCAAGGGATTTTTCTGTCTCTCGTAATTTTGCGCGCAGTTCTCGTACCGACATCCTGTCAACCTCGGTCAGTGTCATACCAGCAATAGTGCCGCCTTCGGCCAGTTCGGCGAGGTCTTCATCGTCTTCAGTTATTAATTCAAATAATTTTGTTTTTCCCAAATGTCCCAACGCTTGGACTTTTGAATGAAGAGTAGGTGATAGATATTTTATAGAAGCTTGCATCATTCTATGAGCCGTGCTTTTAGGAATACCCAACTGTTCTGTCACAATTTTTACGAATGCTCCATGCGGTTCATTCTCTTTAAGAATAATGAGTCGTTTCCCAGCCTCTAGCATAGCTTCAGCACTCTGTGCCATATAAAAGCGCGCTTCGTGCACAATGCGCTCACGCTGATAGGGCAAGCCTTCACCGTACTTGTCCATAATGGCCTGCTGATGTTCAGCCAGGGCATTCAGGTTGTTCATTAAATCCGGTGACAAAGGCTGTTCTGGGGCGATTTCAGCCGTCATCGGTAATGCTTTTCTACCCATTATTTTTTCCTCTTACGATTTTGACGATGAGGCTACGCAGCGGCCACGTCGTTCTGCCATCCTGATTTGCGCCCGTTCGGTTTCATCGAAAAAGGCCAGGGCAATCTGTATCAATTCTTCACTCAGGGCGTAATTCCCATTGAGGCGTTTTTCAATCATCCCTTCTTCCACTAAAAATGGCAGGGTGCGACTGATATTGGCCGCAGAGTCATTGATTAGCGCCGCCAGGGCTTTATTGGACAGGCCGTCGCGGTAATGCCCCTTCATGGCTTTCAAAATCCGCAGCGCCCGCCGTGTGCGTGAAGAGGGGTGCAGTGATAAGGTGTTTTTCATCGGAGGCCTCTTTTTCATTAATGGAAATTGTGTTACCGTCAGTGAAACAGGTGAATGTTATTTTTTATGGCGCTTTTTGCCCGATGGCATCGGGGAACCCATGATTTGTTCAATCGCCTGTCTGATTTTGCGTGCTTCCCCGCGCCAGCCCTGGCAGGAGCCATCAAGCAACATGTAAACCTGACAGGGTTTGAAGCCGGATTGGCGTGCCCATGCTGCCACCGTCGGATAACCCTGATAGATGCGGTCATAAAAACTGCGCTTAAAGTCGGCGGGGTGTTGTAGTGACATGGTGTTATCTCCGTCATTAAAAATTAAAAATAAATATACCAAGACATGCAAAATAATGTAAAGCCTTTTTTTGTCTGTTTTTGTATATTCCTTATCACAGTTAAAATCACTGGCTGTTATCGGCCTAAAGGAGACCTGTATGGCAAAGAAAAAAGTGGCAACCAGCCAGTCTGTCAGTACGGCGGACAATATCACGATTGCGGGGGGGGGGGGGGGGCAATTGCATACCCTGAAAAAAAGGCAGAAAACAGCGCCCAACAGGAGGTGATGGCACGTTTTGGTGATGGTCTACCCTATGAGCGTGAACGCATTGTGCATGAAGCGCGCTTCTATATGGCACAGAGTGCCGAAGCCATGCTGGAGGCGGGGAAACGACTCATTATTCTTAAGGAGAATGAACCGCATGGAGCATTTGTAAAAATTGTAACAGAACAGTTGGGTATTCCCAAAAGCACGGCTCATAGAATGATGCAAGCTTCTATAAAATATCTATCACCTACTCTTCATTCAAAAGTCCAAGCGTTGGGACATTTGGGAAAAACAAAATTATTTGAATTAATAACTGAAAACGACGAAGACCTCGCTGAACTGGCCGAAGGCGGCACCATCGCCGGATTGACGCTAGATGACGTTGACCGGATGTCGGTACGGGAATTACGGGCGGCATTACGTAAAGATGAGTCGGCGCTTAAACGCAGTCAGCAACTGGTGGCAGAAAAAGAGAAGCAGTTGCAACAGTTAAGCCAGCAACTGACCGATAAAACCTTTCCGTCTGCCGCGAGCGATAAGCAGGCTCCGCTCGATACCCAACAGTGGGTCACGCTGACCCTGGAAGGGGTGGGTGACCGCCTCAAGTCGGAGCGCCTGCGGCTGGGACTCAGTCAGGAAAGCTTCGCTGAACGGTGCGGGGTTAAAAAGCTCACCCAGTACAACTATGAAAAAAGTGAGCGACATCCTGATGCGGGCTACTTAATCGCGGCGAAAGCGTTAGGCGTCGACCTTCTTTATGTGATGACCGGGGAGCGCAGCGATGAAGCCAGTGCGCTCGATGTGGTGAGGGATGAGGAAGAAGCGGAGGTGCTAACGTTTTTCCGGCATATTCCAGGTGAAACCAGGGAGGTTGCGAAACGCACTTTGGCTGCCATGACTGAGAAAAAAACCGCCCGCCGCCGCGCATGACGCATCCCTCTCCGTTGCAGCGGAGAGGGTTATTTGACGGTAATAATCAGCTCGCGCCGTTGTGTGGGCTGATTGATGTTGAGATGATACCGAATCGGCACGCTCTGCATCTCGAACCCCTGAAACACTGCCCGCATCTCAGGAATATCATTGACGGAAATAATCATCATCCCGGCTAAATCCCGTCCCATACCCGCCAGTTTTTCATACTGCTCCAGACCAAAATCCACGCCATAGCCCTCTGTGCCCCAGTACGGCGGATCGCAGTAAAACAGCGTGTGCGGACGGTCATAACGGGCAATGCAGCTGGCCCAGTCCAGCTGTTCAATGGTGGTGCGTGAGAGTCTGAGATGAGCAAGCGACAGCTCTTCTTCCATGCGCAACAGGTTCAGGCGCGGCCCCGTGGTGGTGGTCACGCCAAAAGTGTGCGCCGCCACCTTGCCGCCGAACGCCTGTTTTTGTAGGTAGTAGAAACGGGCTGCACGCTGAATATCGGTTAAGGTCTCGGTCGGGGTGATGTTTAACCATTGATACATCGCCCGGCTGACCAGCGCCCATTTAAACTGGCGCATAAACTCTTCCAGATGGTGTTTCAGCACCCGATAGAGATTGACCAGCTCACCGTTGATATCGTTAATCACTTCCGCTTTGCTGGGTGACTTCATAAAAAAGAGCGCCGCTGCGCCACAAAACGGCTCCACGTAGCAGGTGTGCGCCGGGAAGCACGGTAAAATCTGTTTCGCCAGCCGCCGTTTACCGCCTGCCCAGGGCAGTATCGGTAAAAAATGTTGCGTCATTGTCTGTAAGCCTGTTTCACTAATGGAAATTCGTGTAGACTCTTTCCTGTTCTCGAGAACGGAAAGCGCCCCGGTTGACTCACAGGTCGGGTCTGTGTGTTGACGGCCTGCTCGGTGTTGACGCACCGGGTGGGTCGCGCTTTTTCCCTTGCCCCGTTCGGGGCTAATCACTGCGCCTAACCTAACCGCTGACCCGCATCCCCACTAGTAAACCGCTTTAAAAGCGGCTAGCGCACCGTCCTGTCACACTGTCGGCCTGATTCTCAGGGAGAGTGTGATGAAAATCCGAAAAAAACTGACCTTAACCCCCTTTAAAACCCCACGCCTCGGCGGCTGGTTGCTCACTGCGGCTGGTCTGTTGCTGGTGATTGGCCTGGTCTCGCCGCAGCAATTACCGGTGGTGCTCTATAAGCTGGCCTTGATCACCCTGGCGGCGGTGGTCGGTTACTGGCTTGACCGTTCGCTGTTCCCCAGGGCTCGTCCCGGTCAATACCTGCACCATGACCACCCTGAGGTGGCACAGGGTCGACATCCGGTACGCGGCGGCTGCCATCAGGTGTTTGCCGCCGCCCAGTTGCGCCGGGCAGTGATTGTGGCCGCAGTGTGTCTGAGTGTGGCGATGGGGTTATGACCATGAACCGCTATCAACGTCCGCAGGGCGACCCCAGATGGCTGTTATTCCTTTTGCTGATAGTGCTCCTTGGTGGCGCGCTTGATGCCGATGCGGCGCGTCCCCCACAAGCGGCACTGCCATACCGGACTGAGCTGATACGTAACGCCCGTCTGGTGTGGGGGCTTGATGCGCCGGTGGCGGATTTTGCCGCCCAGATTGAGCACGAAAGTGGCTGGCAGCCGGCTATCACCAATCGCATCGGGGCGCAGGGGCTGGGGCAGTTTATGCCTGCGACCATGGACTGGATTGGGGAGGTGATGCCGGAACTGGCCGCCAAAGCGCCGCTTAATCCCGGCTGGAGCCTGCGGGCAGTGGTGAGTTTCGACCGCTGGCTATGGCAACGCCTGTCGGCGGTGAATGCGTGTGAGCGCATGGCGATGACGCTCTCGGCCTACAACGGTGGCCTGGGCTGGGTACAGCGTGACCGCCGCCTGGCAGAACGTCAGGGGGTCGATGGCAGGCGCTGGTTTGACAGCGTTGAGCGGGTCAATGCCGGACGTAGCCTGACCGCCTGGCGTGAGAATCGTCATTATCCGCACCGTATTTTACATGCCCTGGCACCGCGTTACCTGACCTGGGGAGGGGCAAGCTGTGTTTAGTGCAGTCAGCCTGAAAAGCCCCGGCGGAGTGCTGGTAATGGCGCTGTTGTCGGGTATCTGGTGGCACGGCTACACGCAAGGCGCAGGTCGCTCAACCGAACGGTGCGCGGCAACCCTCAGTCAGCTGCGCGAGACGTTTGCCATGCAGGAAAAACAGCGCGCCGGGCAGGCCGCGCAAACCCTAAATGCCCTGCAGCAGCGTTTCATCCATCAGGTGAAGGTGGCGCATCAGGCCGAACAGCGCTACCTGAATCGCATTGCACAGCTTCATGACAAAACCCAACACTTAACCCGGCGGATAGATGACGTTACCCAACACTGGCAGGATGAAAAAGGTCAGGCTCATACTGTGGCCTGCGTATTTACTCGTGGCTTCGTGCAGCACTACAACGCCGCCCTCGGGCTGTCAGACGTTGACGGTTCAGTCCCTGCCACCCTTACCGGCGGTACTGGCAACACGACCCGGTCAGCTGAGACCCCTGGCGAGCGACACACCCCGAGTCCAGTTACCCAGCGCGATATCCTCGCCAATATCACCGACAACGGGCAACAGTGCCAGGTCTGGCGGGCACAGGTAAACGGATTGCTGGATTATATTGAAGGATCACAACCATGACATTACAGGTCGATTTCTGGGTACTGGTGAGCTATCTGTTTGGGCTGGCGGGCTTTCTCGCGGGGCTGGCACGCTGGTTTATCCGGGAGACCGAAAAGCGTCAGGCCGAACGGTTTGCTTCGCTGGAGCGGTTGATGCGTGAGGCGTCCGACAAAGGCTCACGCCTTGAGCGCGAGGTGCTGGAATTCAAAGTGGAGGTGCCGGAACGTTATGTCCGGCGCGACGAATTTATTCATTATCAGCAGGTGGTGGAGTCACGGCTTGACGCGATTTACCAGAAGCTGGAAACGATACAACTGCGTCAGGTGGCAGGAGGATAAGGATGACAGAAACCGAACAGGCGCGCCGCGAAGGGCTGCGCTGGGTGTTACTGCAGGTGGTCAACAAGGCACGGCCTTATCCGGCCAATGACCGGCTGCTGTGGGACGTGGGCCACTCGCTCTACCCGGACATGACCATGCTGGAGCTGCAAAAAGAGTTACTGTTCCTTGAGGGCTTAAGTCTGGTTCGCCTGACCCGACCGCCGGCGCGCTCATGGACCGCCACGATGACGCCGGAAGGGGTGAACCAGGTGGAATACGTCACCGACGATATCCCCGGCATTGCCCGCCCCGCCAGATACTGGAGAGAGTGACGATGGCACCGCGCAGTCATATCGATGTATTGCCTCCATCGGTGCGTGAATGGCTCGACCGGGCGCTGACGGAGCGCAATTTCAGTGGCTACCGGGAGCTGGAGACCCTGCTGCGGGATAAAGGGTACAGCATCGGTCGGGCGCAGATTTCCCGCTACGGTCAGAAGGTGCAGCGCCGCTTTGCCGCTATTCGTGACGCGACTGAAGCGGCGCGGCAACTGACCAAGGGTGCGCCCGATGACCAGGATGCCCGCTCAGAGTCCATTATGGCGTTGGTGCAGACTGAATTACTCAATAGCCTGCTGGAGGCACAAACCATCAAGGAAGAAGCGGGGTCGCCGGTTGAACGGGCTGAGCGCTTTGCCCGCATGGCGAAAAATCTGGCCCCGATTATTCATGCCAGCGTCAGCCTGAAAAAACTGCAAGGGCAGCTTAAAAAAATCAGCGCGGAAATGGCCACGCTGGAGCAGGAAGCGGCGCAGCAAGGCAAAGGGCATGTCAGTCTGGAGACCCTGAAGCGGGTGCGTGAAGAAATTTACGGGATTATCACATGAGCAAAAACGTGACACTCTACCCGTATCAGCAACACTGGATGTTAGATCCCGCGCGTTTCAAGATTGGCTGTTTTGCCCGCCAGACCGGCAAAACCTTTACCACCACGCTGGAGCTGGTTGATGACTGTTTTGAGACCGAGGCCCGTGGCGGTCGCACCCGCTGGGTCATTCTCTCGCGCGGGGAACGCCAGGCCAAAGAGGCGATGGAAGAAGGGGTCAGAAAGCATTGTCAGGCGTACGGTCTGGCCATCCGTGAAATCGAAGGCAGCGTGAAAGGCTCGGGCAGCGAGCGTTACACCCTGCTGGAGGCAGTGCTGCCCGGCGGCTCACGCATTACCGCACTTCCCGCCAACCCCGATACGGCGCGCGGCTTTGCCGCCAATGTGTTTCTCGATGAATTTGCCTTTCATGCTGACAGCCGCAAAATCTGGGCCGCGCTGTTTCCGGTGATATCAAACGGCTACAGGCTGCGCGTCACCTCCACCCCCAATGGCAAGGGCAACAAGTTTTATGAGCTGATGACCGACCCGTCGCTGGACAGCGTCTGGTCGCGCCATCGGGTCGACATTTACCAGGCGGTCAAAGACGGCCTGCCACGGGATGTAGCCGCCCTCAAACAGGCGCTCAATGATGAAGACGCCTGGGCGCAGGAATTTGAACTGCACTGGCTGGATGAAGCCGCCGCCTGGCTTTCCTATGACCTGATTGATGGCGTAGAGCACCCGCAGGCCGGCAAGCCTGAGCACTATAACGGCGGTCCCTGTTTTGTCGGGGTCGATATCGGTCTGCGCCATGACCTGTTTGTGATATGGGTGATTGAACAGGTGGGCGATGTGGTCTGGACACGCGACATCATTACCCGCAAGCGTGCCCCGTTTGCCGAGCAGGATGCGCTGCTCGATGCGGTCTTTGCCCACTACCGGGTACTGCGCTGCTGCATCGACCAGACTGGTCTCGGCGAAAAGCCGGTGGAAGATGCGAAACGCCGTCATGGCAGCACGCGGGTCGAAGGGGTGTTATTCACGCCTACTAACAAGCTGACGCTGGCGACACGCGGTAAAGAAGTGTTTGAAGACCGCCGCCTGCGACTGCCGCAAGGGGACGGGGCGCTGCGGGCCGATTTGCATAAACTGAAAAAAGTGATGAGTCCGACTGGCGCGCCGCGTTTTGTGGCCGAGAGCGATGCCGCCGGGCACGCTGACCGTGCCTGGGCGCTGTTTTTAGCGCTCAGCGCCGCCGACCAGCCCCACGGCCCGGTGCGCGCTTACTCCTGTTGCCCGCGTCAGGCCTCATCGTTGCTGGAGGGATATTGATGATTATCGATAAAAAAGCGTTGTTCAGTGACATTGCCACCCGCGCCCGCAGTCCGGCGGGCCTGGGACAACTGTTCGGCCATTTACCCAATCCCGACCCGATATTACGCGCCCGAGGCCAGGCGATTAGCGTCTACCGCCAGTTACGCGCTGAGCCGTTGGTGGGTAGCAGTATCCGGCGGCGTAAATCGGCGGTCAAATGCCTGGAGCGCGGACTGGAGCCGGGGCAGGCACCTGCGCCTGTGGTGCGCTTTATTGAACAGACCCTGGCGCAGTGGGACATAAACCGCCTCATCGGCGAACTGCTGGAGGCGGCCTTTTTTGGCTATCAACCCGCCGAACTGACCTGGGCAAAAGACGGGCGCCATCTGGTAGTGACCGATGTGGTGGGTAAACCACCCGAGTGGTTTACCTTTGATACCGAGAATCGCCTGCGCTTTCAGGCCCGGCAGTCGGGCCTGGCGGGCGAGTTATTACCGCCGCGCAAATTTGTGGTGGCGACGCAAGACGCCACCTTTGATAACCCCTACGGGTTTGCGGATTTGTCGCTGTGCTTCTGGCCGGTGACGTTCAAGAAAGCCGGCTGGTCATTCTGGATGCGCTTTAGTGAGAAATACGGCACCCCCTGGGTAGTCGGGCGTCATCCACGGGGTCAGGACCAGGCGCATGTTGGCCCGCTGCTGCACTCTCTCGAGCAGATGGTGCAGGATGCGGTGGCGGTTATTCCGGATGACAGCAGCATTGAATTCAGGGAGCCCGCCACCAAGGGGGCGTCAAGCAGTCTGTACAAAGACCTGATTGAGATGGCCCGCAGTGAAATTACCATTGCGCTCCTGGGCCAGAACCAGACCACCGAAGCCGAAACCAATCACGCCTCTGCCCAGGCCGGGCTGGAAGTGGCCGCCGATATCCGCGATGGCGATGCGGTGATGGTGATGAGTGCGGTGAATCAGATACTGCGCTGGCTGGTTGAGCTGAACTTTGGTGATGTGCCGGTGCCGACGTGGCGACTGTGGGAGCAGGAGACCATTGATGAGGTGCAGGCCAGGCGTGACCTGAGTCTGGCGCAAACCGCCGGTTTTTTCAGCGCGCAATACTATCAGCGTGAATATGGCCTGCAACCGGGGGATTTGCTGATGGAAAGCCAGCAGGAAACCCCTTCCCACTCTGCTTCCTCGCTGGCCTTTGCCGAAGACGAGACGCAGAGCGCGTCCGATGCCCAGGCACAGCTTGACCGGGCACTGGACAGCCTGATGAAAAACGGCGCGCTGGACAACACCCTGCAACCGCTGCTCACCCCGTTATTTGACGCGGTAAAATCGGGTATTTCTCCCGGCGAACTGAGGGGAAAACTGGCCGCACTTTACCCCGAGATGCCCGCGGACGCGCTACAGGAAACCCTGGCCCGGGTGATGTTTGTTGCCAATGTCTGGGGGCGTTTACATGCCTAGACTCCACGATAACGAACTGACGGCGCTGTTTAGCCTGCCGCCCAAACGGGTCATCGCTTACCTGAAAGCCAAAGGTTTTACCTTTTCCTGGGACTGGCAGGATGTCTGGCAAGACGCCCATGCGCAGAGTGCGACGGTGGCCAAAGTGACGCGACTGGATATCCTGCAGGACATGTATCAGGCACTGAACACCTCGCTGGCTGAGGGGCAAACCGGGCAATGGTTTGCCCAGGAATTGACCCCGGTACTGCAGGCCAGGGGATGGTGGGGGCAACAGGAGACCACTGACCCGGTCAGCGGTGAGCCGGTCACGGTGCAGCTGGGTAGTCCGCAGCGACTGGAGACGATTTACCGCACCAATCTCACCACCCTGTACAACGCCGGGCGCTGGGCAGAAATGCGGGAGAATGTCGCGGCGCGCCCCTACTGGATGTATGTGGCAATACGGGATAACCGTACCCGCAGAAGCCATCTGGCGCTGCATGGCCGGGTGTTTCCTGCCGATGACCCGCTATGGCGTGCACTCTACCCGCCCAATGGCTGGCGCTGTCGCTGTAGCGTGATAGCCCTGTCAGTGCGGGATGTCAACGCGCGTGGGCTAACAGTGGAAACGTCCGGTGACCGTCTGCGCTGGTCGTTGCAGGTGGTCTCGCGCAAAACCGGCGAAATGCGGCCAGTGGCCCAGCTGACACTCGACAATCATACGGTGTTTTCCCCGGATATCGGCTGGTCGTATAATCCCGGTGAAGGGTATCGACCGGACTTAACCCGCTATCAGGGGCCGTTACACACCCTGGCCGTTAACACCCTGGGGAGAGCGGAATGACCGCTACTATTCTGTCGGTTGAGATAACCGATAACGACCTGAAACAGGCACTGAAGCACCTGGATAACGCCGCTTACGACCTGACCCCACTGATGCGCCGCTGGTCTGAAACGCTGAAAACCGCCACCGACCTGAACTTTGAAGAACAGGGGCGGCCACGCTGGCAACCGTCGGTCGCGGCACTCGCCCGCCAGGGCATGACGCTCTCCCGGGACGGGTATTTGCGCCGCAGCGTGACGCCGGACTATGATGCGCACCAGGCACGGGTCGGCACCCATCGCGTTTATGCCCGCATTCATCAACTGGGCGGTCAGGCTGGAAGGGGTAACTCGGTGACACTCCCCCCGCGTCCGTATCTGCCGGTCTCCGAAGCGGGACAGTTAGACGCTGAGGTTAAACGCCAGCTGCTCGATGAAGTGCTTGATTACCTGCAACAGGCCACCCACCGCTAAGTGCTGTCTGAGGCGCTCAGGGCTTAAATGATACAATGCGATACCTGAGAGCCTTTCCATCCTTTATAAAGCTTTATAAACCCCTTCCTGAGCGCGTTATGCCCGCTCGCAGAAGCAGTATGCGAATGCTGAAAGACAATACGCAAATGAAAATCTTTAAAGCCCTTTAAAAGGGAAATCAGCCAACCCGACATAGACTGTCATCCTGATAGTCAATGGAGGTGCCATGAAACCCCTGCATATTCTCAAGCCAGGCCACTATATTACCGGCTACGGTGACAGAGTGACATTTAGTGAAAACGATTTGCATGTCTGTGCGAATGCCTATGATCCGGCGTTACATGAAGCGCCAATAGTCATCGGTCATCCCACGACCAACGCCCCGGCTTATGGCTGGATCAAACGGCTATCGGCGCAAGGACGTGATCTAATAGCCGAACCCCAACAACTGGAGCCGACATTTGCCGAATCCGTGGTCAGTGGGCGTTACAAAAAACTCTCTGCCGCCTTTTATGCGCCGGATTCACCCCATAATCCGGTGCCCGGTATTTACTATTTGCAACACGTCGGTTTCCTGGGTGCCCAGCCGCCGGCGGTCAAGGGCCTTAAGCCGGTGACCTTTAGTGAAGGTGAAGAAGGGGTCGTCGTGTTGAGTGAAGACATGCAGTGCGATCACGATCCGCTGTTTACCCGTTTACGGGCGTTCCTCAGCCACGCCCTGGGCAACCCGCCTGACACGACCATCTTAAGCACCCCGACCCAACCCTTTTCTGAGCCGGGGCTTATTACGCCGCCCCCTATAACGGAGAGCCTTACCGTGGAAAAACATGAAGTCGAAAACCAACGGCTGCAAGCCGAGAACGCCGCCTTAAAGCAACAGCTAAGCGCCCATCAGGCTGAAAAGGCCGCTCAGGCCGCCAACCTGGCGCATGAGGTTAATGTGGTGTTTGCCGAAAATCTGATTAATGAAGCGCGCCTGGCCCCTGCCGGACAAGCGGTGGTGGTGGCGTTACTGGATGCCCTGTCGGGCAAGGAGAAGGCGTTGACCTTCAGTGAGGGCAGCAAAACGCAACCACTCGTTGATGCCGTCAAGTCCCTGTTGACCAGCGCTACCCCGCTGGTCGATTTTAGTCAGCGGGCGGTGCCGGGAAGAGGCAATACGCCGCAAAACAGTCTGACCTTTAGTGAGCGGGCATCCGATCCGGATACGCTGCATCAACAGGCCATGGCGCTTAAGGCGCGTGAATCCATCCCTTACGAAGCGGCGGTGAAGCGCTGCCTGTCAGGAGAATCCCATGTCTGATTATTTAAAAAGCAAACGGGCCAACGACCCGGTGCTGACCCATATTGCTGCTGAATACCGCAATGCCAGCCTGATTGGGGAAAAGCTGTTTCCGCTCGTCCGGGTAGAAAAAGAAGGCGTCAAGGTGCCGACCTTTGGCAAGGGCCGCCTGGCGCTG
This sequence comes from Type-A symbiont of Plautia stali, assembly GCF_059731155.1. NCBI lineage: Bacteria > Type-A symbiont of Plautia stali. The sequence goes on along the minus strand of NZ_AP035891.1, from coordinate 1,327,590 downwards.
TATGAAACCAAACGCGCAGTGGGGGCGGACAGCAATATCCTGTTAAGAGAGAAACAGGCGTTTACCGATATCGTGCTCGATGAGCATGATCTGGCGGTACCGGTCGATCACCGCGAACAGGCGGAATCGATGTTTAATGAAGAAATCAAGGCGATTAAACGGGCCACGGACGGTATTTTACTGCGCCGTGAGCAGTATGTCGCCGAACTGGCGCAATCGGCTTCGGTCTATGCCAGCAACGCCACCAAAGCCCTGACGGGCGAGGCCGCCTGGAACAAGAAAAATGGCGATCCACTGAAAGATATTGAAGCCGGGATGGAAGTGGTGCGCGCCAATATCGGCCTGCGCCCCAACGTCATTACCATGGGGGCCAGTGTGATGGCGCTGTTGCGCTTTCATAAGGTGCTGCAAGACGCGCTGGGTGGGAATGAACGTAAGCGTATCACTACCGAGATATTAAAAGATTTATTCCAGGTGGATGAGGTGCTGATTGGCGCGCCGGTCCAGCTAGACAAGGACGGTAAAAGCACCACCGACCTGTGGAAAGATAACCTGATGCTGCATGTGGTCAGTCCCGCCTCTGCGGGCAGTGATAGCGCGGATGAGCATAGGCCGTCCTTTGGCTATACCTTCCGCCGTCAGGGGATGCCCCTGGCCGACCGCTTTGACAGTGTTGGCGGCAAGGTGGTCAATATCCGCTACACCGATATTTACAAGGTCGCTGTGGTGGGCAGTGAGGCAGGGTATCTGATTAGCGGCATTAAAGGAGCGTAAAAGATGGTCACGCAACAGGTGGTATTAACCACGACCGTGGTGGCAGTGGAGGATTTAACCGTCCATCGTCTGGTGGGCATCACGGCAAAACCCTTTAAGGGCACCGGGACGGAACTGGGTGTTGCCGAGGTCTCCGGTAAAAAAGGGGACAGCGTGCCGATTAATGTGCTGGGCATCATGGCGGTAGAGGCAGGGGCCGCGATTAGCGCGGGCGAGCTGCTCAAGGCCGACAGTGAAGGCCGGGTGGTATCAGAAAGCGCATTAACCGGCGGCGGGCTGCCCGCTTCAACGGTGGGCGTGGCATTGGATGCCGCCACTGCCGCAGGCGAGATTATCCGCATGGTCAGAGGTATCTGATGGCCTACTGCACGTTGGAGGATATCGGGCAATTGCTCTCACACCATACGCTGGTTCAGCTGACGCAGGATGTCTCAGGCGAAGCGCTGATGGGTGGCCTGCCCAATGTGATTAACGACAAGGTGCTGAACGATGCCATTCGCTATGCCGATGAGCTGATTGATGCCCATCTGCGCGGGCGTTACGTCTTGCCGCTGGAGACTGTTCCCACGGTACTGCGCGATATGGCGGTCAATCTGGTGACGCATCGATTGTACCTGCGTCGTCCCGAAGGCCAACTGCCCGAGGCGATAAAAGAAGTGTATCGCGGCAGCCTGAAAATGCTGGAAGCCTTGCGTGACGGCAAATTAACGCTCGGGATAGCGGGAGAAGGCCAGGCGATACCGGAGCCGGGAGCCTTTCATGTTCATGCCCGTCCGGCGCGCTTTAGCGGCCCCGGCGGCTTACTGGAGGACTTTGAATGACGCTCGATATCATGCGCGCCCTTTTGGGCCTGCTGACAAAACGCTTACCGCAGCTGGAGGTCACCTTCTTTCCTGAGCAGCCGGAACGCTTTCATCTTAATCATCCGCTCGGCGCAGTCCTGCTCAGTTTTGCCCGCTCACGTTTTGGCGACATTCAGGATGTGGGCATGGTGTTTCAGCCCCGGGTGCTGCATTTTACGCTGACCCTGGTGATGCGCCAGCTTAACGGTAACGAGGGGGCGATTGCCACCCTCGATACCCTGCGTCAGGCCGTGGGGGGCTTTATGCCGCCGGACTGTCGCCGCCCACTGTGGCTGATAGATGAGGTTTTTTTGGGACAATCCGAGGGCTTATGGCAATACGCGCTGACGGTGGCGACCGAAACCTGGTTTGTGCAGGACTGGCCACAGGATGCTTTACCGTGTACCCGGGAAGCGTTCATGAAGACAGAGAATAACGAGGTGGCTTATGGCGAAGTTTCGCTACAACGGTGAATCCCCGAATGGGGCTCCCCTGCGTCTGGCTGATGGCCGTACCCAGGATGTGATGTTTTATCCCGGTCAGGTGGTCGATGTGCCGGTCGATCATCCGTTTATTGTCTCGCTGGAAGCGCAGGGCTATCTGACTTTTCTGGGCTTTGATTATCCCGATCCGCCCCCTGAACCCCCCAAACCGTTGACGGATTTTGAACAGCGCTTACAGGCCGCTCAACACCCAACCGGCAAACCGGCCCGTTACCGTTATGACGGCCAACAGATGAACGGGGCCGCTTTGCGCTTACCGGATGGAAGCATCCTGGATGTGATGTTCTGGCCGGGTCAGGAAGTGATCTTGCCGATGGATAACGATTATGTGCTGGGGCTGGAAGCCCAGGGCTATTTAACCTTTCTGGGTCAGGAAGCAGAAACTCCCGTCGACCCCATCGTGACGGCACCGTTGGCACCGGCCATCACATTGTCGAGCGACACCGTGGCGCTTCCCGCTGATGAGGTCCAGCCCGTCGAAGCGCCGATCAGCACAGCGTTAGTGATGCCCGCCAGAAAACGCGGCAAAGTGCCATCAGACACCAAAAGTAACGAGGTCACCCCATGAGCAGAGAACACCATCACGGCGTTGATACGCTGGAAATTGAACGCGGGACTCGTCCGGTCAAAACGGGAGAATCGTCCGTGATTGGGCTGGTCGGTACCGCGCCGACAGGCCCGGTCAATACCCTGACCCTGTGTACATCGGAAAAAGATGCCGCGCAGTTTGGCGATGAGCGAAGTGGATTTACCCTGCCGCAAGCCTTGCGCGCTATCTATGACCACGGTGTCGGGACGGTTCTGGTGGTCAATGTGTTTGACCCCAAAAGCCATCAGAAAACGATAACCGCAGAAAGTGTCACCTTCGATAGCACGCACCACAGTGCCACACTGAGCCAGTTACCCGTGGGCGATATGGTGGTGAAAAGCATCGATGGGCAGACCCCCTATCAGGTGGCGACCGACTATACCGTGGCCTCCGCAACCGGAAAAGTCACCCGCGTCACCACCGGCGGCATTGCGCAGGGAGGCACGGTCAGTGTGACCTATCACACCCCGGATGTCTCAAAAATTACCGCCGCTGACGTTTTGGGTGCCACCAATGCCGCCGACCAGCGTACCGGGATGAAAGCGCTGGAAAATGCCGACAGCCTGTTTGGCTTTCGCCCAAAGCTGCTGATTGCACCGGGCTTCTCGCATTTTAATGCCGTGGCCACCGCCATGATTGCCCTGGCCGACCACTGTGAAGCGATTGCTTATATTGACGCCCCGGCAGGGATAACGTTTGCCCAGGCGATAGCCGGACGGGGGCCACAAGGCACGATTAATTTTAATACCGCCTCTGACCGGGTACGCCTGTGTTATCCGCAGGTCAAGGTCTATGACAAGGCAACAAACCAGACGCGCCTGGATCCGCTGTCGGCGCGGGCGGCGGGTCTGCGGGCAAAAGTTGACCGGGAAAAAGGGTTCTGGTGGTCGTCTTCCAATCAGGCACTGATGGGCATTGTGGGCATTGAGCGCCCGTTAAGTGCGCGTATTGACGATGCCAATAGCGAGGTCAATCTGCTTAACCAGAACGGCATTACCACGGTATTTAACAGTTTTGGTAGCGGATTACGCCTGTGGGGCAACCGCACGGCGGCCTGGCCGACCGTGACGCATCTGAAGAATTTTGAAAATGTGCGGCGCACCGGGGACATGATTAATGAGTCTATCCGCCATTTCAGTCTGCAATATATTGATCGCCCGATTAATCAGGGGCTGATTGATGCGCTGACCGAATCGGTCAATGGCTATGGTCGTCGGCTGATTGCCGATGGGGCGTTGCTGGGCTTTCACTGCTGGTATGATCCGGCGAACAACACCAGGGATGCGCTCAGTCTGGGGCAGTTGAAACTGAATTACAAATACACCCCGCCGCCGCCGATGGAGCACCTGACCTTTGAGACGGAAATCACTAATGAATATCTCACCTTTCTGAAAAGTGGGGTCTCCGTATGAGCGTGACGCACAGGGTCAATAAGATAACGATAAGGAGGAGATGATGGCGGGCAATGCACTGCATTTTATGACCAATGCCAATGTCTATCTGGACGGCAATAGCCTGCTGGGTCGGGCAAAAGAAATCAAGCTACCGGAAATCAACGTGGTGCAGCAGGAGCATCAGGCGCTGGGGATGATAGGCAAAGTTCAGTTACCGGCGGGGTTTGACAAGCTGGAAGGGGAAATTCACTGGACCAGTCTGTATGAAGAGGTGGCCCTGCGTACCGCCAATCCCTTCAAGGCGTATCCACTGCAATGTCGCGGCAGCCTGCAGCGCTATAACCCGGCACAGGGTCGCCAGGATGAACTGCCGGTGGCGGTGTTTATGACGGTGATGTTTAGCAAAAACGTGCTGGGCAGCTTTAAGCAGCATGAGGTGCCGGAGATGAGCAGCAGTTTTACCTGCAGCTATATCAAGCAGGTGATGGATGGCCAGGTGCTGCTGGAGCTGGATGTGATCGCCAATATTTTTAAAATCAACGGTGAAGATATGCTCACCGATTATCGTGCCAATCTGGGTGCTTAACCTGAAAATCCGAGGAGTGATGATGACAGACCGTATTCATTATAGTTTGCAATACCCTTATGCCCTGGGCAGTGGTGAAAGACTGACCCAGGTCAGCTTAAACCGGCTCAAGGTCAGTGACATCAAGGCGGTACGCCGCTTAAGTGAAAACGTCAATGACTGGGACAGCCTGTTGATTGCCCGTATGACCGGCCTGATACCGGAAGATATCGACAATATGGATTTGGTGGATTATCAACAGTTGCAAGGCCACTTTCGCCAGTTTGCGGGGCTGGATGCACTCGCCGAAGGCGCTGCGTCAGGCACAGGCGCTGTTGGCGAGATGGTTCCGCTGGCAGCCGAGTGAGCTGGATGCGCTGACCGTGGTGGAATTTGAGGATTATTTACAGGAAGCCGCGGCTCAAATCCGCCAGGAGCACGGGCAACGCGGGGCAAACCAATAAAGAGTGATCGGGTTTAACAGAGGCAGGTGACGCAGTGTCGAGCACATTTTCGATTGGGGTGGTGATTAAGGGAGCGGTGGCCGGTGCCTTTCGCTCGGCGATGGGCGACTCCCGACGTAGCCTCAATCTGTTAGGGGACACCACCCGTCGTCTGCAGACCCGCCAGCAACAACTGACTCAGGCAATGACCCGCTACGGTCAGTTGGGCGGGCAGGCTGCGCGTCACCTCAATAGCGAGCTGGGTCGGGTGGGCCAGACGCTTTCCCGTCTCGAGCAACAGCATCGCCGTTTACATCACACTATGATGGCCAGTCAGATTGCCGGACAACAACGACAGGCCCTGATGGGGCAAGGGCTAGCGTTAGGTGCCACCACGGCGGCAGCGGTGGGCGCGGTCGCGCCGTCTGTCAGGCAGTCGATGACCTTTCAGGACAATCTGGTCGATATGGGTATCACCGCCGGTTACGACGGAGCCACCCAGGCCGCACTGGGCAAGGATATCCGCGCCTGGAGCCAGCAATACAACCAGACCCAGGCCGATTTACAGGCCGCCACCAGCGCACTCATTGGCAATAACATTGACAGCCTGGACGATATTCGCGCCTACCTTCCTCAGATTGCCCGTGGCGCGACGGCTACCCGTACTTCCGCTGAACTGTGGGCGCAGGCGGCGGTGACCACCCAGCAGTCGCTGGGCATTGCCGCGAAAGATTTTGCTGCGGTACAGAACATCATGGCGCAAGGGGGCAAGGCCGGGTCATTTGAAATCGCTGACCAGGTGAAGTGGTTGCCTGAGCTGGCCCCACAAATGGCCAACGTGGCCCAGGGCAAGGCGGCGGTGGCAGAGATGGTCGCCGCTTTGCAGGTAGCCAAAATCGGTGCCGGTAGCACCGATAAAGCGGCGAACAATTTTAATAACTTTCTTGAAAAACTGACTGCCCCGGAAACCCAAAAACGCTTTGCGGATGTCGGTATCGATATTGAAAAATCCTTGATGCAACAAAAAGCGCACGGGATTTCGCCGATTGAAGGGATGATGAATACCCTGCAACGCTATCTGGCGCAGAAGAGTCCCGAGGCGCTGGCACAATTTAAATCAGCGATGGCGCTACAGGACGATACCGCGCGCGATAAGGCATTACTCGCTTTACAGCAGAACTTTGGCCTGGGTGAACTGTTTGCCGATATGCAGGTGATGGCCTTTGTGCGTCCAATGCTGGCGAATATGGACAAGTACCGGCAAATCCGCGCTCAAGCCCTGGCGGCCGCGGATAAGGATGTATTAGCCGGTGATTATAAAAAACGTCTGGCCTCACCGATTGAGCAGATGAAAAAGTCAGGCGTTGCCAGTCAAGAGCTGTCACTCAGTGTCGGTGAATCACTCAGCCCCGCCGTATTGTCATTAACAGACACCCTGTTGCCTTACCTGAATGCGGCCAATGCCTGGGTCAAGACCCACCCTCAGCTGGTTAGCGGTATGGCTAAAACCGTGGGCGGCCTCCTGTTGTTTAAGGGGGGATTGTTGGCCACAAGGCTGGCGCTCAATCTGCTGGGTTCACCGATACGCCTGCTGTGGGGCGGGTTTACCCGGTTGCGTACCGGCTGGTTATTACTCAGCACCACCTTTGGCATGGGGGGGCGCTTAAGCCGACTCGCAGGCAGTGTGGGGCGATTGGGTAAGGTGTTGGCCGGTGGGCTGGTGACAGGCCTGCGCCTGGCCGGACAGGCACTGCTGTGGCTGGGGCGGGCACTGATGTTTAACCCTGTTGGCCTGACTATCACCGCAATAGCTGCCGGGGCTTACCTGATTGTCCGCTACTGGACGCCGATAAGCGCTTTCTTTCAGGCGCGTTGGGCCGAGGTCAAACAGGCGTTTTCCGGCGGTATTGCGGGTGTTGGGACACTTATCCTTAACTGGTCGCCGTTGGGTCTGTTGTATAAAGCCTTCGCCGGGGTGATGGGGTATTTCAATATTGAACTGCCCGCTAATTTTACCGGTGCGGGTCGCCAGCTGATTGATGGCCTGGTCAACGGGATTAAAAGTCGTTTAACCGCCGCCAAAGAGACCATTGTCCATTTTGGTGACAGTGTGTCGGGCTGGTTTAAGGAGACACTCGGCATACAGAGTCCCTCAACGGTCTTTGCCGGATTGGGGGACAATATTGTGCAGGGTGCAGTGGTGGGCATTACCCGCACCACGCCCGCATTAGCGCGCGCCGTCGGCGGCCTGATGCCGCTGATGCAAGCGCCCTCCCCGCGTGTGCCCCACTGGCCTGATACCCCCATTCCCCCTGCCGGTCAGGGGAAAGCATTTTCAGGAATACAGCTCACCTTTGCACCACAGATTGTGATGAACGGTCAGTCTCAGGCGACCCCGGCGGCGTTGCGTGACGCCTTGGCTATCAGTGTGCGTGAGCTGGAAAAACGCCTGGCGCAGCTGATGCACCAACAACAACGGCGGGACTTTTACTGATGCTGGCGATCCTGGGTGAAATTGAAGTGCAGTTACAGACCGGCTTTACCGCGCTGGAAGCCACCCTTGGCGGTGAGTTTGCCGAGCAGGCGCGCATTGGCCGCAAGCCGGGTCTGCAGTGGGTCGGCGACAAGTGCGATGAATACCGTTTAAGTGTGCGGTTTCATCAGCAGTACTGTCAACCGACCGCGCAATGGCAACGGCTACAGGCCGCCTGTCGTGCCCATCAGGCACTGGCGTTTGTGCTCGGTAATGGCGAGTACCTGGGGCATTTTGTGATCACAACGCTTACGGGCCGTACGCTGTTGGCGCATGCCGACGGGTTTGCTCAATGCCTGGAGGTCGATATCAGTCTGCGTGAATTTACCGGCGATCTGCGCCAACCACTTAAGCCGCCGGCGATAGCCACGACACTGAACAGAAAAGCCGCCGGGCTAATACCGGCGATCGGCAGCGGTACACCGCTATCGCGGGCGGTGGGTCTGGCCCGTCAGGCACAATCGGCACTGGCCACGGCCTCACAGGCGATCCGGGTGGCGCGCCAGATGAAAACGGATCCGGTCGCGGCGTTAACACGCGTGCCTGGGGTGATAAATAGCCTGGGTGAGGTGGCCACCCCGTTGATACAGGCGCACCCGTTGTTGGCCGGCCTGGAAGCCCATTTTCCTGCGGCCAGTCACCTGACCCGTGCGGCGGGCAAGGTGGCGACCACAGCCAGCCAGGCGAAAAACACGCTCAGTGCCCTGACCCCCGGTACCGGCCAGGCACTGCCCGGAGCACTGGATACGGTGGCCGGTCAGGTGGGTGGTGCCCTCAGTACCTGGAACGACGTCGCCCCGGTGCTGAGCCGTCTGACGAGCCATCTGGTGACGCGTCGCTAAAGGAGAACAGCACGATGTCTGCAAGCCAACATGAACAAGCACATAACCCGGGCGTCTGGCAACATATTACCCGTGAGGGCGAGCGCTGGGATACGCTGGCCGCCCACTATTACGGTGATGCCTTGGGCTATGTGCGGATCATTGCCGCCAATCCGGCTATTCCGATCACACCGGTGTTGCCTGCCGGCATCACCCTGGCTATCCCGCTGATTAACGCCCAGGACACCGTGGAGGAGACACCGCCATGGTTGCGTTAACGACACAACGACAGCAGGCGGTACCGACCCCGACCTGGATCCTGCATTATGGCCAAAAAGACATCACGCACGATATCACCCCGGACGTGCTCGGGATCCGCTTTACCGATCAGCTCAGTGGCCAGTCTGACGAGCTGACGGTCGAACTGGAAGACAGCGCCGGGCGCTGGCGCGGGGCCTGGTATCCGGGTAAAGGCGATACGCTCTCCCTGGCACTCGGCAGGGTCGGCGCGCCATTACGTCCCTGTGGCACCTTTTCGATTGATGAAATAGAACTCAGTGGCCCGCCGGATACGGTGTCGCTGCGCGGGTTATCGGCTTCGGTGACCACTGCGTTGCGCACCCGGAGCTACCGGGCGTTTGAGCAGACCAGCCTGGCGGCCATCGCCCGCCGGATTGCCCAAAAACACCACCTGACACTGGAAGGGCAGATTGCGCCGCTGATCCTTGACCGGGTGACACAGCAACATGAAACCGACCTGGCTTTTTTGCGCCGACTGGCGGAGGAATACGGCTATATCGTTAAAGTCACGCCGAGCAGGCTGATTTTTTCTGAGCGCGTCAGATTGCGGGAAGCCTCGCCGGTTAACGTCATTACCCCGCAAGCCGTCAGTCATTACAGCCTGCGCGATACGCTTAACCGTATCTACCAGCAGGGCAAGGTGAAATACCAGGACAGCCAGCGCAAACAACTGGTCACGGTCGGTATGAAGGCCGATGGCACGATAGGCGAAGTGGCGCGAGAAACGGTGCCTCAAAAACAGGGACGTTCAACCAGCGCCGATACCTTAAGATTGCACAGCCGGGCACGGAGCCGGGAAGAAGCGACCGCCAGGGTGTGCGCGGGCCTGAACCGGCATAATGAATATCAACGGGTGGCGACGGTAGCGCTGGCGGGCAATACGGCGTATCAAGCCGGGTTAACCGTGCGCCTGGCCGATTTTGGTCGCCTGTCCGGGGTGTGGCTTATCACCGAAGTCCGCCATGCCCTGTCGCGCCAAAGCGGTTACGCCTGTGAACTCACCCTGGGCCAGGGGCCGATGGCGCGCATGAACAGGAAAACGACGCGCGCGGATCAGTCGGCGACCCCACCGGTGATGGGGGTGAAAGCCGATGGCAGTGTGGGCCCGCTGAGTGAAAAAGAGACGACAACCGGAGAAAAGCAACCATGAAAGGACTGCAATTGATGTTCGGTACCATCAGCCAGATTGATGAGCAAAACGTCCGGGTACGGGTACGGCTGCCGACCTGTGATAACCTGCGCACCGCCTGGTTGCCGGTATTGCAACGCAACACCCAGGATAACAAGGATTACGGGCTACCGGATTTAGGTGAACAGGTGAGTCTGCTGCTGGATGCTGACGGTGATGACGGCGTGGTGTTAGGGGCGGTGTATTCCGAGGTAGACCCCCCCACGGTGGCAAACCGCGATAAACGGCGGGTGGATTTTGCCGACGGGACTGTTGTCGAGTATGACCGCAAAAACCACGCGATGACTATCGGGGGCGAGATACAGGCCCTGACGCTGACCACCCAGACCACGGTGCTGATCCAGACGCAAAACGCGACGGTGAAGGCAAGTCACACCCTGTTTTTGGATGCACCGGATACGGTCGCGACGGGCAACCTGACGGTGCAAAAGCAACTGACGTACCAGGGCGGCATGAGCGGTTCGGGCGGCAGCGGCGCGGCGGCTATCATTGACGGCACACTCCAGGCCAGCGGGGATATCCAGGCGGGTCGGGTGTCGCTGCAACAGCATCAACACAGCAACGGACATGACGGTAAGCCCACCGGTAAGCCGTTATAAGTGAGGGAGGAACACGTTTGATGAACACAATGACCGTCCTCAGCACCGCAGACTGGCAACCCGCGCTGCACGCGCCGGGTGACCGGGTCAGTGGCATAGAAGATATTCAGCAGTGCCTGCGACTGATTTTAGGCACCCCGAAAGGTAGCGACCCGCATCGACCGGATTTTGGCAGTGATCTGCATCGCTATCTGGATATGCCGGTAGAACGCGCCTTGCCGCATGTGGTGCGGGAAACGGTGGAGGCCATCAGACGCTGGGAGCCCCGCTGCGAATTACATCAGGTGCGGCTTAATGCGCAGGGTGAGCGGGTGACCCTCCTGCTGCGCTGGCGACTGCCAGGCCGTCAGGCTCACCAACAAACGGAGGTCGCATGGCGTTAACCCTTGAGAAACCGCAGTTTGTGAACGCAGACGCCCAAGCCATTACCCGCGAGATGATCGCGGCCTATGAAGCGGCCAGCGGTAAAACCCTGTGGCCCGCGCAGGCTGAGCGGCTATTGATTGACCTGTTCGCCTACCGGGAAACCCTGGTGCGGAGTGCTATCCAGTCAGCGGCTGAGCAAAACCTGGTGGCCTTTGCCCGTGCGCCAATGCTGGACTATCTGGCCGAGCTGGTCGGCGTTTACCGTCTACCGGCGCAACCGGCACGCACTACGGTGGAATTTTCACTGGCGGTCGCGCCCCCGGTGACGATACCGATACCGGCAGGCACACGGCTCAGCGCCACCGACAGCCTGATATTTACCACCGACAGCGAGGTCAGGCTGACGCCGACGGCATCAACGGTGACGGTGAGTGCGACCTGCAGCGAGGCGGGAACAAAGGGTAACGGCTGGCAACCGGCGCAAATCAGCACCCTGATGGAGGCCATCGATGACGGGGATATCCAGGTGACCAATACCACGCCAAGCGAAGGCGGCTCAGACGCTGAGGACGATGCGCATTTGCGGAGCCGTATTCGCCTGGCTCCGGCGTCCTTCAGTACCGCCGGTTCACGCGAAGCCTATCGTTTTCATGCCATGAGTGCCCATCCGGGGATTTGTGATGTGGCGGTGACCCGCCCGAAGCCGGGGACGGTTAACCTGTATCCGCTGCTGACCAGTGGGCTGCCGGACAAGACGATACTCAGCCTGGTAACGGCGCTGTGCTCGGAAGAGCGGGTACGCCCGCTGAATGATACGGTGCAGGTGCTGGCCCCTGAGAAAGTCGACTATGCGATTAGCGCGCAACTGACCTGTTATGCCAGCCAGCCGGGCGCGCCGGTACTGAAACAGGCGCGGCAGGCCGCCGAGCAGTATGTCGCCCGCCAGGCTAAACAGCTGGGTCGGGATATTGTGCCCAGCCAGATTATCGCCGCCCTGTCCGTCCCTGGCGTTTACCGGGTGCAGCTCAGTAGTTTCAAGACCCTTGAGCCGACGGTACTGGCCGCGCAGCAATGGGCGCATTGTAGCGACATTCAGTTAACCCTGGGCGCGGAGAGTGCTGATGACCGATAACAGCCTGTTACCGCCGCTGCTGGCGGCAGAGAAACATTTTCAGGCGCTGGCGGCACAGGCCGCTTGGTTACAGCAGATTGACCTGACGCCGCTGCTGGTTTACCTGCTGGATATGACCGAGGCGTCGGCCTTGCCCTGGCTGGCAGAGCAGCTGGCGTTAACCGGGGTCAATGGCTGGTCTCTGGCAGAATCGGATGATGCGCGCCGGGCGATGCTGAAATCAGCCATCACGCTGCATCGCTATAAGGGTACCCCCTGGTCGATTCGTGCCATGATACGGGCGCTGGGGTTTGGGGAGGTGACGATAACCGAAGGGGGAGCGGCCCTTAAACCGGAACAGGCGACCGCGTATCCCGATAGTGAGACGCACTGGGCGCTGTATCGGGTGATGCTCAATCGGCTTATCACCAATGACCAGGCAGCAAAATTACGCGAGACCCTGGCGGCGTTTGCGCCGGCGCGTAGCGAACTGGTGGCGCTGGATTATACGGCAGTGCCGTTACGCTATAACGCTCAGACGACCTATAACGGGCGCTATAATCATGGCAGCAGTTAATGGTATGCAAAAACACTTAATCTATACACAAAAACAGACTACACTGTGACTAAAAAACCGCCCACGATGGAATAAAGCCCGATGGAGCACGATGAAATGAGTTATTTAAAAGAAACGGCTGCCTGGGAGGACGGTATCTACCAGATAGAGACCTCCGACCCGGTATTGGGCGGGCCAGACGGTATTACCAACCGACCCGCACGTGAACTGGCGAATCGGACCGCCTGGTTAAAGCAGCAATTAAAAGAGGCCGAAGCGGCGTTGACTGCACATACGCGCTCCCGAAACCACCCGGATGCAAGCGTAAGTGAAAAAGGTTTTGTCAGGCTCAGCAATGCCAATCAGAGCAGCAGTGAAACGGAAGCGGCGACCCCGAAAGCGGTAAAAATTGTTAATGACAGGCTGAACGCGGTGATCGACAGTGCACCCTCAACATTAGACACACTGAATAAACTGGCAAAAGCCATCGACAATAACCCTAAATTTGCTGAAAAACTCAATCAGCTTCTTGAGCAGAAGTTATCAAAAAATGACAACGGCGCCGACATCCCGGACAAAAATCAATTTATAAAAAACCTTGGTTTAACGGAAACGGTAGATTGTGCAAAAAATGCACTGGATAAACGGACTGGCGGAACGGTCAATGGCGACATTCTTTCACAGGGTGGCCAAATCGGAATGAAGGGGGATAACAGTAAGCCTTTTATTCTCGCGAATGCTGATGGCAACGTGCGCGCCTATATCTGGAAAGATAAGGGCGGTGATGGAATACACATCAATAACGGTATTGACGGCGGCGGCGATTATATTTTTCATAAAGATGGCGGTTTTCGTGCCCCTTCTTCCGTGTATGCCGGAGCTGCAAGGATAGCCGCTGACGGCAATATCTACGGTAGCATGTGGGGCAATCAGTGGCTGGACGCTTACCTGAAAAAGACCTTCCAGCCCAAAGGGGCCTACGGCAAAGCGAATACAGCGAAGCTCGGGGTCAATGGATGGTTTAAATGCGGGGACACGGGATTAATTATTCAGTGGGCAAGATATGGAAAAGATAAAAGGGAAGGAACCTATGATTTCCCGTTGCCCATGAAATTTCCCAGCGCGGGATTGTTCTGTATCGGCTATGTTGCTTCTGCGATAAATTTTCATGCAGATCGTCAATCACAGTCAGCCCATCTGGTCGATAACGGGATCGTCAGGGTGACGGTGGATAACAGCCTTGAAACCGTGGTTCTGGCGATTGGTTTCTGAAGGAGGTCTGGCCAGTCGATATCCGTGGCTGCGCTGAGATCGATACGATTAAGCAGCACGCGGTATTTTTTCCAGGACAGCAGTAACGCTTTTTCGGCATCCGTTGCCATATCGAGGTCTACGGCGTCCTGAAGAGGTGCAATGGCGGCGGTAGCAATCTGCATCAGCGAGGATTTTCGCTTCTCTGCTGCTGATATCAGATCTTCTTTTGTTGGTGGTGGTATATCTCCCCATGCTGGAAAACCATCCGTACCAACTATACGCTGCTTACCTTTGGGAGACAGATTGCCTGCAAATTCCAGCCAGACATCATCACCGACTTCAACGGTATCTTTGGGAAAGCTGCCTGCCCTGATATAGTCCTGTTTTAATTCTTCAGGGAAAAAAGCATTTTCACCCGGACTGTAGTAATACATGATTAATATCCTATTGCTATCCTGGCTGTAGCCAGGTTGTAGTCAGTTGTAACCTTGATATGCGCCTTATCGACTAATCCGGCAGAGTGTGAACATAGATCTTCACCCATCCCTATAGCTTCAGCAACCCAGCCCAGCGCCCACAGACCTTCATTTGGAAACGGAAGGGGCAGCGGAAGGATTTTCCTGTCAAAGTTTTCGCTATCAGTTTTACCCCACTGGATAATCAATCCCGTGTCCCCGCATTTAAACCATCCATTGACCCCGAGCTTCGCTGTATTCGCTTTGCCGTAGGCCCCTTTGGGCTGGAAGGTCTTTTTCAGGTAAGCGTCCAGCCACTGATTGCCCCACATGCTACCGTAGATATTGCCGTCAGAGGCTATCCTTGCGGCTCCGGCATATATGGAAGAAGGGGCACGAAAACCGCCATCTTTATGAAAAATATAATCGCCGCCGCCGTCATTGCCATTGTTTAGCCGAACGCCATCACCGCCCTTGTCTTTGTAGAGCCACATGCGAACGCTATCATCCTGATTATGAATACCCAGATGCTTGCGGCCATCCCCCTTCAGGGTGATCTGGCCCCCCTGTGACATAATGTCACCATTGACCGTTCCGCCAGTCCGTTTATCCAGTGCATTTTTTGCACAATCTACCGTTTCCGTTAAACCAAGGTTTTCTTAAATCTTGGATTTGGCTAAAATATTGACCTAAACCAGCGATGACAAGGCTTTCGGAGGGAGGATTAGGGGCTAAAATGGCAAAAATTGGCTATATGAGGGTGTCAAAAAATGACCAAAACACCGATTTACAGCAAAAATCCTTGATTTGTGCAAATTGCGAACAGATTTTTGAGGATAAAATCAGTGGAAAAACAGACCAGAGACCCGGATTAAAACGCGCGTTAAACTGCCTGAAATCGGGGGATACTCTGGTGGTCTGGAAGCTCGACAGGCTGGGTCGCAGCATTAAACATTTGATTACTTTAATATCCAATCTGGAAGATGAAGGTATTCATTTTCATAGTTTGACGGATGCCATTGATACCTCTACGTCCGCAGGCCGTTTTTTCTTTCATGTGATGAGCGCGTTAGCACAAATGGAGCGCGAACTGATTGTTGAGCGTACTCAGGCTGGTTTAGCTGCAGCGAGAAGCAGAGGACGTATTGGCGGCAGACCTCAGTCGCTATCTTTTGCACAGCAACAGGAAGCTCAAAAATTATTGGCGAATGGTCATAGCAGAAAACAGCTTGCATTACTGTATGGTGTTTCATTGACCAGCATCTACAAATATTGTCCCGTTGATCGTACCACTCGAACAGGCCAAAGTGCCTCCGATGAAAAATGACAGTGTAATTTCGTTGCACTGATGGAAACAAAAGTAGCCTGTCATTTATCGCACGTTTTGGCTTCAAATATCGCACGCCGCATCAACACGCCAATCGCGCCCGAGGCGAGGAAGTAGCGGATAAAGATATCCGACGTGACCGTTTCGATGAAGTGATCGTAATTCGCCAGCACCGCCGGCACGATGCCGCAGGCACCGTTGGTCGGTGCGGTGACCACACGACCACCGGCCGCATTCTCTTCATTCACCGCCAGCGCAAACATATTGACCCAGTCGATGACGTTCATCGGATCGTTGGAATGTTTGGTCGAGGAGACCAGCAGACGTCGCAGCGACGCCGCCCGGCGCGGCACGCGCAGCGGCCCCGGCAGCACGCCTTCGGTATTCAGGCCACGATCGATACACGCCTGCATGGTTTGCCAGATATTGCCAAAATAGGCGTAAATTTCGTCACGGCTGTGCAGAGCGCCAGCTCGTTTTTCATCACCAGCCCGGAAAGCGACATGCCGGTATCGCGGCAATGACTGAGCAACTCTTTGGCTAAATGGAACGGGTAGGGTACGGCGACCTCATCC
This sequence comes from Type-A symbiont of Plautia stali, assembly GCF_059731155.1. NCBI lineage: Bacteria > Type-A symbiont of Plautia stali. The sequence goes on along the minus strand of NZ_AP035891.1, from coordinate 1,311,394 downwards.
AGCACTGACTGACCAAAGTGCGCTTCGTCGACAATAAAGCCGCCGCCAATCGAGTAATAGGTTTTGCGCTCAAGCAGACGATCGCCGGCAAAAGCGTACAGGGTCATGCCGTTTTCATGCAGCGACAGGTTTTCGCTACGGAATACCATGCCGCCCTCACGCGGGAAGTCGACCTCGCGCGCGCCCTGTGCCAGCAGCAGGCGCTCACGCGCTTCAACATCTTTGATAAACACCGGAATGCTGTCGATGTCGACGCTGGCAGGCTCAAAGCCGGCCAGACCCATAATGATGGCAATGTCGGTGTGGTGTCCTTTACCGGTGAGCGACAGTGAGCCGTAGACGTCCACCGCCACGCGCGTCACGTCCTGCAGCTTGCCCTGTTCGATCAGCAGATCAACAAACTGCTTGCCCGCTTTCATCGGGCCAACGGTATGCGAACTGGACGGGCCGATACCCACTTTGAACATGTCAAAAACACTTATCACCGGTGACGCTCCTCACAAATCTTCTTTTCTACGGCGCAGGCTGTTAATGCGGCTAATAGTAATCGCCAGCGGGCGGCAGCGAGCAGCTTTTCGCATGAAATAAACTAATTATAAACCACAGAAATAGTTATCCATATCCCCGGATGTGAACGGGATCAATATTCCGGGCAGTGTGAAACGGGACGGGGGATCAGGGCAGGGCGATCTGCTGACCGAGCGCGCGCAGGATACCGGCGGTCATGCCCCAGATAAAATAATCTTCATACCACGACAGCCACACCTGGTGCTGGTGATGACCGCGGCGCAGCGCTTCTGCGAGCGGCATGGAAAACGCGCTTTCAACTTCATCCGGGTTGAGCCGCAGCGGCAGATGCGGCGGGATGATGCCGACCACTGGCGTGACGGCGAAACCTGTACTGCTGGTGACTGGCGGTAACACGCCGACCACCCGCACCTGTTGCGGCGCGATGCCCATTTCTTCCTGCGCTTCACGCAGCGCGGTGGAGATCAGCGAGTCGTCAGTGGCATCCATCATGCCGCCAGGGAACGCCACCTGCCCGGCGTGTTTGCGCAGCAGCGCGGAGCGGCGGGTCAGCAGCAGTTCGGGCTGGTCGCCATCAATTACCGGCACCAGCACTGCGGCACGGCGTCCGCTGATCACGCTGTGCGCGATCGCCAGCGGCGGCTGCAGCATAAAGCGACTGAGAAACTGCGCCAGCGTCAGCTCCATATCAGGCCTCATCACGCAGACAGGGCAGAATACGGTTGAGCTTGTGCAGCGTCTCCTGATATTCCGTCTCAGCATCGCTGTCAGCCACCAGACCGCCGCCCGCCGCGCAGTACAGCTGCTGGTTTTCGGCAATCAGCGTGCGGATGGTAATGCTGCTGTCCATACGCCCGCACAGGCTGAGGTAGCCGATACTGCCGCACCACGCATTGCGCCGCTGCGGTTCGAGTTCCTCGATGATCTCCATTGCGCGGATCTTGGGCGCGCCGGTAATGGAGCCGCCGGGGAAACAGGCGCGCAGCAAATCGGTAGCGCAGAGCGCGTCTGGCAGCCTGGCCCGCACCGTGCTCACCAGGTGATGCACCGCCGGGAACGGCTCCACCACGAACAGTTCCGGCACGCTGACGCTGCCCGGCTCGGCGACGCGGCCAATATCATTACGCAGCAGGTCCACAATCATCAGGTTTTCCGCCCGATCTTTTTCGGCGCTGGCCAGTTTCTCCGCCTGCAGCCGATCGGCCTGCGGATCGGCCAGACGCGGCAACGTGCCTTTAATCGGGCGGGTTTCAATCTGCTGCTGCTGCAGCGAGAGAAAACGCTCTGGCGACAGACTCAGCACTGCACTGTGCGGCAGACGAATGAAGGCGCTGAACGGCGCGCGGTTGGCGCGGTTGAGACGTAAAAACGCCTGCCACTCATCGCCGCGATAGCTGGCCTGAAAACGCTGTGCCAGATTAACCTGGTAGCAGTCGCCCGCCTGAATGTAGGCCTGCACCGCATGGAAACGCGCGGCGTACTGCGCATAGCTCATATTGGCCTGCCAGTCGCTGGTCAGGGCAAAAGGTTTGGGCTGCGGCACCGCCAGCGCCTGCAGCCACTGCCAGCGCTGATCCGCGTCGTTCAGGGCAATCAGCGTCAGCGTCTGGCGATGGTGATCGGCAATCAGCGCCCAGTCATAAATGCCCACCGCCATGTCCGGCGTGTGTAAATCCTGCTGCGCCCGCTGCGGCAGCGTTTCGAAACGGCGACCGAGGTCATAACCAAACAGACCCAGCGCGCCGCCCTGAAACGGCAGATTCGCATCAAACGCCGGCCGGATGCCCAGCGCGTCCAGCTGCTGCTGCACCAGCTGCAGCGGATCGGCGGTGGAGTGGCTGATGCCTGTGCCGTCGTCGATGGCGGTGCTGTCACCGCGCGTCGTCAGGGTCACTCGCGGGTCGGCGGTGAGAATATCGAAACGGTTATCCGCGTGTTCGGCCTGGCCAGAGGTCAGCAGCATTGCCCACGGACGGTGCGCCAGCGTGGAAAAACGGTGTAAAAGTGTATCGGGCGTATACTGTAGCGAGAGGGTTTTCACGTTCGTTTGGCTAAATCAGTTCAGCAGGCAGGCGCGTAGCTTGGCATATTTTTTTGCTGCTGGCACCTGTTTGTTCAGCGTGGAATAATGCGTCCCCCCCCATTACTGGAGTGCATCATGTTTTCAGGTCTTCCGGCTTTATCGCATGAACAGCAGCAGCAGGCAGTAGAACGTATTCAGGAACTGATGGCCGGCGGCATGTCCAGCGGGCAGGCGATTGCGCAGGTGGCGCAGGAAATTCGCCAGAACCATCAGGGCGAAGCGATTCGGGCGCGCTTCGAAGAGGACGAATAGCGCCCGGCGAGCGTTATAGTGCGGCGATGATTTTGATTTCCACTTTAATAGCGCGGATTCATCAGGCCGGCCTGCACCGTGCAGCGTACCGGCGCATTACCCGGCGAGACCCACGCATCCCAGGCGCGGTTCATCGCGGCAAAGTCCTCTTTGTCCACCAGGAAAATGGTAGCGTCCAGAATTTTGCTTTTAACCGAACCCACGCGCGTCAGGATGCGGTCAATCACCGCCAGCGCGTTGGCGGTCTGCGCTTCCGCATCGTCATCCAGATTCTCCGGCACGCTGGTGTAATAGACGGTCTGGTCATGTACAACCGCTTCGGACATGCGGTGCTCCGCATCAATACGCGTAATGGTCATGCTGTTCTCCTTTATTTTTGCTGCGTTAGCCTGCCATATCCCATGGCCGGCTGTCATCTGTTGTGGTCGCCTGCGGTGAATCCTGACATAATTACAGTAGTTTTAAGAGCAATCGGTGAGGATGTGTGGCAGACGATTTTGCAGCGGATGGCGCGTTAGCGCAGGCGATTCCCGGCTTTAAACCGCGCGCGGCACAGCGCGAAATGGCGCAGGCAGTGAGCGAAGCGGTGCAGCAGGCGGGCGAGCTGGTGGCCGAGGCCGGCACCGGCACCGGTAAAACTTATGCTTATCTGGCACCGGCGTTGCGGGCGAAGAAAAAAGTCATCGTGTCGACCGGTTCCAAAGCGTTGCAGGATCAGCTCTACAACCGCGATCTGACAGCCATTGCCCGCGCCCTGGCGTTCAGCGGCAAAACCGCGCTGCTGAAAGGGCGCTCCAACTATCTGTGCCTGGAACGGCTGGAGCAGCAAAATCAGACCGGCGGCGATCTGATTAACGTGCGCAGCTGGTCATCGGAGACCGTTGATGGCGAAGTCAGCAGCTGCGTCTGCGTCGCGGAAGACAGCCCGATCTGGCCTTACGTTACCAGTACCAACGATAACTGTCTCGGCAGCGATTGCCCGCTGTATAAAGATTGCTTCGTGGTGAAGGCGCTCAAAAAAGCGATGGATGCGGATGTGGTGGTGGTGAACCATCACCTGTTTCTCGCCGACCTAGTGGTCAAAGAGGGGGATTTGGCGAGCTGATCCCGGAAGCCGACGTGATGATCTTCGAGGAAGCGCACCAGCTGCCGGATATTGCCAGCCAGTATTTTGGCCAGCAGCTGTCGAGCCGGCAACTGCAGGATCTCGCCAAAGACATTATCCTTGCCTACCGCACCGAGGTGCGCGATGTGCAGCAGCTGCAGAAATCCGCCGACCGGCTGGCGCAGTGTGCACAGGATTTCCGCCTGACGCTGGGCGAGCCCGGTTTTCGCGGCAATTTGCGCGATCTGCTGAGCGACAACAACATCATGCGTATGTTTACGCTGCTGGATGATGCGCTCGAGCTGTGTTACGACGTAATTAAGCTGTCGCTGGGCCGTTCCGCGCTGCTGGACGCTGCCTTCGAGCGTGCCGCGCTGTATCGCACCCGGCTCAAGCGTTTACGTGCGATTGATGAACCGGGCTTCAGCTACTGGTACGAATGCAGCAGCCGGCACTTTACGCTGGCGCTGACCCCGCTGTCGGTCGCGGAGCGCTTCCGCGAAGTGATGGACGGACGCAAAGCAGGGTAGGTGTTTACCTCGGCGACGCTGGCGGTCAACGAACAAATGAGCCACTTCGCCAGCCGGCTCGGCGTGGATAATGCCCGCACCCTGATCCTCGAAAGTCCGTTTGATTATGCGCAGCAGGCCTTGCTGTGCGTGCCGCGCAACATGCCGGAACCCAACTATCCCGGCGGTGCGCGTCAGCTGGCACGCATGATGAAACCGCTGATTGAAGCCAACAAAGGGCGCTGCTTCTTCCTGTGTACCTCGCACAAAATGATGCGCGAGCTGGCGGCGGAGTTCCGTGCCTCCATGACCTTACCGGTGCTGTTGCAGGGCGAAACCAGCAAAGGGCAGCTGCTCAAACAGTTTCTCGATGCCGGCAACGCACTGCTGGTGGCCACCAGCAGCTTCTGGGAAGGCGTTGACGTGCGCGGTGATGCGCTGTCGCTGGTGATCATCGACAAGCTGCCGTTTACCTCGCCGGAAGATCCACTGCTTAAAGCGCGCATGGAGGATTGCCGTCTGCGCGGCGGCGATCCGTTCAACGATGTGCAACTGCCGGACGCGGTGATCACCCTGAAGCAGGGCGTGGGCCGTCTGATTCGCGATACCGACGATCGCGGCGTGCTGGTGATTTGTGACCAGCGGCTGGTGTCGCGTCCGTACGGCGGTCTGTTCCTTAATAGCCTGCCGCCGACACCGCGCACCCGCGATTTACAGCGTGCGATTGACTTTGTGCGTCAGCCAGAGCAGCACTAATTTGTGCCAGACTGTGGTAAGATGCGTGCCATTTTGATTCTCTGAGGTTGTTATGTCCGCCCGAATTTTAGCCATGGACACCGCGACAGAAGCCTGTTCTGCCGCGCTGCTGAATCAGCAGCAGATCGATGCCCGCTTCGAAATCGCGTCCCGCGATCATACTCAACGTATTCTGCCGCTGGTGCAGGAATTGCTGCAGGCGCAGCAGCTGGAGCTGAGCGCGCTGGACGCGCTGGCGTTTGGCCGCGGGCCCGGCAGTTTTACCGGCGTGCGCATCGGCATTGGTATCGCGCAGGGCCTGGCGCTGGGCGCAAATCTGCCGATGATTGGCGTATCCTCGCTGGCAACCATGGCGCAGGGCGCCTGGCGTTTGACCGGGGCAACGCGCGTGCTGGCGGCGATTGATGCGCGCATGGGTGAAGTCTACTGGGCAGAATATCAGCGTGACGAGCAGGGCGAGTGGCAGGGCGCTGAGAGCGAAGCCGTGCTCAAGCCGGAAGTGGCACAGGCGCGCATCGCGCAGCTGAGCGGCGAGTGGGCCACTGTCGGCACCGGCTGGCAGGCTTATCCGCAGCTACTGGCTGGCGCGACCGGCGCACAACTGCTGACCACCACGGTCACGCTGCCTGCCGCGGAAGATATGCTGCCGCTGGCGCTCAGCGCCTGGCAGCGCGGCGATAGCGTGGCGGTGGAAAATGCTGAGCCGGTTTATCTGCGCAATGAAGTGGCATGGAAAAAATTGCCGGGACGCTAGGCGCCCACGCAACTTATTTTTGCACCTTCAGTCTAACGGAGAAATAACAGGAGAAGTGCTATGCCAATTAGTCGTAAAGGGATGTCTGGCGCTCTGTTAGCCTGTGCGCTATTGCTCAGCGGCTGCGTGTCAGTGCCGGATGCCATTAAAGGGAGTTCTCAGCTTCCACAGCAAGATTTATTACGCGTGATGAATGCGCCGCAGCTGTATGTCGGCCAGGAGTCGCGCTTCGGCGGCAAAGTCGTGAAGGTGACCAACCTCAACGGTCTGACCCGGCTGGAAATTGCCACTCAGCCGCTGGATGACAGCGCGCGACCGCGCCTGGGTGCCGCCTCAATTGGCCGCATTTATGCTGACATTCATGGCTTTGTTGATCCGATCGACGTCAATAATCAGTACGTCACGGTGCTGGGCAACATCAAAGGCACCGAGAAAGGGGAAATTGGCAAAGCCAGTTACAACTTTGTGGTGATTGATGTGCGCGGTTATCAGCGCTGGCATCTGACTCAGCAGGTGATGACGCCGCCGCAGCCCATCGATCCGTGGATTTGGTACGGGCCGACGCGTCGCCATCCCGGCTATTGGGGCCCTAACCCCTACTGGGGCATGAACACCGGCGGTCCGGCGCAGGTCGAGACCATTCTTACCGAATAGCGCTAAACAGGTTTTTTTACGGCCCGGTCGCGGTGCTCGCGAACGGGCCTTTTTATTGGGCGCGCAACCGATGCGCGAAATTTAGTGATGCGCCTCGCAACCTGAAAATGCCGAAACAGGCAAACTGGTACAATCAGTTAAAATATTGTTAACAACACTGATTGCAGAGGCGGCGATGGCTACGCAACAAGAATATCGGGGTGAATCTTTGAACAAGGTTTGGCTGAAACGCTATCCGCCAGATGTACCAGCGGAAATTAACGCAGACCGTTATCCCTCTTTGGTCGATCTTTTCGAACACGCAGCACAACGTTATGCCGATCAGGTGGCTTTCATTAACATGAGCCAGCCGATGACCTACCGCCAGCTGGAGCAGCAGAGCCGCGCCTTTGCGGCCTGGCTGCAACAGGGATTAGGCTTGCAGCAGGGCGATCGCGTCGCGCTGATGATGCCGAATCTGCTGCAGTATCCGGTGGCGCTGTTTGGCGTCCTGCGTGCGGGCATGGTGGTGGTAAACGTTAATCCGTTGTACACACCGCGCGAGCTGAAGCACCAGCTTAACGACAGCGGTGCCAGTGCGATTGTTATTGTCTCCAACTTCGCCCATACGCTGGAAAAAGTGGTCGCGGAAACTCCGGTTAAGCACGTGATGCTGACGCGCATGGGCGATCAGCTGGCGCCGGTGAAAGCCACGCTGGTGAATTTCGTCGTTAAATATATGAAAAAACTGGTACCGAAATAACATCTGCCGGGTGCGGTACCGTTCCGTCATGCGCTGCAGCAGGGCGAGCAGATGAGCTATCATCGTCCTGTGATCAGTAATCAGGATCTGGCATTTCTGCAGTACACCGGTGGCACCACCGGCGTGGCGAAAGGCGCCATGCTGACCCACGGCAACATGCAGGCTAATCTGGAGCAGACCAAAGCCACCTACGGTAAACTGCTGCGCGCCGGCCAGGAGCAGGTGGTAACCGCGCTGCCGCTTTATCACATCTTTGCCCTGACGGTGAACTGTCTGCTGTTCCTCGACCTGGGCGGCACCAACCTGCTGATTACCAACCCGCGCGATATTCCCGACTTCGTTAAAGAGCTGAGTAAATTTCCCTTTACCGCCATCACCGGTGTCAATACGTTGTTCAACGCCCTGCTGAACGATGCCAATTTCAACCAGCTGGATTTCTCCACGCTGCGTCTGTCTGCCGGTGGCGGCATGGCGGTGTAGAAAGCGGTGGCCGGGCGCTGGGAGAAACTCACCGGGCACTATCTGCTGGAGGGCTACGGACTCACCGAATGCTCACCGCTGGTCTCGGTTAATCCGTATGATATTACCTGCCATACCGGCAGCATCGGTTTGCCGGTTCCGTCCACCGACGTGCGCATTGTCGATGATGAAGATCGCGACGTGCCGCCGGGCGAACCGGGCGAGCTTTGCATTCGTGGGCCGCAGGTCATGATTGGCTACTGGCAGCGGCCGGATGCCAGCGAGGAAGTGCTGAAAAATGGCTGGCTGCACACCGGTGATATTGTTAACGTGGATGCCGAAGGGTTTATCCGCATCGTCGATCGTAAAAAAGACATGATTCTGGTGTCCGGCTTTAACGTGTATCCTAACGAAATCGAAGATGTACTGATGCAGCACGCCAAGGTGCGCGAAGCGGCGGCCATTGGCGTGCCGAGCGATCTCTCCGGCGAAGCGGTGAAAGTGTGCATCGTGAAAAAAGATCTGTCGCTGACCAAAGAGGAAGTGCTGGATCATTGTCGCCGTCAGCTCACCGGCTATAAAGTGCCGAAGATTATCGAGTTTCGTGATGAGCTGCCGAAGACCAACGTCGGCAAAATTTTACGTCGCGAATTGCGTGACGAGGCGAAGCGCGAAGCTTAGCACTGGCTTCCGCTTAACGCTCAGGTTAACGCCGGCACCGTCCGGCGTTTTTATTGCTTTTAACATGGAGCGCTGTGCGAGGTTTGCCGCAGCGAGAAAGACAACGTGAATTACACCCTGATCGACCACAATGACCAGCTGGCCGCCGTATGCCAGCAGGCCCGTCAGCATCGCGCCGTGGCGCTGGATACCGAATTCGTGCGCACCCGCACGTACTATCCGCAGCTTGGCCTGATCCAGCTCTTCGATGGCGAGCAACTGGTTCTGATCGATCCGTTAACCATCAGCGACTGGGCACCGTTTATTGCGCTGCTGCAGGATCGTCAGCTGACAAAGTTTCTGCACGCCGGTGGGGAAGACCTCGAAGTTTTCCTGCATCGTTTCGGCTGCCTGCCGGAGCCGATGATCGATACGCAGATTCTGGCCGCTTTCGCCGGGCAGCCGCTGTCGTGGGGCTTTGCCGCGATGGTAAATCATTTCAACCAGATTGAGCTGGATAAGAGCGAAGCGCGCACCGACTGGCTGGCGCGTCCGCTTACCGAGCGGCAGTGCCAGTACGCTGCGGCAGATGTGGCTTATCTGCTGCCGATCGCCCATCAGCTGGTGGCGCAAACCGAAGCGGCAGGCAACATGGCGGCGGCGCTGAGTGAATGCGCTACGCTGTGTCAGCGCCGTCTTGACGTGCTGCAGCCAGAAGAGGCGTGGCGCGATATCACCAACGCGTGGCAGCTGCGTCCACGCCAGCTGGCGGTGCTGCAGCGTCTGGCCGCGTGGCGTCTTAACCTCGCCCGGCAGAAAGACATGGCGGTGAATTTTGTGGTGCGCGAAGAGAACCTGTGGAAAGTCGCGCGCTTTATGCCCGGCAGCCTTGGCGAGCTGGATCATCTCGGCCTGAACGGTCACGAAATCCGCTTCCACGGTAAGGCCCTGGTGGCGATGGTGGTAGAAGCACAGGCGCTGGATGAGTCTGCGTTACCGCCGCCGTTGCCTAATCTGATTGACCACGCGCATTACAAGCAGGCGTTTAAAGCGATTAAAGCGCTGGTACAGCAGGTGAGTGAGCAGACCGGTTACAGTCAGGAGCTGTTAGCATCACGGCGCCAGATTAACCAGGTGCTGAACGTGCACTGGGGACTGAAAAGCGCCACGCGTCCGCCGGAACTGCTGGCAGGCTGGCGGGGTGAGGTGTTGAAAGCCGGTATCGACGAGATTTTACAAACGCTGTAAGCGGTGAGTTTTCCCCTGCGCAACCACGCAGGGGAAAGTCAAGAACCCGCTACAATCATTTAGGAACGTCTTCCGTCTCCGGCAGCGTCACGTTGAGCTCGAGAATAGAGATGTCATCCCCTTTCTGATCCAGCTGCACCGTGACCATGTCCGGGTCAATTTTCACGTATTTACAGATCACTTCCAGGATATCGCGCTTCAGCTGCGGCAGATAGTGGGGCTCACTGTCGCCCCTTCTGCGTTCGGCCACGATAATCTGCAGCCTTTCCTTGGCTATGTTGGCTGTGTTCTTCTTACGGGATAAAAAGAAATCAAGTAATGCCATTGGTTATCCCCCGAACAGGCGTTTCAGGAAACCCTTCTTCTCTTCTTCGATAAAGCGGAAGGGGCGTTCTTCGCCAAGCAGGCGATCTACGGTATCAGCGTAAGCTTTACCGGCGTCAGAGTTTGCATCGAGGATCACGGGCTCACCCTGGTTAGACGCGCGCAGCACCGACTGATCTTCCGGTATCACGCCGACCAGAGGAATGCGCAGGATTTCCAGCACGTCTTCCATGCTCAGCATGTCGCCACGCGTTACGCGTCCCGGGTTATAGCGGGTCAGTAACAGGTACTCTTTTACCGGCTCTTCGCTGTTTTCAGCGCGACGCGATTTCGAAGAGATGATGCCGAGAATACGGTCTGAGTCACGCACGGAAGAGACTTCCGGGTTGGTGGTAATGATCGCTTCATCCGCGAAGTACAGCGCCATCAGCGCACCGGTTTCGATACCGGCCGGCGAGTCGCAGACGATAAAATCGAATTCCATTGCCGCCAGGTCGTTCAGCACTTTTTCCACGCCTTCGCGGGTCAGGGCATATTTATCACGGGTTTGTGAGGCGGGCAGAATATAAAGCTGCTCGGTGCGCTTGTCGCGAATCAGTGCCTGATTCAGCGTCGCATCGCCCTGGATAACGTTGACAAAGTCATACACCACGCGGCGTTCACAGCCCATGATCAGGTCGAGGTTACGCAGACCGATATCGAAATCGATCACCACGGTTTTTTTGCCTTTTTGCGCTAACCCTGTGGCGATGGCCGCGCTTGACGTGGTCTTGCCAACGCCCCCTTTACCCGATGTAACTACAATGATGCGTGCCATAAATGTTGATTTCCTTAACGAAAGAAAAGGGGCCAATTAAGTGTCTGGATGGTGAGCGCGCCCTCTTTAAGGCACAGGCGCGCAGCTTTACCAAAGAATTCCGCCGGGATCTGGTCCATGACCCAGTATTCGCCGGCAATTGAGACCAACTCTGCTGACAGGTTGGTGCAAAAAATCTGGCAGTCGCGATCGCCGCTGGCACCGGCCAGCGCGCGGCCGCGCATCATGCCGTAAATATGAATGTTGCCGTCTGCTACCAGTTCGGCACCGGCGCTGACGCTGCTGGTGACGATCAAATCGGCGTTGCGCGCGTAAATCTGCTGACCGGAACGCACTGGCGTATTGATGATACGCGTTTTGCTGGCCGGTTCGCTGACCGGCGGCGCGACCGCTTCCGGCTCCGGTGCGGGCACGTCAGCACGTTTGCGGTTCTCTTTACCCTCTGACAGCACAGGCAGGCCTGCGCGGGCAATCATCTTTTTCAGGGCTTCATCTTTACAGCCGCTCACGCCCACAATGCGTAAGCCGGTGGCGCTGACGGCCTGCTGCATCTGCTTCCAGTTGATGTCACCGTTCAGGGCTGACACGTTCAGCACCACCGGCGCGTTGTGCAGAAAAGCTGGGGCCTGGTCGATTTTGTCCTGCAGCGCCTGACGAATCACCTCGGGTTGCGAATGGTGCAGATGAACAACTGACAGGGTAAAACTACTGCCCTTGAATTCGATTGGCGATTGCGACATCTGTCCTGACTCAGTCCTGTTTTACTACCCTGAAGTAAACGCCGATAAAATCGTCATTAACACCCGCGGGTCAATATTCGAAGTTCTGCAAGCATGTTATAGTTACTGCTATATTCAGGCAAGTGACGCCCTTAGTTAATTCGAGTAAAAAATATGTTTTGTGTGATCTATAGAAGCCCGCAACGCGACCAGACTTATCTGTATGTAGAAAAAAAAGACGATTTTTCGCGCGTCCCTGAAGAACTGCTGCGCGACTTTGGTAAACCGCAGCTGGCGATGGTGCTGTCGCTCGACCAGCGTGACAAGCTGGCCAACGCTGACATCAATAAAGTGAAGCAGGGTTTAAGCGAACAAGGTTATTATTTGCAGATCCCACCACCGGTTGAAAGTCTGCTCAACATTCATCTTGAACAGGGTAAAAAGTTTAATTCAGATTCATCTATAAAAATATATCATGTAAATATAATCAGTGCTTCGGCATTAATTTAATTGCTCACCTTAACCCATTATTGTGGGCAATAATCGTTGTCTTAAGCGGCGGACCTGATGAACAGGGGAACGGCTTTTGCCGCTTTCCGTCACGTGCGCCTCGATAAACCCGCTAATATAGTGCTCAGCAGCCTGCCACGTTCCGGCGGCTGATGAGACATCTTCGCCAGTGCGGCTGGCACCTAACACAACTCAAGCAGGGGATTAGCATGTATCAGCATCGTAACTGGCAGGGCGCGCTGTTGGATTATCCGGTCAGCAAAGTGGTGTGCGTCGGCAGCAACGATGCAAAGCATATTAAAGAGATGGGCAGCGCCACCCCGAGTGAGCCGGTGGTTTTTATCAAACCGGAAACCGCGGTGTGCGATTTGCGGCAGCTACTGTCGATCCCGGCCAGCTTTGGTGAGGTGCATCATGAAGTGGAGCTGGCGGTGCTGATTGGCGCCACCCTGAAGCAGGCCAGTGAAGAGCACGTGGCGAAAGCGATCGCCGGTTATGGCGTCGCGCTGGATTTAACGCTGCGCGATCTGCAGGCCGGGTTTAAGAAAGCCGGTCAGCCATGGGAGCGCGCCAAAAGTTTCGATAACTCTTGTCCGCTGTCCGGGTTTATCCCGGCGGCTGAATTCAGCGTCGATCCGCAGGATGCCGAACTGAAGCTGGTCATTAACGGCGAGGTGCTCCAGCACGGCACCACGGCAGATATGATCCACAAAATTCTGCCGCTGATTGCTTACATGAGCCAGTACTTCACGCTGCGCGCCGGTGACGTGGTGCTGACCGGTACGCCTGACGGCGTGGGCCCGCTGCGCTCCGGCGATAAGCTGTAAGTGTCGCTGGCCGGTCACGGTATCAGCACCCGCGTGCTGTAATACTTGCATCACCGCACCTGAAGCTTTATAAGGTGCGGTCTTGTTGCTCAACCCGGACCGCTATCATGACCGAACTGCGGATACCGATGAGATTTACTTCACCAACGTCGCCTGCAATCAGCTCAACATCAAGACCTGTCAGTGCCGCAATTATGAGCGTCGCTTCGAGTACGAAGAAGATTGCATCAAGCTGACGCGCGAGAATCTCACCACCTTTAACTGGCTACCGCGTACCTGCGCTTACCGGCTGTTAGGGGAGGGCAAAACGCTGCTGGCGTGGCACCCGCTGATTGCCGGCTCGAAAAAGGCGATGCATGCTCAGCGTATTTCGGTGCGATACATCGCGGTGCGCGAGAGTGAAGTGCGCGATTGGGAAGAACACATTATTGATCGGCCGGATCGTAACGGCTGATAACGCAACAGGCAGCCGCGGCTGCCTGTTTTGTCTGAGACTTAGTTTGACTGGGACTCAGCGACCAAACAGATCGCGACGTTTCGCTTTGAACGGTTGCGCAATCAGCACCAGAACACCCACCAGCAGATAAGCGGCAAAAATCACGATCATCCACTGCGGCATGCTCCAGGTCAGGAAAGTCCATCCGCGTTCAGCGCAGTTACCGCTGGCGACAAATACCGCGGGCAGCCATTTATCCAGCGGCAGCCAGCTCGGGAAGCGAGCAGCAAAATCGCAGGTCACAAACGGGTTGGGATGCAGCTGAATCATGGTGTGCTCATAAGAGAGGCGTACTCCTTCATAAGCGCTGTAGAGCCAGATGGCGATGGCTGCCCAGCGCAGCGGCGTTTTAGGCGCAATTGCACCCACCAGGCCGGCGCCCATGATGCCAAACAGCGTACAACGCTCATAGATACACATTACGCAGGGTTGCAGTCCCATCAGGTGCTGAAAGAACAGCGCAACCATTTCAAAAACCAGGGCGGTCAGGGCCATTAATAACCAGGCACCGCGTCCGCGTGAGCATTGATTCAAGTATCGCAACATATTGCTTTTCCCGTAGCCGTTAATGCATCGCAGTGTAAACCAAAAGCGTACCCGTGCCAGCCAGGCAGGGGAAAAAAATCATGTATAAAAATGACTTATCCCTGATCCACACCAAAAATCGTGGCTTTTAGCACACGGCATCAAAAGCGCCCACGCAAGCGCAGCGTAACCCGTGGCTTTTTTCGCTGCGCAGCTGCTGAATTTTGCGCCAGCGCGCGCTTTTAATCCGCTGGCAGGCTATTTTTTTCGCTATGACCCCTCTGGTATGATGAGTGCCATTACGACAAAGAAAGCAATGAGAAATAAATGCTATGGTGATTAAGGCACAGAGCCCTGCAGGATTCGCTGAAGAGTACATAATTGAAAGCATCTGGAACAGCCGTTTTCCGCCGGGATCGATTCTTCCTGCCGAACGTGAGCTTTCTGAACTGATCGGCGTGACCCGCACCACTCTGCGTGAAGTGCTGCAGCGGCTGGCTCGTGATGGCTGGCTGACCATTCAGCATGGTAAACCCACCCGCGTCAATGACTTCTGGGAAACGTCTGGTCTTAATATCCTCGAAACGCTCGCCCGTCTTGACCACGACAGTGTGCCGCAGTTAATTGATAACCTGCTGTCAGTGCGCACCAATATCGCGTCGATCTTTATCAGCCGCGCGCTGCGCCATCATCCGGATAAGGCGCGTGAAGTGCTGGAGAGTGCGCTGAGCGAGGAAGATCAGGCTGAAGCCTATACCGAGCTGGATTACCGCGCGTTTCGCGGCTTGGCCTTTGCTTCAGGCAACCCGATTTACGGGTTGATTCTCAACGGTCTGAAAGGGCTGTACACCCGCGTTGGCCGTCATTACTTCTCGAATCCGGAAGCGCGTGAACTGGCGCGTAACTTTTATCGTCAGCTGGCGGACCTGTGTGGCAAACAGCCGACGCAGGATCAGATCGTTGACAGCGTGCGTAATTACGGCCGCCGCAGCGGTGAAATCTGGCACAGCATGCAGAAAAGCATGCCGGATGATTTGAGCAGTAAGCGCTAAGTTGGCCCTGCCAAGTAGGGTTTTAGCCGGGCACAATTTTGACTGACCTGACGCATTGGCTGATGCAAGGGCAATCCGCAGGTACCGCGTAGCGGCGCGAGGACCTGGCCCGGCAGCAGCCGATGCGGCAGGTCCAGCGCAACCCTGCGCGTTTTATCTTACTCTCAAAGCGCCGGTCCGCGCGACGGGCAGCGATCCATCAGCTCCACGCTGCCATCTTCGTTCTGCTGTTCCAGATTGACATCAAAACCCCACAGCCGATGCACATGCTTCAGCACATCGCGACGGCTCTTATCCAGCGGGGCGCGCTGCTGCGGCACATAGCGCAGCTTCAGCGAACGGTCACCGCGCAGGTCAACGTTGTACACCTGAATATTCGGCTCCAGATTGCTGAGATTGTACTGGGCCGACAGCTGCTGACGAATCGCGCGATATCCCGCCTCATCATGAATGGTCGCAATCTCAAGATAGTTATTGCGATCGTCGTCTATCACCGTAAATAAACGGAAATCCCGCATCACTTTAGGCGACAGGAACTGGCTGATGAAACTCTCGTCTTTAAACTCCCGCATGGCGAAATGCAGCGTCTTCAGCCAGTCGAAGCCGGCGATGTCCGGGAACCAGTAGCGATCTTCCTCGGTTGGCGACTGACAGATGCGCTTGATGTCCTGGAACATGGTAAAGCCCAGCGCATACGGGTTGATACCGTTATACCACTGGCTGTTATACGGCGGCTGATACACCACGTTGGTGTGGCTGTGCAGGAACTCCATCATAAAGCGCTCCGACACTTTGCCCTCATCGTACAGGTGATTCAGGATGGTGTAGTGCCAGAAGGTCGCCCAGCCTTCATTCATCACCTGGGTCTGTTTCTGCGGGTAAAAATACTGGCTGACTTTACGCACAATGCGCAGCACTTCACGCTGCCACGACTCCAGCAGTGGCGCGTTCTTTTCCATAAAGTACAGCAGGTTTTCCTGCGGCTCAGAGGGATAGCGCGCCGCCTCTACCTGAGTAAACTCTTTTTCTTTGCGTGGCAGGGTGCGCCACAGTGTATTGACCTGGCTCTGCAGATACTCTTCCCGGCTTTTCTGCCGCGCTTTCTCTTCCTGCAGCGAAATCTTTTGCGGGCGTTTATAACGATCGACGCCATAGTTCATCAGCGCATGACAGGAGTCCAGCAGCCGCTCGACCTCTTCCACGCCATAACGCTCTTCGCAATCGGAGATGTAGTTACGCGCAAACAGCAGGTAATCGACAATCGAGCTGGCATCGGTCCAGCTGCGGAACAGATAGTTGTTTTTGAAGAAAGAGTTGTGGCCGTAGCAGGCGTGCGCCATCACCAGCGCCTGCATGGTCATGGTGTTCTCTTCCATCAGATAAGCGATACAGGGATTCGAGTTAATGACGATTTCATACGCCAGTCCCTGCTGGCCGTGTTTATAGCGCTGCTCGGTTTCGATGAACTTCTTGCCGAACGACCAGTGGGCATAATTGATGGGCATCCCCACGCTGGAGTACGCATCCATCATCTGCTCGGAGGTGATCACTTCGATTTGGTGCGGGTAGGTATCGAGCCCATAGCTTTTGGCCACGCGGTCGATCTCCGCTAGGTAGACATCAAGCAGTTCAAAGGTCCAGTCGGGACCGTCACTGAGTCGTTTGCTGCTGCGGGTTGGCTCGTCAAAAATTGTCGTCATAGCGCACCTCTGTTTTGCAAGCGGCAGGCAACAGAGTGTCACCTGTCACGATCGTTAAGACTTCATCCTGAGAAAGACAGCCCAAAAAAACTGAGCGAACACTTCAATGATAGTCCACTGTCGCTTATCCGATGCGGGAACTCAATCGAATTCTTTTGGTACAAAATCATCATAATAGGCGTGCTTTGGTAGCTAATAAGGTTATGTGTTATCTGAGTGATAAATTGCAGCATTAAATCCTGTTTTAAGCGCACAATATGACTGCGGCGCTTTCTCCTGAAAAAAGTGAGATGCTCTGCCTTTCGAATAATCATTCGCTGGTTAACGCTTTTAAGGCACAAAAAACTCTGATTTTTGCGCGACCGCATAATTTCAGTGTGCAGTAAGTGAAAAACATGTGAAATGAAAGGGTCGAATGTAATATCAGTTCAGCCATCGGGTTATGCTAAACCCGATGGTGATACCAGTTAATTATGCTTTTCGCGATGAGGGGCTTATGCGCGTAGTCATTCTGGGTAGTGGTGTCGTAGGGGTAGCCAGTGCGTGGTATCTGGCGCAGGCGGGGCATGACGTCACCGTAATCGATCGCCAGCCCGGCGCGGCGCTGGAAACCAGTGCCGGTAATGCCGGGCAGATTTCGCCCGGCTATGCGGCACCTTGGGCGGCGCCCGGTGTACCGCTCAAGGCGGTAAAGTGGATGTTTCAGAAACACGCACCGCTGGCGGTGCGACTTGACGGCAGCAAGTTCCAGCTGGAGTGGATGTGGAATATGCTGCGCAACTGCGACATGCGTCACTACCAGGAAAACAAGGGCCGTATGGTGCTCATCGCCGAATACAGCCGTGACTGCCTGAAGGCACTGCGCACCAGCACCGGCATTGCCTATGAAGGGCGCCAGGGCGGTACTTTGCAGCTGTTCCGCACGCAGCAACAGTTTGACAGCGCCAGCAAAGACATCGCGGTGCTGCGTGAAGCGGGTGTGCCTTATGAGCTGCTGGAAGCGCATCAGCTGCACTGCGTGGAGCCGGCGCTGACGGGTACCGCACACAAGCTGACCGGCGGCCTGCGCCTGCCGAATGACGAAACCGGTGACTGCCAGCTGTTTACCCAGCGGCTGGCGGCGATGGCTGCCGCAGCCGGCGTCACTTTCCGTTATGACACGTCGGTGGATCAGCTGTTGCGCGAAGGCAATCGCATCTATGGCGTGAAGTGCGGCGATGGGGTAATCAAGGCCGATGCCTATGTCGTGGCGTTTGGCTCTTACTCCACTGCGCTGCTGAAAGACATCGTGTCGATTCCGGTCTATCCGCTGAAAGGCTATTCCCTCACTATTCCGATCAAAGATCCGCAGGGCGCGCCGGTCTCCACCATTCTGGATGAGACCTATAAAGTGGCGGTGACGCGGTTTGACGACCGCATTCGCGTCGGTGGCATGGCCGAAATCGTTGGTTTTAACACCAAACTGTTGCCGGCACGACGTGAAACGCTGGAGATGGTGGTCCGCGATCTCTATCCTCAAGGCGGGTATGTTGAACAGGCTACGTTCTGGACCGGACTGCGCCCGATGACGCCGGATGGCACGCCAATTGTCGGGCGCACGCCGCTGAGCAATCTCTGGCTGAACACCGGGCACGGTACGCTGGGCTGGACGATGGCCTGTGGTTCCGGCCAGTTGCTGGCCGATCTGATTTCGGGACGTAAACCGGCCATCGCCGCCGACGACTTGTCGGTGCTGCGTTATCTGCCGGGTTTTGCGGCCCCGGCATCGCCGCTGCGTAATGCCAGCGCGACGCGCTGATACTTCAGGGAGAGTAAAAACATGTCACGTCCTACGGGTGCCACCATTAATCAACAGGCGCTGCGCCACAATCTGGCGATTGTGCGTCAGGCGGCACCGCACGCGCGCGTCTGGTCGGTGGTGAAGGCCAATGCCTACGGCCACGGCATTGCCCGCGTATGGCAGAGTCTGGCGGAGACCGATGGTTTCGCGCTGCTGAATATGGAAGAGGCGATCCTGCTGCGCGAGCAGGGCTGGAAAAAGCTAATTCTGCTGCTGGAAGGCTTCTTTCACGCCGATGACCTGACGCTGATCGATCGCTATCGCCTGACCACCAGCGTACACAGTAACTGGCAAATTCAGGCGCTGGCGAAGGCGCAGCTGTCGGCGCCAGTCGATGTTTATCTGAAGATTAACAGCGGTATGAACCGTCTCGGTTTTCGTCCGGAACAGGCACAGGCGGCCTGGCACAAGCTGCGTGCGTTGCCCAGCGTGGGAGAAATGACGCTGATGGCGCACTTTGCCGATGCAGAAAATCCTCAGGGCTTGGTGGAGCCGATGCAGCGCGTGGAACAGGCGGCGGAAGGGCTGAATTGCCCGCGCTCGCTTGCCAACTCAGCGACCACGCTGTGGCATCCGCAGGCGCATTTTGACTGGGTGCGGCCCGGGATTATTCTCTACGGCGCGTCACCGAGCGGCGACTGGCAGGATATCGCCAGTACCGGTCTGCAGCCGGTAATGACGCTCAGCAGTGAAATCATTGGCGTGCAGCAACTCAGCGCCGGTGAGGGCGTTGGCTACGGTTATCGCTACCACGCCGCTGCGCTACAGCGTATCGGTATTGTGGCCTGCGGCTATGCTGACGGCTATCCGCGCCATGCACCGACCGGTACGCCAGTCAGCGTTGATGGCATCCGCACGCAAACGCTCGGGGCGATCTCGATGGACATGATGATGATTGACCTTGAACCGTGTCCGCAGGCCGGCATCGGCTCGCGCGTGGAGCTGTGGGGCAACGAGGTGAAAATTGATGAGGTGGCGAAAGCCGCCGGAACGGTAGGCTACGAGCTGATGTGTGCACTCGCGCCGCGCGTCCCGGTTACGCTTAGTTAAGCGCCGTTACCGTACCATGCATGTTCTTACTGCAGCGCTAGGCGATCAGCGCCAGCGCTGCACCCACCAGCATCATTAGCGCTAACGCTGATTTCTCTGCCACCGGTAGCGCCACCATCGCTAGGCTGCCGCCCGGCACCGCCCGCCATCTGAATAAATCCCTGCAGCGCCGCCGCTACACCCGCCTGCTGCTGATATGGCTCCAGCGCATAGCTGGTGGCCGGACCGACGGTGAAGGCCAGGCCGGCCACCGAGATCGCGACCGGAATCATGTACAGCGACCAGTGGGTTTGCTAGGCCGCAGGTAACAGCGTCATCCCCGCCACCAGCAGCAGCGCACCGAGCAGCATGGTGACAAACACCATGGCCAGACAAAACGGGCGGCTCGCCTTGCGAATGGTTTTATTAAAAAAGGCGCTGACCAGCATGATCCAGAAACCGTTGGCGCCAAAGGCAAAGGAGAACTGCAGCGGCGTCAGGCCACCTTCGGTCATTAACACGTGCTGCGCCAGCGAAACGTAGATCAGCACCATGCCGAGCGCGCCCGCGTTGGCAAAGGCGAAAGCGAGAAAGCGCGGCTGCCGGCCGATGGCAGCATACTGCGCCAGCGGCAGCCCTTTAACGCGCAGCGTGTCCGCAGGACGTGTTTCCGGCAGCGCGACCACAACAATGACGCCAATCACCAGCGCATAGCCGCACAGGAACCAGAAGGGCGCACGCCAGCCATAGGCTTCCGCCAGAATACCGCCCAGCAGCGGTGCCAGCGCCGGCACGATGTTCAGCGCACCATTGAGGAAACCATAAGCCCGCGCCGCGGCATCGCCGCTCAGCCGATCGCGCACGCCGCTAAATGCCACCACCGCGCTACAACATACCGCGCAGCCCTGAATCAGGCGCGCCAGGAAGAACACCGGCCAGACGGTGGCGGTTGCGGCCACTGCGCTGCCGATGATGTAGAGCGCGAGGCCGATCAGCGCGATCGGCTTACGGCCAAAATTATCCACCAGCGGACCGGTGACCAGCTGACCGATACCCATCACCAGCAAAAACAGCGGAATGGTGGTCTGGATCAGACTGACCGGGCTATGAAGACCTTCGGCAATCTGCGGCAGCGTGGGGAGGTAGAGATCGATGCCCAGCGGTGCCAGCAGCACCAGGCTCAAAAGGAGTAGGGTAAACTTTTGCATTACGAACCAGTAACGTCCTGTTAAACAGGCGAGAAGGGTAATGAGTCTGCGACCAAAAAGAAAGGGCTAAAACGAAAAGGCGATGTCTGCCGGCACTGCGCAGACATCGCGTCGAGGGTATCAGTAAGCACCGTCGCGGCGCAGCACGACGCCAGCGGTTTTGAATAGGATGGCGATGTCGGTCTACAGCGCCCAGTCCTTCACGTACCAGGAGTCAAAATAGACGCGCGTGTCGTAGTCGATATCGTTACGCCCGCTGACCTGCCACAAACCGGTCATGCCCGGTTTGGCCATCAGATAGTAGTCGACATCGCCCGCGTAGCGTTCCAGTTCGGCTTCAATCACCGGACGTGGTCCCACCAGACTCATTTCGCCGCGAATTACGTTCCACAGCTGGGGCAGTTCATCCAGGCTGGTTTTACGCAGGAAGCCACCGATTTTTGTGATGCGCGGATCGTTCTTCAGTTTGAAATCACGATCCCACTCAGCGCGCGCTTCGGCACTGGTGGCCAGCAGATTCTGCAGCACTTCCTGCGAGTTGGTCACCATTGAACGGAACTTCAGGCACTTAAACTTCACGCCATCCTGACCGATGCGTTCGTGGCCGTAAATGGCATTCCCGCCATCGCGTTTTACCATCCAGCACAGCAGACCGAATACCGGGGCAAGAAACAGCAGCAGCAGGGAGGCAACCACCACGTCGAAGGTGCGCTTGAGGAAACGCGATGAGCGTTTCGCTAGGTTGTTACTGACGCACAGGATCATCACTTCATGGCTGAAGATAAACGACATATCGGTGCCATACAGCGGCACACCGCGCAGCGTAGGGATAACCGAAATTGAGCGGCATTTCATCTTGGACAGAAACTTCAGCCATTTATCGCGCACCACCTTCTGTTCAAATTCGGTGGCGACGATAAATTGCGTGTTGTCACGGTCCATGGTTTGCCAGTTGATGTCTTTCCAGGTAATGACCGGCACGCCGTTAACACTTTCCTGGTGAGGCTCATCATCCAGCGAGATAAACGCCTGCACGTTATAGCCCAGAATCTCCTCGCTCTGCAGCGCTGCGTAGGCTTCCATGGCGTTTTTACCGGAGCCGATGATAATGGTCTCTTTTTGCCACTGACCAGCGCGATTGATGGCACGCTTCACGCCGGCGCGCATCAGCGGCAGCAGCAGCAGGGCATAGGTCCAGCTAAACACCCACACCATGCGCGAGAAGTCCCATTTGGAAAATGGCAATCAGCGCCAGATCCAGCAGCGAAAACACAAACAGCGTTTTGACAATTTCTTTCAGCTCAAACCAGAACGGTTTGCGGTAGGTGTAGTGGCGCATACGCACCCAGAACCAGGCTGTGCACAGCACTGACAGGCCTAACTGTGCGACAAAGCGGTATTCAATTTGCTGCGGCGGAATAAAACTGTCCAGTTCTCCCAAATACCTTGGACGGTGGCCGCGGATAAAAATAATGCCAAATTCAGTGCAATTAAATCCGAAAAGCTGAGTGCCACTTTCGCGATGAGATTTTTGCGCAGTCCGCTCCACGAGCGGGTTGCATCTTCATTACCAATGTACTTGCCATAAAACCTGCTCTCTTTTCTTAAGTAAAAGATGGCCTGACCAGAATCAAGTACGCGCTCAGGAGTCATCCGCTGAAAGCAGAAATAAAATAATATTCAGCGAGATATGAGTCAGTGCTGCCATAAGCGCTGCATGGAAAGGGCCGTTTGAGACGTGATTTACGTCACGAAAAGCTGCAGCAACGTTTAAGAGTATGCAGGAGTTATTTGACAGAGTTAATATGGAAAGAGTCTGAAAAAACAATATTTGATTAAAGTGCAGACTGCCTAATCTGTTGAAAAATAATATTAAAAGTAAAAGATGCTGTGAAATAACAAACTATTTTAAGACTACTTTTCGGAATGACCGCCAGTCAAAGTGAATGGCGGTGAGGAAAATATCAGGCCGGTTTTTTCAATACCCAGCGGTCTTGCTGCTTGTCATAGTGCCCGATCTGCAGATCGACCGGTTCGCCATCAATCCACGCCGGTACGCTGGTTTCATGATCCCAGCCGTCGAGCTGATAACTCAGGCCGGGGTTGGTATGGCAGGGGATGCCGACGGTATCCAGCTTCTCCACATCCATTACTGCATCGACGATCTCATAACTACCAATCTTCACCACGTGTCCCATCATCTTCTCCCGTTTGCTGGGTGGAATAGTGATCATAGACGCTGACACGCAGTTTACGAGCGATACGGCCTCGGATTATTCCTTCTCTTCCCGCACGCGCACCCCGATTTTGACGATTTGGTTATCCTCTTTTTCCGCCACCGTCCACGTCAGCTGGTTCCACTCGACCTGATCCCCAACCACCGGCGTGCTGCCGAGCAGACCCATAATCAACTGGCCGAGCGACTGCTGATCGTTGGTCTCTTCATCGAGCTCTAGGCCATAGATCTGCGCGACATCGCGCAGGCGCGCCTCGGCATCAAGGATAAAGTCACCAAAGAAGCGCTGATCCAGCGCCACCGGCGGCGTCTGGCTGAACATTTTGCCCAGCGCCGGCAGATCGCGCTCGCGGCCAATAACGCACAGCACGTCACCCTCTTTCAGAGGCGTATTGCCGTTGGGGTGCATCAGCGCGTTATCGCGGAACAGGGCGGCAATGCGCGTTTCGCGCGGCATTTGCAAATCGCGCAGCGCGGCGCCGACGCACCATTTGTCGGCGCTGAGCTGATAAACAAACTGCTCCCACGGATTTTCCTGATGGATATCCAGCCCGACGCGGCTGATGGGCGACGCGGTCGGCGGTACCACCACCTTAGCCCGTTTAGCGGCATAGCCCAGCGACGTGCCCTGCAGCATCAGTGACACCAGTACCACGAAGAAGGCGATATTGAAGTAAAGTTTGGCGTTCTCCAGCCCGGCCATCATTGGGAACACCGCGAGGATGATCGGCACCGCACCGCGCAGGCCCACCCAGCTGATAAAGATGCGTTCACGTCCGGTAAAGCCTTTAAACGGCAGCAGCCCGACCAGAATCGACAGCGGACGCGCCACCAGAATCAGCCACAGCGAGAGAATCATCGCCGGCAGCGCGATATGCCACAGGTCAGACGGCGTCACCAGCAGGCCGAGCACGATAAACATACCAATCTGACTCAGCCAGGCCATCCCGTCGAAAGTCTGCAGAATGCCGTGGCGGTTACGAATCGGGCTGTTGCCCAGCAGAAAACCACACAGATAGACCGCCAGAATACCGCTGCCTTCCATCACCGTGGTCAGGGCAAACACGATAATGCCGCCGCTCAGCGCCAGCAGCGGATAGAGCCCTTGTGCCAGGCTGATGCGGTTGATCAGTTGCTGCAGCGCCCAGCCGCCGCCCAGTCCGAGTACGATGCCAAGGCCGAACTGCTGTACCAGATGCACCACAAACATCCAGCTCAGGCCGCTTTGCCCCTGCTGAATCATGTCGATCAGCGTAATGGTAAGAAACACGGCCATCGGATCGTTGCTGCCTGATTCAATCTCCAGCGTGGAACTGACGCGCTCGTTAAGCCCTTTGTCGCCCAGCAGTGAAAACACCGCTGCGGCGTCGGTCGAGCCGATAATGGCGCCAATCAGGAAGCCCTGCATCAGATCGAGTTTAAACAGCCAGGCGGCAGCCAGACCGGTGAGGCCGGCGGTAATCATCACGCCAACGGTGGCCAGCGACAGCGCCGGACCGAGCGCCACCTTGAACGAGCTGGCCTTGGTGCGCATGCCGCCGTCGAGCAGGATGATGGCCAGCGCCAGGTTGGACACTAGATAGGCTACCGGATAGTTATCAAAAGCAATGCCGCCGATGCCGTCCACGCCGGTCAACATCCCCAGCGCCAGGAAAATCACCAGAATCGGGATGCCGAGACGCGACGAGAAGGAACTCAGCAGAATACTTGCTGCGACCAGCACGGAACCAATAATGAACAAACTGTAAATCATGCTGGTATTCAACGGCGTTCTCCTGCGGCGGGGCATAAAAAAGCAAACTGTGGGCAATTCACACAGACAAGGTGAAAAGATAATGCCTTATCAATAGCTTGTCAGCGCTTAATTGCACATTTTTTCATTCTGTAGCGCGCTATCCCATAGAAGGTTAAATCCGCACAGAAAAACAGCAGGGTTTTCAGAGGGGTTAAGCCGGGCGGGGTAAAGAAAAAGCCGGTCGGTGACCGGCTGGTAAACTCAGGCTTCAGCGACCTGTTTGTGGAAAAGCTCACGAAATACCGGGTAGATGTCTTCCGGCTCGCGGATGTGCTGAATGGCAAAGTTATCAAATATCGCCTGCAGATGCTCATACTCGCGCCACAGGGTTTGGTGCGCCCGTCGGGTAATCTCAATGTAACTGTAGTAGCGCACCACCGGCAGAATATGCTTCGCCAGAATTTCATGACACAACGGTGAGTCATCCGCCCAGTTATCGCCGTCCGAAGCCTGCGCCGCATAGATATTCCACTGCGACGGGTCATAACGCTCTTTCACCACTTCGTCCATCAGCTTAAGTGCGCTGGAGACGATAGTGCCGCCGGTCTCCTGCGAGTAGAAGAACTCCTGTTCATCGACTTCTTTCGCCTGAGTATGATGACGGATATACACTACATCGACGTTTTTGTAAGTCCGGCTGAGGAACAGATAAAGCAGGATATAAAAGCGTTTCGCCATATCCTTGGTCGCCTGGTCCATCGAACCGGAAACGTCCATCAGACAGAACATCACCGCCTGGCTGGACGGTTCAGGCCGCTTCTCGAAATTCTTGTAACGCAGGTCAAAGGTGTCGATAAACGGCACGCGCTCAATGCGCGCCCGCAGTTCAGCAATCTCTTTGCGCAGCCGCTCCTCTTCAAGCAATTGCGTCGGCTCGCTGTTCTCGACTTCACTCAGTGTAGCTTCCAGTTCGTGCAGCATACGACGTTTGCCTGCGGTCATGGCGGTACGTCGCGCCAGCGAGTTTTGCAGCGAGCGCACCACGCTGATGTTGGCCGGCACACCATTCGAGGTGAAACCCGCGCGGTGGGTTTTGTACTCATTGAGCTGTCGATGCTGATTTTTGCGCAGATTAGGCAGCGCTAAATCTTCAAACAGCAGATCGAGGTATTCATCCTTCGAAATCTGAAACACAAACTCGTCCTGACCTTCTCCGTCCTGGCTGGCATTGCCCTGACCGCTGCCGCCGCCACCGCCGCCCTGCGGCCGCTCAATGCGGTCGTTTTGCACAAAGTGGTCGTTCCCGGGATGCACGCGATGGCGGCTGCCGCCGCGCCCCTGATGGAAAATAGGCTCGTTAATGTCGTCGATAGGAATCGACACCGATTCGCCACTCTCCACGTCGGTGACCGAACGCTTGTTGATGGCCTCGGAGATCGACTGTTTGATTTGCGACTTGTAACGGCGCAAAAAGCGCTGCCGGTTGACCGCACTTTTATTCTTGCCGTTAAGACGCCGATCGATGAAATAGGCCATAAATTCCCCCAAACTACGCTGTAAGCCAAGCCGGAACGGGTCCTGCCTCCTCAGGCGGCATTGTGGATGCCGCGTAGCTTACCGCTGTCGATTATGACGATTTGCGCACGCGCAGATACCATTCGCACAGCAGACGCACCTGCTTGCGGGTATAACCTTTTTCCATCATGCGATCGACAAAATCGTCGTGTTTTTTCTGTTCGTCCGTGGATGTTTTGGTGTTGAACGAAATCACCGGCAGCAACTCCTCGGTGTTGGAGAACATTTTCTTCTCGATCACCGTGCGCAGTTTTTCGTAGCTGGTCCAGTTTGGATTGCGTCCGTTATTCTGCGCCCGTGCGCGCAGCACAAAGTTGACAATCTCGTTACGGAAATCTTTTGGGTTAATGATCCCGGCAGGTTTCTCGATCTTTTCCAGCTCGGCATTGAGTGATTCACGATCAAACAGCTGGCCGGTATCCGGATCGCGGTACTCCTGATCCTGAATCCAGAAATCCGCGTAAGTGACGTAGCGGTCGAAGATGTTCTGACCATACTTCGAATAGGATTCGAGGTAAGCGGTCTGAATCTCTTTGCCAATAAATTCCGCATATTTCGGAATCAGATAGCCTTTCAGATGTTCCAGATACTTCTCAGCCTGATCCTGCGGGAACTGCTCGCGCTCGATCTGCTGTTCCAGCACGTAAAACAGGTGCACCGGGTTAGCCGCCACTTCGGCATGGTCGAAGTTAAACACGCGTGACAGAATCTTAAACGCGAAGCGGGTCGACAGGCCGTTCATGCCTTCATCCACACCGGCGTAATCGTGATATTCCTGCCACGATTTCGCTTTCGGATCGGTATCTTTCAGGCTTTCACCGTCGTAGACGCGCATCTTCGAGTAGATGCTGGAGTTTTCCGGTTCTTTCAGGCGCGACAGAATCGAGAAGCGCGCCAGCGTTTCCAGCGTGCCGGGTGCGCAAGGCGCGGTGGTCAGCTCACTGTGGTTGAGCAGTTTTTCATAAATTTTGATCTCCTCGGACACGCGCAGGCAGTAAGGCACCTTCACGATGTATACGCGGTCAAGGAAAGCTTCGTTGTTCTTGTTGTTACGGAACGTCACCCACTCTGATTCGTTGGAGTGCGCCAGAATGATGCCGTTAAACGGCAGGGCGGAAATACCTTCGGTACCGTTATAGTTACCTTCCTGAGTGGCGGTCAGCAGCGGATGCAGCACTTTAATTGGTGCTTTGAACATCTCCACGAATTCCATAATGCCTTGGTTGGCGCGGCACAGCGCACCCGAGTAGACGTAGGCATCCGGATCGTTCTGCGCGTGGTTTTCCAGCTTACGGATATCCACTTTACCCACCAGCGCCGAAATATCCTGGTTGTTCTCATCACCCGGTTCGGTTTTGGCAATAGCCAGCTGTTCAAGAATTGACGGCCACACTTTCACGACTTTGAAGCGGGTAATATCGCCGCCAAAGTCATGCAACCGTTTTGCCGCCCACGGCGACATGATGGTGCCAAGGTAACGCCGCGGCACGCCGTACTCTTTTTCCAGAATATTGGCGTCTTCCTGCGGATTAAACAGGCACAGCGGATGGTCATTGACCGGGCTGCGTTCACCGTCAGCACTTAGCACATAGATCGGTACGCGCTGCATCAGCGCTTTAAGCCGTTCGGCCAGCGAGGATTTACCGCCGCCCACCGGGCCGAGCAGGTACAGAATCTGTTTCTTCTCCTCCAGCCCCTGCGCGGCGTGTTTCAGGTAGGAGACGATCTGCTCAATCGCTTCCTCCATACCGTAAAACTCTTCAAAGGCCGGGTAGCGTCCGATGACGCGGTTAGAGAAGATACGGGAAAGGCGAGGCTCTTGGGCAGTATCGACCATCACAGGCTCACCGATGGCCATCAATAGTCGTTCTGCCGCGTTGGCGTATGCACTGCGATCCTGCTTACAGATGGTGAGGAATTCCTGCAGTGTGAACTCTTCGTCCTTGGCAGCTTCATAACGCTGACGATAGTGATCGAATATATTCATAGCGATGCCCGTCCTTTCGTTTTTAGCACAGGTAAAGGAGCGTAATAAGATGCTCTTGCAGCTCCCGGAAGATATTCTTTATTGAGTACAGCAACCCTTATGCCAACCTGACGATTTTTTATCGGGATTCACAATTCTTATGGTTACTCTGCTCGTACAAAAAATTCTCGTCTTACTTTTACTGTAGAAGGCAATCAGAAAAATTGCTCCGTCTTTTCTCCTTATTTAGCGATATATCAATAACAAAGTCTCATAAGCGCTAAGGCCGTCACGCCCTTGCGGCGACAGGTGCGCTGCGTCTCAGACGCTTCTGACAGGATAAAAAGGAAATTAACATTAAAAGTTAAACCAGTGGCAAAATTTGGTTAGACTCTGCGTGTGATTGTTATATTAATGGAATGAATAAATTGTGAACCATTTCAAACTTAAAGCGGTTGCTCTGATGTGTCCTTGCTATTTTGCGGCGTTCAGCACTTACGCTTAACCCGTGTCACTCGGGGCTTCGGTTATTTATGCCCAGTCGCCGTACCGCGGCGGCCAGGACCGATATCTGCCGATCCCGGTCATCAATTATGAGGGGGAAAACTTTTGGTTCCGCAGCCTGCAGGGCGGTTATTACCTGTGGAAAGACCCGCAGAATCAGCTGTCGTTAACGCTGTTAGGCTCGCCGCAGCAGTATGACCCGAAATATAACGATCTGGGCGATATGAAAGGGCTGGACAAGCGTCGCATGACGCTGATGGTCAGCGCGACTTATCGTCATGTTGTGCTGACTGGGGGATTGTGTGTACCGCGCTGCTGGGCGATGTGCTGAATAACCGCAACGGCATGATTTGGGACCTGACCTACCTGTACCGCTTTGATTTCGGCGCGATCAGCCTGACGCTGGGCATTGGCGCAATGTGGAACAGTGCCAACCAAAACCGCTATTACTACGGCGTTTCCGGCCACGAAAGCGCGCGTACCGGCATTGATCGCTATCACCCGGACGACAGCTGGTCGCCTTACGTCGAGATGAACGCCAGCTACCAGATCAGCGAGAGCTGGAACGCCAGCCTGTCAGGCCGTTACACTCGCTTCGCCAGTGAAATCAAAGACAGTCCGATGGTTGATAAGACGGTCAGTTTACGTTGTGGACCGGCGTCAGCTACAGCTTCTGATGACCGCACGAACGCCTCATAATTAGGCGTTTTTGTTACCTTGCACCAATATTGCGCCTTGAAATGGCGCAACAGGAGGTGAGATGAAGACGATTCAGTTTAACGACGATACGCCGTTACCGGCAATCGGTCAGGGCACCTGGTATATGGGCGAAAAACCGGCACAGCGGGCGCAGGAAATCGCTGCGCTGCAGGCTGGACTGGACGCCGGACTGAAACTGATCGATACCGCTGAGATGTATGCCGAAGGCGGCGCGGAAGAGGTGGTCGGCGCAGCGCTGCGCGGACGGCGCGATCAAGCCTGGCTGGTATCAAAAGTTTACCCGCGGAACGCCGGTGAGGTCGATGCGATTGACGCCTGTGAACGCAGTCTGCGCCGTCTGCAGACGGACTATCTCGATCTTTATCTGTTGCACTGGCGCGGTAATGTTCCACTGGAAGAGACCGTGCGCACCATGCAAACGCTGCAGCAGCGGGGCAAAATCCCCCACTGGGGCGTCTCCAATTTTGATAGCGACGATCTGCAGGAGCTGTGGAGTGAGGCCGGAGGGCTGCGTCAGGCGCTGTTTGACGATGCGACTTTGCAGCAGATTGCACAACAGAAGGGCATTAGCATCGCACAGTTGCTGTTGAGCTGGGTGATTCGCCAGCCGGGCGTAATGGCCATTCCCAAGGCGGGCAGCGTGGCGCACGTGCAGGAGAATGCGGCGGCCCTGAATATCACCCTGACCAGCGATGAACTGGCGCTGCTGGATCGCGCCTTTCCGCCGCCGCAGCACAAACTGGCACTGGATGTGGTGTAAACGGCGCGTGCGCCGTTCAGCATTACTTATTGCGGATTCTCAGCGTGACGCCAAGGCGGGCAGGGGTTTCTCCGGCACTTTTCATCGGCTTGTTGATACGCGCCGTCTCCACGCACACCATCGTTTTATAACCATATTAGGCATATCGGCCATGCTGCATGAGAGTGCCGGGCCGGGGTTGTAGGTGACAACGTCACTTTGATAATCGTGATAGACTTCAATCTGGCGCTTACCGGCGCGATCGTGAATCACGCTGCAGTCTTCCGCTGCGGTATGAATGCGATCAACCCGATCGGGATAGGTTTGTTTACCGTCCGCTGCGCTGCCGATGGCATTTTCCTGTACCTTATCGATATAGCTGTTACCGAGCCCGCTAACTTCAACCTGCGCAATGTCCGCCACCTGAAAATAGCTGTGCAGCGCGGCAGTGGCTTCATAATCGCCCTAGGCTTCCAGCTCAATCTCACAGTGTTCAGCAATGCGGAAGCGCGCCAGCAGCGTGAAATCGTGCGGCCACAGTTTTTTCGTTTGTACGTTACTTTCCAGCGTGAACGTCAGCATGACCGCATCTTCGTTCTCATCATGCGCCGTCAGCGTCCACGGCTGATTAAGGGCAAAGCCATGCGCAGGTTCACCCGCCGGACCAAACCACGGCCAGCATACCGGCACGCCGCCGCGAATGGCTTTACCGGTGACGAACGGCGTCTTGTCGCTGAGCCAGATGGCGGGCTGCTGACCGGCCGGCTGCCATGCCAGCAGGTGCGCACCCTGCAGGGCAATGGCGGCGCGCACTTTCGGATGGCTGATCACCAGAATCGGCAATTCACCCATCTGACGCTGCGACAGGTAAGGGGTGATCTGCGTCACCACGGGCAAGTTAAAGAGCGAATTGTGCATTGTCAGACCTTCTCTCATCCAATCGAAAAAAAAAGGGCGACCGAAGTCACCCCTTATCTGTTTAGCCGGTTAGCTTACTTAGCAGCAACCAGTGCAATCAGATCCAGAACCTTGTTGGAGTAACCCGTTTCGTTATCGTACCAAGAAACCAGTTTCACAAAGTTGTCGTTCAGAGCGATACCTGCTTTCGCGTCGAATACGGAAGTCAGGGTTTCGCCGTTGAAGTCGGTAGAAACCACGTCGTCTTCGATGTAGCCCAGCACGTCTTTCATGTCACCTTCAGCAGCGGCTTTGATGGCTGCACAGATGTCTTTGTAAGACGCTGGTTTTTCCAGACGAACAGTCAGGTCAACCACAGAGACGTTTGGCGTCGGTACGCGGAACGCCATACCGGTCAGTTTACCGTTCAGCTCTGGCAGAACTTTGCCTACTGCTTTCGCTGCGCCAGTTGAAGATGGGATGATGTTCTGCGCTGCACCGCGGCCGCCGCGCCAGTCTTTGTGAGATGGGCCATCAACGGTTTTCTGGGTTGCGGTGGTGGCGTGAACCGTGGTCATCAGACCTTCAACGATACCGAACTTGTCGTTGATCACTTTAGCCAGCGGCGCCAGGCAGTTGGTGGTGCAGGAAGCGTTAGACACGATGTCCTGGCCAGCATATTTGTCGAAGTTGGCACCACGAACGAACATTGGGGTGTCGTCTTTAGACGGGCCAGTCAGAACCACTTTCTTCACGCCGGCAGTGATGTGTTTACGTGCGGTTTCGTCGGTCAGGAAGATACCGGTTGCTTCAGCAACAACGTCAACGCCCACTTCGTCCCATTTCAGGTTAGCCGGGTCTTTCTCAGCGGTAACACGGATTTTTTTACCGTTAACAATCAGCGCGCCATCTTTCACTTCTACGGTGCCGTCGAAACGACCGTGTGTAGAGTCATACTTCAGCATGTAAGCCATGTAATCGGCGTCGAGCAGGTCGTTGATCGCGACAATTTCGATGTCAGAACGCTGCTGAGCAGCACGGAAAACGATGCGACCGATACGGCCAAAACCGTTGATACCTACTTTTATAGTCATATATTCCACCAGCTATTTGTTAGTGAATAAAGGTTGGCTGTAAAATTACAAAAACCTTACCAGGCGTCAAGCGGAATCGTGTCAATTGTTGCGACAGGTCAATTCCGGCGCCAGGAATAATTGGGTGCGCAAACGCTTGCGCACCCAATTATTGCGCACCTATCTTACGCCGAATGCAGACTAAAAAGGGATGACTGTTGCAAAGAGTGATCGTCATCACAAAATTGCGCAGTGCTGGTCGGGGCAAAAGCATCCGCACGAAAAAAGACCCGAAAGATGTTGTTCGTTTGTTAGAATACCAGACGATTTTTACAGAATGACACTCTGGAACTCAAAATGGCTAAAGACACCGCACCCGAGGCAAAAATTGCCCAGCTGTCGGAAATGCAGCGCTACGTCACTCAGCATCGCGGAACCGAACCGCCTTTCACCGGCGCGCTGTTGCACAACAAGCAGGAGGGTGTTTATAACTGCTTGGTCTGCAACGCACCGCTGTTTCTCTCCGAAACCAAGTATGACTCCGGCTGCGGCTGGCCGAGCTTTTATCAGCCGTACAACGATGAAGCTATCCGCTATCTGAAAGATGATTCGCACGGTATGCACCGCGTCGAAATCCGCTGCGGTAACTGCGACGCCCATCTGGGCCACGTCTTCCCGGATGGCCCGCAGCCAACCGGCGAGCGTTATTGTGTCAACTCAGCGTCGCTGAACTTTACCGACGAGCAGGGCAATCAGCACGAGGGCTGAGCATGAAGCAGGAACTGGAAGCAATGCTGGCGGCGATGACGCCGGAAGTCTACGAGCGCCTCGCCACCGCAGTGGAAACCGGCAAGTGGCCGGACGGCGTGGCGCTGACGCAGGATCAGAAAGATAACTGCCTGCAGCTGGTGATGCTGTGGCAGGCGCGGCACAACGACGAACTGCAGGACATGACCATCGGTAAAGGCGGCGAGATGGTGATGAAGTCGAAAAAACAGCTGAAGGAAGAGTGGGGAATCGAGTCCGACGTGACTCGCATCAACCTGCATTAACCGGCTGCAGGGCTGGAGAGTTCCAGCCCTGATTTTCAGATAATAACCGCACCCTGCGCCTGCATCTGCGCGATCTCGCTGTCGTCCGGATTGAGATTGACGCCGCGGCAGCCTTCCTGCACCACCTCAACATGATATCCCAGTTCCAGCGCATCCAGCACGCTGTACTTCACGCAATAATCGGTCGCCAGACCCAGCATCACTAGGTCGGTAATGCCGCGCTCGCGCAGCCAGCTGTCGAGCTCGGTTTTGCGGCGGTGCCCGTTATCGAAAAAGGCGCTGTAGCTATCCACATCCACATCGCCGCCTTTATGGAACACCGCATCAATCAGACTGCGATCGAGATCCGGATGGAAATCAGCGCCGTGTGAATGCTGCACGCCGTGATCTGGCCACCAGATCTGGGCCAGACCATTCAGTTCACCGAGCGTATACACCGGCTCGCCAGAGCCCGAGGCAAAGCTGCCGTGATTGGCCGGATGCCAGTCCTGCAATGCCACCACGCATTCCCGCGCGCGCGGAATTCGCGTGCATAGCGATTGGCAACGGCAACCGTCTGGTCACCTTCACGCACGGCCATCGGGCCGCCGGGGCAAAAATCGTTCTGAATATCGATGATTATCAATGCCCGCTTCATGGGATTTTGCTCCGTATCAGTCTTCGGTCAGTTCGCCACGTAAATTCTGCTGCATTTTAGCACGAATTTCAGCGCTGGTGAGGTTCTGGCTTAACAAAAAGTGCAGTTTAGTCAGGATGGCCTCGACGGTAAGATCAAAACCACTGATCACGCCGGCGTGTTCTAGTGCGTTGCCGGTGGCGTAACCGCCCATGTTGACCTTGCCGGACATGCACTGCGTCAGATTCACCACCACAATTCCGCGCTCGCTGGCCTGCTGCAGTTCGGCAAGAAACTCGGCATTTTGTGGCGCGTTGCCCACACCGTAAGAACGCAGAATCAGCGCCTTCACCGGCTGACGCAGGAAATTGCGCACCACGTCGGCAGAGATGCCCGGATAGATCGTCACCACGCCAATCGACTGGGGGGTGATCGGATGGACGATCAGCTCACCGCTGCCGCGCGGTGCCGGCGGCGTATTGAGACGGCGAATGTGGATGCCCGCTTCCAGCAGCGGCGACAGGTTCGGTGACGCGAACGCATTAAAACCGTTGGCGTGGGCTTTGGTGGTGCGGTTACCGCGGAACAGCGTGTTGTTGAAGAACAGCGCCACTTCATTAATCGGGTAATTTGCCGCGACGTACAGCGAGTTCAGCAAATTTTGCTGGCCGTCTGAACGCAGCTCGGCCAGAGGAGTCTGCGACCCGGTGACGATCACCGGCTTGGCCAGGTTCTCCAGCATGAACGACAGCGCCGACGCGGTGAACGCCATGGTATCGGTGCCATGCAGAATGACGAAACCGTCATAGCGATCGTAGTTCAGCTGGATGTCGTCAGCGATTGACTGCCAGTCCTGCGGCGTCATATCCGAGGAGTCAATCAGCGGATTGTATTCGTGGATGGTGAAATCCGGCATTTCCGGACGGTGAAACTCTGGCATCATCGCCAGCTGCTGCTGCAGATGGCCAGAGACCGGAATGTAACCCTGCGCGGAGCGTTGCATACCGATGGTCCCGCCCGTGTAGGCTACATAGATATTTTTCTTTTGCATGAATGGACTCAGACTTGCCGTAAAACGCGCAGTATAAGGGGATTAGCGGGGAAAAGCAGCCCGACCAGCGGCCGGGCTGTAAAGATTAGCGTACGTTGCCGCAGGTCAGGCAGAACGCGTAACGGTTTTGCGGATCGTTGAGATTATTCAACAGGCCCGGCTGCGCCTGCAGCGCGCCCATCACTTCGCTGACCGGTGCCGGCAGCCACACTTTCAGCGCAGCCGGCAGCACGGCCTGCGCCGACGCATTCATCTGGTTAAGCAGCAGATCGATCATCCCCGGATCGTCATGATACCAGCTCAGTTCAGGTTTCGCGACCTTCGCCAGCTCGGCGGCTTTAGCCACTGCATCGTCGAAGTCGCCCAGCGCATCCACCAGCCCATTGGCTTTGGCATCGCTACCGGTCCAGACGTGACCCTGCGCGATGGCATCAATCTGCTGTGGCGTTTTATGGCGTGACGCCGCGACCAGACCGACAAAGTTGCGATAACCGTTTTCAATGGTCAGCTGCATCAGCTGCTGCGCTTCAGTCGGCAGTGCTTTGGTGGTCGACACATCCGCCAGCGGCGAGGTGGCAACGCCGTCGCTGTGTACGCCGATGCTGCTCAGGCTATTCTCCACCGTATTGATCACGCCAAAGATGCCGATCGACCCGGTCAGAGTGCTCGGCGCCGCGACGATATAGTCGGCCGGCGTGGAGATCCAGTAGCCGCCCGATGCCGCCATGCCGCCCATCGAAACCACCACCGGCTTACCGGCATCGTGCGCAGCCGCCAGCTCTTCACGGATGGCTTCAGAGGCCGTTACGCTGCCGCCCGGGCTGTTGACGCGCAGCACGATGGCTTTGATTTTGTCGTCGAGGCGGGCGTCGCGGATCTGTGCAGCGGTGGTGTCGCCACCGACGTTGCCGGCGCTCTCTTCGCCGTCCATGATGGCGCCGCTGGCGAGAATCACCGCAATGTTGCCATCCTGCTGCGTCGGTTGTTTGACGTTGTAGTAATAGATGCTGACGTTGCGGTAGTCATTGCTGGCTTTATCCCAGCCAAAGGTTTTCACCAGCTCGCGATCGGCGGCAGCGCGCGAATCCAGCACATCCACCAGTTTGTTCTCCAGGGCATATTTAGCGGTATCGCCCTGAACTTCCTGCAGACCGCTGATTATTCCCGCCGCCCCCGGGAACAGCTGCTGCGGCGTGATTTGCCGGTTGGCCGACACCGTATTGAGGTAATTCTGCCACAGCTGGCCGACCCAGCGGCCATCAGCATCGCGCGCTTCCGGCGACATATCATCACGCAGGAAAGGTTCAACCGCGGACTTATAGGTGCCGACACGGAACACGTGCGAGCTGACTTTCAGCTTATCCAGCAGGGATTTGTAATAGAGGCCGTTGGTGGCGAAACCATGCAGATCCACCGTGCCCTGCGGGGACAGATAGACCTTCGTGGCGTAGCTGGCGAGATAGTATTGCGCCTGGCTATAGCTGTCGCCGAGGGCAAAAATGGGTTTGCCCGCGTCGCGGAATTCGCGCAGCGCCTTACCAACGTACTGCAGCGAAGGCTGATCGCTGCCGGCAAAATCGCGCAGATCCAGCACCATGCCGGTGATATTTTTATCGCTCTTTGCCTGACGAATGGCATCGACCACATCAAACAACGAATTTTCCTGCAAACGATCGCTGCTGGCACCAAGCAGCTGGCGGCTGATGCGGCTCAGACGATTGCTGACCGACGGTTTGTCCACCAGCACGCCGCTCAGGTCCACTTTCAGCGCACCCTGCTGCACCGGTTCACTGCTGCTGGCGCTGGATAGCTGCAGCCAGATGCCGACGCCGGCCAGAATTAACACAATCAGGAACAGATTCAGGATAAATTCCCGGATAAAATTCAGCACCCGCCAGCTCCAGCGGAACAGGCCAGCAATAATTCGCCACAATGTGCGCATAAACTCTCCATATTCACGTAGCCAGGGCAGCCGGTATGCGGTCTGCCCCGATGTCGGGTTCATCCTAAAGAGCAGCGTGCGAAAAGTCAGCAGGAAATCGCGCCAGACTGTTACAAAAGATCGCGCTGTGCCAAGATTAGCACACGCTTTGTTAATCACGGGAGAATCAAGATGGATGCACTGGAATTACTGGTAAACCGTCGTTCAGCGTCGCGTCTGACCGAGCCGGCACCGGCCGGTGAGGTGCTGCAGAATATTCTGCACGCGGGTATGCGCGCACCGGATCACGGGACGCTGCAGCCGTGGCGCTTCATCATCATTGAAAATGAGGGGCGCGAACGCTTTAGCCATCTGCTGGAGCAGGCCGCACGCGACAGCCAGCTGGATGACAAAGCCATCGGGAAGGCCCGGACGTCACCGTTCCGCGCGCCGATGATCATCACCGTTGTCGCGCACTGCGAAGACTCCACCAAAGTCCTGCGCTGGGAGCAGGTCGTGTCCGCTGGCTGCGCGGTGATGGCGATGCAGATGGCGGTCGTCGCGCAGGGCTTTAACGGCATCTGGCGCAGCGGGCCATGGACCGATCATCCGCAGGTACGCGCCGCCTTTGGCTGCCGCGAGCAGGATGCGATTGTTGGTTTCCTCTACCTCGGTACGCCCCAGCTGAAAGCCAATACCACCGTGGTTGCGCCCGACAGCGAGGCGTTTGTCAGTTATTTCTGACAGACAGCCGCGGGTTTCTGCGGCAAGGTGCATGCAACGACACTGATTGCACAGTCGCTGTGCGAAAGATCGCGCTTAGCGGCGACAGCGCTTACCAGCAGCGGGCAGCCAGGCTAACATAGCCCTCTCTGTTCAGCGCACAAGGAACCCGCCATGAGCGAACCGCTTCGTTTGACGCAATACAGCCACGGCGCTGGCTGCGGCTGTAAAATTTCACTTCAGGTGTTTGAGACCATTTTGCACAGCGAACTGGCTGCCTTTCACGATCCGCAACTGCTGGTCGGCAATGAAACCCGTGACGATGCTGCAGTGTACGATCTTGGCAACGGCACGGCGGTAGTCAGCACTACTGACTTCTTTGATGCCCATCGTTGACGATCCGCACACCTTTGGCCGTATCGCGGCCACTAACGCCATCAGTGATATTTACGCCATGGGCGGCAAACCGATCATGGCCATCGCCATTCTCGGCTGGCCGGTTAATGTGCTGGACGCAAAGGTGGCGCAGCAGGTGGTGGAGGGCGGTCGCGCGGCCTGCCAGGCGGCTGGCATCGCGCTGGCGGGCGGTCACTCAATCGATGCGCCGGAACCGATTTTTGGCCTTGCCGTTACCGGCATCGTTGACGTGGCGCGCGTGAAAAAGAACAGCGCCGCGCAGGTGGGCTGCGAGCTGTTCCTCACCAAACCGCTTGGCATCGGTATTCTGACTACCGCAGAGAAAAAAGGGCTGCTGGTGGCGGTGCAGCCTGACGCTGTCGCGGCGTTTCGCGCGTGCGCCGCGCAGGCTGGCGTTGAGGCCACGGCGATTGGCACACTGCTGCCGGCCGACCGCGCCCATCCACTGATTACTGTAGTCACCTGACGTAAAGGAACGACGCCATTCATGCGTTTGTTTATTGCTGAAAAACCCAGTCTGGCACGCGCCATCGCCGATGTGCTACCTAAACCGCATCGACGTGGCGACGGCTATATTGCCTGTGGTAATGACCAGGTTGTGACATGGTGTGTCGGGCATCTGCTGGAGCAGGCGCAGCCTGACAGCTATGACAGCCGCTATGCGCGCTGGAATCTGGCGGACTTACCCATCATCCCGGAT
Source organism: Type-A symbiont of Plautia stali (assembly GCF_059731155.1). Classification (NCBI taxonomy): domain Bacteria; species Type-A symbiont of Plautia stali. The sequence goes on along the minus strand of NZ_AP035891.1, from coordinate 1,272,672 downwards.
AAATGGCGCCTGCAGCCGCGCCCCTCAGTGGCGAAACAGCTCAAAGTGATTGAGGGGTTACTGCAGCAGGCCAGCGTGGTGGTGCACGCCGGTGACCCGGATCGCGAAGGACAACTGCTGGTCGACGAAGTGCTCGATTATCTGCAGCTGCCGGCTGAAAAGCGCCAGCAGGTGCAGCGCTGCCTGATTAACGACCTCAACCCTGCGGCGGTCCAGCGCGCGGTGAGCCGTTTGCGCGAGAACCGTGAATTCATTCCGCTGTGCGTCTCGGCACTGGCCCGGGCGCGCGCTGACTGGCTGTATGGCATCAACATGACGCGCGCCTGGACGCTGCTGGGCCGCAACGCCGGTTACGACGGCGTGCTCTCGGTGGGACGCGTACAGACGCCGGTGCTGGGGCTGGTGGTGAGGCGCGATGAAGAGATCAAAAACTTTGTGCCGAAGGATTACTTCGAAGTGAAGGCGCACATCGTCACCCCTAAAGAGGAGCGCTTCGTTGCCAGCTGGATCCCCAGCGATGTCTGTGAACCGTGGCAGGATGATGAGGGCCGTTTGCTGCATCGTCCTCTCGCTGACCACGTGCTTGAACGTATCAACGGCAAACCGGCGTGGGTTACTGGCTACAACGATAAGCGGGAGTCGGAAACGGCGCCGCTGCCATTTTCCCTCTCCAGCCTGCAAATCGAAGCGGCGAAGCGTTTTGGTCTGAGTGCCCAGACGGTACTGGACTGCTGTCAGCGTTTGTATGAAACCCATAAGCTGATTACGTATCCGCGCTCGGACAGCCGCTATCTCCCGGATGAACATTTTGCCGGACGCCATGCGGTGCTGAACGCCATTCAGGCGCATCAGCCGGACGTATCACTGCCGGCGGATTTCAATCCGGATCAGAAAAATCGCTGCTGGGACGATAAAAAAGTGGATGCGCACCATGCCATCATTCCTACGGCGCGCGCCAGCAAGGTGAACCTGAGCGACAATGAAGCCAATATTTACGGTCTAATTGCGCGCCAGTATCTGATGCAGTTTTGTCCCGACGCGGTATTTCGCAAATGCGTCATCGACCTCGATATCGGCGGTGGCAAGTTCGTCGCCAAAGCACGTTTTCTTGCCGAAGCCGGCTGGCGTGCGCTGCTGGGCAGTAAAGAGCGCGATGAAGAGAATGACGGCACGCCGCTGCCGGTGGTGAGTAAAGGCGATGAGCTGTTGTGTGAGCGTGGTGAGGTGCTGGCGAAGCAGACTCAGCCGCCGCGGCCGTTCACCGATGCCACGCTGCTATCGGCCATGACCGGTATCGCCCGCTTTGTGCAGGATAAAGAATTAAAGAAAGTGCTGCGTGCGACCGATGGTTTAGGAACGGAAGCGACGCGTGCCGGCATCATAGGATTGCTGTTCCGCCGTACATTTCTGGTGAAAAAAGGTCGCTATATTCACTCAACCGAGGCGGGCAGGGCGCTGATTCATGCGTTACCTGAGATGGCCGCGCGGCCGGATATGACGGCTCACTGGGAGTCAACGCTTACCCGCATCAGTGAAAAAGCCTGTCGCTATGATGAGTTTATGCAGCCGCTGGTCAGTACCTTGATCGGACTGATCGGTGAGGCGCGCCAGAGGCCGTCGCTGCAGGCTTTTCGTGGATTAGCCGCGACCGGAGCGAAGACGCGCAGTAAAGGCAAAACGCCCCGGCGCAAAACGAAGGAGACGGAATAATGCGTTACGCAACGCTGTTCCTGAGTGTGCTGCTGCTGTGCAGCCATGCCGCGCTGGCTAATCGCCAGCCGGAGCCCGCTCGGATGGGCAATACCGACGTGGTGGTGGATATGCCGCCAGAAGTGTGGACGCAGGGGCAGAATCGCCAGCAGAACAACTGCCTGCAGTGCTGTATCTATGAAAATCGCAGCTACTCCGAAGGAGTCGTGGTGAAAGCGGAAGGCGTACTGCTGCAGTGTGCGCGTGACGAAAAAGTGCTGGGCACCAATCCGCTACTGTGGAAAATCATTAAGTAAGCGGGCATGGCGCGCAGGCGCCATGCTGTTCAGTTACAGCTTGAAACTGGACCACACCGGCGCGTGATCGGACGGTTTGTCCATGCTGCGAATAGCGTAGTCGATGCCGCTATCGATGCAGCGCGACGCCAGCGGTGGGCTGGCCAGCAGCAGATCGATGCGCAGACCGCGGTTGTCATCAAATCCTTTGGAGCGATAGTCGAACCACGAGAAGCGATCTGCGGTTTCCGGGTTTTTCTCACGCCACGTATCGACCAGTCCCCACTGCAGCAAACGGTCCATCCACTCGCGCTCTTCCGGCAGGAAAGAGCATTTGCCGGTGCGCAGCCAGCGCTTACGGTTCTCTTCACCAATACCAATGTCCAGATCGGTACTGCTGATGTTCATATCTCCCATGATCAGCACCGGCTTGTCGGCCGCCAGTTGCTGCTCGAGATAGCTTTGCAGGTCGCGATAAAACTTCTCTTTGGCCGGGAACTTGATGGGATGGTCACGGCTTTCCCCCTGCGGGAAGTAACCGTTGATGACGGTTATATCGCCAATCGGGCTGGGAATTTCTGCCATGATCAGACGTCGCTGGGAATCTTCGCCGTCATCGGGAAAACCGCGTCGAACTGCCACCGGCTGCGTCTTGGTCAGCAGCGCCACGCCGTAATGGCCTTTCTGGCCGTGATAGAACATGTTGTAACCCAGCTTGCTGACCTCTTCCAGCGGGAACATATCATCGTGCACTTTGGTTTCCTGCAGGCCGATGACATCCGGTTGATGCTGTTCAACCAGCGCCGCCAGCTGATGAGGACGTGAGCGCAAACCGTTGATGTTAAAAGAGATAAATTTCATTTCACTGCCATTTTTCGTCGCAAATGGTTGCGGCGATGGTAACCAGGTTTGCGGCAAAAGTCATGGCTTGCGTCGTAAGAGCGTGACGATAAGAGCAAGAGGCAGCGCGCGGGTTATTTGTGGTGGGGGACGCAGGATAGCTGGGTGAGGAGGGCGATGCCGCTCAGCCTGGAGGCGTTGATGTGAATATCCAGGTGCGCATTAATGCGCACCCTACAATCCGGGCGACAACAGGGACGATGTGGGTAGAAACCGGTCACATGGGTAACACTTGAGTCCGTATCACTACAGGGCGCCATTGATGGCGACCAGGCATTGCCTGAATTCAGATGTCAACTAGGAGAAAAGTGCAGCATGAGATGGTGGCGGGAGAAGGATTCGAACCTTCGAAGTCGATGACGGCAGATTTACAGTCTGCTCCCTTTGGCCGCTCGGGAATCCCGCCACTGGCCTGAATCTTTATGCCTGAAAGCGGGGCGCATCATACCAAATGCGTTCAGTCTGTAAAGCGCCCGCAGTAAAAAACTCAATCGTTTGCCCACTTTTTACGCGTGACGCTGAAGAGTTGCGCAAATTAGCGCCGCAGTGGTTAAAGAATGATCGTGCGGTTACCGTAAACAAACACGCGCTGGCCCAGCACTTTGTACAGCGCGCGGCTCAGTACATTCTTTTCCACGTCGCGTCCGGCACGCATCATCTCTTCAGCGGTATAGCTGTGATCGACGTTAATCACGTCCTGCATGATGATAGGGCCTTCATCCAGGTTGTCGTTCATGTAGTGCGCTGTAGCACCGATGATCTTCACGCCGTGCTCATAGGCCTGATGATAAGGACGGGCGCCAATGAAGGCTGGCAGGAACGAGTGGTGAATATTGATGATCTGGTTGGGATAACGCTGCACAAACGCCGGCGTCAGCACGCGCATGTATTTCGCCAGCACCACGTAATCCGGCTGATAGCGATCGATCTCATCTGCCATGCGGTTATCGTGCTCTTCGCGCGTCAGGCCTTCATGGCTGACCAGCACGAACGGGATGTCAAAACGCTCGACCAGGGAACGCAGCGTTTCATGGTTGCCAATGACGGCGGCGATTTCCATGTCCAGACCACCAAAAGCGCTCTTCATCAGCAGATCGCCCAAGCAATGTGCCTCTTTGGTGACCAGAATCACCACGCGGCGACGTCCGGCGCTGTGCAGCTCACGTACCGAACCGGCCGGCAGCGCGCTGTCGAGATCAGCCAGCAGCGTGTTGTCGTTGAAAATGCCTTCCAGCTCTGTGCGCATGAAAAAGCGCCCGGTACGGTGATCGACGAACTCATTGTTCTGCACAATGTTCAGTTCGTGCTTGTAGCAAATGTTGGTGATCTTGGCGATCAGATCCTTTGGATCGGGGCAAATGGTCCGTAAAACTTTTCGTTGCATGGTTTGCGCTTGCATCTCGATCAGAGTCCTGTCAAAGCGATGAATAGTGAAGCTGTTGGGCATCTGTCCAGATTAGCCACAACATTTTTTGTATTTTTTATCGGAGCCACAAGGACAGCGATCGTTACGCCCTAACTCCGGCGTTGTTCCGTCGACATAGTACCAGCGTTGATCCTCGCGAAGAAAGCGTGAACATTCATACAGGCTGCAGGTACGGCCTTTTTCGAGATAACGCGCAAAAAAAGTGACGAAGGCTTCATTCTCATGGCTTCCGTGATTACAACGGGTTACATTCAGGCCAAGCCATTCTGTGGTGGTGAAACTTTCGGATAATAGCGTCTCTAGTCCGGCCACGCGCTGGCTGGGATGCCAAGTTTCTACCAGCCAGTCGGCGTTTTGCATAACGTAAGCGCTGTAACGCGAGCGCATTAACTGTTCAGCACGCTGTGGCGTTTGTTGCCCGTTCAGAAAGGGCTGACAACATAGGCTATACTGCTCTCCGCTGCAGCAGGGGCACTTTTCGGACACATCATCTCCTGAGAGTGATTAAAGTTAATGAAAGTGTGCGCTATGTTAGCCGACTGGCCAGCGTGAAGCTACGCATCAGGTTGATCACGAGGTGAGATGAGAAAAGTCAGGATTGGGCTGGCCCTGGGATCGGGCGCTGCCAAAGGCTGGGCGCATATCGGTGTCATTAACGCGCTGGAGCGCACCGGTATTGAGGTGGATGTCGTCGCAGGCTGTTCCGTCGGCGCGCTGGTGGGCTCTGCCTACGTCAACGGCCGGCTGGCGTTGATGGAGAAGTGGGTCAGCGCATTTCGCTACTGGGATGTTATCCGTCTGATGGATCTCTCATGGCAGCGTGGCGGCCTGCTGCGCGGCGACCGGGTGTTTAGCCATATCCGTCAGTTGATCCCTAACGAGCTCATCGAAGACGCGGATAAGCGCTTTGGCGTGGTGGCAACGAACCTCTGCACCGGACGCGAGCTGTGGCTGACCGAAGGTGATTTGCACCAGGCGGTGCGTGCATCGTGTAGTATGCCAGGCTTATTGCCTCCGGTTGGCTACAATGGTTATTGGCTGGTGGATGGTGCGGTGGTCAATCCGGTGCCGATTTCGCTGACCCGCGCGCTGGGCGCTGACATTGTGATTGCTGTTGACCTGCAACATGATGCGCACCTGATGCAGCAGGATCTGCTGTCGGTCACGCCGCAGAGCGGTGAAGAGGCGGCAGAAGCACTGAGCTGGGGCAAAAAACTGCGCCAGCGTCTGATGGGGTTGACCCATCGGCGCGCCAGCCAGTCTCCAGGCGCGATGGAAATTATGTCAACGTCAATCCAGGTATTGGAAAATCGCCTGAAACGTAATCGTATGGCAGGCGATCCGCCGGATGTGCTGATTCAGCCTTTTTGTCCACAGATTTCAACGCTGGACTTTCATCGGGCTGAAGAGGCAATTGCGGCAGGCAAGGCCGCCGTGGAGAAAAAAATGGATGAACTATTACCGCTGGTCCGTAGCAGATAATCAGTTGTTCATTCACGGGGGTTGTGACTTCAGCCAATTCTGAAAGGCGCAACGGCGTTTTATGAACCACTATTGAAATATCTGGTACGCAGGGGGAGAGAATGGAAAAACCGCTAATCGGCAAAAAGATACTCATTGTCGAAGATGAGGTCGTTTTCCGTTCATTGCTGGACACATTGTTAACTGGCCTCGGTGCCAGCACGTTCGAAGCGGGCGACGGACTCGACGGCCTGAATTTACTCGCCGCGCAGTCGGTGGACCTGGTCATCTGCGAGCTGGAAATGCCGCGCATGGGCGGTATTGAGTTTGTCGAGCGTATTCGTACACGCGGTAATAGCGTGCCAATCCTGATCATCTCCGCCACGCAGAACATGGCCGAGATTGCCCACGTGCTGCGCCTTGGCGTGCAGGACGTGCTGCTCAAGCCGCTAAAAAACCTGGAACGTTTCCGTGAAGCGGTGTTTGAGTGCCTCTATCCTTCGATGTTCACCTCGAAAGTGGAGGAAGATGAACAGCTCTTTCAGGACTGGGATGCCCTGGTACGCGATCCGCTCGCTGCCGCCAAGCTGCTCAAACAGCTGCAACCGCCAGTACAGCAAACCATCGCCAGCTGCCGCATAAACTACCGTCAACTCACCATGGCGGAACAGCCGGGCCTGGTGCTGGATATCGCCGCGCTGTCGGATAAAGATCTGGCGTTTTATTGCCTTGACGTGACGCGTGCCGGCGACAACGGCGTGCTGGCTGCATTATTGCTCAGAGCACTGTTTAACGGTTTATTGCATGAGCAACTGTCCGGGCAAAAGCAGCGTCTGCCGGAACTCAATGGTCTGCTGCGCCAGGTGAATATGCTGTTGCGCCAGGCCAACCTGAACGGGCAGTTCCCGCTGCTGGTGGGCTACTATCATCGTCAGTTGAAAAATCTGATTCTGGTTTCAGCCGGTCTGAATGCCACGCTGCACATAAATACTCAGCAAATCCAGCTCAGTAACGGCGTGCCGCTTGGCACTATGGGCAGCACCCATCTTAATCAAATCAGCCAGCGCGCCGATGCCTGGCAATGTCACGTCTGGGGAGCCGGCGGCCGGCTTCGTCTGATGTTATCGTCCGAAGAATAGCCACTCAGATTTATATTTTCCGCGGGTTAAAGACAGGGCCAAAGCTTAGCTTTACACTTGGGTAATAGTCTTAAATTCCGCGGATTAACTCCATCCAGGATAAATCCGTCTGACACTAACTGATATACTTATTTCGTTTTTAAACCGACATATCAAGTATTAACTTAAACGGCCTATTAAGAGAGGTATTTGATGTCTGCCTATAAGTCTAAAGTAAAAAAAGCGGTAATCCCGGTTGCAGGTCTGGGTTCGCGTATGCTGCCTGCCACTAAAGCTATTCCAAAAGAGATGTTACCGCTGGTCGATAAGCCGTTGATCCAGTATGTCGTAAACGAGTGTATTGCTGCGGGTATTAATGAGATCGTGCTGGTTACGCACTCCTCTAAAAACTCCATCGAAAACCATTTTGATACCAGTTTCGAACTGGAAGCGATGCTGGAAAAACGCGTGAAGCGTCAGCTGCTGGATGAAATCCAGGCAATCTGCCCGCCACACGTCACCATCATGCAGGTACGTCAGGGTATCGCCAAGGGCCTCGGTCATGCAGTGATGTGTGCTCATCCGCTGGTCGGTGATGAGCCAGTCGCGGTGATTCTGCCAGACGTGATCATTGATGAGTACGAATCTAACACAACCAAAGATAACTTGGCAGAAATGCTGACGCGCTTCGAAGAGAGCGGTCGCAGCCAGATCATGGTTGAGTCAGTTGCAGATGTTACCGCTTACGGCGTGGTTGACTGCCAGGGCGCGGAGCTGGCACCGGGCCAGAGCGCACCGATAGTGGGCGTGGTTGAGAAGCCAAAAGCCTCGGAAGCGCCATCCAACTTGGCGGTAGTGGGTCGTTACGTGCTGTCTGCAGACATCTGGCCCCTGCTGGCGAAAACCCTTCCGGGTGCCGGCGGCGAAGTGCAGCTGACCGACTCCATCGCCATGCTGATGGAAAAAGAGACCGTAGAAGCTTACCACCTGACCGGCTTGAGCCATGACTGCGGTAACAAACTGGGTTATATGCAAGCTTTTGTTGAGTATGGCGTGCGTCATCCGGTGCTGGGCAAGGATTTCGCTCAGTGGCTCGACGGCGTTGCAGGCAACAAAAAGTAATTCATTAAGCACAGGATAATTCAATGAAAGTCACTGTATTTGGTATCGGCTATGTCGGTCTGGTTCAGGCTGCGGTGTTGGCCGAAGTCGGACATGACGTTCTCTGTATTGATGTCGACGAAAAGAAAGTTGAAAGCCTGAAAAAGGGCATCATCCCAATTTTTGAACCGGGCCTGACGCCGCTGGTTATGTCGAACTATGAAGCGGGGCGTCTGAAATTCAGCACCAATGCAGAAGAGGGCGTAAACCATGGCGTAATGCAGTTTATTGCTGTGGGCACGCCGCCGGATGAGGATGGCTCTGCCGACCTGAAATATGTGACTGCGGTTGCGCGTACTATTGCGCAGCACATGAACGATCACAAAGTCGTCATCGACAAATCTACTGTACCGGTGGGCACCGCTGACCGCGTGCGCGCAGTGATGAGCGAAACGCTGAAGCAGCGTGATGCGAATATTGCGTTCGATTTGGTCTCTAACCCGGAGTTCCTGAAAGAGGGCGCCGCAGTTAACGATTGCATGCGTCCGGAACGTATCGTGGTGGGCACTGACAATGATGAAGTGGTCGAACTGCTGCGTGAACTGTACGAGCCGTTTAACCGTAATCACGATCGTATGATTCTGATGGATATCCGCAGTGCAGAGCTGACCAAATATGCAGCTAACTGCATGCTGGCGACGAAAATCAGCTTCATGAACGAGATATCCAACCTTGCGGAACGCCTGGGTGCTGACGTGGAAAAAGTACGTCAGGGCATCGGTTCTGATTCACGCATCGGTTATCACTTTATTTATCCGGGCTGTGGTTATGGCGGTTCCTGCTTCCCGAAAGACGTGCAGGCGCTGATTCGCACTGCAGAGTCAATCGGCTACACCCCGCGCCTGCTGCAGGCGGTAGAAGACGTCAACGATTCGCAGAAGAACAAGCTGCCGACGTTTATTAAACGTCACTTTGGTGACGATCTGCGTGGCAAGACGTTTGCGCTGTGGGGTCTGGCGTTTAAACCGAACACCGACGACATGCGTGAAGCCTCAAGCCGCGTCCTGATGGAAGCACTGTGGCAGGCGGGCGCAACGGTGCAGGCTTTTGATCCGGAAGCGATGGAAGAAGCCCAGCGCATCTACGGTCATCGTGACGATCTGAAGCTGTGCGGCACTAAAGAAGCTGCGCTGCAGGGCGCCGATGGTCTGGTGATCTGCACCGAGTGGCAGAACTTCCGTGCTCCGGATTTCGACGTGATTAAATCCTCGTTAAAACAACCCGTGATTTTTGATGGTCGTAACCTGTATGATCCGGAGCGTATCAGCAAACGCGGTTTCGTTTATTATGCAATCGGCCGCGGAGCGTCTATTCAAATTGTGTAATAAATGAGGGACGTATGAATTTTCTGGTCACCGGCGCGGCAGGGTTTATTGGTTTTCACGTTAGTCAGCGTTTGCTGGCTGCCGGTCACCAGGTTGTTGGTATCGATAACCTGAATGATTACTACGATGTTAGCCTGAAACAGGCGCGCCTCGACCAGATTACCGCACATCCCGCGTTTACTTTTCTTAAAATGGACCAGGCAGATCGCCAGGCCATTTCTTCCCTGTTTGAACAGCATGCTTTTGCGCGTGTGATCCATTTAGGTGCACAGGCGGGTGTTCGCTATTCCATCGAGAATCCGCACGCCTACGCTGATGTCAACCTGATTGGTCACTTAAATATTCTGGAAGGTTGCCGTCATCATAAGATTGGACACCTGCTGTATGCTTCATCGAGTTCGGTTTATGGCCTGAACCGTAAAATGCCGTTCTCCACGGATGATTCGGTTGATCATCCGGTATCACTTTATGCTGCGACGAAAAAAGCCAACGAATTAATGTCGCATACCTATTCACATCTTTACCAATTACCCACCACCGGATTGCGCTTCTTTACCGTTTATGGTCCGTGGGGCCGTCCGGACATGGCGCTGTTTAAGTTCACCCGCGCGATGCTAGCCGGTGACGCAATTGATGTGTATAACCGCGGTCAGATGACGCGTGACTTTACCTATATTGATGATATTGCCCAAGCGATTGTGCGTTTGCAGGACGTGATTCCGCAGACAGATGAAAACTGGACGGTGGAAAACGGCTCGCCTGCTACCAGTTCGGCGCCGTATCGTGTGTACAATATTGGAAATAGTCAGCCTACCAGCCTGATGACTTACATCGAATCGCTGGAAAAAGCGCTGGGGATTGAGGCGAAGAAAAATATGCTGCCGATGCAGCCCGGCGATGTATTAGGCACCAGTGCCGACACGCAACCGCTGTATGACGCGATAAATTTCTGCCCGCAGACCAGCGTAGAAAAGGGTGTGCAGCGTTTTGTTGACTGGTACCGCGACTTCTATCAGCAATAAGTCGCGATAAAAAAAGGAAGCCGGCGGCTTCCTTTTTTCTTACCCTGTGTAAAACAGAGCACAGCGCCAGGGCTGGCATGCTGCGAAGCACTGGTTCCTTACAGTAGGAAATCGTCCAGTTGCTTACCTTGTTCTTCAATCGCTTTTTTAATCACGACTGGCGTACGTCCCTGACCGGTCCAAGTACGGTTCTCGCCGTTTTCGTCGACGTAACCATATTTCGCCGGGCGTGCCGCACGTTTGGCTTTGCCTGGCGCTTTGGTCTCCGCTAATGCCTGCAGCAGTTCGTTTGGATCAATACCGTCTGCCATCAGCATTTCACGATATTGTTCCAGCTTACGGCTGCGCTCGGCATTTTCCGCCTGGGCAAGAGATTCTTCTTCACGACGTTCATTCACCACAACCTCAAGTTTTTCCAGCATCTCTTCCAGTGTTTCCAGAGAGCATTCCCGAGCCTGCGCGCGCAATGTACGGATATTATTAAGAATTTTAAGTGCTTCGCTCATTGTCCTAATCTCAAAATATAATAAATGGAGTTGTTCTGCCGCCTCATAATTGTGGCGGCGAAAAATAACTGCAATAGCCAGATTAAAAAGCAAAACGTAAAGTTAATGTTGTTAAGCTTTTTAAGGCGCTATTTATTATTCTTTTTATAGATTTGATAGCACAGGTTTTGCAGGGATAAATACCGCTGCGCGCCTTTCGCCCGGGCATCAGCGCTATTTATAATGAATAAAATTGCTGCATGATGACGGCTTTGACATAACGTGCGAAATGTTGATAACGATGCCGCTGATCTATGATGATGGCGTTAATTTGAGCAGTTGATAAAAATAATGCATCGCAACAGTGCAGCAGCTTTTGATAGACTCACGCGCAACAGTTTCGGGCAGTGACAAAAGACATTTTATGGCGCAACTCTATTTTTATTACTCAGCGATGAACGCGGGAAAATCCACCGCACTGCTGCCGTCTTCCTACAATTACCATGAGCGCGGCATGCGTACGCTGGTGTATACCGCGGAAATTGACGACCGCTTCGGCGCCGGAAAAGTCAGCTCGCGTATTGGTCTTTCGTCTCCGGCTTTTTTATATAACGCGCAGACCAACCTGGAAAGTGAAATAGCGGAACAACACGCGAAGCAAACGGTTCACTGTGTACTGGTGGATGAGAGCCAGTTCCTGACGCGTGAGCAGGTGAAAGCCCTGTCGGACGTGGTAGATAATCTGGATATTCCGGTGCTGTGTTATGGTCTGCGTACCGACTTTCGCGGTGAGTTATTTATCGGCAGTCAGTATTTACTGGCCTGGGCCGATAAGCTGGTGGAATTGAAAACCGTGTGTCACTGTGGACGCAAAGCCAGCATGGTGTTACGGCTGGATGCTAAGGGTAAACCGTTCAGCGAAGGGGAGCAGGTGGTGATCGGTGGTAATGAGCGCTATATCTCTGTGTGCCGCAAGCACTATAAACAGGCGATTAATGACGGCTCGCTAAACGCCATTTACGGTTCACAACTGCCTCACGCCTGAATAGCCGCAGCATAAAAAAACCCGCCGCAGCGGGTTTTTTTGTATCAGGCTAATCAGGCCTTTTTGGTTTTCTTCTCACTCTTTACGGCTTTGGCTTCACCCTCAGCGGCAACACTGTTATCTGCTTCTGAGAACTCACGGCCATAGAAGGTATCCAGCATGATTTGTTTGGCAATCAGCGGATAGCGTGGGTTAGCGCCGGTACACTGGTCATCGAACGCATCATCCGCCAGCTTGTCGACTTTGGCCAGGAAGTCAGCTTCCTGAACGCCCGCTTCGCGGATAGAAGTTGGGATACCCAGCTGAGTTTTCATCTCTTCCAGCCATGCCCCAGCAGTTTTTCAATTTTCTGCGCGGTACGGTCACCGGCAGCACTCAGACCGAGATGGTCAGCAATCTCAGCATAGCGGCGGCGTGCCTGCGGACGGTCGTACTGGCTGAAGGCGGTCTGCTTGGTTGGATTGTCATTCGCGTTGTAGCGAATCACGTTACAAATCAGCAGGGCGTTGGCCAGACCGTGTGGAATGTGGAGCTCAGAGCCCAGTTTATGCGCCATGGAGTGACACACGCCGAGGAAGGCGTTGGCGAAAGCGATACCGGCAATGGTCGCCGCATTGTGAACACGCTCACGCGCCACGGGATTTTTCGCGCCGTCACGGTAGCTGGCAGGTAAATTATCTTTCAGCAGCTTCAGTGCCTGCAGCGCCTGACCGTCGGAATATTCGTTGGCCAGTACCGATACGTAGGCTTCCAGCGCATGGGGGACGGCATCCAGACCCCCAAAGGCGCAAAGCGAACGCGGCATCTCCATCACCAGGTTGGCATCGACAATCGCCATATCCGGGGTCAGTGCATAGTCTGCCAGCGGATATTTCTGGCCGGTGGCATCGTCGGTCACTACCGCAAACGGCGTAACTTCTGAACCGGTACCGGAAGTGGTGGTGATGGCCACCATGCGGGCTTTGACACCCATTTTCGGGAATTTGTAGATACGTTTACGGATGTCCATAAAGCGCAGCGCCAGTTCTTCAAAGTGAGTTTCCGGATGCTCGTACATCACCCACATAATTTTAGCCGCATCCATCGGTGAACCCCCGCCCAAGGCGATGATTACGTCAGGTTTGAAGCTGTTCATCTGCTCGGCACCTTTACGCACGATGCTCAGCGTTGGGTCTGCTTCTACTTCAAAGAACACTTCGGATACCGTTACGGGTTTTCAGGCTAATCAGGGCCTTGAAGATGGCGGTAGAGGTCGGGTTGGTGGTGGGCACGATGCCACAAATCAGGCCAATCGGTTCAGCGATGGTGATGGTGCCAAAGGTGTCATCAGTGTCCAGCACGCCACAGGTTTTTTCGTCTTTGTAAGCGTTATAGATATATTCGGAGGCGAAGTGGTTTTTGATTACTTTCATCTTCAAAGATACCCATGCCGGATTCGGCAACGGCCATTTTGGCGAGAGGGATACGGGCATCGGCAGCGGCGAGGGCGGCCGCACGGAAAATGGTATCAACTTGTTCCTGACTAAAATTGGCGTATTCGCGCTGTGCCTTTTTAACACGTTCTACCAGTGCGTTAAGCTCGGCAACATTAGTAACGGCCATAATACTCTCCTAAGGAAGTTAAACTTTTTTAGTAAACAAGCCTGAATCCAGAAGTATAGTCTCGTTACGCTTATGGATAGATAAGGATGGCGATGCCCGTGCCGTTGCTTACTAAAAAGGTTTTTCCGCCAGGATGACCTATGTCACAGGGTTTAGTTTCGATGGGGTAAGATTACCCCTGATGGGGTAGGCAATTTATGATGCAGATCAATTTAACTATCAGTTGACACCTTTCAGCGCTCACTTTTGCAAGTAAAGTTAGCGTCGACGGCTACAGAAGCCGATCTGACCTGCTGCAGGCCGATAATATCGCGCTAACAGTAGCGGAATAAACTGGGATAGTGCTTTAAGTGCAGCATTTATTTCTGCGTTAGCCTCTGGTGTTTCGCCAGGCTTTTGCACTACATTAAGCGCGATTTTTTTCGCCATCACCTGGAGCCCACCGTGACCCCTGCGCTACTCGATCTTTCTGGCTACATTAAATTTTTTGTGGGTTTGTTCGCGCTTGTTAACCCAGTCGGAATTATTCCGGTATTTATCAGCATGACCAGCTACCAGGCGGTGGCGGAGCGCAATAAAACCAATCTGACCGCGAACCTAGCGGTGGCGATTATCCTCTGGACCTTGCTGTTTCTTGGCGACGGTATCCTGCATCTGTTTGGTATCTCGATTGACTCTTTCCGCATCGCCGGTGGCATTTTGGTGGTCACCATCGCCATGTCGATGATCAGCGGCAAGCTGGGTGAAGACAAACAGAACAAGTAGGAGAAGTCAGAAACGGCGATTCGCGAAAGCATCGGCGTGGTGCCGCTGGCGCTGCCGCTGATGGCAGGGCCGGGCGCGATCAGCTCTACCATTGTCTGGAGCTCGCGTTATCACAGTTGGCCAAATCTGCTGGGCTTCTACCTTGGCGATTGCGATATTTGCCTTCTGCTGCTGGTTATTGTTCCGGGCCGCACCGCTGATGGTGCGGGTATTGGGACAAACTGGTATCAACGTAATTACGCGTATCATGGGTCTGCTGCTCATGGCGCTGGGCATTGAATTTGCCGTGACCGGAATGAAAGCCCTGTTTCCAGGATTACTGAATTAACGGCGGTTATTTTTTATCGCTAAGCGTTTTGTGAACCATAATAGTGCAATCAAACGAAATATTGCACCATTATGGTGATTTTATTTGTCGCGCTTAATATCGGCTTAACCTCATCAGTTTTACTACTGGTGTTATCCCGCATACAGCCTAAGCCGTAAAATACTGTGATAATCGTCACAGTATATCCCACTGCTCTGCAAATCATCCGCAGTATCATTCTATAGCTTGCGCTATAAATCTGAATAAATATCCGGGCTTCAGCATTAAAGGCAGCAATATTCGTAAATATTATAAAGTTAGTTGATTAACGAATAATTAACGTGAAAATCAGGCTGTAATTTATTATTTATCAATTTCTTAATTGATAATTCTGCTCAAGAATTAACACTTTTCCTGTGCGCGGCAACGTGATAAAAGAGAATCAGCTAACATTTTTGTGGTTTAGCTTTGGCGTGCGGGCAACGCTTCTGATAATTTTCGGCTCACCGCAAAATTTTTTATCTGCTAGCAACAAATGTGTAAGCTTCTTGCTTACTGCTATCAGGTTTATGTTGAAGGTTGATATTGGTTGATGAAAAGCATGGTAGCGAAAACGGCAGCGCGCACGTTTCTGGCGCTTTGCCTCTCCAGTGCGCTGGCGCAAAGTCAGGCCGCTGAGATCCCAGCCGGGACGTCATTAGCGGATACGCAACGCATCGTTATTAACAATGGTAGCGAAGTTTCCTGGCTTGATCCGCAAAAAGTCGAGGGCGTGCCGGAATCCAATGTGATTCGCAATCTGCTGGAAGGACTGGTTGAGACCGACAACAACGGTCAACGGGTGCCCTGCGTGGCGCAGCAGTGGCAAAATCAGCAGGACCGCATCTGGACGTTCACGCTGCGTAAAGACGCCCGCTCGAGCAATGGTAAGTCGGTCACCGCGCATGACTTTGTCTACAGCTGGCAGCGTCTGGCCGATCCGCGCACCGCCTCGCCGTACGCCAGCTATTTGCAGGCTGCGCACATCAGCAACATTGATGCCATCCTGGCCGGTAAAGCTGCGCCTTCCCAGCTGGGCGTGAAAGCGCTGGACGACCATCATCTGCAGGTTACGCTCTCCGAACCGGTACCGTATTTTGTTGATATGCTGGCTCATACTTCAATGAAACCGGTGTATCGTCCGGCGGTAGAGCAGTGGGGCGATGCCTGGACATAGCCGCAGCACTACGTGGGTAATGGCGCTTACACTCTAGCGGACTGGGTGGTGAATGAGCAGATCGTGGTAAAGCGTAATCCGCACTACTGGGACAATGCCCATACCACGCTGGACGAAGGCGTGTTTCTGGCGCTCACCACTGAGAATAGCGATATAAACCGCTATCGCAGTAGCGGCACCGACATGACCAACAGCGTGGTGCCCGCCCGATATGTTCAAAAAACTGCAGCAGGCGCTGGGAGATGAGGTAAAAGTCAGCCCGCTGCTGTGCACCTTCTATTACGAAATCAATAACAAAAAAGCGCTGTTTGACGACGTCCGCGTACGCAGCGCGCTGAAGTTAACGCTCGACCGCGACATCATCGCTCAGAAAATTATGGGGCAGGGACAGATCTCGGCCTACGGCCTGACGCCGCCCTTTATTCACGGTATTTCCCTCAATACGCCAGCGTGGGCGCAGCAGACACAGGCGCAACGTAACGCTGCAGCGAAGCAGCTGCTGGCGGAAGCTGGCTTTAATGCCCAGCATCCGCTGCGTTTTACCCTGCTGTATAACACCTCAGAACAGAACAAGCGTCAGGCGATTGCGGCTGCCTCGATGTGGCAAAAGAATCTCGGTGCGCAGGTCACGCTGCAAAATCAGGAGTGGAAAACGCTACTGGAGACCCGTCATCAGGCACAGTTTGATATGGTGCGCCTTGGTGTGCGGATTACAACGAGCCATCCAGCTTCCTCAATCTGCTGCTGAGTGGCTCCTCCATCAACACCGCGTTTTATCACAGCGCCGCATTTGATGCGCTGATGGCGCAAACGCTTAATACCGCTGATGACGCGCAGCGCGCGCAACTCTATCAGCAGGCGGAACAACAGCTGGATCGGGATTCACCGAATACCGGTTTACTACCGCGTTAGCGTGCGGCTGGTGAAGCCGTGGGTGGGCGGTTTCAGCGGCAAAGATCCGCAGGATATGCTGGCGCTGAAATACTATTACATAAAGAAACATTGAGTAATGTGACGATCCGGCGCTACAGTCGGGCGTCACGTTACCGTGGTAACCCTGCAGGGTGGTAGTGATCTTCGCGCAGACAGGCGAAGATCTCCCGGAAACGGGGTACGCCGGGCGGTCAGCCGACCCGGTGACGATAATAAAACTGGAGCGTAATAATGAACAACATCACGAAAAAAAGCCTGATCGCCGCAGGCGTACTGGCGGCCATCGGCGCGCTGGCAGGGAATGCTGCACTGGCGGCCAACGTACCGGCGGGTACCGAATTGGCAGCGAAACAGGAACTGGTGCGCGGCAATGGCGATGAAGTGCAGTCGCTGGATCCGCATAAAATCGAAGGCGTGCCGGAAAGCAATATCGCACGCGATCTGTATGAAGGTTTGATCGTGAGCGACAGCAACGGCAAACCGGTTCCGGGCGTAGCGGAAAGCTGGGAGAACAAAGATTACAAAGTCTGGACTTTCCATCTGCGTAAAAATGCCAAATGGTCAAACGGCGAGCCGGTCACCGCGCAGGACTTCGTCTACAGCTGGCAGCGTCTGGTCGATCCGAAAACCGCATCGCCGTATGCCAGCTATCCACAGTATGGTCACATCCTTAATGTGGATGACATCATTGCCGGCAAAAAACCGACCTCCGATCTCGGCGTGAAAGCGCTGGACGACCACACGCAGGAAGTGACGCTGAGCGAGCCGGTGCCGTACTTCTATAAGTTGCTGATTCACTCGGTGATGTCGCCGGTGTATAAGCCAGCCATTGAGAAGTTTGGCGACCAGTAGACGCAGCCGCAGAACTGGGTCGGCAACGGTGCCTTCAAACTGGAATCTCACGTGATCAACGAGCGCGTGACGCTGGTGCGTAACCCGGAATACTGGGATAACGAACATACCGTACTGAATAAAGGCACCTTCCTGCCGATCAACTCCGAAGTCAGCGATGTGAACCGTTATTTCTCGCAGAACGGCAGCGATATCACCTACAACAATATGCCGATTGAGCTGTTTAAGAAACTGCAGCGCGATAACGGTAAAGAGCTGATGGTGAAACTGTATTTGTGCACCTACTACTATGAAATCAACAACCAGAAAGCCCCGTTTACCGATGTCCGAGTGCGTACCGCGCTGAAGCTGGGTCTGGATCGTGACATCATGGTGAACAAAGTGCTGGCGCAGGGGCAACAGCCGGCCTACAGCTTCACACCGCCAGCGACAGACGGCATGGAACTGCTGCCGCCGGACTGGTTCAAGTGGGATCAGAACAAGCGTAACGAAGAAGCGAAGAAACTGCTGGCCGAAGCCGGTTATACCGCTGACAAGCCGCTGACCTTCAACCTGCTGTACAACACCTCCGATCTGCACAAAAAACTGGCGATTGCCGCCTCGTCAATCTGGAAGAAGAACATCGGCGTCAACATCAAGCTGGAAAACCAGGAGTGGAAGACTTTCCTGGATACCCGTCATCAGGGAAACTTCGATGTCTCCCGTGCAGCATGGTGTGCTGACTACAACGAACCGACTTCATTCCTGAATATCATGCTGTCGGACAGCAGCAGTAACACCTCGCACTACAAGAGCGCGGACTTCGACAAAGTGATTCACGATGCGGTCAAAGCAGCGGATGATAAAGCGCGCCTGGCGGATTATCAGAAAGCAGAGCAGATCCTGGATAAAGACAGCACCATCGTACCGGTTTACTACTATGTGAACGCGCGTCTGGTGAAACCGTACGTTGGCGGCTACACCGGCAACGATCCACTGGATAATACCCTGGATAAAAACCTGTACATTATTAAGCATTAATAGCACTCAGGCTATCGACAGTGGCGGTGCTGCGGCGCCGCCTTTTTGACTTTGTGAAGCAACAGCCTGGTAGGTACGGCAATGTTAAAATTCATCCTGCGTCGGCTCCTTGAAGCCATCCCGACGCTGTTTATTCTGATTACCATCTCCTTCTTCATGATGCGACTGGCACCCGGTAGTCCGTTTACCGGCGAGCATACGCTGTCGCCAGAAATCATGGCCAACATTGAGGCCAAATATCACCTCAACGATCCGATCGGCAAACAGTATGTCAGCTACCTGGTACAGCTGGCACACGGCGATTTCGGCCCGTCGTTCAAATATAAAGACTACTCGGTTAACTACCTGGTCGGTCATGCGTTTCCGGTATCAGCCAAACTGGGGCTGGCAGCCTTTTTCCTTGCGGTGGTGCTGGGCGTCACGACGGAGGTTATCGCCGCGCTGAAGCAAAACAGTTTGTGGGATTATGCGGTCATGGGGGTGGCGATGACCGGGGTGGTCATTCCCAGCTTCGTGGTGGCACCGCTGCTGGTACTGATCTTTGCCATCACCCTGCGCTGGCTGCCGGGCGGTGGCTGGAATGGCGGGCAGTGGAACTACATGCTGCTGCCGATGGTGGCGCTGTCACTGGCTTACATCGCCAGTATCGCCCGTATCACCCGCGGCTCGATGATTGAAGTGATGCACTCCAACTTCATCCGCACCGCGCGTGCGAAAGGTCTGCCTTTGCGCCGTATTGTGCTGCGCCACGCGCTGAAGCCGGCGCTGCTGCCGGTGCTCTCCTATATGGGGCCGGCGTTTGTTGGCATCATCACCGGTTCGATGGTAATCGAATCAATTTACGGTCTGCCGGGCATCGGTCAGCTGTTCGTCAACGGCGCACTGAACCGTGACTACTCGCTGGTGATGAGCCTGACCATCCTGTTCAACGCGATCGTTGACGTGCTGTACGCCGTTATCGATCCGAAAATTCGTTACTGATGGTGGAGCTCGCTCATGATGTTAAGTAAGAAAAATAGCGAAGCTCTGGACGCGTTCAGCGAAAAGCTGGAAGTGGAAGGGCGCAGCCTGTGGCAGGACGCACGTCGCCGCTTTATTCATAACCGTGCGGCCCTCATCAGCCTGCTGGTGCTGCTGGTGATTGCGCTGTTCGTGGTGTTCGCCCCGATGCTGGCGCAGTTCAAATATGATGATACCGACTGGGCGATGATGTCTGCACCGCCGGACACCACCTCAGGGCACTGGTTTGGCACCGACTCTTCCGGACGTGACCTGCTGGTGTGCGTGGCGATTGGCGGCCGTATCTCGCTGATGGTCGGCATCGCTTCAGCGCTGATCGCGGTGCTGGTGGGCACGCTGTACGGTTCGCTGGCTGGCTACCTCGGCGGCAAGATTGACTCGGTGATGATGCGTATCTTGGAAATCCTCAACTCGTTCCCGTTTATGTTCTTCGTCATCCTGCTGATCTTCGTTGCCATTCTGGATATGGCGCGTATCGTGCGCGGCCAGACGCTGGGACTGAAGCGCAAAGAGTTTATCGAAGCGGCGCAGGCAGGTCGGCGGCGTTTCTACCGGCAATATCGTGCTGCGTCACATCGTACCGAACGTTCTGGGTGTGGTGGTGTATGCCTCGCTGCTGGTGCCAAGCATGATCCTGTTTGAATCTTTCCTGAGTTTCCTCGGCCTCGGCACCCAGGAGCCACTGAGCAGCTGGGGCGCGCTGTTGAGCGACGGCGCCAACTCGATGGAAGTATCACCGTGGCTGCTGATGTTCCCGGCGGGCTTCATGGTGATGACGTTGTTCTGTTTCAACTTTATCGGCGATGGCCTGCGTGACGCCCTCGACCCGAAAGATCGTTAAGGAGTTTCCCGATGACCCATCATGATACTCAGCAGCCGCTGGCGGCTGCACCTGCGGGAAACGCTAACCTGCTGCTGGACGTTAAAGATCTGCGCGTCACCTTCAGTACTCACGACGGCGACGTGACCGCGGTGAACGACCTCAACTTTTCCCTGCGCGCCGGTGAAACGCTGGGCATTGTTGGTGAATCCGGCTCCGGAAAATCGCAAACCGCGTTTGCGCTGATGGGGCTGCTAGCGAAAAATGGTCGCATTGGCGGCTCGGCGCAGTTCAACGGCAGCGAAATCCTCAATCTGCCGGAAAGCAAACTGAACAAGCTGCGCGCGGAGCAGATTGCGATGATTTTTTAGGACCCGATGACGTCGCTCAATCCGTACATGCGCGTCGGCGAACAGCTGATGGAGGTCCTGAAACTGCACAAAGGCATGAACAGTGCCCAGGCGTTTGAAGAGTCGGTACGCATGCTGGATGCGGTGAAAATGCCGGAAGCGCGCAAGCGCATGAAGATGTTCCCGCACGAGTTTTCCGGTGGCATGCGTCAGCGCGTGATGATCGCCATGGCGCTGCTGTGCCGGCCAAAGCTCCTTATTGCCGATGAGCCAACTACTGCGCTGGATGTCACCGTGCAGGCGCAGATCATGACGCTGCTGAATGAGCTGAAGCGTGAATTTAACACCGCCATCATCATGATCACTCACGATCTCGGCGTTGTCGCCGGGATCTGTGACAAGGTACTGGTGATGTATGCCGGGCGCACCATGGAGTATGGCCGTGCGCGCGATGTGTTCTACCAGCCGGCCCATCCGTACTCGATCGGTTTGCTGAGCGCGGTGCCGCGTCTTGACGCGGAGGGGGAGTCGCTGACCACCATTCCCGGCAACCCGCCCAACCTGTTGCGTCTGCCGCAGGGCGCCTGCGTGCCTGCTTCAAACCGGTGGAGGAGTTAGTATGAGCACCGTAATTGAAGAGAAAAAAGTGTTGCTGGAAATCGCCGATCTCAAGGTGCATTTCGATATCAAAGACGGCAAGCAGTGGTTCTGGCAGCCGCCGAAAACCTTGAAAGCGGTGGATGGTGTCAGTCTGCGTCTGTATGAAGGCGAAACCCTCGGCGTGGTCGGTGAGTCCGGCTGCGGCAAATCCACGCTGGCGCGCGCCATTATCGGTCTGGTGAAAGCCACCGACGGGCGCGTGGCGTGGCTGGGGCGCGATCTGCTGGGCCAGAGCCAGCAAGAGTGGCGTCAGGCGCGCAGTGATATTCAGATGATCTTCCAGGACTCGCTGGCCTCGCTCAACCCGCGTATGACCATTGGTGATATCATCGCCGAACCGCTGCGCACCTACTATCCAAAAATGCCGCGTCAGGAAGTGAAGGATAAGGT
Organism: Type-A symbiont of Plautia stali; assembly: GCF_059731155.1. Classification (NCBI taxonomy): domain Bacteria; species Type-A symbiont of Plautia stali. Next base: position 1,250,809 of record NZ_AP035891.1, on the reverse strand, counting down.
TAAAACCATGATGATGAAGGTCGGTCTGCTGCCGAACCTCATCAACCGCTATCCGCACGAGTTCTCCGGTGGCCAGTGCCAGCGTATCGGTATCGTCCGTGCACTGATTCTTGAGCCGAAGCTGATTATCTGTGATGAGCCGGTGTCGGCGCTCGACGTGTCGATTCAGGCGCAGGTGGTCAACCTGCTGCAGAAACTGCAGCGTAAAATGGGCCTGTCGCTGATCTTCATCGCGCATGACCTGGCGGTGGTGAAGCACATCTCTGATCGCGTACTGGTGATGTATCTCGGCCACGCGGTTGAGCTGGCTACCTATGATGCGGTGTATAACGATCCGCAGCATCCGTACACCAAAGCGCTGATGTCGGCGGTGCCGATTCCTGATCCGGACCTAGAGAAGAATAAGCAGATTCAGCTGCTGGAAGGGGAACTGCCGTCGCCAATCAATCCGCCATCAGGCTGCGTGTTCCGTACCCGCTGCCCGATTGCCGGCCCGGAGTGCGCCAAAACCCGACCGCTACTGGAAGGCAGTTTCCGCCATGCGGTGTCCTGTCTGAAGGTTGATCCGCTATAAGAGCGGTGCCATAAACAACAACGCCGGGCACTGCCCAGCGTTTTTTTATGCGCTGCGGCTTATTCACGCCACAGAATATGACACAGCTTATGGTCTTTCTCGCGGCACAGCAGGATGCGCGCGAACACATCGGTAATCGGTTCGCCGTCCGCTTCACCGAGGCCGATCACCACTTCTGAGAAGAAGTCAGGGTTGAGATCGAAATCCACATGTTCCTGCCAGTCTTCTGATGGATCAAACCGCTCGGCGCCGCCGCGCTCTTCAAATTGCAGATTGAACAGAATGATGTCTGCCGGATCGAGGTTATCGCCTGCCAGCTCAAGAAAAATATCGTAAGCCTGTTCCAGCGTTTCATCTTCAGTAAGGCGATTATTTAAATCCATGGTCATTCCTGCTTGCCCTGAGGCGGTAATATTTTCGCTCGTTTTACAGTAAAGGGCTAAAGAAGTAAAACAGTCGTTCGACGATGCGCTGCCACCAGGCACGTTTTGCCCAGCGCGCGCCGTCCAGCAGACGCGAACGGGCGATATAATCATCTTGGACGGTGGCGAGATCGCTACCAAAGCCGTCATCATCCACCATCAGCGTGATCTCGAAATTGAGCCACAGGCTGCGCATATCCAGGTTCACCGTGCCCACTAGGCTGAGCTGACCGTCTACCAGCACGCTCTTGGTGTGCAACAGGCCATCTTCAAACTGATAGATTTTCACCCCGGCTTCCAGCAGTTCAGTGAAGAAGGCGCGGCTGGCCCAGCCGACCAGCAGCGAGTCATTGTGACGCGGTACAACAATGCTCACCTCAACGCCACGCAGCGCGGCGGTACAGATGGCGTGCAGTAAATCGTCGCTCGGCACAAAGTAGGGCGTGGTCATGATCAGCTGCTCGCGCGCCGAATACACCGCCGTCAGCAGCGCCTGATGAATCATGTCCTCCGGGAAGCCCGGACCTGAGGCGATCACCTGAATAGTGTGACCGCTCTCCTGCTCAAACGGCATCACATTGCCGTCTGGCGCCGGCGGCAGGATGCGTTTGCCGGTTTCGATTTCCCAGTCGCAGGCGTAGACGATGCCCATGGTGGTGGCCACCGGGCCCTCCATGCGCGCCATCAAATCAATCCACTGACCCACGCCAGCATCCTGTTTAAAGAAGCGCGGATCCACCAGATTCATGCTGCCGGTATAGGCAATATAGTTATCGATCAGCACCACTTTGCGGTGCTGACGCAGGTCCATGCGACGCAGGAACACACGCCACAGGCTAACCTGCAATGCCTCGACCACATCAATACCTGCGTTGCGCATCATGCCCACCCACGGACTGCGGAAGAACGCCACGCTGCCGGCGGAGTCCAGCATCAGGCGGCAGTGCACGCCGCGCCGTGAGGCAGCCATCAGCGATTCCGCCACATCATCAGCCAGACCACCCGGCTGCCAGATGTAGAACACCATCTCAATATTATGGCGCGCCAGCTGGATATCGCGGATCAGCGCCTGCATCACGTTATCGGCGCTGGTCAGCAGCTGCAGCTGATTGCCTTTAACGCCGGCAATACCCTGACGATGACGGCACAGCTCGAACAGGGAACGCGCCACGTCGCTGTGTTCAGTCGCGAAGATGTGACGACACGGTTTCAGGTCGTTGAGCCATTTGGCGGTCGAGGGCCACATGGTGCGGGCGCGTTCTGCGCGACGTTTACCTAAATGCAGTTCGCCAAACGACAGATAGGCGATAATACCCACCAGCGGCAGAATGTAGATGATCAGCAGCCAGGCCATCGCCGAGGTCACCGCACGCCGCTTCATCAGGATGCGCAGCGTAACCCCGGCAATCAGCAGCCAGTAGCCAAACAGCAGCAACCAGCTGATAAGGGTATAAAATGTGGTCATAAAGTGGACGTCCCGTTCGCGCTTTGATGGGCAAAGTTTACGTGTTGATCTGCGCCAGCGAAACCTTTAATCGTTGATGACGTTTCGATGAAGGTTTCGATAGTGGCCGCGTAACACCAGTGAAACATTCACTATCTGCAGGGCCGCCGCCAGTACCACCAGCATGACGATGTGCTGGCGCGCCTGACGCCAGCCCTGACGGCGCCACAGCCACAGCGCACGACCAATCAGCAGCAGCACCAGCACTAACAACAGAAGGGGCTGCCACTGCATCAGAACACCCGTTTAAACGGTTTAACCGTGACTTTGTCGTATACGCCAGCGGCGATATACGGATCGTCATTGGCCCACGACTGGGCCGTTTCCAGCGATGAGAACTCGGCAACAATCACAGAACCGGTGAAGCCAGCCGGGCCAGGCTCATTACTGTCGACGGCAGGCAGAGGACCGGCGACAATCAGACGCCCCTCATCCTGCAGCAGCTGCAGACGTGCTAGGTGTGCCGGGCGCACAGAGTTACGTTTTTCCAGTGAATCTGCGGTATCTTCCGCATAAATGACGTAAAGCACGATGGGATACTCCCGTTAGACTTGCCGAATTTGCGAGACACGTTAAGTGATCGCGAAACAGAGTGCAAACGAAAGATAATGGGGGCGCGCTGCAGCGCAGGCAGGGTTAAAAAGCGCCTTTCTTTTGGGCTTCAGTAGCGTGCTTATTAAAACTGATTGCTATTTGCATTTAAAATCAGCGCTTCACTCAATGAACATGACTGATATGACGACGTTGACTACGCTTTTTCCAACCGGAACGCCTGTGTCCGTGATTTTATCCGTGCTCCTTCACGGTTCGGTAATCGCCGGCATTCTTTATGCTTCATTTCATCAGACCATTGAGGTTCCTAAAGCGTCTCAGCCTATCAGCATTAGCATGGTAGCCCCCCGAAGTGCAGCCTGAACCTGCACCGGCAGCAGTGACCCCGCCGCCGCCGGAGCCGGAACACGAGCCGGAAGTCGCGCCAGAGCCACCAAAAGCCGAGCCGGTGCCGATCCCTAAGCCGGAACCTAAACCGAAGCCCAAAGTGGAGAAAAAGGCAGAGCCGAAGCCGCGCCAGCAGGTGAAGCCGCAGGAGAATCCGTTTAAACAGGACGCGCCAGCCGCGCAAACGCGCCCCTCTGCGGCACCGAAGAATAACCCGGCCCCGACGCAGATGGTGTCGGATGGACCGAAAGCGATGAGCGTCAGCAAGCCAGAGTATCCGGCGCGTGCGTTCGCGCTGCGCGTTGAAGGACGGGTGCGGGTGAAGTTTTACGTGGGCAGCGATGGGCGCGTCGATAATGTAGAGATTCTGTCCGCCGAGCCGCGCAACATGTTTGAGCGCGAAGTAAAGCAGGCGATGAAGAAGTGGCGCTATCAGCCAGGGCGGCCGGGCAAAGGGTTGACGATGAACATAGTGTTCCGCATTAACGGGGGCGCGAACATCGAGTAAAGCCAGACAGGCAAAGAAAAAGCGGCCATTCCGGACCGCTTTTTTTATACGCTTAATTGCTCCGATTGGCCTGGCCTTCCGGCAGCGGACGGGATTTCCCGCTGTTATCGACCGCCACATAAACAAACACCGCTTCGGTGGCGCAGTAGGTCTGGCCGATCGGTTCGGACGACACTTTTTTAATCCACACTTCCACGTTAATGGTCATCGAGCTATTGCCGGTGCGGATGCAGTGCGCGTAGCAGCTCACCACATCCCCGACGGCGACGGGCTTGAGGAAGGTCATACCATCCACGCGCACGGTCACCACGCGGCCTTTGGCAATCTCTTTAGCCAGTATCGCGCCGCCCATATCCATCTGTGACATCAGCCAGCCGCCGAAGATATCACCGTTGGCATTGGTATCTGCCGGCATCGCCAGGGTACGCGAGACCATCTCGCCTTGCGGCAACTTATGTTTTTCGTCCATTGCTCAGTTCTTCTGCAGGTGAGGACAAGTCCGGCGGAGACCGGGCTGCATAGATGATTTTTGTTCTTGTTGCGGCATCTGTCGCCAGATGTACAGGCCGCTTAACAGCGTAAACAGCAGGGTCAGGCCGGTAAGACCAAACACCTTAAAGTTAACCCAAAACGCTTGGGATAACCAAAACGCGACATAAATATTCGCCAGGCCGCAGGCCAGGAACAACAGGGCCCAGGCGATATTCAGCCGACGCCATACCGTACCCGGCAGCTGCAGCTCTTTGCCAAGCATGGTCTGGATCAGCGGTTGCTGCATAAACCACTGGCTGTACAGCAGCGCCAGCGCGAACAGCGAGTAAATCACCGTGACTTTCCACTTGATGAACTCATCGTTGTGGAACACATAGGTCAGGGTGCCGAACACCGCGACCAGCACAAACGTGAAAATGGTCATCTTTTCCAGCTTGCGATACAGCACCCAGCTGACCACCAGCGCGATACCGGTCGCCACCACCAGCGCGGCGGAGGCGACGAAAATGTCGTACAGCTTGTAGAAAATAAAGAAAACTACCAGGGGAAGAAAATCGAGTAACTGCTTCATAGCGTTTCCAGTCAGGGGCAGGAGCGTTGAGTTACGGCGCCGCCGCGGGCGCCGTAACGCTTAACGTAACAGCATATACAGCCGGTACAAATAGATAATCAGAATGGCTGATACCAAGTTGCCCAGCGCGTTGAGCACCACCGAAGCGATATTGGCAGGCAGCACGGTCAGCGAGGAGAAGAAGAACATCAGCGCAATTTTCGCCAGCAGCCACAGAATAATCGCCGGGGCGATCACCTTAATGTTCTTCCAGACCAGACGCATACTGGCGCGCATCGCACTGAAAATGCCCATTTTTTCACTTGCCAGCATCACCGGCGCCAACGACAGCATAATCGCCAGAATCACACCCGGCACCATCAGTACCATAAAGCCCAGCTGAACCAGCAGGGTGATCAGGAAGGTCTGCACCAGCAGTTTCGGCAGCAGCGGCGCAGAGGCGCCAATCGCGCGCAGCGCGCTGACGCGCTGTCCACTGGATACCATCGGCAGCAGGCACAGCATGCCGCCCAGCAGCAGCGTGTTGCCAATTAGGGCAGCAAAAGTGCCGGCGGCAGAGGCGCGCAGCAGAATGCGTTGCTGATCCGGTGACATGTTCTGGACGATTTCAAACAGCGATGAGGCGCTGCTGTCGGTCTGGCTGAGCAGGGATAACTGATCCTCGCCCGGCGTCAGGGCGTGGCTAACAATTACGGTAATAAACGAGGTCAGCAACGCCATCAGCACGATGGTGACCAGCTGATGGCGCAGAAAATTTCCTGTGTCACGGTATAACGAGCTTGCCGTGATAGACATGTACACTCCTTGAAGGAACCGGGTTAATTAACCCGGCGATTGTACATGTTCTGCAGGCAGGTTGGCACCCGGAATCCCATAACTTTCTGTCATCTCAGGTAAAGAAGGGTGAAAAAGCGCGGGTAAACCATAGCGCGCCCGGGCGCGATCGCAGGCGTCATTCGGCACGCCATTTTCGCCGGACATGGCGAATTCCCGGCACGGTGACGGCCGCTGCGCATAAATACCACAGGAAACACAGCCGCCAATTTCACCCTGCAGCGCCACGCAGCGCGGTGCACGATCGTTGGTGCCGCGCATGTTGCGCATCATCAGGCTTAGGGGGTCCGTCAGTTCAACCGGCACCGCGCCACCACCGTCGTCGGCTTCGGCCCAGTAAAATGAAACGCGAAAATGGGCGCAGCAGGCGCCACAGGTCATACAGGGGTTAAGTAAATCGCTCATCTGATCGCCCGCCACTCCTGAGGCTTCGAACCAAAATCACAAAAGGGGAATAGCAACACAATCACGCCGCGTAATGGCGGCAACAGGATTTTTATGTCCGCTTGTAAAGACAAAATTGATCTGAATCAATTCATTGTTTTATAAATAATTAATTTGAATTAATGCTGATGATCTTTTCGCAAAAAAGGGGTAAATCTTGTGCCGCGATTAACCTCAATACCCTGTTTTCCGGCAAAGGAGTGATTATGAAACTGACTAAATGCAGCGCTGCTGCTGGCGCTGGCGATCCCGCAACTGGCACTGGCTCACTAGGCCGGTGATTTTTTTGTGCGCGCCGGTAGCGCGACCGTTCGTCCGACCGAAGGCTCTGATAATGTGCTGGGTATGGGCGGCTTCAGCGTCAGCTGCCGCCCACCCTGATGGCGCAGTACTACTTTTTCGACAGTCAAAGCGCGCTGCGCCCTTACGTTGGCGTCGGGATCAACTACACCACCTTCTACGATGCTAAGTTCAACCAGACCCGGCAGGATGCGCAGCTGAGCGATTTAAGCGTGAAAGATTCGTGGGGCGTGGCGGGTCAGGTCGGGCTGGATTATCAGATCAACCGCGACTGGATGCTCAACGCGTCATTGTGGTACATGGACATCGATACCGAGGTGAAATTTAAAGCGGCGGGCGAACAGCAGAATATCAATTTCAGCGCCTCGTCATTCAGCAGCTGTGCCTTCACTTTGGTGGTAATGACCGTGTCATCGATGTAACCGCCGGTCCCTTCCTTTGTTGCTGTTGGTGCACAGGCACTTAAGGTGAGCGCCATCACTGCAGCCACTAAAAAACCCGCAACGACTTTGAACAATTTCATTGGTTATCTCCCTGTCATAGATGGTGGTGCACCGTAACGTGACGGCACGCTTAAGTGTGGGCCGTGCCTCGCATTTCGGCAACTCAGGTGCGATGAAAAAGTTTGTCGCAGGGGGAGAAAAAAGGGGGCAAGAAGCAAGAAAGGCCCTGCAGCCTATGCAGGGCCGTGCCAACTCAGCGGGTAGCCGCTTTGAGATCGCTGACGAACGTTTGCAGTTCGCTGAGCAGCGCCGTTGGGTCGTTCTGATTACGCTCGATGATTTTCACGATGGCCGAGCCGGAAATGGCTCCGGCGGCAACCGCCTCTTTCACCTGACCCGGCTCAGAGATGCCGAAGCCCTGCAGCGGCGGCGCAGCATGATATTCGCGCAGCTTCTCGATCAGATGATGCAGCGGCAGGCTGGCGCGATTTTCCGCACCGGTAACGCCGGCGCGTGACAGCAGATAGGTGTAGCCACGGCCATGCGAGGCGATTTCGCGCAGCAGATCGTCATCCGCGTTGGGCGGACAGATAAAGATCGGGGCAATGTTGTGACGCATTGCCGCCTGGCGGAACGGGGCCGACTCTTCCACCGGCACGTCTGCCACCAGCACCGAGTCAACGCCGACCGCAGCGCACTGCGCGTAGAAGTTGTCGATACCTCTGCTGAACACCAGGTTGGCGTACATCAGCAGGCCAATCGGCAGATCGGGGTATTTCTGGCGCACGGTGGCGAGCATTTCAAAACACTGCGCTACGGTGGTGCCGGCGGCAAAGGCGCGCAGCGTAGCGCCCTGAATCGTCGGTCCATCGGCCAGCGGATCGGAGAACGGAATCCCCAGCTCCAGCGCATCCGCACCGCCCGCGACCAGCGCATCAATAATTTTCAGCGACAGCGCTGGTGACGGATCGCCAAGGGTGACGAAGGGCACAAACGCGCCTTCCTGTTTCGCGGACAGACGTTGAAACAACTGGTTATAACGTTCCATCAGATCTCTCCCTTAGCTTTCAGAATATCGTGAACGGTAAAGATGTCTTTGTCGCCGCGGCCGGAAAGGTTCACCACCAGCAGCTGCTCTTTGTCCGGATTTTCGCGGATCATTTTCAGCGCATACGCCAGCGCGTGCGATGACTCCAAGGCCGGAATGATGCCTTCGGCACGACACAGCGTCTTAAAGGCATCCAGCGCTTCATCATCCGTGATTGACACGTAGTCAGCGCGGCCGGTGCTGTTCAGGTGCGCATGCTGCGGACCGACCGACGGGAAATCGAGACCGGCAGAGATGGAGTAAGACTCTTCGATCTGTCCCTCTTCGGTCTGCATCATCGGCGCCTTCATGCCGAAATAAATACCGACGCGACCGTGCTTGAGCGGTGCACCGTGCTCACCGGTGTCAATACCGTGACCAGCAGGCTCCACCCCGATCAGGCGCACGCTGCTCTCTTCGATGAAATCCGCAAACATGCCGATGGCGTTAGAACCGCCGCCGACGCACGCCAGTACCGCATCCGGCAGGCGACCCTCTTTTTCCAGAATCTGCGCTTTGGTCTCTTCGCCAATCATGCGCTGGAATTCACGTACAATGGTCGGGAACGGATGCGGGCCTGCGGCGGTACCGAGCATGTAGTGCGCGGTTTCGTAGCTGCCGGACCAGTCGCGCAGCGCCTCATTACAGGCATCTTTCAGCGTGGCCGAGCCGCTGTGCACCGGAATCACCTCTGCGCCCATCAGCCGCATGCGGAACACGTTGGGTGACTGACGCTCAACGTCTTTCGCGCCCATGTAAATGCGGCATTTCATGCCGAGCAGGGCGCACGCCAGTGCCGACGCCACGCCGTGCTGACCGGCGCCGGTTTCCGCGATGATCTCGTTTTTGCACATGCGTTTTGCCAGCAGCGCCTGGCCCAGCACTTGGTTAGTTTTGTGCGCGCCGCCGTGCAGCAGGTCTTCGCGCTTCAGGTACAGGCGGGTTTTGCTGCCTTTGGTCAGGTTGCTGCACAGCGTCAGGGCCGTCGGGCGACCGGCGTAGTTTTTCAGCAGGTCAGTAAATTCAGCCTGAAACTCCGGATCGCGCTGTGCTTCAACAAAGGCCGTTTCCAGCTGACGCAGTGCTGGCATCAAAATCTGCGGCACATACTGGCCGCCGAACTCGCCAAAGTAGGGATTAAGTAATGTCGTCATCGTGTCCTCTTCCTTATCCGGCCCGCCCGCAGGCGGGCAGACGCAATTAATAGGCGCGCAGCGTGCGGAATACCGCCGCGACTTTACTGGCATCTTTGATGCCCGGCGCGGATTCCACGCCAGAGTTGAAGTCGAGGCCGGCACAGCCGAGCTGAGCGGCTTCGATGCAGTTATCGGCACTCAGACCACCGGCCAGCAGCACATCAGCCAGGTCTTCACCCTGCAGCAGCGACCAGTCAAAGCGCTGACCGCTGCCACCCTGGCTATTATCCAGCACGTAGCGATCAACGTGCGGCCAGTCGCGTGGCGGCAACTGATCTTTAATGCTCAGTGCTTTCCAGATGCACACGCTGGACGGCAGCGCCTGGCGCAGTTCCGCGACGTAGGCTTTATCTTCGTCGCCGTGCAGCTGGACGGCCGCAAGCGATAAACGTGTGGCTAACGTGACAACGTCACTGATAGCCTGATTGCGGAACACGCCGACATACTTCAGCGGCGCGGCGGAGATCACCGCCTGCGCCTGTGCCTCGCTAACCTGGCGCGGCGAACCGGCGGCAAAGATCACGCCGCCATACAGCGCGCCAGCCTGATGCGCGGCCTGCGCATCTTCCGGGCGGGTCAGGCCGCACACCTTGTTATCGCCCAGCAACACGCGGCGCACACCGGAGTCGAGGTCGTGCTCTTCCATCAGCGCCGAGCCAATTAAAAAGCCGTTGGCAAAATGGCTCAGCTCGCGCACCTGGGCATAATTATAGATGCCGGACTCGCTGATCACGGTGACGCCATTGCTGAGACACGGGGCTAGCTGACGCGTGCGATTCAGGTCAATCGACAAATCACGCAGATCGCGGTTGTTGATGCCGACCACTTTAGCTTCCAGCGCGATAGCCCGCTCCAGCTCTTCTTCATTACTGACTTCGGTCAGCACGCCCATTTTCAGGCTGTGCGCCACCGCAGCCAGCTGACGGTACTGCTCATCATCCAGTACTGACAGCATCAGCAGAATGGCATCGGCCTGATAATGGCGTGCCAGGTAAATCTGGTAGGGATCAATAATAAAGTCTTTGCACAGCACCGGCTGTGTTATGGCGGCGCTGACCACCGGCAGAAAATCAAAGCTGCCTTGGAAATATTTCTCATCGGTCAGCACTGACACCGCAGAGGCGTAATGGCGATAGATCCCGGCGATTGTCGCTGGATCAAAATCGGCGCGAATCAGCCCTTTAGACGGGGAGGCTTTTTTACACTCCAGAATGAAGACGGTGCGCGTGCCACGCAGCGCCTCGTAAAAATGACGCTCCGCCGGCTGCAGATCGTTCTGGAAAGAGGCCAGCGGCTGCTGCGATTTACGTGCTTCAACCCACAGGGCTTTATCCTGCACAATTTTTTCTAATACGGTGCCCTTGATACTCATTTCATCCTCTCGCTGCCAGTGCCACAACGCGCTCGTACGCCTGACCGCTGCGAATGGCAGCCATGGCGCGCTCAGCGTTATCGCGCAAATCTTCATTTCCGAATACTTTCAGCAACATTGCGACATTTACCGCAACGGCCTGCTCGTGGGCGGGCTGGCTTTTACCTTGGAGCAAACGCGTCAGAATGTCACGGTTTTCTTCCGGTGTGCCGCCGGCCAGCGCCTCTTTCGGCTGGAAGCTGAAGCCAAAGTCTTCTGGCGTCAGCTGGTAGCTGGTGATCTCACCGTCACGCAACTCTGCGACTTGGGTCGCACTGTGCAGCGCCACTTCATCCATGCCGCCACCGTGCACCACGGCAGCGCGCTGGTAGCCCAGCACTTTCAGCGTCTGGGCTATAGGTAGCACCAGCTCCGGGCTGTAGACGCCAATCACCGCCAGCGGCGGGCGCGCCGGGTTGATCAGCGGACCAAGCACGTTAAACAGCGTGCGGGTTTTCAGCTGCTGGCGCACCGGCATCGCGTGGCGGAAACCGCTGTGATACTGCGGCGCAAACAGGAAGCAGACGTTAAGATCGTCCAGCGCCTGCCTTGCCTGCTGCGCCGGCATGTCGAGATTGATACCGAAAGCGGCTAGCAGATCGGAAGACCCGGACCTGCTGGAGACGCTGCGGTTGCCGTGCTTGGCCACTTTCAGCCCGCAGGTGGCGGCGACAAAGGCGCTGGCAGTTGAAATATTAATGCTGTTGCTGCCATCACCGCCGGTGCCAACGATATCGGCAAAGGTATAGTCCGGACGCGGGAACGGTCTGGCATCGGCCAGCAGCGCGGAGGCGGCACCAGCTATCTCTTCCGGGCGCTCGCCACGCACCTTCATGGCGATCAGCGCCGCTGCCAGCTGCGTCGGCTCCAGCTGTCCGGTAATAATCGCGCTGAACAGCTGGTGGCTCTCGGCCTGGCTCAGCGTTTGCGCCTGATACAGTTTTTCCAGAATAGTTTGCATCATCATCTCCCTGTTATTTCGCCAGCGCCCGGGCCAGTGTTTGCTCCAGCAGACGTGCGCCCTGCGTGGTGAGAATCGACTCGGGATGGAACTGGAAGCCGCACACGCGGTCCGTTTCGTTACGCACCGCCATCACCATGCCGTTATAGCTGGCATTAACCGTCAGTTCCGCCGGCGTATTGCTGCCCACCAGCGAGTGGTAGCGTGCCACCGGCAGCGGGTTGCTGAGGCCGGTAAACATCGCCTCGCCATCATGGGTAATGGCGGAGGCTTTGCCGTGCAGAATTTCGCCCGCCTGGCCGACGTGCCCGCCGTAAGCTTCGACGATGGCCTGATGGCCGAGACAGATACCAATGATCGGCAGCTGACCGCGCAGCGCCTGTAACAGCTGCGGCATGCAGCCGGCATCTTTCGGTGCGCCGGGGCCGGGCGAGAGCATCAGCACCGGGTTTTCCATCTGCTGCAGGCGGTCGATCAGCACCTCTGCCGGGACGTTGTTGCGGTAGATCACCACGTTGTGGCCAAAGGTACGCAGCTGATCAACGAGGTTGTAGGTAAAGGAGTCGATATTATCGAGCAGCAGGATATCGGCCATCAGAAAATCTCCTTGCAGTGATGGGCAGTAGCGATGGCGCGCAATACCGCGCGGGCTTTGTTGCGGCTCTCATCCGCTTCAGCCTGAGGCTGAGAATCCAGCACCACGCCGGCACCGGCCTGCACGGTGGCGACGCCACCTTCCACCCAGGCGGAGCGGATGACGATGCAGGTATCAAGGTCGCCGCTGGCGGTGAAGTAGCCGACCGCGCCGCCGTAGCTGCCGCGCCGTGTGCCTTCTTTTTCCGCAATCAACTGCATCGCGCGCACTTTCGGTGCGCCACTCAGCGTGCCCATGTTCATGCAGGCGCGATAGGCGTGCAGCACATCAAGATCGTTGCGCAGCGTGCCCACCACGCGGGACACCAGGTGCATCACAAACGAGTAACGGTCCACTTTGGTTAAATCCGGCACGTAACGGCTGCCAGGCACACAGATACGCGCCAGGTCGTTGCGCGCCAGATCCACCAGCATCAGGTGCTCAGCCAGCTCTTTATGGTCAGTGCGCATTTCCAGTTCAATACGGCTGTCCAGGTCGCGATCCAGCGAGCCATCCGCATGGCGACCGCGCGGACGCGTACCGGCAATCGGGTAGATTTCGATCTGGCGCGAGCTGGCGTCATACTTCAGCGAGCTTTCCGGCGAAGCGCCGAACAGCGCAAAATCCTGATCCTGCATAAAGAACATGTACGGGCTGGGGTTGCTGTTTTTCAGCGTATCGTATGCCGCCAGCGGTGACGGGCACGGCAGCGAGAAGCGGCGCGACGGTACCACCTGGAAAATTTCGCCGATGCGAATTGCCTGCTGCAGTTCGCTCACCACGTTGCAGTAAGCTTCATCGCTTTGGCTGGTGTTCAGCGTCATTTGCTCGACGCGCTGCACCGGCAGCGCTGGAGCTGGCTGCGTCATCTGACCGTGCAGCTGTTCAATACGGCTCTGCAGACGCTGAAACTCGCTGGTGGACGGTGCAAACAGGCTGGCCTGTAGACGGGCGCTGCGCTGCTGGTGATCGATCACCAGTAACGTTTCGGCGAGGTAGAAACAGTAATCCGGGCAGCTTTGGTCATTGCGCAGCGGCGGCAGATCTTCAAATCCCGCCACCAGATCGTAGGCAAACAGGCCGCCCAGCAGCATGGCTTCACGTTCCTCGGCCGGGCTGTTCACCAGATGCAGAATCAGACGCAGTGCATCAAACACCGACAGCGCCTTCAGGCGGGAGTCTTCATCGTGCAGACCCTCAACCGGCGTGAAATGCAGCTCTCGTCCGTCCGGGCGAACGGCTATGCGCACCTCGGGCGGCAGCGCTTCGTCCAGCAGCGGCAGCAGCGCGCGGCCGTTTTCCGACAGCGCCTGCAGGGTAACAACATTGCCCAGGGCGCTGATGCGCAGCGCGCTGTCGACAATCAGCAGGCTTTTCAGATTCTGCTTGCTGTCGATATCGGCAGATTCAAGCAGCAGAGTTGCCGGACGTGCGCCGCATAATTGATGAAACACTGCGGCTGGATCTTCGCGGTAGGGCGCGGTACCGGTAATCAACTTCAATGTAGGTTTCGCATTAGCCATAATGGATTCTCTGAATTTCGCTCAAAAAAAAGCCCGCTCGGTGGCGGGCTCAGGTATCTGCACTGCGGTTACGCAAAATGTGCATGACGACGTCGCCCGTGAAAGGGATCATCGCGCCACAAACCATTAACATGCGTACCGATAAGAGCCATGATTAAATACCTGTTACGTGTGAACTTGTGTACTAGTTAACTGATTCGGGTAAAAAAAGTCAATACCCTTTTTCAGTTACGGGCAAAATCGTTATCATGCCAGCCGGTTTAATGCAGTCGCTGGAGTGACCTTGTCAGATATCGCCCGTTTTCCGCTTTATGATTTACACAGCCATACCCAGGCTTCTGACGGTTTGCTGACGCCGACCGCGCTGGTGCAGCGCGCCGTTGAGATGCACGTCGGCGTGCCATCATTCTGGCGGCGTGGCGGTGCTGGCCCATCCTGCGCGGTACGGGCTGTCAGCCAAATGGCTGAAGCGACTGATTGCGCATTTTGCCGCAGAAGGCGGCGATGCGATGGAAGTGGCATAGTGTCAGCAGGCACCGAATGAACGTACCCAGCTGGCGAGCTATGCGCGCGATAATCAGCTGGCGGCCTCGCAGGGGGCCGATTTTCACCAACCACCATTATTCAGTTCTTTGTGCTGATTTTGGTGTTTTGCGCCGATTTTCTGTTTGCACAGCTGCAGCTTTGCCGGGAACGCTGCTGGTAACAGACTGGTGAGTCTCTTTAATCTATTGCGGCACTAATCGGCGCGCCATTAAATAAATAAACGGTCTCAGGCAAAACGACGTAATTTCAGCGGGTTGCGCCCACTATCCTGACGCTCTTTACGCAAATCAATCAGACATCTGAATCAATGACCGTGCTGCCCGCTTCAGCCTCCGGATCTCTGGCGCTTTATTATCGGCAGATTAAGGAAAAGGTGTTAACGAAACTGTAGCTGGTGTAAAATCTCGGGCCGTCCGCGCTGGCACTTGGCGCGTAGCGGTCACAGATTCTGATACGGGACCTGGTAACGCCGGTATCTTACCTCTTCATTACCACGACGCTTGGGAAGGCGACAACGAGGCAGCTCCATGAGTGAAAAATTACAAAAAGTATTAGCGCGCGCCGGACACGGTTCGCGCCGTGAAATCGAAGCAATGATTTCAGCCGGACGCATCAGCGTTGATGGCAAACTGGCGACGCTGGGCGATCGCATCGAAAATGACAAAACTCTGAAAATCCGTATTGATGGCCATCTGGTATCGATTGCTGAATCGGCCACCGAGGTGTGTCGCGTGCTGGCGTATTACAAACCGGAAGGTGAGCTTTGCACGCGCAACGATCCGGAAGGGCGCCCAACGGTATTTGATCGCCTGCCGCGCCTGCGCGGTTCACGCTGGATTGCCGTCGGCCGTCTGGACGTGAACACCTGCGGTCTGATGTTGTTCACCACCGACGGTGAACTGGCCAACCGCCTGATGCACCCAAGCCGCGCAGTTGAGCGTGAATACGCGGTGCGCGTATTCGGTGAAGTGGATGACGAAAAAGTGCGTCAGCTGAGCAAGGGCGTGCAGCTGGAAGACGGTCCGGCAGCGTTCAAAACCATCAAATTCTCCGGCGGCGAAGGCATTAACCAGTGGTACAACGTCACCCTGACGGAAGGGTGTAACCGCGAGGTGCGTCGTCTGTGGGAAGCGGTTGGCGTGCAGGTAAGCCGTCTGATGCGCGTGCGCTACGGCGATATTCAGCTGCCAAAAGGTCTGCCGCGCGGCGGCTGGATGGAGATGGAACTGCCGGCGGTCAACTACCTTCGTAAGCTGGTGGGACTGCCGGAAGAGACGGTGACCAAAGTGGCGGTCGAGAAAGATCGTCGCCGCACCAAAGCTAACCAAATCCGCCGGGCGGTGAAACGCCATAGCGCGGTAAGCAATAACAGCCCGCGTCGCAATAGTAATAAACGCGGTGCCTGATCGCTCCCTGACGCCGCGTGCTGCGGCGTCAGACGCTACCAGTCGATTCCCTGCTGTGCCTGAATTCCAGCGTCAAACGCGTGTTTGACCGGACGCATCTCGCTGACGGTATCCGCCAGTTCCAGTAGCGTCCGGTGACAGCCGCGCCCGGTAATGATCACACTTTGCTGCGGCGGACGCTGCTGCAGTGCAGCGAGCAGCTCATCCAGATCGAGATAATCCATACTCACCATGTAGGTGATTTCATCGAGTATCACCAGATCCAGCGACGCGTCTTGCAGCATGCGTCTGGCCTGTTGCCACACCCGCTGGCAGGCGGCCGTATCGCTGGTACGGTTTTGCGTCTCCCAGGTAAAGCCCGTGGCCATCACCTGAAACTCCACGCCGTGCTGCGCCAGCAGATTACGTTCGCCGTTGGGCCATTCGCCCTTAATAAACTGCACGGCAGCCACTTTTTTACCGTGGCCGCAGGCGCGCAGCGCGGTGCCAAAAGCGGCGGTGGTTTTACCTTTGCCGTTGCCGGTAAACACCATCAGGATGCCGCGCGTTTCGGTGGCAGCGGCGATGCGGGCGTCAACCTGTTCTTTCAGCCGCTGCTGGCGTTGCTGGTGACGATCGCTCATGCGCTGGCCGGTCCCGGCTTGCGCCCCGGTTGTGCATCGTAGCTGATGCCGGTTTTACGGCGGCTGTCATCGCCCATCAGATAGAGGTAGAGCGGCATCAGGTCGGCCGGGGTTTTCAGCAGGCTGGCATTCTCCTCCGAGAAGGCGCTGGCGCGCATTTTGGTGCGCGTGCCGCCGGGATTGATGCAGTTCACCCGCAGATGGCGGTTTTTATACTCATCAGCCAGCACCTGCATCATGCCCTCAGTGGCGAATTTCGACACGGCATACGCGCCCCAGCCCGCGCGGCCGGTGCGGCCCACGCTGGAGGTGGTGAACACCAGCGAACCGGCGTCGGATTTCAGCAGCAGCGGCAGCAGCGCCTGCGTTAAATAGAAGGTGGCGTCGAGGTTGATTTGCATCACCTGCTGCCAGACCGCCGGATCGAGTTCCGCCAGCGGCACGATCTCACCGAGAATGCCGGCGTTATGCAGCACGCCATCCAGCCGCGGCACCAGCGCGGCAACCTGTTGTGCCAGTTGCTGGCAGCTTTCCGGTGTGGCGTGCGCCAGATCCAGCAGCAGCGTGGCGGCGGGCTGTTTATTGAGCTGATTAATCGCCTCAGCGGTTTGCTGCAGGGTGGTGGCATTGCGGCCGAGCAGAATCACGCGCGCACCGTAGCGCGCATAGGTCAGGGCGGCTTCGCGGCCGATGCCGTCGGAAGCGCCGGTCACGAGAATGATGCGATTGTCCAGCAGGTCGCTTTTCGGTTGATAATGCACAGCGATGTCCTTTGCAGGTCAGAGGGTTTTTTGGCTTTATGCATCAATTTGGCGCAAGGTACAATCGCCGCAACGCGCATTCTGTGCCGCCTGCCGGCATTTCAGGCGACGAACGGCATCAAAGCGGGTAAACTCAGGGTTTGACTGTAATTCACTGTTTAATAAGGCGGCAGAATGGATTTACTCTCCAGCTATGGATTATTTCTGGCCAAGGCCGTCACCGTCGTGGTGGCGATCGCAGCTATTGTACTGATTGTGCTAAATGCCGCGCTGCGTAAACGTCACAGCGGCGGTCAGCTGCGCTTAACCCATCTCGACGAAGCGTATCGCGAGATGAAAGAGGACCTGCAGCTGGCGAAGATGAAGCCGCAGGCGCAAAAAGTGTGGCTGAAGCAGCATAAGAAAGAAGAGAAACAGAAAGCCAAAGCCGAAAAGCGCAACGCCAAAGCCGGTGTGACTGAAGCGGCGAAGCCGACACTCTATGTGCTGGAGTTCAAAGGCAGTATGGACGCCGGGGAAGTCAGCTCGCTGCGCGAAGAGATCTCCGCCGTGCTGGCGGTGGCGCAGCCGGGTGATGAAGTGCTGCTGCGGCTGGAAAGTCCCGGTGGCGTGGTGCACGGTTATGGCCTGGCCGCGTCGCAGCTACAACGTCTGCGTGATGCGGGGCTGCAACTGACCGCGGTGGTGGATAAAGTTGCCGCCAGCGGTGGCTACATGATGGCCTGCGTCGCGGATCGCATCGTAGCGGCGCCGTTCTCCATCATTGGTTCTATCGGCGTGGTAGCGCAAATCCCTAACTTTAACCGTCTGCTGAAGCGCAACGACATTGATGTGGAGCTGCACACTGCCGGTCAGTACAAACGTACGCTGACGCTGTTTGGTGAGAATACCGAGGAAGGGCGGGAGAAGTTTCAGGAAGACCTGAATGAAACCCATCAGCTGTTTAAAGATTTTGTGCACCAGATGCGTCCGGCGCTGGATCTGGACAAAGTGGCAACGGGTGAACACTGGTATGGTCGTCAGGCGCTGGATCTGGGGCTGATTGATGAGATTGGCACCAGCGATGCGCTGATCATTGCGCGCATGGACCGTTTCAGCGTGCTGGGCGTGCACTTCGCGCGCAGGAAAAAGATGATTGATCGCGTGACCCACAGTGCCAGCGTGGCAGCCGAGCGGCTGATTCTGAAAATCTGGCAGCGCGGTGATAAACCGCTGTTGTGAACAAACCCGGCAGAGGCCGGGTTTTTTTATGCCAGGTGATACTGTGCGGAGAGCACCACGGCAAGGTGCTTAAACACGTTAAACACCGCCGTGGTTTTGGCGGTCGGCAACCTTTCATCGTCGAGGAACCACGGGCCGCGAAACACCAGAACCTTGCCCTGCTGAATCACCTCAATCACCTCAGTGGCTTCCATACCGGCAAAATATTCATCGTGCTGCTGAATGAGCTGATTAGCGATTTCCAGTAGCGCCTAGCGTGAAATGGATTCCGTTTCTGCTGACATTTTCACCTCTTTTTTGACAGCGAATTTTCTCCTTCTATATTACTTGCCTGTCGGTGCGTTCAGCAAATCAGCGTTCTGTCAGAAAACTGGCGAGAAATTAAACACAATGCTAATTAAGTTGCGTAACAGATTTTATAAGGTAGAGTGTGGGCGATTCAGCTTTCAGGGAGATAACACTAGGATGTGTGATACCGTCAGACGGAAAACTCGCTCTTAATCATCAAGTTGCAAATGCCGATGCAATCTGACCAGAGATTGTCCCCGCTGGCTTGAAAAGCAAAAAGTCAGCAGCAATATTGAACCCATTGGGTTTTGGAGCTGCCAATCCTCTCCCGTTTATCAGGACGTTTCCATTAGGTAAAAATACATATGGGTAAAGCACTCGTCATCGTTGAGTCCCCGGCAAAGGCCAAAACAATCAATAAATACCTCGGTAATGACTACGTGGTGAAATCCAGCGTCGGTCATATCCGTGATTTGCCGACCAGTGGTTCAACGGCCCGTAAAAGTGCCGACGGGGAAAAGGCGAAAACCGGCAAGAAAGTAAAGAAAGATGAAAAGGCCGCGCTGGTTAATCGCATGGGCGTTGACCCGTGGCACGGCTGGGAAGCGGACTACCAGATTCTGCCCGGCAAGGAAAAAGTGGTTTCTGAACTGAAGAACCTGGCTGCCGATGCCGACCACATCTATCTCGCAACCGACCTTGACCGCGAAGGGGAAGCCATTGCCTGGCACCTGCGGGAAGTGATCGGCGGCGATGACAAACGCTTCAGCCGCGTGGTGTTTAACGAAATCACCAAAAATGCGATTCGTCAGGCGTTCGAGAAGCCGGGCGAACTGAATATTGAGCGCGTCAATGCGCAGCAGGCGCGTCGTTTTATGGACCGCGTGGTGGGCTATATGGTCTCGCCGCTGCTGTGGAAAAAAATTGCCCGTGGCCTGTCGGCCGGACGCGTGCAGTCGGTTGCCGTGCGTCTGGTGGTGGAGCGCGAGCGCGAAATCAAAGCCTTCGTACCGGAAGAGTACTGGGAAATTGACGCCGATCTGTCGACGCCGAAAGGCGATGCGCTGGCGGTCAGGGTGACGCATCAGGGCGACAAAGCTTTCCGCCCGGTTAACCGCGAGCAAACCGAAGCGGCCGTTGCCATCCTGGAAAAGGCGCGTTACGCCATTCTGGATCGTGAAGACAAGCCGACCAGCAGCAAACCGTCGGCGCCGTTTATCACCTCGACGCTGCAGCAGGCGGCGAGCACCCGCCTTGGTTTTGGCGTGAAGAAAACCATGATGATGGCGCAGCGTCTTTATGAAGACGGTCACATCACTTATATGCGTACCGATTCCACCAACCTGAGTCAGGATGCGGTGGCGATGGCGCGTGGCTACGTGGAGAAAAAATTCGGTAAGAATTACCTGCCGGATGCGCCCAACACCTACGCCAGCAAAGAGAACTCACAGGAAGCGCACGAAGCGATTCGTCCTTCTTATGTCAACGTTGCCGCTGAGCAACTGAAGGATATGGAAGCGGATGCGCAGAAGCTGTATCAGCTGATCTGGCGCCAGTTCGTGGCCTGCCAGATGGTGCCCGCGCAATATGATTCCACCACGCTGACCGTCGGCGCGGCAGATTTCAAACTGAAAGCGAAAGGGCGTACGCTGCGTTTCGACGGCTGGACCAAAGTGATGCCGGCGCTGCGTAAAAATGATGAAGATTTGACGCTGCCGCCGGTGAACGTGGGCGACACGCTGGATCTGAAATCCCTGCTGCCGGGCCAGCACTTTACCAAACCGCCGGCGCGCTTCAGCGAAGCTTCGCTGGTGCGCGAGCTGGAGAAGCGTGGCATTGGCCGACCGTCTACCTATGCTTCGATCATTTCCACCATTCAGGATCGCGGTTACGTGCGGGTGGAAAACCGCCGCTTCTACGCCGAGAAGATGGGGGAGATTGTTACCGATCGTCTGGAAGAGAACTTCCGTGAGCTGATGAATTATGATTTCACCGCGCACATGGAAGACAGTCTCGACCAGGTCGCGAATAACGAAGCGCAATGGAAAGCGGTGCTGGATTCATTCTTCAGTGATTTCAGCCAGCAGCTGGAGCAGGCGGAGAAAGATCCGGAAGAGGGCGGCATGCAGCCGAACCAGATGGTGCTGACCTCCATCGACTGCCCAACCTGTGGACGCAAAATGGGTATTCGCACCGCCAGCACCGGCGTGTTCCTGGGCTGTTCTGGTTATGCACTGCCGCCGAAAGAGCGCTGCAAGCAGACCATTAACCTGATCCCGGAAAACGAAGTGCTTAACGTGCTGGAAGGCGATGATGCCGAAACCAACGCGCTGCGCGCCCGTCGTCGCTGCCAGAAGTGCGGCACCGCGATGGACAGCTACCTGATCGACAACGGCCGTAAACTGCACGTTTGTGGTAATAACCCGGAATGCGACGGTTATAAAATCGAGCAGGGTGAATTCCGTATTAAAGGTTATGACGGTCCGATTGTTGAGTGCGAAAAATGTGGCTCTGAAATGCACCTGAAGATGGGGCGTTTTGGTAAGTACATGGCCTGTACCAACGAAGAGTGTAAAAATACCCGTAAGATTCTGCGTAACGGCGAAGTCGCGCCGCCGAAAGAAGATCCGGTACCGCTTCCTGAGCTGCCGTGCGAAAAATCGGATGCGTATTTTGTGCTGCGTGACGGAGCTGCGGGCGTGTTCCTGGCCGCTAACACCTTCCCGAAATCGCGTGAAACCCGTGCACCGCTGGTGGAAGAGCTGCAGCGCTTTGCTGACCGTCTGCCAGTGAAACTGAAATATCTGGCCGAAGCGCCGGCAGTGGATCCGGAAGGCAATAAAACGCTGGTGCGTTTTAGCCGTAAGACCAAACAGCAGTATGTTGCCTCAGAAAAAGAGGGCAAAGCTACCGGCTGGTCGGTTTTCTATATCGACGGTAAGTGGCAGGAAGCGAAGAAGTAATCTCCCTACAGACCAGCGTTCGCTGGCCTTTTTCCCATACGTATAGCTAATCGTTCTACATTCTTACGTTAACTGATATAGTAGTTATAGCTTATTGCATTTTGCTGACTCGCTTTCCCTCATTATTACGCCATCAGGGCGGATACACGCCTGCAGGGAATGCACCTCTGTCGCTATCGGGAAGATATAACAATGAAATTGCAGCAGTTGCGTTACATCGTTGAAGTCTTTAACCACAACCTCAATGTCTCCTCCACAGCAGAGGGGCTGTATACCTCGCAACCGGGCATCAGTAAGCAGGTGCGCATGCTGGAAGATGAGCTGGGCGTGCAGATTTTTGCCCGAAGCGGCAAACATCTGACGCAGGTGACGCCAACGGGCGAAGAGATTATCCGTATCGCCCGCGAAGTTTTGTCCAGAGTGGATGCGATCAAATCGGTTGCCGGTGAACACACCTGGCCAGATAAAGGATCGCTGTACGTGGCCACGACCCACACTCAGGCGCGTTATGCACTGCCTGGCGTAATCAAAGGCTTTATCGAACGCTATCCTCGCGTTTCCCTGCATATGCATCAGGGTTCGCCCACACAAATTGCTGAGGCGGTCTCCAAAGGCAATGCCGATTTCGCCATTGCCACCGAAGCGCTGCACCTGTACGACGACTTAATTATGCTGCCGTGCTATCACTGGAACCGTGCCATTGTGGTCACGCCGGATCATCCGCTGGCGGGGAAATCCAATGTGTCGATTGAGGAGCTTGCTGATTTCCCGCTGGTGACTTACACCTTCGGTTTTACCGGCCGCTCAGAACTGGATACTGCCTTTAACCGTGCCGGTTTAACGCCGCGTATTGTTTTTACCGCGACCGATGCCGACGTGATCAAAACCTATGTGCGTTTAGGCCTGGGTGTAGGGGTGATTGCCAGCATGGCGGTGGACCCGGTTTCCGATCCGGATCTGGTGCGCATTGAAGCTTCAGAAATCTTCACCAATAGCACCACCAAGATTGGTTTCCGGCGCAGCACCTTCCTGCGTAGCTATATGTATGATTTCATTCAGCGCTTCGCGCCGCATCTGACGCGAGACGTGGTGGATGCTGCCGTGGCGCTGCGCTCAAACGAAGATATTGAAGCGATGTTCCGCGATATCAAGCTTCCTTTCAGGTAATCACCTAACTCATTATTTTTGCGGGATGTCCAGCGACTTCCCGCACACTTCCCGCCGCTTAGCACCAGCAGAACCTCAAAAAATTCCATTATTTTTTTGTAAATGAAACATTCGTCACATGCTTTTTCATTGTTATTTATTAAATGCGAATCAGTACACAATTTTTAGCTTGCCGCTTTGCGGACTGCCAGGAATATTCCCATACTCCAGTTAAGAGCTGGTGAGAAAGGGCTTTTTAACTGGCTCGTTAAATTAAACTCAAATTTAGAGTGGATCTAATTTTGGTTTAAGCCAAAGCTTCCTGGGAACTGAGTGAACAGCAGCGCAGCTTTATTGAATCATTCATGGATCCGAAGTCTAAATAACGCAGTCTGCGTCCAATTCTTATTAAGACATACTGTCGCGCATTTTACCGGACTCTCCGGTGGGCACGTTAAAAGCCCGTCCTTTAACACTCAGCATCTAAAAAAACGGTGTCATCAGTACAACGCTGATGACGATGGCTTTTTGTTGGCCGCGATCCGGGAGGAGTGACAGATGAATACCACAACTTTTTCATGGCTCAGCGTTTATGCCTTCTCAATGGCCTTTTGGGCTGCGGCCGTCTGGGCCGTCCTGTAATTCGCTAATCCTGCCAGTTAACGCTTTCTGAATGCCCTGACATTTGTCAGGGCATTTTTCGTTGCGGTTTTGTTTGTCAATTCGTGTTGTTATCAAAACGTTAACGAAAATGTGGTCTATCTTTAAGCTAAACCTTGCACTCTCTGAGGTTTAGCAGAAGAGCCCATAAAAGGAGGAGTTATGTCGTTAACGTTACGTGAGCAGAGTCAGGATGCGCTGGAAGTAGGGGCAAAAAAATATCATTACTACAGCTTGCCGAAAGCCGCTCAGCAGGTCGGCGATATTAATCGCTTACCAAAATCCCTCAAGGTTCTGCTGGAAAACCTGCTGCGCTGGCAGGATGAAGATTCCGTAACGGCAGCAGATACTCAGGCGCTGGTGGCGTGGCAGCAGACTGCACATGCCGATCGCGAAATTGCTTATCGTCCGGCGCGCGTGTTAATGCAGGATTTCACCGGCGTACCGGCCGTGGTTGACCTGGCGGCGATGCGTGAAGCCGTTAAGCGGCTGGGCGGTGATGTGGCGAAAGTTAATCCGCTGTCACCGGTCGATCTGGTGATTGACCACTCGGTCACGGTCGACCACTTTGGCGATGACGATGCGTTTGAAGAAAACGTGCGCTTAGAGATGGAACGCAACCACGAACGCTACGTTTTCCTGCGCTGGGGGCAAAAAGCCTTTAACCGTTTCCGCGTCGTGCCGCCTGGCACCGGTATCTGTCATCAGGTCAATCTGGAGTACCTCGGCAAAGCCATCTGGCATGAAACGTTGGACGGCAAAGAAGTGGCTTATCCGGATACGCTGGTCGGCACCGATTCCCATACCACCATGATTAACGCCCTGGGCGTGCTTGGCTGGGGCGTGGGCGGCATTGAAGCTGAGGCCGCCATGCTGGGCCAGCCGGTTTCAATGCTGATTCCCGATGTGGTGGGTTTCAAGCTGACCGGCAAACTGCGCCCCGGTATCACCGCCACCGACCTGGTATTAACCGTGACGCAGATGCTGCGCAAGCACGGGGTGGTCGGTAAGTTTGTCGAATTCTACGGTGACGGACTGGCCGATCTACCGCTGGCGGATCGCGCAACCATCGCCAACATGGCGCCGGAATATGGTGCAACCTGCGGTTTCTTCCCGATTGATGAAGTAACGCTCAGCTACATGACGCTCACCGGGCGCGATGCGCAGCAGGTTGAGCTGGTGGAAGCCTATGCAAAACAGCAGGGGCTGTGGCGTAAACCGGGCGATGAGCCCATCTTCACCAGCACGCTGGCGCTGGATATGGCTGAGGTAGAGTCGAGCCTCGCCGGTCCGAAGCGTCCGCAGGACCGCGTTTCCCTCGGCGACGTACCGGCGGCCTTTGACGCCAGTAACGAGCTGGAAGTGAATCACGCGCAGAAGCCGCACAAAACGGTCAGCTATCTGGACAGTGAAACCGGCGACCGCATCCAGCTGGATGATGGCGCCGTGGTGATCTCCGCGATTACGTCCTGTACCAACACCTCCAACCCCAGCGTATTGATGGCGGCTGGCCTGCTGGCGAAAAAAGCCGTCGAGCGCGGGCTGATGCGCAAACCCTGGGTAAAAGCCTCGCTGGCACCAGGATCAAAAGTGGTGTCTGATTATCTCGCCGTGGCGCAGCTGACCCCGTATCTTGATGAGCTGGGCTTTAACCTGGTGGGTTACGGCTGCACGACCTGCATCGGTAACTCCGGTCCGCTACCGGATGAGATCGAAAGCGCGATAAAAGAGGGCGATTTGACGGTGGGTGCCGTGTTGTCCGGCAACCGCAACTTCGAAGGGCGTATCCATCCACTGGTGAAAACCAACTGGCTGGCGTCTCCGCCGCTGGTGGTGGCGTATGCGCTGGCGGGCAACATGAAGATCAACCTGCAGACTGACCCGATCGGTCAGGATCAGCAGGGCAATGACGTCTATCTGAAGGATATCTGGCCATCGCCGGAAGAGATTGCCGCATCGGTACAGAAAGTTACCAGCGACATGTTCCATAAAGAGTACGCTGAGGTGTTCGACGGCACGCCTGAGTGGCAGCAGATCAAAGTCAGCGAAGCCGCGACCTATGACTGGGACCAAGGCTCAACCTATATTCGTCTGTCACCGTTTTTTGACGATATGGAAAAAACGCCGCAGCCGGTGCAGGACATTCACGGCGCGCGGATCCTAGCGATGCTCGGTGATTCGGTGACTACCGACCATATCTCCCCGGCTGGCAGCATTAAAGCGGAGAGTCCGGCGGGGCGTTATCTGCTGGCGCACGGCGTTGAGCGTAACGACTTCAACTCGTATGGCTCACGACGCGGCAACCACGAAGTCATGATGCGCGGTACTTTCGCCAACATCCGTATTCGCAACGAAATGGAGCCTGGCGTAGAGGGCGGTTATACCCGGCACTATCCGAGCCAGGAACAGCTGGCTATCTACGATGCGGCGATGAAATATCAGGAGGAGGGCGTACCGCTGGCGGTGATCGCCGGGAAAGAGTACGGCTCCGGCTCAAGCCGCGACTGGGCGGCGAAAGGTCCGCGCCTGCAGGGCGTGCGCGTGGTGATTGCCGAATCGTTCGAGCGTATTCACCGCTCTAACCTAATCGGCATGGGCATTTTACCGCTGGAGTTCCCGGCGGGCGTGACGCGTAAGACGCTACAGCTGACCGGGGAAGAGCGTATCGACGTGGTAAATCTGGCGCAGCTGCAGCCCGGCTGCAGCGTCCCGGTGACGCTGACGCGGGCTGATGGCAGCCAGCAGACGCTGGAAACCCGCTGTCGTATTGATACCGGTAATGAGCTGACCTATTACCAGAACGATGGCATTCTGCATTACGTGATACGCAATATGCTCAACTAAAAAACAAAGCCGGGCATGCCCGGCTTTATTATTGACGCTAACAGCGTGTGTCGCTGAGGCTCTTTGCAAGTGTGCGCACCGCCGCGTTACGATTTCGGCAGCAGATGTCCCATCTTCTCGGCTTTCGTATCGAGATAGTGCGCATTTTTCGGGTTACGGCCAACGATCAGCGGCACGCGCTCAACGATATTGATGCCCGCTTCTGACAGAATCTCCACTTTGCGCGGATTATTGGTCAGCAAACGTACTTCATTAATGCCCAGCAGTTTAAACATGTCGGCGCACAGGGTGAAGTCACGCTCATCGGCGGCAAAGCCCAGCTGATGGTTCGCTTCCACCGTGTCGTAGCCCTTGTCCTGCAACGCATAGGCGCGAATTTTGTTCAGCAGCCCGATGTTGCGGCCTTCCTGACGATGGTACAGCAACACACCGCGTCCTTCTTCCACAATGGCGGTCAGCGCCGCTTCCAGCTGGAAGCCGCAGTCGCAGCGCAGGCTGAACAGCGCATCGCCGGTGAGACATTCGGAGTGGACGCGCGCCAGCACCGGATTGTGATCGCTAATATCACCATAAACCAGCGCGACGTGGTCGTGGCCAGTTGCCAGTTCTTCAAAACCAACCATCAGGAAATCTCCCCATGGCGTGGGCAGTTTGGCTTCTGCTACCCGTTTTAGCTGCATGTGACTCTCCAGAACCTTCAGAGGATGCGCTATCATCATGATAACGCACGGGCCCGACTGGCCCGACGAAACTGCCTATATTGTGCCACAACCTGAACCAGGGCCGCTAATCAGTCAGAGTGATTGTAGTGATAAAGCACAATTATCTAAGCCGCAACGGGTATGTTATTCTTTTTTCAACTAAAGTTATGCAATACACCTGTCAGGTCGTGAAACAATAAAGGGACGAGATGTTAAAAATTGTGCAACGCACCACGCTGGGCGCGTTTTTATTATTGCTGATGCCGCTGGGGGTATGGCTTTCCGGCTGGCAGTGGCAACCGGGGGAGAGCGGGCATCTGTTGCGCGTGCTGTTCTGGATCACGGAAACAGTCACCAGTCCGTGGGGCACGCTGACCAGCCTGATTCTGAGCGGCTGGGTATTGTGGTGCCTGCGCTTTCGCCTCCGGCCGGCCATTCTGTTGTTAATTATCATGAACGGCGCGATTCTCGCCGGTCAGTCGACCAAAACTTTTATCAAAGAGCAGGTGCAGGAGCCACGGCCGTATGTGGTCTGGCTTGAGCACAGCCACGGCGTCAACGAACAGCAGTTTTATCAGCTGAAAAGGCAGCAGCGCGGCGAAATGGTGTCCGCCTTGCTCGCCAATGACACAAAGCTGCCCGCTTGGTTAAAAAATCACTGGGCGTTTAAGACGGGCTTTGCTTTTCCGTCTGGCCATACCATGTTTGCCGCCAGCTGGGCGCTGCTAGTGATTGGCCTGTTATGGCCGCGCCGGCATGTTGTCACGGTGGTGGTGCTGTTTGTCTGGGCTACGCTGGTAATGGGCAGCCGGCTGGTACTGGGCATGCACTGGCCGCGCGATCTGGTGGTCGCAACGCTGATCTCGTGGCTGCTGGTGACGCTGGCAACCTGGCTGGCGCAGCGCTTTTGTGGCCCGCTCAGCGTGCCGCCGGAAGAGCAGCGTGAGATTGCCGGGCGCGATGACGGATTGTAATTTCTCTCTTTGCCCCCATATGATTGATTGTACTTGCAGAAAGGGCACTAACTGCTGCGCGGATAAGCAGCAACGGCGGCACTTTTTTGGCATACTCTAACGGATAATCTCACGACAGGACGCATTGTGAAATATTTGCTGATTTTTCTCGTGGTTTTGTTCATTTTCATCATCTCCGTCACGCTCGGAGCGCATAATGACCAGATTGTCACTTTCAACTATCTGCTGGCGCAGGGCGAATTCCGCATTTCAACCTTGCTGGCCTGCCTGTTTGGTGCCGGATTTTTGCTGGGCTGGGCGATCTGTGGCCTGTTCTGGCTGCGCATTCGTGTTTCGCTGGCGCATGCACAGCGCAAACTGAAGCGCATGCAGGCGCAAAATGAACAATCTGTTGCGGTTAATAACGGATCCACTGCAGTGCGTCGGGATTAATGTTCGATGCTTGAATTGCTGTTTCTGCTTCTTCCTGTCGTGGCGGCGTACAGCTGGTATATGGGCCGCCGCAGTGCGCAACAGGATAAGCAACAGGAAGCTAACAGTCTGTCACGCGAATACGTGGCAGGGGTCAACTTTCTCCTTTCTAATCAGAAGGAGAAAGCGGTCGATCTGTTCCTTAATATGTTGAAAGAGGACAGCGGCACCGTTGAAGCCCACCTGACGCTCGGTAACCTGTTCCGTTCGCGCGGCGAAGTCGACCGCGCCATCCGCATCCACCAGTCGCTGATGGAAAGTGCGTCGCTTACTTACGATCAGCGTCTGCTGGCCATCCAGCAGCTGGGACGCGACTACATGGCCGCCGGCTTGTACGATCGCGCCGAAGACATGTTCAGTCAGCTGATCGATGAAATCGATTTTCGCATCAGCGCGCTACAGCAGCTGCTGCTGATTCATCAGGCGACCAGCGACTGGCAGAAAGCCATCGAAGTGGCGGAGCGGCTGGTAAAACTCGGCAAAGATAAGCAAAAGGGCGAAATCGCTCATTTCTACTGCGAGCTGGCGCTGCAGGCGCTGAGCAGTGACGACCTCGATCGTGCCATGAGCCTGTTGAAAAAGGGTGAAGCGGCCGACCACCAAAGCGCGCGCGTTTCCATCATGATGGGACGTATCCTGATGGAGCAGGGCGAATATGCGAAAGCGGCGCAGCGGCTGCAGCGCGTGCTGGAGCAGGACAAAGAGCTGGTGAGCGAAACGCTGCCGATGCTGGAAACCTGCTATCAGCGACTGGAGCAGTCTGACCGCTGGGCGCAGTTCCTGCAACGCTGCGTTGAAGAGAACACCGGCGCTGCGGCCGAACTCTATCTGGCGGACATTCTGGAACAGCAGCAGGGGCAGGAAGCGGCACAGCTCTACATTAACCGTCAGCTGCAGCGCCATCCCACCATGCGAGTGCTCCATCGTCTGATGGATTTCCACCTGCATGAGGCAGAAGATGGCCGCGCCAAAGAGAGTCTGATGGTGCTGCGCGACATGGTTGGCGAACAGATTCGTACTAAACCGCGCTACCGCTGCCAGAAGTGCGGCTTTACCGCGCACGCCCTCTACTGGCACTGCCCATCGTGCCGCGCCTGGTCTTCCGTTAAACCGATTCGCGGACTCGACGGCCTGTAAGCTGGCCGCGTTTGTTGAATATGTATAAAGCATAGTAGTTACAACATACTAATAGAGAAATTACCACCACCACCTAAAAACCGTGCAACACCTCGTCAAACAGCAAGGCAATCGCCGTCACAACGTTGTCGTGGCCGGATTGCACGAGTAGAATGCTTGCCGTTTGTCCATCGCGCCTGCGGGTGCCAGCCTCTGAGGAAACGTTATGCCTGTTACTCACTCACCGATTCTAGTGGCACTCGACTATCATGATCTCAATAGCGCACTGCAGTTCGTCGACCGTATCGATCCGGGCCAGTGCCGTCTGAAAGTGGGTAAAGAGATGTTTACCCTGTTTGGACCGTCGCTGGTGAAGACGTTGCAGGCGCGCGGTTTCGAGGTATTCCTCGATCTTAAATTTCATGACATCCCGAACACGACGGCGCATGCGGTCGCGGCGGCAGCGGATCTCGGCCTGTGGATGGTCAACGTGCATGCCAGCGGCGGGGCGCGGATGATGAGTGCGGCACGTGAAGCGCTGCTGCCGTTTGGCAGTGATGCGCCCTTGCTGATTGCGGTAACGGTGCTGACCAGCATGAACGAAGACGATCTCAAAGGTCTTGGCATCACCTTATCGCCGGCGCAGCAGGCTGAGCGTCTGGCACGGCTGACGCGCGAATGTAGCCTTGATGGCGTGGTGTGCTCGGCGCAGGAAGTCGCGCACTTTAAACAGGTTATCGGGCAGGATTTCGCGCTGGTCACGCCGGGTATTCGCCCGGCGGGTAGCGAGGCCGGCGATCAGCGTCGCATCATGACGCCGCAGCAGGCACAACAGGCCGGCGTGGATTACATGGTGATTGGGCGACCGATCACCCAATCTGCCGATCCGGCGCAGACGCTGCAGCAAATCCTGCACAGTTTACAGGAGGGCTAATGGCTCAGGACAATCCGCTGGTTTACTCCACCGAAACCGGCCGTATTACACATAGCGAAGAGAAACTGCAGCGACCGAAAGGCGATGGCACCGTGCGCATTCAGCGCCAGACCAGCGGGCGTAAAGGTAAAGGCGTGTGTCTGATCACCGGCATCGATCTCGATGATGACGCGCTGGCAAAGCTGGCGGCCGAGCTTAAGAAGAAGTGCGGCTGCGGCGGGGCGCTGAAAGAGGGCGTGATTAAGATTCAGGGCGATAAGCGCGATTTGCTCAAAACGCTGCTGGAAGCCAAAGGCATGAAGGTTAAACTGGCGGGCGGTTAATGAAAGCGGGCCACGCAAGGTGGTCCGATGTGACGTAGATGCGCTGCGTAGCCTGCTACAATATTATTATTAATCAACCTGATGGCCAATAATGCCGCCCACCGCGGCGCCACCGACGGTACCCAGCGCGCTGCCGTTGGTGAGCACCGATCCACCAATAGCACCGGCACCGGCGCCAATCGCCGTGTTACGGTCACGTTACGCCCTGAAGTTGTTCACCCGATGCATTCAGGCGGTGCTTTTCCTTTAGCCTACACGCTGGCGCACAACCCGTTGCGCGCGTTGTACGCGCTGGTTCATCTCGCTGGCGAACACGCAGAATTTGCCGCGCCCGTTCTCTTTAGCGTGGTACATCGCGGTATCGGCGTTACGAATCAGACTTTCGCGATCTTCGCCATGCAGCGGGGCGAGGGCGATGCCAATCGAGCAGCCGCTGTAGACTTCGATCAGCCCGATACGGAACGGTTGACGCAGCCGCTCCAGAATGCGTGATGCCGATGCCATCGCCTCCAGAGCCGCCTGACTGGTGTGCTCAGCCAGTACCACAAATTCATCACCGCCGAGGCGCGCCAGCGTCTGGTTCTTGCCGAGACAGCTGAGGATCGCCAGCGACACCGCCTGCAGCAGCTGGTCGCCAAACATATGGCCGTAGGCATCGTTTACCTTCTTGAAATTGTCGAGATCGAGGTAAACCACGCCGGTCTGGCTGCCGTTAGCCAGCTCCAGTGCCAGGCTAATTTGCTGATGGATAGCGTTGCGATTCGGCAGGCCGGTCACCGTGTCGGTATTGGCCATAACGCGTAAGCGCTCCTGCGCACGGCGCTCTTCTGTGATGTCGGTTCCGGAACAGATGAGGAAAATTTCATTTTTTCCGCTACCGCTGTGGACGAACTTATTACGAAACAGAAACAGTCGCTGACCTTTTGGGGTTTTAACCCAGCGCTCCACTTTATAGGAGTTGCCGTCGCGAAAGAAGCCGGCGATGTTGCGGCGCGACGCCTGCGCTTCCTGTTTGGTCATAAACAGCTGAAACACATTGCGGCCAATCACTTCCTGCTCTTTCAGGCCGGTGTACTCTTCGCTCAGGCGGTTAAAACGCTGAATAGCACCAGAAAATCCTGCACCGCGCCGGCCACAGCATCACGCCGACCAGAATCCAGATGGTGCCGGGCAGAAAACCCATCTGCGCCGCCAGGATCGGCCCGACCAGCGGACCGGCACCGGCGATCGCGGCAAAGTGGTGGCCAAACAGCACCCATTTGTTGGTAGGAACATAGTCCAGCCCGTCATTGAAGCGCTCTGCCGGCGTGCGGCGCCGGTCGTCCAGCTCCAAAATGCGCCTAGCGATAAATAGGCTGTAGAAGCGATACGCAATGCTGTAGCAGGCGACGGAGGCTATCACCAGCCAGACGGCATTAACGTGCTCGCCGCGACTGAGCGCCAGCATGGCGAACGCAGCCGCACCAATTAACGCCACCGCTAACCAGATCAATCTGGTTCTGACGTTGTTCATGAGTTAACTCCTTGTAGAGACGGGGAAAAAAGGCGATCGGAATACAACAAGTTAAAAGTAATGTAATGAATTGTTAACGACAGTGAATCGGATCAGAAGTGTGAAGCGGGAAACAAATTTAACAACTGCTCAGGCAGGCGGGGAAAAATGCGGGATAACGGCTATTATCCCGCACGATTTCATGCTCAGGCGGCCGGACGGGCCACCACGCTGCGTGTTTCCATGCGCACTTCGGCGATGGTCACATCAATCACATCGGTCACGCGGTAGGCCACTTCACCTTTGATCTGCACGGTGCCGCTTTCCTGCGAGCACACCAGTTCGTCACGCACGGCGTGAATGAACGGGGCAGGGATAAAGGCGACCGCACCGTTCTCCAGCAGGCGCACGCGCATGCCGCCGCGCGAAACGTCGATGATCTCCGCGCTGAATTTGCGGTCAGTGCCGGCAAACGGTGCGAGGAAGCGCGCGTACAGCCAGTCACCGACATCGCGCTCGGCCATGCGGTTGAGACGGCGACGCTCACTCATGATCAGGGTCACGTCATCCTGTGGCCGCGCAATGCTTTCGCCGCGCACAATAGCCTTCAGCAGACGATGGTTGATCATGTCGCCGAATTTACGAATCGGTGAAGTCCAAGTCGCGTAGGCGTCGAGGCCGAGGCCAAAATGCGGGCCCGGTTCGGTGCTGATTTCGGCGAAACTCTGGAAACGACGAATGCGGCTGTCGAGATACTGGGTCGGCTGCGCATCAAGCTGACGACGCAGCTGACGGAAACCTTCCAGCGTGGTAATGGCCTGCGGATCAACCGTGATACCGTGACCGGCCAGCACGCCAGCCGCCTGTTCCGCGTTCGCCTGGTCGAAACCGGTGTGCAGGTTGTAGATACCGAAGCCAAGCTTCTCCTGCAGCACTTTAGCGGCGCAGACGTTCGCGAGGATCATCGCTTCTTCCACGATGCGGTTAGCGATGCGGCGCGGTTCCGCAATGATATCCAGCACTTCGCCTTTCTCACCCAATACGAAGCGGTAGTCAGGGCGATCTTTAAACACCAGTGCATGCGTCTGACGCCACTCGCCGCGCGCCAGGCACAGGCGATGCAGCAGGCGAATCTGCTGCGCGATGGTGTCATTTTCCGGCTGCCAGCTGCCGCTGTTCTCCAGCCAGTCCGACACTTCGTCGTACACCAGCTTGGCTTTGGATTCGATCCACGCGGCAAAGAAGTGGGCATCGTCAGCTAGGCTGCCATCCGGCAGTACAGTGACGCGACACACCAGCGCCGGACGCTTCACGTTAGGGCGCAGCGAGCAGACATCATCTGACAGTTCGCGCGGCAGCATCGGGATGTTAAAGCCCGGCAGATAGTTGGTGAAGGCGCGTTTGGCGGCCAGCTGGTCGAGTTCGCTGCCGGCAGCAACGTAAGCGGTCGGGTCGGCAATGGCGATGGTCAGCGCCAGCTTACCTTCTGCCAGCTCTTCGACATACAGCGCATCGTCCATATCTTCGGTGCTGGCGCTGTCGATGGTGACAAAGTTCAACACCGTGAGATCTTCACGCTGCAGCTGTTCGTCCAGCATCTCACCAAAGCCCACTTCCGGCGCTTCGCGCTCCAAATTGTGGCGCGACAGCGTGACCCACCACGGCGCGAGGTGATCGTCCGCGGTGACAACAAATTCGGTCAGTTCAGCATAGAACCCGCGATCGCCTTTCAGCGGATGGCGGCGCATCTCTGCTACGGCCCAGTCACCGTTCTGGAAATCGTGGGTCAGGCCTCGCACGGCACGGCACTGAATCGCGTCTTTCAGCAGCGGATGATCCGGCACGATAGACAGGCGGTCATCTTTTTTCTGCACGCGGCCGACAAAGCGCATCAGGAACGGCTCAATCAGGGTTTCCGGCTCCGCGCTCTCGCGGTCTTTATCAGTGTGGATCACGGCGGAAATGCGATCGCCGTGCATCACTTTCTTCATCTGCGGAGGGGGAATGAAGTAGCTTTTCTGAGCGTCAACTTCGAGGAAGCCAAAGCCTTTTTCCGTGCCTTTCACAACACCTTCGGCGCGCGGGGTCTGCGCGTGAAGCTTCTCTTTCAGCTGCGCGAGCAGCGGGTTATCCTGGAACATAATATATTTAGTTTCGTGGCCTAAGAACGGTGGACAGTTTTACGCAAATCAGGTCCGCGCGGCAAGGCTAAAAGGCGAAAAAGCCGCTTTACGCGGCTTTTTACTTTCTGGTAACGCGGAGAACTCAAGCGATACGCTGGGTGGGCGCGGCGGCGGTCAGCGCCAGCTTCACCGGTACCGATTTGGAGGTGGGCGTGCCGCTGCCGTCACCGTAGCTGGAGAGCGGTATCAGCGGATTGGTCTCCGGATAGTAGGCGGCGAGGTTACCGCGCGGAATATTATACGGCACCAGCTTAAAGCCGCTGACGCGACGCGTCAGACCGTCATTCCACAGGGTTTCAATGTCAACCAGCTGCCCTTCGCTGAAACCGAGTGACGCCATGTCGTCCGGGTGGATGAACACCACTTCACGCTGACCGTACACGCCGCGATAGCGGTCATCCAGGCCGTAAATGGTAGTGTTGTACTGGTCATGCGAGCGCAGCGTCTGCAACGTGAACGGCACTTCAACGTCATTGCCCAGCTGCGGGAACAGCGAGGTCGGCAGCGCCGCCGCGCTGAATTCTGCCTGACGCGATGGCGTATTGAAGCGCAGTTCTGCGGTGGCGTTACCGAGGTAAAAGCCGCCGGGAATATCACACTGACGGTTAAAATCAGCGAAGCCGGGGATGGTCGCCGCAATGTGATCGCGAATAACGTTATAGTCAGCGGCCATGCCGAGCCAGTCGATGTAGTCGCTGCCCAGCGTCGCGTGCGCGATACCGGCCACAATGGCTGTTTCCGAGCGCTGCGTTTCCGCCAGCGGAATGCCGACACCTTCTGAGGCATGCACCATGCTGAACGAATCTTCCACGGTGATGAACTGGTTGCCGCTGGCCTGGCGATCGCGCTCGGTACGGCCCAGCGTCGGCAGAATCAGGCCTTCGTGGCCCGGTACCAGATGGCTGCGGTTCAGTTTGGTGCTGATGTGCATCGTCAGACCGCAGTGCTGCAGCGCTTCTTCGGTAACCGGTGAGTCCGGCGCCGCCGCAGCGAGGTTACCGCCCAGCGCAATCAGCACCTTGACTTCATCACGCAGCATGGCGTTGAGCGCTTCAACCGTGTTATGACCGTGCTCGCGCGGCGGTTCAAAAGCAAAATGCGCGCCCAGCGCATCGAGGAACGCTTTCGACGGTTTCTCGTCGATGCCCATGGTGCGATTACCCTGCACGTTACTGTGGCCGCGCACCGGACACAGACCCGCGCCTTGTTTGCCGAGCTGGCCAAACAGCAGCTGCAGGTTAACGATTTCCCGTACGGTATCGACCGAGTGTTTGTGCTGAGTAATGCCCATCGCCCAGGTGATGATCACCCGTTCGGCGCTCTGGTATATGGCAGCGGCTTCGCGAATCTGGGCTTCGCTCAGGCCCGACTGCTGCACAATCTGCTCCCAGCGGGTCTCGTCCACGGCCGCCAGATAATGCTCAACGCCCTGGGTGTGGGCGTCAATAAATGCCTGATCGAATATGCCTTTTTCACCGGCGGCCAGCCGTTTACGCTGCTCTTCCAGCAGCGCTTTGACCATCCCGCGCACCGCCGCCATATCGCCGCCGAGGTTGGGCTGATAATAGGCAGAACTGATGTTGCCGGCCATCGACGTCACCACTTCCAGCGGCTTCTGCGGATCGGCAAAACGTTCCAGGCCGCGCTCACGCAGGGTATTGAAGGTCACGATTCTGGCGCCGTGATCGGCGGCGTGACGCAGGCTGTGCAGCATGCGCGGATGGTTAGTGCCGGGGTTCTGGCCAAAGACAAAAATCGCATCAGCGTGGTCGAAATCGTCCAAGCGAATGGTGCCTTTACCGACGCCAATGCTGCGTTTCAGTCCGGTGCCGCTGGCTTCGTGGCACATGTTGGAGCAGTCAGGGAAATTGTTGGTGCCCAGTACGCGGCCAAACAGCTGGTACAGCCACGAGGCTTCATTGCTGGCGCGACCGGAAGTGTACAGCTCCAGCTGGTCCGGATGATCCATCGCCTGCAAATGCTGCGCGATCAGCGCGAAGGCGTCATCCCAGCTAATCGGCTCATAGTGATCGGTCGCGCTGTTGTAGCGCATCGGGTGGGTCAGGCGGCCCTGATACTCGAGGAAATAGTCGCTCTGCTGATACAGGGTGCTGACGCTGTGGCGGGCAAAAAATTCTGGCTCGACGACGCGGCGTGTCGCTTCCCAGGTCACGGCTTTCGCGCCGTTTTCGCAGAAGCTGAAAGTGCTCTTGTTATCATCGCCCCAGGCACAGCCCGGGCAGTCAAAGCCGCGCGCTTTGTTCATGCGCATCAGGTTACGCATGTTTTTCAGGGCGGCTTTACTGTCAAGGACAAAACGGGTGGTGGCTTCCAGCGAGCCCCAGCCGCCCGCAGCGGCGCGATAGGGCTGAATCTTACGTTTAAATTTCATGATAGTCGCAGGCTTATTGTTTATGAATTGTTATCAGAATGTGACTTCTGTTGGTGAGAAGTGTGCGACTGACGGCAAAAGTTGTCTAATTGATTGACTTAATGGTGCGATAGTTAACGTTTATCGCGCGGCAGTGGTGAAAGCGTGATCGGCATCATAAATTATCCGCTGCCGCGCGCCGGCGGGTAAGTGTGCGGCCAAATACTGGCTAATAATTGCTCTTTCCGTTAGCAAAAGGGCGCGCTCCATGAAGCAACTTGCCAGTCAGGTTCACGCATTCGGCAAAGCCTTAATGATGCCGATCTCCGTCATTGCTGCCGCCGGTATCTTTCTCGGTCTGGCCGCCGCGTTGCAGAATCCGGCGATCACCGGTGAAGCATTTGCCAGTTTGCAGGTGCCGCAGTTGATCATCGGTTTTATTCGTAAAGTGGCGGGCGCACTGTTTGCCAACCTGCCGGTATTTTTTGCCGTCGCCAGCGCGATTGGGCTGGCCAAAGCGGAGAAACCCACCGCCGCTTTTGCGGCAGTGTTACGGGCCGCAGGTCGAGAAGATCGCTAACGAGGTGAAAAGTGCGCTCGGCGTCGCCTGATGCCGGGCGTTACCGTTAATCATGCGGGTCGCGACCGGTGGCGACCCGCCGCGTCTCCGCGCATGCATCACAAGCTATCCGCCTGAGCAATCCGCCTGACAACGCAGAAATTTCTTCGCTGAGTGCGCGTTGGGGCGCGACGAGTTTTGCTACCATAACGCGATAAAAATTCGACGGTGGATAAGAAAATCGACATCAAGCAATTGATTTACCTTTGCAATCTGGAGCGCGAGCGCCATTTTGGCCGGGCGGCAGAGGCCAGTTTTGTCAGCCAGCCCACGCTCTCGATGCGGCTTAAAAACCTTGAGGGCGAGCTGGGGCTGTCGCTGATCAATCGCAGCAACAACTTTGACGGCTTCACGCCAGAAGGGGAACGCGTTCTGACGTGGGCGCGCGAAATTGTTTCGGTGTATCAGGGACTGAAGCTGGAAGTGGAGTCGCTTAAACACGGCGTAAACGGCACGCTGCGGCTGGGCGTGATGCCACAGTGCAGCGTGGCGCTGCCGGCATTACTGAAGGCGGTGGAAGCTCGCTATCCGCAGCTCGACTATCGCGTTTCCGCCATGAGCGCCGATCAACTGCTGGAAGCGCTTAACAGCCACACCGTGGACGGCGGTATCGGCTTTTTTGAGCTGACGTCACTGCGGGAACTGCATTTCCAGACCGCGCTGCTCAACGATCGCGGCGTGGAAGCCATTTTCCATCCCGATCATTTCCCAGCGCTGCTGCAGCATGAGCGGCTGTCGCTGCACACGCTGGCGAGCCAGCCGCTGTGTCTCGCCGAGCCAACGCGCTATTTCCGGCGTTACCTCGACGGACAGCTGCGCGAAACCGGCGTGCTGCCGCGGGTGATTGTGGAAAGCGCTTCTGTGATGCAGCTGATTCAGAGTGCGCAGGTTGGCCTGGGAGTCATGGTGTCGCCCTGCGGCCATCTGCTACCGGAAATGCTGCACCATCTGGCGCGCCGGCCGATTGATATCGCGCCGATGGGGCGTCAGGCAGCGCTGGTGATTGCCGAGCCGGGCAGGGCGTCGCCGCTGTCGCAGCACTTCTTTGACGAAGCACGACGCCACCTGGCGGATTAGCGCGCTTCGCCCAGCGCCATCAGCAGTCGATCCTGCCAGCTGGCAAATGCCACCGCCTGCATCAGCTTGAACAGGCGCTCGCTGCCCCAACCCGCGTTTAACAGCGGCTGCAGATGGGCGGCACTGAAGCGCTCCGGCAGCCGGGTAAGCTGGGCGCTCAGCGCGATCACCTGCTGCGTCAGGCTATCATCGCTAGCCTGATCCACATCGTGCAGCAAACGCGTGCGCCAGCCGTTCGCCAGCTGCGCGAACTGGCGTCGGCAGCCCAGTACGCGCGCGCTGACTGCCTGAGCCAGCTGTTCCTCTTCCCCACAATAAGCCTCAAGCCGCTGACGCAGCGTCGCCCAGCCATACAGCGCCTGGGCATCGTGCACCAGCAGCCAGACAGCGTCGTCGAGTCCGGCCATACCCTGACAAAAGGTCACCGCCGCCAGCTGGTCAGCGCTGGCTCCTGACTGAACAGCGCAGCATCGGCGTCGGCGGGCGGCGTGACGCCAGGGATCCAGCGCACCGGAAAGCCCATCATCGCCTGAAGCGCGGCGACCACGCGCGCCTGATAGCTGACGGAACCCACCACCTGGTTGAGCGTAACGATATCGGGTTCAGTCAGGCCTACCGCATCCAGTGCGCTGATGCTGCTGGCGGTAATCAGCTCAGGCTGCATCGCCAGCTGGCGCGCATACTGCGTGATTTGCGTCAGACGATCATTGCTTTCGCGCGAAGAATCCGGTCCCGGCAGCGGATTAAGCCGCGCCGAGTAGTGATTGCACAGCCGCTACACGCCAGCCACCTGCGCCACCGTGAGTGCGGTGCTGAGACGATCGTACAGCGTTAGCGTGTGGGTCAGCGAGGTGCTGACCGCATCGTGCAGCAGGGTATGGCTCAGGTCGCGTGCCGCCTGCAGCACAGGCTGAAAGCGCTGCAGCAGCGGCTGCAGTGCGCTGGCTTCCTGCTGCAGGCCGAGCAGAAAACGGTCATCAATATGAGCGGCTTCGGGAACCAGGGGAGCAGCAGCGGACGTATGCGGGCGAGTCTGGCTTTCATAAAAGCCAGTGGTCATGGCCGGGAGAACGGCGGTGTTCCATGGTCATTCCTTTCGCAAAAAACGGACTGAGTGCACAACAGGCAAATCTGAAAAGCGCATCGCCACTCAAGGGCTAGCTTATCGTCGCTGAACGGCTGTCCACGGCAAAAGAATGATGGGGAATAATTAATAGCGTGTGGCTATAAAGCGGGGAGAGAAAAGAAAAAGGGCGAGCACCTGGCTCGCTCGCAGAACTTATTTCAGTTCCAGCTCGTTCATCGCGGCAATGCTGAAGCCGCCATCCACGTGCACCACTTCACCGGTGATACCACCCGCCAAGTCTGAGCACAGGAAGGCCGCAGAGTTACCCACGTCTTCGATGGTGACGGTACGGCGAATCGGGGTTACCGCTTCGCAGTGTGCCAGCATCTTACGGAAATCTTTGATGCCTGATGCGGCCAGGGTACGGATTGGACCGGCTGACACGGCGTTAACACGCACGCCTTCCGGACCCATCGCGTTCGCCATGTAACGCACGTTGGCTTCCAGCGACGCTTTCGCCAGACCCATCACGTTGTAGTTCGGAATAGCGCGCTCTGCACCCAGGTAAGAGAGGGTCAGCAGTGCTGCGTTCGGGTTCAGCATCGCGCGGCACTTTTTAGCCATTGCCACAAAGCTGTAGGCGCTGATGTCGTGCGCGATTTTGAAGCCTTCACGGGTAACGGCGTTCACGTAGTCGCCATCCAGCTGGTCGCCCGGGGCGAAGCCGATGGAGTGAACAAAGCCGTCAAATTTCGACCAGGTTTTTGCCAGTTCAGTGAACAGGGCAGTGATGCTCTCGTCTTCTGCCACATCGCACGGCAGAACAATGTCTGAACCCAGTTCTTTAGCGAACTCTTCCACGCGACCTTTCAGTTTGTCGTTCTGGTAGGTGAAAGCCAGTTCTGCGCCCTGTTTGTGCATCGCCTGCGCAATACCGTAGGCGATGGAAAGTTTACTGGCAACGCCAGTAATCAGAATGCGCTTACCGGAAAGAAAACCCATAGCTGTAATCCTTATGGTCATTGTTGTTGGCGGTCGCGATGATTAAAAATTGTGCGACCGACGTTAATCGACGTGCGGATTCTAGCACGTCTGTATCAAATGGGGTAAATCGCGCCGCGTTTGCGCTAGCGCGGTAGCACTCAACGCTCGCGCCGCCACGCCTCGGCGGTTAACGCTTCGCCAAAATGGCTGGCAATCAGCCGTTTGGTTAAGTCGTGCAGCGGCGAGGCCAGTACGTCAGCGGTGCCGCCGCGCTCCACCACTTCGCCCTGATGCATCACCAGCACCTGATCGCTGATGTGCTTCATCATGCCAAGATGCTGAGTGACATAAATATAAGCGATGCCGTGTTTCTCCTGCAGCTCCAGCATCACGTTCACCAGCTGCGAACGCATGGTCATGTCCAGCGAGGCGAGGGCTTCATCGGCGACAATCACCTTCGGCTGCAGAATCAGCGCGCGCGCCAGCGCCAGACGCTGCTTCTGTCCGGGTGCCAGCATGTGCGGATAATAGCCGGCGTGGTCGCGCAGCAAGCCCGACCTGATGCAGCGTGGCGATGATGCGCTTTTCGCGTGCCTCATCATCAAGATCGGTATTCAGCCGCAGCGGAAAATCAAGGATCTGGCTCACGCGCTGGCGCGGATTGAGCGACGTCGACGGATCCTGAAAAATCATGCGAATCCGCTGGCTGCGGTAGCCGTAATCGCCATAGGAGAGCGGGTGATCGTCGATCAGCATCTCACCTTCGCTTGGCGCCACCATGCCGCTCAGCATCTTCGCCAGCGTGGATTTGCCCGAACCGTTCTCGCCGATAATGGCCAGCGTCTGCTTTTCGCGCAGGGTAAAACTGACGTTTTTCACCGCTTCAACATGCTGGCGCCGAAACAGCCCGGTGCGGTAGCGGTAGGTTTTGCTCAGGTTGCGCACTTCCAGCAGGGTTTCCATTATTGGCTCTCCATATTCAGCGGGAAGTGACAGGCATAAAGATGCGCTTTAGTGCCGCTCAGACGCGGCGTTTCGATGCATTTACGCTGCGCGTAAGGGCAGCGCGAACCGAGACGGCAGCCAATCGGCAGATGTTCCAGCGACGGTGTCGCGCCGGACAGCGTATTCAGGCGGCTTTTATGCGGCAGCGCGCGGCCAAAGTCGGGCATGGCGCGGATCAGCGCCTGAGTATACGGATGGTGCGGCGTTTCCATCAGATCGTCACTCTGCGCGGTTTCCACCGTTTGTCCGCAGTACATCACGTTGATGCGGTCCGCCCACTGAATCATGGTGCGCAGGTCATGGCTGATCAGCAAAATCGTGGTGTTGTTATTCTGATTGAGGCGGCTCAGCAGACGGAAAATCTGCGCCTGCGTGGTGGGTTCCATGGCATTGGTCGGCTCATCGGCAATCAGCAGGCGCGGCTGATTAGCCAGCGCGATGGCGATCATCACCTTCTACAGCAGCAGGAAACCGCCGACTTTTATCAAAAGTACGGCCTGATTGCTCAGCCACTTGATGTAAAGCCGACCTTTTATCGCGGCCTGCAGGTGGCACAACAGTAACCCTTTGTGCGCCGGTATTTGGCGAAAAGGCGTGATGCGCGTAGCATGGCGGCATCAAATCCGCGGCGGATAACCCAATGTTAATCGAAACCTTTGATGGTCATAATGACCTGTTGCTCAACCTGTGGTTGCATCATCGCGACGATCCGGCCGCTGCCTTCTTTGCCGGTATCGACAAGGGACACCTCGATTTTCCGCGCATGCAGCAGGGCGGTTTTGCCGGCGGATTGTTTGCGCTGTTTGTGCCGCCGCAGCGCTACGTCAGCGAAGTGGCGCCGCAGCTGGCCGGTGAAGCGTGGCAGCCGCTGGAGATCCTGTGGCAGCAACTGAAGATTCTGAAAACGCTGGTTGCACGTTCTGACGGCCGGGCGCGCCTGTGCCTCAGCACCGCCGATATCGCCGCCTGCCGGCGCGACGGTGTGCTGGCGATGGTGGCGCACATTGAGGGCGGCGACGGCGCCGACCTTACCGCCTTCTGGCAGGCGGGCGTGCGCAGCATCGGTCCGTTCTGGAACCTGGAAAATCGCTTTGGCGCTGGCGTCACCGGCGCGTTTCCCGGTTCGCCGGATAGCGGCCCGGGGCTGACCGCCGACGGCGAGCGTCTGATCGCGCTGGCGAATCAGCAGCGCATGATGATCGACGTGTCGCACATGAATGAAAAAGCGTTCTGGGACACGGCTCGGCTCTCATCCGCGCCGCTGGTCGCCAGCCACTCGAATGCGCACGCGCTGTGCGCGCAGCCGCGCAATATTACCGACGACCAGCTGCGGGCGATACGCGATAGCGGTGG
The DNA here is from genome assembly GCF_059731155.1 of Type-A symbiont of Plautia stali. Taxonomy (NCBI): domain Bacteria; species Type-A symbiont of Plautia stali. Next base: position 1,207,839 of record NZ_AP035891.1, on the reverse strand, counting down.
AGTGGTCGGCATTAATTTCGGCAACGCCTTTCTGCGCGCCGACGGTAAGCGCGACGATGACGGTGGCTTGATCGAAATTGTTAAACACTGTGAGCATCTGATGACTATTATGGGAAGCGATCACGTCGCGCTGGGGTCGGATTTTGACGGCATCAGCGTGCCCGCAGAGCTTAAAGATGTCACCGGTTTGCCGCGGCTGTATGCGCTGATGCGCAGTCTCAACTATGATCAGGCATTGCTGGAACAACTTGCCTAGGGCAACTGGCAGCGGGTATTGCAACAAATCTGGCAGGCGTAAGTGTATTTCCTTACGCAATCAGGGTTGATCTGCTCGCTACATTGGCGCAACATCGCCCCGCGTTATCCATTGCTGGCGGAAGCCTTGTTTTCGCCGCAATGTTTTTAGCAGAGCCTGCTCTGCGTTTTAAGACTATGAGGAAGAATATTATGTGGAAAAAACCTGAGTTTGTTGACCTGCGTCTGGGCTTGGAAGTGACACTGTACATCTCCAACCGCTAAGACGTCCTGCCTGCCGTTCATGCGGGCATTTTCTTTTCCTGCTTCGGTCCTTCACATGTTTATTAAAGTCCTCGGTTCGGCGGCTAGCGGTGGCTTTCCGCAGTGGAACTGTAACTGCGCCAACTGCAGCGGGCTGCGTAACGGCACGATCCAGGCGCAGGCGCGCACCCAATCCTCAATCATTGTCAGCGATAACGATACCGACTGGGTGTTGTGCAACGCTTCGCCGGACATCAGCCAGCAAATCGCCCGGACGCCGGAACTGGTGAAACACGGCGTGCTGCGCGGAACGGCGATTGGCAGCATTATTTTGACCGACAGCCAGATCGATCACACCACCGGTCTGCTGAGCCTGCGTGAGGGCTGCCCGCATCAGGTATGGTGCACGCCGGAAGTGCATGCCGACCTCACCAGCGGCTTCCCGATTTTTACCATGCTGCAGCACTGGAACGGCGGCCTGCTGCATCGTGCGCTCACGCCGTTTCGCGTTAACGTCTGCGCCAGCCTGCAATTCACCGCCATTCCAATTCTCAGCAATGCGCCACCGTATTCGCCGTATCGCGCTCATCCGCTGCCGGGACATAACGTGGCGCTGTTTATCGAAAACACCGCCAGCGGGCAGACGCTGCTGTATGCGCCGGGCTTCGGCGCAGAGGATGTGGTGCTGCTGCGCGGTGACTGGACACAACCGGATCCGGCCATCGGCGAGTTCCTGCGCCGCCGCGATCGCGTAGCGATCCCCTTTAACCAGATTTACGGCCCGGCACTGCCGCACGGCCAGATTTTATCGCCGTTATTAAGTCGTGATGCGGTGATTTCAACACTCTCTGAGGCAAAAAAATGATGAAAAAATCCCTGTTACTTTCGCTGATGTTACTGGCGGCACCAGCCCTGGCCGCCGCGCCGTTTACACCCGAGCAGGAGGCGCGCATCAAACAGCTGATTCGCGAAACCCTGGTGCAAAATCCGGCGATTCTGGCGGAAGCCGCCGATGCATTTGATAAAGAAGCCGCGCGCCAGCAGCAAAACGTGGTCGCGCAGATGGTAGAGAAAAACCGCGCGGCGCTGTTTAACGACGCCGGCTCACCGCGCATCGGTGCAAAAAAACCGGCACTGACGCTGGTCTATTTCACCGACTACAACTGCGTCTTTTGCAAAAAGTTTGAGGCGGACATCGAAAAACTGCTGCACAACTATCCGCAGGTGGCCGTGGTGCTGAAGCCGCTGCCGTACCGCGCTGAAAGCTCGCTCAGTTCGGCGCGTCTGGCGCTGACGGTGTGGGATCAGCAGCCGAATAACTTTCTTAAGCTGCATGAACGACTGATGGCAAAAAAAGGCAACCATGATGAAGCCAGCATCGCCGCCGCGCTGGACAGAAATGGCATCAGCCTGTCGGCGCCGAGCACGGCCAGCCTCGACACCATCAACCTCAACCTGACGCTGGCGCAGCAGCTCGGTGTGCAGGGTACGCCCGCCACGCTGGTTGGCAATCAGCTGATCAGCGGGGCAGTGCCTTATGCACAGCTGGAAGCCGCGGTAAAAGGTGCGCTGCAGGCTCAGCCATGAGCCGGGTAACGCGCTGGCTGCGCGAAGGCGTGCTGTTGTTGCTGATGGCAGCACAGCGAAGATCGCTATGACTGGGCAACCATCAACCTGCGCGCATCCCAGGCGATTACTGAAAACTTTGCGCTGCAATATGAAGCGTCGTGGCTGTATATGGACCTCAAACCCAATGGTCGCAGCTATCAGCATGGCGGCAGCATCGCGACGTACAACGCGGTGAAGGGCGATGTATATAAGCTGACCTTTGCGCCAACGTTTAAAGTCGGCAACATCAACGACATGCTGGTGCGGCCGGAGATTCGCCTGTTCGCGACCTGGATGAACTGGTCTAAAGCGCTGGACAACTATGCGCTGAACGATGATTTCGGCAGCGCGGACTTTACCGCTGGCGGCAACTGGAACTTTGGCGTACAGGCAGAAGTGTGGTTCTGAGATCGCACTTCGCGCTGACCGGCAGAAGGAGTATGCTTTTCAGCTGCCGGGCTGGCGCTTTATTGTCTACGACGGCAACGATATCAGCCTGTACTGCAATCGACACAACGGCGACGATCGACAGCACGCGGCCGCACTGCTGGCTGATTTACAGGCGCGCCAGCAACTGCAGGCGCAGCCGTGGAATGGCGCGGTCGGTGCGACGCAGCTGGCGTGGCTGGAAACGCAGCTTATCGAGGCCCGGGCCTGCGGCCAGCAGGTGGTGGTGTTCGGGCATTACCCGCTGGCTCCGTGCTACAGCCACAGTCTGCTCAACGGTGTGCAGCTGGCAAAGCTGTTCTGCCGCTATGGCGTGCGCGCCTGTTTTGCCGGCCACGATCACCGCGGCGGCTATCATCGCCGCGCGGATACAGTGTTTATAACCCTGCAGGGGATGCTGGATGGCCCGTCGCGCGTGCCCTTTGCGATGGTGGAACTGACGGGCGAGACGTTGCGGCTGCGGGGATGGGGCGGCGAAATCAGCCGCGAAGAGGTAAACGGTGCCGCGCCGATCGCTAGCCGGCCAGGTTAAAACTGTTGTCAATGCGCAATAAAATCTCAGCCGTCGAGACTGATCCATCCAGACAAAGGGTGATCCAATGCTTTTTGTTCATATGGTAGCCCGGGAAATAAACCTCTCCATCGACCAGCGAAGCGATCGCCTGCGGCGAGACTTTAATATTGACGATTTCAATCAGGCTATCATCCGATCGGCCCAGCTTGCTGCTTTGAATCGTCAACAGCGCGCCGAACCACTTTTGATTATCTTTGCGGCGAAAGATGGCGTTTTTAGGAAAGCGCGGCCATAAGAATTCCAGCTCACTCTGATACTGCTGCTTTAGGTGCTGAATGATCGCATCGGCCTGAGGTGTTTTGAAATTCTTCTGCGGGAAACGCTGAGTAACAGCGATGAAACGCTGGATGAAGAGCGGGAAGCCGTGCGCGTGATGCTGGGTAAACGCGTCGATGGCATCATCGTCGCGCCGTGCAGCTCATTGTTTGAGGATAACGAACATCTTCGCCAGGTGCTGGCAGAAGGGCGTTCATTAATGATGTTCGACCGGGCAGTGCAGGGGATGGAGGTGGAGACCATCCAAGCGAACTTTGTCGCGGTGGCCAAACAGGCGACGGAGCTGTTGCTGGCGGCTGGGCATCAGCGTATTGCTTATCTCTCCAGCATGCGCAGCGCTGCACCATATTCGCCGGCAATCACACTGGGCCCCACGCCGGTGGCGCAACGTGTTAGCGGAATGATTGACGCCTACCGGGCCGCGGGTAAGGAACTGGACCCGGCGCTGATTCGGCTTAATGCACTCAGCGAAGCCATCAATGTGTGAAAATTTATCTCAGTGGTGCGATGCTATTCTAAATGATTATGACTTTCTCACAGGTCATTCGTGATGCATCAATGGCAGACCACTCACGGAAAAATTAAGCAGAACCAGCGATTAGTGCCTGTTATTCCTTTTTTTTGGGTGGTGAGTTTTCAGTTAAGAATTTGCGTGCTCAGCAATCTGTAACAGCAATGCGAGCAAGGGGAAGTATTGCAATTCAGATTAGAGATGTGCCAGATGGTGGAACTATAAAACTAAATGTTGATGACTGAGAAATGCTTAGGTGCTGCTGAATGAATTCTGTGTAGTGAAAAGAAGAATTTTCCTTAGCGATGCCGTTTTTTTATTCAATGCCGGAAGGGATAGATACAAACATTGTTGAATAGATGACAGCAACGCGCAGTGTCAGTATAAATTATAACGCCGTGGAGACAAACGGACCAGTGGGATAAGTTTTCACATAGTGAAGTCGTGGTGGAATGAGTTGTGTGCCTGGTAAGAGGTGTGAAGGGCGAAACTGAAGGATTAAGATACGTGATTAGATATCTTATTTAACATAATAGACATTAAGCGAAGTTGCGGGGTAGAGGAGCTAATTTTGACCTCAACGATCTCTACGCCTTGCGCGCGCTGGTGGAGTACGGCAACTTTCGTCTGGCGGCGGAGTCGATCTGCCTGTCGCAGTCAGCGCTCAGCCGCAGAATTGAAAAGCTGGAAGCGGCGCTCTCACTCAGGCTGGCGCCGGCCAGCTGAAAGCGCTGCCAGGTGACTTCCACCAGACGCATCGCTTCGGCATCCGGGCACTGCGAACCGCGCTGCTGATACACGCTGTCGAGCCGCGCAAACAGCGCCGGGTTAATTATCGGGCACGCTTATGGTGCAGGGCTGCACTGTAAACGTGCAGGAAAGATCCTGCAACACGCCGCTCACGCTTTTCATGAGCGCCGCTGCGGGGTTAATGCTAAGGTGTGGCAGAGAACCTGAAATCGTATAAGGAACAGTGAGATGATTATTTTTGTTACCGGTGCTACCGCCGGTTTTGGTCAAAGTATCACCCGCCGCTTCATTGCTACAGGTCACAAAGTGATCGCCAGCGGACGCCGTGCTGAGCGTTTGCAGGAATTAAAACAGGAACTGGGCGACAACCTGTACACCGTGCAGCTGGATGTGCGTAATCGCGCGGCTATCGAAGAAGCCATCGCCGCCCTGCCCGCCGAATGGCGTGATATCGATGTGCTGGTTAACAATGCCGGGCTGGCGCTGGGCGTCGAACCGGCGCATAAAGCCAGTGTTGAAGACTGGGAAAATATGATCGACACCAACAACAAAGGGCTGGTGTATATGACGCGCGCCGTGCTGCCTGCCATGGTGGAACGCAACGTCGGTCACATCGTCAACATTGGCTCGATTGCCGGCAGCTGGCCGTATGCTGGCGGCAACGTGTACGGTGCGACCAAGGCGTTTGTGCGCCAGTTCAGCCTCAACCTGCGCACCGACCTGCACGGCACCGCGCTGCGCGTCACCGATATCGAGCCTGGCCTGGTGGGCGGCACCGAGTTTTCGAACGTGCGCTTCAAAGGTGACGATGGCCGCGCGGATGCGGTGTATGAAGGCACCACCGCGCTGACGGCGGAAGACGTGACGGAAGCGGTCTATTGGGTGACCACGCTGCCAAAGCACGTCAACATCAACACGCTGGAAATCATGCCGGTGACGCAAACCACCGCCGGACTGAAAGTGTTTAAAGGATAAGCAAGCTTCGCGTGGCGGCCCGTCGGGTCGCCCTGCGCGGCCGGTTCAAGCCTTGCCCCAGCCGATAACGATAATCAGCATGCCGCTGAACGCCACCAGCGCACCGACCCAATCCCAAGCACTCAGCCTGACCCCATCGACCAGCCGCAGCCTGATCAGCGCCGTTAACACATAGACGCCACCATAAGCCGCATACACTCGGCCGCTGGCTGCCGGATGCAGGGTCAGTAGCCAGACAAACAGCGCCAGGCTGGCTGCGGCCGGTAACAATAGCCAGGCGCTCAAACCACGCTTCAGCCACAGCCACGGCAGAAAACAGCCGGTGATCTCGGCAATCGCAGTGATAAAAAACAGCAGCGCGGTTTTCACCAGCATACAAAGTCTCTCTGATCGTTAAACAAACCGCTCACCGCTGGTGAGCAAAGAAGCAGCGATGATATACTGACAAACAGTGTTGTGACAGCCGCCCTGCGCGCTGTGCTGGAGTTAACGAAAGGAAATGACGATGAAAAAACTGTTTTCCGCCCTGCTGGCTACCACGCTGACCGCCAGCGTATTGCTGACTGCGCCGCTGGCTGTCGCTAAGACGGATCGCCTGATTATTGAAGATGGCAACAACGCGGCCAGCAACGAGGCGGCGCGTCAGAGCAAAGAGCAGTGGAACGATACGCGCAACCTGCGTAACAAGGTGAATACCCGCGTGGAGAAAGAGTTCGATAAGGCAGACCGGGCCTTTGATACCCGCGACGCCTGCGAAAAAAGCTACAACGTTAATGCGTACTGGGAACCGAACACCCTGCGCTGCCTCGATCGCCGCACCGGCCGTCCGCTGGCGCCGTAACGCGCGCCAGCTGCTATAGTTTTCACGGGAATGACGCAACAAGGAGTGAGTGATGAAAAAACGTAATGCAGTTGTGTTGCTAATGGCGCTGGCGTTACCGCTGGCGGTGCAGGCGTCCTGCGAAAGCGTGCGCGCCGACATCAGCAAAAAGATCATCAACAATGGCGTGGCGGAATCTGATTTTACGCTGGATATCGTGCCGAACGATCAGGTTGATCAGGCAGGCGGTCAGCTCGTTGGCCACTGTGAAAACGACACGCAGAAAATCGTTTACAAGAAGAACGGTCGCGATACGGACAGCAGCGTGCCGGACAGCGCGGGCAGCTCGCAGGATGCTCCCGCACAGTAATCCCTTCGGGCGGCTCGTCGGCCGCCCTGCTTTATTCCGCCTCCGGCCGCTGACGCGGCATCAGCCACGCAATCCACAACGTCAGCAACGCAATCAGCAATGCCACCACAAAAACCCAGTGCAGTGAACTGGCAATTTGCCCAGTGCAGAAGTGTAACTGCGCCTGACGGCTCTCTGGTGCCATAATTTTCTGCATCGGATCGCTGGCCTGCGGCAGCCGCAGGGACAGATTGAGATTGAGCATCGCGCCCATTATCGCCGTGCCGATGGCCGATTCCAGCATGCGGCTGAACATGATCGAGGCGGTGCAGATGCCGCGAATTTCATAGTGCGCATGATTTTGTACCGACACCAGAAAGGTGGTGCTGGTCATGCCCATACCGGTGCCAATGACAAACGCCGTCAGCCCGGCCTGCATGATGCTGCTGTCGGCGCGCAGCAGCAGTAACAGTGCGCTGCCGGCAATCAGTAAAAACGCGCCGAGCTGCGCGGTAAAGCGATACGAGGTAATCAGCATCAGGCGCCCGCTGAGCGTACTGGCCAGCGGCCAGCCAATCGACATCATCGCCAGCGCGCTGCCCGCCTGCAGCGGCGTGCCGCCAGTAATGCCCTGAATCCACGTTGGCAGAAACGCGCTGATGCCCATCATGGTGGCCCCGATAATCAGGTTCCCGGCATTACCGGCAATAATCAGGCGGCTGCGCCACAGCGCCAGCGGAAACAGCGGCGCATCGGCGCGCTGCTCGTGGTGTTTCAGGCGCCAGCCGGCCAGCAGCGCCAGCGCCAGGAACGGCACCAGCCAGAAACCCAGCGCTTCCGCCTGTAACAGCGCCACCAGCAGTGCGGTGACGCTGATCATCAACCAGCAACTGCCGGTCAGATTCAGCGTTGCGCCCTGATGCTGTTCGCGCGCCGGCAGAAAACGCGCCAGCAGCAGCATTGAGAGCAGGCCAATCGGCACGTTAACCCAGAAAATTACCGACCAGTTAAAGTGCTGTACCAGCCAGGCGCCGCTCAGCGGACCAATGACGGCCGCGACGCCCCATACGCTGGAGAGCCAGCCCTGCACGCTGGCGCGCTCGCGCGGCGAATAAATGTCTGCCACGATGGTGGTGGTCAGCGGCATGATCGCGCCGGCACCCAGTCCCTGAAAGGCACGAAACACAATCAGCCACGTCATGCTATGGGCAAAACCGCACAGCACCGAGCCCAGCAAAAACAGTGTTACGCCGATGAAAAATAATCGTTTGCGGCCCCAGATGTCAGCCAGTCTGCCATACAACGGGACGCTTACCGCCTGCGTCAGCAGATAAATGGAAAACACCCAGCCAAACTGCGCGAAACCGCCAAGATCGGCAATGATGGTTGGCATTGCCGTGGCCACAATAGTGACCTCAATGGCAGCCATAAACATCGCCAGCATGCAGGCAATCAGTATCCAGTGGCGATGTTCCGTTTGTAATTGTGCGCTTTCAGTCATACGTCTCCCTTTTTCTTACAAGGCTAGTCGAAATTTCGCCGACTCAGTTTCCTCCTGCGTGTGCCGCTTTGTGACAACGTCACCTATCTTGATGAAAATTTTTTATTGTCGAGCGACACCTTATTTCATGGGGGTTTCGCTTAGTTTTACCACTTTTTTATCTGCCTGATTTTGCCGTGAAAACTGGCAATGATCATCAAGCGTTGCTATAGCTCTAAAGGCGGTTTCTGGTTTTTCACTGTGAAAAAGCCGGGAAACAGTCATTTTAACTGCAATTTGACAGCGTGCTGGATTTTCGTCTGTGTTTTGCACCGCATAACGCCGGCACGCTGAAAATAACGTCATAAAATCAATCGATTTTTTCAATCAGGGAGACGCACGCTATGCACAATGCATCGCTCGCCCGTCGTGCCGGGCTGGCACTGCTCGCCATCGTGGTGGTGATAGCCCTGCTGGTGTGGGGATTAGGGCTGGATACGCTGCGCGACCGCAAGGTGGATTTACTTTATCTTGTGCAGCAACACCTGTACTCACTGCTGCCGATTGTGCGTAATACCCATACCGCGCTGGAAAACCTGCCGCCCGGGCTGCGCGAAGCCGGTCGCGGTATCGGCATGACCTTCTGGCAGCGCCTGCGCTGGGTGGAAATTCTGATGGCGCTGCCGGTGATTTTTGGCGGCATCCGCACCGCCGTGGTCATGAACGTCGGCGTGATGGCAATTGCGGCGGTGATCGGTGCCGGCGGCCTGGGCCTGCAACTGCTGGACGGCATCAGCGGCAGCGATGTGCGTATGCTGATAGCCGGCGCACTGATGATCTGTTTACTGGCGATTATTCTTGACTGGCTACTGCACCGTCTGCAGTCGGCGCTGACTCCTAAGGGGATTCGATAATGATAAAACTGGAAAACCTGACGAAAACCTTTACGCAAAAAAACGGCACCACGTTCAATGCCGTCGATAACGTCAGCCTGGAAGTGCCTGCCGGGGAGATGTGTGTGCTGCTGCGCCCGTCCGGCTGCGGCAAAACCACCACGCTGAAGATGATTAACCGTCTGATCCCCGCCAGCAGCGGGCGGATTTTAATTAATGGCGAAGACACCAGCGGCCAGGATACCGTCACGCTGCGCCGTAACATCGGCTATGTGATTCAACAGATTGGTCTGTTCCCGAACATGACCATTGAAGAGAACATCACCGTGGTGCCGCGCATGCTGGGCTGGGACAAAAAGCGCTGTCGGGAACGGGCGACGGAGCTGATGAGCATGGTGGCGCTTGACCCGACGAAGTTTCTGCATCGCTATCCGCGTGAGATGTCGGGCGGCCAGCAGCAGCGCATCGGCGTGATCCGCGCGCTGGCGGCGGATCCACCGGTACTGTTGATGGATGAACCGTTCGGTGCCGTCGACCCGATCAACCGCGAGGTAATTCAAAACGAATTCCTTGATATGCAGCGCCAGCTGAAGAAAACGGTGATGCTGGTGAGCCACAATATTGATGAGGCGCTGAAGCTCGGTGACTGCATCGCGGTGTTTGGCTAGGGCAAAATAGTTCAGTGCGCCAGCCCGGACGAACTGCTGGCGCAGCCGGCCAACGAATTTGTCGGCTCGTTCGTCGGTCAGGACCGCACGCTGAAACGTCTGCTGCTGGTGCAGGCTGGCGACGTCACCGATCAGCAGCCGACCATCACCGTGCAGCGCAGTACCCCGCTGCAGGAGGCGTTCGCGACCATGGACGACAACGACATGCGTTCGGTCACGGTGGTAGACGAAGATGGCAAACCGCTGGGCTTTGTCAAACGTCGTGAAGCGCGCGGCGCCACCGGCCGCTGCGAGGAGATGCTGCACACCTTTAAGGTCACCGGCAAAGCGGAGGAGAACCTGCGCGTGGTGCTGTCGAAGCTGTATGAACACAACACGGTATGGATGCCGATTGTCGATGAGGAAGGTCGCTACAGCGGCGAAATTTCGCAGGATTACATCGCGGATTACCTCAGCTCCGGCCGCACGCGCCGTCGTCTCAACCCGTAACTTCGACCGAACCGCGCCACGGAAGGCGCGATTCTGAAGGTAAATTGTGCGTCAGTTGCTCTCTTCGACCGCGCCGACCGCCGCAACCGTTTTAGCTTCATTCGGCAGCACCACGTTTAGCAGCATGGCGAGAATCCCCCCGGTGGTGACCGCATGACCAAACAGATTGCTGACCAGCGGCGGGAACTGTTTCAGCACGTCCGGAACAGCCTCCACCCCGAGGCCGATGCCAAACGACACCGCCACAATCAGCATCTCACGCCGCCCCAGCGGTGCCTGCGTCATGACGCGAATACCGGCGGCGGAATCTGCTGTAGCAGGTTGCCGACCAGCGGGAAGACGCCCAGCAGCACTAGCATCAGTCCAATCACCATTCCTACGTAGCGACTGGCGACGCCGGTCATCTGAATCACCCCGTTGTTCTGCGCAAATGTAGTATTGGGAAACGCCGAGAACAGCGCCGCCAGCAGGCAGCTGAGGCCATCGGCCAGAATCTCGCCCTGCAGCCTGCGCTGAAACCCGTCGCCTTCCAGCGGCTGGCGTGAAATCAGACAGTTGGCGGTCAGGTCGCCCACCGCCTCAATCACGTAAATCACCGAGACCAGCGCGATCGGCACAAACAGTGTCCAGCTAAAATCAAAGCCAAAATGCAGCAGCGAAGGCAGCACCAGCCAGTGCGTCTCCGCCATCGGCTTCAGCGGCAGAAGCGGGCTTTGCACTCTCACTGTGCAGCGCGTCACCCCCGAGTAGCGTAATATCCAGATAACCGCTCAAATCACGCTGTTCAGCGCGCGGCAGATAAGGCAGTTCACCCAACAACGGCGCGTTCAGTTTATCGCGCAGAACATCAATGATTTCAGCATAGTGCGCCAGACCGGGATTAATGCGATTGGCGACCCAGCCCGCCAGCGTCAGGCCATCGGCGGCTATCGCTTCAGCGGTCAGTAAAGCGTGGCTAATGCAACCCTCTTTAATGCCCACCACCAGCACGACCGGCAGTTGCGCCTGCTGCACCCACTGCGACAGCGGACGTAAGTCGTTCATCAGGTTACGCCAGCCGCCAGTGCCTTCCACCACCACGCGTGCGGCGCGATCCTGTAAGCCAGCCAGCCCGCGACTGAGTAACGGATAATCAATGCGCTGCGCCGGGCTGGTGCTGATTTCATCCTCATCCAGCGTCACGGGATTAACGTCGCTGTAGCTCAGCGTCAGGCCGGATGCCTGCTGCAGCAGTACGGCATCTTTATTACGGAGCCCTTCCGGCGTGTGTTGCGCGCTTTTGGCAACCGGCTTGTAGCCAGCCGCACACAGATTCACTTTGGCAAAGCACTGTAACAGTGCGCGGGAAACCATGGTCTTACCCATCGCGGTGTCGGTACCGGTGACAAAAATCGTTTTCACCTTTCTCCTCCTTCATTAAAGCGATGTGTAACCTGCAAAGGAGGCAGTTTAAGGATTTGTCCTAGGCGAGAGCTTGCGTTAGCGCAAACTTAAGGCGGGCTGGCGTTAGTCCTGCAACAGTTTTATCAGTAAATGGCCGCTATAGAGCGCGTCTTTGATCAGCGCCGCGCCGCCCAGCGTGCCGGGATCGTTGAAGGCAGCGGGCGTCAGCTGGATAGCCTGACTGTACGCCGGCAGGGCCTGCTGGCGAATGGTGCGGCTGACCGCCGGGAACAGCACGTCCGCCGCTTGGTTAAGCGGTGAACCGATAAGAATTTGTTGAGGATTAAAGATGTTGACCATCATCGCCAGCATGCGCCCGATATGATGACCGACGCCGGCAATGACGTCACGCGCCAGCCGGTCGCCCTGCTGCGCAGCTGCACACAGGGAGGCCAGCGTCAGCGGCTGCTGGTGCAGCTGGCTGTCCGGCTGCGACGACAAACGCTGTGCCGCCAGCTGCAGCAGGCTGCCCGTGCTGGCCACCGTTTCCAGACAGCCATGGTTGCCGCAGTAACACTGCTGGCCGTAAGGATCGATCTGCGTATGACCGATCTCCACCAGCGCGCGTCCGCTTTTGTGCAGCAGCTGGCCACCGCTGATCACCCTGGCGCCCACCGTTTCGTCAATGACAATCTGAATCACGTCCTGCGCACCCCGTGAGGCACCAAACAGCGCCTCAGCCAGCGTCCATGCTGAGATATCGTGCTGGACGAATACCGGCAGCCCGGTGCGCTGCGCCAGGGTTTCGCCCAGCGGCATATCCTGTACGTCATAGCCCGGCATACGGTGCACCACGCCGGAGGCGGCGTTGATCAGTCCCGGCAGGGTAATGGCGATAGCGGTGAGACGCTCAAGTTTTTGCTGATGGCGAATAAAAAAGGCGTTGATCAGCTCCTGCAGCGTCTGCAGTAGCTGCGTGTCGGCGCTGGCGGGCAGCGGCAGGCGATCTTCTTGTAGCGCGCGGCTGCTGAGATCGCGCAGCGTCAGGGTGATGAAACCCGGCTGAAGGCGAACGGCCAGATAGTGCCAGGCCAGGGTATCGAGGATCAGCCCTATTGCCGGCCGTCCGCGACTGCCCGACTCCTGAAACTCGGTCTCCTGCACCAGATGCGCATCCAGCATTTCGCGCACAATTTTGGTGATGCTGGCCGGAGCCAGCTGGGCACGTTTCGACAGCTCAATCCGCGAAATCGGACCGTAATGGTCAATCAGACGATACACTGCACCGGCATTGGTCTGTTTTATTTGGTCAATATGGCCAGGCTGACTGTCCAGATTCACGCCCTGCTCCCGGATATTTTCGCGCTTCTAAATAAACAGCAGCGATGGTGATGCAGATTGGCGCGCAGCGTCAAACATTTGATTAGAAATGTGATTTATCGCACACAAAGGACTCAGTTTTCTGTGCCCGTGGGGTCACTCCTCGGCATTGTGCAGCAGCAGCGCCATCATATTGCTCATCTGCGCACTCGGCTGGCGCAACGCTGACCACACCAGCCACACCTCAGAAATGGCATCACTTTCCTGTAGCGGAATCCAGGCAACTTCCGCCAGTCGCGCGCGGGCAAACGAGGCGGGTAGAATCGACACGCCAAGGCCGGTTGCCACTAGGCCGAGAATCGTCATGGCTTCACTCACCTCTTGGGTAATGTAAGGTTTGATTTGGTAGCGATGCAGCAGCGCCAGAATTTCACCGTACAGGGCCGTGCCGCCCTGCGCATCAAAGAAAACAAACGGTTCGCTGGCTAACGCTTGGATGCTAATCGACGTCGTCTGTGCCAGCGGATGCGCGTGGTGCACCACCGCGCACAGCGGTTCACGCAGCAACAGGCGGTGCTGAAGATCTTCCGGCAGCGGCGTATTGCGCATAAGGCTTTGTAGAGAATGCGGGAATCTTTTTAATACTGCACCAGCTCAAACGGCCCGGTGCCAATCGGCTGCATGTCCACTTTTTCTGGCGTACCGGCTTTGAGCATGTGGTCGGCATATTCCGCCGAGTGAATCGAGGCGAGTTCGATGTCAAAACCCTCCAGCTCGCCCTGCGCGTTGCGGCTTTCAAACGGCGGATATTGCGACTCTAGGCCGTAGCGCAGGCTCTCCTGCGCCAGCGCCTGCACGGAGGTGATCATGCCCAGTGCGATAAACAGTACGTTCAGTTTTTTCATTATTTTCCCCTAATTACCCTTTAACCCGGCACAGCGCCTGCACGCCGGCTTCGAGCGTTGCATCGTCTTTAGCAAAAGAAAGGCGGATTAATTTATTGTCAGTGCCATCCATATAAAACGCCGACAGCGGAATGGTGGCCACACCGTGATCGACGATGAGACGTTTTACCATTTCACTGTCGCTTTCGTCACTGAAATGTCCGTAGCTGGCCAACATAAAGAACGAACCGGCGCTCGGTAGCAGCCTGAACGGTGAATCCTGCAGCAGCGTCTGCAGCTGGTCGCGCTTCGCCTGATAAAATGACGACAGCTGCAGATAATTTTGCGGGTTCTGCAGATACTGCGCGAAGCCAACCTGCATCGGCGTATCGGCGGCGTACATCATGAACTGATGCACCTTGACGATCTCCGCCATCAGCGCAGCAGGCGCCAGCGCATAGCCGACGCGCCAGCCGGTGACGTGGAAGGTTTTGCCGAAGGAGGACACCACCACGCTACGCTGTGCCAGTTCCGCGTGCGTGGCCATGCCGCAGTGCGTCTGCCCGTCAAACACGATGTGTTCGTAGACTTCATCAGACAACACCACGATGTCGGTATTACGCGTCAGGGCCGCCAGCTGGTCGAGATCGGCGGCATTCAGCACCTGTCCGCTCGGGTTATGTGGCGTATTGATGATAATCATGCGCGTACGCGGCGTGATCGCGGCACGCAGTTCGTTCCAGTTAATCGCAAAATCCGGCACCTGCAGCTTGAGGCCGATCGGTGTCGCGCCCTGTAACCGCACCACCGGCGCGTAGCTGTCAAAGGCCGGCTCAAAGAAGATCACTTCATCACCCGGATGCACCAGCGCCGAAATCGCCATGTAGATGCCCTGACTGGCACTGCCGGTAATCAATACTTCGCTAGCGGCATCGTACTGCTGGCCATACAGGCGGTGCACTTTCTCCGCCAGCGCTTCACGCAGCGCTGGTAAACCGGTCATCGCGGCGTACTGATTATGGCCGTCGCGCATCGCCTGGCTGACCAGCGCCACCAGCTGCGGGTCACACGGGAAATTGGGCGCGCCCTGGGAGAGATTGACGGCCTGGTGCTGCGCGGACAGCTGGCCGATAACGCTAAAAATGGTGGTGCCGACGTCCGGCTGTTTGGAAGAGAGCTTCACGCTGCTGTTCAGGGCCATCATTGCTCCACAGGTTGCATAACCACGTATCGGAAGTAGATTTCTATTCAACGGCGCGATGCTTGAGTCGACAAGCGAATTGTTGTCATAATAGCCATGATAAAAAATCATAGCTTGAGGCCGTTATGTCCCGCTCTGCTCTGCCACTCAACGCCATTCATGCCTTTCTGGTCACCGCCCGTCATCTCAACCTGACGCGCGCCGCCAGCGAACTGTGCATCACTCAGGGCGCGGTGAGCCGCAAAATTGCGGCGCTGGAGAGCTGGCTGGGGTTTGCCCTGTTTGAACGCCACGCGCGCGGTCTGCATCTCACCGATCAGGGCGCGGCGCTGCTGCCGGAGCTGCAGCAGGGGTTCAATCTGCTGGTAAATGCCACTGAGAAAGCCAGCCGCAGCAACGCCTCGATTCGGCTGAAAGACCCGACCTGCGCCATGCGCTGGCTGGTGCCGCGTCTGGTGGCGCTGGAGCAGCAGCGGCCAGACATTCATGTGGCGCTAACCACCACGCTCGATCACGCGTCGCAGCTGGAAAACTTCGATGCGGCGATTGTGTTCGGCACGCCGCCTGCCGGTGCCATTCCGCTGTTTGCCGAGCGCCTTACTCCGGTGCTGGCCAGCAGCGTACCGGCTCCGCGCCATGTCAGCGAACTGGCAAAATTTACCTTCCTGCATCCGACCGGCGATACGCGCGACTGGCAGCTGTGGCTGTCCGCCCAAGCGGAGCAGCTGCCCATGGCGCGCAATCAGCACTTCGCCACCATGGATTTGGCGATCAGCGCGGCGATTCAGAGATTTGGCGTGACGGTGGCGGATATTACGCTGGTGGCGTGGTTGTGTCAGCCTCAGAATGAAACCCACTCTTCACTGCTGGCAGGTTTACCCTGAGCGCCTGCGGCGGCAGATAACACCGGCCGACGCAGCGCAGGCGCGGCAGCGAATGCCACGGCCTGCGCGCGCGGCGCGCTGGCCGAAGCCGACACCTGCTCCACCAGCGACGCGTTCTGCTGGGTAACGCTGTCCATTTCGGTGACGGCGGTGCCGACCTGCGAAATCCCTTTGCTTTGCTCTTCCGACGCGGCAGCGATGTGCTTCATGATCTCATTCACATCCTGCACCGACTTCAGAATGTCATGCATGGTGCTGCCGGCGCTGCTGACCAACTCCGAGCCCTTTTCTACGCGTGACACTGAATCTTCAATCAGCGTGGCGATCTCTTTTGCGGCGCCGGCGCTGCGTTGCGCTAGGTTGCGCACTTCGCTGGCCACCACGGCAAAGCCGCGCCCCTGCTCACCGGCACACGCCGCTTCGACTGCCGCGTTGAGCACCAGGATGTTGGTCTGGAAGGCGATGCCGTTGATCACGCTGGTGATTTCGGCAATCTTTTTCGAACTGCCGGAAATGCCCTGCATGGTGGTCACCACTTCGCCAACCAGACGGCCGCCCTGTTGCGCGGTGCCGGTGGCGGTCTCCGCCAGCGCGCTGGCCTGACGTGCGTTGTCGGCGTTAAATTTCACCGTGGCGGTCAGTTGTTCCATGCTGGCCGCGGTCTGTTCCAGCGCGGCCGCCTGCTCTTCGGTGCGCGATGAAAGATCGTTATTGCCGGCTGAAATTTCTGCCGCGCCGCGGTAGATGTTCTCCGTGCCGCTGCGGATGGCGCTGACCGCTTCACGCAGGCTGTCCTGCATCGCCCGCAGCAGTGGCACCAGTTTGCCAACGCAGTTACGACCAAATTCTTCCACCGGTTGGCTGAGATCGCCCTGCGCAATCACCGTAAAATGGTTACGGATGCGATCCAGCGGTTTCACCAGCATCGTCACCAGGTAACGGTCAGTGAACAGCAGAATCAATAAGCCGAATACCACCGCCGACACAATAATCACTTTGGTCATGCTGGTAAGCGTGTCCACGGTCACGCGGGTCTCATCCAGCTTGCTGCTGGCGGCCTGATTAAACGCTTCTGCGCTGGCACCAAACGCCCGGCTCAGCGGCGGCGTGACATTGTTGGCCTGCGCGCGCCATGCATCCAGTGAAGCCTGCTGCGCCAGCGCCACCTGTGGCGCGATACCCTCATCCAGCAGTTTCTGCCAGCTGCTGATCACATTGTTCACCGTCTCGCTGTCCATCGGACCCGGCGCCATGGCTTTGAACTGGGTTAACTGTTGTTTCATGTTATCCAGTGCCTGCTGCACCGGCGCGAACGCTTCCGCGGTCGGCGCGTTACCGGCGGTGCGGCCTTCCATTACCCGCGACAGACGCGTAACCACGCGGAAATATTGATCGTTGCCTTTGCTGAGCGCCGTCATCTGGTTTACCAGCTGACGATCAATCTCGTTACCCTCGCCGAGCGCATTCAGCGAGTGGACGCTGAACAGCGCTACGCCACACCATAACAGGCAGAAAAGCCCGAGAATGGTCAGCATAACGGCGCGAATCGTGAAGTTTTTTAACATACCCATACATAATCCCTTGGTGTGAACGCTGGCAGCCCGGATAAAACAGGGCTTAGGGTATTTATCGGCAGCGAACCGGGAAAAGATAAATGTTTTGTAAGCTAATTAATTGCAGGATGGGGTGCCGCGCGGAGCGGCTGAGCGGTCGTAAAATCAGGCAGATAGCGGCCAATTTGTCTTAAAAAAACATTGATTTTTACATGATTAGCAGGCTTATTAAAGTTTAACGTGGCTGCGCATCATCAGGCGAAACAGACGCAGACGGCCGCGCATAAATCGCGCCTTCAGCACCGATTCCGCTTTACCGTCGTGACCAAAAGCGAGAGTCAAATCTTCACCCGACCGCCACACCGGCCAGTCAGGTTCCCCGTCGAGCCGCAGCCGATGGCTGAACTCACTGGCATCACGCGCAAAGGCCACCCACCTGGCATGGCAACGAAATTCCTTATGTCTTCAATACCGTCGCGACGCTGCCGCCGCCGGGTGACTGGCATTACAGCGCCAGCGATATCGCCTTTGCCGGTCGCGTCAGTGCCAGGTGCCGTGCTGGTAGAGATGACGTGCGTTTCCTGACACATAATCAAACCAGTAACGCCACGCAGGCATGCCGATGCTGTGCTGCGACTTTGCCACCAGCAGCGGCATCACGGTAAACGCCATGTCGCGCGCCACCGCGCGTCCCAGCAGGCTGTCATCATGGATATCGTACAGCCACTTCAGCAGGCGATAACTCAGGCGACTTTTGCTGCGCAGCTGTTGCAACACGCTACGGGCATCCACGCCAAAGTAGTCCAGCACGCTGGCTTCGTCGATGTTGCTGCCAATCATCAACGGCACGCGATGCTGTTTACCCGCCATAAAGGTGTCGAGCATGGGTCTGGGTAGCACCGCATCGCCGCTGATGGCCACCGGCCCCAGCGCCAGCGGTCGATCCAGTGGCCAGAAACCGTCGGCCGGCAGTGCGCGCAGCTGCTCCGCACTGGCATCCGCTGCCAGATTAAAATGCGCTGCCACCTGCAGGCCTGTTTGCTGTGCCTGCTTGTGCGGCACGTCCGGCAGGCTGTAGGCACTTTGCACGATGCCCTTATTGAAACAGCCCTTCGGCTAGCGGCGAGCAGCACAGCGACAATACGCTGCACGCGCCGGACGATTCGCCAAATAGCGTAACGTTATGGCGATCGCCGCCAAACGCCGGGATGTTGCGCTGAATCCACTGCAGCGCGGCAATCTGATCGAGCAGCGCAAAATTATTGACCACCTTACCTGGCGGATACTGAGCGTCGAGCGCCGGATGCGCGAAAAAGCCGAAATGGCCAAGGCGGTAATTGAGTGTCACCACTACCACGCCCTGCGCCGCCAGCGCTTTGCCGCGATAGGGATCAAGGCTGCCGGCGCCAATGCTGAAGCCGCCTCCGTGCAGCCATACCATCACCGGTAACGGTGTACCGGGTTCGACATTAGGCGTCCAGACATTCAGATAGAGACAATCTTCGCTGAAGCGGCCCGGATCGCCGCAGCCAGCCGCCACGCAGTAGTCACGATTTTGCCAGCTGGCATCGCGCAGCGTTTGCCACGGTACCACCGGCTGCGGCGGACGCCAGCGCAGTGCGCCAACCGGCGGCGCTGCATAAGGTATTCCTTTAAAGGTAAACAGTTCATCATCCATCAGGCCTCTGAGTTCACCTTCTGCCGTCATGAGCCTCAGACGTCGTTCATTTTTCATTGCGGGTTCCTAGTAAAGCCTGATTCCATTATTTGCAGGCCTCAGTGGAATATCTATGTTCTGCAAGCATTTGAAGATTAAGCCGAATAAGCGACCGATTCATTGAACAACTTCATCAAATTTTTTGGTTAACTGCAGCGGCGCATTCTGTTTTATGGTTGCAAGTTAACCTGGCGTGACGGAGAGACGCGATGTTTGCTGGCATTAATCAGCTGTTCACCCGGATGAGCGATCACCCGGATTTCGGTAAATTGCTGTTACGCTTAACCTTCGGCGGGCTGTTGCTGTTTCATGGCGAGTTTAAGGCGATTCATGGCGTCGGCTGGATCGCCCATCTGCTCAGCGTCAAAGGCATGCCAGGTTTCATCGCTTACGGTGCTTACATCGGGGAAATTGTGGCACCCATTATGGTCATCGTTGGCCTGCTGACGCGCCCGGCGGCCTTTATCATTGCCGTTAACATGGTAGTCGCAACGCTGCTGGTGAAAATGGGCGCACTCTGGCATCGCACCGATGTCGGCGCCTGGTCGCTGGAAACGGAAGCGCTTTACCTGCTGAGCGCGCTGGCCACCCTGTTTCTGGGTGCCGGAAAATATACGCTGGTGCGCGACGCACGCCTGCAATAATCATTAGAAAGAAAAACAGCCGGCCTGTAAAAGTGATCCTGTCACTTTTCAGGCCGCTTTTTTACGCCCTATTCCTGCACGCCGCAGCGCGCCAGACTGCGCTGTTGCGTCTGCTGATACAGCGCCATCTCATTTCCCCGGCGCGCGGCGGCTGATGCTCGCCCTGCGGCGTCAGACGGTAGCGGAACCACGCCAGCTCCTGCTCGCGCAGCGTCTGTTCATCATCGGGAAAATCACGAAACACCGCGCTGAGGTGCTGCTGATGCTGCTGGTTGTCGCTGCCGGTACCGGCCTGCGCCAGCAGCCGGTCGTACAGCGCGCGGCCTTTAGGCGTGAGCGCCGCGCTGCTCGATTTCACCGAAGCGCGCGGTATGGGTGCCAGGCGTACCATCATTAAAATGCACCGCTTCTTCCAGCGCTTTGAAGCTGGTCTGGCGCAGCAGAATCGGCACCGCGCGCGGCGGCGGCCCCTCAATCAGCGTTTTCGGTTCGATGCCGCGCGAAGGCATTAGCGCCTGCACGCGCTCGATGTCCAGCGTGCGTGGCGTCAGGTGATTGATGTGGCAACCGCGGAAGCACACTACGTCGGCAATCAGGCGATGCTGCTGGCTCAGCGCGCGGTAGGTGGCGCTGTTCACCGTGGTGTACGCATGCCAGCGAAAGGTTTCCAGCGCCTCCTGAACAAAGCGGGCGGCATCGGCGGCATTAAGTCCACCCTGCTGCTGATGTTGTGCGATCAGTGCCCGGCAGCCAGGCGTGAAGATGTCGCGCGCCGCCAGGATAGCCGCGGCTTTGTCGCGCAGTGCGGCATCGTCGATCAGATCCAGCCGCAGCAGCGAGGTGAAAACGCGGAAGGGATTGCGCCGCAGCGCGCTGTCGCTGACCGGGCGAAAGGCGGTGGAGTGCACCGGCACGCCCGCCTGTGACAGATCGTAATAGCCCACCGGCTCGATCCCCATCACGGCAAACATCTGCCGCAGCGTGTTGAGCTCTGCGGCAGTGCCGACGCGAATGGCACCGTGACGCTCCACGCCGAGCCGGCTCAGCTCATCGGCGGCAGCAAGACGGTTTTTCAGCGCCGGCTGCGCTTCTAAGGTGCGTTCGTTAACGGCGGTAACCAGCTCTGCGTCAGGGTGCCATACTGCGGCACCTCCTGCTGGTACATGGCCGACATGGCCTGAGAGAATAGCGTGCGGATGGCATCGCGGGTGAGAAAGTTATCCATGGTCATCACCTTGGGCTAAAGGGTTGCTGCTACTGTAGATCAACCCTTTAGCGGCGGGTAACATTTTCGCGGAACTGTGATCGCCTTGTCACTCGGTGGCGCGCGGCTGGTCACCAAAGCGGCATTTCAGTACCAGCATCAGCGTGGTCAGCGCCGCCGGCAACGCCAGTAGCAGAAAGATCTGGCTAAACGACCAGCCGAGGGACAGCAGCTCAGCGCCGACGAAGGCACTGATGATCGCCCCGATGCGGCCGACGCCGTGCATCCAGCTGGAGCCGGTAGCGCGGGCATGGGTGGGATAGTAACTGGCCGAGAGTGCATTCATGCCGGTGTTAGCGCCGTTAAAACAGAAGCCGCTGCAGAAAGCGATGGCGCTCATCAATCCGACCTGCGCCGGGGAAAACCCGAGCGCCACGATGGCGATGCCGCCGCAAAAGTAAATGATGGCCAGCGCCAGATTGGCGTTGATACGGTTCATCAGCCAGCCGGCAAACAGTGAGCCGACGGTGCCACCCGCCTGATACATGGCGGTGACGATGGCCGTTTCCGTGACTGACATGCCCAGCGTGTTGATCAGCGATGGCAGCCAGCTGCCAATCAGATAGACCAGAAACAGCCCCATAAAGTAGCCGCCCCACAGCATCAGGCTGCCAAACAGGTAGCGAGGTGAGACGACGGTTGCCACTGCACCGTGACGCGCGGCCAGCGGTTCACTGCTTTGAAAATGGCTGTCAGGCCGGACGCTACCCGGCAGCATGCGCGCCAGAATAGCGTGAATGCGCGCTGCGGGCGCGCGCTGGCTGATGAGGAAGCGCACCGACTCTGGCAGGCCGCGCAGCAGAAACGGCAGCACCAGCAGCGGCAGTACGCCGCACATCAGCATCACGGAATGCCAGTCATAGCGCGGCAGCAGCCACGAGGCGGCAAAACCGCCGGAGGCCGCGCCAAAGGTAAAGCCGCAGAACACCACGGTGATAATAAACGAGCGGCGCCGCTCGGGCGCGTATTCGGCCACCAGCGTGCCGACGTTGGGCATCGCCGCTCCCAGCCCCAGACCGGTAAGGAAGCGGAACAGCATCATCTGTTCGATGTTTTGCGCCATGGCGGTCGCCAGCGTCCAGAGGCCAAAAAACAGCACGCTGAGCAGGATCATCACGCGCCGGCCGTAGCGATCGGCCAGCGGTCCAGCCACCATGGCACCCAGCGCCAGCCCAATCAGCGCCGCGCTGATCACCATTCCCAACTGGTGATTGGTAACGCCCCAGCTGGCTTTCAGCATCGGCGCGATAAAGCCCATTAGCGCGATATCCATGCCATCCAGCGCCACCAAGACAAAGCACAGCGCAATTAAACGCTTCTGCCTGCTGCTTAACGCGCTCTGGTTGATGAGCTGGTGGACGTCAATGGCTTCAGCGCTGGTCACGGTACCACTCCTGCAGAATTATCACGAATAGGTCATCTGTTTTGGTAAAAAAACGGCGCTTATGATAGCGCATCGTTAACAATAACGGGCAGGATTTTTAAGTGAAATTGAGAATTATTCAACATTTTCCCCACTAAACCATTGATAACGCTGAGTGCAGAAACGCGCCCGGACGTCCGGTTATTTATAAATAATAACCAATACAGCAACTTACCAAATCTTCTCACGCTGACCGTTTTTGTTAATATAATTCTGCAGGTAAGTTAACAGAATCTCTGTCAGCCACTTGCCGCTGACCGGTCTGACTCATTACGCTGGCGTTTATGGACAAAAATCATCTCTTTAATCAGCGCATTCGTCTGCGCCATTTACACACCTTTGTTGCAGTCGCGCAACAGGGCACGCTGGGCCGCGCGGCGGAAACCCTGAATCTCAGTCAGCCGGCGCTGTCTAAAACGCTGAATGAGCTGGAGGAACTGGCGGGCGCCCGCCTGTTTGAGCGCGGTCGCCTCGGTGCCCAGCTGACGACGCTGGGTGAACAGTTCCTGACCCACGCGGTGAAAGTACTGGATGCGCTTAACCACGCCGGACAAAGTTTCAACTCGCCGGTTTCCGGACGCCCGATCGTGATCCGCCTTGGCGCCCTCACCACCGCCGCCATGGGGATGCTGCCGCAGATTCTGGATCGCTTCCATGAACAGCAGCCGAACACCACGGTACAGGTGGCCACACTGCACAATAATGTGCTGCTGGCTGGCCTGCGCGCCGGGGAGTTTGATATTGGTATTGGCCGTATGGCGGACAGCGAAATGATGACCGGCCTGACTTACGAATTGCTGTTTCTCGAATCGCTCAAGCTGGTGGTGCGACCGGAGCACCCGCTCTTAAGTGACAACGTCACACTCTCCCGCGCTATGCAGTGGCCGGTGGTGATTTCGCCTGAAGGCACCGCGCCGCGGCGCATTGCCCAGCACATGCTGGATGAACAATGGTGCTCGCTGCCGGGCAACTGTGTCGAAACCTCTTCCACCTCGCTGGCCCGCCAGCTGGCGCTACGTTATGACTACGTGTGGTTTGTGCCATCCGGCGCGGTGAAGGAAGATTTAAGTCACAATGCGCTGAGCGCGCTGCCAATCGCATCGCCCGGCCCCGGCGAACCGGTGGGCATTATTACCCGCAGCGGCCATTCTCTCTCACTAAGCGCAGAAGTGTTGATGGCCACCATCCGCAAATTTCACAGTTAACGGCTACGTTTGGCGTGGCGTTCGCGATTGTCGAGGCGCGCGCGATCGGTTTTACGCAGCCCGACATAAACTGCGCCGCTGCCACCGTGTTGCGGTTGCGCACTGCAGAAGGTCTGAACGTCGTCAAATTGCCGCAGCCAGCGCGCTACGTAGCTGCGGACAATATTGGCATGTGCTTCATCATCCCGCCCTTTGCCATGAATAATCAGCAGATTGCGCAGGCCCTGTTTACGCGCTTCCAGCATAAAGCTGAACAGCGATTGCCGGCAGGTCTCCACCGGCTGGCGTAACAGATTAAGACTGGCGTCCAGCGTATATTTGCCCAGCCGCAGCTTATCGAGCACGCCCTGCTGAATGCCATCGGCTTTATATTCCAGCGGCGTGTCGCGCGGGATAATCTCAAGGAAGCCGCGCGTCAGGAAGTTTTCCGGTGCGTCGTCACGCGCCTGCTGGCGCGACGCTTTGGTAGACGGCGCGCGCAGCCACTGGGTGTTGGCGCAATCTTTTAACGGGGTTACATCACCCATGGCATCGCGGAAAAGGTCTTCATCATCAAGGTTCATGGTGTTTTCCTCACGCATGGTGGTAAATCGGGCGCAACACGCCACCCGAAAGCAAAATAGTAGCAAAGGTTATCGGGTATCACATCCGTCACTTTCTGCGCGGGATCAGGTTGTGTCCTGATGTAAATATGGAAAGAAAACGTTCCAGATCAAAAACCGGCTGGTGATCTGCAGACATCAAAGCCGCGAATACCCAGCATTTGTGCGGTTTTGATCATTATTACTGCTCGGATGAGTTCACATGACAGAGAAAAATGTTAAAATTGACGACAGTCAATAATCATCGAGCGTACCTATAATGATCACGGAAAAACGCAGCATTCGACGTATTCAGTCTGGCGGTTGTGCCATCCACTATCAGGATTGCAGTATCAGCCAGTTGTGTATTCCCTTCACGCTGAACGAACATGAACTGGATCAGCTGGACAATATTATTGAACGCAAAAAGCCGATTCAGAAAGGCCAAAAGTTACACCATTACCGAACAGGGTGATGAACAGATCACCGGTTTCCATCTGGCGGGCGATCTGGTGGGCTTTGACGCCATCGTCAGCGCACATCATCCGAGCTTCGCTTAGGCACTGGAAACGGCCATGGTGTGTGAAATCCCGTTTGAAACCCTCGACGATCTGTCCGGTAAAATGCCGGCGCTGCGTCAGCAGATGATGCGTCTGATGAGCGGCGAGATCAAAGGCGATCAGGATATGATCCTGCTGTTGTCGAAGAAGAACGTGGAAGAGCGTCTGGCGGCGTTTATCTGGAACCTGTCGCGTCGCTTCGGCCAGCGCGGTTTCTCACAGCGTGAATTCCGCCTGACCATGACGCGCGGCGACATCGGTAACTATCTGGGACTCACCGTCGAAACCATCAGCCGTCTGCTGGGACGTTTCCAGAAAAGCGGCATGCTGGCGGTGAAAGGCAAATATATCACCATCGAAAACCATGCGCTGCTGGCTGAACTGGCCGGCCAGACCGATCAGGCAGCGTAACCGCCTGCCGGGTCGATAAATGTTATTTTATTGATCCGGCAACAACTTTTCCGCTTCTGCCCTGCGCCATCTTAGGCTATCTTTAATCCAACTTCGCTTTGGTTTGAGGATAGTGCCTTATGTCCCAGTATCAGCATATTCTGGTGGCGATTGATGCTCAGCAGGACGACCAGCCGGCGCTGCGGCGTGCGGTGTATCTCAATCAACGTATCGGCGGAAAAATCAAAGCCTTCCTGCCTATCTACGACTTCTCCTATGAAATGACCACCCTGCTGTCGCCCGACGAGCGTGTCAACATGCGCAAAGGGGTGATCAGCCAGCGTACCGAATGGATCCGCGAACAGGCGCAGGCCTATCTGGAAGCCAGCGTGGGTATCGAGATCAAAGTGGTATGGCATAACCGGCCGTACGAAGCCATCATTCAGGAAGTGCTGGCGCATCAGCATGATTTGGTCCTGAAGATGGCGCACCAGCATGATCGTCTGGAAGCGGTGATTTTCACCCCCACCGACTGGCACCTGCTGCGTAAGTGCCCGTGCCCGGTATGGATGGTAAAAGACCAGCCGTGGCCGGAAGGCGGCAAAGCGGTCGTGGCGGTAAACCTCGCCAGCGAGGAACCGCATCATGATGAGCTTAATCAAAAACTGATCCGCGAGACCACGCGGCTGGCCGAAATGGTGAATCACACCGAGGTGCATCTGGTGGGCGCCTATCCTGTCACGCCGATTAACATTGCCATCGAACTGCCGGATTTTGATCCCAGCGTCTATAACGATGCCATTCGCGGCCAGCATCTGGTGGCGATGAAAGCGCTGCGCCAGAAATTCTCCATCGGCGAGGAGTTTACCCACGTGGCGAAGGGCCTGCCGGAAGAAGTCATCCCGGATATCGCTTCGCATCTCGACGCCGGGATTGTGGTGCTGGGCACCATTGGTCGTACCGGTCTGTCAGCCGCGTTTCTCGGCAATACCGCTGAACAGGTGATCGATCACCTGCGCTGTGATTTGCTGGCGATTAAGCCGGATGATTTCAAATCGCCGATTGACCTCGACGATGAGGAAGATTAAGAGGATTAAATAACGCAGGGCGGCCATCCTGCGCCGCCTTGGTTTGAGCTTATCAGGGCGGTGACATCACCGCCCTTTTCTTTTCTACAGCGCGCGCAGAATGCCTTCGACGCTGGCTTTGGCATCGCCAAACAGCATCTGAGTGTTCTCTTTAAAGAACAGCGGGTTCTGCACCCCGGCATAGCCAGTGTTCATTGAGCGTTTGAACACGATGACGTTTTGCGCTTTCCACACTTCCAGCACCGGCATACCGGCAATCGGGCTGCGCGGATCGTCCTGGGCCGCCGGGTTGACGGTGTCATTCGCACCGATAACCAGCACGGTGTCGGTATCGCTGAAATCATCGTTGATCTCATCCATCTCCAGCACCACATCGTACGGCACTTTGGCTTCCGCCAGCAGCACGTTCATGTGCCCCGGCAAACGACCGGCGACCGGGTGGATACCGAAACGCACCTTAATACCGCGCGCGCGCAGCTTCTCGGTGATCTCTGCCACCGGATACTGCGCCTGGGCGACCGCCATACCGTAGCCCGGCGTGATGATCACTGAAGTCGAGTTTTTCAGCAGTTCTGCCGTCTCTTCCGCGCTGATTTCACGGTGTTCACCCGCTTCTTCGCCCGCGTCCGCACCGCTCACGTCAGTGCCGAACCCACCGGCAATCACGCTGATAAAGGAACGGTTCATCGCTTTACACATAATGTACGACAGGATGGCACCGGAAGAGCCCACCAGCGCACCGGTGACGATCAGCAGGTCGTTGCTCAGCATAAAGCCGGCCGCCGCCGCCGCCCAGCCCGAATAGGAGTTGAGCATGGAAACCACCACCGGCATATCTGCACCGCCAATCGACGCCACCAGATGCCAGCCGAACACCAGCGCAATCAACGTCATCAGCAGCAGCGCAACACCCTGCGCAGCGGTGCTGTCGGTACGCACAAACCACAGCATCAGCAGGAATGAGACCACCAGCGCCGCCAGATTCATTTTATGGCGATGCGGCAGCATCAGCGCTTTTGAGGAGATCTTGCCGCGCAGTTTGCCAAATGCCACCACCGAACCGGTGAAGGTCACCGCACCGATAAAGATGCCGAGGAACACTTCGGTCAGATGGATATTTTCCATCACCGCCGACAGTGCTGGCGCGTGGTCAAGGTAGCTGTTAAACCCGACCAGCACCGCCGCCAGACCGACAAAGCTGTGCAAAATCGCCACCAGCTCCGGCATTTCGGTCATTTCGACTTTCTTCGCCAGACGCACGCCAATCGCACCGCCGATCACCATCGCCAGCAGAATCCACGCCACGTGGCCGCTGTGCGGACCAAAAATGGTGGCGAGCAGCGCCAGCGCCATGCCGCTAATACCAAAAATATTTCCCTGCTTTGAGGTCTCATGCTTCGAGAGCCCGGCCAGGCTGAAAATAAACAGAATTGCGGCAACAATGTATGCTGCAGTAACTAATCCGCCAGACATGTTGTTACCCCTTAATTCTTGCGAAACATTTTCAGCATGCGCTGGGTGACGGTGAAACCACCGAAGATATTGATGCTGGCAATCAGGACAGCGATAAACGCCAAGAAGGTGACCCAGCCGCCATGGCCCATCTGCAGCACCGCGCCCACCACAATAATGCCGGAGATGGCGTTGGTGACGGACATTAACGGCGTATGCAGCGCGTGACTGACGTTCCACACCACGTAATACCCGACGACGCAGGCAAGCGCGAACACGGTAAAGTGCGACAGGAATTCCGCTGGCGCGACGTTGGCCAGGCAGCCGAACAGCACTACCGCCAGCGCCAGTAGCAGATATTTGCGCCACGGCGCAGCTGGCTTCTCTGCCGCTTTCACCTGCGGCTGTGCGGCAGGTTTTGCGGCCTGTGGCGCAGCAGAGACCTGAATCGGTGGCGCAGGCCAGGTCACTTCTCCGTCACGAATCACCGTCACGCCGCGCACCACGACATCGTCAAAATCAACCACGATCTCGCCGTTTTTCTCTTTGCACAGCAGCTTCAGCAGGTTCACCAAGTTGGTGCCGTACAGCTGCGAGGACTGCGTTGGCAGCCGGCTCGGCAGGTCGGTGTAGCCGATGATTTTGACGCCGTTGTCGCTCAGTGTGACGCGATCGGCGACGGTCAGATCGCAGTTACCGCCGGTGGCTGCCGCGAGATCAACAATCACGCTGCCCGGCTTCATGCTGGCCACCATCTCTGCGGTGACCAGCTTCGGTGCCGGTTTGCCCGGGATCAGCGCGGTGGTGACGATAATGTCCACTTCCTGCGCCTGCGCCGCGAACAGCGCCATCTCCGCCTTGATAAAGGCCTCGGACATCACTTTGGCGTAACCGTCGCCGCTGCCCGCTTCCTCTTCAAAGTCGAGTTCAAGGAACTCGGCGCTCATACTCTGCACCTGCTCCTTCACTTCCGGACGGGTGTCGAAGGCGCGCACGATGGCGCCGAGGCTGCCCGCCGCGCCAATCGCCGCCAGACCGGCCACGCCAGCCCCGATGACCATCACTTTTGCCGGTGGCACTTTACCGGCGGCGGTGATTTGCCCGGTGAAGAAGCGGCCAAACTCATGGGCTGCTTCGACAATGGCACGGTAACCGGCGATGTTCGCCATGGAGCTGAGCGCATCCAGCGACTGAGCGCGCGAAATACGCGGTACGGAATCCATCGCCATCACGGTGATGTTGCGTGCGGCTAATTTCTCCAGCAGCGCCGGGTTCTGCGCTGGCCAGATAAAGCTCACCAGCGTGCTGCCCGCGCGTGTCAGTGCAATCTCGCTGTCGTCTGGCGCGTTCACCTTCAGCACGATGTCGGACTGCCAGACATCCTGCGAATTACTGATGCTGGCACCGGCGGCGATAAAACTGTCATCATCAAAGCTGGCGCGTAAACCGGCGCCCTGCTCAACGGTGACGCTGAATCCCAGCTTGATGAGCTGCTCAACGGTCTTTGGCGTCGCTGCGACGCGGGACTCATTGGCTAACCGCTCTTTGGGTATCCCAATTAACATACTGTTTCCTTTCCATGATTAAAGGATGAGGTTCTGTAAGGGGCACATGCTTAAAAGCCGAAACGCTGTTTCAGCTTTTTATGAGCGAAATGCACTATGTAACAAAGTCTTTATAACCTACTGAAAATGCCCAGGACGATCTAGCGCCATAACGCACACTTATGACATTCACACAGATATTCAGGTGCCAGCGATGAATACCGCGGGATGCGACCAGGTTTGCGGCAATATGGAAAATAATCTGCTGTGCCTAATCGTGTCATGGCGAATTAACTGTTTTTAAAAACATATATTTAACAATGCGTTAACTATTATGGTACTAAGCGATACCGGTTAAAGCGGTAAGCTGGCCAAAAAAAGCCATAACAGCGAAAGATGACAGGCAGATGAATAAAATGCTGCGATTGTCAATGTTATGCGCATAAATTGGCTGAGACAGGCCGATTATTACATGCAATAATCAGCGGCTAATCTGTTATACATCAAGAGTCCAGCACGTTTTCGTACTCAATTTGCGTAAGGCGAAGGATCATTGTTATGAAGCTGAAGAACACCATTCTGGCGTCGACCCTGTTATCACTGCTGGCAGCCAATGCGTTTGCTGCCAAAGAGTTAACGCCAGAACAAGCGGCCGCGTTAAAACCATTCGAACGAATCAATATTAGCGGCCGTTTTAATGCAATTGGCGATGCAACAGACGCCGTGTCTAAAGCCGCCGACGCCAAAGGCGCGGACTCTTTCTATGTGCAAGGCATCAACGACAGCAACGGTAACGGTGGCAACTGGCGCGTTACCGCCGATCTGTACAAAACCAATGCACCGAAAGTGGAACAAAGCACGCAATACCGGATGTTCAACGGCGTGAAAGAGCTGCCTAAGGCTGAAGCGTATCGCCTTGAGCCGTTTGACACCGTCTCCGTCAGCGGCTTCTTCTCCAACCAGCCGGACGTGAACGAAGCCATCGCCAAAGCGGCGAAAAACAAAGGCGCGGCCTCCTTCTTTATTGTGCGTCAGGTGGATGCCAACAACGGTGGCAACCAGTACGTGACCGCCTACGTGTATAAAGCCGATGCCAAAGCGCGCGTGGTGCACGATACGTCTGACTCCATTCCGGCTGATTCAGAAGCCAGTAAAGCAGCCCTGGCTGCGGGCGGCGCAGCGGCGAAGAAAGTGGCGATCCCAGGCGTTGCTTCCTCGGATACGCCGAGCACCAGCGTGGGTCGTTTCTTTGAAACCCAAAGCTCAACCGGTCAGCGTTATACTGTGACGCAACCGGATGGTCACAGCGTGCAGGAAGTCAATGCTATCACGGCCGCACAGATGCAGCCGTTTGACACCATCTCCTTCTCCGATCACTTCGGCACGCCAACCGAGATCTCAGAAGCCGTGGGCAAACGTGCCATCGCCAAAGGCGCGAAGTATTATCACATTACGCGCCAGTGGCAGAACCAGAGCGGCGGCAACCTGACCGTCACCGCTGACCTGTTTAAATAATCCCCGCGCAGGGCGGCGCCCGTCGCCCTGCCGTTTGCATAATTCGTAGGCAGATCTGCATAGTCTTGCATTGCCTTCGCCGTACGCTCTCCCTAAAATCTGCCGCCTGTTTTCAGGGTATTCCATTTTAAACGGGACTGATTGCCACGTTACACTCTGGCTGAACAACTACTACCCAGCACACTCTGCTGCTCAGGAATGGCGTTTTGGATAAAAATTTTGGATAAAAAATTAGGTCTTAGCGCGCTCACTGCGCTGGTGCTCAGCTCGATGCTCGGCGCGGGCGTCTTTAGCCTGCCACAAAATATGGCGGCGGTTGCCGGTCCGGCGGCGCTGCTGATCGGCTGGCTGATCACCGGCGTCGGTATCCTCTTTCTGTCGCTGGCTATGTTGCTGCTGACGCGTCTGCGCCCGGTACTGGATGGGGCGGCATCTTCACCTACGCACGCGCCGGCTTCGGTGAGCTGACCGGCTTCTGCTCGGCATGGGGTTACTGGCTGTGCGCGGTGATTGCCAACGTCTCGTATCTGGTGATTGTGTTTTCAGCGCTGAGCTTCTTTACCGATACGCCGGATCGCATAGTGTTTGGCGATGGCAACACCTGGCAGGCGATGCTTGGCGCTTCCGTGCTGTTGTGGCTGGTGCACTGGCTGGTGCTGCGCGGCGTACAGACGGCGGCCAGCATCAACCTGCTGGCGAAGCTGGGCAAACTGGTGCCGCTGTTGCTGTTCGTGGTGCTGGCACTGCTGGCATTTAATTACGATCGCTTCCGTTTTGACTTTGACGGCGCGGCGCTCGGCCAGCCGCTGTGGCAGCAGGTTAAACAGACCATGCTGATTACCCTGTGGGTATTTATTGGCGTGGAAGGCGGGGTAGTAGTCTCTGCCCGCGCGCGCCACAAGAAAGATGTCGGGCGCGCCGCGCTGCTGGTGACGCTGCTGTCGCTTGGCGTGGTGCCGCGTGCGGAACTGGCGCAGATGCGCAATCCGTCGATGGCCGGTCTGATGGAACGCCTGCTGGGTCACTGGGGCGATGCGGTGATTGCGGTTGGCCTGATTATCTCGGTATGCGGGGCCTATCTCAGCTGGACCATTATGGCCGCAGAAGTCCCGTTCCTCGCCGCGCATCAGGGCGCGTTTCCGCGCAGCATTGCCCGGCAGAACCGCCATAACGCGCCGGCGGCGTCGCTGTGGCTGACTAACGGCAGCGTGCAGGTGTGCCTGATTCTGATCGCGGTTACCGGCGCGGATTACAATACGCTGCTGACCATCGCCTCAGAAATGATCCTCGTGCCCTACCTGCTGGTCGGTCTGTATCTGGTCAAAGTGGTACGCGGTCAGCACAAACCGCTGGCCCTGTTGACCGGTCTCGGTGCCAGCGCCTATGGACTGTGGCTGCTGTACGCCTTAGGGCCGCTGCATCTGCTGTTGTCGGTGGTGCTTTACGCGTCGGGTCTGCTGCTGTTCCTGTACGCACGACGCGGTGGCCGCGGCGATCAACCGCTGTTTGCGCTGGAGCGCATCGCCATCGTGCTGTTAATTGCCGCCTCACTGCCCGCGCTGTGGCAGCTGACGCGCTAATCAGTGCGGTTGTAAAGGAATGGAAACGCACAGCAGATCGTTCTGCTGTGTCAGATTGAGCGGCTTGCGGTATTCCAGATGGATGGCGTCAAGCTGCTCAGCGGACAGCGGATAAGGCAGCAGAATATCGAAGCGGCTAATGTGCTGCTGTTCGGCCAGGGTAATCAGTCGGGCAATGTTAATTTCGTCGCTGACCTGGGTTGAAATGATTTGTAATGCTAATTCTTTCAGATGGTCGTCGCTGGCCTGTAAACTGTGCCCGGACTTGCGCGTCACCATGCCAAAAATTGGCATCACGCCGTAAATAGCATCGACAAAGCTCCAGCGTTTTTTGCAGGAAGCGGAAAGGAAGTCACTGTAGTTGAAGCAGATGCGGTCACTGTATCCGGCTGAAGCCAGCTCTTTATCAGACACCCTCGCACTCCCCCTGTTTTCAGTACGATTCCGAACCTTGCGCCACAACGCGCCGGTAATAATGGCACATTTCACGGTGTACATACCAGTAAGACAAGGATAATTCGTGCGGTAGCGTAGAGCTCAGGACCAGGAAAAGCTATGCTGCTGACATTCTCAGCCATGACAGAGCATTATGAACAAAATTGTCTATGTGGAAGATGAGCCGGAAGTCGGCGAACTGATTGCGGCTTACCTTGGCCGCCACGATATTGAGGTGCTGGTTGAGACGCGTGGCGATCGCGCGGAAGCGACCATTCTCACCGCCGATCCGGATCTGGTGTTACTGGATATCATGCTGCCGGGCAAAGATGGCATGACGCTGTGCCGCGATTTGCGTGCGCACTGGCAGGGACCGATTGTGCTGCTGACCTCGCTCGACAGCGACATGAACCACATTCTGGCGCTGGAGATGGGCGCCAATGACTATATTCTGAAAACCACGCCGCCGGCGGTGCTGCTGGCGCGCCTGCGGCTGCATCTGCGCCAGGCGCACGTGGCCAAACAGGAAGCCGCACCCGCCGTGCAGAGCTCGCAAAAGGTGCTGCGTTTTGGTTCGCTCACCATTGATGCGCTCAACCGCTAGGTGATCCTGTTCGACGAACCCATTACCCTTTCGACCGCCGATTTTGATCTGCTGTGGGAGCTGGCGAGCCACGCCGGAGAAATTCTCGACCGTGACGCGCTGCTGAAAACCCTGCGCGGCGTGAGCTACGACCGCATGGATCGCAGCATCGACGTAGCCATTTCACGCCTGCGCAAGAAACTGTACGACAGCGCCACCGAGCCGTTCCGCATCAAAACCATCCGTAACAAAGGCTATTTGTTCGCGCCGCAGGCCTGGGATACCCGCTCCTGATGAGAAAGCTCTTCATTCAGTTCTATCTGCTGCTGTTCGTCTGCTTTCTGGTGATGACGCTGCTGGTTGGTCTGGTGTACAAATTCACCGCCGAGCGCGCCGGACGCCAGTCGATGAACGACCTGATGGCCAGCTCGCTGTTTCTGATGCGCAGCGAACTGCGTGACATCCCGCCGCGCGACTGGAACAAAACCATCCGCAACCTCGATCTCGATTTATCCTTCGAGCTGCACATCGAACCGATGAGCAAATATCAGCTGGACGAAGCCAATATGAAGCGGCTGCGCGCCGGTGAGATCGTCGCCCTCGACGATCAGTACACCTTCCTGCAGCACATCCCGCGCAGCCACTATGTGCTGTCGGTCGGACCGATTCTTTACCTGTTTTATCTGCACCAGATGCGCATCCTTGATATCGCCCTGCTGGCGTTTATTGGCATGTCGCTGGCGCTGCCGGTGTTCATCTGGCTGCGGCCGCACTTGCAGGAGATGCAGCGGCTGGAGAAAGCGGCACAGCGCTTTGGTCGCGGCGAGCTTGACGTGCGCACACATTTTGAAAATACCGCCAGCCTGCACAGCCTTGGCGTGGCGTTCAACCAGATGGCGGACAACATCAATACGCTGGTGGCGAGTAAAAAACAGTTGATTGACGGTATCGCGCACGAGCTGCGCACGCCGCTGGTCCGGCTGCGTTATCGGCTGGAGATGAGTGAAAACCTCAGCGCGGCAGAGTCAGCGGCGCTGAACCGTGACGTCGGCCAGCTGGAGAGCCTGATTGAGGAGCTGCTGACCTATGCACGCCTCGACCGGCCGCGCGTTGACCTCAATCTGCAATCTTTCGATCTGGCCCAGTGGCTGCGCGTGCACATCGCTGACGTGCAGCCCATGAATCCGCAGACACACATTACGCTGGATATTCCGCAGCTGGAAAACATTGGCGCGGCAGATACGCGCCTGATGGAGCGGGTGCTGGATAACCTCGTTAATAACGCCCTGCGCTATGCGCAGCAGCGGCTGCGCGTCAGCCTGTGGTTTGACGGCGCCATCGGCAATCTGCAGGTTGAAGATGATGGTCCGGGCATTCCGCCGGATGAACGCCAGCGGGTGTTCGAGCCTTTCGTACGGCTCGATCCCAGCCGCGACCGCGCCACCGGCGGCTGCGGCCTCGGCCTGGCGATTGTGCACTCTATCGCGCAGGCGCTGCAGGGCTAGGTCTCGATTGAGAGCAGTCCGCTGGGCGGAGCCTGCGTGCGCTTCTGCTGGCCGGTTGATCTCCCCCTGCGCGACGTGACGCCGCGCTTACCTTCATAAGGAGCTTGTTACATGACTGCAGCTTATCAGGAACTTAGCCGCACCTTTCAGCGCCTGGCGCGTTTTGGCCATCTGGGCGCGATTGCCGGCGTGGATATGCAAACCACCATGCCGCCGGGCGGCAGCCAGGCGCGTGGAGAAGCGATGGCGGAGCTGAGCGTATTTATGCACGAGCTGCTGACCGACAAGCGCCTCGGCGGGCTGTTTGACGCCGCCGGGCAGGAGTCGCTGAACGATGTGGAGCAGGCCAATCTGGGCGAAATGCAGCGCGCGTGGCGCCAGGCAACGCTGCTGCCGGCCTCGCTGGTGGAAGCCAAATCGCTAGCCGGCTCGCGCTGTGAACACGCGTGGCGCAGTCAGCGTCCGGCCAATGACTTGCAGGGCTTCAGCGCTAACCTGAAAGAAGTGGTGAAGCTGAGCCGCGAAGAAGCACAGCTGCGCGCCGATGCGCTCGGCGTATCACGCTACGATGCGCTGCTGGATGTGTTTGAGCCAGGCATGACCAGCGCGCAGCTCGACAATACCTTTGGCGATCTGAAAAGCTGGCTGCCGGATCTGTTGCAAAAAGCGATAGCCCGGCAGCAGGCAACGCCGATTGCACAGCCGGTCGGCCCCTTCGCCATCGAATCACAAAAGCAGCTCGGCCTGAGCGTGATGGCGACGTTAGGGTTTGATTTTAATCACGGTCGGCTGGACGTGAGCGCGCACCCGTTCTGCGGCGGCGTACCGGAAGATGTGCGTATCACCACGCGCTACAACGAAAACGATTTTCTCAGCGCGCTGATGGGCGTGATCCACGAAACCGGCCATGCGCGCTATGAACAGAATCTGCCACAGCAGTGGCGCGGACAGCCGGTGGCACTGGCGCGCTCGACCGCGATGCATGAATCGCAAAGCCTGTTTATGGAGATGCAACTGGGGCGCAGTCACGCCTTCCTGCAGCATATTCATCCCCAGGTGGTGGCGCTGATGGGCGACCAGCCGGCGCTGGAGCGTAACAACTTTATTCGGCTGACCCAGCGTGTGAAGCCGGGCTTCATTCGCGTCGATGCCGACGAGCTGAGCTATCCGGCCCATGTGATTTTACGTTACGAAATCGAGCGGGCGCTGATTGAAGGCGACATTGAAGTCGAGGATATTCCGGCGCTGTGGGATGAAAAAATGCAGCAGTCGCTGGGTATCGATACGCGCGGCAACTACCGCGACGGCTGTATGCAGGATATTCACTGGACCGACGGCGCCTTCGGCTACTTCCCGACCTACACGCTGGGCGCGATGTACGCCGCTCAGCTGTTCCAGGCGGTAAAACGCGCCATTCCGCAGGTGAACGAATTGATTCAGCAGAGTGAACTGCAACCGGTGTTTGACTGGCTGCAGCAGAACATCTGGCAGCACGGCAGCCGCTTCCCGACGCAGCAGCTGCTGATCAATGCCACCGGCGAAGCGCTCAATCCACACTATTTCCGTCAGCATCTGGAACAGCGTTATCTCTCTGCCTGAACCGTGCGGCGGCCTACCCGGCCGCCGTTTTTTCCGCGGATAGTGGTCCGCAACTATCCCCGCCCTGCCCGGCTTTCCTGCTTTGTACAATCCGTTACACGCCGATACCATTCCCTCACTGAAGGCGCGAATTGTTTTACATATAGTGCATTCACCGGCCCCGCAGTGGGCTACACATGAAAAAATAGTTCGAGGGTTTTGCAATGAAAAAATTATTTGCGCTGGTGATCGCCGCTGCTATGGGTCTGTCTTCTGTAGCCATCGCTGCTGAGACAACAACTGCTGCTCCTGCTGCTGCTGCAACTACCGCTGCACCGGCTAAGCACAAAGCTGTTCACCACAAAAAAGCCGCTGCTCAGAAAGCGCAGGCGGCTAAAAAGCACCACAAAGCGAAAAAAGCTGCTAAATAAGGTTGCCTTGCGCGCTAACACCGCATTAATGATTGAAAACACCCGGTTCTGCCGGGTGTTTATTTACTGGAGTAGCGAAAAATGGCGCGTCGCTATCGCTTCGAAATTATCCTGATTGTCATGATTCTGTGCGGCATTATTGCGGCCAGCTTTTTTATCTAGTCGTTGTAGCGTGCTGATTACTCCAATATTTCTCCCTTTTTTACCGCTCACTGACTATAGTTATCGCTCAAGCGTGATGACCATAACCTCTATTTATTCTCGCCATTGAGAGAACTATGCGCCTGGCTATCCTGTTATTTGTAGGTCTTTTTAGCATTAACCTCACAGCACATGCCGATGATGAAGACGGCCCCAGCCCGGAAGAGATTAAGACCCTGTTCTTCGGCAAAGATCATCGTAAAGCCATTACCGACGTCAGTGCGGCGCCGTGGGATGCCATTGGTCAGTTAGAGACAGAAAGCGGCAATCTGTGCAGTGCCACGTTGATTTCGGCCCATCTGGCGCTGACGGCCGGCCACTGCTTACTGACGCCCCCAGGCAAATTTGACAAGCCGGTCGCGCTGCGCTTTATGGTGGGTGCCAAAGGCTGGCGCTACGAAATTCATGATATCGACGCGCGCGTGGAGCCTTCGCTGGCGCGGCGTCTGCAGGCGGATGGTGAAGGCTGGATCGTGCCGCCAGACGCGGCACCTTACGATTACGGCTTGATGATTCTGCACAATCCGCCGTCCGGTATCGTGCCCATTCCGCTGTTTGACGGTTCGCGCAGCGATTTAACCGCCGCGCTGAAAACCACCGACCGCAAAGTGACACAGGCCGGTTATCCCGCAGACCATCTGGATACGCTTTACTCACACAGCGATTGCCTGATCACCGGCTGGGCGCAGCGTGCCGTGCTGTCGCACCAGTGCGACACCCTGCCGGGCGACAGCGGTTCACCGCTGCTGCTGAAGCGCGACGGCGAGTGGCAGCTGATTGCGGTACAGAGCTCGGCGCCGGCACCGGCCGATCGCTATCGCGCCGATAACCGCGCCATCGCCGTCACATCCTTTAAAGACAAGCTGGAAGCGCTGGCGCAATAAGTCAGCCCAGCTGCTCCATCGCCTGCAGGATACGTTTGTCGGAGATTGGATACGGCGTGCCCAGCTGCTGCGCAAAATAACTGATGCGCAGCTCTTCCAGCATCCAGCGGATCGCCTGTACCTCTTCATCGTCCTGACACTGCGGCGGCAGCTTGTTACGCCAGCTTTGCCACGCCTGCTCCACCGCCTGCACTTT
Organism: Type-A symbiont of Plautia stali; assembly: GCF_059731155.1. Lineage (NCBI taxonomy): Bacteria > Type-A symbiont of Plautia stali. The sequence goes on along the minus strand of NZ_AP035891.1, from coordinate 1,169,500 downwards.
CAGCATCCGCGCTTGATCGCTGTGCGGATCGACCGGCAGCTTCTCAAGCCGACGCTCAATACCGTGCAGATAGCGCAGTGTGTCGCCCAGCCGCTGATAGCCGTTGCCGGTGACAAAACCGCGATACACCAGGCCGCTCAGCTGCGACTTGTTGATGTTGAACACGCTGGCAGAGAATCTGCTCGACCTGGCTGGCGATGGTCACCACCGTGTCGTTGAGTTCGGCGCGTACTTTATCGCGCAGCTGCTCGAAGTTTTCCTGATGCCACGCCGGCCCACCGGCGTCCGCCATCAACTTATCCACGCCGCAGGCGATACAGTCATCAATCAGCTCCAGCACTTTGCCGTAGGGATTGAAATAGAGTCCGAGCTTGGCTTTGTTCGGCAGCTTCTCGTGCAGATACTTGATTGGCGAAGGAATGTTCAGCAGCAATAACCGCCGCTGGCCGCGCCACATCATCTTCTGCTGCTCGTGTTCACTGTCAAACAGGCGAATCGCGACGCTGTCTTTTTCATCCACTAGCGCCGGCCAGGCTTTGACCTGATAATTGCCGCGCTTCTGCTCGTAGCTTTGCGGCAAATCGCCGAAGCTCCACAGATGCAGCCCGCGCTGTTCCAGCCCGTCATCCGCCACGTTGGACAGCGTCTCCTGCACCTTGCCTTTTAGCACCTGCTTCAGCGGATGCAGGTCTTTGCCTTCCTGCAGCTTACGGTTGTGCTCATCCACCACGCGGAACGTCATTTTCAGGTGATCGGGCACCTGATCCCACTGCCAGGCGTCGCGCTCAATGGTGACGCCAGACATGCGGCGGAACTCACGCTTCAGCGCATCCAGCAGCGGCTGCTCCAGCGCCGTCACGCGGCCAAGGAAGGCTTCGGCGTAGTTAGGTGCCGGCACAAAGTTGCGTCGCACCGGCTTGGGCAGCGACTTAATTAGCGCGATGATCAGCTCGCGGCGCACGCCGGGGATCTGCCACTTGAAGCCGGCTTCGTCGACCTGGTTGAGCAGCGGCAGCGGGATGTGCACCGTCACACAATCCGCATCGGCTCCCGGTTCGAACTGGTAGCTGAGCTTCAGTTTCAGGTTGCCCTGATACCAGAAATTCGGGTAATCCAACTGGCTGACCTTCTCTGCGCCGTCTTTGATCAGCATCTGCTTATCAAAGCTCAGCAGGTCCGGATTGTCCTTGCTGGCCTGTTTCCACCAGCTGTCAAAGTGCCGCGCTGATACCACCTCACTGCCAATGCGGCGATCGTAAAACGCAAACAGCTTCTCATCATCGACTAAAATGTCGCGCCGCCGCGATTTGTGCTCCAGATCCTCGATTTCACTGCGCAGTTTCAGGTTGTTGCGGAAGAAGGCGTGACGCGTCTGCCAGTCGCCCTCCATCAGCGCATGACGAATAAACAGCTCCCGGCTGAGCTGCGGATCGATGCGGCGTATTGACCTTACGCGCCTGCACAATCGGCAACCCGTACAGCGTGACTTTCTCGGTGGCCATGACTGCGCCCTGCGCTTTCTCCCAGTGCGGTTCACTGTAGCTGCGCTTCAGCAGATGCTGGGCCAGCGGTTCGATCCACTCCGGGTCGATTCGCGCCGCAACGCGGCCCCACAGGCGGCTGGTCTCCACCAGTTCCGCCACCACGGTCCATTTGGGTGGCTTCTTAAACAGGCCGGAACCGGGGAAAATAGCGAAACGCGCATTGCGGGCGCCGGTAAACTCCTGCTTTTCCGCATCTTTCTGACCGATGTGCGACAGCAAACCGGTGAGCAGCGCGCAGTGCACTTCGCGGTACGGTGCTGGCTCGCTGTTTAGCGGCATGCCCAGTTCCCGCACCACCTGACGCAGCTGGGTGTAGATGTCCTGCCATTCGCGCACGCGCAGGTAATTGAGGTAATCGCTTTTACACTGGTGGCGGAACTGATTGCCGGACAGCGCTTTCTGCTGTTCCTACAGGTAGTTCCACAGATTGACAAAAGCGAGAAAGTCTGACTCTTTGTCGGCAAAACGCCGGTGTTTCTCGTCAGATGCCTGCTGTTTCTCCACCGGACGCTCGCGCGCATCCTGAATCGACAGCGCAGCGGCGATAATCATCACTTCGCGCACGCAGCCAAATTTTTGCGCCTCCAGCACCATGCGCGCCAGCCGCGGATCGACCGGCAGCTGCGCCAGGCTGCGCCCGGACGGCGTCCGTTTGTACGATCCTTCCTCGCTCAGGGGAATCGCCCCGAGCTCCTCCAGCAGGCGCACGCCGTCCTGAATATTGCGCTTATCCGGCGCTTCGACAAACGGGAATGCGGCGATGTCGCCCAGTTCAAGCGCCGTCATCTGCAAAATCACTGACGCTAGGTTAGTACGCAGAATTTCCGGGTCGGTAAACGCCGGGCGGCTGAGGAAATCAGCCTCCGAATAGAGGCGGATACAGATCCCTTCCGACACGCGGCCGCAGCGCCCTTTGCGCTGGTTAGCCGACGCCTGCGAGATCGGCTCGATCGGCAGACGCTACACTTTGGTGCGGTAGCTGTAACGGCTGATGCGCGCGGTGCCCGGATCGATGACATATTTAATGCCCGGCACGGTGAGCGAGGTCTCGGCGACGTTGGTCGCCAGCACAATGCGGCGGCCGCTGTGCCCCTGGAATACCCGGTTCTGTTCGGCGTTGGACAGGCGCGCATAGAGCGGCAGAATCTCGGTGTGCGGTAAATCGCGCTTCATCAGTGCATCGGCGGTATCGCGAATTTCGCGCTCACCGCTCATGAAGATCAGGATATCGCCGCGCCCTTCACTGCTCAGCTCGTCAACCGCATCGAAAATCGCCTGCAGCTGATCGCGCTCGGAGTCTTTGGCATCTTCCACCACCGGACGATAGCGTACATCGACCGGATAAGTGCGGCCCGAAACCTCGATCACCGGGGCATTATTGAAGTGGCGCGAGAAGCGCTGCGGATCGATGGTCGCTGAGGTGATGATCACTTTCAGATCGGGACGACGCGGCAGGAGTTCGCGCAGGTAACCCAGCAGGAAATCGATGTTCAGACTGCGTTCGTGCACTTCATCGATGATGATGGTGTCATACTGCAGCAGCAGACGATCCTGCTGAATTTCCGCCAGCAGAATACCGTCGGTCATCAGTTTGACCTGGGTGGTTTCGCTGACCTGATCGTTAAACCGCACCTTGTAACCGACGGTGCCGCCGGGCGTGGTTTCCAGCTCTTCGGCAATGCGGTTCGCCACGGTGCGTGCCGCCAGACGACGCGACTGTGTATGTCCAATCAGCCCTTTCACACCGCGCCCGAGCGCCAGACAGATCTTTGGCAGCTGGGTGGTTTTACCTGAGCCTGTCTCACCGGCGACAATCACCACCTGATGCTCGCGAATCGCGTCGGCGATGTCCTGCTGCTTCTGGCTGACCGGCAGATTGTCCGGAAACGTAATGCGCTGCGTCGCGGCGGCGCGCTGCGCAGCGGGATTTTTCACCTTTGCCGCACCGTGCAGACGACGCTGCAGCGCTTTGCGGTCGCGCAGCATCAGGTTATTGAGCCGCGACCAGAGTGGGGCCAGAGATGACGTAACGGATGATGACATAGTGATGAATTACCTGTTGTTGCAGTGAGCCGGCACTCGCGGCTCGGCGCCGGGCAGAATTTTCCGGCGGATTCAATCGATTAATGCCCGCCATCTTAGCACAGATTGGATCATCTCACCTGACCGGACGTACCACCTTATTCAATAATTTCGAACATAGGCCTCGAAATATTGCGCTTTTACCTGCCGGACGAACTCCGTAGAGTGTAACGCATTGAGCGGTAAGCCAACCGCGTAACGTACAGGAAAATACCATGAGCAAAGTTTTAGTTCTGAAATCAAGCATCCTTGCCGGTTACTCACAGTCTAACCAGCTGGCAGACTTCTACGCTGATGAAGCCCGCGCCAAAGGCGACGAAGTAACGGTACGCGATCTGGCTGCCCAGCCGATTCCGGTACTGGACGGTGAACTGGTTGGCGCCCTGCGTCCTTCAGACGCGCCGCTGTCGCCACGTCAGCAGGACGCGCTGGCCCTTGTCCGATGAACTGATTGCTGAACTGCAGGCGCACGATACCGTGGTTATCGCCGCCCCGATGTACAACTTCAACATTCCTACTCAGCTGAAAAACTATTTTGACCTGATTGCCCGTGCCGGCGTCACCTTCCGCTACACCGAAGCAGGCCCGGAAGGTCTGGTGAAAGGCAAGCGTGCGGTGATCCTCTCCAGCCGTGGCGGCATTCACAAAGACACCCCGACTGATCTACTGACCCCGTACGTGAAACTGTTCCTCGGCTTCATCGGCATCACCGACGTTGACTTCGTGTTCGCCGAAGGCATTGCGTACGGTCCGGAAGTGGCGACCAAAGCCGCCAGCGATGCCAAAGACGCCATCAAGCAAATTGTTGCTGCGTAATCATCATTAAAAAAATGCTATCTGTCTTGCCGGGCCTGAGTGCCCGGCTTTTTTATGCCTGCGCTGCCGCGGAAGCGGCTATTTCTGCACCCACTGACCGTTTATCCCGCGCACATATTCGCCGCTGCCGGCACGGTTAACCAGCTTCTCGCCGGCGATGCGCGCCACCTCGGCGGTGGTGAGATTGTTCTGCTGCGCCACGCGCTGATACTGCTGGCTGCGGCCCTCATTGATGCGCTTAACCAGCGCCAGCGTCTCGTCATCCTGCTGACGAGCGGCAATGTAACCGCTCAGCGTTTCGCCCACGCGCCCCTGCTGGCGCGCCTGATCCAGCGTCAGCGCCCAGGCCGACGGCACCAGCAACAGCGCCAGCAACAGCGCTATCCCCTTGCGTTTCATCGTGCCTCTCCTCAAAACAGTCCGCTCTGATTCTTCAGCAGCGCTTCGACGTCTTTATCCACCTTGATGTGGATTTCATGTTCGATTTTTACGTTCATGTTGATGGTGATTGGCTCTTTAGGTGCGGCGACTTCGATGCGCGGCACACAGCCCAGCAGCGGCAGTCCCGCTGTCAGCACCAGTAATGCCCTCAGGCTCATGGTTTCGGGTCCTTGTTGGATGGCAGGGTGGCGTTTTGCTCCACCCAGGATTGCAAATTATCGCCAAAGCGCAGGCTGCGCCACAGCTGGAACAGGTTTTCCTGATGACGGTAATTAAGATTGACGGACTGGCGGCGGTTACTGAACTGACTGGTGCCTTTCACCTCGCTTTGCAGAATGAGGTTACCGAAGTTATCCAGATCCAGCGTCGCCCACGAACGGGCAATCTCCATGTAGCGCAGCCAGTCCATCGCCGCCCCGGCGGCCACGTTATTGCTGACAATCGCATCCGCCATGTCTTTGTCCATGCGGAACGTCAGCGGGCCGCTGTTGGCGATCCAGCCCTTTTCAATCAGCCAGTGCGGATTGTTCACCCACAGCGGTAATTCGCCATTCACTTTACCGGACGTGGCAAACTGCTTCGGCTTGAGCGCGGTCACCAGCCGGCTGAGATCAATGTCACGCAGCGAAATCCGCGCCGGCTGATGCTGTGGTAAACGCAATGCTGGCATGCTGACGTACCCGCCGAGCAGATCGAGATTGACGTTGCTGAGCGTCAGCGGCTGGCGCTCCTGCCACGGATAGTGGCCCTGCAGATCCGCGGTAATGTTCTGCAGCGCAAACTGGTTCTTCACTTCGGCGATGCGCAGCGACACCGGCCCGCGGCGACCCAGCTGCCACTGATGATCTTTCAGGCGGAACGGCAGAGTAAAATCGATGCCATTGATTTCGCTGTCCGGCATCCATACGCTGCCCTGTTTCACCGCCCAGAACCCCCCCGCCTCAAACCCCTGGCCGCTGGCGGCGGAAAAGGCCATCTGCGCGCGCAGCTCGCCAGACTGAATACGCATCTTCAGATCGCTGCTCAGCAGCGGCTGAAATACGCTGAGCGACTGCGCCGGCCACCAGGCTTCGCCGCGCAGCCGCTCGCCGTCCCAGCGGCCATGCACGCGCAGCGGTCCGATGTCTTCAGCGGTCAGCTGCCCGCGCCACAGAAAATGCCCTGGATCGCGCCCTTTGGCATCGAAACGCAGTTCGGACGGAGGCAGCCAGCCACCGTAGCTGAAGCGGGTCTGGCCGGAACGCAGCGCAAACCCGCCGTTAAACGCCGGCTGTGCCACATCGCGCTGCCAGCGCACCGGCGCGGTCAGCGTCAGGCGCGGCTTATCCACCTGCACCATGCCGTACGCCAGCTGGTCAAACCCAGTGTTCAGCGTATCGAAGCTGATCAGGGTGTCGTGCCAGCTGCCGGTGCCCTTCACGTCCCATCTGGCGCTGAGCGGCGCCATCACGCCCTCGCCCCAGTAACGCCAGTTCCAGCGTCCGCTGTCTGGCCAGAAGTCGCTGGCGCGCCCGTCGAGATGCAGCCTGAAGCGGCCGAAACTGGGGGGCGTGCGCGTTGAGAATCGCCTGTAACCGGCCGTTGATGCCGCGCGAGGCCACGCTGACGCCGGCCAGCGGCCAGCGCGCTTCATCCACTTCCAGCGTCGAGAGTAAGCGTCCGCGCAGGCGCAGCAGTGCGCCCGGCTGCAGGCTGAGCTGCGGATCGCTCAGCATGCCATGTAATTGTCCGGGAATGGTGCCGTACAGCTGCAGGTCGGCAAACTTGCTTTCGCCGGTTAACTGGAACGGCAGTGCGCTGTCAGTCAGGCTCAGCTTGCCCGGCCCAACGCTCAGTACCAGGTTGCCTTTCCCGCCGCGTCCGGCGGTCAGTAAATTGAAGCGGCCGCGGATCTGCGTCTGTTCCAGCCCCTGCTGCCAGTCATCCAGCATCAGCGCCACGCCGCCCGACAGCGGCTGCGGCCCGAACGGCCAGCGCCAGTGACCGGCAGTAATGCGGATTTGCTGTGCATCGACCTGCCACGGCAGCTGCAACAACGGCTGTGGTTCCTGTTGCTGGCGCACCACCAGTTCGCCCTGCTGCTGCTGCCAGTTGAGCGTCAGCGCCAGCGGCTGCCGCCACTGCGTCAGGTTAAGCGCACCGCTGAGCTCACCCGCCACCGGCAGGCCATCGGCAAAAGTCGGCAGCGTCAGATTGCCATGCAGTTCGACCGGTTCCGGCAGTAAGGGATGGCTGAGCTGCAGCTGATCAATGTGCAGTTGCTGCCCCTGCAGGCGTGCGGCAACGCGCAGGTTGTCGCCCTGATAGCGCAACTGCTGGCGGTCTTTGTCTAAGGTCAGATCGAAGCGGCCCGTATATTGCTGCCACGGCAAAATGCTGAGCTGTTGCAGATGGATATCCGCGCCGGGCAGCATCTGCTGCCAGTCGGCGAGGCTGCGCGGCGCATCGCGCGTGGCACCGTGCGGCAGCGCCTGCAGACAATCGCTGTTAAGCGCCACCTCGCAAGCATCGAGCTGCCAGCGCTGTTGCGTCCGGCCAAGCCCCACGTCGGCGACCTGCGCCAGCAGGCAGTCACCGGCCAGATAGCGCACATCAGGAAACATCAGCCGGCCCTGCTGCCAGTGCGGCGCGCCGTGTAGCTCGACGCGGGTATTTTCCGGCAGCCAGATACCTGCCAGCCGCGGCAGCCAGTGCGTCAGCGTCAGCAGCAATCCCAGCAGCAGCAGTATCAGCGCCAGTAGCGCAGCAAGTAGTCGACGGAGGCCCCGCGTCATGGCTGTTAACGTTCCTGTTCTTTACCCAATCCTGACAGAGATGATGGCATGTTACGCCCGGCAAATGAAGGCGTTACCGCTTTAGTCTGGCTGAAGAACAGCAAAATGACGCGGAAAACGTTATCCTGATGTGATACCGACGTAACATTTTTCAGGAGCGAAACAATGAAAGTTGCGGTTTACAGCACCAAGCATTACGACCAGAAATACCTCGAGCACGTTAACGAAGGCTACGGATTTGAGCTGCAGTTTTTTGACTTCCTGCTGAGCGAAACCACAGCGAAAAACGCCGCTGGCTGTGATGCGGTCTGTATCTTCGTTAACGATGACGGGAGCAAAGCGGTGCTGGAGGGAGCTGGCGGCGTTGGGCGTGAAATATATCGCGCTACGCTGTGCCGGTTTCAATAACGTCGACCTCGACGCCGCAGCCGCGCGGGGACTGCAGGTGGTACGCGTGCCCGCCTATTCGCCGGAAGCGGTGGCGGAACACGCGGTAGGTCTGATGATGACGCTCAACCGTCGCATTCACCGCGCTTACCAGCGCACGCGCGATGCCAACTTCTCGCTGGACGGCCTGACCGGTTTCAACATGCATAACAAAACCGCTGGCGTGGTCGGTACCGGCAAGATTGGTGTGGCGACGATGCGCATCCTCAAAGGTTTTGGCATGCGTCTGCTGGCGTACGATCCTTATCCAAGTGACGCTGCGCTGGCGCTGGGGGCGGAATATGTTGATCTGAAAACGCTGCTGGCGGAGTCCGATGTCATCACCCTGCACTGTCCGCTGACGCCGGAAAACCACCATCTGCTCAACGCGCAGGCGTTCAGCCAGATGAAAAATGGGGTGATGATTATCAATACCAGCCGCGGTGGGCTGATTGATTCACAGGCGGCGATTGAAGCACTGAAACAGCAGAAAATCGGCTCGCTCGGCATGGACGTGTATGAGAACGAACGCGACCTGTTTTTTGAAGACAAGTCGAATGACGTGATTCAGGACGACGTGTTCCGTCACCTGTCGGCCTGCCACAACGTGCTGTTTACCGGCCATCAGGCCTTTCTCACCGCCGAAGCGCTGACGGCGATTTCAGAAACTACGCTCAGCAATTTACAGCAGCTGGCGCGTGGGGAAACCTGTTCAAATCAGGTTAAGGCGTAACGTTCTGCGCCTGCGTTAACGGGCGCAGGCACCGCCAATCAGCGCCTGTTCGTCGCAGCGACGACCGTTAGCCAGCTGACACATCCCGATGCGTGAACCGTCTAACTGACGCGAGAACGCCAGAGTGCCGCCCGCGCTGTTGCAGTTGGCTTCTGCCATGGACGACATCACGACGTGCGGCTGCACGTGCGCGGCGGTGGCCTGTTGCGGCGGTTCATTGCCGCTGTTGCTACTGCAGGCAGAGAGTAACAGCGCTGCGCCGGCCAGCAGTAAAGTTGCGGCTTTCATCGGTCGGGCTCCGGGAATGTGAGCGGAAAAGTCGCACCAGCATATGTCAGCAGCGGTGCGCGATCGATAGGCGACACAGCTTTTTACAAAATTTAATATAGTCGTTGGCAAGCAGAATTATCCTGATTGCAGCGTTTTCCCTCTTTTCTCTGCCTGTCCATACTAAATATCACTAAGGAGGAAGGATGTTAGCCGACATGCTCATCCGCATCGCGTTAGCCGGAATACTGGGCGGACTGATTGGCCTGGAGCGCCAGATGCGCGCTAAAGAAGCGGGCCTGCGCACCCACATTCTGGTCGGCATTGGCAGCGCCATGTTCATGCTGGTGCCAAAATATGGCTTTGCCGACATGTTCAGCAACGATCATGTGGCGCTGGATCCCAGCCGTATTGCGGCGCAGGTGGTCAGCGGCATGGGCTTCCTTGGCGCTGGCACCATCATCATTCAAAAGCAGATTGTGAAAGGCCTGACGACCGCCGCCGGCCTGTGGGTGACCGCCGCGATTGGCCTGGTGATCGGTAGCGGCATGTACGAAATCGGTATTTACGGCACGGTGCTGGCGCTGGTGGTGCTGGAAACGTTCCGCCGTATCAGCCACTGGTTGATTGGCCGCCATCACACCCTTATCGTCCATCTCAAAGCCAAAAGCGTACCGCTGGTGTTGCTGGTACTGCAGCGCGAAAATTTGCGGCCATATCGCTGTAGTAAATCGTAACGAAGAGAGCGGCCTGTGCGAGCTGAGCGTTGAGGTGACATTGTCACGCAGATTTCCCATGCACAGCATTTATGACAAAATGATGGAAATTAAAGGCGTGCAGTCGCTGGAAATGGTTTGACTGCGCTGGCGCTTGCGGGGTTACCGCTGTGGTGGATTCAAGATAAAAAAGCCCGGCGCTGAACGCCGGGCGGCTGGGTTAGCAGGGTTTGAGTTGTCCAATTGCCATTTCAACGGCGCGATTGGGCGCGCCGGTTAATTCCCGATAGCGCAGTTGCAGATTACGCAACTCGCTGGCCAGCACCTCTTTCTCAGTGGCGGCACCGCGCTGCGCCAGTTCCAGATAGCATTGCCCCACCAGCCGGCACGCCTCCTCAAACACCATATCGTACGTTTGCATTGTTCCTCTCCTCACCTTTAAAAACTAAAAAAAGCGCTGAATCCATCCTGTCAGCGCAGTGAGAAGAAATCTTTACCCAGATCAATAAATATGCAGTTATCGCTGGCAAAATGTGCGCAATGGTAGCCGACTGCGGCGCTGCGCGATTATGACGGATCCTTTTTATCGTCATCGCTGGCGCTGCTCACACCGGTAATACCTTCCAGCGCCTGCTGGTTGATGACATCATCGGCGCTATCAACCGCACGCGAAATCGTCAACAGATCCTGAAACTCGCTCAGCAGAATAGCGGCGTCCGACTTAAGCATATCGTCGGCCTCGGCTGACTCAATCACCATGTTGATGGCTTTGTTGGCGCTTTCAATAACTTCTGTGACGCCGCCTTTCTTACTGACGGCCAGTACCAGCGCACCGATCAGCAGCGACTGGGCCTCAACGCGCGCGGTCAACTGCTTGGTGGTGGCATCAATTTGTGAAATCTTCGCCAGCATGCTTAACACAACATTTTTCATCGCTTATTCCCCCCTGGGGAAGCTGGCAGTGTACCGCTTGCAAAATCCGCAACAAACTAAAAATTGTGAATAGCGCAACAGGTCTCTGACCGCGATCGCGCGGCGCACAGAGCGCATCATCGGCAAACCCATAAATCGTACTGGAATTTGGCGCTGTAATCCGTACCATACGCCACTGACTTTTCTTGCTGACTGCGGTCAGCCGGCACCCATAAAGGCCAGCGCAGCGCCCCGCAGCATGCGTGGACACGGTTAATGCAGGCCTGGCCAGGGCCGCATCAACGCGACATCCGCAGCTGACCAGCGATCACCGAGACCGAAATTCATGTCTGAACATCAAGAAGTTAATAAAAAAGAGCAGTACAACCTGAACAAACTGCAGAAGCGCCTGCGCCGCAACGTCGGTGAAGCCATTGCGGATTTCAACATGATTGAGGAAGGCGATCGCATCATGGTGTGCCTGTCCGGCGGTAAAGACAGCTACACCATGCTGGAAATTCTGCGTAACCTGCAGCAGAGCGCGCCGGTCAACTTTTCACTGGTGGCGGTGAATCTTGACCAGAAACAGCTGGGATTCCCGGCACACGTGCTGCCTGCTTACCTCGACACGCTGGGCGTGGAGTACCAGATCGTCAACGAAGACACTTACTCCATCGTTAAAGAGAAAATCCCGGAAGGCAAAACCACCTGCTCGCTCTGTTCGCGCCTGCGTCGCGGTACTCTTTACCGTACCGCCACTGAACTGGGCTGTACTAAGATTGCCTTGGGTCACCACCGCGATGACATCCTGCAGACGCTGTTCCTCAACATGTTCTACGGCGGCAAGATGAAAGGCATGCCGCCAAAACTGATGAGCAATGACGGTAAACATATCGTGATTCGCCCGCTAGCCTATTGCCGCGAAAAAGATATCGTGCGGTTTGCTGAAGCGCGCCAGTACCCTATCATTCCGTGCAACTTGTGTGGTTCACAGCCGAACCTGCAGCGCCAGGTGGTTGCTGACATGCTGCGTGACTGGGACAAGCGCTATCCGGGCCGCATTGAAACCATGTTTAGCGCCATGCAGAACATCGTGCCATCGCATATGGCTGATATTAATCTCTTTGATTTTAAAGGCATTAAGCACGGTGATGCCGTAGTCGACGGCGGAGACATTGGTTTCGATCGCGAATCGCTGCCAGCGCAGCCAGTGGGCTGGCAGGCTGACGGGGACGATCAGCAGGACCTGAGCGCTCGCCTCGACGTGCTGGAAATTAAATAACGCGGTGACTTTGCAGCATAAAGGCGCGTCGCTCCGGCAACGCGCCTTTTTTATTAGCGGTGCGGCGGAGGATCGCTAATCGGCGGAAATTCAGGATCGTGCGGCGGCTCGGGAATGGGCTGCGGTTGCGGCACGGGTTCGGGAATTGGTGGCGGATCGGTCGGGATAGGTTCGCTGGCGTGAATCATGCGCATGCCGTTCTCCTGTTCGCTGAATGTCTGTTAAGCATAGGAAAGGATGCGGCAGCAAGCCAAACGGCAAAAAAAAGCCGGCGGATAAGCCGGCGTCGTACGAATCAAATGTGCTATGCAGTAATTCAAAAAAAGGAAGTAAGACAATATGGAGCGCAACGCCCATCGCTTGACGTTGCATTCACCTGCGGGAGAGAGTTTGCCCCGGTTGTGCTATGCGCTTATTGATGTCGATCAGGTTTTTTCCGCTTTTCTCCCCTGCACCGCCACAATTACCCGTTCATGACCTGCAGATAACCCCCTGATAACATCACAGCCAGTTGCGGCGTTTCAGCCACAGCGCAACACCCAGCACCATCACCAGTAACAACCCGCAGAACATGGTAAAGCCGTGCGGCCAGCTGCCACCGGGAATGCCACCGAGATTGACGCCAAACAGTCCGGTGAGAAAAGTTGCAGGCAGAAAAATCATTGCCATCAGCGACATGGTGTAAGTACGGCGGTTCATGGATTCCACCAGCAGCGATGCCACTTCATCTGCCAGAATGCCAGTGCGCGCTACACCCGCATTGAGGTCATCCAGCCCGCGCCCCAGCCGGTCCGCGCCATCCTGCATGCGGCGGCGATCGTCATCGCTCATCCACGGCAGTTTCTCGCTTGCCAGTCGCGCATAGACATCACGCTGCGGCGCCATATAGCGGCGCATGACGATCAGCTGTTTGCGCAGCAGCGCCAGCTCACCGCGCGCCGGGACCTGCTGGTCCATCAGCGCATCTTCCAGCGCGATAATTTTATCGTGCATCTCTTCAATGAATTCGCTGGCGTGATCGGTCAGCGCATCGCAGACGCCCACCGGGCCGTTGCCGTTTTGCAGATCGGTCAGCACTTCATCGATGGCATACACTTTGCGACGGCGGGTAGAAACAATCAGCTTGTCATTGATAAATACGCGCAGCCACCAGCTGGTCCGGGCGCGAATCGGCGTTATGATTCACGCTGCGCAGCACGATCATAAAACCGTCACCGAGGCGCGTCACGCGCGGCCGCATGCTGTCACCGGCCAGCGCATCCCGCACCGCATCGGGGATCAGCGGCGTGTGCTGCAACCAGTCGGCGCTTTGCCGCTGAGTGTAATTCAGGTGCAGCCAGCAGTGACGCTCGCAGTTGATGACATCTTTATCTTCAATGGTGATAACGCCACCCTTGCCGTCGAACTGGCAGGCGACAATCGCATCCGACACCTGCAGCGCTTTTCCTTCAATGACGTTCACGTACTCGCCTCACTAGCAAAAACAATACGATACAGTCTAGCGCGGCGCGGGACAGTTGCAATTACCAAGGTGTGAGTAAAAATGACAGCGCAACCGGGCCGTTCACCGCCATCCGTGGCGGTTCAGCGTCAGTGCTTCTCAATCCACAATTCCCGGCTGTAGGCGACGTCTTCCGGATTGGTGATGGGATAGCCCTTAACCCACGGCTTGATCAGCCGCCCGTTGGTGTACTGGTAGATCGGCGCAATCGGCGCCTGGTCAGCGATGATCTGCTCGGCTTTGTTGTAATCGGCATTGCGCGCCGCCACGCTGGTTTCATTGCTGGCTTTACTGAGCACCGCATCATATTCCGCGTTACTGAAGCGGGAAATATTGCCGCTGTGGCTGGCAGTCAGCAGGCTGAGGAAGGTCGACGGCTCATTGTAATCGCCCACCCAGGAAGCGCGAATCACATCGAAATTACCGCTATTGCGGCTGTCGATATAGGTTTTCCACTCTTGGTTCTGCAATGTCACGTCAACGCCGAGATTCTTTTTCCACATCGAGGCCACCGCAATCGCAATCTTCTGGTGACTTTCAGAGGTGTTATACAGCAGCGTCAGGTGCAGCGGTTTAGCCGGGCCGTATCCGGCGGCGGTCAGCAGGGCTTTGGCCTGCGCATTCAGTTCCTGCTGGCTGTGCTGCTGCAGATAGCTCTGCTGCGGCGTGAAGCCGGCGGTGACGTCCGGTGTGAAGTGCCATGCCGGTTTCTCGCCGGTGCCCAGCACCTTGATCCGGCGTATACACCTGCCCCGGCAGCTCTTTTTTCAGCAGGCCGTACATATTTTTCGGGAAGGATTCCGTGATATCGATATCCCCGGCGCGGTAACGCTTGGTGGCGCTGGATTCTTTATTGATGGGAATAAAGGTCACTTTCGTCAGCATCGAATGCGCGTTATCCCAGTAGTGCGGGTACGCACCAGCACAATCTTTTCGTTAACCACGCGCTCCTGCAGCTGATAAGCGCCGTTACCCACCAGTTTACCCGGCGCAGTCCAGCCATCGCCGTTTTGCGCGATGACTTTTTGCGGTACCGGGAACATGGCCACGTTAGCCACCATGCCGGGGAACCACGGCAGCGGACGTGACAATGTCACCTTCAGGTGCGTCTCATCGGTCGCCACTACGCCCAGTTTGTCCGGGCTCATCTGCCCTTTGGTGATGGCTTCAGCATTCTCAATGCCGCTCAGCGCGGCAAACCAGGCGAAAGGCGAGCTGTTTTTGGGATCCACCAGACGTTGCCAGCTATAAACAAAATCCTGCGCGGTCACCGGTTCACCGCTGGACCAGCGCGCATCTTTGCGCAGCGTAAACAGCCAAGTTTTGTTGTCATTGCTGCTCCAGCTCTGCGCAACGCCCGGCACGATTTTCCCCTGCGCGTCCTGATTGGTCAGCCCTTCAAACAGATCGCGCAGCACCTGAATCTCCGGCAGCCCTACCGTTTTGAGCGGATCAAGCGAGGCCGGTTCATCTTTAATGTGGCGGACGATTTCTTGGCTGCTGGCCAGTTGCGCCCCGGCTGGCACACTGGCGGCATAGGCGGATGAGAGAGCGCTGCTGATGATGAGCGCGGCCAGCGTGGTGCAGAAAGTTAGTTTCATCACGACTCCTTGACCCGAAAAAAGGGCGACGGCCAAACCAATGCGTCGCCAGCAACTTTTCGCACTTTATCGCAAATCGCTGATTGATAAATAGCTATTTCCCCGTCTGCTGTTTACCGTTATGTTGAGGCTGGATTGCAGCTCACAATTTTTGCGGCTGAACGCGATGCATGACAGAGAGGAAGGTTATGTCGACACACCCCCCGCGCCCGCTGCGCGGTAAGCTGGACGCCGTCTGGCAACAGTATGGACATTCGGTGCTGGGTGCGCCGCTGCTGTGGTTTCCGGCACCGGCGGCCGACGAGGACAGCGGACTGATTATCGCCGGCACCCACGGCGATGAAAACGCGGCGGTGGCCACGCTCTCTGCCGCCATGCGCACGCTGCCGGACACGCTGCGGCGTCATCATGTGATTCTGGCGGTCAATCCGGACGGCTGCCAGCTCGGGCTGCGCGCCAATGTCAACGGTGTCGATCTCAACCGCAACTTTCCTACCGCCAACTGGCAAGCGGGCGATACCGTCTATCGCTGGAACAGCGTGGCCGACGCGCGCGATGTGCTGCTCTCAACCGGAAACGCACCGGCGTCAGAGCCGGAAACCGCCGCACTGTGCCAGCTGATTCATCGTATCCGGCCGCGCTGGGTCGTCTCCTGGCACGAACCGCTGGCCTGTATTGACGATCCGCACCATAGCCCGCTGGCCAGCTGGCTGGCGGAACAAACCGGTCTGCCGGTGGTGAGCAGCGTCGGCTACGCTACGCCGGGCTCGTTTGGCAGCTGGTGCGCCGATCTCAGTCTGCCCTTCATCACCGCCGAAATGCCGGCCATCTCGGTGGACGAAGCCACCGAGGTGTATCTCGATGCGATGATCAACCTGCTGCGCTGGCAGCCGTCGTCTTAAACACGCCGTGCGAGAAATGCAGCGACGGTTCCACATTGGCCGCCAGCCACGTCGGACCGTCGAGGTCGGCAAACGTGGCCTGCGGCGTTAACGGTAGCGCGGCGCGAATGGCGCGCGAGGTACACAACATACAGCCCAGCATGATGGCAAATCCCTGCGCGCGCGGCCGTGGCCAGCGCCAGCGCTTCGGTCAGCCCACCGGTTTTATCCAGTTTGATATTCACCATGTCATAGCGCCCGTGCAGGGCTGCCAGCCTGTCGCACGTGTGGCAGCTCTCATCAGCACAGATCGGTAGCGGATGGATAAAATGGGCCAGCGCCGCATCCTGCGCGGCAGGCAGCGGCTGCTCCAGCATCGCCACCTGCAAATCCGCCAGCAGCTGGCAGCGCGCCGCCAGCCCTTCTGCCTGCCAGGACTCATTGGCATCGACGTTCAGCGTGGCGTCCGGCACCGCACTGCGGATCGCCACAAGCCGTTCGCTGATCAGATGGTTATCCAGCTTAATTTTCAGCAGGCGCGCACCGTGCTGCCACAGCGCCAGCGCGCTACTGGCCATCGCTTCTGGCGTATCGATGTTGACGGTATGCGCCGTGACGATCTCCTGTGCCAGCGCCGCCGAACAGAGTGCAGCAAGGGTAATGTGCTGCTGCTGGCGCTCCAGATCCCACAGCGCACAATCAATCGCGTTCCGCGCGGCGCCGGCCGGCAACGCCTGTTGCAGCGCCGCACGCGTCATGCCGTTTTGTAACGCACCGAGCTGTGAAGCAATCTGCTGCAGCACCGAAGCCTCACTTTCGCCATAGCGCGCATAGGGCGCGGCCTCGCCAATACCTTTGAGGCCATCCTGCTCAATCTCCACCACCACCACGTGCGCCTCGGTTCGGCTGCCGCGCGAAATAACAAACGGCGAGTGCAGCGGCTAGGCTTCCGGATAACTTTTCACTGTTCTCATACTGACTCCTCAAATCCATGACGTCATAACGTACTGGTGCAGCTCCACGTTGAATTAGGCTCGTAAACCCTTAAAATTTATGTCATAAACAAACGCTATACCTGTTCTGGTGGAGTTAACGCCAGATTTTTCATCGTTAAAAGGAAATGGTATGTCGCAGAATGTTCACTTTCAGGGCAATCCGGTGCCGGTTGCCGGCCACTTCCCGCAGGCTGGCGAGCAGGCAAAACCGTTCAACCTGGTAGCGAAAGATCTCAATGATGTGTCCCTTTCTCAGTATGCAGGCAAACGCAAAGTTCTGAACATTTTCCCAAGCATTGATACCGGCGTGTGCGCCGCGTAGGTGCGCAAATTCAACGAGCGTTCTGGCGAAGCTGACAACACCGTGGTGCTGTGCATCTCTGCCGATCTGCCGTTTGCGCAATCGCGCTTCTGCGGTGCTGAGAACGTCAACAACGTAGTGACGCTGTCTACGCTGCGCGGTGCAGAATTTATTGAAAATTACGGCGTCGCGATTGCCGATGGCCCGCTGAAAGGCCTGACCGCACGCGCCAGCATATCTTTACCGGTGCCGGTGTCGCCGACAATCAGCATCGGCGCATCGTGCATCGCCAGCTTGCGCGCCTGGTCGATCACCTGACGCATTTTCGGCGTCACCGCCACGATGTGATCGAATTCGGAATCATCGGTGACGCTGAGGTTCTGCAACTGCCGCCCCATGCGCGCGGTGGATTTCAGGGTGATCATCGCGCCTACCGGCTGGTCGTTCTGCTCATCTTCCTGCGCCAGATAGATCGGGCGCGCTTCCATGAGAAAATCACGCCCCTAGATCACCACATGCTGCGCCTGCGCGTCAAGTGAAGTGGTCAACTAGGCTGTGTCCCTTAATTACATAACCTTTTGTAAAACAGCCGGATGCATCCCAGTTTCACCATCGCCAGATAATTCCTCGCCGTTTTGTCGTAACGTGTGGCAATGCGGCGGTATTCTTTTGTCCGGAGTGGGCTTTGTCAGCCAGCACTGCATGGCCACGACGCTTCATGCTGCCGTTCCGGCGCTGAACACCAATACCGTCCAGAAGACGTTGTGCAAACTGGCTTTCGTGAGCCTGACCGGGACTCAGTACGATATTTAACGGCAGACCGCTTCCGTCTGTCGCCAGATGGATTTTGGTGCCAAAACCACCGCGAGAGCGACCCAGCCCATTATCTCCGGCGGTATCGGAATGTTTTTTTGCGCCCCGGCGGCGCACCTGAGTGCCCGGATATTGCTGCCATCCAGCGCAGTTGCGGACCAGTCAGCGAGACCATGAGCATCAAGAGAAGAAAGTAACCTGTTGAAAATAATGTTAATCACTCCCGATTTAGACCATCGATTAAAACGGTTATAAACGGTCTTCCATGGGCCATATCGCTCAGGCAAATAGCGCCATGGTGCGCCTGAACACAGCACCCAGAACATGCCGTTGATGATCATACGATGTTCAGCCCATGGACGTCCGGCCCGTGGTGTTGCTGGTTCAGCAGGTAATAAGGGCTGGATGATAGTCCATGCTTCATCGGGAAGGTCGTAGCGAGCCATAGTTCAGTGTGTTGTGGAAACAGGTAGTTACTATATCTCAGGTGATTAAGGGACACAGCCTAGGGTTATGGATGATGAAGGCACGCTATATGAAACTATAGATGACTGGCAGTACGATCCAAAAAGCAAAGTATACCCGATCTCAAACAGCAATACAGTTGACAGAAAAGTGGCAGAAGAGCACAACGCCATTCAACGTTTTCTATCCCGACTTGGTATAAAAACACATAAAAACGAGTAGTTAATTGTTTGAATATTTTCGAAATGAGGCTTTTTAAATATGTAATTCAGCCTTTTAGAAAGGCCATACAACGCTCCAGTATCGAAACACCTGCTGGGCAGCTTACGCATGCTCTGCGCCATTCCTTTGCTTCCCATCTCTATGCAAACAACCACACTCAGAATCTACCTCGTTAAGCCTGCATACAGCCTCAACGCCCCAAAGAACCACAGAACCACAGAACCACAGAACCACAGAACCACAGAACCACAGAACCACACATTTTGTACACTTGGCACATCATATCCCAGTGACTACCATCTGCTTGCCTGCTAAAATATTCATTCAAAAATCTATTCACTTATCCATTCAAAAAGCGATTCAACACTATGTTCACGCATCCGGAAACTCTACGTCAGCTTCTCTATAGCAGGCCGATGGCAGGTAGGCAACTTATTGAAAAATGGGTATAAGCCAGCCTACGCTTTCCCGTGCGATTAGAGAACTGGGTGATGACATCGTCAAAATCGGGGCTGGTCCATCTATTCAATATGCCCTGCGAGATACGTTTCGCGGATTCCGCTCGGCCCCGATTTACCGCGTTACCGATGAGGGGCAAATCAAACCTCTTGGCGAGCTGATTCCTGTTCGTCCGGAAGGGTTTGTGATGGTGCAGGCGGACCAGAAAAGCTTTCACAGTGACGGGCTGCCGTGGTGGCTGTTTGACATGCGACCGCAGGGCTATCTCGGCAGAGCGTATGCCTCGACTAATGCCAGCGGGCTCGGTCTGCCGGCGAATCCCGAACAATGGGCGGACGCAGATGTCGTCAGAGCGCTGCTGGCGCAAGGTCATGATGCGATCGACAACCTGCTGATCGGCGAACAGGCGCGCAGCCGTTTTCTGGAAATGCCCGAACCGACACCCGTGGAGCGCGCGACGGCATATCCCGAGCTGGCGCGTGCCGCGGGTGCTGGAGAGGTGCCGGCTCATCAGCGGGTGGTGAGCAGCCAAAATTCTGCACCTATACCGAACGCGGTCATGTACTGGTGAAATTTACGGCAGCAGATGACAACCCAGTCAGCGAACGCTGGCACGATCTGCTAATGGCTGAACATTTGGCCCTGAAAGTGCTGGGTGTTAAGACCGAAGTGTTTGATATTGCAGGGCAGCGCTTCCTCGAAATTCCCCGCTTCGATCGGGTGGTAAAATGGGCCGTATCGGCGTGTTTTCGCTGCGGGCGCTTGATGCGGAGTTCGTCAGCAAGGCCAGTGCGAGCTGGCCAGTCCTCGTCAACCAGCTTGTGGCGGAAAAGTGTGTCCATTCTGAGGCCTCCAGCAGCACGGCCCGGCTTTGGGCATTTGGCATGCTGATCGGCAATACCGACATGCACGCCGGTAACCTGTCGTTCATCAGTCGCCATGGCTTTCCTTATCACCTCGCGCCGGCTTATGACATTTTGCCGATGGGCTTCGCGCCCAGAGCGGGCGGCGCCATCGTGAATACGATGCGGCCAGCGACACTGCCGGAAGTGGTCAGCAGCGATACATGGCGGGAAGCACTGGCTTTGGCGGAGGCATTTTTGTCTCTGACGAACAGTTGCGATGGCTTCTCAGATCATTTTGCGCCGTGCCTCGCAGCGTTACAACAGCATCTGGATGAGGCCCGTTCGCGCATCGCCCGACTGGGCTAAGCGCTTTTCCTCATTGATAATTTATTCAAAGCAGCATCATCGAAACAGGCGGTGATTAACCGCCTCGCACCCGTTTTTCGCTCCCGCAACTTTGCAAAAGTAAAACGATCGGTTTACTTTTAAGGTATGCGTAAAAAACAACACATCCTGAACGCTGCCGAGCGGCTGTTCTACAACAACGTTTTTCATGCCACCTGCACCGATTACATTTGCCGTGAGGCGAAGGTCTCCACGCGTACGCTCTATCAGCACTTTCCGTCGCGCGAGCTGTTAACCGCCGCGGTGATGACCGCGCGCCGGCAGCGCTTCGCCGATTTATTGTCAGAGCCAGACGATCCGGCTGCTATCAGCCAGCTGTTTTCGGTGCAGGAACAGTGGATGCGGGCAGAAGGATCGCTCGGCTGCTTTTTTGCCAAAGCGTACGGCGAGTATGCGGAACTGGCGGTGCAGGCGCTGGATTATCGCTACTGGCAGCGCGGCTACATCCGTGCCTGCCTGGCGCACTCGCACAGAAATTCGCCGTCAGCGCTGGCCGATGCCATCTTGATACTGTTTGAAGGGGCGATTACGGCCGGATTGATTGACGGTCCGCAGGCCGCAGTCAATGCGCGTCTGGCGGCTGAGCAGCTGATGGCGAATACGCCATGAAAGCCTCACTCCGCCTGACGCTAAGCGGCTTCATGCTGATCGCCGTGACCTACGGACTGGCGCGTTTTGCGTGGGGAATGATGATGCCGCAGGTGGCGCAACAGATCAGCTTCAGCCCGCGCGCATCGGGCATGCTGGCCGCCTGCAGCTATCTGGCTTACTGCCTGGCCACGCCCGGCGCCACGCTACTGCTGGCGCGCTGGGGCGTGCGCAGTACCGCCATGCTGGCAGCGCTGACAGCCATGCTAGGCTTACTGCTGATGGCCGCTGCCGGCAACGCATGGCTGATTGCCTGGTGGGCTATTTATCGCTGGTCTCGGTGCCGGACTGGCTTCACCGGTGCTCGCCAGTGCCGTGAGCCGGCAAATTGACGCGTCGCGGCAAACCGCCGCTAACACGCTCATCAACGCCGGCACCGGCGCGGGCATAATTGTATCAGTGCCCATTTTCATGCTGATGCCCGGCGGCTGGCGCGCGGCCTGCTGCTGTTTTGCCGCGCTGGCGTTGATCAGCCTACTGCTGGCACGCTATTGCCTGCTGGCCGGTCGTGCAGATCTACAGGGATCGCCGGTTGGCTGGCGCGATCGGCTGTACAACAGTGCGCTGCAGCGGGTGATCATCATCGCTTTTCTTAGCGGTGTCGCCAGCGCGGCGTGGTGGTGTTTTGGACCGGATATGTTGCGCCAGCACAGCCACCTGAACGAGGGCCACGCCAGTATGCTGTGGCTGGTTAGCGGCGCGGCCGGCATTCTCGGCGCGCTGACCGGCCCGCTGGCACGCTGTATCGGTATGCGTCAGGTGTACTGGCTGGCGCAGCTGGCGATGGCCGTACCGCTGCTGTTGCTGGCAGCGCTAACCCACTTTAGCTACTGGCTGGTACCGGCGGCGGCACTGTGCGGCGCGGGATACGTCACGCTGTCGGGTATTCTGCTGGTTGCGGGCGCCGCTGCCACGCCACAAAACGCGGCCTCCGGCGTGGCGGCGGCGTTTCTGACGCTGGCGATTGGGCAAATTGCCGGGGCGATACTCTTTGCGCAGATCTACAGCAGCAGCGCCGCCACAGCACTGCTGCTGTTCGCTGCCATCCCGGTTGCGCTGCTGTTTCTGGTACCGGCTAACCCGCCGCAGCGGGCTGACGCTTAACGTCCGGTGGTGAGCCAGCGGCTGAGGATGCCGGCACTGGAGTAGCCGCGAATGATCGCAGCGTAGCTGTCAAAGCGATTGCTCACTTCGCTCACCTGGTTGTTATACAGATCGCTCTCGGCGCTCAGGACATCCAGCAGAGAGCGACGTCCGAGGTGATACCACTGATCGAAAAAGTCTTTACGGATGCGATCAGACTCTTATACAGCGCGGCGCGATCGGCCATGGAGTGCGCATCCTGGCTGGCGGCGCGCACGCGATTTTCCAGGTCGCGCCGCTGCTCCTGCACCTGCTGACGACTGGCTTCAGCGCGTTTAATCGCCGCAATCTCCTGCGCGTTGGTTGAACCGCCGCGGAACAGACCCCAGCTAACGTTGATTCCGGTTTGCCACGCCTGCTGACGACCCAGTTGATCCTCACGCGTGCTTTTGCTTACCGTCCAGTTGAGTTCTGGCAGGTCGGAAGCTTTGATCGCCTCCGCTTCTTTAAACGCCGCTCGCGTTTCCGCGCTGGCGCGCAGGATCAGCGGATGATAATCCAGGCTGGCCAGCTGGCGGTTGAGATTGCCAAAATTCATCGCCCAGCGATCGCTGGCAGGCAGCGTCACGCGAATGTTGCCCATCAGGCGGTTCAGCGTTATTTCGACATCCCGCGCGCGTGACTCGGCATTCTCCAGATAACTCTGCGCCTGTAGCAGTCGCCCTTTGGCCTGCGTCAATTCGCTGCGACGACCGGTATCTGACTGCACAATGCCGCTCAGCATGGTGGTTAGTTCCGTCATGCGCGCCACGTACTGCTGGCTGATGGCAATGATCCGCTGCTGCTTGTTCCACTCAATCAGCGCGTTACTGACCTGCATCGCCAGCTCTTCACGCTGCGCCTGCGCCGCCTGCTGCGCCGAGGTCACGCGCTCTTCGCGGCTTTCAATGGTGCGGCTGGTCTGGCCAAAATCAATCAGGTTGGTCGCCATCGACACGCCGAGCGCCGGCACGTTGCTCTGACCGTCATAGCTTTTTACCCCGCCACCAAACTCTTTGGTGGCCGAGCTGGCGCTGACATCCAGCTGCGGACAGCGCTGCCCTTTCGCCTCATCCACACTGGCGGCGGCGGCATCGGTCTGCGCAACGGACGATTTTAGCGCCGGGCTGATGCGCCAGGTAATGCGTGCGGCCGAGAGGAATTTTTGCCGCAGCTCGGATTCAGACACGGTTTCATCCACCGCGCCGCTCAGGCTGACCGGTGAACGCGCCACGGCGGCATCGGCGGCAGTAATTCTGGTTTCCGCTACCGGCGGGCTGACATAACTGAACTCGCTCTGCGCTTTTACTTCTGCTTCATTCACCGGCACCGGCGCAGGCTGCTGCGGGTTAAAAGTGCGTACCGATTTCAGCAGCGGATTCGTCTGCCTGGGTTCCGGCTGACGCTGCTCCTCCGTCAGAAAACCGCCGCCCTGCACCGGCTGCACTGGCGGTGGTGCAATTGGCGCTGCCGTTGCTGGTACATGTGAAGGTGCCGCCGCCGGCTGAGCGCGTGGCGCGGCGACCGGTGGCGCAACCGGCGCGGCCTGAGGTTGCGTAAACATCGCTTGCGGTGCCGGCGCGGTTGCAAAGCGCTGGGCTGGCGCAACGGGCACGCGCTGTACCGGCGCGCTGCGTACCGGTGCCGCAGCGGGGGCGGCCGGGCGATGTCCGCTCATCTCGGCAAACATCATCAGTTCACTGGTCGAATCGGCCATTACGCTGATGGCCGGCACCATCATGACCGTAATGCAACCGGCAAGCAAAGAGAGGCGCCGCGCCGCTGCGCGACGGTGCATATTATTATTTTTCATGGTTATTAACGCTCGCGGAAGGCTTCTTTCGCCTTAAGTACCGGCTTCAGCAGGTAATCAAGGATGGTTTTCTCGCCGGTGCGAATCTCCACCGTGGCCACCATGCCGGGAATGATCGGCAGATCTTTGTTGCCTGCGTGCAGCATGCTTTTATCGGTGAGGATCAACACGCGGTAATAGGTGTCATCCGGTCGGCCGGAAGCGGCTTTCTGATCGTATTTCAGCGTATCCGGACTGATGTATTCCACGTGGCCATCCAGTCCACCGTAGATGGCGAAGTCGTAGGCGGTGATTTTCACTTTGGCCGGCAGCCCCGGGCGCAGGAAGGCGACATCAGAAGGACGGATTTTGCCCTCCACCAGCAGCTGCTCTTCCAGCAGCACGATTTCCAGGATGTGCTCACCGGGCTGAATGACACCGCCGATGGTGTTAACGCGCACGTTTTTCACCGTGCCGCGCACCGGTGCGGTAATGGTGGTGCGCTCGACCACGTCCGCGCGGCCAATCAGATTTTCGCTTACCTAGCTAAGCTCCAGTCGCGCCAGTTCGGTGTTGGCGTCAGACTGGTAACGGTTACGCCGCTCGACAATCTGCGCCTGGATGTCGTTCGCCTGGCGCTGCATGCGCAGCAGTTCAACCTCAGACAGCAATCCTTTCGCCGCCAGCGGCTCCGCCAGACGAATTTCACGCATCGACAGGGCATAGCTGCGCTGCAGTGAGTTAATGCTGTCGTTCAGCGCGCGCTTGCGTGATTCATAGGCTTTGGTCTCCTGCGCAACCACGGCGGGATCGCTCTTCACCTGCTCGTCAAACGTCAGCGGCTGTGCGTAGGCTTCGGCACGCAGACGCGCAATGCTGCCCTTCAGGCCAATCACCTTGCTCAGCGCCTCGCGATAGCTTGATTGCGCACGCGTCGGATCGATTTTCAGCAGGACGTCGCCCCGGTTGACCACCGTGCCTTCACGCACGTTCATTTCGGCGAGAATGCCGCCTTCCAGACTCTGAATCACCTGCTCGAGGCTGCGGGAAATGACTTTTCCGTCGCCTTTGGTGATCTCCTCCACCCGCGCATAGTTTGCCTAGGTGAGACCGATGCCAATCACCGCGATGATGATCCACATCACCAGTTTCGATCCCGGCGTGGTTTGCGACAGCAGGGACGCCTGCACGTCATTCATGAATTCGGCATCCGCAGCGGAGAGATTTTTGCTGCGGCTGCGCCATGACATTAACTTGATCATACTGCGGCCTCCTCTGCCGCGGCGACGGCGGGCTCTGACGTTGCCGAAGCATCGTTAGCCGGCGCGGGCGCCGCCTGTTCTACCGCCTGACGCGGCGGCTGGCGGGTTTTACCTTTACCTTCCAGCGCGGCCAGCACCTGCTCTTTCGGGCCATCCGCGACAATTTTTCCTTCCTCAACCACGATGATGCGGTCAACCAGCGCCAGAATTGACGGACGATGCGTCACGACGATCAGAGTGTGGCCTTCGCTGGCGCGACGCAGATGGGCGAGGAACTGGCTTTCGGTCATGCTGTCCATGGCGCTGGTCGGTTCATCCATCAGCAGCACTTTGGGCCGCGTCAGCAGGGTTCGCGCCAGCGACACTAACTGACGCTGACCGCCCGACAGCCCTTCACCGCCCTCACCGACCGACAGGTTAATGCCGCTCGGATGGCGCGCCGCGACGTGATCGAGACCGGTCAGATTCAACACGCGCAGCAGTTCATTCGCGGTGGCATCCGGCCGGCCAATCATCACGTTCTCGCGCAGCGTGCCGTAGAACAGGCGCGCATCTTGGCTGACGAGGCCCACCGCTTTGCGCCAGTCCGCCGGATCGATCTGGTTAACATCGAGTCCGTCGGCGGAGATCTGCCCTTTCACCGGCTGATACAGACGCGCCATCACGCGTAACAGCGTCGATTTACCGCTGCCGATGCGGCCAAGAATCGCCACGCGCTCACCGGCCTTGATGGTCAGCGAAATGTCTTTGAGGATTTCCGGATTGGGCTTCATCGGCGGTGCCGGATAAGAAAAGCTGACATTGCTGAGGGAGATCTCGCCGGTCAGCGGCGGATCGGTCAGGTCGGTTTTGCTGCTGTCGCGATCGACCGGCATCTCCATCAGCTTATTCAGCGAGGTCAGCGCCGCTTTGGCCTGCTGATAACGCACCGCCAGACCAATCACCTGCCCCAGCGGGCCAGTGGCGCGGCTGGCCAGCATCACGGTGGCGATCATCGCACCCATAGTGAAGGTGCCGGCGTTGATCAGATAGACCCCGACCACCACCAGCATCACGGTCTGAAACTGTTGCAGAAAGGTCACCACGCCAGTTGCCAGCGTCGAATAGCGTTTTGACTTCATTGAGTTAGCCGACTGCAGCGCGCTGAAGTTCTCCCAGCGGCGCTGCATATGCGCTTCACCGCCAACGGCCTTCAGTGTTTCCATGCCTTCAACCGACTCGATCAGCACGCCCTGCTTCAGCGACGCATCGCGCAGGTTCTCCTTCATGATGCGCGCCAGCGGCCACTGGATCGCGGCGCTAACGATGATGATCAGCGGGATCATCATCAACGGGATAATGGCCAGCGGACCGCTGATAAAGAAGATCACGCCGACGAACATCAGGATAAACGGCAGATCCGAAATCGCCGCCAGCGTCGCCGAGGCAACAAAATCACGCACCGATTCGTATTCACGGATCTGGTTGGCGAAAGTGCCCGATGAGGCCGGTTTGTGCTCCATCTGGATCGACAACGCCTGACGGAACAGCATGCTGCCCAGCACTAGGTCGGCCTTTTTACCCGCCATGTCCAGCAGATGTGCCCGCACAAAGCGGGTAATGGCTTCGAAGATCATGGCGATGGTGACGCCAATCGCCAGCGACCACAGCGTAACAAAGGCTTGGTTCGGCACCACGCGATCGTAGACGTTCATGGTGAAGAAGATGCTGGAGAGTGCCAGCACGTTGATCAGCACGGCGGCAATGGCGGCGCTGCGGTAGTAACGGCGGTAGCGCCACAGGGTGCTGAACAGCCAGTGACCTTTGACCTCCGGCAGCATTTCGCTGGCGCGCTCATCCAGTACCGCCGCCGGTTTCGCCATCACCGCAAAGCCGGCGTAAATCTCATTGAGCTCCGCAAGGCTCATCTCCACCGCTTTATCATTCACCTCCGGCAGATCCTGCAGGCGGCGTTCGACCATGCCGCCGGTAATGCCAGCGTTCTCCAGAACGGTCATGGCCTGCGACGGCGACAGCAGCGTCGCTTTTGGCAGACCGGCGACCAGCGCCTCTACACTCTTCTCGCGTTTGTAGTGTTTGCAAATCCACGCCACGCTTTTTAACAGCGTGTCATCCACGGTGGTTTCGATACGAGCAACAGAACGCGCATCCTGCTCCACGGCATTCTGCTTCTGGTCCATCATTTCCCGACTCCTGTAAACCTGACAAAAAACGGTGGACACATCGTCCACCGCAGACTTTTCTTTGAATTGGGAAAATTCTGACAGAAGGCAGATTTCAGGCCGTCCAGGACTTGTCTCAAACGGTGGAGAATATTTATGAATAAAGCGGGCAAAGCCCGGTTGAATGCGGTCTGGCGACCGATCAACTGCAGAATAATCGCGGCGCTGTTGAGCGCTGTCATGGGCGTGTTATCTTAGCTGCCCGCTTTACTGCAACCGGACAAAGAGCAATGGCAAAACAGCGGGTAGGTATCGTATTTGGCGACAAGTCGGCCGAACATGAAGTGTCGTTACAGTCGGCCAAAAATATTCTTGAGGCGATCGATAAAAACAAATACGACGTGGTCCTGCTGGGGATCGACAAACAGGGCGAGTGGCATCTCAATGACGCTTCAGGGTTTCTGCTCAACGCCGACAATCCGGCGCTGATTGCCCCGAACCGCTCCGGTGAAAACGTGGCGCTGGTGCCCGGCAGCCGCGGGGAACAGCTGATTACGCGTCAGCAGGCACAGCCGCTGTCGCCGCTGGATGTAATCATCCCGATTGTGCACGGCACGCTGGGCGAAGATGGCTCCCTGCAGGGACTGCTGCGCATGGCCAATCTGCCGTTTGTCAGGTCGGATGTGCTGGGTTCCGCAGTCAGCATGGACAAAGATTTCACCAAACGCCTGCTGCGCGATGCCGGCCTGAAAGTGGCGCCGTGGCTGAGCGTCACCCAGGCGCAGCGCGCGGCGCTGGATGTACAGGCGGTGATCGCGCGCTTTGGCCTGCCGCTGTTTATCAAGCCAGCCAATCAGGGATCATCCGTTGGGGTGAGCAAAGTGACGCAGCCGGACGAATTCGACGCGGCGCTGGGTCTGGCGTTCCGCTTTGACCGCAAGGTACTGATTGAACAGGGCATTAGCGGCCGTGAGATTGAATGCGCGGTGCTGGGTAACGAGGCGCCAGAAGCCAGCCCGTGCGGTGAAATTGTGGTGCACGACGCCTTCTACTCGTATGACACCAAATATATCAGCGAGAGCGGCACGCAGGTGGTGGTACCGGCTGACATCAGCACGGAAGCCAGCGAGGCGATTCGGGCAGTAGCGATTACCGCGTTCCAGGCGCTGGAGTGCTTTGGCATGGCGCGCGTCGATGTGTTCCTCACCGAAACGGGCGACATTATTGTCAACGAAGTGAATACCTTACCCGGCTTCACCAACATCAGCATGTATCCCAAACTGTGGCTGGCGGCAGGCCTGAGCTACAGCGATCTAATTACCCGCCTGATTGAGCTGGCGCAGCAGCGTCATCAGCAATCCAGCCAGCTGAAAAGCAGCGTGTAACCTGGGATGGCGTGGCTCAGGCCACGCCATGCGCCATGCTGCGCGGCGCGATTGCCGGCGAGGTCTGATTGCGGCCGTTGCGCTTGGCAACGTAGAGGTGTTTATCGGCTGCCGACACCAGCCGGTTAATCACCCCCGGCCATTCACGTTCGTTAACCGCACCGCCGCGCGCCAGGCCGAGGCTGACCGTCACGGTCACGGTGTTGCCGTGAAGCCAGAACTTCTCTTTCACCATTGCCTGACGAATCACTTCGGCCAGCTGAAACAGCTGGCTGTGGGTGTAATCAAACACTACCACCACGAACTCTTCGCCGCCAAAGCGGCACACCAGGCCGCGACTGCCAACCACATGCTGAATACGGCGCGCAATTTCCTCCAGTACGCCATCGCCGGCATCATGGCCGAAATTGTCATTAATGGCTTTAAAGTAGTCGACATCCAGCATAATCACGCCGGCTTCACGCTGCAGGGAAAACGGCTGCTGGCGCAGGTCTCATACAGGCCGGAGCGCGACAGTAGCTGGGTGAGGAAATCATAATTGGCGCGCAATGCCAGGCGATGGTTAAGCTGGCGAATGGCGTCCATGCTCACCGCCACCAGCAGTGGGCTGAGCGCCACGGTGGCCACGCCGAGCCGTGCGGAAGTGAGATGGCTGATGGGCAGCAGCGAATCATCGCCCTGAATATTCATCACGCCGTACAAGACCAGCACGATCTCGGTGATGCCGGTGAACAGAATCACCAAGCTGGTGATCGGAATCGGCAGAACAATGGCACACCAGATCAGCGCCGGTACCGGGAAGGTCAGACTGCCCGCGCCACCAATCAGCGCCCCCACTGTGAGCGACAGCGCCACGGCGAGCAGCGCCAGCAGCCTGGCCGGATGAATCAGCGTCCGCAGCGGCACGCTGCGCAGCGGACGCGTCAGCATCACCGGCAGCAGCATCAGCGAGGTGGAAAACTGCTCGCTGAACCAGTCGGCCCACGCCACCACAAAGCGCGCGTTGAAGTCGATATCCTGCGCCCACGCACCCCAGGTGGCGCACGCTGCCGCGCCGAGCAGGCACGCCGGAAAGATGCGCATGGCATTGAACACCTGGCTGTTTGCGGTTGGCGATTGCAGATGCTTAATTAGCATGCTGACTGACACCAGAATAAACAGGATATTGGCAAAATTAATGGTCACCGCTGGCAGTGCCCAGCCGGAAAAGACCGTATCGTTGAAAATCATGGCGGCAAAACACACCAGATAACCGGAGGTGGTGTGTAAAAACGGGTTGCGCACCATCAAACCGGCGATGAGGGCATTCACCGGCCAGAACAGGGAAAACTCTTCGGGAATACGCAGGTGGCTGCTAACAAAGCAGAAGAACAGCGTAATAAGACACAGCGAAAGAGCATTCTTTTTAACATTATTCTCTTCAAACAGCTTAACGCGCATACGTCTGAACCCTGTAACCTGAAATCGCTGCCATCCGTCGCTGGCATCAGCAATCATTTAACCTGAAAAATCCGTGCGATAATTCGCTAATTAACCCGGTGTTCATCGCCCTACTCTGCGACTGAGCGGCGCTCACTCTGCCATGAAAGCCAGAGACGAGCTACCGGCCCCGCCGGCAGCAAGAGAAACAGGCAGGCGCTGTGAGCGGCAATTATGCCGTATAAATAAAAAAATCGGATATCCGGGATATCCGATTCTGGCGAAAAAAACTGCATGACTGCGCGCGGGAACGTTATTTCACCGCTACCGGCCACTGGCTCAACCGGATACCGCGCTCACCGGCGCTATCCCCGAAATCCTGCAGTACCGCTTTCACGTCCGGATCCATATACTCGGCGTTATCGTGATCGACAATCACCACACTATTTTCCGGGATCTCCGCCAGCAGCCCCTGCAATTTCGGGTTGTGCATAAAGGTCAGGTTTTGCTGAAAGCGCAGCACGTAATGGTCGTCATAGCGGGTAAGCTGCAGCGCGTTGCGGTGGCTTTGGTAGATGCTGCACAGAATCTGCGTCGCGATACCGATGCCAATCCCGGCCAGCATGCCAAACACAATGATGCCGCCGATGGTGGCGAGAAACGGCACGTACTGCTGCGCGCCCATGCGAATCTGTTCGACGAACAGGCGCGGCGTTGCCAGCTTATAGCCGGTATACAGCAGCACCGCGGCTAGGCTGGCGAGCGGAATCGCGTTAAGCAGAGCGCTGAACCACAATCCACAAATCAGCAGCAGCACGCCGTGCAGCAGAATCGACAGTTTGGTTTGTGCGCCAACGCTGACGTTGACCGAACTGCGTACAATCACCGCAGTAATGGGCATCGCGCCGAGCAAGCCGGCGGTCAGGTTACCGATGCCTTGCGCGAACATCTCTTTATTCGGTGACGGCGCCGGGTGCTGCGGACGCAGTTTTTTCAGCGCCTCCTGGCTGAGCAGAGTTTCAAGGCTGGCCACCAGCGCCAGCGTAATCGCTACCACCCACACCGATGGATTCTGCCACGCCAGCCAGTCAGGGGTTTCCAGCTCCGCCACCAGCGCCGACATACTGTCGAACGCCGGCAGTACGATACCCGGCAGGCCTTCGCCGAGGCTGTGAAACAGGCGATCGCCCAACACCGTGGCGAGGCAGCCAAACAGTACCGCCACCAGCGGGCCGGGGATCCAGCTCAGCGCTTTAACCGCTTTGATCGCGGGCGTGGTCCACAGCCACAGAATCAGCAGCCCGATACCTGCCACCAGCATCGCGCTGAGCGAAAACGAAAACTCCCTGCTGACCAGCGACCGCAGACCGGCATCGCTCGCTGCGCCCAGCGCCACCGGAATCTGCTGCATAATCAACAGCAGGCCAATTGCCGCCAGCATCCCTTTAATGACGCTGCCCGGCACCAGTGAGATAAAACGACCGGCGCGCAGCAGGCCGAGCATGCACTGCAGCACGCCAGCCAGAATCAGCGCGGTGAGAAACGCGGAAAAGCTGCCGAGCGTCTGGATTGAGGCCACAACAATGGTCACCAGCCCCGCCGCCGGGCCGCTCACGGCAAAGCGCGAGGGACTGAGCGCGGTAACCAGCAGACCGCCGATCACCCCGGTGAGCAGACCGGCAAAGGGCGGCAGACCGCTGGCCTGCGCGATGCCCAGACACAGTGGCAGCGCCACCAGAAACACCACCAGACCAGCAGGAATATCCTGACGAAGCGTTTGCAGATTCATGATGAGGGTTCCTCTGACGATTGCTAGATTAACTCTTTCAGATGGCCGGACTGCAGGTCATAAACGCAGCCAAACACATCCAGTTGCTGTCCGGCCTGCCAGGCCTGCTGCTCCGGCTCGCAGCGCACCAGCTGGCTAAACTGGGTGATGACATTGGCTTCAACCAGCCGGTTAAGCTTGCTGCTCTCCTCTTCCTGCGCTAACGGGCTGGCAGGCAGACCCAGCGCCGCCTGCACGCCGCCGCAGCCGTAGTGACCGCACAGCACAATGCGCTCGACGCCGAGATAAAAAATCGCGTACTGCAGCACGCTGAGAAAGTTGTCATCATCGGGTAGCACCATATTGGCGATATTGCGGTGCACGAATAGCTCGCCCGGATGCGAGCCGGTCAGCACTTCTGCCGGTACGCGACTGTCGGAACAGCCAATCCACAGGGAGTGGCGTTTCTGCTGATGCAGATATTGTTCAAAGTAATCTGGATTACGCTCGCGGCGCTGGAGTGCCCAACTGCGATTTTTCGCTAATAAGGGTTTAAGGGGCGTCACAATTATCTTCTCTCTGTATCCGCAAATAGCGCTTCCGGGCAAATAAATGCATTGCGCAGCACGGTTTTAGCGTTCTATGGCAGGTAAATACGGCGCTTTCTCACAGAGATTGATTATAGAAACTTATGAATTGATTTGCACTAGGAGTATTTCAGCCAGGCAGAAGAAGCGACCTTATGTAAAATAAGTGTCAGCAAATGTCATGACAAAGTAAGTTAATGAAAGTGACGCAATCAGGGCAACTTTCCTTAAAAATCAATATAATCAATTTATTAATGCGATTTTTTAAAGCGCATCTCGGATGCACTGACAAATATATACACGTAAAACTTTTGCGCCTTTACGCTGGTATGGTGGATTACGCTCTGCTCGCTGAGAAAAATCCTAATTACTAAATTTATGAATAGTGATATCAGCTGGTTTTAACGTTATTCGCGATGATATTTCACTGAAGGCGGCGGAAGGATTAAGTAAGAGATCGGGAAAATGATAAGCAGAATAATAATTGCAAAGAAACGTAAATATCACTGGCGCTGACCGCCTGCGATGAGCGCCCGCCAGGGCAGGCGCTATTTCGCTTGACGAATTATTTACCGTTCCAGGCTTTCATGCGGGATTCACGCACCTGCAGCTGCTGTTCCGGGGTTAACTTATTGTAGTTTTCAGCCATACCGCTCTCCCAGTCGCCGTACAGTGGATTTGACAGCACAATGAACTGGGTGCCAAAACGCTGATGGTTGAGCGTGACAAACTGCTGGCGCTGCGCGTTGCCCTGATGCCAGGTTGCCCCACCGAAGTCATTCAGGTTATCGCCGATATACAGCACCACGTTGTAGCCGGCATTTTTAATTGCGTCGAAACGCGCCTGTTTATTGGAGTTGCCGGTGCTGAGACGCACGGTTTTGTCGCTTACGCCGCTGAAGCCCAGCTTATTGAGATTATCGACCGTGGCCGCGTAATCTTTCTGATCGCGGTTCGAGACGTAGAACATGGTGCCGCCGTGGCTATTCACGTAGTTGGCAAATTCGACGGCACCGGGCACCGCGGTCGCCTGGCGCGCCTGCGTCCACGCTGACCAGGTTTTCCCGGAGAACGGCTGGCCGTTTTTTGCCTGCCACGCGCTGTAAGCGCTGTTATCGATCATGGTTTCATCCAGATCAACAATCACCGCTTTGGGTTTGCCGGTGAGCGAAGGGGCGTTATCGAACGCCATGCGTGCCGTATTGAATGCCTGCCAGCTCAGCGCCTGATACTCGCCAGACTGCTGGAACTAGTTGACTGCCAGAACCGACTGCTGACCGAGTTGCTGCTGAGCCTGCTGTTTTTGCGGTTGGGCACAGCCGGTGAGCGTCAGGGCAATCAAGCCTGCCGCGGCCAGCCAGGAGGTGTTTTTCATCATGTCGTCCTTAAGTGATTATGGTCAGTTTTTGTAAAGCTTTAAAAATGTAGCAGTTAACGTAAGCTGTGGGCAGAGGAAAACCGGGGTCAGGTCACAGGAGACACTTATGGATAATCGCGGGCCGCGCTCGGCGCTGCTGGAGAGTCAACGCTGGCTGGAGTATGCCTTCCAGCCTGCCGGTCAGCCGGCACCGGCCGCTGCGGCGTACGGACAGCAGCGGCACAGCGCAAAAGTGGTGCTGGCCGGACAAAAACGGCCGCCGAAAAGTTGTGAATCCGATGGTGTGATCAGTGACGATCATCAGCCGGTTGCGGTTTACACCGCTGACTGTCTGCCGGTGCTGTTTGCCGATGTGAAAATGCATCAGGTGGCGGCGGTGCATGCCGGCTTGCAGGGTACGCTCGGCGGCGTGCTGAGCAGTGCCCTCGATCAGCTGCTGGCGGGTGGCGCGACGCCGGCATCCCTGCTGGTGGCGATCGGTCCGGCGATCGGCCCGTGCTGCTATGAGCTGGGCGTTGATCGCATCGCACAGATGCAGCAGCGCCCGGACCTGCCGACGCTAAGCTGGTCACAGCAACAGCCGCATAATCCGCAGGCAATCCGACCTCAGGCGCGGGCGCATCATCAGGGAGTATGGTTTGATTTGCCTCTGCTGGCGCAGGGCCTGCTGTTACAGCGTGGCATCCCGGCGGCACAGATCGAACAACTGGCTGTGTGTACTTATTGCATGGCGGAGGCGGGATCGAGCTATCGCTATAACCCCCATTTTGACAGCGGCTATCAGTCACGTTTCTCGTGGATTCGCCGCCGCGCGTAAGCACGCTTCACCTCCCTGTGAAGCGCGGGCCTTAGTGGATGATGGCGTTAAGGGCCAGCACACCGGCGAGGCCGAGGATGGAGATCAGCGTTTCCATTACTGTCCAGGTTTTCAGAGTTTCAACCACGCTCAGGTTGAAATAGCCTTTGAACAGCCAGAAACCCGGATCGTTAACGTGCGAGGCGATCACGCTGCCTGAACCGACCGCCAGCACCATCAGCGCCGGATCGGTATGGGTAGCGGCAATGTTCGGCGTCACGATGCCGGCGGTCGTGATCGCCGCGACCGTGGCCGATCCCAGCGCGATGCGCAGCATTGCCGACACCGTCCAGCACATCAGCAGCGGTGACAGCGACGATCCTTTCATCAGATCGGCGATATAGTTACCGACACCGCTATCGACCAGCACCTGCTTAAAGGCGCCGCCGCCGGCAATGATAAAGAAGATCATGGCGATGGCGGCAATCGAATCGCCACACATATCCATCACCTGCTCCATTTTGCGCCCGTTGCGCAGACCGAGGGTAAACACCGCAATTACCACGGCGATAAACAGCGCCACCGCCAGGTTGCCGATAAATTTAAAGAACTGGCGCAGCGCATTCTCTTTCGGCATCGTCAGTTCGCAGACTGCCGCAATCGCCATCAGTACCACCGGAATCACCGCAGCAAAGATGCTGATAAAGAAACCCGGCATCTCCTCTTCGGTGAAAATTTTAGGGTTATACAGCCCTTCCGGCGACGACTTTTCGAAGCTTTTGAGGAATTTTGAAAAAATCGGGCCGGCAATGATCACCGTCGGGATGGTAATGATCAAGCCGTACAGCAGCGTGGTTACGAGATTGGCACCAAAGATGGTGGCAATGGCGGTTGGACCGGGATGCGGCGGCAGGAAGCAGTGCGTCACCGACAGCGCTGCCACCATCGGCACGCCGACGTACAGCAGCGGCAGTCCGGCCGCCGCAACGATGGTGAACACCAGCGGCAGCAGCAGCACAAAGCCGACTTCGTAAAACATCGCCAGACCGACGATCAGCCCGGTTACCACCAGCGCCCACTGCAGCCGCTGTTTACCGAACGCGGCAACCAGCGTGGTGGCCACCCGCTGGGCAGCGCCGGTATCGGACACCAGCCGCCCGAGCATGGCACCAAAGCCGAGGATCATCGCCAGGCCGCCGAGCGTGGAACCAATACCTTTCTGAATCGAGGCCATCACATTGAGCGGCGTCATGCCTTCGGCGATACCTACCACCGCCGAGACAAACACCAACGCAATGAAGCCGTTGACCTTGAAGACAATCATCAGAACCAGCAGCAGTATCACACCCAGCACAATTATGGTTATTGGCATTTTTTATTATCCTTAGGAAGACAGAGGGGGGTTTAAGGTTTAGGCGCGCGCCGGCAATTACGCCAGCCGCGCCACGGCATTACACGGCGACGCGCATACCGCCATCAACAAACAACAGATGGCCATTGACGAAATCAGATGCGCCCGACGCCAGGAACACCGCCGCGCCAATCAGCTCTTCCGGCTTGCCCCAGCGTGCGGCCGGTGTACGTTTGGTCAGCCAGCCGGTGAAAGCCGGATCGTCAGCCAGCGTCTGGGTCATCTCGGTGACGAAATAGCCCGGCGCAATGGCGTTAACCTGAATATTGTGGCGCGCCAGCTCCACGCACATGCCGCGCGTCAGCATGGTGACCGCGCCCTTGGAGGCGGCATACGGCGTAATGGTGTCACGCCCCAGTTCGCTCTGCATCGAGCCGATATTGATGATTTTTCCGCGCTGACGCTGCACCATTCTTTTCGCCACGGTTTGTGACACCAGAAACACCGCTGTCTGGTTGACGGCAATCACGTCGTTCCAGTCCTGCTCGGGAAACTCGAGAAACGGCCGGCGGCGCTGAATGCCAGCATTGTTCACCAGGATATCAATCGCGCCCCACTGACTTTCAATCTCCTCCACCGCCTGCTGAACCTGCGCCGACTGCGTGATGTCAAAGGCTTTCGCCCGCGCGTGATAACCCAGCTCGCACAGTTTCGCCGCGCCCTGCTCTGCGCCGCCCTCGGTGGTGGCATTGATGATCACTTCCGCGCCCGCCTCCGCCAGACCGCGCGCCAGCAGAAAACCGATGCCGCGCGCCGAACCGGTGAGCAGCACACGCTTGCCCGCTAGGAAAAATAGCTGACTCATACTGACCCCCTTAAAACGTTAACTGGACTTTCGCCGCCCGGGTTTTATCACCGGCAAACTGCAGCGCCGCGTCGATATCCTGTAAGTCATATTCTCCGCTGAACAGCGGCAGCGGATTGACCACGCCGCGTGCCAGCCAGTCAACCGCCGTGTTGAATTCGTGGGTGAAACGGAAAGAACCGACCAGATTGATCTCTTTGGCGATCAGCGTCATCAGCGGGAAATCCGGAATCGTGCCGCCCATGCCAACCTGTACCAGCGTGCCTTTAGCGCATACCACGTCGAGACAGCGCTGCAGCGAAGACGGATGGCCGGAAGCCTCGAAAGCGACATCGAAGAAGCCTTTATCTGCAAGGTATGGCGTGAAATCACCGTCAGCAGCGTGGATCACGCCGGTCGCACCCATCTGCTGCGCCAGGCTGAGCGAGCGTTCGCTGATATCGCTGCAAATAATCTCCGCGGCTCCGCGGGCTTTGGCAGCGGCGGCAATCAGACAGCCAATCGGCCCGACGCCGGAAATAAACACGGTTTTGCCGCTCAGATCGCCCGCCTGCTGCGTGGCGTGGATGCACACGGCCAGCGGTTCAGCAAACACCATCACGCTGTCATCGGCCTCCTGCTGGAACGGCACGCACTGCGCGCTATCGACCACTTTGTATTGCGTGAAGCCGCCATCCACGTGCGGCAGATACATGGCGCTGCCGAAAAAGCGCATTGAGGTGCACTGATTATGCTGCTCGCGCAAACAGTATTTACAGCTGCCGCACGGCTTTGAGGGATTGACCGCCACTTTCTGGTTGGGCTGGAGCTGTGGATCGTCGTTCTCCACGACGTAGCCGATCACTTCATGGCCGAGGATCACCGGCATCTTCACTTCGAAGCTGCCGACTTTACCTTCCTGATAGTAGTGTAGATCGGACCCGCAGATGCCGCCGCGGGTGATGCGCACCAGCGTGCCGGTGCCGTCCCACTGCACCTGCTGCTTGCGACGCTGACTTGTTTTTTGCCGGTAATGACGCAGGATTGCGTTTCGATGTTCATCGTAGCCCCTTCAGTGCTGTAGCAATGGGGGCTATCACAGCGGGATACGGCCGGCGAAACTGTGGCGAACATCACTCAAAGCGATGTTACAAAACGGCTGTTACCGGGAACGTGATGCAGAGAGGCGGAAAAGCAGACGGCGGCCATCCCTGACCGCCTTAAAGAAGGATTAGCTACCCGACATCAGGTCGTGGCTGTATTTGAACAATTCCGAATCCGAGCGCAGGCCGAGCTTTTTCAGCGCCGACGGCTTTTGTCCGCTCACGGTTTTGCGGCTGCGTTTAAACTTCACGGCAATTTGCGACACGCTGAGGCCATCCAGAAAACAGCGCACCACTTCTACTTCGCGCGGACTGAGCGTTTTGACCTTCTCATACATATTGCCTTTGCTGGAGAGATCGAGGTTTTCGTTGATGGCGTCTTCATTCATCACGTAGAGGTTTTCCACCTCGTACGCCACTTCCTGCGACAGGAATAGCCGCCCCTGCGCTACCTGACGAATAGCTTGGACGATCTCCTGCATATTGTGGCTTTTTCCAATAAAGCCTTTAACGCCGGCGCTCAGCACCATTTTGACAATCGCCGGACTCTCCATTGACGATGAGATCAAAATCTTTTGCTGCGGATAGTGATTTCGCAGCTGTTTCACTAGGGCCAGGCCATCCAGTTCACGCTCGCCCAGCAAAAAATCCAGCACCAGCACATCCACCGTGGTGCTGCGCAGCTGACTAAACAGTTCATTACTTGAAGACCAGGTCCCGACCAGATGAATATCGGGTTCGTGTTTCAGGCATAACTCGAAAACGGTACGAACCATCGGGTGATCATCAAGGACAGCGACACGCACCTGTTTATTATATGCATATACCATTCTTTTATTCCTTTATTACAGTCTCAATTTTGTCCAGTACTGATAATCACACCAGTGAAAATGACCTGAAAGTATGCGCTGACCGCTGCCGGGAAAATCGCTTGCAACGGTTAAAACCAAACGTCACCAGGTTAACAAAAATTAGAATTTTGCTTACACGTTTAACTTATTACCGCTATTTAAAAGGTAGTTTTACCGGATTAATGGACAGCAGCGGTTAGCGGTTCCGGAAAAACTGCGAAAATTCTGACATAACTCTGCGAAAGGACCACATAAGAATTGTCTTGAAAGGTAATTTTATGGATAAAGCGTTGAAATTTTTGAAATCAAAGCAAAAGCAATATCTAAAAAAAGCTGCGAATGTTAATAATAAGTTAAACATTCGAGAATGGTCGCAAAATATCCTTAATGCGGCATTAGATCAGGCAGGCGGGAAAAATCTCTTTATACTCCTTTTCCCTTATCGGCATTAATGACTTTATTTTCTTCAGGAACGCACGGTGTTTAATCCTGTTAATTTCATCCGTCTGGCGGGCGTGGTCCTGTTTATTTTTTTTGGCGGCGCGCTGCAAGCGGAGGTCAAACCTTTGCAGCTTTTAGCACGTTACGATACCGCACAGCCCGCGCTGCAGCTGGCGGAGCCCATCTCTTCTGCCTTTCGAAATAAAGTGATTAAAGCCGCGGTGGCCGGTAAAGCGCAGCCACCGATATATATGGATACCGATACGCGCCGCTTTGAAGGCCTGAGCGCCGACTACCTGTCGCTGATTCAAAGCATGCTGGAGACCAGCATTGAGCTTTATCACTTCCCCAGTCATAGCGCCGCGCAGCAGGCGGTGCTGAAGGGCGAAATGCATATGCTGGCGATTTACGTCGCCCAGCCGTCGTCACAGCCGCAGCCGCTGCTGTGGTCATCGCCCCGTGGATGCTGGATTACAGCGTGATGGGGCTGAAGACCGACAGCGACCTTTTTCTCAATAACGGCCTGCCCGAGCAAATTGCGTGGTCAGGCACGCCGCTGCAGCGCCAGTACCTGGAAGAGACATACGAAAACGCGCAGCTGGTGCGTTTCCCGGGCTACTATGATGCCGTCGCCGCCACTGTATATGGGTCAGACGGCGCGCGTCTGGGGAAACGCGGCGACGCTGACGCACCTCAATCGCTATCTGTTTGCCAACGCGCTCACTATTCTGAGCCGACGAGCATACGATCCCGCTCAACGTCGGATTTGGCATCAGTCCGTTGTATCCTGCGCTGGCCGACGCCATCAACCAGGCGCTGCCGCAGATTCCGCTGTCTATCCGCATGCAGATTGCCAAACGCTGGCAGCTCGATCCCCATCATGTACTGCAACGCAATCCGCTGGCGCTGACCGCCGACGAAGAGCAGTGGCTGCAAAACAACATTCACATCGAGACTACATTGCCGCTGGCGCAGGCACCGCTCAGCAGTCGGACGCCAGCAGAGCAGTTTCGCGGCATGGCGCCGGACGTGATGGAGCTGATCACCAGCCAGACCGGCCTGAATTTTGTGGCGCACGCCAGTCATGAATACCCCGGCGGACGTCCTCTGCCAAAGCTGTTTCCGCTGGAAATTCTGGAACCACAGTTCGAAGCACAACCGGCTCTGATTACGCGTCCGTGGCTGGTGTCGCATTGGGTGATCATCCGCAATCAGCAGCCGGGAAACATCATGGCGCGCGACACCTTTCCGTTTGGTTCGGCGCTGATGCTAAAAAATTCGCTAATGGAAAGCTAGCTGCAGGAGCACTATCCGCACCTGTCGGTCAGCGATACCGATCGTCCGCTGGATGCGCTGCGCCAGCTGCTGGCGCGCAAGGTCGATGCGGTGATCGTGCCGAAAATTTTTGCCGACTATCACCTGCGCAACCATTTTGGTAGCGGGCTGATCGTCGAGGGTACGCTGGGCGCCGACCCCGCGCGCTTTGTGATGCGCGTAGAGCCAGGCAATGAGACGCTGATCAGTATTCTTGATAAAGCGCTGCTGGCCATCCCGCCGGAAACACTGTTTAAGCTGATGGCGCAGTGGCGTCAGGCAGAGCCGCCGTTTCTCAGCAGCTTGTGGCAGAATTACAAGCAAACGATTCTGCTGATCGTTTCGGTATCGCTGGGATTGATTTTGCTGATCCTGCTGTGGAACCACCATCTGCGCAAAGTGATTCAGCAGCGTATGCAGGCAGAGAATGCGCTGAAAAACCAGCTCAATTTCACCCACACGCTGTTTAATGACTCGCCGGTGGCAATGTATATCCGCGATAAGCAAACGCGGCTGGTGGACTGTAATAATGCCTATCTGCGCTTTTTGCACATCAAACGCGACGAGGTAATCGGCAAACGACTGTCGGACGTGTTCAACACCAATAACGCCAGCATTCATACCATCGAAGATGGTTACCAGCAGACGCTGCAGGATGGTGAAGCGGTAATGCGCGACGTCCAGCTGATGTTTGGCCAGCAGGCCTTTCATCTGTAGCACTGG
The DNA here is from genome assembly GCF_059731155.1 of Type-A symbiont of Plautia stali. Taxonomy (NCBI): domain Bacteria; species Type-A symbiont of Plautia stali. The sequence continues at coordinate 1,128,073 of NZ_AP035891.1, read as the reverse complement.
ACGCTGCCGTTTCGCGATCGGTTGGGGGAAGTTGCCGGGGTGATCGGCGGCTGGGTCGATGTCACCGAACGTAACGCGCTGCTGCAGGAGCTGCAGCTGGCCAAGGACACCGCAGACAAAGCCAACCGATCCAAAAGTGAGTTTCTCGCCAGCATGAGCCATGAGATCCGCACGCCGCTGTACGCCATCATTGGTTTGCTGGAGCTGGAAACCCGCTCGCAGTCGTGTGAGACGCTGTCAGAGAATATTCGCGTCGCCTACAGCTCGGCGCGCGCTGCTGTCGCTGATCGGCGATATCCTCGATCTGTCGAAGATCGAATCTGGCCAGTATCAACCCAGGCCGGAAACCGTCTATCTGCCGGATGTTATCGATCAGGCGGTGACGCTGTTTCGCAACAAGGCCGAGAGCAAAGGGATCGATCTGCGCGTGGAGATGGACATCACGGCCTACTGGGTACAGACCGATCCGCTGATGATCAACCAGATCCTGTCTAACCTGTTGAGTAACGCCATTAAATTTACCGATCGCGGCAGCGTAACCGTGGTGCTGATGCAGGGGATTGGCCAGGAAGAGGAAGGTTGTGAGTTCGTCATAGAAGTGAGCGATGACGGCTGCGGCATGACCGAGGAGCAGCAGCAGGCGATTTTTGAGCCATTTGTCCAGGTCGGTGAACGTCAGCAGCAGCAGATTGGCACCGGTCTTGGCCTGAGCATCTGCCGCAATCTGGCAGAGCTGCTGGATGGCGAACTGATTGTGGAAAGTACGCCAGGTGAAGGATCGGTGTTCTCCTTCTACTTCCGCTCGCCGGCCGGCGAACCGCGCGATCAAACCCAACCGCATCTGTCACAGCCGCTGGTCACCGACAAGCTGTCAGTGCTGGTGATTGATGATCATGCACCCAATCGTCTGCTGCTGGGCAAACAGCTGGAGCTGGCGGGCCATCAGGTGGTGGTGAGCGAAAGCGCCGTCGAAGCGCTGAAGCTGTGGCAGCAGGATCCGCTGCGCTTTGACTTGATCATTACCGACTGCAATATGCCCGGCATGAACGGGTTTGAATTTGCCCAAGCGCTGCGCCAGCATGAACGCCACCATCATCTGCCGCCGATCACGCTATACGGCCTGACCGCCTCCGCCGAGCAGCACATCATGCAGCGCTGCCTGCAGGCTGGCATGAACGACTGTCTATTCAAGCCGCTTAATCTGGATACGTTGCTGGCGCAAATCACCCACTGTCCGCGCCGCACGCCAGGCACGCCGCACGCGCCTGACAGCGAGGCAGCCAGCGTGACCGGGCAACCTGCTGCCGACATGCCCGCCGCCGCTCTGCCGGCCCCTGTGGCGGTTCCGACTTTTGCGCTGCTGCTGATGCAACTGGCTGAGCGCGATCCCGCCAGCGGCATCACTCTGCTGGAGAGTATTCGCACCAGCCACGATGAATTGCTGGCGGCGCTGCAGCAAACCACTGATGCTCACGCGCTGTCACAGCTTGGCCATAAGCTGAAAGGCGGCGCCAGCATTCTCAACGCCAGCGCACTGATGGAGCTGGGGCGTAAGCTGGAGAAACACCAGCAGGAAGGACACGATGTCGCGCAACTGATTGCCGCCATCGCGTGCGAGATAAACACCGTCAATGAAACATTAATTATCTTTGAACAATATCGGCTGAAAAATCAGCGGGTTTTATAAAAAAATAATCTTATCAAGACATTTCTCTGTTCGCCGGGATAAGCCGCCAGACATAATGTCCGCCAGCGCCATCATATCGGTGTCGTAAAAGGGAGATCTATGTTTAATGCAAAAATTCTCATCGTTGATGAGCATCGCCTTGTTGCGGCTGGGGTGCAGGCTTTATTATTAATGAATGGCTTTAATTGTGTCACTACAGCAAACACAATTAATGATGGTATTGACGATGTTATTCATCAGCACATCGACATCCTGATTTCAAAGAAAAAAATGGCATCGCCTTTTTACGCGATATCGTAAAATCTAAAACTTGGATGAAAGTCGTTCTGCTCAGTCAGAGCAGTAACAATCACCTGCTTATACAATCGCTTAGTCAGGGCGCTAACGGCTTCGTGTCGAAATACGATCCGATTCAGACGCTGATCGCCGCCATTGGCTGCGTATTTAACAATGTAAATTATCTGCCAGGCGATATTCTTGACCGGCGCCAGCGCTATGTAAATGAACAGGATATGCTGTCGCGCCTGACCGAGCGGGAAACGCTTATTTTACGTCAACTGGCGCAGGGAAAATCCAATAAAATCATTGCCTGTGAATTAGGATTAAATAACAAAACCATCAGTACTTATAAAACTAAAATTTTTCAAAAGCTCGAATCAAAGAATCTGGTCGATATTATCGAACTGGCACGGCGAAATGGTGCCTGCTAAAGCCAAAATCAAGACCAGTCTTGCGGATTAATTCGACTGAGACATGGCATCATCACCTCGTCCTCACCCGGGATTGTTATAGAGATTGAGTCATACAGGAATTTATAACCACAGAGCTAATTTATTAACCCAATCTTCATGCCATTACAGGGCGCGCAGGTTTCTTCCCGTGCCTGGCGAAAGTGGTCCGATACTTTCGTCAGCGACTTGCCGCCCTGCTTTTTTTTAATGTTTCTCACAGGCTGAGCGCCACAAATTTCCAGCCCGCACTTTTCCCGCTAGAGTTCACTCATCCGACCACTCACTGAGTAAGTGATCATGACTGAGCGTTATCCGCATCTGTTTGCCCCGCTGGATCTGGGCTTTACGCAACTGAAAAACTGTTTCCTGATGGGCTCAATGCACACCGGTCTGGAAGAGCATGCCGATGGCGCACAGCGCCTCGCTGCCTTCTACGCCGAGCGCGCCCGGGAAGGCGTTGCGCTGATTGTGACCGGCGGCATCGCGCCTAATGCGCAGGGCGTGGTGGCGCAGGGCGGAGCCATGCTCACAGACGAAACCCAGTGCGGCTGGCACCGCCAGATAACCGATGCGGTACATGCACAGGGGGGCAAAATTGCGCTGCAGATCCTGCACGCCGGGCGCTACAGTTATCAGCGCGATCTGGTGGCGCCCTCGGCGCTACAGGCGCCCATCAACCCGTTTACACCGCAGGCACTGAGCGAAGCGCAGATTGAACAAACCATCGCTGATTTCGCACGCTGCGCCCGGCTGGCGCAGCAGGCCGGTTACGACGGTGTCGAAATCATGGGTTCCGAAGGCTACCTGATTAATCAGTTCTTGGTCGCCCATACCAATCAGCGCGACGACGGCTGGGGCGGTGATGTGGCGCGGCGGCAGCGCTTTGCACTGGAAGTGACGCAGGCGGTGCGCGCCGCCGTCGGTGAAGCCTTCATCATTATTTTTCGCCTGTCGATGCTCGACCTGGTGAATAACGGCAGCTCGCTGCAGGAGACGCTGCGGCTCGCCACGGCGCTGGCGCAGGTGCTGGCCGCACGCGGCAAAGCCGTGCGGCTGATCGGCGGTGCCGACGTCGCGCAGGAGCTGGATGCACGGCGCGCCATTGCTCAGGCCACTGAGCTGGCGCTCAGCCTGTGATTAACGCAGCTTGACCGAACGCAGCACCACAAATTTGGCATTAGAGGCCACCAGCTCGCAATTGCCAAACAGCTTCTTCATTTTCTGATGATAGCCAAGGTGGCGGTTGCCGACGATGCGCAGCTCGCCGCCATACTGCAGACAGCGTTTGGCGTCACGCAGCATCTGCCACGCTAGGTGGTCGGTCACCGCGTGCTGCTGATGGAACGGCGGATTGCACAGCACCGCATGCAGCCGGTCCGACGGAAAACCGCTCAGCACGTTGTTAACCCGAAACTGGCAGCACGCCAGATCCTGTGGTCGGTTCAGCTCAACGTTGAGCTGGCTGGAGGCCACCGCCATGTAGGATTCATCGACGAACAGCACCTCGGCCTGCGGATTCTGTTCCAGCGCCTGCAGGCCAATCACGCCGTTACCGCAGCCGAGATCGACGATTTCGCCCTCAATATCGTGCGGCAGATGTTGCAGAAAGAAGCGCGCCAATATCCAGTGCAGCGCGGGCGAACACATTGGCGTGGTTGTGGATGTGATACGGCGTCTCGTCGAGCGGCCACACGGTGGTCGCCGGCACGTCCGCCAGCGCCGGGGCGCTGAAATGGCTGTAAATCAGACGCGCTTTTTTCCACGCCAGCGAAGTTTTGCTCTCACCGAGAATGCGTTCAAACAGCTGTAGCGTGGAATTATGGATATCTTTGGCTTTGCCCGCCGCCAGAATAAGGGGATCCGGCGTGACGACCGTCCGCAGCGCGCGCAGCTGGTGCTCAAGCAGCGCCAGCGCTTTGGGCAGCTTAATCAGTACCGCCGCCTGGGCAGCCGGCAACGGCGCCAGGCTGTCAAGAAAATGTACCGACGCTTCGTCCAGACCGTTGAGACGCAGATTCTGCCGGGCGGCCTGCTGGCTGAGCCACGAGTCGCTGACGTGCCAGATTTCCCGATCGCTCAGCCCGCAGGTCAGCGCGCCAAAGCTGTCATTGAATACCAGCACCGGGCCTGCCGGCAGCGCCTGCTGCAGCAAATATTCATCTGCGGCGTCCCACGCCTGTAGCGGGCTCTCTTCGCGCATCGGCGGGAAGCGCTGAAGCGTCAGCGTGCGATCGGTCAGTTCAAGTTGGCTCATGGAATCTCCGGCGTGGTACACTTTGCGCGATTTTCGCCCTGAAAAGGGGGCGCAGTATACTGTCTTTCGTCGGGAATCCCAATGTCATTAATTTATCTGCAGGGTTACCCTGAAAACATCCTCGAGCAGGTGCAAGTGCTGATTGATAATCAGCGATTAGCCGCCTTTTTGCAGCAGCGCTATCCCGATACGCACGACGTCGTCAGCGACCGCGCGCTTTATGACTACACGCAGGCGCTGAAAAACCGCTATATGCGCAGCGCGCCGCCGGTAAGCAAGGTCATCTGGGATAATAAAATCAAAGTGATGAAGCATGCACTTGGCCTGCATACCGCCATTTCCCGCGTACAGGGCGGTAAGCTGAAAGCCAAGGCCGAAATTCGCATCTCGACCTTTTTCCGCCTTGCGCCGGAACCCTTTCTGCGCATGATCGTGGTGCACGAACTGGCGCACCTGAAAGAGAAAGATCACAGCAAAGCCTTTTATCAACTGTGCTGCCACATGGAGCCGGACTACCACCAGCTGGAGTTCGACGCGCGCCTGGGGATGACCGAACAGGCGCTGCGCGGCAACGCGGCCTAAAGAAACTCCTGCGCTTTCTGGATCAGACTGGTTTTGGTCAATGCGCCGAGGAAGCGACGCTCCTGCGCATTATTCAGCGCCGGTAAACGCTCCAGCGTTACGCGCGCAAACGCCTCCCAGCCTTCGCGCATGCTCTGGTGCTGGTAAATGCAGGGGAAATTATCATCCATCACGCTACTGACCGGCGAATCCAGCGTGATCTCCTGTGCCAGTACTTTTCGCGAAATGTCATGAATTGATACTACGCCAAGAAACTGACCCGCCTGATTAATGACGTAGACGTAGCGCTCGCGCTTGAGTGAACTCACCGCCAGCGCCTGCCCGACCGATTCCGCCGGCTGCAGCGCCGCGCCGGGGATGATCAGCTGATCAACCCGCATATTATCAAAATCATATTTCGCTTCTGAACGATTAAGGTGATGGCTTACCACCGGATAGGTGCTGGCGGACTGCAGCCGGTAGACCAGCATTGACGCCAGCACCGAGGCGATAATCAGCGGAATCAGCCGCTGTAGCGCAGAGATACCAAACGCAATTTCCGCGACAAAAATCGCGGACGCCAGCGGGGCGTGATACACCGACGACAGACCGGCGGCGGCCGCCATCGCGACGATGTCGCTGTTGCGCATATTGAGGGACGCTGGCAGCCAGTGCCCCAGCAGGCTGCCGCTCAGCGCCGACAGCTGGACCATCGGCCCCTCTTTACCAATCGACGCCCCGCTGCCGATACTGGCAATCGACGACAGCGCGCGAAACAGCGAGGTCTGGTAGGCACCGCATCCAGCCGCGCGTTAATCACTTCAAGGTAATCGGTTTTCACCGTCTCCTGCTGCTCAATCGCCACCGCGTAGCGCAGGAACCAGCCGGCCAGCAGCCCGCCCGCGCCCACCAGCAACGGCCAGAAGATCCACGGCCAGACGTGCATCGCGACCGTGATTTCGCTGTCGCTGTGAAACAGCAGATGATTGATGAGATCGATGATGCCGCGAAACGCCAGCGTGACCAGTGAGGCCACCAGGCCCACCGGAATGGCGATCAGCAGTGTGGTCCAGTTCCGTGCGTGTTTGCTTCCGCTCACCCGGCGTCCCCGCATGTCGGTTAAAAAAGGGTTTGGCATCATCATATTGGAATGCGGATCGCAGGATCAAATTTCGCCTGCCTGCGCCGCGAGGGAACATGCTACTCTGCCGCTTTCAGAGTGCAGGAGAGCTAGCCGTGATACGTTTTGCCATTGTGGGAACCAACTGGATCACCCGCCAGTTTATCGACGCCGCGCACGAGAGCGGCAAAATGAAACTGAGCGCCGTCTATTCACGCAGCCAGCAGCAGGCCGACGCCTTTGTCGCGGATTATCCCTGTCCGCTGACCTTTACCTCACTGGAGGCGCTGGCGGCAAGTTCGGAAATCGACGCGGTGTATATCGCCAGCCCCAATGCGCTGCACTGTGAGCAAGCGCTGCTGTTAATGTCGCACGGCAAACACGTCATCTGCGAAAAACCGCTGGCCTCTAACCTGCGTGAAGCTGAGGCGATGATTGCCTGTGCGCGTCAGCATCAGGTGGTACTGTTTGAGGCGTTCAAAACCGCCAGTCTGCCGACGTTCCTGCGCCTGCAACAGGCGCTGCCGCAGCTGGGCACGCTGCGCAAAGCGCTGTTCAACTATTGTCAGTACTCGTCACGCTATCAGCCCTATCTCGACGGTGAGAACCCGAATACCTTTAACCCGCGCTGGTCCAACGGTTCGATCATGGATATTGGCTACTACTGTCTCGCCGCTGCCGTTACCCTGTGGGGCGCGCCGCAGCAGGTTAAAGCTGAGGCCTCGCTGCTGGCAAGTGGCGTCGATGCGCACGGCGTGGTAGTGCTGGACTACGGCGATTTCGACGTCACGCTGCTGCACTCAAAAATCAGTGATTCACTGATTCCCAGCGAAATCCAGGGCGAAGCCGGCTCGCTGGTGATAGAGAAAATTTCTGAGTGTCAGCAGCTGCGCCTGATTCCGCGCGGCGGCGAGAGCCAGAACCTGACGCAGCCACAGCACATCAATACTATGCTGTATGAAGCAGAGACCTTTGCCCGGCTGGTGGAAACGCGCCAGATGGAGCACCCTGCGCTGGAGGTGTCACGCATTACCGCCCGGTTGCTGACAGAGATTCGTCGCCAGACCGGCGTGGTGTTTCCGGCGGATCGGAAGGAAGTGTAAATATTGCAAAATATTACAGCTCCCCCATTGAATCTGGTCGCGGTTGCACGTATGCTGGCCCAGCAAAGGGGAATAACTTGTAAGCTGACCGATCGTCATTACGATGCGTAGCGCATCCGGTCGTCAGGCAACCCGGAATTGATTCTGTGTTGTAAGTGAGACCTTGCCGGAAGGCGAGGTTTGCTTGCAGCTCTATAAAGCGGCTGACGTCTTCTGACTCAGCCGTTTTTCATTTTCAGGACAGGATACGACTATGCACTATGTAGGCACACCGTTACTCTGGGGCAGCTTCGCTGTCGTCGTGCTCATCATGCTGGCGATCGATCTCTTCTTACAGGGACGACGCGGCGCACAAACCATGTCATTCAAGCAAGCTGCCGTCTGGTCGCTGGTGTGGATCTCCGTTTCTCTGCTGTTTGCCGCCGCGTTCTGGTGGTATCTCGACGGCAGCGCCGGGCGCGAAGTCGCAACCGCGCAAACCCTAGCTTTCCTGACGGGTTACGTACTGGAAAAAGCGCTGGCGGTCGATAACGTCTTCGTCTGGCTGATGCTGTTCAGCTACTTCGCCATTCCGTCTAATTTGCAGCGCCGCGTGCTGATTTACGGCGTGCTGGGCGCGATTGTACTGCGTACCATCATGATCTTTGCCGGCAGCTGGCTGGTCACACAGTTCAGCTGGATCCTCTACATCTTCGGCGCTTTCCTGCTGTTTACCGGCATCAAAATGGCCTTCGCTAAAGACGGCGATGACGCTGCCGTCGGCGATAAGCCGGTGGTGCGCTGGCTGCGTAAGCATCTGCGCATGACCGATGAACTGCACGGTGAAAAGTTCTTCACCCGCAAAAACGGCGTGCTGTTTGCCACACCGCTGCTGCTGGTGCTGATTATGGTGGAGCTGAGCGATGTTATTTTCGCTGTCGACAGTATTCCGGCTATTTTTGCCGTCACTACCGACCCGTTCATCGTGCTGACCTCTAACCTGTTCGCCATCCTTGGCCTGCGCGCTATGTACTTCCTGTTGGCCAACGTGGCAGAGCGCTTCTCGATGCTGAAGTACGGTCTGGCGATCGTGCTGGTGTTTATCGGTATCAAGATGCTGATCGTCGAGTTCTACCATATTCCGGTGGCGATCTCGCTGACGGTGGTCGGCGTGATTCTCGGTGGTACGCTGCTGATTAACGCTTGGGTAAACCACAGAAACGACCAGAAATGCATCTCACAATAATCTTCTGCAGGGGCGCTAATCGCCCCTGCTTTGTTTCGCCAGCGCCAACCTTCGCGTTTCATATCTCTGTCACACTTCCCATCATCAGCAGATCAAAAAACCGATCTGGCGCGCACCGGCAGAATTATATCTTTTCTCGTCAGCTCTTTTCCTTATACTCCGCCGGGCAAACCGTTTGGCGCGGAGCAACCGCGCACAACACTCATACCGCGATAAAAAGACCGTAATATGCTAATAATCTTCTTCAACTGCTGGGTGCGCTGTTCTCAAGAAGCTTGGTAAAACAAATCATGATCGGCCTGATTGCCGGCGTGGCGCTGGCGTGGCTTTCACGCGATGCCGCGCTGGCCGTGGACCTGCTGGGTGAACTGTTCGTGCGCGCGCTGAAAGCCGTAGCACCGCTGCTGGTACTGGTGCTGGTGATCTCTTCCATTGCCAACCATCAGCAGGGGCAAAAAACCAATATTCGCCCGATCATCATGCTGTACCTGCTCAGTACCTTCTTCGCGGCGGTGGTCGCGGTGATTTTCAGCCATCTGCTCCCACAGACGCTGTCGATGGACGTCGGCGCGACCGAAATTACCCCGCCGTCCGGCATCACCGAAGTGCTGCACGGCCTGCTGATGAGCAGGGTCGCCAATCCGATTGAAGCGCTGATGAACGCCAACTACATTGGCATTCTGGTGTGGGCGATTGGTCTTGGCCTGGCGTTTCGTCATGCCAGCCCGAGCAGCAAAGCCTTCCTGAATGACGCGTCGAATGCCGCGACCTGGGTGGTGCGCTGTGTGATTCGCTGCGCGCCGCTGGGCATTTTTGGCCTGGTGGCATCGATTCTGACCTCAACCGGCTTCGGCGCGCTGTGGCAATATGCCCACCTGCTGACGCTGCTGATTGGCTGCATGCTGATTATGGCGCTGGTGGTCAACCCGATGCTGGTGTTTCAGAAAATCCGCCGCAATCCTTATCCGCTGGTGTTTACCTGCCTGCGCGAAAGCGGCGTAACGGCGTTCTTTACCCGCAGCTCGGCCGCGAATATTCCGGTCAACATGGCGCTGGCCAAACGCCTGAATCTGGATGAAGACACTTATTCAGTATCGATTCGGCTGGGCGCAACCATCAGCATGGCGGGCGCGTCAATCACCATTACCGTACTGACGCTGGCTGCGGTGCACACGCTGGGCATTGCGGTGGATGTGCCCACCGCTATTCTGCTGAGCCTTGTCGCCTCGCTGTGTGCCTGTGGCGCGTCCGGTGTGGCGGGCGGTTCGCTGCTGCTGCTGCTGATTCCGGTTGCCTGCAACATGTTTGGCATTCCTAACGATCTGGTGATGCAGGTGGTTGCGGTCGGTTTTATCATCGGCGTACTGCAGGATTCCGCCGAAACCGCGCTGAACTCCTCGACCGACATTCTGTTTACCGCAGCCGTATGTCAGGCAGAAGCGGAACGTCAGACGCGTACCGCCGGTTAACCCGCGTCGCGGCACACACCGGTGCCGCGATTTAACCGCTGCCACTTTAAAGCGTCACGCCACTCTTGAAGATCGCCAGCTCGCGGAAATCATTGACTTCATTGCGCGCCGGCTGGCCGTTCGCAATCGCCACAATAGTTTCAACAAACTCCGCTAACAGCGCCTCCATGCAGGTGCCCTCCAGCAGCCGTCCGGCATTGAAATCAATCCAGTGCGGCTTTTTCTCCGCCAGCGGCGTATTGGTGGCGATTTTCACGGTGGGCACGAAGCCGCCGTACGGTGTGCCGCGCCCGGTGGTAAACAGCACCATATGGCAGCCAGCTCCGGCCAGCGCGCTGGTGGCGACCGCATCGTTACCGGGCGCGCTGAGTAAATTGAGCCCCGGCGTGCGCAGCCGCTCACCGTATTTCAGCACATCCACCACCTGACTCTGCCCGGCTTTTTGCGTACAGCCAAGCGACGTCTCCTCCAGCGTGGTGATGCCGCCCGCCTTGTTCCCTGGCGATGGATTTTCATAAATCGGCTGCTGATGATCGATAAAGTAGCGCTTGAAGTCGTTAATCATCGCCACCGTTTTGTCAAAAATCGCCGCATCGCGGCAGCGGCTCATCAGGATGCGCTCGGCACCAAACATCTCCGGTACTTCGGTCAGCACCGTCGTGCCGCCGTTGGCGATCATCTGGTCAGAGAAACAGCCGAGCAGCGGATTGGCGGTGATGCCGGAAAAGCCGTCCGAGCCACCGCATTCGAGACCAAACTTCAGCTCGCTCAGTTTGCCCGGCTGGCGGCGGTCGTGACGCATCACGTTGTACAGCGCATGCAACCGCTGCAGGCCCGCTTCCACTTCATCATCCTGCTTCTGACACTCCATAAACTGCACGCGCTGGCTGTCAAAGCCGCCCAGCGTGTCGCGAAATATATCGACCTGATTGTTTTCGCAGCCGAGTCCAATCACCAGCACCGCGCCGGCATTGGGATGACGCACCATATTTTGCAGCATGGTGCGCGTATTTTCATGATTTTGCCCCAGCTGTGAACAGCCGAAGGGATGACTGAACAAGGTGCACGCCGTCGATGCCGGCCGCGTCGTCACTCTCCCTAAGAAAGCGTGACACAATCTGCCGGGCGATGCCGTTCACGCAGCCGACGGTCGGCAAAATCCACAGCTCGTTACGAATGCCAACCTCGCCCGTGGCGCGACGATAGATCTGCACCTCACGATCCGCCGCCTGCGGTGGCAGCGTGAGGTGTTCCGGCTGATAGTGATAGTCATCGACATCGCTCAGATTGGTGCGCGCGTTGCTGGAGTGAATCAGCTCGCCGACTGCGACAGGCTGGGTGGCATGCGCGATTGGCAGTCCATATTTGATCACCCGTTCACCGACGCTGAGCGGTTGCAGCGCAAACTTATGGCCGCGCCCAATATCCTGATGCAGCGTAATCCGCTGTCCTGCGACGATAACCTGGGTGCCGGCCGCCAGATCCTGCAGCGCGACGGCGACGTTGTCGCGTGAATGTATTTGGATTGCCTGTTGCATCGCGTTATCTCAGTTGGCTAAGGGCCGTCCGCATGCCGTGGACGAGAATGTTGTGCAGCTGCTGGCTGACCGCCGGGACCAGGCCGGGCCGTTGCGTTAAATCTTCGCCCCAGTGCTGCGCGTCGCTCAGTACGGCGCTCACCAGCTGCTGCGGGGTGAGTTGATCGGTGAGGACCGCAGGCCACAGCCGGGCAAAACGCTGCAGCCAGTGCGCGTCATCCTGCAGCGGCCACTGCCGGTCATCCTGCTGGCCGCGATAAAACGCCAGCAGCGCGGCAAAGGCAAAGGTGAGGCGCGGCGGCCAGTCGCCACGCTGCTGCTGCTGCGCCTGTAACAGCGCCGGCAGCAGGCGTGTGCGGAATTTGGTCATGCCGTTGAGCGCAATCGCCAGCAGCGCATGGTGAATAAACGGATTGCGAAAGCGGCGCTGCACCGCATCCGCAAAGGCGTGCAACTCGTCACGCGGCAAATCCAGCGTCGGTATCACCTCTTCACGCAGCAGGGCGTCGACAAAAGCGGCCAGCTGCGCATCGTTCATTGCCTCGCCCACGCTCGCCAGCCCGGCCTGAAACGCCACCGGCACCAGCGCAGTGTGCGCCCCGTTGAGGATCGCCACCTTCTGCGCTTTGTACGGCGTGATGTCATCCACCCGCCTGACGGCAGGCGCCAGCGCCGTCAGCTGCAGCTCGTGCATCAGCGCATCCGGTCCCTGAAGCACCAGCTGGTAGTCGCGCTCCCCGGCCACCAGATAGCGGTCGTCATAGCCCAGTTGGGCTGCAATCTGTGCGCCATCCGGCGGATAGCCGCTGACAATGCGATCTACCAGCGTGTTGTAAAAGGCGCAGTGCTGCGTCACCCACTGCGCAAAGGCCGCTGGCAGCTGCCACTGCTGGCAATAACGCAGCACTAACGCGCGCAGCGTGTCGCCGTTATGGTCGATCAGCTCACACGGCACGATCAGCCAGCCTTTATCGGCGGCACCGGCAAAGTGCTGATAACGCGCCCACAGCAGCTGCGTCAGTTTGCCGGGAAACGACGACGCGGGTTGATCCTCCAGCCGATCCTGTTCGGCATACACGATGCCGGCCTCGGTGGTGTTGGAGTTGAGAGCAATGTGGCCGAATTTGCCGCCACGCAGATCCGTCCACAGGACATCGTGGCGCTGCTGGCAATTCAGGAAAAAGCCCGGCAGGAAGATCACGCGCGCGATTCGAGATGGGACATGGAGTTTCACGTGCGCATTGCTCAGGCCACCCAAAACAGCGCGCTGGCCGCCATCGTAGAGAAAATGTGGCGGCACCGGCTGCATAATCCTTACTGGCTCAAGCTGCACGAACACATTGACGCACGCCATATCACCAGCTGGTGCGACGATCATGATCAGATTTTAAAAGCGCTGATGCGCAAAGATCCCGCCGCCAGCAAACTGGCGATGTGGCAGCATCTGGAAAATACTAAACAGATGCTGTTCGACGCCACCGCCGATGATTTCGAATTCAACGTCGACCGCTACATGTTCGCAGAAAATCCGGTGATCCTGCCCTGAAGCCGCAATGGCAGAAAACGCTGCATTTTCAGGCTAAAAAGTCAGTTAATCTACAATAGTGTCAGCTCGTGTAAAGCTCCTTTTGACCATCTGCGTCAAAAGGTAAAACTCCTGTGCGACCGCGACTTTACACTGTCTGAATCCCGCGATTTTTGTTACAGTTATCGCCCTTTTCTTACCCTTTGCGACAGGACTATAAAAAGTCGCTGATTTAACAATCAATTCTGGATGGATCCGGAAATCCTGCTCAGGTGGCATACCTAAAATGTATAACTTAACCCGCCTGCGCCTAAGCCCCTCACGGGCACGATTAACAATGATGTTCAGGAATGATTGATGGATATTTTGCAAGCATTGCTGCATGCCCTGTGGCAGCAGGATTACGAAATGCTCTCCGACACCACGCTGGTGTGGGCGATTTATGGCGTGTTGTTCATGATTCTGTTTCTCGAAAATGGCCTGCTGCCCGCCGCGTTTCTGCCTGGTGATAGTCTGCTGATTCTGGTCGGCGTGCTGATCGCGAAAGGCACCATGAGTTTCCCGCTTACCCTGCTGGTGCTGACCACCGGCGCCAGCCTCGGCTGCTGGGTCAGTTACATTCAGGGCCGCTGGCTTGGCAATACGCCGACGGTGCAGAAATGGCTATCCCACCTGCCCGCGCAGTATCATCAGCGCGCCCATAGTCTGTTCCACCGCCACGGCTTGTCTGCGCTGCTGATTGGCCGCTTTATCGCGTTTGTCCGTACCCTGCTGCCGACCATTGCCGGCCTCTCCGGCCTGAGCAATGCACGCTTCCAGTTCTTTAACTGGATGAGCGGCTTCCTGTGGGTGCTGATTCTTACTGTGCTCGGCTTTGCGCTGGGGAAAACGCCAATTTTCCGCCGCTATGAAGATGAGCTGATGTTCTGCCTGATGCTGCTGCCGCTGGTGCTGCTGGTCATCGGTCTGGTGGGTTCACTGGTGGTGCTGTGGCGTAAACGTCAGGCGGGTCAGAACGGGAAGTCACAGTAATGACAGGGTTGCGTAATTTCCCCAAGCGTTTACTCCCCTGGCTGTGCGCTGGCGTGCTGGCGCTGCTGGCTATCGGCATTGTGCCCAAACTGATGCAGCATGAAACGGTGGTAAAGATCCGCGTGGCACACAGCGGCACCAATCTGCCGGACGGCTTTTATCTCTACCAGCAGCTTTCGGCGCAGGGCGTGCGGATTAAAAGTATTACCTCGGCAGGCGATGCGCTGGTCATTCATTTTGAGAATGAAGAGCAGAGCCTGGCCGCGCAGAAAGTACTGCGCCGCCTGCTGCCACAGGGCTTTGTCGTGGCGGCGGGTCCGCAGGCGTCACAGCAGGTGGTGGAGGCTAATCGCCCCACCTATAGCTGATCCCCGCCGTCGGGTTCACCGCCCGGCGGCACCTCAATCCTCGCTATCCCCGCGTGTTTTTTGAATTTTTTCGTCTGCTGTCTATTCTTAAGTAAGCGCGAGCAGACGACAAGCTGGGATGCCCCTCCTGTCCGGTTTGCGACAGGTCGTCAACAATGGAAGGTAAAAAACCTGATGAAACAACAACTACTGCTGGGTGCGATTCTTTTCTCTCTCTCGGGTTCACTGCTGGCAGCTGAATCGCTGTGTCAGCAAAAACAGTAGGATATTCAGCGCGAAATTGAGATGGCGAAACAGCACGACAACCAGCGACGGGTCACCGGACTGGAACGCGCGCTGACTGAAGTCCGCGCCAACTGCACTGACGAGAAACTGAAATCCGCCCACGCTGAACGCATTGAAGCCCAGCAGCATAAAGTGGCTGAGCGCAAGCGCGAACTGCAGCAAGATCGCCAAGAAGGCAAAGACCAGGAGAAGATCGGTAAGCGCGAACGGAAGCTGGAAGAGGCACGCCAGGAGCTGAAAAAGCTGCAGGCCGAGCCTTATTAATCGGACTTAAATAAATGATGTAATGGAGAACACCATGGCTAAAGACACCACATCTGAACATCTGCGTGCGGAACTGAAAAACCTTGCCGACACCCTGGAAGAAGTGCTGAGCAGCTCGGCTGATAAGTCGAAAAGCGAGCTGGATAAACTGCGTCACAAAGCACGCGGTGCCATTGAGAGTTCACGCGAGCGGCTGGGCGAATCCGGCGAACGCATCGCGCAGACCACGCGTGAAGCGGCGGAAAAAGTGGACGTCTATGTGCGTGAAAATCCGTGGCACGGCGTGGGCATCGGCGCAGCAGTCGGCGTGCTGATCGGCATTCTGATTTCACGTCGTTGATATGAACGAGAATCAGAGCCACGGCCCAGGCAAAGGGGTCTTCAATGTAGGTCAGCGCGTGGTGACAACGCTGGTTGGCATGGTCGAGACACGCGTGCGGCTGGCCGTTGCCGAGCTGGAAGAGGAAAAGGCCAATCTGATCCAGATGCTGATCATGATAGGCCTGACCATGCTGTTTACCGTCTTCGGATTGATGAGCCTGATGGTGCTGATTATCTGGGCGGTGGATGCGCAGTACCGGCTGATGGCGATTGCCATCACCACCGGCGTGCTATTCGCGCTGGCGCTAATTTTTGGTTTATGGACGTTGCGTAAATCCCGGCAGTCCACGCTGTTGCGCCATACGCGCAAAGAGCTGGACACCGATCGCACCTTACTCGAGGAGCATCGCTCATGAGTCAGCGTGAACGTGAAGCACGCATTCATGAATTGCTTAATCAGGTACAACAGCAGCGGCTGGATCTCAGCGCTGCTCGCCGCGACTGGCTGGAAAGCACCGCGCAGTACGATCGCGGCTGGCTGACGTTTCTCAGCCTACGCCGCTATCTGGCGATTGGCAGCAGCGCGCTCGCCATCTGGTCGATCCGCAGCCCCAACCGCATCATGCGCTGGGCCAAACGCGGACTCGGCCTGTGGAGCACCTGGCGCATGATCAAATCGGCGATGCCGCCACGCTAACTTCCTCACATTAAACCGGATCGAAAAGGTTCGGTTTTCCTCACTTCAGAATTCCTGAATAACATCGACAGTTTATCTCGCTTACAACTATTGCTGCGCGCGACTATCATCTCCCTCCATCAGCCCGACGAACTGTTTAACGCGGTTTAGCGGGAAATTAACTAGGCAGGCCAACAACCTGCGCCAAAAACCTTGTTGGAGTAAATGATGAAAAAATTCGAAGACTCAGGCCTGCTGCTGGCACGCGTATTAATGACTATCCTGTTTATTACTGCCGGCTGGGGCAAAATCACCGCCTATGCGGGCACCGCACAGTACATGCAGGCGATGGGCGTGCCCGGCTTCCTGCTGCCGCTGGTGATTCTGCTGGAACTGGGCGGCGGCCTGGCGATTTTGTTCGGCTTCCTGACGCGCTTCACCGCGCTGTTCACCGCCGGCTTCACGCTGCTGACCGCGTTCCTGTTCCACAGTAACTTTGCGGAAGGCGTTAACCAGCTGATGTTCATGAAAAACCTGTCCATCGCCGGTGGTTTCCTGGTGCTGGGTCTGGTGGGTCCAGGCGCATACAGCATTGACCGCCTGATTCGTCAGCGCTTTATGCCTGCTACCGCACGCTAAGCACACAAGCCGTGGAACAGCACATATACTGAATAACAGGGGCGGGGATTTTCCTCGCCCCGTTTTTTTTATGGAGGGCTTATGGGACAACTGATTGACGGTGTCTGGCATGACACCTGGTACGATACGAAGTCAACCGGTGGCCGCTTCAAACGCACAGAAGCAGTCTGGCGTAACTGGATCACGGCAGACGGCAGCGCCGGGCCAACCGGGAAAGCCGGCTTTGCCGCCGAGCGCGATCGTTATCATTTATACGTTTCGCTGGCCTGCCCGTGGGCGCATCGCCCCCTGCTGATGCGTCAGCTGAAAGGGTTAGAAGAGATGATTTCAGTGTCAGTGGTGCATCCGCTGATGCTGGAGAATGGCTGGACCTTCGACGATGATTTCCCCGCCGCGACCGGCGATTCGCTGTATCAGAACGAATTCCTCTATCAGCTCTATCTGCATGCCGATCCGCAGTACAGCGGGCGCGTGACCGTGCCGGTGCTGTGGGATAAAAAGCAGCACACTATTGTCAGTAATGAATCCGCAGATATCATCCGTATGTTCAACAGCGCCTTCGACGCGCAGGGCGCTCGCGCCGGCGATTACTACCCGCCCGAGCTGCGTGACAAGATCGACGAACTCAACGGCTGGATTTATGACACCGTCAATAACGGCGTCTACAAAAGCGGATTTGCCACGTCACAGTCGGCCTATGATGAAGCCGTAACCGCGCTGTTCCATTCGCTGGCACGGCTGGAGCAGATTCTGGGTCAGCATCGCTATCTGACCGGCGATCGCCTCACCGAAGCTGATCTGCGCCTGTGAACCACGCTGGTGCGCTTTGAGCCGGTCTACGTGACCCACTTTAAGTGCGATCGTCATCGCATCAGCGATTACCGTAACCTGAACGGCTTCCTGCGCGATATTTATCAGATGCCGGGCATTGCCGATACGGTGAACCTGCTGCACATCCGCCATCACTACTACTGCAGCCACAAGACCATCAATCCGAACGGCGTTATTTCGCTGGGACCGGCTTTTGACTGGGATGAGCCGCACGGCCGCGGTTAACGGCTGGCTTACGCATGCCTGCCTTTCTCTCCCGCCATTGGGAAAGGAAGGCAGGCAGTATTGCGCTGCCTCAGGCAAATTTGATCAACACCATCCCGGCCAGCAGCAGCGCCACGCCCAGCCAGCCGCGGGTGTTCAGGCGTTGTCCGAACAGGATCCAGCCTGCAGCTACGGTAGCCACCAGACCGAAACCGCCCCACAAGGCGTAGGCCACCGAGAGATCGATCCCCTTCACTGCCTGCGACAGGGCACTAAATGCCGCCAAGACAGCCACCAGCGATACCACGCCATACAGCGGACGACGGAAGCCGTTGGCGTATTTCAGCGAGATGTTCGCCACAATTTCCAGCACGATGGCCAGCGCCAGCCAGGCCAGATGCACGGCGTTAAGCGTGGTCATGATGCAGCTCCTTACTGCTGAATGTCCCCGTTTTGATCAGCGCGATACCCGCAATCAGCGTGATCAAACCCGCCGCCTTCATCACCGACAGCGCCTCGTCAAACAGCATCACGCTGAACAGGGTGATAAACAGAATACCGATGCCTTCCCACATTGCATAAGCTACGCCAAGGGCAATACGTTTAACGGCAAAGGTGAGGAAGATGTATGACAGGGCGATCATCAACAGCATAAAAATATAGCCGGCGCTGCCGCCATTGACGCTGGCCCATTTCATTGACACGGTGCCCGTAATTTCAGCAGCAATCGCTAACGCTAATAAAATCCAGTACAGCATGATTTCTCTCCTGTGAGAAATAAACGCCATCCACACGCAAACCGCAGCGTGATAGCGGAAAAAGATAAAAAGCTAAGAAGGAGAGAAAAAAAACTACAGCGCGAAGCGCCAGTGCCGATCGCTCAGTGAGCAGGAGAAAACGCAGGTAGGTGAAGAGGTTAATACGTAAAGTGTAACGAAATGGTTATCCATAATTTTACAACTTATCCACGTTGTTGCTTTTCCCGGTGTGGATGAAAAATTGTCCTCAGTAGTTGAACTACGCGCCTACTCTGCGCACAGAGAAAAGAATATTTTTGCGCATTTGCGTTTCTTTACGCAAGTAAATGGGGGTTTTGTGCGGTTTTCTATGGCTTCGTGCGGTTTTCTGCCCTCACCCTAACCCTCTCCCACGGGGAGAGGGAATAGTTAGGTGCGGTCTGGCAGGGCGAATACTCAACTTACCACACGCACAATCGGTCCCTTCTCCCGCCTGCGGGAGAAGGTTAGGATTAGGGACAGCACGCACCCTCCCCAAAAAAAAAACGCCCGCAGATTCTCACCTGCGGGCGCTCATTAAAAAAGTCGAAACTGACCGATAAGCCGGGTTCTGTCGTGGACAGTCATTCATCTAGGCCAGCAATCGCTCACTGGCTCAAGCAGCCTACCCGAGTTCAGTACGGGCCGTACCATGTGAACCCCTATTTGGCCTTGCTCCGGGTGGAGTTTACCGTGCCACGGACTGTTACCAGTCGCGCGGTGCGCTCTTACCGCACCCTTTCACCCTTACCTGATCCCATTACTGGGCCATCGGCGGTTTGCTCTCTGTTGCACTGGTCGTAGGCTTGCGCCCCCCAGGCGTTACCTGGCACCCTGCCCTATGGAGCCCGGACTTTCCTCCCCTCTGCCCGTCTCCCCCGAAAGGGACGACGACAAAGCGGCGACTGTCTGGTCAGCTTTGGCGCCGGATAATAGGCGATCCGCCCGCGTTTGTCACGCCTCTTGCTGCTCCAGCGCGTACTTGTACAGGGCGTTTTTCTTAACCCCATGAATTTCCGCCGTCAACGCCGCCGCCTTTTTCAGCGGTAGCTCAGCCTGCAGCAGCGCCAGCGTGCGCAGCGCCTCCGCCGGCAGCATCTCTTCATCCGCTTTATGGCCTTCAACAATCAGCACCATCTCGCCCTTGCGGCGATTCTCATGCGCCTGCACCCACGCCAGCAGTTCACCCACCGGCGCACCGTACAATGACTCCCAGGTTTTGGTCAGCTCACGTGCCAGCACCACGTAGCGTGTCGCGCCCCATACGCTGACCATATCCTGTAGCGTATCCAGCACGCGATGGGTCGATTCGTAGAAAATCAGCGTGCGCGGCTCGTCACTCAGTGCACGCAGCGCATCGCAACGCCCTTTACTTTTGGCCGGCAGAAACCCTTAGTAACAGAAACGATCGGACGGTAATCCCGCTGCGCTCAATGCTGTGATCGCCGCGCAGGCACCGGGCAACGGCACCACACGTACCCCTGCCTCGCGGCAACGGCGCACCAGATGGTAACCCGGATCGTTGATTAACGGCGTGCCCGCATCGGAAACCAGCGCAATGCTCTGGCCCTCCTGCAGCTTCGCTAACAGCACGTCGGCCTTCTGCTGTTCGTTATGGTCGTGAAGTGCGAACAGTCGCGCATTGATGGCGAAATGTTGTAGCAACAGCCCGGTATGACGAGTATCTTCCGCAGCGACCAGATCGACGCTCGCAAGCACCGTCAGCGCACGCTGCGTGATATCACCCAGGTTACCGATCGGGGTAGGAACGATGTAGAGCGTGTTGGCAGAAATCTCTGCCCGATCGAGTTGTTTCATTGTTTCATCCGAATTGCCGATTTAATATTGAGCATCTTGAAAAAAACATCACTGGATACAGTATGCTTCCTTCGAAAGTCGTACGTCATAAAGCAGGACGCCTGGTCCCTGTTTTGCTCGCGGGCCTGATTCTGGCCGCCTGTAGCGGCCAGGGACCGCAGCAAACCTCAAGCGTAAACGTTCAGGGTCCTGCCACGGGCCGCTCTGACTATTATCTGCAGCAGGTGCAGCAAAGCAGCGATGATAGCAAGACCGACTGGCAATTACTTGCCATCCGTGCCCTGCTGAAGGAAGGAAAGTATCCGCAGGCGCAAAATCAGCTCGGTCAGTTGCCACAGCAGCTCTCTGACGTACAACAGCAGGAACTGCTGCTGCTGCGCGCCCAGCTGCAAATTGCCCAGCAGGATTTCAACGGTGCTCAACAGCTGCTGGGACAGATAAAAGCCGCTGACCTGTCGCAGGATCAGCAGGTGCGCTACTACGCGCTGCTGATTGCCGCTGCGCAAAATCGTCCGTCGCTCGCGCTGCTGCGCGCCTATATTGCTCAGGAACCGCTGCTGAAAGGCGCCGATCACCAGAGCAATATTGACGCCACCTGGCAGGCGCTGACCCAGCTTACCCAGGATCAGCTCAACAGCGTGGTGATCAACGCCGACGAAAATACGCTGCAGGGCTGGCTCGACCTGCTGAATACCTGGCACGCCAACAGTCAGGATGCCCAGATGCTGAAAGCCGCCATTAGCGACTGGCAGATGCGCTATCCGCAAAACCCCGGCGCGAAAACCCTGCCGACCCAGCTCAGCCAGGTGCAGAACTTCACTAAAGCCTCGACCAGCACTATCGCACTGCTGCTGCCGCTTAATGGTCAGGCGCAGGTGTTCGCCAGTGCCATCCAGAAAGGCTTTAACGATGCGAAAAACGGTGTGCTGACTGCGCCGGCAGCCCCTGCCGTACCGGCCAGCAGCGATGCCAGCGCCTCCACGCAGCAGTCCGCCAGCGCGGCAACGCCAGCCAATGGCGATGCCAACACGGTGGTCAGTCCGGCGGCCGCGGCCATCACGCCGTCAGACAGCGCACAGCCGCAGCAGTCCGCCGCACAGCCAGCTGTCGCGCAGCCCGCCAGCAGCGCCCAGGTGAAAGTGTATGACACCAGCAGCCAGCCGATTGCTCAGGTGATGCAACAGGCGCAGCAGGATGGCGCCACCCTGGTGGTCGGTCCGCTGCTGAAAAATAACGTTGAACAGGTCGCCAACAGCCAGACACCGCTGAACGTGCTGGCGCTCAACGAGCCAGAGCAGCTCCAGAACCATCCGAATATTTGCTATTTTGCGCTTTCTCCTGAAGACGAAGCGCGCGATGCCGCGCACCATATCTGGGATCAGGGCAAACGCCAGCCGTTGCTGCTGATGCAGCGCAGCAGCTATGGCGACCGCGTGGGCAAAGCGTTTGCGCAAGAGTGGCAGAAGCTGGGCGGCGCAACCGTGCAGCAGCAGCGTTTCGGCGGCGTGGGCGAGCTGAAACAAGGCATCAACAGCGGCGCCGGTATTGCACTGAGCGGCACGCCGCTGACGGTACAGGCGGACCAGCCGCAGGGCGTGGCGGTCGTCGGTCTGACGATTCCGGCACCGCAGACCAGCATTCCTGCACCTGAGAGCGCCAGCAGCAGCGGCAGCGTTGATGCGGTTTACATTATTGCCACCCAGGACGAACTGCAGCTGATCAAGCCGATGATTGCCATGCGCACCAGCAGCCGAAATAACATTGCCCTGTACGCCAGCTCGCGCAGCGCGCAGGCCGGTGCCGGTCCGGACTTCCGTCTGGAGATGGATGGCTTGCAGTTCAGCGATATTCCGCTGCTGTTTGGCGCCAATCCGGGCCTGATGCAGCAGGCGGCGCGCAGTTTCAACAATGACTATTCGCTGGTACGCCTTTATGCGATGGGCATTGATGCCTGGACGCTGGCGAACCAGTTTAACCAGATGCGTCAGGTGCCGGGCTTCGCCATTGATGGCAACACCGGCAAGCTGAGCGCCGACACGGATTGCGTGATCAACAGGAAGTTGGCATGGAACCAGTATCGTCAGGGACAAATCGTTCCGGTGCAGTAAACCGCCAGCGCCTCGGCGCTGAGCAGGAGCAGCAGGCGCGTCGCTACCTTGAGCGCGCCGGACTACAGTGGGAAGCCAGCAATGTGCGTTGCCGCAGCGGGGAAATCGACCTGATTATGCGCGACGCGGATTGCTGGGTGTTTGTTGAAGTGCGCTATCGGCGCGATGCACGTTTTGGCGGCGCGGCTGCCAGCGTGACGCGCCAGAAACAACAAAAGCTGCTGCGTACCGCTGCGCTATGGTTGCTGGTACGCGGCGGCAGTTTTGATACGGTGAATTGCCGTTTTGACATCATCGCCATCACCGGGCGCGAACTGGTGTGGCTGGCCGATGCCTTTCGTGCGGATGGATAGAACTAGGTGGTCTTGTGCAGGACAGAATTAAAGCGTGTTTTACCGAAAGTATTCAGACGCAAATCGCCGCAGCCGAAGCGCTGCCTGATGTTATTTCCCGCGCCGCGATGACGCTGGTGCAGTCACTGCTGAACGGCAACAAAATCCTCAGCTGCGGTAACGGCGCCTCGGCGGCTAACGCCCAGCATTTTGCCGCCAGCATGATTAACCGTTTTGAGACCGAGCGTCCCAGCCTGCCGGCGCTGGCGCTGAGTGCGGACAATGTGATGCTGACGGCAATCGGTAACGACCGTCTGCACGACGAAATTTATGCCAAGCAGGTTCGTGCGCTTGGACAGGCCGGCGACGTTCTGCTGGCCATCTCCCCCCGTGGCAACACCCGCGATATTGTTAAAGCGGTGGAAGCTGCGGTGACCCGCGATATGACTATCGTCGCGCTGACCGGCCATGACGGCGGTGAGCTGGCGGGCCTGCTCGGTCCGCACGATGTGGAAATTCGCATTCCGTCACATCGCAGCGCACGCATTCAGGAGATGCATATGCTGACGCTGAACTGCCTGTGCGATTTGATTGATAACACCTTGTTCCCACACCAGGAATGACTGAAGGAGCTCAAATGAAAGCATTGAACGCTATCGCCATTCTGTTAACCGCCATGCTGCTGCAGGGCTGCGTGGCGGTTGTCGCCGGCGGCGCTGCGGTCGCCACCAAAACCGCCACCGACCCGCGTACCGTGGGCACGCAGGTTGATGACGGCACGCTGGAGCTGCGCGTCACTAACGCGCTGGCAAAAGATGAGCAGATCAAAAATCAGGCGCGCGTGGTCGTGACCGCGTATCAGGGCAAAGTACTGCTGACCGGTCAGGCACCGTCAGCCGATCTTGCCAGCCGGGCGAAACAGATCGCCATGGGCGTTGATGGCGCGACAGAGGTATATAACGAGATTCGCACCAGGCGGAAAGTGAGCCTCGGCACGTCTTCATCGGATACGTGGATCACCACCAAAATCCGCTCGCAGCTGCTGGGCAGCGATCAGGTGAAATCGTCCAACGTGAAAATCACCACTGAGAACGGGGAAGTGTTCCTGCTGGGTCTGGTAACGCAGGAGGAAGCGAAGGCAGCAGCGGATATCGCCAGCCGTGTCAGCGGCGTGAAGCACGTCACCACCGCCTTTACCATTCTGAAATAATTCCACAGGCGGCCAACAGGGCCGCCTTTTTTACACCGGAATATCAATCACCAGCGCACGCAGCGGCGTTTCCGCCCGCAGCGTAATCTGCGCCTCTTCACTGACAAACGCTCCATCACCACAGCGCAGCTGTTCCTGATGCGCACTGCTGGCCCGCACCTCAAGCGCACCGTGAATCGACTGCAAATAGGCGCGCGGTCCGTGCAGCGCCAGGCTGTACTGCTCGCCCGGTGCCAGCGTGACCTGATGTACCCACACCTGCTGGCGCAGCTGCAAACTGCCGTCCGCGCCATCCGGTGACGCAATCAGCACATGGGTTTGCTGGGCAGCGCGCGTTTTTGCAGCAGCGGATTTTCCCGTTCCGGACAGGCGGCCAGCCACAGCTGCATGCGCGTCAGTGGGCGATCCTTGCTGATACTGTGTTCGCTGTAATTGACGCCCTGGCGAGCCGACAGCAGCATCTCTTCGCCCTCCCGCGCCACCAGGTAATTGCCTTCGCTGTCGCGGTATTCGGCTTCACCCTGCAATACCAGGTTGAGCACATCCACCTGCGGATAGGTGCGCGGCTGAAATGCCGCACCGGGTGCCAGCACTTCCTGATTCAGCACGCGCAGCGAGGCGTAGCCCATCAGTTGGGGATCAAAATAGTGGCCAAATGAGAAGCTATAGCGCGCCTGCAACCAACCAAAATCGGCCTAGCCACATGCGGACGCGCAGCGGGTTGTCATCATGCTTTACCTCCGACGCACTGCGGTGAGAATCCACCACATGCTTTATACGTCAATGGTAAAAGGCTGGACGCCGGATTGTTAGCCAGTTAATCTGCCTGGCATATTCAAATTTACTGACAGAGAGTCGGCATGGCTAAAGAGGCGCGTTAACCTTGGAAGCTTTACGTGTGATGGATGCTATTGACCGTCGCGGCAGCTTCGCCGCTGCGGCCGACGAGCTGGGACGCGTGCCATCGGCGCTGAGCTACACCATGCAGAAGCTGGAAGAGGAGCTGGATGTGGTGCTGTTTGACCGCTCCGGCCATCGCACCAAATTCACCAACGTCGGGCGAATGCTGCTGGAACGCGGCCGCGTGCTGCTGGAAGCCGCCGATAAACTCACCACCGATGCCGAAGCGCTGGCGCGCGGCTGGGAAACCCATCTGACCATTGTGGCCGAAGCGCTGATCCCGACCGAGCTGCTGTTCCCGCTGGTAGAGAAGCTGGCCGAGAAAGCCAATACGCAGATTTCGCTGGTCACCAAAGTGCTGACGGGCGCGTAGGAGCGACTGGAGCAGGGCCGCGCCGACATCGTGATCGCGCCGGATTTGCATTTTCGCGCGTCCACCGAAATCAACACGCGCAAGCTGTACAGCATTATGAGCGTGTATGTTGCCAGTCCGGATCACCCGATTCATCAGGAAGCCGAGCCGCTGTCCGAGGTCACGCGCGTTAAGTATCGCGGCATCGCCGTGGCGGACACCGCGCGCGAACGCCCGGTGTTGACGGTGCAGTTGCTGGACAAATAGCAGCGCCTGACGGTAAGCAGCATGGATGATAAACGCCGCGCGCTGCTGGCCGGTCTCGGCGTAGCGACCATGCTCTTATCCGATGGTGGAGAAAGATATCGCCGAAGGCCGCCTGCGCGTCGTCAGCGCCGAGTACACCCGTGAGGTGGATATTATTATAGCGTGGCGCCGCGATAGCATGGGTGAAGCCAAAGCCTGGTGCCTGCGTGAGATTCCGAAACTGCTGGCGAAACGCGGCTGATTTCGGGTGCTGGCGGCCCTTCGCCCTCACCCCAGCCCTCTCCCGCAAGCGGGAGAGGGAGCCGTCCGAACGGGGTTTGAGAGCCGGAATCAAGACTATCCACTAGGCGCTGAGGCTCAGCGCCTGAGCTTACACGCCGCTGGGTCGGTCCCCTCGCCCGCTTGCGGGAGAGGGTTAGGGTGAGGGGCAAACCGCACCCATCCCCATCACAACCTGCTCAGACAATCCATCGCCACCGCTTTAAAGCTGATGAAATCAGCGCAGTCGCGCAGTCTTGTCACCGCCCTTTCGCGCAGGAAGGTGACAAACAGATCGTAAATCGCCATCGCCTCCTCATATTCGCTCTTACTGATCGCCAGCAGGAAAATCACTGAGGCCGTCTCATCGCCCCAGCTCACGCCGTGCGGTGCCAGCACGGTGTAAACCACGGTTTTTTTGGCCAGTAATCCCAGCGAGTGTGGCAGCGCAATCCCTTCGCCCAGCATCGTACTGACAATCGCTTCACGCTCTTCGACCGAAGGATAAAAATAAGCATCGACATAGCCCTCCGCCTCGAGCCGATCGCACAGCAGGCGGAACAGCGCCGACTGGCTTATTGGCCGGTCGAGCACCATGAAATGCTGCGCGTCGAAGTACTTCTCCAGCATGTAAGGTCGGGTGCGATCCACCAGCACCAGCTTGCCGAGCTGTTCCAGCTGAAACTCCGTAGGAAACGGCGACATCATCACTACCGGCTTGTTCTTCTCGCTGAGCCGCGCGGTTGAAATAACAAAATCTTCATCGATGTGCGCACGTACCTCGTAGTCACGCTGCGACAGCCGCGCCGTTACCACCAGCTGTAGATATTTGCGCAGCAGCAGCGCCTCGATCATGCGCAGCGTGGAGTTGCCGCTGTCGCAGACCAGCAACACCTGCGGATGTCGCTGATAGCCGACATCGTAATGTCGCTCCAGCCCGACGCCGATGTGCAGCACCAGAAAGCCAATCTCGTTTTCGCTGATGGTATACGGCGTGTATTTGCCCCAGCTGGTGACGGCCGCCAGCGTCACATCGTAGGCCATCGGATAGTGCTGCTTGATGTTACTCAGCAGCGGATTAGGGATGTGGATCTGATAGCGCACGCGGGTGATCATGGTTTTGATGTGCGTGAGCAGATCGGCGCGCAGCTGCTCATCCTGCTGTAGCCGGTAGTTGTAATGGGTGTTGATGTAGTTAAGCAGGTAATCCACCAGCGCATCGGCGTTGATGGTACTGGGGGCCAGCGCCTGAATCTGCCGCGCCGCAATATTGACGCGCAGCCAGTTATCTTCGACCTGCGAGATGGCTTTGCCCACCAGCGGGCGCATCAGATTAACCAGATCGTGCGCCGCCTCGCGTATCTCCTCGCCGACATCCTCCGCGCCGGGATCGCTGAGCGGGAAGCCTTCGCTGATGCGACGCACCGCCACCGCGCAGTAAATCAGCAGGTAGCGCTCGCCCTCATCGCTGAGCCGGATGGCGTGCTGCGTAAAACACTGCGCCAGCAGCGGCTGCAGCTGCGCCAGCATGCCGCTGTGCAGCGCCTCGACCGTCAGCAGCGGGCTGTCCGGTGTCTGCTGGTCGATTTGCCACAGCAGCTCGGTCAGGCAGGTGCGAATCGCCGCCTCGCTGTCAAACAGTTTCATACCGTAGCGCGGCTTGGTTTCGATGTTGAGATGATAGCGGCCCAGCCACTCGCGCACTTCCGCCATATCGCTCTGCAGCGTGGCGCGGCTGACGAACCACTCTCCGACAGATCTTCCAGCTTGAGTGAATACGCAGCGGTGAGAAAGCGGCTCAGCAGATAGCGCACCCGATCCTGCGAGGTGCGCGGCACCCGCAGCGGTGCCGCACTCTCCTGCTGCAGGCGGCCGAAGCGCACCGCGTCGTCGATTTTTAGCTGATAGCCCGCGCCGCGCGCCAGCACGAACTGAGCGCCGTGTGTTCCAGCAGCGCATTGAGCGCGGTGATGTCGGTGCGCACCGTGCGCGTTGAAACGGAAAAACGCCGCGCCAGCTCATCCTGTGGCAGCGTTTCGCTTTGCAGCGCCGCGAAGAGTTGAGCTAAACGCTGATTGGGAAATCTCACGGAGCCTCACCTGTTACTCATTTGTTACAGCAGTTTCTTGCACGTTGCCAGAAGCTGACGCACATCGTCAATGCGCGTGTCGCCGCTGGCGCTATCAATAATCGAGCTGTAAACGTGCGGGATGACTTTACTGACCCCGGCCTCCAGAGCAATCCGCACGATCTCTTCGAAATTATTAAGATCGATACTGCCGGTCGGCTCCAGCCAGAAATCATGGCGCGCACAGGCGTCCGCCACCGCGCGATACTCCTCTACTGCTTTCAGGCCGCCCATCGGGAAATACTTTACCGAACTGCCGCCCATATCCTGCCGCATGGCGATCGCCGTGGCGATCGGCACAATGCCGTCCGCCGCCTGCGAACTGCGCGGGCCGGTGGAGATTTTCACCCTGCCCGGCGTGTCGGTTGGTGAAACCAGACCGTTCACGATGATGTGTGGCTGTCCGAGCAGCGCGCAGCTGGTGGCCACGCCGGTGAAGACCTGATTGACGTGCTGCGGCTGCAGTTCTGCCGAGATTTCACTTACCATCGCCGACTGATTGGGATCGCCCGCGCCCAGCCCAACCGACAGCGCATTATCAATCAGCGCCGCGTACTCGCGCATATCGGCGATTGCGGCCTCATTGGAGGCATAGTTTTTCGACAAAACGCCGACCAGCACATGCCCTTCTGCCGCCTGCCAGATCGCCTGCGCATTCTGCTTTGAACCGGCCAGCACGTTGAGGCACAGACGGCCCTGATAGAAATTGGGGTTGAGATTCATGCGCGTTTTCCTCCGCTGAGCAGCGCCTGGATGCGGCTAAAGATGATGTGCAGCTGTTCCGCGCTGACGCTGCGCACATCCGCTTCGATAATGCCTTCGTTGGCTTTATAGCCGCGGAAATAGATGGCGATGTCGCCGTTTTTCAGCGCCTGCACCAGCTCGCCGGTCGGCCAGCTCGTCACCGCTTCATCAAATTTGATCTCGGC
Organism: Type-A symbiont of Plautia stali; assembly: GCF_059731155.1. Lineage (NCBI taxonomy): Bacteria > Type-A symbiont of Plautia stali. The sequence continues at coordinate 1,099,162 of NZ_AP035891.1, read as the reverse complement.
GCGGGCGATATCACGACCGGCCGCATCCCAGACCACGCGCGCTGACGCCGTTCAGCGTGTTGAGGTTATCGATAAATGGCGTCATCTTCGCCACCATGTCGGCGCCGCTGGTTTTGCTCTGCAGCAGGTAGTTTTCAATTGCCTGAGTCAGACCGAGAATGCCCTCTTTGCCGACTTTCATCGCGCGGCCAATGCCGTTACTCTGGCGTTTCACCCACTCGACGTACTGGCTGCGGCCGATCACCAAGCCGCTGGTTGGCCCTTCAATCGCTTTGGCACCGCTGTAGATCACTAGGTCGGCCCCTATCTGGTAATAGCACTGCAAATCCTCTTCGGCCGCCGCATCGACAATCAGCGGAATACCGTGTTTGCGCGCGACCACTGCCGCCTGTTCGACGCTGAGATGGCTTTTCTGCACACAGTGATGCGACTTGACGTAAAGCAGCGCAGCGGTGGTCGGCGTGATGGCCGCCGCCAGCTGTTCTGGCGAGCACTCATTGCTGTAACCGGCTTCAATCAGGCGTCCGCTGCCCAGCGCCACCATGCTGCCCACCGGCGCGCCGTAGTTCACGTTATGGCCTTTCGGCACCACGATGTCATGCGGCACGCTGAGCGGCGCGGCGTGCAGGTTATCCAGCAGCCAGTCGTTATCTTTGACGATCACCGCCGCCACGCACTGGGCAATACCGGCCGAGGCGCAGGACACCACCACCGCGTTTTCGACTTCCAGCAGGCGCGCGATGTAGGCACCGGTTTTGTTGACCAGATCTTTGATCTCAAAGTAGTGATTAAGGCCATAGCTGACGGTATCCACCACGTCGGCGGACGGCGTCGACACGCCGAGAATGGTCATGCGGCCGGAGGCGTTGATCACCTGTTTCAGGTCATATTTCTCATAAATCGAAGACATGATGCGCTTTCCCTTCCCCAGTCAGATGCCACTGGCCCGCTATCACCACGGCCAGCGGCAGCAAATGTTGCTCACCCGTTACCCGTTCGCCTTCAGCATCGACGAACGGGCGGGCTTCCTCTTTGACGGTAAAAATTGTCAGATCGGCGTCATAACCGGCGGTCAGATGTCCTTTGCCGGCCAGACGCAGACCCGCTGCGGCATTAACGGTGACGCAGGCGATCACCTGCGGCAGCGTCATGCCAATGGAGAAAAATTTCGACATCACGTGCGCTAGGCTGTGCACCGGGCCGTTGATGCGGTTGCGACAATAGATATCGGAGCTGATGGTGTCCGGCAGAATGCCCTGGACAATCGCCTCGCGCGCCACCGCAAAACTGAAGCTGGCGCTGCCGTGGCCGATATCCAGCTTCACGCCGCGCGCGATCGCCTGCTTAACCGCCGCTTTCAGCTCGCCCTGCGGTGACAGAATGCGGTTCGGCTTGCCGTTGAAGCAGTGAGTGATGATGTCGCCGTCGGTGAGCAGCGCGGCGATCTCCTCCAGCACCGGCGGGTTGTTACCGATGTGCACCATCAGCGGCAGATTGCCCGCCGCCTGCTGAATGGCTTTGGCGCGCACCAGCGGCTGAATGCCGTTGTCGTCGACCACGCTGCTGCTCATGCGCGCCTTCAGGCCGACGATAAAGTCCGGGCGACGCTGTATCGCCTGCACCACCGCTTCGCCGTCGATCTGCGCCATATCGGCCAGCTCGTTCTGCGTGACGATGCCGGTGCGCGAGATGTTGATCAGCGCGCGCACTTCGGTCTTCGCGCTGCGCGTCAGCTGATAAAAGTCGTCGATGTGATCGGCACCGGTGCTGCCCGCATCCACCACGGTGGTGACGCCCTGCGCCACGCCAATCGCGTCGGCTTCGTCGTGGTAAATCGGCGATTTGGGATAGCAGTGTACGTGGCTGTCAATCCAGCCCGCGCTGACGTAGTAACGGCCACCGAGATCGCGCTCCTGTTGCGCTGCGCCGTCCAACTTACCAACCGTCGCGATTTTGCCGGCGCGAATCGCGATATCCACCAGCTGTTCATCACACAGACGCGCGCGGCGCAGAATCAGATCAAACATAAAACCCCCATTTACAGAGCGCACATGCCGTAGCGGCGCAATTTATTGCGCGATAAATCGCGCCGCTACGGGGTTGTGCAGCCATTTCGCGCTTACAGCGAAACCGGGAAGATAGCGCCGAGCACCATGGCACCGAGAATGGCACCGCGGGTTATCGGCTTGTTCCACAGATAAAACAGCAGCGCACCGACCAGCGAACCGAGGCCGATCGGAATTGACGCGGCCATGGCGGACAGAATAATCAGCGGCCCGAGGAAGCGACCAGAGGCATTCCCGGCCCCCATCATTACGTCCGCGCCATAGGTGGAATCGCTCTGGTTGATGGTGAATTTACGCGCGAGGATAATCACGTAGCCAATCGCCATGCCAATCACCAGACCGGTTGCCAGCGAGGCCGCAAAGTTCGCCACCGGAAACACGATACCGGCCCCCAGCAGCAGCGCCGGCACGCCGAGGCCAACGCCGGTCTGAATCGCGCCGCCGATATCCAGAATCCCCACCAGCGAGCCTTCAATAATACGCGCAAACAGGAAGCTGGCACCAAACGCCGCCACCGCGCCGTACACGCCGGTTTCCATGCCGGAGCGCAGCATCGAAACAAACGCCACTTCGTTAAAGGCACCGATGCTGTACAGGTAGTACATGTGCGTCCCGGCGAATACGCCGGAGGAGAGCAGGCCGACAAACAGCGGGAAAGACCAGTCGGCGTACCAGAACCCTTTGTTTTCGTTCTCGTTCATGCTGAAGGCTCCTTATTTGCCGCTCAGGCTGTTGTGGATCATATCGAGCCAGCCAGGAATGCCGAGCTGGAAGGATTGCAGCAGTTTCACATCGAAGCCACGGAAGAAGCCGCTCAGCACAAACAGCAGGACAATCGCAGCCATCATCACTTTGGTGACTTTGTTCCAGTCGCTCTCTTCCACGCCTTTACCAATCAGAATCCCCAAGCACCAGACCCGGCACGGCGTTACCCATGATCAACTGCGCCAGACCGCCAAAAATGGTCGCCCAGAAGCCCGATTTCTTACCGGCATCAATCGCCGCCAGCCAGAACATCATCGGCATCACCGTGTTCACCAGCAGATTCGCCGCCGGCACCAGCACTTTCACCGCGGTCACCTGCAGCGCAGCCGGTACGGCGGAAGCGGTACTGTTCAGGAAGGCCACCACGATCATGCCGATGATGCCGCAGGCAATCGCCATGCGCTTCGGGTTATGCCGCGTTTCCGCGACGTTGCGATTTTTTACCATTAGTGCTGCCGCGCCCCAGTTCGGCAGAATGCGGTGATCCACATCCTGCGTGAAGGAGCCCGCTGCAACGGAGGATGCCCAGGCGTTAAAGAAGAAGCCGAGACCAAAGGAGAAGTGCGAAGCCGGATCGCCCTCGCAGGAGTTGAGCTCGCCCAGCGTACGGAAGGCACCCATCCCCTGCGTGACGGGCGCGTGGAACATGCGCGCCGCGCCCGCTCCAACGCCCACGCCGACTAACCCACCTATGATCAACGACTTAAACAAAATGATTAAAAACATATTGTTACCCTTGTTGTCGTTATTCTTACGTTGCTGTGAAGGTCACGCTCTCGGTGTCGATCACAGTGACGCTGACGGTAATTTCCAGCTCCAAGCTGTAATTCCGCCGTTCACGCGCGAGGAAGAAGAACAGAAATTTCTTCTTCCGCACGCTCTCCTGCGCGCGCAGCACCCGCACATTGAGCGGTTCAATGCGCAACAGAATTTTCTGGCTGGTGCGCAGCACCTGCTGCTGCACCTTGCTGAGCGCATCGGCGAAGGCTTTTGCTTTGCTGTCGCCTTTGCCCTGCACCGTGACCTGCGTCTCATACTGTTGTTTCATGCTTAGCTGCCGTGTTTTTTATTCCAGGTCTGAACCAGACGCTCACCCAGCTCTTGATGCGGCGTGCGATATTTGAAGCCAAAACGTGCGATAAATGGCAGGCTACTTTTGTTTCCATCAGTGCAACGAAATTACACTGTCATTTTTCATCAAAGCCATTTTGGCCTGTTCGAGCATTCCGGTTAACTGGACAATATTTGTAGATGCTGGCCAATGAAACATCATACAGTAATGCAAGCTGTTTTCTGCTATGACCATTCGCCAATAATTTTTGAGCTTCCTGTTGCTGTGCAAAAGATAGCGACTGAGGTCTGCCGCCAATACGTCCTCTGCTTCTCGCTGCAGCTAAACCAGCCTGAGTACGCTCAACAATCAGTTCGCGCTCCATTTGTGCTAACGCGCTCATCACATGAAAGAAAAAACGGCCTGCGGACGTAGAGGTATCAATGGCATCCGTCAAACTATGAAAATGAATACCTTCATCTTCCAGATTGGATATTAAAGTAATCAAATGTTTAATGCTGCGACCCAGCCTGTCGAGCTTCCAGACCACCAGAGTATCCCCCGATTTCAGGCAGTTTAACGCGCGTTTTAATCCGGGTCTCTGGTCTGTTTTTCCACTGATTTTATCCTCAAAAATCTGTTCGCAATTTGCACAAATCAAGGATTTTTGCTGTAAATCGGTGTTTTGGTCATTTTTTGACACCCTCATATAGCCAATTTTTGCCATTTTAGCCCCTAATCCTCCCTCCGAAAGCCTTGTCATCGCTGGTTTTGGGCAAAATATTAGCTAAATTCCCGATTTAAGAAAACCTTGGTTTAACGGAAACGGTAGATTGTGCAAAAAATGCACTGGATAAACGGACTGGCGGAACGGTCAATGGTGACATTATGTCACAGGGGGGCCAGATCACCCTGAAGGGAGATGGCCGCAAGCATCTGGGTATTCATAATCAGGATGATAGCGTTCGCATGTGGCTCTACAAAGACAAGGGCGGTGATGGCGTTCGGCTAAACAATGGCAATGACGGCGGCGGCGATTATATTTTTCATAAAGATGGCGGTTTTCGTGCCCCTTCTTCCATATATGCCGGAGCCGCAAGGATAGCCTCTGACGGCAATATCTACGGTAGCATGTGGGGCAATCAGTGGCTGGACGCTTACCTGAAAAAGACCTTCCAGCCCAAAGGGGCCTACGGCAAAGCGAATACAGCGAAGCTCGGGGTCAATGGATGGTTTAAATGCGGGGACACGGGATTGATTATCCAGTGGGCAAGATATGGAAAAGATAAAAGGGAAGGAACCTATGATTTCCCGTTGCCCATGAAATTTCCCAGCGCGGGATTGTTCTGTATCGGCTATGTTGCTTCTGCGATAAATTTTCATGCAGATCGTCAATCACAGTCAGCCCATCTGGTCGATAACGGGATCGTCAGGGTGACGGTGGATAACAGCCTTGAAACCGTGGTTCTGGCGATTGGTTTCTGAAGGAGGATTTGGCCAGTCAATATCCGGCGCACTGCTAATATCGAGCCGATTAAGCAGCACTCTGTATTTTTTCCACGCCAGCAGCGCCATTTTTTCGGCTTCTGAAGCCATGTTCAGCTCTACCGCATCCTGCCACGGCGCTATAATTTTTGCTGCCTGCTCAAGTAGATAGTCTCGTTTATGAGTTGCTTGCTCCCTGAGTTCATCTAGTGTATAAACACGTGGAACCACCTCACCATCGATAAAACACCATTTTCGATTAGGGGCTGCCTCTTTAGGCCATTTGGATACTTCTGCTATGCTGCATCGATCAGGACAGAAACCGCTGATATCGTAGCCCATCGAGCGTATAACTCCGTCGGCTTCATACTCGATTTTCATTGTTTCTGGCTGAAAAGTTTTCTGGCACTCATACCAGTCTTGACCATCTTCTGAGATAAGAAAAATCGCACCAATAGAGCGTTCTAGCGCTTTTTTATCAACAGAATCAGGGTGGTATCGTTTAAAGTTTTTAATGTTTTTCATCACATAAACCACACATTTATCCAGTTACCATTAATGTCCTTTTGAAGGACACGCCGTTGAACAAAATCAACATATGCATCACCATTCCCGTTATACACGCCGGTAATCACATGCGACGGTTCATCACGATAGCCTGGTCCCTTCCATATCTGAACTTCCTGTATATGCCCCAATCGAATATCGCGCACAAAGGTATTATTAAGCCAGCCGCTCAACGCCCCGCCCCAAAGGGGACCCACCACATCCCCGTTTTCGTGAAAAGTAGTAGTTCTACCGCCCCATGAGACGGTGACATTGCCGCCAAACGTCGCCCCGCCGTTGGCGGTAAGTTTGCCGCCGACTTCAAGGTTTTGCACCCAATGCAGTCGGTCCTTATTCCATTCACCGGTTTTGAGGTCCTGTGCATAGAACGCAACGCTCCCGTCGCCGTTAGCAATAAGCCCTGAGTCAACGTCCCCCACATTAACGGAGTGGGTAACATGCAGTGCACCAGTGACGGTTCCGCCGGTACGTTTATCCAGTGCATTTTTTGCACAATCTACCGTTTCCGTTAAACCAAGGTTTCTAACAAATTGATTCTTGTCCGGGATGTCAGCACCATTTTCATTTTTTGCCAGTTTCTGGCTCAACAGTTGCGTCACGCTTTCGGCAAATTTCGGGTTATTGCTGATCGCTTGCGCCAGCTTGTTCAGCGTATCTAAATCAGACGGCGCATTGTCGACAATGGCATTGACCCGATCATTGACCAGCCTGGGCGTCGCTGCGGTGCTCTCGTCCTGGCTGTAGGTGGCATTACTCAGCTGCACAAACCCTTTCGCCGCCAATGTGGCATCCGGATGGTTGCGCGAATTGGCATGGGCCTCAAGGGCCGCCTGTGTGCCTTCCAGCTGCTGCTTTAGCCAGGCGATGCGATTGGCCAATTCCCTGGGCGGTCGGTTGGTGATGCCTTCCGGGCCACCCAATACCGGGTCTGAGGTTTCTATCTGGTAAATGCCGTCTTCCCATGCAGGGGATTCTTTCAAAGAACTCATCTTAGCTGCTCCCATGATTATAAACTCCGTCATACTGGGCGGTGTGGTTATAGCGTAACGGGACGGCGGTGTAATCGAGCGCCGCCAGTTCACAACGTGCCGGGGCAAACGCCGCCAGCGTCTGGCGTAACAGTGCCGCCTGGTCATTGGTAATAATCTGTTTCAATACCACCCGGTAAAGCGCCCAGCGGCATTCTGCTGGCCAGGTACGGGTCAGGGGTTCCCCCAATGCCGCTTCCCCTTCGCTTAATTCGACGTCTCCGAAGCCCAGACGGCGAATGACTTCACGTACCGACCAGGGGGTGCCTTTATAGCGGTGCAGTTCAATGGCGTTTTTCAGCATCGCCCGGCAGGCATCGTCGGATTCGGCCAGATCCCAGCCATTATCGCCGGTCAGCGACAGTTGTTCGGCCAGCCAGGGTAAGGCACTGGTTTCGGTCATATCCATCAGGTAGACCAGCAGCGGCGTCAGGTCAAGCTGCTGCAATCGGCCCGCCAACATTGCCAGCCACTGAAAGCGGCTATCGTCGGCTAATGGCGGGGGCAGTAAGCTCTCGTGGGCAGGGGTATCGGGTGTGATATCAGTCATTGACCACCCCCACTAACGTCAGGTCGATGTTTTCACACCAGGGCCATTCGTTTTCTTTCACCACCTGCAGGGTCGGTTGTTTAAGCTCGACGCTGTAAACCCCGTTGACCGAGAGGGTGGCCTGTATCTGGCTGGGAACGATATCACGACCCAGCTGTGCGGCCTGCTTGTCCATATAATGCCGGGCGGCCTGCTTCACTTCTGCCATGACCTCGGCGCTATCGTAGCCAGCATAAACGCGGATAGCCGCTTCAATCCGGTAAGTCACCTTAACCGGCGAGGCCACCTTGACGGTATCCGTTAATGGGCGCACCTTTTCATCCGCGCATGTGCCGCTGACCAGGGCCAGCAAGGTGTCGGACGGCAGACCGGTTTTGACCAGTGGATAAAGCGCCACCGTACCCGGTACCGGGCGCATCACCGCCACATCGCGGATATCCTGATGGGCACTCATGGCATGAAAACGGTACGCCTCGCGCGAACCGGCGTTGCTAAATGACGCGGGGGCCAGCCGGATACGCTCACGCAGATGCGCATCCTCTTCCGGATCAGCACCACCGGTACTGGGTTCGGTATTGGTCACGCTCAGGTCAGCATCGTTGATGCCGTCGAGCAAGGTGCTGATTTGCGCCGGTTGCCAGCCGTTGCCGAGTGTGCCGCGCTCGGTACAGGTAGCCGTCACGTTGGCAGTGGTGTCGCTCAGGGTGACCGCCTCATCGGTGGCAAAAACAATACTGTCGCGAGCACTGACGCGCGTGCCCGCCGGAATGACCAGCGGCGTGGCGGGAGGCGCTTCGAGCTGAAACCGTAGGCGGGTACGGGCTGCCGCAGCCGCCAGGCGGTATACGCCGACCAGTTCACCCAGATAGTCCAGCATCGGGGCGCGAGCAAAGGCCACCAGATTCTGCTCGGCGGTATCCTGAATCGCCAGGCGTACCAGTGCCTCACGGTAAGCCATCAGGTTAATCAGCAGCCGTTCATCCTGCGCCGGATAGAGCGTCTTGCCGCTGACCTTTTCATACCAGGCTATCATTTCAGCGGTCAGTGCCGCCGCATCGGTGTTGATAAATACCGGTTTCTTGTTGGTTAACGCCATGCAACCTCCGTCATCTGCGGCGCGCCGTCCGTTATCGGTTGCCAGCGTATCCGCAACCAGAGATGTTCTGCTTCAGCACGCGGTTTCACCTCAAGGAGTTGCATCCGTGGCTCCCAGCGCCTTAGTGCATCTACCGTCTCTCTGACGACATGGGGGATGGCCTGCTCGGTGGGCATATCCAGATAGCGGTACAGGTTGCTGCCAAAATCGGGTCGATGCAGGTCTGCACCACAGGGCGTACCCAGAATAATACGCATGGACTGCGCAATATCGGCCAGCCCGGAAACGCGCTCGCCAGGACGGTTCAGCGCGGGCTGCCAGTAAACGGACGTTGCATAATCATTTTTCATACTGGCAGCATGACACAGGCGGGCGACAGGGGGTATTAAAGCGCGTTAAAGCCTGCCAGCGTTTATACCGGCTTGCCGGTTGGCTTGCTATCATGACCGTTACTGTGCTGATGGTTCTCCAGCGACACGTTCCCGGCCTGGATATCCCCGCTGGCCTTGATATCGCCGTTAATGGTGGCTGCCGCACCCTTGCCACCCGAGCCGCTCATACCGCCCAGGTAAGTGAGTTGCTTCTGCACCGTCAGGTTACCGGTCGTAAGGGTATCAGGTGAATCGAGTGTGAGCTGTTTACTCGCTTTTACCGTCGCATTTTGCGTCTGGATATGCACATTGCCCTGGGTGGTCAGTATCAGGGTCTGTATCTCGCCCCCGATAGCCATCGCGTGGTTTTTTCGGTCATACTCGACAAAGGTGCCATCGGCAAAGTCGACCCGGCGTTTATCGCGTGACGCAATAGCCGGTCGGTCGACCTGTGAATAGACCGCGCCGAGCACCACACCATCATCACCATAGGGGTCAAGTAACAGTTTAACCTGCTCGCCAATATCCGGTAGCCAGTAATCCTTGTTATTCTGCGTGTTGCGCTGCAATACCTCAAGCCAGGCAGTACGCAGATTATCCAGTTCAGGCAAACGAACGCGTACCCGCACCGTTTTCTCATCCACCGCACTCACCGTGCCCGTGGTAAATTTGATACCGCTCATCGTTTTTTCTCCTGTGCAACGGGGGTTTCTGTTGCCACCACGCCAATACTGCCGTCGGCTTTTTTGCCGATGACCATAAGACTCTGTGGCTTGCTGGCCTTGCCTTTTTTATGCGAATTAGCAATCGGCCCCTGACCTAACTCCAGTTCGCAGGTATAGCCGCTTTGCCGGTTAAGGTCATGCCGCACCGAGGTGATGAGCCAGACCCCGGACAGGCGACCGAAGTCCGCCAGTTGCACCGTGATACCCGCTTTGAGCCGGGTCTGACCCGGCAAGCTGAGATTTGCCGTGCGCTGGTATTCATTGTGGCGGTTAAGTCCGGCACACAGCTTACCGACCGCTTCATCGCGGGTGCGTGCCCGGTTTTGCATGTGCAGCGTATCGGCACTGGTGGTTCGGCTTCCCCTGGCAGGGACGGTTTCCTCTGCCACCGTGCCAATGCTGCCATCGGCCAGCACGCCGACAGTGACCCGTTTTTTGGTGCGGGTGTCCTGGTATTTGACCTTGCCTTGCTGATAAATGCGATTAAGCGTATCGCGCAAGGTAAAGCCGCTCACTTCAGACGGCGTCAGCGTCAGTAGCGGCGAGGCTTCGCGCAATGTCGCGCGATGGGAAAACACCAGCGCCTTATCGGTCACCTTGACAATATAGCCATACTCACGTCCCAGACGGGTGATAAACGCCAGATCGGTTTCGTTATACTGCGTCACCCGGTCGAGCGTCAAAGGCGCAAGGAACCCTTCCAGCCGCAGATGATGTTTTTTGGCTATCCGGCTGGCGATAGCCCGCAGCGTAGTGGCCTCAAAGGCCCGGTTACTGCGGGTACGCAACGCGCGGGTTACCGGGGCCGACAGCCCCCGTAACCGTACGCTGTCCGGCGGGCTGGAAAATTCCAGCTCATCCAGGGAGAACGTCCCGCACGCCAGCAGCGGTTGACCGGCCAGACCTATCGCCAGCGTCAGGCTGTCGCCTTTGCCCGGATACCAGGCCTCGCGCCAGCGACCGTCACTGTCTTTCAGCTCGACTTCAACTTCATCCGATTTCCCCGGCCAGACGGTCGGTAAAGCTCACCGACAGCACATAAGGCGTCACTTCCCGCGAGATATCTTTCTGGCCGTAATGCAGGGTAAAGGCAGGCGTATCTACCGGGGTTGTCATGTCAGACCGGGGGGTTAGCGCAGCCATGGTGGTGTGTTCTCCCCGGTGTCATCCGCTGCAATGACAGGGATAAGCAGCTGCCCCCCTGCCGGGAGCGACGCGGTAATGGCCACCTGCGGATTAGCCATAATGATGCGCCCATAGCCCAGCGGGTCACCATAATAGTGATGGGCCAGGGTGTCCCAGCGTTCGCCTTCACGGGTGGTATGGATCATGACGGCAGGCGTATCAGCAGACATCATTATCCCCTCCGGCTCATAATACGGCTGGCCAGGCGACTCAGCGGTGCTGACTGATGCTGGTAAACCGTCACGGCATTGCCAGCCAGACCGGCGACGGTATCGAGCGCACCGGGCAGCTGTTGACTCTCGCCCGGCGCAAGGCCGCGCAGGGTGTCCCGGGCATGGTCTATCATCGTTGCCGCTTCACCGCTCGCCCGCAGGAGCGGGATAGCGTCGGGTAAGGTGCCGGTTAACTGGCGCAGCCAGGGTTGCGATTGCGCCAGCGGCGCGGCCACATCGCCCAGGCTGGTCAGTACGCCGGGTACGCGGGTCAGCGCCGCCACCGGATTACTTTTCATCTGTCGTGCGACCCGGATGACACTGGAGGCGGTCTGTAGCGCCGATTGCGCCTGCCGGGCAAAGCCCACCGCCTGGCGCAGCGTCTGCCCCAGCCCCGACGCGGGCAAGGCCGCCTGCCGGGTCTGATGCAGGTTTGGCAACCCACCTTTGACGGCAGGGGGTCTGAGCGGCTTTTGCAGGTCGCCGGTATATTCGCGCAGCGTCACCTCAACCGATAGCGCCTGGGCACGGCCCTGCGCGCTGCAGAGCTGGGTACTCAGCGACAGGTCGGTAATGACAAACCAGCCCTTGTAATCGCCGTTACCCAGCACAAAGGCCAGCGCCTGATGGGCACGGCTCGCCGCCTGCAGCCGTTGCCACTCACGCCCCGGATCACAGTAACGCTGATGAAGCACCAGGGTCAGATGGTACTCATCCAGTTTTGCCCCGGTAAACTGCAAGCCCGGCTTGTGGCCAATGCGTGCCTGCTCGGCAAAGTCATTGCCAAAAGTCCCGTCCTGGGCATCAAAGCTGGTACCCAGCTGAAAAGGGATATCCCCCAATACGGCAAACATTATTCCAGCCTCCGGCGCTGCTGTTGTTGCAGTACGCGCGCCAGCATCTGCTCCAGTTCGCGCACACCCAGACTCAACGCCTGCTGCACCGCTGAACCGGGGGTTTGCGACCGACCATCAAGCACAATATTGGGACTAAAATGCACCACGATACCGCCCTGGCCTGTCGTCCCATGCCCCATCGGCCCCGCCCCGTTCGGTACCGCGGGGATGGGAGCGGGTCGCCATCCAGGCAGACCCGGCAGTGCCAGCCCTGCGCCTGCCTGCAACAACGCCGCCAGCCAGTCGCTGGTCGCGCTGCGAGTTTTTGGGGTGGTGCGTCGGATACCGATTGCCGCCCCCTCAACGATATTGTCCCCAAAGCCCATAAAGACCCGTGAGGGGCTATTAATACCCAGCGTCTCGCTAAACCAGCTTTTGATACTGCCGCCAAACTCAGTGATACTCTCTCTCGCCGCGGTCAGCTTGCTGCGAATACCACTGACCAGTCCCTCAATCAGGTTGCGACCGAAATCGGTAAAATTGGCGGGTAACTCAATAGTGAAATAGCGCATGACCCCCGCGAACGCCTTATAGAACAGTCCCACCGGCGACCAGTTGATAATCAGCGCCGCGACGCCACCGATGCCGCCGGAAAACGCCTGTTTGATATCCGCACAGCGGGCTTTGAACCAGGCGCTAATGGGCCCCCAGTAGCGGTAAATCAGGAAAGCGCCGACAGCAATACCGGTGATCAGCAGCCCAATGGGATTAAGCATCAGTGCCCGGCCAATAAACAGCACGGCACGTCCCGCTATCATCAGGCCACGCACCAGTCCGCCGCCGAGCACTGCCCCCAGACGCAACGCGCCGCGTGAAAGTCTGCCCATAAGTCCGGCCAGACGGCGAAGGCTACCACCCCGGCTAAAAGCGGCAGACATCAGTAACCCGCCGCTGCGAACTGTCTGAAAGCCTTTCCAAAGCGAGATAAATGGGGTGGCAACCAGGTTTAACACCATTCGCACACCCAATAGCCCGATTTTAAAGGCCAGCAATCCCCCAACCACACCGGCAATGCTTTGCACAAGTTGAGGGTTAGCCTGAACCCAGCAGTTGATCTGCGTTATCAAGGGCACAACCGTATCGACAAATCCGACGACTTGCGGTGTGAGCTGCTCCCCTATACTGATCCCCAAATCACTGCTGGCGATCATCAATTGCTTCATTTTCTCAATCGGCGATGCCAGTCGCTTGGAATAGTCCTCTGCCTGCACGTCGGTGTTGGCGGTGCTCAAGGATTCAGCACGGATAGTGCGGTACTTCTCCATATTGGCCAGCATCGGACGGACAAAAGCCATCACCTGCATATCGGCGAACAGCTCACCCAGCCCAAAATTTTGCTGAAGTGCCAATAACGCCTTATCGCGTGCCTTATCGTCTTGCAGTGCCATCGCCGATTTAAATTGTGCCAGGGCTTGCGGACTTTTTCGCGCCAGATAGGTTTGCAGGGTATTCATCATCCCTTCAATCGGCGAAATGCCATACGCTTTTTGCTGCATTAACGACTTTTCAATATCGATATGCACATCGGCAAAGCGTTTTCTTGTTTCTGGGGCATACAGTTTTTCGAGAAAATTATTAAAATTGTTCGCTGCTTTATCTGAACTGCCCGCCCCAATTTTTGCCACCTGTAAGGCGGCCACCATCTCCGCAACGGCTTCCTTACCCTGCGCTACACTCGCCATTTGTGGGGCTAGCTCGGGTAACCACTTCACCTGATCAGCAATTTCAAACGATCCTGCTTTACCCCCATAGGTCATGATGTTCTGTACGGCAGCAAAATCTTTGGCTGCGATGCCTAATGATTGTTTGGTGGTAAAAGCGGCTTGCGCCCACAGTTCTGCCGGGGTTTTTGTGGCCGTCGCCGCGCGGGCAATACTTGGCAGGTAGGCGCGCAGATCATCCAGATTATCGATATTATTGCCAATCAGTGAACTGCTTGCTGCCTGTAAATCATCCTGAGTCTGGTTGTACTTCAGGCTCCAGGCACGAATATCCTTGCCCAGTGCGTCGCGGGTTTTCGTGTTAAAGCCCGCCGTGATCGCCATATCGATCATGTTGTCCTGAAAGGACATGTACTTTTTTACTGACGGCTGAACGGCACCATAGGCCGCCCGAGCCATGCCGTAGCTCTCCAGTCCCTGACCGTAGATCTTCATGCGATTATCACGCAAGGCGGTCGAGGTGGCGGTGGCGCGAGTCAGGCGTGCCTGCTGGCTTTCCAGTCGGGACAGGGTATGGCCAACGCGGGTCAGTTCACCGTTCAGGCGGCGGGCTGCATCTCCGCCAATGTCGCCGTATCGGCTAACCGCCCGGGTCAGCGATGCCTGACGCTGCTGTAGTTGGCTGGTCGCAGAACTCAGCCGTTCCAGTGCCCGTTGGGAATTCCCCATAACAGCCCGGAACGTGCCGTGCAGGGCGGCGGAGACGACAACACCAATTGAAAAACCACTCGCCATAAGGGTAAACTCACTAATAATGAATAAGGAGAGCAACCATGGAAACGCGTCTTAACCTCTATAACGGGCTGATCGGTATGGTGCTGGCGGCATGTTACTGTTATGGCCTGTACTGGGTAATAGAGCCCATGGTGGCCAGAAGCGAGTCATGGATAACCATTTTTATGATGTCCGGCATCGCTACAGCGGTGATTGGCCTGGGTTTAGCCCTTCTTGCGTTCTGTTTTGGCCCCTTTATCGCACTGGCTTTTTTCGCCGCTGAAGGTTTTTTTCGCTTTCTTTTTTGGACTATTCGCCGTATTCGCGCTTTATCTGCTCGCCCGCTTCCTTAAGGTAGCCCTCAAATTCTTCCACCGGCAGTCCGTCAATCTCACTGGGCTGCCAGCGAAACCACCTCGCCAGTAACGCCTCCGCCTTACGCAGTTGTCCCGGATTACTGTATCCAGCCCCGCAAAGCCGCGAAATCGGCCATGCAATGCCTGGTAATCCGCCAAATCCATCTTGTCCAAATCTTCCGGTAACAGCCCGGTCATGCTGGCAACCAGCAATTCATCTAAATCAGACGGATCCTGACTTTGCTTGCGTACCTGCTTCATGTCGCGCACGGTCAAACGACGCACGGTGACCTGCGTCAGCATCTCGCCATTGGCCAGCGGATAGGGAAAACGCAGAGGGTAAGTGTCGTGCATAATAAGCTCCTGGGTTGAGGGGATTTCTTGACCCTGGCAGTCTGGCATTCGGGTGGGTCAGGGGCTTTTAAATGCCATTAAGAAGACAGGGACGATAACGCCCCCTTGAAAACGGATGGCGCGCTAACCACCAATATTGGCCCGGTAGTCTGCCAGCATATCCACCCCGCCCACGCGAAAAATATTCGCCATGTAGTCCAGCTCCAGTAATTCTTCGCCATCCAGTACCTGCTTGATATAGGTGCAGGTAAAGGCGCTGCTTAAATCCGGATCCTCATGCTGCCTGAAGGTGCCCAGCGGGTTCTTTTTGAACATCACCGTCATATAGGTCACCATTGGCACTTCATTGAACCGACCCTGGCTGGCAAACTGCTGAACACTGCAGCGGCACTGCAGCTGATAGGTGCTAAACGGGTTGGCGACCAGCCGGGCGACATCGGCGTAGAAACTGTTCCACTTGATTTCTCCCTCCAGTTTGTCAAAACTGTAAGGCAACTCTATCCTGCCCACCAGGCCGAGCGCCTTGCGCTCCTGCATGATGGCCTGTATCTCCGGGCATTTCACCTCTTCGGCTCGCCCCAGCAGATTATTGCCATTAACGTAAATATTGGCATTGCTGATGGCGTTAAGCTGAATTTTACCGGTCATATTTCACCTCCTTCCAAGGTATCAACACCGATTGCCGTCAATGTCAGGTATCCCATTGACCCGGTAATCAACCCCTTCTCAATAAGATAATGCACACCGAAGTCCGGACCTGCCCCAAACCGTTGCGCCAGATCGGCGATAAACAGTCCTTCCCCTCGCGGGCGCGCCTTCCTTTCACGATAGAGTTCGCTCAGCAACAGACAACGACGCATCTTGTTCTCTTCTACCCTTATCATGACGCGCTTCCTTTCAGGTTAGCCAGAAACTCGGCGGTAATTTCGGTTTCATAGGTCAGGCGCTCCATCGGCGGGGGCGGAGTATAGGCATAGTTCAGCAACAGATGCCCGGCAGACAGCTCCTCTTCTTCATTACGCGCCTTGTCATACCAGCAGCGAAAGCCAAGCAGCGCACCATCGCCTGTCAGCTTGCGCCCGTAGGCATTGACCGACTCGCACAGGGCATCAATCAATGCCTGATTGATGGGCCTGTCCATATACTGCAGACTGAAAAAGCGCAGCGCCTCGTCGAGCATATCGCCGGTACGCCGCACGTTTTCAAAGTTCTTCATATGGGTGACGGCCGGAAACGCCGCCGTGCGGTTGCCCCACAGGCGCAGGCCGGTACCAAAACCGTTAAATACCGTGGTGATGCCGTTTTCATTAAGCTGGTTAACTTCACTTTGGGCATCCCCGAGCTTCGCCGACAGCGCCCGCTCCATGCCGACAATCCCGGCAATCTCCTGATTGGAGGACGACCACCAGAACCCTTTTTCCAGGTCGACTTTCGCCCGCAATCCCGCTGCACGTTGCGAGAGCGGCTCCAGGCGATTTTTGTTGCTGGCCTTGTCATACCAGGGCATGCGGATAGCACAGGCGCACCCGTTCGGAGGCAGTGTTGAAGTTGATGGTGCCAGACGATCCACGACCGGCGATAGCCTGCGCAAAGGTGGTGCCAATCGGCGCATCCACATAGGCGATGGCCTTGAGCTTGTCGGCATAGGCCGCCAGCTCGGCAGTGACCGAGGTCTGGGTACAATAGACTGGCGCAATCAAAA
The DNA here is from genome assembly GCF_059731155.1 of Type-A symbiont of Plautia stali. NCBI lineage: Bacteria > Type-A symbiont of Plautia stali. The sequence goes on along the minus strand of NZ_AP035891.1, from coordinate 1,082,318 downwards.
TTTTGGCGTCATAGCCCAGCAGATTATAAACATCGTCGAGCACCTTGATGCCGCTCCGTCGTCCGGCGGTATCGATACTGCCCAGAATATCTGCCGCCGTGACCTGACCGGTATCCAGATGATCGTAGCTGGCGATACAGGCTTCGCCTGCCGGGATAGCGCCTTTGGCTTGCCGCGTTAACGTCCCGCTCACCGGCTCAAGCTGATAATCCGTCTCTCGCCGATACGTGGTTTTGCTGTCGGCGCTTTTCAATACCAGTGCGCTCACGTACCCATAGCGAAGGCGGGCACGTTGATGCTGTGCATCAAATTTCAGGTCGCTTTCATCCACATGCTGGGTGTGTCGTGTTGGATCCAGTACGTTGATAACCACCACGGTACCGGCCCCATGATCGTAAATCGCCCGCAGCGCCTGCGGTAGGGTAAAACCGGCGATTTCCGGGCCAAACTGGGCGGCGTCCTTTTCTGACAGGCATTGTATCGGTTGATTCACCGCGCCGGTTGGGGCAGTGCCTATCAGTCCTATCACCGATGATTTGACGGCGCGTACCGGACGGGGGCCGCGCTCGACCTCAATGGTCTCCGGGCCGTGTAAATAGTTAGCACTCATGTTTTTTCTCCCTCCGTGCCCGGGCTGTCTGTTTTCTGCTTGCCCGCCTTCTCTGTCGGCGAGGGGGTGGCGGCAGGCCGGGATTTCACAGGACGCGCCGCCGGTTCAAGGTAGACCGGTTGCGCATCCAGGCGCGTCAGATAGCCGAGACACACCAGTGTCTGGGTGTACTCATGATCTTCCGGCATTTTCACTTCCCTCCCCGGCCAGAGCAGGACTTCCTGCAGCACCTCGCCGGTACGCAGGGTGACGCCACTGGGTGGGCCGTCATAACGAAACAGGGCCATCTTTATTGCTCCTCAGGGTTTATCTGGGTTAACGGGGGGATGGTCTTCGGGGCTGTCGTTCTGGATAAAAACCGTCACGGTCTCAATGGTGAGCGCGTACTGCCACAGCCCCTCGCGCTGCCCCAAAAAGACCTCCTCGACCAGCCAGATATCACGCTGGCAGTCGGGTGGCCGCCAGCCGCCCAGACACTGGCGCACCTGGTCAAGCACCGCCACCGCGCCGTCTTTGCCGTTAAGCTGTCTCACCACCACCGTGGCGGTCAGTCTGACGGTCTGCGGCTGAATAACCACCCCGATATCCTGCGTCTGGCCAAAATTTGATTTGCCGTAGCTGACCAGCACCGCCCCGCGCGGATGATTCAGGCGAAACTGCTCAGGCCGTTCAGGGAAGAAATCCACATGCAGCCCTGGCAGCTGAAGGCGCAAGCGTTCAACCACCGCGCTCAGTAGGGTGCAGGTATCCATCAGTAGCGCTCCAGCAGGCCATCAGGGCCACCGAACTGCCGTTCCCGGCTGCGGACACGGTATTCCCCCGGCTCGGGCATATCCCGTTGCGTTGCCTGAATGCCCAGCGTCAGCTTGCCGTCGCGCAACGCCACCAGGGTTTTCTCTGTGGCGCGATAGCTTTCCTTCACCGCGTCCGGCAGGTCACCTTCAGGGCGGCGGCGATAGAGGGCATGGCACACCAGATTCAGCGCCAAATCCCTGAGGACAGTGGGTACCTGGGTCAGCGGCAGGGTATAGCGCCCGCGCAGATGGGCATCAATCAGCTCGACCGCATACCGGATGGCGTCATTCACCACAGTTTCATTAACGACATCCGGCAGCGCCTGGTCAATCGCCATGGTCATCCCGTCCTGCGTCAGCTCAATCAGCGTCTGACGGGGAATAACCGCCGCCACATCATCAGGTGTGCAGTAATCCATCAGATACCTCGCACCATGCGGATAAGCTGGCCTTCGGCAGTGGCGCTATCGAGCGCGACACCGACCGTGGAGGCCGGTAATGCGCCTTTTTCCAGAGCAGACTCCGGCATAACCCGACCCTGATCATCGGATTTCAGTAATTCGCCGACACTGATGGCACTACCGGCCTCGACCGCCATAATGCCCAGGACATTGACCGGCACGACATCGCCTTTTTTGCCCGCGATGTCAGCCACACCGAGTTCGGTACCGCTGCCTTTAAAAACCTTGCCGGAGATGCCGACCAGTCGGTGCTGGATTAACGTCTCGACGGCCACTATTGTGGTGGTCAGTACCACCTGTTGGGTCACCATGACTCAGGCTCCTTTGACGTTGGTGATAAGATAACCGGCATCACTGCCTACCACCGCCACCTTGTAGATATCGGTGTAACGCACGTTCACCACCTTGCCCCCGGCACTGTCAAACTTATCGGCCATCGGCATGCCCTGACGGCGGAAGGTGTAACCAAATGACGGCTCGTGCTCATCGGCGCTATCGCTACCGGCCTGCGGCCCGGACACGTAATGCAGCATCACGTTGTCCGCCCACAAATCAGAGACCGTCTTGCCATCCTGGGAGAGGGCACGCGGCTGGCCAATCAGCACGCTGTCGACCTGGAACAGGTCTTTAAGCATCTCTTCTGTGATTCGTTTACGTTCATTAGCCCCGATAGCGGCCTGCAGCGCGGGATGAAAGCGCAGCAGCGCCATCACCGACGCGCCGAGCGTTATCACATTCGGTCGCAGACCAATGTTGTTGCGCACCACCTCCATACCGGCCTCAATATCCTTGAGGGGATTACTGTCCTTGGCACCCCAGCCTGTGGCGGCGGTGAGTTTTTTGACGGCTTCTTTCGGATAAATTTTGCTGTCCTGCGCCAGCTCGGCCACATACCGCTCACGGCGCAGGGCAATCCCCTGTGTGGCACGTTTCGCCGCCTTGGCTTCTTCATTGAACATCGACTCGGCCTGTTCGCGGTAATCCACCGGTGCCGCCAAATCATGTTCATCCAGCACGATGTCCATCGCGTCCTGCTTTTCGCGGATCATGATATTGCTGTCGGCACCGACGGCGCGTTGCGTCTCATACACCGCAAACAGACCCTTGCCGAAGGTGGGTACTTTCGCCCCTTCCTTTTCCATCATCACCATCGGGAACAGCTGCTCACCGATAAACGCGGCATTTTTATAGCCACGGGCGACGGTGGTCAGTACCGGGTCAGCGATGCGCTTCCCCTTGAGATAATCAGACATACTCTCTCCTTACAGGCAGCGCTTGACCGCCGCTTCATAGCTGATGTTTTCAGACGTCGCCAGGGCCTGCGCTTTCTGGTGCAGGGCCAGCGCGACCGGGTCAGCATCGGCAAACTCCACCGACTGCCCTGACGGGGTACCGCGTGCCTTGGTCGCCACCTCGCTGAAACAAACCAGCGGCGGGGAGGTTTTCAGCACGTGTCGGAACGCCTCGCCCAGCGGCTGGGTAAGACTGCCCTCGCTGAAGGCCACTGGCTGGTCGCCGCGTTCAACCGCATCCAGCAGCGCCGCCACCACGTTTTTGGCGGCAGGGGCCAGACGCCCTTCGCTGACCAGACCGTCGGCAAAGGCGGCATTCATTTCATGACGCTGACGTTGTTCGGCCTGACTGTCGGCCTGGCGACGCGCCTCAAGCTGACGCTTCAGGTCAGCATTCTCCTGCGCCAGGCGCAGCGTTTCTTTCTCATCCACAGTGTTGTCCTCAGTGGTGGGGGGAATTGATGGTGTAGGGGATGCCGGGGCGGTAGTGGTGCTTTCAGTGAAAGCCGGACGCACGCTGTCGCTTTCCTGGCCTGCGTCGCGCAGCGCGTCGATTTGCCACGCAGGGAGCGCCGCATCGGTCGCTTCACGGCCAAATTTCTCAATCAAAAAGTCACGCAGCCGGGCGAACAGTGACGCACTGGTTGTACTGCTCCAGTCGGCAAACTCGACCACGCCTTCTTCCGCTTCACTGAACGCGGCAGGCTTGAGGCCCTTAATCGCGGGCGGCTGTGCGCCGAGAAAACCGATATGGCGCAAATACCAGTTACCGGGCTTCGGGTTGCCGGGCGCATCGGGGGAGTAGAAACAGGCAGAAATGTTCTTGTAGCGTTTTTGCGCCACCAGTTCGGCAAAGGCCGGGTCGACGTCCTGGGGTTCAGCCAGCACATCAGTACCCTGTGCCACCAAGCTTTTTACCCAGCCGTAGGCAGGGGCGTCGAGCGCAGGATGCCCGACCACGATAGGCGCATCGTACAGCGCCGGATCGTAAGCCTGCACCATCGCCGCGACCGCCGCTTCGCTAAACTGGATCCGGTTGCCGTGCATATCGGTATGCGTACCGGTTTTGAAAATATGGAGTGTGCTCATGTCCCCTCCGGTCAATAGACAGGGGGACAGTGTGGCGTGTGAAAACGGGGCAGGCTTTTAAAGGGGTTTAAGAATGTACGGATAACGGCGGGTCACCCACATCATGCCGTTAAAAGGCGACGACCGTCAACGCAGGTGATAAAAAGGGCGCAGGAAAGCCTTTATAAAGGTTTATAAAGGCCGTCAGGGCGTTCAGGGGTAAACTGACCCGCCTGAACGCCGTAAAACGCGCCACGGGCGTTAGCGGCGGGTGGCCCTTTCCAGATAGCGCAGCACCGACGCCAGCAGTTTTTGTTCGATACCGGGCTGAAGCGCGCCCTGCTCATCAACAGGCAGATACGGTCGCGCGGGCAGGGTGACGCGGCGTTGGCGTCCGGCCTTGCCGCCCAGTTGATGAATACGCGCATAATCGAGGTGGCTGCCCACCGTGGCATGATGGCGACTGTAGTCGGTGGTGACACTGCCGCGTAGCTGGCCGCTGGCCGACAAGGTCATGCCCTCTCTGGCCAGGGCGGCCACGGAAGGCTGCCAGGCCGGGTGCCCCTCATCCTCGAAGTTCAGGTCGGTTTCGGTCTTGAGGGTTTCTGCCAGGGCGCGCATCAGCGGCGTCATGTCCTGCCCGGCGAGGCTCAGGTCGCGTAGCGCCTTTGCCAGTTCGCGGGCATCAATCTGAATGTGCATCAGGTCTTTCATGATGGTCCTCGCCACTGTTGACGCGCCAGTGCAGCCAGCGGGCCGCCGTAGCGCGCGAAGTCAGGCTCGTAAGCACGACCGGGTGTACAGGAAAAGCCGACATCCGGGCTGAGGGTTTTACCGGACGGTAAATGAAAGGTGGTCACCGGCTTCATTTCCCCGGTTTTTTCAGAGACCAGTCTGAGCGCCGTCTCCAGTCGACCGGCTGCCGTCCTCACCGCCAGCCCGCGCTGACGCACGTCGTCGGCAGAGAGCGCAATGACGCTGCAGCGACAGCGCCAGCCGTTAGGGGGATAGAAGGTCTGCCAGAACGGATCCTCCGCCGGAAAAACCAAACCATGCAGCGCCAGATGGCTTTTGCGCGTGCGGTTATCGCGGATGGCCACGTACATCCAGTAAGGCCGATCATCGATATTGGCCTGCTGCTCGGCCCAGCGTCCTGCGCTGTAGAGCATAGAGAGATTGGTACGGTAAATCGTCTCCAGCCGCCATGCACTGCCCTGCTGAACGGTGACCGGCTCGCCCGTGACGGGGTCGGTGGTATCGGTTTTCCCCCACCATCCCCTGGCCTGCAGTATGGGGGTCAGTTCCTTTTTAAACCACGGCAGGGTCTTGCCTTCCGCCAGGGCGTTTTCCAGTGCCTGGCGGATATCCTCCAGAATATCGAGGCGCATCACTTTCGCCACGGTAAAGGCGTGTGCATGCGCTTCCTGCCACATCTCCTCCCAGTCCCAGGTGATGCGGTAGCCCTTGGCGCGGAGGTAGGCAATGGCGCGTGCAGGCGGCAGGCCAAAACAGACGGCAATGTCGTTACTGTTGAGCACTGAGCCTCCCGGCGATGTTCGCCACAAATAAAATCCGCGCCAGGTGCGCCTGCAGACGGTCAGCCGCCATACGCGGATACATTTCTGCCAGCATGCCCATTAATGCCTGGGGAGACTGGCCCTGCTCGACGGCGGCAAACAGCGGAGACAGTATCGGCTCCATGGCCTTATCCCGTTGCCCGCTGGTTATCAGACTCTCCAGCGCGTGCTCCAGTTCATCCTCTGCCAGCCCGGCGGCGTCGGACTGCGTTTCGGCAAAGGCCGCGTTCGTCAGGGGCGTCATGACCGCAGACTCGCGCAGGTCGCCCGGCTGCAGGTTGTACTCACGCATAAAGTATTGCGGGGTAAACAGCGTGGCGGCCTGCGACAGGCTCAAATCGCGTTTGGCCTGGGTCTCGTCAATGGTCTCTTGCGCCCACAGCTCCCATGAAGGCATTGGCACCTCACCGAAATTAAGCTCCACCATAAACCGCAGTACCTGATTGATGGCACTCATCACCATGGACGCATCGCCATCGCGGATATCGGCGGCGACTTCCAGTCCGGCCTGTGCCGAGGCGTGCGTGGTCTCTGCTTCGGTGGTCTGGTTTTGTCCCAGCAGGGCAATGACGATTTCAGAGCGGGCCAGTTCAATCAGATGGCGATAGATGTCGCTGGAGGCCCCCTTGCCCGCGGATTCAATAATTTCCACCGTGGAATCATTGGGGATCACCGCCACCGCGTCTTCTACCATCTTGTCGAGCGAATCGAGCAGCAGGTCGATTTCCGCATCGGCGGTGCCGCGTGGGTGTTTGCCAACCAGCCAGGGGCTGCCGTACTTCTCGGTAAAGCGCATCCAGAACGACCAGCCGGCTTTCTTGAACGTCACCGGCCAGAAGCACATTGACAGGTCGGGAAAGCCGTAGGGGTTATCAAAGGTGGCGTCTTGCGTCGCCACCACAAATTTGCGCGGCGGTAATAACTCGCCCGCCAGGCCGGACTGCGGGGCCTGAAAGCGCAGGCGATTCTCCGTATCAAAGGTAAACAACTCAGGCGGCTTGCCCACCACATCGGTCATCACCAGATGGCGCCCGTCTTTTGCCCAGCTCAGTTCGGCGGGTTGATAGCCAAAAAGGCCGCCTCCAGCAGTTCGCCGATGAGGCGGTTTATGTCCCACTGCGCCAGGGTCTGTTCAATAAAGCGCACCACAGGCGCAGGTGCCTGCCCCGGCTCCAGTCCGCGCTCCAGGCATTTGACCGCCGATTTACGCCGCCGGATACTGCTACCCACCAACGGCTCAGCGCGTAACTGGCGGTAGACGCTAATCGCCTGGCCTCTGGCGCGTAATATCGGGTCGGGATTGGGTAAATGGCCGAACAGTTGTCCCAGGCCCGCCGGACTGCGGGCGCGGGTAGCAATGTCACTGAACAACGCTTTTTATCGATAATCATCAATATCCCTCCAGCAACAATGAGGCCTGACGCGGGCAACAGGAGTAAGCGCGCACCGGGCCGTGGGGCTGGTCGGCGGCGCTGAGCGCTAAAAACAGCGCCCAGGCACGGTCAGCGTGCCCGGCGGCATCGCTCTCGGCCACAAAACGCGGTGCACCGGTCGGACTCATCACTTTTTTCAGTTTATGCAAATCGGCGCGTAACGCGCCATCGCCCTGTGGCAGTCGCAAGCGGCGGTCTTCAAATACCTCTTTACCGCGCGTGGCCAGCGTGAGTTTATTGCTGGCGGTAAACAGCACCCCCTCGACGCGATGGGTACCATGACGGCGTCTGGCATCCTCCACGGGCTTTTCGCCGAGACCAGTCTGGTCGATGCAGCAGCGCAGTACCCGGTAGTGGGCAAAGACCGCATCGAGCAGCGCATCCTGCTCGGCAAACGGGGCACGCTTGCGGGTAATGATGTCGCGTGTCCAGACCACATCGCCCACCTGTTCAATCACCCATATCACAAACAGGTCATGGCGCAGACCGATATCGACCCCGACAAAACAGGGACCGCCGTTATAGTGCTCAGGCTTGCCGGCCTGCGGGTGCTCTACGCCATCAATCAGGTCATAGGAAAGCCAGGCGGCGGCTTCATCCAGCCAGTGCAGTTCAAATTCCTGCGCCCAGGCGTCTTCATCATTGAGCGCCTGTTTGAGGGCGGCTACATCCCGTGGCAGGCCGTCTTTGACCGCCTGGTAAATGTCGACCCGATGGCGTGACCAGACGCTGTCCAGCGACGGGTCGGTCATCAGCTCATAAAACTTGTTGCCCTTGCCATTGGGGGTGGAGGTGACGCGCAGCCTGTAGCCGTTCGATATCACCGGAAACAGCGCGGCCCAGATTTTGCGGCTGTCAGCATGAAAGGCAAATTCATCGAGAAACACATTGGCGGCAAAGCCGCGCGCCGTATCGGGGTTGGCGGGAAGTGCGGTAATGCGTGAGCCGCCGGGCAGCACTGCCTCCAGCAGGGTGTAACGCTCGCTGCCCGAGCCTTTCACGCTGCCTTCGATTTCACGGATGGCCAGACCGTACGCCTGACAATGCTTTCTGACCCCTTCTTCCATCGCCTCTTTGGCCTGGCGTTCCCCGCGCGAGAGAATGACCCAGCGGGTGCGACCGCCACGGGCCTCGGTCTCAAAACAGTCATCAACCAGCTCCAGCGTGGTGGTAAAGGTTTTGCCGGTCTGGCGCGCAAACTGGCCGATTTTAAAGCGCGGCCGGTCAAGCAGCCAGCGCTGCTGGTAAGGGTAAAGCTCCAGTGCCGCGCTCACTGGATGATCCCGTAAATCTGTTGACGGACACGCTGCACGGTTTCCAGGCTGACGTGGCCGTCGTTGTTTTTGACTTCCAGCTCCAGCACATCCAGCTGGGCGGCAATTTTATCGCGCACCTCTGCCTGATAGCGTTTGAGACTGACCGACGAGCGGGTCAGGGTGGCAATGCTTTTGCCCACCCTGGCCAGGAGCGACGCACGCTCTGCGGGCGCCATCTCTTCATCACTGGCCTCACGCACGTCGATGAGCGCCGTCAGAATATCGGCCTGAATGGTGGCGATAATCGCCTCCGAGCGCTTGTCCTGGTCGTCTTCCGCCCCTTCGGTAATGACGCGTGCCATCTCGGTGGCTTCACGAATGGCGGCAAAGCGGCGCTGCACCTTCTGACCGTAGCGGGAAATCTGCGCCCGACCGATGCTGTACCCTTTATCCCGCAGCAGGGTCTCCAGCTCCCGGTAGCCACTGAAATTGCGCTCCGTCAGCGCCCGGTCGAGCCATTCACGCACCGATGGAGGCAATACATCGATATGACTGCGCGGTGCCATCGTCACTCTCTCCAGTATCTGGCGGGGCGGGCAATGCCGGGGATATCGTCGGTGACGTATTCCACCTGGTTCACCCCTTCCAGGGTCAGCGTCACCCACTGCTGGGTATCGAGCGGAGCCTGCTTATCGCTCGCGGCAGACGGAAAGGTTTTATCGGTCAGTTGCTGGCTTAACTGTTGCAACTGCTTCTCTTTTTCGGCCACCAGTTGCTGGCTGCGCTTGAGCGCCGCTTCATCTTTACGCAATGTTGCCCGCAATTCCCGTACCGACATGCGGTCAACCTCATCGAGCGTCAGGCCCGCGATGGTGCCGCCTTCGGCCAGTTCGGCGAGGTCTTCGTCGTCTTCGGTCATCAGTTCAAAGAGCTTAGCTTTACCTAAACTCGCTAACGTTAGCGAGTTTTTCTGTAACAATGGTGATGTATATTTCAAAGCTGCTTTCATTATCGAATTTGCAGTTCTATGAGCCATTCCTAGTTTTTCAGTAACTATCTTAGTAAACTCCCCATGCGGCTCATTCTCTTTAAGAATAATCAGTCGCTTCCCCGCCTCCAGCATGGCTTCGGCACTCTGTGCCATATAGAAGCGCGCCTCATGCACAATACGTTCTCTTTCATAGGGTAAGCCATCTCCGAAACGCGCCATCACCTCCTGTTGGGCGCTGTTTTCTGCCTTTTTTTCAGGGTATGCAATTGCCCCCCCCGCAATCGTGATATTGTCCGCCGTAGTTACAGACAGGCTGGTTGCCGCTTTTTTCTTTGCCATACAGGTCTCCTTCTAGGCCGATAACAGCCAGTGATTTTTAATGGTGATAAGAGATATACAAAAACAGACAAAAAAAGACTTTACATTATTTCGCATGTATTGGTATGTTTATTTTTAACTTTTTATGACGGAGGCAAAACAATGTCACTACAACACCCCGCCGACTTTAAGCGAAATTTTTATGACCGCGTCTATCAGGACTATCCGACGGTGGCGGCATGGGCACGCCAATCCGGCTTTAAACCTTATCAGGTATACATGCTGCTTGATGGCTCCTGCCAGGGCTGGCGCGGGGAAGCGCGCAAAATTAAACAGGCTATTGAACAGATAATGGGAAAACCCATGCCATCAGGTAAAAAGCGCTATAAAAAATAACATTCGCCCGTTTCACTGACGGTAACATAATTTCCATTAATGAAAAAGAGGCTCTCCGATGAAAAACACCTTATCGCTCCATGCTTCTTCACGCACACGGCGGGCGCTGCGTATTTTGAAAGCCATGAAGGGGCATTACCGCGAGGGTCTGTCCAATAAAGCCCTGGCGACGCTTATCAATGACTCACCCGCCAATATCAGTCGCACCCTGCCGTTTTTAATGGAAGAGGGCATGGTTGAACGGCGCCTCAACGGGAATTACGCCCTGAGTGAAGAACTGATACAGATTGCCCTGGCTTTTTTTGATGAAACCGAACGGGCGCAAATCAGGATGGCAGAACGACGGGGTCGCTGCGTAGCCTCACCGTCAAAACCGTAAGAGGAAAAAATCATGGGTAGAAAAGCGTTACCGATAACGGCTGAAATCACCCCCGAACAGCCCCTGTCGCCGGATTTAATGAACAATCTTAACGCCCTGGCTGAACATCAGCAGGCGATTATGGACAGGTACGGCGAAGGCCTGCCCTATGAAAGAGAACGTATTGTGCATGAGGCGCGCTTCTATATGGCACAGAGTGCCGAAGCCATGCTGGAGGCGGGGAAGCGACTGATTATTCTTAAAGAGAATGAGCCGCATGGGGAGTTTACTAAGATAGTTACTGAAAAACTAGGAATGGCTCATAGAACTGCAAATTCGATAATGAAAGCAGCTTTGAAATATACATCACCATTGTTACAGAAAAACTCGCTAACGTTAGCGAGTTTAGGTAAAGCTAAGCTCTTTGAACTGATGACCGAAGACGACGAAGACCTCGCCGAACTGGCCGAAGGCGGCACCATCGCGGGCCTGACGCTCGATGAGGTTGACCGCATGTCGGTGCGGGAACTTAGGGCAAAACTGCGTGAAACGGAAGAGTCACTTAAAGCCAGCCGCCGCCTGGCCAATGAGAAAGATCAAAAGTTCAATGAACTGAGCGAAAAACGCCTGCTCGATCAGCATCGCCCATTAGGGGAAGAGGGAATACGTCAGCTCCGTGAAGAGATTGGCCTGGTGGGCTTTGATGTTAAAGCCATATTAATGGGCCGCTTTCGGGAAGGGCTGGAAAAACTGAGTAGTCACAGTGGTGATATCACGTCCCACGCCGACTATTTAGCGGGCCTGCTTAATGATATTGAGTTTGAAATCAATGTGTTACGCAGTGATTTTACACTGCCCCATCACGCCCCGTCAGAGACCGTACCTGACTGGGTAAACGCCGATGCAGAGGCAGAAGACGCGGATTTTCAGTTACCTGAACATTTACGCGGTACCGGACAGGATAGCGGCGAGGAGGTGGAGTAATGAACCCCATCCTGACCGAACGCATACTGGCGATTGCCCAGGCTGCCGAAAAAGCCGGGCATGGCGGCAAAGACGCTGTTTATCAGACAGGTTGCCAGGCACTCGGCATTTCCAGAGCCACACTGCTGCGAAAAATTAAACAGGTGAGCTATAAACCGCCGCGCAGGCAGCGGGTGGATTGTGGCACCAGTGCCCTGACCCGTGAGGAAGCCCTGCAGATATCCGGCGTGATGATGGCCTCGCATCGCAAGAACGGCAAACGCCTTTACAGCCTGGAGCAGGCGGTTAATGACCTGCGGGCGAACAACCTGATTCATGCCGGGTATACTGATAACGAGACCGGCGAGTGGTACCCCCTGTCGGTGGATGCCATCAGCCGGGCGCTGTACCGTTACCGCCTGCACCCCAGCCAGTTAGGCGCGCCTGCCCCTTGCGTCCAGCTAAAAACCAACCATCCCAATCATGTCTGGCAACTGGATGCGTCGCTGTGTGTGCTTTATTACCTGAAAAACCCAGGCAAGCGGAGCACGACTCGTGACACCGGCCTGCACATGATGAGTGAGGCGGAATTTAACAAGAACAAGCCAAAAAATCTCGACCGCATTGTTAACGACCGCGTCTGGTCATTTGAGCTGACTGACCATACCAGCGGCTGGATTTACGCCGAGTACCGCTTCGGCGGCGAAACGACACAAAACTTTACCGATGTACTGATTAATGCCATGCAGGAGCGCGGTGGGGCCGACGTCCTGCATGGCGTGCCGCGCATCCTTTATACCGACCCCGGTTGCGCGCTGGTCTCGTCCACCCTGCGCAACCTGTGTCAAACCCTCGGTATTCAGCTTATCGCCCATAAAGCCGGCAATGCCCGCGCCACCGGCTCAGTGGAAAAGGCGCGTGACATTCTCGAGTGCCATTTTGAATCCGGTCTGCGGTTTGTGCAAGTCGATAATATTGATGAACTCAACCGCCTGGTCGGGTTATGGCGTAAAAAATACAACCGTACCGCCATCCACCGACGTACCGGCATGACCCGCACCGACTGCTGGCTGCGTATTACCCCTGGACAGTTAATCAAGGCACCGCCTGTTGACGTCTGCCGCGAACTGGCGGTGAGTCTGCCGGAAAACCGTAAGGTCAGCACTCACCTTCGCGTGTCGTTCAGGGGGAGTGAATACGATGTACGGCAAGTCCCCGGCATTTGCGTGGGCGACACTGTACAGATAGTGCGCAACCCCTGGCGCGACAGTAAAGCGCAGGTGGTCATGATGAATGAGAACGGACTGGAAGTCTTTTGCCGGATGCCGGAAGTGGCGAAAGACGACTACGGCTTTGACCTCAACAGCCCGACACCCGGCGAATCGTTCAGGGCATTACCCCACACCACGGCGCAACACCATCTGGCGGAAGTCGGGCAGACCCTGTATGGCAACCACCACACCGGGGGAAACCGCTGCCGCGCAAAAAGCCAGGGCGCTGCCACTGGGCGGTCGCTTTAACCCTTATCTTGATAATGAACGCGATACCCCACCGATTTACCTCCCCAGACAGGGGCAGGTCTCCACGGTTTGTGCCCCGCGTTTTGAAGAGCGATTAAACCCGGTCGTGGTGGTTCAACAGTTGCGTGCGCGTTTTCAGGCGGCGGGCAAGACCTGGCGCAGTGAATTTTACACCACGCTGACCCAGCGCTTCCCGGACGGCATCCCCGCCGACCAGGTCGACGCGCTGGGTGATGAACTGATGGCCCAGTCCACCGGGGTGGTGGTCCCCCTGGCCAGTCACGGTTAACGGGAGGCCATCATGCTGAAACTGAAAACCCTGTTACAACAACACAATCTGACACAGGCAGCACTGGCCCGGGCGCTTGACCTTTCCGGGGCGACACTGGCGCAGATAGTCAATCACCACCAGTGGCCGAAACAGGACACCGACGCGCTAAAACACCGTATCCGGGCCTGGTTACGTGACCAGGGTATCGCGACGGACGACTGCTTTGACGGGGTTACGTCCGGCGGCAGGGAAAAGCACACACCACCCAGCAACGAGGAGGACACCATGTTACTCAAAAAACAGGTATTACTGCCTGCCACCAAAAAGCATTTTGGGCTGTTTCGCGCCCCGTTTGATGACAACGCGGTACAGGGTCATGAAGATGTGTTTTTAACCCCTGAAAGCCGTTATGTGCGCGAGGCGTTGTACCAGACCGCCCGCTATGGCGGCTTTATCGCGGTTATCGGGGAATCCGGTTCGGGTAAAAGTACCCTGCGTCGTGACCTGACTGACCGCATTTATCGGGAAAACGCCCCGGTGGTGGTGATTGAACCCTACGTGCTGGCGATGGAAGACAACGACCATCAGGGCAAGACCCTCAAAGCCGCCAGTCTCGCCGAGGCTATTGTCCACACCCTGGCCCCACTGGAAAAACTCAAACGCTCACCCGAAGCCCGCTTCCGTCAGTTACACCGACTATTAAAAGAGAGCAGCCGTGCCGGGTACAGCCATGTGCTGGTGACTGAAGAAGCCCATTGCCTGCCCATCCCGACCTTAAAGCACCTCAAACGCTTCTTTGAGCTGGAAGACGGTTTTAAAAAACTGCTGTCCATCGTCCTGCTGGGACAACCCGAGCTGGGCGACAAGTTATCCGAGCGCCTGTTAGCGGTCAGGGAAGTGGTACAGCGCTGCGAGGTCATTGACCTGCCGCCGCTGGATGAACACCTGAGCGACTTTCTTGATTTCAGGTTTAAACGCGTCGGTGGCGACATGAACAACGTTCTCGGCCCGGACGCGATACCGGCACTGCGTCAACGCCTGAGCTGGCTGCGCCCGAAAAAAGACACGCCGGTCAGCCTGCTTTACCCGCTCGCTGTCGGCAATCTGGTGACCGACGCCATGAACCTGGCCGCCGAGAACGCCATCCCGGTTATCGACGCCAATATTATTCACAGTGTGCATTAAAGGAGGCTTTTATGCTGAACCCCGCCGTGACCATTAAAAACCCGTCAGCGATGACCTACCAGGCCATCCAGCAGCAGTTCAGGCAATGCCTGTCGGTGATGGACAAACTCAGCCAGGAGGGCTTTACCGTCAGTCAGTTTACCGTTGATGGCTATAGCCGTCCGACCATTATCCTGCGGCATGACCGACGGTGTGATGCCTTACATCAAAAGGGCCATGCCGTTCGCTATGCCCTGGGTACTGACCGTCAGGGCCGCTGGGAAAAATACCAGTTCCTGCAAGATAACTGCCGAATCACCTGGGAGGTACGTTAATCATGAAAACACGCCCTGTCCGTATTACCGCACGACAATCGGTTTATCTGGCAAAAACCGTGGATATTACCGAACAGGACTATGAAACCTATTTATCGATTTGCGAAAACTGCCGTGATTTTAATGAACAAGACCAGCGTCTTGGTGAAATAGCGGCCCGATACCACATGAATTTATTTGAGCATATTCAACACACTGACGCCCCTGAAGACATTATTTTCGAGCGCGTTTAATTCCCGACGTTGTTAATTAAAAGGTAAAAAAGATGGCAAAGAAAATAACGCGGCTTAAAGCCGCGGCGGGTGCCTGCACCCCGCAAACTCGTGAGCAGGTGATAAGCGATATTAAAAATCTGGGCGATATCCAGCGGGAAATGACCCGACTGGAGACGCAGATTAATGATGAAATTGCACGATTAACGCATCAGCATGCGGCTGATATTGAAGCCATGAAGGCCCGCATCACCCTGTTGCAAAAAGGTATCCAGACCTGGTGCGAGGCCAACCGGGAGGAGCTTACCCAAAACGGCAAAACCAAAACCGCCAACCTGATAACCGGCGAGGTGTCATGGCGTAACCGCCCGCCATCCGTTTCGCTAAAAGGAATGGACGATATCCTGCAGGCGCTGGAAGAAAACGGGCAACACCACTGCATTATTCGCAAGGCACAGGTGGATAAAAATGCCCTGCTAAAAAATCAGGATACCATCAGGCCCCTTAATATTCGCGGCATTACCTTTCATCACCAGCTTGAGGATTTCATTATTACGCCCTTCGGGCAGGAGGTGACCTCATGAGCTATCAGAAAATAAAACCTCTGCGCCGCCAGATTGAAAGGCACATAAACCGCGCCATGCATCACCTGCGGGCAGACCATTCTGCCGCCGCGTATTGTGAATTTCAACATGCCTTCGGGATACTGGCCGGACTCATCGTCGACTCAGATAAGGAAAACCCGTTATGAGCATTACCTGCATCAGCTGCCATCAGGCAACCCGTCACCTGAATCCTGCCCAGGCCCGGATTATCCAGCAACCGGAAAGCGGCGAGTGGGGAATTGACCTGCTGCTGGCCTGCCCACACTGCGGACAGCCTTATAGCGCCTGGATACTTAACTGGGATGTCGTGCCACTAAAAGGTATCACGACAAATTCGCCATCAACGCCACACACTCACAATAAACCCGCCGGTTAACGGGGAGGACATCGCCATGTGGATATTAATTTTGGCCATGTACGCCAGTCCTTATAGCGATAATGTTTTTTCCTCCCTGCATACACAGGATTTTGACACGGCAACCGCCTGTCAGCAGGCCGCCAGACTGTTTGCGAAAAAATTTGAAACCTTCAGGGATATTGATGCCAGGGCGATTTGCGTGAAGAAGTCATAGCGGAAAAGCGGCATGTAAACCATTCAATTGTATAATAACGCCATTCATTTTATAATCCTTCAAACCCCGAAGGATTATTTTTTGCTCACCGCATAAGGAAACCTGACCCCGACCACAACGATAAAGGACGTCACCGATGACCCGACAAAAGTACCTGCAGTTAATCCATATTGCCGCCCACCAGCTCAAACTGGATGACGCGACTTACCGCCAGATGCTGCACAGGCTGACGGGGAAAACATCGGCAAAAGCCCTGAATCCCGGTCAACTGGCGCAGGTGTTAAACGCCCTGAAGACACAAGGCTTCCGTATCCAGCCCCATCAAGCCAATACAAAAAAGCAGACCGACCGTCCGCAACTCCAGAAAATGCAGGCCCTGTGGCAGGCAATGGCCCAGGAGGGCATTGTCCGTGATGCGTCAGCAACAGCCCTGGCCCACTTTGTTAAACGGGAAACCGGCTGTGATTCGCCTTACTGGCTGGACAGCCAACAGGCCAGCCAGGTTATCGAGAAACTCAAGCAGTGGCAAAAGCGCGTGGCGAGGGCAGCATCATGCTAGAGAATACCTTTCGTAGCAAAGGGCCGGAGTTACTGGTTGAGCTGGCCGAACACACCGCCCAGACTGTCAGGCAGATTATCGATGTTGACCCTGCTGTCGCCAGCCAGATAGGTGATGCCGTCGCCAGTCAGATGATGGCGGTCTGGGGCGGGCAAAATGTCTATTTTCCAATGGGGTTGATGTGGAAAATTAATCAGCGTGACCGGGAGATATTTGCTGACTTCAACGGCCATAACCACCACGCGCTGGCGCGTAAATACAAAGTCTCGTTACAGTGGATTTATTCGGTAGTCAAACGGGTTAAAAAAGAAGAACTGGCCCGCATCCAGGGCAATCTGTTTGAAGATGAAGATAAGCCGCCTCGATGACTGTTTCTTGTTTCACACAGTGAAACTTAATTACCGTAACCTGTCCCAGATAGATCCAGTTTGTCCCAGGTAGATCCACATTTATCGCACGTTTCCCTTTTAAATATCTCACGTCCTATCACCAGCAACAGATCGGCATCGTCGTCGTTCTGGCCAATCACGTAGATCGCCTAGCGGCCCGGCAGATTTACGGTAATGATATTCTCTTCGACCGCATCCAGCACTTCGTCGTGCTGCTCCTGAAAGTGGTACAGGGTGTTCATCTTCTCTCCTTAAAAACGGTGCGTTACTGTATAAACTTACGCCTCTTAATATCGACAAGACGCGTCTTAATAACAGGGGGAATAATCTGTTTTTTCTGTCAGCACTGTGACAGTGCTGTGTGACGTTGCCATGAAGGTGGCAGCGGCGCGCACCGCTGCCGGTTAAATCAGAAAAAGCCGAGTGGTTGCGTGCTGTAGCTGACCAGCAAATTTTTGGTCTGCTGATAGTGATCGAGCATCATTTTGTGGGTTTCACGGCCAATACCGGATTTTTTATAGCCACCAAACGCGGCGTGCGCCGGATAGAGGTGATAGCAGTTGGTCCAGACGCGACCGGCTTTAATCGCGCGACCTACGCGGTAAGCACGGTTGATATCACGCGTCCACACGCCCGCACCGAGCCCGTAAATCGAATCGTTGGCGATGGCAATCGCTTCCGCTTCGTCTTTAAAGGTCAGCACGCCGACCACCGGTCCGAAAATCTCCTCCGGGAAGACGCGCATGCTGTTATCACCTTTCAGCAGCGTCGGCTGAATGTAGTAACCGCTGGCAAACGCCTCACCGATTTTCTCCACCCCGCCGCCGTGCAACACCTGCGCGCCCTCCTGCTGAGCAATCTCCAAGTATGAGAGAATTTTGTCGAATTGCTGCTGCGACGCCTGCGCGCCGATCATGGTCGCGGTATCGAGCGGAGCCACGTTTAATCGTCTGGATGCGCTTCATCACCGCCGCCATAAACTGCTCAAAAATCGACTCCTGCACCAGCGCGCGTGACGGACAGGTACAGACTTCGCCCTGATTGAGGAAGCCCAGCACCACACCTTCTGCCGCTTTTTCGATGAAACTCTCCTCCGCCTGCATGATGTCTTCGAAGAAAATGTTGGGCGACTTGCCGCCCAGCTCGACGGTGGACGGGATCAGGCTTTTTGCCGCCAGTTCAAGAATGTGGCCGCCGGTGACGGTCGATCCGGTAAAGGCCATTTTGGCGATACCCGGATGCGAAGCCAGCGCCTCGCCGGCCTCTTTGCCGTAGCCGTGCACCACGTTAATCACGCCCGGAGGCACCAGGTCTTTAATCAGCTCCATCAACAGGGTAATGGAGAGCGGCGTCTGTTCGGCGGGCTTCAGCACCACGCAGTTACCGGCACCGAGCGCCGGCGCCAGTTTCCACGCCGCCATCAGCAGCGGGAAGTTCCACGGAATAATTTGTCCGACGCCCCCAAGCGGTTCATGGAAGTGGTAGGCGGCGGTGAACTCGTCGATCTCTGCAGCGGTGCCTTCCTGGGCGCGCACGCAGCCGGCGAAGTAGCGGAAGTGGTCAACCGCCAGCGGTAAATCAGCAGCCAGGGTTTCACGCACCGGCTTACTGTTATCCTAGGTTTCATTGACCGCGATGGCTTCCAGATTGGCTTCCAGCCGGTCGGCAATTTTCAGCAGCAGCAGTGAACGCGCCTGCGGCGAGGTTTTGCCCCATGCGTCCGCAGCGGCCTGTGCGGCGGCCACGGCGTTGTCGATATCCTGTTTATCCGAGCGCGGGAATTCGCCGATGGTCGAACCGTTGATCGGCGTGGTGTTAACAAAATAGTTACCGTTCACCGGCGGAACAAATTCGCCGTTGATGAAGTTGCCATAACGCGATTGCAGATGGATGAGAGAACCGGTTTCTCCCGGAGCAGCGTAACGCATGGTGTTTCTCCTTGCGGGACAGAGTGGCGATTAACAACATTTAAACTTGTTATTAACATTGAGCGAACAATGCCAGCCTGTCAGATCGCTCAGCGGGAAACTGTGACCGCATCGAAGGAAAATAGGGCATTAAGAAGCTGCCCTGCCGTCACGCCATAACCTGCGCCTGTCGCAGACAGATAATTCCGAGTTTGGCCATAAGCGTGATGAAAAGCGGAACATGTGCGATTTGTGCGGTCAATATGAAGCAGACCCGTGAACAGGAGAACAAGATGCTGGCTTCAGCCCTGATGGTAATGCGCGCCAAAGCGAACTTCGTTCAGCAATTTATCCGCAATCCGCGCAAAATGGGCAGCATCACGCCCTCTTCAGCCGCCCTGTGTCGCGCCATGTGTGAAACGGTCAACTGGGAGCACAGCCTGCGCATTGCCGAGCTGGGTGCCGGCGACGGTGCGCTCGCTCCAGTCGGCGTGATCGGTCACCATCGCCCACGAGCCGCTGAAAATCGCACCGCTGATGCCAGAGAAAGCCGGCAGCATCTTCCCCGAGATGCGGCCGCACAATGACATAATCATCCGGCTGTAGCGCCAAGGCTTCAATAAACCACTGCGGTTGTTCACCAATTTTTGCCACCACCTGCGGCGGCGGCGTTTCGAGTTGAATCAGAGCAAGGGGTAAGGCGCGGATCTGTGTCATGCCGAATACGGTCCTCAAATGATCGTGTTTCGGCCATCCACTCTGACAGTAAATTTGTCCCCTGTCCTGGATTTTTCGGCATAAGCTAATGCCATTACGAAAAAAAGCGTCGCCCGCGTGCGCCAACCGATCGCCTTCGTGCCATCATTAGACGGTGACAACTTCGATAAAACAAAGGACAGCAGCGTGGCGGTGCGGCATTTTTTTCTGGTTCTGATAGTGGTGTGCATCTGGGCTTTTAATAACGTGGCGATAAAGTGGGGATTGCTGGAGCTTCCGCCGCTGTTTCTGACCTGGATGCGCTTTGTGGTGGTGGCTATCGTGCTGGTGCCGTTTTGCCGCATCACGCGCGCCCAGCTGCCGTGGCTGCTGACGCTGGCGTTTACCTTTGGCTTCATGCACTTTTCGCTGCTGTTTGTCGGCATGCGCTATACCGATGCCGGCACCGGCGCCATTGTGGTCCAGCTGGGCACGCCGATTGGCATGCTGCTGGCGATGCTGGTGCTGAAGGAGAAACTGCGGCTGGTGCAGCTGTGCGGTATCGCCATCTCGCTGGCCGGGGTGGTGATGCTCTCCCGCAGCCCGACAATTCCGGCGTGGTGGGTGCTATGTATTCTGCTGTGCAGCGCCACCGGCTGGGCGGTGAGCAATATGATTGTGAAAAAGTCACCGCCGATTAAACCGCTGACGCTCACCGGCTGGATCTCCTTCCTTGCGGTGCCGATTGTCGGCGCGGCCTCATGGCTGACTGAATCGCAGCAGTTTACCGCGCTGAGTCACGCCGGCTGGCGCGCCTAGTTTGGCATCCTGTACAGCGCCCTCGCCTCGTCAATTGTCGCCTACACACTGTGGTATGCGCTGCTGAAAAAATATAACGTCAACCTGATCATGCCCTACTCGCTGCTGACGCCGGTGCTGGCGGTACTGATGGGCGTGCTGGTGCTGGGCGACAGCATGAACAGCTTCAAAATTCTTGGTGCCTCGCTGGTGGTGCTGGGGACGGCAATTGCGGTGATTAACCTGCGTAACCTGCGCATGCATGCCCGCTTTCCGCGCCTGCGCCGCCGTTAGTCCCTTCTGCTATGCTTGAAGCTCGCGAGTTTTCCGGAGGTTTAGCATGGATTCTCAACGCGCTGCCGCATTGTGGCAGCAACTGTGGCAGGGATTGCGGGGTGCGGAACATGCGCCGACGATCGACTTTCTTCAGACCGACAGCTTCCCCTCGGCTTTTGCCGTTAGCGAACTCGCCGCCACCAGCATCGGCCTCGCCAGCCAAGCGCTGAGCGATCTGCTGGGGCGTCCGGCCCCGGTCAGCGTCAACGTCCGCCTAGCCTCGCGCTGGTTTCAGCACAGCCTGACGCCGCTGAACCGTCCGCCAGCCGCCCAGTGGGATGCGCTGGCCGGTGACTATCCCTGCGAGGATGGCTGGATCCGCCTGCACACCAACGCACCGCATCATCGCGCCGCCATGGCACGCGTGCTGGGCGAGCACGCCAATCGGTCATCGCTGGCGGCGGTGGTGGCACGCTGGCAGGGACATGCGCTGGAGCAGGCCGTGGTCGACGCCGGCGGCTGTGCAGCTTGGATGCACAGCGCACAGCAGTGGCAGCAGCACGCGCAGGGGCTGGCACGGGCCGTGGCGCAACCGGCGCGGTTTTGACAGCCTGGTGCAGATGGCCTGCGGCATCGCCGAACAGAGTATGTGCTGGCAGGCAGGCGTTAAACCGACGCCGCTGCCGGTGCAGGCGCTGGATCACGCCACCGGCTATATGATGGCGGCCGCAGTGCTGGAAGGATTGCGCCAGCGCCGCGTTAACGGCACTGACTGGCAGGCGCGTTTGTCGCTGGCGCGCACCGCGCTGTTGCTTCAGCAGCACGGCGCGGCGCCACAAGGCGAACAGCGCGGCATTACGCCGCAGCCACACGATGCGCTGAGCGCGCTGGAGATCAATCGCTGGGGGATTGGCGAGCGCCTGCGCGCCGCGGCTTATCTGCCCGGCACACCGATGCTGTGCGCGGCACCGGCGCAACCGCCCGGCAGCAGCCATCCCTGCTGGTAACGACTCAGGCGTCGTCGCCCTCTTCACGCAGTTCGTCATACATCGCCTGAATTGCCTCACGACTCAGCGCCGCCAGCGTGCGATAAAACGCAGTGGTGGCGTGGGCTTCCACTTTACCGAGGAAGGCGCCGCACCACGGCAGCAGGTAGTCATCGAACAGCGCCAGCTGGGCCGCTGACTCATCTTCCGCAGACTGATCTTCCAACCAGGATGCCGCCAGTAGCAGCACGCCGAAGTGATCGGCCGGCGACTCGCTCAGCGGCATACCGCGCGAGGTTAAAAACGCCCGCACCTCGGCTTCCTGCGGTCCGTTCGGCCACTGTGAGGCGTACGGCGGCACGCTGCAGTCGCTGCCGACGAACAGCGCGTTGTAATCCGCCGCCAGCGCCTGCGGATCGCTATTCTGCTGCAGCCGGGTCAGCAGTTCATCCTGCTCCAGCGGCCACTGATCTTTCAGTTTGCCTTCGCGCAACAGGGTGAACAGCGGCACCAGCAGCGGGTCCTGCGGCTGGCGATTAAACAGCGAGCCGATGACGCGGCAGAGAATGGAAAACTCATTCATGCAACAGAATTCCTTGAGGCAAAAAAGTTAAAAGTCGGCAAATTCCGCAATGTGTTTGCCGGTGCGCTGTTCGAGAAAGTCGAGCAGGCGACGCGGCGTGACATTTAACACGCGATCCTGCGGAAAATCCACTTCGCGCGTAATATGCAGGCAGTGTTCGAAATCGCCGAGGGTAAACGCGGTGTGCGAATCGGAGCCAAACGCCAGCCGGCCACCAGCGTCACGCACCGCTTCCGCAATCGCGCGGCAGTTAGGTTCACTGCCCGGACGCGAATGGGTGAACGACGAGTTGTTGATCTCCAGCGCCACATCGTAGTGCGCGGCGGCTTCCGCGATGGCGCGAATATCCACCGGGAATTTCGGGTTACCCGGATGGCTGATGATGTGCACCAGTCCGCTGGCCATGGTGGCGATCATCGCTTCGGTGTGGTGAGCCTTGTCACGCGGCGCATAGACCGGCTCATGGAAGCCGGCAACGATCAGATCCAGCGCATCCAGCATCGGTCCGCTGCAATCAATCTCACCCTGCTGATTTTTGATGTTGGCTTCAATGCCGCGCAGCACGCCGACGCCGTCAATCACGCGCGGCCAGATGCGCATATTAACAAAATACTAGTAGTGCGGCGCATCGGCCATGTCCGGACCGTGATCGGTAATGGCGAACAGCTTCAGGCCGTTCTGTTTCGCCTGAGCGACGTAATCGTGCAGCGTGCTGTAAGCATGGGTGCTGGCCACGGTGTGCATATGTAAATCGACGGGATACATCCTCTTCTCCTCTGCTGAATTAATAGCCGCGCTGACGATCGACCAGACCGCGCGGCTGTTGGCCCTGCTCCAGTGCCGTGATGGCACCGGCGATATAGTCCATCGCCTCATGCGGCAAGGTGGTGGCGGCATTATGGGGGGTAATAATGACATGCGGATGAGACCACAGCGGACTCGCGGCCGGCAGCGGTTCCACCTTGGAATACATCCAGCGCTGCGGCGGCCAGCTGACCGCTCTCCAGCGCCGCCAGCAGATCGGCCTCCACCACGTGCGCACCGCGCGCGAGGTGGAGGAAACAGGCGCCGCGCGGTAGCGCGCTGAGAAAGGCGCCATCGATCAGATTGCTGGTTTCCGGCGTGGCGGGCAGCAAATCAATTAATACCTGACTGTCAGCGAGAAAATCCGCCAGCTGGTCGCGGCCGTGAAAGGTGGTGACCCCCGCCATCTGCTTCGGCGAGCGGCTCCAGCAGCGCAGCGGGAAGCCCCACTGGCGCAGGCTCTCCAGCACGCTGCGGCCGAGCACGCCCGCCCCCAGCACGCCAATGCTAAAATTAGCACGTTCGCGGTCCGGCAGCGGCTGCCATAGCGCCTGTCGCTGCTGCTGGTGATAGTCGGCGAAGCGGCGGAACCAGCCAAGCACGCACCAGTTCGCATACTCCTGCATCTGGCGTGCCATGCCGGTGTCTTCCAGCCGGTAGAGCGGCACCGCATCAGCCAGCATCTCAGGGTGCGTGCGCAGCTGCCGCAAAATTTCGTCCACGCCGGCCCCCATGGCGAATACGCCACGCAGCGCCCGTCCCGCCAGCATCTCCACCGGCGGCGATCGCACAATGGCGTAGTCGGCGGGCGCACTGTCGCCCGGCTGCCAGTGGCGGATGCGCACCTCCGGCAGTCGCTGGCACATGCCGTCCAGCCACGGCTGCGGATTCAGTGACGAGTGATACCAGATGATCTCCATACTGCTCTCCTTTTTTTCTTTCAGCCTCAGTCAAATAGCGGCGCAGGGCAAGTAAAAACCCGCGCGGCACCGCAATTTTCCGGCAATTAATCGCGAAGGCTTCACATTTCCGCCGCTGCAAAAGGCTAAGCGGCGCGTTAACGTCTAAAGTTGTTCGGGTGGTCAATGCGTTAGCGCACCACCTTTTCGGACAAGGAGAAAAACCGATGATAAAAAATGTAGTGTTTACGCCTGCGCGTCTTACCCTGTTGCTCAGCGCGGCGCTGCTGAGCGCGTCTGCTGTGCATGCTGAGGATAACAGCCGCATGCTCAGCGCCCAACCGCAGCCGCCGGATGTGCGACTCGGCCCGCTATTCAGTGCCGTGCAGCAGGCCAGATTTTATCCGGACCAGAAAACCTTTGCCGATGCGGTCCCCAAATATGACCCGGCGTCGATTCTCGCCGACTGGCAGATGCAGAAAGGTCAGCGTAATTTCGATCTCATGCGCTTCGTGGATACCAACTTCACCCTGCCCAAAGCCCAGGATAAATACGTGCCGCCCGCTGGCCAGAGCCTGCGCGCGCACATCAATGGCCTGTGGCCGGTGCTGACGCGCAGCACGCCAACGGCCAGCCAGTACGATTCGCTGCTGCCACTGCCGAAACCGTACGTGGTGCCAGGCGGGCGTTTCCGCGAAGTCTATTACTGGGACAGCTACTTCACCATGCTCGGGCTGGCAGAGAGCGGCCACTGGGATCGGGTGCAGGATATGGTGGACAACTTCGCCAGCGAGCTGGACAAATACGGCCACATCCCTAACGGTAACCGCAGCTACTATCTCAGCCGCTCGCAGCCGCCGTTCTTCAGCCTGATGGTGGATTTGCTGGCCAGCCACAAGGGAGACGATGTCTACCGCCAGTATCTGCCACAGCTGCAAAAAGAGTATGACTACTGGATGGCGGACAGCGACAAGGTGGCTGCTGGCCAGGCGAGCAAGCGCGTGGTGAAGCTGAGCGACGGCACCCTGCTCAATCGCTACTGGGATGACCATGACGTGCCGCGCACCGAATCCTGGCTGGACGATGTCAACACCGCGAAAAAAGCGCCTGAGCGTAATAAACAGCAGGTGTACCGCGATCTGCGCGCGGGTGCCGCCTCGGGCTGGGACTTCAGCTCACGCTGGTTCACCGATGCGCACAATCTGGCCTCGATTCGCACCACACAGTTGGCCCCGGTTGACCTCAACAGCCTGCTGTTCCACCTGGAGCAAACGCTGGCGAAAACCGCGAAGCTGGCAAAGCAGAATGACAAAGCGCAGCAGTTTGCGGCGGATGCGGAGAAGCGCCAGGCGGCGATCAATCGTTACCTGTGGGATGACAAACAGGGCTGGTATGCCGACTACGATTTTCAGAAAAAGCAGGTGCACAATCAGCTGACCGCCGCCACGCTGTTCCCGCTGTATATGCAGCTGGCGGGCGACAAACAGGCGGAACGCACCGCCGCCGCAGTGGAAAAACAGCTGCTGAAACCGGGCGGGCTGGTCACCACTACGGTAAACAACGGTCAGCAGTGGGATGCGCCTAACGGCTGGGCCCCGCTGCAGTGGGTAGCGGTCGAAGGTCTGGAGCACTATAAGCAGAACCAGCTGGCGCAGCAGATCGGTCAGCGCTTCCTGCAAAATGTGCAGCAAACTTACGATCGCGAGCACAAGCTGGTCGAGAAGTATGTGGTCGACGGCGCCCAGCTGGGCGGTGGTGGCGGCGGCGAGTATCCGCTGCAGGACGGCTTTGGCTGGACCAACGGCGTAACGCTGAAGCTGCTGGATAAGTATTGTCCGAAAAATAAAACCTGTAACAGCACGCGCGACATCCCATCAATGCCGACGCTAAACGCGGCGAAATAACCCTGACGTCAGGTGCGCCGCCGTGCGCACCTGCTTCTCAAGCCCGATGCCACAGCCAGGCGATGACCACGCCCGGCGCTTCGGCATCACCCCTGCGTATCACACTTTTCCATTACTTATCTTTTACATCTTGAAACACCCCTTAATTAAAAGATAATAATTCTCAATATTAAAATGACTCTTTTTCTCACCATAAACCGCCGCGCTGGTGTGGTGCGGCTTTTGTTCTCAGCCAAAGGAATCATTATGACCGCGCTGTTCCCCCTCAACCGTGGCCGGCTGCTTCTGCGCGCTGGCGCTGGCGTTTCCGGCACTCGGCGTTGCCGAACCCTCTCTGGTGGTCACCGCACAGCCGCAGAAGAGCGCCACCTCGCCCACGGCGGGCTATCTCGCCACCCATAGCGGCGCCACGAAAAGCGCTCGTCCACTCGTCACCACGCCGCAGTCCATTTCCGTGGTGACGCGTCAGCAGATTGAAGATCAGGGCGCGCAGGATCTGAACCAGGCGCTGGGCTATACCCCGGGGGTTTTCACCAACTTTGGTGGCGCGGCCACGCGTTACGACACCATCTCGCTGCGCGGTTTCCACGGCGGTGACGTCGACAACACCTTCCTTGACGGTCTGCGCGTGATGAGCGACGGCGGCAGCTTCAACATCCTGCAGGTGGATAACTGGTTCCTTGACCGCATCGACGTAATTAAAGGCCCCTCTTCTGCCCTTTATGGTCAGACGGTGCAGGGCGGGCTGTTGAACATGGTCACGAAGCGGCCGCAGTTTGCTTCACAGGGCCATTTACGCTTCGCTATCGGCAGCAATGCCAGTAACAGCACCGCCTTTGATTACACCGACGCGATTAACGATCAATGGGCGTACCGCCTGACCGGCATCACGCGCAACAGCAATACCCAGTACGACCACACGCGTGAAGAGAAATACGCGCTGTCACCTCAGCTGCTGTGGCAGCCGGATGAAGACACCAGCCTGCTGCTGCGTGCTTATCTGCAAAAAGATCCCTCAGGCGGCTATCACGGCTCGGTGCCGGCGGAAGGCACACTCTACAGCCACAATGGCCGCTGGCTGAGCGACGGCTTCTATGAGGGCGACAGCGCGCTGGATCAGTTCAAACGTCATGAGCAGATTTACGGCTACGACTTTTCGCACCGCTTTGATGAGGTATGGTCGGTGCACAGCACCGGCAGCTACAGCCATTCCAACGTGGCGCTCGACCAAGTGTACCAGATTGGCTGGAACAGCGACAATCCGGACCTGCTCAATCGCTACTACTCCGGTGAGCGCTCTTCGCTCAGCGCATGGGCGACTGATAACCAGCTGCAGGCGGAGTTTGCCAGCGGTGCGCTGCAGCATCGCGTCACGCTCGGCGCGGAGTATCACCGCTACAAAAATGATCTGAGCAACGCCAGCGGCGCGGCCTCACCGCTGAATGCCTAGAGCAGCGAGGCCATCGGCAGCCAGCCGGATTACCTCTGGACAGCGCAGACGCGCCGCTACTATCAGAGCGGCCTCTATCTGCAGGATGAGATGGCGTGACAGCGCTGGCATCTGGATCTGTCTGGTCGCTATGACCGCATCGTGTCAGAGAATGGCAACCGTCGTCGTCAGGACGATCACGTCAGCGGCCGCGCCGCGCTGCTGTACGCCTTTGATAACGGCGTGTCGCCGTACGTCAGCTGGAGCCAGGCGATTACCCCGGCTTCGCTGACCGATCCCGACGGGAATCAGCTGAAACCGACCACTTCGGAACAGTATGAAGCCGGGGTGAAATACCAGCCGAACGGCACGCGCGATCTCTACAGCGTGGCCCTGTACGATCCGATGTGGCCAACCGTAACGTGCAGGACGGCACCTACACGCCGTCCGGCAAAGTGCATGCGCAGGGCATTGAACTGGAGGCGCGCAGCCAGCTGACCGAACGGTTCAGCACCGTCGCCGGTTATACACTTAACCATCTGCGCTTTAAGGATTCCGTGGACGGCAACGATGGCCATACGCCTTACATCACGCCAAATAGCATGGCGTCGCTGTTGGGGCATTATCAGTTTGATTACGGCCTGAGCGCGGGTGCCGGGGTGCGCTACATTGGCCGGCAGTGGGCCGATAACGAAAACACCACCCGTTTGCCGTCGGTGACACTGTTTGACGCCTCGCTGCGCGCCGATCTGGGCGCGTGGCAGTCGAATCTGAAAGGTGCCTGGCTGCAGCTGAATGCCCGCAATCTGACGGATAAAAAGTATCTGGCAGCCTGCTACGGCACCGGTTACTGCTATCGCGGCGCGGAGCGGACGCTGACCGCCACCGTCGGCTACGATTTCTGACGGCATAAAAAAATCCGCAGCCCCGGACGGGACTGCGGATCTTATTGAATCGCGAGGTAGCGTCAGCTACGGACTTTACGGTAGATCCACAGCACCACAATGGCACCGATCACCGCGACCACAAAGCTGCCAAAGTTGAAGCCGTCAACCCGGCCAAAGCCGAACAGGGTACTGATCCAGCCGCCCACCACCGCACCGACAATCCCGAGTACCACGGTCAAAATAAATCCGCCGCCATCTTTACCTAGCATGATCCATTTAGCGATAATCCCGGCAATCAGACCAAAAATAATCCATGAAAGAATACCCATTTGCTGCTCCTTACGTTATGAATCAAGGTGTTCATCGCGCTAAGTATAGCCGGGAATTTTTTCTCTACTACATCAACATCATGATGAATTCGTTCACGCCGGCTAAAGCTTTTACCGCCCCGGTCGATAACCGACGAAGAGCAGTGGCACTCGTAAAATAGCAATCGGACAGGTGGAGCAGGACGTGAAAGACGCCGATAAAGAACAATATCTCAAGCGCGGTACGCTAGCGGTTCTGAACGTGATGAAGGATTTGTTGCGTTATCAAACCCTGCTGATGGTCAATTTCTCCCGTGGTCAGTTCATCAGCCGGCTGCTGGCCGCGGATGAGGATCGGGTGATTTTTGATCTCGGCAGCAACGCGCTGGACAATGATTTGGCATTGCAGGGCGGTGAAGTGAATATTGCAGCCGAAACCCACGGTGCCAAAGTGGAGTTTGGGCTGCAGGGATTAACCCGCATCGATTATGACGGCCTGCCCGCCTTTGCTGCCGCGCTGCCCGACCTGGTGTGGCAGATTCAGCGCCGGGAATTCTTTCGCGTCAACGCGCCGCTCGAACCGGTATTTTACTGCCACAGCCAGTGGCCGGACGGCAGCACAGCGCGCTTTCGCCTGCAGGATCTGTCGCTCGGCGGCGTCGGCGTGCTGCTGGATGAGGCGCTGCCGGAAGGTCTTACCGTGGCGATACCTTCAAAAAGCTGCGCGTTGAGCTGGGCGAATATGGCCAGTTCGAAGTGACCGCACAACTGCTGCACATCGGCAAGCGCAGCACCGTGACCAGCAAGAACGAAACCCGCATCACGCCGCGGCTCAGCTTCCGTTTTACCGCCATCGAACCGGTGCAGGAGCGTCAGCTGCAGCAGGTCATTTTTGCGCTGGAACGGCTGGCGCGCGACAAAGCCAATCGCTTCCAGTAATTCGCCGGCGTCCCGCGCGGCGCCAGCGTAGTCGATGCTTTCTCCTTGCACGTTCTTTTCACCGGCTCCCAGCAAGGAGATTCTCCCCAATGGAAAACTGGCTTTCTGCCCATCGTTTACAACTTATCTTTCTCAATCAAAACTTCTGGATTAATAGCGCCATCATCGTGTTTGGCACGCTGATTGTTTACTGGCTGCTGCGCACCGTCATCCGCTTTGTCTCTAACCGTATCGCCCACTACAGCGAACAGCGCCACGTGCGCTTCACCGGCATTGTGGTGGAAATTCTGCGCAGCACCAGTCAACTGCTGCTGCTGATTTTCTCGCTGCTGATCACGCTGAAATTTGTCGATCTGCCGGAAAGCTGGAGCGTCGCCATCGCCCACGGCTGGTTCCTGGCGCTGATTCTGCAGCTCACGCTGTGGATCGACGGCGGCATTCGCCTGTGACTGCACTCGTTGCTGCACGATCCGCTGCACGTGCGCAATCCGGTCACCACAGTGATCCTCGGTATTCTGCTGCGTGTCGTGGTGTGGGTAATGATGCTGCTGGCGATCCTCTCCAATATGGGGATCAATATCACCGCGCTGGTGGCCAGCCTCGGCGTCGGCGGTATCGCCATCGCGCTGGCGATTCAGACGGTGCTGAGCGATGTGTTCGCTTCGCTGGCGATTGGCTTCGATAAGCCCTTTGAGCACGGCGACTTTATTGTGTTCGGCGACATCGCTGGCTCAATTGAGCACATTGGCCTGAAAACCACCCGGCTGCGCAGTCTCGGCGGCGAACAGATTGTCTGCTCCAACACTATTTTGCTGCAGCAAACCATCCACAATTACAAACGTATGCAGCAGCGGCGCATCGTGTTTAAGTTCGGGATTAATTACGGCACGCCGGCGGAGAAAGTGCGGCAGATTGGCGGCATGGTGCAACGCATCATTGAAAGCGTGCCGGACACGCGTTTCGATCGCGCCCATTTTCTGTCGTTTGACGAATCGCAGCTGACGTTTGAAGTGGTCTATTTCGTGCTGAGCGCCGATTACAACAAATACATGGACATTCAGCAGGAGATTAACCTTCAACTGATGGCGCAGCTGGAGCAGAAACAGATTCGTTTCGCCTTCCCGATGCGCCGCGTGGAGTTCACTGGCGGCGTGCTGCCGCGCATTAATCTCAGCGATGCCTCGAATGAGGCTGCGGCGCAGAGCGCCCAGCGCTGAGCACAGCAGCCCGGGCGGCTCGCACCGTCCGTTGCCTTAGCCGATGGTTGCGATAGGCGGTGGTGACTTTCCACAGGTAGCGCGGCGCCTAGGCGGCCGGATGCTTGTTCTGCACGTGCTGGTAGAACTCATCCGGCGTCATGGCGTTGATCATTGCAATGGCGCGATCGCGGTCGCGCGAGAAGGTGCGCAGCAGCGCACCGGCGCCGTTGGCATAGGAAACAATGGTGGCATAGCGCAGCGTCAGCGGATCGCGAATGCCCGCCAGCGCGGAATCCTGCAGAATCCGGATGTAGGCCGCGCCGATATCAATATTTTTCGCCGGGTCGCGCAGTTCGGAGTTACTCGGCTGGCCGTGGCGTCCCTGTGCGCGATACACCTCACGCCCGGCGGTGGCAGCTTTGATCTGCATCAGCCCGACCGCGTTAGAACGGCTTACCACGGTTGGGTTGCCCCCGGATTCGACACTAATAATAGCGCTGATCAGCTTCTCATCAACGCCATAATGACTGGCGGCATCTTCGGTAAACAGTGACCATGCATCATTCACTTTCGACGGCGGCGCCTAGGTTAATGGCGTATTCTTCTCCGGCGTCACCGGTTTTTCCGGCTCGCTGGCACAGCCAGCAGCAAAGCAGACAACATAAACAGGCGAATTTTCATTGATTTTCGGTTCCGCTATAAGATTGGCGCAAGCTATCATAACCATGACGGTAAAAGGTAAAATTACCGTTTATCCTAAATACGTAAAAAACCTTGTGCTACCGTGACTTCGGTAACGCATTTCGTCATCATCGGCAGGCCAACAGACAGCAGGATGGAAGTTATGCTCGCCCCTCGTTCAATACGCCTCATCGCCCCTTCCGGTTATTGCCACAATCAGGACGCCGTCCGGCGCGCGGTACAGCGCCTGCAGGCGGAGGGACATCAACTGCAAAACCCTGAAGCCATTACGCGCCGCTGGCAGCGTTTTGCCGGCGATGACACGCAGCGCCTGCAGGATGTGAATGCACTGGCGTCGCTGGCGTCCCTGCCGGATATCGTACTGGCGGTGCGCGGCGGCTATGGTGCCTCACGCCTGCTCGATCACCTCGACTATGTGGCGCTGCAGCGTCGCCTGCTTAATCAGCCTGTCGCGCTGTGCGGCCACAGTGATTTCACCGCTATTCAGCTGGCGCTGCTGGCGCAAACCGGGCTGATCACCTTCAGCGGACCGATGCTGGCCGGCAATTTTGGCGCGGAGGCTTTATCTGAATTTACCGTCACCCACTTTTGGCAGGCGCTAACATCTCCTACAGTCAATCTGGCGTGGCACAGCGCCAGTCCGGATCGCGGCCGCTGGCAGGGCACGCTGTGGGGCGGCAATCTGGCGATGATCTGCTCCCTGATTGGCACGCCGTGGCTGCCGCAGATTGAAGACAGCATTCTGGTGATCGAGGATGTGAATGAGCATCCGTTCCGCATTGAGCGTATGCTGATTCAGCTGCAGCAGAGCGGTATTCTGGCGCGCCAGCGAGCCATTGTAACCGGCAGCTTCACCAGCACCGCCCTGTCCGATTACGACAACGGCTTTGATTTCGCCACGGTGTGGCGGCGGTTGCGTGACGAGTACCAGATTGCGGTAATCAGCGATCTGCCGTTTGGCCATGATGCCGATACCGTGACGCTGCCGCTCGGCGCCAGCGCCACGCTTGAGATTGACCAGGGCGCCGCGCGGTTAGCCTTTACCGGCCATCCGACGTTGCGCTGAAGTGTTGCCGCAGGAGACCGCTATTGAAGCCGCTGTACGAAGACTTGTGGATCTCCACGCCGGAATTTCCCGCCGAAGAGACGGCAAATGATTTAATGATGCACGGGTTTATGCTGCGCCATCCGCGCGGCAACCTGTTGATTGGCCGCGTTGAGCAGTTGCTTGATCATGAAGTGCTCGCGGACGCGGGCGGCGTGATTCGCCACTATTTTACCCACTGGCACGAAGCCGCGCCGGGTGCGCGGGCCATTCAGCAGCGCTTCAATAGTGCGCTGTATTGCCACAGCCGCTCGCTCGGCCCGGTGAGCCTGGTGATTGAGCCAGACGAAACCTTCACGCATCAGGACGTGCACTTTGGCGACTTTCACCTGCTGCCCACGCCGGGCCACACGCCGGGCAGCTGCAGCTACCTGTATCACTCACCGCTCGGCCAGACCTACCTGTTTGTCGGCGACACCCTGACGCGGGATTACCATCGCTGGATTAGCGTGCTGGTGCCGGACAGTAATCCTGCGGAGCTGCAGCAGTCGCTGGAGCTGTACCGCTCGCTGCGTCCGGATGTGGTGCTGATGAGCACACCACGCGTGGACATCTCTCTTGGGCGAAGGTCGATTTACAGAGCTGGCTGGCCGCGATTGATGAAGCGGAACAGTCGCCGCTGGATCTGCGCCAGCAGCCACTGCTGTGATTACAGCGTCTTGCTCAGATAGTGACGCTGATGTTCGCGCGGATAGTGATCAAGGCTAAAACGTAGCGTATAGCCAAGCTTTTTATAAAACGGCCGCGCCTAAAAGCTGGCGGTATCCACCTGCGCGTAACGGCAGCCTGAATCAGCTGGCTGCCGGCGCCCTGCCCGCGTAACCCATCGCTGACCCACAGCATATCAATGCGTAACCAGTTGCCATAGGTTGAGCCCGTCAGTCCCGCCAGCTTTTTCCCGGCGCCGTCTTTAATGAACACACCGATGGCTTTCATCTCATTGATGTCAATAAAGCGGCTGTTGAAGGCGTTCAGGCCGAGGCGCATTTCATCCAGATCCTGATGAGTGACGCTATCCGTAACGCTTAATTGCATGGTCTGCTCCTTGTGGCGGTATTATGAAGAGGGGTGCTGGCGGTCGTCGTAGCGCTCCAGCGACAGAATATCGGCATCGCGTTTTTCCGTGCGGTTGCAGGGCAACAGCTTATTGCTGTCGGCGTAGACGAAAAAGGTTTCGCCGCTGTTTTTATTCACGATCATCTGATCGCCATTGCGGAAACGGGTAATGGCGACCTTATCGCCGTCCTGCAGACGCGTGCACTGCTGCCCGGCGGCAATCTGGAAATGCCGGGTTGGCCACATCAGCGTGCTGAGCCCGTAGGCAGCACGCGATACCGTCATGGTGGGGCGGCCCGGGCAGGTAATCTGGAATTCGCTTTCGCTCCACGCGGGGGCAATCTGGCAGACCATCAGGAGCGCGGCAAGGGTTATCGCCTTCATGGGGGGTCTCCACTGAGGTTAGATCATGATTTTACAGGAATTTAATTGGCCAGAGGGTAACATACAACCGCCGCCGGTGCGGTAATCTGCGACCGCAGGTCAGCCACTGCGGGCAGGAAGAAAGCATCCAACTTACTGATTTTTTAGGTTTTTATGCGATCGGGATATCGTTGTAACGAGTTAAGTAAAATGCGCTAAGATCGCGTCAGGAGGATGTTATGCGAGACGAACAGGCATTATTCGCGCGGCTGGCGCAATCGCCGTTTCGCCGCCGCTTCCATTTAGGGGCGAAAGAGCGACAGTACTGTATTGAGAAAGGCCCGGCGGTGATCGACCAACACGCGGCCGATTTTATTCAGCAAAGACTGGCCGCAGCCGAACCAAAGAATGATGGCAAACAGACGCCAATGCGCGGCCATCCGGTATTTATCGCCCAGCACGCCACGGCAACCTGCTGTCGCGGCTGTCTGGCAAAATGGCATGGCATTGCTGCGCATCAGCCGTTAACGGCAGAGCAGCAGCAATATATGGTGCGGGTGATTCACCGCTGGCTGGTGGGTGAAATAAATGGTTAAGACCGGGATGGGATGGGACTACTCTGCCGCGACCTGCGCGGCCACCAGCATCAGCGCCAGTCCGGCATCGTCTGGATCGAAACGCTGCATAACTTCATGAATCGCCGTCACGCAGTTTATCACCTGCTGTTTTTTGTCGGCGTCTAACTTATCAATCGCGTGCTGAAGAATCATTAAACTAGCTTCTTCTTCTCTCATGGATTTACCCTTGTTTTGCTTACCTGGTGCGCAACGCTGGCAAGAATAACGTTTATCTGCTAGCAAAGTCACCCCTTTACATGCTTACCGCTTAACGATTAAACAAATGGCAAATGGGCAGTGGCGTCAGACATGCTATGATCGAATCAGTGGCGCGCATCGTCAGGCCAGCATAAATCAGGGAATGCACCAGGAACAGGACCATGTTAAGACTCAGTTTTCTACTCACACTTATCCTGCTGGCTGGCTGCAGCTACACGCCGAAAGGCGTCGATTGCCCCGGCGAGGTCGCAACGCTCTATGGTCAGTCGCTGGGCCACACCGAAGGGCGCATTTTCGATTTGGTGAATTCGTTTTCGGTGGCGCGCGATGGCGTAACGCTGAGCAGCGGCGCACTGCACTCCACCGACCGTTTCCGCTATGTCCCTTCTGCCGTGACGCCGGAAGGCTTTTATGCACAGCGGCTCAGCGACAAGCAGTTCCGCCTGATCAACCCGGCGCGTAACACCATGATTACCTGGACGTGTCCATAAGCCGTGCGTGGCGCGCGCAGATGGTTTATTGTCAGCGTTTGTCATGCTGCGGACCTGCATTATGGAAAAGAGTCTGGACAATAACGGTTATATCGATTTCCCCTTTCCGGCCACCCGAGACGCGGATGGCTCTGTCAACCCGTGCGGTTTTGACCTGACGCTGGAAACCGATCGCATTGATGAGATCGCCGCCGGTAAACATTCTGAAAATTTGCGTCGTCTGCTGGAAGAGGTCAATCTGCAGGATGGCCTGTTTATGACGCTGGCCTGTGACTGGCAGCAGCGCGCAGACGGCGTGTGCGGCTTTCTCGATGTGGCGTTCCGCCCCACGCTGGCCTGTAGCAGCGAAGAGACACAGAGCCTCGATCAGGTCTTTGAGATGTATCTGCGCCGCCAGGAGCAGCAGCACAGCATGCCGCGCGACGCGCTGGTCAACTATGCGCGCGCGGTGCTGGACTGGAGGTGGTCGCCGCTGCAGCAGCGCCATCGCCGCTATGAGAAGGTCACCATTCGCTATTACT
Organism: Type-A symbiont of Plautia stali; assembly: GCF_059731155.1. Classification (NCBI taxonomy): domain Bacteria; species Type-A symbiont of Plautia stali. Next base: position 1,046,485 of record NZ_AP035891.1, on the reverse strand, counting down.
GCCAGCAGGCGGAAGATGCCGAATGGTGTTTTGATCATCTGCGTCACTTCCTGGTGAGCTGGTACCCGGCGTATCGCGGCCAGCAGTGAGGGCGTCCGCGTGACGCCCTGCGCTTACGGCTGTACCAGACGAATCGCGTGCTCGAGCATACGCTGTTCATCGCGTTCGTCCTGGGCGCGATCGTGGCGCGTACGCTGCAGCAAACGGGCAATTTCTTCCCGTTTGGTTTCATGATCGCACTCGGAAAGGACAATCACCGCATCGCCAATCACCCGGCAAACTTCATCGTAATCGTCTTCATTCAGGATATCGCATTTCATTTCTCCTCCGTTCAGTGAGCGCTGCGTGAGGTTCGCGCAGCTTACCGTAGTCCTTACCAAGTAAGGACAGCGATGCCGATTCCTGCAAACCACTGTTACATCCTGAAAAGCCACCAGGTTGCCGGTCTGCACTTCTCTGTCTACGCTGAAAGAGACATTCACCACTCTCAGGGAGTCAATATGACCGATAAAGCGGAAGCAAAATTGAATGAAGCGGCGGGTGCCGTACAGGAAAAATTTGGCGAGTTCACCGGTTCACGCCGCTATCAGGCACGCGGTGCCGCGCGACGCTATCCGGCGCAGGCCAGTTATGCAGTGCAGGATGCAGCAGACTGCGTGGTGAGATCGGTACGCGACAACCCGGCGACCGGACTGGCCGTTGCCGCCAGCATCGGCGTGATTGTCGGTTTCCTGCTGGGCCGTAGATAATCCCCGGCGATCGGGGCCCATACGGCCCCGATACTCAATACCGCTGCGGCATGCCGTCCCGTCGTTCCTGAATATGTTCATCCGGCGTCTCGGCGACATCTGCCGTACTGCTGTGCCCGGCCAGGTGGCGCCCATGCTGCCCCGCCATCACCACAGGCCCCACCGGTAATTGTGCACTGGCCGCCAGTGATAGCAGCAATAAAAACCATCCCGTCAGTAACGTTCTTCCCATCCTGCCCGCCTTACACGCTGATTAGTGAGCGCTCAGCTTGCCGGATGTCATGCAAATTAGCGTCAGCGCGACGCAAAGCTATGTCGGCAGTTGTGAATAATCAGGCCTGTGCGCGCCGCGCTTTGTAACGCGCCACCATGGTCATTAATGCCTGATAAATCAAACCGGCATACAGGCTCATGACAATCATCATGCCCAGCGTTTTGCCCTGTGCCTGCCAGGAAACAAACCACATGAAAATGCCCCACAGCAGGGAAAAAATCAGCCAGCCTTTTACAAACTTGATCACACCTTGCATAGCACCTCCGGATTGATGAAGGCTGAAGATAGCGGTTCAGCTAGCAAATGGCACGCGCGCCGATGCCAAGATGTTAACTGTTTCAAAGTCTTACGCAAACCGCTATCGCGGCGGGAAAAAGACGTGGAAAACAGCACGCAGAATGCGGCATCAACGAGTGCCTGTCACGGCCGTCCCGGTTAGTTTGGCCATGACCAGCCGATGTGATGGCAGAGACCGCCTTGCATCAGTGTGTATTGTGTGTATAATTTCACCGACAGGAAGTCCGATGAAGAGCGCGACGCTGATTAAACTGCTGCAAAAAAATGGCTGGAAGCTGGAGCGCATACGCGGCAGTCATCATCAGTTTTCGCACCCGGATTTTGCTCATCTGATCACCGTGCCGCATCCGCAAAAGGATATGAAGAAAGGCACGCTGATGCAGATTCTGAAAGACGCTAGGCTGGATTGATCCATGCTGGTTTTATTCCGCTTGCTCAGAGGTGACATTATGCTGTTTCCCGCTTTGGTAGAGATTGACGCTGACGGCTCGGCCAGTGGTTATTTCCCGGATGTCACTGGTTGTTATTTTGCCGGTGATACGCCCGAGCAAACGCTGCAGGATGCGCAATCTGCGCTGCATGCCCACTTTGAACTGATGGCGGAGAAAGGCTTATTGATTCCGGAGCCGGCGCAGCACTGGCAGCAGGAATTTAGCCAGCCCGGCGTGTGGATCTACGTTGATATTGACGTCACCCGCTATCTGGGCAAATCCGAGCGCATCAACATCACTATGCCGCATCTGCTGATTGAGAAGATCGATAAGATGGTCAGTAATAATGCGCGCTACAGCAGCCGCAGCCATTTTCTTGCCGAGGCGGCGCGCAAAGCGCTGGTCTCTTAGTAATACTATTGCGCACGCGTCGCTTATCGTCCGTGGCCGCTTTATGTTTGAATTCCCGCCTCAACCGGCCGGCATGTGGTTAAAATGAATTACTTACGCGACATACAAACGTTTATTGAAGGCAACACGGTGCTCTCCGCCACCTTCAGCCTGCTGCTGTTACTGGTTGCCGGCATAGTCACCCATCTGATCTGCAAGTTCTTCGTAGTAAAAGTGGTGCGCCGCGTGTTCTTTAGCACGCATAAAAACCAGGTGCCGCTGGATAAAGACGTCCAGCTCTCAGAAAAGCTGTCGAATTTTATTCCGGTGATCACCGTCTATTACCTGCTGCAGTTTATGCCGGACCTGCCCGAGCATCTGCTGATCGCGGTGAAAACCATTTGCGGCATTCTGTTTTTTGTTTATCTGTCGCTGTTCTTTAACGAAGTGCTGGAGATCGTTAATAACTCCTATTCGCGTAAGTCGAAGCGTAAGAACCACTCGATAAAAGGCTATATCCAGATCGGTAAGATCTTGGTGCACATCATTTCCGCCATTATGATTCTGGCTATCATGTCGAACAAATCGCCGGTGATCATTATCTCCAGTCTGGGGGCGGTCGCGGCGGTATTGATGTTAGTGTTTCAGCACAGCCTGCTGTCGCTGGTGACCAATATTCAGGTGTAATCGAACGATGTGCTGCAGCTTGGCGACTGGATTGAAATGCCGGATAACGGCATCAGTGGTGAAGTGATTGATATCGCTCTGCATACCATTACCATCCGCAACTGGGACAATACGCTGTCGCGGATCCCGACCAAAAATTTCCTGACCGAAACCTACACCAACTGGCAGGCGATGTTCTCCTCCGGCGCGCGTCGCATCATGCGCAGCTTTCACCTCGACCAGACCTCCATTCGCTTTCTCGATCAGCAAATGGTGCAGCAGATGAGCCAGATTCGCGGCGTCAGTGAGCAGCTTTCAATCTTGATGGATGGCCGCGATAGCAGCGTGGTCGGTGACCGCTGGTTTGCGGAAAACGGCATTACCAACCTCACGGTGTTCCGTCACTATCTCACCGCCTGGCTGGCGCAGCGCGACGATATTAAAAAAGATATGTATATCGTGGTGCGCGCCATGAAACCCTCACCGGAGGGATTGCCGGTAGAGGTTTATTGCTTTACCTCCTCGGTGCTGTGGGTCGATTACGAGAATTCCCAGTCGGCGATATTTGAATTCATCTACGCCATCGTCGGTCAGTTTTCGCTGCGGATTTACCAGCATCCGGCCGGCAATGATTTCTGGCGTTTGTCGCAGGCGCGCGATAGCCAGAAGCCTCCGGCGGAATAAAGCCACTCATCGCACGGTCGTCATGCATGGCAAACCGGAGGTGACATGAAGTCCTTCCCCCTGCCAGCACAAAAAAAGGGAGCCCAGAGGCTCCCTTTCATATTGCATTTGCTCTGGGCAAATTACATATTCGCGATGATCGCGTCACCAAACTCTGAACATTTCAGCAGCTTAGCGCCGTCCATCAGACGCTCAAAGTCGTAGGTCACGGTTTTGGCAGCGATTGCGCCTTCCATGCCTTTAACAATCAGGTCTGCGGCTTCGAACCACTCCAGGTGACGCAGCATCATTTCCGCAGACAGGATCACGGAACCTGGGTTCACTTTATCCTGGCCCGCATACTTCGGTGCAGTACCGTGGGTAGCTTCGAACAGTGCGCACTCGTCACCGATGTTCGCACCCGGTGCGATACCAATGCCGCCTACCTGTGCCGCTAGGGCATCAGAAATGTAGTCACCGTTCAGGTTCATACAGGCGATAACGTCATACTCGGCTGGACGCAGCAGGATCTGCTGCAGGAAGGCGTCGGCGATCACATCTTTAACGATGATCTCTTTACCGGTGTTCGGGTTTTTGAACTTCATCCACGGACCGCCATCGATCAGCTCGCCGCCGAACTCTTCTTTCACCAGCTGGTAGCCCCAGTCTTTGAAAGAACCTTCGGTGAACTTCATGATGTTGCCTTTGTGCACCAGCGTCAGTGAATCACGGTCATTAGTGATGGTGTATTCAACCGCGGCACGCACCAAACGTTTCGTGCCCTCTTCTGAACACGGCTTCACGCCAATACCACACTGCTGCGGGAAGCGAATTTTCTTCACGCCCATCTCTTCACGCAGGAATTTGATCACTTTGTCCGCTTCCGGCGTACCGGCTTTCCACTCGATACCAGCATAGATATCTTCGGAGTTTTCGCGGAAGATCACCATGTCGGTATCTTCAGGACGTTTAACCGGGCTTGGCGTGCCTTTGTAGTAACGTACCGGACGCAGACACACGTACAGGTCCAGTTCCTGGCGCAGCGCCACGTTCAGGGAACGAATACCGCCACCTACCGGGGTAGTCAGTGGGCCTTTAATGGCCACGCGGTACTCTTTGATTAAATCGAGGGTTTCCTGCGGCAGCCAGACATCCTGGCCATAGAGTTCGACGGATTTTTCGCCGGTGTAAATTTCCATCCAGGAAATTTTTCGCTCGCCGTTGTAGGCTTTCTTCACAGCGGCATCAACCACTTTCAGCATCACCGGGGAAACGTCAACCCCAATACCGTCACCTTCAATGTAGGGGATGATCGGGTTATTCGGGACATTCAGTTTGCCCTGATCCAGGGTGATTTTTTGACCTTCCGCCGGAACAACTACTTTGCTTTCCATTAACCTCTCCTTCGAGCGATTTTTTGTTAATGATTTGTAAGATGCGCATCAATACTACTCTACTTGAATATTTCCGCCACGCCAATCACCGCAGTTTCGCGCCATAATGCGCCGATTGTTACCAACTGCAAAGCCCATGCGAAAAACTTCTCAACGAATTCACCAGCATAAGCGCCCTGCTGCCCCAGCGCGCCAGCCCGCGCGACGTGACACACGGTCAAAAGGTCCGCGTCGCGTCATACTCTTTAACAAACCTTTCGATGTTCTGCCGCAGTTCAGCGATGAGGCTGGCCGCCGCACGCTGAAAGATTTTGTGCCGGTGAGCGAGGTGTATGCCGCAGGCCGTCTCGACCGCGACAGCGAAGGGTTGATGATTCTGACCAACGATGGCGCACTGCAGGCGCAGCTGACGCAGCCAGGCAAGCGCACCGGCAAAATCTATTACGTTCAGGTGGAAGGCGTGCCGCAGGAATCAGATTTATCCCGCCTGCGCAGAGGCATCCCCCTCAACGATGGTCCGACGCTGCCGGCGGGCGCAGAAGTGGTGCCCGAACCCGCGTGGCTGTGGCCGCGCACCCCGCCGATTCGCGAGCGCAAAGCCATCCCCACCTGCTGGCTGAAAATCACGCTGTATGAAGGGCGCAATCGCCAGGTCCGAAGGATGACGGCGCACATTGGCTTTCCAACGTTACGCCTGATCCGTTTTGCCATGGGTGATTACCAGCTGCAGGATTTGGCACCGGGCGAATGGCGCGACATCAGCGACCAGACGTAAGTTATACATTTCGATAACGTCAGGTTAACTATTTTGGAGGAACGATGTTTAAACCTCATGTAACCGTCGCCTGTATGGTGCACGCGCAGGGCAAATTACTGGTGGTGGAAGAGCGCGTCGACGGCCGCGTTACCTGGAATCAGCCGGCCGGCCATCTTTAGGCCGATGAAACGCTGCTGGAAGCAGCGCAACGTGAGCTGTACGAAGAGACCGGCATCAGCGCTCAGCCCGACTATTTTCTCGGCGTGCAGCAGTGGATCGCCCCGGACCATACACCTTTTGTGCGTTTTCTGTTTGGCCTCGATCTGCCTGCCACCGTGACCACCACGCCACACGACAGCGATATTGACTGCTGCTGGTGGCTGTCGCCCGCGCAGATTCTCAGCGCAGAGACGCTGCGTTCGCCGCTGGTGGCCGAAAGCGTGCGGCTGTAGCAGCAAGGGGGCCCGCTATCCGCTGCAGCTGATAGCCCCTTATCAGTGGCCGTTTCATTAGGGTGCGCACAACGCTTCCGCGTGATAGAATGCGCCGCCTGTTTTTATCGTAATCAAGAGTGCGTCATGTTTGACAACAGCCAGAAAAAAGTGATCGTCGGGATGTCCGGCGGCGTCGATTCTTCCGTTTCCGCTTGGTTACTGCAGCAGCAGGGCTATCAGGTTGAAGGCCTGTTCATGAAGAACTGGGAGGAAGACGATGGTGAGGAGTATTGCACCGCCGCTGACGATCTGGCTGACGCACAGGCCGTGTGTGACAAGCTCGGCATCAAGCTGCACAAAATCAATTTCGCCGCTGAGTACTGGGACAACGTGTTCGAGCACTTTCTGGAAGAGTACAAGGCCGGACGCACGCCAAACCCGGATATTCTGTGTAACAAAGAGATCAAGTTCAAAGCGTTTCTCGAATTCGCCGCAGACGATCTCGGCGCAGACTACATTGCCACCGGCCACTATGTGCGCCGTGCCGATGTCGACGGCACCAGTCAGCTGCTGCGCGGTCTCGACGGCAACAAAGATCAGAGCTATTTCCTCTACACGCTCAGCCACCAGCAGATTGCACAGAGCCTGTTCCCGGTCGGCAAACTTGAGAAGCCTGAGGTGCGCCGCATCGCCGAGCAGCTCGATCTGATTACGGCGAAGAAAAAAGACTCCACTGGTATTTGCTTTATCGGCGAGCGTAAATTCCGCGACTTCCTTGGTCGTTACCTGCCGGCCCAGCCGGGCGTCATCGAAACCGTTGACGGTGAAGTGGTCGGTGAACACCAGGGGCTGATGTATCACACCCTGGGTCAGCGTAAAGGGCTCGGCATCGGCGGACGCAAAGAGAGCAGTGACGATCCGTGGTATGTGGTCGACAAAGATGTCGCGCGCAATACGCTGATTGTCGCACAGGGCGGCGATCATCCGCGCCTGATGTCGGTGGGCCTGATAGCACAGCAGCTGCACTGGGTCGATCGCCAGCCAGTGACCGCTGCGCTGCGCTGCACGGTGAAAACCCGCTATCGTCAGAGCGACATTCCCTGCGAGATCATTCCGCACGGCGACGATCGCATTGAAGTGCGTTTCGATGAGCCGGTCGCGGCCGTCACCCCGGGTCAGTCCGCGGTATTTTACCTCGGTGACGTGTGCCTTGGTGGCGGTATTATTGAACAGCGCCTGCCGCTGGCAGGGGCCTGAGTCGGCACTGCCGACGCGTCTACAGGAGTGAAGCGTGGCTAAAAACTATTATGAGATAACGCTGGCGCTGGCCGGCGTTTGCCAGGCAGCCCATTTGGTGCAGCAGCTGGCACACCAAGGGCACTGCAACAACGCGGCGCTGCAGATGTCGCTGCGCAGCCTGCTGGATTTGAACCCAGGCTCAACGCTAGCGGTGTTTGGCAATGATGAAGCCAACCTGCGCCCCGGGCTGGAAGCGCTGATGGCGGTGCTGAACAGCGGCAGCTGGCAGGGCGCCAGCGCCGACCTAACGCGTTACACCCTGAGCCTGATGATACTGGAGCGTAAACTGCATGGTAACAAAACCGCGCTAAACACGCTGGCGCAGCGCATCAGCCAGCTTGATCGTCAGCTGGCGCATTACGAACTGGAATCAGACACCATCACCAGCGCCATGGCAGGCATTTACGTCGATGTGATCAGCCCGCTCGGCCCGCGCATTCAGGTGACCGGCTCACCGCAGGTGCTGCAGAATTCGCAGGTGCAGAGTAAAGTTCGCAGCTGCGCTGCTGGCCGGTATCCGCGCGGCGGTGCTGTGGCAGCAGGTCGGCGGCGGTCGTCTGCAGCTGATGTTTGCGCGCCAGCGTCTGCTGCGCGAAGCGAAAACCCTTTTATCCCGGCTGGGTCCGGCGTATTAAGCGCCGCCCTGCCCTATATTGTTAACGATTCAGGAGTTGCACTGATGGAATTATCCTCTCTGACCGCCGTCTCACCTGTCGATGGTCGTTACGGCGATAAAGTCAGCCCGCTGCGTGCGATTTTCAGCGAGTTCGGTTTGCTGAAATTCCGCGTTGAGGTTGAAGTTCGCTGGTTACAGAAACTGGCCGCGACCGCAGAGATCAAGGAAGTTCCTGCATTTGATGCCGACGCAAACGCTTTCCTTGATGCGATTGTCGCCGGTTTCAGCGAAGAAGATGCGTCGCGCATCAAAACCATTGAGCACACCACCAACCATGACGTGAAAGCAGTCGAGTACTTTCTGAAAGAGAAAGTGGCAAACGTGCCGGCGCTGCACGCGGTGTCTGAGTTTATCCATTTCGCCTGCACCTCCGAAGATATCAATAACCTGTCACACGCGCTGATGCTGGAAACCGCACGCCGCGACGTGATCGTGCCGTTCTGGAACCAGATCATCACCGCCGTGAAGGGCCTGGCGCAGGAGTATCGCAACATTCCGCTGCTGTCGCGCACCCACGGCCAGCCAGCTACGCCGTCCACCATGGGCAAAGAGATGGCCAACGTGGCCTACCGCATGGAACGCCAGCTGCGTCAGCTGAGCAAGGTTGAAGTGCTGGGCAAAATCAACGGCGCGGTGGGCAACTACAATGCGCACATCGCCGCGTATCCGGAAGTGGACTGGCATCAGCTGAGCGAGCAGTTTGTGACCTCGCTGGGCATCAGCTGGAACCCGTACACCACGCAGATCGAGCCGCATGACTACATCGCCGAGCTGTTTGACTGCATCGCGCGCTTCAATACCATCCTGATTGATTTTGACCGCGACATCTGGGGTTACATCGCCCTGAACCATTTCAAACAGAAAACCATTGCTGGCGAAATTGGCTCTTCAACCATGCCGCACAAGGTTAACCCTATCGACTTCGAAAACTCCGAAGGGAATCTGGGGCTGGCCAATGTGGTGATGCAGCACCTGGCCAGCAAACTGCCGGTGTCACGCTGGCAGCGCGATCTGACCGATTCTACCGTGCTGCGCAACCTCGGCGTCGGCGTCGGCTATGCATTGATCGCCTATCAGGCCACGCTAAAAGGTATCTCCAAGCTGGAAGTGAATCGCGATCGCCTGCTGGACGAGCTGGATCACAACTGGGAAGTACTGGCTGAGCCGATCCAGACCGTGATGCGTCGCTACGGCATTGAAAAGCCGTACGAGAAGCTGAAAGAGCTGACGCGCGGCAAGCGCGTGGACGCGGCCGGTATGCAGGCGTTTATCGACAGCCTTGAGCTGCCGGAAGCAGAGAAAGTGCGCCTGAAGCAGATGACGCCCGCTAACTACCTCGGCCGCGCGATTCAGATGGTTGACGACCTGAAGTAATTCCTTGCTCTGAAAACTCAGGCTATGGCAAGTTTGTGTTACCTCAGTCACGCACGTCACGTGGTGGCTGAGGTTCCCCTGCTATTGCATCACAGCGGAGTGTTAATCTGCGGTTTAGCTGGCGTAGCGTATACTTTTCGCCATCATCAACTGAGTTGAAGGTAAGGAAATTCTATGCGTGTTCTGGTTGTGGAAGATAATGCCCTGCTGCGCCATCACCTCGCAGTCCAGTTACGTGACATGGGTCATCAGGTGGATGCCGCCGAAGACGCCAAAGAAGCCGACTATTTCCTGCAGGAACACATTCCCGATATCGCGCTGGTCGATCTCGGCCTGCCCGATGAAGACGGCATGTCGCTGATTCGCCGCTGGCGTGGCGATGCCATTCGTCAGCCGATTCTGGTGCTGACCGCGCGCGAAGGCTGGCAGGCGAAAGTTGAAGCGCTGGAAGCCGGTGCCGATGACTACGTGACCAAACCGTTCCATATTGAAGAGGTCGCCGCCCGCTTACAGGCGCTGATGCGCCGCAACAGCGGACACGCCTCGCAAATTATCTCCATGCCGCCGTTTCAGGTCGACCTGTCGCGCCGCGAGCTTACGGTGAACGACGCGCCGGTCAAGCTGACCGCGTTTGAGTACACCATTGTTGAAACGCTGATCCGCAATGCCGGTAAAGTGGTCAGCAAAGACTCGCTGATGCTGCAGCTGTATCCCGATGCGGAACTGCGCGAAAGCCACACCATTGATGTACTGATGGGCCGGCTGCGCAAAAAAATTCTCGCGCTGCACCCGACCGAAGTGATCAACACCGTGCGTGGCCAGGGATACCGCTTTGATCTCTGATTTATGAAGCTGCTCCGCCATCAGCGCCCTTTCTCCTTACGCGCGCGTTTTCTGCTGGCGACGGCGGCGATCGTGCTGTTTCTGTCGCTGTCGTATGGCATGGTGGCGGTCATTGGCTACGTCGTCAGCTTTGATAAAAATACCTATCGCGTGATGCGCGGCGAGAGCAATCTGTTCTTCACACTCGCGCAGTGGAAAGACAACAAGCTCACCATCGCCCAGCCGGAACGCATGACGCTCAATTTCCCGACGCTGGTGTTCATCTATGACGAGCGCGGTAAGCTGCTGTGGCAGCAGCGCGACATGCCGGAAATTCGCAAAAACATTCGCCGCGACTGGCTGATGAAGCCAGACTTTTACGAGATCGATACCAGCAATCGCACCAGTATGGCGGCGATGGGTAATAATCCGCAGGCACAGCAGCGGCTGCACGCGCTGGACAGTGACAGCAATGACACCTTCACCCACTCGGTGGCAGTGAACCGCTACGACGCGACCACCAATTTGCCGGCGCTGACCATTGTGGTGGTGGACTCGATCCCGCAGGAGCTGCAGCACTCAGACGTGGTGTGGTCGTGGTTTAGCTATGTGCTGGCAGCCAATCTGCTGCTGGTAATTCCGCTGCTGTGGCTGGCGGCACACTGGAGCCTGCGTCCGATTGGCCACCTGACTTCGCAGGTGCGCGAGCTGGAAACAGGCCACCGGGAAAATCTCGACGACAACCCGCCGCAGGAGCTGCGCAGTCTGGTGCGCAACCTCAATCTTTTGCTCACCAACGAACGGCAGCGCTACACGCGCTATCGCACCACGCTATCGGACCTGACGCATAGCCTGAAAACGCCGCTGGCGGTGCTGCAAAGCACGCTGCGCTCGCTGCGCGGTGGCAAAGAGCTGACCATCGAACAGGCTGAGCCGGTAATGCTCGAGCAGATCAGCCGTATTTCGCAGCAGATTGGCTACTACCTGCATCGCGCCAGCATGGAGGCGGATCACAACCCGCTGCAGCGCGATCTACATTCGGTCTCGGCCCTGCTGGATAGCCTGTGTTCCGCGCTCAATAAGGTGTATCAGCGCAAGGGCGTTGAAATCACGCTGGATATTTCGCCGGAGCTGACCTTTATCGGCGATCAAAATGACTTTATGGAAGTGCTGGGCAACGTGCTGGATAACGCCTGTAAATACTGCCTCGAATTTATTGAGGTCAGCGCGCGCCAGACGGAAAACGCGCTGCATCTGTTCATTGACGACGACGGTCCCGGCATTCCCGAAAGCAAGCGCGATCTGATCTTTGTGCGCGGCCAGCGTGCCGACACGCTGCGTCCCGGTCAGGGGCTGGGACTGGCGGTAGTGCGTGATATTCTCGAGCAGTATGCCGGTCAGGTGATCGCCAGTACCAGTCCGCTCGGCGGCGCACGCATGGAGGTGATTTTTCAGCGGCAGGAAGTTGAACATCACCGCGAGTAGAACCGGGCGCGGGCTGTTATACTTGGCAGCAATTATGGCCCTAACCGGAATCCTCGCATGGACTATCAGCTCGACATCAACTGGCCCGACTTTATTCAGCGCTACTGGCAAAAACGCCCGGTGGTGCTGAAACGGGGTTTCAAAAACTTCATCGATCCGATTTCTCCAGATGAGCTGGCCGGTCTGGCAATGGAAAACGAGGTGGACAGCCGCCTCGTCAGCCACAATAACAGCAAGTGGCAGGTCAGCCATGGTCCGTTTGAAAGCTACGATCACTTGGGTGAAAGCAACTGGTCGCTGCTGGTACAGGCGGTGAACCACTGGCATGAACCTTCTGCTGCGCTGATGCGCCCGTTCCGCTTTCTGCCCGACTGGCGTATCGACGACCTGATGATCTTGTTCGCTACACCGGGCGGCGGCGTTGGCCCGCACTTTGATCAATACGACGTGTTTATTATTCAGGGCACTGGCCGCCGTCGCTGGCGCGTGGGCGAAAAAGTGCCGATGAAACAGCACTGCCCGCATCCGGACCTGCTGCAGGTTGAACCGTTCGACGCCATCATCGATGAAGAGCTGGAACCGGGCGACATTCTGTATATTCCACCGGGTTTCCCGCATGAAGGCTATTCGCTGGAGAACGCGCTCAACTATTCAGTCGGCTTCCGGGCACCTAACGGACGCGAGCTGATTAGCGGCTTTGCGGACTACATGCTGGCGCATGAGCTGGGCAGCTACCGCTTCAGCGATCCGGATGTGCCGGCGCGCGATTGCCCGTCGCAGATTCTGCCGTCGGAAGTAGAAGGGATCCGCAAGGTGATGCTGGATGTGATTAATCAGCCGGAGCAGTTTAACCAGTGGTTTGGCGAATTCATTTCCCAGTCGCGTCACGAGCTGGATGTGGCTCCGCCGGAACCGCCGTATCAGCCGGATGAGATCTATGACGCGCTGCAGCAGGGTGATGCGCTGACGCGCCTTGGCGGCCTGCGCGTGCTGACGCTGGGCGACGCGGTGTACGTCAACGGTGAACGCGTCGAGTGCGCGCATCCGTCGGTAGTGGCTGCGCTGGCACACAAGCACGTATTGACGCTGGAAGATTTCGGCGATGCGCTGCACGATCCTTCGCTGCTGGCTCAGCTGACGGCACTGGTGAACAGCGGGTACTGGTTTTTTGCTGATTGAGTCTGGCAGGTCCTCTGCGCCGGTTTCCCTCACCCCGGCCCTCTCCCGCCCGCGGGAGAGGGAGAAAACCGCGTGTCGCTTGCGGTAAAGCGCAGGCAATAAGATGCGTAAAAAAAGAGGCGCACAAACAGGAGTTAAGGCAATAAACAAAGCCTGATACCCGCTCGATCGGTCCCCTCTCCCGCTGGCGGGAGAGGGTTAGGGTGAGGGCAAGCCCCTCTCCAGCCCTACTTCTTCTCCGCCGCGAGCGCGGCTAGGCGCACAATCACCTTAACCGACTTCGCCATCACATTCAGCGACGCAAACTCATGTTTACCGTGGTAATTGTAGCCGCCGGTAAACAGATTCGGACACGGCAGCCCTTTCCATGACAGCGCCGATCCGTCGGTGCCGCCGCGAATTGGCTTCACGTTTGGCTCAATACCGCAGTCGCGCATCGCCTGCAGCGCCAGCTCAATGATGTGCGGATGCGGTTCCACCTTCTCCCGCATATTGCGATAGCTGTCGCTGATCTCCACCTTAATGGAGCACTCAGCCTGCAGGCCTTTACTGACGCGGCGGCCAATCTCCTGCAGCAGCTGCTTACGCTGTTCGTAGCTGTCGGCATCAAAATCACGAATCAGGTACATCAGCTCGGCATGCTCCACCGATCCCTTAATGGTGTGCAGGTGGAAAAAGCCTTCATAGCCGTCGGTAAACTGCGGCTTCTCTTTGGCGGGCAGTTCGGCGTGGAAACGCATCGCCAGGTCCAGCGCGTTCACCATCACGTTTTTCGCACTGCCGGGATGCACGTTATTGCCAGTGATTTTGACGAGCGCCGTCGCGGCATTAAAGTTTTCGAACTCAAACTCGCCGAGATCGCTACCGTCAACGGTATAAGCCCAGTCAGCCGCAAACCCCTCAACGTCGAAGTGCGACGTGCCGCGACCTATCTCTTCATCCGGGGTAAAGGCCAGGCGAATGCCGCCGTGCGGCACATTCCCTTTGGCCAGCTCGGCCATCGCCGTCATGATCTCAGCGATACCGGCTTTATCATCAGCGCCCAGCAGCGTTTTACCGTCGGTGGTGATCAGCGTATGCCCTGTCAGCTTGTGCAGCACCGGGAACATCACCGGTGAGAGCACTTCATCCCCGTTGCCCAGCGCGATGTCACCGCCACGATAGTTTTCAATGATCTGCGGATTGACATTCTTCGCGGTGAAATCCGGCGAGGTATCCATGTGGGAAATAAAACCGATCACCGGCGTCGGCCAGTCCACGTTTGCCGGCAGGGTGCCCATCACACAGCAATGATCGCTTAAGGTTACGTCCACAAAACCCAGCGCAATAAGCTCTTCCTGTAACTGACGCGCCAGTGTCCACTGCCCTTCGCTGCTCGGCACCTGCCGCGCCTGAGGTTTTGCCTGTGTTTCTACTGCCACATAACTGAGAAAACGCTCAAGTAATTGATCCATCTGTCATCCCTCTAAAGAACCTGCATTATTATCATGGGGCCTGATTATCGCCATGTTGCGTCAAATCATTATCCTTCAGGTTAGCCCTCTCAGCCCAATCGTGCGCTGAAATTCGCCCTGCCAGCCCCCCGTCCGGCTGGCCCGATGAGCATACTCCAGCAATTTGCAGACTTTTCAAGGTTATTTCGTGTCTGAACATGGCAATGGCGCATTTTTCAGGTATTATCGCGCCCTTCATCACGGCAAGCTGTCGCCGGCGGCTATGCTGTAACCTGATTCTCATCAGACTGAGTGACTAAAATGACGCAAACACGCGCGCAGCAGGCGCTGGTTACGCTTTCTGGCATCAGTAAAGCTTTCGATGGCAAAACCATCATCCCGGATTTCGACCTGACCATTGGTCATGGCGAATTTATCACCCTGCTTGGCCCGTCCGGCTGCGGTAAGACCACGATTCTGCGCCTGATCGCCGGGCTGGAAAGCGCCGACAGCGGACGTATCCATCTTGATGAGAGCGACATCACTGAAACGCCCGCCGCATCGCCATATCAATACCGTTTTTCAGAGCTACGCCCTGTTTCCGCACATGTCGGTGTTTGAGAACGTCGCGTTTGGCCTGCGCATGCAGAAAACCCCGACGGCAGAGCTGACGCAGCGCGTCAACGAGGCGCTGGCGATGGTGCAGCTGGAAAGCTTTGCCGCGCGCCGGCCGCATCAGCTCTCCGGCGGCCAGCAGCAGCGCGTGGCGATTGCGCAGGCGGTGGTCAACCGGCCCAAAGTGCTGCTGCTCGATGAGTCGCTCTCCGCGCTGGATTACAAACTGCGCCGCCAGATGCAAAACGAGCTGAAAGCGCTGCAGCGCAAGCTGGGCATCACGTTTGTGTTTGTCACGCACGATCAGGAAGAAGCGCTGACCATGTCCGACCGCATCGTGGTGATGCGCGACGGGCGTATTGAGCAGGACGGCACGCCGCGCGAGATCTACGAAGAGCCCGCGAACCTGTTTGTGGCGCGCTTCATTGGCGAAATCAATGTGTTTGATGCGGAAGTGATCGGCAGCGCGCACGCGCCGCAGGTACGCGATCGCGTCGAAGGCCGCGACTGTGAGATTCACTGCCCGTTCCCAGTCAAACCCGGCGATCGACTGCATGTGCTGCTGCGACCGGAAGATTTGCGCGTTGAGGAGATCGATCACGACAGCCGCAGCGAAAACCTGATCGGCTATGTGCGCGAACGCAACTATAAAGGCATGACGCTGGAATCCACCGTCGAACTGGAGAACGGCAAGCTGCTCACCGTCAGCGAGTTCTTTAATGAGGACGATCCGGATTTTGACCACTCGCTGAACCAGAAAATGGCGGTCAGCTGGGTGCCAAACTGGGAGGTGGTGCTGCCGTATGAAACGGATGCGTAATCGTCTGCAGAAAGCCATTGTGGCGCTGATCGTCGGCTGGCTGACGCTGTTCGTGTTGCTGCCGAATCTGATGATCTTCGTCACCAGCTTTCTGACGCGCGACGACGCGCACTTTGTCAGCATGGTGTTCACCCTGAACAACTACGGCCGGCTACTCGATCCGCTGTATGCCGACGTGCTGCTGCATTCGCTCAACATGGCCTGCATCGCCACGCTGTGCTGCCTGCTGCTTGGCTACCCTTTTGCCCTGGTGCCTGACCAGACTGCCGGCGCGTCTGCGTCCGCTGATGCTGTTTCTGCTGATTGTGCCGTTCTGGACCAACTCTCTGATCCGGATTTATGGTCTGAAAATTTTTCTCAGCACGCGCGGCTGTCTCAATGAATTTCTGCTGTGGCTCGGCGTCATTGACAAGCCGTTTCGCATCATGTTTACCCCGGAAGCGGTGATCCTCGGGCTGATCTATATTCTGCTGCCGTTTATGGTGCTGCCGCTCTATTCCAGCCTCGAGAAGCTGGACAAATCCTGCCTTGAAGCGGCGCGCGATCTTGGCGCCAGCAGACTACAGACATTCATCCGTATCATTTTGCCGCTGACCATGCCCGGTATCGTTGCCGGCGCGCTACTGGTATTTATCCCGGCGATGGGGCTGTTCTACGTAGCGGATTTAATGGGCGGGGCCAAGAACCTGTTGATCAGTAACGTGATCAAAAGCCAGTTCCTCAATATTCGTGACTGGCCGTTTGGCGCCGCCACCAGCATTGTCATGACGCTGCTGATGGGGCTGATGCTGCTGGTTTACTGGCGCGCAGCGCGTCTGCTGAATCACAAGGCGGCGTTGCAATGATGGCGCGCGGATTACGCTACGGCTTCATGGCCGTGATTTATGCCTGGTTCTACATTCAGATCATCATCCTGATCGTCAACTCCTTCGATGCCTCGCGCTTCGGCATCAACTGGCAAGGCTTCAGCACCCAGTGGTATCGCCTGCTGGTCAATAACGATAGCCTGATTCAGGCGGCGCAGCATTCGCTGATCATGGGCGTGTGTCGGCCAGCTGCGCGACGCTGATCGGCTCGCTCACCGCCGTGGCGCTGTACCGCTACCGTTTTCGCGGCAAGCCGTTTGTCAGCGGTATGCTATTTGTGGTGATGATGTCGCCGGATATCGTGATGGCGATTTCGCTGCTGGTGCTGTTTATGCTGCTGGGGATTTCGCTCGGCTTCTGGTCGCTGCTGTTTTCACACATAACCTTCTGCCTGCCGTTTGTGGTGATTACCGTCTATTCGCGCCTGAAAGGCTTTGACGTGCGCATGCTGGAGGCGGCAAAAGATCTCGGCGCCAGCGAAGTGACCATTCTGCGCAAGATTTTGCTGCCGCTGGCGCTGCCGGCAGTGGCCGCGGGCTGGCTGCTGAGTTTCACCCTGTCGATGGATGATGTGGTGGTGTCGTCATTTGTCACTGGTCCCAGTTTCGAAATTTTGCCGCTAAAAATTTATTCCATGGTGAAAGTGGGCGTGTCGCCGGAGGCGAACGCGCTGGCTACCATTTTGATGCTGCTGTCGCTGCTGCTGGTGGCAGCCAGTCAGCTGTTGCTGCGTGATAAAACCAAATAGAGGATAACTGATGAAAAAGTGGTCTCACTGGCTGGCGGCTGGGGCGCTGGCACTGGGTATGCAAAGCGCTCAGGCGGATGACAACAACACGCTTTACTTCTATAACTGGACCGAATATGTGCCGCCCGGGCTGCTGGAGCAGTTCACCAAAGAGACCGGCATCAAGGTGATTTATTCCACCTATGAATCCAATGAAAGCATGTACGCCAAGCTGAAAACCTGGAAAGCGGGCGCTTACGATCTGGTGGTGCCGTCGACCTACTTCATCGCCAAAATGCGCAACGAGGGCATGCTGCAGAAGATCGACAAGTCACAGCTGAGCAACTTCCGCAACCTCGATCCCGACCTGCTGAACAAGCCGTTTGATCCGAACAACGACTATTCAATTCCCTATATCTGGGGCGCAACGGCGATTGGCGTGAACACCGACGAGGTGGATCCGAAAACCCTGACCCAATGGGCCGATCTGTGGAAACCACAGTATAAGCAGAGCCTGCTGCTGACCGATGACGCGCGTGAAATGTTCCAGATGGCGCTGCGCAAGCTCGGCTACTCCGGTAATACGCAGGATCCAAAACAGATTGAAGACGCTGATGAAGAGCTGAAAAAGCTGATGCCGAACGTGCTGGCGTTCAACTCGGATAATCCCGGCAATCCGTTTATGGAAGGCGAAGTCAACGTCGGCATGATCTGGAATGGCTCCGCCTGGGTGGCGCGCCAGGCCGGTACGCCGCTGCAGATTATCTGGCCGAAAGAGGGCGGGATTTTCTGGATGGATAACCTGGCGATCCCGGCGAATGCGAAAAATAAAGCAGGCGCGCTGAAGCTGATTAACTTCCTGCTGCGCCCGGATGTGGCGGCTAAAGTGGCGGAAACCATCGGTTATCCGACGCCCAACCTGGCGGCAAGAAAGCTGCTGCCGCCCGAGGTGGCCAGCGATCCGTCACTCTATCCGCCGGCTGAAGTGATCAAAAACGGCGAGTGGCAGAACGATGTCGGTGCCGCCAGCGTGCAGTACGAAACGCTGTTCCAGAAGCTGAAAGCGGGACGGTGAGGTTCTGAAGTGCGAGGCGGTGCGGCTTTGCCCTCACCCTGCCCTCTCCCAAAGGGAGAGGGTTCATTCGTGCTGGATTCGGCCTGTGGGAAAGATCGTACTGGATTTAGCCTGAGCTTCAGTCCGGCGCGTTTTAGCCCTTCTCCCGCCGGGAGAAGGCCGGGATGAGGGGAAACGTGCAGTACGCTGACTATTTATACAACCCGCGTAAAAAGGTATGCACGAATTCGGGCACCACTTCGCTGGCTAAGCCGTAATGCGCTTCAGCAAATTCGTTACCGACCTGACTGGGAGCCAGATTCAGCTCCACGGTGTGCGCACCCTGCAGTTTCGCCTCGTGCACAAATCCTGCCGCCGGATAGACGTGGCCTGAGGTGCCGATGGCAATAAACAGATCGGCCTGTTCCAGCGCCTGATAAATCTCCTCCATGCCGAGCGGCATTTCACCAAACCACACCACGTGCGGACGCAGCCGCGACGGGAACTGGCAGCAGGTACAGCGATCGTCCGGACCGACGTCCTCCGTCCACGCCAGCACCTGACCGCTGTGCTCACAGCGCACCTTCAGCAATTCACCGTGCATATGCAGCACGCGCTGGCTGCCGGCGCGCTCGTGCAGGTTATCGATATTCTGCGTAACCAGCAGGAAATTATCGCCCAGCACCTGCTCCAGTTCGGCCAGCGCTTTGTGCGCCGCGTTAGGCTGGATTTCTGGCTGCTGCAGCTGACGCCGGCGCGCGTTGTAGAAGCCCTGTACCAGCGCCGGATCGCGGCGAAAGCCTTCGGGCGTCGCCACATCTTCCACGCGATGCTCTTCCCACAGGCCATCCTCCGCGCGGAACGTGCGAATGCCAGACTCTGCCGAAATTCCGGCACCGGTCAGAACCACCACGTGCGGCTGCGGATGGGCGGCAAGTTCGACCTGACGATCGCGCTCAAAGATGCGCTGGCGAAAGCGCTGATGCACTTTGCGGCGGTTCTTTTTGTAGCGGGCGAGTCGAAGGCGGCGGCGCGGTTGGCGCATAAAGGCTCCTTAATCTGCGGCGCTGAACGCCGCGCTGCGGGTGTTTTCCGGGTTACTCAGACCCGATAATAGCGGCTGGGTATGACGGCTGCATGCCGCAGACGCTGAAAATGTGCGCAGCCGCGAAGGCGGCTGCGTGATTTGTCTTTACTGACCGCTCAGCACGCGGGCAGGATCGATGCGGCTAGCGCGCCGCGCCGGATACCAGCTGGCAATCAGGCTCAGGCCAATCGCCGTCGCCAGCACGATGGCCACATCCAGCCAGTGCAGCTCGGACGGCAGGAAGTCGATAAAATAGATATCGCCCGCCAGCAGCTGATGCCCGGTAACATGCTCCACCACGCGCATTACCGGCGTCAGATTGAGCGCCACCAGCACGCCGACCACCACACCGCTGACGCTGCCCAGCAGCCCGGCCAGCAAGCCATACCAGATAAAGATGGCACGGATTAGGCCGTCTTTCGCGCCCAGCGTGCGCAGCACGGCGATATCGCTGCTCTTGTCTTTCACCGCCATCACCAGCGTCGACACGATATTAAAGCAGGCAACGCCAATCACCAGCACCATCGCCAGATACATAATGGCGCGAATCATCTGGATGTCACGATACATGTAGCCGTAAGTGCCAATCCAGCTTCGGATGTTGACATAGGAGTGGGTGGCTTCGCCGGCATCGCGCACCAGCTTTTGTGCCTGGAACGGATCGCTCATCTTCAGCGCAATGCCGCTGACGCTGTCGCCCAGATCCAGATACTTTTGCGCATCGGCCAGCGGCACCAGCGCCAGACTGTGATCCAGCATGCCGCTCAGCTGCAGAATACCGCTCACCTGCAGACGAATGCGTTTTGGCTGCAGCAGTTTGTTCTCGCCATCATTATTCGGGATCATGATGGTGATCCAGTCGCCCTGCTTCACGTTGAGCGATTTGGCGATGCCGCCGCCAAGAATGATCTGCTGCTTGACGGCGCTGAACTGCGACCAGGCATCGCCGCTGACAAAACGCGGCAGCGCGCTGAGCCGCGGCTCCTGCTGCGGATCAACGCCTTTCACCTGCAGCGCCTGCAGCTTCGCACCGCTCTCAATCAATCCGGTAAAGTTAACGTAAGGCGCCGCCGCGGCGATGCCCGGCACCTGTTCGATGGGCGCAATCATCGGCTGCCAGTTGCGAAATGGCTGGTTAACCGCCTCAATTTCGCCGTGCGGCACCACGGCCAGAATGCGGTTGTTGAGCTCCCGCTCGAAACCGTTCATCGCGCTCAGCCCGATGATCAGCACCGCCACGCCGAGCGCAATGCCGATAGTCGAGATAATGGAGATCAGCGACACCATGCCGCCGCGCCGCCGGCCGCGGCTGAAGCGCAGCCCGAGCAGCAGGGATAAAGAGGACGCCATCAGATCGCTCCCAGCG
This sequence comes from Type-A symbiont of Plautia stali, assembly GCF_059731155.1. Classification (NCBI taxonomy): domain Bacteria; species Type-A symbiont of Plautia stali. Next base: position 1,025,627 of record NZ_AP035891.1, on the reverse strand, counting down.
TCAGTTGATCGCTCAGCTGGCCGTCGCGCATTTCCATCTGACGGCTCAGGCGCTTCGCCAGGTTGAGGTCGTGCGTCACCACCAGAAACGCGGTGCCCTGCTGCACGTTGAGCTCGCCGAGCAGTTCAAAAATGGCGTCCGCGTTACGCGCATCGAGGTTACCGGTGGGCTCATCGGCCATCACCAGCCGCGGCCGGTTCACCAGCGCCCTGGCAATCGCCACGCGCTGACGTTCACCGCCCGACAGCTCAGAAGGCCGGTGCGCCGAGCGCTTTTCCAGGCCAACCGCCGCCAGCATCTCGCGTGCGCGCGCTTCCGCTTCGGCTTTGCCGGTTTTCCCAATCAGCAGCGGCATCGCCACGTTCTCCAGTGCGCTGAAATCCGGCAGCAAATGGTGAAACTGATAAATGAAGCCGAGTTCACGGTTGCGCAGCTCTGCTTTGGCCGCCGACGACATGGCATTGAGCGATTTCCCGTCAAACACCACGTCACCGGAGGTCGGCGCATCCAGCCCGCCCAGCAGGTGCACTAAGGTACTTTTGCCGGAGCCGGAGCTGCCGACGATGGCCGTCAGTTCGCCCGGCTGCAGGCTAAAAACCACATTGCGCAGCACATCGGTCTGCACGCTGCCTTCCTGATAGCGTTTGCACAGGTCACGACACTGCAACAAAGGGGTATTACTCATAACGTAGAGCCTCAGCGGGTTGAACGGCGGCAGCGCGCCATGACGGATAGAGGGTAGACAGCAGCGCCACGGCCATCGAGACCAGCGCAATGGTGATCACCTGCCAGACATTGATATCCACCGGCAGCGCCGCGCCATCAAGGAACAGGCCGATCACCGGCATTAAATTGTTGAGCTGGCTGGCCAGCAGCACGCCCAGCAGCGTACCGAGCAGCGCGCCGATAATACCGGCGCTGGCGCCCTGCACCATAAATACCGCAACGATTTGCCGCCGCGTTAAGCCCTGGGTTTGCAGGATCGCCACTTCCGCCTGCTTCTCCATGATCAGCAGGCCCAGCGAGGTAATGATATTGAAGGCGGCCACGGCAATGATCAGGCTGAGCAGCAGCCCCATCATGTTTTTCTCCATGCGCACCGCCTGGAACAGGTCGCCCTTGCGTTCGCGCCAGTCTTTCCACGTCAGCCCCTGCGGCAGCGGCTGCTGGCTCAGCGCATCCACATTTAACGGCTTATCCAGCCACAGGCGCCAGCCGGTAATGTTGCCGAGCGGATAGCGCATCACGCGCGAGGCATCCTGCTGGTTAACCAGAATCAGATAGCCATCGACTTCGCTATTGGCCGCGTAGGTGCCGGCAACGGTAAAAATACGCTGGATCGGCACGCGCCCCACCGGGGTAAACTGGCTGACCGATGGCACCATCAGGCGCAGCTGATCGCCGCGCTTCACGCCCAGCTGCGAGGCCAGCAGTTCACCGAGAATGACCTTATACTGGCCCGGCTGCAGCACGCTCTGCTGGGTGTTGACCAGATAAGGCGTCAGCGGATCCGGTTCGTCAGGGTTGATGCCCAGCATCACGCCCACCGACACGTTGTGCGCACTCTGCAACACCACATCGGCCGTGGTCAGCGGCGCAATCCGCGTCACGCCCTGCAGCTTGAGATCCTGTGCGCGCATCTGCTGCGGATTGATGCTGCCGGTGTCGCTGGTCACCAGCGCCTGCGGCATCAGTCCAAGAATGTTGCCTTCCAGCTCGCGCTCAAAGCCGTTCATCACCGACAGCACCGTCACCAGTGCCAGCACGCCGAGCGTGATACCAATAGTCGAGAGCCAGGAGACGAAACGACCGAAACGGTCTGAAGCACGTCCACGCATGTAGCGCAAACCGATGAATAACGCGACTGGTTGATACATGAGATCCGTCTTGGCCGTTGCCCAAAATTAAGTAGAGCGATGATAAAGGAGCCGTCTGCTTTATGAAACCTTTAACCCGCTGAGTCGGTTGCGAAGTTGCGTCAAAATGCGTCCTCTTGCGCGACAATGCACAAAATTACGACAAAATAGTGACGCTATTAGTACGATTATTCGTCAGCAGGTGGGTTAGACTTAGCTTGCAGTACCGGTTTTCGCATCACAGTAAGCGCAGTAAGGAGGTTCTTACCATGAGCAGGTTTCCTAAAGGCAGTATCGTTAAACATAAATCTAGCGAGATCAAAGGCGAAGTGGTCAATGTCTTTGAGCAGGGAGACGCGCTAACCGGTTATTATGTGAAGTGGGACGATGGCAACAACAGCTACCATGTCGAGCGCGAGCTGTCATGGGCCAATGTAGATCGTCCTCGCATGCACTACACACAGCAATCCAGCAAATAACGTGACGCGGCCAGGTCGTCATCAATGACGACCTGGCAACCGGCAATGCTGGCGGCCCTTCAGGGTGCAGCTGATGTAAGGTGCGCATTCATGCGCCCTGACATAAACTCAGAAAGGAGAGATGATCCTCACGGCGGAATGTGGAATGATGACGCCCTGGAAACTGAGGAGAGAATGTCGGACCTTATGTCGGAACAGAGTCGTTATACCCTGCCTGCTAAAGCAGGCGACCATCGTCAGCTCGGTCAGCTGGTCGGCGCCGCGCAGGCGGTTGAGTGTGCCAGCATCACCGAACGCCACAGCGGTCCGGTGTTAATGATCACCCCGGATATGCAATCGGCCCTGCGGCTGCAGGAGGAGATCAGGCAGTTTACCGATCTGCCGGTCACCAATCTTGCTGACTGGGAAACACTGCCCTACGACAGCTTCTCGCCCCATCAGGACATTATTTCCGCCCGTCTTTCTACGCTGTACCAGCTGCCCACCCTGACGCGCGGCATGCTGATTCTGCCGGTCAATACGCTGATGCAGCGCGTTTGCCCGCACAGCTTCCTGCACGGCCATGCGCTGGTGATGCAGCAGGGCCAGAAACTGTCGCGCGATGCCCTGCGCGACCAGCTGGAGCAGGCCGGTTATCGCCATGTCGATCAGGTGATGGAGCATGGCGAGTACGCGACGCGCGGCGCGCTGCTCGATCTGTTCCCGATGGGCAGCGATCAGCCTTATCGCATCGATTTCTTTGATGATGAGATCGACAGCCTGCGCCTGTTTGACGTCGACTCACAGCGCACGCTGGAGGCGGTGAGCGCCATCAACCTGCTGCCGGCGCATGAATTTCCCACCGACAAAGCGGCCATTGAGCTGTTCCGCAGCCGCTGGCGTGAAACCTTCGACGTGCGGCGCGAACCTGAGCACGTCTATCAGCAGGTGAGCAAAGACACGCTGCCAGCCGGGATTAAGTACTGGCAGCCGCTATTTTTCGAGCAGGAACTGCCTACCCTGTTTAGCTATCTGCCCGCCAGCACGCTGGTGCTGAACAGCGGCGATCTGCACGCCAGCGCTGAACGTTTCTGGCAGGATGCTAACGCGCGCTATGAAAATCGACGCATCGATCCTATGCGCCCGCTGCTGGAACCGGCCACGCTGTGGCTGCGCCCGGATGCGCTGCTCAGCGAGCTGAAAAGCTGGCCGCGCATGCAGCTCAGCGCTGAGACGCTGCCGGAGAAAGCCGCGAACAGTAATCTGGGCTATCAGCCATTGCCAGAGCTGACGGTGCAGGCGCAGGCTAAAGCGCCGCTCGATCTGCTGCGCCAGTTCCTCGAACAGTTTACCGGTCAGGTGATTTTCTCAGTAGAAAGCGAAGGTCGCCGCGAGAGCCTGCAGGAGCTGCTCTCCCGCATCAAACTGCGCCCGCAGCCGATCGATCGCTTCGATCAGGCCGATGAGCAGCCGTACAGCCTGATGATTGGTGCCAGCGAGCGCGGCTTTATTGATACCCAGCGCCAGCGCGCGCTGATTTGCGAAAGCGATCTGCTCGGCGAGCACGTCAGCCGGCGGCGTCAGGACAATCGCCGCACTATCAATCCGGACATACTGATTCGTAACCTCGCCGAGCTGCACCCGGGCCAGCCGGTGGTGCATCTTGAACACGGTGTGGGGCGCTACATTGGCCTGACCACACTGGAAGCCGGCGGTATCGTGGCTGAGTATCTGATGCTATCCTATGCCGACGATGCCAAACTTTACGTCCCGGTGTCATCGCTGCATCTGATCAGCCGTTACGCCGGCGGCGCCGATGAAAATGCGCCGCTGCACAAGCTGGGCAGTGATGCCTGGTCACGCGCGCGACAGAAAGCGGCGGAGAAAGTACGCGACGTGGCCGCTGAGCTGCTGGGTATCTATGCCCAGCGCGCGGCCAAGGCTGGCTTTGCCTTTAAGCACGACCGCGAGCAGTATCAGCTGTTCTGTGAAGGTTTTCCGTTTGAAACCACGCCGGATCAGGCGCAGGCAATTAACGCCGTGCTCAGCGATATGTGCCAGCCGCTGGCAATGGACCGCTTGGTGTGCGGCGACGTTGGCTTTGGTAAAACCGAAGTGGCGATGCGCGTCGCCTTCCTTGCGGTGGAGAACGGCAAACAGGTGGCGGTGCTGGTGCCAACCACCCTGCTGGCGCAGCAGCACTACGACAACTTCCGCGACCGCTTCGCCAACTGGCCGGTGCGCATTGAGATGCTGTCGCGCTTCCGTAGCGCCAAAGAGCAGGCGCAGGTGCTTGAGCAGGCCAGCGAGGGCAGAATTGATATTCTGATCGGCACCCACAAGCTGCTGATGAGCGATCTGAAGTGGCGCGATCTCGGTTTGCTGATCGTCGATGAAGAGCACCGTTTCGGCGTGCGTCACAAAGAGCGCATCAAAGCGATGCGCGCTGACGTCGATATTCTGACGCTCACCGCAACGCCGATTCCGCGCACCCTGAACATGGCGATGAGCGGCATGCGCGATCTGTCGATTATCGCCACGCCACCGGCGCGCCGTCTGGCGGTGAAAACCTTCGTGCGTGAATATGACAGCCTGGTGGTCCGCGAAGCGATCCTGCGTGAAGTGCTGCGCGGCGGTCAGGTTTACTATCTCTACAACGACGTCGAGAACATCGAGAAAGCGGCGCAGCGGCTGGCCGAGCTGGTGCCTGAAGCGCGCATCGCCATCGGCCACGGTCAGATGCGTGAGCGCGATCTGGAACGGATGATGAACGATTTCCACCACCAGCGCTTCAACGTGCTGGTGTGCACCACCATCATCGAAACCGGGATCGATGTGCCCAGCGCTAATACCATCATCATTGAGCGCGCCGACCATTTCGGTCTGGCGCAGCTGCATCAGCTCCGTGGCCGCGTCGGCCGTTCGCACCATCAGGCCTATGCCTGGCTGCTGACGCCGCCCCCGAAAGCGATGACGACCGATGCCCAGAAGCGACTGGAAGCGATTGCCTCGCTGGAGGATCTGGGCGCTGGCTTTGCGCTGGCGACGCACGACCTGGAAATTCGCGGTGCCGGTGAGCTGCTGGGTGAAGATCAGAGCGGTCAGATGGAGACCATTGGCTTCACGCTCTACATGGAGCTGCTGGAAAACGCGGTGGATGCGCTCAAGGCCGGACGTGAGCCGTCGCTGGAAGATCTCACCAGCAATCAGACGGAGATTGAGCTGCGCATGCCTGCCCTGCTGCCGGATGATTTTATTCCGGACGTCAATACGCGCCTGTCGCTGTATAAACGCATCGCCAGTGCGACCGATGAACAGGAGCTGGCCGAGCTGAAAATTGGGATGATTGATCGCTTCGGCAAGCTGCCCGACGCCGCGCGTAACCTGCTGGACATCGCCGCGCTGCGCCTGGTGGCGCGCCAGCTGGGGCTGCGCAAAATCGAAGCCAGCGAAAAAGGCGGCTTCTTTGAGTTCGCGCCGCAGAATCAGGTCGATCCCGGCTGGCTGATCGACCTGCTGCAGAAAGATGCGAAGCAGTGGAAGCTGGATGGCCCGACACGACTGAAATTCACCCGCGATCTCAGTGAACGGAAAACGCGCATGGAATGGGTGCAGAATTTCGTCGCCGAGCTGGCGAAGAACCGGGTCTAAGTTCCCAGCCGTTACGCAACAGCGCTATGCGACGCGCTGCTGCGTGCGGTGCCCATCGCGTGAGCATAAAAAAAGCGCCTTGCGGCGCTTTTTTTGTTACTGCTGCTGTGAAGTAGCTTTGCCCAATCAGGCCTGATTCGAATTCAGGATCAGCTGACCATTTTCGGTCGAGCGGGATGCGGGTGCAAGGGTCATTCTCCATGCGGATTTTGCCCTGCTAGTCGCCTATTTTATAGGTCAAGTCATAACCCAGCATTTTTTCCTGTTTATCGTACACGGTTTTGCAGCGCTGCTCGCTGGTGGTGTAAGTGTCACGATCCTGCAGCGCACCCTGCACCTGGTTACCGCCGTAGCCGCCTGCCAGCGCACCAGCTACGGTCGCGATATCCCGGCCGCGGTCACCGCCGAACTGGTGACCAATCACACCACCGGCCACGGCACCCAGTACGGAACCGGCGATGCGGTTCTCATCCTGCACCGGACGACGGTGCGTGAGGGTAACGTTGCGGCACTCCTGACGCGGCTGCTTGATGCTCTCTTTAATTGGCGTTGCCGAAAGCACCTGAGCATACTGCGGGCTACGATCAAACACATCCATGCTGGCGACGGCGGCCACGCTGCTGCTACGCCGATTCCAATACCCGCTAACATTTATTCACAGGAATGTCCTCCTGAAGTTGTTACCACGCATTCCTGCCGCAACCCGATCCCGGGTTACCGAGGCATAACCGGCGTGCGCGCCGCGCCGTGTTCGTTAGCATAAGTTTTACAGATGGTCCGAAAATGCAACATCAGATTAATGGAGGAAACGCAGCGGAAAGCCAGCAGGACCAGCTTTTAGGAGAGTTCTGAGCGGCAGTGTCATTGCGCCGTAACCTGGCGCTGATTGAACGGCAATCAGCGCCAGGTTACGGCAGCCGGGCGCGCAGCGGGCGGTGGTTACCGCCCGCCAGCCATCAATGCAGTTTGAGACGCGGACGCAGCACGCGGTTGAGGCTGCCGACCAGCATCATCAGACCGGTCTTGAAGTATCCATGGAGCGCAATCTGGTGCATACGGTACAAGGAGATGTAGACAAAACGCGCAATGCGCCCTTCCACCATTATCGAACCGCGCATCAGGTTCCCCATCAGGCTGCCGACGGTACTGAAGCGGGACAGTGACACCAGCGAGCCGTGATCTTTATACACGTAGGCTTTGAGCGGCTTGCCTTTGCGCTGGGCGAGGATGTTTTCCAGCGCACGCGACGCCATCTGATGCGCCGCTGCGGAGATGCGCGGTGGCAGCGCAGGCAGAATACGCTCGCCGGCTTCCACCAGCGTAACGTTGAGCGCGCTGCTGTCGAGACCTTTGTAACCGTAGCTGTGCAGCTGTTTCACTGCGTTATACAGTTCTGCCGACAGCTCGACGCCGGTCGCGCCGCCGCCGACGATGACGATTTTTTCCATACTTGTAGTCAATGAAGACCCCCTCAAAGTTGTAAACCAAAAGTTAATTAATGGTTATATAAAACCTTAATAAACATAGGGTTGGCGACGTTTAATCGCGAGCTGAGGGCAGAATAGCACGGCATAATCATCCGGACATAAGAAAATTGATGTACATCAATCTTTGCACTGCATTATCAGAATGTTACACGTTTTGTGCGCCGCATCACACGGCGCAGCAGCACTCAGGAAAGGGTTTTGAACGCTTTGATGCGTTGCAGATGCGGAGCAATATTTTTGAATTTGTGGCTGGCCTCCTCGTCCCACACGATCTCGTAGTACAGGTGCAATGCGGCCGCGCTGCGCTGATTATCCAGCGCTTCATCGTGACGTGACAAAATGGTCAGGCAGCGGTCGCGGTTCTTTTCACGAAAGTTGCTGACGCATTTGGTGGCGATATCGAGATACTCTTCCGGCCGGTCGATCTTGCCTTCCATGTTTTCATCGGGAAACAGGTTGGGATTAAATATCGCCTAGCGCATGCCGCAAAGGAAGCCGATGCGTTCCGCCCAGTAGCCGCCCAAGCCGACGCCACAAATCAACGGATGCGCATCGCTGCCCTGCTGGAGCAGTTTGTCGCACTCTTTCAGCAGAAACTGCATGTCGTGTTTCGGATGGCGGGTGCTGTAGCTAATAAGTCTGACGTCCGGGTCAATAAACTGCAGCTGCAGCACCTTTTCATGGTTGCCCGGACTGCTGGAATCAAAACAGTGCAGATAGATGATCATGATTATCCTCAGCGTGGAGTGAGATCCGGGCAGCGGCGATTATCTGCCCGACGCTTTGTGCGCCAGCCAGCGGTCCTGCAGGTCGCTGAGCTGACGGTGATTTTGCCGCCAGCGCTCGCTGGCCTGCAAACTCTGACGGTCAAAACGTCCCTGATGGTATAACTGCGTGACGCGCGTCGCCTGGATCGGCGTCAAATTATCCAGCACGCTCACCGCGCCGGCGCGCTGATTGCACACCAAGATCATATCGCAGCCGGCATTCAGCGACTGCTGAGCACGTTCCGCATAGCTGCCCATCACCGCCGCGCCCTCCATCGACAGATCGTCTGAGAAGATCACCCCGTTGAAGCCCAGCTCCTGCCGCAGCACCGTTTGCAGCCAGTAGGGCGAACCACTGGCCGGCAGCGGGTCCACTTCAGTATAGATAACATGCGCGGGCATCACCGCATCCAGCAGCTGCTCATCAATCAGCTGCTGGAAGATCGCCATGTCGTGCTGGCGCAGCGTGGCCGCATCGCGCGTGTCGCGCGGCGTCTCTTTGTGCGAATCCGCGCTGACCGCGCCGTGGCCCGGGAAGTGCTTGCCAGTGGTTTTCATGCCGGCTTCGTGCATGCCGTGGATAAACTGGCGCGCCATCTGCAGCGCAATCGCCGGATCGGCGTGGAAAGCGCGATCGCCGATGGCTGCGCTGATGTGGCCGATATCCAGCACCGGCGCAAAGCTGATATCGATGTCCATGGCGATCATCTCCGCCGCCATTTGCCAGCCGGCCTGCTGCGCCAGCTCGCCGGCGCGCGCCATGTCATGCAGCGCGACGAACGATTGCATCGCGGGCAACTGGGTAAAACCGTCGCGGAAGCGCTGCACGCGTCCGCCTTCCTGATCAACCGCCACCAGCAGCCGGTTGCGCGACGCCGCGCGAATCTGGCGCACCAGCTCCGCCAGCTGCGCAACATCATGGAAGTTGCGGGCGAACAGGATCAGTCCGCCTGTCAGCGGATGTTGCAGAATTTCGCGCTCTTCGGCGTCCAGCTCGTAGCCTTCGACGTCCAGCATTAGCGGTCCGGGCGTTGTCATCGTCATGTTTCGGTTCCTGAATTAAAGATCCTGCCAGCTGGCCTGCGCCAGCCGTTGCAATGTTTGGTCGTGGCTCTGCTCGGCACGCAGCTGATACCAGCTGGCCATCAGCAGCTGCAGCCACGGCTGCCAGCGCCGGCTTTGACGCCGCAGCGCCGTTGCCGACAGCCGCGCCTAGGCGGCATAGTCGGTTATCCAGTGATCGTGTTGGGCGCCATCCACCGCGCCGACAGCGGCCAGCTCCAGCGCCACGTCGTCATCCGCAGCATATTCCCAGTCAATTAAACGCAGGCCATCCGGCGTGGCGATCAGATTGCTAGGGTGGACGTCCATGTGCAGTGGTGCCAGCCGCAGCGGCGACGGTTCGCCGCGCTGCAACAATTGGTTTAAGCGCCGCTGCCAGCGCCAGTGTCGCTGCTGACACAGCTGCCAGTAGCGCTGCAGCAGCGGTGCCAGCCGTAAGCGATAACCGGTCAGCGGCTGGTGATGCAGGCGCAGCAGCAGCGTCAGCACCGCTGCGCGCTGCGCGGTGAACTGAGCCGGCGACAGCACCTCGCCCGGCAGCCAGCGCTGCAGCAGCCACGGCGCCTGCCACGCCAGTGGCTGCGGCGCCAGCGCCGTAGCACGCAGCTGACGCAGGATGCGGTATTCGCGCTGACGATCGACAAACGGGATGGGCTGCGACGGCGTCCGGCGCGCCAGCAGATCGCCCTGCTCGCTGCGTACCTGCACGCTGTTACCGCTCAGTCCTGGCAGCGCGAAAAAATGACCGGCAGCTTGCGCCGTCGGCCATTGTTGCTGAACCAGATGCTGCAGCTGGGGATCAGGGTTGTGCAACGCCGTTGCCCGACCAGATGATTTCGCCGGTCTGTACCAGCATCAGCTGCATCTGCAGCGTAGGGGCTTTCACATCGCCCTGCGCGTTGCTGTACAGCACATACTGCGCGTTGACGATGCGCGCCAGGCCAATCGCTTTGCTGCGCGAGTTGAGGCTATCCTCCGGCGATAGGCCGAGCGTTTGCTTAGCCTGATTGAGCTGATCGGTTGAGACCAGGCTGAACTTGCCGTTATTCGCCAGCACGTTCTCAATCGCTGCCGTGGCTTTTTCCGTTTGCAGCGAGCCGTTGGTGCTGTTTTTGATGCGATCCACCAGCAGCACGCTGCCCGGATTGACGCCCGCCGACTGCACCATATTGGCGACTAACGGCTGGACGCTGGCGTTCCAGTTGATGGTTTTCAGCTTCGGCGGCTGCGGCACAGTTTGCGGCGGCGGCACCGGCTGGGCGGGCGGTTGCTCTGGCTGGGTTGGCGTGGTCGGCTGCGTCGGTTCAACCGGCGCCGGGGTTTGTTGTTTCACCACACAACCGGTGAGCATCAGTGCAAACAGTAGCGCGCCGGAACGTTGTACACTGCGAATCACAGGTTACTCCTCAAAGATAAAGATAGAGACGCACCTTACTGGCGGTCGGGTTACCCATTTGCGAGGCCACTTCTACGCTGCCGTGCGCCGGTACGGTTTGAGGCTGCGCCGGCTCCTGCGGCTCAATCTCCAGCCCTTTGTCATCGTACCAGTAGAAACGATAGTGCACGGTGACCGGCGTTTCACGCAGATTTTGCAGCACGCTGGCGGCGCGCTGCTGGCCGTCGCTGCTGGTCAGCGCGGGCTCATCGGTGATGATGCCCGCCGACAGTACGGCAGACTCCATCACCAGCGACTGGGAGGTGTTGATCATCGGCTTATCGCTGCTGCAGCCCACCAGGGTCAGCAACAGCAAGCCGCTCAGCCATTGACGCATCACAAGGTCCGCCTGAGGTTAGATGGCCAGCATCGGGCCCAGCGACTGTCCGCCGACCAGGTGCATATGAATGTGGTAAACCTCCTGACCACCGTGACGGTTGCAGTTGATAATCAGGCGATAGCCATCCTCGGCGATGCCTTCATCGCGGGCAATTTTTGCTGCGGCGGTGACCATGCGGCCCAGCGCCTGCTCATGCGCTGCCTGCACATCGTTGGCGGTCGGAATCAGTACGTTAGGGACAATCAATATGTGGGTAGGCGCTTTGGGCGCGATATCGCGGAAGGCGGTGACCAGTTCGTCCTGATAAACCACGTCTGCGGGAATTTCGCGACGAATGATTTTACTGAAAATGGTTTCTTCAGCCATGGTGCAGTTCCTTAAGCCTGAGTTCAGTCAGGCAGTATGCGTGAGGAATTCCGTTTCTTTCAACCTCAGGACCACTTTTCTTCATTAAATGGCTGCCTTTGCATCACTTTTTCACGCTGGCGCGTCGCGGCGGGTGGTGTCTGGCGGCGGTAAAATAAAAAACCCCTCGGATGAGGGGCTGTGCTTGCGCAGTAAGAGGCGTCAGATCGTAAAGACGCCATAAACCATCCCTGGGGCTTGGCCCGCGACATCCCTGTCGCAGGACACTTTACTCCTCTGCCGCCTCTTACTGCTTGTCACCATCGTGCGCGCTTCGTGCACGATGGCTGCCTGATTACATACCGCGGATATAGTCATCCATCTCGGTTTTCAGGTTATCGGACTTGGTGCCGAAAATCGCCTGCACACCGGAACCGGCCACCACAACACCACGCGCGCCGAGGTTTTTCAGTTCAGCCTGATCCACCTTCGCTACGTCCGCCACGCTGACGCGCAGACGGGTAATACAGGCATCAAGGTTAGTGATGTTCTCTTTGCCACCGAACGCCGTGACCAGCTTGCCCGCCATTTCACTGCCGGTCGCGCTGCTCTGCTCAATCGCCGTATCTTCACGACCCGGCGTTTTCAGATTCAGTTTAGCGATCAGCACGCGGAACACAGTGTAGTACACCAGACCGTAGATGATACCGACAATCGGGAACAGCCAGATTTTGCTGCTGTTGCCGCTCAGCACGATGAAGTCGATCAGACCGTGTGAGAAGCTGGTGCCATCACGCATGCCCAGCAGAATACAGATTGGGAACGCTAGGCCCGCAGGATGGCGTGGATCACGAACAGGATCGGCGCCACGAACATGAACAAGAACTCGATAGGCTCGGTGATACCGGTCAGGAACGAGGTCAGCGCGGCGGAGATCATGATGCCGCCCACTTTGGCGCGGTTCTCCGGTTTAGCGGAATGCCAGATGGCGATAGCCGCAGCCGGCAGACCGTACATCTTGAACAGGAAGCCGCCAGAGAGTTTACCGGCAGTGGGATCGCCCGCCATGTAGCGCGGAATGTCACCGTGGAAGACCTGACCAGCCGCGTTGGTGAATTCACCGATCTGCATCTGGAAAGGAACGTTCCAGATGTGATTCAGACCAAACGGCACCAGCGCACGCTCAACCACACCGTAAATACCGAACGCCACCACCGGGTTCTGATAGGCCGCCCACTGGGAGAAGCCCTGAATCGCGGTACCAATTGGTGGCCAGATGAAGGACAGCACCACACCGGTGAAAATCGCGGTCAGACCGGAAATAATCGGCACAAAGCGCTTACCGGCAAAGAAGCCGAGGTATTCCGGCAGCTTGATGCGGTAGAAGCGGTTGAACATGTAGGCCGCAATCGAACCGGCAATAATGCCGCCCAACACCCCGGTATCGGCGAGGTGTTTGGCTTCGATCTCGGCCGCCGGCAGATGCAGCACCAGCGGTGCGACCACAGACAGGGTTTTCACCATAATGCCGTAGGCGACCACGGCGGCCAGCGCCGACACGCCGTCGTTATTGGTAAAGCCCAGTGCTACACCGATCGCAAAGATCAGCGGCATGTTAGCAAACACCGAACCACCCGCTTCGGCCATCACGTGGGAAACCACTTACGGCAGCCAGCTGAAGTTAGCAGAACCAACACCTAACAAAATACCGGCAATCGGCAGAACCGATACCGGCAACATCAGCGATTTACCTACCTTTTGCAGGTTCGCAAATGCGTTCTTGAACATAGAAGCTCCTGAGTATGAGTGCATTTTTTAGCGCAGTGCGCATGGCAAAGGGGGAGGAGCCTTAGCCGGGGTGACGCTGAGCGTCTTTTGATTTATTACGAAAGGTAAAATAAATGACGACACGTTACTTTGACGGCTATCACGTTTCACCAAACACAGCGCTGAAATTTCGGTCATTTCTTACTGACTTGCTGCTATAAACAGCAATAAATCACTGCCTGCGCCGCGAAACACGCAGCGCAGATGAGTGATTTCAGATTAATTACAGAGTTTGAAATAAAGCGCGTTAGCCGCCGAGTCGGCTCATCGGCACCTTAAACAGGCGGGAGAAGTTTTCCGTGGTGGCGGCCGCCAGGGTAGCAAGATCGACGCCCTTCACCACGGCCATGTACTCAGCCACGTCGCGGGTGAAAGCAGGCTGGTTTTGTTTGCCGCGATGAGGTACCGGGGCCAGATAGGGTGAATCGGTTTCAACCAGAATGCGATCCAGCGGTACATAGCGCGCTGCTTCGCGAATCTGTTCAGCGTTGCGGAAGGTCACAATGCCGGAGAAGGAGATGTAGAACCCAAGATCCAGCAGCTGCGCCGCCGTCTCTTTGTCTTCCGTGAAACAGTGCAGCACGCCGCCGCACCGCTCTACCTGCTCTTCACGCAGAATGGCCAACGTGTCTTCGCGCGCATCGCGGGTGTGGGCAATAATGGGCTTGTTCAGCGCAATGCCGGTCCGAATGTGCTCACGGAACGAGGTCTGCTGCTGGGCTTTGGTCTCCTGCTGGTAAAAATAATCCAGCCCGGTTTCGCCCAGCGCAATCACCTGCTCTTCTGCCGCCAGACGGCGAAACTCTTCCACATCATACGGCGTTTCCTGATTGAGCGGATGCACGCCGCAGGCCAGCGCGATGTTGTCACGATCGCCGACCAGCTGTTTGATTTTGTAGTAATCCGGCAGCGTGGTGGCAATCGCTAGCATGAATTTCACATCCCGCGACGCCGCTTTGGCAATCACGTCATCCAGATCGCGGTGCTGGGTTTCATAATCAAGGCCATCAAGATGGCAGTGCGAATCAACAATAAACATAGATTTCTCTTTTACACTTAGCCGACCGTCGCGGGAGACAGCAAACGTCCCCAGGCAAGCAGACGGTCGGTCAGAATCAGTTCACGATTAAGCGCCGCCACGTGCAGCAGCTGCTCGCGACACTGCAGCCACTGCTGCACGCTTGCGTTAAGCGCGCTGCTGCTGAACTGCTGCGCCAGCTGCGTCACCACGTCCGGGCGATCGCCATTACTCAGCCAGTTGCTGGCGCCCTGCTGCACCTTCATCGCATCCACCAGCAGCGAAAGCAGCCAGCCGAGGCGAACCGCCACATCGTCGCTGTTGAGCGCCGGCAACAGCTGCAGAATATCGCCGCTCAGTGCGTTGTTCAGGCTGTCGCACAGCGTTTGCCGTGCCTGCCAGCGGTCCGGCTGTAATAGGGCCAGCGCCGCAGCGGGTGCACCGTTGCTCAGACGCAGCGCCGCGCGCAGTATCGCTTCCGGCTGCTGCTGCTGTTTCTGCAGCCATTGCTGGCTGTGCGTCTCTTCCGGCGGCGACAAATGCCATTTCATACAGCGGCTGCGCAGCGTGGCCAGCAGTCGCGACGGCTCGCGCACGCTGAGGAAAAACCAGCAGTTGGCGGGCGGCTCTTCCAGCGTTTTCAGTAACGCGTTGGCAGCGGCTTCGGTCAGTTGCGTCGCATCCGGCAGCCAGACAATTTTCGCGCCACCCTGCTGGGCAAAATGGTACAGCTTCTCACTGACGTCGCGAACCGCGTCAATGCCGAGTGAGGCTTTACCCTTTTCCGCTTCCAGCCGATACCAGTCCGGATGGGTGTGTGCCTGCATCAGCTGGCAGCCGTGACACTGACCGCAGCTTTTCAGTCCCTGCGGCTGCTGACACATCAGCCAGCGGCTGATGCCCCACACCAGCGCATCGTCGCCCATGCCGTCGATGGCCTGAATCAGCAGCGCATGATGTGCCTGTCCACTCTGATGGCGGGCAATGATCTGTCGGTACGGCTGGTTCAGCCACGGATACCAGTTCATGCCGCCTGACCTGCCAGCCACTGACGCAGCACGGCTTTAAGTGACACGGTCACATCTTCAATCGGCTGTGTCGCATCGATAGTTTTGATGGTCGGATCGGCAGCGGCCAGCGCCTGATAGCGTTCGCGCGTGCGGGTAAAAAAGTTCAGCGACTCCTGCTCAATGCGATCCAGTTCGCCGCGCGCCCGGGCACGCTGCAGGCCAATCTCCGGCGTGACGTCGAGATAGAGCGTCAGGTCGGGACGAAAATCGCCCAGCACCGCATCGCGCAGCGTGGCCATCAGCTGGGTGTCGAGCCCACGGCCACAGCCCTGATACGCCTGCGACGAAAGATCGTGACGATCGCCCACCACCCAGGCACCGCGTGCCAGCGCCGGTTTGATGACGTTTTCTACCAGCTGCACCCGCGCCGCATACAGCATCAGCAGCTCGGCTTTATCACTCACCTTTTCGCCATCAATGCCCTGTTTCACTAGCACGCGCAGCTGTTCGGCCAAAGGCGTGCCGCCCGGCTCACGGGTAAAAACCACGTCTTCAATG
The DNA here is from genome assembly GCF_059731155.1 of Type-A symbiont of Plautia stali. Taxonomy (NCBI): domain Bacteria; species Type-A symbiont of Plautia stali. Next base: position 1,009,813 of record NZ_AP035891.1, on the reverse strand, counting down.
CCCTGCTCATGCAGGACCGCAACCACCGCCTCACGCGCGGTGGTTTTGCCAGCGCCTTCCAGCCCTTCGATGACGATAAACTTACTTTTCATTTTTTTCCTTCATCGCCAGCCGGTAAACCTGCACGGCTTTATTATGACTGGCCAGATTGGTGGTAAAGGTGTGACCGCTTTTGCCATCCGCGACGAAATAAAGGTAATTGGTCTTCTCCGGATGGGCCGCCGCCTCCAGCGAGGCGCGCCCCGGCATGGCAATCGGTCCCGGCGGCAGGCCGCTGATGGTATAGGTATTGTACGTGGTCGGGGTCTCAAGATCCTTGCGCGTCAGCGTACCGGTATAGCTGTCGCCCATGCCGTAGATCACCGTGGGATCGGTTTGCAGTTTCATACCGGTGCGCAGTCGATTGATGAATACCGAGGCAACGCGCGCGCGCTCTTCGCTGACGCCGGTCTCTTTTTCGATAATCGACGCCATGGTGACCATCTGCTGCGGCGTTTTATACGGCAGACTGGCCATCCGCCCCTGCCAGATCTCATCCACCAGCTTGTTCATGCGCGCGTGCGCCCGCTCCAACAGTGCCACATCGCTGGTATTGGCAGTATACAGATAGGTATCCGGATAGAAACAGCCTTCCAGCTGGCTGACATCAAGCTTGAGCGCGGCCGCAACGCTGGTAAATTCATCATCCGGCAGCGTGTGTTTAAGGTATGGCGCTTTACGCAGCTCAGCCAGCCACTCTTTCAGCCGGGAACCCTCGACAAAGCGCAGAGGAAATTGCGCCTCTTTGCCGCTGGCCAGCAGCTGTAGCAGCTGGCGCACCGTCATGCCGGTTTCAAGGCGATACGTCCCGGCTTTGAAATTAGCCAGATCGGGCTCCAGCTTCAGCAACGGGCCAAACCAGATGCTTTGCGGAATGATGTGTTGGCTCTCCAGCTGCGCTTCCAGCACCACGCGACCGCTGCCGGCCGGCAGGGTGTACAGAGTTTCCTGGTTAATGGTTAATGGCGTCGCGGCAAAGCGTTCAATCTGCCAGTAGCTAAATGCGACAGCCAGGCCAGCGATGACTACGGCGCCAGCAAGTATTTTTTTCATTCGGGTCATGATGCTTCCATCGTCTGGCAACTGGCGAGCAGTTGCTGGTACAGCGTGCGTGCGGAAAAGGTGACGTCGTCAATTTGCCGCACGGGTAATACTGGCATCAGCGCGTTACAGATCACCACTTCATCGGCGCTTAACACCACCGATCGGCTGGCCTCAACCTGCTGGCAGTCGTGACCTGCCTGTGCCAGCTGCGCCAGCAGATAACGACGCATGATGCCATCAACGCCGGCCTGCGCGAGGCGCGGCGTGAAAATGGCCTCACCGCTGCGCCAGAATAAATTGGCCGCACAGCATTCCACTACCGTCCCGGCGGTGTCAAGCACCAGCGCTTCGTCAGCGTCGCACGCGTCCAGCTGCTGGCGAATCAGCACCTGCTCCAGCCGGTTAAGATGTTTGATGCCGGCCAGCAGCGGGTTCTGCGCCAGCCGCACCGGGCTGGTCACCAGCCGCGCGCCCTGCTGCTGCAGCGTGGCGTAGTGCTGTGGCCAGGGTGCGAGCGCGATTATGCGCGTGGGTTGCGTGCAGCCGGCGCGACTGTAGCCGCGTCCGCCCGCGCCGGGCGTCAGGATCACTTTGAGCACTGCTTCGCGCTGGCCCGCCGCAGCGCGGCGCATCTCCTCCGCCAGTAAGGCGCGGTCCGGCGCGGCCATCAGCAAACGCTGGCAGCCGTCCTGCAGACGCTGCAGATGCGCCTCCAGCAGCTGGATACGGCCCTCTTTGACTGCCGCCGTGGTGAAACAGCCGTCACCAAACTGCACCGCGCGGTCGCGGGCAGAAAGCGTATCCTGTGCCACTCCGTTAATCCACATGCGCTTTTCCTCTGCCGCTAGCGTCAGCGTTGAATAGCACTGTGGCGCGTAACATTCCACGCCACTGCGTGACAAAATATAAAAAAGGCCCGCATTGCGGGCCTCTGTTCGGCTGGATAGCGCTTATACCTTGCGGAAGATCAGCGAGCCGTTGGTGCCGCCAAATCCAAAGGAGTTACACAGCGTGTACTCCAGTCCGCTAACCTGGCGCGCCGTATGCGGCACAAAGTCCAGATCGCAACCTTCGTCAGGATTGTCGAGGTTGATGGTTGGCGGAACCGCCTGGTCGCGCAGCGCCAGAATCGAATTAATCGCTTCTACCGCGCCCGCCGCACCCAGCAGGTGACCGGTCATCGACTTGGTCGAGCTGACCATCACGCTGTGCGCTGACGCACCAAACACCGACTTCACCGCCTGCGCTTCTGCTTTGTCACCGGCCGGCGTTGAGGTGCCGTGCGCATTAACATAGCCAATCTGCGCCGGATCCAGCTGCGCGTCACGCAGCGCGTTGACCATCGCTGCGGCTGCACCTGAACCGTCTTCCGGTGGTGATGTCATGTGGCAAGCGTCGCTGCTCATGCCGAAACCAACGATTTCCGCATAAATCTTCGCACCGTGTTTTTTCGCGTGTTCGTACTCTTCCAGCACCACGATGCCGGCACCGTCGCCCAACACGAAACCGTCACGATCTTTATCCCACGGACGGCTCGCCGCCTGCGGATTGTCGTTACGGGTAGAGAGCGCACGCGCCGCGCCGAAACCGCCCACGCCCAGTGGCGTACTGGCTTTCTCAGCACCACCAGCCAGCATCACATCCGCGTCGTTATACGCGATGATGCGCGCCGCATGACCAATATTGTGCACGCCGGAGGTACAGGCGGTCGCAATCGAGATGCTCGGACCTTTCAGGCCGTACATGATGGTCAGGTGGCCAGCGACCATGTTAACGATGGTTGAAGGCACGAAGAATGGACTGATTTTGCGCGGACCGCCATTGACCAGCGAGGTATGGTTATCTTCGATCAATCCCAGACCGCCGATGCCGGAACCGATAGCCGCACCGATACGTCCGGCATTCTCATTAGTTACGACCAGACCGGAGTCCGCCATAGCCTGAATACCGGCCACAATGCCGTACTGGATGAAATCATCCATCTTGCGTTGATCTTTACGCGAGATGTATTCATCGCAATTAAAATCTTTGACCAGACCCGCAAAACGCGTTGCGTAGGCACTGGTATCAAAATGGTCGATCAGGTTAATGCCGCTCTGACCGGCAAGGAGAGCACGCCAGGTAGACTCTACGGTATTGCCGACAGGAGACAACATGCCAAGACCGGTCACAACTACACGACGCTTAGACACGTTTGTCCTCCAGGGAGGGAAATAATGACGCTATGTGGGGCAAACATAAAACTCAGGCGGTCGAATGACCGCCTGAAGATATTCATTAACCTTTATGGTTATTGATATAGTCGATCGCTGCCTGAACGGTAGTGATTTTCTCAGCTTCTTCGTCTGGAATTTCAGTATCAAACTCTTCTTCCAGAGCCATTACCAGCTCAACGGTGTCAAGAGAATCTGCACCCAGGTCTTCAACGAAAGAAGCGCCGTTAACCACTTCGTCTTCTTTAACGCCCAGCTGCTCAGCTACGATTTTCTTAACGCGTTGTTCGATATCGCTCATACTATTTAATTTCCTATCAAAACTCGCTTTCGCGATGGTTTTCGTAGTGTATAAAATGTTGAAAAAGATGCAACAAAATCCCGGCTGGTCGAACCACGATTTTGCGGTGTTTACCGCAGATAATGCAAATGATTTCGTGATTATCAGACCATGTATATGCCGCCATTGACGTGCAGCGTCTCACCCGTGATGTAGGCGGCTTCGTCAGAGGCTAAGAATGCAACAGCATTGGCAATCTCCTGCGGGTCGCCTAAACGACCTGCCGGCACTTCTGCCAGAATGCCCGAGCGCTGATCTTCGTTCAATGCACGCGTCATGTCCGTCTCAATAAAGCCCGGAGCCACGACGTTTACGGTAATGCCACGTGACGCAACTTCTCGCGCCAGTGATTTGCTAAAGCCAATCAAACCTGCTTTTGCTGCCGCATAGTTTGCCTGACCCGCGTTACCCATGGTTCCAACTACCGAACCGATGGTAATGATACGGCCCACGCGCTTTTTCATCATGGCACGCATGACCGCCTTCGACAGGCGGAACACCGATGTCAGGTTGGTATCCAGGATATCCGCCCACTCATCGTCTTTCATGCGCATCAGCAGATTGTCACGCGTAATGCCTGCATTATTGACCAAAATGTCAACTTCGCCAAATTCGGCGCGAACTTTCTCGAGCACGCTCTCAATAGAGGCCGCATCAGTCACGTTCAGCAGCAGACCTTTGCCCTTGTCGCCAAGGTAAGCACTGATGGCTTCCGCGCCGCTTTCGCTGGTGGCAGTACCCATCACTTTTGCACCGCGTGCCACCAGCGTTTCCGCGATGGCACGTCCGATACCGCGGCTGGCGCCGGTCACCAGCGCTAATTTACCTTCAAAGCTCATGATTTTCCTCTTATTCCTAGCCAAGCCCGCAGCCAGTGACGATGGATCGTTCACCGCTGCAGCCGTCAGGCTGTCCACAATTCGCTTGGTCAGGCCGGTCAGCACTTTACCCGGACCGATTTCCAGCAGTTCAGTCACACCCTGCGCAGCGATAAACTCAACCGCCTCAGTCCAGCGCACCGGGCTGTACAGCTGACGCACCAGCGCGCTGCGAATCGCCGCGGCATCGCTTTCGCACTTAACGTCAACGTTATTGACGACCGGCACCGACGGCGCATTGAAAGTCACGCTTTCCAGCGCCACCGCCAGCTTATCCGCCGCAGGTTTTATCAGCGCGCAGTGTGACGGCACGCTGACCGGCAGCGGCAGCGCGCGTTTGGCACCGGCCGCTTTACAGGCGGCACCGGCACGTTCAACCGCTTCTTTATTGCCGGCGATAATCACCTGACCCGGCGAGTTGAAGTTGACCGGCGAAACCACCTGACCCTGTGCGCTCTCTTCACAGGCTTTGCGAATTGCCGCGTCGTCGAGACCGATAATCGCCTGCATCGCGCCCGTGCCTTCCGGCACCGCTTCCTGCATCAGTTTGCCGCGCAGTTCAACCAGCTTGATGGCGTCAGCAAAATTCAGCACGCCCGCACACACCAGCGCAGAGTATTCACCGAGGCTGTGTCCGGCCATCAGCGCGGGCTGTGCGCCATTTTTACTCTGCCAGACGCGATAAATCGCGACCGAGGCTGCCAGCAGAGCCGGCTGGGTCTGCCAGGTTTTGTTCAGCTCTTCAGCCGGGCCCTGCTGGACCAGCTGCCATAAGTCGTAACCCAGCGCGTCAGAAGCTTCACGGAAAGTGGCTTCAACCTGTGGATTCTCCACAACCAGATCGGCCAGCATGCCGACGGTCTGCGATCCCTGTCCCGGGAAAACAAAAGCAATTTGCGTCATCTTGCGTTCCTGTCAATCAAAAGCGAACCAGCGCCGAGCCCCAGGTGAAACCGCCACCAAAGGCCTCGAGCAAAATCAGGTGTCCGGGCTTGATGCGGCCATCACGTACCGCTTCGTCCAGCGCGCTTGGCACCGACGCCGCCGAGGTGTTGCCGTGACGATCCAGCGTCACTACCACTTTATCCATGCCCATGCCGAGCTTTTTGGCGGTGGCGCTGATGATGCGCAGGTTAGCCTGATGCGGCACCAGCCAGTCAAGCTGTTCACGATCGAGATTATTCGCCTGCAGCGTTTCATCGACGATATGCGCCAGCTCAGTGACCGCGACTTTAAACACTTCGTTTCCGGCCATGGTGAGGTAAGCCGGCTCATCCTGATGCGCGCGATCCTGATACGGCAGCGTCAGCAGCTTACCGTAGCGGCCATCGGCATGCAGATGAGTGGAGAGAATGCCCGCTTCTTCGCTTGCGCCGAGCACCACGGCACCCGCGCCATCACCAAACAGAATGATGGTGCCGCGATCGTCAGGATCGAGAGTGCGAGCCAGCACATCCGCGCCGATCACCAGCGCGTGCTTCACCGCACCGTTTTTGATGTATTGATCGGCCACGCTCAGTGCATAGGTAAAGCCGGCACAGGCGGCCGCGAGATCGAAGGCGGCACAGTCGTTGATTTTCAGCATCTGCTGAATCATGCACGCTGAGCTCGGGAAGGCGTGGCTGGAAGAGGTGGTTGCCACAATGATCAGGCCAACGTCGCTGGCTGCCACGCCCGCCATCTCCAGCGCACGCTGGGCAGCGGTGAAGCCCATGCTGGCTACCGTTTCATCCGGTGCCGCAATGCGACGTTCACGAATACCGGTCCGGGTGACAATCCACTCGTCCGAAGTCTCCACCATTTTTTCCAGGTCCGCGTTGCTGCGAACCTGCTCAGGCAAATAGCTGCCCGTACCGATAATTTTGGTAAACATCTACGCTTTGTCACTCCTGGCTAATACAGCGTCAAGGCGCGCGGCAATTCTCTCGGGAACTTGCTTGCGCACCGCCTGCTCTGCCTGTTCTATCGCCACGGCAAACGCGCGTTGATTCGCCGCGCCGTGGCTCTTGATCACTGTCCCGCGCAATCCTAACAGACAAGCGCCATTGTACTGGTCGGGGTTGAGATGACCGAAACGTTTAGCCAGACGCTTTTGGATCCAGCGTCCCAGCCATTTCAGCCACCAGGCCCGTTTTTTTCCTTCACCTGACGATTTGAGCAGAGAAAGAAACATTCTTACCACGCCTTCCATGGTCTTCAACGTGACATTACCCACAAAGCCATCACAGACCAGCACATCCGTCTTGCCGGTGAGGAGATCGTTCCCCTCAAGGTAACCAATATAGTTGATCTGCGGCGAGGCCCGCAGCACCGCCGATGCGGCGCGGATCGTCTCCAGCCCCTTCGTCTCTTCCTGACCGATGTTGAGCAGCGCGACGCGCGGCTGGCTGATTTCCAGCACTTCTTCCGCCATCACCGCACCCATCACCGCAAACTGCACCAGCATTTCACTGTCAGAATCGACGTTAGCGCCCAGATCCAGCACCACCGTCTTGCCGTGCTGCTGATGCTGCAGCACGGTCATCAACGCCGGACGCTCAATGCCATCCAGCGGCTTCAGTAATAATTTTGCCAGGACCATCAGCGCACCGGTATTGCCGGCACTGACGCACGCCTGCGCTTTCCCCTCTTTCACCAGCTCTAACGCCACGCGCATGGAACTGCCGCGGCTGTTACGAATCGCCTGCGAGGGTTTGGCATCACTTGCAATAACCGATTCGGCAGGGATTACCTGCACACGCCCCAGTAACGAGGAATACGCTTTGGCAAGAAATGACGAGATGATGTCGGGATCGCCGACCAGAAGAAGAACCAGCTGCGAATGAGAGGCTAGTGCCTGCAAGGCTGCAGGCACTGTCACGCAGGGACCGAAGTCCCCGCCCATGGCATCAACTGCTAGGGTCAAACGTGTCAAGGTATCGCCTTGCGTAACCGCAAAGAATTACTTGGTGATAACCTTGCGACCGCGGTAGTAACCATCCGCAGTGATATGGTGACGCAGATGAGTTTCACCAGAAACTTTATCTACTGACAGAGTGGTAGTGGTCAGCGCATCGTGCGAACGACGCATATCACGCTTAGAACGGGTTGGTTTATTCTGTTGTACGGCCATGGACCTTACTCCTATTACTTACTCTTTAAACTGGCTAATACGGCAAATGGGTTTGGTTTTCCCCCCTCTTCAGGCAGCTGGCCAAAGACCATGTCCGCGTCGGACACTTCACAGTGTTCAGAATCATGCACCGGAACGACCGGCAGCGCGAGGATGAGTTCATCCTCGATCACCGCCAGCAGGTCGATTTCACCGAAATCGTTGAAATCAACCAGCTCGTAGGCTTCCGGCAGTGCCTCGGCCTGCTCATCAGAAGAGACAGGACTGAAGCAATAGCTTACGTGCACAGCATGCGTGAACGGTTGGTTACAGCGTTGACATAACAACGTTACCTGCACATCGGCCGTTCCTTGCAGAACCGCAAGGCGCTGGTTGTCAACCGCAAACGACATGGTACATTCCACATCACTGTCCACACTCACGACCGTTTCGGCCAGGCGCGCCACCAATTCAGGTGCGTAAACACCGTGATAATCCAGGCGTTTTTGCGCGGCGCGGACCGGATCGAGCGTCAGGGGTAATTTTACCTTTTGCATAGGGCGCGCATATTAACTTTGTGACGTCATAGAGTCAAAGAAAAAGGCCGGTTTACAGCATCTTTCACCCGTTAGTCGCATCCAGTGCGGCGCATAGTTTAAAATGCCTGTCATCTTTACGCTATCACTTCTGCAAAAAATGATGACACCGCTGGTTTTAGCCTCAACCTCTCCGTTCCGTCAGGCGCTGCTGCGCAAGCTCGGCCTGCCGTTTATCACTGCCGCCCCTGAGAGCGATGAAACGCCGCTACCGGGAGAAGCCGCGCCGCAGCTGGTGCAGCGTCTGGCCATTGCCAAAGCGCAAGCGCTGGCCGCGCGCTATCCTGCGCACTGGATCATTGGGTCCGATCAGGTCTGTGTACTGGACGGCCGCATCGCCGGCAAGCCGCATACCGCAGAGAACGCCTGCCAGCAGCTGGCGCTGGCGAGCGGCAAAGCCATTACCTTTTATACCGGCCTGGCGCTGATTCACCCCGCCAGCGCGCAGCAGCATGTGCTGTGTGAACCCTTTACCGTGCATTTTCGGCAACTGAGCGCGGCAGAGATTGCGCGCTACGTCGAGCTGGAGCAGCCGCTGCAGTGCGCCGGCAGTTTCAAAAGTGAGGGACTGGGGATTTGTCTGTTCGAACGGCTGGAGGGGCGCGATCCCAATAGCCTGATTGGCTTACCGCTGATCGCGCTGAATGGCCTGTTAAGGCAGGCGGGCATCAATCCGCTGGACTGATGCCACCCTGTCAGGCTTTTTTCTGCTGGCGCAGCTGGGACAGGCAGTGCTTCAGTGCCTTATCCAGCGGCGCTTCCATACGCAGGCTTTCGCCGGTGTTTGGATGGGTAAACGTCAGCGCGGCAGCATGCAGGAACAGCCGCGACAGACCGGTTGGTGCCAGCTGGCGATCGAATTCGCGATCGCCATAGCGATCGTCAAAGGCAATCGGATGCCCGCCATGCAGGGTATGCACGCGAATCTGATGCGTACGTCCGGTCACCGGACTGGCTTTAACTAATGTCGCCAGGCCAAAACGTTCTTCAACTTTAAAGCGCGTTTCCGACGGCTTGCCCTCGGCGCTGACCCGCACCACGCGCTCGCCGCTTTGCAAAATGTTTTTCAGCAGCGGTGCCTGCACCACTTTCAGGTGCGATGGCCAGTCGCCGCGCACCAGCGCCAGATAATCCTTCAGCATGCCCTTCTCACGCAGCTGCTCGTGCAGCGAACGCAGCGCCGAGCGCTTCTTCGCCACCAGCAAAATGCCGGACGTGTCACGATCGAGACGGTGCACCAGTTCAAGGAAACGCGCCTCCGGGCGCAGCGCGCGCAGCCCTTCAATCACGCCGAAGCTCAGCCCGCTGCCGCCGTGCACCGCGGTGCCGGACGGTTTGTTCAGCACCAGCAGATAATCGTCTTCATACAGAATGCACGACTCCAGCGCCGCCACTTTATCCAGTTTGGGCGACACCGCCTGCTCTTCACGCTCGGCCACGCGCACCGGCGGCACGCGCACTTCGTCGCCGTCTTCCAGCTTATATTCAGGTTTTACGCGCTTCTTATTAACCCGCACCTCGCCTTTACGCAGGATGCGGTAAATCATGCTTTTCGGCACCCCTTTCAGCTGGGTGCGCAAAAAGTTATCAATGCGTTGATCGGCATTTTCAGCCGTGATGGCGACAAACTGTACGCCGGGATTCTCTGTTTTCATGGCGGCGATTCTAAATAGTGTCCCCGGATAGCGCCACCCCTTTTTCTGTGCTTAACTCTGACTTTATCGCCGCGTTAAGCGGCCAGAATGCTGGCTTTTTCAACGATGCGATGATTACCCCTGCAAATGAACAGGTTAAGGATGAACAAACTTCACAGCTCGGTAAAAAGTCGCCTTGCTATAAGTTGCTAAGAAATGGAATAATGCAGAGGTTTCTGTCCTGGAAAGAGTCAGGCAGGAAAAAGAGCGAAATTAAGGTATTTTGCCGGATGAAACGGACACGCAGCAATGGCGTAAGACGTGATGTTTAATCAGGCACTTAGCGGGCTGCGGGTTGCGGCCTGGACGACAGACTGGGATGTGTGGATTTTTGAATACTCTGTAGCACTTCCACCTTCAGGCGCTGGTTTTCCTTATGAAAAACAGGCCACCGACAAGATTTGTCGCTCCTTTAGCCGCCGACAACCGTGAGGTTGACGTCAGTGCATGCAGACACGGGGCCATCGGTTGATTCTCGTCCAGGGTAACGATGCCCGCAGCTTTATCACTCATGTGAGAATAACGAGTAAGTCACGATGAAAAGAATGTTAATCAACGCAACTCAGCAGGAGGAGTTGCGCGTTGCCCTTGTTGACGGACAACGTCTGTACGATCTGGATATCGAAAGCCCCGGACACGAGCAGAAAAAAGCCAACATCTACAAAGGTAAAATCACCCGTATTGAACCCAGCCTCGAGGCTGCGTTTGTTGATTACGGTGCCGAGCGTCACGGTTTCCTCCCTCTGAAAGAAATTTCCCGCGAATACTTTCCTGCTAATTACAACGCGCATGGCCGTCCGAACATCAAAGATGTGCTGCGTGAAGGCCAGGAAGTGATCGTACAAATCGATAAAGAGGAGCGCGGTAATAAAGGGGCAGCACTGACCACCTTTATTTCGCTGGCCGGTAGCTATCTGGTGCTGATGCCCAACAACCCGCGCGCCGGGGGCATTTCCCGCCGTATCGAAGGTGACGACCGTACCGAGCTGAAAGAGGCGCTGTCAGCGCTGGAGCTGCCGGACGGCATGGGCCTGATCGTGCGTACCGCTGGCGTCGGCAAATCTGCCGAATCGCTGCAGTGGGACCTCAGCTTCCGCCTGAAGCACTGGGAAGCCATTAAAAAAGCCGCAGACAGCCGCCCGTCACCGCTCCTGATTCATCAGGAAAGTAACGTGATTGTGCGCGCCTTCCGCGACTACCTGCGTCAGGATATCGGTGAAATCCTTATCGATAACCCGAAAGTGCTGGAGCTGGCGCGTCAGCACATCGCCGCGCTCGGTCGTCCGGACTTCAGCAGCAAAATAAAACTGTACACCGGTGAAATTCCACTGTTCAGCCATTATCAGATCGAATCGCAGATTGAATCGGCGTTCCAGCGCGAAGTGCGTCTGCCGTCCGGCGGTTCTATCGTTATCGACAGCACCGAAGCGCTGACCGCCATCGATATCAACTCCGCCCGCGCTACACGCGGTGGTGATATCGAAGAGACCGCCTTCAACACCAACCTGGAAGCCGCCGACGAGATTGCCCGTCAGCTGCGACTGCGCGACCTCGGTGGTCTGATTGTTATCGACTTCATCGATATGACGCCAGTGCGCCATCAGCGCGCCGTGGAAAACCGTCTGCGTGAAGCGGTACGTCAGGATCGGGCGCGTATCCAGATCAGCCACATTTCACGCTTTGGTCTGCTGGAGATGTCGCGTCAGCGCCTCAGCCCGTCACTGGGTGAGTCCAGCCATCACGTCTGCCCGCGCTGTAGCGGTACTGGCACCATCCGTGATAACGAATCGCTGTCGCTGTCGATCCTACGTCTGATTGAAGAAGAAGCGCTGAAAGACAACACCAAAGAAGTGCACGCCATTGTGCCGGTTCAGGTGGCCTCTTACCTGCTGAACGAAAAACGTGAAGCGGTCAGTGCGATTGAGAAACGTCAGGGCGGCGTGCGTGCCATCATCGTGCCAAACGATCAGATGGAAACGCCGCACTACTCGGTGCTGCGCGTACGCAAAGGTGAAGAGACGCAAACCCTCTCCTATCACCTGCCGAAACTGCATGAAGCTGAGATGGCGCTGCCTTCGGAAGAAGAGCACGCTGAGCGTCGTCGTCCCGAGCAGCCTGCACTGGCCGCCTTCGTGATGCCGGATGCACCACCGGCTCCGGTTGAAGTGAGCGAAGAGAGCCAGCCGGCAGCGGTTGACGTTAAAGCCAAACCGGCGGTCGCAGCACCCGCGACGGTCAGCACCGGTTTTGTTGCGCGCCTGCTGGGTGGCCTGAAAAAACTGTTTGCCGGTGATGCCCCCGCCGCAGCCCCTGCTGAAGAGAAGACCGAAGCGAAAACGGCTGACGGTGAGAATACGCAGCAGCGTGGTGAGTGTCGTAACAATCGTCGCAACAACAACAATCGCCGCGAGCGCACGCCGCGTAACGGTGAGCATGCGCAGAGCCGTGAAGGCCGTGAGCCACGTGAAGCCCGCGAGCCACGCGATCAGGATAACCGCCGTAACAAGCGTCAGAATGACGCGCGCGGCGAGCGTCCGGCGCTGACTGAAGAGCAACTGCAGCAGCGTGATGAGCAGCAGCAACAGCGTTCTGAGCGCCAGCGTCGTCGTCAGGAAGAGAAGCGTGCGCAGCAGGAGCCGCAAGTTGCTGAGCAGGTGCCTGTTGTTGATAGCGTTGATGATAGCGTTGCGCAGGAAGACGAGCGCGTTCAGGTTATGCCGCGTCGCAAACAGCGTCAGCTCAGTCAGCGCGTGCGCGTAGGTGAAAAAGCTGACGCGATTCCTGCTGAGCTGCCTGCCGCTGCCGTTACTGAAGCGGTGCAGGAAAACAGCCAGCGCGCCCAGCTGAAAGAGCAAGCCGAAACCGCTCAGGATGAACAGGATGACAGCGAGAACCGTGACGGGGCCAACATGCCGCGCCGTTCACGTCGCTCACCGCGTCATCTGCGCGTCAGCGGTCAGCGTCGTCGTCGCTATCGTGACGAGCGTTACCCTACGCAGTCTGCGATGCCGCTGGAAACAGCAGCTGCCTCGCCAGAGATGGCGTCAGGCAAAGTGTGGATCACCTATCCGGTTGCGCAGACTCACGAGCAGTTCACCTCTAACCAGGCGCTGAACGAAATGCCAGACTATGGCTATCAGGATGCCGCCCCTGCGGAAGAACTGCCTGTGGCTGTCGAAGCCGCAGCCGCTGCCGTGGCACAGCCAGAAACGCCAAAGCCAGAAGTTGTGCATCAGGCTGAACCGCAGGCGCACACTGAGGTGCCGGTGGTTAATACTGATGACCTGACGCCAGTGGCGGCACCGGTTGATCACGAGCCAGCAGTGATTTCCGCAGCCGATGAAGCAGTTGCACAGGAAACCGCAGCAGAAGCACAACCGGCTGTTACGCCTGCCGAAGAGACGCAGCCAGTCGTTACCGAAGCGGTTAGCGCAGCGGAACAGGCTCCGATCGAGGTTTCACCCGCGGTCGAAGCGCAGGTGGAAGAGGTACTGTCCGCGCCGGTAGCGGCCGAAGCACCTGTCGCGCCGGTGACCGAACCGCACGCACCGGTTGCCGCCCGTGATACCGAGGTCAGCCATGTGGAGACCCGCTTTAAGCATCACGCTACGGCACCGATGACCAAAGCACCGGCACCGGCATGGGAACCTGAGCCCGTGCGTCACAGTGACTGGGTCCGTCCGGCCTTCAACTTCAAAGGACGCGGTTCAGCCGGTGGTCATAGCGCCACGCATCAGGCCACCGCACCGGCTACCCGTCCGGAAAGCACGTAAGCCTCTGCTGTAGCACTACAGTATCCAAGCCCCGGCTGGTCCGGGGTTTTTTATTGCCCGCATTCTCCCCTCCCCACCTGACTGAAGACACTGATTAAAAGCAAAAAAAATCCCACGGCCCTCGCAGGCAGTGGGAAAAACTAAGCGTACCCGGTTTAAGTACGCTCAAACAGTCAGGTGTATTACTTGTTCATCTGAAACAGCGACATCTTCGACATATCGCTGAAGGTGGTGTACGACGCCTGCAGCAGCTGCTGTTGCATGGTGTAGGTAGAAATGGCTTCGGTGTAATCGACGTTAACCAGCGTGCTCATCTGATCTTTGAGCGTCACCTTGCGGTCGTCACCTTTTGCATCCAGCGTATCCAGTTCGTCCAGCTGGGTACCAATCTCAGAACGCACCGCCAGCACATTGTTCAGCGAGTTACTGAAGCCACAGTTGGCCTTGTCCATCGCCGCGCTGAAGGTCTGTTTGGTGGCATCGTCAGCGTCATTCTGCGGCACTTTCAGCGCCGCAATGGCGTCATCCAGCATATCGAACAGGGTTAGTCTGGCTGGCGCTGCCATCCGGCTCCGGCTTGGCATTGCTGGTCAGCTGGTCAAAAATTGAATTACCGGTATGACCAACCGTCATGGTGCGTTCGCTGTCGACTTTCTGGGTGATCGCGTCGCTGCCACCGCTATAGATGATTTTACCGCTGGCATCTTCGGTGAACGGCGGCTTGTCGGACTCATAGCCGGCAAACAGGTAGCGGCCGTTCCCGTCTTTGCTATTGGCCAGGTTGAGCAGCTGCGAGCGAACGCCCTCCAGCTGGGTGGCATAAGACGCGCGGTCATCGTCATTCAGCGAGCCGTTACCGGCGCTGATCAGCGTAGATTGCGCTGACTGAATCGCCGTCGTGACATCACTCAGCGTGCTCTCTTCCAGCGACAGTCCCTGATTCGCGAACGAACGCGCCAGCGCGAACTGGCTGTCGCGCGCCTGTGTCTGCGACAGCACCACTGCGCGCAAAGCGGCGATCGGATCGTCAGACGGATTGGTCACGCGGCGACCGGTTGACAGTTGTTCACCCGCTTTCAACCAAGAGGACTGCGCGTCAGTGACGCCGCGCACCTGCTGGTCGAAAATCATATTCGTACTGAGTCTCATCGGTCAGGCCTCCCGTATTAACCGCGAATGCTCATCAGAGCATCGAAAATGGTATTGGCAGTTTGCAGTACCTGCGCGTTCGCCATGTAAAATTGCTGATATTTTCTCAGGTTGGCGTACTCTTCGTCGAGGTTTACGCCAGAAACCAACTGCTGACGTTCGGTCAGCTGCGTCACCACGCCCTTCTGGGTGGTGGCGGCGGTTTCGAGGTTTTTGGTTTTGTTGCCGACGGTGCTCACCAGGCTGGCATAACCCTGCGCCAGGGTGGCGTTACCGTTAATCAGTTTGGCATCCTGCAGGTCCAGCAGCTTTTGCGCATTACGGTTATCGCTGGCGCCACCCGCAGCCGAAGCTGCCGCGATCTGCGATTCACTGGTGATAGCCACTGACATGCCGCTAATCACATCCTGCACCGGTTTGACCAGGAAGCTGTCTTTGGCGTTAGCCGTTCCGTTTACCGTTAACGACAGTCCGTCAAAGCTCATGGTGGTATTGCCGGCACCGTCGCTGCCCATGGTCGGCGTCACTTTCACGTTGTCCGAAAGACGCGTCACCGACCAGTTGCTGCCGTCATAGCTCACGCTGTAGTTGGAGGCCTTCATCGCCCCGGTGTCGGTCCAGCTGGCACTGACGGTGGCGGCAGAGGTGTTTTTGCTGTTGGTCACCACCGTCGGGCTACCAATATTGAAGAAGTCGATGCCAGTGTTGCCTTTGCTGTCATAGCCCTGGCTGTGCACCTTGTTGAAGCTGGTGGTGAATGCCGCTGCCAGCTGCCCGAGCTGGTTCTGCGCGTTATCCAAATCCTGGGTACGGAACGCCAGCAGGCCCCCGAGCGAACCGGTGGTCAGCGTTTTTTCCGGGATCTCAACGTTACCGGCCTGCTTATCGACATAGCCCACGGTAATGCGCGACGCATCGCTGCTGGAAGGCATGGCGATCAGCTAGGTGGTTTTGCTGCCGTTGACCAGCGTGGTGTTACCCATCGAGACGATGTAGTTACCGTCCTGCTGCGAAACGTTCACGCCGACCAGGCCATTCAGGTTATTGATCAGCTGATCGCACTGATCGAGCAGGTCGTTAGGCGCAGAGCCGCCACCGGTGGTCAGCTTAGCGATCTGCGTGTTGAGATCGGCAATCTGGCTGGAGTAAGTGTTGATCTGCTCGACGCTGGCTTTGATGTCCGTATTGACGCTGTTTTGCATGCTGGTCAGATACTGTGCGGTGGTCTGGAACTGGTTTACCAGTCCCTGCGCATAGCTCAGCATAGACTGACGCGCAGAAGGATCGTCCGCGTTACTCACCACGTTCTGCACGTTAGTGAAAAAGCTCTGAATCGAGTCTGACAGGCTGGTGGTCGACGTCGACAGCAGATCATCAATATTCGAAATCTGGTTGTACTGTGAATTGACCGCGCTGTAGTTGGCGCTGTTAACGCGCAGCTGTGCGGTAATAAACTCATCGTATTCACGCTGCACGCCGGTCACATTGACGCCGTTGCCATAATAGTTGCTGCCCTGCAGCGTACTGTTGGCCTGCGACAGCAAAATCGTCTGGCGCGAATAACCGCCCACGGTGTAATTACTGATGTTGTTGCTGGTGGTGCTTAATGCGGCCTGTGCGGCGCTCGGCCCGCTCATCGCGGAGTTAATTATGCTGGACATCTCGGTTCCTTTCTCCCGTTAACCGGGCTGGCAGTCATCAGTGCGATTGCGCGGGCCACAACGCCCGCGGCATGTGAAGGTTATCGGCGTGCTTAAGCGAAACTTGAGCGGAAAAATCAGAACAGGTCGGTGAAATCCTGGCTGTAAGCCTTGACCACTTTTTCGCCCATGTTTTTGAATTGCTGGATCATTCCTACCAGTTTCTGCGCATATTTCGGGTCAGTCACGTAGCCAGCCGCCTGCAGCGCACGAGCGCCCTGCTCGGCGCTCGGTGCGTTCGCCACCGCCGCATAGCGCGGGTTACTGGAAATCAACCGGACGTAGTCGCTGAGCGCTTCGAAATAGGAGCCATAAACGCGGAAGGTGGCGCGCACTTTCTTCGCTTCACCGCCCTCGTATTCCGTGGTCATGATGTCGGTGGTTTCGCCCTTCCAGGCGCCGCTGGCTTTAATCCCGAACACGTTGTAGCTCGGCTTGCCGTCGCGCGTCAGGATCTGCCGCTGGCCCCAGCCGGACTCAAGCGCCGCCTGCGCCAGAATCAGATGGTGAGGAATGCCGCTCTGCTGGCTGGCCACTTTCGCCGGCTGCGCCAGCTGGGCGATAAACTCATTGCTGTCACCGGGCAGGCTGGCAGGCGAGACCGGCAGACGCGGCACCGCTTTGCGCACCATCTGCTCCAGCTGCGTGGGTGCCATGCTGCTATAGATGAAGCTGTTATCCAGCTTCATCGGCACGGTACCGGCGCTTTCGTCCGGTGCCTGCGCCGGCTGCATCTGTTTGACAATGGTGTCCGCCAGACCCAGCCCGCGCTTGCCGATTTCCTGCGCAATCTGCTGATCGTAAAGCGAGGTGTAAAGCCGCGTCTGATCGTTGCTCAGCATGCCATCCTGCGGCAGCGCTTCATGCATGCTCTTCAGCATCATCTGCACGAACATCCCTTCGACCTGCCTCGCCACCTGCAGCGCTTTGCCTTTCGGGTCCAAGGCAGCCTGGCGTTTCAGTTCGTTCAGCGAGCGGCTGTCATACGCCGCGTTCATCAGCGATTGCGTATCGGTCATCAGATAATTTCCAGCTTCGCGCGCAGGCTGCCTGCGCTCTCCATCGATTGCAGAATCGACATCAGCTCAATCGGTGTCGCACCCAGCGCATTCAACGCCCGCACTACGTTGTTCAGGTTGGCACTGGCGTTAACCCGCTGCAGCGCGCCACCGCTCTGACACAGATCGATCTGCGTTTGCGTGGTGGCAACCGTCTGGCCACCGGCAAACGGCGTATCCGACTGGCTGACATTCTGCTGCTGATTAACCGTAACTGACAGGTTGCCCTGCGCCACCGCACAGGTGTTGAGCGTCACTTCGCGATTCATCACCACCGAACCGGTGCGCGAGTTAATGATCACTTTGGCGTCTTCCAGCGCCACCGACACGTCGATGTTCTGGATCTCCGCCAACAGACGTACCTGCGAGCTGTTATTCGGTGACACGCGGATTTGCACGGTACGGGCGTCCAGCGGCAGCGCTGACCCCACGCCACGACTATTGATGGCATCGGCAATGCGCTGCGCCATGGTGAAATCTTCGTTGTTAAGCTGCAGATTGATGGTGTTCTGGCTGCCGAAGTTGCTCTGCAGCTCACGCTCCACGGTGGCGCCACCGGTAATGCGGCCGCCGTTGAGCTGGTTAACCTGCACGCTGCTGCCGCCGGCCGAGGCGCCCGCCCCGCCGACCAGAATGTTACCCTGCGTCAGCGCGTAAACCTGGTTATCGACGCCCTTCAGCGGCGTCATCAGCAGCGTACCGCCGCGTAAGCTTTTGGCGTTACCCAGTGAAGACACCACCACGTCAACCGTCTGTCCCTGACGGGCAAACGACGGCAGTTTGGCGGTGACCATCACCGCCGCCACGTTTTTCAGCTGCATGTTGGTGCCGGCAGGCACGGTGATGCCCAGCTGCGACAGCATGTTACTCACCGTTTGCGTGGTGAACGGCGTCTGGGTGGTCTGGTCACCGGTGCCGTCAAGGCCAACCACCAGACCGTAACCAATCAGCTGGTTATCGCGTACGCCCTGCACGCTGGTGAGATCGCGGATGCGATCGGCCTGCGCCATCAGGCTGCTGATGCCGAGCAACAGGCCCAGGCCCAAACGCAGCAGTGTAGTGTTTTTCATCATGACCTCTTACATCGGCGAGACGTTCAGGAAGAAGCGCTGGAACCAGCCCATGGTCTGCGCCTCATTGATATAACCGTTACCGACGTACTCAATACGTGCATCGGCGACCTGCGTTGACAGCACCGCGTTGCTGGCGCTGATAGTGCGCGGGTTCACTACGCCAGAGAAGCGAATGAATTCGGTGCCTTGGTTGATTTCAATCTGTTTCTCGCCGACCACGCGCAGGTTGCCGTTCGACAGCACCTGGTTAACGGTGATGGTGATGGTGATGGTGATGGTGCCGGTATAAGGTGTTATTGGCGGTTGCGCCACCTTTGCCAGCGAAATCGTTTTTGCCGTTGGCGTCGAGCGCGGCTTTTTCGCCGCCGGCGCCCACCAGTCCGGCCAAACCGGTTGGGATGGCGCTCAGGCCAAAGCTGTTGCTGCCGTCGCGGCTGGCATTCGCTGAAGAGCTTTTGCTGGCACTGACGTTTTCCTGCAGCGTAATGGTCAGGGTGTCACCAATGTTACGTGGACGACGATCCTCAAACAGCGGCTGATAGCCGTAGTTGAGCGGCGCCACGCCCTGAAAAATGGAACCGTTCACCACCGGCGGAGCGGATGGCGTCGGCTCAGCCGTTGTCGCACCCTGTACCAGTGGCGTGCGCGGCACCAGCGCACAACCGTTAAGGGTCAATAGCAGCGTGGCTACTAACCAATGCCCAGGCTTGAGAATCACTTGCTTCGCCACGGAGTTCTGACCTTTTTCATGTTCTTAATCGGGCCAGACGCGCTGGCCCAACGATCCCGGCATTACAGCTGGGTTAACTTCTGCAGCATCTGATCGGAGGTGCTGATCGCTTTGCTGTTGATCTCATAAGCGCGCTGCGTCTGGATCATGGTCACCAGCTCTTCCGCCACGTTGACGTTGGAGGTTTCCACGTAACCCTGATACAGCAGACCGGCCCCGTTCTGACCCGGCGTGCTTTCGGTCGGCGCACCGGAGGCCTGGGTTTCCTGATAGAGGTTTTCCCCGACGCTATCCAGTCCGGCATCGTTCATGAAGGTGCTGAGCGTCAGCTGGCCAACCTGCGCCGGCTGCGTCTGCCCCTGCTGTGTCACCGTCACCACGCCGTCACGCGCAATGGTGATGCTGGTGGCGTTCGCAGGAATAGTGATGCCTGGCTGCACCGGGAAACCGGCGTTGGTCACCAGCTGGCCGTTCTGGTCCACCTGGAAAGAGCCGTCGCGGGTATACGCAGAAGTGCCGTCCGGCATCTGCACCTGGAAATAGCCCTGACCATTAATCGCCACATTTTTTGAGTTGCTGGTCTGCGACAGGTTGCCCTGGTTGTGTAGACGTTCGGTGGTCACCGGACGCACACCGGTACCGATCTGCAGGCCCGACGGCAGCGTAGTCTGTTCTGACGACTGCGCACCCGGCTGACGCAGGGTCTGGTACATCAGGTCTTCGAACACCGCGCGTGAACGCTTAAAGCCGTTAGTGCTGACGTTCGCTAGGTTGTTGGCGATGACGTCCATGTTGGTCTGCTGTGCGTCAAGACCGGTTTTCGCGATCCATAAAGAACGAATCATTGTGTTTTCCTTAAGCCTTAGCTGCTCATATTGAGCAGCTGATTAGCCCGCTGTTCGTTTTCATCAACGTTGGAGATCACTTTCATCTGCATCTCAAAACGTCGGGCGTTGGCGAGGTTGCTGGCGGTGACAGACTGTTACTCCATCGTCTGACTGGCCGCGCCCATCGCGGTATATATTGCGTGAGCCATAAAGCAATCCCGTTAGCGTATTAACGAAGGTTGACCAAGGTATTAAGAATCTGGTCCTGCGTTTTGATGGTCTGGCTGTTGGCCTGGTCGTTACGCTGGGCAACGATCATATTCACCAGCTCTTTACTCAGGTCGACGTTGGACACTTCCAGCGGGCCGTAGGTACCAGTGCCTGCCAGACCGACTGCCGCCTAGCCCGAGGAGTTGGTCGCCGACCAGACGTTATTGCCCTCAGACTTCAGCCCTTCCGGGTTAGAGAAACTTGCCAGAACAATCTGACCCAGCAGCTGGGTTTTCTGGTTGGAGTAAGTCCCGGTGATGGTGCCGTCGTCGTTGATGGTGTAGCTGGTCAGATCGCCCGGTGCATAGCCGTCCTAGGTTGGGTTACCGAAGTTGGTTTTGCCGGTGTTCTGCTGCAGGCTGCCGAGCACGCGGAGGCTGACGGCCTGGTTGGCCTTGGCACCGTTCGCACCCTAAATGGTCAGCGCCACTGTGCTGGCCGAGGCCAGGTTACCGCTGGTATCGAATACCATATTGAAGTTACCGGCAGCCTGACCGGTGGTGGAATCAATCGCGTGCACCGTCCAGTTGTTGTCGGCCGTTTTGACGTAGTACAGATCCAGCGCGTGGTCGTTACCCTGCGGGTCGTACACGGTCACGGTGCTTTTAGCGTTGTAAGTATCCACGTTGGTCGCCGTGAACGCACCGCCGGTTGGCACCGCATCAGTAGAGTTCAGGTTGGATACCATGGTGGCTGTGGTGGTGGCGCGCGCAGACATCTGGGTGGTCGGAATGCTCAGCGCGACCGGGTTGGCACCGGCCTGAATGGTTGGCGGTGTGCCGTTAGCCGGATAGCCGGTTACGGTCAGGCCCTAGGTGTTCACCAGGTTACGGTTTTCGTCCAGCGTGAACTGGCCGTTACGCGAATAGAACACGCCGCCGCTGGCGTCGGTCAGACGGAAGAAACCGTTGCCGCTCAGCGCCACGTCCAGTCCACGGCTGGTAGAGGTGGTGGTGCCGTCGTTAAAGTTCTGAATCACCGCTGCGACTTTGGTACCCATACCGACGTTCGAACCGGCGAACATATCGGCAAACGCGATGGTGCTGGATTTAAAGCCGGCCGTCGCCGAGTTGGCGATGTTGTTACCAATAACGTCGAGGTTGCTGGAGGCAGCGCCCAGGCCGCTCACCGCTTGTGAAAATGACGTGCTATTTCTCCTGCTAAGAGGTTAGTCAGAGAATCTGATGAATTTCATCGAGGGTCGCGAGCCCATGGTGCCGAGATCCAGTTTTGCGGTGTTATTCACGGTGCTGACGCCGTTGACATAGGCGTAGTTCAGCGGCTGTGCCACCAGTTGGGTGCTGCCATTGCTGGCGGCGAGTGAAACCGTATATTTGCCGTCCGGTGCGGCGCTGCCATCGTCCATCTTGCCGTCCCACGAGAAGGTGTGAACGCCGGCGCTGAGACCGCCGAGATCGATGGAGCGCACTACGCTGCCGTTGCCATCTTTGATGGTGACGCTGGTGGCGGTCGACGCGGTGCCCACAGCTCAACGCCAAACGGCGTGCTGGTGCCTCTGCCGGTGCTGCTGCTGGAGCTGAGGACCGTGGGGTCGAGGTTGTCTTTAATCCCTACTGCAAGGCTCATAATGCGTCTCCGTTACTGACCCATGGTGAGGGTTTTCATCATCATTGACTTCACCGTGTTCAGCACTTCGACGTTGGCCTGATAGCTGCGCGACGCGGACATGGTGTTAACGGTTTCGGCGACCACGTCGACGTTAGGCATTTTGACGTAGCCTTTCTGGTCAGCCAGCGGATTACCCGGGTCATACACCAGTTTGGCGGGCGTCGGGTCGTTCACGACACCGGCCACTTTGACGCCGCCGGTGGCCGCGCCCTGAGCGGCATCGGTCTGGAAAATCACCTGCTTCGCCACGTACGGCTGGCCGTCCGGCCCGGTGACGCTGTCGGCGTTGTCCAGGTTACTGGCGCTGACGTTGAGCCGCTGTGACTGTGCGGTCATCGCAGAACCGGCGATATCAAAGATATTCAGCAATGCCATGATTATTGCCCCAGCAGAACGCTCATCATGCCTTTGATCTGGCTACTGATGAGGGTGAGATCGGTTTGGTATTTCAGGCTGTTATCCGCAAACTGCGTACGCTCGCGATCCATATCCACGGTGTTACCATCCGCGGCAGGCTGATCGGGAATGCGGTACAGCAGATCCAGTGCGGGCTGTGAGTTGGTCTGCGCTTCAATGTGACGTGATGACGTGACATTGAGCGCCAGGCTGCTGCCTTCGGCACGGCCGTTCTGCATCGCCTTGCTCAGCTGGCTGGCAAAGTCGATATCCCGCGCCTGGTAGCCCGGTGTATCGGCGTTGGCAATGTTAGACGCCAGAATCTCTTGGCGCTGCGCCCGCAGGTTTAATGCTTCTGTACCAAATCGCAGCGCGGCATCGAGTTTGTCGAGCATGCTTCCTCCGCGAATGAGAATTTCGAGCTGGCAGCTTAATAGGACAAAAGCAAGGGCTATCGTCTGAATAGCGCCAAAAATCGTGGCTATTTTTCACCTTGAATTTTTCGTGCGCGGAGTAGACTCAGTGCCATCTTTTCGACAGGAGGCGTTGATGCGTACAACTTCTTCCCTGCTGGCCCTGCTGTGGCTGGCCTTCGCGACGCCCGGCTATGCCGCCGATCTCAGCGCGCAGCTGACCCAGTTTTTTCAGGCGCGCGATCCCCACCGCAGGTATGACCGTGGTGGTCCGCACGCCGCAGACGCAGTGGCCCGCCTGCGACACACCGCAGCTGCTGCTGCCGGGTAACAGTCGCCAGTGGGGCAATCTGAGCATTGCCGCCAGTTGCGGACAGAATCGTCGCTATCTGCAGGTGCAGGTAACCGGAGAGTATCTGGTGGCCAATCGTCAGCTGGCGCGCGGCAGCAACGTCAGCGCCAATGATTTCCGCCTGGATACGCTGCCAGCACGCGCGCTGCTCAGCAGCAGCAATCTGGCGGACGCCATTGCCCTGCGTGACATTGCGCCAGGCCAGCCGGTGACGGCCACCATGCTGCGCCAGCCATGGCGGGTGAAAGCCGGTCAGAATGTGATGGTGATTGCCAGCGGCAACGGCTTTAATGCCAGCAGTGAAGGTCGTGCGTTAAACAACGCCAGCGCGGCGCAAACGGTGCGAGTGCGCATGAGCAATGGCCTGGTGGTAAGCGGTCGTGTCAGCGAGGATGGGAATATTCTGATATCGCTATAAAGCGTTAAAGAACGCTGTTGTTCTGCCGATAGAGATATCAACAATGATATTACCCTATGCTGACTCAGTTGGCTGATCCCCAACTGACCCTAACAGGAGCCACACCATGAGTATCGACAGAACGCAGCCTTTAAAACCGGTGAGCACTGTACAAACCCGTGACAGCAGCGACAATCAGGCAAAAGTGCGTCAGAACAGCGCACCGGCCGCCAGCACCAGCCAGAGTGGTGCGGAAGTGACGCTAAGTCCCGCTCAGGCGCAGCTGATGCAGCCGGGCAGCAAAGATATTAACACAGCGCGCGTAGAGCAGCTGAAGACCGCCATTCGTAATGGTGAACTGAAAATGGATACCGGTAAGATCGCCGATACCAGGGCGTTTTTAGAGGGTAAATAGTCCCGATGGATAATCTGCTGACCACCTTAGATAAAATGCAGGATGTGCTGAGTTCGCTTAACGTCGTGATGGATGAAGAGCAGCAGCAACTTTCTGCCGGACGGATCAATGGCAACCTGCTGCAGCGCATTACAGAAGATAAAAGCGCGCTGCTGACGACGTTGAATTATCTGGACGAGATGCGCCGCAAAACCGAGCTGTCGCTGGGTACCAAAGCGCCTTATCGTGGTCACAGTGATATCGCGCGCCGCTGGCACAGTATTCAGCAACATACCCAGCGTCTGCGCGACGCCAATCAGCACAATGGCATGCTGTTTCAGCATCAGATGACCTTTACCGAACAGGCACTGTCGGTGCTGAAACCGCATCAGACCCAGTCGTTCTACGGCCCGGACGGCCGCGGTTTAGGCCAGACCACGCTGAGCCGCAAAGGCTAAACGCAGCCGTGCTGCGTGTCTGCTGAATCAGGGTCGCCACGCCAGGCGACCCTTTTTTATTGTGCGCTCAGACCGCCGTGCGGCGGGCAAAATCGCGCGGGCGGAAGCCCAGTAAACCGAGCATCACGAAGTAAGCGCCGCCGCCAATGGCGCACACCGCCGCCAGCCGCAGTAACCGCCACCACATCTGCCCCTCTTCCCACGCCGGCATCACCTGCAGAATGCCCAGCAGCGCAGCGGCCATCACCGCCACGGCGACCAGCAGACGCAGCAGGAAACCGTGCCAGCCCGGCTGCGGCTGAAAGATTTGCTGCTTGCGCAGTTGCCAGTAGAGCAGCGCCGCATTCAGGCAGGCCGCCAGACCAATCGACAGCGACAGACCCGCGTGCTTAAGCGGACCAATAAACGCCAGGTTCATCAGCTGGGTCATGATCAAGGTGGCGATAGCAATCTTTACCGGCGTTTTGATGTCCTGCCGCGAATAAAAGCCCGACGCCAGCACTTTCACCACGATCAGCCCCATCAGCCCAACCGAATAGGCAATCAGCGCACGCTGGGTCATCGCCGCATCAAAAGCGGTAAATTTGCCGTACTGGAACAGCGCCACGGTGAGCGGACCGGAAAGAATGCCCAGCGCAACCGCGCTCGGCAGCGCCAGCAGAAAACACAGACGCAGCCCCCAGTCCATCAGACGGGAATATTCATCGTGGTTGCCGCTGGCAAAACTCTTCGCCAGCGACGGCAGCAGGATCGTGCCGAGCGCGACGCCCAGCACGCCAGAGGGAAATTCCATCAGACGATCGGCGTAGTACATCCACGACACCGAGCCAGAGACCAGAAACGAGGCGAAAATGGTATTGATGATCAGAGAGATCTGGCTCACCGACACGCCGAGAATCGCCGGGCCCATCTGGCGCATCACCCGCCACACGCCGGCATCGCGCAGGTTTACGCGCGGCAGTACCAGCATGCCAATCTTTTTCAGGTGCGGCAGTTGATAAAACAGCTGCAGCAGCCCGCCCACCACCACTGCCCACGCCAGCGCCATCACCGGCGGATGGAAGTGTGGCGCGGCAAACAGCGCAAAGCCGATCATGCTGATATTCAGCAGCGTTGGCGCGAACGCCGGGACGGAAAAGCGGTTCCAGGTATTAAGAATCGCCCCGGCCAGCGACGCCAGCGAGATCAGCAGAATATAAGGAAAGGTGACGCGCAGCAGCGAACTGGTTAAGGCGAACTTGTCGGCGGTATCGGCAAAACCCGGCGCCGTCACCACAATCACCCAGGGTGCAGCGACCATGCCCAGCACCGTCACCACCGCCAGTACCAGCGTCAGCAGGCCTGATACATAGGCAACAAATACCCGCGTGGCGTCTTCGCCCTGCTTGCTTTTATATTCGGCAAGAATCGGCACGAATGCCTGCGAAAAGGCGCCTTCGGCGAAAATACGTCGCAGCAGATTGGGCAGTTTGAACGCCACGAAAAAGGCATCGGTGGCCATGCCAGCCCCGAAAACGCGCGCCACAATGGCGTCGCGGGCAAAGCCCAGCACGCGGGAAAACAGGGTCATCGAACTGACCGCAGCCAGCGATTTCATCAAATTCATAATGAGTGGCGCATCCTGAAAAGTGTCGGATAAATGAGCAACTTAGCGCGGACATCCTGCGATGTCCGGCGATAGTCTACTGCTGCGGTGGGAAATGACCAGCATTGAGTGTTACAAGGGATTATTCCTGTACGGCGTCGCGCCACAGTTTTTCCACCAGACGCTGCGCCGCCAGCGCCTGTTCACCGCTGGTTTCAGGCATCGTCTGATTTTCCACGCACTGGATAAAATGGTGTGCCGCACCGCTGAAGCCACGCTGGGTCAGATGACTTTGCCACGCCGGCGGGACATCACTGCGCAGGCCGCTAAGCGTCTCTTCACGCCAGTCGCGCATCTCATTAATTTCGATGTAACGCCCGTCACAGATGGCGCTGACCACTTCACGCTGCGTGCCCGCGCGGCGATGCATACTGGTAGTAATTTGCAGCGATCCGGCCGAGAAATGGTGCTCACCGTAGAGCATTGCGCCGTCATCATGAGTGTCGATATGGCCGAGATCCAGCCTGAGCTTGCCGCCGGCCAGCCACAACGCAGTATCGACCACGTGCAGATAGTCATCCAGCAGGGTAAAGCGCAGGTCGTGCGGGCCGACGCTGTCTGCCCGGTGTTTCTCAATGCGCAGCGAAGACGCCCCCGGCAGCTGCGCTTTCAGCTGCTTGTAGCGCGGTGCAAAGCGCCGGTTGAAGGCCACCATCAGTTTGCGTTTGCGCTTTTCCGCCAGCGCCACCAGCGTCTCCGCCTGCTGCAGCGTTTCGGCCAGCGGCTTATCGACACAAACATCTTTACCGGCCAGCAGCAGCACCTGCACCACCTCAAAATGGCTGGCGGTGCTGCTGTGCACAAACACCGCATCGCTAGCCGCCGCCAGCGCATCCAGCTGACTAAAATAAGGTATACGGTAACTGTCGCAGATCGGCTGCGCCCGCGCCTGGCTGGGCGAGAACGCGCCGACCAGCTGCCAGCCGCTGGCCTGCGCCAGCACCGGCAGCCAGGCTTTCTGCGCGATACCGCCAAGCCCAACCACACCAATACGCAACGTCATCTCAGGCCTCCCGCTGCAGCAGTTGCTGCAGCTGAGCATCAAGGCGCGCCACCTGCGCTTCCAGCTGAGCAACGCGCGCGGCCAGATCGTCAGGTTCAGGCGACGCTGTGTGGCTCGCGGGTAGTTCGTCCGCCACCTCGCCGCCAAACAGGTGCATATAGCGGCTTTCACGCTTGCCCGGCTCGCGCGCCAGACGCACGACCATTGGGCCGTCGTCGCGCGTCGTCAGTCCCTCCAGCGTGCGTTCCACCTCAGCCATGTCCTGAAACTCATGCAGACGGCCACTGCGGGTACGCAGTTCGCCCGGCGTCTGCGCGCCGCGCAGGAACAGCAACGTCAACACCGCCACTTCGGCGGCATTCAACTGCAGATTGCCAAACGCTGAGTTGCAGAAACGCTGTTCATATTTGCTGACGCGCTGACCGAAACCGCTGTTAGCGGTGACCAGATGCTTTTTCACCAGCTCATCGAGCTGAGCCTGCACCTCGCTTTCGCTCAGGTTCATCACCGGCTCGCGGTTAGATTTCTGATTACAGGCGGTGACCACGCCATTGAGGGATAACGGATATTGATCCGGCGTGGTGACCTGCTTCTCCAGCAGGCAGCCGATCACGCGCAATGCCTGCGCAGAGAGAGCCATCTTCATTACGTGTTCCTTTTATTATTGTCCGCGACGATCCGGGTTCCATTCGCGCCAGGTAAGCGCCGTCAGCACATGATCCTACCAGCGGCCATCAATCAGTAAATAGTCTTTGGCGTAGCCCTCTTTTTTAAAACCGAGGCGCGCCAGCAAATCACCGCTGCGCTGATTATGCAGCATATAGTTGGCCATGATGCGATGTATGCGCTGCTGGCGCTGCATGTAGCGAATCGCCACTTGCAGCGCCTCAAACATCATGCCCTGCCCCTGCCACTTCTCTCCCAGCGAGTAGCCGAGATAGCAGGCATGAAACGATCCGCGCACCACATTGCTGAAGTTAGCGACGCCGCGCACTTCACGCTCTTCCGGGTCCATCAGCACAAAATAGAACGCGGAGCCCTGTTTATGCATGTCAGCGATCAAACCCAGGCGCGCCTGCCAGCCGGAGGGATAACAGTAGCTCTCATCGCGCACCGGTTCCCAAGGTTTAAGAAAGGCGCGGTTTTCGGCGTAGTAATCCGCCAGACGCCAGGCATCGCGTTCATGTACTAAACGCACCACCAGACGATCGGTGGTAAGCCGCACGCGCGGGCCAGCAGAGCGATAGCCAAACATCATGACTCCTGAAATCCATAACGAAAGAAAGATGTACGCCAGCGGCGTTACTTCTCACTATAACCGTCACCCCGACTGCGGTAAAACCCCGCGCATCGCTCACGGCAATTGATTCCGATTCAGGCCAGCCTCGGTGACTTTGCCGAACTGCGTAAGCATGCCCCGGGTTTCATCAAAAATATCAGCGATGATCTGCGCCAGCTGGATAAATTGATCGTCAAACCCAATGCCGTTAACGGCGAGCTGTCTGAGGATGACATTCATCTGTTTCCGCTGCTGCGCTCGCTGACGCTGGTTTCCGGTATCGAGTGGCCGAGCCGCGTCGCCGACTACCGCGATAATATGGCGAAACAGACGCAGGTGAATCTGCTGTCGTCGATTGCGGCCTGATGGCGCTGTGATGAGAAGCGCACGGCTGCGTTTCTCATCTCTCTCCTGGTGACACCTAGCCCTGAATCAGGCAGGCTTAAGGCTGTTTGGCCGTATCAACCAGGAAGAAGAAATGATGAAGAAGGCGTTTCCCGGGCTGCTTGCCCTGTTTTTTGCCGTGCTGCTCAGCGGCTGTAATCAATTGACGCAATACACCATCAGCGAGCAGGAAGTGAATCAGGCGCTGCAAAAGCGCAACAACTACGAGAAAGACATCGGCGTGTCCGGGCTGGTGAATGCCCATATTGTACTGACCGACCTGAGCAGCCAGATTGGCCGTGAAGAACCCGGCAAAGTGACGCTGTCTGGTAAAGCCAACATCAACGTCAGCTCGCTGTTTGGTCTGCAGCAGGCCGAAATGCAGCTGAAGATGAAAGCGCAACCGGTGTACAACGCGCAGCAGGGCGCAATCTATCTGCAGGACCTCGAAATCGTCGACGCGCAGGTGCAACCGGAGAAGATGGCGTCGATCATGAAAACCCTTACGCCGTATCTGAACGAATCCCTAAAGCGCTATTTCAATGAAAAACCCGCCTACGTGCTGAGCGCCGACCGCAGCAAAGGCGAGGCGCTGGCGAAGAAACTGGCTAAAGGACTGGAAGTGAAGCTTGGACAGCTGGTGATTCCGTTTACCGATTAACGTTGCAAGGGGCCGTTCTCAGTGGCGGCCCTGCATAGCGTGGCAGGACTCCGGCATTTTTCCGCCCGCGCCTGCCACGCGGCTACGCAACCTGCCGCGCCTGCGGTTATTTCTCTCCCGCACTGCAAAATCCCGTGCAAACGGTTGCCCGCCCCCTTATGATTAGTCCCCGACCTAAACGAGCCATTTCGTTTTTACCTCAGCCAGAGCCTTTTTGGATGACAGCCCAACCCCAGCAAATCACGATTCGCCGCCCTGACGACTGGCACATCCACCTGCGCGATGGCGCGATGCTCAATGCAGTGCTGCCCTATACCAGCGCGGTGAATGGTCGTGCGATTGTCATGCCAAATCTGGTTCCGCCGGTCACCAGCGTTGCGGCTGCCGAAGCGTATCGCGCACGCATCATGGCGGCGCTGCCTGCTGAGCATCACTTCACGCCGCTGATGACCTGTTACCTCACCGATTCGCTCGATGCGGACGAAAGCGAACGCGGCTTCCGCAACGGTATTTTTACGGCGGCTAAACTCTATCCGGCACACGCCACCACCAACTCCAGCCATGGCGTCACCAACATTGCCTCCATTGCCAGCGTGCTGGAGCGCATGCAGGAAATCGGTATGCCGATGCTGGTGCACGGCGAAGTCACCGATGCGCATATTGATATCTTCGATCGTGAAGCGCGTTTCATCGAAACCGTGCTGCAGCCGCTGCGCCAGCAGTTCCCGGGCCTGAAAGTGGTGATGGAACACATCACCACTAAGGAAGCTGCGGAGTATGTTGCCGCCGGCAATGAACTGCTTGGCGCGACCATTACGCCGCAGCATCTGATGTTCAACCGCAACCACATGCTGGTGGGCGGCGTGCGCCCGCATCTCTACTGTCTGCCCATTCTGAAGCGCAATATTCATCAGGAAGCGCTGCGTAAACTGGTGGCAAGCGGCAACCGTCGCGTCTTCTTGGGCACCGACACGGCACCACACCTGCGCCACCTGAAAGAAGTCAGCTGCGGCTGTGCCGGCGTATTTAATGCGCCGACGTCGCTGCCCGCTTATCTGACCGTGTTTGAAGAGCTTGGCGCGCTGGAACATTTCGAAGCCTTCTGCTCTGAGAACGGCCCCAATTTCTACGGCCTGCCGCTCAACGACGGCACCCTGACGCTGGTGCGTGAGCCGTGGACGGTGCAGGAGAGCATTACGGTCGCTGACGATACGCTGGTCCCGTTCCTTGCCGGTGAGACCCTTAACTGGCGCATTAAAGAATAATCATCTGCCGCTTGCCTTCGGGAACTTTATACTGTACAAATAACCAGTATATTATCCCGGAGGCGTTTATGCGTGTTGAAATTACCGTAGCAAAGACTCAGCCCCTTCCCGCCAGTGCACTGGATGCACTGAGCGCTGAACTCACTCGCCGTATCTCCCGCGATTTTCCCGACGACAATCATCACGTCAAAGTGCGCTATGCCGGTGGTAACCAGCTCAGCGTGTTTGGCGGCTGTAAAGAATCACGCGACCGCATCAGCGATATTTTGCAGGAAACCTGGGAAAGCGCTGACGACTAGTTTATTACCGATTAACCGCCACTGTGCCGTTTTTGCCGGGCCCGCCGCCCGGCTTTTTTGTTTTTATTTGCCGATCGCCAGAAAAACCCGCGCCAGCTAGACTCTGATTAAACGATGCCCTATTCTTGCCTCGTCGTGCTTACAGGAGGTGTTTTGCACATGACTACTGAAAAACCAGAAGAGGCGATGACGTTTGGTGAATTGCTGGCCTTCATTGCTGAACAGCAACGCCGTTTGACCGTGCTGGAAAATGCATTTGCTACGCTGACCTTCTGTCTGGACGATCGCGCCAGCCAGCTGCTGGCCCACAATCTGACGCTCGAAGCGCAAAACCAGAATCATGACGCTCAGTTACAGCAGCATTTTGCCCGGCTGGCGGACGAGATCCACCGGCGCAAAGGGCAGTTGCCTGCTGAGTCGCAGGGATAATTTCAGATTTTTACCCTGGCGTTCAGTTCGTTAAAGTTTTAACGCTGAGAAGCCGATAATCGGTATGAAGTCGCTTTCGCGCTACGCCTGTAAATATCCCGCGGCGCGCAGTGTTTATTTATTCGTTGAAAATCGGCTTTTGGCTGCTTTTATTTTGCTGTGTTTTTAACCACCACACTTTTTAACTACTGTACTGTTAATTCCATGTTATAATTATCTCGCAGTGCAAGATACAGACGCATTGAACCTCGAAAGCACTTCGTTTAACGAGTAATAAGGAGGTTATAATGGACAGAAGTAAAGACGTCATCCAGACCCATCCGCTGGTTGATCCGCCTGCACTCGCTATCATCGCAGGACCAGAAAGAAGAAGAAGCTGACGTGGGCCCAACATACTGGCTGACAACTGACGTAGCCAGACAGTTTATATCTATCCTCGAAGCTGGCATTGCAAAGATCGAGTCCACTGAGCAAAACGCCTACGCGATAATCGCAAGCACTAATCATCACCATCGCGTGAAAAGGCACCCTACAGGGTGCCTTTTTCATGGGCGCACTCTTTTGATATGCTATTGAAAAAAATCGCCGTTTTGCAGGAGTGATGTCGTCATGGTTTATGATCTGATTGTAGTGGGAAGTGGTTCCGTCGGAGCTGCCGCGGGTTTCTACGCAACCTAGGCGGGCCTGTCGGTGCTGATGATCGACAGCGCGCACCCGCCCCACAGCCAGGGGACGCATCACGGCGAAACCCGCCTGATTCGTCACGCTTACGGCGAAGGTGAACGCTACGTGCCGCTGGTGCTGCGCGCCCAGACGTTGTGGGACGAGCTGGAGCGCCAGAGCGGCGAACGCATCATGCACCGCAGCGGCATTCTTAATCTGGCTCCGGCCAGCTCGGATTTCATTCACAATGTGGTCGACAGCGCTAACCGCTGGCAATTAGCGGTGCAGGTTTTACAGGACGATGAGGTGCGTAAAAGCTGGCCGCAGCTTAGCGTACCGGACGGCTACTTAGGCGTATTTGAGCCCAACTCTGGCTTCCTGAAATGCGAACAGGCGGTACGCAGCTGGGTGCAGCTAGCGGAACAGGCCGGCTGCGCGCAGCTGTTTAACTGCCCGGTCAGCGCGATTGGCCGCGAGGGCGATCTGTAGCAGGTCACCACCAGCGATGGCGTATTCCGTGCGCGCAAGCTGCTGATCAGCGCCGGCACCTGGGTCAGTCAACTGGTGGACAATCTGCCCGTTACGCCGGTGCGCAAGGTGTTTACTTGGTATCAGGCCGATGGGCGCTATAGCGAAAATAACCAGTTCCCCGGCTTTACGGTAGAGATGCCGGATGGCAGCCATTTCTACGGCTTCCCGGCAGACAATAATGCCCTGAAAGTGGGACGCCACGATGGCGGTCAGCCCATGCTGACGCCAGCGGACCGCAAACCGTTCGGCAGCATCGCCGCTGACGGTAACGAAGCCTTTAGCTTCCTGCGCCAGTTTCTGCCAGGCGTAGGCGTGTGCCTGCATGGTGAAGCCTGCAGCTATGACAACACGCCGGATGAAGACTTTATTATTGATACGCTGCCCAGCGAGCCTGACAGACTGATCATCACCGGCCTGAGCGGCCACGGGTTTAAATTCGCCAGCGTGCTAGGTGAACTGGCCAGCGAGTTTGCGCAGAATAGACCGTTCTCCTTTGACCTCACGCCCTTCTCACTTACGCGTTTTGCCTGACCTTGTTCCTGCCGGTGCGGAGCGCACTGGCAGTTATTGACCTTTTCTGACACAGATTTACTTTCTGCCCGCTTTTATAGCGCATTTGGTGTAGCAATAAACATTGCCGCCAGGGCTAAAACAGCCTTTTGCTTATCTATTCAGAATTATTGAATTACACCGCCAACCTTTCGCCATATATATCGAACCAGTAAATTCAAAGTTATAGAAAAGTAAGGACGATTGATTTTCTATTTCAGGTTGTAGATTCTCATTACCACTTATTTCCTGATAACGGCTTAACTATGTGGCGTAATTCTCCACGGCATTACGGTGCGTTAACCATTGCGTTGCACTGGCTGATGGCGCTGACGATTTACGGTATGTTCGCGCTGGGTTTATGGATGGTCGGACTTGGCTATTACGACGGCTGGTATCACAGCGCCCCCGAGATTCACAAAGGCCTCGGAATCTTACTGTTTGCTGCTCCTGCTCCTGCGCCTGTGCTGGCGCGTCATATCGCCGCCGCCGGCACCGCTCAACAGTTACTCGCCGCACGTACGCCGTGCCGCCCATGCTGCGCACTGGCTGCTGTATGGCCTGCTGCTGGTGTTGCTGATCAGCGGCTATCTGATCTCTACCGCAGACGGCAAGCCAGTCTCAGTGTTTGGCTGGTTTGAGGTACCGGCACTGTTTACCGGAGCGGGTGAGCAGGCCGATGTCGCCGGTGAGGTCCATTTATGGCTGGCCTGGGCTCTGGTGCTGTTGTCTGCCCTGCACGCCCTGGCCGCGCTGAAACACCATTTTGTCGATCGCGACATGACGCTGAAACGGATGCTCGGTTACCGCATCCCCTTAACCTCTGAAAAGGAAAAGTAATATGATCAGGAAAACCCTGCTGGCGCTCAGCGCCGCTGCCCTCTTCTCGACCAGCCTGAGTGCCAGCGCGGCCGAGTATAAGTTTGATAAAGAGGGTCAGCACGCGTTTGTCCAGTTCCGCATTCAGCATCTTGGCTACAGCTGGCCGTACGGCAGCTTTAAAGATTTTGATGGCAGCTTTACCTTCGATGAAGCCAATCCGGCCGCGGACAAGGTCAACGTGACCATCAACACTAACAGCCTCGATACCAACCATGCCGAGCGCGATAAGCATCTGCGCAGCGCGGATTTCCTCAACACCGGCAAATTCCCGCAGGCCAGCTTCAGCTCGACTGAGGTTAAAAAAACAGGGCAAGGATTATAAGATCACCGGCAACCTGACACTCAATGGCGTAACGAAGTCGATCACGCTGGATGCGCAACTGATTGGGGAAGGCAAGGATCCGTGGGGCGGTTATCGCGCCGGCTTTGCTGCCAGCGGCGAAATCGTGCTGAAAGAGTTTAACATCAGCAAAGATCTCGGTCCGGCCTCACAAAAAACCGAGCTGAGCATTTCAGTCGAAGGTGTGCGTCAGTCATGGGCAGTACAGCCTGGCGGGCAATGCGCCAGGCTGTTAAGCCGTTACTTTTTGTCCGGCGCGGGGATCGCCATGGTCATGTTGAGTAAACCGCGCGATTTATTGAACACTTTGTTGCCATTTTCACGGCCAGCGCGGCGCGCGCGCTGCTCTTCCGGCGCCAGTTTCGACTCTTCCATGCACAGCGGGCTGCAGCAGTTTTGATACTTTTCCGCACAGCTCGGGCACTGAAT
Source organism: Type-A symbiont of Plautia stali (assembly GCF_059731155.1). NCBI lineage: Bacteria > Type-A symbiont of Plautia stali. Next base: position 974,940 of record NZ_AP035891.1, on the reverse strand, counting down.
AAACAGCAGATGGCAGCCGTCATTAACGCAGTTGGTGTGGCTGTCGCACGGCGCACCACACTGGTGGCAGCTGGAGAGTATATCGTCAGAGATACGCTCGCCCATGCGCTCGTCAAACACGAAGTTTTTGCCTTTGAAGCGCATCGGTAAACCCTGCTCGCGCGCGCGGCGGGTATATTCGATGATGCCCCCTTCAATGTGGTAAACATCATCAAAACCGTTGTGCTTCATCCACGCACTGGCTTTTTCACAGCGGATCCCGCCGGTACAGTACATGACGATTTTTTTATCTTTCTGCGCCTGCAGCATATCCACCGCCATCGGCAGCTGATCGCGGAAAGTATCGGCTGGCACTTCCAGCGCGTTGTCGAAGTGGCCCACTTCGTATTCGTAGTGGTTACGCATATCAACAAACACAGCATCCGGATCGTCGAGCATGGCGTTGACTTCGGCCGCTTTAAGATAGTTACCGACGTTACTGGCGTCGAAGCTAACGTCTTCAATACCGTCAGCCACGATGCGATCGCGCACTTTCAGGCGCAGCACCCAGAACGATTTGCCGTCGTCATCCAGCGCGATGTTCATGCGCAGGTTGTCGAGCGCCGGGTCAAAGGCATAGAGCATCGCCTTCATCGCCTCATAGCGACTGGCCGGCACGCTGATTTGCGCATTAATCCCTTCCTGCGCCACGTAGACGCGGCCGAACACCTTCAGATGGGTTAAGGCAACATAGAGACGGTCGCGGAATGCCTGTGGATCGGCAATCTGGAAGTATTTGTAAAAAGAGACTGTGGTACGCGGCTCGGTTTCGGCTAGCATACGTTCTTTCAGCTCTTTATTGGAAACGAGGTTGTGTAACACTGGCATGGTGAACACCTGTTAGCAATCAGAGAAATTTAGCGCGCATATAATACCTGAATTGTGCGTGATGCAAAGCCTCTGGTGCAATTCTCCTGCCGTCAGCCACAATCGACAGGGTTCAGCGTTATGCTCGCCAATATCTGCGCAGAAATGCTGTTCGCCGTGCGCTGACGCACGGATGGTTGATTTCAGTCAGAGAGAAAAAATGGCATAATCCCGGCCAATTACAGAAACCGGACTCTCTGGTACACGACGCAGAACATTGATATTTCCATGACGCAACTTCCGCAATTTACCCGCGAACTCCTTCATCCACGCTACTGGCTGACTTGGCTGGGCATCGGTTTCCTCTATGTGCTGGTGCTGTTGCCCTACCCGCTGCTGTACGTGATTGGCTGCGGGCTGGGACGCCTTGCCATGCGTTTTATGAAACGTCGTGTTCAGGTCGCGCAACGCAATCTGGCGCTGTGCTTCCCGGATATGCCAACCAGCGAACGTGAAGCCATGGTGAAGAACAATTTCGAATCCGTGGGGATGGGGCTGATTGAGACCGGCATGGCGTGGTTCTGGCCAGACTGGCGTATTCGTAAATGGGTCAGCACCAGCGGCCTGGAGCACGTTACCGAGGCGCTGGCACAAAAGCGCGGCATCCTGCTGATTGGCATGCACTTCCTGACGCTGGAGCTGGGTGCGCGCGTGTTTGGCATGTACAACCCGGGCATTGGCGTGTATCGCCCTAACGACAACAAGTTACTGGACTGGCTGCAAACCTGGGGACGCATGCGTTCCAATAAAAGCATGCTGGATCGCAAAGATCTGAAAGGCATGATCCGCGCCATGAAGAACAACGACATCATCTGGTATGCGCCCGATCACGACTACGGCCCGCGCAGCAGTGTATTCGCCCCGTTCTTTGCCGTTCAGGAAGCCGCGACCACCACCGGCACGCATATGCTGATTCGTCTGGCCAATCCGAGCGTGGTGCCGTTTCTGGCACGCCGCCTGCCGCACGGCCGCGGCTACGAACTGAAAATGATGCCGGATATCCGCCACAAATTCTCTCTGGAGAGTGAACTGGATACCGCTATCGTGATGAATAAAGTGGTTGAAGAAACGGTGCTGCTGGCACCTGAGCAGTATATGTGGCTGCATCGCCGCTTTAAAACCCGGCCCGAAGGGCAGCCTTCACGCTATTAATCGGTTGCGGGGTATTATCAATGCCCCGCGTTATTTACCGCGCATTTGCCTTAATTCACGTGATTGTCTGCGCAGTGGCGCGCTAAAAAAGGCCCAGCCTGAGCTGCTATGCCTTCCACACGGTGACACTTAAGTAAACGACACCCTTTACGCCGCCTGCTGCTATCTTGCGTATTTATCACGGTTTTTTTCTGCTACGCCAACATGTTCCCCTTTGCCAGCCGCTGCTTTTCGGTGCCTGGATTTATACGGCAATACGCGTAAAACGCGGCGGGTGCGGATCTGATTTTGACGACTTCCAAGCCTTTTCCTATTTAATTTTACTCAGGCTTCCCGTCTTGTTTACTTATCTAATAAATTTTACTGATTAAACAAGTCAAGTGTTTGTCTGAAAGTTAACCGCAATATTCCCTTTTGATTTAAAATCCATCTTTAATATATCTTTATGGAATTGGTTAGCCCGATCGAATCCAGTTAGTTTCGACCCTGACAGTTAGCTCGTTAACTGCGCGTTTAAAAATATAAAAAGATTACACACAGCAAATATATTCAGGACACATAATATGAATAAAGGTATCTACTACTACGTGACGATCAGTACCGATCAGGAGGGTTACCATCTGCTGCATCGGAAGGAGTGTAAACGTCTGCCGGTTAAGAAGGATATGGTGTTCATCGGTACGCTCTATAATTTAAATCAGGCTTTGGCCACCGCACGAATTAATTTTAAAAAGGTGAAACCCTGTATTAAATGCTGCATCCGTTATTCTGCACCCGTGTTACGCGAGTCGGTACGACCGGTTCTGCACTTTCCGCAAAAAATGATGTAACCGGCGCGGGTGGATGACTTTTTACGCATCCACCCCGTCATTGTTCTCTCCCGCCCTGACAGCCGCCAATTTTCGTCTATTCTTCTGTGAAATCCCTTTTTGCACTGACAAGGAGTTGCAGATGAGCCTGTATAGTACGTTAGAAGAAGCCATTGAAGCCGCACGCGAAGAGTTTCTCGCCAGCCAGCCTGAGCTGGAGCAGGATGACGCCAGCGTCAGCCAGTTTGCGCTGCAGAAGTACGTGATGCAGGATGGCGACATTATGTGGCAGGCGGATTTTTTCGCTGACGAAGACGGCCAGGGCGAATGAATGCCTGCCAATTTGCAGCGGTGAAGCGGCGCAGGCGGTCTTCGACGGTAATTTCGATGAAATTGAGCTGCGCCAAGAGTGGCAGTCGGAAAATACCCTGCACGAATGGGACGAAGGCGAATTTCAGCTGGAGCCGCCGCGCGACCTGGAAGAAGGCGAGGCAGCGGCCGAAGAGTGGGAAGACGACGACAGTCCGTCAGACAACTGGGCGTAAGTTACTCGTACGGGCCGTGCTATGCGTCAACCGGCAGTAGCAGCGTGTCCATCACCAGCGACAGCGGCAGATCGAGAATGGTCAGCACGCGCTACGGCCCGTCACGCACATCCCACTGCACGCCGGGATAATATTGGTTGCCGTACCCCTGTCCGGGTACGGTCCGGCTGATAATGCTGCCACAGCCCGTCAGCAGCAAAATGGCAGCGCACAGCGCAATAAACTTCAGGCAATATTTCACTGCATTTACTTACCCTGAACTGACACCCTTGATTCTAATGTGCGTCAGTTACTCTTTAAATGTGCTCAGGAACGCTGGCACTTGTCATCGCGCCGCAATGAATTGCGCGATGAATCACACCGCGACAATCAGGGTGCGACGTGCGGCTTTGTTAACCGATCGGCATTGCGCCATTTTAGCCGCGGGTGCAGCTAAACCGCTATACCTTTATGCGTAAAGATTGTGTGAGGCGCGTTAAGCACCCCGCTGAAGCGCAGGCATAAAAAAAAGCGGCATCGCTGCCGCTTTTTCATCACCGTTAGCCTGTCAGGCGCGCTGAGGCAGCGCCTGCGGGTTAAGCGTGAGTTTCTGATAACTCTCTACCCACTGATGATATTTATCCGCACTTTCCCACAAGCGCGTGTGCACGCGGGCCAGCACCACCGGATCGCTGATCAGCTGCAGACGCTGTTCGCGATTCAGTTTTTCCGGCGCATCGCTCAATGCCTGATCGACGCGGCGATCGCGCGCGTGATCCAGCAGTGCGCTCTGCTTATGGCGCGATGTCGCCATCGCCGTCGCCAGCGCGTTGAACGCCGGATTGAACAGCGCATGCATGAAGCCATGCTTCAGCGCACGTTCACGGTTCAGCTGCAGATAGTGATCGGTGTCGACCAGCTCTTTCGGCGGCTCATACTCTTCCGGGATCAGGAACAGGTTGGCACGCTTACTCTTCAGCCCGACCGTGGCGCGACTCGACATCACTGAGACAAACGGCGACAGAATCAGCGAGAAGACGATTGGCGCCAGCCACAACAGGAAGTTGAGATCGAGCACGCCCATACCGACGGCCCAGACAATGCCCTGCAGCATTTGTGAACCATGGCGACGGAACGCTTCGCTCCACGGCGTGGCGTCATCGTCACGCTGCGGCGAGTTCCACACCACTTCCCAGCCAAGGAACGCGCTGACCACAAACACGGTGTGGAACAGCATGCGCACCGGTGCCAGCAGCACCGAGAACAGCATCTCCAGCAGCAGCGAGAGGAACAGGCGGAATGCGCCACCGTACGGTTTGGCCCCTTTAAACCAGATCAGCACCACGCTGAGCAGTTTTGGCAGGAACAGCAGCACCAGCGTGGTGGAGAACAGCGCAATGGCTAAATCCGGACGCCACTGCGGCCACACCGGGAACAGCTGACGCGGCTGCAGGAAGTAGGTCGGTTCCATCAGCGTATGCACCACCTGCAGGGCGGTTGACAACGCAAGGAACATAAACCACAGCGGCGCCGACAGGTAGGACATCACGCCGGTCAGGAACACCGCGCGGTGTACCGGGTGCATGCCTTTTACCAGGAACAGGCGGAAGTTCATCAGGTTGCCGTGGCACCAGCGACGGTCACGCTTCAGCTCGTCCAGCAGGTTCGGCGGCAACTCTTCATAAGAACCCGGCAGATCGTAGGCGATCCACACCCCCCAGCCGGCACGACGCATCAGCGCCGCTTCCACGAAGTCATGTGATAGGATCGAACCGGCAAAGGAGCCTTCACCCGGCAGCGGCGCCAGCGCACAGTGTTCAATAAACGGCTGCACGCGAATGATGGCGTTGTGCCCCCAGTAGTGCGATTCGCCCAGCTGCCAGAAGTGCAGACCAGCGGTAAACAACGGCCCGTAAACGCGGGTGGCGAACTGCTGACAGCGCGCATACAGCGTATCCATACCCGACGCTTTTGGCGACGACTGGATAATACCGGCGTTCGGGTTCGCTTCCATCATGCGTACCAGACCGGTGAGACACTCGCCGCTCATCACGCTGTCGGCGTCCAGCACCACCATGTAGCTGTAGTTGCTGCCCCAGCGACGGCAGAAGTCATCGATGTTGCCGCTTTTACGCTTCACGCGGCGACGACGACGGCGATAGAAGATCTTGCCCGCTCCACCGACATCCCGCACCAGCTCCATCCACGCTTTTTGCTCGGCGATGGCGATGTCGGCATCGTAGCTGTCGCTCAGGATGTAAACGTCGAAATGCTCCGCGTTACCGGTGCGTTTCACCGACTCCCAGGTGGCGCGCAGACCGGCGAACACGCGTTCCACGTCTTCGTTACAGATCGGCATGATCAGCGCGGTGCGATGTTCCGGATTGAGCGGCTCATCACCGGTGGTCGAGTACGAGATGCTGTACTTATCGCGGCCGATCAGCAGCTGCAGGAAGCCCATCAGCGCGGTCCAGAAACCGGCCGATACCCAGCAGAACAGGATGGCAAACAGGAACAGGATGCCGGTCTGCAGAATATACGGCAGGATCAGCTCCACCGACTGCAGCCAGTTCTGGTTAAACAGCTCGACCGGATCGAGCAGCGTCCAGCCCTGATACGGCAGAATGGTTTTCATGTACCAAGTGGCGACCATGGTCTGCAGAATGGTCAGAATCAGCAGCACGTAGCGACGCATGGAACCCACGTGGCGCCATTTGTCTTCCGCTTTCTGCTCTTCCACCGTGGCATAGCGTGGATTGCCTTTTTGCCCGTGCAGGAAATCCCAGGCGCGGGCAATCGGGTTAGTACGCCAGGCTTCCGGGAACATCAGCGAACGCTTCACCGGCGGCATCGCCTTCAGCGTGGTGCGGTCGAGATAATCTTTACTGAGCTGCTGGCCACCGGCGAGCGAATCCGGCCACGCCATGGATACGCGCGAAGAGACCGATTTCAGCGGCGCATCGTCCGGCCGTTCGCTGGCGGCGATATCCTGCCCCAGCGCGCTGTGAATGGCATGAAACGCCTGCGCATTCTGCAGCGAGGCGCTGAGCGTGGCGCGTGCTGCCGCATCAAGCGACAGCGCCTCCACGTAAGATTGAGGTAAATAAGTCGATTTATTCATTGGCAGGTAACTGATAGCTCCACGTTTCCGTCAATGTCTTGTCGCCGCTCACCAGCGCCGCACGCATTTCGGTCGGCTGCTTGTTGTCTTTGACGCGCAGACGCAGCACCAGACGCCAGCCTTTGGTGACCGGGTTGTAGCGTACGCTCTGCTCGACCACGTCGGCGTTGTTACCGACGCTGACCTGCGGCGCCACCTGGGTGTTTTCCGGCAGCTTGCTCATCGCTTTACCGACAAAGTCCACGGTAAAGGCGATGGAACCATCCGGCTGACGCACCAGGTTAGACTGCTTCACATCGCCCGCAGAACGCAGCGTGTCTTTCACCCAGGCCACGTCGTCCTGGTGAAGCTGGTTTTCGTCACGCGTAAAGTGCAGACGATACTTGAAGTTCATCTCTTTGCCTGGCTCTGGCAGGCTCTCCGGCGTCCAGAAGGCCACGATGTTATCGTTGGTTTCATCCTCCGTCGGGATTTCCACCAGCTCTACGCGGCCTTTGCCCCAGTCGCCCTGCGGCTCAACCCAGCCGCTTGGACGCAGGTCATAGCGGTCGTCCAGGTCCTGGTAATGGCTGAAGTCACGGCCAGGCTGCAGCAGACCGAAGCCTTTCGGGTTTTCGATGGTAAAGGTGCTGACCGCCAGGTGTTTCGGATTATTGAGCGGACGCCAGATCCACTCGCCATTTCCGGCGTGAATCGACAGGCCGTTCGAATCATGCAGTTCCTGGCGGAAGTTGCTGACCGGCGACGGCTGGTTAGCGCCAAACAGGAACATACTGGTAAGTGGGGCTACGCCGAGTTTGCCGACGTTGTCACGCAGATACACTTTAGACTGCACGTCCACGGTGGACTCTTTGCCCGGCTGGATCACAAAGCGATAGGCACCGGCGGCGCGCGGACAATCCAGCAGCGCATAAATCACCAGCTGTTTATCCTGCGGCTTCGGCCGCTCGATCCAGAACTCTTTAAAGCGCGGGAACTCCTCACCGGAAGGCAGCGCGGTATCAATCGCCAGACCACGCGCCGACAGGCCATACACCAGGCCTTCGCCAATCACGCGGAAATAGCTGGCCCCCAAGAAGCTTGTGATCTCATCGTCTTTACCCTTTTTATTTAAAGGATACAGCACTTTGAATCCGGCAAAACCGAGGTTTTTCACCGCATCGGCATCGTGTTTTACGTTGCCGAAATTGAAGTAATCAGGGTTATATTTGATTTCACGTACCGAAGACGCGGTGACTTCATTGATTTTCACCGGCGTGTCGAAATACATGCCCTGATGATAGAACTCGAGCTTAAACGGCGTGCGCAGTTTGCGCCAGTATGCTTTGTCGTGGTTAAACTGGATCTGCTGATAGTCAGCAAACTTCATTTCACGAAACTGAGAGGGTAAATTGCTTTTTGGCGCATCAAAACCTTTCCCTGCCAGCGCCTTAGCTTGCTTTGCCACATCATTAATGTTGAACGCCCAGCTATTGTTGGCGTACAACGCCAGCAGAACTGCTGCGCCTACCCAGCGCATCTTCACCAGCCCGCCATTATTCTTCACTTTAGTCAGCACATCCCCCCCCCTTTCGTGTGCTTAGATCAAACCCCTTTATCTTAAAGAGATTATTCGGTTTTCCGACAGCTTATGTAAAAGATTGTTCCCCTGATTCGTAAGCCGAAAGTGTACTTTTCGGATAATTAAACCCGGAAGATTAAGAAACAGATTCACCTGATAGTATACGCTGTTTACAGCCGGTAAAATTTCGTCCGGCATAATCCGGTTTCAGGGTGAAACCGGTAAGTAAACTGACAAACCGGAAGCTTATGAGTTCAGCCAAACCCGAACGTGAATATTTCCTCGACTCGATTCGAGCGTATTTAATGCTGCTGGGCGTGCCTTTTCACGTCTCTCTGATTTACTCGACCCAACGCTGGTCGGTTAACAGCCAGGACGCCTCACTGTGGCTGACGGTGCTGAATGATTTTATTCACGCCTTCCGCATGCAGGTGTTCTTTGTTATTTCAGGTTATTTCTCTTATATGCTCTATCTGCGCTATCAGCCCAATCGCTGGCTGAAGGTGCGGCTGGAGCGCGTCGGCATTCCGCTGTTAACCGCTGTGCCGCTCATTACCCTGCCGCAGTTTTTTATGCTGAAAAATCTCACCAGCAAAGTCGGCGACTGGGCAAACTTCTCGCTGTATGACAAGTACAACGCGCTGATGTGGGATCTGATTTCGCACCTGTGGTTTTTACTGGTACTGGTGATTCTCACCGCCTTTGGCATGCTGAGCTTCCGCTGGCTGCGCGATCAGCAGCGCCGCATCGATTATCAGCAGGTTGGCTGGGGCAAACTGACGCTGGCCCTGCTGGCCTATGCGCTGGTGTGGTGCGCCTTCCGTCGGCTGATTTTCCACTTCGCCCCCGCACTGTTAATGGATGGCCTGTTCAGCATTGCGGTGATGCAGTCGCTGTTTTTCCTGCCGTTCTTCATGCTGGGTGCGCTGAGCTGGAAACATCAAGCGCTGAAAGCGCTGTTTGTCCGTTTTAATCCGGTGATGTGCTTTGGTGCCATTGCGGTGTTTATCGCGTACAGCCTGAATCAGCGCTACAGCAGCGGCGAAGGCTGGCTGTACGAGCTCGATGCCATCATTTCTACGCTGATGGGCTTGTGTATGCTGAACGTCTGCTTCAGCTTCGGCCACAAGCTGCTGAACAGCCACTCGCCGCGTATCATGTATCTGGTGAACGCGTCGCTGTTTATTTATCTGGTGCACCATCCGCTGACTATTCTGTACGGCATCTACGTTACGCCACACATCAGCAGTAATACGCTGGGCTTCTTTGTTGGTCTGCTGATGGTGTTTGGCGTCGCCTTTGCCTTGTTCGAGATTCATCTGCGAATCCCGCTGCTGCGCTTTTTGTTCTCCGGCAAGCCGCAGCGCAAAACCGATCGCGCCGCGCAGGCGTAACGGCGTACTTACCGCCGGGCTGCACCATTGTGCAGCCCGGCTATAGCAGCCACTCCACCGGCAGACGCCATACCAGTCGCACGAGCAAACGCTGCAACAGCGTGCACTGCGGTTCGTGCTTATGCACAACTTCCCGCGCTTCGCCGCTGTACTCCACCCAGTTAACGCGGCCCCACTTATCCAGCCGCAACGCCCAGGCGCGGTCGCGCATGCCGCTGCTGAAGCGCTGATGGGTCTGCTGCGCCAGCGCTTCGCTCTCAATCACCAGCCCCATCTCAGTGTTCAGCACCGCCGAACGCGGATCGAAATTGAATGAGCCAATAAACACTTTGCGGTTATCGACGGTGAAGGTTTTGGCGTGCAGGCTGGAGCCGGAATTCCCGGTCAGACCGCGATCGTGCGGGGCATCCGCGGCATTGGCCTGCGGCTTCAGTTCATAGAGCGCAATGCCGTGACGCAGCAGCTTCTTGCGCCAGCGCGCATAGCCGGCGTGAACCACGGTGACACCATTGGCGGCCAGCGAGTTGGTTAAGATGGCGATCTTAACGCCACGCCGCTTCAGCGCCAGCAGCTGCGCCACCCCGGCACGGGTCGGGACAAAATAGGCCGAGATGATATCGAACTGCTGCTGCGGCGTGCCGATCACCTCCAGCATGCGCTGCGGCAGCAAAGAGGATCGCTTCGCTTTGCCCAGCCCTTTGCGCGGATCGTCACTCAGCAGCCTCGTGTGTGCCTAGGTCATGCTCAGCGAGCCCTGCTCCAGCTGACAGACAAACGAGGATTTCTCCAGCCGCGCCAGATAGCGCTGCACCGCCTCGCTCTGCTGCCACTCCGGCGGTAAACGCACCGCTTCATGCGGCGGTGCGCCGGTGTCCACGACGCTGCGCAACAGCGATACCGCTTTGCTGTGCCAGTAGCGGGCGAAATCTTCCGCCAATTCATCTACCGCCGGTCCCAGCGCCAGTACGTCGAGATCGGTAAACAGTGGCTCATTGCCGGTGCCAAAATATTCGTCGCCGATGTTACGGCCGCCCACCAGCGTTACCGCGCCGTCAACGGTCAGGCTTTTGTTGTGCATCCGGCGATTCAGGCGGGCGAAGTCGGTCAGATAGCCCAGCGCGCACAGGGTTCGAAACGAGAAGGGATTAAACAGCCGCACGGCGATATTTGGATGCCGATCGAGTTCGGCCAGCGTTTCATCCAGCCCGGGCGTATTGTTGTCATCCAGCAGCAGGCGCACCTGCACGCCGCGCTCCGCCGCATCCAGCAGCGCGCTGAACAGCAGGCGTCCGGACATGTCGTTGTGCCAGATGTAATACTGGACGTCGATGGTGTGCTGCGCCATGCCCATCAGCAGATAGCGTGCCGCAAACGCATCCAGCCCATCGTTCAGCGGATGAATGCCGCTCAGTCCCGGATGACGGGCACATTGCTGTTGCGCATGTTCTCTCAGCCCGTCGCCCGGCCGTTCGCGTGAGGAACGCAGTGCCGCTTCGCTCATACTCAATCCCTGCTTACCCTGAAGCTGTTATTGTTGGTATCACCGCACGTAAAGGCAATCAGATCCGTCTACTTCCGCGTCGGGTGCGGCGTTAATTTAGTCTAGACTTAGCCAAGCGTTCTTCGTGAGGAGAAGATCATGACTCAGCTATCCCCGCGCCATCAGCCCCGGCTATTTCGCAGCTTTTTTCAGGGCAGCTTCCCCTGCTCTACCGCCTGCCGCAGCGGCGGGCGACGACTGGATATGGTCATCAGCAGCGGCCACGACATGCTGCTGGAGAAAGATTACGCCGCGCTGGCGCAGGAGGGATTGCGCACCGCGCACGACGGCGCCCACTGACACCTGATTGAGGCCACGCCAGGTGAATACGACTGGCGCACCTTTCTGCCGATGATTCACGCGGCGGCGCGCCATGATTTACAAATCATCTGGGAGCTGGCGCACTTTGGCTACCCCGATCATCTCGATATCTGGAAGCCGGCGTTTGTGGAGCACTTTGGCCGCTTCGCACGCGCCATGGCGCAGCTGATGCGGGATGAGGGCGTGAAGCAGCCGTTCTTTACGCCCATCAATCAGATATCCTTCTGGTCCTGGGCCGGCACCGATGTCTCCTGGCTCGATCCCTACGCCAGCGCGCGTGGCCGCGAACTGAAACGTCAGTTGGTGCGAGCCTCGCTGACGGCCATGCACGCCATTCGCGACGTCTATCCGGATGCCCGCTTTGTACTGACCGACCCGCTGGTGCAGATCGCCGCCGATCCGCATAACCCCGACAGCAAACCCTATGCCGATAGTCAGCATCAGGCGCAGTTTGAAGCTTGGGACTGGCTGGCGGGTCGTGACGCACCGGAGCTGGGTGGTCAGCCCGATTTTCTCGACATCCTTGGACTGAACTATTATCCCGACAACCACTGGTTCTTCTCCGGCGACACCATTCCGCCCGACCACCCGCAGCGTCAGCCGCTGCACCGGCTGCTGATGCAGTGCTGGCAGCGTTATCAGCGCCCGCTGCTGCTGGCGGAAACCGGCGCGGAGGGCGACGCGCGCGCGCGCTGGCTGCGGCATGTCAGTGATGAAGCGCGGCTGGCCTTAGCGCAGGGCGTGGCGCTGGAAGGCATTTCGCTCTATCCGGTGGTGGAGTATCCGGCGTGGGCCGACGATCGGCGCTCGCCTGGCGCGCTGTTTGGTCTGGGCGATCCTAACGGCAATCGCACCCTGCACGAAGCGCTGGCGCTGGAGTTACGCAGTCAGCAGATTAAATGGCGCACCCAGGATTAAGAGTGCTGCACCGGGCTGGCGGTTTTGGGCGGGCAGGTTTGTACATCCAGTGACGGATCGGCTGGATGGCGTACGTCCGTCAGCCAGGTCATGGTGAAAAGGAACACTACGCCGATCAGGCAGGCGGAAAGCAGTCTAATGATGGCGATCAGTTTGTCATCCCGGGATTCCATCGACATCTCCTTGCGGGCGTCCGTAGTCGGCTGCTGGCCTCAGCTCATCCATTAATGTAAGCATCAGGACGAAGATTATAAGGGTAACCGAGGTCACTGCAAGTACCACAATGGCGAAGTGCGCATCATCCAGCGGTTGCCGTAAAGGTTCGTCGTGATCGTCAGGTGGCGCGGGTGAACTCATGATGACTCAACAGGAAAGAGGCGTTTTTCAGCGGGATTGCCGCACAGAGTGTAATGGAATAGCGGCCAACGTACAGCATTATATTCTGCCGGAAAAGACCACGGAGCGTCGCTACGCCCCGTGGTGGCCGCTTAGAAATCGTAGCTCATGCTGATTTTCAGCGTACGCTGGTCGCCCTGCGCGAGGTAGGTGCCCGTGTCATCAACGTTTGACCAGTACTTCTCATTGGTGACGTTTTCGACCGCCACGCGCCACACCAGATCGTTCTGATTCACCTTCATGCGGTAACGCATGCCGAGATCCAGCGTGGTATAGCTGTCCAGCTTCAGGGTGTTGGCCGAGTTGGCGTACTGAGAACCGCTGTGGTTGAGCAGCGCCGTGGCCGTCAGACCCTCCACCGGCTTGATGTCATACTCCGCGCCCAGCACGTAGGTGTAGCGCGGCACGCCGATCGCCTGTTTGCCATCGTAGGTGCCGCCGGCGGTTTTCTTCATCACCGGATCGATCCAGGTGGCGCTGGCGTTGAGGCGCAGGCCCAGCACCGGCTCACCAAACACGTTGGCTTCCACGCCGCGATGGCGCTGCTCGCCATCCATTACGTAGACATTGTCACTGTTGATCAGGCCGGACGGTTTCTGGATTTCGAACAGCCCCAGCGAGCCGCCGATGCGGCCGAAATCCGTTTTCACGCCGATCTCATTCTGCTTCGAGTACGCCACGCCGGTCACGGTGCCATAGTTGACGGCGTCTTTGGGTGCCACTTCACCAAGCTGCAGCGCTTCCGTATGGTTCGCGTACAGCGCCACTTCTTTCCACGGCTTGTAGACCACGCCATACGTTGGCATCCAGCGGTCGTTGGTGAAGCGCGAATCAACGCTTTCCGCGCCGGTGTTGTAGTTATAGCTGCGCACCACCACTTTCTGATGGCGTGCACCAACGGTCAACCAGCAGCGTATCGTCCAGTAATCCCAGCGTATCGCTCAGCAGATAGCCCTGAGTGCGGGTGCGCGAAGTGGTGAGCGGATCGGAGAACTTGCCGCCGGCGAAGGTGGCCGCCGGTTCAGCCACGTTACCGCTGTGGTAGATATTAAACGGCGTGCCCACCAGCGACATGTCGTAGGCATTTTTCGCATTGGTGGTCAGCGCCGAGTAACCCACGTTGACTTTATGACTGACGAAACCGGTGTGGAAATCACCTCGCAGCCCCACCATGCCGCTCATGTTGTCCTAAATGCGGTTGGAGTAGAAGCTGCTAATGGTACCGTCACCGTTGCTGTCGGTAATGGTCGGCGCGCCGTAATTGCCGGTTTCATGGGCGTGCTGTGCGCCGAGGCCGGCATACGCCGTCCAGCTGTCGGTAATATCGTATTCTGCTTTGGCGATACCGAATTCGGATTCCATATCGCTGTACACCCATTTCTGGCTGTAGTTGTGCGAATTTGACGGCACCGCCGGGATCACGCCGGCGCTGGCGAATTTCACGCCCTGTAAGCCGTCATGGAAGGTTTTCTTCTGATAGCCGACGTCCAGCGAGGTGCGCAGCCGGTCGCCGCGATAATCAAGACCGACCGAGGCCGCCGTGGTGCGTTTTTTCTCACCGTCAACGCCGGTTTCGCCCTCGCGATGCACGGCGTTAAGCCGCACGCCAAACTGATTGTTATCGCCAAAGCGACGCCCCACGTCCAGCTTTCCGCCGACCTGTGACGAGGAGGTGTAATCAATACCAACACGATTGACCGGCGTATCTTCGGCATGCTTCGGCTCGAGGTTGATCATACCGCCGACGCCGGAACTGGCTGCGCCGTTAACCAGACTGTTCGCGCCTTTGAAGATCTCCACGCGATCAATCAGCGAAGCGTCCATCACCTGGCGCGGTACAACGCCCGGCAGACCGCCGAAGGTCATATCATCGCCGTCGAGAGTGAAACCCCGAATGCGGTAAGTTTCAGCAAAATTGCCGTAACCTTTTACGTTCTGAACGCCCGCATCGTTGCGCACCACATCGGCGATGGTTTGCGCTTGCTGGTCCTGAATCATTTTTGCCGTATAGCCGATGACGTTGAACGGCACGTCCATGGCGTTTTGCTCGCCCAGCATGCCGAGGCGACCGCCGTGGGCAATCTGGCCGTCGAGAAAGGCCGGTACTAAGTCGTTACCGCCGGGTTTGAATTCACTCTGCGGCGTGGCGGTGACGGTCAGCGTCTGCTATTCGTTATCGCCCTGAGGAGCATTACTGGTGTTAGTGGTAGCAGCCATCACTGGCAAACAACCGGCGCTGACCAGCATGGCCAGCAGCGTCGGTTTCATTCCGGGATTGAAAGGCGTTCTGCGCATGGTTATCCCCTGATGCAAACTATACTGAGAATCATTATTATTGCGTTTTGCGATTATGCACAGCGTACAGCCAAATGCAAGCGAAATCCGGCGGAGTATCACCGCCAGAGGCATCATTGGGGAGAAAGATTCCCGCCGGGCGACGGGAATAAGGGGTAAACGGAGAGACTCAGGCGTCGCGCCAGCGTTTAAACACCAGCGAAGTGTTGATACCGCCAAAAGCAAAGTTGTTTGACTGGACGTAATCGGTCTGTAGCTGCCGAGGCGCGCCAATGATGTAATCCAGCTCACCGCATTCGGCGGCGGGCTGCGTCAGATTCAGCGTTGGCGCAAACCAGCCCTCACGCATCATCTCAATACTAATCCAGGCTTCCAGCGCGCCGCAGGCGCCCAGCGTGTGACCGAAGTAGCTTTTCAGCGAAAAGATTGGCGTACGATTGCCAAAAATCGCTGCCGTCGCCTGGCTTTCAGCAATATCGCCGCGATCGGTGGCGGTACCGTGTGCGTTAATGTAACCAATCTGCGCTGCCGTCACCCCTGCGCTGTCCAGCGCGCGCTGAATACAAATCTGCATAGTTTCACGCTGCGGCTGAGTGATATGGGCCGCGTCACAGTTAGTGTGAAAACCGACCAGCTCAGCATAGATGGTCGCGCCGCGCGCCTGCGCATGTGCCAGCGATTCCAGAATCAGCGTGCCCGCCCCTTCGCCAATCACCAGACCGTCGCGCTGTTGATCGAACAGTGCCGGCGAGGTGTGCGGCGCGTCGTTACGCTGGCTGGTGGCAAACAGCGTATCGAACACTGCGACTTCCGAGGGGCACAGCTCCTCTGCCCCGCCCGCGACCATCACGGTCTGATAGCCATGGCGAATGGCTTCCCACGCGTAGCCAATCGCCTGGCTGCCGGAAGTGCAGGCGCTGGACGTGGGGATCACGCGACCGCGCAGACCAAAAAACAGTCCGGCGTTAACCGCCGTGGTGTGGGGCATCATCTGCACATAGGTGGTGCCGGTGATGTTGTTGGTGTGCTTCTCGACCAGCATGGTGGCGAACTCGCTCACCGGGCCGGTGCTGCCGGTCGAAGACCCATAGGCGATGCCGGTTTCACAGTTAGTCAGCACCGGATGGTCAATCAGGCCGGCCTGCTCCAGCGCCAGCTCGGTGGCACGCGTCGCCAGCAGTGAGACGCGGCCCATGGCGCGGATGCGTTTACGCGTGTAGTGCGGCGGCAGCGTGAAGTCATCGACCGGCGCGCCCAGCAGAGTGTGCAGGCCATCATAGACTTGCCATTCCGGCATTTTACGTACCGCATTCTGGCCCTGTTTAATGCGCTGCGCCACCGCGCTCCAGCTCTCGCCAAAAGCGGTGACGCCGCCCATACCGGTAACAACTACCCGCTGCATCACAACATCCCTCCGTTGATGGAAATCACCTGCCGCGTAACGTAGCCAGCGATATCCGACATCAGATAGCTGGCCAGGCCAGCGACTTCTTCTGCCGCGCCCATGCGTTTCATCGGAATGATTTTCAGCGCTTCGTCGATCACCTGCGGCTCAAGATCGGTCATGCCGGTATCGATCAAACCCGGCGCGATACAGTTAACGGTGATTTTGCGTTTCGCCAGTTCAATCGCCAGCGCTTTCGTGGCGCCGATGATACCGGCCTTGGCCGCGCTGTAGTTGACCTGCCCGCGGTTGCCCATCATGCCGGATACTGAAGAGAGGGTAATGATGCGTCCGCCCTGGCGCAGGCCGATCATCGGCATGACGCATGGATGAATCACGTTGTAGAAGCTGTCGAGGTTGGTGTGGATCACGCTGTCCCATTCGTCTTCGGTGAGCGCCGGAAAAGCACCGTCGCGGGTGATGCCCGCATTGCTGATCACACCATAATAGGCACCATGCGCGGCGATATCCTGCTCCAGCGCGTTACGCGTGGCTTCCCGCTGTGCAACGTCAAACTGCAGAGTGCGGCCGCGGCCTGCCTGCAGCAACGATCTGCGCCGGCGTCTGCTGTGCACCGGCGGCGTCGCGGTGGTAATGCACCACGATATCAAATCCGTCGGCAGCCAGACGTAAAGCCATGGCACGGCCAATACCTTTACTGGCCCCGGTTACTAATACGCTGCGGGTCATCACTCGGTTCCTTGTTGCGCTAATCGGGTTAATTCGTCGTCGTCGGGCTGGTAGGTGTTCAGTAGTCCGCTGGCCAGCAGGCTGGTGCCGCAGCGGATCTCGCCCTCAAAACTGCCCAGTTTGTTATCGCGCATCAGCAGGTGCATCTCAATCTGCAACTCACTGTATGCCGCGAAGGTGGGTGCACTGGCACGATAGCCGCGCCCGCCCAGCAGCATGCCGGGGCGGATGTCACTGGCGCCGCGCTGGCGGGCATGAAAGCCGGACCAGACGCCCACGGTCTGCGCCATAATCTCGACACCAAACCACGCCGGCAGCTCGCCCTGCGGCGTGAGAAACGGTGCCAGCACGCCGTGCGGGCTCACCGTGACCGCACAGACAACGCTGTCTGGCGTGACGTCAAGCACGCGCTCAAGCAGCAGCAGCGGCGCGCGGTGCGGCAGGTAATCGCCCACCGGCAAAAAATCATTCATGCGAAGATCCTACAATCAGGCAGGTATTGTTCCCGCCAAAGGCAAATGAGTTGGAGGCAATCACCGGGCGCGCCAGCGGCTGTGCCACAGTCAGCAATCCACAGGGCGGCAGCGTACTATCCTGCGTCGCGTGCGAAAAATCCTGCGGCGGCAGCGACAACTGTTGCTGGATAATCAGGGCCGCCAGCGCAGCTTCGGTTGCGCCTGCTGCGCCCAGCGTGTGGCCGGTGAGATGCTTAGTGGAACTGCACGGCACGGCATCGCCAAACAGGCGGTGAATCACCGCCGCTTCAGCCTGATCGTTCAGCGGCGTGGCGGTACCGTGCAGATTGATATAGCCCACCTCGTGCGGCTGCAAACCGGCCTGCTGCAGCGCCATGTGCATGGCGGCTTCCGCGCCCACGCCCTGCGGATGCGGCGCTGACATGTGCCAGGCATCTGACGATTCACCGCAGCCCAGCAGCGCCAGCGGCTGTGGCTCACGCGTCAGCAGCAGCAGCGCCGCCGCTTCGCCAATCGAAATACCGTCGCGTCCGGCGCTGAACGGTGCGCAGTGATGTTCCGACAGCGAATCGAGGCTGGCAAAAGCCGTTAATCGGCATGCGGCTGAGCGAGTCCGCACCGCCCACCAGCGCCACGTCGGCCAGACCGGCGGCAATCAGCCGCGCCCCGCTGATGATGGCGCGCGCGCTGGAGGAGCAGGCAGTAGAAAGGGTGTACGCCGGGCCATCCAGTTGCAGATAGTGCGCCAGAAAGCGCGACGGATCGCCCAGTTCCTGCATCCAATAGTCAAAACCGGCATGGCCGCCGTCCGTCTGCCGATCGCCCTCATCCACGCCGGAGGTACTGGTGCCCAGCACGATGGCCACGCGGGCGCGACCATAGCGCGTAATCGCCTCATCCAGCGCTGGCTGGCACTGCTGCAGCGCCGCCAGCAGCAATCGATTGTTGCGCGTATCATGCGCAGCCAGTGCCGCCGGTACCGGCGGCAGCGCGCCCGGCACTTCGCCCAGCCAGCAGCGCTTGCCCTGCGCTAACCAGCCGTCACGCGGCTGCATGCCGGGAGCTGTGCCCTGCTGTAGCTGGGCGGCAATCTGAGCCAGGCTGCTGCCCAGCGCATTGACCATGCCAAAAGCCGACAGGTAAATCATGAGGAGGCGTCCAGATGCTGGATATGAATCTGATAGCCAAAGGCGCGCTGATCGACGCTAATCGGCTCACGCTGTTCCCCGCGCTGCAGATAATGAATCTGGCTGATCAGCTGGCCGGAGGCATCGCGCAATTCGCGCCGATGGCCAAGATCGCGCAGCGTCCAGCCGGACGGCAGCTGCGGCTGCCACGCGCTGACCGGCCAGTAGCTCAGCATAATATCGGCCAGCACCTGGCTGGCGGCAGGTCGGGCAGCGCCATCATCTGCTGGGTATGAATCCCCTGTTGATCGTAAGTGACGCGGAATAGCCGGATGCCAAGCGACGACAGCCCGGCCAGCGAGATCTGCTGCGCATCCGCGCTGAGCAGCACCAGCAATGACTGGGTTTTGCCCTTCACGCGCCCGGTCAGCAACTGCTGCTGCTGAAAGCCGGGCGAGATGCCCGGTGCCGGCAGCGTGACGCGCACGCCGGGTTTGAGCCAGGCCGTGGGCCGGCTGGACTCGTCATGGTAAGACGCACACCCGCTCAGCAGCAGGCTGAGCGCCAGCAGTAACGCACCCATTCTCATCGTGATTTCCTTTTTCCGCCCGCCAGCGCCAGCGGCGCCAGTAAAAATGCACAAAAAATTCCGCTGCACAGCACGGTACCAAAGCTGCTGATAGGGCTGGTGCTGCTGAATACCAACATGCCCTGCGTCAGCAGCGTGGTCATCATCGCCAGCGTTACCGCCAGCATCGACGTCAGCGGCGTGCCGCGCGGATTACTGAAGAACAGCGTGTAATTGATGCCAATGCCCAGCACCAGAATCAGCGCCAGCAGCGCAAACAGATTCAGACTGGCACCCAGCCAGCCGAGCGTGGCCAGCGCGGCCGCCAGCGACAGCCATGACGGTAGCGCGCTGCGCAGCCCGGCTTTGAGGCCAAGGCGCAGGGTATAACTGACGGTGATCAGCAGCAGCGCCAGCGCCAGCAGGCCGCTTAGCAGCGTGCGCCAGAAGCCAAACAGCTCATCGTAACGGGCTTTGCGATCGACCCAGCTCACGCCTGCCTGCGGTGTCGCCAGTTTTTGCAGCGCGGCACTGTTCTTCACGCCACTCACCGGGACCAGCACGCTGCTGCGTCCGTCAGGCAGCGACAGCCACAGCAGCCACCAGCCTTCACTCAGCGGACTCGCCAGCCAGCCCTGCTGCTGCGCGCGCTGCAGTTCGGGCGCCAGCGCATTAAGCCGCTGCAACACCTGCTGCTCGTTATCACCCCAGATCACAAACCAGGTTTGATAGGCCTGCTGCCCGGTGAGCTGCGCCAACTGGCGATCCTGCGCCAGCAGTTGCGCCGGCGCGCTCTGCAGATGGGCAATATTATCGTCGACGCGCAGCTGTAAGATGCCGCTCAGCGCGTAAAGGGCTACCAGCAGAGGTAAACCGACGCGCAGCCCGCGCTGGTGGCGCCACGCGGCCAGCTCTTTGCTGCTGACCCCGGCAAACGCCGAGAACAGCTGCGCCAGAATCCAGTCGGCCTGCGCGCCGCCGCCGTGCTGCAGTCGCGCACGCGTCAGTGGATCGATCAGCCCGTTGCGATGCTGATAAGCAAAGCTTCCCCAGCGCTGCAGCTGATGATCATCCAGCGCGCCGCTGACCTCACTGAGCATCGGCAGTGCCTCGAGCTGAGCCTGCCACCACGCGGCGGCGGCGTCACCGTCCGCACCGGGCGCACTCACCAGCCACACCAGCTGGCGGTCGAGCCGCTGCATAAAGCCCTGCTGAATCTCTGCCGGTGCCTGGCCAAGATTCTGCTGCGGCAGCAGAGCCAGCACGCTGCTGTTGATGTGGCAGCGCGGCAGTAACCAGGCCAGCGCCAGCATCAGCAGCAGACAGACGGCCAGCCACGCGCGCGCGGCAAAAATTTCACTGCGCTGCGGCAAAACGGGCTCGCTCTTCATCAGTCAGTTGGCTGGGCTGCGTACGGGTATCGCTCAGAGTGATTTCCGTTTTATCGCCCTAGCGGTCATCCAGCGTAATGCGGTTGAGATACGCCGCGCCCTGCAAATCGATGCGGTTAAAGATCTTATTCAGCGGTGCCGCTTTTGGCGTCAGACTCAGCTGCCAGCCGTCGCGACCGCCATCGCGGAAATCGAGCACAAAATTCTCGCGCAATACCTGCTCATCCGCCTGGAACAGCGCGCGCAGCAGATGGTTAAACTGGAACATTTGCGGATTGCTGTCAGCGGTGATCACCTGCGGCGGCTGGCCGCTCATGCTTTGCACCATGCGGTGATCATCCAGAATCAGCGTCATCGGGAACGGTGTCGCCTGGTGCCACCACAGCTCCTGCTGCTGAGCAATCAACAGCTGGCCGCGCGACACCAGCGGCTGAGCCATGCCGGCGATGCTGCGCACCTGAACAAAGCTGGCGCGAATCACCGGCTGGCTGGCAAAGCGCTGCTGTAGCTGTTCCAGCGTCACCGCGCTGGCGCTCAGCAGCGTCAGCAGCAGGCAGAACAGACGAATAATGATGACACCCCCAAACGCTGCAGCAGAATATCTGGCGAGACAAAGCACATCTGCTGCGTGCTGGCGCTGAACGCCACCTGTAGCGTGTGCGCTTTGGTGGTCACCTGCCCGGCAGCGTTACGGATGACATAATCGATGCGCAGCCGGTTTTCATATTCGCTGATGCTGGCTTCAACACGAATGGCCTCTTCACAGCGCAGCGGCAGACGGTATTTAACCCGGGTATCGACCACCGGCCAGACGTAGCCGCTGGCGCTCATCTCTGCATAGCTGTAGTTAATGCTGCGCAGCAGCGCTTCACGCGCCACTTCGAAGTAGCGGAAATAGTTGCCGTCCCACACCACGCCCATCGGATCGCAGTCATGAAACGAGACCACCCGTTCAATCTCCGCGCGCCAGCTTGCGTCACGCATCGCGTTGCTCCTCTTCGGGCAGAGCCCAGAAATCGTAAAAGTTAAACCAGTCCAGCGGGGCCAGCAGGGCGTGATGCTGCAGGCGCGCAGCGTAGCGATCGACCGCCGCCTGCAGTGCCTGCTGTCGCCCATTGCGCGGCAGCGGTAAAGGATCGGCAAAGGCCTCGCAGTGCACGCGCAGTTTGCCCTGCTGGCGCAGCGCGAACATCAGCAGCACCGGACAGCGCAGCGCTGCCGCCAGCACAAACGGTCCCTGCGGGAACGGTGCCGGTTGGTCCATGAATTCACTCCACACCACGCGCCGTTCGCCGCCGCGCTGACGCTGCACGGCGGTGCGGTCGCCAACGATGGCCACCCACTCACCGGCATCCAGCTTTTGCTGCAGTAAAATTGCGGTGTCCGGGCCGATATCACTGACCGGCAGCAGATTGACGCCCGCCTGCGGCGCAATGCTCTCCAGCACCGCGCGGAAGCGCTGGGCGTTGTCGGTGAACGCCAGCGCGTTGATCACCAGACCGCTGACCTGCTTCGCCATCGCCCGGCAGGCTTCGATATCGCCCAGATGCGAGGCGAGAACCAGCTGGCCTTTGCCTTCAGCGGCGCTAATCACCGCTTCAGCACCGGACGCGAAGTCGATATCGCGTCCCCATTGCAGGTCACCGCGCCAGCTGGCGACTTTATCCAGCATGCTGTCGCCAAAACGCAGGAAGTGGCGATAGCTGCTGAGCGGCCGCGGCAGCGCAATCTGCTGTTGATGCGCCACGGCCTGTACGCGCGTCAGCCACTGCTGCGACGCCGCCCGCGCCGCGCGACCGCTCAGCCAGTACACCGCCACCACCGGCCACAGCAGCAGAATAAACGGCAGGCGACCGGCACGCTGGTACAGCCACAGCATAAAGCGCAGCCCCTACTGCCCGCGGCGCTCTGGCGTCGCTACCCAGTACGCCTGCTGACGCCAGCGGGATAGCAGCTGCGGGATGCGTGGCAGCATGCCAAAGAACAGGCGGGTGTGCATCCACGAGATACGCAGGTTGTCGTGCAGCGCGTCAAAGTGTGAG
The DNA here is from genome assembly GCF_059731155.1 of Type-A symbiont of Plautia stali. Taxonomy (NCBI): domain Bacteria; species Type-A symbiont of Plautia stali. Next base: position 952,265 of record NZ_AP035891.1, on the reverse strand, counting down.
ACGCCGCTCGGGGGATAGGTCACGCGCGTGCGGATAAACCGGCTCGGCGTGCCCTGCCAGTAGAGGCGCACCATGATCTCGGTGTCAAAATCCATGCGCTGGCCAATAGCGCGGCGATCGCACAGCTCAAGCGACGCTGCCAGCGGATAGACGCGGAAACCGCACATGCTGTCTTTCAGCGAGAACGACAGCGTTTCCACCCATACCCAGAAATGGGTGATGTAGCGACCATAGAGCCAGGATTTCGGGATTGAGGCATCGTACTACGGCTGGCCGGAGATCAGGCAGTGCGGATAGCGTTCGGCCTCTGCCAGCATGCCAGTGTGTCCTCCACCTGATGCTGTCCGTCGGCGTCCAGCTGCAGCGCATGACTGAAGCTCGCGGCCGCGGCGGCGCGCAGTCCGGCAATCACCGCCGCTCCCTTACCCTAGTTGTGCGGCAGCGTCAGCACCTGGAGCTGCGGCGCATCCAGCGCAGCGATATGCTGTTTCGTCCGGGCATCGCTGCCGTCGTCGATCACGATCACCGGCAGGTTGAACGGGGCCAGCCGCGCCAGCACCGACGCCAGCATGGCACCGTGGTTGTAGCAGGGAATCAGCACGCAGGGCGCAAACGACGCACTCAGCACAGGCGAATCTTCCCGCTGCTGGCGACCTCAGCCTGCGCACCGTGCAGCAGCGCGTAGCGAAAATTCAGCAGCGACTTCTCCGGCAGCCACTGCAACTGCAGCTCCAGCTGCGCATCCGGCGGCACCGGCTGCTGGAATTTGATGTTTTCAATCGAGGCAAAGCTTTTACCCGGCGCGAGGCGCGTCAGGCCGTAGTGCAGCACCCAGTCAAGCTGCGCCACCCCCGGCAGAATCGGCAGCGTCGGGAAGTGGCCGCGAAACCACAGCAGGTCGGCAGCCGCCAGCAGGCGCAGGGTGAGCGTGCCATCCTGCTGTTGCGCGTCTAATTCAACCGGTAATATCAAACAGTTCCTCTATCTGCGGCCATGCGCGTTTGCTCTGCGCCGTGACCGGAATTGCCGTCACCACCCGCCAGTAGCGCGGCATGGCGACCGGCTCCAGCCAGGGTTGCAGCGCGCGTTTCCATTGTTGTTTACGCTGGTGCAGCGTTGCGGCGTCTAGCAGCTGCGGCAGTGCCAGCACCACCGCGATGGCATGGCGGCCGTGACGCTGAATCGCCAGCGCGGCGGCATCTTCCACACTAGGCAGCGCCAGCAGGCGACGCTCTACTTCGCTCAGCGACACGCGCTTGTCTTCAATTTTCATCACCCGAGCCTGCCGCCCTGCCAGCTGAAACTGGCCCGACTGCTGCTGCACAATGCGATCGTCCAGCGCACAACCAGCGCGGCTCTCCAGCAGATCGGAGAAGACCTGCCAGCGCTGCGGCGCGATCTCGCGCAGCGAGACGTGGGGGAAACACTGCCACAGCGCAGCGTCATCGCTGGCCCGGCGCCACGCGATCACCCCGGTTTCGGTACTGCCATAAATTTCATCCACCGCGCAGTCCAGCGTTTGCTGCGCGCGTTGCGCATCCGCGCCCGGCAGCGCGCCGCCCGCGGAGACAATCAGTGCACAGGGCGGCGCCACCAGCGCAGTGTCCAGCCGGCGCAAAAATGCCGGACTGCTGATAAAGGCGTAGCGGCGATCGGCACGCTGATCCGCCAGTTGCTCACCATAAAAAATTTGCTGCGCGGCGAACGGCAGGCCGAGCGCCATCGGCAGAATAATGCGAAAGCTCAGGCCATACAGATGCTGATGGCTTACCGAGGCAATGACGTGACACGCCTGCAGACGCGTTCCCCACAGGTCGGCCAGCCACTGGGCTTCCAGATCCATGGCGCGCAGTGATTTGACCACGCGACGCGGCGTTCCGGTTGAGCCGGAGGTGAACAGCACCAGACTCGCCTGCGCCGCCATCTCTGGCAGTGCGCCCTGCGCCAGCGCGCCGTCCCAGCGTAGCTATGGCAGGGTTACCGCCAGCGGCATATCGCTGATCACGCCATCAAGACTGTCGTGCATTTCTTCCAGCTGCGCCGCGCGGCAGTGGCCGGGGATGACCGGCGTTTTGCCGGCGTACCAGCTCGCCAGCAGCGCTACGGTAAAGTGGTAACTGTTGTCAAAGCACAGCGCCCAGCGTGCGCTAGGCTGCGCCTGTAGCTGATGGGTTAAGCCCAGCACCTGCTGCCGCATCTGCGCCAGCGTATGCTGCTGTTGTCCCTGCCAAGCGACGAGACGATCGGCGCCGTGCAGCCCGCCACGGCCTTCATGCGTGTTTCCTCATGCGCTGACGCAGCAGCCATTCGCCGCCCATCAGCACATAGCTGATGCACCCGTTCCAGAGTGTCCATAGCCGGATATTACTCAGCAGGCAGGTGGTCAGGGCCACGCTGCCGTTGAAAATAAAAAACCCGCACCACACCTGCGTCACTCGTCGGGTATAACGAACGGCTCGCGGCGGCAGCTGAGGTTCACGCAGGCGCGCTAGGCGCTCTACCAGCGGCATCGGGCTGAACAGCGAAGCGGCGAACAGCAGAAGCAACAGGCCATTAACCACCACCGGATACCACAGCAGCAGATGCTGCGCCCGCAACACGACACTGGCGAGAGACAGCAGGCAGCCGATCAGCGCCAGCAGCAGCAGCGTGCGGTTCAGCGCGCCCTGCGCCTGACGCAGGCTCCAGATGCGCGCCGCAAACACCAGCGCCAGCAGCACCAGCACGGCGCGCCACTGCGGGTGAGTCAGCGCCAGCCATACCAGCAATGGCCAGGCGATCAGCGCCAGCGCGTTCAGCAGCTGCAACAGCCTGTGCATGGCGTTTATCAGGCCTGGTCGCGCATCAGCTGGTCGACGGCGTCAACCACGTCCTGTACGGTGCGTACCGCGCGGAAGGCTTCTGGCTTGATCTTACGCCCGGTGCGTTTTTGCAGATGCACCACCATGTCAACCGCATCAATACTGTCGAGTTCGAGATCTTCGTACAGGCGAGCGTCCGGGCGAATCTCGTCCGGATCAATTTCGAACAGCGTAGTTAGCAGCGTCGCCACTTCCTGGTGAATATCTTGTTTGTTCATGTCGACGGTTCTCAGGCTTGCTGTTGTTCAACAAAGGCGGCCAGCGTGGCCACGGAAAAAAAGTGCGCCCGCAGCGTTTCGCTCTCGGCGGAGAGCTGCACGCCGAAGCGGTTTTTCACCGCCAGCCCCAGCTCCAGAGCATCGATCGAGTCGAGCCCCACCCCTTCACCAAACAGCGGTGCGTCGCTATCGATATCATCCGGACTGATATCCTCCAGATTCAGCGTGTCGGTAATCATGGTTTTAATGTCGTCAATCAGTGCTTGCATAACTTACTTTGTCTCTTCAGGCACCAGCGCCTGTTGCAGATAACGCGTCAAACGGCGCGCGGCCAGCGGCTGCGCATCCTCATCCGCTTCGTGAAAGACGTGGCTGGCAATACGCGATTGTACGCGTACCGTAAAAACCGGTTTAACCAGCGGAATCTGATACCAGCGGCTTTGCTTGTCGAGCATACGCTGTGTACAGGTGATATGAATCACGCGCAGATCGCATCCGGCGCGCACCGCAATATTTGCCGCACCGCGCTGCAGTTGCAGCGGCTGGCCGTAGCGGGTGCGCATCCCTTCGGGGAAAATCAGAATGGTATCGCCGCGTGCCAGCCGCTGCTGGCTATCAGGCAGTAGCGTCTCCGCTTCGCTGTTGATCAGGTAATCGGCTGATTTAATAACGCCGCGGAAGAAAATGTTGTGCTGCAGGTCGGCCTTCACGAGGCAATCCATCTCGGGTAAGAGCGAGGCGATCATCACGTAATCGATCAGCGACGGATGGTTGGCGACAATCAGGCAGTCGCGATCCTGACGCAGCGCTTCTGCGCCCAGCATCTGATAGTCATACACGCCGACAAAACGGCAGAAGCGCAGAAAGCAGCGAAAGCTCCATGCAATGCTGCGGCGCGCGATCTGCCGCCGGCGCAGACCGTCACGCTGAATCAGCAGCAGCAGGTTGAACCAGATCAGCGACAGCAACAGACCGCCAATGCTGAACAGGCTAAAGCAAAGCACGGTCATCACCAGCCGCCAGTAATAGTTGCCACCGCGCCGCTGGCGCATCGGCATAGCGTTATCCGCCATGAGCACGCTTCCAGCGCCACTGATGACGCTCGCCGGCTAGGGTGAAATCCGCCGTCTCGCTCAGCATCGCATGCAGAAACTGCAGGCTCTGCGGCAGCGCATCAGGCCGGCAGCGGGCGGCGGTCGCCGTACAGCGCCACGCTTCGCCGGCGCGCAGCAGCAGCGCAACCGCGTAGGGTGCATTAAAGGTATCGATCTCCGGCAGCCACGGACGGTAGTAGTCGGGCACCAGCCCATCAAAATCCACCAGCAGCACCTGCTGGTAACCGGCCTGATGCAGCGTGGTGACCTCAAGCAGGCCCTGCTGGAAGCTGTCGATGCCGGCAGAAATTGACGATGACACTAATGGCTGACGCGCGGCGATGGTCAGGCTGCCGACCGCCGAGTTGTGCACGGACATCGCGAAGTCGGTGGGGGGGATAGCGGCTGGCCGCCCGCGAGCGTACGCAGAATACGCAGATTGCGTTCCAGTTCGCCATGGCGGCTGGTAAACACCACGGCGTCAACCGACTGTCGGGCCAGCAGCGCAAGGCCGCACTCAACGGCGGCACGGCTGCCGGGGCTGAGACGACGGGCAGTCATCATAGGTAAAAACTGGGGTTTGGCGATAGCCAGGCAGGCATCCAGTACCGGCGCGTGTTGCGCCCAGCGCTGCCAGTCGTCGGCGCTGCTGTAGCCCGGCGAGATGGCATGCCTGTCAACAAGGGAGTAAGCGAGTTTCATACCTGCATTCTTTCTTCAGCCTCAGGGATGGTTAGATTTTCGCTGCGCGGCATCCCTTCCCTGCTCTCTATTCCAGTCATCCGCCTCACGCGGATGTCGCCGAGTTCTCAGGCGGACATCGGGTCAGCCTGTTTCTATTTCGGCAGCGTGCCGGCTAACTTTACGATTAACTGTTAGTGGCGCGCGTGATGACTTATTTTACTGCTTGCACCGCCAGACGGGTCTGGATGCCCTAGTTCAGGTTCTGAATCCAGCGGTTGTAGTTACGGTGAATCTGGCCACTGCCTGCTTTCAGATTGGTGCTGCTGACGTAATCAATGCGGTAGCTGTTAGCAGTGTAGGTGATACGGATATTCGCCGTGTGGCCGCGTTCTGCCAGCAAACCATTCATCACGACCGGACCCGCCGGTGAGATCACACAGTGATTGGCCGCGCCAGCTTCCACGATAGCCCGCTGCATCTGCTGATCGCTGTAACTCTGTCCAACCGTCTGGCTGACTGTTCTGACGTTCTGGATAGGTGCCGTACGCGATGCACAGCCGGCGATTAATACCGCTGCAACCAGCAGTGCCAGCGTGGCTTTTTTATTCATCATTTCCTTTTCTTCCCCTGTCATGGCAAGCCGCGCAACCACGCGGCCGTGCAGGCAACACCCCCTGCATAGTTCCGTTCAGACTGTGTAAAGCGCCGCGGATAATACCACTAATTGTAAAGACAAGTAAAAAAAAGCATGAACCACTTAAGTTTGGGCCGGTCCTGATGTGAAACCGGTGCTAACCGGCTTTAGACGTCATTTATGACCGCAGCCAGGCGGCTGCGGCATGATGATCACTCTGCCAGCCGCCGCCGAGGGCGCGGTAGAGATCGATTTGCGCCAGCAGCAGCGTGTTTTTCACCGCCACAATATTCAGCTAGGTGCTGAACAGCGTGCGCTGCGCATCAAGCTCATCGAGATAGGACGCATAGCCATTCTGATAACGGTTGCGCGCAATCCGCCACGCCTCGGCAAACGTAGCGCTCCTGCGCCTGCAACTCTGTCAGCTGCTGCTGGCTGCGCGTGATGGCATCCAGCGCGTTATCCACCTCGGCAAAGGCATTGCGCACCACTCTTTCATAGCCGTACAGCGCCTGGTTGCGCGATGCCATCGCCACATCCACCTGCGCGGTCAGCGCTTCGCGGTTGAGCAGCGGTGCCAGCACGCTGCCGCCGATGCTCCACAGGCGGAACGGATTATCCAGCAGATCGTGTAGCTGGCTGCTCTGCAGCGTGCCGGACGCCGTCAGGTTGAGCGATGGCAGCAACTGTGCCTGCGCCGCCGCCAGCGACGCGTCGCTCGCCAGCAACAGGCGCTGCGCCTGGACAATGTCGGGCCGGCGATTAAGCAGCTGCGACGGCAACAGCGCCGGCAGTGCGTGTGCTCGCAGCTGGTCGAACTGGCTGCTGCGCGCGATCTGGCGCGGATTCATGCCGACCAGAATGCTGAGCGCGTTCTCCTGCTGGGCGATCTGATGCTGCAGCTGGGGAATTTGCGCTTTCGCCGTCTGATACTCCGACGCCGCCTGCATCCATTCGAGTCGCGAGGTATAGCCGGTTTCGAACTGACGCTGCGCCAGGTTCAGCGAGTTCTGCCGCGTTTCCAGCGTGGCCTCGGTGACGCGCAGCTGCTCGTCGAGCGCGCACAGGCTGAGGTAACCGGAAGCGACCGAACTGGCAACCGTCAGCTCGGCTGCCGAGGCCGCCGCACGCTGCGCCGCCAGCGTGGCTTCCGCCGCGCGAATGCTGTTGCTGCGGCTTGCCCCATAAGTCGACCTCATAATTCGCCCGCAGCAGTCCCTGAAATACCGCATTTTCGTACGGCTGACCGGTCGCCGCTGACAGCGCACGCTGATGGGTTGCCGCCACGCCCGCCGACAGCGTGGGAAAGTTGTCGCCCTGCGCAGCGCGCAGCTCGGCGCGATACTGATCGACGCGCGACCGGGCAATGAGAATATCGCTGTTGTGCTGCAGCGCTTGGTTCACCAGCCAGTTGAGACGATCATCGCCAAAGCTGCGCCACCACTGCGCTTCTGGCGCGGCGGCGGGCTCGACCTGCTGGCGCCAGCCGGGCGGAATCGGCAGCGAGGACGGCGCCTGCTCCACTTCGCGGGCGCAGCCGGTCAGCAGCAGCGCGATGAGCGCCGCGAGTAACGGCCGCTTCATAACGCGTCCCGGTGTGGTTCGGCGGCGGTATCTATGTCGACTTCCACCGACATCCCGGGCCGCAGCTGCTGCAGTTCGTCACCAAGAATTTTGATGCGCACCGGAATGCGCTGGGCGATTTTCACGAAGTTACCGGTGGCGTTATCTGGCGAGATGGCGCTGAACTCAGATCCTGCGGCGGGCGAGATAAACTCAACGCTGCCGTCAAAGCGCTTGCCGTCCAGCGCATCAACGCGGATCGACACCGGCAGACCGAGGCGCACGCGCGCCAGCTGGGTTTCCTTCAGGTTGGCAATCACCCATTTATTATCCGGCACCACCGAGGTCAGCCGCGTGCCGGCAGTAACATACGTGCCTTTGCGCACCGACAGCTGACCGAGCTGGCCGCTGTCCGGCGCGATAATGCGCGTGTTGTCCAGATCGATATTGGCCAGCTCCAGTGCCGCCTGCGCGCTGGCTACGTCGCCGGCCAGCGCTGCGCGGTTGACGATGGTGGTTTGCATATTCTGCTGCGAGACCGCCACCTGCGCCGCCGCCTGGCGCAGCTGGGCCTAGGCCTGCGCATTGGCTGCGCGCGCGGCGTCACGCTCGCGTACCGACAGCGAGCCATCAGCCGCCAGATTTTCCACTCGCTTCAAATCCAGACTGCTTTTCAGCGCCTGCGCTTTGGCATTCTCCAGCGCGGCTTTATTGCTGGCGATAGTGGCCTCCGCACTCTTCTGCTGCTGCTGGTTGTTATTCTGCGCAGCGATCTTCATCGCCAGCTGTGCCTGCGCCTGATGCATGCGCTGGCGATAGATACGATCGTCAATGGTCATCAGCAGCTGTCCTTTGCGCACCGGCTGCAAATCCACCACTTCGACGTTCGTCAGGTAGCCGCTGACCTGCGGGCTGATAAAGGTCACCTGGCCGCGCACGTAGGCGTTTTCCGTTGACTGGATGGTTGCTGGTGAAGGGCCACAGCTGCCAGGCGTATAAAATCACCAGCACGCCCACGATGGCGATACCGCTCCCGGCGGCGATAGAGAGAATGCGTCGGCGGTTGGTGCGCTCGCGCTCCGCAGCCTGTAGGTAGTCCTGTTGACTCATGGGGTCTCCGTTCGGTTTGCTGGCGCAGCCTGCAGCTGTTGCTCAGTCAGATTATGTCGCGCCTGGCGCCAGTTAAGATAACGCAGCCGCGTCAGGCGCCACAGCACCCACATCAGCGTTACCATTGCCAGCGCGGCAGTCAGTAAGATAGGTATCGTTATAAGCCAGCACGTTGGCCTGTAGCGTGGCCACGGTTTGCAGCTGACTGCTGCTCTGCGCGCTGAGCAGGCCGCTGTCCGCCAGCTGGCTGCGAAACAGCGCGCTGTACTGGCTGAGGCGATCCACCACATTGGGATCGAGCAGCGACAGCTGATCGCCCAGCAGGCTGGAGTGATATTTTTCACGCCACGTCTGGAAGGTGCCGAGAATGGCGGAGCTAATCAGCCCGCCAAGATTCTGGCTCATGCCAAACAGCACGACAAAACTCACCAGATTTTTCGGCTGAGTCACCACGCCGCCGATGCCAAGCAACATCGCTGGCCCAAGGAAAAAAGCACTGCTGAAACCGAGCAGAAACTGGCTGAAGTAGAGATTACTGGCGTGTGTCACCAGGCTGGATTGCGCATCCATCAGCGAGGCGACAATCATTACTGCCAGCGAGACCACGATTGGCCAGCTCAGATGGTTGAGTTTGATGGTCAGCGCGCTGGTAATCATGCCGCAGATCACGCCCGCAATGATCGCCAGCGCCAGCCCGCGCATCTGCTCGTTGAGCAGGCCCAGCTGCTGCAGAAAGCCCACCGCACCGGTATTCTGCTCGGCCAGCACGATGCGCATCATGATCATCACAATGCCGAGCCGCACGATCATGCCATTGCTCAGCCAGCGGGTGTTAATCAGCGGGTTAGCGCGGTTATGCTCCAGCACCAGCGCCAGACAGACGCCGAGCCAAGGTGTGCTTGAACCACCACTCAATGCGCCCGAGCGACAGCACGCCGCACAATAACGCCATGCCCGGTGCCAGCAGCATAAAGGTCACGAAATCGAGCTTTTCGAACGCTTTGGTACGGTCGCCCGGCGGCAGCTTGACCACCAGCACGCAGCCCAGCGCAATCATCGCCAGGCCCAGCTCAAACAGATAGAGGCCGCGCCACTCCTCCAGCTGCAGCAGCTCGCTGGAGAACAGCCGCGCCAGCGGAATCGCCAGCTGTGAGGCGGTGATGCCAATCACCAGCGCTTTGAGACGGTGCTTCGCCGGCCAGGCCTGGATCTGATAATAGATGCCCAGCGAGCTGAGCGCCGCGCCCACCATGCCGTGCGCGGTACGCACGATAATCGCCGAGCTGAGATCGTTAGCGAGGATGTGAAAAAACGCCACGATGACGTACAGCACCAGAAAGGCTTCGGTAAACAGCCGCAGACCAAACTGCTGGCGGAACTTCACCAGCAACAGATTAATGGAGATATTGCCCATCACGTAGACCGCCGGCAGCCAGGCGATTTCGTTGCTGTACGCGGCGAAGGTGCCCTGCAGATTGGTGAGGTTGGCGGTCACCAGCGCATTACTCAGCGCACCGGTAATGGAGATCAGCAGGCCGATCAGGCCAAACGCGATGCGTTTCGATGGCGCATGCAGCGGTGTCGAGGGCGATCCCGGCAGCATCGGCTTTTCGTGCGGCAGCCATTCGCGGGGGGCATACGGGTTACGTTTCGCCACGGCTATACGTTTCCTAAGCGTTCAAGCAGCTGCTGCAACACGTTTTCGGTCACTGCCAGCGCGGCGGGATCGATATCGGCCAGCAGCTGGGCGCGCAGCGCATCCGCCTGCGTTTTCACCGTATCGAACGCCTCGCCGCCCTGCTCGGTTAACACCAGCAGGCGCTTGCGACGATCTTTCTTTGGCTGTACCCGTGCCAGCAACTGCTGTTTCACCAGCCGATCGACCAGAGGCACCACACTGGCTTCCTCCAGCGCCAATAGCTATGCCAGTGCCTTTTGCGTTGGCGGTTCACTGGCGGTCGCTACGCTGGCAATCGCCAGCCAGCTACTTATACTCAAACCGCTCTCTTTTAAGCGGCGATCAACCGCCAGCCGCCACGCATGGGCAGTAAGATGCAACAGACGGGAGAACGGTTGTGGATGGTCAGTCAAAGCGTAGCGGCCTAATAGTTAGAGTTCTAACTAAATGGGAAGGTTATTATAAGCTAAGCTACGTGCGAATGAAAAGTTTGCTTACATCAGCAAATTTAGTCGTGCTGCGCGCAGATTACCAGTTTCACTTAAGTCGCGAAAAGGCCCGGTCAGGCCGCGTGTACAGCTTGCCTGTATAACTTTTTTCGGCAAAATACCCTATATTATTGAGTTGATTACCCTGATAAGCACGAAATGCACAAGCCGCCGCTTGTACAGATTAGGGGTTACTGTATAACTTTAGCCGCCATGAATCGGTTAACGATTCGGTAACGAATGATGCAGTTGCGTCGCCTCTGAAGGTGTTGTGGATTTCCACCTTCAGAGGTGTCTTTTTGTGTTGGGTGATGAGTCAGGTTTTTCGCGCCTGTCCGCGCGGGAATATTTCATCCTGGTTGTGCTGGCCGCTAGGCCATCAGCCAATCTTAAGGGCTTACACATGCAAAATGCCGTCAACAGCAGCGACGCCATCGCTGACGATTTCAAACAGGCCGTTAACAGTGAAACCAATGAGATGGAAGTCTTAGGCCATCTGATTGCTGAAATCCTGCATAGCGGTATGCCGGTGACCAATAAGGCCATTATTGCCGCCCTGATTGGCCGGCTGGAGCAGGAAGCCGATGTCGTCCAGCTGGATGTCTACCGTCACCTGCTGGAACTGGTGGTTCACCAAACCCCGGATGATTTTTCGCTGTAGCCGCAGCGGATTCCAAGGATGGAATCAACCTTATCGCCCCGTTTTACTGGCGCCTCGCGTCATCCCCCGGTAACATCGCCCACGTTAACTTTTCCACTAAATATTGCTATGCCGTGACGGCATGCGCATCCAATAAAAGAGCCTGCAACAGATGAGTCAAACTGCCGATCGCCCCGCTGCCACAGCGAGCGACATCACGGTCGCACGTGTGCTGCGTTCACCTTCTCTTTTCACCCGCGAGTGCCTGGCCGGGGTGATTACCGCCCTGGCGCTGATACCGGAAGTGATTTCGTTTTCCGTGATTGCCGGCGTCGACCCTAAAGTCAGTCTTGTCGCTTCGGTGGTGCTGTGCCTGACGCTGTCGATTCTGGGAGGACGTCCAGCGATGGTCACCGCGGCGGCCGGTTCCGTCGCGCTGGTGATCGGGCCGATGGTGCACGCGCATGGCGTGGAGTACATTCTGCCGGCGGTGATCCTCGGCGGTATGATTCAGATCATTTTCGGCCTTGCCGGGCTGTCGCGCATGATGCGCTATATTCCGCGCTCGGTGATGATCGGCTTCGTTAACGCGCTGAGTATACTGATTTTCTTTGCGCAGGTGCCGCACGTCTGGGGCCAGTCCGGCCTAGTGTGGCTGCTGTTCGCCGCCACGCTGGCCATCGTGCTGCTGCTGCCAAAAGTGCTTAAAAGCGTGCCTTCGCCGCTGGTGGCTATCGTGGCTGTCACCGCTGTCGCGCTGCTGCTGGGCTATCGCGTGCCCAACGTCGGTAATGAAGGGCCAATGCGCGCCGGCCTGCCGGATTTCAATACCCTGCTGGTGCCGCTTAATCTGCAGACGCTGCAGATTGTCTGGCCCACCGCGCTGTCGGTCGCCTTCGTCGACCTGATGGAATCCCTGCTGACCGCCAAACTGGTGGATGACATGACCGATACGCCTTCCGGCAAGCGGCGTGAATCCTGGGCGCTGGGCGTCGGCAATATTCTGGCGGGCTTTTACGGCGGTATCGCCGGCTGCGCGATGATCGGCCAGACCATTGTTAACGTTGAGCTGGGCAAGGCGCGCATCCGGGTGTCCACCGTGGCCGCGGCGCTGGTGCTGCTATTGCTGGTCACCGGTCTGAGCCAGATCATGGCGCAGATTCCGATGGTGGTGCTGGCGGGCATTATGATGGTGGTCGCGGTGAAAACCGTGAACTGGCACAGCCTGCAGCCGGCCGCGCTAAAACGCATGCCATGGTCGGAAACGCTGGTGATGGTGCTGACCGTCGCCGTCACGGTGTGGACCGGTAACCTCGCGCTTGGCGTGCTGGTGGGCGTGATGCTCGCCATGATGCTTTTCACGCGCCGCATCGCTCACGTGATTCATGCAGAACGCCAGCTGAGTGACGATGGCGAGCAGGTGCACTACACAGTACGCGGCCTACTGTTTTTCGCCAGCAGCAACGATCTGTTTGAGCATTTTGACTACGGCCACGATCCGCAGCGCGTCACCATCGATTTGACCCACGCGCAGATTTGGGATGCCTCCAGCGTGGCGGCGCTCGACGCCATTGAGTACCGCTGCCAGCGGCACGGCGCCAGCGTAACCTTCACTGGCCTGGATAACCGCAGCAGCGATTTCCGCGATCGCCTGCGCGGCAATCTCGGCTAGGTGTGCGATCGGGACGCCCGACGCGGGCGTCCTAATCGTAATTATTTAACCAGGGCAAACAGATCATTGAGCGATTCGCTCATGGTTGGGTGGGTAAAAATCTGGTCACGCAGCACGCTATACGGCAGCCCGGCATCCATTACCGTTTTCACAATGTTAATGACTTCATGCGAGTCCGCTGCCAGCAGCGCCACGCCGAGAATCTGCTGCCTGCCATTATCAACCACGGCTATCCCGGCAAACATTGAAGCAAACTCAACGCCAATATAACCGCCGCCAAGGATCCCCAGCCGCTGCGGCAGTTGCGTTAAATTCAGGATACCGCTGCTGTCAACCACGCGTGGTCCGGCAACTAAGCCTTCCAGCACGGGAAACACCGCTTCGGCACCGCTATTGATAAAAATACGCTCAGCATGAATCTGGCTGATTTTCTGCGAGGAGGTGATTTTCAGCGTGTGGGCATCCACAAATTCCACCTCGCCATCAATGACATCGACCTGCGCAATAGCGGCCAGGTTGAGGTAATTCTTCTCACGCAACAATACTACTACTGCCGCTTTACGCTGCATAGCAGCGCTGAAATTGGCATGATGTTGCACATCATGTACCAGTGCTTTCGTTGGGATACAGCCGACATTAATGCAGGTGCCACCATACATTGCGCGGGATTTTTCGATGATCGCGACGCGCCATCCGGCGCGACCCAGAGCCGCCGCCAGCGTTTTACCTGCTTTACCAAATCCGATGATTGCTGCCTGATAATGGTTCATGATGTTCTCCATGAGCGTCAAAAATAGTCATCACCCTAAGCTTACGGTTTGCTGCCGCGCCGTATTTCGCCGCAACGCTGATATTTTGTCTTTGCGTCTGAATCAAGCGGGCAGCTCAGGGAAAAGGGAAAAAACAGATGGATCTATTGAGTCAACTGCTGCTACTGCATAACCCGCAGGGCGGCATAGATAAGAACTGCGTGCTGAGCGGTGAGTGGCAACTGCCGCACAGCGCCGGGCACCTGTGCGCAGTGCGCTGGCATACGGTCACAGGCGGCCCGGTCATTCTGGATATACCCGTCACTGCGGGTGTCGTACTCACTGCTGGCAGCGTCATATTTCTGCCGCAAAACGCCGCGCATCGTATTTATCAGCGCCATACTCAGCCTACCCAGCTGGTGTGCGGCCTGCTGGAGCTGCCCGCGTCGGCGCATGCTTTCCTCACCGCCCTGCCCGAAGTGCTAATGCTGGCCCCCAAATCCACAAGCAGCGATGGGCGCTGGCTGGCTGCGGTGCTGCCGTTCATCACCCAGAGTGCGGACGCAACGCCAACTGCTGGTGATGCCGCACTTCGCAGCCAGCAGATTGGCAGCCTGTTCACACTGGCGGTGCGCCATGGGCTCTCAACCCACGCAGCGCACCCTGGCTTACTGTCCCTGGCTCTGCATCCACGGCTTGGCCCTTTAATCACCCAACTGTGCGCCACGCCGGAAAGGCCGTGGACGGTAGAAGCCATGGCTCAGCAAGTGTTTATATCCCGCGCCTCATTCGCAATGCTGTTCCGCCAGCTCAGCGCTACCACGCCGCTGGCCGTGCTCACCGCCCTTCGTCTGCAACTGGCCGCTCAGCGACTGGCGCGCGAAACAGCCCCGTTAATCAACATCGCTCTGCCCGTCGGCTACGCCAGCGAATAATCCTTTCACAAAGCGTTTATCCGTGAGTTTGGCTGCACACCGGGAGAATACCGACGTCGCGTTGAGGCGCTGGCGCAGGACCGCCAAGAGTAAAGAAGAAAACTGTACACGGATCACTGCGCTTCGCTTGCGTAAAGGCGTATTCGTGGATTTGCTTATTTCTCAGTGCGTTAAACGATTACGCGGTTCGTAACAGGAGGAGAGCAAGATGAGTGGTTTGATGAAGGCAGCCTTAGCGGCACTTACATTGGTTACCCTGGCCGGCTGTATGCAACACAGCGATGCGGTGGGCAGTGACGGCCGTCCACACGCGCCCAGCAAGCAGTCAGTACCTGGCACCAGCGAAGGCGAAGGCCCGGTCGGCCAGCCACAGGATTGAGATTAGCGGGACAGAAGTTATGTCCCGTTTTTATTTTTCAGGCACAAAAAAACCGCCCTTGGGCGGTCAAGACATTGCTACTTATTGCTTTGATTTTATTCGGTATTAAATATGGTGCCCAGGGCGGGACTTGAACCCGCACGACCATAAGCCGAGGGATTTTAAATCCCTTGTGTCTACCGATTTCACCACCCGGGCAGGGTGTAAACTGGAGGCGCGTCCCGGAGTCGAACCGAGGTGGACGGATTTGCAATCCGCTGCATGGCCACTCTGCCAACACGCCTTTTAATCTGAGGTGCAAGCCGTCTGCGACGTATTGCAATATCTGGAGCGGGAAACGAGACTCGAACTCGCGACCCCGACCTTGGCAAGGTCGTGCTCTACCAACTGAGCTATTCCCGCATTTGCTTATGCTTCACCGAACTTGCTGATTTTATTCAGCTTCTTGCAGCCTTGCTGCCGTTCGATGCGATGCATTCTACTTATCTGACGCAACGAGTCAATAGAATTATCCACACACTACGTCCGTTTGCTGCTTTTTAAATCGCATCGATCAGCTATCGAGCAAATCGCCACGTGCCGCGCTTAAATACTGGAACATTGACCAGAAAGTCAGCACCGCTGCGATGTACAACGCCACCACGCCAACGCCCACTACGGTCGCGTCCGGACGCCACAGCAGCGCCACCAGCGACAGCATCTGCGCCGTGGTCTTCACTTTGCCAATCCACGACACCGCCACGCTACTGCGCTTGCCAATCTCCGCCATCCACTCACGTAAGGCCGAGATAATGATTTCACGCGCGATCATGGTGGCGGCCGGCAGCGTGATCCACCAGGCGTGGAAATACTCGGCGACCAGCACCAGCGCCATCGCCACCATCATTTTGTCAGCGACCGGATCGAGAAAGGCACCAAAACGTGTTGTCTGCTTCCAGCGACGCGCGAGGAAGCCATCAAACCAGTCAGTGACCGCAGCAATGACAAACAGCAGCGCCGTCGCGAAGGGAGCCCAGTGAAATGGCAGATAGAACGCCAGCACGAAGAACGGGATCAGAACAACTCGAAACAGGGTAAGACACGTCGGAATGTTAAATTGCATATGCCAGTAACTGTCTGGTGTGAGTAGGATTTAACGTATGTTCCTACATTGCCCATCCTGTTTCAATGTTAGTGTTTCAGCCAGTAGTAGATTTTTTCCGCCAGCGCGAAGGAGATACCCGGTACTTTAGCGATATCATCGACGCTGGCATTCATCAGCGGTTGCAGGCCGCCCATGTACTTCAGCAGCTGCTGACGCCGTTTGGGTCCCACGCCTTCTATGCTCTCCAGCGCGCTGGTGTTCTTCACTTTGGCGCGTTTTTTCCGGTGGCCCGAAATTGCATGATTGTGAGCGTCGTCACGAATGTGCTGGATAACATGCAGCGCCGGCGAGTCCGGCGGCAGCGAAACGCCCTCGCCTTCCGCCGCAAACAACAGCGTTTCCAGGCCGGCTTTACGGTCGCTGCCTTTTGCCACGCCGAGCAGAATCGGCCGGTTTTTATCCCATGACACATCCAGTTCCGCAAACACCTGCTGCGCCTGCGCCAGCTGCCCTTTACCGCCATCGATCAGGATCACATCCGGGATCTTTTCCGGTTCCAGCGCCTTGCCGTAACGACGGCGCAGCACCTGATTCATCGCCGCGTAGTCATCACCGGGGGTAATTCCTTCAATGTTGTAGCGGCGATAGTCAGCGCGCAGCGGGCCGTCACGGTTGAACACCACGCAGGACGCGATGGTCTGTTCGCCCATAGTGTGGCTGATGTCGAAACACTCCATGCGGTTAATCTGCTCCAGTTTAAGGAACGCCGCCAGCGCCGCCAGACGCTGCTGAATGGTCGAGTGCTGCGCCAGCCGCGTCGTCAGCGCAGTGGCGGCATTGGTGCGCGCCAGCTTCAGGTAGCGCGCACGGTCGCCGCGCGGTTTGCTCTGAATGCTGACCTTGCGCCCGACCAGTTCGCTCAGCGACGCGGCCAGCAGTTCCCGCTCAGGCAGATTGAAGTCCAGCAGGATGTCCGCCGGTAAGGTGCGCGCTTCGCTGCCCTGCAGATAAAACTGTCCGACAAACGTCGGCATCACTTCGGTAAGTTCCGTGTCCGCCGGCACCTTCGGGAAATAGCTGCGGCTGCCCAGCACTTTGCCCTGCCGGATAAACAGCACGTGCAGACAGGCCATTCCGGCGTCATAGGCCACGCCCATCACGTCGAGATCATCGCCCTGGTTGGAGACGAACTGTTTCTCCGTAATCCGGCGCACCGCCTGAATCTGGTCCCGCAGGCGCGCCGCCTCTTCGAAGCGCAGGCCCACGCTGGCCTGCTCCATGCGCTGCACAAGCTGATTAATCACCTGATCGTCTTTACCGGCCAGAAACAGCCGCACATAGTCGGTTTGCTGTGCATATTCCTCTTCGCTCACCAAGCCGGCGACGCAGGGGCCGAGGCAACGGCCAATCTGATACTGCAGGCATGGACGCGAGCGGTTGCGGTAGACGCTGTTCTCGCATTGGCGAATCGGAAACACCTTTTGCAGCAGCGCCAGGGTTTCACGCACCGCATAGCCGTTGGGAAACGGACCAAAATATTCGCCTTTGGCGTGTTTGGCACCGCGGTGCATCGCCAGGCGCGGATGCGGATCGCCGCTGAGGAAAATATAGGGGTACGACTTATCATCGCGCAGCAGCACGTTGTAGCGCGGCTGATACAACTTGATGTAGTTGTGCTCCAGCAGCAACGCTTCGGTCTCAGTATGGGTGACCGTGACATCAATATTATGGATGTTGCTGACCAGCACTTCGGTCTTACGGCTCCCTACCTGCGTGCGGAAATAGCTGCTCAGGCGTTTTTTGAGGTCTTTGGCTTTACCAACATAGATCACCGTGCCTGTCGCGTCATACATGCGGTAGACGCCGGGCTGACTGGTCACGGTGCTGAGAAAGGCTTTGGAATTAAAAACGTCACTCACTACTGATTAACGGCTCCGCATTAAACAGGCCATGGCGTATGGCCAGATGCGTTAACTCTACGTCACCACTAATGTTCAACTTGCTGAACATGCGATAGCGATAGCTATTAACGGTTTTCGGGCTCAAGTTAAGCTGCTCGGAAATCTCCGTCACCTTTTGCCCTCGGGTAATCATCAGCATAATCTGCAATTCCCTTTCCGACAAACAGCTGAACGGTGATTCGGCTCGCTGCGGCTCAATCTGGCTCAGCGCCATCTGCTGAGTAATATCAGAGGCGATGTAACGCTGACCGGCGTGCACCGAGCGGATGGCGCTGACCACTTCCTGCGACGCCGCCCCTTTGCTGAGATAACCTGCCGCACCGGCCTGCATGACTTTCGCTGGCAGGGGATTTTCGGTGTGGATGGTCAGCATGATGATGCGGATATCCGGATTGAAGCGCACGATTTTGCGCGTCGCCTCCAGTCCGCCAATGCCGGGCATGTTCATGTCCATCAGCACCACATCCACAGGATGAGTGCGGCACCATTTTACCGCATCCTCACCACAGGCCACTTCCCCGGCAATCACCAGTCCCTTCATATCTTCCAGTATGCGACGAATACCGGCGCGTACCAGTTCATGGTCATCAACAAGAAGCAGGCTGATCAACGGGACGTACTCCGCAGGCTCAGGCTAGTGGGGGGAAAATATATTTCAGGGGCGTTATCTTACCGGATTTCGCGTGGAAAGAACATCAGGTACGCCAGATAAATCTCAAAACCAATGACCCATGTCAAATAGCAGGCAGCGGTGATTGTTTTTTTTAGCTGATGCAATTCCATACTGGAATAAAATTGTTAAAATGTGACTAATATCATTAAGTTATAATTTATAATCCGCCTTCGCTTCTTGTCGCCCGCAGCACAAAAAAATAACCTTTCCGTGGAAGTTTTTTGCGCACAAAAAATAGCGAACGGCGCAATTAATTAACCGTCTGCGCGCGGGTCCATGGCGCGGCCTAAACTCTTCCATCAAGCATATGATATACTCTGTTTTTTACGCACGTGAAGAATGTGTGCGCACAAGGTCATTCCACAAAGGAGATAATGATGAGTGATGAAGATTTCGTAACATCGCGCGATACCCAGGCGCTGGCGGATGAAGTCGCCTGCCTGAAAATGATGGTGACGCTGATCCTGAAAGGTATGGGCCAGGCTGATGCCGGCAAGGTGATCATCAACATGGAGCGCTACGTCCAGTCCGCGCTGGCTGATAAACCGCAGGCCGAGGTGTTCAGCAACACCATCCGCCAGATTAAAACCGCCTACCGTCAGTAAGCGGCGTGCCCTGCGCATCCTGCGCGGGGCGTTAGCTGTGTGACTGCCAGTTGACCGACACGCCCAGCGAGGGCAGCACTTCTTCCGGACTGAAGCGACGCGTGCCGCGATACTTCTCCGCCAGCGCCGGCTGCTGCACCGGAATACGAATGGCAAACAGATTGTCTTCTGACTGGATCAGTCCCGGCGAGAGCGGCTCGTACACCACCTGATGCTGCTCAAACATCTTCTCCAGCATCGGCGTGGCCGAACTGATCAAATACTCCATCCCGCTCAGCTCTGCCAGCTGTACTGAATGCCATAAGATATTCAGCGGCAGCTCGGCATCCACTTCAAGGCGGGCCGAATAGCGCGACATTTCCCAGACTTTTTGCTGATCAAAAGGCAGCACCATGCCTTCCGGCACTTCCGGCTCGTGCCACGGTAACAGACGTGCGCAGCCACAAATGCCCTGACGCGCAGTCCAGGCAATCAGCCAGGTGACATCTGAACGATCGAAGCGATCGTACTCCTGTCCCGGCGTGCTGAGTCGCGGCGGAATTGACCAGCCCTCGCCACGCGCAAATACGCTGTAACGATAGGTGCCCAACTCGGCTAGCAAAGAGGACGGCATATCCTTTAGCTGTGTTTGAATTATTTTCATCATGCGCCCCTGACATCCCCATGTTTGCAATGATTTATTAAGCGCCAGCCTGGCGGAGTTTCCGGCGCAGGGTAGACAACTGACTGCGGCTTAGGAACTACTAAAATTAGTAGTTGCCTTTTCGCTATATCAGGCCGATGGCTGCGGCATAACAGGCAATCTGCGTTTTATTGGAAACATTAAAACGCTTTTGCATATTCTTTTGGTGAAAATTTACCGTGTGTTCAGAAATAGCCAGAATGAGGCAAATTTCGGCTGAGGTTTTTCCCTCCGCTGTCCATTTCAATATTTCCAGCTCGCGCTGACTAAAATCATTCGATAACACCACCATTGAGCCGTCATTCAGACGGTCCAGCACACGCAAACTCAGTTCCGCCAGGAAGAGCAGTTGCACCTCCAGCTCAACGCGTCTGTGCTGGGTCTGGCTGGGTTATTGCGATGCTATAGATAATACACCAATGGCACGATTTAGCGCCATTGCCGAGCATGAAAAGCCACTTACCAGCCCTGCTGCATTGGCTTCTGCCCATAAATTGCCTGCGCCTGTAAATAAATCACGCGTCCACTCCACGCCGCGACCGGGCTGCTGGCAGAGCATTAACACCGGATCCACCGCATAGTAATTTTCACTCTTGTAGCGTTTCACCCAGCTCTGCGGATAGGTGCTAAAGAGAAAAATACGCGGTCGGGTAAAAGGCTCCGGATGCTGAACCAAAAAGGCAAAAGCATCAAATCCAAGGGCCTCAACATGTTTTTGCAGCAGCGATTTCAATTGCAGCACTTCTGAAAGCGCCTGAAATTCTTTTTCAGTTTCGCCTCGCCAGACGAAATCATTATCGATGGTCATTATTACCCTAGCGCTGTTTCACGCCTTATTCATAACAGGATATCTGTGCCGATTAATGTAAAAAATAAATTAACAAGAGAAAAAATATTGATTGAAACCAGAGCGGCATTGCGGGCAAAAAGTGATAACTACCTTGTTGTCAATATGTTACCCAAATGAGAAATTAAACTATAGTGCGTTTGCCAGCGGCACCATCAGGATGATAAGTCGTGCGAATCAGAATAAGATTTTTCTGAAAAATTTTCAATCGTCCTGTTGATTAAAGGCCAGACTTCGCAGATAAAACATTCGCCTCATCATTAATCGCTATTATATTTTCCCCTTTTTTATACCGCCAGTCATAATCTTCCTGCTGATTAAGCCCGCAGCGCGGCTTAATTCCAGTTATTTCTGCAGTGTTTACCTGCCGTGCCCCTGTGGCAGACATTTCCGGCACCGTCTTTTCCAGCTACGCTTTAGCAGAGGCGCAAGGTGGTAGGAACCAGCATAGCTCCGCAGGCTGGCGCGATTTCAGCAAACTGAGTGGGACTGACTATGTTAAACCAGCTGGCATTACCCTTTCTGGTCGTAGGCGTGTGTACCGCCCTGATGATCGCTAAAGATCTGTTTCGTCACCCCAATCCGCTGGCGGTCATGAATATAATCTAGCCGCTCACCGGGCTGTACATGCCGTTTTTCGGCTGGCTGGCATGGTGGTATCTCGGCCGTAAACCGTCACGTCAGCGAAAACTGGCGCTGCTGATGCCATCCGGATTAACCGGTTATGCCAGCTGGCAAACCATTTTTATTTCCACCTCGCTCTTTACCGCCGCCTGTATATTCGGCGACATCATCACCCTGCCAATAGTCACTCTGCTCAAGCATTTTGCAATTAGCCCCGCGCTGTGGTTACAGGCGGTTATTTGCGTGATGATTTCGTTACTGGCGGGATTACTTTTTCAGTTTCTGGCCATTCGCCAGCGGGAACAACTTTCTATTGTCCGTACGTTATTATTAGCGCTGAAAACAGAAACCTTTCCGCTGCTGATTTATCAAACGGGAATCTTTATGTTTATGACGCTGGCCCTAAAATATGTGCTTAATCAACAGCTTAATCCCCTGTTCAGCGCCTTCTGGTTTATGTTACAGCTGGCGATGATCACCGGATTTATTTTCTCTTGGCCAGCAAATTATTTCCTCATCAAACGCGGATTAAACCCGGCGGTGTAGTTTAGCGACAAAAGCCTGCGCCGCGCATGCCAAGGTGGAAATGGCTGGCATGCGCCGCATTGTAATCCAGCCCCAGCGCATTACCGAAGCTGGCACAGCCGTTGCGCCATAACGCGTGCAAACCGGCAGCGGCCTGCGGCGGCTGCTGCCAGTTTTTGCCTACCTGCAGCCAGCGCCCGTCCGCCAGCTGAAAGCCCGTGATGTCCCACGCATCCGCCGTCGCATGTTCACTGCGGCGTCCTTCCTGGCGGTGATAAATATTGCGGCAGGCGTAACTGCCAACGTGCGCGATGCGTCGCAGCGGCGAGGTAATGCCGGCCTGCTGCAGCGCCGCATTGCTGCGCGTGACATACAGCGTGCTGGCCACCGCCATCGGACAGCTGGCAAGAAAACTGCTGCTCAGCGTGACATCACCGAAGCGGCTGATCCGCAGCGGCTGATCAATCGGACAATCGCCCTGCAGCGGCGGCACCTCACGGAAACTGACCCTGCCTTGGGCGCTGGCCGCGCGCATCACTGCCAGACACGCGGCCGGCTCGCTGCTCAGCCGCTGCAGCTTATAGCGCGTCATCCAGCCCGGCGGATCGGTAACCTGTAGCGGTATAAACGGATTCCACTGTGGCGGCAGATGCGTTTTCAGCCAGGGTAAACTCCACCAGCCGCACAGGGCCAGCAGCACTATCGCGAGCAAAGCGCGCACGCTGCCTCACTTTTTCCGAGTTCATCGAAATGACAAGTGTAGAACCCTGCGCAGCGCTGCGTGGTGCAAGCGGCTCATTTGCAGAACATTTACGCAAAATGACGGCAGGGCGCGCCATGTAAATATTTACTGACACGGTAAAGCACGCAAAAGGGCACAAATGTTTAAAAACCATTACCGAGAGTGGCCGCCTTTCCTCTATCTTATGCCCTCTTGCCCTGTGCAACAGCACGTTATTCAACAGTCAGCAGAGCTGACACAACATCAAGACAGGAAAGATATTTTTATGGTTGATCAATCTAAAGCGGCGCCCGCTGAGGCCGAACAGCCGGAAAAACTCCGGCGCAACCTGCATAACCGTCACATCCAGCTTATCGCCATCGGCGGTGCCATCGGCACCGGTCTGTTCATGGGCTCCGGTAAAACCATCAGCCTAGCGGGTCCATCGATCATCTTCGTCTATATGATCATCGGTTTTATGCTGTTCTTTGTGATGCGCGCCATGGGTGAGCTGCTGCTCTCCAACCTTGAGTACAAATCCTTCAGCGACTTTGCCGCCGACCTGCTCGGTCCGTGGGCCGGTTATTTCACCGGCTGGACTTACTGGTTCTGCTGGGTGGTGACCGGCATCGCCGACGTGGTGGCGATCAGCGCCTATTTCCAGCTGTGGTTCCCGGACTTCTCGATCTGGATGAGCGCGCTGCTGTGCGTGTTTGTTTTCCTTGCCCTGAACATCGCCACGGTGAAACTGTTTGGCGAGATGGAGTTCTGGTTCGCCATTATCAAAATCGTCGCCATCGTGGCGTTAATTATCACCGGTATTGTGCTGGTCAGCCTGCACTACCCTTCGCCGAACGGGAGCCACGCGGCGCTGAGCAATATCTGGGATCACGGCGGTATGTTCCCGAAAGGGCTAAGCGGTTTCTTTGCCGGCTTCCAGATTGCGGTGTTTGCCTTTGTCGGCATTGAACTGGTGGGTACGGCGGCGGCGGAGACCAAAGATCCACATAAAGTTCTGCCGCGTGCCATCAACGCGACCCCGCTGCGCATCATAATGTTTTACGTGCTGGCGCTGCTGGTGATCATGGCGGTGACGCCGTGGAACCAAGTAATGCCGGATAGCAGTCCGTTCGTTGAAATGTTTGTGCTGATTGGCCTGCCGGCCGCTGCCAGCATCGTTAACTTTGTGGTGCTGACCTCCGCAGCCTCCTCAGCCAACAGCGGCATCTTCTCCACCAGCCGCATGCTGTATGGCCTGGCGGAACAGGGCGTGGCGCATAAAGCGTTTGGCCGTCTCTCGGCGCGCGCGGTGCCGACCACCGGCCTGTTCTTCTCCTGCCTGTGTCTGCTGGCTGGCGTGGCATTGATCTACCTGATTCCGGATGTGATGACGGTCTTCACCATGGTGACCACGGTCTCGGCGATTCTGTTTATGTTTGTCTGGACCATTATCCTGTGCAGCTATCTGGCCTACCGCAAACAGCATCCGCAGCGTCATGCGGCGTCACGCTTCAAAATGCCACTCGGCAAGCTGATGTGCTGGGTGTGCATGGCTTTCTTTGCCTTTGTGCTGGTACTGCTGACGCTGCAGGAAGATACCCGCCAGGCGCTGATGGTGACGCCACTGTGGTTTGTGGTGCTGACCATGGGCTGGCTGCTTCGCCGTCGTAAAGCCTGATTCACTTAAACTAAAAGGCCCGGTTATGCGGGCCTTTTTCGTTATAAGCGTTCAGTGAATTTGTGCCACGCCTGCGCCAGCGACGGCCGCAGCGAATCTTCCCGCTGTGGTGCTGCTGCCGGCGCTGCGGCGGGACCGAGATTAAAGGTAAAAGTGTAATCCTGCTCTTCCCCCATGCGCAAATCCACGATCAGCGTGTCGTTGCCCTGCTGGCGCATGGCATAAAATCCATAGCTGAACCACGCAACGCGTTCGGCGTGCCACTGGCCTTTAAACGGGGCAAAAAGCGCGGGATGGCGATCGTACCAGCGAATCTGTAAGGGACGATCGGGCGACAGCAGCGACCACCAGGCTTCCCCGTAGCGCTGCGGCGTGATAATTACTGTGCGCCACACCAGCGTGTTGAAAGCGGTGGGCGCCACCAGCAGTTGCTGCGGCTGCACGGCCTGCTGCGTCAGCTGGTGCTCAATATGCCGGGTAGCAACGCTTTGCGCCACCATGCTCCAGCCCAGGTACAGCGTGCTGATGAGCAATCCGGCCTGATTCCAGCGCAGGCCGGAAGCATCCCGCCGCCACAGTGCGACGATCAGGGCGATTAGCAGCGGCAGCGTGTAGAGCGGATCGATGATGAACATGCTGCCGATGGCGAACGGGTAATCGGTCAGCGGCAGCCCGAGTTGCGTGCCGTACACCGTGGTCAGGTCCAGCACCGGATGAGTGATCAGTGCCAGCCAGATGGCGAGGCACCAGGCGCGCCAGTGCTGCCGGCTGCGCGTCGCGCCGGCCACCAGCCAGCCGGGAAACGGTGCCACCAGCGTCAGCCACAGCAGCGCATGGCTCTCGGTGCGGTGCAGCGTCATGTTGCGGATGGCATCGCCGTGGTCGATAAAAACGTCGAGGTCCGGCAGCGTGCCCGCGACCGCCCCCGCCAGCGCCGCCTGCCACAGCGGCACGCGTTTGCCCATTACGGCCACGGTCACCGCCGCGCCCAGCGTTAGTTGTGATAGCGAATCCATGCACTCTCCTGGTCAGCCACGGGGATCAGCGCACGCGGATCCCTTCAATGATCATGCGCTGAACGTTATCCAGCGTCTGGGCAAAAAATTCCGCATCGTTTAGCGTCTGGCCGGTGATGGCTTCCACCTGGGACGCGAAATCAGCGTAGTGCTGCGTGGTCGCCCACAGCAGAAAGAACAGATGCTGCGGCTGCACACCGGCAATTCGCTCTTCGGCGATCCACTGTTCGATAATCGCCGCTTTGTCATCCACCAGCGCTTTTAAATCCCCCGCCAGCTCGCCCTTCAGCAGCGGCGCACCCTGGCCTGCGGATGATCACGCGACACTTCCAGCTTAAGGCGAATATAGTTGCGGATAGCAACCAGCGGATCCTGGTCATGACGCAGCGCACGCAGCGGCGCCAGCCACACATCAAGAATCTCTTTCAGTACCGCCACATACAGCACTTCTTTTGACGGATAGTAGTAAAGCAGGTTGGTTTTTGATACGTCCGCGCGCTCAGCCACCTTATCCAGACTGGTGCCGTGAATGCCAAACTGCGAGAAGAAGGCCAATGCCGCTTCCAGAATAGCTGCCCGTTTCGCCGCAACGGCCCGCGATCGGCGTCCTGGCTTTTTTTCATCGCTTTTCACACTGTTACCTCTTCCATCCTGCGAAATCGCATCATAACAAACGCCCTGTTTCCAGCCTAATGCTGTGCCCTGCACCTTTTTCGCTCAGGTGACACATGAAAAACGTGCAATTTGTTTTGACCAGATGGTCTGTTTTGGCCCAGTCACTCAGGATTCATTAAGTCGCTAATTTTAACTGATTGTTATGTATCACTTTTAAAATTGTGGCACAGGCTTTGTAATTTTGTGATCGAGCGCCGCCCGCAGGATGCGTGCAGGAAGCAACGCAGCGCGTGAAGCAATCCACGTTCAATGCAGAGAGGTTTCACATGAAAATTGGCGTTTTCGTTCCGATTGGCAACAATGGCTGGCTGATCTCCACGCATGCCCCGCAATACAAGCCGACCTTTGAGCTCAACAAAGCGATTGTGCTCAAGGCTGAGCACTATCACTTCGACTTTGCCCTGTCGATGATTAAGCTGCGCGGCTTCGGCGGCAAAACCGAATTCTGGGACCATAACCTGGAGTCCTTCACCGTGATGGCCGGTCTGGCCGCGGTGACCTCACGCATTGAAATCTACGCCACCGCCGCCACCCTGACGCTGCCGCCCGCCATCGTGGCGCGCATGGCCGCCATCATCGACTCCATTTCCGGCGGCCGCTTCGGCGTCAATCTAGTCACCGGCTGGCAGAAGCCGGAGTATGAGCAGATGGGGCTGTGGCCGGGCGATGAATATTTTGCCAGCCGCTACAGCTACCTGACGGAGTACGTCACGGTGCTGCGCGACCTGTGGGGCACAGGCCAGAGCGACTTCAAAGGTGAGTTCTTCACCATGAACGACTGTCGCGTCAGTCCGCAGCCGCAGAAGCCGATGAAGGTGATTTGCGCCGTTCAAAGTGATGCCGGCATGGCCTTTTCGGCGCAATACGCTGATTACAATTTCTGCTTCGGCAAAGGCGTCAATACCCCGACCGCCTTTGCGCCAACCGCCGCACGCATGAAACAGGCCGCGGACAAAACCGGGCGCGACGTCGGTTCCTACGTGCTGTTTATGATTATCGCCGCCGAAAGCGACGAAGCCGCGCGCGCCAAATGGGAACACTACAAAGCCGACGCAGACGAGGAAGCCCTCGCCTGGCTCACCACGCAAAGCCAGCAGGACACCAAATCCGGCAGCGACACCAATGTGCGCCAGATGGCCGATCCGACCTCTGCCGTCAACATCAATATGGGCACGCTGGTCGGCTCCTATGCCAGCGTGGCACGCATGCTGGATGAAGTGGCGCTGATGGAAGGCACCGAAGGCGTGCTGCTGACCTTTGATGATTTCCTGCAGGGCATTGAAGATTTTGGTGAACGTATCCAGCCGCTGATGGCGTGCCGCCGCGCGCTGATTGACGCCCACAAGGAGGTTGCATAACATAATGAATACCGTCGTTTGTGCCCACAGCGCCAGCCAGCCTGCAGTGACTCTGCCGGCGCGACCGGAAGCCATCGCCCTGCCGCCGGCGCAAAGCGAGCTGATTGTGGTCGATATGCAGAACGCGTACGCCAGCCAAGGCGGCTATCTCGATCTGGCCGGGTTTGATGTCTCCGCTACACAGCCGGTTATCGCCCGGATTCATCAGGCGGTCACCGCCGCCCGCGCGGCGGGAATGCAGATTATCTGGTTCCAGAACGGCTGGGATAATCAGTATGTCGAAGCCGATGACGCCGGTTCGCCCAATTTCCATAAATCCAACGCGTTGAAAACCATGCGCCAGCGGCCGGAGCTGCACGGCACGCTGCTGGCAAAAGGCGGCTGGGATTATGCGCTGGTGGATGAGCTGGTACCGCAAGCCGGCGATATCGTGCTGCCCAAACCGCGCTACAGCGGCTTTTTCAACACGCCGCTCGACAGCATGCTGCGCAGCCGCGGTATTCGTCATCTGGTGTTTACCGGCATTGCCACCAACGTCTGCGTGGAATCGACGCTGCGCGACGGCTTTTTCCTCGAGTATTTCGGCGTGGTGCTGGCAGATGCCACCCATCAGGCCGGACCGTCGTTTGCTCAGCAGGCCGCGCTGTTCAACATTGAAACCTTTTTTGGCTGGGTCAGCGATACCGACACCTTCTGCGAGGCGCTGAAGTCGTAACCACCGTTTCACCTGCACGCTTAATAATAAGGACTCTGAGTCATGCCTAAAACAGTGATTATACCTCCCGGCACCACGACGCCTATCGCCCCGTTTGTGCCCGGCACCTTAGCCGATGGCGTGGTGTACGTTTCCGGTACGCTGCCGTTCAATGCCGACAACAACGTGGTGCACGTCGGGGATGCGGCGGCGCAAACCCGCCGCGTGCTGGAAACCATCAAAAAAGTGATCGAGACCGCCGGTGGCAGCCTGCAGGACGTCACCTTCAACTCGATTTTCATCACCGACTGGAGCAACTACGCGGCGGTAAACCAAGTGTATGCCGACTATTTCCCCGGCGACAAACCGGCGCGCTTCTGTATTCAGTGCGGTCTGGTGAAACCTGATGCGCTGATTGAAATCGCCAGCGTGGCACACATTGGCCGGCAGGAGGCGTAATGCATCTGGACATTCAGGGATTAAGCGCGCCCGACGCGCCGACGCTGGTGCTGTCGTCCGGACTGGGCGGCGTGGCCGCTTTCTGGCAACCGCAGCTGGCGGCACTGACGCCGCACTATCGCGTGGTGACCTACGATCAGCGCGGCACCGGTCGCAGCCCCGATACGCTGCCGGAAGGTTACAGCATGGCGATGATGGCGGCAGAAGTGGCCGACGCGCAGGCGGAGCACGGCATCGAACAGTATGACATCGTGGGCCATGCGCTTGGCGGGCTGATTGGCCTGCAGCTGGCGCTCGATTATCCGCAGCGCAGGGACGCGTAGTGGTGATCAACGGCTGGCTGGCGCTGGATGCCCACACCGAGCGCTGCTTCCAGGTACGCCAGGATCTGCTGCTCAACGTTGGCGTTGAAGCGTTTGTGCGCGCGCAGCCGCTGTTTCTTTACCCGGCCGAATGGCTGGCACGCCATCAGTCGCGCATCAGCGCGGAGGATGTGCATCACGTGGCGCATTTCCAGGGCATGGAGAACCTGCTGCGGCGTCTGCACGCGCTGAAATCGGCCGATTTCCGTCCGCACGCTACGCGAATCACCCAGCCGGTGCTGGCGATATGCAGTCAGGATGACCTGCTGGTGCCGTGGAGCTGCTCACCACAGCTGACGCAGGCGCTGCCCAACGGCAGCCTGATTGAGATGCCGTGGGGCGGCCATGCAATGAGCGTGACCGATGCCGACAACTTCAATGCGCTGCTGCTGCGCTGGCTGGCGGACACCGCCACGCCGGCTCGCCGCGCCAGCTAATCACGGAGCCGATGATGAGCGTACATGCACTGCCCCTGCTGCCCGAAGTGAGCCAGCAGGCTTTCCGCGATGCCATGTCCGGCCTGGGCGCGGCGGTTAATATCATCATCACCGACGGTCCCGCCGGACGCGCCGGTTTTACCGCCACCGCGGTGTGCAGCTTCAGTGATACGCTGCCGACGCTGCTGGTTTGCCTCAATCGCAACGCGTCGGTGTGGCCCCTCTTCCGCGACAACGGCGTGCTGTGCGTGAACACGCTGGCCGCCGGGCAGGATTCATTGTCGACGCTGTTTGGCGGCAAAACCCCGATGACCGAACGTTTCGCCGCCGCCCGCTGGCACACGCAGCGCAGCGGCGCACCGCTGCTGCAGGGGGCGCTGATGGCGTTCGACTGCACCATCACGCAGGTCGTCAGCGTGGCGACACACGACATTCTGTTTTGCAACGTGATGGCGCTGGAGCGCCATGATGCCCAGCCCGGTCTGATGTGGTTTGACCGTCGCTACCACGCCCTTTCACGGCAGGACGCCCGCTAACGCCGCACCGTGCAGCCCGGTTCGACCACTACCCTGGAGAAGACGATGGCGAGTTCCTGGTTCCCCCGCTGGCAGAAAAAGTCAGCCATGAGCGATGACGGGCTGATTGCCCCGGACGAAACCCTGCCGCTCGGGCAGATGATGCGGCGTGCGATATTTGAAGCCAAAACGTGCGATAAATGACAGGCTACTTTTGTTTCCATCAGTGCAACGAAATTACACTGTCATTTTTCATCGGAGGCACTTTGGCCTGTTCGAGTGGTACGATCAACGGGACAATATTTGTAGATGCTGGTCAATGAAACATCATACAGTAATGCAAGCTGTTTTCTGCTATGACCATTCGCCAATAATTTTTGAGCTTCCTGTTGCTGTGCAAAAGATAGCGACTGAGGTCTGCCGCCAATACGTCCTCTGCTTCTCGCTGCAGCTAAACCAGCCTGAGTACGCTCAACAATCAGTTCGCGCTCCATTTGTGCTAACGCGCTCATCACATGAAAGAAAAAACGGCCTGCGGACGTAGAGGTATCAATGGCATCCGTCAAACTATGAAAATGAATACCTTCATCTTCCAGATTGGATATTAAAGTAATCAAATGTTTAATGCTGCGACCCAGCCTGTCGAGCTTCCAGACCACCAGAGTATCCCCCGATTTCAGGCAGTTTAACGCGCGTTTTAATCCGGGTCTCTGGTCTGTTTTTCCACTGATTTTATCCTCAAAAATCTGTTCGCAATTTGCACAAATCAAGGATTTTTGCTGTAAATCGGTGTTTTGGTCATTTTTTGACACCCTCATATAGCCAATTTTTGCCATTTTAGCCCCTAATCCTCCCTCCGAAAGCCTTGTCATCGCTGGTTTTGGGCAAAATATTAGCTAAATTCCCGATTTAAGAAAACCTTGGTTTAACGGAAACGGTAGATTGTGCAAAAAATGCACTGGATAAACGGACTGGCGGAACGGTCAATGGCGACATTCTTTCACAGGGTGGCCAAATCGGAATGAAGGGGGATAACAGTAAGCCTTTTATTCTCGCGAATGCTGATGGCAACGTGCGCGCCTATATCTGGAAAGATAAGGGCGGTGATGGAATACACATCAATAACGGTATTGACGGCGGCGGCGATTATATTTTTCATAAAGATGGCGGTTTTCGTGCCCCTTCTTCCGTGTATGCCGGAGCTGCAAGGATAGCCGCTGACGGCAATATCTACGGTAGCATGTGGGGCAATCAGTGGCTGGACGCTTACCTGGAAAAGACCTTCCAGCCCAAAGGGGCCTACGGCAAAGCGAATACAGCGAAGCTCGGGGTCAATGGATGGTTTAAATGCGGGGACACGGGATTGATTATCCAGTGGGGTAAAACTGATAGCGAAAACTTTGACAGGAAAATCCTTCCGCTGCCCCTTCCGTTTCCAAATGAAGGTCTGTGGGCGCTGGGCTGGGTTGCTGAAGCTATAGGGATGGGTGAAGATCTATGTTCACACTCTGCCGGATTAGTCGATAAGGCGCATATCAAGGTTACAACTGACTACAACCTGGCTACAGCCAGGATAGCAATAGGATATTAATCATGTATTACTACAGTCCGGGTGAAAATGCTTTTTTCCCTGAAGAATTAAAACAGGACTATATCAGGGCAGGCAGCTTTCCCAAAGATACCGTTGAAGTCGGTGATGATGTCTGGCTGGAATTTGCAGGCAATCTGTCTCCCAAAGGTAAGCAGCGTATAGTTGGTACGGATGGTTTTCCAGCATGGGGAGATATACCACCACCAACAAAAGAAGATCTGATATCAGCAGCAGAGAAGCGAAAATCCTCGCTGATGCAGATTGCTACCGCCGCCATTGCACCTCTTCAGGACGCCGTAGACCTCGATATGGCAACGGATGCCGAAAAAGCGTTACTGCTGTCCTGGAAAAAATACCGCGTGCTGCTTAATCGTATCGATCTCAGCGCAGCCACGGATATCGACTGGCCAGACCTCCTTCAGAAACCAATCGCCAGAACCACGGTTTCAAGGCTGTTATCCACCGTCACCCTGACGATCCCGTTATCGACCAGATGGGCTGACTGTGATTGACGATCTGCATGAAAATTTATCGCAGAAGCAACATAGCCGATACAGAACAATCCCGCGCTGGGAAATTTCATGGGCAACGGGAAATCATAGGTTCCTTCCCTTTTATCTTTTCCATATCTTGCCCACTGAATAATTAATCCCGTGTCCCCGCATTTAAACCATCCATTGACCCCGAGCTTCGCTGTATTCGCTTTGCCGTAGGCCCCTTTAGGCTGGAAGGTCTTTTCCAGGTAAGCGTCCAGCCACTGATTGCCCCACATGCTACCGTAGATATTGCCGTCAGCGGCTATCCTTGCAGCTCCGGCATACACGGAAGAAGGGGCACGAAAACCGCCATCTTTATGAAAAATATAATCGCCGCCGCCGTCAATACCGTTATTGATGTGTATTCCATCACCGCCCTTATCTTTCCAGATATAGGCGCGCACGTTGCCATCAGCATTCGCGAGAATAAAAGGCTTACTGTTATCCCCCTTCATTCCGATTTGGCCACCCTGTGAAAGAATGTCGCCATTGACCGTTCCGCCAGTCCGTTTATCCAGTGCATTTTTTGCACAATCTACCGTTTCCGTTAAACCAAGGTTTTCTTAAATCGGGAATTTAGCTAATATTTTGCCCAAAACCAGCGATGACAAGGCTTTCGGAGGGAGGATTAGGGGCTAAAATGGCAAAAATTGGCTATATGAGGGTGTCAAAAAATGACCAAAACACCGATTTACAGCAAAAATCCTTGATTTGTGCAAATTGCGAACAGATTTTTGAGGATAAAATCAGTGGAAAAACAGACCAGAGACCCGGATTAAAACGCGCGTTAAACTGCCTGAAATCGGGGGATACTCTGGTGGTCTGGAAGCTCGACAGGCTGGGTCGCAGCATTAAACATTTGATTACTTTAATATCCAATCTGGAAGATGAAGGTATTCATTTTCATAGTTTGACGGATGCCATTGATACCTCTACGTCCGCAGGCCGTTTTTTCTTTCATGTGATGAGCGCGTTAGCACAAATGGAGCGCGAACTGATTGTTGAGCGTACTCAGGCTGGTTTAGCTGCAGCGAGAAGCAGAGGACGTATTGGCGGCAGACCTCAGTCGCTATCTTTTGCACAGCAACAGGAAGCTCAAAAATTATTGGCGAATGGTCATAGCAGAAAACAGCTTGCATTACTGTATGATGTTTCATTGGCCAGCATCTACAAATATTGTCCAGTTAACCGGAATGCTCGAACAGGCCAAAATGGCTTTGATGAAAAATGACAGTGTAATTTCGTTGCACTGATGGAAACAAAAGTAGCCTGTCATTTATCGCACGTTTTGGCTTCAAATATCGCACGCCGCATCACAATTCCGCGGCTACCGCCGGTGACCAGTGCCAGATCCATATGCATCTCCCATAAAAAAAGGCCGACAAATCGGCCTTTAGTATTACTGAAGGGTTTCGATTACGCCTGCAGATTACTGGTATTCGCTCATCGGAACGCATGAACAGAACACATTGCGATCGCCAAATACATCGTCCAGACGCTTAACGGTCGGCCAGTATTTGTTAGCGCTGCCGGCCGGGAAGACCGCCAGCTCGCGGCTGTACGGATGGGTCCAGTCACCGACGATTTCCATCTGGGTATGCGGTGCATTCACCAGCGGGTTGTCGTCGGCCGGCCATTCACCGTCGGCCACGCGATCGATTTCCATGCGGATCGCCAGCATCGCGTCAATAAAGCGGTCCAGCTCGATTTTGCTCTCGGATTCGGTCGGCTCGACCATCAGCGTGCCGGCGACCGGGAACGACATGGTCGGCGCATGGAAGCCATAGTCGATCAGGCGTTTCGCGATATCCAGCTCGCTGATGCCGGTCTGCTCTTTCAGCGGACAAATGTCGAGAATACACTCATGCGCCACGCGGCCGTCGCGGTCGGCGTACAGAATCGGGTACGCTGACTGCAGCCGGCTGGCGATGTAGTTGGCGTTGAGAATCGCCACCGAGCTGGCCTGCTTCAGCCCTTCGGCGCCCATCATTCGAATATACATCCAGCTGATGGGCAGAATAGACGCGCTGCCGAACGGCGCCGCAGAAACCGCGCCCTGCTGGGTCAGCACGCCGTCAATCTGCACCACGCTGTGGCCCGGTACGAATGGCGCCAGATGCGCCTTCACCCCGATGGGCCCCATGCCCGGACCGCCACCGCCGTGCGGAATGCAGAAGGTTTTGTGCAGGTTAAGATGCGACACGTCAGCACCAATGTAGCCAGGCGTGGTGATCCCTACCTGCGCGTTCATGTTTGCGCCGTCGAGGTACACCTGGCCGCCGTACTGATGCACGATCTGGCACACTTCACGAATGGTCTCTTCGTAGACGCCGTGCGTCGACGGATAGGTCACCATGATGCACGACAGCGCGTCACCGGCCTGCGCTGCTTTTTCACGCAGATCGCCGAGATCGATGTTGCCCTGCTTATCACAGGCCACCACCACTACCACCATGCCGGCCATCTGCGCGGACGCCGGGTTGGTGCCGTGCGCCGAGCTCGGGATCAGACAGATCGTGCGGCCCCCTTCATTACGGCTCTCATGATAACGACGGATGGCCAGCAGACCGGCGTATTCGCCCTGCGCGCCAGAGTTTGGCTGCATGCACAGCGCATCGTAACCGGTGAGCTGAACCAGCCACTGGGACAGCTGGCCGATCATCTGCAGATAACCGCTCGCCTGCTCTGCCGGGCAGAACGGGTGCAGTTCAGCGAATTCCGGCCAGGTGATTGGAATCATTTCGGCGGCGGCATTCAGTTTCATGGTGCATGAACCGAGCGGGATCATCGCCTGATTCAGCGCCAGATCCTTTTTCTCCAGGCTGTGCATGTAGCGTATCATCTCAGTTTCGCTGTGATGACGGTTGAACACCGGATGGGTAAGGAATTCGCTGGTGCGCTGCTGGCCTGCCGGAATGGCGCTGTTTTCCGCCGCCACCGCGGCGTCCAGCGCCTCGATATCCTGACCGTGCGCGTCGCCCAGCAGAATGGCAAACAGCGCCAGCACGTCTTCACGCGTGGTGGTTTCATCCAGCGTGATACCGACCGCATTGAGGATATCGCTGCGCAGGTTGACGCCGAAGCTCAGCGCTCGGTTCAGCACCGCCGCTTTGTCCGCGACTTCAACAGTCAGCGTATCGAACCAGCTGTGATGGCGCATCTTCAGGCCGCCGTTTTGCAGGCCTGCCGCCAGAATCGAGGTCAGACGGTGAATGCGCGAGGCAATGCGCTTCAGTCCGGTCGGACCGTGGTAAACCGCGTACAGGCCGGCGATATTTGCCAGCAGCACCTGTGAGGTACAGATGTTGGAGTTGGCCTTCTCACGGCGAATGTGCTGTTCGCGCGTCTGCATCGCCATGCGCAGCGCGGTGTTACCGGCGGCATCGCGTGACACACCGATGATACGGCCCGGCATGGAGCGCTTGTGCTCATCACGGCTGGCAAAGAAGGCCGCGTGCGGACCGCCGTAGCCCATCGGTACGCCAAAGCGCTGGGCGGAACCGAAGACAATATTAGCACCCTGTTTGCCCGGCGCTTCCAGCTGAACCAACGCCATGAAATCCGCCGCCACGCTCACCACCACTTTACGGCTTTTCAGCTCAGCAATCAGTTCACGGTAGTCGTGCACTTCTCCGCTGGTGCCGACCTGCTGCAGCAGCACGCCAAACAGATCGTCGTGCTCGCGGGATTTCTCGGCGCGATCGATAATTAGCTCAAAGCCAAAGGTTTCAGCGCGGGTGCGCACCACATCCAGCGTTTGCGGATGGATGTCATCGGCGATAAAGAATTTTGTCGCGTTTTTTAGCTTGCTGACGCGTTTAGCCATCGCCATCGCTTCGGCGGCCGCGGTGGCTTCATCCAGCAGCGAAGCTGAAGCGATATCCAGCCCGGTGAGATCGAGCGTCAGGGTCTGGAAATTGAGCAGCGCTTCCAGATGGCCCTGCGACACTTCCGGCTGATACGGCGTATACGCCGTGTACCAGCCCGGGTTTTCCAGCATGTTGCGCAGAATCACCGGCGGGGTGATCACGGCGCTGTAACCCATTCCAATCCAAGATTTGTGACGCTGATTCTGGCTGGCAATGGCTTTCAGCTCTGCCAGCGCCTGCTGTTCAGTCGCGGCATCGCCTACCGCCGGCGGGCCTGGCAGCTGGATATCAGCAGGCACAATTGAAGCGATCAGCGAAGCCAGCGAGCTGGCACCAATCGCTTCCAGCATGGTGGCCTGCTGCGCGGCATCAGGACCGATATGGCGCTCAATAAAAGCACCGTTATGTTCGAGCTGGCTGAGAGTCTGGGTCATTTACAGTACATCCTGAATCGGGCTGGGTGACAAAATGGCATTAAATCAGGCAGATAAAAAAGAAGGCGCCGCAGTGCGGCACCTTCAGAGACTACCGGTTACTCGTCGATGGACTTTTTGT
Organism: Type-A symbiont of Plautia stali; assembly: GCF_059731155.1. NCBI lineage: Bacteria > Type-A symbiont of Plautia stali. Next base: position 916,093 of record NZ_AP035891.1, on the reverse strand, counting down.
AGGCCGCGGCATCAAGCATCGCGTCGAGCTCGGACTTGTCGCTGGCTTTGATGCGGAACAGCCAGCCGGCGGCGTACGGTTCGCTGTTAACCAGCTCCGGGGCATCGCCCAGCTCTTCGTTGACCGCCACGATTTCACCGCTCAGCGGCGCATAGATATCCGATGCCGCTTTCACGGATTCGGCTACCGCGCAGTCATCACCGGCGGCAAAGCTGGCGCCCACGTCAGGCAGGTCGACAAACACCATGTCGCCCAGCAGTTCCTGCGCGTGTTCGGTAATGCCCACGGTAAACGTACCGTCAGCTTCTTTACGCACCCACTCGTGGCTATCACGGTACTTCAATTCATTTGGCACATTGCTCATCGCCATTTCTCCTGAAAAAAATTACTGAGCGACCGGCTTGCCGGCGCGAACAAAAATAGGTTTAGTCACTTTCACCGGCATTTCACGATTGCGGATTTCAACAATCGCCTGCTCACCGATACTGGCCGGCACGCGCGCCAGCGCAATGCTGTAGCCCAGCGTTGGCGAGAAGGAGCCGCTGGTAATGATGCCCTGCTGCGGCTGTCCCTGCGCATCGGTAAAGCGCACCGTCAGACCGTTACGCAGCACGCCTTTTTCTGTCATCACCAGCCCGACCAGCTTTTCCGTGCCGTTCTCGCGCTGCGCTTCCAGCGCCTTACGGCCAATGAAATCACGGTCGGCGGGCTCCCAGCTGATGGTCCAGCCCATGTTGGCGGCCAGCGGCGAAACGCCTTCATCCATCTCCTGACCATACAGATTCATGCCGGCTTCGAGACGCAGCGTATCGCGTGCGCCCAACCCTGCTGGTTTCACGCCCGCAGCCAGCAGCTGCTGCCAGAAATCTGCGGCCTGAGCGGCTGGCAGGGCGATTTCATAACCGGCTTCACCGGTATAACCGGTAGTGGCGATAAACAGATCGCCGGCCTGTACGTCAAAGAACGGCTTCATGCCTGCCACCGCGTCACGCTGTGCCGCGCTAAACAGACCCTGTGCTTTTTGCTGCGCGTTCGGTCCCTGTACGGCGATCAGCGCCAGATCGTCACGCTCGGTCAGCGCAACCCCAAACGGCTGCGCATGCTCAGCGATCCACGTCAGATCCTTCTCGCGCGTGGCGGAGTTGACCACCAAGCGGAAGAAATCTTCGCTCATAAAGTAAACAATTAAATCATCAATGACGCCAGCTGAAGCATTCAGCATGCCGGTATAGAGGGCTTTGCCGGGCTGGGTCAGTTTGGCGACGTCGTTGGCCAGCAGGTAACGCAGAAATTCATGGGTGCGCGCGCCGTGCAGATCGACAATGGTCATGTGGGAAACGTCAAACATTCCGGCATCGTTGCGCACCGCATGGTGTTCATCCATTTGCGAGCCGTAGTGCAGCGGCATCATCCAGCCGTGGAAGTCCACCATGCGGGCACCGCAGGCCTGATGCTGTTCGAATAGAGGCGTTTGCTGAGTCATAACCCTCCTGTGAAGACAAGTGAGTGTGACGCGCCTGCGCCGTCATTGGTGAGCGACGCAAACGTTCTCTTTACGCTGAAGTTACCACCGAATACGGCAATTAACCATAAGGAAAACGAGAGTGAAACTTTATCATCCTTTGTGCTGCCCCGGCAGCCACGCCAGCACATCTCACTGCATTTATGTGATTTAACGCGCATATAATTCACCTGTTGCGCAGTAATTCAGCCGAATAATGGAACCTGTGCCGCAGACAAGGGAAATGGTTCGGGAGCGAAGAGCATTTTTGATTAGTTAAAGTAATGCGAATTGAGGCCTGAAATTAGAATAAATCAAATGAAGGGCAATTCCGGTGCAGCGATGCACAATAATGGTGCTGGGGCGGGTTTTGCAGTGACTCTACCGGGTGCGCACAAGGTCGCGATGGATAGCGACAACGCAGTGCAGTTCGGTGATTCATGAGTCGACAGCCGACTGCCACGCCCCCCTTTAGGGTGATCGCGTAACGTCGGTGCAAGGAAAACGGCACCTGAAACGGTGCCGTAATAAGGAGGGTTAGCGGATCCAGCCGGGCAGGTCGTTGAGGCCCATGGCCTGCTTCAGCAGTAACGGCTTCACGCCAAGCAGCGTGTCGGCCAGCTTCAGCCCGACGTCGCGCAGCAGTTTTTTCGCCGGATGGTGCCCGGCAAACAGCTCACGGAAACCCTGCATGCCGGACAGCATCAGCGCTGCGCTGTGCTTGCGGCTGCGCTCATAACGACGCAAATAGAGATGCTGGCCGATATCTTTGCCCTGCTGATGCAGACGGCGGATTTCGCCAATCAGCTCGGCGGCATCCATAAAGCCGAGGTTAACCCCCTGCCCGGCCAGCGGATGGATGGTATGCGCCGCATCGCCCACCAGCGCTAGCCGGTGCGCAGCAAAGTTGCGGGCGTAACGCGCCATCAGCGGGAAGGTTTTCCGTTCACTTTCAACCTGGCACAGACCAAGGCGCATATCGAATACCACCGACAGCTGCTGGTTAAACAGCGCTTCCGGCATGGATTGCAGTCGCGCCGCTTCCTGCGGTGACAGCGACCAGACGATGGAGCACAGGTGCGGATCCTGCATCGGCAGGAAGGCCAGAATGCCGTAGCCGTGGAACACCTGGCGCGCGATGGCATCATGCGGCATATCGGTACGTACGTTGGCCACCAGCGCGTGATGTTCGTAATCCCAGAAGGTGATCGGGATATCGGCTTTGTCGCGCAGCCACGAACTGGCACCGTCTGCGGCGATCAGCAGGCGCGCGCTCATCATGCTGCCGTCCTGCAGGGTAATAAAGGCTTCGTTATCGCCAAACGCCACCTGCTGCAGCTGAGCCGGCGCAATCAGCGTCACGTCGCTGCACTGGCTGGCGCGCTGCCACAACGCACTGTGGATCACCTCGTTTTCAATGATATGTCCGAGGTGCGACAGCCCCTGCTGCTCGTCATCAAAGCTGATCGAGCCAAAGCTGTCCTGATCCCACACTTCCATGCCGTGATACGCGCTGGCGCGCAGCGCGAGAATGGTGGACCAGACATCGAGTTTTTGCAGCAGACGCTCGCTGGCGGCGTTGATGGCCGAGACGCGAACCGACGCTGGCGCCGCCGCATCAAATTGCGGCTCAGGCGCTTTTTCCAGCACCGCAACGCGCAGGCCGCTGCCCTGTAAGCCACAGGCCACCGCCAGACCGACCATGCCGCCACCGGCAATCGCCACATCAAATGTTTGCATTGCTGCCCCTTAATTCATGCTTAACGCTTAACCCAGCCGAGCGTGCGCACGGCAAGTGGGTTTCGCAGCCATGGCAGGTGGTCCATTGCCACCAGTCCAAGATTTCGTCCTGCCACCAGCGGGGCATAACGGTTGGCGAACAGCCGCACTAGACCATCGGTGACGCCAATGGTCGCCGCGCGATCCGGCTGGCGGCGCGCAGCAAAATGGTGCAACACCGCGTGGCTGCCTGGATCCTGCTGGTGACGATGCGCCGCCGCAAGGGTTTCCGCCAGCGACATCACATCGCGCAGACCGAGGTTAAAGCCCTGCCCGGCGATCGGATGCAGCGTCTGCGCCGCATTGCCGACCAGCGCCAGCCGGTGCGTCACCTGACGCTCTGCGGTCTGCAGCGCCAGCGGATAGATTTCGCGCTGGCCGGCGTGAGTAAAGCGCCCCAGCCGCCAGCCAAAGGCGCGCTGTAATTCATGCAGGAAGGTGGCATCGTCCCACTGCTTAACCGTGGCTTCGGCGGCCGCCGGATGACACCACACCAGCGACAGACGGTTGTCGGACATCGGCAGCAGCGCCAGCGGGCCATGCCGGGTGAAGCGCTCAAACGCGCGGCCCTGATGCGGCAACTGCGTCGCGACGTTGGCAATCACCGCCAGCTGCTGGTAGTCGTCGCGCTGCCAGCGAATACCGCAGGATGCCGCCAGCGGCGAGCGTGCGCCGTCAGCAGCCACCAGCAGCGCGCCCTGTAACGTTGCGCCACTGCTGAGCGTCGCCTGCACGCTATCGGCGCTGCGGGTTACTGAGGTAACGTGATCCGGGCAGCACAGCGTCACGCCTGGTGCCTCACGCAGACGTTTAAACAGGCGCTGCCCCACGTCATACAGCTCGACCACGTTGCCCAACGCCGACAGCTGATAATCCTCAGCCTGCAGCTGAACAAACCCGCTGTGCCCGCGATCGGAAACGTGGATGTGGGTAATGGGCGTGGCGCAATCCGCCAGTGAACGCCACAGATCAATTTCCGCCAGCTGCTGACAGGTGCCCGCCGCCAGCGCGATGGCGCGCCTATCAAAGCCCGGGTGCGCGCGGCTGTCCGGCTGATGACGTTCAATCAGCGTCACCGGCAACTGGCCCTGCGTCAGATGCGAAATCGCCAGTGCCAGCGTGGCGCCGGTCATGCCGCCGCCTGCAATCAGGATACTCATACGCCGCGCGCCGCCGCCATCAGTGCTTCGATCGCCTCAGCGTCTTTTAACACGCTGTCGGTCAGGTTTTCATTACCGTCGGCGGTGATGACGATGTCGTCTTCGATACGGATACCGATGCCGCGATACTGCGCCGGCACTTTGGCATCCGGCGCGATATACAGGCCCGGTTCAACGGTGAGCACCATGCCGGGCTCAAGCAGGCGGTCGCGGCTGGGCGTGCCGTAGTGGCCGACGTCATGCACGTCCAGCCCCAGCCAGTGCCCAAGGCCGTGCATAAAGAACGGACGGTGCGCCTGCTCTTCAAACAGCGTATCGATATTGCCTTCCAGAATGCCAAGATCGACCAGACCGGTGATCATGATGCGCACCACTTCGTCGTTGACTTCATGGATGCTGATGCCCGGGCGGAACATCGACAGCGCCTTATACAGCGAGGCGAGCACGATGTCGTAGATCTCGCACTGCGGCTGGCTGAATTTACCGTTAACCGGGAAGGTGCGGGTGATATCGCCGGCGTAGCCATGGAATTCGCAACCGGCATCAATCAGCACCAGATCGCCGTCGCGCATTTCGCTTTCGTTTTCGGTGTAGTGCAGAATGCAGCCGTTCTCACCGGAGCCCACAATGGTGTTGTAAGACGGAAAGCGCGCGCCGTGGCGGGTGAATTCGTGATGGATTTCGCCTTCCAGCTGATATTCAAACATGCCGGGACGGCACGCCTGCATGGCGCGGATATGTGCCAGCGCGCTGATTTTTCCTGCACGGCGCAGAATGGCGATCTCGTCTTCACTTTTAAACAGGCGCATCTCATGCACCCAGGGACGCCAGTCAGTCAGCGTCGCCGGCGCGCTGAGGTTTTGTCGGAAACCGCGGCGCAGTTTCTCCAGCGCGCTGAACACCAGCGTATCCGCTTCCGCGTATTCACCCTGTGCGTGATAAACCACATCGAGTCCGTTGAGCAGCTGGTGCAACTGCTCGTCAATCGCATCCCACGGCAGCGCGCGGTCAACGCCCAGCTTCGCCGGTGCGGCTTCCTGACCAAGTCGACGCCCGAACCAGATCTCCGCCGTCAGGTCGCGTACGCGGTTAAACAGCACGCTGTGGTTATGATTGTCATCGCTCTTGATTAATACCAGCAGCGCCTGCGGCTCGTTGAAGCCGGTGAAGTACCAGAAGTCGCTGTTCTGGCGAAAGGGATATTCGGTGTCGTTGCTGCGCGTCACTTCAGGTGCAGCAAAAATCAAAGCCGCGCTGCCGGGCGCCATGCGGGCGATCAGCGCCTGACGACGTTGCCGGAAGGTTTCCAGTGTAATCATATTTGCACTCCCTGTAGAAAACGGGCAGCGACCTGCCCACGATGACGCGCTTAGTGTAGCGTAGGTTTTTGCACTTCCGGTGCGGTCGGCGTGCGTTGCCGGGTAAAGGTGTCATGGCACAGCAGCGCCGCAACGCGCACGTACTCAATCACCTCTTCCAGCGACTGTTCGAGCTCTTCCTGATCTTCATCGTAGCCGAGTTGCGCAATGATGCGCAGATTGTCTATCGCTTCGCCGGTCTCACCGGTCACTTTGTCCAGCTTCGGCTGCGTCACGCCCAGGCCCAGCAGGAAGTGATTAACCCAGCCGGCCAGCACGTCAGCACGATCGAACACCGTGATGTCCTCCTCATCCGGCAGCATCAGCTGGAACAGGAATCCCTCCTCGTCCAGCGTGTTGGTCAGGTTTTCATGCAGCGCCTGCAGCGGCTGCGACAGGCTCTGCGAGAACGCCATGCCTTCGTTAGTCAGGTCATGCACCAAGGTTTTCCAGCTACTGTCCTGATTGCCGCCGCACAGAATGCCACACAGCAGTCCGTGCATCTCGGCGGGCGTCATGCCTACGCCCTGCTGGGAAAGTGCCGCGGCCAGCGCGTTGTAAGTGGGTGTTGCGTTCTGTAAAGACATAAGCTTTGGTCGTCGTTGGCAGAATAAGTTCGTGTTATGCTACCACCAGGTGCCTCAGGGTTTCCAGAAAAGGGGTTGTAACTTATCACGCGGGTCTATATAGTTGCGCACCTCCCAACCCATTGACAGGTAAGGGAGATGCGAACGAAGTAATCAGTCAGGATGGTGGCATGTCTGCACAACCGGTAGATATTCAGATTTTTGGTCGTTCATTGAGAGTGAATTGTCCGCCTGAACAGCAAGATGCGCTGAATCTGGCCGCAGAGGATCTCAATCAACGGTTGCAAGATTTAAAAGTTCGCACTAGAGTCACAAATACAGAGCAGCTGGTGTTCATCGCCGCGTTAAACATTTGCCACGAGCTGGCACAAGAGAAAGGTAAAACGCGCGATTACGCAGCCAATATGGAACAACGCATCCGTATGCTGCAGCAGACCATTGAACAGGCATTAGTTGAGCAAGTTCGTATAACTGAACGTCAGGGACCTAAATTCGAATAACACTTCATGGTACTCGTGTTAGAGTAACGGTGAAGTCAATTTTCTCTGAGATGTTTGCAAGCGGGCCAGTCCCCTGAGCCGATATTTCATACCAACAGAGTGTGACTCTCTGTAACCTGTGAGCATACTCGGTCCGTCCGAGAAGCCTGATGGTTACGGCGGCATACTCACCTTGAACCAAGGGTTCAAGGGTTACAGCCTGCGGCGGCATCTCGGAGATCTCCTCTTAGTTCCACCCTGTTATTCCCGGTGTGATAATGTGGCTATCAACAGCCTTATCAGCCGGGGACATCATGCCAGCACTCTCTCTTCTCGACCGACAGGATATTCGTCAGCATGTGCGCCATCTGCGCCGCAATCTTACGCCTGAGCAACAGGTTGAGGCCGCCGATCTGCTGGCTGAACATGCCATCAATTTTGCCCCGCTGGCCAGCGCACAACGCATCGCGCTGTTTCTCTCCGTCGACGGCGAAATCAATACCCGACCACTGATTGCCAAACTGTGGCAGCAGAAGAAGCAGGTCTTTCTGCCGGTGCTGCACCCGTTTGCGCCCGGTCACCTGCTTTTTTTGCGCTACACGCCAGAAACCCCGCTGCGACCTAACAAGCTGCGCATCCCTGAGCCGCCGCTGGATATCACGCAGCTGGTAACACTCGATCAGCTGGATGTGATGCTGGTACCGCTGGTGGCATTTGACGCGCAGGGACAACGCTTAGGCATGGGCGGTGGTTTTTACGATCGCACGCTACAGCACTGGCAGCAGCATGGCTTTTTACCGCTGGGTATTGCGCACGACTGCCAGCGCGTGGATGCGCTGCCGGTGGCGGCTTGGGATGTGCCATTGCCGGCGATTCTGACGCCGTCAAAGCTGTGGCAGTGGGAAACGCTTGCGGGATAAAGACAGGGCGCCCACCGGCGCCCTGCACTGTCAGTACAGCAGACGGGCGCGAATGGTGCCCGGAATGGCCTTCATCAGCTGCAGGGCTTTCTCCGCCACATCCTCTTCGGCATCAATATCGATAACCACATAACCCATCACTGGCGACGTTTGCAGATACTGAGCGGCAATGTTGATGCCCTGCTCGGCAAAGATCTGGTTGATGGCGGTCAGCACGCCTGGGCGGTTTTCATGGATGTGCAGCAGGCGGCTGGCGCTGGCGGCGTGCATCGGCAGTGAGACTTCCGGGAAGTTTACTGCGGAGAGCGTGGAGCCATTGTCAGAGTACTTGGCCAGCTTGCCAGACACTTCCAGACCGATGTTCTCCTGCGCTTCCTGCGTTGATCCGCCGATGTGTGGCGTCAGGATCACGTTGTCGAATTCGCACAGCGGCGAGTTGAACGGATCGCTATTGGTTGCAGGTTCAACCGGGAAGACGTCGATGGCGGCACCGGCCAGGTGCTTGCTGGCCAGCGCATTACACAGCGCCGGGATGTCGATTACTGTACCGCGCGCGGCGTTGATCAGCAGCGCGCCGGGCTTCATTAGCGCCAGCTCTTCGCTGCCAATCATGTTCTGCGTGGACGGCGTTTCCGGCACGTGCAGGCTGACCACATCACTCATGTTCAGCAGGTCAGAGAGATAGCGCACCTGGGTGGCATTGCCCAGCGGCAGCTTGCTTTCAATATCGTAGAAAAATACGTGCATGCCCAAGCTTTCCGCTAGCACGCCGAGCTGCATCCCGATATGGCCGTAGCCAATGATACCCAGCTTCTTACCACGCGCTTCGTACGAACCGGTGGCGATTTTATTCCAGATGCCGCGGTGTGCTTTGGCATTGGCTTCAGGAATGCCGCGCAGCATCAGCAGCATTTCGCCGATCACCAGTTCTGCGACCGAACGGGTATTGGAGAACGGGGCGTTGAACACTGGCACGCCGCGTTTCGCTGCCGCACTGAGATCAACCTGGTTAGTACCAATACAGAAGCAGCCAACCGCCACCAGCTTTTCAGCTGCCGCGAAGATCTCTTCAGTCAGTTGGGTACGGGAACGGATACCAATGAAGTGGGCATCGCGGATGGAGGACTTCAGCGTCTCAGCATCCAGTGCGCCTTTGTGGAACTCGATGTTGGTGTAACCTGCGGCGCGCAGATTATCCAGCGCACTCTGGTGAACGCCTTCCACCAGCAGGAACTTAATCTTGTCTTTTTCCAGTGATACCTTTGCCATTTCCCGACCCTATTCAGAATTAAACGAGAACTACCATAAGGTAGCCTTCTGTCAAAATATCAAAATTTTCCGGCGCGGCAATACAAACGATTGCCTGCACGCCAGCACGCGCCCACGTGCAGACAACACAAATCCACACAAAATCGTGAGATGACGAGAGCGCAAAGTACGAACCTGCTGTTGATGAATCATTTGTGACATAAGTCACCAAATTTCATTGCAGCAAGAAAAGATGTTTTGCGGATGGAAATAACCGGCGCTGGCGGCGCGCCGGTGAGATCAATTGGTGATGGTTTTCACACCGTCCGGCGTGCCAATCAGCGCAATATCCGCTCCGCGTGCGGCAAACAGCCCCACGGTGACGACGCCCGGCAGCGCATTGATGGTTTTTTCCAGTGCAATCGGGTCAAGGATGCGCAGATTATGTACGTCGAGAATAATGTTGCCGTTATCCGTGACCACGTGCTGACGATACTCTGGCAGGCCGCCCAGCTTCACCAGCTCTCGTGCCACATAGGCGCGTGCCATAGGAATCACCTCCACCGGAAGCGGGAAGTTACCCAGCACATCGACCTGTTTGGACGCATCAGCGATGCAGATAAATTTCTGCGCCACCGCCGCGACAATTTTTTCGCGCGTCAGCGCTGCGCCGCCGCCCTTGATCATCTGCATATGTGGATTGATCTCATCAGCACCGTCGACATACACCGACAGCACATCCACGTTGTTGAGATCGAACACCGGAATGCCCAGCGATTTGAGCTTTTCGGTTGAAGCTTCCGAACTGGAAACCGCGCCCTCGATCTGATCCCTGATCGTACCGAGCGCGTCAATAAAGTGCGCTGCCGTTGAACCGGTACCTACGCCAACAATGGTGCCTGGCTGCACGTACTGCAGCGCTGCCCAACCTACCGCTTTTTTCAGTTCATCCTGGGTCATGGCATGTTTAAAACCTGTGCGACATCGAAGTGCGCGTAGTATAAAACAAGGCGCTGTCAAAAAGCGCGGCTGACCGACTTCGGATGTAAGCCTTTGGAAGCCAGCCCGCAAAAACGCGTCGGCCGCACAGCTTCGCTGTTTTATGGCATAGTAGTTTCCACCCTGAACGAGAGAGAACAACAATGAAACGCCCGGATTATCGAACGCTTCAGGCGCTGGATGCTGTGATTCGCGAACGCGGCTTTGAACGTGCCGCCCAGAAGCTGTGCATCACGCAGTCTGCGGTGTCGCAGCGCATTAAACAGCTGGAAAATTTATTTGGTCAGCCGCTACTGGTGCGTACCGTGCCGCCGCGCCCGACCGAACAGGGACAAAAATTGCTGGCGCTGCTGCATCAGGTGGAGCTGCTGGAAGAGGAGTGGCTGGGCGATGATAACGGTGGCACCACGCCGCTGCTGCTGTCACTGGCGGTGAACGCCGACAGTCTTGCTACCTGGCTGCTGCCGGCGCTGAAAGATGTGCTGGCCGACTCGCCGGTGCGCCTGAATCTGCAGGTCGAAGATGAAACCCGCACGCAGGAGCGTTTACGGCGCGGTGAAGTGGTCGGAGCGGTGAGTATCCAGCCGCAGCCGTTGCCAAGTTGCCTGGTGGATCAGCTGGGTGCGCTTGACTATTTGTTCTGCGCCTCGCCGGAGTTTGCCGCGCGCTATTTCCCCAATGGCGTGACGCGCTCGGCGCTGCTGAAAGCCCCGGCGGTGGCGTTTGATCACCTCGACGATATGCATCAGGCTTTTTTGCAGCAGAACTTTGCTTTATCGCCGGGCAGCGTGCCGTGCCACATCGTGAACTCGTCAGAGGCTTTTGTGCAGCTGGCGCGACAGGGCTCAGTGTGCTGTATGATTCCGCACCTGCAGATTGAGCGCGAGCTGGCGCAGGGAGAGCTGGTCGATTTGACGCCGGGTCTGTATCAGCGCCGGATGCTGTACTGGCACCGTTTCGCGCCGGAAAGCCGCCTGATGCGCAGCGTGACCGATGCGCTGATTGCCCACGGCCACCGCGTACTGCGCCAGGATGAAGTTGCGGCCTAGCGCCGTTCAGATTAGCGCACAACAGTCGTAGCGGCGCGATTCATCGCGCGTTTTGACAGCGGTTTTGCTGCTGGAAAGCGCGATGAATCACGCCGCTACAATTTTACAGGCTAACTTACTGCGCCGTATTCGGTTTGATTTCGAATACCACATCCACCTGATCGTCAAAATGGATGCTCTGCTGCTCGTAGGTCTGCTGCGCGGTGGTGTTCGCTGCGGCACCGGCCGCTTTGTACATGCGCGCCATCGGCATCGGCTGGTAGTTAACCACGTGATAACGAATGCTGTACACCGAGCCCAGTTTGGCGTTGAAGCCTTCCGCCAGGGCGCTCGCCTGCTGTGTGGCATTGGCAATCGCCGCTTTACGCGCCTGATCTTTGTAGCTGTCTGCGTTAGCCACGCCCAGCTCAACAGAATGAATCTCATTCAGGCCCGACTTCAGCGCACCGTCCAGCAGCTCATTCAGCTTATCCAGCTGGCGCAGCGTCACTTCCACCTGACGCACCGCACGGTAGCCTTTCAGCACCGATTTACCCTCTTTGGTGTAGTCATACTCCGGCTGAGTGCTGAGATTAGCCGCATCAATATCTTTCTTCTCGATACCGTTTTTTTGCAGGAAATCAAAATACTGCGCCACGCGATCGTCAGCCTGTTTTTTTGCATCCGCCGCGTCTTTCGACGAAACATTCACCACGATGGAGAGCGTCGCCATATCCGGACGGGCATCCACGCTGGACTGTCCTGATGTCACCACGTGCGGTCCGTTCGGCACTTCTCCCGCCTGGACCAGACCGGACAGTGCGCCCGTGCTCATTACGGCGGCCAGCGCCAGTGCTTTCAGTTTCACGAAAGTCCTCCTTGAAGGGTTCAATTTGCAGGTCGCCACTATGGCGAAACCCAAAACACATTACTATGCGTGATGGTCTGAGTTTGAAATTAGCAAAAAGTTCGGCTTTGCTCAGGTTTAACGTATCCGCGATCGCAAATTTATCGCAACAGATTCGCTGAAAAGCGCCGCCTGCGTTTCTATGAAAGAAACACTTCTGCCCCCCTCGGGAGGGTTGTATTATGACAGAATAGCCACTTAGCCAAAGCGCCGTCAGCGTGCGAGCCGGACGCACACGCTTTATGATGCTGGCACTGGTGTTTATCAACATCATCATTAACTACATGGATCGCACCAACCTGTCGGTGGCCGCCACGCAGATGGCCGGTGAACTGCGCTTCACGCCGCTGGAGATGGGGCTGATCTTCTCGGCGTTCGGCTGGATCTATGCGGCGCTGCAAATTCCTGGCGGGTTCCTGATCGATCGTCTTGGCGCGCGGCTGGTATACGGCGCTGGCCTGTTCGCCTGGTCGTTGATCACCGCGCTGCACGCTTTTGCCAGCAGCTTCGGCGCGCTGTTCGGTCTGCGCCTCGGCGTGGGCGCTTTCGAAGCGCCGGTGATGCCGGCTAACAATCGGGTGATTTCCAGCTGGTTCCTCGAGCAGGAGCGTGCCAGTGCAATTGGCATCTACTCGTCCGCACAGTTTGTTGGCCTCGCCTGTATGACGCCGCTGCTGTTTCACGTGCAGGCTGCGTTTGGCTAGCGCGGGCTGTTTCTGATTACCGGCGTGGCGGGCATGATTTGGGCGCTGGTGTGGTATCTGCTGTATCGCGAGCCGAACCAGCATAAAGGCGTATCAGAGACTGAACTTAATTATCTGCGTGACAACGGTGCACTGCTGGAAAATCGTCAGGGCAGCCAGCCGCAGCGCGCACGCTGGGCCGATCTGGCGTAGATGTTTCGCAGCCGCAAGCTGGTCGGCATCTATATTGGCCAGTTCACCATCTCTGCCACCTTCTGGTTTTTCCTTACGTGGTTTCCTATTTATCTGGTGGAGTATCGCCACATGGACTTTATCAAGAGCGGCTATGTGGCGTCGCTGCCCTACTTCGCGGCGTTTTGTGGTGTGCTGCTGGCTGGCTTTGCCTCAGACCGGATGATCCGGCGCGGCGTGTCAGCCAGCGTGGCGCGCAAGCTGCCGGTGATCCTCGGCCTGTTCCTGACGCTGTTCATTCTGGGTGCCAACTACACCGAAGATTCGCGGCTGATCATCCTGTTTATGTCGCTGGCGTTTTTTGGTAATGGCCTAGCGACCATTACCTGGGTGTTTGTTACCGCGCTGGCGCCGCGCCATCTGATTGGTCTGGCCGGCGGCGTATTTAACTTTACCGGCGCGCTGTCATCGATTGTGGTGCCCATTGCCATCGGCGCCCTGATTGACGGCAGCAACTTCGCGCCGGCGCTGGCGTTTATCGCCGTGCTGGCCGCTATTGGCATTTGCAGCTATCTGTTTGTGGTAGGAAAAATTGACCATGTCAGCGCGCGCTGATGAGCCGTTTCGCCAGCGCGTGCAGCTGTTGCAGACGCTGCGCCAGCTGGGCTTCATCGGCCTGCCAGATTTTGGCGAAGGCCAGCGCCGCGCGGTTGTTATTGATCGGCTGCGCAATACTGATTTCGCCGTCCTCGCGATGCCACACCAGATAATCCTCGGTGCGTTTGCGCGCCAGCAGCGGCGCAATCTGCGCCCACTGTTCGTCACTGAAGCTTGGCCGCAGCACCTCGTCACTCTCCGCCGCCAGCAGCGCGACGCCAATCACCGACTGCCACGCTGGCAGCATGCGGAAACCGGCCAGCGCCTAGCTGGTACTGGTACGCTCGCCGGGCTCCGAGTGCCAGATGTAAATGACCTGGTCCTCCCACAGCACGCCAAGCGCCACCACGATATCGCGCGGCGCGTGCACCTCCAGCTGCGGCAGTGCCGAAGCAAACAGCGACGAACCGCGAATGGCCTGCGCCGCCAGCGCATGAATGCCCGGGCTTGGCAGATAGCGCCGGTGTTCATCCTTAATCGTCAAGCCAATGGACGCCATGGTCATCAGCAGACGATTTACCCGCGTGCTGTTCATCCCCATCTGGCGCGCCAGTTCACGGCCGCCGACCGCTTTGTCACTGGATACCAGATATTGCAGGCAGCGAATTCCGTCAATCAGGCTCTGGTTGGGTTGCGAAGACATAAATCACCTTGTGACGGTAAAAATTCAATCTTAGCAGCCTTCAGGCGGGAGTAACCTCATGATGCAAACGTTCTCTTCTCAGGCCGCGCGTGCCTTTCCGTTTCAGTCGTTACACGCCGATGTGCTGGTCGCCGGTGGCGGTCTGGCGGGCGTCTGCGCCGCGCTGGCTGCGGCACGCGCAGGCCAGCAGATGGTGCTGATTCAGGATCGCCCGGTGCTCGGCGGCAACGCCTCCAGCGAAGTGCGGCTGTGGGCCAACGGCGCGACCTCGCACATGGGTAATAACAACCGCTGGGCGCGTGAAGGCGGCATCATGGGCGAGATCATGGAGGAGAACCTGTGGCGCAACAAAGAGGGCAACCCGGTGCTGTTCGACATGGTGCTGCTGGACATCGTGCAGGCGCAGCCGCGCCTGACGCTGCTGCTCAATACCGTGGTCAGCGACATCGAAAAATCCGCGCAGCGCCTGCAGGCGGTACAGGCCTTCAACGCCATCAATCAGACCCGCTATCGCGTGACGGCCGACCAGTTTATCGATGCCAGCGGCGACGGCGTGCTCGGCTATCTGGCCGGGGCAGCGCACCGCGTGGGCGCAGAATCACCGCAGGAGTTTGGCGAAAAAATGGCGCCGGGCGAGCAGTTTGGTCACAAGCTCGGCCACTCAATCTACTTTTATACCAAGCGCAGCGCGCAGCCGGTGCGCTTCGTGCCGCCCTCCTTCGCGCTGAAAGAGATTATCGCCATCCCGCGTTATAAACGCCTGAGCTCCGATCTCAACGGCTGCGATCTCTGGTGGCTCGAGTGGGGCGGCCGGCTGGATACCGTGCATGAAAGCGAAACCATCAAGTGGGAGCTGTGGAAAATTGTCTGGGGCGTGTGGGATTACATCAAAAATTCCGGCGAGTTTGCCGATGCCGACACGCTGACAATTGAATGGGTTGGGCTAATTCCCGGCAAGCGCGAGAGCCGACGCTTTCTAGGCGACACCCTGCTGTGTCAGCAGGATATCATCGCGCAGCGCGACCACTACGATGCGGTGGCCTACGGCGGCTGGTCGATTGACCTGCATCCGGCCGACGGCGTGTACAGCGCTCACGACGGCTGCCGCCAGTTCCACAGCAAAGGCACTTACACTATTCCGTTTCGGGCGCTGTACAGCCAGTCGCTGGATAATCTGCTGCTGACCGGTCGGCTCATCTCTGCCACGTACATTGCCTTTGGCAGCGCGCGCGTGATGTGCACCTGTGGCGTGCTGGGCGAAGTGGTGGGCCGCGCGGCGGCGCTGTGCCAGCAACACAACCAGACACCGCGTCAGCTGGCGCAGCCGGAGCATATTGGTCAGCTGCAGCAACAGCTGCTGCGCCACGGCGCGTTCATTCCGCGTCAGCAGCTAGCGCATCCGGCCGGTGCCGCTCAGGTCAGCGCCAGCAGCACCTTCGCGCTGCACGCCCTGCCCGCGGATGGCGGCTGGCACACCCTGACCTCACGCTGCGCGCCCTGCTGCTGCCGCTTAAAGCCGGAGAACGCCTGCCAGCGCTGACGGTGCGGCTGCGAGCGTCCTCCGCGCAAACGCTGCAGGTTTCACTGCTGACCAGCGACAATCCGGCCAACACCTGCGGCGATCGGCTGCTGGCCACGCACAGTTTGCAGATTGGCGGTGAAGAGGAGTATTCGCTGCCGTTTGACTACCGTGCGGAGTGCGATCGCTACCTGTTTATCGCCTTTGAAGAAAATCCGGCGATTGAAGTAGCGCTCACCCGCCGCGCCTGCCGGGCATCATGATAGTATTCAACAGCCTCAATCCGCGCGTCGCGAAACGCACCCGGCAGATAAACGACGACGATTACGGCGTGGATGAGTTTGATTTCTGGCTGCCGCGCCGCGCGCCCAATCAGATTCTGATCGCGTTTAGTCTGGCGACGCCGCTGCGGTTGTGGCACTGCGACTATTTGCTCAACGGTAAACTGCGGCCGGAAAGCCACACCAACGGCTGGCTGCCGGCGGCAGACGATCGCCAGCCGTGGGTGCGCTGGCAATGGCCGGACGCGCAGCGCGCCAGCCAGATTACGTTGCTGTTCGATAACGATTTCGATCATGCGATGGAAACGGTGCAGATGGGCCATGCGCAGGCGGTGACGCCGCACTGCACTACCCGCTATCGCCTGTGGCTGGATGACACGCTGCTGGCCGAGGTCAGCGATAATCATCACTCGCTGTGCCATCATGTGCTGCCACCGGATACCGCGTTCCGCCAGGTTCGGCTGGAGCTGCTGGCCAGCGCAGGCGCCCTGCCCACGCTTTACGGCCTGCATGTGCATCACCAGCCGGCGATGCCCTGACGCGCCAGCTGCAGGGCGATAAACCACATTACGCCGCCCACCAGCAGATTAATGATGCGCTGCGCCCGCACGGTGCGCAGGCGCGGCGACAGCCAGGCAGCCAGCAGCGCCAGACCGAAAAACCACAGCAGCGAGGCGCTGGCGGTGCCGAAAGCGAACCAGCGGCGCGCCTCCGCCGACGGCAGCTGACTGCCGAGGCTGCCGAGCACCACGAAGGTGTCGAGACAGACATGCGGATTGAGCCAGGTCACCGCCAGCATGGTGGCGACAATGCGCCAGCGCCCCTGCTTCAGCTCCGCCTCTGACGCCAGCGTGACATCGCCCTGCCAAGCAGTGCGTAGCGCGCCCCAGCCGTACCACAGCAGAAACGCTACGCCAGCCCAGGTAATCAGCATCAGCAGAACCGGGGACTGCTGTAACAGCGCGCTGCCGCCAAATATTCCGCCACAGATCAGCGCAATATCGCTCAGTGTGCACAACGACGCGGTCATCAAATGGTAGTGGCGCTTAATGCCCTGGTTCAATACGAAGGCGTTCTGCGGGCCTAACGGCAGGATCAGCGCAGCACCAAGGGCAAGCCCTTGTAAGTAAAAAGATAACACAGAAGAGTTCCTGAAAAAGGGGTGTTGCTGTGCAGTATAGTAAGGCGTGGATATTAGCAGAAATGGAAAGAATTAATCGGTCATTAGCGGAACTGATAAAACAAGGGCACCCGCCGGTGCCCTGATAACTTACTCGCTGCACGCAGGCTGCTGCGCCTCGCTCTACACCTGATGCAGCTGTACGTCCATCTGCGGATAAGGAATACCGATACCGTGCGCATCCAGCGTGCGCTTGAAGTTCTTCATCAGGTCCCAGTAGACGTTCTGCAGATCACCGCTTTTGCTCCAGCAGCGCACCACAAAGTTCAGCGACGAAGCCGCCAGTTCGTTAAGGCCAATCTGGATACCCAGATCTTTCAGCACGCGCTCGTCCGCTTCCACCACTTCACGCAGCAGATCGATCACCTGATCGACATCCGCATCGTAGGCGACGCCAATAATGAACTCGTTGCGGCGGATAGGTTCGCGCGAAAAGTTGACGATATTGCCGGCGATGATTTTGCCGTTTGGCACTACCACGATTTTGCCGTCAGCGGTTTTCAGCGTGGTCGAGAAGATCTGTACATTCTGTACGGTACCCATTACGCCACCGAGATCGACGAACTCACCGGTGCGGAATGGACGGAAGGTCACCAGCAGTACGCCTGCCGCCAGGTTGGAGAGCGACCCCTGCAGTGCCAGACCGACGGCCAGACCGGCAGCACCGAGCACGGCGATCACCGAGGCAGTCTGCACGCCGACGCGGCCCAGCGCGGCAATAATCGTGAAGGCAATGATACCGTAGCGCACCAACGCCGAGAGGAAATCAGCCACGGTGGCATCAATGTGACGCGCGACCAGCAGACGATTGACGCCGTTCGATACCACGCGCGCGATAATCATCCCGACAATAATGATGGCGATAGCCGCCACGATGTTCACCGCATAGCTGAGGATCAGCGCCTGGTTGCGCACCAGCCAGCCACCTGCATTGTTAATGCCGTCAACGACGTTAAGATCTTCCATTTGTTAGCCTTGTTGTTGAGTTTCCCGCAGGAAAGTACAAAAACTGCCAGATTCAATCCGACACTCCCGAGTACAAGGGTAAACAATAATGGTGCGAAGCGCCAAAAATGTGCTGTATAAACCGGGATTTCCAGACGGGACGCATAAAAAAAGCCCTTTCGGGCCTTTTTTGTACGGTAAGCAAAAATTACAGTACGTCGACAGCGTTCAGCTCTTTGAAAGCCTGCTCTAAGCGCACAACCATGGAAGATTGTGCCGCACGCAGCCAGACGCGTGGGTCGTAGTATTTTTTGTTCGGGCTGTCAGCACCGTTCGGGTTGCCAAGCTGACCCTGCAGGTAAGCTTCGTTGGTTTTGTAGTACTGCAGGATGCCGTCCCAGGTTGCCCACTGGGTATCGGTATCGATGTTCATCTTGATCACGCCGTAGCTGATAGACTCTTCGATTTCTGCAGCAGAAGAACCGGAACCGCCGTGGAACACGAAGTCCAGCGCGTTGTGCGGCAGGCCATGTTTCTCGGAAACGTATTTCTGCGAATCACGCAGAATGGTTGGGGTCAGTTTCACGTTGCCTGGCTTGTACACGCCGTGCACGTTACCGAAGGACGCAGCGATGGTGAAACGCGGGCTGATTTTGCTCAACTCGGTGTAGGCGTAATCTACGTCTTCTGGCTGAGTGTACAGTGCAGAAGCGTCCATGTGGCTGTTGTCCACGCCATCTTCTTCACCACCGGTGCAGCCCAGTTCGATTTCCAGCGTCATGTTCAGTTTCGCCATGCGCGCCACATATTTAGAAGAAATCTCGATGTTCTCTTGCAGAGACTCTTCAGACAGGTCGATCATGTGCGAAGAGAACAGTGGCTTACCGGTTTTCTTGAAGTGCTCTTCGCCAGCATCCAGCAGGCCGTCGATCCACGGCAGCAGTTTTTTCGCACAGTGGTCGGTGTGCAGGATTACTGGCACGCCGTACTGTTCAGCCATCAGATGCACATGCTGTGCGCCAGAGATAGCACCGAAAATCGCAGCGCCCTGTAGTTTGTCGGTTTTGAACCCTTTACCGGCGATGAAGGCAGCACCACCGTTGGAGAACTGAACGATGACCGGCGCTTTAACTTTAGCCGCAGCTTCCAGTACCGCGTTGATGGAATTAGTGCCGACGCAGTTAACGGCTGGCAGAGCGAATTTGTTTTCTTTCGCTACTTTGAAGATTTTCTGAACGTCATCACCAGTGACAACGCCGGGTTTTACGAAATCTAAAATTTTAGACATGGTTGTGTCCTGTTTCGTTTATCGTCCACTCCCCAATGGGAATGCGATCTGTTCGCCCACAGCGGGCAAGCCTTCAGGCAGCGCCGAAACGCTACCCCCAAAAATTACTGCTTCGCGCGCTCTTCCAGCATGGCAACTGCCGGCAGTTTTTTGCCTTCCACGAACTCGAGGAACGCACCGCCACCGGTAGAGATGTAGGAGATTTTGTCCTCGATACCGAACAGGTCGATAGCCGCCAGGGTATCACCGCCGCCGGCAACAGAGAACGCATCGCTGTCTGCGATAGCGTTGGCGACGATTTCGGTGCCCTTACGGAAGTTCGGGAACTCAAACACGCCAACCGGACCGTTCCACAGAATGGTTTTTGCCTCTTTCAGCAGCTTCGCCATGTTCTGTGCGGTTTCGTCACCGAAGTCCATAATTTCTTCGTTATCCGCCACGTCGGAAACCTTTTTCACGGTTGCCGGGGCAGTTTCGGAGAATTCCGTGCCGACGCGTGAATCGGTAGGTACCGGAATGCCGTACTGGTCGCGCAGGCCTTTAGCGGCCTCAACTAAGTCTGGCTCGTACAGCGATTTGCCGACGTTGTTGTCGATCGCCACGAAGGTGTTAGCGATACCGCCACCGACAATCACGGTGTCAGCGATTTTCACCAGCGACTGCAGCACGTCGAATTTGGTCGACACTTTAGAACCACCCACCACGGCGACTAGGGGACGCTGTGGATTGCTCATCACTTTGCCCAGCGCTTCCAGTTCGGCAGAGAGCAGCGGACCGGCACAGGCGATCGGTGCGAATTTGCCCACGCCGTGAGTGGACGCCTGCGCGCGGTGCGCGGTGCCGAATGCATCCATGACGAACACGTCACACAGCGCGGCATATTTCTTCGACAGGGTTTCGTCGTCTTTTTTCTCGCCTTTGTTGAAGCGAACGTTTTCCAGCACCGCCAGTTCACCCACGCCCACTTCAACGCCGTCGAGGTAGTCTTTCGCCAAGGTCACGTTAGTGCCGTTCAGTTTTTCTTTCAGGTAGTTAACAACCGGCAGGAGGGAGAACTCTTCGTTGTATTCACCTTCGGTCGGGCGACCCAGGTGAGAGGTAACCATCACTTTCGCGCCCTGTTTCAACGCCGCTTCGATGGTAGGCAGAGAAGCACGAATACGTGCATCTGACGTCACTTTCCCTTCTTTCACTGGTACGTTGAGATCGGCACGGATCAGAACGCGTTTACCAGCAAGATCCAGATCGGTCATCTTAATTACAGACATGGTGAACCCTCTCGTTGATTCTCATAAGTTTTGCCAGACGCAGTCCGCGTCTTACCTGAAACCGCTTGCGGCCATTGCTAACGTGGTGTCGATCATGCGGTTAGCAAAGCCCCATTCGTTGTCACACCAGACCAGGGTTTTGATCAGGTGGTGACCGCTGACCCGCGTTTGCGTGCCGTCCACTATGGCACTGTGCGGATCGTGGTTAAAATCTACTGAGACTAACGGTAATTCCGTATAGTCAACTATACCACGAAATGCCCCCTCTGACGCGTTTTGCAGCAACGCGTTGACCTCACACGCCTTCACCGCCTGGCGCACCGAAACGCTCAGATCAATGGCGGTCACGTTGATCGTCGGCACGCGCACCGCGATAGCCTCGAAGCGATTGTTAAATTTCGGAAAAATACGGGTAATGCCAGCGGCAAGACGCGTATCGACCGGAATGATCGACTGACTGGCGGCACGGGTACGGCGCAGGTCGCTGTGATACGCGTCAATCACCTGCTGATCGTGCATCGCCGAGTGAATGGTGGTCACGGTGCCCAACTCAATGCCAAAGGCGTCATCCAGCAGCTTGATCACCGGAATAATGCAGTTGGTGGTGCAGGATGCGTTGGAGACAATGCGGTCAGTTTGTTTAAGAGCCTGTTCGTTAACGCCGAACACGACGGTGACATCCAAATCGTTGCCGCCGGGATGCGAGAACAACACTTTCTTCGCGCCTGCCTTCAGATGCGCTTCACCATCGTCGCGGCTGCCGTACACGCCGGTGCAATCCAGCACGATATCGACATTCAGCTCGCGCCACGGCAGCGCGGCAATCTCAGCCTGATGCAGGATACGGATGGTATCGTCGCCAACCCACAGCTGATCGCGCTCCTGGCGTACGTCAAAGGCAAAGCGGCCGTGGCTGGTGTCGTACTTCAGCAGATGCGCCATGCCAGCCGCTCCCGCGAGTTCGTTAATCGCCACTACGGTGATTTCCGCCCGGCGACCGGTTTCATACAGCGCACGCAACACGTTGCGCCCGATACGACCAAAACCATTTATTGCGATACGAATGGTCATCTCACTTCCTGCAGCCACACCTGAAAAAACGTGCCAAATACCTTGAGCGTTTCGCTGCGTTTTGTACAGGGAATTCTTGCCCGGTTACGGTTACTGACGGAGAGCACACGGCTGCAACTGAAACGGTTCAGCAAGAATAAAGCATGGAAGGAATAACAGGAATGATTGCGATCAACTGTGCTGCTGATTATTGGATCTGCGTCACAAATTCAGGAAATGGCAATTATTACTGCAGGAATAATTGAACCGTTTCAGGTTCAGGAGATAACAGGGCCGCCGATCTGCACACTCGTGTAGCGGCGCAATCTATTGCGCGTAGTTAAGCATGAGGATGGCAGCAGAAATGCTGCGATGAATCGCGCCGCTACAACGCGCAGCGGCGCGATGGGTTACGCGAAATTACAGAACCGATTTCGCGGTTTTCACCACGTTGGCCACGGTGAAGCCGAACTCTTCGAACAGCTTCTCAGCTGGCGCTGACTCACCGAAGGTGGTCATGCCAACAATGGCACCGTGCAGGCCGGTGTACTTGAACCAGTAATCCGCGATACCGGCTTCGATAGCAATGCGTGCGCCAACCGCTTTCGGCAGCACAGACTCACGATAAGCCGCATCCTGCTTATCGAACGCATCGGTAGACGGCATGGACACCACGCGCACCTTGCGGCCTTCCGAACTCAGCTGCTCGTAAGCGCCGACCGCCAGCTCAACTTCAGAACCGGTCGCAATCAGAATCAGCTCCGGCGTGCCGTCGCAATCTTTCAGCACGTAACCACCGCGCGCCACGTTAGCCAGCTGCTCAGCGCTACGATCCTGCTGCGCCAGGTTTTGACGCGAGAAGATCAGGGCTGATGGGCCGTCAACGCGCTCGATAGCGTATTTCCACGCCACCGCAGACTCTACCTGGTCACACGGACGCCACAGGCTCATATTGGGAGTGGTGCGCAGGCTGGCCATCTGCTCAACCGGCTGGTGCGTCGGGCCATCTTCACCCAGACCGATAGAGTCGTGGGTATAAACCATCACCTGACGGATTTTCATCAGCGCCGCCATACGTGCCGCGTTACGCGCGTACTCGACGAACATCAGGAAGGTTGCGGTGTACGGCAGGAAGCCACCGTGCAGCGCGATACCGTTGGCGATGGCAGTCATACCAAACTCACGCACGCCGTAATGAATGTAGTTGCCTGCGGCATCTTCATTGATCGGCTTCGAGCCGGACCACATGGTCAGGTTGCTTGGTGCCAGGTCAGCCGAGCCGCCCAGATATTCTGGCAGCAGCTTACCGAAAGCTTCGATGGCATTCTGCGACGCTTTACGGCTGGCGATTTTCGCCGGATTAGCCTGCAGCTGCTCAATGAACTTCTGCGATTCCGCCTGCCAGTTAGCGGGCAGCTCGTTGTTCACGCGGCGTTTGAACTCAGTGGCCAGTTCCGGATGCGCAGCGGCGTAAGCAGCAAACTTCTCGTCCCAGGCTTTCTCTTTCGCCTGGCCGGCTTCTTTAGCATCCCACTGTGCGTAGATATCAGAAGGAATTTCAAATGGCGCGTAGTTCCAGCCCAGCTGTTTGCGGGTCAGCGCGATTTCGTCGTCACCCAGCGGGGCACCGTGCGAATCGTGCGTACCGGCTTTGTTCGGGGAACCGAAACCGATGATGGTTTTGCACATCAGCAGCGATGGCTTGTCGGTGACCGCTTTGGCTTCTTCCACCGCTTTTTTGATCGCGTCGGCGTCGTGACCGTCCACGCCACGCACCACGTGCCAGCCGTAGGCTTCGAAGCGTTTGGCGGTGTCGTCGGTGAACCAGCCATCCACGTGACCGTCGATAGAGATGCCGTTGTCGTCATAGAATGCCACCAGCTTGCCGAGTTTAAGGGTACCGGCGATGGAGCACACTTCGTGCGAGATGCCTTCCATCATGCAGCCGTCGCCCATGAACACGTAAGTGTGATGATCTACGATGTCATGGCCCGGACGGTTGAACTGCGCCGCCAGCGTGCGCTCAGCAATGGCGAAGCCCACGGCGTTCGCGATGCCCTGCCCCAGTGGGCCGGTGGTGGTTTCTACGCCTGCGGTGTAGCCGTATTCCGGGTGGCCTGGGGTTTTAGAGTGCAGCTGACGGAAGTTCTGCAGCTCGCTCATCGGCAGGTCATAGCCGGTGAGGTGCAGCAGGCTGTAAATCAGCATCGAGCCGTGGCCGTTGGACAGCACGAAACGGTCGCGATCTGCCCACAGCGGGTTAGTTGGATTGTGGTTCAGGAAATCACGCCACAGCACTTCAGCGATATCGGCCATGCCCATTGGGGCACCCGGATGTCCCGATTTCGCTTTCTGTACTGCATCCATACTTAACGCGCGAATGGCGTTGGCAAGCTCTTTACGAGAGGGCATCTTCTACTCCAGGTCGGATTAATGCTCCGCCACGCTTAACTGATTGTAATTAATGAGTTATAAGGCGAAGCGAGAAAAAAGTCGCACATCAATGTACATGAAAATCGGGGCAAAAGTACATGTATCAGGATGCTAAATCTGCGGTTCAGGGTTGCATTTCGGGGCCTGTCTGCTAGCCAATCCGCCCCTGGCACGCTATAACCAATGCGTTTAAACACCTGCGTGGTTTTTCAGGTGTTTGTTTTCTCTACTTGTTACTCAAAGGATGCTGATATGAAAATCCGCGCCATGGTTGTCGTGCTGGGAATGGTTTCGCTGCTGAGCGGCTGCGAAGGAATGGATAACAACGCACTGTTGCAGTCTGGCGCGCAGGCGTTTCAGGCTTACTCGCTGAATGATGCCCAGGTTAAAGAGCTGAGCGATCAGTCGTGTGCACAGATGGATAAAGAGAACCAGCTGGCGCCGGCTAACAGCAGCTATCAGCAGCGGCTGAACAAAATCGCCGCCGCGCTGGGCGATAACATCAACGGCGAACCGGCCAACGACAAGGTGTATCTGACCAAAGACGTAAACGCCTGGGCGATGGCTAATGGCTGTATCCGCGTTTATAGCGGTCTGATGGATATGATGAGCGACAACGAAGTGGAAGGCGTGCTCGGCCATGAAATGGGCCACGTCGCGCTCGGCCATACGCGCAAAGCGATGCAGCTGGCTTTCGCGACCACGGCTGCACGCAACGCTGCGGCGTCGGTGGGCAGCGTGATCGGTTCGCTGTCGCAGTCACAGCTGGGCGAGATGGGCGAGAAACTGGTTAACGCGCAGTTCTCACAGACCCAGGAGTCGCAGGCGGATGACTATTCGTACGATCTGCTGAAGAAGCGCGGCATTAATCCGCTCGGTCTGGCGACCAGCTTCGAGAAGCTGGCGAAGCTGGATCAGGGCCGCCAGAGCTCGATGTTTGACTCGCATCCGGATTCTGAGTCGCGCGCGCAGCATATTCGCAACCGCATCGCGGCAGATGGTAAGTAGTAGCCGTTTTCCCTCACCCCAGCCCTCTCCCGCACGCGGGAGAGGGAGCAGTCAGTGCAGCGGTTTTCACTCCTGCACGCGGGAGAAGGAGAGCCGGCTCGATCGGTTCCCTCTCTTGGGGGGAGAGGGTCAGGGTGAGGGCAGCCGTCCGCACCGCCGCTTAACCTTTATTCGCAGCCTGCACGTGCAGCATATCCAGCGCCAGCGTCGCAGCGGCCAGTGAGGTCAGGTCGGCGTGATCGTAACCCGGTGCCACTTCCACCAGATCCATCCCCACAATGTTCATGCCCTGCAGGCCGCGAATCAGCTTAGTGGCTTTATCGCTGGTCAGGCCGCCAATCACTGGCGTACCGGTGCCTGCCGTGTGGGCCGGATCGAGGCAGTCGATATCAAACGTCAGGTACACCGGCAAATCGCCCACGGTGCGCTTCACTTCGGCCAAGATGTCGTCCACGCTGCGGTCATTAACCTGCGCGGCGTCCAGCACGTTGAAGCCTAGGCTCTTATCGAACTCGGTACGGATACC
Organism: Type-A symbiont of Plautia stali; assembly: GCF_059731155.1. Lineage (NCBI taxonomy): Bacteria > Type-A symbiont of Plautia stali. Next base: position 890,454 of record NZ_AP035891.1, on the reverse strand, counting down.
AATCTGCACCGAATGCTGCGGATCGATCAGCCCTTCCTGCGGCGCAGTGTAGAACATAGTGCCGTGGTCAAAAGTCGGGCCGTTGGAGTAGGTATCGGTGTGCGCATCAAAGTGCACCAGCGCCATCTTGCCGAAGTGTTTGGCGTGCGCGCGCAGCAGCGGCAGCGTGACGTAGTGATCACCGCCAAAAGTCAGCATGCGCTTGCCGTTCGCCAGCAGCAGCGACTGGCGCTGGCCGCCGGACAGCCCGACGCCGCCCTCCATTACCGGATGATCGAGCCCGAGCGGCAGACGGCGAATGAAATCGGCCCCGCCACTGACCGTCAGCGCGGCAAAAATCGCCTCGTCGGTGGCGTGTGCCGCGCCCATGGTCAGGTTTTCCCGCAGCGTACCGTGGAACAGCCGTGCGTTCTGCGTCAGCAGCCCGACGTTGCGCCGCACGTCCGCGACATCAATATGCGGCAGGCTGAGGTTGTCCAGCCGCAGCTCGCCGCCCACCAGATCCATGCCGCCGGCCATCGCCTTCAGCAGCGTGGATTTGCCGGAGCCGTTGCGCCCCAGCACGGCGATGCGCTCACCCTGCTTCATGGTCAGCGTCTTGATACGCAGCGCCACCGTCAGCGAATCGCTGTAGTAGCGGAACATGGCATCGGTGAACTGGTAGTGGCCAAACAGCACCGGACAGTAAATGCGCGTTTCGTCTTTACTGTTCTCCACCGGCAGATTCATCAGCGCATCGAGGCTGCTCTTTGCCGCTTTTACCTGCTGCCAGCAGGCCAGCACATCACACAGCGTCGCCATTGGCGCAATCATGCGTGAGGACAGCAGCGACGCGGCGACAATCGCCCCGGTGGTGATATCGCCGTTGATCACCATCGGCGCCCCCACCACGATCATGCTGGCGTACACCAGTCCCTGAATAGTGACGCCCCAGCTGATCAGCGCATGCATGACTTTGCGCATCTCGACGCCCGACTGCGCGGTGATGCGGATATAGCTGTTCCACTGCTGCAGAAAGCGGTCCTCCGCCTGCATCAGCTTGATATCTTCCAGCCCCTGTACACTCTCCACCAGCACCGCGTTGCGCAGCGTCGACTCTTTCAGGTTTTGCTGCGCCAGCTTCGCCAGTTTTTTCTGGCTCAGCACGCCGGGCAGGATCATCAGCAGCACCGCCACCGGCGCGATCCACGCCAACTGCGGCGCGATGATCGCCATCACCAGCATAAACAGCAGGAAGAACGGCATATCGACGATCGCCGTCACCGTGGTCGACGTGACCATTTCGCGCACCGCTTCCAGCTAGCGCAGCTGCGAGATAAAGGTACCGGTCGATCGCGGTACCGCGCTGTTACGCAGCCGCAGCGCGTGGCCGAACACGCGATCGGAGACGCGCATATCGGCGCGCTTGCCGAGCAGATCGGTGACGTGATCGCGACCGACGCGCAGAATATAGGTGAACACCACCGAGAGGATCACCCCGATATACAACACGTATAGCGTGGGGTACGACTGCGCCGGGATCACCCGATCGTACACCTGCATCGAGAAGATGATGCCGACCAGCGCCAGCAGGTTGATCAGGAACGATCCCAGCATCACGTAGCCGTAAGGACGCATGTCGTGTAGCACCAGACGGCGCAGCCAGTCGGGCTTGACCGTGGCGAGATAGCGATCGACACGGCTATCTTTGGCGGCCGTCACCAGACGCAGTGCCGCGGCGTAGCGGATCTGCGGCAGCAGCATGTTCAGCGCGATCGGCGCCGGTTGTTCATCGCCGGCCGGGTGCACGCGCACCGTGTCATCGCCATCAAAGCTGGTGATGACGCCGACCTGGCCGTCGCTCAGTTCCACCGCCAGCGGCAAGCGCCAGCTGCTGATCTCCCACTGATGCTCTTCATACAGCTGCAGCGACAGCCCGGCCTGACGCGCCAGATGGCGCAGCGCTTTATCACGTGACTGTTTGCCCTGCCATTCGCTGGCAGCCATGATCATGCCCGGCGAGCACGGCAGGCGATAATGGGTAGCGATGAGAATAATGGCGGTGGCCCAGCCGTGTAGCGGCACCTCGCCACCGGCGGCGCTGGCGGGATTGCCATTGGGTGCGTCCGGAATCTGTAATTGCGTCATGGCTGGATCTCCACGGACTGGATGCGCTGGTTATTCAGCGCAAACGCTGACCGCATCTGCCCGGTGCTGTATAAGCAGTCGAGCTGCAGTGAACGTAACTGACTGATGGTTTGCTGCATGGCGAAGCGCGTCTGAAACACTTCCTGTTCGGCGTTGAGCACGTCCAGCAGCGGACGGGTGCCGAGCTGCAAATACTGATCCTGATACAGCTGCTGCGTCTTCTCGCCCAACGTCTGCTTGCGCGACATGATCGCCAGGCTCTGCGACAGGCTCAGCGCTTCGGTTTGCGATTCGCTGAGCTGCTGCTGCGCTTTGAGGCGCGCCGAGTTCACCGCCGCATTGGCCGCCTGCCGCGCCTGCGCCCACGCTGCCAGCACTGCCGGATTGGTTTTGTCGTCGGCTTTGCCCACCGCGCAGGCGCGCGTCAGGCTGGGCGGAAACGCATCGCTGACCTTTTTCACCAGTGGCCAGCCGAGATAGCTTGCCAGCGTCGCACGCCAGCGGTTGAGGCTGGCCTGATACTGGGTCAGCGTGGTGCGCGCCCCTTCGATACGCGCGTCGGTCTGCGTGGCGTCCGAGAGCGATGCCGCCCCCTCTTCATTGCGCTGACGCGCCAGATCGCCAATCTTACTCAGCGCCGTCAGCTGATCCTGGGCGATCTTCACCAGCTGCTGATAGCTCTTGCACCTGCACCAGCGCGGCGGCGGTGTCGTGCGCGACGGTATCAATACTCACCAGCACGCTGGCCTGCTCCTGCGCCACCCCGGCTTCGGCGGAGCGCACCAAACTGCTGACTTTGCCGAAGTCATACAGCATCTGCGATACCGACAGCACAAATGATGGGCTGAAGCCTTTCTCGCTGTAGGCGTTGCTGTAGCCGTTGTTCATGCCGGCGCTGATTTGCGGATAGTATTTGGCCTGCGCCACATCGACCTGGCTGGCCTGCTCAAGCATTTTGCCAATCGCCTGCGCGATGTCCGGATGCCACTGGATGGCGCGCTGTACCGCCTGGTTAAGGGTTAACGTATCCGGCACGTTAGCCAGGGCGGGTTCGGCCACCTAGCCGGTTAAGAAGGGAAGATCCTGCTGCTGCGCCAGACCGGCTGAGGTTATGCGCCCCGCCTGCGTCACGGCATCACTGGCAGCCATAAGATGAGAACTGTGAAAAAACACAATGCCAGCACACAGGGCGCTGAGCTTACAGGTACGGCGAGTTATTGCGCCTGATTGCATCAGATCCATCGATTGTTCACCAGTAAAAGAGAGAAAGGGGCACCTCCCTGTGCCCGTTATGCTTCCCTGCGTTACACCCACTAAGCCGTGTGGTTTTGATGCGGTTGCTGCAGAAACTCCTCCAGTGAGACGTTTACGCCTTCCAAGGTAATCAGCTGCGTACTGCTGTACCCCGTCCCGCTGCCGTCACGGTCAATCGACAACACCGTATTGCCGTCCGCGGTGTGATCCACTTTCACAAAATCATTGATATTACTGGTGGAATCATTCCAGCCAATCAGCAGACTGCTGACGTCGATCTTGTCACCCTGCCTTGTCACCCTGCGCGACGCTGAAGTCGGTCCAGGTGTCGTGACCGTTGCCACCGGTGGCATCTGCGCTGCTCAGCAGGTGGTAAACCAGCGTATCTGCGCCGGCACCGCTGGTAATGGTGTCGTCGTAGGCGCTGCTGGTAAGGCTGTCAGCCGAGGCGGTACCCGTGATGGTCGGGTGGAGCTCAATGGTAAAGGTGTTGCTGGTGATGGTGCCGTCGGACGACGCCAGGGTGTAGGTAAACACCTCCTTATGCGTGATGTTCTGGATATTCACATCCGCGTTCAGGGTATAGGTATAGCTACCGTTGGCGGCGATGGTCAGCACACCAAAGTCCCCGGCCACCGCCGTGCTGCCCACGCTGCTCACGGTGGTGAGATCGCCGTGCTCATTGAGGATGCTCAGCGTGCCGCTGTGGCTGACGTTGCTGTCTCCCCAGATGCTGCCGCTGGCATCATGCTCACTGCTGCTGGTGGTTTCCGCCGCCAGACTGGTGGTGGCGAACAGCGCGGTGGCCGCACCGTTATGCAACGTCACCGTCAGCGTCGCCGAGGTCACTGCACCGCTGGCATCCCGCACCGAGTAGGTGAAGGTGTCCGCTGATGGCAGGGTATCGATATCCAGCCCGGCCTTCAGCGTGTAGGTGTAGTTACCCTTCGCATCAATGGTCAGCGTACCGTAGGTGGTGTTGATCACCGTATTGCCGCTGGACGCCACCGCGCTGCTGCCCACCGACGCCACCGCCGTGCCGGACGGAATCGTCCCGGCGATCGAGCTGGTGTCGTTAGTCAGCAGGTTACCGGTGACCGTCGCGGCGGTGGTGACCGCCAGCGTGGTGAAATCCGACACCGTGCTTACCGTGGTGGTTGGCAACACGCTAATGTTCGTGGTGGCTGCGACCACCACCGCATAGTTGCCGGTCCCCAGTCCGGTGTAGGTGACGTTTGCCCCCCTTCAGCGTACCGATCGTCAACAGCGCGCTGATGTAGTTGGTCTTGATACTGATCAACTGCCACGAGCCGTTTGCCCGCTGTTCGTACTGGTTTAACGAATAGGTGGCGGCCACGCCGAGACTGGTCACCGAAACGTTGAGCGTCACGGTACGGCTGTCATCGTTACCCACGCTGAACAGGTAAGCATTACCGTTGTTCACCGTTGCCTGCGTGCTGGTGTAATCAACCTCGTTGCTGTCGTTGGTCGCCACGATGCGAATCGCACCGGTCAGCGATGTCCCCGGCGAGACGTTGCCGGCGCGATCCGTCTGGATCACCGAGAGCGGCGCACCGGTGATCTGCGCGGTGGTGAGCGTCACCGACCAGTTGCCGCCGTTGCCGACCGTGGTGGTGCCGAGCGCGTTGCCGCTGGCATCGCGCACTGTCACCGTGGCCCCCACTTCACCACTACCGGTGACAAGGGTACCGGCGCTGTTGATCGCCAGCCCGCTTACCGCCGCCGGAGGCAGGGTATCGACATTCACCGTCGCCGTGATGTTGCCGGTGCTGACGTTCCCCGCCGCATCGGTCACCGTGGTGCTCAGCGTGTGCGCGCCGTTCGCCAGCGTTGCGGTGGTGAAGCTCCAGCTGCCATCACTACCCGCGGTCACAGAACCAATGGCGCTGGCACCGTCGTAGATGGTGACCACTGCACCCGCTTCCGTAGTACCGCGCAGCGTAGGCGTGGTATCGCGCGTAAAGGCGCCGTTCGCTAGGGTCACCGGCGTGCCGCTGATGTCATCAATGATGGTCAGCGTACTGGCGACCGGCACCACGGTGTCGACGATCAGCGTGGTCGACACCTGCGGGCTGACGTTGCCCGCCGGGTCGGTCTGCGTCACGTTCAGCGTGTGGCTGCCGTTGCTCAGCGCGTTACCCACCACGAAGCTCCAGCTGCCGTTGCTGGCCTCGGTAACCGAACCCAGCACCGTATCACCATCGCGGATGGTCACGATGCTGTTGGCTTCCGCCGTGCCGCTCAGGCGTGGCGTGCTGTCATTAGTGACGCCACCCGCCGCAATCGCTACTGGCGTGCTGCCGTTGTTGTTCACCGCTGCCAGCCCGGTAATGGCCACCGGCGGCGTGGTGTCGCTGGTGACGCCGCCATTCGGGATGACGGTGCCGCTAACGTCGTTGGTGACCACCAGCGTGGCCGCGCCCGGCGCAACGGTATCAATGGTGACAGTCAGGGTGACGGAGGTGGTGACGTTACCGGCGGCGTCGGTGGCAACCGCGCGGAACGCGTAATTGCCATCTGCCAGCGTGGCGGGAGTGAAGCGCCACTGACCGCTGCCATCGGCAATGGTGCTGCCCAGCAGCGTGGTGCCGTCGTAAATACTGACAATGGTCCCCGCTTCGGCCGTGCCGCTCAGCGTAGGCGTGTTGTCATCGGTGCTGGTGCCGCCAGTGATAGCGCCCTGCACGCTGCCCGCGTTATCCGTGATCAGCAGATCGCTGACTGCCGCCGGTGCCGTGGTATCACCGCCGCCGCCGCCGTTGTTACCGGCGATCAGCGCCCCAATCCCTGCCAGCGCGGCACCGGCGATACCAAAGGCGGTCAGTGTTCCGTCACCCGTGACGTTTTCCGCTAACAGCCCTTCCGTGCTGTCGATAGACATAAACTGGAAGCCTTCTGTGCCGGGATCTTCCACCCACCACAGCGCGCCTTTGTCGTCCTGCAGCACCAGATCGCTGTCGCCGTTAGCATCGTAGAACTTATGAATAACAACGACTTCACCGGATTTAGTGGTGACCACTAAATCACTACCATTGCGTGTGAAAGACTTAATATCAGCCTGATTAAGGTTGAGCTTAACCACACTGGGAGCAGTCAAATTAACCTGATTACCGCTCACTTCAGTAGCAATCGTTCCGCCTTTAGGCGTTACAGAGATATTGTTCATTTTATCGATATCCCGCGCAGTTATAAGCTTAATGGCATCCATAAAAACGCCCGGTATCGCCAGACACCGGTATTCTTCGCGAATAATTCAATGAATTACTCACATCCTATCCAGGCCGGTTTCATCTGCCAGAGGCGCAGTGAAAACGCGCTGAGTCGTTATTTGCCGCCCGTCCGAAAAATAGCTCTGTCGAACGCTTTTCAGACTTGTGCCAACAAATCAGTGAGATAGACGCTCTTCCAGTGGTAGCCTTGCATGCCGTAAATTGATTTTTGCGACAGCAAATCAACCTGACGTTGATGTTCAACACCCTCAATAATCACGCCGCGACATAATTGATTGAGGTGGTCGAGCAGAATGTAGAAAGTGCGATCGTCGCCAAATTGCCAAAAAAAATTTTTATCAATCTTGACGATGTCGAATATTCCGCTATCGAGCATGGTCAGGTTGGAATAACCCGGACCAAAGTCATCGAGCCATAACGGGGCCGGCGTGATTTTGGCTACGCCTTTCAGGATCAGCAGATCGGCACTATTAAAGTGTGCGGTGAAGAAGGCAGAGATTTCCAGCCGTAATCGCGCCAGCGCGGCCAGTTTTCTTTGTATTTCAGCATCTTTAAAAATGCCTGAAACAATATCTCTGTCTACATTAACGCTGATGACCTGCTCAAACCCCGCATGGTAAAGCTGAATAAGTTTTTCGACCTGGTGGAGGAATAACTGCCATTTTTCGTCAGCAGAAAGCCGACTGAAGAACCCTGCATCCCTGTCAGGGTTACGCTTATTATTGGTATCTGCATCATCTGCGAAACGCGTCAACAATTCCCATGCCACCACTTCACCGGAAATAGCGTGAACCGGCTCCAGCATCAGAATGTAGTCGGATTTGCAGCGCATTTTACGATACTTACACTGGCTGACAGCGCGTTAAACCGTCAGCTTTTCTCATGTGATTTGTAAGGGAAACATCGATAAAACTTAACACCTTAACTGAAGGTTAACTTACAACTTACATTTTGAAAAATAGATTTCAGTGAACAACAGCGTAAACTTTAATCGTTTAAACCAATGAATAAAGCTTCATTTTCACTGCATGTTTCACATAAAGATCAGATAATTCTTGGTTTTAGATTTTTAATTACCGGCCTTGACAAAAAATAAAACTCATACTCAATTGATTAATAAGCAATAAATTTTCAATCATTGGTATAAATTCTGGCTTTGTCCTTAAGATGAGATATTGCACTGCTTAAAACGGGATTCCAGAAAGCGTCAAAAAACAGACAGCCTGCACATCGCTCATCCAACGCCTTATGCTTAAATTTTTATTATAGATAGCCAGAAACTCATAAAAGAAAGATTGGTCATTTGCGGGCAAGTGCAACACTAAGCCGCAGATTTAAAAAACGTTTTTTTCGCTACCGATGCGCTTTCGCTGCTGAATTAAGCAGATGGCTTTTGTTAATAAACGGTTTGAATTTGCTGTTTCGGCCGGGATAATTTCAGAGTGATAGCGATCACGAATTGAATAAATGGCAGGAAGGATTGTCAGGGAAAGTGATAATAACGGGTTCCGGCCGGAGCCCGTTGCGGAAAATAAACTTACTCGTCTTCGAGATAGGTGTAGCCGTAAAGCCCACTCTCAAACTCTTCAAGGAACTGCGCCCGCAGCTCTTCGTCAATATCCTGCTGCTGTTTTACCTGATCGCGGAATAACGTCATCAGATCGTTAGGATTGAGCTGCACGTATTGCAGCATATCCGCCACGGTATCCCCTTCATCAGACAGCGGCACTTCTACGCTGCCATCCGGGAAGGCGAAGACGTCAACCGCTTCGGTATCGCCAAACAGGTTGTTCATATTGCCGAGGATTTCCTGATACGCCCCGACCATGAAGAAACCCAGCATCGGTGGATTATCCACATCGTACTCCGGCATTGGCATGGTGGTGGCAATACCGTCGCCGTCAACGTAGTGATCGATGGTGCCATCGGAATCACAGGTGATATCCAGCAGTACCGCACGACGCTGCGGGGTTTTGTTCAGTCCTTCCAGCGGCAGCACCGGGAACAGCTGATCGATGCCCCATGCATCCGGCATCGACTGGAACAGCGAGAAGTTGACGTAAATCTTGTCCGCCATGCGCTCCTGCAGCTCATCAATGATCGGCCGATGGGCGCGGTTGCTCGGGTCAAGGTGCTGCTGAATATAGTGACAGATGCTGAGATAAAGCTGCTCTGCCCAAGCGCGCTGACCGAGATCGTAGGTTCCTGACGAATAGCCGGTATGGATGTCGAATAGGTCCATCTGGCTGTCATGCAGCCATTCGCGCAGCGAACGGCGTACGCTCGGCTCGTGCATCTCCTGCTAGGTATCCCCCACAGGCTCTGAATAGGGCGCGGTGAGTCGGCATCCGGTGCGACCGGCGTACTGAATTCATTGCGCTCAACGCCGATGATGTTGGAGACCAGCACGGTATGGTGCGCGGTCACCGCAAGCCCCGATTCCGTAATCACGGTCGGATGCTCCAGACCGTGCTCTTCACAGGCGTCACCGATGGCCCAGATCACGTTGTTAGCGTATTCGTTCAGGCCGTAGTTGACCGAGCAGTCTGACTGCGAACGTGTGCCTTCGTAGTCAACCCCAAGCACGCCGGTGGCGATATCGCGAATATTGGACACTGCGAGCCGAGGTGGAAATGCAGCACCTGCAGGCTGTCAAGACGACCCGCTTTACGCATGATATCGACCAGCTGCAGCACCTGCGATGCCGCCAGACCAAATTTGGATTTCTCGCCGCCGCTCGACTGCCACTTACCAGAGCCCTGCGATGCCAGACGGGCGCGAATGCCGAGGCGCGGCACCACGTTCAGCCGCTCGGCTTCTTCCAGCACCAGGCGCACTTCGGTCATCTTCTCAATCACCAGATAGACTTTATGGCCAAGCTTTTCACCAATCAGCGCCAGACGGATATATTCGCGGTCTTTATAGCCGTTACATACAATCACCGAGCGGGTTTTCCCGGCGTGCGCCAGCACCGCCATCAGCTCGGCTTTGGAGCCGGCTTCCAGCCCTAGCGGCTCGCCGGAATTGACCAGCGATTCAATCACGCGCTTATGCTGGTTAACTTTGATTGGGTAAACCAGGAATTAGTCGCCCTTGTAGCCGTAAGATTCACGCGCGCGTTTATAAGGCGGCATTAATCGAACGCAGACGGTGCTGAAGAATTTGCGAGAAGCAGAACAGCGCTGGCCGTCGGCCTCGCGCTCTTTAACCAGCTTCGCCTGGTCAACGCGCACTTCCGGCTGATCCGGATCCGGGCAGACGCTGATGTGGCCGAGTTCGTTGACGTCGTAATAGTTGTTTCCCCACTAGGCAATGTTGTAGGTGCGCAGCATTCTGCTTGCGTCCTGATCGTTCATCGCCACCTCCTGCATCGAGCGGAGTACACCCTGTTCGCCAGCTGACGAACCCGTGATATTCTTCATGTCGTCAGACATCACGAACCTCAATTTTCCGTTGAAATATGAAAAAGTTGCCGGATTTTGCTGCTACTGCGCCGGACTGAAATTTCCTCATTCTGCTTATCTTGCCTCAGCAGGTTACTGTGCGCCTTACTGAGGTTAAGTGTAAAACACCGTGCCGGAGAAGCGGTGAACAACGGGGCAAAATCGTCCCGCATCACCTCACCACAGGCGAGTGAAACACAGCAGAGAAACTGGGGGAATAACTTAGCCGGCGCTCGTGTCGGGATAATTACCGCAGCGCAGAAAACTTCGACGAGAGAAAAGAGCAGAACTGGAAATGGAAAGGCGTGCCAGCGCGCCAGAACGGCGCCGTGAACCGAAGAGAGCGAAAATGTGGTTCATTGTTTTTATCACCTCCAGCGCCTGCTAACAGCATGCGGAAACGGAGTGGATGAAAATCAGATCAACAGCCTCTGACAGCGCGACGCACGGGGGCGTCATCCATGGGACAACTGCGGCGTTTTATACAGTCTGATGCGGCAAAATGCAAAATCTTTGTCGGCGCGCTGCGGCGGGTGTCAGGAAAATATTCCAGTTGATCTGTAGCGATAAATGCGGATGGCGAAAAAGCACTGGAAAAACGCGCACTGAGTGACCTAAAATAGCCGTCCAGATGGTTTTCCATCTAAACTGATTAACATCCAGGCGGTGTGAGCCTGGTACGCTGACACTTCCTACTGCTTGCGGCTTTGCCTGAAGGGGCGTCGAGCTGGCATCATCCCGCTTACGCTATGCAGTCGAATTCAAACCATTTGCAAAGTAAAGAACAGAATGGCTAAACACCTTTTTACATCCGAGTCCGTATCAGAAGGACATCCTGATAAAATCGCCGATCAGATTTCCGATGCCGTGCTGGACGCCATCCTTGAACAGGATCCCAAAGCACGCGTCGCCTGCGAAACCTACGTAAAAACAGGTATGGTGCTGGTTGGCGGTGAGATCACCACCAGCGCCTGGGTCGATATCGAAGAGATCACCCGTAGTACCGTACGTGAAATCGGCTATGTTCATTCCGATATGGGCTTTGATGCTAACTCTTGTGCGGTGCTAAGCGCGATTGGTAAACAGTCGCCGGACATCAACCAAGGCGTAGACCGCACCGACCCGCAGGAACAGGGCGCGGGCGACCAGGGCCTGATGTTTGGTTATGCGACCAATGAAACCGACGTGCTGATGCCGGCACCGGTGACCTACGCGCACCGTCTGGTGCAGCGTCAGGCTGAAGTGCGTAAAAACGGCACGCTGCCATGGCTGCGCCCGGATGCCAAAAGCCAGATTACCTTCCAGTACGACGGCGGCAAGATTGTCGGTATCGATGCGGTAGTGCTGTCAACTCAGCATTCAGAAGAGATTTCACAGGCCGATCTGCGTGAAGCGGTGATGGAAGAGATCATCAAACCGGTACTGCCGACCGAGTGGATTAACGCCAGCACCAAATACCACATCAACCCAACCGGTCGTTTCGTGATCGGCGGCCCAATGGGCGACTGCGGCCTGACCGGTCGTAAAATCATCGTCGATACCTACGGCGGCATGGCCCGTCACGGCGGCGGCGCGTTCTCCGGTAAAGACCCATCGAAAGTAGACCGCTCAGCGGCTTACGCTGCGCGCTACGTGGCGAAAAACATCGTTGCCGCTGGCCTGGCCGATCGCTGCGAAATCCAGGTTTCTTACGCGATTGGCGTGGCAGAACCGACCTCAATCATGGTGGAAACGTTCGGTACTGAGAAAGTTTCAACCGAACAGCTGACGCTGCTGGTGCGTGAGTTCTTCGACCTGCGTCCATATGGTCTGATTCAGATGATGGATCTGCTGAAGCCAATCTACAAAGAAACCGCTGCCTACGGTCACTTTGGTCGTGAACACTTCCCGTGGGAACAGACCGATAAAGCCGCCCAGCTGCGCGAGGCCTCAGGCCTTTAATCTACGCGGGTGCGGGCAACGGCTCTCCCCCCGAGCTTCTCTTACGGGAGAAGGTAAATCGAGCCCGCGCAAGCGGGCTTTTTTATAACAGCAAACTTTTATTTTAATGCGCTGAATGCACTACTTTTCCGTACACTCTCCGGAAGAGCATTAAAAATGCTATTTTTTTAGGTTTATAGTCAACTCACCCATATGCAACGAATAATAAACACTTCCAATATTTATAAAAACCGGATACTCTTTTAACAAGCATCTTTTTTCGCTTTTTATTTCTTCAAAGCAAATGTAATCTTCATCACTTTCGCCGGAGAAGTCCTTTTCTGAAAAAGATAAAGATTTATATCCGCCGTTAAAACTCACTATGAATATGGATTTTAAATCGTGTTGCTGCTGGTTCGGTAGCTGATCAATCATTGGCTTAAGTTTATTCACCCACCAATTCTCAAGTGCTTTACCTGATGAGGGGGATGCTGAACAACGACCATTAATGCGCCATTTTCCGGAAAAAAACCTTTTATTACGGGGTGATAGAAAGCTTCCATCCAAAAATCTTTTGAGAAAAAGACGGCACCCAATGTCAATATGACCATTGTGGCTTTAGCTGTTTTAAACATGATAACTCTAGTTTCTCATCCAAAGTGAAATTGGCATGATGTATTGATGATTGTAAGTCCGCTATTTCAGGTCGCCATGAATGGCGACCCTACATCTGAGCTGGTTACTTTTTGTAGGGTGCGCATTTATGCGCACCTAGATTACGTGCAGAGTTTTAATTGGGAAATGCACTCGTGCACCTGGATATCAGGAAAATTTATGTCTTATAAACTGCAATCTACACGTGGCGTACCCTTACCCCCTGCAACACCATCAACCTGAAGAAATAAGCTACTCATTATTCGATTTCCCTTTCCGAAGAAATTGTTCCTGACACCGATAGTATCATAAATAAACAATAACCATTCAGACAAAGTGGCTATTAACTTTGCCTCCGAACCAATCCAACGCGCCTCTGCACCATCACACTTTTTGTCTACACCACCGCAGGCGCATTTTTCAGCGCTGTCTACACTGTTAGCACTGCGCTTACAACGAAGTGTTAACGATTACATTTTGAAATCCTTTTAATATCTTTAATTTAGAGATTTTTCAGCGTAGTAACGGTGATGAAAATGCGTTATTTTCAGCGTCGTCTGATAGCCGATATTTATAGTGATGTCAGAAACTTAAAGGGTGCTATACCTTACTGGTTATGTGACTGATTCGGGCAAAAAATGCTGGATTACAGGGTTTCAGCGTGTGTAACCGATCACATCGATGTGATCGCACTCACTTTTTCCCGCAGGCAGCTTACTTAACATTGATAAAAACAAAGATGGATAAACTTCGGAGGCAATATGCCTAATAATACTCACAAAAGCAGAACCTCAAACAAGGCGATGACCCTGTTTGTCTGCTTTCTGGCCGCTCTGGCGGGCCTGCTGTTCGGTCTGGATATCGGCGTTATCGCCGGTGCCCTGCCCTTCATCGCGAAAGATTTCAACGTTACCGCACATCAGCAGGAGTGGATCGTCAGCTCAATGATGTTCGGTGCTGCGGTCGGTGCCGTAGGCAGCGGCTGGATGTCTTCGCGTCTCGGCCGTAAAAAGAGCCTGATGGCCGGTGCCATCCTGTTCGTTATCGGTTCACTGTGGTCGGCGATGGCGCCAACCCCGGAAATGCTGATTGCCGCACGCGTGGTGCTCGGCCTTGCCGTCGGCGTTGCCTCTTATACCGCACCGCTGTATCTCTCGGAAATCGCACCGGAGAAGATCCGCGGCAGTATGATTTCCCTGTATCAGCTGATGATCACCATCGGTATTCTCGGCGCTTACGTGTCTGACACAGCGTTCAGTGCGTCGGGCGACTGGCGCTGGATGCTGGGCATCATCACTATTCCGGCGGTACTGCTGCTGGTTGGCGTGGTGTTCCTGCCAAACAGCCCGCGCTGGCTGGCGGCGAAAGGTGACTTCCGCGATGCACAGCGCGTGCTTGACCGCCTGCGTGACACCAGCGAGCAGGCGAAACGCGAGCTGGATGAGATCCGCGAAAGCCTGAAGATCAAACAGTCCGGCTGGCAGCTGTTCCAGAGCAACAGCAACTTCCGCCGCGCGGTGTTCCTCGGCGTGCTGTTGCAGGTAATGCAGCAGTTCACCGGCATGAACGTCATCATGTACTACGCACCGAAAATCTTCGAAATCGCCGGCTTCGCCAATACCACGCAGCAAATGTGGGGCACCGTGATCGTTGGTGTGGTTAACGTGCTGGCGACCTTTATTGCTATCGGTCTGGTGGATCGCTGGGGCCGTAAACCAACGCTGGTGCTGGGCTTCCTGGTGATGGCGGCCGGCATGGGTATCCTCGGCACCATGCTGCACATTGGCATTAACTCTGCCGGTGAGCAGTACTTTGCCATCGCCATGCTGCTGATGTTTATTGTTGGCTTCGCGATGTCAGCCGGCCCGCTGATTTGGGTACTGTGTTCTGAAATCCAGCCGCTGAAAGGGCGTGATTTTGGTATCACCGTCTCTACCGCGACCAACTGGATTGCCAACATGATCGTTGGTGCCACCTTCCTGACCATGCTGAACTCGCTGGGCAACGCGCCGACTTTCTGGGTCTACGCCGCGCTGAACGTGTTCTTTATTCTGCTGACGGTCGCGCTGATTCCGGAGACCAAAAACGTCTCGCTGGAGCACATCGAGCGCAACCTGATGTCGGGCAAAAAACTGCGCGATATCGGCCAGCAGTAAGGCCAGATGCGTTAACCGGGGCTGCCGCAGGGCGGCCCTTTTTTTATCTGCCGCCTGTGCGCATGCAGTTGCGTCCCCTGCTACAACGCCTTATGCTGCCGCACATGAAAACGCCACGTGTGCCCATCGCCCTGCAACAAGCCGTCATGCGCTCGCTGCGCCATTTTTTGCAGCTGGCTCAGCAAAAACTCGAACGTCATTTCGATGAGCCGACGCTGGTTTATCAGCAGCGCGGCACGGCCGCAGGCACCGCGTGGCTGGAGCAGTGGCAAATTCGCCTCAACCCGGTGCTGCTGCTGGAAAACCAGCAGGCTTTTATTGATGAAGTGGTGCCGCATGAGCTGGCGCATCTGCTGGTGTGGAAAACCTTCGGCCGCGTACCGCCGCACGGCAAAGAGTGGAAGTGGATGATGGAGGACGTGCTTGGCGTGCCCGCCCGGCGCACCCACCAGTTCGAAATCACTTCGGTGCGCAGCAATACCTTCCCCTATCGCTGTCGCTGTCAGCAACATCAGCTGACGGTACGCCGCCACAACCGCGTGATGCGTGGTGAGAGCGAATATCGCTGCGTGCATTGCGGTACGCTGCTGCAACCCGGTAAATAAGTCCGCGATTCTCATTCCCCGCGCCCGACAATTCTGTTACCCTGCCGCCCTTTTTCGGTACCAGGTTACTTTTTGGAATATGTCTCGCAAAACGCTGTTATTACTCTCTCTGCTGATCGCGCCGCTCAGCGCGTACAGCCTCAGTCTCACCCATTACAACCAGAACAATTTTCAGCAGGCGAAAGTGGTCGCTGCAAAGATCAACGCGGATGCGCCGGCGGATTTTTACTGCGGCTGCAAAATCAGCTGGCACGGTAAAAAAGGCGTGCCGGATCTCAGCAGCTGCGGTTATAGCGTGCGCAAGAACGCCAACCGCGCGCAACGCATCGAGTGGGAACACGTCATGCCGGCGTGGGAGTTTGGTCATCAGCGTCAGTGCTGGCAAAACGGCGGACGCAAAAACTGCAGCAAAGACGCAGATTATCGCCGCATCGAAAGCGATCTGCACAACCTGCAGCCAGCCATCGGTGAAGTGAACGGCGACCGCAATAACTTCCAGTACAGCCAGTGGAACGGTGGCGAGCAGCCGTACGGTCAGTGCAGCATGAAGATCGATTTTAAGCAGAAGCGCGCCGAGCCTCCCGAGCGCGCGCGCGGTGCCATCGCCCGCACCTACTTCTATATGCGCGACCAGTATCATCTGCGCCTGTCACGCCAGCAAACCCAGCTGTTCACCGTGTGGAACAAGCAGTATCCGGTCACGCCGTGGGAGTGCGAACGCGACCAACGCATCGCTGCGGTGCAGGGAAATCACAATTCCTGGGTACAGCAGGCTTGCCAGCGCTGAAAGCGCTACCCTACACTAGCTTTTTTCGATTGGGCCGCATCGCGCGATGCGGCATAACGCCGGCAGGAACCGCATGCGCATACCCCGCATTTATCACCCCGAAGCTTTAATGGTAAACAGTGAAATTCTGCTTGATGAGGATGCCGCCAACCACGTCGACCGCGTGCTGCGCATGAGCGCCGGACAGCAGATCGAGCTGTTTGATGGCAGTAATCTGACTTTTAGCGCCCAAATCACCCAGGCCGACAAAAAGCGTGTAAAAGTAAAGGTCCTTGCCAGCCAGCCTGACGATCGCAAATCCCCGCTGCACTTACACCTCGGTCAGGTGATGTCGCGCGGTGAAAAAATGGAATTCACTATCCAGAAATCGATCGAACTGGGCGTGAATGTGATTACGCCCTTGTTTTCTGAACGCTGTGGCGTAAAGCTGGATGCCGAACGCCTGGCGAAAAAGATTCAGCAGCGGCAGAAAATTGCCATCGCCGCCTGCGAGCAGTGCGGTCGTAATCGCGTGCCGGAAATCCGCGCCGCGATGACGCTCGAAGCCTGGTGCGCCGAAGCGGATGACGGCCTGAAGCTCAACCTGCATCCGCGCGCCAGCCACAGCATCAATACGCTGCCGCAGCCGGTCAAGCGCGTACGACTGCTGATTGACGACCCGGAAGGCGGCCTGTCGGCAGAGGAGATTACCATGACGGCGTAGCACGGCTTTACCGATATCCTGCTCGGTCCGCGCGTTTTGCGCACCGAAACCACGGCGCTCACCGCTATCACGGCACTTCAGGTGAGGTTTGGTGACCTCGGTTAAGGGATACTTTCAGCCCGAAGACAGACGCAGATAACTGACCAGCACAACGCTTTCGCACGGAACGGGGTGGCTGAATTCCCCTTTGAGGAGAGAATAATGATTAAGCTTGGCATCGTTATGGACCCGATTTCGTCCATCAACATTAAAAAAGACTCCAGCTTCGCCATGTTGCTGGAAGCACAGCGCCGCGGTTATGAAATTCACTACATGGAGATGGGCGATCTGTCGCTGCGTGGTGGCGTGACTTATGCGTGCACCCGTCTGCTGAGCGTCGAGCAGAACTACGATCAGTGGTACACGTTTGGCAGCGAGCAGACTATCCTGCTGGCCGATCTTAACGTGGTGCTGATGCGTAAAGACCCGCCGTTTGATACCGAGTTTATCTACGCAACCTATCTGCTGGAGCGCGCGGAAGAGCAAGGCACGCTGATCGTTAACAAACAGCAGAGTCTGCGTGACTGCAACGAAAAACTCTACACCGCCTGGTTTGCCGACCTGACACCAGACACGCTGGTGACGCGCAACAAAGAGCAGCTGCGCGCTTTCTGGCAGGAGCATGGCGATGTGATCTTCAAGCCGCTCGGTGGCATGGGCGGCGCGTCGATTTTCCGCATCAAAAAAGATGATGCCAACTTCGGCGTGATCACCGAAACGCTGACCAACCACGGTCAGTTCTTCTGCATGGCGCAAAATTATCTGCCGGCGATCAAAGACGGTGATAAACGCGTGCTGGTGGTCGATGGTGAACCGGTGCCATACTGCTTGGCGCGCATTCCGCAGGGCGGCGAAACCCGTGGCAACCTCGCCGCCGGTGGCCGCGGCGAAGCCCGTCCGCTGAGCGACAGCGACTGGGAAATTGCCCGCCGCGTAGGTCCGACGTTGAAAGCCAAAGGGCTGATTTTTGTCGGCCTCGATATTATCGGTGATAAACTGACAGAAGTTAACGTCACCAGCCCAACCTGCATCCGCGAAATCGAGGCGGCGTTTCCGGTCTCCATCACCGGCATGCTAATGGACGCGATTGAAAAACGTTTGGGCTGAGGATGCCGCAGGAGTGAGAGCTCCGTGAACCACCCAAAGCCGGTGCAGCCGTTCAGCACCGGCTATTTTTGGTAAACGAGTGAGAATGAATTTACAGCACCATTTCTTGATTGCGATGCCGTCGCTGCAGGACCCTTTCTTCAAACGCTCGGTGGTGTATATCTGCGAGCATAACGAAGAGGGTGCCATGGGTTTGATCGTTAACAAGCCGTTGGACAACCTGACGGTCGAAGGCATCCTGAAAAAACTTAAAATCAGCCCATCAGAACGGGATCCTGCCATCAAACTGGACAAACCGGTGTTTGCCGGTGGTCCGCTGGCGGAAGATCGTGGCTTTATTCTGCACTCGGCCCAGCGCGTGTTCTCCTCCAGTATCCGCATTTCTGACAATACGGTGATCACCACTTCACGCGATGTGCTGGAAGCGATCGGCACGCGTGAACAACCAGAGAACGTGCTGGTAGCGCTGGGTTATTGCGCGTGGGAGAAGGATCAGCTGGAAAATGAGCTGCTGGAGAATGCCTGGCTGACCACGCCGGCCAATACGCAAATCCTGTTCCAGACGCCGATTGCCGAACGCTGGCGTGAAGCCGCACGCAGCATGGGTGTGGACATCCACAACATGACCAGCGATGCAGGGCACGCCTGATGGCCAGTGAAACGCTGCTCGGCTTTGACTTCGGTACCAAAAGCATCGGCGTCGCCATCGGGCAACAGCTGACCGGCACTGCGCGACCGCTCACCGCGCTGAAAGCGCAGGACGGCACGCCGGACTGGGAGCTAATAGGTAAGCTGCTGAAAGAGTGGCGGCCGGATTGCGTGGTGGTTGGCCTGCCGCTCAACATGGACGGCAGCGAACAGCCGCTGACGGCGCGCGCGCGCAAGTTTGCTAACCGGCTGCACGGCCGCTTCGGCGTGCGTGTGGAGCTGCAGGATGAGCGCCTGAGCACCGTTGAAGCGCGTGCCGACCTGTTCGAACGCGGCGGCTATCGCGCGCTGCAGAAAGGCCATATCGATTCGCAGTCCGCGGTGATTATCCTGCAGGACTGGTTCGAGACGCATTAAATCAGCCTGAACGCGGCCGCGCGGTTTCGCGCCGCCGTGTCGGCGGTTCTCAGGACACTTCCCCGCTCAAATTAATCCCGCCTCGCGCCGGGCCTGCTCGCTCTGGGCGAAAGTCTGCATCCCCGCCTGCGCGCCGGTCTGCAACACACCGGGCAGCTGATGCATTTTACCTTCGCGGATCAGGTTAGCTACCGCCGGCGTCGCCACCAGTACTTCAAACAGGCCAATGCGGCCGCCGGCTTTGGCGGCGACTAAACGCTGCGCCAGCACCGCTTTCAGGCTGCCGGCCAGCTGCGTGCGCACGAGGTTTTTCTCCTCGGCCGGAAACACATCCACCAGCCGGTTCACCGCCTGCGTCGCGTCACGCGTATGCAGCGTGGCCAGCACCAGATGGCCGGTCTCAGCAGCGGTCAGCGCCAGCCGGATGGTTTCTCTGTCGCGCAGCTCACCCAGCAGGATTACATCCGGATCTTCACGCAGTGCCGCTTTTAATCCGAGCTGAAACGAAGCGCAGTGCGCGCCGATTTCGCGCTGCTGAATCAGCGAACGCTGGCTGTGGTGGACGAACTCGATCGGATCTTCCAGCGTGATAATGTGCCGCACCTGCTGACGATTGAGGCTATCCACCAGCGCCGCCAGCGTGGTGGATTTGCCGCTGCCGGTCGCGCCGGTGATGAGGATAAGCCCTTCCTCCAGCTGCAGCAGCGAGCGCACCACGTCCGGCAGCTGCAGGCGCGCCATATCTGGTGGCTGGCTGGCAATCAGCCGCAGCGCCAGCGCCAGTCCGTGACGCTGGCGGAACAGATTGGCGCGCAGCCGGCTGCCGTTGCCGAGCGTGATGGCGAAATCGACGTGACCGCTGCCAGCTAACTCGCTGCGCGGCGCTAAGCCACTGCTCGCTAAAGGCCTGCAGCCAGCTATCAGGCAAGGTGTTCTGTTGCGGTATTGGCTCCAGCACGCCCTGCCGGCGCCAGTGCGGTAAATGTCCGCTGCAAAGGTGCAGATCGGCCGCGTTATGCTTTACACTAAGCGCCACAACGTCATCTAAATCCATTTAACTTCTCCTGACTATGACTTCCATTGAGCACAACTTACAGCAAGTGCGCGAGCGTATCGCTGCTGCCGCCGCGCGTTGCGGCCGCGCACCAGAAGAAATTACGCTGCTTGCAGTGAGCAAAACCAAACCTGCGAGCGCTATCGCAGAAGCCATTGCCGCCGGACAGCGCGCCTTCGGTGAAAATTACGTGCAGGAAGGGGTTGAAAAAGTTGCCGAACTGGCCGCACATCCTGATCTACAATGGCACTTTATCGGGCCGTTACAATCCAATAAAAGCCGTCTGGTGGCGGAAAACTTTGCCTGGTGTCACACCGTTGACCGCCTGCGTATCGCGCAGCGGCTTAACGATCAGCGTCCGGCCGCGCTGCCGCCACTCAACGTGTTAATTCAGGTAAATATCAGTGACGAGCACAGCAAATCTGGCATCATGCTGGAGGCCGTCGCCGGGCTGGCACAACAGATTGCCGCCCTGCCGCGTTTGCGCCTGCGTGGACTGATGGCGATTCCGGCGCCTGAGCAGGATTACGCGCGCCAGCTGGCGGTGTGCCAACAGATGGCCAGCGCGTTTCGCGCCTTGCAACAGGACTATCCTGACGTCGATACGCTTTCTCTGGGAATGAGCGACGATATGGATGCGGCGATTGCCGCAGGCAGTACGATGGTGCGCATCGGCATCACGGTATTTGGCGCGCGGGATTATGCACGCCCTTCACAACAATAATTGAGGAACCTCATGTTAACACTGATGTTTTTAGTCAAAACGCTGATTGATCTGTACGTGATGGTGCTGCTGCTGCGCATCTGGATGCAGTGGTCACGCTGTGACTTTTACAATCCGCTGGCGCAGTTTGTCGTGAAGATCACCCAGCCGATTGTTAAACCACTGTGCCGCATTTTGCCGGCGCTGGGACCGATTGACACCGCGTCACTGCTGCTGGCATTCGTGCTGACCACCCTGAAATATCCGATTCTTCTGCTGATTCAGGTCGAGGTGTTCTCCGTCGATCCGACCAACCTGCTGGTGGGCCTGCTGTCGCTGGTCAAATCCGCCGGCTATCTGGTGTTCTGGGTGATAATCATTCGCTCGCTGATGAGCTGGATCAGCCAGGGACGCGGTGCGATGGACTATGTGCTGATCCAACTGACCGAACCGCTGATGGCGCCGATTCGCCGTATCCTGCCGGCGATGGGCGGCATCGATTTTTCGGCGATGATCGTGATTCTGGTGCTATATGCGCTGAACTTCCTAGGTATGGACCTGTTCCCGGGTCTCTGGTACCTGCTGTAATTTGTTAATCTGGAACTGTTATGCAAAAAGTTGTGCTCTCCACCGGTAATCCGGGCAAAGTACGTGAACTGGCCGATCTGTTAGCGGCCTTCGGCCTGGACCTGGATATCGTGGCGCAAACCGAGCTGGGCGTAGAGTCTGCCGAAGAGACCGGGCTGACCTTTATCGAAAACGCCATCCTGAAAGCGCGTCACGCGGCGCAGATCACCGGCCTGCCGGCGATTGCCGATGACTCCGGGCTGGCGGTCGATGCGCTGGGCGGCGCGCCGAGCATTTACTCGGCGCGCTATGCCGGCGTTGATGCCAGCGACCAGCAGAACCGCGACAAACTGCTGCAGGCACTGAAGGAGGTGCCGGACGGCGAGCGCCAGGCACAGTTCCACTGCGTGCTGGTGTACGTGCGTCACGCCGCCGACCCGACGCCGCTGGTGTTCCACGGCAGCTGGGCCGGGGAGATTACCCGCGCGGCCGCCGGTGAAGGCGGTTTCGGTTATGATCCGCTCTTCTACGTGCCGGCGCTGGGTAAAACCGCGGCCGAGCTGAGCAAGGATGAAAAGCGTGCCGTGTCGCACCGGGGTAAAGCATTGACGCTGCTGCTGGAAGCGATGCGCAATGCCTGAGTTACCTCCGTTAAGCCTTTATATCCACATCCCGTGGTGCGTGCAGAAATGTCCGTACTGCGACTTCAACTCGCACGCGCTCAAAGGCGAAGTGCCGCACGGCGAGTATGTGCAACATCTGCTCAACGATCTTGACCAGGATCTGCCGCTGTCCGCCGGGCGCGAAGTGCGCACCATCTTCATCGGCGGCGGCACGCCCAGCCTGCTGAGCAGCGAGGCGATGCAGCAGCTGATGGACGGCGTACGCGCGCGCCTGCCGCTGGCGATGGACGCCGAAATCACCATGGAAGCCAATCCGGGCACAGTGGAAGCCGATCGCTTCAGCGGCTATCAGCGGGCGGGCATTAACCGGATTTCGATTGGCGTGCAGAGTTTCAGTCCGCAAAAGCTGACGCGCCTAGGCCGCATCCACGGTCCGGACGAGGCGCGCCGCGCGGCACAGCTGGCGGCCGGTCTCGGCCTGCGCAGCTTTAACCTCGACCTGATGCACGGCCTGCCGGATCAGTCGCTGGAAGAGGCGCCGGACGATTTGCGCCAAGCGATTGCCCTCAACCCGCCGCATCTGTCGTGGTATCAGCTGACCATTGAGCCCAACACGCTGTTTGGTTCACGCCCGCCGGTTTTGCCGGATGACGATGCGCTGTGGGATATCTTTGAGCAGGGTCATCAGCTGCTGAGCGCCGCAGGTTATCAGCAGTATGAAACCTCGGCCTACGCCAAACCGGGCTATCGCTGCGAGCATAACCTGAATTACTGGCGCTTCGGTGATTACCTCGGCATCGGCTGTGGCGCGTACGGCAAGCTGACGCAGCCGGACGGGCGCATCGTGCGCACGGTGAAAACCCGTCATCCGCGCGGTTTTATGAAGGGCAACTATCTGGATAAGCAGCATGACGTGCCGGACGAGGACAAGCCGTTCGAGTTCTTTATGAACCGTTTCCGCCTGCTGGAAGCCGCGCCGCGCGCCGACTTTCAGCGCTACACCGGGCTGGACGAGGCAGTGATTCGCCCGCAGATCGACGCAGCCATCGCCGCCGGTTATGTGCAGGAACAGCCAGAACACTGGCAGATCACCGAAAAAGGCAAGCTGTTCCTGAATTCGCTGCTGGAGCTGTTCATGTAAATTCAGCGGAGAAGGCGTACGCCTTTTCCGCTGGCAGCCGTACTGCGCGGCACGGCTGCATCCCTTACGGTCAGGCGATCATCACCTCATTATTGATCAGCAGCGTCGCGCTGTGGTCGAGACTCTCAAACACCTGCCACACTTTACCACCGCTCTGCTGCGTCCCCTGCTGCTGCCACTGCTGATAAAATTGCGTGCTATCGCTGAGCTGCACCACGTCGCCGGCATCACCATCAATCAGCCAGCTGCGCGTGCGCTCTGGCAGCAACACATCCTGGTGCGCCTGCTGCAAGAGCTGCTGCGCATCCAGCTGCAGCAGATTGTCCCCTGAGCCGGTGAGATCGATATGTTGCAGGCCGTTGATATGCTGCGTCAGCTGCTGATGTTCTCCTTCCACTATCAGCGTTGGGAAATCCAGTTTTGACTGTCCACGCTGTGCTGCCAGCCACAGATCAACCTCGGTGAGATGCAACTCGCTACCTTGCTGCTCCTGTTCCTGCGGCTGAGGTGTCTGGTGTTGTTGCACTAACTTATCCTGTTTGCCCCAGCGAACGGTATCAATCACCCAGCCAACATCAATCGTGATCGACCAGCCCCAATTATTGCGGATACAGGGGTCCTGCGCAGAGTTCACCTGAATGTAACCAATTTGCTTACCTGCGGGCGCATCCCAAGTGAAGGTATTAAATTCGCTTTCACGCCAGGTGCGGCTGATCGGCGTCAGATATTCACGCCCCAGTAACTCACCGGTGGGTGAGAAAATATCCACGAAGGTATTGGAGTTGTTCAGTTTGCCATAATGAAACTCGACGTAATTGGTCGCGCCGAAATCAAACTGCACCTTTGAATAGTTGAGCAGGGTCAGCGCGCTACTGTCATGATTAGTTGGCCGATTGACGATGCCAGTGTAGTAGCAGGGCGCGTTAGTGCCGTGCCTGAGTTCAGTCACCTTCAAATCACCATATTGATACACCCGGCCGGTTTGCCAGTTAGTACTGGCGCGGCAGTTCCAGTTCTCTTCACCAAAACTGTGCTTCACGCCAGAGTCATATAGTTAATCGCCCAGTTGGGCGCATAGTTGCTGATATTACCCGCCAGATCGACCGCTTTTACCGTAAAGTTGTTGGTACCCGGCTGCATGTCGCGGTCCGGGGTAATCTGTCAGCGGCCATCGGCCCCCACCGTCGCGCTGCCAGCTGCCACGCCGTTCTGGTACAGCGTCACCTGACTGTAAGGCTCGGCCTGTCCGGAAAAATCGAGCCGCTTATCGTCGGTGGTCTGGCTCGGCAGCACCGGCTGGATGGTGCCGACGTCATCGATAGCCTGCAGGATGGTGGGCGTATTGATACTGGTGTCGATGGTCAGCGTCCAGCTGTCGCTCCATTGACTGACGTTACCGGCTTTATCGTTGCTGCGGCTGCGAAAACGCCAGTCGCCGTCCGGCAGCAGATCCTGCGGCGGCGTCCAGTGCCAGTGGCCGCTGCTGTCGACGGTGGCCGTACCGCCGACAATCCACTTACCGCCCGGTGCGGCATACTGAATGCGCACCACGCTGCCGGGCTCGGCTTCGCCGTGCAGTTCAGGCCGGACATCATCGGTGGGTTTGCCGCGGCCAAACTGGCCCTGATACAGCCCACGATTGTCGTCGTAATAGCTGAACGTTGGCGTTTCCGGGGTAAGCGTATCGAGATGAAAGGTCCACTTCGGCGACGGCTGACTGCGGTTGTCGGCGCGGTCCTCAGCCTGCGCCGTCAGGTTATAGGTTCCGTCCTGCGGCAGATCGAGCTGCGCCTGCCAGTTGCCCTGCGCATCGGCACGGACAGAGGCGAGAAGTTGGTTGCCATCATAGAGATAAACCAGCGCGTTGGCTTCCGCCTGCCCACGTACCACCGGCTGGTCATCGTCGGTATAGCCGTTACGCCTGATGCTGTTACCGTCCTCCACGCCGCCGGCAACGTGGTCTTCAATCGCTGCGATGATCGGTCTGGCGGGCGGATGGGTATCGATATTGTAATCAACGCGCGTGGGTGCGCTGTTATTGCCGGCGGCATCCACGGCGGTGAACGTTAGCTGGTATTCACCATCGGCCATCGGCTGCAGCGGCATCCACTCGAAGTGGCCATTGATCACCGGCACGCGTAGCGGGTTGCCACCGTTAACCGTCACGATGACTTCAACGGCGTCCGGCGTTTGCACCGTTCCCTGCCAGCGTTTTTGCGGGTCGTTGTACCAGCCGCGTTCGGCAAAGATAACGACAGGTGGCGATAATATCGGATGTGAACTGGAAGTAGAGGTGTCAGAAAATAACATAAAATTTACTTAAAAATAAATAAGTTCAATAGGATGAATGCCCGTTGATATAGTTATTAAAGCGGAAATTTTGCCGTTATCAGATTCGTCCCGAATCTAAGACAACCCGTTAAATCACTGCTTAAAAGCCGCGGGGATAAAAAAGGCGCCACTGTTCAGAAGAACAATGACGCCGTTATGTTCAGTGCATTCAGCTGCAACGCGGCTGGCTTAGCCCTTTACGTTCTGCATCAGCGTCTTGCGCTGGCTCTCCAGTGCGGTAACCCGGTTACACACTTCATGACCGAAGTTCTGGAAATCCTGCTCCTGATTGTTCCATTCAGTCTGAATCGACTGCTGTAGCCCGCCGAGGTTGCCCATCAGCGCCTGCAGCGGATTGCTGCCGCTGGCGGCCTGTTTGGTGCCCATCTCGTTCAGACTATCCTGCAACACACCGCCCAGCGTGCTCTGCACCAGCTTCTCGCCGTCGGCGCGAACCTGCTCAATTGCCTGATGGTGGAAGGTCAGGCCATCCGGACGGTGCTCGATGATGCGGTTCATCTGCTGCTTCAGCTGGCCGTTCAGCGTGGTCAGGCGATTGCGCACATTGCTGTCCGCCCCGAGTTTTTCGACGATCACTTTATCCAGCGCCACGCGACCCCGCTCCAGACGGGTGGTTGCGCCGCTATCAACCCACGGCAGATCGCGACGCAGCGCGTTCTGGTAGTCAATCGCCTGCTGGCGCGTGGTGTTATCGACGCTCACCGACTTGCCGTTGAACTGCACATCGCCCTGCGGCGTGATTTCAAGGTTGCCGTTGCTGCCCACCACCTGCACGCTCTGGGGTTTGATGATCACATCATCCTTTGGATTGACGCTGCACTGATAGTCAGCATGCGCCTGAGCTGCCGCCAGCAGCAGCGCGGCGAGAAGAGCCTTACGAACCATGAAATCTCCTGCAGATGTGAATAGTCTGATAAGCGGTGGCATTGTGCTGCGTCTGGCGATGCGCAATAAATTGCGCCGCTACGAAAGGTGCATTGGACAAGCGAATCAACCAACACGCACTGAATGTGTAGCGGCGCGATTCATCGCGCGAAGTTATCGCCAGTGGTGATACTTAGTCCCACCAAACGTCGAAGAGTTCAGTGACCTGAATATCGGCGAGATTTTTCTTTTCCAGCCAGTTACGCACCAGCTCGCGGTGCGCGTCGGTGCATTTGCCGGTCTGCTGCAGACACTCCAGCCCTTCCCACACCAGATAGCCGCTGCCGTCATAGGCCAGACCATTAGGATCGATCACCTCATTGATGAACTGATCGAGCGTGGCATCTACCTCTTCCTCACTGGTGCCTTCGGCAAAACGCCAGGCAACAGAGAAGCCTAGCTCCTGAAACTCATCAACATGCAACTTTTTACGTAAACGGCGGCTACGTTTTACAGCCATTATTTCACCCTCTCAAACATCAGATCCCATACTCCATGGCCCAGTCGCTGCCCGCGCTGCTCAAATTTGGTTAACGGACGCGTTTCCGGACGCGGCACGTAATTCTGGCTCTCCGACTGATTGCTATAGCCATCGATGCTGCTCATCACTTCCAGCATGTGCGTGGCGTACTCTTCCCAGTCGGTCGCCATGTGGAACACGCCGCCCAGCTTCAGCTTGCGCAGCACCAGCTCGGCAAACGGTACTTGGACGATGCGGCGCTTGTTGTGGCGCGCCTTATGCCATGGATCCGGGAAAAACAGCTGCACCATGCGCAGCGAATTGTCCGGCACCATGTCCTCCAGCACTTCCACCGCGTCGTGACACATCACGCGCAGATTCTGCACGCCAGCCTCTTTGGTCGAGGCCAGACAGGCACCGACGCCCGGCGCATGCACTTCAATGCCGAGGAAGTTCTGATGCGGATTGTTCTGCGCCATGGTCACCAGTGAGGCACCCATGCCAAAACCAATCTCCAGCACCAGCGGCGCTTCGCGGCCAAACAGCGCGACCATGTCCAGCGGCTGCGGCTGATACTCGACGCCCATCTCCGGCCAGTAATTGTCGAGCGCGAGCTGCTGTCCTTTCGTTAAGCGCCCCTGGCGGCGCACAAAACTGCGGATACGGCGTAAAGGCCGCCCGTTCTCATTAAATTCCGGGGTGATGACGTCATTAATCATGTTGAAACCTGCTGTTTAGCCTGTTCAGGGAAACGGGCATTATGCAAAGTTAAGTAACAGAAGCAAGCCTTTGCAATCTTCCGGTTTACACCCTGATGTCTCTGTGCTGGAATTCCTGCCTGATTGTAGAGTAAACACGGAAAATTTCCTTCTTATGATGCAGGCGCCGCAGTTCGCGCAACAGATGCTGGAGTGGTACCAACGCTTTGGCCGTAAAACTCTGCCGTGGCAGCTGGAGAAAACGCCCTATAAGGTGTGGCTCTCCGAAGTGATGCTGCAGCAGACGCAGGTTGCCGCCGTTATTCCCTATTTCGAACGCTTTATGGCGCGCTTCCCCACGGTTGCCGACCTAGCCGCCGCGCCGCTCGATGAAGTGCTGCATCTGTGGACCGGCCTCGGCTATTACGCACGGGCGCGTAACCTGCACAAGGCGGCTAAACAGGTGGTTGAGCTGCACGGCGGCGTATTCCCGCCCCATTTCGATGACGTAGCGGCGCTGCCGGGCGTCGGCCGCTCCACGGCGGGCGCGATCCTGTCACTGTCGCTTGGCCTGCATTTCCCGATCCTCGACGGCAACGTAAAACGCGTGCTGGCGCGCTGCTACGCGGTGAGCGGCTGGCCGGGCAAAAAAGAGGTGGAGAAGCGGCTGTGGCAGATCAGTGAAGACGTCACGCCAGCTGAAGGCGTCAGTCAGTTCAATCAGGCGATGATGGATCTCGGCGCGTTAGTGTGTACTCGCTCCAGCCCGAAATGCGACATCTGCCCGCTTAACAGCGGCTGCGAGGCGTATGCACAAGGCAACTGGGCTGATTATCCCGGCAAGAAGCTGAAAGTCACGCTGCCAGAGCGAAGCGGCTGGTTCCTGATGCTGCAGCACGGCGACGAGGTGTTTCTGGAGCAGCGTCCGCCGGTGGGTTTGTGGGGCGGCCTGTTCTGCTTCCCGCAGTTCACCAGTGAGCAAGCGCTGACTGACTGGCTGGCGGCGCGCGGCATCCACGCGAAGCCGCAGCAGCTTACTACGTTCCGCCACACCTTCAGCCATTTCCACTTAGATATTGTGCCTATCTGGCTGGCGTGGCCTTCCTCCGGGTCGCTGATGGATGAAGCCGGCGGTCTCTGGTATAACTTAGCGCAACCACCGTCAGTGGGGCTGGCCGCTCCGGTAGAGCGCCTGCTGCATGAGCTGCGCCATCCCCGGCAGCTTCAACTGCGAACCAGTTTGACCGAAGAGGAAGAGTAATGAGCCGCACCATTTTTTGTACTTATCTGCAACGCGACGCTGAAGGCCAGGACTTTCAGCTCTATCCTGGCGAACTGGGTAAGCGCATCTACAATGAGATTTCCAAAGAAGCTTGGCAGCAGTGGATGTCCAAGCAGACCATGCTGATCAACGAGAAGAAGCTCAACATGATGAACCCGGAAGATCGCAAAGTGCTGGAGAAGGAGATGGTGAATTTCCTGTTCGAAGGCAAAGATGTGCACATTGAAGGTTACACCCCGCCAGAAAAATAAACGTTCAGGGCCTCCCTTTGAGGCCCTCTTTTTCGAGTCAGGCACGCATTCACAATGAATAAAAAACTGATAGCACTGCTGGTCATCGCACCCCTGTTAGTCTCCTGCTCCGGACAAAAAAAATCGCAGTACCATGAAGAGTGGGTTAAGGACATCAACGGTTTTGACATTCTGATGGGGCAATTTGCCGCCAACATCGAGAATATCTGGGGAATCAATGAGGTTCTGATCGCCGGACCGAAGGACTACGTCAAATACAGCGATAACTATTACACCCGCAGTCACATCAACTTCGACAGCGGTAGCATCACCATTGAGACCATTTCCGGCACCGACCCGATGGCCAGCCTGCGTCAGGCCATCATCACCACGCTGTTGATTGGTGACGATCCGGGCAACGTCGATCTCTACTCCGACGCCAACGATATTCAGATCAGTAAAGAGCCGCTGCTGTACGGCCAGGTGCTGGATAATACCGGTCAGCCGATCCGCTGGCAGGGGCGCGCCGGTAACTTTGCCGATTACCTGATTCAGAACAAACTGCAGAAGCGTACCTCCGGGCTGCACGTCATCTGGTCGGTGACCATTCCGATGGTGCCTAACCACCTCGACAAACGTGCGCACAAATATCTGCCGCTGGTGCGCAAAGCGGCCGAACAGTATGGCGTTGATGCCTCGCTGATTCTGGCGATCATGCAGACCGAATCGAGCTTCAACCCCTACGCGGTAAGCAACGCCGATGCGCTGGGTCTGATGCAGGTGGTGCAGCATACTGCCGGGGTCGATGTGTTCCGCATAAAGGGCAAATGGGGTAAACCAAGCCGCAACTATCTGCTCGATCCGGCCAATAACATTGATGCCGGTACCGCCTATCTGTCGCTGCTGCAGAAGAGCTATCTCGGCGGGATTCAGGATCCGCTGTCGCGCCGTTACGCGGTGATCACCGCTTATAACGGCGGGGCGGGCAGCGTGCTGCGCGTGTTCTCCAGCGATAAAGACCGCGCTTTCGCCACCATCAACGGCATGTCACCGAGCCAGGTGTATCAGACGCTGACCACCAACCATCCGTCGGCCGAGTCGCGCCGCTATCTGTACAAAGTGAGCCAGGCACAGCGCAGCTACCATCGTTATTGATTAGCGCTCATCTCAACCTTCTCCCGCCCGCGGGAGAAGGTGCCGTGCGGTGGGGGAACAGCACCCCTCCTACAACATCATATTCGCCACTAACCGCTTGTGCCCGCTGTCATCCTCCTCGGTGTAAACCCCCTGCAACTCCGGTGAAAAGCCCGGCAGCAGATTGATACCCGCTTCCAGCGCGAGGAAATAGCGCTGCACCGCCCCGCCCCAGGTTTCGCCTGGCACCACGCACAGCACACCCGGCGGATACGGCAGCGCTCCCTCGGCGGCAATGCGTCCTTCGGCACTGGCGATCGGCACCAGTTCAACGTCACCGCGAATATACGCCTGATGCGCATCCTGCGGATTGACCTCAACTTTCGGGAAACACGCCTGACGGAACATGCCGCGCTGCAGATCCTTGACGTCGTAGCTGACGTACAAATCGTGCATCTCCTGGCACAGGCGACGCAGCGTGTAGCCCTGATAGCGCTCAACGTGCCTGCGATACACGCTCGGCAGCACTTCGGCCAGCAGCGCATCTTCACGCACGTGCTGTTCAAACTGCTCCAGCATCGCCACCAGATGCGCCATTTTTTCCGGCGTTTCCGCTGGTGTCAGCAGGAACAGGATCGAGTTGAGATCGCACTTCTCCGGTACGATACCGTTCTCGCGCAGATAGTTGGCCAGAATAGTGGCCGGAATGCCAAAGCGGGTGTATTCACCGCTGGTGGCATCGATGCCTGGCGTGGTGAGCAGCTGCTTGCACGGGTCCACCAGATACTGTCCGGCATCGTAACCGGCAAAACCGTGCCACTTCGCGCCCGGTTCGAAGCTGAAATACGCCGGATCGGCGGCGATGATGGCGGTTTCTGCCGCCTGCCATGGCTTGCCGTGCACCTGCTCTGGCAGGAAGGGCTGAATCAGGCTGCAGCGCTCGAGGATCGCTTTGCGTGCCTCAATGCCCAGCGTGACGCAGTTGTGCCACATGCTGCGCCCCGCTTCGCCCTGATGCATTCTGGCGTTGATATCCAGCGCAGCGAACAGCGGATAGAACGGGCTGGTTGAGGCGTGCAGCATAAACGCGTTGTTCAGGCGCTTGTGTGGGCAGAAGCGTTTCTGGCCGCGAATATGGTTATCTTTCTTGTGAATCTGCGAAGTCTGCGAGAAGCCCGCCAGCTGCTTATGCACCGACTGGGTGACAAAAATCCCCGGATCGTTCTCGTTGAGCTCCAGCGTCAGCGGCGAGCAACCGGCCATCAGCGGAATAAACTGCTCATAACCCAGCCATGCCGAATCAAACAGGATGTAGTCACACAGATGCCCGATGCGATCCACCACCTGGCGCGCGTTGTATACCGTGCCATCGTAGGTGCCAAGCTGGATGATCGCCAGCCGGAACGGACGCGGCTGATCCGCGCGCTGCGGCGCGACCTGGCGCACCTGCTCGCGCAGATACGTCTCGTCGAAACAGTGCGCATCAATGCCGCCAATAAAGCCAAACGGATTACGCGCCGCTTCAAGATAAACCGGCGTGGCGCCCGCCTGGATCAGCGCACCGTGGTGGTTAGATTTATGGTTATTGCGGTCAAACAGCACCAAATCGCCGCGCGTCAGCAGCGCATTGGTCACCACTTTGTTAGCGCTGGAGGTGCCGTTCAGCACGAAGTAGGTTTTATCGGCGTTGAACACGCGCGCGGCATATTTCTGCGCATCCTTGGCCGAGCCTTCGTGGATCAGTAAATCGCCCAGCTTGACGTCCGCATTACACATATCGGAGCGAAAGACGTTCTCGCCGTAGAACTCATAAAACTGGCGTCCGGCCGGATGGCGGCGGAAAAACGCACCGCCCTGATGGCCCGGACAGGCAAAGGTGCTGTTCTGCATATCGACATAGCGCGTCAGGGTGTCGAAAAACGGCGGCAGCAGTTCCGCCTCGTATGCCTGCGCCGCCTGCTCCAGCGCCTGCCACTCTTCCGCTGCGCCGTTGATCTCTCCGGTCACGCCCGGCAGCGTCAGCACCGCGTCATCAAAGGCGTTCGCGACAAACACCGGCAGATTGAAGCCAGTCTGGCGCAGCAGCGTCAGCACGCCGCTGCGTGTGTCGGCCTGCGAGACCACTACCGCGGCCACGTCGGTGAAATCGGTATTATCCAGCGTCACCACGTCGCGCGCGGTATTGAGACTCAGGCTTGGCGCTACCGCTACGCTGGCAGCAATTTTCAATGGGTTCATAACACAAATCCCCGTAATGAAGGATGAGTGGGTGCCAGTGGCACAGCAATGAGGAAATTTCCCCGGCGAATAACGTCCGGCGGCCGCAACCGATAGACATCAGTAAAACCAGATCGCGTCTGTCTTTACTCATATCCAACAGCGAACGGGGAGTAGCCTCACCGCATGGTGAGCGGGAAATGCGAACAACAGATGACGGAGGCGCGCTTGTCATGAAGCGCACGGCGACAAGTGCAGATGTGCATTGTACCGGACATGGCGGCATCCTCAGCGATGAAGATGGGGAATAAATTCGGGCGACATGATGGCATCTTTTTTTATCGGGAACAACCAATCAGGGCGGAATTTTGATGCAGAACGCTAACGATATACCTCATTGATTTACATGAATAATAGTTAAAGCGCGTATTTTTAACTGCCTGAATAGTCGAAGGTTATGCAAAGTTATCCAGAATGTAACGCCGGTGCAATAGCGACCGCCTGCCGCGCCCATCTGCCTGGCACTCCCTGAGGCAGAAGCGTACTATGGAGCGCACTTCTCCCAACCAGCCGGAGGCTGCATGTTCAAGGCACTGGTCATTGAAAATGATGAACAGGGATACCGCACATCCCTGCAGGATCTGTCAGAACAACAATTGCCCGAGCAGGATGTTACCCTCGAAGTAAGCTACTCCACCCTCAACTACAAAGACGCGCTGGCCATCTGCAATAAAGAGCCGATTGTGCGCCAGTTTCCCATGGTGCCGGGCATCGATTTTGTTGGCCGGGTGATCCACAGCCGTCATCCGGAGTGGCAGCAGGACGATGTTGCGCTGCTCACCGGCTGGGGCGTGGGTGAAAAACACTGGGGCGGGCTGGCGCAGAAAGCCAGCGTCTCCGGCGACTGGCTGGTCAACGTCCCGGCGGCGCTCAGCCCACTGCAAACCATGGCGATTGGCACTGCCGGCTTTACCGCGATGCTGTGCGTACTGGCGCTGGAAAAACAGGGCATCACACCGCAGCACGGTCCGGTACTGGTTACCGGTGCCAGCGGCGGCGTGGGCAGCTTCAGCGTGTGCCTGCTGGCGCGTCTCGGCTATGAGGTCGTGGCATCCAGCGGCCGCGCCAGCGACAGCGCCTACCTGCTCGATACGCTCGGCGCCTCCGCTATTATCGACCGTAACGAACTGAGCGCGCCCGGCAAACCGCTGGCGAAAGAGCGCTGGGCCGCAGCGATCGATAGCGTCGGCAGCCACACGCTGGCCAATGTGTTAGCCGGGATCCAGCGCGACGGCGTGGTCGCCGCCTGCGGCATGGCACAGGGCCTCGATCTGCCCACCAGCGTCGCGCCGTTTATTCTGCGCGGCGTTACGCTGGCCGGCGTGGACAGCGTGATGTGCGCCAAACCGTTGCGTCAGCAGGCGTGGCAGCGTCTGGCGGAGCTGGTTGACGGCGCGCTGCTGGAGCAGATGACCAAAGTGATTCCACTGAGCGAGGCGCGCGCAGGCGCAGAACAGCTGCTGGCGGGCCAGGTGCGTGGGCGACTGATTGTCGATTGCCGTCAGGCACCATGACCCGGTGTAGGGTGCAGTTATGGCCGCAGCTGTATCTGCGGTCGCTCCTGCGCTGGCGGCGTAACGACCTGCAGGTCGGCCTGATACCAGCGCGTCAGGATCGGTTCGGTCATCACCGCGTGCGGTGCGCCCTGCGCCACCAGCTGGCCGTGGTGTAACAACAACACCCGATCCGACCACAGAGAGGCCAGATTCAAATCGTGCAGCACCGCGCAGACGCTGAAGCGGCCATTGCGCGTCAGCCGGTGCAGCAGGCGCAGAGTGGACTGCTGCCAGTAGAGATCGAGCGCGGAGGTGGGTTCATCCAGCAACAGCCAGCCGCGCGGGCCGTGGTCATGCCACAGCTGCGCCAGCAATACGCGCGGCAGGCGAATCGTGAGCCAGATTTGCCAGGCCAGATCGCTGAGCGGCGCCTGCCACAGCGTGCGCAGCGACAGCGGCATAGCGCCGAGGTTGGCCGCTAGCAGCATGCTGATACTCATTAACATCAGCCAGCGCATCATCAGGCGGTTAATCATGCTGCGCGGCTTCCGCCGCATGGCGCAGGCGCAAAATCGCGCCCGGCGTATCGAGGCCGAAACTCAGCAGCGCCATCTCATCAATCACCAGCAGCGCGTGAGCTTCAAGCCCAGCAGCGCCCACACCGCCTGTTCGCCTCCCAGCGTGCGCAGCCCCTCTTCTCCGACCACCACCAAATCCGGTGCTGCCGCCACAACGCCCTCCTGCGACAGCTGCTGATAGTGCGGCACCGCGCTTATGGCATTGACCAGGCCGGCAGCGCGAATTGCGCCGTCAGCGCCGGTCTGCGCGCCAGCCGCCTGGGTGCGTAAACCGCCGTGCGCCATGATAAACAGCACTTTCACCGGCAGCGGCTGCTGCGGTAGCTGCGCACGCTGTTTGTTTACCTTGTCGATCAACGCGCGGGCCGCCTGTTCACGCTGCAGCGCTTTGCCAATGGTGGCGATTTTGTCTGTGATGGCATAGAGGCGGTTATCACCACTGACCTCCACCACCGTTACCCCGGCGTCCGCCACCTGCTGCAACACCAGCGAGGGTTTAGCCAGCGCGCTGGCCAGTACCAGCGTCGGTTTCAGTGCCAGAATGCCTTCAGCGTTGAGCTGGCGCATATAGCCGATATCCGGCAGCCTGGTGGCCGCCGCCGGATGCTGGCTGGTGCTGTCGCGCGCCACCAGCTGCGCCTGCGCATCCAGCGCGTAGACGATCTGCGTCACGTCACCACCGATAGTAATGATGCGCTGCGCCGCCCACGCCGGCATGTCCGTTTGCGCGGTGGTGTAAATTTTCAGCACCGCATCGGCGTGACGATCGAAAATCTGTATGCTCTGCCGTTCGCCGTGCGCGGTCTGCTCGCGCAGGAAGAAAGCACTGTGCCACTGCGCGGGAAACAGACGCTGGTCGAGCTGCACGCGGATTAAGCACCAGCCCGCCATGTTCGCCGAGATGCAGGTTGCTGTAGGTTCCCACCTGTTCGTGCACCGCCCAGGCATTGCGCGTAATACTTTTGGTCTCACCCACTGCTGCCAGCGCCGTCAGCAGCGCCGGAAAATCGGCGCGCAGCGGCAGCGCGTCGTGGCCCACGCGCGCTTCGCACAGCTGTGCTTCACCCATGCCCATCAGCGCGGCTAAATCACGCGCGTACTTTTTTGTATGCTGGCCTTTCAGCGCCAGATAGTGTTGATAGCGTTGATGCATTGCGCTTGCTCGCGTGAAAATGCCCTGCGCCACCGCAGGGCGAAAAGTGATTAGAAGTCGACGTTCACGCCCAGTTGCCAGGTGCGTCCCGGCATCACGGCCAGATTGATGTCGTTGCGCTCCTGCGCGCTGGCGCTGGTCAGCGTGCGGCTGCTGAGGTAATCCCAGTATTTACGATCGGTAATGTTGTAGACACCGCCGCTCAGCTTGACGTTTTTCGTCAACTGCCAGTACGCGGTGGCATCGATCAGGCCGTAGCCCGGCACGCGCATGTATTCGCTGCTGGCGTCGCTGATGGCCGCCCCGCTGTTGCTGTAGCTCTCACGGTTGGTAGCGCTGGCCTGTTTGCCTTTGACGAAGGTGGCGGTGAGCGCCGCGCCGTAACCGCGCGCTTTGTCGTCCCACGCGACGCCGACAATCGCTTTCAGCGGCGCGACGCTGTCGAGATCGATATATTTGTCACCCAGATAGCGGGATTTCGCTTTACCCTCGCTGTAGCCGAGCGCGAACGTGCTGCTCAGGCCATCTACCGTCGAGAACCAGCTGCCGTAGTTGACGCGGGTGCTGATCTCCGCCCCATAAATGTAGGCTTTGTCGCGATTCTCAGCCTGATAGCTGGTGTAGATGTTGGCCGGAACATTGACGAACATCTCCGGGTTGGTGGCGCGACGATAGCGGGTGTAGGCAATAAAGTTTTTGTAGGTGTTGTAGAACACCGAGGTATTGAGGGTGATGCCGTCGGTCGGCTGTCCTTTCAGACCCCACTCAAAATTGTTGCTGGTCTCGGTTTTCAGATCGGCATTACCAATTAACGCGTACTGCGCGCTGCCGGCGTAGCTTGAACCAAGGTTCCACGAGCCGTACAGCTGGCTGGTAGTCAGGAACTCCACGCCACGCTTATATTGCAGCCAGGTGGTGAGCGCCGGATTGAGATCGTACTGGAAGGTCAGTGACGGCAGCACTTCGGTGTCTGAATTGGTCTTGCCGTACAGTTTTTCCACCTGCTCTTCGGTCAGCACCGTGCTGCCGTTGGTCAGATCGCCGAGGTTCTTCGGTTTGGTGCTTTGATGAATGACGCGCACGCCGGGAATAACCGCGAAATTGTGGCTATCGAGATCGAAATTGATTTTATCCTGCAGATAGCCGGCCACGGTCCAGGCGCGGCTGTCTGACTGCGGCTGGGTGATGGTGCCGAAGGTGCCCGGGTTCGGCTCCTGGCGGAACGGACGCTCGCTGTTCTCCAGACGCGCGTTGACGCCGGCGCTCAGTTCGTGGCGGCCGAGGGTTTTGCTGGCGCGCGTGTCAAACCCGTAGGTATCGACGTTGTAGTCAGAGTAGACGAAGCCGTACTGACTGGCGCTGGTCGGTAACCAAGTGGTGTCGTGCGCTTGGGTTTGCTGCCAGTAAACCCGCGTGGTCAGCGTATCGATCACCTCGTTGTACGGCGTCCACTCGTCGGCAAGGTTAATGCCCCAGCGGCGCGAATCGCTCTGCTGTTGGGCGGTGCCCCAAAGGGTATTGCCGCTGCTGCTGTCCCTAGTATCGTAGTGGGTGTGATTGGTTTTGTGGTAGTAGTCGAAGGTGGTGCTCAGCTTGTGCTGATCGTTTGGCTGCCAGATGCCCGACGTCATAAAGGCATCCGAGTGCCAGTTGGCCGGATAGGCGTCTTTTACGCCGCTGTTGTTGCGCGTCTGCTGGCCGTCGCGGCGGCTGTAGACAAACAGGCCGCGCAGTTCATCATCCCCTGCCGCCGCGGTGATGCCGTTGTGCCAACTGCGATCTTCCGAACTGTAGTTGCTCTGATAACCGAAATAGTGGGTTTTATCGCTGCTGAGATAGTCGTCCGGCGACTTGTTATGAAACGATATGTTACCGCCGATCGCGGTGTTAGGTTGCTCCATCGACGTAGCGCCCTTCTCAATTTCGACGCTGCTAAACATATACGGGTCGATGTAGTCGCGACCAATACCGAAGGTATTGTTACCGGCGCGACTGACGTACGGACGACCGGTGGCGTCCGGCAGCGGAATGCCATCAATATCCAGACCGACACGGTTACTTTCCAGACCGCGAATGTTGTAGCCGGTGTAGCCTGCACGGTCAAAGCCGCTTTTACCGGCTGACGAACCGCCCGCCGCGCCAGTGGCGCTGACCAGCGGCTCATAACGCATAATCGAACCGAAGTCATTGGCGCCGCGTTTTTGCAGATCGCTGGCGGTGAGCGTGGTTGTGCTGCCGGCCTGCTGCTTAGGCGCGGTAACGGTCATTACCGGTTCACTGCTGCTGTTGTTCTCTGCGGAACGCGCCAGCGTACTGCTGTCGCTGGCGGCATAGCTGCAGGCTGCGTGGATAGCAGAGGCAAGGACAGCGACGTTAAACAGACGCTGCCGGAAATTTCCCTGAAGGTGTAAAGACATGCGCGAAATACCTGGTTAATTGTTAGTATTCGCTCACTTGTTTGCTGCCAGAAAACCACGGCTTTATGCTAAAAACCGTGAAACAGCGCGTCACGCTGGCCAGATAATGTTATCGATCCCGGCACCTGTGGCACAGTGTCATGCGCGCTTCAGTGCACAGCTGCCGTGTGTAACTGGCAGCGGCGTCGAAGGGATGCCTGTGGGATTTATAGAGAGTAAAATGATGGCGAAAATAATTTAATACAATTGGTAATCAATATCATTTGCATTAAGATGTATCTCGTGAGCACAATTTGTTAACCTGTGATTAATCAAGCGCTAACAGGAGGGATATGATGGCAGATAAACCGGCAGTAACCATTCACTACTGTACCCAATGTAACTGGCTACTGCGTTCGGCGTGGATGGCGCAGGAGTTGCTGCATACCTTTGCCGGCGATTTCAGCGCGGTCACGCTCCAGCCCGGCAGCGGCGGCGTGTTCGAGATCAGCATTGATGGTCAGGTGACTTGGGAACGCAAACAGGAAGGCGGCTTTCCCGATGCGGCAGCACTGAAGCAGCGGGTGCGCGATGTTTGCTGGCCGGATCGCGAACTGGAGCACGTGGACAAGAAGAAACCGTTACGGTGAAGGGCGAGCGCTTAGCTGTTGGCGATCTTCTCTGCCGCGTCCTGCAACGCCGCCACGACACTCTCCACCGTGGCCGGTGAAATCTGCTCCTGCGATAGCCGGTGATTGAGCGTATAGCGAAGCGTATGGATCGCCTGCTCCACCTGCGGAATGCTGCGGTTGTTGACCAGAATCGCCAGCGAAGTGAGCCGCCCGATAATCACCGCCACGTTTTCGCCATTTTCCGCCAACAGCGCGCGGCCCGCATCGTTGAGCGCGTAGGCTTTGCGCGTGGCCTGGGCATCCACCACGCGAATAGCGTCCATCTCTTCCAGCAGCGTCAGGTTGGGATAAATAATGCCGGGGCTGGGGGAATATTCGCCTTTCGACAACTCTTCCACCGATTTGATCAGCTCATAACCGTGCGCCGCACCGCTGGCCAGAAAGTGCAGCATCAGCAGGCGAATATCACTGGCATCCAGCATCCTTTCGCGCCGCTTTCTGCGTGCGCCGGCACAGCTGGCGCGCTGTGCCGCATCGGCGTGCTCTGGAACATCCCGCTGCTGTTTCATCGCCTTCCCGGGGTCAGTTGAGGGAGGTTGATAGTAGTCTGGTGCCTGGTAAAATTCAACACAGGCGGCAGCGGGCGGGTGCCGGTTATTTCTGATGCCAGTAAGCGACGGCGCGCACCAGGTCGCTGTGCGCAGCACGTTGCTGAGTAAAGTAATCGCTCAGCTGTTTCACCACCGCGCCTTCGCCGGTCAGCCAGATGAAGTAGTCATCGGCAGGCAGCACAATCGGGTCAAGCAGCGGCATCAGCGCCTCAGTCTGCATCTTGCCACTGCCGAGCCAGCTCACCGTGACGTCCGGCAGGTCGCCAAGATACGCGCGTCCGATTGGCTCATCGACACAGGCCAGCAGATGAATCTGCTGTGCCTGCATTTCATCATAGCGGCGCTTAAACGCCGGCAGACCGGTCTCATCACAGACATAGACCTGACAGGCATAATCCACCGGCACGACGCACGAGCCGCGCGGGCCGCCCATCGCAATGCGATCGCCCGGCTGAGCGGCACTCGCCCAGCTGCTGGCGACGCCGCCGTCGTGGATGTAAAAATCCAGCGTCAGCGAATCGCTGCCGTTAAAGGCCAGCGGCGTATGGTCGCGCGCCGCCGGACGCACGCCGTCAGGCCAGACGATGCCTTCGTCGGTCATGTGTGGCAGCGCCAGCGCACCGGCAGGCGTATCCGGGAAAAATACTTTGATGTGGTCGTCAAAAGAGGGCGAGTGGAACCCCGCCAGATCGCTGCCGCTAAAGACGATGCGCCAGAAGGCATCGGCCATCCGCGTTTTGCTGGCGACGGTGATGTGACGGAAGCGTAATTCATTGCGCACGCGTTGTGGAGCGCGGTGGTGAGTCGGGTTTGGCAACGTTTCTCTCCCTGCAGCGACGGTCCCGCGCTACTGCGCTGCCGCACACCGCTGATGGTGCATGTTATCGAAAATCATTCTCATTAAACTCCTTGTAAGACACCTATAATATATTTTCGACGCAATGCCGAAAAATGCTATTGGCGAAAACGGAACCGGTTTTTGCAAGGTAAGGAAGCGTTTGTTGGCGGGGATTTTCACGGCTTCAGGTCGCCATAAATGGCGACCCTACAGCGTGGCAGAGCCGCGCATAAAAAAAGCGGAGAGTCGCTTCTCCGCTTGTTACTGTCTGCACACCCGATTAGCGGGTCAGATCATCAAAGAACTTCTTTACGCCGTCGAAGAAGCTTTTCGAACGCGGGCTGTTTTTCTCGCCGGTTGGTCCGCCGAAGCTCTCTTCCAGCTCGCGCAGCAGCGATTTTTGCTTGTCGTTGAGGCTGACCGGGGTTTCCACCACCACGCGACACAGCAGATCGCCCACTGCACCGCCGCGCACCGACTTCACGCCTTTGCCGCGCATGCGGAACAGCTTGCCGGTCTGGGTTTCTGCCGGCACTTTCAGCTTCACGCGACCGTCGAGCGTCGGCACTTCAATCTCGCCGCCCAGCGCTGCCATAGCAAAGTTGATCGGCACTTCGCAGTACAGGTTGTTATCTTCACGCTCAAAGATGGGGTGTTTCTTCACCGAAACCTGCACGTACAGATCGCCAGCCGGTGCGCCATGTTCGCCCGCTTCACCTTCTCCGCTGAGGCGGATACGGTCGCCGGTATCGACGCCCGCCGGGATTTTCACCGACAGCGTTTTCTGGCGCTCAACGCGGCCATGGCCGTGACAGGCGTTGCACGGATCTTTAATCACCGAGCCGCGACCGTGACAGGTCGGACAGGCTTGCTGCACGGTAAAGAAGCCCTGACGCATCTGTACCTGGCCCGCACCGTGACAGGTCGGACAGGTCTGCGGCTGGGTGCCCGCTTTGGCGCCGCTGCCGTGGCAGACATCACACTCTTCCAGCGTTGGAATGCGGATCTCTTTGGTCACGCCGCGTACCGCTTCTTCCAGCGTCAGTTCCATGTTGTAGCGTAAATCGGCGCCGCGTGAGGCGCGCTGACGGCGACTACCACCAAAGATATCGCCGAACACGTCGCCAAAGATATCATTGAAGTCGGCACCGCCGCCGCCAAAGCCGCCGCCGAAGCCGCCACCACCGCCCTGCTCAAACGCCGCATGACCGTACTGATCGTAAGCTGCACGCTTCTGCGCATCGGTGAGGATCTCGTAGGCTTCCTTGACCTCTTTGAATTTCGTCTCGGCCTCTTTATCGCCCGGATTACGGTCCGGGTGATACTTCATCGCTAGGCGCTTATAGGCCTTTTTGATTTCGCGCTCATCGGCGGATTTTGAGACGCCTAAGATCTCGTAAAAATCACTCTTAGCCATTTTTCTCTGCCCTTAACATGATCGCACGGGCGTGGAGAGATCTCCGACGCCCGTGCTGGTTTCAACGGCTGTCAGGCCAGCCGTCGCGCCCGGTCAGGGGCAATTATTTTTTATCTTTCACTTCTTCGAATTCAGCGTCGACAACGTCGTCATCTTTCTTCGCCGAAGCGTCGCCGGCATCCGCTGCGCCGGCCTGAGCCTGTTGCTGCGCCAGTTCCATCAGCTTGCTGGACACTTCCATCAGCGCCTGCATTTTGGCTTCGATTTCTGCTTTATCTTCGCCTTTCAGCGCGGTGTTCAGCTCGTTCAGGGCAGACTCGATTGGTGCTTTGTCTTCCGCTGACAGTTTGTCACCGGCTTCGTCCAGCTGCTTACGCGTGCTGTGCGCAATTTGGTCACCCTGGTTACGCGTCTGCACCAGCTCTTCGAATTTACGGTCTGACTCGGCGTTAGCTTCCGCGTCACGAACCATTTTTTCGATCTCTTCCTCGTTCAGGCCAGAGGAAGCTTTGATGGTGATCTTCTGCTCTTTACCGCTGTTTTTGTCCTTCGCAGACACGTGCAGAATACCGTCAGCATCGATGTCGAAGGTCACTTCGATCTGTGGCATACCGCGCGGCGCAGGCTGAATACCGTCGAGGTTGAACTGGCCCAGCGATTTGTTATCCGCCGAACGCTTACGCTCACCCTGCAGCACGTGAATGGTCACGGCAGACTGGTTGTCTTCAGCAGTCGAGAACACCTGGCTGTGCTTGGTTGGGATAGTGGTGTTCTTGCTGATCAGCGACGTCATCACGCCACCCATGGTTTTGATACCCAGCGACAGCGGGGTCACGTCCAGCAGCAGAACGTCTTTTACTTCACCGGCCAGCACACCGCCCTGTACCGCAGCACCCACAGCGACAGCTTCGTCCGGGTTCACGTCTTTACGTGGCTCTTTACCGAAGAACTCCGTCACTTTCGCCTGCACCATTGGCATACGCGTCTGACCACCAACTAGGATAACGTCGTTGATGTCAGAAACCGACAGACCAGCGTCGTTCAGCGCCACTTTCAGCGGCTCAATCGAACGGGTAACCAGATCTTCAACCAGTGATTCCAGCTTCGCGCGGGTCATTTTAATGTTCAGGTGCTTAGGACCGGTCGCATCCGCCGTGATGTACGGCAGGTTAACGTCGGTCTGCTGCGCAGAAGAGAGCTCGATTTTCGCTTTCTCTGCCGCTTCTTTCAGGCGCTGCATCGCCAGCGGATCGTTGTGCAGATCGATGCCCTGATCTTTCTTAAATTCGGCAACCAAGTAGTTGATCAGACGGCTGTCGAAGTCTTCACCACCCAGGTGGGTGTCACCGTTGGTCGCCAGTACTTCAAAGGTTTTCTCGCCGTCGACTTCGTCGATCTCAATGATGGAGATGTCGAACGTACCGCCACCCAGGTCATATACCGCGATGGTGCGGTTGCCCTGACCTTTATCCAAGCCGTAAGCCAGTGCCGCTGCGGTCGGTTCGTTGATGATACGTTTTACGTCCAGACCCGCGATACGGCCAGCGTCTTTGGTTGCCTGACGCTGCGCATCGTTGAAGTAGGCTGGTACGGTGATAACCGCTTCGGTTAACGGCTTACCGAGGAAATCTTCCGCGGTTTTCTTCATTTTTTTCAGCACTTCTGCAGAGATCTGCGGCGGTGCCATTTTCTGGCCTTTCACGCCCAACCAAGCGTCACCGTTGTCAGAACTGATGATTTTGTACGGCATGATTTTGATATCACGCTGCACTTCTTCGTCCTGGAAACGACGGCCGATCAGGCGCTTGATTGCAAACAGGGTGTTCTGCGGGTTGGTCACCGCCTGACGTTTAGCCGGTTGACCGACCAGAGTTTCTCCATCCCCGGTATATGCAATGATTGACGGTGTGGTGCGATCGCCTTCGGCGTTTTCAAGCACGCGTGCTTTGCCACCGTCCATAATCGCCACACATGAGTTAGTTGTACCTAGGTCAATACCAATAATCTTACCCATCTAAACGTCTCCCACTTAAATTCTTTGCCAAATTGGGTTGTGAAGCAGAGATGCGGTCACGCTGACCACTTTCAACTGCTGCGGCAGATTTTTTTGCTGCCTCACAATGCTTGATGACAACTAAATGGGGCCGCT
The DNA here is from genome assembly GCF_059731155.1 of Type-A symbiont of Plautia stali. NCBI lineage: Bacteria > Type-A symbiont of Plautia stali. Next base: position 846,628 of record NZ_AP035891.1, on the reverse strand, counting down.
TCGAAGCGCATCAAGGGTTAAAACTAAAAAAAATTTAGATTCTCTTACCGCGTGAGATCAAAGTGCGGCAAAAGCCACCTGATTATGATGCAGCGCCCCGCGCCCCACCGCTGTTGGCGCGGGCGTTAAACCAATAAACAATAACGCTGCTGCTGAGGAATTATGGGCAACACCACGCTGGCTAATCCCGCCCCACGGTGCCTGATGGGTTTTGGTATGACCACCATCCTGCTCAACTTACATAACACCGGTCGGTTTGAAATGGATGTGATTATCCTGGCGATGGACCTCTTTTATGGCGGCATCGCGCAAATTTTTGCCGGTCTGCTGGAGTACAGGAAAAGTAATACCTTCGGCCTGACCGCCTTTACCTCATACGGCAGTTTCTGGCTGACGCTGGTGGCGATTCTGCTGCTGCCGAAAATGGGACTTGCCGCTGCCGCCGATGGCCATTTCCTCGGCGCTTATCTGGCGCTGTGGGGCCTCTTCACGCTGTTTCTGTTCTTTAGCACGCTGCGGGCCGCGAAGATGCTGCAGTTTGTGTTTGCCAGCCTGACGCTGCTATTTGCGCTGCTGGCTATCGGTCATCTGCTGGATCACGCAGCGCTGCTGCGCATCGCCGGCTGGGTGGGCATCGTCTGTGGCGCCAGCGCCTTTTATCTGGCGATGGGCGAAGTGCTGAACGAGAAGTTTGAGCGCTGCGTATTGCCGATAGGCGAGTAATCAACTGCGCGCGGAGCCGTGCCGCTCCGCGCGCTGTCATTACGATGAATGTAGCGAGACATCCAGCTGCGCATTAGCCTAGCGGCTGTCATGCCATAACCATAGCGCCACCAGCATGCCGATCAGCGCCAGCACGTACCAGGCCGGCGCCATCGGCGTCAGGCCGCCAAAGATGGCGTACGACACGTTGTAAGAGAAGGAAATGCCGGTGAAGCGCACCGCAGCCGGAAACGCCCACACCATGACAAAAGGCACCACGCCGACCACGCCCACGCTCAGTCCCGCCAGGCTGTACCAGATGAACAGCATCTGCGGCGTGCCGCCAAGCTGCTGGAAAAAGCTCCAGCTGTACAGCGCCAGCAGCAGCGAACCGATCAGCAAGGTGCGCGCCGCACCGTAGCGATCGACAATCCAGCCCGCCAGCACGCAGCCGATCAGCAGCATCACGGTCGCGAAACTGTTGGCCTGCAGACTGAGCGCCACCGGCACGCCATGCTGTTTCTGCATCAGCGTCGGTGCCATCAGAATCACCACCACAATACAGGCTGATAATAGCCAGGTAAGCAGCATCGACACCGCAATGCCGCGCTTATGGCTGGCGAGAATGGTCTGTAACGGCAGCTTTTCCGCCAGCGCTTTGCGCTGCTGCATCTGGCGGAACACCGGTGTTTCATGCAGCCAGCGACGCAGATACATCGCCAGCAGGCCAAACAGGCCGCCGAGGAAGAAAGGAATGCGCCAGCCGTGATCGCGGATGGCCGCCGGCGAGAGCGAAGTATTCAGCACCGTCGCCACCAGCGAACCGAGCAGAATGCCGGCGGTTAAGCCTGCAGTCAGCGTGCCGCAGGCAAAGCCGATGCGCTTCTCCGGCACATGCTCAGCGACAAACACCCACGCGCCCGGCACCTCGCCGCCAATGGCTGCGTCCTGCAGCACGCGCATCAGCAGCATCAGTAACGGTGCGGTAATGCCAATGCTGGCGTAAGTAGGCAGTGCGCCCATCGCCAGCGTCGGCAGCGCCATCAGCAGAATACTCAGGCTGAACATCTTCTTGCGCCCGACTTTGTCGCCAAAATGCGCCATGATGATGCCGCCCAGCGGGCGCGCCAGATAACCGGCGGCGAAGATGGCAAACGTCTGCACCTGACGCAGCCATTCCGGGATGTCTGGCGGAAAGAACAGCTCGCCAATCACCGCAGCGAAGAAGACGAAGATGATAAAATCGTAGAATTCCAGCGCCCCGCCCAAGGCAGCCAGCGCCAGGGTTTTGTAGTCTTGGCGGTTGAGTCGACGCGTTGTCAGCGAATCCATAAGAGTGCGGTATCCAGAGGCCATGTCAGTATAGTTGTAAAGCTGCGGTTACTATACCGTCAATATTTTGCCACACCAGTCACTCTGCATTTTATGCCTGAAAACGGCAATTTTCAGACGTTTGTCTCACGCCGTGCGCTTTTCGGGCGAAAAGCTGCTACCACCTCCGGGTGAGTCTCGACGTAAGGCGCTTCCAGCAGCTGTAAACAATAGGGTACAGCCGCGAAGATACCTAGCACTTTCACCGTGCCGTCATCCGCTTTCAAACCTTCCAGCGTCTCCTTAATCGATTTTGGCTGTCCTGGCAGATTGAGGACCAGCGACTGCTTGCGGATCACGCCCACCTGGCGTGACAGAATCGCGGTCGGCACAAACTGCAGGCTAATCTGTCGCATCTGCTCGCCAAAGCCGGGCATCTCGCGATCGGCTACCGCTAAGGTCGCATCCGGCGTGACGTCGCGCCGGGCCGGACCGGTACCGCCGGTGGTCAGCACTAGGTGACAAAAACGTTCGTCCACCAGCTCGCAGATCGCCTGCTCAATCATCGGCTGTTCATCCGGAACCAGGCGGGTTTCAATCTCAAACGGTGTCGCCAGCGCAGCGCCAAGCCAGCTTTCCAGCGCCGGAATGCCCTGATCCTGATAGATGCCGTTAGCGGCCCGATCGGACACGGAAATTAAGCCAATACGTAAAGTATCCATAGAGTTATCGCTGTGTTGACCGCGGGGCGGTGAGAAAAAGGGGAATGGCAGAAAGGATAATACAAAGCATCAGCGAGGGAAACGCGAAAACCGTGGCGACCGGCAGCCGCCACGGCACATCACCTTACAGCAGTTCGGCGATAATCTTCTCAAGTTTGCCTTGGTCGATGGCAAAGTTGCAGATACCTTCGGCCAGTTTGGTCACTGCCATTGGATCTTGGTTGTGCTGCCACAGGAATTCCGCTTCGGTCATTTTAGCCGGACGCGCTTTCACTTCGCCGCTGTAGCTCAGTTTACGCTCTACGCTGCCTTCGCTCTCGGCCAGCTCTTTCAGCAGGCCTGGAGAGATAGTCAGGCGGTCGCAACCGGCCAGCTCAATGATTTCGCCGACGTTACGGAAGCTGGCGCCCATCACCACGGTTTCATAGCCGTGCTGCTTGTAGTAGTTGTAGATTTCAGACACGGATACCACGCCTGGATCTTCATGCGCTGCGTACTCTTTCTTTTCGGTGTTCTGCTTGTACCAGTCGAGGATACGGCCAACAAATGGCGAAATCAGGAACACGCCCGCTTCGGCACAGGCACGCGCCTGGGCGAAGGAGAACAGCAGCGTCAGGTTACAGTTGATGCCTTCTTTCTCCAGCTGCTCCGCCGCGCGGATGCCCTGCCAGGTTGAGGCCAGTTTGATCAGGATATGATCGTTGCTGATGCCCGCATCGTTGTACAGTTTGATCAGGCTGCGTGCTTTCGCGATGCTCGCTTCGGTGTCGTAAGAGAGACGCGCGTCAACTTCAGTAGAGATACGTCCCGGGATCAGTTTGAGAATTTCCAGACCAATGTTGACGGCCAGCTTGTCAGAAACCAGCGCCAGCTGCTCTTCTTTGTTGCTGCTCTGCTGACGTGCCCAGCTAATGGCTTCGTCAATCAGTTTGCGGTATTCAGGGATTTGCGCAGCGTTGAGGATCAAAGAAGGGTTAGTGGTGGCATCCTGCGGTTGGTAGAGTTTCATTGCCGCGATATCACCGGTGTCGGCGACCACAGTAGTCAGCTGACGCAAGGAAGTAAGTTTGTCCGTCATGGTTCTCTTTTCTCTTAAGTTGACTGTCAGGGTGTAAAAGGCTGTTGAGATAATATCACGCAGGCTAAGCAGCGCAACATCGCCGCGTACCCTTTACGATAGCGCTAACAAATGGGAGCGATTTGCCGATCCGTGCAGCTTTTTTGCTACACTCGTCGCGACATTTTTCCCATCCATCCCCTGAAAACAGCGGGTCAACGAGGACAGACACAATGCTGATGGTTATCTCGCCAGCCAAGACAATGGATTATGAAAGCCCGCTGGCAACGTCACGGTTTACCCAACCGGCGCTGTTAGAAAAATCACAGCAGCTGATTGACGTCGCGCGCGATCTTTCCCCGGCGCAAATCGCTTCGCTGATGGGCATCAGCGACAAACTGGCGCACCTCAACGCCGACCGTTTCAGCCAGTGGCAGCCGCCCTTCTCACCCGATAACGCGCGGCAGGCGATTCTGGTCTTTTAAAGGTGATGTCTATACCGGTTTGCAGGCAAAGACCTTCAGCGAGGCCGACTTTGATTTTGCCCAAAAACACCTGCGCATGCTTTCGGGCCTGTATGGCCTGCTGCGCCCGCTGGATTTGATGCAGCCGTACCGTTTAGAGATGGGCATCAAACTGGCGAATCCGGCCGGCAAAGATCTCTACAGTTTCTGGGGCGACCTGCTGACGCAAAAGCTCAACGACGCGCTGGCGGAACAGGGCGATGACGTGCTGATTAACCTCGCCTCCGATGAGTATTTCAAAGCCATCAAGCCGAAGCAGCTGAATGCCGAACTGGTTAAACCGGTATTCCTCGATGAGAAAAACGGTAAGTTCAAGGTGATCAGTTTCTACGCCAAGAAGGCGCGCGGCCTGATGAGCCGTTACGTGATTGAGAAGCGCCTGACGAAACCGACGCAGCTGAAGAAGTTTGATGTTGACGGTTATTTCTTTGATGCGGCGGAGAGTAAGGATAACGAGCTGGTGTTTAAGCGCCGCGAGCAATAATTCACCGCGCCCCCCATCAAGCGCCCACGCAATACGCCGCGCAAAAATTAAGGTCGCCATGAATGGCGACTCTACAACATCATGTAAGGTGCGCATTTATGCGCACCTAGCTGATTTACTTCATTAAAAATGCCCGCAGCGCGGCGAAATCCGCCTTTATGGCATACGACAGCAGCGGCAAATCGGCGCGCGCGGCCAGCGCTTCCGGCAGCGGCAGCGGCTGGCCGAGAATCTCTTCCACGCTCTCCTTAAACTTCGCCGGATGCGCGGTGCCGAGGAACAGGCCAAACGCCCCTTCCTGCAGCTGATCGCGCAGCAGACGATAGGCAATCGCCGCGTGCGGTTCTGACAGGTAACCCAGCTCTGCCAGCTCGCGCATGGTGGCTTTGGTGGTCTCATCCGACACCGCGCCGTAGGCCAGATCGGTCAGGCGCCAGGTTTTGCGCCGGAACAGCTCTTCCACGCGCGGCCAGTTGTTAGGCTGGCTGACATCCATCGCGTTCGACAGCGTTGCCACGGTCGCGTTCGGCTGCCACTGACCGTCGGCAAGGAAGCGCGGCACGGTATCGTTAGCGTTGGTCGCGGCGATAAAGCGCTTGATCGGCAGACCGAGCGATTTCGCCAGCAGGCCGGCCGTGAGATCGCCAAAGTTACCGCTTGGCACCGACACCACCAGCTGATTACGTTTCTCCTGCGGCAGCTGCGCTACCGCCTCAAAGTAGTAGCAAATCTGTGCCAGCAGACGGCTGATATTGATGGAGTTAGCCGAGTTCAGGCCGATGGCTTTCTTCAGCTCTTCGTCATCAAACGCCTGCTTAACCAGCGCCTGACAGGCATCGAAGTCGCCGTCGATAGCGATGGTTTCGATGTTGCCGCCCAGCGTACAGAACAGCTTCTCCTGCAGCGGACTGATTTTGCCCTGCGGATAAAGGATTACCACGCGCACGTTTTCCATGCCGTAGAACGCGTGCGCCACCGCTGCGCCGGTATCGCCGGAGGTCGCGGTCAGAATGGTGATCTGCTCATCCGCGCCAGACACGTACGACAGCATCTGCGCCATAAAACGCCCGCCGAAATCTTTAAACGCCAGCGTCGGACCGTGGAACAGTTCGAGGCAGGCCACATCGTCGCTCACCTGGCTCACCGGTGCCGGGAAGGCAAAGGCGTTCTTCACGCGCTCGGTCAGCTGGTGCGCGGCAATTTCATCGCCGATGTAAGCAGAGAGAATCTTGCGGCTACGGCTGACGAAATCCATCTCCAGCATCGCATCAATGTCGGTCAGCTCGAATTCCGGCAGTTCCAGCGGGAAAAACAGCCCCTGCTGCGAGCCGAGGCCCTGTTTCACGGCCTGCGCGAAGCTAACCTGCTCGTTATGATCCTTAAGGTTGTAGAGTTTCATGCGTTATCCCAGTTTACGTGCGCCAGCCGTATCAAGACGGCAGATATGGACGAAGCCTTCCTCGTTCTGCAGATAGTGCTGGCTCAGCCAGTCCGCCATCCGCTGTGCCGTTGCCATCTCGTTGCAAACGGCGAAAAGTGTCGGGCCAGAGCCCGAAATACCGCAGGCCAGCGCGCCAATGTCGCTGGCAGCCTGCCGCGCCTCAGCAAAGCCCGGCAGCAGTTTGGTGCGATACGGCTCGGCGATCACATCCTGCATCAGTTTAGCCGCCAGCAGCGGCTGACGGGTGTGGCAGGCGTGAATAAAGCCGGCCAGCAGACGACCATGTTTGATGACATCCTGCTTGCGATACTGCGCTGGCAGGATGGCGCGTGCTTCCGCCGTGGAGACTTTGATGCCCGGATAAGCCATTACCCACAGCCATTCATCAAAGCACAGCACGTCCTGGCTGATAATCCCGTTCTCTTCAATCATCAGCTGTACGCCGCCCAGGAAGCACGGTGCGACGTTGTCATAGTGCACGCTGCCGGAGATGCGCCCTTCCAGCTCGCCCATCAGCGCCAGCAGCTCCGTGTCGTTAAGAGGCTGGCCGCAGAACTCATTCATTGCCATCAGGCCGGCCACCACCGAGCAGGCGCTGGAACCGAGGCCCGAGCCAATCGGCATGTTTTTCTCCAGCGTCATCGCCACCGGGACGTATTTACCAATCGCCTGGCAGAAACGCTGCCAGCACTGGTAAACGATGTTGTCCTGCGGATCGGCGGGCAGTTTGCTGACAAAGCGCCCTTTATTCTGCAGGCTAAACTGGTCAGCCGCTTCGACCGACACGCAGTCGCCCAGCAGCGTGCCATCCACCGGCGAAACCGCCGCGCCCAGCACATCAAAGCCGACGCTGACGTTACCTATCGAGGCCGGTGCATAAATTTTTACCATCATTAAACTCCCAACTTCCACGTCAGCGTGCGCAGCAAATCGGCAAACACACCCGCCGCGGTAACATCATTCCCCGCGCCATATCCGCGCAGAACCAGCGGAATCGGCTGATAATAGCGGCTGTAAAACGCCAGTGCGTTCTCGCCGTTCTTCACTTTGTACAGCGGATCGTTGCAGTCCACCGCATCGATTTTAACTTTGCAGGCGCCGCCCTCTTCAATCGCGCCGACGAAGCGTAACACTTTACCCTCATCACGCGCTTTGGCAACGCGCGCGGCAAAGGCGTTGTCCAGCTCCGGCAGCCTCGCCATAAACTGATCGACATCGGCGATGTCCGTCAGGCTGGCGGGCAGCAGTGGTTCGATATCGATGTCGCTCAGTTCCAGCTGATGACCAGCCTCACGCGCCAGAATCAGCAGCTTGCGCGCCACGTCAGTACCGGACAGATCGTCGCGCGGATCCGGCTCGGTAAAGCCCAGCTTGCGCGCCATGCGGGTGGCTTCGGACAGCGTCACGCCCTCATCCAGCTTGCCAAAGATAAACGACAGCGAGCCCGACAGGATGCCGGAGAATTTGATCAGCTCATCGCCGGCGTTAAGCAGATTCTGCAGGTTTTCAATCACCGGCAGACCGGCACCGACGTTGGTGTCGTAAAGGAACTTACGGCGCGATTTCGCCGCCGCCGCACGCATCTGCTGGTAGTAATTCCATGACGAGGTGTTGGCCTTTTTATTCGGCGTGACCACGTGGAAACCTTCGGCGAGGAAGTCTGCGTACTGATCGGCCACCGCCTGGCTGGAGGTACAGTCGACGATCACCGGGTTGAGCAGATGGTACTCTTTCACCAGACGAATCAGCCGACCAAGGTTAAACGGCTCTTTGGCTTCCGCCAGCGCCGCTTTCCAGTTGCTGAGGTCGATGCCGTGCACGTTGGTCAGCAGCGCATGCGAGTTGGCGATGCCGCACACGCGCAGATCGATATGCTTGCCCTTCAGCCACGCCTGCTGACGGTGCAGCTGCTCAAGCAGCGCGCCGCCGACGCCGCCGACGCCCACCACAAACACTTCGATCACCTGATCGGTGGCGAACAGCATCTGATGCACCACGCGCACGCCGGTGGTGACGTCATCGTTGCTGACCACGACGGAGATGGAACGCTCAGACGAGCCCTGAGCAATCGCCACGATATTGATGTTGGCGCGTGCCAGCGCCGAGAAAAACTTGGCGGAGATGCCGCGCAGCGTGCGCATGCCGTCGCCCACCACCGAAATCACCGCCAGCTGCTCCAGCACGTCGAGCGGATCGAGCAGGCCATCTTTCAGTTCGAGGTAGAATTCCTCTTCCAGCACGCGACGCGCGCGCGCCTGCTCGCTCTGCGGCACGCAGAAGCTGATGCTGTATTCGGAGGAGGATTGGGTAATCAGCACCACGGAAATGCCGGTGCGCGACATCGCGGCAAACACGCGCGCCGCCATGCCCACCATCCCTTTCATGCCCGGACCGGAGACGTTAAACATCGCCATGTTATTCAGGTTGGTGATGCCTTTTACCGGGTTCTCATCCACTTCGCCTTCGCCGCCAATCAGGGTGCCTGGCGCCTGAGGATTGGCGGTGTTTTTGATCAGGCACGGAATCTGGAACTGAGCAATCGGCGCGATGGTGCGCGGGTGCAGCACTTTGGCGCCAAAGTAGGAGAGCTCCATCGCCTCCTGATATGACATCGACTTCAGCAGACGCGCATCCGGCACCTGACGCGGATCGCAGGTGTAAACGCCATCGACATCGGTCCAGATTTCACAGCAGTCCGCGCGCAGACACGCCGCCAGCACGGCCGCCGAGTAGTCGGAGCCGTTACGCCCTAGCACCACCAGCTCGCCCTTCTCGTTGCCGGCGGTGAAGCCCGCCATCAGGATCATATGATCGGTCGGGATCTGGCTGGCCGCGATACGCCGGGTGGATTCGGCGATATCCACGGTCGATTCAAGATAGTGGCCCACCGCCAGCAGTTTTTCGACCGGATCGATCACCGTCACTTTGTGGCCGCGCGCCTGCAGCAGCGCTTCCATGATGGCAATCGACAGCTTCTCACCGCGACAGATAATGGCGGCGTTCACTGCATCCGGGCACTGACCCAGCAGGCTGATGCCGTGCAGCACCTGTTTCAGCTGCGCAAACTCCAGCTCAACGCGGGTTTTCAGGCCATTGTAATCGAAACCTGGCTGAGCGTCGGCCAGCCCCTGCAGCAGTTCGGCAAAAATGCGTTCGGCATCGCTGATATTCGGCAGCGCATCCTGGCCGCTGATGGTTTTCTCAATCATCGCTACCAGATGATTGGTGATTTTCGCTGGCGCAGAGAGCACGGTGGCAACCTGTCCCTGTTGCGCATTGCTTTCCAGAATATCTGTCACGCGGAGAAAACGTTCCGCATTGGCTACCGAGGTTCCGCCGAATTTCAGCACTCGCATGATTGAAGCTCTCCTGAATTTTTGCCGAAAAAAAAGCCCGCACTGTTGAGGTGCGGGCTTCTTTCTTTTGTTTTTCCTGTATGCGTCAGCCCGCACCGTTACCTGTGGTAATGGCGTTGGTAATAATGGTGGTGTTCAGGCTGTGGTTACGCATTGAGATTTTTTGTGTCTGTCTTTGTCTTGTCCGTCTGCCTTCCAGAAGTAAAGCAAAGCGCACGTTAAGTCAACGAATTTGTGTTTGCACCCGAATGGTGCTGCTGCGCAGTGCTGTGCCGCAGACGCCGAAACGGATTGCGATCGTTCAGACAGCGTCACAGACGCCCGATCACTCACTGTCCGGCGCCGGTTTTCCCGAGCAATTATCTATAAGTTTTTTTTTCTACGTCGTGCAGCAAACGGTGCAGCATGGCGCTGTCGCGCTGCTCCAGCAGACCGATGCGCTGATCGATCCAGTCCGCCAGCTTGGCATCATTGCTGACTTCCAGCGTCACCAGTAGCTGATGAAAACGCTGGCGCAGCGCCTGCAGCTGCTGCGCGTTAGCCGCCTCAACCGGCGCGGCCGCTACCTGGTGCAGCGCCGACAGCTGATAGCAGTACACCATCACCGCTTGGCCGAGATTCAGTGAAGGATAGTCTTGCGCCATCGGAATGCCGGTCAGCAGATCGACCTGTTCCAGTTCCTCATTGGTCAGCCCGCTGTCTTCACGGCCAAACACCAGCGCGATACGGTTTAGCCACTGACGCTTCTCCTGCAGGATGGTCTCGGCCTGCGCCGGCGTGGCGTAATAGCGAAACTTCGCCCGGCTGCGGGCGGTAGTGGCCACGGAAAAATCGACATCCGCCAGCGCGGCGCTCAGCGTGTCATAGGTTTTCACGTGGTCGAGAATCTCACCGGCGCCGTGTGCCACACGCCGCGCGGCCGGATCCTGCCAGGCGTCACTGGCGACAATACGCAACTCGCTAAATCCCATGGTTTTCATGGCGCGGGCGGCCGCGCCGATATTCTCCGGGCGAGCAGGTGAGACAAGGATCAGGGGGAAATGCATGATTTTTCCATCGAACAGTTAATAACCCGACCTATGTTGGCATGCAGACGACAAAATACCAACCGCACGGGCCTGAGAAAATAAGATGTTAAGGATGTTAAAACAGGGCAAAAATGCCGGGCAGGCGTAATTATGCGTAATAAGCAAAATTTATGCGCTAAACCCATATTAAAACATTATTTTTCATGCAATTGAAAAGTTATTACCTGCAGGTTTTATTTTTGCGCTGATGCAGCTAAAATGCAGCGAAAATGCTGCTTTTTGTGAGCTAAGCTGGCATTCCAGTAGAAGTTTTTCATAAAAGTGTTAACGTGCTACACTTGCATTTGATATAAGTCAACGAAGCGTTGTTTTTATGCTTATCGGTTGTTGTTGGTGCTGTTAGGTTGCTGTTAATACGGTTAGGATAAGCGCCAGTCCGATACCCACGGGGCACGCAAATATTCATCCTGACTGGCTGAGCTAACACTGAAGTTGACGTAGATGGATGGTGTATTCCGAAGATCATTTCGTACACCGGTTGCGAACGGCCCACTGTTCAGTGGAACTGTTATGGCAGCCGCCGTACGCCCTGTTTTCGATTTGTTGGCAAATTTTAGGTAGCGAAACATGCAGACCCCGCACATTCTTATCGTTGAAGACGAACTGGTCACGCGTAACACCCTCAAAAGTATTTTTGAGGCCGAAGGTTACGTGGTCTATGAAGCCACCGACGGCGCCGAGATGCATCAGGTTTTGACCGATAACGACGTCAATCTGGTGATTATGGATATCAACCTGCCGGGCAAAAACGGTTTACTGCTGGCGCGTGAACTGCGCGAACAGGCTAACGTCGCCCTGATGTTCCTCACCGGCCGTGATAACGAAGTGGATAAAATCCTCGGTCTGGAGATCGGTGCCGACGACTACATCACCAAGCCGTTTAATCCGCGTGAGCTGACGATTCGTGCGCGCAACCTGCTGTCGCGTACCATGAATCTGGCGATGCCGAGCGAAGAGCGCCGTCAGGTCGAGAGCTATCGCTTCAACGGCTGGGAACTGAATATTAACAGCCGCTCGCTGATCAGCCCGAACGGCGATCAGTACAAGCTGCCGCGCAGTGAGTTCCGCGCCATGCTGTACTTCTGTGAAAACCCAGGCAAAATCCAGACGCGTGCTGACCTGCTGAAGAAGATGACCGGTCGCGAGCTGAAGCCGCATGACCGCACGGTGGATGTCACTATTCGCCGCATCCGCAAACACTTTGAGTCGACGCCGGATACGCCGGAAATCATCGCCACTATCCACGGCGAAGGCTACCGCTTCTGCGGCGAGCTGCAGGATTAAGCGTCCGTCGCGAAACAAAAAAACGCCCGTCAGGGCGTTTTTTTATCGGCTCAGTGCCACGGCATAATCGGCACCGCGCTCAGCGCATTTTTCGGTGAGCCATCGACCACTTTATCCGAATAGCTCAGGTACACCAGCGCATGACGTTTCTGGTCAAAGAAGCGCACCACCTGCAGCTTTTTAAACACCAGCGAAGTGCGTTTGCGGAACACCACTTCACCCTGCGCCTTGCCCTGCGCGATTTTATCGCTAAGCTCTATCGGTCCCACCTGCTGACAGGAGATGGCCGCATCGGAAGTATCTTCCGCCAGACCCAGTCCGCCCTTAATACCGCCGGTTTTTGCCCGACTGATATAACAGGTTACATTTTTAACGTCGGGGTCGTCGAAGGCTTCCACCACGATCTTATGATCGGGGCCAAACATCTTGAATACGGTGTCAACGGAGCCGATCTCCTCGGCCAGCACGCTCTGACTCAACATAAATGTTGCCAGCGTGACTATAAGATTGCGAGCTATTGTCATTGAGTTACCATTGCAAACGGAATAGATGTGAATGTAATGTACTGTTAATCGAACCGAGAACCAAACCTAACGGGTTTCAACCCGCATTGATGTAGCACAGTTAACTGTGCAACCCCCCCCCCGCCGTTGTGCAATTCGTGCTACTATTCGGTGACTTCATCGTTGCGCCACCAGAGAGTTATGAGGATGTTTTATGGACCAAGTCGGTATCATTCGCGATTTGCTTGTCTGGCTGGAAAGCCATCTGGATCAACCCCTTTCGCTCGATAACGTTGCGCTAAAAGCAGGCTATTCCAAGTGGCACCTGCAGCGAATGTTCAAGGAAGTTACTGGCCACGCCATCGGCGCGTATATCCGTGCCCGCCGGCTGTCCAAGGCCGCCGTCGCGCTGCGTCTCACCAGCCGGCCGATCCTCGACATTGCGCTGCAGTATCGCTTCGATTCGCAGCAAACCTTTACCCGCGCGTTTAAAAAGCAGTTCAATCAGACACCTGCGTGGTATCGCCGCTCGTCGGAGTGGAATTCGTACGGCATTCGCCCGCCGATTCGCCTCGACGACTACCCGATGCCGCAAGCGCAGTTTGTCACGCTGCCGGAAACGGTGCTGGTGGGGCAAACGCAAAGCTATACCTGTACGCTGGAGCAGATCTCCAGCTACCGCGACGAGATGCGCATCCATTTCTGGAAGCAGTTCCTGCTGGAGACCGATACCGTGCCGCCGGTACTGTACGGTCTGCATCAGGTACGCGCCAGCCATGAGAAGGATGATGAGCAGGAGATTCAGTACACCACGGCGGTGCCGGCCGACCAGCAGGCGCTGAGCATGCAGTCAAACCAGAGCGTGATTCTGGAAGCCGGGGATTATGTGCAGTTCAGCTATCAGGGACCGCGCACCGCGCTGCAGGAGTTTATTCTGCTGCTGTACGGCACCGGTATGCCGACCCTCGGCCTAGTGCGCCGTCAGGGCCAGGATATTGAGCGCTTCTATACACACGGTGGCAAGAAGCGCAGCGAGCCGCCAATGGAAATTCGCTGCGAATATCTGATTCCGATTCGTCCACAGCAGTAACAGGCGTTGCCGAGGGTGGCGTATATGGGGGACATGTCGAGGTTCAGCAGCAGCAAGGCTCTTGTGGCGTGGGTGGGGCTGAATCCGATGCGGCAGGAGTCCGGTGAGTGGAAGGGCAAAAGCAGGATATCGAAGATGGGCAACAGCGCGATGCGCAAGGCCCTGTACATGCCAGCGATAGTGGCGATGAAGTGGAATCCGGCGGTAAGTTTGCTGAAGAAGCTGCTGCAGCTGGCTTATGGTGTGCTGAAGTCGGGTCGTCCGTTCGATGCCGAAATATGTCTTGCCAGGTAACCGGCAAGACGGTATCTACGGGGTACTGCGGGTTTTTTACAGGGTGCAACTGGCCAGGTCGCCATGAATGGCGACCCTACGGTGCCATTCGGGTTTTTTGTAGGGTGCGCATCATGCGCACCTGGTTCAATTGGTCAGCTCGTGCGTAAAGGTCACGATTTCTTTTCAACCTTCGACATATTATCCAGCCAGCCCATCACAAAGGCAGACAGCACGAAGGTCAGGTAGATGATCACGTACCACATCAGCTTTTCATTGGCGACGTTACGCGCGTCCATAAAATACGCAGCAGGTGAATCGATGAGATCGCCACAATCGAAGCTGCCACTTTGTTTTTCAGCGAGCCGGAATCCATCTTGCCGAGCCAGCTCAGCTTATCTTTGCTTTCATCGATATCCAGCTTAGAGACAAAGTTCTCATAGCCGGACAGCATCACCATGACCAGCAGGCCACCAACCAGCGTCATATCCACCAACGCGCCGCCCTGTTCAATGTAATGCAACTCGCTGGCGGAAACGTGCGGATGCTGACGCGGGCTGCGCATATAGCCCGCCCAGACAAACACCGCCAGCACGCCGATGCCGCCGAGCACAAAGAATGGCCATTCCCAGCCATAACGCGACACCAGCCAGCCGGAGAGCGGTGAGAATATCGCTACGGCAAAGTATTGTGCCAAGGCAAACAGCGACGATGCGCGTCCGCGCTCTGCGCCCGGGAACCACATGATGACTGCGCGGGCGTTGGCGGGAAAGCTCGGCGCCTCAATCAGGCCCAGCGCGAAGCGCAGCGCAAACATCAGCGTTAGCGCCATGGTCATGCCACTGGAAAACTCACCGAGAAATCCCATCAGCAGGGTCGAAATCGACCACAGCGCCAGCGTCACGCCGTAGACCTTTTTGGTGCCGAAGCGATCGAGAATCAATCCGCGGGGGATCTGGCCGATGACATACGCCCAGCTGAAGGCCGAGTTTGATCGCCGAGCCGGAGATCGACAGGAGCGATCGGCATAGGCGACCACTGACAGGAACAGAATCAGGCAAAGGATCCAGATACGCACATGGCTGTTCTGGCTGCGGTTTTTGCGTTGCAACATAGGCTGAATTCCTTGATGGAGGAGCATCCTGCCCCGAAGCGATGATGTTCAGGAATACCGCGCAGATTTCCCTGTTTAGCAACTATAGGAAGCCAATGTTGCTCTGGTCATTGTGCGAATGAAGGAATCCGCGCGGCGAAACGGCGCGGGTTTTGGTCGCTGACACAAAGCCGGGGGCGGTAGCGCACAAAATCTTCAATCCGTGCTGGCTTTCGCGGCAGAATGTGCGCCAGCGCTGAGAAAAGAGTTTGCGCGATCACTATGAGCAGGCAAAGCATCCATGCGCGTCGGGCAAATTGTGCGCTGCACAGCAAATTACTACGCAGCAGATTGCCAGCTCTGCTGCCGGCTCGTAGGCTGAAAATGATTTCATTGATCTATTTTTAACACCAATGAAAAAATTTATTCTAATAAACAGCTTACTCTGGAGTCTGCGATGAACACCCTCAAGGCGATACTGTTACTTGGCCTGCTGACCAGTTCCGCTTCCGCGCTGGCGGAGAAGATCGGCGTGTCGATGGCCTATTTTGCCCAGAACTTCCTTACCATTATTCGTCATGCCATTGATAAATAAGCCAAAGCGCGCGGGATGGATGCCCAGTTTGAAGATGCGCGCGGCGACGTCGGCCGCCAGACCGATCAGGTGCAGAGTTTTATCAGCGCTGGCGTGGATGCCATCATCGTTGATCCGGTGGATTCCGCCAGCACACCGCAGCTGACCAGACTGGCGCAGCAGGCGAAAATTCCGCTGGTGTACGTCAACCGCACGCCAGGCGATAAAACCCTGCCGCCCGGCGTAGTGTTTGTCGGTTCGGACGAACGCGAATCCGGCACGCTGCAAATGGAGGCGCTGGTCAAACTGGCGAATTATAAAGGTAACGTGGCGATCATGAGCGGTAACCTGACCGATGCTGGCGCGCTGCAGCGCACCAAAGATGTCGAGCAGGTGGTAGCGAAATACCCGGGCATGAAAGTGGTACAGAAGCAGCCAGCAAACTATGCGCGCAACGAAGGCATGGATCTGATGCTCAACTGGATTGGTAACGGTGAAGCGATCGATATCGTCGCGGCCAATAACGATGAGATGGCGATTGGCGCGGCAATGGCGCTGGCAAAGAGCAATAAAAAGATTCTGGTAGGCGGCATCGACGCCACGCCGGACGGCCTGAAGGCTCTGGCGCAGGATAAGATGCAGGTGACGGTGTTTCAGGACGCTATCGGCCAGGGCAAAACCTCGGTAGACGTGGCGCAGAAGCTGATTAAAGGCGAGAAAGTGGCTTCACACGTGTGGATCCCGTTCGAGCTGGTGACCAAAGAGAATATGCAAAAATACGTCGAGCGCAGTCAGTAGCAGGCAGACACTCCCGGGTCGCCTGTGAAATTGTAGGGTCGCCATTTATGGCGACCTGGTTCCAGGGCGACGAAACCATCACTCGCGCAATATCGCCATGACGATAATGTCGTGGTACTCGCCCTCGCGCAGGCAGGCTTTGCGCTTCAGGCCTTCCTGCTCAAAGCCCAAGCGCTGATACAGACGCAGCGCGCGCTGGTTGTCGTGAAACACCTCCAGCTCAACGCGGATTACGCCCAGCCAGTTAAAGGCATAGTCGATACCGGTGCGGATCAGCCGCTCACCGATGCCGCGACCGCTAAACGCCGGATCGACGCCAATACCAAAGCTGATGCTGTGGCGCGTACGCGGCAGCTGTTCGGTAAACAGCGTCAGCTCGCCCACCATCTGTCCGTCGATTTCCGCCACAAAGCCGATATAGCCTTCGCTGTCCATGCGCTCGAATTTTTTCTGCTAGGTGGCGACGCTGGGAAACGGCAGTTGCGTGGTCCAGCGATACACCTCGGGATGACTGTATAAACGTTGATAGGCGGCGGCATCGCCCGGCTCACGTCCGCGAATCTGCAAATCCATGTCGATAATCCCTGTTCAGTTGCACTAAGCTGTTAACTCTCACCGATCGGAAAGAGTGGCCTTATGTTGTATCGTCGTTTTGAACGTTTTATCAATATTTTTCAGGATGCCCCCACCGATTCCCCACCCGCCAGCGTGTGGCCGTTTTACCTCTATTATCTGCGTCAGGTGTGGCCAAGTTTTGTCGCGCTGCTGATTGTCGGGCTGGCGCAGGCGCTGATCGAAGTGGCGCTGTTTAGATATCTCAGCCGTATTATCGATCTGGTCAATCACACCACGCCCGCTACGCTGTTCAGCGATAACTGGCCGATTCTGCTGTGGATGGCAGCGGTCGCGCTGGTGCTGCGGCCGGTGGTGATCGCGCGGCACGATATGCTGGTGCATCAAAGCATTAACCCCAGCATGATTCGCTGGCAGCATCACAACTATGTGCTGCGGCAGAGCCTCAATTTCTTCCAGAATGATTTTGCCGGCCGTATCGCCCAGCGCATCATGCAAACCGGTAACTCGCTGCGTGACTCGGCGGTCCAGCTGGTGGATGCAATCTGGCACGTGGTGATTTACGCCGTGACCTCACTGGTGCTGTTCGCGGAAGCCGACTGGCGCCTGATGATTCCGCTTATCATCTGGATTGTGGCGTACAGCCTGTCGCTGCGCTTCTTTGTGCCGCGCGTCAAGCAGCGCTCGGTGGTATCATCCGAGGCGCGCTCGAAGCTGATGGGCACAATCGTCGACGGTTACACCAACATCGCTACCCTGAAACTGTTTGCCCATAACGATCTGGAAAAACGCTACGCGCGCGACGCCATTCAGGAATAGACCGACAAAACCCAGCATGCCAGCCGCATGGTGACCAGCATGGATATCACGCTGTCGACGCTCAATGGCCTGCTGATTGTCAGCACCTCCGGCCTCGCGCTGTGGCTGTGGAGCCAGTCGCTGATCAGCATGGGCGCCATCACGCTGGCCACCCGGCTGGTGATTCGCTAGGTGAACATGTCCGGCTGGATCATGTGGGTGGTGAACGGCATCTTCGAAAACATCGGCATGGTGCAGGATGGCCTGAACACCATTGCGCAACCGCTCAGCGTGCAGGATGCGCCGCAGGCGAAAAAGCTGCAGGTGACGCGCGGCCAGATCCGCTTTGAGGATGTGCGTTTTGACTACGGCGGCGGCCGCCAGGTGATTAACCGCCTGAATCTCAACATCAAGCCTAGCGAGAAAATCGGTCTGATTGGCCCGTCCGGCGCTGGTAAATCGACCCTCGTGAACCTGCTGCTGCGGCTGTATGACATCAACGGCGGGCGCATTCTGATTGACGATCAGGACATCGCGCAGGTCACGCAGGCGAGCCTGCGCAGTCAGATTGGGATGATCACCCAAGATACATCGCTGCTGCACCGCTCGATTCGCGAAAACCTGCTGTACGGTCGCCCGGATGCCAGCGAAGCCGAACTGCAGGCGGCGATTGTGCGCGCCCGCGCCGACGAGTTTATCCCACTGCTCTCTGATCCGCAGGGCCGTACCGGGCTGGATGCGCACGTCGGCGAGCGCGGCGTCAAACTCTCTGGCGGCCAGCGCCAGCGTATTGCCATCGCCCACGTGCTGCTGAAAGATGCGCCGGTTCTGATCATGGATGAAGCCACGTCGGCGCTCGACTCGGAAGTGGAAGCGGCGATTCAGGAGAGCCTGGAGACGCTGATGCAGGGCAAAACGGTGATCGCCATCGCCCATCGCCTGTCGACCATTGCAAAAATGGACCGGCTGGTGGTGCTGGAGAACGGCGACATTGTTGAGATGGGTAACCATCGCGAACTGCTGGCGCACGGCGGGCTGTACGCGCGCCTGTGGCAGCATCAGACCGGCGGATTTGTCGGCGTCGATTAATCGCCGCGCCGGTAAGGCAGGGCGTCGCGCGCTTCCTGTGCCCACGCACGCACGCCTGCCCGCTCCTCCTGCAGAAAATCCCCGACGTCACGCAGCCCCGGATGGCACAGATAGTGCAAGGAGTTAGTTGCGGTTCAAAGCCGCGCACCAGCCTGTGCTCGCCCTGCGCACCGGCATCAAAGCGCTGCAGCCCTTCGGCCATGGCGGCGGGCTGCTGCTGTAGCGTGGCGATCACCACGCGAATCGCCTGCGGCATCCGCTCCGCCAGCAGGCTGAAGAAGGAGCGCGTCAGATAAGGACGCTGGCCGCGCACCGCGTAGGTGTTGGCGTAGCAGGTATACACAAAATCCCACTGATCTTCACGCAGCTCATCGCCGCGATACCAGTTAAACGCAAAGCCGCTGCTGGCCACCTGTTCGCGCTCTTTGCGCAGCTGCTTGCGTTTGCGCGACATCAGCGAGTCGAGAAAGTCGTGAAAATCGCGGTAGCCGCGATTGTGCCAGTGATACTGCACGCCGAGGCGCGCCAGCCAGTCCGGCTGGGTTGCCAGCAGCGCGTTGGCGTGCGGCGTGGTGAAGTTGATATGCGCCCCGCTTAAGCCGTGCTGCAACGCATCGGGCAGCGCTTCCAGCATCGGGATAATGGCCGTCTCGTCACCCAGCAGACGCGCGCCGGTCACCGGACTGAACGGAATGGCCCCCAGCCATTTGGGGTAATAGGCGATATCGGCACGCTGGCAGGCATCGGCCCACGCTTGATCGAACACATATTCGCCCCACGAATTGCGTTTACGGTAGCCCGGCAGCGCCGCCCGCAGCCTGCCGTCTTCGCGCCACAGCAGATGATCCGGCTGCCAGCCGTTTCCCGCACGCACGCTGCCACTCTCTTCCAGCGCTAGCAGGAAGGCGTGACGCAAAAAAGGTTGATTGTCAGGTAACAGCGCATCCCATTCGGCAGCGGTGATCTCCGCCAGCGATGACAGGTGAAGCAAAGGCATTGGTGGCTCCCGGCCAGCTTAAGGCGAATGCCTAGTTCAGCAGGTTTTGCCGCCGTGCGAAAGGTGCGGCGCACTGAATGTAAAGCGGGTCGTTGCGCCATCCTGCGCACATTGATGTCGCGGCCCGTGCCACGATTTTTCACTTCGCCTGTGTATACTCACCCTTTTCCCTTGCAGGAAATGCCATGGATCGTCTTGATTGTGATCGCATGTTTGTCGCCGTACTCGAAGTCGGCAGCTTTGCCGGTGCCGCCGCCCGGCTGGGCACCAGCAGCGGCCAGGCGTCAAAGCTGGTGTCGCGTCTGGAGCAGCAGCTTGGCGTGCAGCTGTTCAAGCGCAGTACGCGGGCGCTGTCGCCCACCGAGATCGGCCGCGCCTATTATGAGCGGGTGAAAACCCTGCTGGAGGCATTCGACGCGCTGGATGCCACGGTGCAGGAAAATGCCCGCTCGCCCACCGGCCGCCTGAAGATCAGCGCACCCGGCACCTTCGGCACTGCGGTGCTGGCCAGCGTGCTGGTGGCGTTCGCGCGTCACTATCCGCTGATTGAGCTGGACGTCAACTTCTCCGACCGCGCCGTGAATATCGTCGATGAAGGCTTCGATATGGCGATCAGCATCGGCAAGCTGGACGACAGCAGCCTGATTGCGCGCCGTCTGGGCGAGGTGCCGATTCGCCTCGCCGCCGCGCCCGGCTATCTGCTGCAGCACGGCACGCCGCAGCACTGGCGCGATCTGGCGACGCATCAATGCATCAGCGATACCAACTTTCGCGATCCCTGGCACTGGCCGTTCGTCACGCCGTTCGGCGACAGCGTCAGCATGCCGATTCGCGGCCGCCTGTGCTTCTCCAATACCGAAGCCTGCCTGCAGGCGGCGCTGGCCGGCCTCGGCATTGCGCGTCTGCCCGGTTTTATCGCTGCACCGGCGCTGCAGCGAGGCGAAATCGTCACGCTGCTGGAGGACTTTGCGCCGCCAGCCATGGGTCTGTTTGCCCTGTATCCGCCCGCGCGCCACCTGGCGCAGAAGACCCACCTGCTGATCGACTTTCTTGCCGAGCACTTTCGCCTGCATCCGCCCGGCTGATTCCTTCCATTCTGGAAACAATCAAAGCCGTTTTGCCCGGATTATCAGCATAACGGCAGCACGGTAAGCTGCTGACATCACTTCAGAGGAGCATAGCGATGCTGGTAAACGGTAAGTGGAGCGCAGAGTGGCATCCGGTTCAGGCCACCGATAAACAGGGCGGCTTTGTTCGTCAGACTTCCAGCTTTCGTCACTGGCTCAGCGCCGATGGCAGCAGCGAATTTGCCGCCGAGCCGGATCGCTATCATCTGTACGTCGCGCTGATCTGCCCGTGGGACTCGCGCACGCTCATCGCGCGCAGCCTGAAAGGGCTGGAGCAGATTGTCTGCGTGTCGGTGGTTGAGCCGCAGCTTGGCGCGCAGGGCTGGCGCTTCGGCGATTATCCCGGTGCCGATCGCGACCAGCTGAATAACACCGAGTATCTCCACCAGCTTTATACCCGCGCCGATGCGGATTTTACCGGCGCGCGACCGTGCCGGTGCTGTGGGATAAAAAAACCCAGACCATTGTTAACAATGAGTCGGCGGATATTCTGCGCATGTTCAACAGCGGTTTTGGCGATTTGGCAGACAACCGGCTCGATCTCTACCCTGAGGATCTGCGACCGGAGATCGACGCGCTGAACGCAACGATCTATCCGCGTCTCAATAACGGCGTTTATCGCACCGGTTTCGCCACCACCTAGGTGAGCTATCAGCAGGCGTTTAATGAGGTGTTTGAGCAGCTGGATGAGCTGGAGCAACGGCTGAAAGATGGTCGCACTTTTCTGCTGGGTGAACGACTGACCGAAGCCGATATCCGCCTGTTCGTGACCCTGATACGCTTTGACGTCGCCTATCACGGCCTGTTCAAATGCAACCTGCGCCGCCTGCGCGATTACCCGCTGCTCGATCGTTATCTGAAGAGTGTGCTGGCGGTCTCCGGCGTGCGGCAAACGGTGAACATCGACCACATCAAACAGGGCGATTATTCGATTAAAGCGCTGAATCCCAACGGCATCGTGCCAGCGGGACCGGATATGGCGGACTACGGTTTTAAAGAGCAGGGCAATGGCAAAAGCGTTAGTGGTGTTTTTACATGGCGTCGGGAGCAATGGCGCGGATTTGGCGGTGCTGGGGCAACACTGGTCAGCGCTGCTGCCCGACGTGGCATTTGTTGCCGCGCCCGATGCGCCCTTTCCCTTTGAGCACGCCATGGGCTATCAGTGGTTCAGCCTGACCGGCATCACGCCGGAAAACCGTCCGGCACGGGTACGGGCTGCGCGCGACGCCTTTGACGCGACGCTGCAGCAGCTGATGGCGCAGCACGCTATGGCCGACGCGTGGCAAAAGGTGATTCTGGTGGGATTCTCGCAGGGCTCGATCATGGCGCTGGATGCGCTGGCCTCCGGACGCTATCCGCTGGCTGGTGTGGTGGCCTTCTCCGGTCGCCCGGCATTTGACGAGGCGCTCACGCCGCCGCCGCATGCCTCCGCGCTGCTGATTCACGGCAAAGCCGATGAGGTCATTCCGTCCAGCGAAACCGTCTCCGCCGCGCAGCGCCTGCAGAGCGCGGGCGTCGCGGTCACGGCACAGTATGAACCTGCCACCGGTCACACCATTTCCAGCCACGGCGCGATGCAGGCAGCGGCCTACATCGCCCAGTGCCTGCAGGATTAAGGCCAGTAGCGCTGCAGCGCCTGCCATGCCTGACGCGCGGCCGCTTCCGGCGGCTGTGCTTTGAGGCGATCGTTAAACACTTCGATGCCCACCGGACCGCGATAGCCTGCACTTTTCAGCTTATCGACAAAGCGTTCCACTTCAATGATGCCGTCGCCGGGCAGTAAGCGCTGATGGCGCGCATAGTCGCTCAGCGCCTGCTTTTCCTGCGGTGGCATCTGCGCCATATCGCACAGCTGCACTTCATAAATGCGGTCGGCCGGAATGCCGTCGAGCTGAGAGGCATCGCCACCGCGTGCGCAGATGTGGAACAGATCGACCACCAGCCCTATATTGGGCTGATCCAGCCGCTGCAAACGCTGCCACGCCAGCGGCAGCGTATTGTCGACGCTGCACCACGCCATCGGTTCATACATGATGCGCATGTTATAGCGCGCAGCTTCCGAGGCCAGCCAGCGCAGATCCTCATCAATGCGCTCCGCAACGCAGTCTTCGCGCGTGGTCGCCGGCGCCTGAATGGTATCGCAGCCCAGTGACTGCGCGACGCGAATGAATTCGCGCAGTTCGGCGCGCTTTTGCAGCCGCTCGCTGTCCGGCGCGCCGGTAAAGTCACGCAGCACCTGCAGATTGGTAAAGCCCAAGTTTAGCTGCGCGGCCAGCGCCGCCGTGTGCTCAGTAACCTCTTCCCGCCACATTTCAACCTGATCGAACCCGGTGGCACGCGCCGCCTGCAGCTTATGCGCCGATTCACCGTTTAACAGCACTAGGTTAAGGAATTTCGGGTTTGCAGACATCAACAGCTCCTTAATCGTCCGGATAAAGCGGTGACAGAGGCTGTGCGCCACCCGCACAGCATCCTGATCAGTATCCCCCTCTTAAGGGTGATTTCAAGCGTGTCGTTTAGCCCAGCAGGTTCACCACGGCGAAACCGGCAAAGGTCATCAGCAATGAACCGATGACATGCACCATCACGCTCGACATTGCCCACAGGTATTTTCCTGATTGTAGCAACACCACGATCTCTGCCGAGAAGGTCGAAAACGTCGTCAGCCCGCCGCACAGGCCGGTGACGATCAGCAGTTTCCATACGGGATCGATCTGCGGATTGCGCACAAACCACGCCATCGCCGCGCCAATAATAAAGCCACCGACCAGATTAACGATCAGCGTGCAACCGATGGCACCACCGATCATGACCGCGAACAGCGACTTCAGCATAGTCTGGAGCTCCTGAATTGAGATACGCGCAGGGCCGCGGCAGGACAGAAACTACACCTGACACACCGCCGTCTCCCGCGCAGGGATAAGCAAGTTGTCAGGCGTCATCAGCCGTCTGTGACCTGAGGGCGGTTGGGTAAGGTGGCACGCCATCACCTCAGAGGCACGATAATACGCTGGCACGCAGGAGGTGACAATATTCACCTGCCGTTAGCGTATCGTCGGGAACGATTATGTTTTACCGTGGCAGACATCATCAGCAAGGAGATTCCGATACGTACCCTGATTTTTGATACTGATATCGGCGTGGATGACGCCTTTGCGCTGGCGTATGCGGCGCGCACGCAGCGGCTGCTGGGCATCACCACGGTGTTTGGCAATGTCGCGGTTGGCCAGGCGGTAAAAAATGCCCGGCTGTTCTGTGCAAAAATGAACATCAGCGCGCTGGTGTATCGCGGCTGTGCGCGTCCGCTGGCGCTGGCCCCTTCCGCACCGGCCACTCTGCACGGCGCAGACGGTCTCGGCGATGCCCAGTCTGGGTCAGCAGTATCAGATGCGCGCGCTGGCCGAGCAGTGGCTGGATGGCGATTACCTTGAACATCCCACCATGTATTTCCACCATCGCAGCGCACCGACGGAGAAGTGGAAAGCGATCATTACCGATCTCGACCAACAGACGCCGGAAGTGGCGATTGGCCTTGGCGGCAGCTCCAAATGTGCCGGCGCGGAGCTGATTAACCTGACCGACTACGCCGATTATCAGCGCGCACTGGATAACGGTGAACTACCGATCGCCTCGGTGCGCGGCATGTCGCCGGATCAGCAGGCCATCAACGGCTGCAAGATGGCGCTGTCAACGCTGATTCCGCTCGACGATGTGCTGTTTCAGCAGAAGTTTGGCGTCAGCCTGTTTGCCCAGCCGACCATCGCCCGTGCGTTGCGTGAGTTGCAGCAGCGCGAGTTAGTACACAGCGATAGCCGCTACGTCACGCTCACCCCTGCCGGCCGCGTGCTGGTAGAAGCCATCATCAATACCCAGTTCGACTAAACCGCCCTTACCTCTTAACGGCACGCGACGGCGTGCCTGGAGCCTGTTATGTCCCAGTCTGTTTATAGCTTTTTTTATATCGCCATCGACACCGAAGCGGGCGTCACCGCAGAACAGTTTGAAACCTTCGTGCGCGAAAAAGGCGTGCATCTGCCCTGCTATCCCGGCTGGCGCTGGACGCTGTTTCGCGATCTGCGCGGCGAGCGCGTCGATCAATACCTGATGCTGTTTGAAATGAAAGATGCGGCACAGCGCGCGCGCTTTATGCAGGATGACGGTGAACTTACCGCCGAGGCAGAGCACTTCTGGCATCTGCATCCCGACGCGGACGCGCTGCTCAGCGAGTGGCGACAGCTGGCGACCTTCGCGCGGCGCCCGACGATTTTCACCCATTTAAATCTGCTGGCAGAGAATCCTCACAGTACGCTGCAGGGTGGCCCGCGCTTTGATGCCCGCAGCGGTACCGCGCGCATTCTCGGTACGCACGATCTGGCGCTGCGACCGGGCGTGCAGCCGCAGGAATTTGAGCAATTCATCGCGCAGAATGCCGCGCGCATCGTTGATTATCCCGGCTGGAAGTTTCATCTGCTGAAAGGCCACAGCGGCAACCGGCTGGACGGCTATGTGGTGATGATGGAGATTGAGAGTGAAGCGGCGCTAAATGTGTTTTATCCGCAGTCTGATATCGCCACCGCCAGCGCGGCTGACTTTGCGCGCGCGCACCGGGATACCAAACAGATGTATGAAGAGTGGAAGCAGCTGGCGTCCTTTTCCGGTTCGCCGCAGCTGTATACCGATTATCTCGCCGTGGCGGAATGTGGCACGCTGAAGTGAGTGCTGGCGGCGCGCTCTGCTCATTGCTGAAACGCGCCGCCGGTTTTCTCCGTTACGACTGGTAGTAATACACCGCTTCAAAAGGCCGCAGGTGCGTCAATGCCCCAGGCGGCGATGCTTCACTATAATTACTCATCAGCACCTGCCAGTTGCCCTCCACCTCCGGCAGCAGCAGCGGCTGCGCGCTGTGACTCAGGTTCGCCACCACCAGCAGGCTTTCACGCGGCGAATCGCGACGATAACACCAGATCTGTGACGCTTCCGGTGCCAGATCCTGATAATCGTCCTCGGTGAAGATAGCGTAACGTTTACGCAGCCGAATCAGCGTTTGGTAGCCATAGAACACCGAGTTGCTGTCGAGCAGCGCGTTAGCCGCGTTGATCAGCGTATAGTTATCCGCGACGCCTATCCACAGCTCACCTCGCGTGAAGCCGGCATTGGCGCTGCTGTCCCACAGCATCGGCGAGCGGCTGTTATCCCGCGGTTTGCTGGCCAGAATCGCCAGGATTGCCGCCTCCGGCTTGCCCTGCGCCAGCCACGCTGCGTGGATGTTATGGCTCTCGATGTCCTGATACTGCTTAATGCGGGTAAATGGGGGCTGGTCATCCCCAGCTCTTCGCCCTGATAGATATAGGGCGTGCCCTGCATGCCGTGCAGCAGCATCGCAAAGCATTTTGCCGAGGCGATGCGCAGCGCACCTTCATCACCAAAGCGCGTGACGATACGCGGCTGATCGTGGTTACACCAGAACAGCGCATTCCACGCCACGTCGTGCATCCCGCTCTGCCACTCCGCAAAAATCGCCTTGAGCTGAACGAAGTCCGGTGCCGCCAGCGTCCATTTGTCGCCCTAGGGATAATCCACCTTGAGATGGTGGAAGTTAAAGGTCATCGACAGCTCGTTTTGCGCCAGCGAAGCATAGCGCTGGCAGTTGGCCAGCGTGGTCGAGGACATTTCCCCCACCGTCATCAGTCCGCGCGGCGTGAACACATCGCGGTTGAACTCCTGCAGGTAGTCATGGATGCGCGGGCCATCGGTGTAGAACCGCCGCCCGTCATGGCCGGGCAGATCGTCGCTAAAATCCTAGTGCTTCGACACCAGGTTGATCACATCAAGCCGCAATCCATCGACGCCTCGATCCGCCCAGAAGTGGCACACCTGCTTTAACGCCTCGCGCACCGCCGGGTTTTCCCAGTTGAGATCGGCCTGCTCCGGCGCGTACAGGTGCAGATAGTATTGCTGACGCCGTTCATTCCACGCCCAGGCGCTGCCGCCAAACTTAGACCGCCAGTTGTTGGGTGGCGTGCCGGGCACCCCGTCGCGCCAGATATAGAAATCGACATACGGCTGCTCACCGGCTTCGGCACGCTTAAACCAGGCGTGCTCGGTCGAGGTGTGGTTGAACACCATATCCAGCACCATGCGCATACCGCGCCGGTGCACCTCCGCCAGCAGGTGGTCAAAGTCGGCCATGGTGCCGTAGGCGGGATCGATGGCGGTGTAATCCGCCACGTCGTAACCGTTATCGATCTGCGGTGACACATAAATCGGCGTCAGCCACAGCGCATCGACGCCAAGCTGCTGCAGATAATCCAGCCGCTGGATCACGCCGTTGAGATCGCCGGTGCCGCGCGCCCCGCTGTCCTGAAAACTTTTGGGATAGATTTGGTAGATCACCGCCTGGCGCCACCAGGGATATCCAGCGTGCCTGTTCATGTTGCACCTCGGCCTAGCTGATGATGGCGGTTGCCGCTTTACGTTTGGTGATGATGATGGTCAGCAGCAGCGGAACCAGAATCGCCACCAGAATCGCCAAGGAGTAAACCGTCCAGTACTGTGGCTGAATCGAGAGAATACCCGGCAAGCCGCCCACGCCGATGCCATTGGCCATCACGCCGTTGAGGCCGCAAAGCAGCGCCGCCAGCGCAGAGCCAATCATGGCGCACAGCATGGGGTAGCGGTACTTGAGGTTGACGCCGTACATCGCCGGCTCCGTTACGCCGAGCCACGCCGAAATGGCGGCCGGCACGGTGAGGTCGCGTTCAGCACGATCTTTACTGGCGATAATGATGCCAACCACCGCTGCACCCTGTGCAATATTGGACAGCGCAATCAGCGGCCACACCGGCCTGCCGCCCATGCTCTGAATCATCTGCAAATCGACAGCCAGCGTGGTCTGATGCACGCCGGTGATCACCATCGGCGCATACAGGAAGCCAAACAGCGCGGCACCAATCGGCGCAAAGCTGCCGGTCATCAGATGACGCACCGCAAAAGCGATGCCTTCGCCGATCAGACGGCCAAACGGGCCAATCAGGCTATGGGCGAGGAAGACCGACAGCAGCAGTGCACACACCGGCACCACCACCAGCGTCAGATAGGCGGGCACGATACGTTTTAGCGCCAGTTCGATTTTCGCCAGCGCCAGCCCGGCCAGCAGCGCCGGGATCACCTGCGCCTGATAGCCGACCCGATCAATGCTGAACCAGCCGAAGTTCCACACTTCCGGCACTTGGCTGCCAATCAGATACGCATTCATCAGCTGCGGTGAAACCAGCGTAATGCCCAGCACAATACCCAGGATTGGCGTACCGCCCAGCTTGCGCACCACCGACCAGCAAATACCCACCGGCAAATAGAAGAAGATCGCTTCGCCAATCAGCCAGAGAAAATCGTACAGCCCTTTCACACCGGGATAGAGCTGCACCAGGGTTTTATCATCCGCCACGGCAATATCGCCGAGCACGTTACGGAAACCAAGAATTAAACCGCCGCTAATTAACGTCGGTAATAACGGGAAAATATCTCAGCAAAATGGGATAATAATGCCTTGTGCCATTTCATCTGGCTGCGCGCCGCGGATTTAATCTGCTCCTTAGAGGTCTCACTAATATTTAGTACTTCAACTAACGCTTTATAATAAGCGTCAACTTCGGTTCCAATAATTACCTGAAACTGTCCGGCAGCATTAAAGCATCCTTTAACGCCGGGCGTGGCGCGGATAGCCGCCGGATCGGCCTTGTCGACATCCTGCAGCACAAAGCGCAGGCGGGTAATACAGTGCGAAAGTGACAGAATATTTTCCCGACCGCCCACGCGGTCAATGAGATCGTTAATGATCTCGCGACTGATGGTTTTAATTATCATCCCTTATTTCCATGCCGGAATCGGCAGTGGACGATAATACGCCGCTGCTTTTAATTTTAACTATAGCAAAGCGAGGGAATTAGTTGGCGATCACAAAAATATTTACGCAATACATCGCAGGAAAATTAACTTAACAATAATTATTTAACCTGATAACTAAATCTGCGCTATTTAAATATAAATTCGGGACATTTCGTATTGTTGAATATTTATTTAAACGGTAGCGCGGTGGCTGTGCGGATTTCGCCACCGCGCAACAATGCGTCAGACGATGCGGTGGCGCAGACCGCCAATCTTCTCAATTTCCACTTCGATCTCGTCGCCAGGGAACATAAACAGCGGTGGCGTACGCTTTTTCCCCACGCCGCCCGGTGAGCCGGTGATGATGACATCGCCCGGTGACAGCGGACTAAACGCCGAGATGTATTCAATGATCTTCGCCACCGGATGCACCATGCTGACCGTGGTATCGTTCTGCACTTCGCGCTGATTCAGCCAAGTTTTGATCGCCAGCTGCTGCGGGTCCGGGATGTCGTCAGCGGTGGTCATCCACGGGCCAAAACCGCCCGTTTGCTGCCAGTTTTTGCCCACGGTAAACCAGGTGAACTGCATGTCGCGCACCGTGGCATCCATAAAGCAGCTGTAGCCCGCCACATGCTGTAGCGCATCGGCGGCTTTTACCTGATAAGCCGCCTTGCCGATGATCACCGCCAGCTCGCCTTCGTAATCAAATTCAGCCGTGGTCGCCGGTTTCAGCAGGGGCTGCTCGTGCGCAGCCAGCGAATCGGCAAAGCGGACAAACAGCGTCGGCGCGTCGAGCGTGGCGGCAAACTCCTGGGGCTTGTCGGCATAGTTCATGCGAACGCAGAAGACTTTGCCTGGGTTTTCCATCACCGGCAGGAAGCGAATCGCGCTGAAGGCATAGTCCACCGGCTCGCTCAGGTACACCTGCAGGTTACTCAGGCCACCGCGCTGCAGCAGGGTTTTCAAATCCGGACAGCTGTCGCCCAGCCGCGCACCGAGATCGATCACGCCGGCGGGTTGCACGATGCCATAACTTTTTCTTGCATGGTCAATAAGAGAAAAACTGCACAGCTGCATGATGGCCTCAATGTTATAGAGAATTTGCGCGCAGGTTATCAAAAGCCAGACGGAAAAGCGGTATGACCTGAGGGTAAAGTAATTAATGTTTGTGAGTTTTGGTGACAGAAGTACGCAGAGGGGAACGGCGCCGGGTGATAACCACAGGTCGATCCCTGACCGCGATTATCGAGGGTTTCTGGCGGAGCGCTTAGTTTAAGGCGCCCGGAGGTACGTGTTTAAAGCTCTCAACATAAGAGCGAAACACGGAGCGGAAAAAACGTTTCATGGTGCACCTGATACAAAAATTGTTGAAGAATTACGCGAAAATTATAACGCCCGCGCATTTTTCACGCAATTATTTTTGAACCAGATAACAAAAACGCGCCCACCCCATCGTGCAAGGCGTTAACGGAACAGCCCTAAGTGCTCAATCAGGATGGTGCAGCCAATGCTGATCAGTACCACCCCGCCCAGCACTTCCGCCCATTTGCCCATTACCGGACCGATAAAGCGGCCGACCAGCACACCGGTGGTCGCCATGATGGTGGTGGCCGCACCGATGGTGAGCGCGGTGAGCACAATGTTAACCTGCAGGAACGCGAGGCCAACCCCCACCGCCAGCGCATCAAGGCTGGTCGCTACCGCCGTCAGCGCCAGTACCATAAAGCCGTGGCGCTGCGGCGCTTCGCACGGCTCATCGGCCGTCTGACGGAAGCCTTCCATGATCATCCGCCCGCCAAGAATGCCCAGCAGACCAAATGCCACCCAGTGATCCCATGCCATAATGTAGTGGCTGGCGGCCAGCCTGATGGCCCAGCCCACCAGCGGCGTCAGCATTTCAATGACGCCAAAAATCAGCCCTGTGCGTAATGCTTCTTTGAAACCCGGACGATACAGCGATGCGCCTTTGCCCAGTGCTGCAGCGAAAGCGTCCATCGACATACCAAAGGCCAGAATCAGGGTTGCGATAAATGTCATGGTTTTCAGTCAATGCGGTGAAATAAGACGATTAAGCCTGCACTTTGTCCGCATATCGGGTTCAGTAATGAAAAAGTGCGCGCAGTCTAGCACGCTAACCCGCTAAAAAAAAGACAACAAAATCATGGGTTTAAGTATAGTAAAGGCTATAACTCTTAACTACCGCTATTTCTGCAGCTAAGCGGATGGAATAGAAGAAATTTCTTAGCGCGCGCCGCTGCGGGGATTGCACCGCGCCGCGGTTTTATGCGCTAATGCCCGCGCTAACTGATTTGAAATGATGCGATGAAAAACCCGTTTGAAACGCTGATCATCCCGGGCGGCATTCTGCTACTGGGCTTTCTTTCGGCGCTACTGCTGCCCGCCCCTTCGTTTGGCGTGGCGCTGGCAAAACAGCTGCAGCAGGCTCTGCATCTGCAGGATGTGAATCAGCTGTACACCATGGTGTTCTGCGTCTGGTTTTTGCTGCTGGGTACCGTTGAGTTTTTCATTATTCGCTTCGTCTGGCGCCGCTGGTTCCAGCTGCGCTGAGCGGTGCGCGTGATGCATTTTTCTTCTGACGAGCGCGTGACACGATGCCCAAATTAAAAGTCACACAAACGTAACATTATTTTTACACGATCTGGCGAAACATCAGGCAACATAAAATCCGCATAAAAAATCAATTTCGTTAAAACCTATTTTTTCAATGCGTTAATTTGTGATCTAGCTCACCGTGTGAAATCAACCCTCTCCATTTTCCTCACACTGCCGCAACAACTACGTTACTATAACTGCCTGATTAGGCGATAAAAATCCCTTATGACAGCGTCGTCGGGCTGATTAATTCTCATGCTGAATCATTTCTGCATTTAAAAAATAAACAAATGTTTAATTCCGATACGAGAATGTTATATTCGAATGCATATGCATAACGTGCAGTTAACCGTTATCACACCTATGGCTTAAACCTGAGTCTTAACCTTTGAGAAATAGCGCAACGCGCTTGCAAAAAGCGTGGCTGTTTCGCCTGCGGACCTGTTGAGCTTCAGGGCAACAGAGAGGAGATGTCGCCTCATGAGCAACACTGCGGTAAATCTGGCGCTAGCCGCCGCTGGCATGGAAAGCACACACCTTCAGGAACGAAAAGACGTAGATGTCCTGCTGATCGGCGCAGGCGTGATGAGTGCTACCTTAGGTACGTGGCTGCAGGATCTGGAGCCAGACTGGTCGACTGAGATGGTCGAGCGGCTGGATGATGTCGCGGTCGAATCCTCTAACGGCTGGAACAATGCCGGCACCGGCCACGCGGCGCTGGCCGAGCTGAACTATACGCCCGAAAGAGCGGATGGCAGCATCGACATTGCCAAAGCGGTGGCGATTAACGAATCCTTCCAGATTTCCCGCCAGTTCTGAGCGTATCACGAGCAGAAAGGCAACCTGAATAATCAACAAAGCTTTATTCACAGCACGCCGCACATGAGTTTTGTCTGGGGCGAGGCCAACGTGGCTTTCCTGCGCAAGCGCTTCCCGGCGCTGCAGAAAAGCACCCTGTTCCGCGGCATGAACTATTCCGAAGATCGTGACCAGATCGCTGAGTGGATTCCGCTGGTGATGAACGGGCGCGACCGCAAGCAGAAAGTGGCGGCCACCTAGACCGACATGGGCACCGACGTTAACTTCGGTGAGGTAACGCGCCAGCTGATTGCCGCGCTGGAGAAGAAAGAGAATTTCCGCCTGCGTCTGCGTCAGGAAGTGCGCGATATCAAGCGCCTGAGCGATGGTCGCTGGCAGGTAAGCCTGCACAACCTCGCCAGCGGTGAGCCGCGGGTGCTGACTGCGCGCCAGCTGTTTATCGGTGCCGGCGGTGCGGCGCTGCCGCTGCTGCAAAAAACCGGCATCCCGGAAGTAAAAGGCTACGCCGGTTTCCCGGTGGGCGGCTCGTTCCTCGTCACGGAAAATCCGGACGTGGTGGCGCAGCACATGGCGAAGGTGTAGGGCAAAGCCAGCGTGGGCGAACCGCCGATGTCGGTACCGCATGTTGATACCCGCGTGCTGGATGGCAAGCAGGTGCTGCTGTTTGGCCCGTTTGCGACCTTCTCCACCAAATTCCTCAAGCAGGGCTCACTGCTGGATATGTTCAGCGCGATGAACAGCAGTAACCTGCTGCCGATGATGCAGGTTGGGCTGAAAAGCTTCGATCTGGTGAAATATCTGGTCGATCAGGTGTTGCAGAGCGATGATGATCGTATGGAAGCGCTGCGCACTTATGTGCCGCAGGCAAAACAGGAAGACTGGAAGCTGGTCACGGCCGGTCAGCGCGTACAGATCATCAAAAATGATGAGAAAGAGGGCGGCGTGCTGCGTCTCGGTACCGAAGTGGTCACCTCGGCCGACGGCTCGATCTCTGCGCTGCTGGGCGCGTCACCGGGCGCCTCCACCGCAGCACCGATTATGCTGGAGCTGATGGCGAACAGTGTTCCCGGAGCAGATGCGCTCGCCCGAGTGGCAAACCAAAATCCGCGCGGTAATCCCGTCGTGGGGCCGCAAGCTGAACGGCGACGTGGCGCTGACCGAGAAGGTGCTGGCCGAAACCAGTCGCGTGCTACAGCTGGATTACGCACCGGTCATCACGCCGGAAGCCGCGAACGACGAAGGCCGTGAAACCGCCCATGTGGTGGGCAAGTAAGCGGCGACGCCTGCCCTTCCAACCGGAAAAAACAGACCTGCCTGAGGCCGCAACAGCGGCCTCTTTTTTTTGATTACGGTGTCGCCTTTAGGATGACGCAATCCCTGACAGTTAAGCCTGGGATTTATTCACCAGAAAGCGCACGTTTGTTAGCGGCACAGTACATTGCGCGATAAATCGCGCCGCTACATAAGGGTGCGTCTTACGGCTTCGTTAACTGACCAGCCCCCCATATGGTGCCCATGCTTACCGTGCCATCAAACGCCGTT
Source organism: Type-A symbiont of Plautia stali (assembly GCF_059731155.1). Classification (NCBI taxonomy): domain Bacteria; species Type-A symbiont of Plautia stali. The sequence continues at coordinate 812,883 of NZ_AP035891.1, read as the reverse complement.
GAATCACCTCAATAGCAGCGCGTCATACAGCATCCAGCCGGTCGTCGCCACCAGTGACAGCGCCATTAGCGTGTTGAACGCCTGACGTTTCCACGCAATCTGCAGGTGATGGCGCAGCCGGTCGCCCAGCGCTGCCCAGATTAAAATGCACGGCAGGTTGAGCGCGGCAAAGCCGAGCAGCACCGCCAGCACACCGTTGCTGTTGGCGTACATCAGCGCCACGTTGGTGACCATCAGCCAGGCTTTGGGATTCACCGCCTGGAAACACACGCCGCCCAGTAAGGTCATCGGACACTCGCGCAGCTGCGGCGCACCGGCGCGGAAGATTTTCCACGACAGCCACAGCAGATAGCTGCATCCCACCACCGTCAGCGGCAACCGCACAGACGCCATCCAGTGCAACAGCATCTCCAGCGCCACGCTCGCCAGCAGCATCTGTAACGCACAGCAGAGCAGGATGCCAAACAGCATCGGCAGCGTGCGCCGGAAGCCAAAATTGACGCCAGACATGGCCAGTAACAGATTGTTAGGACCCGGTGTAATCGACATCACCGTAACGTAGCTAAAGAAGGATGGATCGAGCATGGTGCGTTTCCCTGAGAATCAACGAAGCACCATGCTAATGCGCAAATTACGATGGCAACAGAGACACAAAATCACTATTGTGATGAATACAGTTAAGGCAATTTTAAATTGTACCTAATCGCGCGCGGAGGCTTTTGTGTCCCTTCCTCTCTCATCCGGCCAGACGCTGTACCAGCAGCTGGCGGACAGTTTTGCCGAATCTATCCATCAGGGCACGCTGAAGCCGGGTAAGCGCCTGCCGGCCATCCGGCGCGTGGCGCAGTCGCACTAGGTCAGCATCAATACCGTGCTAAGTGCCTGGCATATCCTTGAAGATCGCGACCTGATAGAAGCCCGTCCGCAGTCGGGCTACTACGTGCGTGGTGTGCTGCCCGCGGTGACGCGACCACTCAGGCCGATGAGCGCCAGCGTTAATGACCACAGCACGCAAAAACTGGAACTGATCGAGCAGGTATTCGCCGCGCAGAATCACCCGGACTACACCAATATTTCGCTGGCCTGCCCGCAGTATAGTGAGCTGTTTCCGGCGGCGAAACTGGGACGCATTACCGCCTCCCTTATTCGCCGCGATAACGACATCATTGGTCGTTATGCGCTTCCGCCGGGTAGTGAGCACTTACGGGAGGAGATTGCGCGCCGTAGCCTGCACACCGGCCTGAATCTCACTGTCGCGGACATCACCCTGACCCACGGCTGCATGGAAGCGCTGCAGCTGGCGCTGCGTGCGGTGACGAAGCCGGGCGACTGCGTCGGGCTTGAATCGCCGACCTACTTCTTTTTGTTCCCGCTGCTGGCCTCACTCGGGCTGAAGGCGCTGGAAATCCCCACCGATCCGCAAAACGGCCTGTCGCTGGACGCGCTGGAGATGTTGCTGCAGGAGCAGCGCATTCAGGCGCTGATCGCCATGCCGGGCGCGCAGAATCCGCTGGGCTACGTAATGCCGCTGGAAAATAAAAAGCGTCTCGCGAAGTTAGTGAACACTTACCACATTCCGCTGCTGGAAGATGGGCTGTATGACGAATTGCAGTTTGACAGGCCACTGTCGCCGCCGGTTAAAGCCTTTGACCGCGACGGCTGGGTGATTTACTGCACCAGCTTCACCAAAACCGTCGCGCCCGATTTTCGCGTGGGCTGGACGGCTGCCGGCCGCTTCCACCCGGCGATTGCGCGGCTGAAAGCGGTATCGTCGATCACCGAATCAAAACTGCTGAGCGAAACGCTGGCCGAATTCCCCGCCAGCGGCGGTTATAATCACCATCTGCGTTCGCTGCGGCGTCGCTATGCCGCCAATCTGGATGCGGCGCGCGGCATCATTGCCCGTAACTTCCCGCAGGGCACGCGCGCTACCCTGCCGCGCGGCGGCTTTGTGTTTTGGGTCGAGCTGCCGGGCAAGGTTGACACGGTGGAGATGTTCCATCGCCTGTTGCAGGAGCAGATTTGCGTTACGCCGGGCGCGCTCTATTCGCTGAGCGATCGCTATCGCCATGCGCTGCGTCTCTCCTGCTGCTATCCGTTTGATGAGCGTTACACCTGGGCACTGAAACGCACCGGCGCGCTGGCCTGTGAAATCACCAGTTTCGCGCCGGGTCAGGATCAGGGCTTACCGTTGCGGCCCCAAGTGGTGTAGCCCTCGCGTTCGGTCAGGCGCTCGTAGTACGTTTGCACGGCAGGAAAGTCCGGGTGGTCGAGCGGAGTTTCAAACCAGCGGTTTACCGCCAGGCCAACCGGAATATCGGCCAGGGTAAAGTTACGGCCCGCAACGTAGCGCCCGGTTTTTTCCAGCTGCTGATTGAGAATACCCATGGTGTGGCTCCAGCCTTTGATGGCGGCAGCCAGCAGGCGCGGATCCTGATGGGCTGGCGAATTCCGCACCAGCGACATAAAAGCATAGCGCCATGAGGTGTTGAGCTCGGTGGCCTGCCAGTCCATCCACTGATCGACCGGCGCGCGCGCGGGGATTATCCGGGTAGAGCCATTCACCGTCGTTGCTGTTGGCGAGGTAGCGCAGAATCGCGTTGGATTCCCACATCACGAAGTCATCTTCGATGATCACCGGCACCATGGCGTTGGGATTGAGCGCCATAAACTGGGGTGAGTGCAACGACTGCGGGTCTTCGCCCCACGGCTCGTGCTCCCAGACAATATCCAGCTCTGAACAGAGCCACAGCACTTTACGTACGTTGATTAACGAGTTACGGCCCAGAATTTTTAACATAGCGGACTCCGCTGGCAGAATTGTTAATCTATTCATAGTCCTGTTAGACGCCTTAAGCAATCAGCAGGATGTAAATCCGGATTTCAGACAACCTCAATGAGGAAAGGAGCGAACATGCAGGTGGCGTTTAAACAAGTGGATGTGTTCTCCACAGGCGCGTTCAGCGGCAATCCGCTGGCGGTGATCATGGATGCCGAGGGCCTGAGCGACGCACAGCTGGCGGCTATCGCGCGCTGGACCAATCTGTCGGAAACCACCTTCGTGCTGCCACCACAGGATGCCAGAGCCGACTATCGTGTGCGCATCTTCACGCCCGGAGGCGAACTGCCGTTTGCCGGACACCCCACGCTTGGCACCGCGCATGCCTTGCTGGAAGCCGGCTGGCCCCTGAAAACAGCGGGTAAGATTGTGCAGGAGTGCGGCGTGGGCCTGGTTGAGGTGCAGATTGGCGCTGACGGTACGCTGGCCTTTGCCGCGCCGGAAGCCAGCCTGACGCCGTTCAGCGATGCGCTGATGAGCAGCGCGCTGCACTGTGACGCGTTCGATCTCAGCCAGACGCCAGCCGTGGCGGATATGGGGATTCGCTGGCTGTTGATTCCGATGAGCAGCGCGCAGGCGGTGCTGGAGGTGGTCACCCAGGCTGACGATTTACTGCGGCTGCAGCAGCATGCTGGCGTGAACGGCATCGCACTGTTTGGCCCGCTGCCGCAGGACGCAGATGCGCAGTACGAGGTGCGCGCGCTGCTGGTCGAGAACGGTAGCTTGGTCGAAGATCCGGTAACCGGCAGCGCCAACGCCTGTCTGGCACGCTATCTGGCGGCGCAGGACCAGCGGCAGGATTACTGCGCGCGTCAGGGCAGCGCCATCCAGCGTGCCGGTCGCATTGTGGTGCGTTTTGCCGGTGAGACAATCTGGATCGGCGGGCAAACTCTCACCCTGATTGATGGAACGATTGAGGTGTAAAACGGGCGCTGCTCCGTTCGTTAACACGATTCGGTCGCAGCGCGATGTTTTTACAGTGCCTGACCGCCGGAGGCCTCGATACGCTGGGCGGTAATCCAGCCGGTCTCCTCGCTCAGGATCGCGCTGATGGCATCACCTATGTCATCCGGCAGACCAACGCGGCCCAGCGCGGTCACTGAAGCGATATGCGCGTTCAGATCTTTCGTGTCGCGCACGCGACCGCCGCCAAAGTCGGTTTCAATCGCCCCCGGTGCCAGTATGTTGACGCGAATGCGGCGCTCGCCCAGCTCCTTCGCCTGATAGCGCGTCAGCACTTCCATCGCCCCTTTCATGGCGGCGTAAGTGCCTGAACCCGGCAGCGTCATGCGCGTCAGACCGCTGGAAATGTTCAGGATGCGTCCACCATCGGCGATCAGCGGCAGCAGTTTCTGCGTAAGGAAATACGGCCCTTTAAAATGCACATTCACCAGCGCATCAAACTCCTCTTCACTGGTTTCGGCCAGCAGCTTGTAATGACCGTGTCCAGCGTTGTTCACTAAATAATCAAAGCTATCGCGCTGCCAGGTCTAGTTCAGCGTTGCTTTGACCCGCGCCGCAAAGTCATCGAACTGCTTACTGTCGCCCACATCCAGCTGCAGCGCTACCGCACGCGCGCCCAGCGCCTCAATCTCCTTCACTACCGCCTGCGCTTCTTCAGCATGACCGCGCCAGGTAAACAGAATATCGACGCCTTTCGCGGCCAGTTTTAGCGCGCCATTCTTGCCCAGACCGCGGTTACCGCCGGTAATCAATGCAATTTTATGAGACATGTTTCGCTCCAGTTGGAAAATTGAACACGGATTAAGGATATTCGCGAATAATTGAGCTATAAACGCAAGGGAATACACAACACTGTTTCACTAACAACAACAATCGGTGAACAACACGGATAAAATTCACGCTATGCAGGTGTTTGTGCGGGTGGCAGAAATGGGCAGTTTTACCCGCGCGGCTGAGAGTCTGGGTTTACCCAAGGGCAGCGTTTCCCGCCAGCTGCAGGCGCTGGAAAATCAGATGGGCACACGCCTGCTGCATCGCACCACGCGCCGTGTGCATCTCACCCAGGATGGGCTGGTGTATTACGATCGCTGCCTGGATTTGCTGTCGATGCTTGATGATATGGACAGCCTATTCCAGCACGATCCTGCCACGCTGAGCGGCAAGCTGCGCGTCGATATGTCGGTGGCGATGGCGACCGGTTTTATCCTGCCGCGCCTGCCGGAGTTTTTGCAGCACTATCCAGGCGTGGAGATTGAGCTGAGCAGCAGCGATCGCCAAGTTGATGTGATTCGCGAGAGCTTTGACTGCGTGTTGCGCGTTGGCGAACTGAAAGATTCCGGCCTGATTGCGCGAAAAATTGGCTCGCACGCCTTGATCAACTGCGCCAGCCCTGGCTACCTTTCCCGCTTCGGCATGCCGGTGCGGCTGGACGATCTCGGCCAGCACGCCATGGTGCACTATACCCAACAGCTGGGGTAGCCCTCGCCGGGCTTTGAGTACTTTGATGGCAAACAGTGCCACTACGTGCAGACCGGCGGCGTGGTGACGGTAAACAGCACCGAGACCTATCGCGCCGCCTGTATCGCCGGGCTGGGCATTATTCAGGTACCGGCCATTGGCGTGCAGCCGCTGCTGGAATCCGGCCAGCTGGTCGAAGTGCTGCACCACTTCCCGGCCAAACCGATGCCGATTTCCCTGCTCTATCCTCACCGTCGCAACGTGGCGCGCCGCGTGCGGGTGTTTATGGAGTGGCTGAGTCAGGTGCTGCAGGAATACGTGACCTGAACGGGCAGGCTATAATTTTATTTTCGCTGTGAACAGGATGCAGAAGGTCTATGACGGACAAAACCACAAAAGCCTCAGAGGCAGAAGCTAAGCCGCTGATTGATATCAAAACCGGGAACAAAACGGTGGATGGCTCGATCAGGCGCGTCTCACGCTTTGCCGCCTGGTTTCAGGCGATCCCAGCGGTGGCGCACTTTTTGCGCGCGCTGGAGCGCTTTAACGATCGCCTCGGCAGCCAGTTTGGTGCGGCGATCACCTATTTTTCATTTCTTTCGCTGATACCGATTTTGATGGTCTCTTTTGCGGCGGTCGGCTTTGTGCTGGCGTCCAATCAGGACCTGCTTTCTGAGTTGATCAACAAAATCGTTAACAGCATCAGCGACCCGACGCTGGCCACCACGCTGAAAAATACCTTGAATACCGCGATTCAGCAGCGCGCGACCGTGGGCCTGACCGGTTTGCTGCTGGCGCTCTACTCCGGCATTAACTGGATGGGTAACCTGCGCGAAGCGGTGCGCGCCCAGTCGCGCGACGTATGGGAGCGCACACCCGATGACCAGGAGAAGTGGTGGAAGAAGTATCTGCGCGACTTGGTTTCGCTGCTGGGTCTGATGCTGGCGCTGGTGATTACGTTGTCGCTGACCTCGATTGCTGGCGCAGCGCAGGCGGCGATCGTGAATGCGCTGGGGCTGGGCGATATCGAGTGGCTGCGGCCGGCGATGACCATCATCGCGCTGTCGCTCTCCATCTTCGCCAATTATTTGCTGTTTCTGTGGATTTTCTGGATCCTGCCGCGCCACAAGCCACGCAAAAAAGCGCTGCTGCGCGGAACGCTGCTGGCGGCGATTGGTTTTGAGGTAATCAAGTTTGTCATGACGCTGACGCTGCCGAAGCTGGCAACGTCGCCCTCCGGTGCCGCCTTTGGATCGGTACTGGGGCTGATGGCCTTCTTCTACTTTTTCGCGCGTCTGACGCTATTCTGCGCCGCGTGGATCGCCACCGCAAAATACAAGGATGATCCCGAGATGTCGCAGCCGCATCACTCTGCGTAACGCGATAATTCAGTTACATTTGCCGCAACAGCAAAAAATGTTTCCTGCTGGCTACTAAAGCAGCAAAAACCAGCAGGAAACGCTAAAGGGTCACTTTTATTTGGCCCTTTTGCAGAGAATCACGCCAGAAAAGCCGCGCTTCCCCTTCCCATCCGGCGCCGATTGCTATAACTCAGAAATTATCCTCTTTTTCGCCACCAAAGCCCAGTGTAACGCGGTTTTTCGTCATTGAATGCGGCAAAACAGGTGCGTAAGATTCTTTGTTTACATTTACAATTAAGAAACAGTTATGCAAGCCTCCATCTCCGAAACACTCGATCCACAACACGACGGCACACCGGTTAACTCAAGCGGTAAAGTGGTAGTTGCCTCGCTGGTCGGCACTGCGATCGAATTCTTCGATTTCTATATCTATGCCACCGCCGCGGTAATCGTTTTTCCGCATATCTTCTTCCCGCAGGGTGACGCTACGGTTGCCACGCTGCAGTCGCTGGTGACCTTCGCTATCGCTTTCGTTGCGCGCCCTATTGGCTCCGCGCTGTTTGGTCACTTTGGCGACCGCGTGGGCCGTAAAGCGACGCTGGTTGCCTCGCTGCTGACCATGGGCGTCTCTACCGTACTGATCGGCCTGCTGCCGGGTTATCAGACCATTGGTTTGGCGGCACCGCTGCTGCTGGCGCTGGCGCGTTTTGGTCAGGGCCTGAGATTGGGCGGCGAATGGGGCGGCGCAGCGCTGCTGGCCACCGAGAACGCCCCGGCGAAGAAACGTGCGCTGTACGGCTCGTTCCCGCAGCTGGGCGCACCGATTGGCTTCTTCTTTGCCAACGGCACGTTCCTGCTGCTCTCGTGGCTGCTGACCGATGAGCAGTTCATGAACTGGGGCTGGCGCGTGCCGTTTGTGCTCTCTGCGGTGCTGGTGATTATCGGTCTGTATGTGCGCGTGTCGCTGCATGAGAGCCCGGTATTTGCCAAAGTGCAGAAAGAGAAGAAGCAGGTGCGGATACCCATCGGTACGCTGCTGAGCAAGCATATGACCGCGACCATTCTCGGCACGTTTATCATGCTTGCGACCTATACGCTGTTTTACATCATGACGGTGTATTCGATGAGCTACGGCACCGCGCCGGCGCCGGTCGGCCTCGGTTATTCGCGCACAGCTTCCTGTGGATGCTGATGGTGGCGGTCATCGGTTTTGGCGTGATGGTGCCGATTGCCGGCCTGCTGGCGGACCGTTTTGGCCGTCGCAGGACGATGATCACCATTACGCTGATGATTATCGCCTTTGCGCTGATGTTCCCGCTGCTGCTCGGCTCCAGCTCGCAGATTCTGATGATGGGCTTCCTGCTGCTCGGCCTGAGTATTATGGGTCTGACATTCGGCCCGATGGGCGCGCTGCTGCCAGAACTGTTCCCGACCGAAGTACGCTATACGGGTGCGTCGTTCTCTTACAACCTGTCGTCGATTCTTGGCGCCTCGGTGGCGCCTTATATTGCGACCTGGCTGAATGCGAACTACGGCTTGCAGGCGGTGGGCTTCTATCTGGCCTCCATGGCGGTGCTGACGCTGATCGCGCTGATTGCCTGTAAAGAGACGCACCACCAGACGCTGTATGAAGCGGTGTGATTGATTGCGTGTTGACAGAACCCGGCTCAGGCCGGGTTTTTTATTGGCGGTGTGGGGATGGTGTGGTGTGTCCCTCACCCTAACCCTCTCCCGTTTACGGGAGAGGGTTAGGGTGAGGGGAACCGTCTGGTGCAGGATGATGTTGCTGCACGTACCAACCAACACCGCGCGGGCGCTCCCTCTCCCGTTTACGGGAGAGGGCCGGGGTGAGGGAAACGCTTCTGCATCCAGACATAAGACATAAAAAAACCCCGGCAAGCCGGGGTTTGATTGGGCTGAAAACTGTGTCTCGCGTGCCTTAGCCCGCGACGGCGATGCGTTTCATGTCGGTCATATAGCCACGCAGTTTGCGGCCAACGGCTTCGATTGGATGCTGGCGGATCGCTTCGTTCACGTCGCGCAGCTGCGCGTTATCCACCTGCGTGCCTTCCACCGCTTTGCCTAGGTCGCCAGGCTGCAGCGTGGTCATGAACTCTTTCAGCAGCGGAACGGCCGCGAAGGAGAACAGGTAGTTACCGTATTCTGCGGTATCGGAAATTACCACGTTCATTTCATACAGACGCTTACGGGCGATGGTGTTGGCAATCAGCGGCAGCTCATGCAGGGATTCATAGTAAGCTGACTCTTCGATGATGCCCGCGTCAACCATGGTTTCGAATGCCAGCTCAACGCCCGCTTTCACCATCGCGACCATTACCACGCCTTTGTCGTAGTACTCCTGCTCGTCGATTTTGCCTTCGAACTGCGGGGCGTTTTCGAACGCGGTTTTACCGGTCTCTTCACGCCAGGTCAGTAGCTTTTTGTCGTCGTTCGCCCAGTCAGCCATCATACCGGAAGAGAATTCACCCGATATGATGTCATCCATGTGCTTCTGGAACAGCGGTTCCATAATGGTTTTCAGCTGCTCAGACAGCGCATAAGCACGGATTTTTGCCGGATTAGACAGACGATCCATCATCAGCGTGATGCCGCCGAACTTCAGCGATTCGGTGATGGTTTCCCAGCCGAACTGAATCAGTTTCTCGGTATACGCCGCGTCGTGACCTTCGGCCACCAGCTTGTCGAAGCACAGCAGTGAACCGGCCTGCAGCATACCGCACAGAATGGTCTGCTCGCCCATCAGGTCTGATTTTACTTCTGCCACGAAGGACGATTCCAGCACGCCTGCACGGTCGCCGCCGGTGGCTGCAGCCCAGGCTTTGGCAATCGCCATGCCTTCACCTTTTGGATCGTTTTCCGGGTGAACAGCGATCAGCGTTGGAACGCCGAAGCCACGCTTGTACTCTTCACGCACTTCGGTACCCGGGCACTTCGGTGCCACCATCACCACGGTGATGTCTTTACGGATGGTCTCGCCCACTTCGACGATGTTGAAACCGTGGGAGTAACCCAGCGCGGCACCGTCTTTCATCAGCGGCTGAACGGCCTGCACTACGGCAGAGTGCTGCTTGTCCGGCGTCAGGTTAACCACCAGATCCGCCTGCGGGATCAGCTCTTCGTAAGTACCCACTTTAAAACCGTTTTCGGTGGCTTTACGGAACGACGCACGCTTCTCAGCGATGGCTTCAGCGCGCAGTGCGTAAGACACATCGAGGCCAGAGTCACGCATGTTCAGACCCTGGTTCAGGCCCTGCGCGCCGCAGCCGACGATGACCACTTTCTTACCTTTCAGGAAGCTAGCGCCATCCGCGAATTCATCGCGCGACATGAAGCGACATTTGCCTAACTGCGCTAACTGATTGCGCAGATTCAATGTGTTGAAGTAGTTAGCCATGGGTACTCCGCTCAGATGTTGTGTTTGCTTTTGTTCAGTAACGGCGCCGGATTTAGCGCCGCGAATGACCCCATCATATGACAGGAAATACGTTGCTTAAATTGATATATTAACAACGTCACATTGCAGAATTTGCAACATCACGCTGAGGGCAAAACGCGCATGGATTTACGAGACCTGAAACTGTTTCTTCACCTAGCGGAAAGCTGCCACTTTGGCCGCACCGCGCGCGCCATGCACGTCAGCCCGTCGACGTTATCACGCCAGATTCAGCGGCTGGAAGAGGATGTCGGACACGCGCTGTTCCTGCGCGACAACCGCACCGTGACACTGACCGAAGCCGGTGAGCGGCTGCGTCAGTTTGCCCAGCAAACCCTGTTGCAATATCAGCAGCTGCGCCATGTCATGGACCTGAACGGCCCGTCGCTGAGCGGAGAGCTGCGCCTGTTCTGCTCGGTAACCGCCGCCTACAGCCATCTTCCGCCGATTCTGGACCGCTTTCGCGCGGAGCATCCGCAGGTGGAGATCAAACTCACCACCGGCGACGCCGCCGATGCCATTGAAATGGTGCAGTCCGGCGAAGCGGATCTGGCCATCGCCGGCCGGCCGGAGTCGCTGCCCGCCAGCATCGATTTTACACCGCTGGGTTTGATCCCGCTGGCTCTGATCGCCCCGGCGCTGCCCTGCCCGGTGCGCAGCCAGGCGACGCAGGAACAGCCGGACTGGTCACAGATTCCCTTTATCCTGCCGGATCAGGGGCCGGCGCGGCGCGACATTGATATATGGTTTCGCCGCCACCGCATTGCCAACCCGCAGATTTACGCCACGGTGTCAGGCCATGAGGCGATTGTGTCGATGGTGGCGCTCGGCTGCGGCATCGCGCTGCTGCCGGATGTGGTGCTGGAAAACAGTCCGGAACCGGTGCGCAATCGCGTGCTCACGCTGGAGAATGTCGAGTCGGTGGCGCCGCTGGAGCTCGGCGTATGCGTACAAAAAAAACGGCTCGGGGAGCCGCTGATTAATGCTTTCTGGCACCTGCTGTAGTTTAGCCGGCGAGAAAGAAGCGAAACGCCGGATTGCTGGCCTCGTCGTGCCACTCATAGCCAAGCGCGTTGAGGTGAGTGTCGAAATCCGGCTCTTTGTCGTTGATCTCGAACGCCGCCAGCACGCGACCAAAATCGGTGCCGTGGCTGCGATAGTGGAACAGCGAAATATTCCAGTGCGCGCCCAGCGTCTGCAGGAACTTCAGCAGCGCGCCCGGCGCTTCCGGGAATTCGAAGCTGAACAACCGTTCGCGCAGCGGTTTTGACGGGCGTCCGCCCACCATGTAGCGCACGTGCAGCTTCGCCATCTCATCGTCCGACAAATCCACCACCTGATAACCGCCTTCAGCCAGCTGGCTGATGATCTCGCTGCGCTCCTCAAGACCGCGCGTTAAACGCACGCCAACAAAGATGCAGGCGTTGTCGGCATCGGCATAACGGTAGTTGAACTCGGTTACCGCGCGGCCGCCCAGCGTCTGGCAGAAACGCAGGAAGCTGCCCTGCTGCTCAGGGATGGTGACCGCCAGCAGTGCTTCACGCTGTTCACCCAGTTCACAGCGCTCAGAGACATAGCGCAGACCGTGGAAGTTGACGTTGGCGCCCGAAAGCACGTGCGCCAGCCGCTCGCCTTTGATGTCGTGCTGCTGGATGTACTTCTTCATGCCCGCCAGCGCCAGCGCGCCGGAAGGCTCCGCTACCGCACGCACATCCTCGAACAGATCCTTCATCGCTGCGCAGATGGCATCGCTGTCCACGGTGACGATATCGTCGATGTACTCTTTGCACAGGCGGAAGGTTTCGCTGCCGATACGCTTGACCGCCACGCCTTCGGCAAACAGCCCGACGCGCGGCAAATCCACCGGCTCGCCGGCATCAAGCGCCGCCTTCAGGCAGGCAGAGTCCTGCGACTCGACCGCGATAACCTTGATTTGCGGCATCAGCTGTTTAATCAGAACCGCCACACCCGCCGCTAAGCCGCCGCCGCCTACCGGCACAAACACGCGATCGAGATGCGCATCCTGCTGCAACAGCTCCATCGCCAGCGTGCCCTGACCGGCAATCACCGCCGGATGATCAAACGGCGGCACGAAGGTGTAACCCTGCTGCTCCGCCAGCTCAATCGCTTTGGCTTTTGCCTCGTCAAAGTTGGCTCCGAACAGGTAAGCCTCACCGCCAAACGCGCACACTGCATCAACCTTGATGTCCGCCGTCGCCACTGGCATCACAATCAGTGACTTGATGCCGAGCGTGCTGGCCGAGAGCGCCACGCCCTGCGCGTGGTTGCCCGCCGACGCGGTAACCACGCCGCGCGCTTTCTGCTCTTCCGTCAGCCCGGCGATCATTGCGTAGGCACCGCGCAGCTTGAAGCTGTGCACCGGCTGGCGATCTTCGCGCTTCACCAGAATCGTGTTGCCAAGACGCGACGAAATTTTTTCCATTTTTTGCAGCGGCGTCACCTGGGCAATTTCGTACACAGGCGCACGCAGCACCGCGCGCAGATACTCCGCGCCATTGGGCGACGCGGAAAGCGGTTGAGACTCAGCCATCAGAGATTAGCCTCCCAGCTTAGACTTATCGCGCACCGCGCCCTTGTCAGCGCTGGTGGCGAGCGATGCATAAGCACGCAGTGCGAAGGAGACCTGACGCACGCGACCGTGCGGCGTATAAGCCGCTTCGCCACGCGCTTCCTCTTCTTCACGACGGGCATGCAGTTCGTTATCCGGTACCGCCAGCTTAATGCCGCGATTCGGGATATCGATTTCAATGATGTCGCCATCTTTAACCAGCGCGATGGTGCCGCCGTTCGCCGCTTCCGGCGATGCGTGGCCAATGGAAAGGCCCGAGGTGCCGCCCGAGAAGCGTCCGTCAGTGATCAGCGCACAGCTTTTGCCAAGGCCCATCGATTTCAGATAAGTGGTCGGATACAGCATCTCCTGCATGCCCGGACCGCCTTTCGGCCCTTCGTAGCGGATCACCACCACGTCACCGGCGACCACTTTGCCGCCGAGAATCGCTTCCACCGCATCGTCCTGGCTTTCATACACTTTTGCCGGACCTTTAAAGGTGAGGATCTCTTTGTCGACGCCGGCGGTTTTCACGATGCAGCCATCTTCCGCCATGTTGCCGTACAGCACTGCCAGACCGCCATCCTGAGAAAACGCGTGTTCGCGTGTGCGGATACAGCCTTCCTGACGATCGTCATCCAGCGTGTCCCAGCGGCAATCCTGTGAGAACGCCTGGGTGGTACGGATGCCCGCCGGGCCGGCGCGGAACATCTTCTTCACCGCTTCGTCTTTGGTCAGCATGATGTCGTACTGATCGAGCGTTTCGCGCAGGTTGAGGCCCAGCACGTTGCGCACGCCGGTGTGCAGCAGGCCGGCACGATCCAGCTCGCCAAGAATACCGATTACCCCGCCCGCGCGGTGCACATCTTCCATATGATATTTCTGCGTGCTCGGGGCCACTTTGCACAGGTGCGGCACTTTACGTGACAGGCGATCGATGTCGGAAATGCTGAAATCGATCTCGCCTTCCTGCGCGGCTGCCAGCAGGTGCAGCACGGTATTGGTGGAACCGCCCATGGCGATATCCAGCGTCATGGCGTTTTCGAACGCGGCTTTGCTGGCGATGTTACGCGGCAGCACGTGCGCATCATCCTGCTCGTAGTACTGTTTGGTCAGGTTAACGATGCGCTTGCCGGCGTTGATGAACAGGTCTTTACGATCGGCGTGGGTTGCCAGCAGCGAGCCGTTGCCCGGCTGCGACAGGCCCAGCGCTTCGGTCAGACAGTTCATGGAGTTGGCGGTGAACATGCCGGAGCACGAGCCGCAGGTCGGACAGGCGGAACGCTCAATCTGTTCGCTGTCGGCATCGCTGACGTTCGGGTTCGCCCCCTGAATCATCGCGTCCACCAGATCCAGCTTGATGATTTTGTCTGACAGCTTGGTTTTACCGGCTTCCATCGGACCGCCGGAGACAAAGATCACCGGAATGTTGAGGCGCAGCGAGGCCATCAGCATGCCGGGGGTGATTTTGTCGCAGTTGGAGATACATACCATGGCGTCGGCGCAGTGGGCGTTCACCATATATTCCACGGAGTCAGCAATCAGCTCGCGTGAAGGCAGTGAATACAGCATGCCGCCATGACCCATGGCGATACCGTCATCCACCGCGATGGTGTTGAACTCTTTGGCTACACCACCCGCGGCTTCGATTTGCTCAGCGACCAGTTTGCCAAGATCGCGCAGGTGCACGTGACCCGGTACGAATTGGGTGAAAGAGTTGACCACGGCGATAATCGGCTTACCGAAATCGTCGTCGGTCATTCCGGTGGCGCGCCACAGGGCACGGGCACCCGCCATATTACGACCATGGGTGGTGGTGGCGGAACGGTACTTAGGCATGCTCTATTTACTCCAGTCTGAAAAATGACGCGGGCGCTGCTGCACGCGCGTTACTATCTTGTTATGGATTCACCTGATCCAGCCAGCCGTACTTGTCTTCGGTTTCGCCGGTGAACAGGCAAAAGAACGCCTGCTGGATTTTGGTGGTCACCGGACCACGTTTGCCCTCACCCACCTGGATGCCGTCCACGCTGCGTACCGGCGTGATTTCTGCGGCAGTACCGGACATGAACACTTCATCCGCCAGGTACAGTGATTCGCGTGACAGCACCTGCTCGCGCACTTCGATACCGAGATCCTTTGCCAGCTTGATGATTGCATCGCGGGTGATGCCCGGCAGCGCTGAAGAGGTGAACGGCGGGGTGAACAGAATGCCGTCTTTCACTTCAAACAGGTTTTCGCCAGCACCTTCGGAGATATAACCTTGGGTATCCAGCGCGATACCTTCCTGATAGCCGTGGCGGTGCGCTTCACTGCCAACCAGCAGGGAAGAGAGATAGTTACCGCCCGCTTTCGCCGCGGTTGGCAGGGTGTTTGGCGCCACGCGATTCCAAGAAGAAACCATGGCGTTGATGCCCTGCTCCAGCGCTTCGGCACCCAGGTAAGCCCCCCACGGGAACGCAGCGATGATCACATCAGTGGTGAAGCCGTCTGGCGGGTTAACGCCGAGGCCCACGTCGCCGACAAAGGCCAGCGGACGAATATAGGCGCTCTTCAGTTTATTCACGCGGATGACTTCGCGGCACGCTTCCATCAGCTCATCCACGCTGGCTTTAATCGGGAAACGGTAAATTTTGGCGGAGTCGTGCAGACGCTGCATGTGTTCACGGTGACGGAACACCACCGGACCTTTGTGTGAGTCGTAGCAGCGGATGCCTTCGAACACAGAGGTGCCGTAATGCAGTGCGTGAGACATAACGCTAACCTTGGCGTCTTCCCACTTAACCATCTCCCCATTGAACCAGATAAAGTCTGCTTTCTTCGTACTCATTGTTATTTCCTTTGGCGACTAGGCGCGGATTTGTTATGTTGTCTGTTGCTGGATCTCGATACAGGCGACATCCATAAGTTTGCTTAACTGCGAAGACAGTAAATCGACAGAGCGCTGGCTGGCAACGGTCATTTCGATATTAATGTTCTCCGCATTGACGGCGGACGCCATATTCATCGCGCATACCTGGAAGCCACGGTGACGCACGACGCGCAAAATGCGCTCCAATATTTCAGGGCGAAAGCGGGCTTCGATAGACAATCGATGCTGGTTCATACGGTTTTCTCCATCATGTTTGCGTTGCTGGCACCCGGCGGTACCAGTGGCCAGACGTTTTCATGCTCATCAATCGCAACATGCAGGAAGTAAGGACTTTCACTGTTCAGCAGGGCATCAATCGCGGCGTCGACCTGATCTTTACTGCTAATGCGCTGGCCCGGAATATCAAAGGCGCTGGCCAGCGTGAGGAAATCGGGGTTATCGGTGAGGATGGTTTCGCTGTAGCGACCATCAAAGAACAGCAGCTGCCACTGGCGAACCATGCCAAGACGCTGGTTATCCAGCAGCAGGATTTTTACCGGCAGCTGCTTACGCTTGATGGTGCCCAGCTCCTGAATATTCATCATGATTGAGCCGTCACCGGACACACAGATAACGGTGTCATCCGGACGGGCAACCTGCGCGCCTACCGCAGCCGGCAGCCCAAAGCCCATGGTGCCCAGACCGCTGGAGGTGATGAAGTTTTCCGGCGCGCTGAAGCGCATGTGCTGCGCCGCCCACATCTGGTGCTGGCCAACGTCGGTGGTTACCACCGCGCTGTCAGGTTTACGATCTGACAACTGCTTCAGCAGCAGCGGCGCGTAGATCGCCTCACCGGGATGATCGTAGCGCCACGCGAACTCCGCGTTCATCGCTTTAACTTCGGTACGCCAGCCGTCGATCTGCAGCGGCATGCTCAGCGCCGGCAATACCTGGTTGAGATCACCCTGCAGCGATACGTGAGCGCGACGCAGTTTGTTCAATTCCGCCGGATCGATATCGATATGGATGACGCTGGCGTGCGGCGCGAAAGTATCCAGCTTACCGGTAACGCGATCGTCAAAGCGCGCGCCGACGGCAATCAGCAAATCACAGGATTGCACCGCCAGGTTGGCCGCTTTGGTGCCGTGCATGCCGAGCATACCGAGATAGAGATCGCTGCTGGCTTCGGCACCGCCCAGCCCTTTCAGGGTAGAAACCATCGGGATGCCGGTCTCCTGCGCCATGGCCCGCAGCGCCGGAACGGCCTGCGCCATGCCGACACCGCCGCCGATATACAGCATCGGTTTTTGCGCCTGCGCCATCAGCGCGCGCGCTTCGGCAATGTGCTGCGGTGAGTGGCTCAGTGCCTCTTCAACCGGCAGCAGGTGCGGCGTCAGTTCACCGCTGGCAATCTGAATATCTTTGGGGATGTCGACCAGCACCGGTCCCGGACGGCCGGACTGCGCGATGGCGAAAGCTTCCGCCATCACCGAGGGTAAATCATCCAGCGATTCAACGAGGAAGCTGTGTTTAGTGCAGGCTAATGACAGGCCAAGAACGTCGATCTCCTGAAAGGCGTCGGTGCCGATAAACGCTGAAGAGACCTGCCCGGTGATGGCGACAACCGGAACGGAATCCATCATCGCATCGGCCAGCCCGGTGATCAGGTTGGTGGCGCCCGGTCCGGAGGTCGCTATGCAAACCCCGGTTTTGCCGGTCGCACGCGCATAACCGATCGCTGCCATCACCGCACCTTGTTCGTGACGACACAGTAGATGTTCCACGCCGCCATCGTAGAGCGCATCGTACACTGGCATGATTGCTCCACCAGGATAACCAAACACTGTGTCGACACCCTGCGCGCGTAAAGCCTGAACTACCCACTGTGCACCTGTCATGGTTATTCTCCTGTATTCCTGCTGGAACAACAGAATTTTATGCTACTGCTCATAATCTGTTCCTCGCTGATTCGCTGATATTTCGTCTGGTCGAAAAAAAACCCCCGGACCTTACGGTACGGGGGTTTTTCGAATTCCAGGCTTGATTTTTAAGCCTTTCTTTCTCCAAGCGTAGCCCCGCACGGTGGGTTAATAATCACCACCACGCTAATCACGACTAGGCTAATCACTTGTAGAAGGGCTTTCATGTGTCGTCTGTTTTTTCGTTAGTTCGTTCGAAGTAATACCTACAGAGTTACCATAGTTAACAGGGGATTTACAATAATTTTCATCGGAAAATTTTATGACGCGCGCAGCTGACGTACGTTATCGCTTTGTAAGTAAAAGGTTATTCGCATTTGTGATAATTATTCATTACGCCCGCGACGCAACCGTTATTTTGCTTTTGCGATCTGGCTGCGAAAATTAATAAACAGGATGAAAAGTGCAGCGATTTTCCTGAATACCGCTTCAGGATGTTAGTTTCAGCGGTCGCCGTGTGAGTTTTTTCAGCAAGGATAAAGGCAACAAGGAGCGGTTATGTCTTTATCGAAAGTATTAACACGCGCGGCGCTCGGAGTGCAGGCTCCACTGGTGACGATTGAAGTACATATCAGCAATGGTCTGCCGGCATTGACGCTGGTTGGTCTGCCGGAAACCACCGTCAAAGAAGCCCGCGAACGCGTGCGCAGCGCCATTATCAATAGCGGTTTCACCTTTCCGGCGAAGCGCGTCACCATCAATCTCGCGCCAGCTGATTTACCTAAAGAGGGTGGGCGTTATGACCTGCCGATCGCTATCGCCATTCTCGCGGCCTCAGAGCAGCTGCCAGGCGATAAGCTGGCCCATTATGAATTTCCTGGGTGAGCTGGCGCTAAACGGCGCGCTGTGTGGCGTTCAGGCCGCGATTCCTGCTGCCATGGCAGCGCTGCAGGCCGGGCGTCAGATGGTCTTAGCGGAGCAGAATCAACAGGATGTCGGCCTGATACAACAGGGCGAAACGCTGGTGGGTAAGCATCTGGTGGAGATCTGCGCTTTCCTGCATAACCAGACGGCGCTGACGGTAGCCCATTACCAGCCTGAAACGGTGCAGCACGAGCAGCAGGACCTAAGCGATATTATTGGCCAGCAGCAGGGACGGCGCGCGCTGGAAATCACCGCCGCCGGTGGCCATAACCCGTTGCTGCTGGGCCCGCCCGGCACCGGTAAGACCATGCTGGCAACCCGATTGCCCGGCATTATGCCGCCGCTGGACGACCAGGAAGCGCTGGAGTGCGCCGCGATTGCCAGCCTGGTCAGCAAGCGGTACGCTACATCATCAGTGGCGTAAACGGCCGTTCAGAGCGCCTCATCACAGCGCATCGCTGTATGCGCTGGTCGGCGGAGGATCACTGCCGCGGCCGGGCGAAATTTCACTGGCGCACAATGGGCTGCTGTTTCTTGATGAACTGCCCGAGCTTGAGCGCAAAGCGCTGGATGCGTTACGCGAGCCGATTGAGTCCGGTGAAATCGCCATCTCCCGTTCCCGCGCCAAAGTCACTTTCCCTGCACGCTTTCAACTGATTGGTGCAATGAATAACAGCCCGACTGGCCATTATCAGGGGAATCATAATCGCTGCACGCCGCAGCAGGTGCTGCGATATCTCAGCCGGCTTTCTGGCCCGTTCCTGGATCGCTTCGACCTGTCGCTGGAGATTCCGCTGCTACCGGGCGGCTCGCTCAGCCAGAAGCAGCAGCACAGCGAAACCAGCGCGCAGGTGCGCGCCCGCGTACTGGCCGCCCGGGCGATACAGATGGCACGCGCGGGCAAGGTGAATGCGCAGCTGTCGAATCAGGAGATCGCCCGTGATTGTGTGTTACAGCAGCAGGACGCGGAATGGCTGGAGGAGATCCTGAATGCACTGGGATTATCGGTGCGTGCGTGGCAGCGCATCTTAAAGGTGGCGAGAACCATCGCAGATTTAGCGGGTGAACGGCAGATTACGCGTCAGCATCTGCAGGAGGCGGTGGGATATCGCAGTATCGATCGTTTACTGATTTACCTGCATAAAAGCCTGGAATGACAACGGGGCTGAAATCAGCCCCGTCATGTTAATCGTCGCTATCGCTGAAGTCTTCCACCGTGTCCATCTGCGGTTTACCGCCGGACAAGGTATGAAAACGTTTCGGACACTTGATACGTGCAGTGTATTTTGACCAGACACGTTCAGCCTCAGTCTGCGGCTCACGCAGACCACGACAGACTTCAATAAACAGACGCTCTTCTTCGGTCTCCGGATCGCGCTTAGCGAGATCCAGTTCGTTGAAAGCGTATCCGTGGCGTTCCAGAAGCTGAGCTTCTTTAATGGTGAAGTCACCATGACGCGAAAAACCACGAGGGTAATGTTTGTTATCAAAGAAACGATTAGTTGTTGCGAAGCTGTCCGCCATCTTACACGCTCCTGATTCTCATATGGCCGTGCTATTTATGGCGCGGAGTATTAGATAGGCTTGACAGAGTGTAAAACAAAACATTTAAATCAGTACGACAAACATTTTTTGGGAGAATGCTGTGGATACGGAATTACTGAAAACTTTCCTCGAAGTGAGCAGAACGCGTCATTTCGGGCGTGCTGCTGAAGCGCTTTACCTCACGCAATCTGCCGTTAGTTTTCGCATCCGTCAGCTGGAAAATCAGCTGGGCGTTAATCTTTTTACCCGTCACCGCAATAATATCCGGCTGACTTCAGCAGGCGAGCGCTTATTGCCCTACGCTAAGAGCCTGATGAGTACCTGGCTGATGGCAAAGAAGGAGGTTTCGCATACCCAGCAGCACCATGAGCTATCAATCGGTGCCAGTGCATCGCTCTGGGAAGCGTATCTTACGCCCTGGCTGCAGACGCTATACGAGAACCGGGAAAGCCTGCATCTGGAAGCACGTATTGCTCAGCGCCATTTGCTGGTCAAGCAGTTACATGAGCGCCAGCTCGATTTGCTGATCACCACCGAAGCGCCAAAAATGGATGAACTCACCAGTCAGCAGATCGGTCATATTTCACTCGCGCTCTTTCGCGCACGCAAAACTGAAAAGCGTGAAAAATATGATTACATCAAACTCGAGTGGGGCGCGGATTTCCATCAGCATGAAAGTTATCTTTCCAATGATGACGTACCGGTATTAACTACCACTTCTGCACATGTGACCCGCGAATTGCTGCATACCACGGGAGCCTGCGCCTTTTTACCTGATTTCTGGCACGGCATTTACAGCGACTTGATGGTTATTACAGACACACCTGTCGCACGACCGTTATATGCGGTATGGCTGCAGAATAGCGATCAACAGGCACACATTCGTCAGCTGCTTAAATATCCGGTCCTGACTCACTGAAGCAATAAATGAGGGAGTTTGAGTGGAAGAAATGAAACTCAGGCTCTTGCCTGTGCCAAATTTCAGGCAAAAAAAATCCTTTGCCGAAGCAAAGGATTATTTTCTGGCAGGGGCGGAGGGACTCGAACCCCCAACACCCGGTTTTGGAGACCGGTGCTCTACCAATTGAACTACACCCCTAATTAGGGTGGCGGAACGGACGGGGCTCGAACCCGCGACCCCCTGCGTGACAGGCAGGTATTCTAACCAACTGAACTACCGCTCCACCGATTCTGTACTGATATCAGACCGTCGCTGATTTCAGGTGTTTCGCCCTTTCCGCGTCACCGGGAAGGTCACGACCCGATTAGGGGTCTTAAATTGATGCCTGGCAGTTCCCTACTCTCGCATGGGGAGGCCCCACACTACCATCGGCGCTACGGCGTTTCACTTCTGAGTTCGGCATGGGGTCAGGTGGGACCACCGCGCTGTTGCCGCCAGGCAAATTCTGGTGCTCGAAACGAATATTTTTCACTGATGCTGCGTTGCCTCAGCGCAAAATCTTTCGTTTCCGCTAATTTTATCCGTCACAAACTGAAAATTCTTTCTGTCTCTCAGCTTAAAACGCCTCTGGCGTTGTAAGGTTAAGCCTCACGGGTCATTAGTACCGGTTAGCTCAACGCATCGCTGCGCTTACACACCCGGCCTATCAACGTCGTCGTCTTCAACGTCCCTTCAGGACCCTCAAGGGGTCAGGGAGAACTCATCTCGGGGCAAGTTTCGTGCTTAGATGCTTTCAGCACTTATCTCTTCCGCACTTAGCTACCGGGCAGTGCCATTGGCATGACAACCCGAACACCAGCGGTGCGTTCACTCCGGTCCTCTCGTACTAGGAGCAACCCCCCTCAATTCTCCAGCGCCCACGGCAGATAGGGACCGAACTGTCTCACGACGTTCTAAACCCAGCTCGCGTACCACTTTAAACGGCGAACAGCCGTACCCTTGGGACCTACTTCAGCCCCAGGATGTGATGAGCCGACATCGAGGTGCCAAACACCGCCGTCGATATGAACTCTTGGGCGGTATCAGCCTGTTATCCCCGGAGTACCTTTTATCCGTTGAGCGATGGCCCTTCCATTCAGAACCACCGGATCACTATGACCTGCTTTCGCACCTGCTCGAGCCGTCACTCTCGCAGTCAAGCTGGCTTATGCCATTGCACTAACCTCCTGATGTCCGACCAGGATTAGCCAACCTTCGTGCTCCTCCGTTACGCTTTGGGAGGAGACCGCCCCAGTCAAACTACCCACCAGACACTGTCCGCAGCCCGGATTACGGGCCTACGTTAGAACATCAAACATTAAAGGGTGGTATTTCAAGGTTGGCTCCACGCAGACTGGCGTCCGCGCTTCAAAGCCTCCCACCTATCCTACACATCAAGGCTCAATGTTCAGTGTCAAGCTATAGTAAAGGTTCACGGGGTCTTTCCGTCTTGCCGCGGGTACACTGCATCTTCACAGCGATTTCAATTTCACTGAGTCTCGGGTGGAGACAGCCTGGCCATCATTACGCCATTCGTGCAGGTCGGAACTTACCCGACAAGGAATTTCGCTACCTTAGGACCGTTATAGTTACGGCCGCCGTTTACCGGGGCTTCGATCAAGAGCTTCTCCTTGCGGATAACCCCATCAATTAACCTTCCGGCACCGGGCAGGCGTCACACCGTATACGTCCACTTTTGTGTTTGCACAGTGCTGTGTTTTTAATAAACAGTTGCAGCCAGCTGGTATCTTCGACTGGCCTCGGCTCCGGGAGCAAGTCCCTTCACCTACGCGCCAGCGTGCCTTCTCCCGAAGTTACGGCACCATTTTGCCTAGTTCCTTCACCCGAGTTCTCTCAAGCGCCTTGGTATTCTCTACCTGACCACCTGTGTCGGTTTGGGGTACGATTTCGTGTTACCTGGAGCTTAGAGGCTTTTCCTGGAAGCAGGGCATCAGTTACTTCACCGCCGTAGCGGCTTGTCGTCACGCCTCAGTGTTAAAGAAGACCGGATTTGCCTGGTCTTCACACCTGCCCGCTTAAACCGGGACAACCGTCGCCCGGATAACCTAGCCTTCTCCGTCCCCCCTTCGCAGTAACACCAAGTACAGGAATATTAACCTGTTTCCCATCAACTACGCTTTTCAGCCTCGCCTTAGGGGTCGACTCACCCTGCCCCGATTAACGTTGGACAGGAACCCTTGGTCTTCCGGCGAGCGGGCTTTTCACCCGCTTTATCGTTACTTATGTCAGCATTCGCACTTCTGATACCTCCAGCGTGCCTCACAGCACACCTTCAGCGGCTTACAGAACGCTCCCCTACCCAACAACGCATAAGCGTCGCTGCCGCAGCTTCGGTGCATGGTTTAGCCCCGTTACATCTTCCGCGCAGGCCGACTCGACCAGTGAGCTATTACGCTTTCTTTAAATGATGGCTGCTTCTAAGCCAACATCCTGGCTGTCTTTGCCTTCCCACATCGTTTCCCACTTAACCATGACTTTGGGACCTTAGCTGGCGGTCTGGGTTGTTTCCCTCTTCACGACGGACGTTAGCACCCGCCGTGTGTCTCCCGTGATAACATTCTCCGGTATTCGCAGTTTGCATCGGCTTGGTAAGCCGGGATGGCCCCCTAGCCGAAACAGTGCTCTACCCCCGGAGATGAGTTCACGAGGCGCTACCTAAATAGCTTTCGGGGAGAACCAGCTATCTCCCGGTTTGATTGGCCTTTCACCCCCAGCCACAAGTCATCCGCTAATTTTTCAACATTAGTCGGTTCGGTCCTCCAGTTAGTGTTACCCAACCTTCAACCTGCCCATGGCTAGATCACCGGGTTTCGGGTCTATACCCTGCAACTTAACGCCCAATTAAGACTCGGTTTCCCTTCGGCTCCCCTATGCGGTTAACCTTGCTACAGAATATAAGTCGCTGACCCATTATACAAAAGGTACGCAGTCACCTAACAAGTAGGCTTCCACTGCTTGTACGTACACGGTTTCAGGTTCTGTTTCACTCCCCTCGCCGGGGTTCTTTTCGCCTTTCCCTCACGGTACTTGTTCACTATCGGTCAGTCAGGAGTATTTAGCCTTGGAGGATGGTCCCCCCATGTTCAGACAGGATACCACGTGTCCCGCCCTACTCGTCGGACTCACAACTTATGCATCTTCGTGTACGGGGCTGTCACCCGGTATCGCGCGACTTTCCAGACGCTTCCACTGATGCACAAGCTGATTCAGGTCCTGGGCTGCTCCCCGTTCGCTCGCCGCTACTGGGGGAATCTCGGTTGATTTTTTTTCCTCGGGGTACTTAGATGTTTCAGTTCCCCCGGTTCGCCTCGTTAACCTATGTATTCAGTTAACGATAATGCACAAGTGCATTGGGTTTCCCCATTCGGACATCGACGGCTGTAGCGGTTCATAATCACCTTACCGTCGCTTTTCGCAGATTAGCACGTCCTTCATCGCCTCTGACTGCCAGGGCATCCACCGTGTACGCTTAGTCGCTTAACCTCACAACCCACAGGCGTTTATCTGTCTGCCATAACGGCATCACAGTTGCTTGTAAGCTGTAAGCTTTTGAGAGACTCGAACGCATCGCCACTTCATTCTTATTACGGAGAATGAACGCGACGCGTCGTTTCAAATTTTCAGCTTGTTCCTGATTGTTAAAGAGCAAATACTTCGCAGCATGCTTAATCAGCACACTGTGAAGTATTATCGGTAACGCCTTTCACTCATTACCAGCAAGTGGCGTCCCCTAGGGGATTCGAACCCCTGTTGCCGCCGTGAAAGGGCGGTGTCCTAGGCCTCTAGACGAAGGGGACACTGAAGTCTCTTTCGTAAGACGCTTTGCTCATTACTTTTTCATCAGACAATCTGTGTGAGCACTTCGCGGGAGGGTATCTTCAGGTAAGGAGGTGATCCAACCGCAGGTTCCCCTACGGTTACCTTGTTACGACTTCACCCCAGTCATGAATCACAAAGTGGTAAGCGTCCTCCCGAAGGTTAAGCTACCTACTTCTTTTGCAACCCACTCCCATGGTGTGACGGGCGGTGTGTACAAGGCCCGGGAACGTATTCACCGTAGCATTCTGATCTACGATTACTAGCGATTCCGACTTCATGGAGTCGAGTTGCAGACTCCAATCCGGACTACGACGCACTTTATGAGGTCCGCTTGCTCTCGCGAGGTCGCTTCTCTTTGTATGCACCATTGTAGCACGTGTGTAGCCCTGGCCGTAAGGGCCATGATGACTTGACGTCATCCCCACCTTCCTCCGGTTTATCACCGGCAGTCTCCTTTGAGTTCCCGGCCGAGCCGCTGGCAACAAAGGATAAGGGTTGCGCTCGTTGCGGGACTTAACCCAACATTTCACAACACGAGCTGACGACAGCCATGCAGCACCTGTCTCAGAGTTCCCGAAGGCACCAAAGCATCTCTGCTAAGTTCTCTGGATGTCAAGGCCAGGTAAGGTTCTTCGCGTTGCATCGAATTAAACCACATGCTCCACCGCTTGTGCGGGCCCCCGTCAATTCATTTGAGTTTTAACCTTGCGGCCGTACTCCCCAGGCGGTCGACTTAACGCGTTAGCTCCGGAAGTTACGCCTCAAGGGCACAACCTCCAAGTCGACATCGTTTACGGCGTGGACTACCAGGGTATCTAATCCTGTTTGCTCCCCACGCTTTCGCACCTGAGCGTCAGTCTTCGTCCAGGGGGCCGCCTTCGCCACCGGTATTCCTCCAGATCTCTACGCATTTCACCGCTACACCTGGAATTCTACCCCCCTCTACGAGACTCAAGCCTGCCAGTTTCAAATGCAGTTCCCAGGTTAAGCCCGGGGATTTCACATCTGACTTAACAGACCGCCTGCGTGCGCTTTACGCCCAGTAATTCCGATTAACGCTTGCACCCTCCGTATTACCGCGGCTGCTGGCACGGAGTTAGCCGGTGCTTCTTCTGCGGGTAACGTCAATCGGCGAGGTTATTAACCTCACCGCCTTCCTCCCCGCTGAAAGTACTTTACAACCCGAAAGCCTTCTTCATACACGCGGCATGGCTGCATCAGGCTTGCGCCCATTGTGCAATATTCCTCACTGCTGCCTCCCGTAGGAGTCTGGACCGTGTCTCAGTTCCAGTGTGGCTGGTCATCCTCTCAGACCAGCTAGGGATCGTCGCCTAGGTGAGCCATTACCCCACCTACTAGCTAATCCCATCTGGGCACATCCGATGGTGTGAGGCCCGAAGGTCCCCCACTTTGGTCTCGCGACGTTATGCGGTATTAGCTACCGTTTCCAGTAGTTATCCCCCTCCATCGGGCAGTTTCCCAGACATTACTCACCCGTCCGCCACTCGCCACCTAAAGAGCAAGCTCTTCTGTGCTGCCGTTCGACTTGCATGTGTTAGGCCTGCCGCCAGCGTTCAATCTGAGCCATGATCAAACTCTTCAATTTAAAGTTTGATTTGCTGCAACCAGTGCAGCGATGCTCTGTGAATTAAACTTCGTAATGAATTACGTGTTCACTCAGCAAAGACTTGATATTTTTTAAAGCCCGCAGGCTTGCGATATCAATCCTGCGAGTGCCCACACAGATTGTCTGATAAATTGTTAAAGAGCGGTGCGACGCGGCGTTCGGCCTGTTGTCGCAAGGTCGCGTATATTACGCTTTCCTCCTTCAGAGTCAAACACTTTTTTCAGCGTTTTTCTCCGGCGGGGTGAATCGCTTCACGCCCTGCTGAGCCGCCTGCGTTGCCGCTTTGCCGTCTCAGTGGTGGCGCATTATAGGGATCCGGATTTTTTGCACAACCCCTTTTTTCGATCTTTTTTATCTACTGGCGAGTTTTCACTCTTTTCGCTGCGATCGCGAGCGATCCGCGCAAAAATCAGCTTATTTACCCGCACCGGAAACCGCAGGCTAGCGGGAAACATCAGAAAAGGAGAAATAGAATGTCTGTAGCCCTGCGCCCTTATAAGCAACATATTCCCCATACCGGCGAGCGTGTGATGGTGGATAGCAGCAGCGTGGTCGTTGGCGAAGTCGAACTGGCTGATGATGTCAGCATCTGGCCACTGGTAGCAATCCGCGGTGACGTGAATAAAGTGGTGATTGGTAAACGCAGTAATATCCAAGATGGCAGCGTGCTGCACGTTACGCATAAATCCAGCAGTAATCCCGATGGCTTTCCATTGATCATCGGTGAAGACGTGACGGTGGGCCATAAAGCAATGCTGCACGGCTGCACCATAGGCAACCGCGTGCTGGTTGGTATGGGCTCGATCCTGCTGGATGGCGCAATCATCGAAGATGAGGTGATGATTGGCGCCGGCAGCTTGGTACCGCCCGGTAAACGCCTGCAAAGCGGCTATCTCTATTTAGGCAGCCCGGTGAAGCAGATCCGGCCGCTAAGCGAGGCGGAAATAGCCGAACTGCTTTATTCGGCCAGCAATTATGTTGGCTGGAAAGATGAATACCTGGCTCAGGGCAGCCACAGCCAGCCCTGATCGTCGGCCTGTTCCGCCCGGAGCAGCTGCTCCGCCTCTTCCTCCAGATCCCAGCGATGCGCTAAACAGCGCCATCGCCTCTCCGGCACCAAAGCGCTGCTGCAGCGCCAGCAGCGATATCGCGCAGGTCAGTCCCATACCATTAACTAATACCGGGAACAGCACCGCCTGACGGACTGCGTCCCAGCTTTCCCGATCGGGAAACTGGATTGCCTGATTCATGCCTGCATCGCCTGTTTAAGTCGATCGATGACCGGCGCGATCTCCGGCATAACGCCATGCCACAGCTGAAACGCATGCGCCGCCTGGCCCACCAGCATGCCGAGTCCATCCGCCAGCTGCCGGGTGCCGTGCTGCTGGCACCACGCCAGAAATGGCGTCAGCCCCTGCTGATAAAACATGTCATAACAGCGCACCTGCGTATCAATCAGCGTAACCGGCAGCGGCGGCACGTCGCCCGCTACGCCGCTGGAGGTGGCATTGATGATCAGATCAAAACGTTCGCCGGCCAGTTGATCAAAGCTCATCGCCTGGATCGCCCCACTGTGCTGGAATAGCTCAGCCAGCTGTTGCGCGCGTTCTGCCGTGCGGTTAACCACCACCAGCGCGCAGCCCGTCGAAAGCAGCGGCAGGATCACACCGCGCGCCGCACCGCCCGCGCCCACCAGCAGAATGCGATCGCCCGGCCGGATCAGCTGCAGCCGTTGCAGATCGCTCAGCAGGCCGATGCCGTCCGTGTTATCACCAAGAATCGAACCATCGGCTCTCTTCTTTAAGGTATTTACCGCGCCGGATAAGGCCGCGCGTTCGCTGAGCTCATCCGCGAATTCCCATGCCTGCTGTTTAAACGGCAGCGTGACATTGGCGCCTTTGCCACCGCCCGCAAAAAACGCCCCTACCGCCTGCGGGAATCCTTCCAGCGGTGCGCAGATGCGTCCGTAGGGATGTTCGATACCGGTCTGCTCAGCAAAAGCGGCGTGAATGAACGGAGATTTGCTATGGGCGATGGGATGACCAAAAACGGCAAACTTTTCCATAATCAGCCCTGACGAATGAGTTCACCGCTAATGGCATCGCGGATTTCAGAAGGATTCAGGCGGCCGCCGGTGGCCGCCTGCAACACCGGAAACTGCGAGCCAAACTGCTCTGCCACTTCGGCGGCGCTGCGGCACGGCGGCTGACCGGTTAAATTCGCGCTGGTTGAGACCAGCGGCTTGCCAAATCCGCGACACAGCGCCTGTACCTGCGGATTATCGCTGACGCGAATCGCCAGCGAATCAAAGCGGCCGGTTAACCAGGGCGGCGTATGCGGCGAAGCAGGCACCACATAGGTGACCGGACCCGGCCAGCTGGCAAACATACGTTCGCGCTGCAGCACGGTGAGTTCGCGATCGGCAATGTAAGGCTCGAGCTGCGCATAATCAGCGGCGATCAGGATCAGCCCCTTTTCCACCGGACGCTGTTTCAGTGCCAGCAGGGCCATCACCGCGCTTTCGCTGTCCGGGTCGCAGCCAAGGCCGAATACGGCTTCGGTAGGGTAAGCAATCACTTGCTGTTGCTGAAGTTGTTCGATGCAGAAGTCGAGGCTTCCGGGTGCATGCTGGCTCTGGTTCATGATCACTCTTCATCTTGGGCGATGGGCTTACCGCAGCGTTTGCTGGCGCAGAAGCGCTTCATGCCCTGTGCGGTTTTCTTTTCTATTAATAACGGGAACTGGCAATGGGGGCAGACACCTTCCAGCGGCGTGGCGTTGATCGCGAACTGGCAGTCGGGATAACGATCGCAGGCGTGGAAGGTTTTGCCATAGCGTGAACGGCGCTGCACCAGCTTGCCGCTGGCGCACTGCGGGCAGGCAATCGCGGTTTCGTCCGGCTTATCGATGGTTTCCGTGTAATCACACTCCGGATAGTGGCTACAGCCGACAAACATGCCAAATCGCCCCTGGCGCAGCACTTTGTCCGCGCCACACTGCGGGCAGGCATGGCCTTCCAGCACTTTGACAATATGGCCGTCACCCTGGCTTTTCAGCGGGCGAATATAGTCGCAGGTTGGATAATTCACACAGCCGAGAAAAGGCCCGTGTTTACGCACGGTAAATAGTGCTGGTTTACTCATATTACCGAATGCATTAATCGCAAATTAATGCAGCATACCTTCATTAACGTCGAATAATAGTTCTTCCATCTGCTGATAAGCATTTTCACACCCGGGGATGTTAAACAGCACCATCAGCACCACCCATTTGAGATCTTCCAGATCGAATTCCAGCGTATCAAGCGCCATAACCCGTTCGATGACCATTTCGCGCGTTTCCATATTCAGCACCTGGATTTGCTCCAGGAACAGAATAAAACCACGACACTCAGCATCTAAACGCTGGCTCTCTTCTTCCGTGTAGATTCGCATGGAGAGCAGATCGTTAGCCAGCAGCACTGGCGCGACCAGACCATCCTGATAATCCGCTAACCGCTCAAGCCAATTCAACGCATTGTAGATATCTTCGCGATGAAAACCGGCGTCGGTTAAGACATCGGTCAATTTATCCTGGTCAACGCGCATTTCAGCCTCGTTGTGGATATACGTCTCAAACAAGTACATAAGTACGTCGAACATGGCATGCCCTCCTCAATCGGACATAGCCGCCGGGTACAGCTGCGATCCATCCTGCTAACTCCAGCTCCAGCAATTGCGCTGCGATAACTGGCACAGGTTGGCCGGCACGTTCAGCGACGACGTCAACAGGTGTAACCTCATCACCTACGTTAGCCAACACGCTGGGAAATGGCAATGCCACATCATCACTGAGTTGTGAATATATTGTTTCTGAGATGCTGGCCGGCAACCATTGCAGGGCAGAATGCAAATCTTCAAGGATATTGTTGGGATGCGCCACCAGCAGCGCACCCTGCTGAATCAGCCAGTGCGTGCCTTCATAACTAGGATTACCCAGTGCGCCTGGCAGCGCATACACGTTACGGTTTTGTTCCAGCGCATACCGCGCCGTCACCAGCGAGCCACTCTTCAGTGAAGCTTCAACCACCAGCACGCCATGACTCAGACCGCTGATAATACGATTACGCCGCGGAAAATTTACCGCATGGGATGCCATCGACAGCGGCAGTTCTGAAACCAGCGCGCCGCCGCTGGCGATAATCTCCTGTGCCAGCGGCTGATGGCTTTTCGGATAGAGATGATTCAGCCCGCTGCCCAGCACGGCCAAGGTTTTGCCCTGCACTTCCAGCGCGGCACGATGCGCCACGCCATCAATACCGCGCGCCAGCCCGCTGGTGATGGTCAAACCGCTTAGCGCCAGCAGCTGGGTAAACCAGCCGCCCCACTCTCTGCCATACGGCGAACAGTGACGACTGCCGACCACCGCCAGCTGCGGTGTCGCGAGTGCAGAAAGGTCGCCCGCTATATAAAGGGCAGCCGGATAGCGGCTGATTTCCCGCAGCCGGGTGGGATAATGTGCGTCAGTGCAGGCGATCAGATAATGCTGCGCCTGTTGCAGCCAGCGCTGCGTTTTTTCCAGCTGCCGTGGAAAGAGGGCGAGAAACTGTTGCCGCTGCGTGTCGTCCAGCCCGTGCTGCTGCAGCCACGCGTCGTCAACGTGGCTGGCGGCCAAAAGCGCCATGATGAACTGACGGGCACGCTCACCGCTTAAACCCCAGACGTAAGTCAGCCTGATAATCCTTTCACTGTGTTCCATGCTGCGCTCCCTGTCAGCCGTGCTCTGATGCGGCACAATGCTGTCAATCAGGCCCCAAAAAGTCTACAATATGTAGGCAGTAATCTTTTCTTTAACGCATACAGATCTGGATATTTATGTCAGTTTTGCAGGTATTACATTTCCCTGACGATCGCCTTCGCAAAATTGCTGCACCCGTTGCGGCTGTGAATGCTGACGTTCAGCGTATTGTCGACGATATGTTTGAGACCATGTACGCCGAAGAAGGCATTGGTCTGGCGGCGACGCAGGTGGATATTCACCAGCGCATCATCGTGATTGATGTCTCTGAAAGCCGCGAAGAGCGCCTGGTGCTGATTAACCCGGAGCTGCTGGAAAAAAGCGGCGAAACCGGTATGGAAGAGGGTTGCCTGTCGATCCCGGAACAGCGGGCGTTTGTGCCGCGTGCCGAGCGGGTCAAAGTGCGCGCGCTGGATCGCGACGGTAACAGCTTCGAGCTGGAAACTGATGGTCTGCTGGCGATCTGCATTCAGCATGAGCTCGACCATCTCGACGGTAAACTGTTTATTGATTATCTGTCGCCGCTGAAGCGTCAGCGTATTAAACAGAAACTGGAAAAACTGGCCCGCCAGAATGCGCGCGCATCCTGAGAGCGAACAGAAGGTTGAACTGTGTCTGCACCGTTAAAAATCATCTTTGCCGGTACTCCTGACTTCGCAGCGCGTCATCTCGACGCGCTGCTTGCTTCTGAGCATCAGGTGGTTGGCGTCTTTACTCAGCCCGACCGCCCTGCCGGACGTGGCAATAAACTCACGCCAGGCCCGGTAAAAGTGCTGGCTCAGGCGCATGATATTCCCGTGTTTCAGCCAAGGTCCCTGAAGCCGGAAGAGAATCAGCAGCTGGTTGCCGGGCTGCAGGCCGATGTGATGGTGGTCGTCGCTTATGGTCTGATCCTGCCTCAGGCGGTGCTGACGATACCACGCCTTGGCTGCATCAACGTACACGGCTCGCTGCTGCCGCGCTGGCGCGGCGCGGCGCCGATTCAGCGTTCACTGTGGGCCGGCGATAGCGAAACCGGTGTGACCATCATGCAGATGGACGTGGGTCTGGATACCGGCGATATGCTGCACAAAATAACCTGCCCGATTAATGCCGACGATACCAGCGCATCGCTGTACGACAAGCTGGCGCAGCTGGGCCCGCAGGGTATGCTGACCACGCTCAGTCTGCTGGCCGCCGGCAGCGCACAGCCCGAAGTGCAGGATGAGACCTTGGTAACTTACGCGGAAAAGCTCAGCAAAGAAGAGGCACGTCTTGACTGGTCGCTCTCTGCTGTTCAGCTGGAACGTTGCATTCGCGCGTCCAATCCGTGGCCGGTGAGTTATTTCCTCATCGACGATCAGCCGGTCAAAGTCTGGCAGGCCAGCGTGTTACCGCACCGCACCGCCCAGCCGGGAGAAATTCTGCAGGCTGACAAACACGGCATCCAGATTGCTACCGTCGACGGCGTGCTGAATCTGCTCTCACTGCAGCCTGCCGGCAAAAAAGCCATGGCGGCGCAGGATCTGCTCAATTCGCGTCGTGAATGGTTTACACCCGGCACCGTTCTGGCCTGATTCTCCAGCCCGGTCTCCGCCGGGCTTTTTGTTTGATGAATGAATATGAAAAAAGCGACCAACCTGCGCAGCCTTGCCGCGCAACTGATTGAACGCGTGGTGGATAAAGGGGAATCGCTGAGCGCTATTCTGCCCGCTGCGCAAAAAACGCTGGCAAACAACGATGGCGCGCTACTGCAGGAGTTGTGTTTTGGCGTGACGCGCACGCTGCCGCAGCTGGAAGCGTTGATTAACAAGCTGATGGCGCGGCCGTTAACCGGCAAACAGCGCGTGCTGCACTATCTAATCATGGTGGGCCTGTATCAGCTGCTGTATACCCGCGTTCCGCCACACGCCGCGCTGGCAGAAACCGTGGCCGGGGCTGAAGCACTGAAGCGGGCAAATCTGAAAGGATTGCTTAACGGCGTGCTGCGTCAGTTCCAGCGTCAGCAGGACGCACTGCTTGCGGAGGTCAATCAGGGCCCGCAGCGCTACTGGCATCCGGGCTGGCTGCTGAAACGGCTGCAGACCGCGTGGCCGGCGCAGTGGCAGCTGATTGTGGAAGCAAACAATCAGCGACCGACAATGTGGCTGCGCGTGAATCGTCAGCATCACAGCCGTGACGCCTGGCTGGCATTATTAACCCAGCAGGATCAAAATGCGTTTAGCGCTGACGCGCCGGATGCGCTGCGTCTTGAAGCACCGGCACCGGTAAGCCAGCTGCCAGGTTTTGAGCAGGGCTGGGTGACGGTGCAGGATCTCTCCGCTCAGCGTTGTGCCCTGCTGCTGGCGCCGGAAAACGGCGAAACTATTCTCGACCTGTGCGCTGCGCCCGGCGGCAAAACCACCCATATTATCGAAATCGCGCTGCAGGCCCGCGTGCTGGCGGTGGATATCGACGCGCAGCGCCTGTCGCGCGTCACGGAAAACCTGCAGCGTCTGGGGATGCAGTCTGACGTACGTCAGGGTGATGGCCGCACGCCGGCGGCCTGGTGCGACGAGCAGCAATTCGACCGCATCCTGCTGGATGCGCCCTGCTCGGCCACCGGCGTTATTCGACGCCATCCGGATATCAAATGGCTACGCCGCGATCGCGATATCGACGAACTCGCCGCGCTACAGCGTGAGATTCTGGCGGCCATCTGGCCGCGCCTGAAATCGGGCGGTACGCTGCTTTATGCCACCTGCTCAGTGCTGCCGCAGGAGAACCAGCAGCAGATCGATGCTTTCCTTGCGACGCATGATGATGCGGTGCCGCAGGCGCTGCCACAGGGGCAACTTAACGGCTGGCAGGTTTTCCCTGCCATCGATGGCGGCGACGGTTTCTTCTACGTTAAGCTAATGAAAAAATAGTGCAGCGCACAGTGACAAGAGCAACGTATCCATGAAAATTATGATCCTCGGCGCCGGCCAGGTGGGCGGCACACTCGCCGAAAACCTAGTGGGCGAAAACAATGACATCACCGTGGTTGATAGCGACCCCTCACGCTTACGCGTGCTGCAGGATAAGTTTGACCTGCGCGTTGTGCAGGGCCATGGTTCGCACCCGCGCGTGTTGCGTGAAGCTGGCGCCGAAGATGCGGATATGCTGGTGGCAGTCACCAGCTCTGACGAAACCAACATGATTGCCTGTAAGATTGCTTACTCGCTGTTTAACACGCCAAATCGCATTGCCCGTATCCGCGCCGCCGATTATCTGCGCGATGCGGAAAAACTGTTTGTGCCGGAAGCAGTGCCCATCGACCATTTGATCTCGCCCGAACAGCTGGTGATCGACAACATCTATCGGCTGATTCAGTACCCTGGCGCGTTGCAGGTGGTGAATTTTGCCGAGGGCAAAGTCAGCTTGGCAGTGGTCAAAGCCTATTACGGCGGACCGCTGGTGGGCAATCCGCTGTCGATCCTGCGTGAGCACATGCCGCATATCGATACCCGCGTGGCCGCCATTTTCCGTCAGGATCGCCCGATCCGCCCGCAGGGATCGACGATCGTCGAAGCTGGCGATGAAGTGTTTTTTATTGCCGCCAGTCAGCATATTCGTGCGGTGATGAGCGAGATGCAGCGCCTGGAAAAGCCCTATGAACGCATTATGCTGGTCGGCAGCGGTAATATCGGCTTTGGCCTGGCGCAGCGGCTGGAGAAGCAGTACAGCGTTAAGCTGATTGAACGTAATCAGCAGCGCGCGGCTGAACTGGCAGAGCATCTGCAGGACACCATCGTGTTCTATGGCGATGCCTCGGATCAGGAACTGCTGGCAGAAGAGCATGTCGATCAGGTCGATCTGTTTATCGCCGTCACCAACGACGATGAAGCCAATATCATGTCAGCGATGCTGGCCAAAAAGATGGGCGCGAAAAAGGTGATGGTGCTGATCCAGCGTCGCGCCTATGTCGATCTGGTGCAGGGCAGCGTGATCGACATTGCTATTTCTCCGCAGCAGGCCACTATTTCTGCGCTGCTTGGCCACGTGCGCAAAGCCGATATTGTCGGCGTCTCTTCACTGCGCCGCGGTATTGCGGAAGCCATCGAAGCCATCGCCCACGGTGATGAAACCACTTCGCGCGTGGTCGGACGCCTGATTGAAGATATTAAACTGCCGCCGGGCACAATTATCGGCGCGGTGGTACGTGGTGATGACGTGATCATCGCTAATGATAATGTGCGCATTGAGCAAGGTGACCATGTGATCATGTTCCTCACCGACAAAAAGTTTGTGCCGGACGTTGAGCGTCTGTTCCAACCGAGCCCGTTCTTCCTGTAATGGGTTGTGATTGGGCTGAAGTGATAGTGGTGTTTAATCCATTGTTATAATGGCAATTACACGAAGGTTTGTTAGACTTTAGCCATTGGCCAATCGCAAGGAGATAACAATGAGTTTATTCAAAGAGTTTCGTGATTTTGCGATGCGCGGCAACGTGGTGGACTTGGCGGTCGGTGTGATCATCGGTGCTGCGTTCGGTAAGATCGTATAGTCACTGGTTGCGAACATCATTATGCCACTGCTCGGTTTACTGATTGGCGGCGTCGACTTTAAGCAGTTTAAATGGGTGCTCAAGCCAGCAGAGGGCGATATCCCAGCGGTGGTGATGGAATACGGTAACTTTATTCAGACGGTATTTGACTTCATCATCGTGGCGTTTGCTATCTTCATTGCCATCAAAGTAATGAATAAACTGTATAAAAAGAAAGAAGTGGAAAAACCAGCGCCAAAACCGACCAATGAAGAAGTGCTGCTGACTGAGATTCGCGACCTGCTTAAGCAACAAAATAATAAAGTGTGATGAATAAAAGCCGCCAGTTTCAGGCGGCTTTTTTGTCACTAAAGCAGAAGGCCAGAGGTAAACAATGTTGCTTACCGCTGGCCTCCTGATTCGCTCCCTTCGCGTGTTTATCTTTACGCCGGTAGCTGCCTTTCCCCTTCTGATTGCGCTCAACACGCTGGCGATATGAAGTGTTCAACTAAAACTGGCCACCGCTTTAGAGTTTTTCCAGTATCGGTTTTCCGATTCGTTTGGGGGTAACCCACCGTTATAGTCATGCGGCCTTAGCGAGCTGTAATATCCGACGATATAGTCTGTGATCGCATGTGCAGCTTCGCTAAAGTTTATATAACCTGTCACTGGCACCCACTCGTTTTTCAGACTTCTGAAGAAGCGTTCCATCGGGCTGTTGTCCCAACAGTTTCCACGTCGGATCATACTCTGCCTGATCCGGCAACGCCACAGTAACTGCCTGCTTGTATAGTGGCTACCCTGGTCACTGTGGAACATCGCTCCGGCTGGTTTACCGCGAGTTTCCCACGCCATTTCCTGCGCTTTGATGGTCAGCCTGCTGTCCGGTGAGAATGACATTGCCCAGCCTACCGGTTTCCTTGCCAACAGATCGAGAACAACAGCGAGGTAAGCCCAACGCCTGCCTGTCCAGATGTACGTCACATCGCCGCACCACACCTGATTAGGCTCTGTCACTGCGAACTGTCGCTCAAGGCGATTCGGGATAACGATGTGTTCATGACCACCACGTTTATACCGGTGGGTAGCCTTTTTTAATATGTCGTTTTCCATTTCAATACGTTGTAGCTTTTTCTTCAGCTCGCGTATTTCAATCTGTTCCGGGGTTATAGGGGAGGCTTTAGGTATTTTGCCCTGTCGTTCATCCCGCAACTGTTTTCCCCATCGCGTCATGGTAGAAAGACCCACATCCATAGCATTGGCCGCAGCTGCAACGGTGTAGTTCTGATCAAGGACCAGTTGAGCGGCTTCGCGTTTAAACTCTGCGCTGAAATTTCTTTTTTTCATTATGGCACCTGTGTTGTTCTGAGGTGAGCAGATCACCTCTGTTCAGGTGGCCAAATTTAGTGTGCCACTTCAATACAGCGGATCGTGTAACAGGGCTTCCAGGGCGTTATCGTTAATTTTGCCTTTCGATGCTGATAGTGACTCATATCTTCCCCCGGTTAGTGATGGCGCAACTATAGTCCCTGCGCGCCAGAATTCAATCCTTGCTACAACAAATTTCAGAATGCGGATCTTCACCGGTTTCCAGTGCCTCGAGGATCGAACAACAGGCGCTACTGTGCCGGTCGCCACAACAGGTTTCCGCCAGCCGTTGCAATGAGCGCTGAATGGTTTGCAGTTCGCCAATCATACTGTTCACCTCATCCAGCCGTTTCGCCACGATCGCTTTTGACTCTTCACAGATGTGATACTCTGGATCGATGCGGATCGACAGCAGGTCGCGGATCGATTCTAGGCTAAAACCGAGCTGCCGGCCGTAACGGATAAAACGCAGGCGCTGCAGATCGCTATCGCTGTACAGGCGGAAGCCGCCCTCGGTGCGTACCTCATGATCCATCATCTGCTGCTTTTCATAAAAGCGGATGGTGTCCGGCGTAACGTCCGCCAGTTTTGCCAGCTGGCCAATGCGATACATACTATTTCTCCTGCTGTAGCCGCTGACCGATCGCCGGGCGGTATTCGCCACGCAGAAAATCGGTGCTCATGCCAGCCTGCTGCAGTTTCATCTCCAGCAGCGTCAGGCGTTTGGCCAGTTCGCGCGCCTCGCTGTCATCAGGATCGAGTTCGCGAAGCAGATCGCTGAGTGCCAGCGCGTCGCGGCGCATCTCCAGTTCTGGAGGGAGATAGCCGGCGTTTTTCAGTAGTCGCCAGGCACTGCGCAATTCCACCGGCACACCACTGTCATCGTCCAGCGTAAGCGGCGCCCCCTCACCAAGCAGATTGCTCAGCTCGCCCTTTTCCTGAGCGGCGCGGATGTGTTGCTCAGCCAGCTGATCGATAAGCCACATAGAAACCTCCTGCAGGCATGTCTGCCAACAGCATAGCGAATGGAGGGGAAATGGGAAGGAATGACAGGCAATAAAAAACCCGCCGAAGCGGGTTTTTTACGTTACTGCAAATTACTCTGCAGCAGCTTCTGCTTGAGCTTCTGAACGATCAACCAGCTCGATGTATGCCATCGGAGCGTTGTCACCAGCACGGAAGCCACACTTCAGAATGCGAGTGTAACCACCGGCACGGCTCGCGAAACGCGGGCCCAGCTCGTTAAACAGTTTTGCCACGATCTCGTTATCACGAGTACGGGCGAATGCCAGACGACGATTAGCTACGCTGTCGGTCTTGGCAAGAGTAATCAGCGGCTCAACTACGCGACGCAGCTCTTTGGCTTTCGGCAGAGTCGTCTTAATGATCTCATGACGAACCAGAGAACCAGCCATGTTGCGGAACATAGCCTGACGATGGCTGCTGTTGCGGTTCAGTTGACGACCACTCTTACGATGGCGCATGACCTTATCCTTCTCAGTGAAACCTTAACCTGCGATCCGGTTATTCATCAGCAATGCTTGCCGGTGGCCAGTTTTCCAGGCGCATGCCCAGAGACAGACCACGTGATGCGAGCACGTCTTTAATCTCGGTAAGAGATTTTTTACCTAGGTTAGGCGTTTTAAGCAGCTCAACCTCGGTACGCTGTACCAGATCACCGATGTAGTGGATAGCTTCTGCCTTAAGGCAGTTAGCAGAGCGGACAGTCAATTCCAGATCGTCAACAGGGCGCAGCAGGATCGGATCGAATTCTGGTTTCTCTTCTTTGACTTCCGGCTGACGTACATCACGTAAGTCAACGAAAGCTTCCAGTTGTTCTGCCAGGATGGTCGACGCACGACGAATCGCCTCTTCAGGATCGATTGTGCCGTTGGTTTCCATTTCGATGACCAGCTTGTCCAGGTCGGTGCGCTGTTCTACACGCGCTGCTTCAACATTGTAGGCGATACGGTCTACAGGGCTGTAGCAAGCGTCAACCAACAGACGGCCGATTGGGCGCTCATCTTCTTCCGAATGAATTCGGGCAGAAGCCGGCACATAACCACGACCACGCTGAACTTTGATACGCATGCTAATAGACGCGTTTTCATCGGTCAGATGG
This sequence comes from Type-A symbiont of Plautia stali, assembly GCF_059731155.1. Taxonomy (NCBI): domain Bacteria; species Type-A symbiont of Plautia stali. The sequence continues at coordinate 773,841 of NZ_AP035891.1, read as the reverse complement.
CAGATCACATGCTGCGGCTTGACGATTTCGACATCACCGTCGTGGGTAATGTCGCCTGCAGTCACAGGGCCAATGCCAGATTGATTCAGAGTGAGGATGACTTCATCTTTACCCTGAACTCTTAACGCCAGCCCTTTCAGATTGAGCAGGATTTCCAGGATATCTTCCTGTACGCCCTCTTTGGTGGAGTACTCGTGCAGCACGCCATCAATCTCAACCTCGGTCACCGCGCAACCCGGCATGGAAGAAAGCAGAATACGGCGCAGTGCGTTACCAAGAGTATGTCCAAAGCCACGCTCTAACGGCTCAAGGGTCACCTTGGCGTGCGTCGAACTCACTTGCTCGATATCTACCAGGCGCGGTTTTAGAAACTCTGTCACAGAACCCTGCATTGTGTCCTCTCTTTGGTACTAAGCTTTACTTAGAGTAAAGCTCGACGATCAGGTGTTCGTTAATGTCCGCAGACAGATCGGTACGCTCAGGAATACGCTTGAAAACACCTTCCATCTTAGTCGCATCAACTTCCAGCCAAGTTGGCTTTTCACGCTGCTCAGCCAGCTCCAGAGCGGCCTTCACGCGAGATTGCTTTTTGGCTTTCTCACGGATGCTTACGACATCATTCGGAGATACCTGATAAGAAGCGATGTTAACAACGCGACCATTTACCATTACAGATTTGTGGCTAACCAGCTGACGTGCTTCTGCACGAGTGGCACCAAAGCCCATACGGTAAACTACGTTATCCAGACGACCTTCCAGCAGAGCTAACAGGTTTTCACCGGTGTTGCCTTTCAGACGCGCTGCTTCTTTATAGTAGTTACGGAACTGACGCTCCAGCACGCCGTAGATACGACGAACTTTTTGCTTTTCACGTAACTGGCCGCCGTAATCAGACAGACGCGGTTTACGCGCACCATGCTGACCAGGGGCTTGTTCAATTTTGCACTTGGAATCAATCGCGCGAACGCCAGACTTAAGGAATAAGTCGGTGCCCTCACGACGGCTCAGCTTGAGCTTAGGACCCAAATATCTTGCCATTTTCTTTCTCCAACTAACCTAAAAAACGGAACGTTAAACGCGACGTTTTTTCGGCGGACGACAACCGTTGTGAGGGATCGGAGTCACATCAGTAATATTAGTGATGCGGAAACCAGCGGCGTTCAGAGCACGAATAGTAGATTCGCGGCCTGGACCCGGACCCTTAACCATAACTTCCAGGTTCTTAATACCGTAATCTTTCACGGCTTCTGCACAGCGCTCTGCAGCGACCTGAGCAGCAAACGGAGTAGATTTACGTGAACCGCGGAAACCGGAACCACCGGCGGTTGCCCAACCCAGTGCGTTACCCTGACGATCAGTAATAGTAACGATGGTGTTGTTAAAAGACGCATGGACATGAGCCACGCCATCTGAGACTTGTTTTCTTACACGCTTACGTGCACGAACTGGTGCCTTTGCCATTATTTACTCACCCCGATTATTTCTTGATCGGTTTACGCGGACCCTTACGGGTACGTGCGTTGGTCTTAGTACGCTGACCGCGCACCGGCAGACCACGACGATGGCGTAAACCACGGTAGCAACCAAGGTCCATCAGACGCTTGATGCTCAGGGTGATTTTACGGCGCAGATCACCTTCAACAACGAATTTACCAACTGCTTCACGCAGCTGATCAATTTGTTCTTCAGACAGCTCACTGATCTTAACATTTTCAGCGATGCCCGTTTCAGCACAGATGGCTTTAGAACGGGTTTTGCCGATACCGAAGATCGAAGTTAATGCGATAACGGTATGTTTTTGATCAGAAATGTTAATGCCTGCTATACGGGCCACTATGCACTCCTAAATAAATGCGTACCATGCTGAAAAGCCCGTTTTCAGGATACTCAAATGGAAACGCATCGACATACAAAAGATTGGCTGGCTAATCTAGCCAGCTCAACCCGACTTTGCAAGAAAAACATGTGACTTAATCAGCCCTGGCGCTGTTTATGCTTAGGCTCGGAGCTGCAGATCACACGTACGACACCGTCGCGACGAATGATTTTGCAGTTACGACATAATTTCTTGACGGAAGCACGAACTTTCATTTTTACTCTCCGTAACTTCTCAAGCTACTGAATTAACGGCCATAGCCTTTCAGGTTAGCTTTTTTCAATGCAGACTCGTACTGACTGGACATCATCAGAGTTTGCACTTGAGCCATAAAGTCCATGATGACAACCACTACAATCAGCAGCGAGGTGCCGCCAAAGTAGAAGGGAACCTTCATGGCATCACGCATGAACTCCGGGATCAGGCAGATAAAAGTAATATACAGTGCGCCGATTAAGGTCAGACGTGTCATTACTTTATCGATGTACTTCGCCGTTTGCTCTCCCGGACGAATTCCCGGTACGAATGCACCAGACTTCTTCAGGTTATCTGCTGTTTCACGCGGGTTGAAAACCAACGCCGTGTAGAAGAAACAGAAGAAGATGATTGCAGTCGCATAGAGTAGCACATAAAGCGGCTGTCCTAGCTGCAAATACAGCGAAATTGTTGTCAGCCAGTTCCAACCGGTACCGCCCCCGAACCAGAATGCTATCGTCGCCGGGAACAGGATAATGCTGGAAGCAAAGATGGCTGGGATTACGCCCGCCATGTTCACTTTCAACGGTAAATGTGTGCTCTGTGCAGCATATACACGACGACCTTGCTGACGTTTAGCGTAGTTGACCACAATGCGGCGCTGGCCACGCTCAACGAAAATAACAAAAAACGTCACTGCAAATACAAGAACTGCAACCAACAGCAACAGAAGGAAGTGCAGGTCGCCTTGCCGCGCTTGCTCGATGGTATGGCCAATGGCCGGCGGTAAACCCGCAACAATACCCGCGAAGATAATGATCGAAATACCGTTACCGATACCTCGTTCAGTAATCTGTTCGCCTAGCCACATCAGGAACATGGTTCCGGTAACCAGACTTACAACAGCGGTAAAGTAGAAAGCAAAGTCTGGATTTAATACCAGGCCCTGCATTCCAGGCATATTCGGCAGACCGGTAGCAATACCGATCGACTGGAATATAGCCAGAACCAGGGTGCCGTAGCGAGTGTACTGGCTGATCTTACGACGACCAGCTTCACCCTCTTTCTTAATCTCGGCCAACGCGGGATGAACCACCGTCAGCAGCTGGATAATAATAGAGGCCGAAATATACGGCATAATACCCAGCGCGAAGATTGAGGCACGACTGAGAGCACCACCAGAGAACATGTTAAACATTTCAATGATGGTGCCACGCTGTTGCTCAAGCAGTTTGACAAGTACAGTGGCATCGATACCGGGGATTGGAATAAAAGAGCCAATACGGAAGACAATCAGTGCACCGATTACAAACAACAGTCTGCGCTTCAGTTCACCAAAGCCACCTTTGGCACTTTGAAAATCTAATCCCGGTTGCTTTGCCATCTGCTACTTATTCCTCGATTTTACCGCCAGCAGCTTCGATTGCAGCATGAGCACCTTTGGTGACACGCAGACCACGAATCGTAACAGGTGCAGATACTTCACCAGACAGGATCACTTTCGCGAACTCAATCTGTACACCGATGATGTTAGCTGCTTTCAGCGTGTTCAGGTCGACGATACCGCCTTCCACTTTCGCCAGATCAGACAGACGCACTTCTGCAGTCACGAATGATTTGCGCGAGGTGAAGCCGAACTTCGGCAGACGACGGTACAGAGGCATCTGACCACCCTCGAAACCACGACGTACGCCACCGTCAGAACGAGACTTCTGACCTTTGTGACCACGACCGCCGGTTTTACCGAGGCCAGAACCGATACCACGGCCCAGACGCTTGGAAGCGTGTTTAGACCCTTCGGCCGGAGACAGAGTGTTTAAACGCATCTCTTACTCCTCCACTTTCAGCATGTAAGAAATCGAGTTGATCATACCGCGTACAGCTGGCGTGTCTTCACGCTCAACAGTGTGACCAATACGACGCAGACCCAGACCAACCAGAGTGGCTTTGTGCTTAGGCAGGCGGCCGATTGAGCTACGGGTTTGTGTAATTTTGATTGTCTTAGCCATCGTGATTACCCCAGAATTTCTTCAACAGATTTACCACGCTTGGCAGCAACCATATCTGGAGACTTCATATTGCCCAGGCCGTCGATAGTTGCACGAACCACGTTGATCGGGTTGGTGGAACCATAGGCTTTAGCCAGAACGTTATGAACTCCAGCGACTTCCAGAACGGCGCGCATTGCACCGCCGGCGATGATACCGGTACCTTCAGAAGCCGGCTGCATGAACACACGAGACCCCGTGTGCGCACCTTTAACCGGGTGCTGCAGGGTGCCGTGAGTCAGCGCGACATTAACCATATTGCGACGAGCTTTTTCCATCGCTTTCTGGATCGCTGCTGGAACTTCACGCGCTTTACCGTAACCAAAACCAACGCGGCCGTTACCATCACCCACTACAGTCAGAGCGGTGAAGGAGAAAATACGACCACCTTTCACAGTTTTAGAGACACGGTTTACCGCGATCAGTTTTTCCTGCAGGTCGCCAGCTTGTTTCTCGATGTGTGCCATCTTAGACCTCTACCTTAGAACTGAAGGCCAGCTTCACGAGCAGCATCTGCAAATGCCTGGACGCGACCATGATATTGGAAACCGGAACGGTCGAAAGAAACATCTTTGATGCCTTTTTCGATAGCGCGCTCAGCCAGAGCTTTACCTACAGCTGCAGCGGCGTCTTTGTTACCGGTATACTTTAGTTGTTCAGCGATAGCTTTTTCTACAGTAGAAGCAGCAACCAGAACTTCGGAACCGTTCGGGGCGATTACCTGTGCGTAAATGTGACGCGGGGTACGATGTACCACCAAGCGAGTAGCACCCAGCTCTTTGAGCTTGCGTCGTGCACGGGTCGCACGACGGATACGAGCAGATTTCTTATCCATAGTGTTAGCTTATTTCTTCTTAGCCTCTTTGGTACGCACGACTTCGTCGGCGTAACGAACACCCTTGCCTTTGTAAGGCTCAGGACGACGGTAGGCGCGCAGATCAGCTGCAACCTGACCAATCAGCTGTTTATCAGCGCCTTTCAGCACGATCTCAGTCTGAGTTGGGCATTCAGCAGTGATGCCGGCCGGCAGTGCATGGTCAACCGGGTGAGAGAAGCCCAGGGCCAGACTCACAAAGTTGCCTTTAAGAGCTGCACGATAACCAACACCAACCAGCTGCAGCTTCTTGGTAAAGCCTTCGGTAACACCGATAACCATGCCGTTCAGCAGCGCACGGGCAGTACCTGCCTGTGCCCAACCATCCGCATAACCTTCGCGTGGAGCGAAAGTCAGGGCGTTGTCTGCATGCTTAACTTCTACAGCACTGTTGATAGTACGAGTCAGCTCGCCGTTTTTGCCTTTGATCGAAACTTCCTGACCGTTGAGTTTTACCTCTACGCCGGCAGGAACAACGACAGGTGCTTTTGCAACACGAGACATTTTATCCTCCGATTACGCTACGTAGCAGATAATTTCGCCACCAAGACCAGCCTGGCGCGCTGCACGATCAGTCATGACACCTTTAGAGGTAGAAATTACAGCAATGCCCAGACCGGCCATAACTTTTGGCAGCTCATCTTTTTTCTTATAGATACGCAGACCTGGACGGCTAACACGCTGAATGCTTTCTACAACAGCTTTACCCTGGAAGTACTTAAGAGTCAGTTCCAGTTCCGGCTTGATGTCGCCTTCGATTTTAAAATCTTGAATATAGCCTTCTTCCTTCAGCACGCTGGCAATTGCCACTTTCAGCTTGGAGGAAGGCATAGAGACCGCAACTTTGTTCGCGGCCTGACCGTTACGGATACGGGTCAGCATATCCGCGATCGGATCTTGCATGCTCATCTGTGTTACTCCCGTGATTCAAATGGTGACAATTACCAGCTAGCCTTTTTCAGACCCGGGATTTCACCGCGCATTGCGGCTTCACGGACCTTGATACGGCTCAACCCAAACTTCCGCAGGAAACCGTGCGGACGACCTGTCTGACGGCAGCGGTTACGCTGACGTGAAGGGCTGGAATCACGCGGCAGACTCTGCAGCTTGAGAACGGCGTTCCAACGGTCTTCGTCGGATGCGTTCACATCAGAAATGATCGCTTTCAGTTCAGCGCGTTTTGCGAAGAACTTGTCTGCTAATTTCACACGCTTAACTTCGCGTGCTTTCATAGATTGCTTAGCCATTAAGTAACCCTACCTTACTTGCGGAACGGGAAGTCAAAGGCAGCCAGCAGAGCACGGCCTTCATCATCAGATTTCGCAGTAGTGGTAATGGTGATATCCAAACCACGAACGCGATCGACTTTGTCGTAGTCGATTTCTGGGAAGATGATCTGCTCACGAACGCCCATGCTGTAGTTACCACGACCGTCGAAAGACTTCGCGGACAGACCACGGAAGTCACGGATACGCGGTACAGCAATAGTGATCAGACGCTCAAAGAACTCCCACATGCGCTCGCCACGCAGAGTTACTTTACAGCCGATCGGATAGCCCTGACGGATTTTGAAGCCTGCAACTGATTTGCGTGCTTTGGTGATCAGCGGTTTTTGACCGGATATTGCTGCTAGGTCAGCTGCTGCGTTATCCAGCAGTTTCTTGTCAGCGATCGCGTCACCAACACCCATGTTCAGGGTGATCTTCTCGACCCGAGGGACTTGCATGACAGAATTGTAGCCAAACTCTGTCATGAGTTTCTGGACTACTTCGTCTTTGTAGTAATCATGCAGTTTCGCCATCGAACTACTCCAAATTACTTGATAGTTTCGCTGTTAGACTTGAAGAAACGGACTTTTTTACCGTTTTCGAATCTAAAGCCTACACGGTCAGCCTTGCCGGTTGCCGCATTGAAGATTGCAACGTTAGAAACCTGAATAGCAGCTTCTTTTTCAACGATGCCGCCTGGTTGGTTCAGAGCCGGAACCGGCTTCTGGTGTTTCTTAACCAAGTTGATACCTTCAACGATGACCTTACCAGAAGTCAGGACATTCTTTACTTTACCGCGTTTACCTTTGTCTTTACCGGTAAGCACGATAACTTCGTCGTTACGACGGATTTTCGCTGCCATTGTTCGCTCCTTAGAGTACTTCTGGTGCCAGAGAGATAATTTTCATGAACTTTTCAGTACGAAGTTCACGAGTTACCGGCCCAAAAATACGCGTTCCGATAGGCTGCTCGCTGTTATTGTTCAGAATAACGCATGCATTACCATCGAAGCGAATGACAGAACCGTCCGGGCGACGAACACCCTTCTTGGTGCGCACCACTACAGCTTTCAGGACATCACCTTTTTTCACCTTGCCACGCGGAATTGCTTCCTTGATGGTCACTTTGATGATATCGCCGACGCCTGCGTAGCGACGGTGCGAGCCCCCCAGAACCTTGATACATATTACGCGACGTGCACCGGAGTTGTCGGCGACGTTCAGCATAGTCTGTTCTTGGATCATTTTAGTGCTCCGCTAATGTCAACTACTACTTCGGGACCCAAACCTCAGGTCGTTAAAAAGCCCCATAATTGAGGGCGCGGTATTATAACACCGGTTCTCGCAGATGGGTAGAAAAAATGAACGGCTCTATAGAGCCGTTCATTTTGTTTTTAGAGGAAGCGGATTCTATTACAGAATCGCTTTCTCTACAACGCGAACCAGAGTCCAGGACTTAGTCTTGGACAGTGGACGGGTTTCGCGGATTTCAACCACGTCACCAATACCACACTCGTTGTTCTCGTCATGGATGTGCAGCTTAGTCGTACGCTTAATGAATTTACCGTAGATCGGGTGCTTCACGAAACGCTCGATAGCAACAACAGCAGATTTCTGCATTTTGTCACTAACAACACGACCCTGCAGAGTACGGATTTTATCGGTCATTACGCCGCCTTCTCAGTCAGTAAAGTCTTAACGCGTGCAACATCACGGCGAACTTGCTTCAGCAGATGGGTCTGCTGCAGCTGGCCAGATGCTGCCTGCATGCGCAGGTTAAACTGCTCGCGCAGGAGGTTAAGCAGCTCAGTGTACAGCTCTTCAACGCTTTTTTCACGCAGCTCAGTTGCTTTCATTACATCACCGTCTTAGTTACAAAGGTGGTTTTGATAGGCAGTTTTGCTGCTGCCAGCTTGAATGCTTCACGGGCCAGCTCTTCCGGTACACCGTCCATTTCATACAGGACTTTACCAGGCTGGATCAGGGCAACCCAATACTCCACGTTACCCTTACCTTTACCCATACGCACTTCCAGCGGCTTCTCGGTGATTGGTTTGTCCGGGAATACACGGATCCAAATCTTACCTTGACGCTTAACTGCTCGGGTCATAGCACGACGTGCTGCTTCGATCTGACGAGCAGTCAGACGACCACGGCCAATAGCTTTCAGACCGAAAGTACCGAAGCTAACATCCGTACCCTGCGCCAGACCGCGGTTACGGCCTTTGTGCACTTTACGGAATTTCGTACGCTTTGGTTGTAACATCAGCGACTCTCCTTACTTACGGCCTTTACGCTGCTGCTTTTTAGGTTGAGCAGCCGGTTCCGGTTGTTCAACAGCAGCCATACCACCCAGGATCTCACCTTTGAAGATCCATACCTTAACGCCGATTACACCATAAGTGGTGTGCGCTTCAGAGGTGTTGTAGTCAATGTCAGCACGCAGAGTGTGCAGCGGTACACGACCTTCACGGTACCATTCGGTACGTGCGATCTCAGCACCGCCCAGACGGCCGCTAACTTCAACTTTGATACCTTTAGCGCCCAGACGCATTGCGTTCTGTACAGCACGCTTCATCGCACGACGGAACATCACACGACGCTCCAGCTGTGAAGTGATGCTGTCAGCAACCAGTTTTGCGTCCAGTTCCGGTTTACGGACTTCGGCGATATTTATCTGTGCAGGAACGCCAGCGATGTTCGCTACGACCGTGCGCAGTTTTTCAACGTCTTCACCTTTTTTACCGATAACGATAGCCGGGCGAGCGGTGTGAATGGTCACACGGATGCTCTTAGCCGGACGCTCGATAACGATGCGAGATACAGACGCTTTTGCCAGTTCTTTGTTCAGGAACTGACGTACTTTAAAGTCGCTGTCCAGGTTGTCAGCGAATTCTTCGGTGTTCGCAAACCAGGTAGAGTTCCATGGTTTTACAATACCCAAGCGAATACCATTAGGATGTACTTTCTGACCCATTGCTAGTCTCCAGAGTCTCAGCGATCGGACACAACCACAGTAATGTGGCTGGTGCGCTTCAGGATGCAATCTGCACGACCTTTAGCACGCGGCATAATGCGCTTTATGCTAGGGCCTTCATCTACGAAAATTTTCGCAACTTTCAGATCGTCGATATCAGCGCCATCGTTGTGTTCGGCGTTAGCAATGGCAGATTCCAAGACTTTCTTAACCAGTACAGCCGCTTTCTTGTTGGTGTAAGTCAGAATATCCAGAGCCTGCGACACTTTCTTACCGCGAATCAGGTCAGCAACAAGGCGAACCTTCTGAGCAGAAGAACGAGCATGGCGATGTTGAGCAATAGTTTCCATCTCTTCCTCCTACTTATTTCTTCTTGGCTTTCTTATCAGCAGCGTGGCCGCGATAAGTACGTGTCGGTGCAAATTCACCCAGCTTGTGGCCGACCATTTCGTCGGAAACAAAGACAGGAACGTGCTGACGACCATTATGGACAGCGATGGTCAAACCGATCATGTTAGGGAAGATTGTTGAACGACGGGACCAAGTGCGCAGGGGCTTCTTGTCACCGCTTTCCACCGCTTTCTCTACCTTCTTCAGCAAGTGCAGGTCAATAAAAGGACCTTTCTTGAGAGAACGTGGCATGGCTTATCCTCTAAAATTATTTGCTACGGCGACGTACGATAAATTTATCAGTACGCTTGTTGCTACGGGTCTTCTTACCTTTGGTCTGAACGCCCCACGGAGTTACCGGGTGCTTACCAAAGTTACGACCTTCACCACCACCGTGCGGGTGATCGACTGGGTTCATCGCAGTACCGCGAACGGTAGGACGAACACCACGCCAACGGGTTGCACCGGCTTTACCCAGAACGCGCAGCATGTGCTCAGCGTTACCCACTTCGCCCAAGGTTGCGCGGCAGTCAGCTTCGACTTTACGCATTTCGCCTGAACGCAGACGCAGGGTAACGTAGGAACCTTCACGCGCAACGATCTGCACGTAAGCACCAGCAGAACGGGCAATCTGACCGCCTTTACCTGGTTTCATTTCTACGTTGTGCACGGTTGAACCAACCGGGATGTTACGCATCGGCAGGGTGTTACCTGCTTTGATCGCAGCATCAACGCCAGACTGAATCTGGTCGCCAGCTTTCAGGCCTTTAGGGGCTAGGATGTAACGGCGCTCGCCATCTTTGTACAGAACCAGTGCGATATTCGCAGAACGGTTCGGATCGTACTCAAGACGCTCAACAACTGCCGGGATACCATCTTTGTTGCGTTTGAAGTCAACAATACGGTAAGCCTGCTTGTGACCACCACCGATATGACGGGTAGTGATACGACCATTGTTGTTACGACCACCGGATTTGCTGTTTTTTTCAACCAGCGCGGCAAAAGGCTTGCCTTTGTGCAGCTCAGGGTTCACCACTTTAACAACGTGACGACGACCCGGAGATGTCGGTTTACATTTAACAACTGCCATTGTCTTTCTCCTCCGACTTACTCAGCGCCGCCGACGAAGTCTAGGTTCTGGCCTTCTTTCAGGGTGACGTAAGCTTTTTTCCAGTCGCTACGACGACCGATACGCTGTCCGTGACGCTTAACTTTACCCTTAACAACCAGGGTGTTAACGTCTTTCACTTCTACTTCGAACAGTTTCTCAACAGCAGCAACGATCTCTGCTTTGGTTGCGTCTTTGGCAACTTTGAGAACGATGGTATTGGTTTTTTCCATCGCGGTTGATGCTTTTTCAGATACGTGCGGCGCGCGCAGTACTTTCAGTAGACGTTCTTCACGGATCATGCCAGCATCTCCTCAACTTGCTTAACTGCTTCTGCAGTCATAACGACTTTGTCGAAGGCGATCAGGCTAACTGGATCGATACCCGCTGCATCACGCACGTCAACCTTGTACAGGTTACGCGCAGCCAGGAACAGATTCTCATCCAGTTCACCGGTGATGATCAGCACGTCTTCCAGCGCCATGTCTTTCAGTTTCTGTACCAGCAGCTTAGTTTTAGGCGCTTCAACAGAGAACGACTCGACAACGATCAGACGGTCCTGACGTACCAGTTCGGACAGGATGCTTTTCAGCGCGCCGCGGTACATCTTTTTGTTAACTTTTTGACTGTGGTCCTGTGGACGCGCAGCGAAGGTCACACCACCTGAACGCCAGATCGGGCTCTTGATAGAACCTGAACGCGCACGGCCGGTGCCTTTCTGACGCCATGGCTTTTTGCCTGAACCAGTTACTTCAGCACGAGTTTTCTGCGCGCGAGTACCCTGACGAGCACATGCAGCGTAAGCGACAACAACCTGGTGAACCAGCGCTTCGTTGAAATCACGACCGAAGGTAGTTTCGGAAACAGTCAGCGCGCTCTGCGCGTCTTTCAGTACTAATTCCATTGCTATCCCGTTACGCCTTCACAGCTGGTTTAACAAACAGGTCGCTGCCGGTTGCACCCGGGACAGCACCTTTGACTAGCAGCAGGTTGCGCTCAGCGTCAACACGTACTATTTCCAGGCTCTGAACGGTTACGCGCTCATTACCCAGCTGACCAGCCATTTTCTTGCCTTTGAACACTTTGCCCGGAGTCTGGTTCTGACCGATAGAACCCGGAACGCGGTGAGACAAGGAGTTACCGTGCGTAGCGTCCTGGGTACGGAAGTTCCAGCGCTTAACGGTACCTACGAAACCTTTACCTTTAGAGGTACCGGTAACGTCTACTTTTTTAACGTCAGCGAAAATTTCAACACTGATGCTCTGGCCAACAGAGTATTCTTCACCTTCGGTGCGGAATTCCCACAGACCACGGCCAGCTTCAACGCCAGCTTTAGCAAAATGACCTGCTTCCGGCTTACCAACACGGTTTGCTTTTTTAGCACCGGTTGTAACCTGGATCGCCTGGTAACCATCGTTTTCCAGACCTTTGACCTGGGTAACGCGGTTTGCTTCAACTTCGATTACGGTTACTGGGATTGAAACGCCTTCTTCAGTGAAGATGCGCGTCATGCCCACTTTTTTACCGACTAAACCAATCATTGTATCAACCTCTCAATCGCTCGATGACCTGATTAACCCAGGCTGATCTGCACGTCAACACCGGCAGCCAGATCCAGACGCATCAGAGCATCAACGGTTTTTTCAGTTGGCTCAACGATGTCTACCAGACGCTTGTGAGTGCGGATTTCGTACTGATCACGCGCATCTTTGTTAACGTGCGGAGAGATCAGAACGGTGAAGCGCTCTTTGCGAGTCGGCAGCGGGATTGGACCACGTACCTGCGCACCAGTGCGCTTGGCAGTCTCGACGATTTCCGCGGTTGATCGATCGATCAGGCGATGATCAAACGCTTTAAGACGGATACGGATTCTTTGGTTCGACATGAGACAAAGGCTCCAAACATTTTATAAACGAAAAAAATTACTACCCGCACCTATTATGATTGATACGGGAGTGTAATCGTTCAGCATATAACTTCCCAATCGGGAGTATTGTCAGACGATACACTAATCGCTATCGCCTGCGATTCTGCTCGAATCGCGCCACACCAATATCGGCAGGCCCGCGCATTATACGCAAATCTGTTCAGGAAGCAACCCATGCTGCGTTTTTAACCGCAAAAGCGCGCGCCGGTAAAAAAGCCCGCACGGGGCGGGCTGCAATGAACAGGTGGAACGGCATGGCAAACGCTACTTATCGCCCTCTTCTTTCAGCTGGGCCTGCAGATAGTTTTGCAGACCCATTTTCTGAATCAGGTCGAGCTCAGTTTCCAGCCAGTCGATATGGTGCTCTTCATCCGCCAGAATCTCGATCATCATGTCGCGGCTGACGTAATCATGAACTTTATCGGCGTACGCAATCGCCTCGCGTAAGTCTTTCGCCCCTTCCAGTTCGAGAGTCAGGTCCGATTGCAGCATTTCCGGTACGTCCTCACCAATGCGCAGCCGGCCGAGATCCTGCAGATTGGGAATGCCTTCGAGAAACAAAATGCGTTCGATGTACTTATCCGCATGTTTCATTTCATCAATCGATTCATGGTATTCGACATCGTTGAGGCGTATCAGGCCCCAGTTTTTGAACATGCGCGCATGTAGAAAGTACTGGTTGATTGCAACCAGTTCATTTCCCAGCAATTTATTGAGGTGAGTAATGATTTTGCCGTCGCCCTTCATTTTGCTTCCTCCGCTTGCAGATAAATAGAGCGTAGATGCGGATAAAAAGAAGTCAAAAAAACGCGACAGTTTTTGGGGTTATTTAGGCGAAGCGGATGCGCAGTTACGCTATCTCTTTGTAAAGCGGCACATTTTGCATTTCATCATCCATAATCTCGCGCGCAACGCGAATACACTTGCCGCACTGCTTGCCGATAGGCACCAGCTGGCGCAGTTGCTGAATCGATTTGGGTTGATAACGGCAGACAACTTCACGCAGGGTTCGGTCGCTTACGGCATTACACAGACAGACGTACATTTACAGCCCACTCCAGTACAATTTCTGATCAAAGTGTAAATGAGAATGGTTTTTATTTCAACATAGTTTTAGAGTGGGATTAGTGGCGCCGGTCAATGCAGAGCAAAAAAAAGAGCACCGAAGTGCTCTTTTTCATGCTGCGGTGGCAACCGGAGTTACCACCGTTATTAACGCAATTAAGCGAGAACTTCAGCAACAACGCCCGCGCCAACAGTACGGCCGCCTTCGCGGATTGCGAAACGCAGACCCTGGTCCATCGCTATTGGGTGGATCAGCTCAACGGTCATTTTGATGTTGTCGCCTGGCATTACCATCTCAACGCCTTCTGGCAGTTCGATGTTGCCGGTCACATCAGTGGTACGGAAGTAGAACTGTGGACGGTAGCCTTTGAAGAACGGAGTATGACGGCCGCCTTCGTCTTTAGACAGTACGTACACTTCTGATACGAACTTGGTGTGTGGCTTGATGGTGCCTGGCTTAGCCAGAACCTGACCACGCTGGATCTCTTCACGCTTGATACCGCGCAGCAGAACACCACAGTTCTCGCCTGCCTGACCCTGGTCCAGCAGTTTGCGGAACATTTCAACACCGGTACAGGTAGACTTGGCAGTCGCTTTGATACCCACGATTTCTACTTCGTCGCCCACTTTCACGATGCCGCGCTCAACACGACCGGTAACAACGGTACCACGGCCAGAGATTGAGAATACGTCTTCGATTGGCAGCAGGAACGGCAGATCGATAGCACGTACTGGATCTGGAATGTAGGTATCCAGGTGCTCAGCCAGCTCAATGATCTTCGCTTCCCACTCAGCGTCGCCTTCCAGCGCTTTCAGCGCAGAACCGCGAACGACTGGAGTATCGTCGCCTGGGAAGTCGTACTGAGACAGCAGGTCGCGAACTTCCATCTCAACCAGTTCCAGCAGCTCTTCGTCATCAACCATGTCGCACTTGTTCATGAACACGATGATGTAAGGAACGCCAACCTGACGGCCCAGCAGGATGTGCTCACGGGTCTGAGGCATTGGGCCATCAGTCGCAGCAACAACCAAGATCGCGCCGTCCATCTGCGCAGCACCGGTGATCATGTTTTTCACATAGTCGGCGTGGCCTGGGCAGTCAACGTGTGCGTAGTGACGGGTCGGGGTTTCATATTCAACGTGAGAGGTGTTGATGGTGATACCACGAGCCTTCTCTTCTGGCGCGTTATCGATCTGATCGAATGCACGCGCCTGGCCGCCGTAGGTTTTAGCCAGAACGGTGGTGATGGCTGCAGTCAGGGTAGTTTTACCGTGGTCAACGTGACCGATGGTGCCCACGTTGACGTGCAGTTTGTTACGTTGAAATTGCTCTTTCGCCATGGCGATAATCCTTACGTTATGCCTTCATCAGTGATGAAGGCATCAGTTGACAATTTTTAAACCGTAGCCTTATTTGCTACGAGCTTCAATAACGGCCTGAGCGACGTTGTTCGGCGCATCATCGTACTTCAGGAACTCCATGGAGTAAGAAGCACGGCCTTTGGTCAGAGAACGCAACTGAGTCGCGTATCCGAACATTTCAGACAGCGGAACTTCAGCGTGAATCTGAACGCCAGTCGCGTTAGATTCCTGACCTTTCAGCATACCACGACGGCGGCTCAGATCACCGATAACGTCACCGGTGTTCTCTTCTGGGGTTTCTACTTCAACCTTCATGATTGGCTCAAGCAGAACCGGCTGTGCTTTCTTAAAGCCATCTTTGAAGGCGATAGAAGCGGCCAGTTTAAACGCCAGCTCAGAGGAGTCAACGTCATGGTAAGAACCGAAGTGCAGACGCACGCCCAGATCAACTACCGGGTAACCGGCCAGTGGACCAGACTTCAGCTGCTCTTGGATACCTTTATCAACCGCAGGGATGTATTCACCAGGAATCACACCACCTTTGATATCGTTGACAAATTCGTAGCCTTTCGGATTCGAACCCGGCTCCAGTGGGTACATGTCGATAACAACATAACCGTACTGACCATGACCACCAGACTGCTTGGCGTGTTTACCTTCGATATCGGTAACTTTAGAGCGAATCGCTTCGCGGTAAGCAACCTGAGGTTTACCGACGTTCGCTTCAACGTTGAATTCACGCTTCATGCGGTCAACGATGATGTCGAGGTGCAGCTCACCCATACCAGCGATGATGGTCTGGTTAGACTCTTCGTCAGTCCATACGCGGAATGACGGGTCTTCTTTCGCCAGACGACCCAGAGCCAGACCCATTTTTTCCTGGTCAGCTTTGGTTTTCGGCTCAACGGCGATAGAAATTACCGGCTCAGGGAATTCCATACGCTCCAGAATGATCGGGTTAGATGGATCACACAGGGTATCACCGGTGATCACGTCTTTCAGACCGATTGCTGCAGCGATGTCGCCTGCGCGAATTTCGCTGATCTCTTCACGTTTGTTGGCGTGCATCTGAACGATACGACCGAAACGCTCACGTGCAGATTTCACGGAGTTCAGTACGGTATCGCCCGAGTTAACCACACCCGAGTAAACACGGAAGAAGGTCAGGTTACCTACGAACGGGTCGTTGGCAATTTTGAACGCCAGCGCCGAGAACGGCTCGTCGTCAGTTGCGTGACGCTCAGCCGGGGTATCTTTACCGTCGTCCAGGATACCGTTGATCGCCGGAACGTCAGTTGGTGCTGGCAGATATTCAACGACCGCATCCAGCATCGCCTGAACACCTTTGTTCTTAAATGCAGAACCACAGGTCACGAGGATGATCTCGTTGTTCAGTACGCGCTTACGCAGAGCAGATTTGATCTCTTCTTCAGACAGTTCTTCACCGCTAAAGAATTTCTCCATCAGCTCTTCAGAAGCTTCAGCAGCTGCTTCAATCAGCTTGCCACGCCACTCTTTAGCCAGTTCCTGCAACTCAGCACGGATATCTTCGTAAACGAAGGTAGTACCCTGGTCGGCGTCGTTCCAGTTGATCTCTTTCATCTTGATCAGGTCAACAACACCGGTGAAGTTCTCTTCTGCGCCGATAGCCAGCTGCAGTGGAACCGGAGTCGCGCCCAGACGTGATTCGATCTGACCAACAACTTTCAGGAAGTTCGCACCCATACGGTCCATTTTGTTAACGAACGCGATACGTGGAACTTTATATTTGTTTGCCTGACGCCATACGGTTTCAGACTGCGGCTGCACGCCACCTACTGCACAGTAAACCATTACTGCGCCGTCGAGCACACGCATAGAACGTTCTACTTCGATGGTGAAGTCAACGTGTCCCGGGGTGTCGATAATGTTGATGCGGTGCGGCTCAAACTGCTTCGCCATACCTGACCAGAACGCAGTGGTCGCTGCAGAGGTGATGGTAATACCACGCTCCTGCTCCTGCGCCATCCAGTCCATGGTTGCAGCGCCATCGTGCACTTCACCGATTTTGTGGTTAACACCGGTGTAGAACAGGATACGCTCGGTGGTAGTGGTTTTACCGGCGTCAATGTGTGCGCTGATACCGATGTTACGGTAGCGCGCAATGGGTGTTGTACGAGCCATTTGATTCCTCTGATTCTCGGACGTTCAATGTAAGTCGACCCCAGCGGGTTGGCTGAATGAGCGCCCGCTGGTTTAACAACAACTACGTGGCGATTACCAGCGGTAGTGTGCGAACGCCTTGTTGGCTTCAGCCATACGGTGAACGTCTTCACGTTTCTTCACTGCAGTACCTTTGTTTTCTGCAGCGTCAGAAAGTTCGTTCGCTAGGCGGAGAGCCATCGATTTATCACCGCGTTTACGAGCAGCTTCTACGATCCAACGCATTGCCAGGGCATTACGACGAACCGGACGGACTTCAACTGGAACCTGGTAGGTTGAACCACCAACGCGACGTGACTTAACTTCGACAGTCGGACGTACGTTTTCGAGTGCAACGTCGAAAGCTTCCAGACCATCTTTACCAGCACGTTGAGCCAGGGTATCAAGTGCGGTATAGACGATTGATTCAGCAATAGATTTTTTACCATCTACCATCAGGATATTTACAAATTTAGCCAGCAGCTCTGATCCGAACTTAGGATCCGGCAGAATTTTACGCTGACCAATGACGCGACGACGTGGCATGGAAATACTCCGTTGTTAATTCAGGATTGTCCAAAACTCTACGAGTTTATTTTGACATTAAAGTTAAAACGTTTGGCCTTACTTAACGGAGAACCATTAAGCCTTTGGCTTCTTCACGCCGTACTTGGAGCGAGCCTGCTTACGGTCTTTAACACCTGAGCAGTCCAGCGCGCCACGAACGGTGTGGTAACGCACACCTGGCAGGTCTTTTACACGACCGCCACGGATCAGGATCACGGAGTGCTCCTGCAGGTTATGACCTTCACCGCCGATGTAGGAGGTGACTTCAAAACCATTAGTCAAACGCACACGGCAGACTTTACGCAGTGCGGAGTTTGGTTTTTTCGGGGTAGTGGTGTAAACACGAGTACAAACACCACGTTTTTGCGGGCAAGCTTCCAGCGCCGGCACGTTACTTTTAGCAACCTGACGAACGCGTGGTTTGCGAACCAGCTGGTTAACTGTTGCCATTAAATAGCTCCTGGATTTAGCTTTTGCTTCATAAACACGTAATAAATCGCCTCGTATTACTACGAGGAGGCAGAATTTTAGGGCTGTGCCCATAGGGTGTCAAGAAATAACCAAGTTTTACCCTTCACCAAGCCACTTGCTGTGGATGCTTCGTCGTCAGCGTAACGAAACCAGTATAGTTCAGACGCGACACATTGGTCGAAATTTGCGCAGTAAGCCCGCGCGCCATCACGTCTTCTTCTAATACCCACATCGTGGCGGGCGACGCCAGCAGCTGCTGCAGCTTCTGACTGCCTGCCAGCGCTGCCGTCACACCATCCTGTAACAGCAGCACGTCATCGCCCCCCTGTAACAGCAGCAGCAGGCTATCGAAATCGCATTGCCAGGGAGAGTGCAGCAGGGTGTAGAGCATGGTCAGTTCTCAGAAACGAAGGATACGGTCATAAGTTGCCAGTGTCTGGCGCAGCGCGGCAGGCTCCAGCAGCTGCGCATCCAGCACGCGCGCTGCCGTGAGGCTCTGGCCACGTGCCAGCAGTGACGCCTGACAGATATAGCAGCGATCGATGTCGTATAGCGCCAGCACGCCAAAGGTCGCAATATAGTCACGCGCCAGAATCTGCGCCGGCCGCTGATCGCGGTTGAGCTGCAGCACACCGTCACCAATAAAGAACAGGCCGATATCCTCGCTCAGCGCGCCAGTCGCCAGCACGGCATCCAGCCCTTCCCGGCCAGCACTGCTGCCGTGCGGAGCCTGAGTAAACAGAAACGCCACGCGGTTCATCAGAACTGCACTAGGCGATCGCAGCTCAGGGCGGCTTCCGCCAGCGCTCCCAAACCGCTGAGGGTAAATCGGGGCTGCAGATTGCTGCCCGCCAGCTGCAGGCGCGCTGCCTCCTGCGCATCGGTCACACCGCGCCGCAACGCGGCTGCCACACAGATATTCAGTGTCACGCCACTGTCGTCGCGCAGCTGCTGCCAGGCGCGCACCATGTCCACTTCATCGCTGGCCGGCGCGCTGAGCTGGTTAGCATTCAGCACGCCTTCGCGGTAAAAGAACACGCTTTCCAGCTGATGTCCCTGCGCCAGCAGCGCACGGGCAAACAACAGCGCGCTACTGGCGTGTTGTGTGCCGTAAGCCGGCCCGGTCACCAGCAGCGTGTAGCGCATTAGCGATCCTGCCCCTGCAGATCGCCACTCTTAAACTGGCGGATATACAGATACACGGTGTGCTTAGAAATATTGAGGCGATCGGCCACCTGGTTAATGGCGTCCTTAATATCGAAAATGCCCTTCTCGTACAGATTGAAGACGATCTGGCGATTCTTGGCGTTATTCGACACGTTGCGGTCGGCGCTCACCTCTTCAATAGTGAACTCCAGCGTCTGGGTGACCAGATCCTCTACCGAGCTGGCAAAGTTGACGTTGGAATCCACCTGCTGCGTCTCCGGCGGCATGAAAGTCGACATAATCTGCGAAAACGGTACGTCCAAGTTCATATTGATGCACAGCAGGCCAATCACCCGCTGCTGCCGGTTACGAATCGCAATGGTTACCGACTTCATCAGCACGCCACTTTTGGCCCGGGTGAAGTAGGCGCGGGACACATTGCTCTCCGCGCCGTGCATATCATGCAGCATGCGCAGCGCCAGATCGGTAATAGGGGAACCCACTTTGCGTCCGGTATGTTCGCCGTTGGCGATACGCACGGCGGAGCATTTAAGATTTTCCAGAGAGTGCAGCACGATTTCGCAGTGCGAGCCAATCAGCATCGCCAGACCGTCGACCACCGCTTCGTAGGATTTAAGAATATCGTAGTCTGCTTGTTCGAACGGACGCTGCTCCAGTAAATCGAAGTCAGTCAGTTCGCCGGGATTGAATGGATTAGACATCGAAGACATTACCCTAAATGGCTGGAGCCTGTCTCGACAGCATTGGGGCAGACTCATCTTATGATCATTGTGCAGGCGCTAGTCTGGCAAATGTCGCCGTTTTTAGCCAGAGCTTTACTCATCGCGCCCCAAATTCAGGATGAGCGAAAACAAAACCGCCGCCCGAAGGCGGCGGTGCAAGTCAGCTTACTGCGCTTTCTTGTCAGCGGCGGCCGGAGCCTGCGCTTTCTCATCCGCTTTCGGCGCCGGCTTGATGTCGAGCAGCTCAACATCGAACACCAGCGTTGAGTTGGCCGGAATACCCGGCACGCCGTTTTTGCCGTAAGCCAGGTTCGGTGGGATTACCAGCTTGATCTTACCGCCTTTCTTCACATGCTTCAGACCTTCGATCCAGCCCGGGATTACGCCGTCCAGACGGAACGACAGCGGCTCGCCGCGCGTGTAAGAGTTGTCGAACTCGGTGCCGTCAATCAGCGTGCCTTTGTAGTTAACCACCACGGTATCGCTGTCTTTCGGGGTTTCACCGCTGCCCTTTTTCTCTACCTGATACAGCAGGCCAGATTCGGTTTTCTTCACGCCCTTCTCTTTGGCGAACTTGTCCGCGTAAGCGGTGCCTTTGTCGGCATTCTCTTTCGCGTCTTTTTCCATCTTCGCCTGAGCGGCCCCTTTCACGCGGCCTTCAAACGCCTGCAGCGTCTGCTCAATCTCTTCGTCAGACAGCTTGCTCTTGCCGCCAAACGCATCCTGAACACCGGCAATCAGCTGGTCTTTGTCCAGTTTGATACCCAGTTTCTCCTGCTCCTTCAGAGAGTTGTCCATGTAGCGACCCAAGGAGGCGCCCAACGCATAGGCTGACTGCTGGTCTTCGTTTTTGAAGGCAGCATTTTTCGGCGCCTGTGGCGCAGCCTGCGCTGCGTCAGCCGGTGCCGCGGTCGTTTCTGCTGTCATTGCCAGCGGTGCATTAAGCGCGACGGCCATGGTGGTAGCTAACAATGTGACTTTAAACAGTGATTTCATCCTTTCTCCAAAACCGAAGCTTCAAAACCTCGGGAACCATTGCGGACAGTGGCCCACACTATAACTTTACGTGGCAGTGGTGAACACTCCCACAGTGTAATTACCCGGTCAACCTCCTACCTTTTTTGCTTCAGGAAGTTTCATCAGAGATATAGGCGCAACGCGGGAATTTAATGCATACGCCAGACCGAAGGTGAAATATCAGGTGATTCTGACACGAAAGACCGTAGAATCACGCCCGATAAGATCAACGCGCAGCACCGTGACAGGAGGAGTGATGATGCAACAACCAGAATGGGATCAACGCCTTGAGGCGCTGGAGAGCAAGCTGGCTTTCCAGGAACATACCATTGAGCAGCTCAATCAGACGGTGGTTCAGCACGAGCTGGAAATGAGTAAACTGCGTGAGCAGGTGCGTCTGCTGGTGGATAAAGTGAAGGCCGCCGCCCCTTCCATGGTCGCTTCGCAAGCAGAAGAGACCCCGCCGCCGCACTATTAATATCGCGTGCTTTGCTGCCCAATAAAAAGGCCACCCGCAGGTGGCCTTTTTACGCTTAGTGGTTGCAGCCGCAACCACCGTGGCCGCCGCAGCCGCCATGACCGTGGTCATGATCGTGATGATGGCCGTCAGCGCCATGAACGTGGCCGTGAGCGATCTCTTCTTCCGTAGCTTCACGGATAGCAACCACTTCCACATTGAAGTTCAGGTTCTGACCCGCCAGCATGTGGTTACCATCAACCACCACGTGCTCATCTTCCACTTCGGTGATCTCGACCGGCACCGGGCCCTGGTCGGTTTCTGCCAGGAAGCGCATGCCAACCTGCAGCTCGTCAACGCCCATGAATACGTCTTTCGGTACACGCTGCACCAGGTTGTCATCGTACTGGCCGTACGCGTCGTTTGCCGGGATGTGCACGTCAAACTTGTCGCCGACCGCGTGATTTTCCAGCACTTTTTCCAGACCAGAAATCAGGGAACCATGACCGTGCAGATAATCCAACGGCGCACTCACCGGTGACTCGTCAACTAACACACCGTCTTCGGTACGAACCTGATACGCCAGGCTCACCACTAGGTCTTTTGCTACTTTCATGATATCTCCTAACCGTTGAGAACAAAGAATCCCGTCTCATTTGGTCTATTCTCGCGTGCAATAACCAACCAGAAAGGTTCAGTACTGAGGATGCCAACAGTGCTGTTGGACCATACTGCTCAGCGTTAATGGCGCCGATTGTAGCGGAATTCAATACCGCTGTAAGGCCTAAGCTTAAAAAAAGCTGAGCCATCGCGCTACTCCAGATGAAAAATGCCAATCACTTGCTCAGTGCTGCGAACCTGATCGCGCGCCTGCTTGTCCGCCTCACGCATCTGGTGGCCGCACTTCACGCACTCCACCACATCGACATTGTTTTCACGCCACATCGCCAGCGTGTCTTTCTCCTGACAGTGCGGACAGACCGCACCGGCAATAAAACGTTTACGCATAGTCTTTCCTGACCGTCATCAGAACGGATACGTTAAGTGTAGCCTTACTCATCATCCCAGCCGTCAAACTGCCGTTTTTCATGCTGCATTTCACGCTGGAAAATGTCCTCCAGCTCGCGGCGCGCCTCACGCACGCGTGAAACCTGCACACTGTCGTCGTGGCTCGGCA
This sequence comes from Type-A symbiont of Plautia stali, assembly GCF_059731155.1. NCBI lineage: Bacteria > Type-A symbiont of Plautia stali. The sequence continues at coordinate 750,993 of NZ_AP035891.1, read as the reverse complement.
CCAGTTCACGCAGCATGCGCATAACCAGCCGGCGGAAGTGCTGCTGCGCGCGCTGCGCCTGATGCGGATGCATGCCCAGCGATATCAGCGCTTTGCGGCCTAACTCCAGCGGCGGGAAGTGCTGCTGGCACAAGTGCACAATAGTCATCGAATCTTCCGGATCGTTACAGGTGATGACGATCGACTGCGCATTCTCCGCCCCGGCGGCACGCAGCAGCTCGAGCTCGGTGGCATCGCCATAGTAAACCTTGTAGCCATATTTGCGCATCAGGCTGACCGCCGAGATATCGCGCTCCAGCACGGTGATGCGCTTGTTGTTGGCCATCAGCAAACGCCCGACCACCTGACCAAAACTACCAAAGCCCACCACAATCACCTGTGGCTAATCGTCCTCAACAAACGGCTTTTCGCCGTCCTCTTCCGGTTCGTTGAAGCGGCGCGCCAGAATCTTATCCACACCCTGCATCAGCAGCGGTGTGGTCATCATCGACAACGTCACCGTGACCAGCAGCAGCGGCAGCTGATCGCCGCTGAACAGTTTTGCCGACGACGCCGCCGAAAACAGCACGAAGGCGAATTCACCGCCCTGACTCAGCACGCCGGCAAACTGCAGACGCTCCGAACTGCGCAGACCATAGATGCGCGCCAGCACATAGAGCACCAGCGTTTTCACCGCCACCAGCAGCACCACGCCGATCAGAATTTCGAGAATGTGGGTATAAAGCACGCCGAGGTTGAGCGCCATGCCCACCGAAATAAAGAACAGCCCGAGCAGCAGCCCTTTAAACGGCTCGATGGCGACTTCCAGTTCGTGGCGATACTCACTCTCTGCCAGCAGAATACCGGCGATGAACGTCCCCAGCGCCATCGACAGGCCCAGCGCATCCATAAACAGCGCCGAACCGAGCACCAGTAGCAGCGAGGCGGCGGTAAACACTTCCCGCACGCCGGACGCGGCGATGAAACGGAAAATCGGCCGCAGCGCCCACAGCTTGGCCGGGTTCAGCTCCAGTCCGATGATGAACATCAGGAACACCACGCCAAGCTCCGAAAAGTGCAGAATCTCGTCCACATCGCTGATGAAGCCCAGCCCCCACGGGCCGATGGCGATACCGGCCAGCAGATAGCCCAGCACCGCACCAATGCCGAGCCGGGCGGCAATCGGCACCACCAGCACCGCCGCCACCAGATAGATCACTCCGGCGGTGAGTAACGTTTCGCCTTGCATCACACTCCTCCGTTCGGCAGCGATGACGCCAGCCAGTCGCCATAGGCACGCGCAAAGTTGCGCAGCACCTCGGGTGTCTGACGACGCGCCCAGTAAATCACCATCGGCGTCAGCCAGTGCATGCGACACATCTGCGCCGTCAGCTCAAACGGTCGCATTAATGTCGCTCATCGGGTAGCGATTGAGGCCGCTGTGGTGATACGCCGTCTCCGGCTCACCGGTCGTCACCACGCTGCGCCAGTATTTACCTTCCAGCGCATTACCGTCCTGGCCGCTGGCAAAGCCGCGCGACAGTACGCGATCCAGCCACTCTTTCAGCAGTGCCGGACAGCTATAGGTATAAAGTGGATGCTGAAACACCACGATTTGATCGTCGCGCAGCAGTTGCTGCTCATAATGAATATCAATAAAGAAATCCGCATAGTGGGCGTATAAATCGTGCACCGTGACGTGGTCCAGTTCCATAGCCGACTGCAGCAAAACCCGATTGGCAATCGAATCCTGTGATTCCGGATGGGCGTAAAGCAGCAATATTTTGGGCGGCTGCGACATCGTTCCCTCCAAAGCGTCGTCACCGCGGCGGAATTCCGCTACCATGCTCGACGCAACAAACATTATCGAATTATGTTGCCGATAAATTAACATATTCTGACGATACGGCGCTTATGATTGTCTTTTCCGCATTACAAATCCGTCGCGGCACCAATGTGCTGCTGGATAACGCAACGGCCACCATTAACCCAAGGCAAAAAGTCGGCCTTGTGGGTAAAAACGGCTGCGGTAAATCCACGCAGCTGTCACTGCTGAAGGGTGAAATCAGCAGCGATGCCAGCAACGTCACCTTTCCCGGCAACTGGGCGCTGGCGTGGGTGAATAAGGAAACCCCGGCGCTGAGTAAAGCCGCGCTGGAATATGTTATCGACGGCGACCGCGAATATCGTCAGCTCGAATCCGAATTAGCGGCAGCCAATGCGCGCGACGATGGCAACGCCATTGCACTGCTGCACGGCAAGCCTGGATGCTATCCAGGCGTGGAGCATACACGCACGCGCCGCCAGTCTGCTGCACGGATTGGGCTTCAGCCAGGAACAATTAATGCGGCCGTGAGCGATTTCTCCGGCGGCTGGCGTATGCGTCTCAACCTTGCTCAGGCACTGGTATGTCGTTCCGACCTGCTGCTGCTCGATGAACCGACCAACCACCTCGATCTCGACGCGGTGATCTGGCTGGAGCGCTGGCTGAAGAGCTATACCGGCACGCTAATCCTGATCTCGCACGACCGCGACTTCCTCGACCCGGTGGTGGACAAAATCATCCATATCGAACAGCAGACGATGTTCGAATACACCGGCAACTACAGCTCGTTCGAGCGTCAGCGCGTGGCCAAACTGGCGCAGCAGCAGGCGCTGTACCAGAGCCAGCAGGAAAAAGTCACGCACCTCCAAAAGTACATTGATCGCTTCCGCGCGCAGGCCACCAAAGCTAAACAGGCGCAGAGCCGCATCAAGATGCTAGAGCGTATGGAGCTGATTGCACCGGCGCACGTCGATAACCCGTTCAGCTTCAGCTTCCGCACGCCAGAAAGCCTGCCTAACCCGATCCTGAAAATAGAGCAGGTTTCGGCGGGTTACGGTGAGCGGGTGATTCTGGATGCCATCAAACTCAACCTGGTACCGGGCTCACGCATCGGCCTGCTGGGGCGTAACGGCGCCGGTAAATCCACGCTGATCAAACTGCTGGCTGGCGAGCTGGAGTCGCTGGCGGGCAAGGTGGGTCTGGCGAAAGGGATCAAGCTGGGTTACTTCGCGCAGCATCAGCTTGAGTATCTGCGCGCCGATGAGTCGCCGCTGCAGCATCTGGCGCGCATCGCCCCGAAAACGCTGGAGCAGCAGCTGCGTGACTATCTGGGCGGCTTTGGTTTTCAGGGCGACAAAGTCAGCGAAGCCACCGAGCGTTTCTCCGGTGGCGAGAAAGCGCGGCTGGTGCTGGCGCTGATCGTCTGGCAGCGGCCAAATCTGCTGCTGCTCGACGAACCAACCAACCACCTCGATTTGGATATGCGCCAGGCGCTGACCGAAGCGCTGATCGACTTTGAAGGCGCACTGGTGGTGGTGTCGCACGATCGTCATCTTCTGCGTTCGACCACCGACGATCTTTACCTGGTGCACGACCGCAAAGTGGATGTGTTCGAGGGCGATCTGGATGATTATCAGCAGTGGCTGAGCGACCTGCAGAAGCAGGAAACGCAGCAGGATGCCGCGCCGAAGCAGGACAACGCCAACAGCGCGCAGTCCCGCAAAGATCAGAAGCGCCGCGACGCCGAGCTGCGCGCAGACGCAGCCGCTGCGCAAAGAGATCGAAAAGCTGGAGAAGCAGATGGCCAAATGGCAGACACAGCTCAGCGAAGCCGAAGCACAGCTGGCCGACAGCGCGATTTACGAGCAGAGCCGTAAGGCCGATTTAACCGCCGCCCTACAGCGCCAGGCGGAGAGCAAATCGGCGCTGGAAGAGGTCGAAATGGCGTGGCTGGAGGCGCAGGAGCAGCTGGAGCAGATGCTGGCTGGGTGAGGTATCTCTTTCAGGTCAGCATAAATGCTGACCCTACATGGCCTCTGCGATTTGCAGGGTCGGCATGAATGCCGACCTAGTCAAACCATCAAACCGGCACATCCCCTAACACCGTCGCGCGATGCATCACGCGCCGCGCCGGATAATAATCCGCATTGGCATAATGCTGCGTCACGCGGTTATCCCAGATTGCCACGTCGTTCGGCTGCCAGCGCCAGCGCACCTGAAACTCCGGTTTGGTGGCGTGCGCAAACAGATAGCCCAGCAGCGCCTCGCTCTCCTTCTCGCTTACGCCCAGCAGCCTGGTGGTAAAACCTTCATTAACAAACAGCGCCTTGCGTCCGCTCACCGGATGGGTTCGGATCACCGGATGCTGCACCGGCGGGTGCTTCGCCACGGCCTGCTGCCAGCGCTGGTGCTCCTCTTCCGTCTTACGGTACTTATACTCCTGGAACGATTTCTTAAAGTCGTGCTCCGCCTGCAGGCCACTCAGCAGCTGTTTGAACGGTTCTGACAGCGCCTCGTAGGCGGCAATCCCGCTGGTCCACAGCGTATCGCCACCGCTCTCCGGCAGCAGCTTTGAGGACAGAATGGCGATCGCCGGCGGTGTCTGAATAAAGGTGACGTCGGTATGCCAGTTATCGTTGTCCGGCGGATTATCCTGATGCGTATCCAGCACGATAATCTCTTCCACGCCTTCGGCATGCGGATAAACCGGATGAATGTGCAGATCGCCAAAGCGGATCGCCAGCGCGCGCTGCTGCTCCGGCGTAATGCGCTGATCGCGCAGAAACAGCACCTGATTACGCAGCAGACCGTGGTAAAGCTGCTCAAACTGCGCGTCACTCAGCGGACGGCTAAGATCGACATCGCTGACCTGCGCCCCGATATACGGACCCAGCGCGGTAAAATTCACTCGTTCATTCATTGCTCTTCTCCATTCTAGGGCGTCAGTCGGCGCTGTAGCGCACGTAAACCCAGTTCTAAACTAAAGGCAATCAGGGCGATTACCGCGATGCCCGCCAGCACCACATCGGTGGCGAGAAACTCGCCGGCCGACTGCACCATAAAGCCCAGTCCGCGCGTCGCGGCAATCAGTTCGGCCGCCACCAGCGTGGACCAGCCCACGCCAAGACCGATGCGCAGGCCGGTGAGAATCTCCGGCAACGCACCGGGCAAAATGACAAAACGCAGCAGCTGCCAGCGCGTCGCCCCCAGCGCCTGAGCAGCACGGATCCGCACCTGCTGCGTATTCTTCACGCCGGCCAGGGTGGATAAGGTCACCGGCGCGAAAATTGCCAGATAAATCAGTAAAATCTTTGAGGTTTCGCCAATGCCAAACCAAATCACCATCAGCGGCAAATAGGCCAGCGGCGGCACCGGTCGATAGAGTTCAATCAGCGGATCGAGCAGCCCGCGCACCGCCGGACTAAGCCCCATGGCAATGCCCACCGGAATACCGATCAGCGCGGCAAAGAATAGCGCCACCAGCATGCGCGTCAGGCTGGCACCAAGGTGCTGCCATAGCGTGGCATCCATAAAGCCCTGCGGACCGGCAATAACCAGCAGCTTATGCAGCACCTGCTGCGGCGGCGGCAGAAACAAGGGCGCAATTAGCCCCAGCGCGGTCACGCCCCACCACAGCAGCAGCAGAACGGCCACGCTCAGCAGGCTCAGCGACAGCTGGCGGGAAAAGGGCCAGCGCAGGCGACGAACGCGGGACGTCCGGCGCTTTTCATCGATAACGGCACTCATACAAACGCCTCCCGCTGCGCGAACACCTGGTTCAGGACATACTCACGTCGTTCGATAAATGCCGGATCGGATTTGATACTGCGGCACGGCTCGCCTACGGCGAAGCGCTGGCCAAAGTCGAGCTTCAGCCGCTCCACCACGCGACCCGGCCCCGGCGACAGCAGCACCAGTTCGCTGGCGAGAAAGATCGCTTCCTCAATGTCATGGGTGATCAGCAGAATCAGCTTGCCGGTATCGCGCCATAACGTCAGCAGCAGCGTCTGCATCTGCTCGCGCGTGAAGGCATCCAGCGCACCGAACGGCTCATCTAACAGCAGCTGCTGCGGATCAGCGGCCAGCGCACGGGCAATCCCCACGCGCTGACGCTGCCCCCCAGAGAGCTGCCAGATAAAACGCTTTTCTGCGCCCTCGAGTCCGACTTTACGGATCAGACGACGGGCAATAGCGTGCCGTTCAGCTTTTGCCATGCCCGTCAGCTGCAGACCGAACGCCACGTTATCGATGACGTTACGCCACGGCAGTAGCCCTTCGTTCTGAAATACCACGCCGCGCTCAGCGCCCGGTCCGCGTACCGGCTTGCCATCCAGCGTGATACTGCCGGACTCCAGCGGCAAAAAGCCGGCGATCAAGTTCAGCAGCGTGGTTTTGCCACAGCCGGACGGCCCCAGCACCACCAGCAATTCGCGGCTGGCAAGCTGCAGATTGATATCCTGCAGCGCCGGTTGCCCGGCGTAACGTGCGTTGAGATGGGTGATGCTGAGCATAAGGCCTCCGTTATTTGGCTAAGGGGGCAACAAAGCGCGTGGTGACAAAGCTGCTGTAGTCACTGGCAGCATCCGGCACTTTGCCCTGCTCTTTCAGAAACTGTGCGGTATCGACAATCGCCTTGTTGACCGGTTTGCCCAGCTGTTCCACCTGCTGCTGCGCCGTCAGGTAGGTGTTGCCTTTCACCAGTCCGGGGACGTCACTTTCCGGCACGCCGCTCAGGCGCGACAGCTTGCTGAGGTTATCCGGCTGCTGCAGCCACTGTTCCGGGTTGGCGGTATAAGCCTGCTGCGCGGCAATCGCGCTACGGGCGAAAGCGGTGACCACTTCAGGATGCTGCTGTGCAAAATCCTTGCGCACCACCCAGACGTCGAGGGTCGGTGAGCCCCACTGCCCGACCTGCGACGAGTCGGTCAGCACCTTGCCGTCTTTCTCCTGTTCATTGACGGAGGGTGCCCAGACGTAAGCGCCGTCGATATCACCGCGCTGCCAGGCAGCAATGATCGCCGGCGGCTGCAGATTGACCAGTTGCACCTGGGTGGGTTTGATGCCCCAGTGTTTCAGCGCGGCCAGCAGGCTGTTATGGGTAGTTGAGATGAAGGGAACGGCAATGCGTTTGCCGATCAAATCTTTGGGTGAGCTGATGCCTTTTTTCACCACCAGCGCTTCAGAATTGCCCAGCTGTGAAGCCAGCAGGAAAGCTTCAATCGGCAGCTGTTGCGTGCCGGCCACCGCCAGCGTGCTGGAACCGATGTTGCCAATTTGCACATCGCCCGAGGCTAACGCGCGCAGGACGCTGGCGCCGCTGTCGAATTTGCGCCAGTCAACCGTGGCACCACTATCTTTGGCAAAGGTGTTGTCAGCCTGCGCCACTTTGGCAGGTTCCGCCGATGTCTGATAAGCCACGGTCACATTGACCGCCTGCGCCTGAAAGGTCATCAGCGCTAACGCGGCGGCTACCGCGCTTATTGTTTTGGTTACTGCCATCATCATGCACCCCAATGTTAAGTCGTGACGGCAGTGTCGCCAGCAGCAATGATTTCATAAAGGAATTAAAAATTATTCCTAATAAAAATCGGTTCTTAGATCAACATCGGGTAACGCTATGCAAAAAGTGCAAATACAAAACCGCTGGTGCGGAAGAAATATGTCAGGCGCTCACATGCCGACTGTGGTATTGATCTCGTCTTGATTTTTTACCCCTTTTACAGCGGTACTGGCCTCCATGTCGATTGAGAAAGTTGCGCGCCTCGCGGGCGTGTCGAAAGCCACGGTTTCACGGGTGTTAAACCAGCATCCTGGCGTCCGGCCAGATACGCGTAAACGGGTGCTGGCCGCAATTAATGTGTGCGAATACCAGCCCAACCTGCTGGCGCGCCAGCTGCGTACCGCGCAAAGCAACATGTTGCTGGTGCTGATTTCCGATATCACCAATCCGTTCTGTTCACGGGTGGTGCAGGGCATCGAGGCGGAGGCCGAAGCGCACGGCTATCACATCCTGTTATGTAATTCCGCCTCACAGCTGCGGCGGGAAACCGCCTATCTGGCGCTGCTGGCCGGCAAAATGGTGGATGGGGTGATCACCATGGACGCCGCTGCCTGTCTGCAGGGACTGAAAGAGTTGATTGGTGATGCGCCGTGGGTGCAGTGTGCGGAGTACGATCCCTCGGTTAACGCCTCCAGCGTCACCATTGATAACCGTCAGGCGGCCTATGACACGGTGCATTATCTGGCCGGCAAAGGGCGTCAGCGCATTGCGCTGGTCAACTGCGATATGCGCTATCTCTATTCGCACCAGCGCGAAAGCGGCTATCGCGACGCCATCACGCAGTTGTGGCTTGACTGGCACGGCGTCGCCTATGCCAGTGATATCTCCTGCGAAGCGGGCAGCGCGGCGCTGCGCGAACTGCTAACGCAGCCAGAGCGGCCGGATGCGGTGTTTGCGGTATCAGACGTGCTGGCGGTTGGCGTGATTCACGCTGCACTGGAGGCCGGGCTGCGCGTGCCGCAGGACCTGGCGGTGGTGGGCTTTGACGGCATTCCGTTTACCAGCAGCATCAACCCGCCGCTGACCACCATTGCCCAGCCGATGAACCAGATGGGTGCCCGCAGCGTGCAGCTGCTGCTGGCGCGCATCCGTCAGCGCCAGGCGGCAGTGGTGCATGAAGTGCTGCCGTGGACGCGCATTGAGCGCGCCTCCAGCTGACTCAGTGCCAGATCAACAGCACGCAGGCTGCGGTTAGCGCACCCATGGCGAGGTTGAAGATTTTCCACGCGCGCGGGCTGCGCAGCAGCCGGCCAATCAGCGAGCCGAAACCCATCCAGATCACGCCGGAGACGATGTTGACCAGCGCCATACCGATGCTGATCGCCATCACGGAATGCAGATAGGCGCTGCCGGCAAGGCTGAAGCTGGCGACCGCGCCCAGCGCCATCAGCCAGGCTTTCGGGTTGATTAGTTGCAGTAACCCGCCCTGCCAGAAAGGCATCTGCTTCACACTGGCATCGTCGGTCTCCAGCGTTTCGTATTCGGCGGTGGCAATTTTCCACGCCAGCCACAGCAGGTAAAGGCTACCGGCCACTTTCAGTACCAGATGCAGTGAGGGATAGAGCAGAATCAGGCTGCCGATACCAAACGCCACCATCAGCAACATCACCTGCATGCCAATCATGATACCAATCAGCAGTGGAAAGGTGCGCAGGAAGCCCAAATTAGCACCTGAGGCGGTAAGTAACATATTATTGGGCCCTGGCGTGATGGCCGCGACCCAGAGAAAGCCCAGCATTGATAAAAAAAGACTCAGTTCCATGTATATTCGAGTGCTCCTCACCCAGAAAAGCGAACAACCCATCGAAGCTATCAGCGAGTTATGCATCAGACAAGTACTATCCCAGGCTATTTTGATCGCCCGAGCGGCGAGCGCTTTACCCCGCTGCGCGGCTTCGGCAATGCGCATCTGCAAACGCTGCTGCCGCGCCTGCTGCGCCGGCGCGTCACACTGCGCCCGCACTGGCAGCGCCTCGATCTGCCGGACAGCGACTTCGTCGATCTGGCGTGGAGCTAAGATCCGGCACAGGCACGTCACAAGCCGCGCATGGTGCTGTTCCACGGGCTGGAAGGCAGTTTCCGCAGCCCGTATGCACATGGGCTGATGCAGGCGTGTCAGGCGCGCGGCTGGCTGGCGGTGATCATGCACTTCCGCGGCTGCAGCGGCGAGCCTAACCGTCTGCAGCGCATCTATCACTCCGGTGAAACCGACGATGCGACCTATTTTCTGCACTGGCTGCAGCGCGAATGGGGCACGGTGCCGACCGCGGCGGTCGGCGTTTCGCTTGGCGGCAATATGCTGGCTTGTCTGCTGAGGCTGCAGGGCACGTCGGCCCCGCTGGATGCAGCAGTCGCCATCTCCGCGCCGCTGGCGCTGGAGCCGTGCAGCCCAGAAGCTGGACGTGGGCTTTTCACGCTTTTATCAGCACTACCTGTTGACCCAGCTGAAGAAAAACGCCACGCGCAAACTTCGCGCCTGGCCGGGCACGCTGCCGGTCGATCTGACGCAGCTGCGCGCCTTCCGCCGGCTGCGTGAGTTTGATGATACGATTACCGCCCGCGCCCACGGTTTTATTGATGCGCGCGACTATTATCAGCGCGACAGTGCCATGCCATTACTGACCGGCGTGCGCAAGCCGCTGCTGATCATCCACGCCAAAGACGATCCCTTCATGACCGATGCGGTGATCCCGCAGCCGCAGCAGTTGTCTGCCACAATTGAATATCTGCTGACGCAGCAAGGTGGTCACGTCGGCTTCGTGGGCGGCAGCCTGCTGCGACCCAAAATGTGGCTGGAGCAGCGCGTGCCGGACTGGCTCTCAACTTATCTGGATATGTAATAGTGATTATTCCCTGGCAAGAACTCGACCCGACAACGCTGGAAAACCTGATAGAAAGTTTTGTGCTGCGTGAAGGCACCAATTATGGCGAGCAGGAGCGCAGCCTGACGCAAAAAGTGGCCGACGTGCACCGCCAGCTCGAGCAGGGTGAGGTGGTGCTGGTGTGGTCAGAATTGCATGAATCGGTCAATATTATGCCGCGGCGTAAATTTCGCGGCTAATGCGTCAGGCGGCAATTCGTGGTAACAATGCTCATCGCCGGACTTCACAGGGAGCGCTGTTATGTCAGCCAAGCATCCAGTCATAGCCGTTACCGGTTCCAGCGGCGCCGGAACCACCACCACCAGTCTCGCCTTCCGTAAAATTTTCCAGCAGCTGGATCTGCACGCGGCGGAAGTAGAAGGCGACAGTTTCCATCGCTATACCCGTCCGGAAATGGACATGGCGATTCGTAAGGCGCGCGACCTCGGGCGTCACATCAGCTACTTTGGCCCGGAAGCCAACGACTTTGGCCTGCTGGAGCAGACCTTCCGCGACTATGGTCAGAGCGGACTCGGCCAGTCGCGCAAATATCTGCACACCTACGATGAAGCGGTGCCGTGGAATCAGGTGCCGGGCACGTTTACGCCATGGCAGCCGCTGCCGGAAAACACCGATGTGCTGTTCTATGAAGGCCTGCACGGCGGCGTGGTGACGCAGCAGCATAACGTGGCTGAACATGTCGATCTGCTGGTTGGCGTGGTACCGATTGTTAATCTGGAGTGGATTCAGAAACTGGTGCGCGACACCAGCGAGCGCGGCCATTCGCGCGAAGCGGTGATGGATTCGGTAGTGCGTTCGATGGAAGACTACATCAACTACATCACGCCGCAGTTTTCCCGCACGCACCTCAACTTCCAGCGCGTGCCGACGGTGGATACCTCGAACCCGTTTGCCGCGCGTGAGATCCCGTCTCTGGATGAGAGCTTTGTGGTGATCCATTTTCGCGGCCTGGAGGGCATCGCTTTTCCTTATTTACTGGCGATGATCCAGGGCTCGTTTATTTCCCACATGAATACGCTGGTGGTGCCGGGCGGCAAGATGGGACTGGCGATGGAGTTGATCATGACGCCGCTGGTGCAGCGGTTGATTGAAGGAAAACGCATTGAATAGCGAAGGTTAACGCGCCAGTATCGCCGGGAAGAGGACCTGAGATCGGGAGCGCAGGCCAGCGCTCCCGGCTGGATTACAGTTCGACTACTTCGTAGCTGTGCGTCATCTCGACACCCTTGCCCAGCATGATCGCGACCGAGCAGTACTTCTCGGCGGAAAGATCTACCGCGCGCGCCACCGCTTTGCCGCTGACAATAAAATGCAGATTGATATGCGTAAAAATGCGTGGCGCTTCTTCGCGGCGTTCCGAGGTCAGTTTGACTTCACAATCGGCGACATCGTTGCGCCCCTTTTGCAGAATCGACACCACGTCAATCGCGCTACAGCCGCCCGCAGCCATCAACACCATCTCCATCGGGCTGGGCGCTTTATCACCAGAATTGCCGTCCATTAATACCTGATGACCGGATGAGGATTATCCGAGAAAGGTCAGCCCTTCCACCCATTTCACTCGTGCCTGCATTATTCTTTCTCCTGAAGCGGCGGTTTTGCCGCCAGAGTACGCTTTCACCTGACAAACAGCAATGCAGACGCATCCCCCACCTGCTGAAGCGAGACAACAGGAGACGGGTAGCAAAAGCTATGCTACAAACAGTGCTGAAAATATTTTCGTCACGAAAGACGAAAGCGGGACGAATCAAAAGCATCGCTTACGAATCCATCCCCGAATAACTGTCCCTCACGGGAAACGCTGGACGATTTCACCGCCTGACAGGGAAAACTGCCCCCTGTATTTTGGGCACGATTACAACAGAGGATAATAGCGAATGGTTCTCGGCAAACCGCAAACAGACCCTACACTCGAATGGTTCCTGTCCCATTGCCATATTCACAAATATCCATCCAAAAGCACCCTCATCCATCAGGGTGAGAAAGCGGAAACGCTGTACTACATCGTGAAAGGTTCCGTCGCGGTACTGATTAAAGATGAAGAAGGCAAAGAGATGATTCTCTCCTACCTAAATCAGGGGGATTTCATCGGTGAGCTCGGCCTGTTTGAAGAGGGCCAGGAGCGTAGCGCTTGGGTACGTGCGAAAACCGCCTGCGAAGTGGCTGAAATTTCCTACAAAAAATTCCGTCAGCTGATTCAGGTCAATCCGGATATTTTAATGCGCCTGTCGGCGCAGATGGCGCGTCGCCTGCAGGTAACATCTGAAAAAGTCGGCAACCTTGCCTTCCTCGATGTGACCGGCCGTATCGCGCAAACGCTGCTCAACCTAGCGAAACAGCCTGACGCCATGACGCACCCGGACGGCATGCAGATCAAAATCACCCGTCAGGAGATTGGTCAGATCGTGGGCTGCTCACGCGAAACTGTGGGTCGTATCCTGAAAATGCTGGAAGATCAGAACCTGATCTCCGCACACGGCAAAACCATCGTCGTTTACGGCACCCGCTGATTTCTTCTCACCCACGGCGTGATGGCAACATCGCGCCGTTTCTGTTTACGATGAGCTGATGTGGCGTCGAATCATCTATCATCCGGAAGTTAACTATGCGCTGCGGCAAACGCTGGTGCTGTGCCTGCCTGTGGCGCTCGACTGGCTGTTTGGCGATCTGCAAAAAGGGCTGCTGTTCTCCCTGGTGCCGGCCTGCTGCAACATCGCCGGTCTGGATACGCCACACAAGCGGTTCTTCAAACGGCTGATTGTCGGCGGTGCGCTGTTCGCCAGCGGCAGTTTTCTGATTCAGTACCTCACGGCTTACGCTGTGCCGCTGCCGCTAATTCTGCTGGTGTTACCGCTGCTGGTGGGCGTGACCGGTGAAATCAGCCCGCTGCATGGCCGTTTGCTGCCCGGCACGCTGATCGCCGCCATCTTTACCTTAAGCCTCGTCGGCCGTATGCCGATGTGGGTCCCGCCGCTGCTGTATATCGGCGGGACGCTGTGGTACGGGCTGTTTAACTGGTTCTGGTTCTGGCTGTGGAAAGAGCAGCCGATGCGCGAGACCCTCAGCCTGCTGTACTGCGAGCTGGCCGATTACTGCGACGCCAAATATACCCTGCTGACGCAGTTGACCGATCCGGAAAAAGCGCTGCCGCCATTACTGGCGCGCCAGCAGAAAGCGGTCGATCTGATCACCACCTGCTACCAGCAGATGCATATGCTGTCCGCCAGCCGTGATAACAGCTATAAACGCCTGACGCGCGCTTTCCAGGTCGCGCTTGATCTGCAGGAGCACATCTCGGTCAGCCTGCGCCAGCTGGAAGAGGTGCAAAAGCTGGTGGAGCAGAGCCACGCCGAGGCGGTGATCCGCTGGAACGCGAAAATCATTTCGGCACGGCTGCGCGTGCTGGCCGATGCCATTCTCTATCACCAGCTGCCGGAACGCTTCCACATGGAGAAGCCGCTCGGCGCGCTGGAGAAAATTGCCCGACAGCACCCGGATAATCCGGTCGGTAATTTCTGCCTCTACCATTTCAGCCGCATCGCGCGCGTGCTGCGCACGCAGAAGCCGCTGTACACCCGCGACCTGATGGCCGATCGCCAGCGCCGCCTGCCGCTGCTGCCGGCGCTGCGCAGCTACCTGTCGCTGAAATCTGCCGCGCTGCGGACGGCGGCGCGCTTCGCCGTGATGCTAATGTTCGGCAGCGCGCTGGCGCTGTTCTTCAATATCCCCAAGCCCTACTGGATTCTGATGACCATCATGTTTGTCAGCCAGAACGGCTACAGCGCCACGCGCGTGCGCATTCAGCACCGGGCACTCGGCACCTTCGCCGGATTGCTGATCGCTGCGGCGTCGCTGCGCTTTGCTGTTCCGGAGTCGATTGCCCTGCTGACCATGCTGGTCATCACGCTCGCCAGCTATCTGATCACGCGTAAATATTATGGCTGGTCGATGATTGGCTTTACGGTGACGGCGGTGTATTCGCTGCAGCTGCTGTCGCTGAACGGCGCGCAGTTCCTGCTGCCACGCATGATGGATACGCTGATGGGCTGCCTGATTGCCTTCGCCGGCATGATCTGGCTATGGCCGCAGTGGCAGAGCGGGCTGCTGCGCAATAACGCGCACGACGCGCTGGAGGCTTATCAGGAGGCGCTGCGCCTGCTACTCGGTCCGGAGCAGGCGCCGGAGAAGCTGGCGTATCAGCGCGTCAAGGTTAATCAGGCGCACAACGCGCTGTTTAACTCGCTCAACCAGGCGTCCACCGAACCGGGCTTTAACTTTCAGTATCTGAAAGATATGCGCCTGTGGGTGACCCACAGCCAGTTTATCGTCGAGCACATCAACGCCATGACCATTCTGGCGCGCGAGCACACCATGCTGACGCCAAAGCTGGCGGAGCGCTATTTGCAGTCCTGTGAAATCGCGCTGCAGCGCTGTCAGCAGCGGCTGGCTTACGATGGGCCGGGCAACGACAGCAATATTCTGGAAGCGCCGGAGAATCTGAATGAGGGGCCGGTGACGATTGTCGAACAGCACGTGAAGCGCATTCTGCAGCACCTCAATGTGATGCACACCATTTCTTCACTGGCGTGGAGCCAGCGCCCGCATCACGGCCGCTGGCTCAGCATGCTGAAGCCGAAAGGTTAGTTCAGGACTTTCGCGATCGCCCGGGCGAAGCGCGCCATCCCTTCTGCGATATCGGTCGGCTCAATCACCAGCGACGGCACAAAGCGAATCACATCGCTGCCGGCGGTCAGCACCATCAGGCCTTCAGCGGCGGAAGCGTTGAGGATATCACGCGCTTTGCTGGCGTGCTGCGCGTTGAGTACGGCGCCCAGCAGCAGCCCTTTGCCCCGAATTTCACTGAAGATGTCGAACTGCTGATTGATGTCCTGCAGTGCAGAGACAAACTGCTCACGACGCGCGTCGACACCGTTCAGTACTTCGGGCGTATTGATGATATCCAGCGCGGTTTCGGCAATCGCACAGGCCAGCGGGTTGCCGCCGTACGTGGTGCCGTGCACGCCTGGCGCCATCACCGAGGCGATTTCATGGGTGGTTAGCATTGCGCTCACCGGGAAACCGCCGCCCAGCGCTTTAGCGGTGGTGATGATATCCGGCTGAATAGCGTAGTGTTCGTAGGCAAACAACTTACCGCTCCGGCCCATGCCGCTCTGCACTTCATCCAGCACCAGCAACGCGTTGTGCTGATCGCACAGCGCACGCAATCCCTGCATGAATTCCGGCGTTGCCGGCATCACGCCGCCTTCCCCCTGAATCGGCTCCACCACAATCGCGCAGGTGTGGTCGTCAATCACCGCTTTTACCGCTGCAAGATCGTTAAACGGCACATGGACGATATCCGCCGGCTTCGGGCCAAAGCCATCGGAGTATTTCGGCTGGCCGCCCACCGAGACGGTGAACAGCGTGCGGCCGTGGAAGGCGTTGTGGAAAGCGATAATTTTGCTTTTGAACGGGCTGTGCTTTTTGCAGGCGTAGTGGCGCGCTAGTTTGAACGCCGCTTCGTTCGCTTCGGCACCGGAGTTACCGAAGAATACCAGCTCGGCGAAGGTCGCCGCGATCAGTTTACTGGCGAGGCGCAGCGCCGGCTCATTGGTGAACACGTTACTGGTGTGCCACAGAGTTTCGCCTTGGCTTTTCAGCGTTTCCACCAGCGCCGGATGACAATGGCCAAGCGCGGTGACCGCGATACCACCGGAGAAGTCGATATACTCTTTGCCCTGCTGATCCCACACGCGGCTGCCTTTGCCTTTGACCGGCACAAACTGCGCAGGTGCATAAACAGGCAAAATAACGTTATCGAACGTTTCCCGGCTTACCGCTAGATTTTCCGCTGCCATTGATGACCTCATCGGGTTATTTGTTGAGCTGACATGAAATTATAATCACAAAATATGCATAAAAAATCATGCAATGGCAAACGGAAGTTACGTATTGAGGAAATTCGCCAGCAGCTGATGCCCCTGCTCGCTGAGAATGCTCTCCGGATGGAACTGCACGCCCTCAAGCGGCAGCGTACGATGGCGGAAGCCCATGATCTCATCGGCAACACCGTCGCGCAGGCTCCAGGCGGTGACTTCAAACTCCGGCGGCAGCGTGTCGCGCGCCACAATCAGCGAGTGATAGCGCGTGACGGTCAGCGGATTATTCAGGTTGCGGAACACGCCCTGGCCGGTGTGCTGCACCGTAGAGGTTTTGCCGTGTATCACCTGGCGCGCGCGCACCACCTTCGCCCCGTAGGCTTGGGCGATTGCCTGATGGCCAAGGCATACACCGAGAATCGGCAATCGTCCGGCAAAGTGGCGAATGGCTTCGAGCGAAATGCCAGACTGATCCGGCGTACAGGGGCCCGGCGAGATCACCAGATGGCTCAGCGGCAGCGCCGTCATCTCTTCCAGCGTCATCGCATCGTTGCGCACCACGCGCACCTGCGCGCCCAGTTCACAGAAGTACTGGTAGAGATTCCAGGTAAAGGAGTCGTAGTTATCAATTAACAGCAGCATAATGCCCTCAGGCCAGTAAAACCGCCGCTATTCTACGCATTTTAACGCGCCGGACTCACCACTTTCGCAAACTGCACGTTGAGCGGCGCGAGATCGCCGCCGACGCCGGCGACGATGGCCTTGTGCCAGCTTTCAGGCTCCAGCTTATCCCAGTTCAGCAGATAGCCCGCGTGCAGCGCCAGCTGTTCGAAAAAGATGCGCTGTGCCCGCCCGTTACCGGCACGGAACGGATGCAGGACGTAGATTTCACAGTAGTAATGCGCGATGCGTGCCACGAACGTCTGCTGGTCGAGGTCGCACAGGCCCTCTTCCTCCTCCAGTGCGCTCATCAGCGCATTGCCCTCGTTCTCGATGTACTCGCAGTGGCAAGGGCGTGTCGTCGCGTCAGATGTCGGTGGTACGCAGTTCGCCGGCCCAGCTGTAGATATCCTGAAACAGAGTGCGGTGAATGTGGCGCAGGTGCGGCAGGCCAGGCGTGGCCGGTCCGAGCGCCAGCGTGGCCAGCCGCGCCGCGCTGAATGCCAGCTCGGCTTTACGCAGCTGCGCCACGTCGTGAATTTCCAGCAGGTTTTTCAGCACGTCATCGTTGTGCCACAAATAGGGATCGCGCACCGCCAGGCTGTTATCCGCCATATTGCCTCCTCAGCGATGCCAGACGATCGTCCGCCTGTGCGCTCTCGACGGCAGGTTCATTCAGTTTATAACCGGCCAGTTTGCAGCTGGCCTAGTAATTGGCCGCACGGGTTTGCTGCCACAACGTGATTTTCTGTTTTTCGGTGAGTTTGCTGCTCATAGCACCTGCGGCAAGCAGGATGTGCCCTAAGTATAAGAGCAAATTTCAGCTTTGCCGGAGCGCGACAGACAGCGCCACGCAGGGGTGGCGCGTAGAGGGATTACGGCAGGACTTTCGCGGAAGTGATAACAACCGGTTTTGATGGCACATTCTGGTATGGCCCGACATCTTTGGTCGGCACCTGGGCGATCTTGTCGATAACATCCATGCCTTTCACCACTTTACCAAACACCGCATAGCCGAAGTCGCGCTGGCCATGGTCAAGAAAAGCGTTGTCCGCCACGTTCAGGAAGAACTGGCTGGTAGCACTGTCTTTCTCAGCGGTACGCGCCATGGAAATGGTGCCACGCAGGTTGCGCAGGCCGTTATCCGCTTCGTTTTTGATCGGCGCGTTGGTCTGCTTCTGCTGCATATCAGCCGTGAAGCCGCCACCCTGAATCATGAAACCAGGGATCACACGATGAAAAATGGTGTTGTTGTAGAAGCCGTTATTCACGTAATCCACAAAGTTTTTTACTGAAACCGGGGCTTTCTGATTATCCAGTTCAAGTTCGATATTGCCCGCAGAGGTGGTGAGCAGCACGTGCGTATCCCCTTTCGCCGCCAGAGCCGAAGCAGATACTGAAGAGAGCGCTAACAGGGCAACCGCCGCTGTCAAAGTACGTTTAAGCATGAAAGGTTCCTTACCTTGGAGAGCAAGTTCAAAAACGAGATTGATTGTAAAGAGCATGTAATACAAGAGCCAGCGTTTTACCTATATTTACGCTGATGTTGCTATCGTCATACTTTTCCCGTCGCGCAATCATTTGCGTGACTAGAATCACACTACTAATGAAATATCTCTCGCACGTTTCACTGCTTGTTTATTACGATCACAGGTCCATTTACAATTCATGACACTTTTTGCCACGTCGGCGCATCACAGGTTCAGAACATGACAAACCGTAATCGCATTGGCCTTACCTGGATCAGCTTTTTCTCCTATGCGCTCACCGGCGCACTGGTGATCGTTACCGGTATGGTGCTGGATAATATTGCCCAGTATTTCCAGCTGCCCATCTCAGAGATGAGCAACACCTTCACTTTCCTTAACGCCGGTATTCTGGCGGCGGTGTTCCTGAACGCCTGGCTGATGGTGATTGTGCCACTCAAGCGCCAGCTGATCTTTGGCTTTGTGCTGATGATCCTCGCCGTGGCCGGACTGATGACCAGCCATAACCTCACGGTGTTCTCGCTGTGCATGTTCGTGCTCGGCGTGGTCAGCGGTATCACCATGTCGATCGGCACCTTCCTGATTACCCATCTGTACGATGGTCGCCAGCGCGGTTCCCGTCTGCTGTTTACCGACTCGTTCTTTAGCATGGCCGGCACCATCTTCCCGATTATCGCGGGCATTCTGCTGGCGCGCGCGCTGCCGTGGTACTGGGTTTACGCCTGCATTGGCGTGATCTACGTGGCGATCTTTGTCCTGACGCTGATGGTCGAGTTCCCGGTACTGAAGAGCGAAGCCGCGGTGCAGGGCGGCGAGAAAGAGAAGTGGGGCATCGGCGTGCTGTTCCTGTCGATTGCGGCACTGTGCTACATCCTCGGCCAGCTCGGCTTCATCTCCTGGGTGCCGGAATACGCCACCAAATCGATGGGCATGGATATCGCCGCCGCCGGTCAGCTGGTCGGTAACTTCTGGACCGCCTATATGGTCGGCATGTGGGCGTTCAGCTTCCTGCTGCGCTTCTTCGACCTGCAACGCATTCTGGTGGTGCTGGCATTGCTGGCCACCGGCCTGATGTTCTGGTTCGTGAAAACCACCGATGCCAGCATGCTGCACTGGATTATTATGTCGCTTGGCTTCTTCTCCAGCGCCATTTACACCACCATCATCACGCTGGGCTCGCTGCAGACCAAAGCGTCATCGCCGAAGCTGGTTAACTTCATCCTCACCTGCGGCACCGTCGGCACCATGCTGACCTTCGTGGTCACCGGCCCGATCGTGGCCAAAGGCGGTGCGCACGCGGTGCTGTCCACCGCGAACGCGCTGTACGCGGTGGTGTTCGTGATGTGTGTGCTGCTCGACTTTGTCACCAAACATCGCCAGCACGGTCACCAGACTGCCTGATCCCCGAGCGGCGCGAAGCCTCGCGCCGCTATTCCCCTTCTCGCTCCCTTAACGCCGAAACGTCACCGCTTCGGTAGCGCCGAGATAAATTTCACTGCTTGCCGGCTGCGTGGCCGCCACCAGCACGCGCTTACGCAGCGAATAGCGCACCG
This sequence comes from Type-A symbiont of Plautia stali, assembly GCF_059731155.1. Lineage (NCBI taxonomy): Bacteria > Type-A symbiont of Plautia stali. Next base: position 731,168 of record NZ_AP035891.1, on the reverse strand, counting down.
GCACCTGACGGCGTAGCGCATCGAACCCGTTATCGGCAGGCAAAATAATCAGGCTGGCCGCGTTGCCCACCTGCACGCCATAATCCGCCAGCTGCATGGTTTTCGCACTGTTGTGCGTGATGAGTTGCAGCCCGCTGTCGATCTGCTCATAGCCCATCAGCTGACAGACGTGCAGCCCCATGTGCAGCACCTGCAGCATGCTGGCGGTGCCGAGCGGATACCAGGGATCGAACACATCATCATGGCCGAAGCAGACGTTGACACCCGCCTCCAGCAGCTCTTTCACCCGCGTCACGCCGCGCCGTTTCGGGTAACTGTCAAAACGTCCCTGCAGATGAATATTTACCAGCGGGTTGGCGACAAAGTTAATCTGCAACAACTTCAGCAGGCGGAACAGTCGCGAGGTATAAGCGTTATTGTACGAATGCATCGCCGTGGTGTGGCTGGCGGTGACGCGGGCGCCCATGCCTTCGCGGTGTGCCAGCGCCGCCACGGTCTCGACAAAGCGCGACTTCTCATCATCAATCTCGTCACAGTGCACGTCCACCAGCCGGTCATAGCGTTGCGCCAGCGCAAACGCCTTGTGCAGCGATTCGACGCCATATTCGCGGGTAAATTCATAATGCGGGATCGCGCCCACCACGTCAGCACCGAGGCGCAGCGCCTCTTCCAGCAGCGCTTCGCCGTTGGGATAAGAGAGAATGCCCTCCTGCGGAAAGGCCACGATCTGGATATCGATCCACGGCGCCATCTCCGCCTTCACCTCCAGCATCGCGGTTAATGCGGTAAGCGTGGGATCGGACACATCCACGTGGGTGCGCACGTGCTGAATGCCGTTGGCAATTTGCCACTTCAGCGTCTGCCGCGCGCGCTGCTTCACATCCTCATGGCTGAGCAGCGCCTTGCGTTCAGCCCAGCGCTCAATGCCTTCAAACAGCGTGCCGGACTGATTCCACGCCGGTTCGCCAGCGGTTTGCGTGGTGTCGAGATGGATATGCGGCTCGATAAACGGCGCGCTCGCCAGCCCGCCGGCGGCATCCAGCACATCCGGCTGGGCGACCGCGTGCGGCGGCTGCGGAATAATGGCGCTGATGTTGCCGTGGCGAATTTCGATCTGCCATAAACCCGGTTGGCCTGCCAGGCGCAGGTTGTTTATCCACTTAAACGCTTGCTGGGTCATATCCTTCTCCGCTGAAAACGCAACATCTTAAGCTAGCACGAAAAACGGCCGCGCCGCTGGCAACTTTTCTGCCGCCATTGGGTAATTTTCAGCCAAATAAAAGACTTAGATAAAAACGCTAAAAATCAGCAACATACCTCTAAATGGGTATATAAAGCCGCAGTTGATGTACGTCAATAAGCGCCAGAAACAGCGCGCTAAGGTAGGCGCAGATCCCGCAAATTTTGAGGCAAGCATGAGCAAGCCCAGTGTCGTTATTATTGGCAACGACATGGTTGGCCACCGCTTTATCGAAGAACTTATCGACAAAGCCGCCCCTGAGCAGTTCGCGGTAACCGTTTTCTGTGAAGAGCCCCGCGTCGCCTATGACCGCGTCCATCTCTCCGCCTATTTTTCCCACCACACCGCCGAAGAACTCTCACTGGTGCGCGAAGGCTACTACGAAAAACATCAGGTCAATCTGCTGCTCGGCGAGCGCGCCATTACCCTCAACCGTGAGGAAAAGCTGATTCACTCCAACACCGGTCGTGCGGTGCATTACGACACGCTGATTCTGGCCACCGGTTCTTATCCGTGGATCCCGCCGATCGCCGGCGCGGAGGGCAGCGACTGCTTTGTCTATCGCACCATCCGCACCATCGAAGATCTCAACGCCATTGAAGCCTGCGCGCGCCGCAGCAAACGCGGTGCGGTGATCGGCGGCGGCCTGCTCGGACTGGAAGCGGCGGGCGCGCTGAAAAATCTCGGCATTGAAACGCACGTGATTGAGTTTGCACCGGTGCTGATGGCGGAACAGCTGGATACACAGGGCGGCGAACAGCTGCGGCGTAAGATCGAACAGATGGGCGTGCAGGTCCATACCGGCAAAAATACCCGGCAGATTGTGCATCACGCTAAAGGCGGTAAAACGCTGGAGTTCGCCGATGGCAGCGCGCTGGATGTCGACTTCATCGTGTTCTCCACCGGCATTCGTCCGCAGGATAAGCTGACGCAACAGTGCGGCCTGGCGCTCGGCCAGCGCGGTGGCGTTGCCATCAACGATCGCTGCCAGACCAGCGATGCGGCGATCTGCGCGATTGGGGAATGTGCCGCCTAGCAGGATCGGATTTACGGTCTGGTGGCACCCGGCTACAAAATGGCGCAGGTCGCCAGCGATGCGCTGGTCGGGCGTGACAGCGTCTTTGCCGGTGCCGATATGAGCGCCAAACCAAGCTGCTAGGCGTGGATTTCGGCGGCATTGGCGATGCGCATGGCGCCCGCAGCTACATCTGGCTCGACGAACAGCAGCACGTGTATAAACGCCTGATCGTCAGCGAAGACAATACAACCCTGCTCGGCGCGGTGCTGGTGGGCGACACCAGCGACTACGGCAGTCTGCTGCAGCTGGCGCTCAATCACATCCCCTTACCGGAAAACCCGGCGCTGCTGATTCTGCCGGCAGGCAGCGGCGAAAAACCGGCGATGGGCGTCGATTCGCTGCCAGACAGCGCGCAAATCTGCTCCTGCTTTGACGTCAGCAAAAGCGATATCGTTAACGCGGTGCAGGCGGGCTGTCACACCGTGGCGGCGCTGAAAGCCGAAACCCGCGCCGGTACCGGCTGCGGCGGCTGCATCCCATTGATTACGCAGGTGCTAAACGCTGAGCTGAGCCGTCAGGGCATCGAAGTTAATCATCACCTGTGCGAGCATTTCGCCTATTCGCGCCAGGAGCTGTATCACCTGATCCGCGTGGAGGAGATCAAATCGTTTGACGCACTGCTGACGAAGTATGGCCAGGGTTACGGCTGTGAAGTGTGTAAACCGACCGTCGGATCGCTGCTGGCCTCCTGCTGGAACGAATACATCCTCAAGCCGCAGCATACGCCGCTGCAGGACAGCAACGATCTCTATCTCGGCAACATCCAGAAAGATGGCACCTACTCGGTGATTCCGCGCACCGCTGGCGGTGAAATCACGCCGCAGGGGCTGATGACGCTGGGCGAAGTGGCGCGGCAATACAACCTTTACACAAAAATCACCGGCTCACAGCGCATCGGCCTGTTTGGGGCGCAGCGCGACGATCTGCCGGCGATCTGGTCACAACTGATTGCCGCCGGCTTTAAAACCGGACAGGCTTACGCCAAAGCGCTCGCATGGCGAAAACCTGCGTCGGCAGCAGCTGGTGCCGCTATGGCGTTGGCGACAGCCTCGGCTTCGGCATTGAGCTGGAGAACCGCTACAAAGGCATCCGCACGCCGCACAAGATGAAGTTTGGCGTCTCCGGCTGTACCCGTGAATGCGCCGAAGCGCAGGGCAAAGATGTCGGCGTCATCGCCACCGAAAAAGGCTGGAACCTGTACGTGTGCGGCAACGGCGGCATGAAACCGCGCCACGCCGATCTGCTGGCGGCCTACCTCGACCGCGACACGCTGCTGCAGTATCTTGACCGCTTCATGATGTTTTACATCCGCACCGGCGACCGGCTGCAGCGCACTTCGCTGTGGCTGGAGAGCATGGACGGCGGCATCGACTATCTGCGCAGCGTGATCATCGACGACAGGCTCGGCCTCAACGCTCAGCTGGAGCAGGAACTGGCGCGTCTGCGCGCTGACGTCCGCTGTGAATGGACTGCCACGGTTAACGACCCGCAGCAGCAGGCGCACTTTACCACGTTTATTAACAGCCCGCAGCGCGACCCGCTGGTGCAGCACGTCAATGAACGCGAGCAGCATCGCCCGGCGCGTCCGGCGGAGCGCATCGCTATCACCCTGATCGAGGAGGCTGACGCATGAGCCAGTGGTACACCGTGTGTGAACTCACACAAATCCTGCCCGCTACCGGCGTGTGCGCGCTGGTTAACGGCCAGCAGATTGCCATCTTTCGCCCGCGCGACGATGCGCAACTGTACGCTCTGAGCAACATCGACCCGTTTGCTGAGGCCAGCGTGTTATCGCGCGGCCTGATCGCAGAACACCAGCACACGCTGTGGGTCGCCAGCCCGCTGAAAAAACAGCGTTTTCGCCTGAGCGATGGCGTTTGTCTGGAAGATGAAAGCCGCTCGGTGGCGAGCTATGCGGTGCGCGTTAGCAACGGCTAGGTCGAAGTCTGCGCCTGACAAAATTCCTTCACTTTATGAGACGTCACTATGTTTTCTGACACCCTGAACACCTGCGCCGCCAATGCGGCGCGCATTGTACGCACCGCGCAGCACAGCCCGCTGGCCTTCTGGATTGGATCGGCGATGGCCGGCGCTTACGTTGGCCTGGCGATCATCCTGATCTTCACCCTCGGCAACCTGGCGGACCCGGCGTATCGTCCACTGCTGATGGGCGCCACCTTCGGTATTGCCCTGACGCTGGTGATCATCGCCGGTTCCTAGCTGTTTACCGGCCACATAATGTTCCTCACCGTGGGCGTCAAAGCCGGTACCATCAGCCACGGTCAGATGTGGTGTGTGCTGCCGCAAACCTGGCTGGCTAACCTGATCGGCTCGGTGTTTGTCGCCCTGCTCTACTACTACGCCGCTGGTGCGCTGCTGCCAAACGCCGGCTCGCTGATTCACAGCGTAGCGCTGGCAAAAACCACGCAGACGGCGATGGCACTGTTCTTTAAAGGCGCGCTGTGCAACTGGCTGGTGTGTCTGGCGATCTGGATGGCGGTGCGCAGCGAAGGTGCCGCGAAGTTCATCGCCATCTGGTGGTGCCTGCTGGCGTTTATCGCCTCCGGCTACGAGCACTCCATCGCCAACATGACGGTATTTGCGCTGTCGTGGTTTGGCCAGCACAGCGCCGACCTGACGCTGCGCGGCATCGGCCACAACCTGCTGTGGGTGACGCTCGGCAATATGTTCTCCGGCATGGTGCTGATGGGCCTCGGCTACTGGTATGCCACGCCGCAGGCGCAGCGCCCGCAGACGCAAGCCCAAGCTTCGCCGCTGAAATCGGTATAATCCATTCCACAGCACGCACCGTGCGGGCTTTTTTCAGGATTCGCTATGGACTACTTTCCGCTGTTTTGTCGGCTGCAAGGCAAGCGCTGTTTACTGGTTGGCGCAGGCGACGTGGCTGAACGCAAAGCGCGTTTGCTGCTGGAGGCCGGCGCAGAGCTGTACGTCGGCGCGCTGGATTTTTCCCCGGCGTTTCAGCAGTGGGCCCAACAGGGAAAAGTGACGTTACTGCACGGCGAATTTACCGATGACTGGCTGGATGAGTGCTGGCTGGCGATTGCGGCCACCAATGATGATGGGGTCAATCAGCAGGTGGCTGACGCCGCCGAACAGCGCCGCCTCTTCTGTAACTTGGTGGATGCGCCGCAGCAGGCCAGCGCCATTATGCCGTCCATCGTCGACCGCTCGCCGCTGATGATCGCCGTCTCTTCCGGTGGCCGCGCGCCGGTGCTGGCGCGTCTGCTGCGTGAGAAGCTGGAGGCGATGCTGCCACAGCATCTCGGCGAACTGGCTGCGCTGGCGGGCTCACTGCGCGCCCGCGTGAAACAGCATTTTAGCGCCATGGCGCCACGTCGCGCCTTCTGGGAGCGCTTCTTTGCCAGCGATCGGCTGGCCCAAACGCTGGCCAACGGCGATCGCTCACGCGCTGCCGCGCAGGTCGATGCCTTGTTTGCGGCGCCGCTGGCGCAGCAGGGCGACGTGGTGCTGGTGGGTGCCGGGCCGGGCGATGCCGGTCTGCTGACGCTGAAAGGGTTGCAGGCTATCCAGCTGGCTGATGTGGTGGTGTATGACCGGCTGGTGTCGGAGCCGATTCTTAATCTGGTGCGGCGCGATGCCGAACACATCTTCGTGGGTAAGCAGGCGGGCCATCATTGCGTGCCGCAGGAGCAAATCAACCAGCTGCTGCTGGAGCAGGCGCAGCGCGGCAAGCGTGTGGTGCGCCTCAAAGGCGGCGATCCCTTTATTTTTGGCCGCGGCGGCGAAGAGCTGGAGGTGCTGGCGCAGCATAACATCCCGTTCAGCGTGGTGCCGGGCATCACCGCCGCGTCCGGCTGTGCCGCCTACAGCGGTATTCCCCTCACCCACCGCGACCATGCCCAGAGCGTGCGCTTCGTCACCGGCCATCTGCAGCAGCACGGCGAAATGGAGTGGGGCAAACTGGCGGCGGAACAGCAGACGCTGGTGTTTTACATGGGCCTCAGCCAAGCGGCCGAAATTCAGCAGCAGCTGTTACGGCACGGGATGGACACAGCGATGCCGGTGGCTATCGTGCAGCATGGCACCACGCCGCAGCAGCGCGTCGCCTGCGCCACGCTGCAGGCGCTGGCGACGCTGGCACAGCAGTTTGCCAGTCCGGCGCTGATTATTGTGGGCCGCGTGGTCAGCCTGCGCACGCAGCTGCGCTGGTTCTGATGCGGTAAAAAACTGTACAGCGCTGCGCTTTGCCGCCAGACTGAGCAGCCAAATCAATCACAAGGAGTTTCCATGCGCATTATTTCTCTGGCCGCGGCGCTGCTGATGCCGCTGAGCGCGGCGGTAAGTGCCGCCCCGGTGACGTGGTCAACGGTCACGGGTGAATGGCAGGTGGTTGCCGTGACGCCGAAAAAAGGAGAACGGCCAGATTTACATCAAAAACGATCCGCAGTTTATGGGCGCGCGCGTGGCGTTTAAACCCAATGCGATTAGCTGGACGCGCGGTACTGCCGAACGCGGCATTAATCCGGCGACCGACAATTGTCAGGGTAAACTGCGCCTGAGCGCCGCCAACGGGGACGGACAGGATCGTGATTTCAGCTTTCGCTATGGCTTCAACGTGCACTATGGCAATTAGGCGTGGGGACCGGCACCGGGCTCGGTACTGAGTGTGCTGGCCGACGGCAATGCGCGGCTATTCTAGGATGGCGCAGAGCTGATGCTGCATCGGGTGAAGTAAAGTCTGCGGGGCGCGTTAGGCTGCGCCCCAGCAAATAAACTTATGGCTGCGCTACAAAGCCCACGGCGTCATACACTTTCTTCAGCGTTTCCTGTGCATGCGCACGGGCTTTCGCTGCGCCATCGCGCATCACCTGGTTGAGGAACGCTTCGTCATTGCGGAAGCGATGATAACGCTCCTGCAGCTCAGTCAGCATCTCAGACACAGCATCTGCCACCGCGCCTTTTAGGTGACCATACATTTTGCCTTCGAACTCCTGCTCCAGCTGCGCAATCGACTTACCGGTCACGCCTGACAGGATATCCAGCAGGTTAGACACGCCCGCTTTATCTTTGATGTCGTAACGCACCACCGGCGGCTCTTCAGAGTCGGTCACTGCGCGCTGAATCTTCTTCACCACCGATTTGGTGTCTTCCAGCAGACCAATCACGTTGTTGCGGTTGTCATCGGATTTCGACATCTTCTTCGTCGGCTCCAGCAGTGACATCACGCGCGCGCCGGACTTCGGAATAAACGGCTCAGGAATTTTAAACACGTCGCCGTACAGCGCATTGAAGCGCGCGGCGATATCGCGGCTCAGCTCAAGGTGCTGCTTCTGGTCTTCGCCGACCGGCACCTGGTTAGTCTGATACAGCAGAATATCGGCCGCCATCAGCACCGGATAATCGAACAGACCGGCGTTGATGTTCTCTTCGTAACGTGCCGATTTGTCCTTGAACTGCGTCATGCGGCTCAGTTCACCGAAGTAGGCGTAGCAGTTCAGCACCCAGCTCAGCTGCGCGTGCTCCTGTACGTGCGACTGCACGAAGATGGTGCTTTTTTCCGGATCGATACCGCAGGCAAGGTACAGCGCCAGCGTATCCAGCGTGGCTTTGCGCAGCGCGGCCGGGTCCTGACGAACGGTAATGGCGTGCAGATCGACGATGCAGTAAATGCAGTGGAAATCATCCTGCATCTGCACCCACTGACGCAGCGCACCCATGTAGTTGCCAATGGTCAGTTCACCGGAAGGCTGGGCGCCGCTGAAAACGATGGGTTTGCTCATGTTATGTCCTGATAATCACAGCCCGAGAACGGGTAAAAGTTCGCTAAAAGTATCGAGAGTTAAATCGGGCTGGCTGGTGGCAATCGGCTCACCGTAGTTGTAGCCGAAGGTCATCGCAACGTTCGGCACGCCCGCCGCCTGGGCAGCGAGAATATCATTGCGCGAATCACCGACAAACAGCAATTGTCCTGGAAGCACGCCAAAACGGCCGAGAACGAGGAAAATCGCCGCCGGATGCGGTTTTTTTACCACCACATCGTCGCCGCCGATGATCAGAGAAAAGTAGTCGGCAATGCCGAGCGACTGCAGCAGCGGAGCAACAAACGGTGTGGGTTTGTTGGTGACGATGGCCAGCGTCTCCTGCACCTGTAGGAACAGCGTACTGCCGGCTTCCATCGTCGCGGCGTAATGTTTGTCGAACAGCGCACGCGCGTCGCGCTGCTCATCGGCGTGCGGCCCAGCGCCCAGCTGAGCGCCCGCGCCATCATGATGTCCGCACCGTTGCCAATCCAGGTCGAAACCCGCTCAACGCCAGCGGGTGGCAGCTGCAAATCGGCCAGCGCCAGATCGATCGCCTGTGCTAGGCCTGGCGCGCTGTGTACCAGCGTGCCGTCGAGATCGAATGCCAGCGCGCGGATATCAGTGAAATGAGCCATTAACTTTCTCCAGTTCGCTGCGCATCTCATCGATCACCTTCTTGTAATCCGGATGACCGAAGATCGCCGAGCCGGCAACAAACATATCAGCCCCGGCCGCCGCGATTTGACCGATGTTATCGATCTTCACGCCGCCATCCACTTCCAGACGGATTTGGTAACCGCTCTGGTCAATGCGACGACGCGCTTCGCGCAGTTTATCCAGCGTGCCCGGAATAAAGGACTGGCTGCCGAAGCCAGGGTTGACCGACATCAGCAGAATGATGTCGAGCTTATCCATCACGTAATCGAGATAGCTGAGCGGCGTTGCCGGATTGAACACCAGACCGGCTTTACAGCCGTTCTCTTTGATCAGCTGCAGCGTACGGTCAACGTGCTCGCTGGCTTCGGGATGGAAAGTAATGAAGCTGGCACCCGCTTTGGCGAATTCCGGGATCAGCGCATTAACCGGTTTGACCATCAGATGCACATCGATGGGCGCGGTGATGCCGTAATCGCGCAGCGCTTTCAGCACCATTGGCCCCATGGTCAGATTGGGAACATAGTGGTTATCCATCACATCGAAATGCACCACGTCGCCACCAGCTTCCAGCGCTTTAGCGGTATCTTCGCCTAGGCGGGCAAAATCAGCGGCAAGGATTGATGGGGCCAGTAAAAATTGTTTCATCCGAATCTCCCAATTTTGTGCGCCAGCCGGGGCTAGCGTGATGCGTTGGTCGCGGACGAAACAGGCTAGCGGAAAAGCGCCAGCAGTTCGTCAACCTGAGTGCGACCACTTATGCTTCGACTGATGGAACGCCGGGCTTTAACTACGTGTAAATCCGCATTCTGATACCACTCGCGCGTCAGCAGAGTATCGTGGTTAGAAATCAGTACCGGGATGCGGCTCTCCTGCGCCAGCTGACTGGCCAGCTCCGCCAGATGCTGCTGCTCGCGCAGGCTAAAGCTGTTGGTGTGGTAAGCGGTAAAATTAGCCGTCGCCGACAGCGGCGCATACGGCGGATCGCAATAAACCACTGAGCCTGCAGGGGCGTTGCCCAGAGTAACATCGTACGATTCACAGACAAAGGTGGCTTTTTGCGCGCGCTCGGCGAACAACAGCAGTTCGGCTTCCGGGAAGTACGGCTTACGATAGCGACCAAAGGGCACATTAAATTCACCGCGCAGATTGTAACGGCACAGGCCGTTGTAACCGTGGCGGTTGAGATAAAGAAACAGCAGGGCGCGCTGATAGGTATCCGCGCTGGCGTTGAACGCCGTACGCTGGGCGTAATAGGTTTCCGCCGTATTGCCGCTGGCGCTGAACAGCTGGCGCGCGTCTTCAATAAACGAGGCGGTGCGCGTTTTGACGATATTGTAGAGATTGATCAGATCACCGTTGATGTCCGCCAGGTGATAACGGTCATAATCGGTGTTGAGGAATACGGAACCGGCGCCGACAAAAGGTTCGATTAAACAATCACCTTGTGGCAGATGACGACGGATATCGTCAAGCAGCGGGTATTTCCCTCCGGCCCATTTCAGGAAAGCGCGATTTTTCTTCATGCTGTCGTGGCTATTACATCTTAATTATTGGCTGTGGCGAAACCGACAGCAGATCTGCGCTTAGAACGGGGCCGCAGCAGCGCGGCCCCACATCACTTATTGGCTCTCTTTCTTCACCTGGCTCAGCGGTTTAACCCACGGGTTCGCCGTACGCACTTCCGCCGGCAGTGAAGCTACCGCACGTTTGGCTTCGGCCGGTGTGGCATAAGCGCCGCTCACCAGCACGTACCACGGCTGGCCGTTACGCGTGGTTTTATACACGTGATAACCGCTCAGATTCTGTTTCTTCGCCCAGGCGTTCAGGCTCGCTTCTTTCGACGCACCGCTCAGCTGCAGCGTGTAGTTACCGCCCGATGGCAGCGACTTGCTGGCACCGCCACTGCTGGCGGGTGCGCTGTTGTGCGCGGTGGTGGTGTGCGTTTTGTTCTCTTTCACTGCGGCCGGTTTACTGGCAGCGGGTGTTTTGTGGCTGCCGACGCTGCTGGCACCGAGGCTGCGCGGTGGCGTCTCAGCGCGTACCGCCGGCGGCGTGACCGCTTTGCCGGCGCTGCCGCTGACCGTCGCCGGTGCGGTAGGCAGCGAACTGTTGCCCTGTGCGCCCTGCGCCGCGGCATCAACGGAACCCTGCTGATTATTCAGCGCGGTATTGAGATCGCCCGGCAGCGTTACGCGCTGCTGGTTGGCCGGTGTGTCAACCAGTGCTGCCTGAGTCGGCGTGGAGGAAACAGACGGCATGGAGATTGACTGACCGTCACTGCCGGCAGGTGCGGCGTTACCGGCGGTATTCTGCGGCGCACAGCCCTCAGCCGACGGCGTGGCATTCTGCTGGCCGCTCATGGCGGTTGAACCTGACAGGTCGATATTCTTTTCACTGCCGCCGCCAGCCGGTGCCGCGCTACCGGTGCTGGCGCTGTTGCTGGCCGGTTTCTTCTCGTCCGGGCCGGTCAGCGCGGAGCCAATGCCCAGCACCAGAATCAGCAGCACCAGAATGCCGATGCCCATCATCATATGCTGACGGGAAACCGGTACTTTCGCTTTCGGCGCAGAAGACGATTTGCGAGGCCGCGTGGGAAGGCGGTCACTGGCGTCAGGTTTTAACTCGTCTTCCGGTTTGAACTCATCCATTTAGCCTCCTCCGTAAAACGGCACGCTGCTCACTGTTCCCCCGCCGGACGGCAGCCCGACGTAGTCCGGGGATAATCAAGATACTTTGCAATCGTTAATCGCAGCCAGCACCATATCATGCGCTACGCCGCCACGCACTTCAGAGCGGCCAATAGCGAGAGGCAGCACCAGACGCAGCTCGCCGCCGAGCACTTTTTTATCGCGCATCATGTGCGGCAGATAGGCTTCTGCCGTCATGCTGGCCGGGCCGTTAACCGGCAGGCCAGCACGCTGCAGCAGCGCAATAATGCGGTCAGTATCGGCAGCGCTGAACTGACCCAGACGCTCAGCGGTGCGCGCCGCCATCACCATGCCCGCCGCAACCGCTTCACCGTGCAACCAGTTGCCGTAACCCATGTGCGCTTCAATCGCATGGCCAAAAGTATGACCGAGATTGAGCAGCGCACGCAGGCCGGTTTCACGCTCGTCGGCCGCCACCACTTCGGCTTTCAGCTCGCAGCAGCGGCGAATGCAGTAAGCCATGGCAGTGTTATCCAGCGCCAGCAGCGCATCAAGATTCTGCTCCAGCCACTGGAAAAATTCACCGTCGAGAATGATGCCGTATTTGATCACTTCCGCCAGACCGGAGGCCAGCTCGCGCGGCGGCAGCGTAGTGAGGCAGTCGGTATCGACCACCACCGAAGCCGGCTGGTAGAAAGCACCGATCATGTTTTTACCGAGGGGATGGTTCACCGCAGTTTTGCCCCCGACCGAGGAGTCAACCTGCGACAGCAAGGTGGTCGGCACCTGAATAAATCGCACACCGCGCTGGTAGCTGGCGGCAGTAAAACCGGTCAGATCGCCAATCACGCCACCACCCAGTGCAATCAGCGTGGTGTCACGGCCGTGCGGCTTCTGGAGTAGCGCGGTGAAAACCTCGTCCATCACCGCCAGCGTTTTGTACTGCTCACCGTCGGGCAGAATCACCTGATCCACTTTCACCCCGACGTTGCGCAGCAGCGTCGCGAGTTTTTCCAGATAGATCGGTGCCAGCGTCTGATTCGTCACCAGCATGGCATTGTCGCCGGCTTTCAGCGGCCAAAAAGAAGCCGGATAGTTAAACAGTCCGGCAGCGATGGTGATGGGGTAACTGCGATCCCCCAGTGAGACAGTGATCTTCTCCATGATGACCGATACCTATTGCTGAGCCCTCAGGGTGCTGGATTAATTTTTTTCCAGCATGTTGATGATCTGATTGGCGACAACTTTTGCACTTTGATCGTCAGTGCGAATGGTGACGTCAGCGATCTCTTCATAAAGTGGATTACGTTCGCCAGCCAGTGCTTCCAGTACCTCGCGCGGCGGTTCGTCAACCTGCAGCAGCGGACGCTTTTTATCACGCTGAGTGCGGGCAAGTTGCTTTTCGATGGTGGTTTCGAGGTAGACGACCACGCCGCGGGCGGAGAGACGATTACGGGTTTCACGGGATTTGACGGAGCCGCCACCGGTCGCCAGGACAATGCCCTGTTTCTCGGTCAGCTCGTTGATGATTTTCTCTTCACGATCGCGAAAACCGGCTTCGCCTTCCACATCAAATACCCAGCCTACATCCGCTCCGGTACGTCGCTCAATTTCCTGATCGGAATCGAAAAATTCCATATTAAGTTGCTGAGCTAACTGACGACCAATAGTGCTTTTGCCGGCACCCATCGGCCCAACCAGAAAGATATTGCGTTTCTCTGCCATTTTGTCGGTATTACTAAGAATTCGTTGATGATACCCCGCGTTCAGCACATTGCTGGCGGGACAGGAACTGAGACCTCATGAGCGTTAGCAAGAGTCAGACGGAAAATTATCTCAACACTCATGGCCGTTTGGCAACCGAATAAATTGCCCCCGGCGACCTTCAAACAGGACCGGTCTGTGGTTCGCGAGACGGTAACGCTCTTCCTTTTTTGCCATCCTTGTGCGCGCTACAGGTGCGCTGGCTGGGCCTGTCGCTCCCGACAGCTTACCTGCGTAAACGGTGGAATACGTGCCGTTGCTGACGTCCTGTACCACCCAAAATTCGGGCATATTTCTTTCGATGCCAGTATCGCTTATCACTGACACCCGCCGGAAGGTTATCCTGCCGCGTTCCGTTACACCGTTTTAAAATCGCTAAACCTTGTATGCTAATTCCTGCCTTGCGTCAACACAGTTGGTCATATGGAGCGAATTTTCCGCTTTATCCGGCGGTAAGCGCTGCTTCCCTGACCAGTCGCGGCGTGATGAAGATCACCAGCTCACGTTTTTTGCGCTCGTCGGTCTGCTGACGAAACAGACTGCCGAGCAGCGGCACCTTACCCAGCCACGGCACGCGCTTTTCGCCCTAGGTGCGCTGCTGCTGGAAAATACCGCCCAGCGCCAGCGTTTCACCGTCGCGCAGCGTCACCTGAGTGGCGATTTCCTGCTTATCAATGCTCAGCACCTGACTTTCCCCCATCGTCAGGCTGCGACCCGGCATGTCCTGGCTCAGCCGCAGCGTGAGCTGAATACGCCCGTTGCCCAATACCACTGGCGTTACCTCCATGCCCAGCACCGCCTCTTTGAACTCAATCGCCGTCGCACCGCTGTTACCGGATTTCACCTCGTAGGGAATTTCGGTGCCCTGCTTGATGGTGGCGGTCTGCTGGTGCGAGGTAAACAGCCGCCGGCTGGCGATGATTTCGATCTGGTTCTCCTGCTCCAGAGCGCTCAGCTCCTAGTTTAGCAGTTCGCCGCTGATAGGTCCGAGCGTGACGCCGGCGCGTATCGCCGGATTGCTCACCGCCATCGGCACCAGCAGCTGCGGATTGCGCAGCGCCCTGGTGACGACATCGCCGGGTGCGGTGCTCTAGCTGACACCGAGCTCGTACAGATGCTCTTCATTGATGGTGACAATGTGCGCTGACAGCTCAACCTGCTCCAGCGGCAGATCCAGCGCCTGCAGCCAGCGCTCGGTGTCGCGCAGCGCCTGGGCGCTGTCCTTTAGCAACAGACTGTTGGTACGGCTATCCACCGTCACGCTGGCGCGCGGCGTCATCAGCGAGCGTTCCGCCTGCAGGCTGCGGTAGACATCGCTGGCGCTGGCGTAGTGCAGCGTAACGGTACGCTGCTCAAGCGGCGCCTGCAGCTGCTTCTCTTCACGCTCCGCCTGTGCCTGCTGTGCCTGTAGCTGCTGCCAGCTCTCCGGATAGACCAGCAGCACGCCCTCCTCCTGGATCACGGTGAGTTTCGCCAGCCGCGTGACCAGCGCCAGTGCGCGCTCCCAGCCGACGTTATCGAGTCGCAGCGACAGCCGCCCCTCCACGCCCGACGCTATCAGCAGGTTGGTTTGCTGATAGTCAGCCAGCGCCTGCAGAATGCGCTCGACCGGCGCATCATCAAATACCAGGCTCAGGGGCTGATCAGCGGCGTGCAGCGGATTGCTCAGCGCCAGCGTCATCCTTTTCATAAAATCCTCCTTTTATTACCCATGTGATGTGCTGCGGCGGGCAGCTCTGCGTGGCGCTCAGTACCAGCGTATGTGCACTGAGCTGGGTCACCTGCCACGGTGCCACCGGAAAAGCAGCCGGTGCGCTCAGCCGCTGACGTTTGCCCTGCGGTGAAACCAGCTAGGCCACAAAGTGCGGCGCGCGACCAATGATGCCCTGTAATCGCCAGCCCTGCGGTACGGTAGCGGGCGCCTGACACTGGCTGGCAGCCAGCAGCTGGAACGGATCGCGCGCCAGCGCCCAGCTGCTGCACAGCAGTAACACCAGTGCGCTACTCCGCATCGTCACTCTCCAGCCAGAACTCGCTGTGTAACATGCCCTGCTCCGCCTGCAGCTGAAAACGCTGTGGCACCGCTAACGCCGTCGCAGCCAGCCCGCTGAACAGCGGCAGAAATTGCGTCCAGCTCAGGCGCAGCGCCAGCTGCTGTGGCTGACTGTCCGGATGCCAGGCCTCGAGCTGATTGCCGCGCGCCGCCACCAGTAGCTCTAACGATACGGACGCCGCCGTTGCCGCTGGCTGCAACGTTGCGATCTCCGCCTGAAGCTGTTCGATGGCCGGTCGCGCGTGCAGCTGCAGGCTGGCTATCCGCCACGTCAGTGCCAGCTGCAGCCAGCGCTGGATGAGCTCATTCATCGGTCGCCTCCTGCAGCCGGGTGCGCAGCACGAAGCGGTAATCAGCCTGCGCCTGACGTTGTACGCTACCCTGCTTCACCGCCGCAAACAGCCGCTGCGTCTGCAGCTGACGGCGGAACGCGCTGACGTCAGCCAGACTTTGCGCCAGACCGTCCAGCACCAGTTGCCCCTGACGCCGCTCCACGCGACTCAGCCACAGCGTCTCCGGCATCAGCGCGGGCAGTTGCTGCCAGAACTGCTGCCAGCGTTGATGCTGCTGCTGCCGCTGTTGCTGCGCCTGCTGCCTGAGTAACAGAGCATCCCGCTGCGCCATCAGCGTTTGCTGTTGCGCCAGCCGTTGCTGTATCTGCTGGAGCTGCATGGTCATACCGGCCCGCTGCCGGGCTGCGTGCTGGAGCCACTGTTCAGCGCGCCACCACAGCAGCAGCGTGAGTAACAGCGTAAACAGCAGCACGGCAACCAGCAGCGCCACACTGTGCTGGCGGCGTAGCAGCAACTGCTGTGCCCGCCACGGGAGCAAATTGACCGCCAGCATCAGTAATCCTCCGTGCGCAGCGCTAGGCCAAGCGCAATGGCCAGCGCGCCCGCCTCTGCGGGTAGCGGCGGTTGCAGATAGTGCAGCAGTGCCAGCGGCTTGCAGCGCTGTACTTCCGCTCCGGCAACGCCTGCGGTGAGGTGCAGAACACCGCTTGTGCCTGGGGAAAGGTGTCACGCAGATGGGCGAGCGTCAGGGGTTCGGTCGCCGCGCCGCAGGCGCTATTTTCGCCGGCCAGCGTCCACAGCCAGTGGTCGCTGAGCGGATGGATCAGCAGCTGATACGGGCGCAGCGGAACGCGCATGGCGATCTGCGTCAGCGCCAGACTGCTCAGCTCAAACACGTCGGGGCGCAGTCCGGCCTGCTGCAGCGGCGCCAGCCACTGGGCGATGACGTCGCGGCGCGCGGCGGTGACGTGCAGCTGGCTGGCGCTGCCGCCCAGCCGGTAATCCAGCGACAGCGAGGCCGCCTCTACCGGGAACAGACGCGATGCGGACGCGTTAACGTAGCGGCTGAGAGCCGGCTCACGCAGTGAGGTTTGCAGCAACGGCAGCGTACGCTGCAGCACCAGTTGCGGCGGCAGGCCAACGCGCAGTGAGTAGCGCTTCGGTAAATGACGCTGCCAGCGCACCAACATCTCCTGTAACACTGGCGAGGTTTGCAACACGTCGTTGCGTAACGTATCGTGCGGCAGCGGCTGCTGCCACCAGTATCGCAGCTGCCATCCGTGACGGCGTCGTTCAATGCCAAGGGCGCAGAGTTGCCCGTTCTGGATGTCCAGTCCAATTTGCCAGCGCTGAAAAGCCATGCGCGCGATCTCCTTATCGCTACAGGAAAAAGGATGATTACCCGCATTGCATGAAGAATGACGGGTATATCAAAGCGTCAGGCTTGCCTTTATACTACCGCGCGATTGTTTATAAACTGCCCAAACGCCAACAGATGGGAATTCTCAGGTGAAGTTCGTAAAGTATTTATTGATCCTTGCAGTGTGTTGCATTTTGCAGGGAGCCGGCACGGTTTATGGTTTGTACAAATACATAGAGCCGCAGCTGCCTGATGTGAACACATTGAAAGATGTGCGCCTGCAAACCCCGATGCAGGTTTACAGCGCGGATGGCGAGCTGATCGCCCAGTACGGTGAAAAACGCCGTATCCCGCTCACCCTGCAACAGATGCCGCCTGAGCTAATCAAAGCGTTTATCGCCACCGAAGACAGCCGCTTTTATGAGCATCACGGCGTCGATCCGGTGGGGATTTTCCGCGCCGCCAGCATCGCGCTGGTCTCCGGCCACGCCTCGCAGGGCGCCAGTACCATTACGCAGCAGCTGGCGCGTAACTTCTTCCTCAGCCCTGAACGCACGCTGATGCGTAAAATCAAGGAAGCCTTCCTGGCGATTCGCATCGAGCAGTTGCTGAGTAAGGATGAAATCCTTGAGCTGTATCTGAATAAAATCTATCTCGGCTATCGCGCTTACGGCGCCGGTGCGGCGGCGCAGGTTTACTTCGGTAAACCGGTCGATCAGCTTTCACTGAGTGAGATGGCGATGATCGCCGGCCTGCCGAAAGCGCCGTCGACCTTTAATCCGCTCTACTCGCATGCTCGTGCGCTGGCGCGCCGAAATGTGGTGCTGGCTCGCATGCTGGATCAGAACTACATCACTCAGCAGCAGTATAACGACGCGCGCAACACGCCGCTGACCGCCAGCTATCACGGTCCGGAAATTGCCTTCTCTGCACCGTATCTCACCGAGTTAGTGCGTCAGGAGATGGTGAAGCGTTACGGCGACAGCGCCTATGACGATGGCTACAAGGTGTATACCACCGTGACCCGCCATCTGCAGGAAGCCGCACAGCAGGCGGTGCGTAACAACGTGATGGCGTACGATATGCGTCACGGTTATCGCGGCCCGACCAACGTGCTGTGGAAAGTGGGCGAAGCCAGCTGGGATCACACCCGCATCGTCAACGCGCTGAAAGATCTGCCGGTCTACGGTCCGCTGAATGCCGCCGTGGTCACCAGCGCTAGCGCCGACGAAGCCACCGCCATGCTGAAAGATGGCAGCAGCGTTTCGCTGACCTTAGCGGGCGTGCGCTGGGCGCGTCCGTATAAATCCGACACCCTGCAGGGACCGACGCCGCACAGCGTCACTCAGGTTCTGCAGGCTGGCCAGCAGATTTGGGTACGCAAAGTCGGGGATGCGTGGTGGCTGGGACAGGTACCGCTGGTGAACTCGGCGCTGGTGTCGCTTAATCCGGAAGACGGTGCGGTACGCGCGCTGGTAGGCGGTTTTGACTTCAACCAGAGTATGTTCAACCGCGCCACCCAGGCGCTGCGTCAGGTCGGCTCGAACATAAAGCCGTTCCTGTATACCGCCGCCATGGACCGCGGCCTGACGCTGGCCTCCATCCTCAACGACGTGCCGATTTCACGCTGGGATGCCGGTGCCGGCGCAGACTGGCGACCAAAGAACTCGCCGCCTACCTATGCGGGTCCGATTCGTTTACGCCAAGGGCTGGGTGAGTCGAAAAACGTGGTGATGGTGCGCGCGATGCGTGCCATGGGCGTTGATTACGCCGCTGAGTATCTGCAGCGCTTTGGCTTCCCGGCGCAGAACATTATCCATACCGAGTCGCTGGCCCTGGGCGCAGCATCCTTCACGCCAATGCAGGTGGCGCGCGGCTATGCGGTGATGGCCAACGGCGGTTTCTTGGTCGATCCTTACTTCATCTCGAAGATTGAGAACGAACAGAGCGGCGTGATTTTCCAGGCGCAGCCGAAGATCGCCTGCCCGCAGTGCAATCTGCCGGTGATCTATGGCGACACCAAAAAGTCGGTGGCGCTGAATGAAGAGTGCGTGGAGAACGTCGCCACCTCGAATCAGCAGCAGAATCAGACCGTGCCGCAGCCCGAGCTGGAGCAGGTACCGGCGCAGCCACAGCCGGCCGGCGATCAGCAGTATGCGCCGCACGTGATCAACACGCCGCTGGCGTTCCTGATCAAGAGCGCGCTGAACTCTAACATCTTCGGTGAACCCGGCTGGATGGGGACCGGCTGGCGTGCCGGTCGCGATCTGAAGCGCAACGATATCGGCGGCAAAACCGGTACCACCAACAGTTCAAAAGACGCCTGGTTCTCCGGTTATGGTCCGGGCGTGGTGACGTCGGTGTGGATTGGCTTCGATGATTCGCGCGCGCTGGGACGCACCACGGTATCGGGGGCGATTCCGGATCAGATCTCCGGCTACGAAGGCGGCGCGAAGAGTGCGCAGCCGGCATGGGATGATTACATGAAAGTGGCGCTGGATGGTGTCCCGGTGCAGCCGCTGACGCCGCCGGACGGCGTGGTGACGGTGACCATTGACCGCAGCACCGGCAAGCTGGCCAACGGTGGCGGCAACCCCCGTCAGGAGTACTTCATCAACGGCACCCAGCCGACCGAGTACTCGGTGCATGATGTGGGCACCACCATCATGGACAACGGTGAAAGCCACGAACTGTTTTGATCAAAAAAGCCGGGGGAAATCCCCGGCTCATCGTTTTTTGTCCCGTGCGACTTTCCGCGCCTTTCATTGCGCCGCCAGATGTCCTCAATAACTCAACCGCCCCTGCTTCACCAGCCACTCACGCACCATAAACAGCGCGCTTACGTTACGCGCCTCGCGAAAATCCGGCTCTTCCAGCAGCGCCAGCAGATTGCTGAGCGGCCAGCGACGTACAATCAGCGGCTCCGGCTCATCCCCTTCCAGCTTCTCTTCGTATAACCCTTCAGCTACCACGATATTCATCTTGCTGGAGAAATAGGACGGCGCCATGGTGAGTTTGCCAAGCGCTTCCAGCTGGTGCGCGCCAAAGCCCACTTCCTCTTTCAGCTCACGGTTGGCGGCTTCAAAAGCGCTTTCACCAGGATCGATTAAGCCTTTCGGGAAGCCCAGTTCATAGGTTTCCAGTCCGACGGCGTACTCCTGGATCAGGATCACGTCATTGCCAATGATCGGCACAATCATCACCGCTTCAAGATCGGAGGGCTTCATGCGCTCATAGACGCGACGCGCACCGTTGCTGAAGGCGAGATCAACCGCTTCGATGGTAAACAGGCGGGAGCGGGCCACCGCTTCCACGTTGAGGATGTCAGGTTTTTTCAGGGGAGTGGTCATATCAGTCTCAAACTTAGCACAGCCTTGTGAAACGCGATGACGTCAGCATACCGAAGCCCGCGGCATTGTGCGACACACAGCGCGGGTCAATCATGGTGACATACATTTGCCCACTGCCGCTAACAGCTTCTTGTTATCTGCACAGTAAGATTTTCACAATAAGTCAACGGGGTAGCAGCAAATTGGGATAATACCGATGTTTAATTGAGGGGCTTGTGAGTATCATCCCGTTAAGGAATAATCTAACAAATTTATAATACAATGATTTTGCGCGGTATTTTGTTTCATTTGCCTCTTGTCAGAATGACTTCTGCTCGCCAAAATTGACTCGTATTGCAGGTTTTACCGGGAGCACATCGTAAACGTGACGGCAGTTTTTTGGCTGGATTGAGCAAAGCATGAGCACTCTTATCGTCATTCTGGCTGTCATGCTAGCCTGTTCGTTAGTGGCCGGAATCGGCTACTGGTACGCTATGCGGCATCGTCCGCCGTTGGCGAAACCACTGCCGTTTATCAGTCCGCCCTGCCGTAAACTCACCGATGAAGAACGCGCTGCCGTTGAGAAGTATATTGCGTCGCTGGGTAAAGCGCGTCAGCACAGCGGCGGGCGATCGACCTGTTCGTCACGGGAACCCGAAGCGCTGGCGCTGACCGCACAGAGCAAATGTTTATCCCGTTACCCGCTCCATCACCCGTTACGGCCTCTCCACTGACGATCCCCACAAATGGCGCCACTACCTGGATGAAGTCGAGGTGCATCTGCCGCCGCTGTGGGAGCCAGTACATCGCTGAAGAAAACTACGTCGAGCTGATTCGCACACAGACCCTGCCGCTAGTGATCTCGCTTAACGGCCACTCGCTGGTGAACTATGCAGTGGAACAACCGGCGCTGCCGCCGCTGGTCCGGCCGATGTCGACCAACGCTTCGATTCGTAAAGAGGAGAGCGAAAACGTCGAGCTGCTGCAGGTGCGCAAAGAGTCGCCGGAAGAGTATCAGCTGTCGCGCGCCGACGGCACGCGTGAAGCGAGCGCCATTTGCTGCGCCTTCCTGCTGTTTTTCCTCAGCCTAGTGCTGCCCGGCAGCCTGATGCTGTGGATTGCGCTGCCCGCCGGCGCGATCGTCGCTGTCAGCCTGTGGTTTATGTACCGATTCCCCGGTGAAAAAGGGCTGCGCGATGTGCACTGTCTGCGCGGCGCACCGAAGCGCTGGGGCCTGTTTGGCGAATCCAATCAGGAGCAGAGCAACATCTCGCTCGGCATCATCGACTTAATCTATCCGGCACACTGGCAACCTTATGTGGCGCACGACCTGGGCCAGGTGACGGATGTGGATATCTATCTGAATCGTCAGGTGGTACGCCAGGGGCGCTTCCTGTCGCTGCAGGATGAAGTCCGCAACTTCCCGGTACAGCGCTGGCGTAAAAACCTGGTGCTGGCGTGCGGTTCACTGCTGGTGCTGGTGATGCTGGTGAGCTGGATTCCACTCAGCATGCCGATCAAACTCAGCCTCGCCTGGCTGAAAGGGACTGAGAGCGTGGAAGTGAACAGCGTCGATAAACTCACTGCCCTGCCGCTGCACATCGGCGATAGCCTGAAAGTGAGCGGCACCGGGATGTGCTCGGTCCCGGGCAATTACCAGAGCAACCGCAGCTACGCCTACATGCCATTCGACTGCTCGGCGATTTACTGGAACAACGCTGCGCCGCTGCCGCAGTCCGACATCATCGATAAAGCCGCCGCGCTGCTGGAGACCACCACGCAGCAGCTGCATCCGGAAACCAACACCGACCCGAAACTTAACCCGCAGCTGGCGTCGGCGATTCAGAAATCAGGCATGATCCTGCTGGATGATTTCTCCGATCTGGTGCTGAAAACCCAGCAGCTGTGCAGCCAGCAGCAGGACTGCGTGCGCCTGAAAAATGCGCTGGTCAACTTCGGTAACGCCAAAGACTGGGATACGCTGATTCACCGTGCGGATTCCGGCAAGCTCAACGGCATGAACGTGCTGCTGCGTCCGGTTAGCGCCGAAGCGCTGGAGAATCTGGTGAACACCGCCACCTCGACCTTCTTCTCGCGTGAGACGCGTCGCGCGGCGGAAACCCTTAACAGCCCGCCGCCGGGTGGATTCCTGATCATTAGCGATGAAGGCCGGCAGATGGTGAACCAGCCGCAGCCGTCGGTGGCGCTGTTCGATCTCGACGCCCCTTCACAGTGGCACGAACTGCAGCGCCTGTCCGGCATGCTGCTGCACACGCCGTTTGCCGCCAGCGGTATCATTACCAGCATTACCACCGATGCCAACGGCACGCGCCACATCACCCTGCACAACGAGCCCGATGCCATGGCGCAGTGGCGCTATCTGGGCACCGCGCTGCTGATGCTGGTGCTGATTGTCAGCGCCGTCAGCAACGGCCTGCTGGCGCTGCGCCGCATCCACCGCAACCGCCTGCGTATGGCGCAGATTCAGCAGTATTACGACAAGAGCTTTAACCACAACCTCAGCACTATGCAGAGCGTGCGCTCGCTGTTCTGACCCTCCGCCTTCTGTGCTACCCTGTCGCCCTGTTTTTCAGGGCGGAAAACAAAATGCCGATTACGCTTAAGGGATTAGCGATGGATCGGCAGCCCGCAACGGCACCTCGCCCTTGATTTATCACGTTGTACCCATACCTTTGGGTATCCGGCACCGGCCCGGTCCATCTTTCCGGCGTCATGCGACCGTGTGTGACCGATCGCCACACGGCGTGACGCAGCGTAACAGCAGGAGCCGCAATGAAAGAGAAAACCAGTGAAGGCGTTCGCCTTGATAAATGGCTGTGGGCCGCGCGCTGGCTCGCGACATGATTGAAGGCGGCAAAGTGCATTACAACGGCCAGCGCAGCAAACCGGGCAAAGTGGTCGAACTGCAGGCCGAGCTGACGCTGCGTCAGGGCAACGATGAGCGCACGGTGATCATCACCGCCATCGGCGACCAGCGGCGTCCGGCCAGCGAAGCGCAGCAGATGTACGCGGAGACGGCCGCCAGCATCGAAAAGCGCGAAAAGAACGCTCTGGCGCGCAAAATGAATGCCCTGACCATGCCGCATCCCGATCGCCGCCCGGATAAAAAAGAGCGCCGCGATCTGCTGAAATTTAAATTGTCGGGCGATGAATAACTCGCACCCCCACGAGAGAAACCTTATGTCTGTTCAAGATCAACTACATCGTTACCTGCTTGAAAACGTCGCCGTGCGCGGCGAGCTGGTCAACGCATCTCAAACCTGGCGCGACATCGTGCAGAACCACGACTATGCCGAGCCGGTCAAAACGCTGCTGGGCGAACTGCTGGTCGCCACCAGCCTGCTCACCGCTACGCTGAAGTTTGACGGCGACATCACCGTGCAGCTGCAGGGCGATGGCCCGCTGAGCATGGCGGTGATCAACGGGAATAACCGCCAGGAGCTGCGCGGCGTGGCGCGGCTGAAAGAGGATGCGGAGATCGCCGCCGGCAGCAGCCTGAAGCAGATAGTGGGTAACGGCTATCTGGTGATCACCATTTCGCCTGAGAAAGGCGAGCGCTATCAGGGCGTGGTCGGCCTGGAAGCCGATACGCTGGCGGGCTGTCTGGAAGATTACTTCATGCGTTCCGAGCAGCTGCCAACCCGCCTGTTCATTCGCACCAGCGAGAAAGGCGCAGCCGGTATTCTGCTGCAGGTGCTGCCTGCGCAGGAGCCAAACCTGGATGACTTCAACCATCTGGCCACGTTAACGGAAACCGTGAAGAGCGAAGAGCTGATTGAGCTGCCCGCTACTGACGTACTGTGGCGTCTCTATCATCAGGAAGAAGCCACGGTTTACGATCCGGCGCCGGTCAGCTTCAAATGCACCTGCTCGCGCGAACGCTGCGGTGAAGTGCTGAAAACGCTGCCGCCAGAGGAAGTGGATGAGATTCTCGTCGAAGACGGCAAAATCGATATGCACTGCGACTACTGCGGCACGCACTATATGTGTACGACGCAGTAGATATTGCTGCTATTCGTAACACTCCCTCCGGCAATAGCGATCAACTGCATTAATTAGCAAACGGGCGGTGACGCCGCCCGTATTTTCCGCCGGCGTAGCGCTATGATTTTTTCACGGAAATTAACTAATTTTCGCTAACTTTAGTTTCATAAGTGGCAGATTTCTCTACTTGTCACGTTCCAGCTCGCATTTTTAACTCTCTTCACTTTTCCACCTCGCTCAGACGTGTACACTGCGCGCGATCTACCCTGTGCGGCTATGCGCAGCAGGACGCAGAAACCCTCATAAAAAATGCCATGAAGTACCGATTTAAGGAGCAGTCACATGCGCGTTAACGGCCTGACATCGCAAGACCTCGAAACGCTCGGAATTAGCGGCACCACCGAGGTGGTGTACAACCCTGATTACGCCACGCTATTTCAGGAAGAGACCCGCCCGGAGCTGGAAGGTTACGCGCGCGGCACCCTGACGCAGAGCGGTGCCATTGCCGTGGATACCGGCATCTTCACCGGACGTTCGCCGAAAGATAAATACATCGTGCGGGATGACACCACGCGTGACACGCTGTGGTGGAACGATGTTGGCAACGGCAAGAACGACAACCAGCCGCTGTCACAGGAAACCTGGCAGGCGCTGAAAGATCGCTGCACGCAACAGCTTTCCGGCAAGCGTCTGTTTGTGATTGACGCCTTCTGCGGCGCCAACCCGGACACCCGCCTCAGCGTGCGTTTCGTGATGGAAGTAGCGTGGCAGGCGCATTTCGTCAAAAACATGTTTATCCGTCCGACTGAAGCCGAACTGGCTGAGTTTACCCCGGATTTCGTGGTGATGAGCGCGGCGCAGTGCACCAATCTGGACTGGCAGGCGCAGGGTCTGCATTCAGAGAATTTTGTCGCCTTTAACCTGACCGAACGCATGCAGCTGATCGGCGGCACCTGGTACGGCGGCGAGATGAAAAAAGGCCTGTTCGCCATCATGAACTATCTGCTGCCGCTGAAGGGTATCGCCTCGATGCACTGCTCGGCAAACGTCGCCAAAGCGGGCGACGTGGCGGTGTTCTTTGGCCTGTCCGGTACCGGTAAAACCACGCTCTCTACCGATCCGGATCGATCAGCTGATCGGCGGCGATGAGCACGGCTGGGACGACGACGCCAGCAAGACGGAAAACACCCGCGTGTCTTACCCGATTAAGCACATCGAAAACATCGTGCAGCCGGTGTCGAAAGCGGGCCACGCGAAGAAGGTAATCTTCCTGACCGCCGACGCGTTTGGCGTACTGCCACCGGTTTCGCGTCTGACACCGGAGCAAACCCAGTATAACTTCCTGTCCGGCTTTACCGCCAAGCTGGCCGGCACCGAGCGCGGTGTGACGCAGCCCCCGCCCAACCTTCTCGGCCTGTTTTGGCGCGGCGTTCCTGACGCTGCATCCAACGCAGTACTCGGATGTGCTGGTGGAACGTATGCAGGCGTCCGGCGCGCAGGCCTATCTGGTGAATACCGGCTGGAACAGCAGCGGCAAGCGCATTTCGCTGAAAGACACGCGCGCTATCATCAACGCGATTCTGGCCGGTGAGCTGGATGAAGCCGAGACCGTGACGCTGCCAGTATTCAATCTGCAGGTGCCTACCACGCTGGCACAGGTGGACGATGCCATTCTCGATCCGTGCCGCAGCTGGCCTGACGACGCCGCCTGGCAGCAGGCTGCCGAAGCGCTGGCGCAGCGCTTTATCACCAATTTCGAGAAGTACACCGATAACGATGCCGGCAAGGCGCTGGTGCAGGCCGGCCCGCAGCTGTGAGGTAGACCAGCCGCCACCACGGCGGCTTAGGTATGGCACATTTCATCGCGCATGCCTGCAGCGGCAATATCGCTGATGGATGCGCAATAAATTGCGCCGCTACGGTTCGTGCGGAAATTTAGCTAACATTACTGCTTACTGCCGTCGTGGCGCTGTTTTCCGGGATCGGTAACCATGCACGGATACGTAATCCGCCGCGTTTACTGTCGCCAATCTCCAGCGATCCGTCATGCGCATCGATAATACGCTGCACAATTGCCAGGCCAAGACCAGTGCCGCTGGTGCTGCGCGCGCTGTCGCCGCGCACAAACGGCTGCAACAGATGCTGTAACTGATCCGGCTTAATGCCCGGACTATCATCCTCCACTTGAAACCACGCGCGATTCAATTCCTGACCGCTGCTGACCTTGATCCAGCCGTTACCGTAGCGCGCCGCGTTGACCACCAGATTCGCCACCGCGCGTTTAATCGACAGCGGGTTAATATCCAGCATCAGCTCCGCGTCCATCACCGCATTCTCAATCTCGCGCTCGTAGCCGCTCTCCGCCGCCACCACTTCGCCCAGCACACTATTCAGATCGGCGCGCTCGGTTTGCATCTCCTGCCCGGTGCGCAGGTAATCGATGAACTGCTCAATGATGGCGTTACACTCTTCGATATCTTTGTTGATCGACTCGGCCAGGTAGCCATCTTCCTCGCCCATCATCTCGGTGGCAAGACGGATGCGCGTCAGCGGCGTGCGTAAATCATGGCTGACGCCCGCCATCAACAGCGTGCGGTCATCGGCCAGCTGCTTCACGCCCGCCGCCATCTGGTTGAAGGCGCGCGTCACCGAACGCACTTCCGAGGCACCGTATTCGCGCAGCGGTGGCGGAATAATGCCTTTCCCCACCTGCAACGCAGCGTGTTCGAGATCGACTAAGGGTCGGTTTTGTATACGGATAAACAGCCATGCGCCGCCAATCGCCAGCAGCATTATTGCCAAGGTATAGCGGAACAGCGGTGAGAAGTCGCCCTGATGGATTTCGGTCAGCGGTACGCGCACCCAGATATCCGGCGACAGCCAGGTTTTCAGCCAGACCACCGGCGAGTTTTTGTTAACCTCAACCCGCACGTCGGTCGGCCCACCCAGCTGCTGCGCCATCTGTTCACTGAGGAATTCATAATGCTGCGCCCAGCGCAGCCCGCTCTCTTCCGCCGCCGCGTTGGTGTACAACGAGATGCCCAGCTCACGATAAATTTCGCGCCGGAAGGCCGTCGGCACTTCCAGCTGCGTACCATCCTCCAGCTGCAGCCGATCGGTTATCAGCATACGCACTTCGTAGGCGAGGACTTTGTTGAACTGCTGCAGGCTGGGAAGAATGGCGAAATTGAGCACCACCAGGTAGGTCGTTACCAGGCTGACGAACAGCAATGTAACGATCAACAACAGGGTGCGGGCAAACGAACTGCGGGGTGAGAAGCGCAATCGCCTCATGCTTTACTGCCGTCCGGAACGAACACGTAGCCAAGACCCCAGACGGTCTGGATGTAGCGCGGATGCGCCGGATCTTCTTCGACCATGCGGCGCAGACGAGAGATCTGCACGTCGATTGAACGTTCCATCGCACTGTACTCACGCCCGCGCGCCAGGTTCATCAGCTTATCGCGCGACAGCGGCTCACGCGGATGGCTCACCAGCGCTTTCAGCACGGCGAACTCTCCGCTGGTCAGCGGCATCGGCTCATCTTCACGGAACATTTCACGCGAGCCGAGGTTCAGTTTGAACTTACCGAAGGCGATGACGGCTTCTTCCTGCGACGGCGCGCCCGGCAGCTCATTGGCCTGACGACGCAGCACGGCACGGATACGCGCCAGCAGCTCACGCGGGTTGAACGGTTTTGGAATGTAGTCATCGGCGCCGATTTCCAGCCCCACGATACGATCAACCTCTTCACCTTTCGCGGTGACCATAATGATCGGCATCGGGTTACTCTGGCTACGCAGACGACGGCAAATTGACAGGCCATCTTCGCCCGGCAGCATTAAATCCAGCACCATTAAATGGAATGATTCGCGGGTCAGCAGACGATCCATCTGCTCGGCGTTGGCGACGCTGCGCACCTGAAATCCCTGTTCGGTGAGATAGCGTTCGAGCAGTGCGCGCAGACGCATATCATCATCGACGACCAGAATTTTGTAGTTCTCTTGCATGTTCAACTCCCAAAGGCGCCATTGCCTGTGCCGATATTGTGTAAAAAAGATGCCTGTCTGTGACAGTCATTAATGGTTTATATTCTAGCCGAAATTGTTACAAAGCATATTAAACAGCAGCTTATCTTTAATTTTAACCGCGAACTGCGGCTTCGCTCGCGCTTTTCTGACTGATTTTGACGCCGTTTAGCGCTTGTCTGAAAATCAGCGCCGTTTTCTGCCGGCGAGTGGTCCAGCCGGGCCGTCCCGCTTCCGCCGTCAGGCGGGGCGCGCCATTTGGCTTAAGTTTCGCGTGCAGGATAAGCCAGCGTCCGCGCTCAAAATAAGGCCAGCTTTAAATAAAGTGATTTGAATCAGTCAGTAAACTCTCCTTTCCTCTGCGCAAATGATCTCCGACACTGCATCGGTACCTGCTTACTGAGTTCATGTGGAGAAGAAAGATGAAAAAAACCGTTGTTCTGCTGAGCGCTCTGGTACTCACCAGCCTCACACAGGTTCAGGCCGCTACGCCAGCGGGCGAAGCCGCCGGCGCACAGGCGTCGACCACGGCCAAAGGTAATTCAGATGCTATCGGCATCGGTGCGGTGGGCGCCCTGCTCGGCGTCGCGCTGGCCACCATGGGCGGCGGCGATCACGGCGGCGGCAGCACCTCAACTACCACGGCGACCACGCCGGGCAAATAACGCTTATCTGGCGCGGCAAGGCTGCGGCGCTTCCCCCTCTTACACTGCCAGCCCTTTCGCCAGCGGAGAATAAGTTGCGCCCCGGCTTGTTTCACCAGGCCATTACTCTCCGCCTCTTTTTCCTCACTTTCCGTGACGTACTCAATGCGGTTCACAAACCACACTTTCTGCCCTTCCGGCGTGTTAACCGTCACCTCCTCATCCACCTCTTTCTTGATCAGCGCGCGCGCCATCGGCGAGTCGATGGAGATGTAATCTTTCACCGTATCGCCATAGATCTCGTCCGGTCCGACGATGCGAAAACGCTTCACGTCGCCCTGCTCATTCTCCACTTCCACCCAGGCACCGAAGAACACTTTGCCCTCCTGCTGCGGCGCATAATCAACAATTTTCAGCTCGGCGAGGCATTTACGCAGATAGCGCACGCGCCGATCTATCTGGCGCAGCAGGCGCTTGTTATAGGTGTAATCGGCGTTTTCAGAGCGATCGCCCAAGCTGGCGGCCCAAGAGACAATGCGGGTGATTTCCGGCCGCTTCTCATTCCACAGATGGTCGTGCTCAGCACGCAGCTTGTTATAGCCTTCGCGGGTAATCAGTTGAGTTTTCATCGCTTCACTCGTGGTTACAGCCCTGTTCACTGCATAGAGGCTATCACAAAGCATTACCTGCTCGGACAGGCACCCAGCGTCTTTTTCATCAGGCGCACATAATCGGCGACCAAGCCGGGCGTCCAGGTCATGATTTCTGCCCGTTCGCGCAGTACACAGGCACCCCAGAATACCGGCTGCAGCAGCAGCGCAAACACCTGCTGCAGCCGCTGGCCGTAATAGCCTTCAAACGCCACGTCCAGCGCATCTACCACGGTAGTCGAACAGTTTTTTGCCGTCAGATTATACAGGCTGTCACCACGGTTGCCCTGCCAGTAGCTGGCGAGCGCCTGCCCGTTGTAGTGTTGAAAACTGAAGGTTAAATCCGGGCTGCGCCAGTCGGCAATCTCTGCCGCCAGCGAGGGGAGAAAACGGCCGGTGCGATCGTTAATCTGTCCGGCCAGCAGCAGACGCGGCAGCTCGTGCGGTTGCGGATCGATCTCCTGCTGCGGATAAAGGCTGATGTAGCCGCGCTCGCCAAAGCTCAGTGCCGCGTGGCCGGTACAAAAGTGCCTTTCACCGTTAATCACGCCGATGTAACGGTCAATCACATAGCGCTTCGGCTGTTGACTGGCTTCAGACTGCGCCTGCCAGACGTGGACACAGAGAGGAAATGCCGCGGCGACCGGCGGAAAGCGGGCCTGCTGCCACGGCCGGAGCCGCGCGATATTACGATGGCCGCGACAAAACCACGGCAGCAGCGTAACGGACTGACCCGCCGGCAGGCGCTGCCACTGGCGCCAGACGCGCCACACCGTCAGGCTGAACGAGAGCAGCAACAGCACCAGCCAGCTGCCCAGCAACAGGCAGGTATGCAGGTTGTCATTGAAAAACAGCACCACGCTCAGCACCATCTCGCCGCAGCCCAGCATAAAATGTCGCACCCAGCGCTGGCGCTGAATCAGCGCCGCGCTCAGGCAGCGAAACAGGCCGTTAAACAACAGGCAGATTTCCATCACCGTCAGCAGCAGTTGCTTCAGTTGCCTTTCGTCACCGTGCCACAGCGCGCCAGCTAGCAACGTGCCGACAAAAATCAGGGAAAACAGCAGATTGAGCCAGCGCTGCAGCGACACCTCGCCGCTCAGCAGGTTAAACAGCAGCGACAGCGACAGTAAGAGCGTCAGCACCTGTAGCGACAGATTGATATGCCCATCGACCAGCACGTCCGCCACGATCATGCCTGCCAGCAGCACGCCGCACAGCGCCAGGCCATAAATCAGCAGACGATAACGCACCAGCTGCTCGCGTCCGGCCAGCAGCAGCAGTAATTTGATCATTGCTTCACCCTCCTTCCGTGGTTTGCCACGGATTATAGGGCAGAGACGGGGCGAGCCTGGCAGCGACCGGCACGCCATTGCGCTGAGGTTTAACGCATAGGTGGCTAAGTTTCTCTGAGTTGCGCGCTGCATTCAGAAAAAGACGGATTCACCGGTCAGCGGCTGGCAATTTGCTGCCTCAGTCCGTATAACTGTCCCCTATTTAAAACCCTGTGTAAGCAAGACCGTTACTGATGATGAAAGATTCGCTGAGCCAGATTATCGCAGGTGAGCTGAAGGCACGCGCCGACCAGGTTGACGCCGCCATTCTCTTGCTGGATGAAGGGAACACCGTGCCGTTTATTGCACGTTACCGTAAGGAAGTGACCGGCGGGCTGGATGATACCCAGCTGCGTACGCTGGAGAGCCGTCTCGGCTATCTGCGTGAGCTAGAGGAACGCCGCCAGTCGATTCTGAAATCCATTGATGACCAGGGCAAACTGACGCCGGAATTAGCCACTGCCATCAACGGCACTCTGAACAAAACCGAGCTGGAAGATCTCTATCGGCCTTATAAGCAGAAGCGCCGCACGCCCGGGCAGATCGCTATCGAAGCCGGGCTGGAACCGCTGGCAGAGACGCTGTGGAACGATGCGTCTCAGGATCCCGAGCAGCTGGCAGCGCGTTATGTCGATGCGGACAAAGGCGTCGCCGATGTGCGTGCCGCGCTGGATGGCGCACGCTATATCCTGATGGAGCGCTTCGCCGAAGACGCTGCGCTGCTGGCAAAAGTGCGTGATTACCTGTGGAAGAACGCCCATCTGGTTGCGCGCGTCGTGGAAGGCAAAGAGGAAGAAGGCGCTAAATTCCGCGACTACTTCGATCACCACGAAGCGCTGAGCAGCGTGCCGTCGCACCGCGCGCTGGCCATGTTCCGTGGCCGTAACGAAGGCGTTTTACAGCTGTCGCTCAACGCCGATCCGCAGTTTGATGAAGCGCCGCGCGAAAGCTACGGTGAAACGCTGATCGCCGACCACCTTGGCCTGCGTCTGAACAATGCACCGGCCGACAGCTGGCGCAAAGCCGTGGTCAGCTGGACCTGGCGCATCAAGGTCCTGCTGCACCTCGAAACCGAACTGATGGGCACCATTCGCGAACGGGCGGAAGACGAAGCGATCAACGTGTTTGCCCGTAATCTGCACGATCTGCTGATGGCGGCCCCCGCAGGCATGCGCGCCACCATGGGCCTCGATCCTGGCCTGCGCACCGGGGTCAAAGTGGCGGTGGTCGATGCCACCGGCAAGCTGGTCGCGACCGATACCATCTATCCGCATACCGGCCAGGCGGCCAAAGCCGCGACCTCGGTGGCGGCACTGTGCGCGAAACATCAGGTTGAACTGGTGGCAATCGGCAACGGCACCGCTTCACGTGAAACCGAGCGTTTCTTCCTCGACGTACAGAAGCAGTTCCCGCAAATCAAAGCGCAAAAAGTGATTGTCAGTGAGGCCGGAGCATCGGTCTATTCCGCTTCCGAACTGTCGGCGCAGGAGTTCCCCGATCTCGACGTTTCGCTGCGCGGTGCGGTGTCTATCGCCCGTCGTCTGCAGGATCCGCTAGCAGAACTGGTCAAAATTGACCCGAAATCGATTGGCGTCGGCCAGTATCAGCACGATGTCAGCCAGAGCCAGCTGGCGAAAAAACTCGATGCGGTGGTGGAAGATTGTGTGAACGCCGTGGGCGTCGATCTGAATACCGCTTCGGTGGCGCTGCTGACGCGCGTCGCTGGCCTGACGCGCATGATGGCGCAGAACATTGTCAGCTGGCGTGACGAAAACGGCCGTTTCCAGAACCGCCAGCAGCTGCTGAAGGTGAGCCGCCTTGGGCCGAAAGCCTTTGAGCAGTGCGCGGGCTTCCTGCGCATTAACCACGGCGATAATCCGCTGGATGCCTCAACGGTGCATCCGGAAGCCTATCCGCTGGTGGAGCGCATTCTCGCCGCTACGGAACAGGCGCTGAATGAACTGATGGGCAATCCGGGTAGCCTGCGCGACCTGAATGCGCGCGACTTCACCGATGAGCGTTTCGGGCTGCCGACCGTCACCGATATCATCAAAGAGCTGGAGAAACCGGGCCGCGATCCGCGTCCGGAGTTCAAAACTGCGCAGTTTGCCGAAGGCGTGGAGACGCTCAATGACCTGCTGCCGGGCATGGTGCTGGAAGGTACGGTGACCAACGTGACCAACTTCGGCGCGTTCGTCGATATCGGCGTGCATCAGGACGGCCTGGTTCACATCTCTTCGCTGTCGGACAAATTCGTAGACGATCCGCATCAGGTCGTGAAAGCCGGCAATATTGTCAAAGTGAAGGTGATGGAAGTCGATCTGCAGCGTAAGCGTATCGCGCTGACCATGCGTCTGGATGAGCAGCCGGGTGAAAGCAACGCGCGCAGCGGCGGCAACCGTGGCGCAGGCAAAGAGGCCGCGCGGCCGGCAGCCGGTGCCAAAGGTCGTGGCAAACCCGCCAGCGCCAGCGTCGGTAACAGCGCGATGGGCGATGCGCTGGCGGCCGCCTTTGGTAAGAAACGCTAAGCGGCGCGCGAGTACAGGAGGTTGATAAATTGTCCTGGCGGACTACGCTGAAAAAACCGTGTGAAAAAATGACCTTCCGCGTAACCCGGCGATCCGATGGACATTATCAACTTCCTGCTCGATGAGATTTATGAAGGTAGCTTCCCCGTAGCGGCGCGCGACAAGGTAAAGCTGCCGCGTAAAGCGCACTGGGATGAAAAAGACGTGGTGCTGATCAGTTACGCTGACCAGTTCCGCGAACCCGAGCAGCCCACTCTCGCCAGCTTTACGCGCTTTTTTCAGCAGCATCTGCAGTCCACCTTCAGCCTAGTGCATCTGCTGCCATTTTTCCCCTACTCGTCCGACGATGGCTTCTCCGTTATCGATTATCACCAAGTGAATCCGATCTGCGGCGACTGGCAGCACATCACGGCGCTGCACAGCGAAACCCTGCTGATGTTCGATTTCGTCTGTAACCACATGTCGGCGCACAGCGCGTGGTTTCGCCACTTTCTGGCGCAGGATGCCGGCTGGGACGACTTCTTTATCAGCATGCCGCCCGCCACCGATCTCAGCGCCGTGACGCGCCCGCGCACCTCACCGCTGCTGACGCCGTTTACCCTCGCTAACGGCGACACGCGCTTTATCTGGACCACCTTCAGCGCCGACCAAATCGATCTCAACTTCGCCAATCCGCAGGTGCTGATCCGCATGGTGGGCGTGCTGCTGGATTATCTCAACAAAGGCGCGGATTACGTGCGGCTGGACGCGGTCGGCTACATGTGGAAAACGCCGGGCACACGCTGTATCCATCTGACCAAAACCCATCAGCTGGTGAAGCTGTTTCGCGCCATCGCCAACGAAGTAGCGCCAGGTACGGTGATAGTGACCGAAACCAACGTGCCGCATCAGGATAACATCAGCTATTTCGGCAATGGCCACGACGAAGCGCAGATGGTTTACCAGTTTTCGCTGCCGCCGCTGGTGCTGCACGCCATTCACTCCGGCTCGGCGCGCGCGCTGCGCCAGTGGGCCAGCACGCTTGAGCCCGGTGATGGCGGCACCACCTTCTTCAATTTTCTCGCCTCGCACGACGGCATTGGCCTCAATCCGGCACGCGGCATTTTGTCGGAAGTAGAGATTGTGGCGCTGGTGCGTGAACTGGCGCTGGAGGGCGCGCTGGTGTCCTATAAAAACAACCCGGACGGCAGCACCAGCCTGTATGAAATCAACGTAACGTATCTGGATGCGCTTAATCACCAGACCGACGATGACGACACGCGCCTGCGTCGCTTCCTGCTGGCGCACGCGATTCTGCTGGCCTTTCCCGGCGTGCCCGCCATCTATATTCAAAGTATTCTCGGCTCGCGCAATGACAACGAGGGCGTGCGCGCTGCCGGGCACAACCGCGCCATCAACCGTGAGAAGTACAGCCTGCGCGATATCGAACAGCAAATCAGCGGCGGCAACCCGCTGCGTCAATAGGTCTTTGAGCGGCTTAGCGCGCTGATTCAGCTGCGCACCCGTCAGCCGGCGTTCCATCCGGACAATCCGATGACGCTGCTGGAGAGCGACAACGCAGTGCTGCTGCTGCGCCGTCACGCGGCGGACAGCGATGAAGGGTTACTGTGCGTGTTCAATCTCAGCAGCCGCGAGATCAGCACCACGCTGCCGCAGGCGCGCCCTTTTCAGGATGTGATCAGCGGAAAGCGCGTGGATGGCAGCCAGCCGCTGGTGCTGGCCGCCTGGCAGTTTATGTGGCTGCGTGGATGAACTGCTGCACCTGCTGGCAGAACGCCTCCGGGTGCGAAATAAACGGCGCGTGCGCGGCCTTCGCGATGACAAACGACTGCGAATGCGGCCAGCGCGCATCCAGCTGCGGCGCAATGCGGCGCGGCACCAGGCCATCCAGCGCGCCATAGATACGCAGGAACGGCAGCGTCAGCCCATCCAGTGCGCTGCGCAAATCATCGTGGCGCAGAATGTTCAATCCCCCTTCCAGTACCGCCACCGACGGCATCGGCTGCGACAGCACCACCTCCTTCAGCTGGCGCGCATCCTGACGCGCATTTTCCGTACCCATGGTTTGCAGCGCGAGAAAACGCTCCACCGTGCGCTGGAAATCGCTGCTCAATTGCTGCTGGAACGTCGCCAGCGTCTCAGGCTGGATGCCCGGCCACGCATCCCGGGCGGTGAAGCACGGCGGCGACGCCACGCTAATCAATGCCGCCACGCGATCGGGCTGGCTCAGCGCTAGCTGGCTGGCCACTAAGCCGCCCAGCGACCAGCCGAGCAACACGGCGCGCGCTGGCAACTGCGGTAATAGCTGCTGCGCCATCTGCGCCAGGCTCAGCGGCCCAAATCCCTGGCTGCGGCCAAATCCCGGCAGGTCCACTAGGTGCAGACGAAAATGCGGGCTGAGTCGCGGAACAATGTGTTGCCACACTTCTGCGTTCAATCCCCAGCCGTGCAGCAGCACAAGATCGCGATCGCCTGTGCCTGTGGTGTGCCAGTAAAGCGAACTCATCGGTTACACTCCCGAAAAGTGAAAAGGAGGTCGCTATGCTAGCAATCCCGGCCCTGTGTTGGCTATGCCGTCTGCCGCTGCGTATCGCCCGGCACGGCCTGTGCAGCGTATGTCTGCGTCAGCTGCCGGCGCTCTGTCCCTGCTGCGGGCTGCCAGCCAGCGGCGATCAGCCGTATGGACGCTGCCTGCGCCGGCCGCCGCCGTGGCACGCTCTCACTTGCGTGAGTGATTATGTGCCGCCGCTGAGCGAATGAGTGCAGCAGCTCAAATTCTCGCGCGCAACCGCACTCAGGGTGATGCTGGCGCGGCTGCTTTTGTTAAAATTATTAACAAAGCGCCGCCAGCAGCTGTTGCCGCGTATCGATCTGGTGCTGAGCGTGCCGCTGCATCGCCGCCGCGCCTGGCAGCGCGGTTATAATCAGGCCGCGCTGCTGGCTAAACCGCTGGCGCGCTGGCTCGGCTGTGAATACCGCGAAGGGCTGCGCCGGGTGCGTCACGGTGCGGTGCAGCATTCGCTCAGCGCCCGCGCCCGGAAAAGCAATCTGCGTGGAGCGTTTCGCCTTGAAATGGCAGTGCGCGGACGCCACATCCTGCTTATCGATGATGTGGTGACCACCGGCAGCACGGTGAGGGAAATCAGCCGCTTATTGCTGGCGCAGGGCGCGGCCAGCGTACACATAGGATGCCTGTGCCGTACCTTGTAGAGCGTCGGCGTTGGGCGTATTATAACCAAGTATTTTAGTCAACTATTGAGCAATCGCAATGATCCGTATTACTGATACTGCGCAAGAGCACTTCGCAAAACTGCTGACAAAACAGGAAGATGGCACCCAGATTCGCGTATTCGTTATTAACCCGGGTACGCCAACCGCCGAGTGCGGCGTCTCCTACTGCCCGCCGGATGCGGTCGAAGCCACCGATACCGAACTGAAGTTCGACAAGCTGTCTGCGTATGTCGATGAGCTGAGCGCGCCGTACCTCGAAGATGCGGAGATCGACTTCGTGACCGATAACCTCGGTTCACAGCTGACGCTGAAAGCGCCGAACGCCAAGATGCGCAAAGTGTCGGACGATGCGCCGATGGTTGAGCGCGTGGAGTATCTGCTGCAGGCGCAGATCAACCCGCAGCTGGCCAGCCACGGCGGTCGCGTATCGCTGATGGAGATCACCGACGAGGGCTATGCCATTCTGCAGTTCGGCGGTGGCTGTAACGGTTGCTCCATGATTGACGTGACGCTGAAAGACGGCATCGAGAAAGAGCTGCTGGCCGCCTTCCCGGAACTGAAAGGCGTGTGCGACCTCACCGAGCATCAGCGCGGCGAGCACTCCTACTACTGATTGATAACGCGGCAGCCACCCCGGCTGCCGCGTGTTTTACTCCTTCTTACGCCCTTCATTGACGATCGCCAGCAGCCGCTGCACTTTCCGGTAACGAAACAGCGTCTCCAGCGGTACGCGCAGTTTGCGCCGCCAGTTGGGGTATTCTGCCACCGTGCCCGGCACGTTGACCGGTGTCTCCATCCCCAGCCAGTCCTCCGGCTGCAGCCCCAGCAGGGCGCTGTCGGTAAACGCCAGAAAGCGGTGCACGCCCTGATTCAGCGCGAGCGTCAGGCGCTGACCCGCAATGTTTTTGCTGCGTGCGTCAATGGCCTGCGCCTCGCTCATCGCCTTCAGCAACGCTTTTCTCTGCCCATCGCGTTCTGCGATGGCCGCCTTCAGCATGCTGCGTTTGGCAAACAATCCCAGCTGATTGCGCAATTGCAGATCGGCGGCATGCCAGAATCCGCTCAGCGTCGGTAAATCATGGGTACTGGCACTGGCAATCGACTGGCGCGGATAGGCTGCCGGTGGCCGGAACTGCCCCTCCTCCCCGCATTCGAACATCAGCACCTTCCACGAAAAAATGCCGCGGTCGCGCAGCAGCGCTGACGATCTCCTGCGGCACGGTGCCGAGATCTTCACCGATCACCATACAGCGCTGACGCTGACTCTCCAGCGCGAGGATCGCCAGCAGGTCGTGCACCGGATAGGCGACATACGCGCCTTTGTCAGCACCTTCGCCATAGGGAATCCACCACAAACGCAGTAGCGCCATAACGTGATCGATACGCAGCGCCCCGCAATCGCGCATATTGGCGCGCAGCAGATCGATAAACGGCTGATAGCCCCGCGCGCGCAGCACGTGCGGATCGAGCGGCGGCAGCGCCCAGTTCTGCCCGAGCGGGCCAAGCGGATCCGGCGGTGCACCCACCGATTCGCCCAGCTTATACAGCTGCGGATCCTGCCAGGTTTCCGCGCTGTGCTGTGCCACGCCAACCGCCAAATCGCGATATAACCCGACCGCCATCCCCAGTTGCTGGCTACGCTGCCAGCAGGCGGCGAACTGCTGCTGCGCCAGCCATTGCAGCCAGCTCCAGAACAGAATGTCGTCCTCATGCTGCGCGCACCACTGCTGCACCTCCGGCTGCTGCGCCTGCTGCCAGCCTGACGGCCACTTTTCCCAACCCCACTCATCGGGATGCTGCTGGCTGCGCGCCGCCACGATGGCGTCAAACGCCGCCTGATAGCGCAGCGCATCGCCGCCTTCAGCAAGAAACTGCTGAAACGCCGGCTGCCGGGTCAGCTGCGGCTGTGCGTGTTGCCAGGCAAAACGCAGCGCAGTCAGCTTGAGCGTCGTCACCGCGCGGTAATCGACAAACGCCGCGCTGCGCGCCTGTTTTAGCGCTTTGCGCGTTGGCGCGCTGTGCCACCAGCGCTGGGCGGCGTCACTGTGGGTGAATTCGTCGATTTGATTGATGTCGATGTACAGCACGTTGAGCCAGCGGCACGAACTCGGGCTGTACGGGCTGACGTGATCCGGCTGCGCCGGATAGAGCGCATACAGCGGGTTGAGACCGATGAAATCGCCGCCGTGAGCGGCGACCTGCTCCAGCATCTGCATCAGGTCGCCAAAGTCGCCGATGCCCCAGTTACGCGCCGAGCGCAGCGTATAGAGCTGCACCAGCGCGCCCCAGCGCTTCTCCCCCTGCGCCAGCGCTGGCGGCAGATAACAGCGCGCCGGTGCGATGATAATTCGCGTCTGCCACTGCTGGCGTGAAGTGCTCAGCGTGAGCTGATGGTAGCCCTCGGGCAGTTCTGCCGGCAGCGCCAGGCTTTCCTCCGCGCTCAGCGTGCCGTCATAGTGCTGCCCCTGCTCGCTCACCAGCTGCCAGCGGTAGTCATCGCTGCCCTGTGGCGTCAGTTCAGGCTGTGCCCGGGCGGCGTGAACACCAGCACCGGCGGCAGCGGTGGCGCGTTGCCCGTCGGGGCGTCCATCAGCGCCAGCAGCGCGCGTTTGGTGTCGTCGCTGATGGTCTGTGAATCACCTTTATTGTTGATAAAACTCAGTGCGATACCGGCATCCCGTGCAGCCTGATCCAGTTTCTTCATGGCCATGTCGTCTCCTTCGTTGCCGTGCGCACATTACGCATGCAGCGTCATTTTCCGGCGGCTCAGCGCGCCGCCTGCCCGATACGCTGTTGATAATCGCGAATCGAACGATCGGCACTGAAGCGGCCGGTATGCGCCGTGTTGAGAATCGCCGCTTTGGTCCACGCTTCCGGATCGCGCCACAGCGCTTCGACGCGCTGCTGCGCCGCGATGTAGGCGGCGAAATCGGCCAGCACCAGCCACGGATCGCCCTGTTTGCTCAGGCTCTCCAGCAGCGGCGCAAACGCCTGCCGGCCGCCGTCGCTGAATTTGCCCTTTTCCAGCTCCTTCAGCAAACCGTCGAGATAGCGATCGTGCTTGCGCAGTTTCTTCGGACTGTAACCGTCGGCCTTCAGTGCTTTTACCTCATCCACCGTGTTGCCGAAGATAAAGATATTTTTCTCACCGACCGCCTCGGCAATCTCCACGTTTGCCCCGTCCAGCGTGCCAATCGTCAGCGCGCCGTTGAGTGCCAGCTTCATGTTGCCGGTACCGGAAGCTTCGTAACCGGCCGTGGAGATCTGCTCCGAGAGATCGGCTGCCGGAATCATCAGCTCGGCGGCGGTAATCCGGTAATCCGGCACAAATACCACCTTCAGGCGATCGCCCACCAGCGGGTCGTTGTTGATCACCTCCGCGACTTTATTGATGGCACAGATAATGTTTTTTGCTAGCAAATAGCCGGGCGCCGCCTTGGCGCCAAGCAAAAATACGTGCTGCACGAAGTCGGGATTGTCCGGATTATCGCGCAGCTGGCGATAGCAGTGCAGGATGTGCAGCAGACTGAGATGCTGGCGTTTGTATTCTTGCAGGCGCTTAATCTGCACATCAAACAGCGCGTCAGGATTGATATCGATGCCGGTCGCGCGTTTGATGTACACCGTCAGCCGCAGTTTGTTTTGCTGCTTGATGGTGCAGGACTGCTGGCGAAAGCTTTTCTTCTTCGCCAGCGGCGCCAGCCACGTCAATGCGTCGAGATCGTTCGCCCACTCCACCTGCAGGCTGTCGTCAATCAGCGCGGACAGCAGCGGATTGCACTGCTTCAGCCAGCGGCGCGGCGTAATGCGGTTGGTGACATTATGAAACTTGTGCGGCCACAGCTGGTGATATTCCGGGAACAGATCGTTAACCACCAGCTGCGAGTGTAGCGCTGCCACACCGTTGACGGCGAAACAGCTCACCACGCACAGATTGGCCATGCGCACTTCGCCGTCGCTGACCACTGCCAGCTTGTGCCAGAGGGCACTGTCGTTCGGCCAGCGCTGTTTGACCTGCTGCTTCAGCTGGCGATTGATCTGTTTGATGATTTGCAGATGGCGCTGCGCAGTTCGCGCAGCAGGCTCGCCGGCCAGCGCTTCAGCGCCTCCGGCATCAGCGTATGGTTGGTATACGCAAAGGTGCGACTGGTAATGTGCCAGGCGTCATCCCAGCTCAGGCCATGCTCATCCAGCAGCAGGCGCAGCAGCTCCGGAATAGCGATAGTGGGATGGGTATCGTTGAGCTGAATCACTTCGAAATCCGGCAGCGTATGCAGCGCACGACCCGCCAGCCAGTGACGGCGCAGTATGTCGCTCACCGCGCAGGCGCACTGAAAATACTGCTGCATCAGCCGCAGACGTTTACCTGGCGCATGGTTGTCATTGGGATAGAGCACTTTGGTCAGCTTGTCGGCTTCAATGCCCGGCTGCTCCGCCTGCAGAAATTTCCCGGCGTTAAACAACGTCGGGTCAAACGGCTGCGCGCTGGTGGCTTGCCACAGCGGCAGCGTGATGCCGTTGCGATAGCCGATTACCGGCAGATCCCAGGCCTAGCCGATCAGCTGTTGCGCCGGACGCCACTCGACGCTGCCGTCGTCGCGCTTTTTAACCTTACCGCCCAGCCCCACCGGCACATCCAGCGCGGCGTTGTGGCGGAACCACGGATAGCGATCGCGCTGCCAGTCATCCGGCGCTTCGTGCTGCTGTCCGGCCACAAACGACTGACGAAACAGGCCGTACTGATAGTTGAGGCTGTGCCCCATCGCCGGCTGGCCGACCGTCGCCATTGCGTCCATATAGCAGGCCGCGAGCCGTCCCAGACCGCCGTTGCCCAGCGCCGGATCGACCTCCTCCTCCAGCAGTTCATTCAGCTCAACCTAGTGCTCTGCCAGCGCGGCGGCCACCTAGTTATACCAGCCGAGATTAAGCAGGTTATTGCCGGTCAGTCGGCCGGGCAGAAACTCCATCGAGAGATAATTAACGTAGCGCTGAGTGCTTTTCGGCAGCACGGGCGGCTGTGCGGCGAGCAGTTCCATCAGCGCCCGGCTGAGCGCCTGCCACCATTGATGCGGCGTCATTTGCCGGGCGGAAGTTAGTCCGAGCTGCTGCCACTGGCGGGTCAGCGCGGCGTCAAAGCGGGTTTTATTGAATTTTAGCGGCGACATAGTGCATCCCTTTGCATCCGAAACGGTAAACACGGGCAAGCGCAAATCTGAAAGAGTAAGTTAAGCCGGGGACGCTGAAAAAAGCGACAGGGAAATGAAGATGCAGTGAAAAAAGGCGTGCCGCTGCGGCTTGGTCGCCATAAATGGCGACCCTACAATACAGCACAATGCTCTAAGAGTGCGGTTTGGTAACTATGGCCTGGTGCCTCACAGGGTGCGCATTTATGCGCACCTAGGAAATCAGCACAGCTCCAGATGAACTTCGTGCTGTTCAATTACCTTAAGTACGCTTAACGGCGGGGTTTGATCGGTATACAGGTAATCAATCAGGCTCATGTTGCCAAGGTTAACCATGGCGTTACGGCCAAACTTCGAATGATCCACCACCAGCATCACGCAGCGCGAGTTCTCGATAATGGCGCGTTTGGTGCGCACTTCGTGATAGTCAAACTCCAGCAGCGAACCGTCCATATCAATACCGCTGATGCCGAGAATGCCGTAATCGAGCCGGAACTGAGAGATAAAATCAAGCGTGGCTTCCCCCATGATACCGCCGTCGCGCGTGCGCACTTCACCGCCGGCGATAATCACGCGGAAATCCGGATTGCCCATCAGCAAAATCGCCACGTTGAGGTTGTTGGTGACGATACGCAAATTGTTGTGGTTGAGCAGCGCATGCGCCACCGCTTCCGGCGTAGTGCCAATATCAATAAACAGCGTGGCACCGTCCGGGATCTGGCTCGCCACGCGCTCGGCGATGCGTGCCTTTTCCGCCGACCACATCATTTTGCGATCCTGCCACGCGGTGTTTTCGGAGCTGGAAGGCAGCGCCGCGCCGCCGTGATGACGCTGAATTTTGTTTTGATCGGCCAGATCGTTCAGATCGCGCCGGATAGTCTGCGGGCTAACCTCAAAGTGATCCACCAGCTCTTCCGTACTGACATACCCCTGACGCCGGACCAGATCGATAATGGCGTCATGACGTTGCGTCTGCTTCACATCTCTCTCCTCGGCTCAAGGCCGTGTTCTTTTTATCCTGCTACTAGCGACGTGCGCGTTTGCGCGTATCAACGAACGCCATCGCCAGCCCCACCAGCAAACCGGTGACGTGCGCAGCG
Organism: Type-A symbiont of Plautia stali; assembly: GCF_059731155.1. Taxonomy (NCBI): domain Bacteria; species Type-A symbiont of Plautia stali. The sequence continues at coordinate 688,257 of NZ_AP035891.1, read as the reverse complement.
TTCGCGATCGACAGGCCAAAGGCACCGTACCAGCCAATCACCAGCCATACAATAGCGAAGCCAATCAGACCGCGCTCGAGATAAATGCCACTTTCGGGATCGCGCTCGCCACGCAGCCAGCAGTAGCCCATCAGCGCATAGACCACGCCGGACAGACCGCCAAACAGCACGCCGCTGAACTTCGCCTGCATCCAGCCGCTCAGCAGCGCTGAAATCAGCATGATAACGAACAGCTTGCCGCTGCCGAGGCGTTTCTCTACCGCACCGCCGAGATACCACCACCACATCAGGTTGAACAGAATGTGCAGCAGCGAAAAGTGCAGCAGCGCGTGGCTGAACCAGCGCCACACCTGAAAATACTGGGAGGAATCCGCCGGCCAGGCCAGCCAGCTGAGTACCACATCGTCGCCGACAATCTGCATCAGGATAAACACCACCACGCAGGCGATCATCATGGTCAGCGTGAGCGGACCCGCGCGTTCGCGAATGTTTGCCCAGATATTGCCGCGCTCATAACGCAGACCGCTGTCAGTGGTACCGCTGTGCCAGCTCGCCGCCTGATAGCGTGGATGGTTGGGATCGCGCACAAACTGTGCGAGTTCGTTTTCGACCATCTCCAGTTTGCTGTCGTCATCCAGCACAATGACACAGTGACTTTCGCGCTCAATGCGCAGCGTGACGCCACGCGTCGCCATGTAATCCACAAACGCCTGCGCCATGCGCGGCTGGTTAAACTGGGTGATGCGCATCATGCGGTGCTCTCCTTCCTTTAATCGGTCAATCAGAGGCTGCCGGTCGCGACCTGCGTCGGAAACGCCGCGCGCCAAGCATCAAAACCGCCGTCGATGCTGTAGACGTCGCTAAAACCCTGGCTTAACAGGAACTGCGCCGCGCCTTTACTGCTGTTGCCGTGATAGCACATCACCAGCACCGGCTGGTCGTGCTGTGCGCCGGCGATGAACGTCGCCAGGTTGTCATTGGTCAGATGTTGGGCGCCAGTAGCGTGGCCCATGGCAAAGCTTTGCGGATCGCGGATGTCCACCAGTTGCGCTCCCTGTGCCAGATGCTCGTTAGCCTGCAGGACGTTAATACACTCGAAGTTTTCCATGGGTCTCTCATTACCTCGTCATCAATTGGCGTTAGTTTACCCTGATAAGCCGCCGCTATAACCTGACAAATCCTGTGGATATGTGATTTTTTTCCTGCCGAAATGTTAGCTATATCACGCAAGAATGTTTTTATTGAGTTAAGCGCTGGCGTCAATGTTGGTTTCCGATTATTATTTCGCTCGAAAACGAACTTTTTTTAGAACTATTCCGAACATCGGAGGAGATGACGTGGAAACCAAAGACCTGATCGTGATCGGCGGCGGCATCAACGGTGCCGGCATTGCAGTAGATGCTGCAGGACGCGGCCTGTCAGTGCTGATGCTGGAGGAGCGGGATTTGGCCTGTGCAACCTCCTCTGCCAGTTCCAAGCTGATTCACGGTGGCCTGCGCTATCTGGAACATTACGAATTCCGTCTGGTGGGCGAAGCGCTGGCCGAACGTGAAGTGCTGCTGAAAATGGCGCCGCACATCGCCTTTCCGATGCGTTTCCGTCTGCCACACCGCCCGCATCTGCGTCCGGCGTGGATGATCCGTATGGGCCTGTTTATGTACGATCGTCTCGGTAAGCGCACTACGCTGCCGGGCAGTAAAGGTCTGCGTTTTGGCGCGGAATCGGCCCTGAAGCCCGAAATTACGCGCGGTTTCGAATATTCCGACTGCTGGGTAGACGATGCGCGCATGGTGGTGCTTAACGCACAGGAAGTGGTAAAACAGGGCGGCGAAGTGCGCACCCGCACCCGCGTAACCCGCGCCTGGCTTGAAGCCGGCCTGTGGATGGTGGAAGCGGAAGACGTCGATACCGGCAAAACCTACACCTGGCGTGCCAAAGGGCTGGTTAACGCGGCCGGCCCCTGGGTGAAGCAGTTCTTTGACGATGGCCTGAAGCTAAAATCGCCGTACGGTATTCGCCTGATCAAAGGCAGCCATATCGTGGTGCCGCGCGTGCACACCGACGAGAAGCAGGCTTACATTCTGCAGAACGAAGATAACCGCATCGTGTTTGTGATTCCGTGGATGGATGAGTTCTCAATCATCGGTACCACCGACGTCGAATACAAAGGCGATCCGAAAAATGTCAAAATCGATGACAATGAAATCAGCTACCTGCTGAAGGTTTATAACGCGCACTTTAAAAAGCAGCTGACCAGCGACGATATCGTCTGGACCTACTCCGGCGTGCGTCCGCTGTGCGATGATGAATCCGATTCACCGCAGGCGATCACCCGTGATTACACGCTGGACGTGCACGACGACAATGGTCAGGCACCGCTGCTGTCCGTGTTCGGCGGCAAGCTGACCACGTATCGCAAGCTGGCGGAGCATGCGCTGGAGAAACTGGCGAAATACTACCCCGATGCCGGCTCGGCGTGGACCAAAAACGCCGTGCTGCCAGGCGGTGATTTCTCCGGTACGCGTGAAGACTACGCTGCCAGCCTGCGCCGTCGCTATCCATTCATCAGCGAAGGCATGGCGCGTCACTTTGCCCGCACCTACGGCAGCCGTACTGAAGTGCTGCTGGAAGGCGCGAAGAGCCGTGAAGATCTGGGTGAAAACTTTGGCCACGAATTCTATGAAGCCGAACTGCGTTACTTGGTGAAACACGAGTGGGTGTGCGAGCTGGACGACGCCATCTGGCGCCGCACTAAACAGGGTATGTGGCTGAGCGAAGCCGAACAGGCGCGCATCCGCGACTGGCTGGCGGAAAACGGCCAGAAACCGGCGCTGTCGCTGGCTTCGTAATTGCCTTAAGCATTGCCCTCAACCCCGCCACCGCGCGGGGTTTTTGTTTTTTCTCTTTTTGTGTCTGCGAGAGGTTATTCACACAAGGCACTGCACCAGATCAATTCTCACCGCTCCGCTTACTGACTAAATGACCCGCGACCGGATTAACGGACTCGTCAGTGACAAGGAGCATCACGCATGGCTTTAGCAACTTTTCCGCTCAATATCTTTACCACACAGCGCATGTTTAATGACTATGGCGCTGACGATATGCGCTACGGCGATATCTGTGAACGCCGGATGAAAAACGAATTCGGCCTCACCCACATTTCCAATGTGGTCGACCCGTGGAGCATGACGCGGCTGCATCCATTCCATAATCCCCAGTCGCGCTTTGCTGGTGCTTATGCGAAACCTGGCGAAAAGCTTTCACCGCTGGAGTGCGCCAGGCTACTGTTTGCTGAGATGCAAACCACTTAATTACCTTTCGCGCTTGTTGGCCAGCAACGTTTCCTGATAAATAAGATGCTGGAACATTTTATGCGCTCCAGCGGCCTGCCGTTTCGGGATTTATCGCTGGATATGGCATATAAAGACAGAATTCTCAACGAGAAGAGTGATAACAGCGCTCGCCTGTTCATCACGGACTTTTTGAATGCTAATCTCGACTATAAAAATAGATGCTTGCCTTCAACGAGCGTCTCTTTTTAAAAAAAAGAAATTGGCCGGACGATTCTACCCAAATTCGACTCTCTCGCAGACAGAATCAATGGACTGGGCATAACGGTACATGACGTGCATGCAACAAAGATAGATATAATGCATCTTACATTAGCGGGAAATCGCTGGAAGGCGAGACTTCGCTACCATGGACAGGATCATTTTGGTCTCGACATTGCTGATATTCACAAAGCAAAATTTCGGCAGTTTCAATTCTTTAAGATCTGGTTTATCCTGCAGCGTAGCGATAAATTTAGTTTTCGTCCGTTTTTGACAGACATGGAAGCAATAATTGATATTGAAGGAGGCGCCTGATGAAAATATTAATTCTAATAATTATATTTATCGGCGGTAGTTTACTTTTTTTTATTTCATATCTTCATAACCTGTCCAGGTCATTGCGGTGCATCATTCTGATGGAATTACTGATATTCTGGTTAATGACCTTCCTCACTCTCAACAGAAAGCGATTGCATGGTGGCAAAGTAACAGGCGAACTATCCTGGCTGAGTATCAGATCCCCGCAATAGATAATGTTAAATTTAATAGTATATCTTTTTTCAAATTTGGCAAAGGCTATCAGGAATTGGGAAAAAAAGATCGCTTATGCTTTGAGGACATGGCACCGCCCCGAAATTGCATCGATAAATTGTTATTAATGTCAGTATCCGTGACACGTGAGAGAAATTTCCTCTATAGATTCCAGCAAGGTGTATACATCGAAACGCCAGATGGCGAGGTGATTAAAAAAGAGCAACCGTAATATAAAAAAAACCAACTACGCCGCTACCAATACGTGTACATACCGTAGCGGCGCAATTCATTGCGCTAATTAACACGCAAACTTACAGTCCGGCATTGTCACGAATATATTTACGGGCTTTCACTGCATATTCGAATGGGTTAGCGATGGCTGGATCCTGTTCCGCTTCGACTACCATCCAGCCTTTATAGCCGTAATTATCGAGGATTTTGAATACCGGTTTGAAATCGATCACGCCATCGCTTGGTACGGTGAAGGTGCCTTTTTTCACCCCGTCGAGGAACGACAGCGAGTTTGCGCGCACCTCTGCCACCACGCTGTCACGCACATCCTTCAGATGCACGTGGAAAATACGCGGCAGATGCTGGGTCAGCACATCCAGCATCACCTGCTGTGATCCTTCGGAGTAGTAAATGTGGCCGGTGTCGTACAGCAGACCGACGTTATCATTGGTCATTGCCATAAAACGGTCGATCTCGGCTGGCGTCTGAATGCCGGTGCCCATGTGATGGTGCAGCGTCACACGCATCCCTTTCTGCGCCGCGATCTCCGCCAGTTCGTTGTAACCTTCTGCCGTCAGACGCCACTCTTCGTCAGTGAAAACCGGCTTCTGCTCCAGCACCGGCAGCGACGTGCCCTGAATGCTTTTGCTCTGTTCCGAGCAGCCAATCACGCGCGCGCCCATGGCGTGCAGAAAATTCATGTGGTTGATGAACTGATTGATGGTTTTCGCTTTGTCACCGTTGGCAAAAAAAGTACTAAACCAGGCGTTACAAATCTGAATACCGCGGATATCCAGCATCGGCTTCAGCACCGCCGGATCGCGCGGATATTTGCTGCCCAATTCGCTGCCGGTGAAACCCGCCAGCGCCATCTCGCTGACCGTTTGCTGGAAAGTATTTTCGCTGCCGAGTTCCGGCATGTCGTCGTTGGTCCAGCCAATCGGCGCAATCGCCAGTTTGACGTTCTCTTGGTTCATTTTCAGCTCCCTGATACAGAGAGGCAGCGCTAATCCGCTGCCGTGGATAGGTTTAGCGCACGCGCCTGACTATATTCTGGTAAAACGCCGGACGCGGCGGCATGGCAACGCGCTCAATCGCGCCGCTGGTTTGCGCCTTCAGGCAGGCATCGGCAGCCATCGAGGCGGCAAAGCCATCCCAGGCGGAAGGCCCGCTCAGCTGGCCCGCTTTCACATCATTGATAAACGCCTGCAGCTCAACGTCGTAGGCTTCGATAAAGCGATCTTTCCAGTCGGTAAGCAGCGCGTTGCCAAGGCGGGCATCTTTGCGCATCTGAATGGCCGACGGCTCCGGCAGTCTGGCGATGCCCTCTTCGCCCACTACTTCACACTGAATGTCGTAGCCGTAAGCGCAGTTCACAAAGATCTCCACATCGATGCGGATGCCCTTCTGCGTTTCAAACAGCACGATCTGCGGATCTTTCAGCTTCGCGTGTGACTTTGAGGTCGTGCGCGGGAACACCACCTGCACGCTCTTGTAATCGTCCTCGGTCAGCCAGCGCAGGATATCCAGCTCGTGAATCAGGGTGTTGGTAATGGCCATGTCGGTGGTGTAATTCTCGCCGACGCTCTGATTACGGTGCGCGCAGTGCAGCATCAGCGGCTCGCCGATGTCACCGTCGGTGATCACCTTTTTCAGCGCACGATAGCCGGCATCATACGGGCGCATAAAGCCCACCTGCACCAGACGTTTGCCGTGCGCGATCTCGGCGTCGACAATGCGACGGCAGCCCTCCGCGCTCAGCGCCAGCGGCTTCTCGCAGAACACCGGTTTCCCGGCGGCAATCGCGGCCAGCGTGAACTCTTCATGCGTCGGGTCCCACGAGGTCACCAGCACGGCATCCACTTCTGGCGAGTTAATCACCTGATGACCATCCTGATACACTTCGGCCTGGATATTCAGCCGCTGCAGCGCCGCGCGCGCACCTTCCACATTGATGTCTGAGACCGCCACCACTTTTGCGCCCTGCAGCACGTTGTTGCAGCGACGAATATGTTCCTGACCAATTGCGCCGGTACCGATTACACCGAGTTTGAGCGTCATAATTACACCTGTAGAGTCGGATAAGTAGGTTAAAACGGGCCGGGCAGCGCCGGCCTGAAAAGGGTTAGTACTTACGCGCCTGTTGAATATGCTGATTGAGCTTGTCGGCCACCTGCTGCGTCTGCTCTGAGGTGGAAGCCTGCGCCACGCCGACGTGCCACCAGCTGAAGTATTTGTGCACCATAGTTTTCGGCAGCACTTTGATGTCAATCAGGGTCGAAACCGTCTGCTGCTGCGCATCTTCCAGCGCCGCTTTCAGCTGCTCCAGCGTGGTAACACGGTAGGTTTTACAGCCGTAGCCGGCGGCTATCGCCGCGAAATCAACCGGCACGAAGCCGCCATCCAGCTTGCCGCCCTGCGGATTACGGAAGCGGAACTCGGTGTTGAAACTGTCCATGCCGTGTTCCATCTGCAGGTTGTTGATACAGCCGTTGGTCATGTTATCCAGCAGAATGACATTGATTTTCGCCCCTTCCTGAATCGAAGTGACCAGCTCGGAGTGCAGCATCATGAACGAGCCGTCACCCACCATGGCGTAGACTTCGCGCTGCGGCTGTGCCAGCTTCACGCCCAGCGCGGCATTCACTTCGTAACCCATGCACGAGTAGCCGTATTCGACGTGATAAGCGTTGTAATCTTTGGTGCGCCATACACGCTGCAGGTCACCCGGCAGACTGCCGGCGGCGGCGACAATCACCGCATCCTTTGGCAGCTGTTCGTTTAAGGTGCCCAGCACGCTGCTCTGCGTCAGCACCGACTTTGTCAAACGCTCAAACTCGGCGAACAGCGCGGTGCGATCGATGTGGTCAGCGATTTCCGGAATAAAGTCGTCGGTATTGAAAGTGGCGGCGTACACGCGCTGCGTCTCTTTCAGCAGTTTGCTCTGCGCCTGTTCAATCTGGCCACCCCAGTGATTCTCAAAGCCGTTCAGTCCGGCTTCCAGCGCGGTTAATCCTTCGCGTGCATCCGCCAGTAACTGCACGCCATCCAGCTTGTAGCTGTCGAAGTTGTTGACGTTAATGTTGAGGTAGCTGATTTCCGGATGCTGGAAGATCCATTTTGAGGCCGTGGTGAAATCGGTATAACGCGTACCAATACCGATCACCAGATCAGCCTCTTTGGCCAGCAGGTTCGCCGCCAGACAGCCGGTTTCACCAACGCCGCCCACGTTCAGCGGATGGTCGGAAACGATGGTGCCTTTTCCGGCCTGCGTTTCGGCAAACGGAATATTGAAACGCTCGGCAAAGCTCAGCAGCGCCTGACCGGCATCGGAGTATTTCACGCCGCCACCCACCACAATCAGCGGCTTGTGCTTACGCGCAATCAATGCCAGCGCCGCGTCCAGCTGGGCCGCCGCCGGCAGACGCCGGTCAAGCAAATGCACGCGTTTCTGGAAGAAGTATTCCGGGAAATCCCAGGCTTCGCCCTGCACATCCTGCGGCAGCGCCAGCGTCACTGCCCCGGTTTCCGCCGGATCGGTCAGCACGCGCAGCGCATTGATACAGGCGGTCATCAGCTGCTCCGGACGGCTCACGCGGTCCCAGTATTTACTCACTGCGCGGAAGGCATCGTTGGTGCTGATACTGAGATCGTGACTCTGCTCGATCTGCTGCAGCACCGGGTCCGGCTGGCGCGTGGCGAACACATCGCCCGGCAGCAACAGCAGTGGAATCCGGTTGGCTGTTGCAGTGGCTGCCGCGGTAATCATGTTGGCGGCACCCGGTCCGACGGAAGAGGTACAGGCAATGATTTGACGGCGTAGCGACTGCCGGGCAAAACCGATGGCAGCGTGCGCCATACCCTGCTCGTTACGGCCCTGATACACCTGTAAATCGCCGCTGTCCTGCTCCAGCGCCTGACCGAGACCGAGCACATTGCCGTGGCCGAAAATAGCAAAGATGCCGTGCACGAATTTGGTTTCAACGCCGTCAACGTTCAGGTACTGGTTATCCAGAAATTTCACCAGCGCCTGTGCGGTAGTCAGTCTGATAGTGCCCATATGCTTCTTCCTTTACATGTGGTACCCGCTCAGGGGTACGACGCGGTTCGGGTCGGCGGCGGAAAACGCGCCCGACGCTAAGTGAAACAGCCTGCTGTGCCTCAGCCATCATAACGAAATTTCATTTCACGTCAGCAGCTTCCTCTTATCCGTCATCATTTCTTGCGAGCTGGCTCACAAGCCAGAGCACCCGCGAAACAGGCTGGCCGCAAAAGGCGATAAAGGTGGCGGCATCAGAGTTTTACCTAGCTCACAAAATCGCGATGGATGTTTCATTTAATGTTGTGTTTGGAATTTTTATTCCTCACACTGCCCATATAGCCAGTCAGGCACCCTGAGACCCCCGGAAGCATTGCGCTTGATAGTGGGCGGCAGCGCCCGCCGTGTCTGCTTATCACAGAAGGAAACCATCAGTATGAGTACACAACAGAAGCGGCTTGATGTGATTTGTATTGGACGCATCGCCGTCGATCTTTACGGCCAGCAAATTGGCTCGCGCCTGGAAGATATGACCAGCTTTAATAAATACCTCGGCGGCTCTTCCGGCAACGTAGCCTATGGCACCGCGATTCAGGGCCTCAAGTCGGCGATGCTGACGCGCGTCGGTGACGAACACAATGGCCGTTTCCTGCGTGAAGAGCTGCAGCGCGTGGGCTGCAATACTGACGGGCTGATCACCGATAAGCAGCGCCTGACCGGGCTGGTGATTCTCGGCATCAAAGACGAAGAGACCTTTCCGCTGATTTTCTATCGCGACAACTGTGCTGATATGGGGCTGGTTCCCGAGGACATTCGCGAAGAGTTCATTACCTCGTCCCGCGCCGTGGCGGTAACCGGCACTCACCTGTCGCATCCGGACACGCGGGCGGCGGTGCTGAAAGCGCTGGATATTGCCCAGCGCAACGGTCTGCGTACCGCACTGGATATCGATTATCGCCCGGTGCTATGGGGACTCACCTCACTGGGTGACGGTGAAACGCGTTTCATTGAGTCCGGCCAGGTGACGCAGCAGCTGCAGGAAGTGGTGCACTATTTCGATCTAATCGTCGGAACGGAAGAAGAGTTACATATCGCCGGTGGCAGCACCGATACGCTGACCGCGCTGAAAAATGTGCGTAAGGCCAGCAGCGCCACGCTGGTCTGCAAACGCGGGCCGCTGGGTTGTGTGGTGTTTGAGGGCGAGATTCCCGATAGCTGGGAACAGACGCGCCTGCACAGCGGCGTGCGCGTTGAGGTGCTCAACGTGCTGGGCGCCGGCGATGCGTTTATGTCGGGCCTGCTGCGCGGCTGGCTCAACAATGAGAGCTGGGAGCAAGCGTGCCGCTACGCCAACGCCTGTGGCGCGCTGGTGGTATCCCGTCACGGCTGTGCGCCGGCGATGCCAACGAAAGAGGAACTGGACGATTTCCTCAGCCGCGATAAAGCGGTGAAACGTCCAGATCTTGACGCGCGCCTCAATCATCTGCATCGCGTTACCACGCGTAAGCAGCAGTGGCCGGAGCTGAATGTGTTCGCCTTTGACCACCGTAAACAGCTGGCCGATATGGCGCGTGAAGCGGGCGTCAGCGAGGAGCGCATTCCACAGCTGAAGCTGCTGCTGCTGCAGGCGGCACAGGAGGCGGCTAACGAAGCCGGTCTCAATGAGAAGAGTGGCATCCTGGCGGATACCACGTACGGCCAGAAAGCGCTCAACGCCATCACCGGCAAGCACTGGTGGATTGGGCGGCCAATCGAGCTGCCGAGTTCACGGCCACTGCGTCTTGAGCACGGCAATATTGGCTCTCAGCTGGTGGACTGGCCGGCCGAACACGTCGTCAAGTGCCTGGTGTTTTACCATCCCCATGACAGTGCTGAACTGCGTAAAGAGCAGGACGACCTGGTTCTTGACGTGTGGCGCAGCTGTAACAAAAGCGGGCATGAGCTGCTGCTGGAAGTGATTTTGCCGGAGAGCAACCCGGACCGTAACGAGTCCTACTATTTCGACATGCTGAGCCACTTCTATAGCCTGGGCGTGCAGCCGGACTGGTGGAAGCTACCGCCGCTGACGGCGGAAAGCTGGCAGGCGATCGGTGAGCTGATTGAGCAGCAGGATCCGCACTGTCGCGGCATTCTGTTACTCGGCCTTAATGCGCCGGAAGAGAAGCTGAAAGCCGGCTTCGCCGCCGCCGCTCAGGCGACGTGGGTAAAAGGTTTTGCCGTGGGTCGCACCATTTTTGGCCAGCCGTCACGCCAGTGGCTGAACGGTGAGCTGGATGATAAGGCGCTGATTGAGACCGTGAAAGGCAATTATCTGCGCCTGATTGGCTACTGGCGCGCCGCGCGCGGCTGACGGATTTGAAGAGGATGTACTGAGAAGCGGCCTAGCGGGCCGTTTTTTGGTGTGTTGCGCGCGGCGGATACCCTCACTCCCCTGAGTTTTGTGAGGCAATTCATAAACCGATGAAATAGCCTTCACGATAGCGTCAAACAAATGAAATTTTCCATCCATCTGGTACTATAGCGCTCATTATCCAGCCATATTTCCTTTTCTGACGGGCCGAAGTAATGACCAATAACCCAACGCAATTAACCTTGTTACAGGACGATATCCGTCGTCGCTACGAGACGCTGAGTAAACGCCTGAAGCAGGTGGCTCGTTATATCCTTGATAACAGCAACAGCATCGCGTTTGATACCGTCGCCTCTATCGCCCAGCAGGCAGGTGTTCCACCCTCCACGCTGATCCGCTTCGCTAACGCGTTCGGCTTTAGCGGCTTCAACGAAATGAAACAGGTCTTTCGTCAGCACCTGATGGAAGAGACCGTGAACTATACCGAACGGGCGCGCCTGTTCCGCCAGACGGCCACCGACGACAGCGCCAGCTCACCGGAGAGCCCGGTGGAGATCCTCAACGTCTTTACCATGGTCAACAGCCAGGCGCTGCAGCAGCTGGCGATGCAGGTGAATCCCGACCAGCTGAACAAAGCGGTGAAGATGCTCAACGAGGCGGAGAACATCTACATCATCGGTTTGCGCCGCTCGTTCAGCGTGGCCTCGTATCTGGTGTATGCGCTGCGCCATCTGGAGCGTCGCGCTTTTCTGATTGATGGCTTGGGCGGCATGTTCACTGAACAGCTCAGCATGGTGAATCCGAAAGACGTGGTCATCGCCATCAGCTACTCGCCGTATGCGCGTGAAGCGGTGGAACTGGTGGAGCTGGGCGCTAAACGTGGCGCGCATCAGATCGTCATCACCGACAGCCAGGTCAGCCCGCTGGCGGCGTTCAGCGATGTCTGTTTTGTCGTGCGCGAAGCGCAGGTGGATGGCTTCCGCTCGCAGGTGGCCTCGCTGTGCCTGGCGCAAACCCTGGCGGTGTCACTGGCGCTGAATAACAGCAGCAGCGAATAAACCTTAGGTACCGAATATAAAAAAGGCAGCCATTTTGATGCGGCGTGCGATATTTGAAGCCAAAACGTGCGATAAATGGCAGGCTACTTTTGTTTCCATCAGTGCAACGAAATTACACTGTCATTTTTCATCAAAGCCATTTTGGCCTGTTCGAGCATTCCGGTTAACTGGACAATATTTGTAGATGCTGGCCAATGAAACATCATACAGTAATGCAAGCTGTTTTCTGCTATGACCATTCGCCAATAATTTTTGAGCTTCCTGTTGCTGTGCAAAAGATAGCGACTGAGGTCTGCCGCCAATACGTCCTCTGCTTCTCGCTGCAGCTAAACCAGCCTGAGTACGTTCAACAATCAGTTCGCGCTCCATTTGTGCTAACGCGCTCATCACATGAAAGAAAAAACGGCCTGCGGACGTAGAGGTATCAATGGCATCCGTCAAACTATGAAAATGAATACCTTCATCTTCCAGATTGGATATTAAAGTAATCAAATGTTTAATGCTGCGACCCAGCCTGTCGAGCTTCCAGACCACCAGAGTATCCCCCGATTTCAGGCAGTTTAACGCGCGTTTTAATCCGGGTCTCTGGTCTGTTTTTCCACTGATTTTATCCTCAAAAATCTGTTCGCAATTTGCACAAATCAAGGATTTTTGCTGTAAATCGGTGTTTTGGTCATTTTTTGACACCCTCATATAGCCAATTTTTGCCATTTTAGCCCCTAATCCTCCCTCCGAAAGCCTTGTCATCGCTGGTTTTGGGCAAAATATTAGCTAAATTCCCGATTTAAGAAAACCTTGGTTTAACGGAAACGGTAGATTGTGCAAAAAATGCACTGGATAAACGGACTGGCGGAACGGTCAATGGTGACATTATGTCACAGGGGGGCCAGATCACCCTGAAGGGGGATGGCCGCAAGCATCTGGGTATTCATAATCAGGATGATAGCGTTCGCATGTGGCTCTACAAAGACAAGGGCGGTGATGGCGTTCGGCTAAACAATGGCAATGACGGCGGCGGCGATTATATTTTTCATAAAGATGGCGGTTTTCGTGCCCCTTCTTCCGTATATGCCGGAGCCGCAAGGATAGCCTCTGACGGCAATATCTACGGTAGCATGTGGGGCAATCAGTGGCTGGACGCTTACCTGAAAAAGACCTTCCAGCCCAAAGGGGCCTACGGCAAACCCAATACGGCGAAGCGCGAGGTCAATGGATGGTGGAAATGCGGGGACACGGGATTGATTATCCAGTGGGGTAAAACGGATAGCGAAAGCTTTGACCGGAAAATTCTTCCGCTGCCCCTTCCGTTTCCAAACGAAGGCCTGTGGGCGCTGGGCTGGGTTGCTGAAGCTATAGGGATGGGTGAAGATCTATGTTCACACTCTGCCGGATTAGTCGATAGGGCGCATATCAAGGTTACAACCGACTACAACCTGGCTACAGCCAGGATAGCAATAGGATATTAATCATGTATTACTACAGTCCGGGTGAAAATGCTTTTTTCCCTGAAGAATTAAAACAGGACTATATCAGGGCAGGCAGCTTTCCCAAAGATACCATTGAAGTCGGTGATGATGTCTGGCTGGAATTTACAGGCAATCTGCCTCCCAAAAAGCTCATCCCCGCGCCCGGCCCGGTGGGCCTCTGCCCAGACGCGTTTCATCAGGTCTGCGTCGCCTTTCGGATCAAACACGATGGTGACTTCACCCCGCCGGATGTCCTGGGTGACCAGCAGCTCGGCCAGCCGGATCTTACCGACGCGCGTGGTGCCATAAACCACCGTATGGCCAACGCGCTCTCCCAGGGCCAGGGTGACGTCTTTTTCATCGGGCTCGATGCCGTGCAGCGCCGGATTCCCGCCCACCGGCGGTAATGACCGCACCGGGTTCAGCGACGTATCGGCACTCAGCAGCTTCCCCAGCCAGGGCAGACGATGCTCTGTCAGCAATTCAAGCTGACGCGCGCCCTGATAAAAGCGGTTCGGCTGCAGGTAGCGGGCCACTTCCGGGCGCAGCGTATCCTGCAGGCGCTGGGTGTGTTTCTGGGTCCAGCGGAAACCAGCCAGCTCACCGGCATTAGCCTTCAGCCATTCACGGGACAGAGCATCATCCCCGACCAGAAACAACGCCCCGATGCCGGGCAGCTGCAGCGGCCGGTCGGCAATGCTGCCCGGGCGCAACTCCGGCGTGAATACCGGCAGCATGGCGACCTCGCCCTGCAGCACGGGTGACGGGGGTGAAGATGTGGTGTCGTTTCCCGTGCTCATACCGGGCTGTTTATTAACGGCCTCAAAATACGGCGCAGCATCTTCACCGCCCAGATCAGCAATCACGTTCAGTTCAGCATGGCCGGTCAGGGGAAGGAGGGTAAACAGCAGTAAGGACAGCGTTTTCATCAGGGTTATCTCCCGGGTTCAGTCCAGACGAAGCCTGGATCGGGGGTGAGCGCAGCAACCGAACGGTGCGCTTCAGCTGCCGGCGCAGAAATGAGGGGTGCAGGGCTGATTTTTGCCAGATGCCCTCTCACAATGGCGCGGTAACGTGCAGCAGGCTGACCACCTGCGGGATGGTGGTAGCAGCCGGCCGCATCCAGCCAGCTGCCTGGCTTACGCGCCCAGCACTCACGCAGAATGGTGGCGGCGGCGTTCAGGTTGGTGTAAGGGTCAAACGCATCCCACGTCGAGGCAAAATGATGACCGTTCCAGCCCAGATTGACCTGGGCAATACCGACATCGATGCGCTTAAGCGGGGGACGCTTCATAAATACCTGCAGCGCCTGCTAGGCCTGTAGACGCGTCTCATAGCGATACCCTTTGCCTGCCACATTGATGGTCCAGGGCCATGGCCGCACGCCGCGGGGAAGTTTGCGCGAAGACTCGCTCAGTGATACCGAGTAAAGCGCTTCCGGGGGCACGCCGTGCGCCATGGCCACGCGGACGTAACCCTCCGGCACCGTCTGGTCAGCATGGCCGTCAGGGACGGCCGCCATCAGTAAGCCCAGCGCCAGCGCGCCGGTCAGAACGCTGCGATTGCCCATTTACCGTCTCCCGCCTGCTGCAGTAAAACCGGCATCAGGCCGTTACCAAAGCGCATCCACCGTCCGCCGTCGTGGTTAAGCGTGATCTGGCGCTTGCGGACCTTTTCCACGGGAATGTGATGGTCCCGCGCCCAGCTGCGAAGCGCATCATCACTGCCCTGGCTGTCGACCAGATAGATGTCCACCGGCCGGTTGTTAGCCAGCACGGCAGACAGTTTCGCGTCGCAGGTGGCGCAGTCTTTTGACCTGACGAACAGCGCCAGCCGGCCACCACTGTCGTGCGCCACGCCGGAGGCGTTCCCCATATTGACCGGCAGCGTGCCCAGATACAGGCGCTGCCAGGCCGCGTTCACCTCACGCTGGAAATCAAGCTCCTTCTGGGTGCGGGCAAACTCTTCCTTCACCCACTTTTCAGCAAACTTACGGCGCTCTGCCGGCGTCTGCGCCTCAATACCCAGGGTGGAAAGCGGATCGAGGCCCGGCGACTGGATACCCCGGGGTCCCTTCATCAGCTGCTGATAACGCTGATAATCGTCGGCACTGAGTCCCCACTGACCGGCCTGCTGCTGCAGGTTTTGCTGTGCGGAGTCCGCCCGTTGTGTTGATTCCTGTCGGCTGACATCCGTCTGTCCTGATGTGGTCGCGGCCAGGGTCAGGGGACTCAGCAGCATGGCGGCTAAAAAGGTATGTTTCAGTTTCATCATTCGCTCCGTTATTCTGCTCTGAGCACGGTCAGGCGGCCGTTAACCCGAAACGTCGCTTCACCATAACCGGCACTGACCAGGGTCCAGCCGGCAACGGTTTCGCCCTCTCCGACCAAGGCCACCTGCGACAGGCTGCTGTAGCCCCGGGGCGCGATGGCAGCCCAGGACTCTGCCCCCCGCTTCTCCACGCCCGTCAGCACAAAAGGCGCGCTGCGGGCCACGCGAAGGGACGGAGCAGCTCGACGTGTGTCAGCGGGACGAGGCTTCTTTGCCGCAGGTTCAGTTTTTTTAACCGGTGCGGCGACAGGCGCGGCGGGTGCGGGTTGTGTTTTCAGCGCTGTCAACTGCTCAGTGAGCGCACTCAGGCGGGTTTCCAGCCCCTGCTGTGCCTCCTGGAGGGTTCGCAATGACTGACGCACGGCGTCGTCGCTACCGGCCTGTTTCGCTGCTGCGCTCAGATCCTGCTGCATCTCACCAAGTTTTTTCCGGGTGTCCTGCAGACCGGCTCTGAGCATGGTCACATCTGACTGCAGGGCCGCGACTGTCTCAACAGTGGCCGCTGTACTGCCCTGAGATTCAAGGCGTGTAAGGCGTTCATCAAGGTTCGATATGCCCAGACTGAAGGCGGTGTAGCCCAGCGCCACACCGCCGGCAGCGACCCAGATGAGGCGGCGGCGTGGACGCCAGCTGAATCTTTTACGGGCCGGAGCGGGGTCAGTATGGAAATGGTTGCTGTTCGCTCATTTTCTCAGAAACCCTCCGCTGACAGGTTTAACGGGGACGGACTGAGGGGCGCTGATGGCCGGTTGTGACACGGCTGACGGCGCAGGCGTGGACCAGCTGCTGACCGGCGGCGGAAGCTGGGAGACCGGCAGCTGGTAGCCGTCGCGCAGGCTGTGGCAGACCACACGCTGTACATCATCCACCTCAAGCTGCCAGGCCGGACCGGCCAAGACCTGCAGGGCAGTACGCAGGCGCATCGGGCCCAGCTGGTACTGGACTGCCGGCAATGCCTGGCGGTAAAGCACGCCGTTGGCGGAGCAGGTCGCGCACAGGGAATAACCGGACTGGCGCAGGGCGTAACGCAGCGCATCCGCCACAGTAGGATGCAGGGATGACGGGATGCGAATATCAATAATCTGCGAGAGAGGGTCACGCTGGGCCGCCTGCGGATCGGTACTGACCAGCAGATAACGATCGTAGCGCACCACTTCCGGCGTCCGCGCATACTCGTCCGGAGAGACCGGCTGAACGTTGCGGGTAACGGTGGTGCCGGGTGCCGGGTCCGCAGGAGCACGTTGCTGCAACTTTTGCGGCTGGGAAACACAGCCCGCAAGGAGCAGCAGGGGAAGAACAGTGGCAAGCCTGCCTGGTGAAAATATGTTGTGAGAGGTGTTACGTTTCATCCGGAATTTTCCTGTACAGTGATAAAACAGCCCTCACTGTGCGGAATCGGTCCGGTTTCACTCAATTAACAACTGATTTTCCGTTGATGAAAAAAAACGCCACCCGAAAGGATGGCGTTGCGGTGAAACAGACAGTAATCAGTCCGGGTAAAACTCGTTACTGAGAATAGTATCTGTTGTCCAGATGCTGTCTTCAGGAAAGATATCCAGACCTATGCCGGTTTCTTTGGAAGCATCGGCGCGGGCGTCAAACCACACATCCGCAAGCCATTCAGGATCAGAAAACACGTTTTTCAGGCTCGACGTCTTGTTCAGACGTCGTACAATCAAATCACGCTGACCTTTAATGGTTAACTCCCAGCTTTTACCACGATGGGTTGGCTGAAACTTCCATTTAAGAAGGTGGGCCAGTAAGACAGCCATACGGCTGGCCAGCTCACGCTTTTCACTTTTGCCCACGTCTTCAATCTCCTCGGCGATGTTCTCAATATCAATCTGACTGAGCTTTCCGGCACGCAGTAAAGCTGCCTGTTCACTGGCCCAGGCAACAACGTCTGAATCGTAACGTGCTCCCATACAAGCCTCCGTTAGTCAAAAAGTGAAGAAACCGCCAGAACAGATATGCTCCGGGGATAACATAAGATGCAACATAAAAAGTTGCTTCCTGAAGTTTGTCAGAGACAGGCATAACAGTCAAAGCTCCATTAATTCAGAGGGCGTGAATTGCCACTCTGGAACAGTCATACCCGAGGCCAATGAACGGTATATCATCGTCAAAGTCCATCGGTGGCGCACCGGCACTGCTGCCGGAAGCCTGGCCACTGTGAGCCGGTCCTGAAGGTTGCTGAGGCTGCCCCCAGTCATTCCGGGAAGACGTATTCTGACCGCTGCCAGACTGCCGGCCGCCAAGCATCTGCATGGTGCCACCAATATTGACCACCACCTCTGTGGTGTATTTCTCCTGGCCGGCCTGATCGGTCCATTTGCGAGTGCGCAGATGGCCCTCGATGTAAACCTGGGAGCCTTTACGCAGATATTCACCCGCAATTTCTGCCAGCTTGCCGAAAATAACCACCCGATGCCATTCGGTCACTTCTTTCTGTTCACCGGACTGCTTATCGCGCCAGCTCTCAGACGTGGCCAGCGAAAGGGTGGCAACTGCACTGCTGTTAGGAATATAACGAACTTCAGGATCCTGGCCGAGGTTTCCGACAAGAATAACTTTGTTAACGCCGCGTGAGGACATAGTCATTTCTCCTGTAAGGAATAAAGAAACACCCCGCGAACGGGGTGTGTCAGGTGCGCATCAGAATGAGTTTTCTGCGTAGTCGCGTTGTGCGGCAGAGCCATTCTGTGGCGGCACGGAGTCAGATTTTTCAGTCTTGTAAACCATTTCCTGGCCTATTTTGATCCAGTCCACCTTTATCAGGCGGGCTTTCAGACTGACGCGCTGTTCGCCGGCATGGTCGCCTTTGTTCAGCGTAAATATGTCCGTGGACGGGTTACTCAGGTTAAAGCCCAACAGGACTTTCTTGTCTTCATCGACGGCTTTTTGGCAGCGGGCGATAAGGCTGGTTGCCTCTTTACCTGCGACAGAAATGTCAAATCGGACGTAGGCCGGATTATCAGTCGGACCACTCAGTGCATTGATTACGCAGCTGAGGAACGAGCCATTCTGATGGTTAACCTGGCGGATGTTGCTGAGATACCCGATGCCTTTGATAGTCAGGTTGAAGTACTCAGATTTTGCAGATGCAGAAGTATTGTTTGCAGACATGATGTTTTCTCCATGGAGGTAAAAAAAGGTACGGCGGAGAAACCATCTGCCCTGACGGGAGTGGTTTCCCGTCGGGGGTCAGGATCGGTTGAATCCTGAGAGTCTGGTATGTTGAAAGGACCTCAATCACTGTGCAGTGATATCCGTTTCCAGAGGTTAAACGGATTTACCACCCGAAGGTATCCTCTCTCAGGCTGCGAGGATTTTCCGGTCACCCGAAGGTGTTTCTCTCAGACCGGTGAAACGTTAGCTGGCAGTCACCCGAAGGCGTTTCTCTCAGACTGCTGAAACTTTAGCTGGCTGTGAAAAACAGCGGTAAGCACTGTTGATTTTTAAACCAAACAAGCCTGGTGTCAACCCATAAAACCAGAAATGAAAACGGCGCTGCATATGCAACGCCGTGGGGGCTGTACCAGACCTTAAAGTATCTCACTACTCCGGGGATCCGTTCCCGACGCGATTTTCACGGAGCGCATGCGTCTTACAGTTCCTGCCAGATGTGCAATGGCAGACCGTCGTGCCGGTTGCCAGATTAATCCCGTTAAAGTTAAGCTGGCTGCCTCCGGCAAAGGGGTACATATCGAAGCGTAGTCACATTAGCAGAACCCGGCCCGGGGTTGTACAGTGAAATAACTCATCACTGTGCGGATGATTCTGTTTTTGTCCCTGTTGCTGCTTTTTTGCGCTTTGTGGTCTTTTTCCCGTTGGTGTTAATAATACCTTTGCAGTCTGGGTAACGCACGCAACCCCAAAAATCTCCTTTCTTACCCTTGCGTTTACGTGTGGGCCCTTTGCATAACGGGCAAGGGGGCGTGACGGGAGCGGTGATTTTCACACTGTCTTGGCGGCCTTTTTCGACAAGGTGACGGGGCCACTGCAGCTGCTTTTGCATAAAGACCGCAAGCGACATTTTCCCCTGCGAAATATCATCCAGTGCCTGCTCCCATAATGCGGTCATGCCCGTGCTCGTCAGCGTTTCCGGCAGGGCCGCAATCAGCTCCCGGGCCATCTGCGTTGAGTGGATGTGCTTCCCTTTTTTCTCCAGATAGTGTCGTTTGAAGAGGGTTTCGAGTACTGCCGCACGCGTCGCCTCTGTTCCCAGACCGGCGTTATCACGCAGCACTTTCTTGAGCTTCGAGTCACTGACGAAACTGGCCGCGTTCTTCATGGCAGCAATCAGCGTCCCCTCCGTGAACGGTTTAGGCGGACTGGTTTTCATATCCTTAACCTCAGAACCGGTGACAGCGCAAATATCCCCTTTTGCCAGCGCCGGCAGCGCCATACTGTCACCGTCGACGTCCTCTTCATCGTCATCTTTTTCAGCCTGGAACAATGACTTCCAGCCCGTCACCACACCGACTTTCCCGCGTGTACGGAACAGCTGGCCACCGATATTGAAAGACGCCTCCGTCACGTCAGATTCCTGCTGCGGAAGGAACTGGGCGAAATAATGCTGGCGAATCAGATGGTAGACCTTCAGCTCATCGGCGCTGAGGCGCGACAAATCAAATGCCTGTCGGGTGGGAATGATGGCATGGTGCGCGGTGATTTTCTTGTCATTCCAGACACGCGAGACAAACTGCCTGTCCAGCTGATTCAGTACCGGGGCCACAGCGGGATCGGATTTTGCCACTGCCGCCAGAACGTCGGGTATTTCCTGCTGCATCGAAGTTGGAAGGAAACCGCAGTCTGTCCGGGGGTAGGTGGTCGCTTTATGGGTTTCGTAAAGTGACTGAGCAATGGCGAGCACATCATTTGCTCCCATGCCGAATTTTCGGGAACAGACCTGCTGAAGGGTGCCTAGGTCAAAACAGAGCGGCGCAGCCGTTTTCTCCCGCTTCTGTGTCACCTCCAGTACCTTAGCCCTGCCCTGCTGCTGACAAAGCTGTCCCACCGCCCGGTCTGCCTGGGGATTGATGCAACGCTTTTCCTCGTCACAGTACTGCTCAACGGGCACCCAGCCCGCCCGGAACCGGACACCCTCTTTTTCAATAAGCGCATGTACCTGCCACCAGGGCTTTGGCACGAAGGACGTGATTTCATTATCCCTGTTAACCACCATGGCAAGCGTCGGCGTCTGTACCCGCCCGACGGACAGCACTTCTGACACTCCTGAGTCACGGGCTTTGAGGGTATAAAGGCGGGTCAGGTTCATACCGATGAGCCAGTCAGCCTGGCTCCGGCCCTTGCCGGCATCATAAAGCAGGGCTGTTTTTTCTCCGGGAAGAATATTGCCCAGTGCTTCCTTCACACTGGCCTCATCCAGGGCTGACAACCAGAGCCGGCGTACCGCGCCACTGTAGCGGTAGTATTCCAGCAGCTCACGCGCGATCACCTCGCCCTCGCGGTCGGCATCGGTTGCGATGACCACCTCAGATGCCTTTTTGAGCAGCTTACTGATAACGGTGAACTGCGATTTTGTCTGATCTTTGACGACCATTTTCCAGGCCTCAGGCAGCACAGGCAGAACATCGGCACGCCATGGCCTGCCATACTGCTCGCCATAGGCTTCAGGGCTGGCAGTTTCGAGTAAATGGCCGACCGCCCAGGTCACAACGATGTTACCGCCGCTGATAAATCCCTGCTCCCGCTTGCTGATGCCCAGCACGCGGGCAATATCCTTTGCCTGGGAGGGTTTTTCACACAAAAAGAGTTGCATGTGTTACCTCCCGCATCAGCGTTTTTCACCCGCCGCAACAGCGCGGACATCATTCATCAGCTTCCTGACGCCGGACCCGGCCAGACGCTGTGATGATGATGAGCGATAGACAACATAGAGCCTGCTGCCGGACCCGTTTTTCTTGATTTCGATATCCAGGTGATCACGTCCGTTCCAGTCGGAGCCCATTTTGTAGTAGCTGCCCGGCATGGCGTCCCAGACGGGATGCGCATCATCTTCAGCAGCCGCTTTCCAGTCCCCGTCATTTGCGGCCTGCCGCAGTGCCTCAAGCTCCTGCGTGGAGATAAATTTGTAATGGCGCTTCAGGCGGGCCGCCGCGGTATCCACATCGACCGGCACGGAGAACGTTTTATCGACGGACTGCATGGCCTGTTGCCCCGCCGGGGTCATCAGCGGCATCCCACCACTTTCTCCGCTGCTGTTGCCGCCCAACGTTTTTGTCAGGTTTGCGGCTGTGTCACTGACCTGTTTATTAATCGCAGCCCAGTCCGTTGTTGCGCATCCGCTCAGTAAAAAGAAGGAGGTGAGGAGGAACACAGGGCGAATCATATTACTTCTCCTCCTGAACGGCTTTTCTCAGAGGTGGAGAAAAGGAAGAGCGTTTCTTACCAGTAAGAATGTCAGTATCGGGCATGCCCAGTTTTTCTATTGCCTGTTGTGCTTCTTTAGTCTGGATTGCTATGTCAGCACGGTTAACCTTGACGGTTCGATAAAGGCGTAGCACACCATATACTTTTCTGATTAAGTGAGCGCAATGGCTCAGTAGTTCATCGCGACGGTTTCGGGATATGAGACCGTAATGAGCCGCCTGGAATGCTTTAAGGGCCATCTGGTCATATCCGACGAGCACCCATACACATCTGTAACCCAGCGGAGAACGACTGTATACACCTATATTAAGTGGAGACGAGGAGGCAATGTCAGAAAATGAAACAGCAGGGGGAACTGATTTCAATATGACCTCAAGTTCTTCTACCCGGCTTTTGATATGTTCTCCAGCTTCATTCAAAAGCGTTTCAACCCTGAACATCGCCTCATCTGCCCATGGGTTATCTGCCAGGGAATCCTGATAAATAATTCCTGAGCGCTTAATAGCCTGGGGCATACTCATGATGGCATGCTTAACTTTCTTTACACCCTCCTTTGCCTGAGCCTGCGGGCGGCCTTCCCAGAGACGGATAGCATAGTTTGAGTGGATCTCGATTTTCAGGGAGGATGTGAGTCCGCCCGGTTTATCGCTTCGCGTTTCATTTTCAGTGGTCATGAAATCATCTCCTGTAAGATCCCGGTCAGGTTCGACCTGAGTCAGTGATACTCTTCAGGCAGGAGCTTGGGGACAACCAGAAACCAGATCCCTAATCTAGGAAATTCACTTATATGGCTTCATAGCGGGCTAGCTCAGGGCATTGAAGTAGTCAGTTATATAAAATGACTCCTCAAACTGCTTAAAAATCAAAAGATAAAATCCTTTCATGTTTTACTCAAACTAGACCCATGCAGTGCTGTACATTTTTTATCCGCCGCTGCCACTTGCAGCACCGACTAATTTTTAACCACTGCTGCCACTCGCAGCACTGTTTACTTTTTAACCTCCAGTTCCAGAAGTAGCTATCTATCGTTTAGCTTTCTACGAATATCTCTAACCAAATTTCGTATGTTCTCTTCCGATACAGGATGGACAGAAGAACGTGGTTCTGGCTTCCACAGCTGTTGTTCAGGACGCTGAGCGTTTTTTTGCACGGCACTCTCAGGCGAATCATCAGCCTGACGGGGCGCGTATAACCTGCCCTCACGGGCTTTTTTCATTACGGCCAGCAACCAGCCAACCGGGTTGCTGAGCTGCTGGCGTGCCATCACCTTTTGCAGGCTGAGCAGCACAAGTTGTGCCTGTTCTTCAGGCAGCGCCTGCAGCTGTGCGGTCAGCATGGAAATATCTTCTGCCGGCACAAGTTCATGCAGACTGTCGGGAAGCACAGGTTTACCCGGTACGTACGTATTTTTATTCACACTGTGTGTGATACTACGTACGTAATGGTTCGGTTTCCGAACCCGATCATAACTGCCTGTTTTTACTGGCAGTACGGATTCCGAACTCAGTGAATTGTTGTATCTTTCTGGACTGAGTTCGGTATCCGAACTCTGTTTTTTAGCGACGATTCCTGGCCGTTTATGACTGAGTTCGGTTTCCGAACCCGGTGCGGGACAGGGTATTCGGTGATGATGTTTCGACATCTGGCTGGGAGTCTGTGGGCTGTCCAGACGCGATTCTATCAGCGCAAGATGGCTGCGATAATGGCGCATGGTGGGGTCGTTTTTTATATCGTCGAGCACTTCGCGGGCGGTCTGGCTGATAGTCCGGTTTTTACTCAGGCAGGCATCCGCCACCGTATCAAGGAAGCGGGGGTCGAGCATTTCCGCATCGCTGAACGTCAGGGGCTCATCGTGCTGAGCATAGATATTCCCCCTCACCCGCCCTTTATCATCGCGCACGCGTTTACAGAGGCTGAGCCAGCCGGTTATTCGCAGCATCAGCAGGACGCGGCTTACCGTTTCCCTTGAGGCTTTTCCCTTTCCGGGTGAGGCAAGCTGCAGCTGCAGTTCGTCATAGCTGGGGAAAACCGCCCTCTCATTATTTTGTGCATACAGCCGGATCATCATCCAGCCCATCTTGTCCAGTGGTGACAACCGCGTGTCGAGCAACAGCCGGCGGGGAATGGAATCATGCACATTTCCGGTAAACAGCAGGCCGTTACGTATCCTGCCATCATCCCGCCGGGGACTGGCCGCAAGGCGGGCATTCATTTTATCCAGCGTATAAGCAATCAGGCTTTCTGCAGGCAGACTCATTATTTTTCCTTTTCGGCCGCCATCACGACCGTTCTGAACTGTCAGTATGCTTAGTACTGCACCCGCGTACGGGTGCAGGGTAAACAGGCTGTCATGCTGCTATTTCCGTATGGCGCTGTTATAGCGTTCGTGGCTGAGAAGAAGCCATGTCCGGCCTTCGTTGCGACTCAGCAGACGCCAGAACGGGCCGAGATCGATTTTGTAGTAACCGCAGCCTTTCTCATCGAGCCGGGTGTAATTACGCGCCCCCTGCCGGAAACGGCGAACCTGACGTAACGCCTTCTGACAGCATTGCGGCGGCGTACCATGGGGAGCCCGCAGGCCCGGCGCAACCATCCTGTATTTCATGCCGTCTTCCTTACCGGCGTTCGTGCCGGAGAAGGCTGCCGGGTCTTGTGCCAGCCACGGACCGCATGCCAGACCGACGTCAGCGAGACGTTCATCTGTTCTGCAGCCAGCATCATCACGTCCAGCCCGTCAGCACTTTCCGCATCTTCAACGCCGGACTTTTGCCACTGACGCCACAGGGCGGCGTTTTCCTCATCACCCAGTGCGTTACCGCGCCCCGGCCGGACATCGATACCGGCAATACGACGGCGGGCCGCCACGTCCGTACTGGAGAGCCCGAAGTAATTGGCCATCAGTTCAATGGAGCCGCCCAGCGCCAGCGCCCGATCGATACGCTGGAGTCGTTTCTGTTCAGTCCGGGCCTGCTGCAGCATGCGCACCAGATTGCCGTGATTGATCCCCACACTGATGATCGACACCTCACTGCCGGAAAGGTAGTGAAGCTCTTCGAGCGAGAGCCCCTGCAGCATCTGCATTTCCTCGCGGTTCAGTCCCAGCGATTCGCAGCGGCGCAGATAGCCACTTCTGAGATCCATAACCAGCTGCATCAGCAATCCGTTGGCCGCCTGAGATAAACTGTTCATCATTCCCCCTTAATCCTGACGGTAACCAATGGCTGCCGGACCCCGGCCGCTGACACCCTGATGAAGACGGGCATTTTGTCCGGCTTCATACCCCTGATAACGTGCTGTATCCGCCCCGCGGCAGGCTTTCAGTTCACGGGTTGTGACTGTTTTCATACTGCGGCTTTCCAGCCAGTGGCTCATCACCTGCTGCTCCTCGCTGCTGATGTCAGTTGCCGATATCACCTCACGCACCCCACATACCCAGCCGTCACGAAACTGCTCCGCTCTCGCCCGGCGTGTGGCCAGTTTCAGCCGCTTACTCTGGGTTTTGAGATAAGAATTTGTGGCATCTTTCAGCTGGCGCGTCAGCACATCAAAGGCATAGGCTGCTATCTCAGGTTTTTCACTGAATCCGTAAAAGGTTACCGAACGGCGATACCCGGCAGAGGTCTGACGCCATGAGTAATAAGCGCGGCAGCCAAAGACATGACAGACGCCCCAGACAAGGGTTACCATCCATTCCGGAACTTTTTCAGCATCCGAAGGGGCCGTGCGGGAAGACGCTTCGCGCACAGATGTAAGACCGGCGTCAAGCTCGCTGATACCGTATCTGGCCATCAGCTTCTGGGCACGCTGCAGGGCCAGTCCTGCCTCATGGGCATTAGTGTTGCTGCGGCCCAGCTTCAGCAGCTTCCTGACAAGATTCAGCAGTCGCAACTGTCGCTGTGAGTTATTCATCACTGTTATCCTCCCCGTACGTCAGACCACGTTGCAGCTCCCGGAGACGGCGCATAACGCGCATCAGGCGCAGCAGTTTCAGAGCATCTTCATCTGTCAGTGCAGGTGCTTCCCCCTCACCCGGGCCGCCGGTGAAAAGCTCCGGCAGACCACACACTCCTGCCGCAGGATGCAGCGCAGGTGCTTCGCCGGTCAGGCCCAGCAGAAATGCGGCGGCTTCAGAACACACCTCACCTGCCCCGACGTAACCGGCAGACATGTCGTTGTCGCGTTGAGGAAGAATTTCATCTTCGCAGCCAAGGACCTCACCCAGCTCCCAGGCCAGACGAAAAGCGGTATTCTGCAGGTGTTCGATATCGTCCTGATGGGCCGGCACATGCCAGATGCTGTCATTAGTCACCGGCGCGTCATCCTGCAGGACAACTTCAGGTTCTGGTGTTAAAAGAGAAAGCAGGCCATCCTCCCCATTGTCCTCTATCTTCACCATTCTCTTCTCCGTACCCATCGGAGAGGGTAACCAGCCCGCTAACATCCCCGCTCTCACCTGAAATGACCGGCGCGGCACCGTACATATCTGGCTGAACCTCATGCCGGGGGTGCTGTTTATCCAGTTTTTCAGGTGGGGTATTATCCGGGGCGGGCGTTACCGGCTCTCCTGAGATTTCACGACGTGGACTGGAGAAAGGCTGCGCGACCTCAACAGACTTCTGCGCCGGTGTGGCCTGACCTGCAGAGTCAGCGGTGACGAGGCTGTTTGCGGGAGGGATGGACACCGGTTCTGGATCGCCGAAGTGATGTCTGCGGTTACGTTCTTTAGGATCCAATTCCATCATCCAGCGGTCATAATCCAGCTCCGGATGGGGCAGCGCATGCAGTAAATCACCAATTAATTCATCGCGAAACATCTCAAGAGACCACAGTTCCGGTGAGTTGAAACGGCCACAACACTGGCCAAAAACATCGCTGAAGGATTTTTCGCTGACATCTGAAAGCAGGCTATACTCATCCCACACGCGTTCCGCATCATGCCGAAGCGCCAGCAGTGACGTTATTTGTGGCCTGCCAAGCCGGACTCAAGCAGGTCAGGGATCCACGGAAAAAGATATTTCAGTGCATCTTCCATACGGCTGATAGTTGAATTATGTACCGGCAGACCTTCACGGGTCAGAAGCTCTGACAACTGTCGTAAAGAGACTGCCTTTCCCAACTGCTCTTCATATATAGAGCGGGCTTTGTGGATCCCCTGCGCTTTTTCAATAAAACTCAGTTCCCCGCGCACTTCATTCTCTGCCAGATGGCCGATAACACACTGCAGCCGTCCCGGCCACGGCTTGAACAAAACATGGACACGGAAAAAACGGTCTTCTCCGGTCTCCTGCCACAGTTCTGACAGGATCTGATAACGTGTATTACCCCCGTCGCTGAAGATGTACATATCGGGCTCACCATCCGGGTCACGGGTGACTTTGGGTACGGTGTCCAGCCCGCGCGAACGGATGGAAGCCTTGATATCGTCATAACGCGGATTGCGTGATGTTCGCGGATTATCAGGATTCGGGCTTAACTGGTCGAGCGTCAGGACCATGGGCATTTCAGCCGCCGGCATGACGCTGATATTGCCGGCCGCCTGCGACTGGCGTCCGGGCTGCAGCATGGCAGCCCCCACATTAGAACTTTTACGGCTCATGCCTGTTTCCTCCCGCTGCGGTAACCGAAGTCATAGCTGCCTTCCTGAAACTCCGAAAAGAGGGTATAACGCCCGTCAAATTTGACTTTCACCGTGCCGGTTGGCCCCTGCCGCTGCTTGCCGACAATGATCTCAGCCACCCCGGCATCAGGGGTGCCGGGGTTATAAACCTCATCCCGGTAAATAAACATGATGAGGTCCGCATCCTGCTCCAGCGCACCAGAGTCACGCAGATCACCATTATTGGGGCGTTTATCGGTCCGCTGCTCCACTAGGCGGTTGAGCTGGGAAAGCGCCAGTACCGGACAGCCCAGCTCTTTACCGAGCGCCTTAAGCGAGCGGGAAATTTCCGCTATTTCCTGCGTGCGGTTTTCCTGCTCGGGGGAGCGGACAAGCTGCAGATAGTCCAGCATGATGAGAGAGGGTCTGCCGTATTTGCGGACATAGCGACGGGCGCGGGCGCGCAGTGTGGCCGGGGTCTGGTAACTGGTATCATCAATGATCAGACGGTTTTTCCATTCAATAATGCGACCGGTAGCCGCTGACACGCGAGCCCAGTCTTCATCATCCATGTTGCCGCTGCGAAGCCGGGACAGTTCCACCCGGCCTTCCATCGCCAGCAGGCGCATCATCAGCTGCTCTGAGGGCATTTCAAGACTGAACACAAAGACGTGATCGTCAGGTTTTGCGCCCACGGCCGCGGTGCAGGCTGCCATGGCCAGCGACGTTTTCCCCATGGAAGGACGGGCGGCCAGCAGGGCCAGATCGCCGGGCTGGAGACCACAGGTCATCGCGTCCAGTTCAC
Organism: Type-A symbiont of Plautia stali; assembly: GCF_059731155.1. Classification (NCBI taxonomy): domain Bacteria; species Type-A symbiont of Plautia stali. The sequence goes on along the minus strand of NZ_AP035891.1, from coordinate 659,900 downwards.
TGAACCCTGTCGGTGTCCCGGTGAGGCCGTCACTGCCGGACATGCTTTCCAGATGCGTCAGCAGTTTATCCAGCGCCTCGTTAACGCCGGTCTCACTGTTGAGCTGCATGGCTCCCTGTTCGGCAATGTTAAGCAGCTTACCTTCGGCCGACTCAAGGATGCCGGCCGAGCTGGCTTTCGGGGCCTGCACATCGGAAAGAAGACTGTTACCCACTGTCATCAGCTGCCGCAGGCGGCTTTTCTCCGCCACGACCCCGGCATAAGCCAGGATATTAGCTGCAGACGGCGTGTTTTTACTCATTTCAGCCAGATAAGCAAAGCCGCCACACTGTTCAAGGTCGCCTCTGTTCTCCAGACGTTCCGTAATAGTGATAAGATCGAGCGGTAGCCCTTCTCCGGCCAGCTCGGCCATCACGCGGAAGACCATACGGTGAGGTCGGGAAAAGAAATCTTCCGGGGAGATTTGCAGTATCACCTCATCCCACCGGTCGTTATCAAGCATCAGTCCGCCCAGTACGGCCTGCTCAGCCTCATAAGAGCAGGGCATCATCATCTCAGACATGACGCACCTCCCGGGTCAGAACGTCGCTAAAATGGCTCTGCCACTCAGGGAACAGTTCACACGCGAGGTCGTGCATGGTGACGGCTGCGGCCGGACCTTTGCGGCGCGTTTTGTATTCCAGACGATGCACGGGCTGCTGCTTGACGTGCCCCAGTTTGAAAATATCCAACGCCTCGATACGGGTATCGAGTAAACGATAAACGTCACGGTTGCCCAGCGCAGAGGCGTCGTAATGTTTTTCGTTAATGATGGCGGCAAGACCGTCCATTGCTTCACGGTCAAGCAGAGTGTTTTCGATACAGTTGACGAGAATGGAAATATCAGGAAGGCGGATACCGTAATTTTCATAGGTTTTCAGGCGGGTAAGCATATGAAGGGAGCCGCGGATAAATTCACGGACATCCGGAAGGATGGGTTTAACAACGCCCATCACATTACCGGTAGAGGAAAGGAGGGAAAGTTCGGTCATGACGCCTGTTGCGCCTTTCGAATCCACAATAATGACGTCATAACGGTTAAAGAAAGGATGCTGAAGTATGTTACGCAGGCGCAGACGGCCGTCTGCAGCATGGAGCATCGCGGTCGGCAACAGTTCGTCCGGGTCGTTAGAGTAGATGACATCGAGATTTTTTATGGCGGTCTGCGAAATGCATTGCGTATGGTCACTGACCATCTGCATCAGCAGTTCATAGAGGCCGCAAGGGGATTCATGCTCCAGCGCGAAGATACTGCTGGCTGTGGGCTGGGAATAGTCTGCATCCACAAGGAGGGTGTTCAGGCCAGCATCGGCAAGAAAACCGGCAAGGTAAGCAGCAAACGTGGATTTGCCTTCTCCACCTTTAGGAGAGATAACGGGAAGTATTGTCATTTTGCACATCCAAAACAATGGTTTGGATGTATGCGTTAGCGATTATTCACATCTATGTAACACAAAGGCAAAAAATTTAACTTTCCGGCAATGGGATTGAAAATCCCCGTGTCGGTGGTTCGATTCCGCGTCCGGGCACCACTATTCAGAAAACCCAGCCTTATGGCTGGGTTTTTGCTTTTCTGCGCCGGCAGAATCGCTCATCCTGTGGCCTGGCAGAAACCCTTAAAGCTGAAAAATCCGCCCGTCACCGGCTGGCAGTTCAACTGTTACGCTCAATTTTCCGCCTAACGCCTCAACGTACTTTTTCAGGCTGGAGAGTTTCAGTTCGTCACCGCGCGCCTCGATGGCTGCAATAGCAGGTTGCGAAACACCCATCTTTTCAGCCAGCTGTACCTGTGAAAGCGCCAGTTCTTCCCGCAGCTGCCGCAGACGAATCTCGAGGATTTTTTCCGCCGCCTTATTTCTGATGCGCGCCTGTGATTCAGGCGAACGCTGAGCAATCAGGTCTTCAAGTTTTGGCATGATTCATCTCCTCCAGATGCTGTTGATACTCGCGGTCAGCCAGTTTAATCATCGCCTGATAAAAGCGCCGCTGATGCGTTCCGGTTTTGTTTCCCGCACAGAGCACAATGGCCCGTCTGACCGGATCGAAGGCAAAAAACGCACGAATCGCCCGGCCATTACTCTGAACACGGAGTTCTTTCATATTGGAAAAACGCGACCCGACGAGGGTATCAACATCAGGCCGCCCTAACGTGGGCCCGAACTCCCTGAGAACCGCCAGGCTGGCCAACACATCCTCAATCATCGCGTCATCCTGCGCCGCGCCATCGATCAGATCGCCGCAGCGACTGCGGAAGGCATGCGCAGCGGCTCACAATAAAGCACGGATGCCGCCCCGCGGCCTCTCACTCAGCTTAAATTTCGTCAGCTATTCAGCACTCAACCCACACCGCACCGGCATCCGCCGATTTGACACACTGTTCCACCCAGCGTACCCCCATCAGCCCGGCGTGCACGTCCGGATACCAGAAATCCTTCAGGAAGGCGTGATCGCCGCGGTCGGTGGCGTCCATCGCCAGCGCAAAACGGCGATAGAGATTCGACCAGGCTTCAAATAATCCTTCGGGATGGCCGCCACCAATACGGTCATCGGCCAGCGCGCTGGCGTGCAGATAGCCCATGCCACGCTCAAGAATCTGCACCGGCTCGCCCTGCACTTCATAGCGCAACTGGTTTGGCTGTTCGTCCCACCACTCCAGACTGGCTCGGGCACCCACCACGCGAATTTTCTGGCCGTGCATCGATCCGCAGTTCACCGCTGACGCCCACAGCGTGCCGACCGCGCCGTTGTCGTATTCCATCATCACAAAGGCGTTATCTTCCAGCGGCGCACGCGAGGCCACAAAGCTCTGGCGGCTGCACAGCAGGCGTTTTATTTGCAACTGCGGCAACAGGGTTTCAGCGATAAACAGCGGATGGGTGGCCAGATCGCCCAGCACATAGCTCGGGCCGACAAAACGCGGATCGACGCGCCAGCGGGTGCTGGCGTTCTGTAGCTCCACCGCTTCGTGATGAAAGCCGTGAGCAAACTGCATGTTCACAATGCGGATCTCACCCAGCAGCCCGTCAGCAATCATGGCGCACGCCTGCTGAATCAGCTGATGGCCGGCATAACCGTAGGTCACGCCGATGATCTTCTGCTGCGCCCTACACAGTTGCTGCAGTTCCTCAGCTTCAGCGGAGGTGAAACACAGCGGCTTTTCACACACCACGTGCAGCCCGGCGCTGAGCGCGGCGCGGCAGATAGCAAAGTGCGTATTGTTCGGCGTGGCGATGGAGACGGCTTCAATGCCATCAGCACGCGCGGCTTCCGCTTTAAACAGGGTTTCGTAATCGCTATAGCAGCGCTCGGCCGCCACGCCCAGCGCGCGGCCAAACGCCTGTCCGCGTGCCGCATCAATATCAAACGCGCCCGCCACTAAGGTGAAGTTGCCGTCGCGTAAGGCAGCGGAACGGTGGATGTAACCGATCTGGCTGGTGCCGCCGCCGCCCACCATGCCCCAGCGCAGCGCGCGATCCAGTACTTTGCTCCCGTTAATCATGCTGTTCTCCTCAGAATCCGATGGAATGCAGGTAGTGCAGGCTGGCCGTAACGTCCTGCAGACTGGTGCCGGCGTTGCGCGGATCGCGCTCCTGCTCTATGGTGATCCAGCCCTGATAGTGACGTTCAGCGAGAAACGCCCGCAGCGCCGGGTAATCAATCGCGCCCTGGCCAAGCGGGCACATCACGCCCTCGGCACAGGCAGTGAAAAAGTCGACGCCGCGCGCAATCACATCGCGCCAGACGGCCGCATTGATGTCTTTGAAATGCAGATAGTCGATGCGCGACCAGTAACGTTGCAGCCAGGTCTGCGGGTCCATGCTGGAATAAAAAAGATGGCCGGTATCGAGACACAGTCCGGCGACCTCATGCGGGATGTCCTGCACCAGCTGTTCCAGTTCATCAGCAAACTCAATGCAGCCACCGGCATGAGGATGAATCACCGGTCGCACGCCGTAGTCGTGCCAGGCGATGTGGCTGAGCTGAGTGATGTGCTGCATCATGCGCTGCCAGTCCGCGGGTGCCAAGCGCGGCGCTTTCTCCGTCTGGCCGGCAAATTGCGCCCGCTGCGGGTTGCCGAAATCGATAATCACCAGATAGGGCGTGGGCCGGTTATCACCGTGCGTGCGCGCCGCGCACGGCACCTGCGACAGGTTGCGGCAGATGTTGTGCGTCAGCTCAACCATCGCCGGGAAATTCGCCTCGCTGACCAAATAATCAAAAATGGTGCCGGCCACCAGCGACAGCTGATGCGCTTCCAGCTGCTGGCGCAGTTCGGCGGCATCGGTCGGCAGATAGCGCCACGGCCCGAGCTCAATGCTGCGGTAACCGGCCTGGGCCGCCTCACGCAGCACCGTTTGCCATGGCGGCAGGAAGGGATTGTCAGGATCGTCTACGCCCCAGCTGCAGGGCGCATTGGCAATGTGTAGGGTCATGATGGTTCCTTATGATGAGGGCTGGCGTCAGTATCAAATAGATATTTCACCAACCTCAATCATGGAACTTTCATTCTTTGATAGCGATCATAAATTTAATTATCAAAATTTTGATATCTTTTTATCAATCATTACCGCCGCGCGCGCTGGCGCGGCTGTCGTCCGGTGAGCAATAACAAGGGGTGACGGCGCAACGCCTCATACATTTTCCCGCATAACGATCTCAAACGGCAGGGTGACCTGAGAAAAATGGTCGCTGCGCTCGGCGTGACGTTGCAGCACGGTTTGCGCCAGCTGTCGTGCCATGTCATCGATCTGATGGCGCAGCATCACCGTGATGATGCCATCTACCAGCGCCAGGTCGCCATCATTGACCGGGCCGTGACAAATCAGCGCCACCTCATGCTGCGGCTGCTCACGCAGCGCCTGAACGACCCCTTCAATACCGCCGCACAGCGCGTAGATCAGCGCCAGATCGGCATGCTGCTCCAGCAGCTGGCGAGTCGCCTGATAACCACCCGCAATCGATTCGTGGGTTTTGAGCGGTTCCAGCACGCGCCGCGCACTGTCCTGCTCGCGCAGATACGAGCGAAAACCACTCTCGCAGTTTTCCTGACAGATGAAGCGGTGATCCCCCAGCAGCACACCCGCCGGACCCGGCTGATGCAGCAGATGGCTGGCGATCCAGCCCGCGCTGCGCCCGGCTTTCTGATTATCCAGGCCGAAATAGCCAGCATAACCACAGGGCGAGAAGTCAGAAAACAGCGCGTAGACGCGCACGCCCTGACGCGAAACGTGCGCTATCGCGTGGCGGATCAGCGGATGATCCAGCGCCACCACGCCGGTAGCATCCACCTGCTCAGCCAGCCGGTAGAGCGAATCCACCACCGCTGCCACCTCATCAATCTCGTGCCAGACAAACAGCGGCTCGCTGCCGGCCGGATGAAATGGCTGCGTCTGCTGGCGCAGCGCATCGGTTAGTGTTTGATAAAATAGAGTACGAAGCCGACAGCAGGATAAACCCCATACGCAGCGTCACGCCGTCGCTCTGCGTGCTGAGCGGGGCGTGGCTGCTGCGGTAGCCCAGCCGATGCGCCGCTGCCAGTACTTTCTGTTCGGTTTGCGCCCGCACCGGCGCGCGGCGATTGAGCACCCGATCCACGGTGGCGATCCCCACCCCGGCAGCGGCGGCAATCGCGCTCATGGTAATTTTGCTCATCGTTAAGCCCCTTAATGATAATAAACTATCAAAAAAATGCCTGACGTTATGCTTTCACGCCATATAAGCCGGTCTTTATCCCTCAATAAATGAGTAAATCCTCTCATTCTTTTGATCGCTGTCGCACAAACACCATCATCCGTTTCATTTCTCACATAAATAGAATAATTATTTGGCAAACGATCGCCGCAGCGTGTCGCCAGCACTGATGGAAATGCATCAGCAAAGCATTAGAGCCGGTGCCGGGCTGTTTTTATAGTTGACGCGACACAAGCCGCCAATTGCGATGGTGGGTAACGTTACGCGCAGGAGAACAACAATGAAAATCGCTTTTGATGTGGATGTTATCCGCGATCTCGGCATCACGCGTATGGTGCATCAGGTCGCGGAGTGGGGCTATAAATACATTGAACAGTCGCCGCATCCGCAGATCAATCCGTTCTATAAACACCCAAAAGCCAGCCGGGAGATCATGCGCGAGTACAAAAATGCGCTCAACGCTACCGGACTGGAGATCTCCTCGTTTATTACCGTCTATCGCTGGTCGGGACCGGATGAGCTGCGGCGCCAGGCGGCGGTGAAAAACTGGAAGCGAATGATTGAGATTGCCGTGGAGATGGGCGTGCAGGTGATCAATACCGAGCTCTCCGGTAACCCGAACGAGCCCGAAATCTGCGAAGAGATGTTCTATCGCTCAATGGACGAACTGCTGCCGATTTTCGAGCGTAAGGGGATCCGCCTGGAAATTCAGGCGCATCCGTGGGATTTCTGCGAAGAGAGCAATGAAACGGCCGATATCGTCAAGTCGTTCCGCAGCGACAACGTCAAATACATCTACAGCGCACCGCATACGTTCTACTATGACAAGGGCAAAGGCGACGTGAAGAGTATGCTGCATTACGCTGGCGACGATCTGTCGCACATGCTGATTGCCGATACCATGAACCACACTAAACATTGTCGCTACATCGTTAACCCACCGGGCGTCGATGCCACCATCCACCAGCACGTGGCCGTTGGCGAAGGTGAGGTGAATTTCGACGCGCTGTTCGAAGCGCTGCGCGAGATGGATTTCGCTAACCGTCACTATAAAGTGGGCGGCGAGTCGATTATCTCCGCCGCGCTGTTTGGCTATCCGGAGAAGATGAAGTATCAAGCGGTGGAAACACGTGAGCTGATTGAGCGCGAGCTGCTGAATCTGTAAGTTGCCCGCACCATCAGCCCCCTCTCCCGCTAATGACACATGGATGCACCATCAACCCCCTCTCCCGCCAGCGATAAAGGGACGCACAATCAGCCCCCTCTCCCGCCTGCGGGAGAGGGCTGGGGTGAGGGCAAACGCCATCGCCCACTCCCCATCAAACCGTCACCCACTCCACCTCAACTCGCCGCGCGTCAGCGACAGCTGCGCCGCTTCCGCGATGGCCTGCGCGCGCAGCCCGTCAATCAGCCCCGGCAAACCGGCCACTTTCTCACCGCCAATATGTCGCACAAATGCATCGAGATGGCTGTAATAGGTCTCCTGTACCCGACTGAACCAGTCCGCCCCGGCTGGCGGATGTGCTGCCCCTGATACAGGGTCGCACCGCGCACCGCCTGGCTTTCCGACGCCAGCATGCCCAGACTGCCCATCGCACTGATGCGCTCGTCATAGCCGTAAGCGGTACGACGGGCATTATCGAGCTGCGCCAGCGCGCCCTGCTGCAGGCGCATAATCAGCACCGACGTATCGACGTCAATGTCGCGGATCGCCGGCATCGCCAGCGCGGCACCGAACGCACCCACGGTGACAACTTCATCCTCAGTTAACCAGCGCAGCAGATCGAAAAAGTGGATGGCCTGGTCGCGCATCTGTCCGCCGGATGCCTGCAGATAGCTCAGCGGCGGCAGTTCAGAGGCGCGGCACACCATCTGGATGAGCTCGCTGCGCCCAATCACGCCCTGCTGCAGCTGGGCTTTCAGTTGTGCATGGCTGCGATCGAAACGGCGATTGAACCCTACCGTCACCGGCACCTGCAGCGGGGAAATGCTGGCTACCATTTCCCGGGCGCGCGGCAGCGACAAATCGATCGGTTTTTCACAGTACACCGCTTTGCCCGCCAGCACCGCCTGCTCCAGTAGCGGAGCGTGGGTCGGCGTCGCACTGGCAATCAGCACCGCATCAATGACCTCACTGCTCAGCGCCAGCTCAACGCCGAGATGGCGCGCCAAGTTTGCGGCATGCACCTGGCCAATAAATCCGCAGCCAATCAAGGCAAAACGTTGCGCACTGCGCATGATAACGCTCCTGTTGCTCACACTTCGGCATAGTCGGTCTTGTCAAAATATCGCTTTCTGGCAGGCTGCCTGAACGCGGTTTTTGATGGAATTCACTCAGATGAAAACAATGACGCTGGCCGAACTGGCTAAGCGGGTGGGCGTGGGCGTCGCCACGGTGGATCGGGTGCTGAACGACCGGGGCGGCGTGTCGCCCGCGATGACGAAAAAGATTTTACTGGCGGCGCGCGAAGCGGGTTTGAAACGCATCCTGCCGGAGGAGCACCGCCACGCATGGCAGATAGAGGCGGTAACGGTTCCTTCTTCTTTCAACAGCTGGCGCAGGATTTTGCCCGGCTGGCGGATGAGCTCGGCTATCGTCGCCTGCGGCTGCACCGCACGCTGATTCCGGAGCACACGCCCGAAAAGCTGGCGGCGCATATCGAAGCCAGCAGCAAAAAGATAGACGGGCTGATTGTTTTCGCCCATGAAAATCCGTTGATTTACGCGGCGCTTGAGGCCTGTAAAGCGCGTGGCGTACCGGTTATCACGCTGGTGGCCGATCTGCCTGATGCGCCGCGCCTATGCCATGTCGGTATTGACCAGCTGAAGACGGGACGCACCGCCGCGCTGATGCTCGGCAGCATGCTACCCGTGGCGGGTGACGTGGTGCTGGTTAGCGGTCGCGCCGATTACGCCGCGCACCGTCTGCGCATCGAAGGGTTTCAGGGCGGTGCTGGCGGAGCGCTTCCCGCATCTGCGGCTGCGGGAGATCATCGCTGGCCAGGACGAGCGCGAGCGCATCAGCCGGCTGCTGGAGAAAACGCTGGCCGCATCGCAGCACATTGTCGGCTTATACAATACCGGCATGGGCAACACGCTGATTCACGAAGCGCTGGCGCGCCACCGGCTGTGCGCCAAGGTGGTATATGTTACGCACGAACTTTACCAAACCACCCGTGAGCTGCTGGCTAAACGCGTACTGACGCTAACGCTCGATCAAAACACTCTGCGTCACGCACAACTGGCGCTGACGCTGCTGCTGCGTCATCTGGAAGAGGGTGAGCAACCAGAGACCTATCAGCCCGGCAAAGTCGACTTTATGCTGTTTACGCAAGAGAATTTTGCCTGATTCGACTTTGTCTTTTATCGCCAACGCGGTTAAATCGGCGTGATAGCGTGCTGCTACACTCAGTAGCAGCAAAAATCTTCTCACGACAAGGCGAACGCATTATGTCGGAAAATCAGTATCAGCCCGCGAAAGTCTGGACCTGGGACCCGGAAGCCAAAGGTAACGGGGCGAAGACTAACCGTCCAACCGCCGGGCCGACGCATGAGCAAACGCTGCCGGTCGGTAAGCACCCGCTGCAGCTCTATTCGCTGGGGACGCCAAACGGCCAGAAAGTGACTATTCTGCTGGAAGAGCTACTGGCGCTCGGCGTGCAGGAAGCGGAGTATGACGCTTGGCTAATCCGTATCGGCGACGGCGATCAGTTCTCCAGCGGCTTCGTTGAGGTTAACCCCAACTCAATAATTCCGGCGCTGCGCGACCACTCGATCACACCGCCACTGCGCGTGTTTGAATCCGGCAATATCCTACTCTATCTGGCGGATAAATTCGGCCACTTTATTCCCTCTGACGTGGCGGGCCGCACTGAAACCCTGAACTGGCTGTTCTGGCTGCAGGGATCCGCGCCGTACCTTGGCGGCTGTTTCGGCCACTTCTATCACTACGCGCCAGAGAAAATTGAATACGCTATTAACCGCTTCACGCTGGAAGCCAAACGTCAGCTTGATGTGCTGGATCGCCAGCTGGCGGACCACCGTTTCCTCGCCGGCGACGAATATACCATTGCCGATATCGCGACCTGGCCGTGGTACGGCAATCTGGTGCTGAATAACCAGTACGGCGGCGGCGAATTCCTCGATGTGCAGTCGTACAAAAATGTGGTGCGCTGGGCAAAAGAGATTGCCGACCGTCCGGCGGTGATCCGCGGGCGTAAAGTGAACCGGGAATTTGGCGCCGAGCCGCAGGCTCCGCTGCTGGAACGGCACGATGCGAGCGATTTTGATACCAATACTGAAGACAAGCGTCAGGCGCGAGGCGAACAATAATGGCCGCATATGTTGTCATGATTAAAGACGAAACGCTGGACAAAGATGAACTGGCCACCTGATAGGACGTGAGATATTTAAAAGGGAAACGTGCGATAAATGTGGATCTACCTGGGACAAACTGGATCTATCTGGGACGGGTGAGGTAATTAAGTTTCACATAGTGAAACAGAAATCAGTACTCAAATCGACCGATTATTGAAATCATGTTGCTGCTTGAAGTCGTATCCGGTTCAGTCAGGAGAAGAGCCTGATGGCTTTCCTGCTGTAATTACTTTTCAGTATGTGAAAGAGAAAACAGAATCAAAATCACCTGCCATTGCATCTTTCCTCAACGATAATCTAGAATCTCGTTTGCTAGTACATCGATTCTTATACTACGTGAGGAAAGTGCAATGAGTAATAACAAAGACCAGAGGCATGACCGCGTTGACTACTCTGACGACTCCAAAGGTATGGTGACGATTGTTTTCGACAAAGATACGCTTCGTAATGAGAAAACAGACTCATCTTCTAAACCAGTCACACCACCGCCATCCAGACCAGCCCGACAATAACGTTACTCTTCAGGGAGAACCCTTGCCTCTTTGAACCTGGTTCTCCTTACCTGTACCCGCGCTATCTGATCCGCAGGGACATAAGTCGCCAGTGCTCCCCAGGTTTCATGCAGTACATCACTGCATGCTTTCCAGTCTGTGCTGCCAGCCGCTTTTTCATGGGTTACATAGAGCAAAATGTCTTTTTCGTTTCCCAGAACAAAGCATCCGCATGGTTGCCCTTCAAAGTGGCCAGGTGCTTCCGACAAAAGCGTTGAGCCATTTTTCAGGTAAACATAGACTTCCGAAACATAGTAGCCACGCTGGTCAAACATCCTCTGCCAGGCAGAGTGGGTGCTGTCAGACCACGATATATCATATTTCCGCAGGAGGCCATACATCCATTTCTTGCCGTATTTGCGCCAAACCGAACCTGCAATAAAAGCAGAGATAACAGCCGGAACAGATGCTATGTAGGTGTTGAACCCCAACCACACTGCTGAATGATAAAGCCCGGCGGGTAAAAGACAAAAGACCAGGGTCGTAAACGTGATATCAACAGGCTTATGGTGCTGTTTCAAGCCAACATTGGCAATAAAATAACCGATGTAGCCAGAGGCCAGTGTTACCAGAGTTGCCCAGGGCAGATTCAGCAGCGATGCCTCTATCATTCAATCCTCCTTCGCCTCGTGTTGCCAGGACTCATTAGTGCTTTCTCGCAGAACATTCTTGTATACATATGGCAAACAGACTAGTAAACACCTTTAATGACGTTGAGGATTTTACCCTCATTGCACAACAAGTGATGAATCGAGCATATGAAATATTCTTCTATTGTCTGGTTAGCATTAACCCAATACTCACTATCTGGTGTACAGGTTATGTTTTTCTCTCCGACGTTTCACTGTGTGAAACTTAATTACCGTAACCTGTCCCAGATAGATCCAGTTTGTCCCAGGTAGATCCACATTTATCGCACGTTTCCCTTTTAAATATCTCACGTCCTATCAGCTTTGCCGGTGGCGGTCGAGCCGGTGAAGGAGATTTTCGCCACCTGCGGACTGCGGCTCAGGGCTTCACCGACGCTGGCACCGCGTCCGGTGACGATATTAAACACGCCCGCAGGCAAACCGGCGGTGTGCAGCGCCTTGGTGATCACCTGCGTCTGCAGCAGGCTGAACTCGCTGGGTTTGATCACGGCAGTACAGCCTGCGGCAATCGCAGTCGCCAGTTTGTGGCAGATAAAGCCCGCGTTGCTGTTCCATGACGTGATCAGGCCGGCAACGCCGAGCGGCAGCATCTGCACCTGCGCACGGCCTGCCTGTTGTACAAACGGATAGCGTTTCAGCTCTTCAATTACCTGCAGAATCACGTCAGCCGGATAAGCGGCTCATCCACTCGGAGCGTGCGGTGGGCGCGCCATACTCCTCAAGGATCGCCGCGCGCAGCTCGCTTTCGGCGCGGTTAACCGCATAGTACATCTGTTCCAGCAGGGTGATGCGCTGCGCCACCGTGGTCGCGGCGAAGGCGGGAAACGCCGCCTCTGCTGCCGCAATCGCGCGTTCAGCATCCTGCGCATCCGCCAGACGCGCTTTACCGATTACGCTGCCGTCGGCAGGTTTGATAATATCCAGCCATTCATCGCCGTCAGGAGTGACAAACTGGCCGTTGATATAGATGTGTTCAATCATGTGCATGGCTATGCTCCTTTGCATGTTGCGTGGCGGCAAAGTAGCACGCACCACCGGCGGCGATAATCCGCCTCCGCCTGCAAAGGGTATTGCGCGAAACGGAATAATTGATGAACCGGACAGGTCTGACTGAACTGGAAATTGTGCTGGCGGTCGCGCGGCGCGGCACCTTTAAAGCGGCGGCCAGCGAGCTGGAGATGTCGCCTTCGGCGGTGACCAATGCGGTTGCCGCGCTGGAGAAACGGCTGGGCGTGCGGCTCTTCAATCGCAAGCGCAGCTGAGGAAGCCGGCAGCGATCCGGGCGATCCGGCCGGCATGCTGCGTCTCAATGTGCCGCCCGAGAGCAGCGCGCTGTGGTACACATCGATATTGCTGCCGTTCCTGCAGCGCTATCAGCGCATTCGCGTCGATATTTACAGCCAGAAAGAGCGGGTGGATTATAGTGGCCGACGGCTTCGATGCCGGCATACGGCTGGCAGAGGACGTGCCGGGCGATATGATTGCCGTCAGGCTGACGCCGGAAATGCGCATGATTGTGGTGGCCGCGCCAGCCTACCTCGCACACGCGGGCACACCACAGACGCCAGAGGCGCTCGATCAGCATCAAACCCTGTGTATGCGCATATCGGACGGCAGCGTTTATCGCTGGGAGCTAAGCCAGCAGCAGCAGCGTTATCGGCTGCAGGGCGAGCCGCGTATGGCGGCCAGCGACATGAGCGCCATCCACCAGGCGGCGCTGGCTGGTCTGGGCATTGCCTGCATGACGGAACAGCAGGTTGCGGCGGATGTGCCGGCGGGCCGGCTGGTGCGCCTGCTGCCCGGCTGGCAGGTGCCCCTCGGTGCGCTCTGCCTTTACTATCCGGGACATCGGCTGGTACCGCCGGCACTGCGGGCGCTCACCGAATTTGTGCGTGAGCAGCGTAATGCTTCTGCCTCACCTGAAGCCGGATAATGCCCTTTATCAGGCGTTCAGTAACTTCAGTACCTGCTGCGGCAGCTGATTAGCCTGCGCCAGCAGGGCGCTGCTGGCCTGCTGCAGAATTTGCTGACGCGACAGGCTGGAGACTTCCGTGGCGTAATCCGCATCCTCGATACGGGAGCGTGATGCCGCAATTGCGGCGGTCGCGTTGCCCTGTAGCGTTTGCGCCGAGAGCAGCCGGTTGGCGACGGCGCCCAGACGGGTGCGCTGACTGTCGATTTGCCCGATGGCGCGATCCAGCGTGGCGAGCGGATCGTCCGGATGTTTCAGGCGGATCTCTGAACCGGTCTCGGCCACGCGCAGGGTCGTAAAGTTGGTGGATGCATCGGTAACTGACGACAAAGCAGCCTGAAAGTAAATCTGCACGTCACCCACGCCCTGCAGGGTTTTCAGCATCAGGTTGCCGCTGCTGTCACTGCGGACGAAGGTGGCGGTTTTATCCAGATTGCCGTTCGGCACATCCATGTAGTAATTGCCGTCGGCGTCGAGTTTCAGCACATCATTACTGCTGTTGCCATCGACATCGGTATAGCGCACATCCACATTGGCCGGATCGAGCGTGATGTAAGAGGTGCCGGTCACGCTGTTCACCGCACTGAAGCTGTTAATGCTGCTGGCGCTGGTCACGACGATGCTCAGGGCGTTACTGGTGCCATCCGAGGTCGCGCTGACAGCGGCGTTGTAATACTGGTAGTTACCGCCGCCGTTATCCACTTCCATTACATACTGCCCGCCGCTGGTGCGCAGCAGACGGCCATTGCTCACCGCGTTGCCGCTGGCATTGCTGAAGCTGAGGCTGGCGGTGCTGGTGTCGATCGCCGGCGTGTCGGTCACCGTGGTCGGCAGGGTCGCGAAATTGCTGTCGGATTTGGCGGCACCGCTGGTCATGCGTGCCGTTACTGCGCCGCTGCTGCCAAAGCTGAGCGTGGCCGGATACCAGCTGTTGTTCTGCTCAATATAATACTGGCCATTATCCTGCGTTAACGTGGCTGCGGGCGTGGTGCTCAGCGCGCTGCCGCTGCTGTCCTGAAAATTAACCGCCGGGATAGCGCGCGACGCAATGCTGCTGACGTTGCTGTACCGCGGCGCCGGGTTGCTGCGGCCGATCGAGACGTTACCGGCAGCCGTGGCGGTGTCCCAGCGCGCACTGACGGCGGCCAGATAATAATGTCGTGACGCTTGTTGCGAAAGCCCGTCGAAAGATGCACCATTTCAACCGCGGTCGGCAGTTCCCGTTCTCCTGATGTGGCACAAAATAGCTGGAGAGGTAGCGCTGCTAAAGATAACGAATAAACCTATACCTGATAAATGTTTTACCCGGCAGCAACGCAATAAACACGTTGCTGTGCAAGAAGCGTTGGGGATAACCAGCTGATAAATCACTGAACTCTGCGGAGTGCAGCGCCCCCTCTTTGCGCCTGAAAATGCACCAAAAAGAATTTCAGCACGCTGGTCGCTGTAAGCCAGGGGCGGTAGCTTGCGGTTTTTACCCTTTAAATCACCAGATAAACCTGACCTCAATATATAGCGAAATTCTTATCTGGCGCCAGCGAAAAATAGCCTTATTCCGGCGGTCATATTTTGCTGAGGAAACTCTGAAAACAGCGGTGTATTAATGTTAAGCAGGATGAAAGTATGGGCCGTTAAACGTTAAGCATTAACGGTTCAGTATCGATTTTTATTTCGTCACGGCGGGTTTAACTCCCGATAAATTATGTTTTGAGGTCATATGCTAACTCCCGTTAACGACGTGCTGATTAGCGTCATTGTGCCGGAGTATAACGCCGCAGCTTATCTGGAAAGATGCATCGACAGCCTGCAGCAGCAGGATGAGGTTCGCTTTGAGGCCATTTTTATTAATGACGGCTCCAGCGATGACTCGCTGGCGATCCTGCAGCGCTACGCGGGTTATCCGCAGTTCCACCTTATCAGCCAGGCCAACGCGGGCGTCTCGGCGGCGCGCAACCGGGGCATTCGCGCCTCGCGTGGCCGGCTGCTGTGTTTTTTAGACGCCGATGACTTCCTGCCGCCCCAGGCCTTCTCGACGTATTTGCGGCTGATGAGTAACGAAACGGCGATGGTGGTGGGCGAGTCACAACACTTCAACCCGGACGGCGCACCGCTGGATTTTCCCGCCAACCGTGAACAGGCGCACGCGCTGTCGGTGTCGGCGGCGATTAACGATCTGCTCTATTACCACCCGCGCCACGGTATCTGCGACAAGGTGTTTCGCGGCGATGTCATTCGTCAGCACCGGCTGCGGTTCAATGAAGAGATCGCCAATTTCGAAGACCTGCTGTTTGTCATGAACTACCTGCATCTGCAGCAGGATCGCTAGGTAGTGATGACGCAGCGGGTGGTTTATCACTACGTCAAATCCACGCACTCCGCCACGCGTTCGGCGCTGCGGGAAAAACATTTATCTTTTGCCCGCTCGTTCAGCGGCATGAAAGCATTTTTATCGAGCCAGCATTATCGCTGCTATTACCACCTCTATTTAAAAGTCACGGCGTCTTACATCCACAAAGGGCTGCACAGCGACAGTCTGAGCCGCGCCTTTATTGATGAATACATCACGCTCTATCGCCGAAGTTTCCGCAGCTGATGCTCCGCCGGACCGCTATTTAATCCGTGGAGCCTGTATTTTGCGCTGTTTTTCATTAGCCCGCGCCTGGTCTCACGGCTGCGCCGGCTGGCAGAGAAATAATCGCACCGGAGGCGTTGTGAAAGACAAATTAAAAAACTCCATGTGGACGATTGCCGAAAAGCTGATTGCGGTATTCGGCCTGATTTTTGTTACCTCCTACGTGGCGAAATACGTCGGGCCCACCACCTTCGGCATTATCTCCATCGCCATGCTGGTATTTCAGTTTATTCAGACCATCGCACTGATGGGCAGCGATGTGATTCTGCTGAAACGCATCGCGCAGAATCATCACTCCGGCCTGCGCCTGATGATGGCGACCTTCCTGCTGGTGCTGTATTGCGTGCTGTCGATTGTCGGCATGGCGATTATGGAAGAGGAGTGGAGCGCCGACGCGCTGGTCTTTATCTGCGCGGCAGCCATTGCCTGCCTGTTCTCATCCATTGACCTGATCAATATTTACAATGAAGCGATGCTCAACGCGCGCCTCAATGTGATTGCCAACGTCATCGGTCTGGCGATCAGCCTGACGGTGCGCTTTCTGATCTCCTATTACCAGCTGGAACCGGCTTATCTGGCGATCCCGATTGTGCTCGCCACCTTTATTCCTTTCACCATCAAGTTAACGCTGTTTCTGCTGTATGAGCGGCGTGCACCGCTTCCGGCGCTGCGCCACGTGAACAAAGTATTCGCGCTACATGCTGGTGTCCGGCATGTCGCTCATCTTCTCAGCGATTGCCGTTGCGCTTCATACCCGCGTCAACCAAATCAGCGTCTCTTATTTTCTCGGCGTGAAAGAGGCGGGCATTTTTTCCGTGGCGCTGACGCTGTCGACCGCCTGGGTATTTTTATCCAGTGCGCTACTGGCGTCGTTTTATCCGGCGTTTTTTGCCGAGCGTAATGACCAGCAGGCGATCGTCAAAGCGCAGAAACTGCATCTGCTGGTGATTGGCGTTTCCGCTGCGGTAATTGTAGCGATCTGGCTGCTGTCGGGCTGGTTTATTCGTGACTTCTACGGTGAGCAATATCTTGATGCGGTCGCGCCGACGTTATTACTCAGCCTCGGTGCGATGTGCGCGGTGCTGAGCAGCGTAATGGATCGCTTCATCATTAAATATAACGGCTACCGCTATCTGGTGAAGAAAACCTTCGTGGTATTAGTGATTTGCCTGCTGTCGTCGCTGCTGCTGGTGCCGCATTTCGGCTTAACCGGTGTCGCCATGAGCGTGGTATTAACCGAGTTTTTATCGTTCTCCCTGCTGAATTATTTTTTCCCGGCGCAGCCGGTCATGCGTATTCATCTGATCTTTTTCAACCCCAGGAAACTATGGCAGCTCTTTAGCACTATCAAAACCTCAGACAGTAAAGAGAGTTTATCATGAATGAAAAAACGCTATTTAGTATTATCATTCCCGTCTATAACGCGCAAAACACTATCCGGCGTACGCTGCAAAGCGTATTAAATCAAACCTTCAGTAGCTATGAAATTATTGTTGTCAACGATGACAGTCGCGATAACAGTGCACAGATTTTGCAGGAATTTGCTCACTATCCGCAGGTTACGGTGCTTAATCAAATTAACGCGGGCGTCAGTGCGGCACGCAATAGCGGGCTGCAGCAGGCCAGCGGGGAATATGTTCTGTTTCTCGATGCGGATGACTGGGTTGACGATAATTTCCTGATGAGTTTCAAACTCAATCTCAATGCCTGGCCGGCCAATCGGTGGACTTAATGGTTGGCAACCTCAACGACAACCGTATCGGCAAACTCTCGCAGGCGGGATTCTTCAGCCAGCAAGATATTCCTTACGTGCTGGGCGAGCTGGAGATGAGCGACAACATTGGCTATCTACATAATAAATGTTATCGCCGCCAGATTATTGACGATCTCCATCTGCGCTTCATGGAAGGCGTCTCAATGAGTGAAGACCTGCTGTTTAACCTGAAGTATTTCAGCTGCGTCAGTAATTTCCTGATCACCCCAGGCGCGGCTTATCATTATGAGGATGTGGCGGGATCGCTGTCGAAACGTAAAGTGCAGTACAGCGAACTGAAAGTGCGTAAACAGTCGCTTACCGATTTGTACGATTCCATTGTGGAAAAGTACGCGTCCGGTAATCTCGACCATTTTTTAAAAGCGATCTCGAAACGCGTGCTGGCACTGGATATGCAGATTGTCACCGCCATGTATCACGCCTCGTTTTCACCTGCCGATATTGCGCAGGAAATTAATCAAATCAAGCGCGGAAAATATTCTAAAGGTATTTTTACGCTGCTGAATAAAAATGAAAAATTGAAGTACATGATTATTAATTTGAATACTATCACAGCGTACTATTTCCTTTATGCCCTCTACAGAATGCGGGCGTTCTGATTTTCAATTCTCCCGGCGTTATCCTCTGGCGACGTGCTGCGTTGCCCGAGGCTAGCTGCCGGGGGAGTTCCCTCCTCAGCGCTCTGCTGCTGGCAATACCCCCGCACTTCATTCTCCCGCTAACGTCCACTTCGCTCTGTGTCTTGCACTCCTGACGCTTCTCAGGTCAAATAGCGCCCCAGGCAATCGATTGCGTGCGTGTTTCGTGCGTTATTGTTGCTTTTATCGCCATCTCGCGCATTTTTACCGCCTTTGTGATGCATGTCTTGCGTTGCGGCAATCCACGCCGGGCAAAAACGGGTAGCATAGGCGCGTTTTGTGAAGCGACCGCACGCTGCAGGCCGCCGCGAATTTTTGGCCGTCGTTCCGGCTGCATTTGAGACAATTTTGGAGAGACAGATGGATAACTCACAAACCGGTACCCTCGGTACGGTGGAGGCGGCAGCAACCGGCTGGCGCAAGAGTGATACGGTGTGGATGCTGGGCCTGTACGGCACCGCGATTGGCGCAGGGGTGCTGTTTCTACCGATTAACGCCGGCGCGGGCGGGCTGATTCCATTACTCATCATGGCGATTCTCGCTTTCCCGATGACCTTCTTTGCGCACCGTGCGCTGACGCGCTTTGTGCTCTCCGGCAAAAATCCTGGCGCGGATATCACTGACGTAGTGGAAGAGCATTTCGGTGTCGGCGCCGGTAAGCTCATCACGCTGCTCTACTTCTTTGCCATCTACCCGATCCTGCTGATGTACAGCGTGGCGATCACCAATACTGTGTACAAGCTTTATTGTGCACCAGCTCGGGCTGGTATCGCCGCGTGCGCTGCTGTCGCTTATTTTGATCGCTGGCATGATGACGGTGGTGCGCTTCGGCGAGCAGATGATTGTCAAAGCGATGAGCGTGCTGGTGTTTCCGTTTGTGGCGGTACTGATGCTGCTTGGCTGCGTAGCTGGTGCCGCACTGGCACGGCACGGCGCTGGAGACCTTATCGTTTGCGCAAAGCGGCAGCGACAGCAGTATCTGGATGACGCTGTGGCTGGCGATTTCGGTGATGGTGTTCTCCTTTAATCATTCGCCGATTATCTCGTCTTTTGCCGTGGCGAAACGCGCCGAGTACGGGGCCGACGCTGAGAAGAAGTGTTCACGCATTCTGGCCGGCGCCCATCTGATGATGGTGGTGACCGTGATGTTCTTTGTGTTCAGCTGCGTGCTGAGCCTGTCGCCCGCCGATTTACAGGCAGGAAAGGCGCAGAACATCACCATTCTGTCCTATCTGGCTAACCACTTTAACGTGCCGATGATTGCCTGGATGGGGCCGATTGTCGCCATCGTGGCGATCACCAAATCGTTCCTCGGCCACTATCTGGGCGCGCGTGAAGGCTTTAACGGCATGGTGGCGAAGTCACTGCGCAGCCGTGGCAAAACCATCACGCCGCAGAAAATGAATCGCCTGACCACGCTGTTTATGCTGCTGACCACTTGGCTGGTTGCCACTCTGAACCCGAGCATTCTCGGCATGATTGAGACGCTGGGCGGGCCGGTGATCGCGATGATTCTGTTCCTGATGCCGATGTACGCTATTCACAAAGTCCCGGCGATGCGCCAGTACAGCGGCAAAATCAGCAACCTGTTTGTGATGCTGGTGGGGATTCTGGCGATTTCATCCATCGCTTATTCGCTGATGAATTAAGAGAAGGGCGCGGTGCGCCGAACCCTATGCGCACCGCCATGACAACGCCAGCGACACTGAACGGCCCCGTCTGACGGATGCAGAACGGGGCTACCTGCGTTAAACCGCGGCGGTTTTAAACACGCTCATCGACTGCGCCAGACGATCGGCCTGCTCCTGCAGCGCCTGAGACGCAGCGGAAGCTTCCTGCACCAGCGCGGCGTTCTGCTGCGTCACCGCTTCCATCTGCATAATGGCCTGATTGATATCACTGATGCCGCTGCTCTGTTCGCTGCTGGCGATAGTGATTTCGCTCATGATCTCCGCCACGCAGCTTACGCTGTTGACCACTTCACCAATGGTTGAACCGGCGTGCGTCACCAGACGGCTACCTTCATCCACCTTCGCCACCGAGCCTTCAATCAGCACTTTGATCTCTTTCGCCGCGGAGGCAGAACGCTGCGCCAGGTTACGCACTTCGGTGGCGACGACGGCAAATCCGCGACCCTGTTCACCGGCGCGCGCCGCTTCGACCGCCGCGTTGAGCGACAGAATGTTGGTCTGGAAGGCGATAGAGTCAATCACGCTGATGATGTCGACAATCTTCTTCGAGGAGAGGGCAATCGCCTCCATCTTCACAATCACCTGCTCCATTACTTCACCGCCTTCTTTGGCGACGCCGGAGGTTTTTTCGCCACCAGCGAGTTGGCTTCGCGCGCATTGTCGGCGTTGTGCTTCACGGTAGCGGTCATCTGCTCCATCGCGGACACCGTCTCTTCCAGCGAGCTGGCCTGCTGTTCAGTGCGCGAAGAGAGATCAATGTTGCCGCTGGAGATCTGGTTGGACGCCACGGCGATGGTGTCGGATCCGGCGCGCACGTCGGAAACAATGGTCAGCAGGTTATCGTTCATCGCCTGCAGGGCCTGCATCAGCGCGCCCGTTTCATCTTTGCTGCGTATTTCAATGCGCGAGCTGAGATCGCCGGCGGCCACTTTGCTGGCGATGGTCACCGCTTCATTCAGCGGATGCACAATCGAACGGGTCAGCAGCCAGCCCATCACCACGGCAGCGAGAATGGCGAGCGCGGAGAACACCAGCGTGACTTCAATCGCCGTGGTGCCATCGTCGATAATGCCGGCGCCTTCCTGCTGGTGCGAGGACTGGGAATCAGCAAACGCCACCGCCAGGTCGAGGTAGGCATCCTGCACGGCGGTAATTTTTTTCAGCACGTAGTAGCTGGCGTCATCGGCTTTACCGGCACGCACCAGATCCAGCACCTCATTTTTCTGCTGTTCAAACTGCTGACTGGCAGCCAGCAGGCTGGCAATTTTCTTCTTGCCCACGGCGGTAATCTGAATCGCTTCGATCTTCTTCATCGCCGCGTTGGTGCGGGCGGTGGCGTCTGCCAGCTGCTGAAAGCGCTGCACGTTGAACTGCGGCCGGGTGGTATCGATGACGATGCCGCGCAGGTATTTGATCTGATCGTTGACGCCATCGCGCACGTCAAAGCCGAGCCGCACTTTTACATAGCGATCTTCCACAATCGAGGTAATGCCGCTCTTGATGTTGTTGATCTTCATGATTGAGGTGATACCAATCACCACCAGTAGTGCCACCACTAAACCAAAGGCGATGCCCAAGCGGACGCCGACCTTCATATTCTTTAAGCTCAACATTGGATCTCCCCGCAATGCCAAAATGCGGTTGTGTTAAAACGGAAACGCAGACGACGGGCCTGCAATATGTCGATGATGTGTAAAGGAACGATTTTTTGCCGTTGCGGCGAGACGGGTCTGGCGCCAACAGCGCAGGCGCTAAAGTTATCGGTTGCTAATGTTTTAACTTTAATTTTTTAGGGTTTTGTCACAAAACGGTTAAGAGGGCTTAAGGTTGATTAATCACTGGTCGTAATTAGGTGGCGTCACGACATATGCCGGTGCGCAAAATTGCGCACCTAACAAAAACGCGCAGAGATTGTAGGGTCACCATTCATGGTGACCGGGACGGGTAACGGAAAGGCATAACGCATTAAATTGCGCCCCTGCAAAAAAACGCGCAGAGACTGTAGAATCACCATTCATGGTGACCAGGGACGATTAACTGATCAGCAATACGTAATAAATACGCCGTTACGGTAATGCAGCGGATGGCGAGCGGGCATAAAAAAGGCGCGAACATCGCGCCTGAGGGGATGATCGGGGTAAGCGCTTAGCGCTTCTTCTCCAGCACGCGATAAATCACGCTGGAAACCTCGTTGATTTCAAACTTAGCGACGTAACCGTCAGCGCCCACTTTGCGCACGTGATCTTCGTTGGCGCTGCCGGACAGCGAGGAGTGAATCACCACCGGAATCTGCCGCAGCGCGTCGTCGCGCTTGATGTTGCGCGTCAGGGTAAAGCCGTCCATCTCCGGCATTTCGAGGTCGGTCAGCACCAGCGCGATTTTGTCGTGAATCGACTCGCCGTTAGCCTGTGCTTCTTTCTGCATCTCGCTGATTTTAATCCACGCTTCAAGCCCGGTATTGTGCATGATGGCCGGAATGCCCATGCTTTTCAGCCCCTGTTCCAGCAACTGACGCGCCACTTTGGCGTCTTCAGCAACAATCGCTACCTGGCCGGGTTTAAGGTTGAAATTCTTCGCCGTCTCTTCGCTCGGCTCGACGCCACGCACCGACGGAATGATGTCATACAGAATCTGCTCGACGTCGAGCACCAGTGCCAGATTGTTGCTCTGACCGTCGGTGTCCAGAAAGGCGATGCTGGTGATGTTACGGCTGCCGATGCCCGCTTCCGCCGTGTGCACCTGATTCCATTCGAGACGCACAATGTTCTCCACCGATTCCACGGCAAATGCTTGGGTGCTGCGCGCGTATTCGGTTACCAGCTGCAGGTTGAGGCCGGTTTCCGGTTTACAGCCGGTTACTGCCGGCAGCGCGGGTAATCGTCGGCATCGGCACAATTTCACACAGTTTAAATACGTTGATGCCGTACAGCTCAGACTTGCCTTTCAGCCGATCGGAACCCAGCCGGAACAGCAGCAGTTCGAATTTGTTAGAAAGCGCAAGGTTGGCCCGTTCATCGATCTCTTTCTGAAAATTATCCATTGTGGCCTCGGGGCAGAATCTCGGCGGAGTAAAGGGCAGGGCAATAGCGCCATGATTAACTTATCGGCAGCGGAGGAAAAAAATGAAGGGAAGGGCGATGAAAATTTAGCGTAAGGGCGATCGCCTTCATGCTCACGACAGTTACTTCAGCAGAATCGCGCGCACGCTTTTGCCTTTGATCTTGCCCTCTTTCAGCTTGATCAGCGCTTTTTTCGCCTGCGCGGCGTCGATGGCGACATACGCATGGGTCGGGGTGAGATCGATTTTACCGATCTGATCGCCGCTGAAACCGGCTTCACCGGTCAGGGCGCCCAGAATATCGCCGGGACGCATCTTGGCTTTACGCCCACCGTCAATGCACAGCGTCATCATTGCCGCCGGCAGCGGCTGTGTGCCTTTGCCTTTCAGCGTGCTGGCCGGCTGCCAGTTGAGCTTCTGCTGCAGGTAATCTTCCAGCGCATGGGCGCGCACCATTTCGTCGGCCGCCACAAAGCTGACCGCCAGCCCCTGTTCGCCGGCGCGGCCGGTACGGCCAATGCGGTGAATGTGCACTTCCGGATCCCACGCCAGCTGGAAGTTAACCACCAGCGCCAGCGATTTAATGTCGAGGCCGCGCGCGGCGGCGTCGGTGGCGATCAGCACGCGTTCGCGATCGCGCTGATCTGGCGCTCGTTGAGCGCGGCCGCAATTTCATCGCATTCCCGTTTGGTGTTACAGAACACCACGCAGGAAGCCGGTTGCTTCTGGCTGAGCAGAGCGCTGAGCAGGTTGATACGCTCGCTGGCGCTGGCTTCAATAAACTGCTGCTCAATCGCCGGCAGTTCCGACTGCGCTTCGGTCGCCACTGCCAGCGCATCGCGCTGAAAGCGCTGACTCAGGCTGGCAATGGTATCGGGCCAGGTGGCGGAGAACAGCAGCGTCTGACGTGAATCCGGCGTAAAGCCAATGATGGCTTCCATATCGTCGCCGAAACCCATCTCCAGCATGCGATCGGCTTCGTCCAGCACCAGGCTCTGCAACTGACT
This sequence comes from Type-A symbiont of Plautia stali, assembly GCF_059731155.1. Taxonomy (NCBI): domain Bacteria; species Type-A symbiont of Plautia stali. The sequence goes on along the minus strand of NZ_AP035891.1, from coordinate 635,820 downwards.
CAAATCGAGATTGTCACGCTTGAGATGATCGAGGATGCGCCCCGGCGTGCCGACTACAATATGCGGAGCATGCACCAGCGAATCGCGCTGCGCGCTCATTGGCTGGCCGCCGCACAGCGTCAGGATCTTGATGTTGCGGGTAAAGCGCGCCAGCTGACGCAGCACGTTGCTGACCTGGTCGGCCAGTTCGCGCGTCGGGCACAGCACCAGCGCCTGCGTATGAAAACGCCCGCTGTCGATGCGGTTCAGCACACCGATACCGAAGGCGGCGGTTTTGCCGCTGCCGGTTTGCGCCTGCGCCCGCACATCGCGTCCGCTTAAGGATGGCTGGCAGGGAAGCGGCCTGAATCGGCGTCATGGCGTCGAAGCCCATCTCGCGCAGGTTGTAGAGCTGGCTGGCAGGCAGTTGCGTCAGGGTAGAAAAAGCAGTCACAGGAGCATCTCAGGTAGTAGCAGGAATAGCGGCGGCCAGTCTGGCAGAAAGGCGGGCTATCGGCAACGGCAATTACGGCAATAATCACGCGATGAAATTAGTCAGTCGTTGCGCTTTGTCATGGCAATGATGGGGGGCAACTATCGCAAAGTTTTAATGAATGTTCCGAATTTCACACGAGGCAGCACGAACGGTAAAAACGCTTTTTCGAGGGAAAAAATGATATTAGCGGCAGGTAAGCGGCATATCGCGGCATATCGCGGCATGTTACGGCTATTTTCAGTAAGATTTCGCTTATATGTTACCTGTTATGCGGAAAATCTGAGTAAAAATCCTAACCGCTTTGCTTTATATTTAGCGCGCCATTTGGCAATTAATAATTACTTCAGAGGTCACCTCATTGAGTCACTATGTCCAGGGACAAAACGAAGATGTTCTGAAAATCGTCGGCCGCGCCGTGCTAACGCTGCATCTGCATGGAGAGACGTTATCCTCCGATAAAGTCAGCTCCATGATTGCCTGTTATGCGGAAGAAGAGCCTGTTAATGACGATGAGCACCAGCGCCTGTATGCGCTGGCGATTCAGATGTTGTCTTAAATCCAGCATTATCATCGGGCTTGCCGCGCCGGTGTCACCTTCCAAAGCCTCCTGCGGGAGGCTTTTTTCTGGCCGGGTTTGGCGTGCTGGTGCTGGCTGCGATGCGCCTTCAGGCGCTGAATACCGGCGTGCCGCGCTGGAACGTAGCGCGCACCGGCGCGATGCGCGCCACCGCTTCCGCCGAGCAGCTGGCGTCGACCAGCATCATACTGGCTTCATCCTGCAGCTGCGGCCACTGGCGCTCACCGTCATTGGCGAGCGGCAAAATGCCGCCGGTGGCGATATGCAGCGCGCGGCTCAGGCCAAACTCATCCGAACCGCGATACAGCTGGGCATACAGATTGGCTTTCTCCAGCATGCTGCCGGTGCCGAACGGCGACCAGTGATCGATCACGCTGTCGGTGCCGGTCATCACCGTCACGCCCGCTGCCTGCAGCTGCGGCAATGGCATCGTCAGCTTGCCAATCGGAATCGTTGACGCCACGCTCATCTGCTGTTCGGCCATGCCGGCGATAATCTCATCCAGCGCCTTACCTTCCAGCGTGGCGAGCGCGAAACCGTGGCTCAGCGTCACTTTGCCTTTCAGCTGCGGGTTACGGGCGATGGTAGCGATCATGTACTGTATCGCCGCCACGCCGGCTGCGCTGGTCTCATGCAGATGAATGTCCACGCCGCGATCGTAGTCGAGCGCGATGCGGAACATCGCATCAAGCGAAGCCTGCATGGCACCATCCACGTTGGTGGGATCCAGCCCACCGACATACTGCACGCCGAGCTGCATCGCCTCGCGCATCAGGCCATCGACCTGGGAATGCAGCAAACCATGCTGCGGAAAGGCGACGATCTCACAGCGAAACGCCGGATGGTTGGCCAGCGCCAGCTGCAGATGTTCGAGGCTTTTCAGGCCACTGACTGGATGATGTTGCAGTGGCTGCGCGCTTCGGTGCTGCCTTTACTTTGCAGCAGGCCAATCAGCGCTTCGGCGCGCGCCTGCGAGGTTGGCAGCAGCTGGGGAATCAGCACCTGCTCGCGCGCAATCATATCCATGATGGTCTTGCCCTGCCGCGGGCGCGGTGCCTGCCACGGTCCGCCGTAGAAGGTTTTATCCAGATGGATGTGCATGTCCCGCGTGCGCGGCAGCAGCAGCGCACCGCTGGCATCCCACTGCGGCAGGGCCGGCTGCCGCGCCTGACCGGCGGCGCGGATGGCGCTGAACTTGCCTTCTTTAATGGTGATGTCGTACAGCGCGGTGCGGGTGGCGACAATCTCCGCACCGTCGCGCTCAAATCCCTCTTCGAGGCGCACATTCAGCAGCTGATAGTGCGCGACGGCAGGCGGCGGTGTGGACGAGACCGGTTGCGTGTCGGGACGGGCGGCGGTGCTCATGCCAGCCATCATCAGGCTGCCTGCGGCAGTAAGGCGCACGCCGTGGCTGAGGAAATCACGTCGGCTGGAAGCGGTGAGAGGCATCGGAAACTCCATGCAAAAGGAAAAAACCTAATCTGGCAAAACCGACGCCGCCGCGCTGCGATATTTCCCACTGTCTGGCAGTGGAAAAATCACTGCCACTGTAGCTGGCAGAATTGCACCAGCGCAGCGGCCAGTGCCTGCTGCAGCGCATCCAGCGTCTGACACATCTCTTCGCGATACAGCCCCTGCTGCGGGAACACCACCAGCGACAGCGGCGTCTGGTCAAAGCAGGGATGTTCTGCACTGTCCAGCCATAGCAGCGGCTCGGGCCGGGCGGCCAGCGGGCGATCGCCGCCCGGCTGCTTGATCAGCATCAGATCCAGCTCTTCGCGCTGCCATGCGCGATGCAGATCGACGTACATGCCGCTCATCACGTCAAGACGCAGCTGCGGATGCTGTCGGCTGAATCCGGCCAGCAGGCTGGCGGTCGGGGCGGCAAAATCCTCCGGCATGCCAATGCGCACAATGCCGTCGCGCCACTTATCGCTCAGCACATCGTGCGCTTCACCGTTGAGGGCGATGATGCGCCGCGCGTAGCCGAGCAATTTTTCTCCCTCTTCGGTCAGCGCCACCTGATGCGAGGTGCGCTGTAACAGCGCTTTACCCACCATCTCTTCCAGTCGCCGCACCTGCTGACTGACCGTCGACTGCGACAGATGCACGCGCTCGGCGGCGCGGGTAAAGCTGGCGGTGTCGCACACCGCCACAAAGCTCAATAGCTGCTGCGGCGTAAACATTGGCTGACGATTCATTTATCCACTGCCCATAATGGTGTTATTTCATTTCCAAATAGTACTGTCTGCTGCGATGCTGACAACTTTTCACTGCAGGATGGGTTATGAACCGACATGCCAATACGTTAACGCTGGCTGCGCTGGTGCTGGCCGGGCTGAACATGCGCCCGCTGCTGACCTCGGTCAGTCCACTGCTGAGCCAGCTGCGCCACAGCCTGCATCTGTCAGGGCTGGCCGCCTCGCTGCTACCGGCGGTGCCGATGGTGATGATGGGCGCGGTGGCGCTGTTCAGCGCCACGCTGATGCAGCGCGTCGCCTTAAAGCCCTTACTGCTGGCTGGGCTGACGCTGTTGCTGCTGGCGGCGCGCGGCGTGATCGACAGCGGCAGCGGGCTGGTGCTCAGCGCGCTGTTTGCCGGAATCGGCGTCGGCGTGGTGCAGATGGCGATGCCGGGACTGATTCGTCAGCGTTTTAGCCGGCGCAGCGCTGCGGTTACCAGGCTGTGGGCGGGCGCGCAGCTTGGCGTACCGCTGGCGCTCAGCAGCTGGGCGCTGCCGGTGCTGCTGGCTATCCTGCTGTGGCTACTGGTGCGCGTGCCTGCCGCGCCGGATGCCGCGCAGGTAACGCTGCCGCCGCTGTGGCGTAAGCCGCGCGCCTGGTCGCTGGCGCTGAGCTTTGGCTTGGTCAACGGCGGCTATGCCACCTGCGTTGCCTGGCTGCCGGATGCGTATCACCGGCTGGGCTGGTCGGCGCAGGCCGGCGGCTCGCTGCTGGGCGTGATGATTCTGAGCCAGGTTGCCGGCGCGCTGCTGATGCCGCTGCTGGCGCGCCGTGCCGATCGCCGTCCGCAGCTGATTGTCAATCTGCTGTGTCAGCTGGCCGGGATGAGCGGGTTTCTTTTTGCGCCGCTGCTGGCTCCGTGGCTGTGGGCGGCTATCGCCGGTTTCGGTCTCGGTGCCGCGTTCCCGCTGGCGATGGTGCTGGCGCTCGATCATCTGCCGCAGCCGCAGGCAGGCGCGCGGCTGGTGGCCTTCATGCAGGGCGCAGGATTCATCATCGCTGGCTGCATGCCGTTTATTGCCGGTCAGTTGCAGGTGCTTACCCACAGCTTTGTCAGCGTATGGCTGATGCAGGGCATCGTGACGCTGGGGCTGATCGGGCTCAATCTGCGTTTTCATCCGCGCAGCTATGCGCGCGCCTTTAGTGCGGCAGCACGCTGATTGGTCCTACCAATGTTGCAGAAATGTAGCCACATGGTCACATAACACGAAAAATCACGCCTGCCGCGTTGCTTTGGGTTAACAATGCATTAACTATCTGGAGCCAGAAAGCCCGTCAGCCGCAATGTGGTCCTACTAATTGTGGTCCGGAACCGGGCAACAATCTGCGGCGCACTCCTGCTTTTGCCGATGCGCCGCATCCCTCTGGTGACCTCTGGAGAAACGGCATGCAGGTGTGGCAACAAAACTACGATCCGCTCAACAATTTGTGGCTATCCAGCCTGGTGGCGGTTCCCGATTGTTTTTTTCTTCTTCGCGCTGATTAAGCTCAAGCTGAAGGGCTATCAGGCCGGTACGATCACCGTGGTGCTGGCGCTGTTGGTAGCGCTGTTGCTGTACGGCATGCCGGTGCCCCAATCGCTGGCGTCGGTGGCGTATGGTTTTTTATACGGCCTGTGGCCGATTGCCTGAATCATCGTGGCGGCGGTATTTGTCTACAAGATCTCGGAGGAAACCGGCCAGTTCGATATCATTCGCGCCTCCATTCTCTCCATCACGCCAGACCAGCGTTTGCAGATGCTGATCGTTGGCTTCTCGTTTGGCGCGTTTTTAGAGGGTGCGGCAGGCTTTGGGGCACCGGTGGCGATCACCGCAGCGCTACTGGTCGGGCTGGGCTTTAATCCGCTCTATGCCGCAGGCCTGTGCCTGATCGTCAACACTGCGCCGGTGGCGTTCGGCGCGATGGGGATTCCGATCATCGTCGCCGGTCAGGTCACCGGGCTGGACAGCTTCCAGATTGGCCAGATGGCGGGACGCCAGCTGCCGTTTCTCACCCTCATCGTGCTGTTCTGGATCATGGCGATCATGGATGACTGGCGCGGCATCAAAGAGACCTGGCCAGCGGTGATGGTGGCCGGCGGTTCGTTTGCCATCGCCCAGTACCTCAGCTCTAACTTCCTTGGCCCGGAGCTGCCGGACATCATTTCGTCGCTGGCTTCGCTGATCTGCCTGACACTGTTTCTGCGCCGCTGGCAGCCGGTGCGCATCTTCCGCTTTGAACAGCCCGCGCCAGAGGCTGCGCCCTCAGGGACGCAACGCTACACGCTGGCGCAGATTGTGCGTGCCTGGATGCTGTTCCTTACCGCGACCGTTACGCTGTGGAGTATTCCGCCCTTTAAAGCGCTGTTCGCTAAAGGCGGCGCGCTGTATGACTGGGTGTTTAGCGTACCAGTGCCGCTGCTGCACGAGCTGGTGGCACGCATGCCGCCGGTGGTGAGCGCAGCAACGCCGTATGCGGCGCTGTTCAAATTTGACTTGGTCTCCGCCACCGGCACTGCGATTCTGCTGGCGGCGGTGATCTCGGTGCTCTTCCTGCGCATGAAGCCGGCGGCAGCGCTGCGCACCTTTGGCGAAACCCTGAAGGAGCTGGCGCTGCCGATCTATTCCATCGGCATGGTGCTGGCCTTTGCGTTTATCTCTAACTACTCCGTGCTGTCGGCCACGCTGGCCCTGGCGCTGGCGCACACCGGCCAGGCCTTCACCTTCTTCTCGCCGTTCCTCGGCTGGCTGGGCGTCTTTCTGACCGGCTCCGATACCTCTTCCAACGCGCTGTTCGCCGCACTGCAGGCGACCACCGCGCAGCAGATTGGTGTGTCGGATGTGCTGCTGGTGGCCGCCAATACCACCGGTGGCGTCACCGGTAAAATGATTTCGCCCAGTCGATCGCCATCGCCTGCGCCGCCGTGGGGCTGGTGGGGCGCGAGTCCGATCTGTTCCGGTTTACCGTTAAACACAGCCTGATTTTTACCTGTATGGTCGGCGTGATCACCACGCTGCAGGCGTATGTCTTTACTTGGATGATTCCATGACTGAACCCACACCGCGGCTGGCGGATACGCTGCGCGCGCGTCTTAGCGCCTAGATTGAAGAGCATCAGCTGAAACCCGGCATGCGTTTACCCTCGGAGCGTGCGCTGGCCGCCCGCTTCGGCGCTTCGCGCTCGTCGGTGCGTGAGGCCATCCAGCAGCTGATCAGCAGTGGCGTGCTGATCAGTAAACGCGGCGGCGGCACTTGGCTGTGCGAGCCATAGGAGCCGTGGTCAGAACAGCGCATCGTCGAGCCGATTCGCCAGCTGCTGGCCGCCGATTCTGACTACCGCTGGGATATTCTTGAAGCGCGCCACGCGATTGAGGCCAGCACCGCCTGGCACGCCGCGCAGCGCGCCACCGAGGCGTATAAAGAGCGGCTGCGCTATGCCTTTGACGCGCTGATACAAATGAACGACTGCGACGATCCCGAACTGGCCGCGCAGGCGGATCTGCGCTTCCACCTCGCCATTGCCGAAGCCTCGCATAATCTGGTGCTGCTGCAGACCATGCGCGGATTTTTCGATCTGCTGCAATCCTCCGTGCTGCACAGCCGCCAGCGTATGTACACCCAGCCGGTGATCTTTAACCAGCTCAACGCCCAGCATCAGGCGATGTTCGATGCGGTGATGGCGGGCGACGCCGACGCGGTGAAGGGCGACATCACCATTCTGGCCGACAGCGGCATTCGTAACGGGCTGGATGTGGTGCGCATGATCGCGCTGGGGGCTGACAGCGTGCTGCTGGGACGCGCGTTTATCTATGCGCTGGCGACGCACGGCCAGCGCGGCGTGGAGAATCTGCTGAGTCTGGTTGAGAAAGAGATGAGGGTGGCGATGACGCTGACCGGCGCGAAAACCATTGCGGACATCACCCAGGATTCGCTGGTGCAGGCGAATGCGCTGCTGAGCGAAGCCGGACGCAGCCCGGCGCGCCCGCACGCGGTGCGCTAAGCCAGGCAAAGCGCCAAGCCTTGTCTATACTGAATAGCTGTCTGACTAACAGGAGGAATGACATGACCATTCATAAAAAAGGATCGGCCCATTGGGAAGGCGACATCAAAGGCAAAGGCACGGTAAGCACTGAAAGCGGGGTGCTCAACAACCAGCCATACGGTTTTAACACCCGTTTTGAAGGCGAAAAGGGCATCAATCCGGAAGAGCTGATTGGCGCGGCACACGCCGCCTGCTTCTCAATGGCGCTGTCGCTGATGCTGGGCTAGGCCGGTCATCCACCGAAAAGCATCGACACCACCGCCGATGTTTCACTGGACAAAAAGGGCGACGGCTTCGCCATCACTAAAATTGCCCTCAACAGCACCATTGCGCTGCTGGGCATCGATGATGCCAAATTCGATGAAATCATTCAGAAAGCCAAAGCCGGCTGCCCGGTGTCTCAGGTGCTGAATGCCGAAATCACCCTCGACTCTATACGCTGAATAATTAATCGCCCTGACGGGTGACCAGCGGTAGACTATGCGATGCGCCTGCGGGCGCATCGTTGCTTTCTGCTGTCTGGAGGAAACGTGGCAAAAAACTGGCTGCGACAAAACACTGGAAGATGATTGTGGTGTTGCTGTGCATCTGCGGCGCGCTGATGCTGATTCGCTGGGCGGCGATGATATGGGGCTAAAGGATTGGGTATGCCGCCACAAGCTCGGGGTGCTGGTGATGATTATTCTGGTGCTGGAACTGGTGCACTACCTGCTGACGGCCTCGTGGCTGCCGTGGCAGTTCTGACGCCTCAGGCATATTCGCCGTCATGCTCATGCTGGCGCAGATTGCGCACGCTGCTGCGCGCAATGCGGTAGGCCTTGCGCGGATCGCCCGCGACAAATTCAAAGGTGGGCGAATAGTAAAACGGCAGCCAGCCGCCGAAGCCGCTCTCCCACTCCCAGCGCATCGGACAGGGCCAGAGAATGCCGTCATACAAAATGTAATAAACCCAGCGTCCGTTGGGACGACGGGGGCGAGTTTTTTTCATGGGATTCACAACTGTAATAGTGTAAAGCAGCTTATATTTTGAACGCTGCGGGTCCAGGTTGCAATGCCGTCTGGCTGTTTTTTATGCAATTGATGACGCACTGGCATCGAATTAACGGTGCACTTCCCCACAAAGCAGCACCACGTTCGGCCGGACTTTATGGATGCGATCGGCCATCTGTTCGCAGGCCACTTTCGTGGGATAAATCCGCTCCGACACCGGCAGGGCATCACAGGCATCGTGGCCGCAGGCGCTCACTAACAAGACAAAACCAATCAACATAGCCGACTCCTTCTGCACCATTCCCGTGGTACGGAATGCGTGGCTGTGTGTTCCTTTCTTTGATCCAGTATAGCTAAACGCCTCAGGCGTCAATGAACAGCCTGAGCGGCTTTTTTGTCCGAACAGCATGATGATAACCAGCGCCGCGCCCATTAGCAGCACAATCTGGGCTAAACTGTGCGGCACTGACAACAATAAGGAGTGATATCTGATGTCTCATGAAATTGCCCATCCGGCCAGCAGCCCAAAACAGGCCGCTCTGCAACTGGTCATCGAACTGGTGCGCGCCGGTAAACTGAGCCCGCTGCACGGCGATGCCTCCAATATGATCTCCATCTACGAGCAGTTCAAGGCACACTTCGAAGCCGACAAGCAAAAAGGTTCCGCCATCTCCTGACGTTCGCCCCGGTGGCGCGCTGTGTCTGGCCGCGCCACTGTTCCCCGACTTTCACATAATCTCTTCCGTTTATTATTGCATCCCAATTAAATTTGCAGCGCGCTTTTTTATATTTCTCACAGATCCGTAACGCAAATCTGAAACCGGTTGCAGAAAACCTTTAGCGCGGGTATTCGTTAATTAAACCCCACACTGAGGATTGAATGATGCCAAAGATTCTACTCTGCTGCGCCGCCGGGATGTCCACCAGCATGGTGGTGCAGAAAATGGAGAAGGCCGCCAAAGAGAAGGGCGTCGAGGTTGAGATAAAAGCCGTTGGCATTTGAAGAGTTTAACGATCAGATCGCGAACTTTGACTGTTGCCTGCTTGGGCCGCAGATTAAATACAAACTGGCGGACTTCCAGCCGCTGGCGCAGCAGATAAATAAGCCCATCTCTGTGATAAATAGCATGGATTACGGCATGATGAATGGCGCGAAAATATTAGATGATTCGCTAAAGCTGATTCACGCCTGACGATTGTTCCGAAAATAAAATAATTGTTTACGCCTGTGCGCCATTGCACAGGCTTATTCTGTTGTTGCCTGATGCAAGGAGCTCGCCGATGAGCAGCATAAGCGAATCGTTATTTGGTGTGATTGAAAACCGCATCAGCCCGCTGGCCGGACGCCTCTCCAGCCAGCGCCATGTGATTGCCATCCGCGATGGATTTATCGCCTCGATGCCGTTTCTGATTGTGGGCTCGTTTATGCTGCTGTTTGCCCATCCGCCGTTCTCAGCTGACAGCTCATGGGCGTTTGCCCAGTGGTGGCTCGGTATGGTGCGCGCGCATGAAGCGCAAATCATGATGCCGTATAACATGACCATGGGCATCATGGCGCTGTATATCGCCAGCGCCATCGCCTATAACCTGGCGAACAGCTACAAGATGAACGGCTTTATGGCGGCCAGCCTGGCGCTGATGGCGTTTCTGGTGGTGGCCGCGCCACAGAGCAACGGGCACCCTGCCGGTTGGCTCACTCGGCGGCGAGGGCATTTTCACCGCGATTCTGGTGGCGCTGTTCGCCATTGAGCTGATGCACTTCCTGCAAAAGCACAACATTGGCTTTAAGCTGCCGGAGCAGGTGCCGCCCAAAATTCGTCAGTCGTTCGATCTGCTGATCCCGATCATCGCCATTTTCATCACGCTGTTTCCGCTCAGCCTGTGGGTGCAGGCGCAGTTTGGCCTGCTGCTGCCGCAGGCGATCATGGCGCTGTTCGCACCGATTATCTCCGCCTCGGATTCGTTACCGGCGGTGCTGCTGTGCCACATGCTGTGGTTCGCCGGCATTCACGGAGCGGTGATTTTCGGCGGCATTCTGCAGGCGTTCTGGCTAACTAATCTCGGCCTCAACCAGCAGGCGCTCAACGCCGGTGAGCCGATCACGCATGTGTTTATCGAGCCGTTCTGGCAGTTTTTCATCGTTATTGGCGGCTCCGGTTCCACCATGGGGCTGGTGCTGCTCTATCTGCGCAGCCGCTCGGCGCATCTGCGCTCGATTGGCAAGCTGAGCATTGTGCCCAGCATGTTCAACATCAACGAGCCGGTCATCTTCGGTTCGCCGGTGGTGATGAACCCGATTCTGTTCATTCCGTTTATCTGCGCGCCATTAGTCAACGCCACGCTCGCCTGGACAGCCACCAAAACCCACCTGATTAACCACGTGGTGTCGCTGGCCCCCTGGACCACGCCGGCACCGATCGGGGCGGCCTGGTCGACCGGCTGTGACTGGCGCGTCATCGTGCTGATTGCCGTGCTGGTAACCATCGCCACGCTGATCTACTACCCGTTTTTCAAAATTTATGAGCGGCAACTGCTGCAGCAGGAGCTTGAGCAGGCCGCCGCAGCGCAACCGGCTAAGGAGGCATGATGGAAATTGATGAGAGCACGGTCATGGAACTGATTATTCAGGCGGGAGAAGCGCGCTCCTGCTCGATGGAAGCGCTGCGCGCGGCACGGCGCAAAGAGTGGCCACGCGCCGATGCGTTGCTGAGCGAAGCCAGCGAGGCGGCCAGAGCCGCGCACCGTATCCAGACCGAATTGATCGGTGCCGACGAAGGCTGCGGCAAAATTCCGGTCAATCTGATCATGGTGCATGCGCAGGATCACCTGATGAACGCCATGCTGTGTCGTGAACTGGCGGAAGAGATCATCCAGCTGCGGCGCGAGCTGGCTGCAGACTAACAAGGAGGCAGTATGCAACATCCTAACCCCGGTGCGTTTCCGCACGGCTTTCTGTGGGGCGCTTCAACCTCGGCGTATCAGGTTGAGGGCGCCTGGAACGAAGACGGCAAAGGGCCGTCGGTGATCGATAAAGGCCATTTTCCTGAGGGGATGACGGATTTCACCGTCACCAGCGATCACTATCACCGCTTCCTGGAAGATATCGCGCTGCTGGCGGAGCTTGGCCTGAAAACCTATCGATTCTCCATCGCCTGGAGCAGCATCTATCCGCAGGGAGACGGCGAGCTGAATCCGGCGGGCATTGCGTTTTATCAGCAGCTGATTGATGAAATTTGCCGCCACGGCATTAAGCCGCTGGTCACGCTCTATCACTTCGACCTGCCGTGGGCGCTGCAGCAGGATGGCGGCTGGTAACCGGCGCACCGTGGCCGCCTTTGAGCGCTTCGCCATCACCTGTTTCGAGCGCTATGGCGACCGGGTGAAATACTGGCTAACCATCAATAAACAGAACATGATGCTCCTCAAAGGCGAGGTGATTGGCACGCTGCCGGCCGGCACGGTGGATGCGCAGAAGACGCTGTATCAGCAGAACCACCATATGATGCTGGCGCAGGCCAAAGCGATGATTGCCTGTCACCAGCGCTTGCCGCAGGCCAAAATTGGCCCGGCACCGAACATCTCCTGTATCTATGCCGCCAGCGCCAGACCGGAAGATGTGCTGGCCGCCGATAACTTTTCAGCGATCCGCAACTGGCTCTACCTCGACCTCGCGGTGCATGGCCATTACAACAACGTGGTGTGGGCGTTTCTGCAGCAGCGCGGCTGGCTGCCGCACATTGAGGCGGAGGATATGGCGACGATCGCCGCCGGCCAGCCGGACTTTATTGCCTTCAACTACTGTGCATCGGCCACCGTCAGTGCTGACATGCCTGAGGTCGCGCGCGGTGAGCTGAACAGCAAGCAGCAGGCCGACCAGCAGATGGCCGGCATCGACAAATCGGTGTACGTCGGCTGCAACAATTCGCATCTGCAGCAGAATCAGTTTGGCTGGTATATCGATCCGGTCGGTTTCCGCATTACCGCGCGGGAGATCTACGCGCGCTATCGCCTGCCGCTGATTGTGACAGAAAACGGTCTCGGTGCGTTCGACACGCTGGAGGCGGGCAATAAGGTGTATGACGACTATCGCATCGCCTATCTGCGTGAGCATATCACTCAGCTACGACTGGCAATTGCCGATGGCGTGGAGCTGTTTGGCTACTGTCCGTGGTCGGCCATCGATCTGGTCAGCACCCACCAGGGCATCAGCAAGCGCTACGGCTTTATCTACGTTAACCGCGATGAACACGATCTGCGCGATCTGGCGCGCTATCGCAAGAAGAGCTTTTTCTGGTATCAGCAGTTGATCCGCAATAACGGCGCACAGCCTGATGCGGAGGTGGAATACTAACGCGCGGCGCGGCGGCATCCCGGCTGGGTCGCCGCCGCGCCAGCAGCGTGATTAGCGGTGTTGTCCCGCCATCAGCACATATTTTACCTACATACTCTTCAATACCGTAATGGCCGCCCTCGCGGCCGTAGCCGGAGTGCTTGATACAGCCAAACGGCACTGACGCCGTACCGACCGAGCCGGAATTTAGGATCACCATGCCGGCTTCCAGTTTTTTCGACAGGCGGAAAGCGCGGCCAACGTCACGCGTCCACGCATATGCCACCAAGCCGTATTCGGTGTCGTTAGCGCAGCGAATTACCTGCTCTTCATCACTGAAACGGTACAGGGCAAACACCGGTCCGAAAATCTCAGTGTTGTGCACGGCAAACGAGGCGTCCAGATCGCACAGGATGGTAGGCTCATAGAACAGTCCGCCCTTCGCGTGTGGCTTGCCGCCGAGGCGCAGCGTCGCCCCCTGCGCTACCGCATCATCCACCAGCGCGGTGACTTTATCGAGCGCCATGCGGTTAATCAGCGGGCCAACCACAAATTCCTGCTGCATACCCTGATCGATGCGGATCTCACTGACTGTTTTCACCAGTTGCTCCACAAAGGCATCGTAAATCGCGTCATGCACAAAGATGCGGTTAGGCGAAATACACACTTGGCCGGAGTTACGCAGTTTGGCGCTGACCAGCCCGGCCACGCTCTCTTCCAGTGGACTGTCGGCGAACACGATAAACGGCGCGTTGCCGCCCAGCTCCATGGTCATCTTTTTCAGCGTGGCCCCGCACTGCTGCGCCAGCAGTTTGCCGACGCGGGTAGATCCAGTGAAGGAGATTTTGTGGATGCGCGTATCGCTGGTAAAAGCTTCACCGATGGCTTTCGGATCGCCGGTCACCATCTCAAACACGCCAGCGGGAATACCGGCCTGACGTGCATACTCCAGCAGTTTATACGGGGTAAGCGGCGTCTCTTCTGCCGGTTTGATGATCATTGTGCAGCCCGCGGCCAGCGCGGTAGCGATTTTGCGGGTGATCATCATAAACGGGAAGTTCCACGGCGTGATGGCAGCGGTCGGGCCGACCGGCTCTTTTACCACAAGCACGGAGGCGTTGGCATCGTGCGACGGCAGGGTATCACCGTTGACGCGTTTGGCCTCTTCCGCATACCACTCAATGAAGCCGAGACCGTATTCAATTTCGCCCAGCGCTTCGCTCAGGCATTTGCCGTTCTCCCTGACCATCAGTTCAGCAAACAGGTACTTATCGGCGCGTACCAGATCGTACCAGCTGCGCAGCAGGTCGCTGCGCTGTTTCGCGCTTTTTGCCGCCCATGCCGGAAACGCGGCACAGGTGCGATCGATAGCGGCCGCGACCTCGTCGTGGCTCATGAACGGTGCTTCGCCGACGAGGCTGCCGTCGGCAGGATTGGTGACTTTAATCATTCCAGTGTGCTCCAGTGTCAGAATCAATGCGATAACCTGGCAGTCAGCGTTATCGGGCTGGCTGCCGCTGTGCAGAAATGATGCGCGTCTGGCCTTTTCGCCACAATCGATTAAAATTGCTCCATCATTGAGAAAAACTGAACGGTTAACTGATGCGTGATTTGCCATCCCTAAATGCCTTGCTGGCGTTTGAATATGTCGCCCGTAGCGGCAGCGTCCGGGCGGCGGCTGATGGCCTGTCGGTGACGCCAGGCGCGGTGAGTCGTCAGATTCGTCTGCTGGAAGATTACTTTGGCACAGCGCTGTTTCAGCGTCAGGGGCGCGGGCTGGTACTGACGCTGCCCGGCAATGCCTATTTTCTGCAAATCAGCCAGCACCTCGACGGTATTCGCCAAGCGAGCGCCACGCTGCAGCGCAATGCCGGCCGCACGGTCATCCGGCTCCACTCCTTCACCACGTTCGCCACCCGCTGGCTGATTCCGCGGTTGGCACAGTTTCAGCTGGCGCATCCGGCGATTGACGTGCGCCTGACTACTGCGTCGGAATGGGACGATACGGTGGATTGCGACGCGGCGATTCGGCTTGGTGACGGTACGTGGCCGCAGCAGCACGCCACGCCGCTGGTGAAAAACGTGCTTGTGCCGGTGTGCCGTCCGACGGCTGACCGGCGCGCCAGCATGCATCTGGCCGGGCTGGCGCAGCATACCCTGCTGCTGGTGCGCGGACGCCCTGATGACTGGCAGCGCTGGTGCGAAGCGTTTGGCGTGGAAATGGACGCGCTGCCGCACCGGCGGCAGATGGAAAGTTCGGCGCTGGCCTATCAGGCCGCCATTGAAAGGCATGGGATTGCGCTGGCGCAGCGGGTGCTGGTGGAAGCGGAGCTGAAGGCGGGCACGCTGATCGCCATGGAGGATTATCCGCTGGACTGTGGCCGGCACACCTATTACCTAGTGCGCCCGCAGGAGAGCGTTAAGGCTGCTACGCTACAGCGGCTGGAGCAGTGGCTGGTCAAACAGGATGCCGGCGATCAGGCGTTATGAGCGGCGAAATGGCCCATCGGCCACGGAGGCGCGCTCAATCAGCCGTCCGCTGAACGGCGGTAGGGGCGCAATGGCTTCGCCCTCCAGCATCGCCACCAGCTGCGCCAGCGTGTGCTGAATCATCTCCGCCACCGGCACGTGAACCGTCGTGAGCGGCGGCAGGAAAAATTCGGCCATGCGAATATCGTCAAAGCCCATCAGCGACACATCCTGCGGCAGCCGTTTGCCCGCAGCATTCAGCGCCAGCGCGGCACCAATCGCCATATCGTCATTGCTGGCCATCAGCGCACTGAACGGTACGCCCGCAGTCAGCAGCTGGCGTGCCGCTGCCTGACCACTCTCCGGCGTCCACGTGCCCGGCAATACGCGCGCCGCTTCATACGGCAGCTGATGGTCGGCCAGCGCCTGCTGATAGCCAGCCAGACGCGCGTCGGCGGTGGGCGATCCCGCCAGTCCGGTGATAAACGCGATGTCATGGTGACCGCGCGCAATCAGGTAGTTCAACGCATCACGGGTATTTTGCTGGTGCGAAGCCCAGACGCAGTTCGCCGCGTGCTGCGTCAGACGGCGGTTAACCACCATGATCGGGATATCGTGCTGGTCGATGATCGCTTCCAGTGCGGCGGTGTCGAGAAAACGCGGATAGATAATGATGGCATCGCAGCGCAGATCGAGCAGAAACTCAATCGCCGCGCGCTCATCGTCAGCGCTGGTTTTGCCATCGGCCAGGATCAGCTGGCGGCCATAGTTATTGGTCAGCGTGGCCGTCTGGTACAGCAGCTCGCTGAAATAGGGTCCGTTAAACAGCGAATGGGTGACGATCAGGCCGATATTCTGCGATTTTTGCGTTGCCAGACTGCGCGCCAGCAGATTTGGGCGGTAGCCGGTTTCCTCATCGCCTGAAACACTTTCTGCTGCGTGGATTTGCTGACATCGCGGTTGCCCGCCAGCACGCGCGACACGGTGGCTTTAGAAACGCCCGCTTTGCGGGCCACATCCAGCATAGTAATCATCAGCGCTTAGACCATCATTCCTGCAGGCTAAAAAGCGATAGTACCTGAAAATGCAGGGAAATTAATGGCATCGTTACCAAACAGTGAGGGGGATCAGGCGTAGAACCAAGCGGGCAGGATGGCGATCAGGTTATTCAGGGTATGCAGAAAAATTGGCAGCGCCAGGCTGTTGCTGCGCAGACGCGCGTAGCACAGCAGCAGCGAGAACAGCGTCAGCGCAACGATGGTTTCCCAGTGCACGTACTGCGTGTGTAACGCGGCGAACAGTAGCGATGTGAGCAACATGCAGGCAAAACGGCTTTTGGGCGCCCACAGCAAAAACGCCTGCAGCAGGAAGCCGCGGAACAGCACCTCTTCAAACACCGGCGCCAGCAGCACGGCGGTGAGCAGCAGAATCAGCATTGAGCTGCGTCCCTGCTGGCTCTGTTCAATCAGCCGGCCTTCCGGCTGCAGGAACTGCGTCTGCGCCACCATCAGCACAAACAGCGCGCCGATAAACAGCAGTGCCTGGCCGGGACGCAGAAAGCCCAGTGGAATGTCGCTGCGGCGCTGGCAGTAGA
Source organism: Type-A symbiont of Plautia stali (assembly GCF_059731155.1). Lineage (NCBI taxonomy): Bacteria > Type-A symbiont of Plautia stali. The sequence continues at coordinate 619,122 of NZ_AP035891.1, read as the reverse complement.
AACGGTACAGGGGATAGATCACGGCAAATTCAAACAGGCACAGCACCGGCACCAGCAAGCCGTTATTGCGCAGCGTCCCGTAATTGGGAAACAGCGTAATCAGCATGGTCACGAGGTAATAAACCACAAAGCTACCCACGTAAAACAGGGTCAACGTAACTTTGTCGGATTGGGTGTCCATAGGCGACTCAGCGGGCAGAGGAAGACGCATAGTAGCAACGGCGATCGGTGCTGTCGAGGTGCGTTTGCGGAGATTTCCGCCGGTTCAGATACGCCACAATCGCGGCGCTATCTGCTGGCTGCCGCGCCGGTAAACGAACACCTCACCGCAGGCGATGCGCGGCATGACGGCTTGCGCTTTAATCTCTGGCGACCAGGCGGAGAGGGAACAGAATGACTTGTCTGGCGCGGAGGATGTCGCTGGCACCGTTTGGTGCGCAACGGCAGAGAGAAAATTAACGAGGCTTAACGTACCCGGACGGCCACGAAAATCATCACGATGGCGAAGCCGATAAAAATAGCCAGTTCCATCATTATCTCCTCAGAAATGTCTTAGATAATTGTAGCGTCTGTCCGGGGGATTTTTAGACACAGCGTGCGATTAATCCGAAAATGTGAGGAGAAAATCGCGCCTTTTATCACGCAATGCGACCAGTCTGCTGGAAAAATTTTCGCATCGGCGGCACGCTTTGTTCCTCTCAGGAACCCGCTTGTTCATTATCCAAGAGGAGAAAATTGTGAACCATTATGGAAAAGCGCTGCTGCTGACGGCGATGCTCGCCTTAACGGCCTGTCAGTCAGCCAGTAAAACTGACAGCAGTTACGCCGTCAGTCACGATCCGGAAACCGACCAGTGCGGTGCCTCGCAGTATCAGAATTACATCGGTCAGCCGCTGAGCGCGCTCGATACCCAGCGCTTTGCCGTACCGGTGCGCGCGATTCCGTGGAACGGTGCCGCCACCATGGACTTCAATCTGCGCCGCCTGAATTTCCTAGGCGATCAGAACGGGAAAATTTCCCGGGTTTACTGCGGGTAACACCAAACGGGCACGGCATTGTCATCGGGCTGTCACGGCGGCGGGCGAGGATAGCTGCGCATTACGGAGATTTCCTCGTCACTCTCGAATATGCAATGCTCGTCTTGTTTCTTCCCGCTACGGCGGGAATTTTTTTCGCTATAACCTGCCTGCTGCGCAATATTGCCCCTGCCATACCGCGCGATTAATCGCGGTTCTGCGGCGCCAGGCGTACAGGCAGCAATAACAGACTGACCTTACAGGAGTGACGATGAAATACCTGACCCGAACGCTGTGTTTGACGCTGCTCCTCAGCCCGCTGGCGCAGGCCTCAAGCGAGGCGGCATGGCAGCAGCACGATAAAAACCTGCAGCAGGCGTGTCTGCAGGCCAGCGGTCTGAAAGCGGTGAAAGTGGTGGGCAAGCCGATCATGTACGACGACAGCGTTGACTACGATGCGCTGTTGCTGGAAGGCAGCTATCCGCAAAAGCACATGAAAAATCAGCTGGGGCGGGAACTGTGCCTGTATCAGCGTCAGAGCGGTAAAGCAGTGGTCAGCGAAGCCGACCAGCTGCGGGTGGTGAAATAATCTCAGGGGCCGCTATTTTTGCGACCCTGCTTCTAACAGCTGCGCCAGCAGGTTGCGGTAACTCTGCAGGCGTTGTTCATCGCCTTCCACTTCCAGCCGGGTAATCACGCGGGCAATCACCGCTTTATTGGTGGCGGGCTGGCCATCATCCATCAGCTCGCGCATGATGGCGGCCAGCAAATCGCTCTCGTGCGGCGCGTGCCAGGCGGGACTGTTGAAATAGTCGGTAATCGCCCGACTGGCGCTGTCATGGTGCGTTCTCATAGCCGACCTCCGCAGAGACAACGAAGCCTGCCACCCACGACGGGCAGCAACTGAAAACCTGAATTAAGCATGCGGACTGTCTAGGACGGGCAGTGCCTCGCCAGTGATAACTGGTGATTTTTTAAATCATAGATGCGGTGTGGAATATTGTCAGTAACAAATCGTCATATTTTTTCACGATTCCCGTTTCTCGCGATGTGCTTATCGGGGCTTATGCCAGGTAACCGCACATAAAGACACTACAAAAGTGAGGCATTGCCCTATTTGCTGTGAGCAGAATCACGCCCGGCAGCGAAAAACTGCGTTTTCATCCTCATGCCATGTTTTGCGGTCCGGCAATGTTACGAGGTTGTTAGACTGAACCCTCGTTTCATTTTTTCTGACATCTGCGCTCATGTTACGCTCCATCGAATCCTGGAAGATCAATCTGATATCCGTCTGGTTTGGTTGCTTTTTTACCGGCTTGGCCATCAGTCAGATAATTCCTTTCCTGCCGCTTTACGTGGAAGAGCTGGTTATCCGTGGCGGCAACGCGCTTAGTATCTGGTCAGGCCTGACCTTCAGTGTCACCTTTATTGTTTCTGCCGTCGTGGCGCCGCTGTGGGGCAGCCTTGCCGATCGCAAAGGGCGCAAGCTGATGCTGCTGCGCGCTTCGTTTGGCATGGGCGCGGTGATTCTGCTGCAGGCGTTTGTCACCCAGGCGTGGCAGCTGTTGCTGTTGCGCGCGCTGATGGGACTGACGTCCGGTTATATTCCCAACGCCATGGCGCTGGTGGCTGCGCAGGTGCCGCGTGAGCGCCGTGGCTGGGCGCTGAGCTGCGTGTCGACCGGACAAATTGGCGGCGTGATCCTCGGGCCGATGATTGGCGGTCTGCTGGCCGACAGGCTGGGCCTGCGCATGGTGTTTATCGTTACCGCGGTCCTGCTGATGGTCAGCTTTATGGTTACGCTGTTTCTGATTAAGGAGACCGGCTACACGCCGGTGAGCAAACAGGACAAACTGAGCGGGCGCGAGGTGATGCGCAGCCTCGATAATCCACGCCTGATGTTCTGCCTGTTCGTCACCACCATGGTGATTCAGATGTGTAACGGCTCGGTGAATCCTATTCTGACGCTGTTCGTGCGTGAGCTGGCGCCGGATGCGCAGAATATCGCGTTTCTCAGTGGCGTGATTGCCGCGCTGCCCGTCGTGTCGGCACTGATCGCCGCACCGCGTCTCGGCAAACTCGGCGATCGCATCGGTACCCAGCGTATTTTACTGGCGACCATGATCGCCTCGCTGCTGCTGCTGATTGCCATGTCGTTTGTCACCAGCGCCACGCAGTTGGGCGTACTGCGCTTTCTGCTCGGCTTTGCCGATGGCGCGATGATGCCGGCGGTGCAAACTCTGCTGGTGCGTCATTCACGCGATAACGTCACCGGCCGTATTTTTGGTTATAACCAGTCGATCATGTACCTCGGTAACGTCGCCGGACCGCTGCTGGGCGCAGCGGTCTCTGCCGCCACCGGTTACCGCAGGGTATTCTTCGCTACCGCGGTCGTCGTCCTGCTCAATGAGCTGTTGCTGCAGCGCTTCTATCGCCGGCCAAAAACCGAGCTGAAACCCCTTAGCCCGGCGGCCGCCACTAAGCCGGCTGACGCAGCGTCAGCGCATAGTGCCAGCGCCGCTGAGAAAGCAAAAACTCCGGGCTGACGCTCGGGCTCCACGAATCGTCGCCGCCGACGCCCATATGGAAGCCGTCGAGATGCTGCCAGCAGCCGGGTTCGTCCTGCAGCAAATGGCGGTGTGAGGTGGCGCGCAGTTGCTCAAGGCTGTGGCGGCTGAGCGAGAAGGCAAAGTCGCCGCTGACCTGCCAGCTGCCGCTATCCAGCTGGCGCGTGCCGCAGCGCAAGCCATTCTCACCCGGAAAGACGTAGCCGGTGCTGAGCGCCGCCAGCGGCAGCTGCCAGCGTGAAAACTGCGCCGCCAGCTGGCGATCCGGATAGTTTTCATGAGGCCCCAGTCCCAGCCAGCTCACCTGGTGCGGGACGTGAGCCAGCTGGCAGCGCATGCCGATGCGCGCGGGCGGCGGCAGACCGGCGGCCTGTTGTACATCGACGCTGACAGTCAGTTCGCCGTTGCCACTGATGCCATAACGCTTATGGCTGGTAAACAGATGCTGGCCATCACTCAGTACGCGATGCAAGGTTTCAATCTGCACGCCGTGCTGCAGGCTGTCGGCCTGCATCGCCAGCAGCTCCGTTTGCAGCCGATCATAGCCCACGCGTTTCCAGCGCTCGACCCAGGCGTTAGGGTCGATATTGGCGGCTTCGCTGGTGCCGATATCATTATCGATCGGTGCGCGAATAAAGCACTCCTCCAGCGGAGTCAGCATGGTTTCACGATCGTTCACCCACCACTGCAGCAGCGCGCCGCTGCGGCGACAGAAGTGCCAGCGCTGCGTGGGCAGCACCACCGCCACCAGATTGTGATTGGTTTCCAGCTGTGGCGCGCAGGCGCTGAGCGGCGGCAACGTAACCGGCAGCGCGGCCGGGAGCGCCCACTGATCCTAGGCCACGCGATGATCGGCCGCGGACCAGGGCGTGGCGGCGATCTGATGCACCGCGAGGTTAAGCCACGCCTCACCCTGCAGCGCTTCAGGCGCGGGCACCGTAAAAGTGTGGCTGCCTTCGGCATCGAGATCCAGCACCCACTCACCGCGCGAGAGGGTCACACCGTCCTGCTCAATCCACCAGCGCAGCCGTTCGTTGTCGCTGCGGCGGAATAAAATTCGCTGGTGACGGTCACGCGATACGCATCGCCGGGATCGCGCGTAAACTGGAAAAACTGCTGGGCGCGCTGTGCTTCAAACAGCGCCGGATGCGGCGTGCGATCGGCAAACACCAGCCCGTTCATGCAGAACTGGCGATCGTTGGGCGTGTCACCGAAATCGCCGCCATACGCCTGCCACGGCTGGCCGTGTTCGTCATAGCGCGTCAGGCTTTGATCGACCCAGTCCCAGACGAAGCCACCCTGCAGCCGCGGAAACTGGCGAAATGCCTGCCAGTATTTGGCAAAGCCACCGAAGCTGTTCCCCATCGCATGGGCGTATTCGCACAGGATCAGCGGACGCGCTTCATCCGGCAGGCTGATCCATTTTTTCAGTGACCACTTCGGCACCGCTGGGAAGGGCTGGTCCTGATCGACGCGCGCATACATCGGGCACACAATATCGGTGGCCGCCGTGTTGGCACCGCCGCCCTCATACTGTACCGGGCGCGTGCTATCGCTGCTTTTCACCCAGCGGTACAGCGCATCGTGCGTGCTGCCGTGGCCGGACTTATTGCCCAGCGACCAGATGATGATGCAGGCATGATTACGATCGCGCTGCACCATGCGCGTTACGCGTTCGCTATAGGCGGCAAACCAGCGCGGGTCGTCGGAGAGGCGGTTCATCGGCTGCATGCCGTGCGTTTCGATATTGGCTTCGTCAACCACGTACAGGCCGTACTCATCGCACAGCCGATACCACAGCGGATGGTTAGGATAGTGGGCGCAGCGCACCGCGTTAAAGTTGTGGCGCTTCATCAGTTCAATGTCCTGACGCATGCTGGCTTCATCCACCACCTGACCGCGCTCGGGATGGTGCTCATGGCGATTAACGCCGCGTATCAGCAGCGGCTTGCCGTTGAGGCACAGCTGGCCGTGCTCAATGCTGACGCGACGGAAACCCACATCATAAGCTTCGGCTTCAATCACCCCGCCGGCATCATCAAGCAGCGTGACTACCGCGCGGTAGAGATCAGGCGTTTCGGCGCTCCACAACAGCGGTTGCAGCACTGGCAACACCAGCAGGGTGCGTTCCGGATAGTGGCCACGTTCATCAATGATGGCGCTGCCCGGCGGCTGTTCGTACTGCGCGATACAGTCGCCGTTGCGCCACAGCGTGACGCGCACCCGACACTGACTGAGCGAGCGCGCGCCGGCATGGATTTTGACTCTCACCCGTAAATCGCCGCGCAGATATTCCGAGCTGAGCGCAGTTTCGATCTGCACATCGCTCAGGCGGGTGTCCGGTTTGTGCAGCAGCGTCACGTCGCGGAAAATGCCGCTCATGCGCCACATGTCCTGATCCTGCCATCGCCCCAGCGCAGCACCATGACCGCCAGACGGTTGTTTCCCGGCTGCAGCACGTGGCTGAGATCAAATTCGGCGGGTAAGCGGCTATCCTGCGAATAGCCAATCCACTGTCCGTTGCACCACAAATAAAAAGGCCAAGCTGACGCCATCGAAGATGATGCTTGTCTGCCCCTGGCTTAACCAGCCGTCATCAACTTTAAATATGAGCGAGTAACATCCGGTGGGGTTCTCGCGTGGCACCAAAGGGGGATTCACCGGAATGGGATACTGAACGTTGGTATAAATGGGCGCGTCGTAGCCGTGCAGCTACCAGTTGGTAGGCACCGGCAGCGTCGCGGCGTCCGGTAAATCCTGTAACAGCCAGCTATTTTACCGCTTCCGGCGCGGTAAAATAGCTGAAAGCCCACTGACCATTCAGCCGCTGCTGCGCAGGTGAGGGATGGCGATCGCGCGCGCTGACTTCATCGCGCCAGCTGGCAAACGGTGGGTGCGCGTCCAGGCGATGCAGGCTGGTGATAACCGGGTTTTCCCAGTCACGGCGTGTCAGCACTTCACTCAGAGAAACAGCCGCTAAGGTCATAGTGATATCTTATTAATTGTATTGCGCTCACATTGCGTGAAATGGCGTTAGCTGTAAAGACGCAGCGCGCAATTTTGTTACTGCGCGCACAGCGAGCAGCAGTGATGTTTGCGGCACAGCGTTCGCTGTAACTTAAGCTGGTGTATTGAGCGGTCTGTGAGGCTTTTTTAGCGGTTTCTTGCCACTAAAACGTTAAGCGTGGTGAGCAGGCATGAATAGCGCCGGGTTGCGGAGCATTCTGTATTGTCGTGTTAACCGCCGCTTCATACACTCAGCGCAATTTCAGCAACCTGAGGTCAATATGATCCGTATCGTTAAGCTCGCTGCCGTTATGGCGCTGGTGTCCGCGTTAAGCGGTTGTCTTTTTCCGCCGCCGGGCGGCGGAGGAGGAGGTTGGGGTGGTCCTGGCGGTGGCGGTCCCGGTCATGGGTATCAGGGACCCCGTTAATTTAGCGCCAGTGCATAATTAACGCAGCGATGCGAAACGTTTTATCTGTGGCGTATTTTGTCAGTGAAACGTTTCGCCGTTATATATTGAATTTCAGCCACTTTTTTTACGCTTCGGCTAACCATTATTTTTCCTCTGGCCGGCAAAAATTCTTGTTGTTTTAATCCTGCCAATGCTAATTTTTGTTTTCCCATTCTGACTGAGTCCATCGCATGAAAAACCTGATTGTGGAACTCCTGCTAAAGCTGGCAGAAAAAGAAGAAGAGTCTAAAGAATTAGTGGTCTAGGTTGAGGCGCTGGAAATCGTGCTTACCGCCATGCTGCGCAGACTGGATGCCGCCCAGGTTAGTGACATCGCGGCGGGTATTGATCGCGCGATGCCGCCCGCTGCGTCAGTGCAGGAAAATCCGGACGCGCTGATGCTGCGTAATTACGTCGAAAAGTTGCTCAACCACCCGCGCGAATAATCCCGCCGTACGCGCATAGATTTTTTTCCGCTTTGCTTATTCCGTGCTATGCTTAACAGGCAATAATCACACGGAGAAACCGGCAATGAAATCGTGTCTTGTGGCAATAATGGCAGCAGGCCTGCTGCTGGCTGGCGGTGCGGGCGCGGCGGAGAAAACCGCCCAGCAGGAAAAAATGACGCTGTGTAATCAGCATGCAGGCGCCCAAAATCTGAAAGGCGATGCGCGTAAAACCTTTATGAGCAGCTGTCTGAAGAAGAGTGCTTAAACCTCTGGCGGCCTGCGGGCCGCTTTTTTGTGTCCGCACTCGCAGGGTTAACGCGCGACGTATTTTTTCTTTCATAAACGGCACGCGTTGCCAAAACTTTACAAAATCCTTACATAAAATTCCAGTTCTCCCAATCCTGTCTCTCTGACGCTTAACCGTGGCCAGAGCGGCTTTACGTGCAACATAAGGAACCAGTTGTATGGTCGCTGCGATCATTATTGGTGTATTTATTATTAGTGTGTTTTACGCCCACTCACGCGGCGTGGAAAAGCAAAAATTTTCCCGTCAGTTATTTGATCACTCCACTTTTATGGCGCCGATCAATATGTTTATGACCGGGCTGTCGCGACTGCCGGCTAAACAGCCCTATTTTCCGGTTGAGGATTTTCCTGAGCTGCGTCAGCTGACCGATAACTGGCAGGTGATTCGCGATGAAGCCATTCGCCTGCAGGATCACATTAAAGCGGCGCAGACGCATAACGATGCCGGATTTAATACCTTCTTCAAGCGTGCCTGGAAGCGCTTCTATTTAAAATGGTATAGCGATGCACACCCGTCAGCGCGCGAACTCTGCCCGGTAACCACCGAACTGGTGAGCAACATTCCCGGCGTTAAAGCGGCCATGTTTGCTGAACTGCCGCCGGGCAGCCATCTGGGTAAACACCGCGATCCTTATGCCGGTTCGGTGCGCTATCACCTCGGGCTGCAAACGCCGAACGACGATCGCTGCTTTATTGAAGTGGATCGTCAGCGCCACAGCTGGCGCGACGGTCAGGCGGTGATCTTCGACGAAACTTACGTGCACTGGGCGCAGAATGAAAGCGAGCAGACGCGTATCATTCTGTTTTGCGATATCGAGCGGCCAATGAAATGGCGCTGGGCGCAGGCGGTCAACCACTGGGTGGGCTCGACCCTGATGTCAGCAGCTGCGTCGCCCAACGACGAGAACGATCGTACCGGCTTCCTCAACCGCATCTTCAAATACGTTTATGCGCTGCGCGATGCCGGTCAGAGTCTGAAGAAACGCAATCGCCGGCTGTATTACTGGGTCAAACATGGACTGATTGTGGCGATTTTCGCGCTGATCATCGTCCCCAGCGTCTTCTTCTGATCCTTTCGTGCCGCTTAAAACGGCGGTTTAACAGTCCGCCGTTCTACCGACTGAACTACAGAGGAATCATTGGAACGAGGCGAATATTAGCGATGCCGATCCCCGTTGTCAAAGCCCGATCGCACACTTCTGGTTTAAGTGCGCGTAAAAGCAGCGGATTGCTGCTTTTCTGCCTTGAATGGGCAGATTTCAAACTGCCAGCAAGATCTCACTTTAAACGCATTTCCTTTGAGATGTTAGATGCGTGTCAAAGTTTTGTTATTTGCCGATTTTAAAACAATCATTTCAGTGCTTTTGTGATGAAAATTTCAAAAGAAGAAAGGATGAAGCAAATGAACTGATTATCATAACGCCCGAAACGAGTTTTGTCCGCTCAACGCTTCTTTCGAAAGTAACGTATTGATAAGGAAGATGTTGAAAAAAGGAGCATCACGGTACCGATAGCGTCAGACCAGAAGTTTTACCTCTACGAACAGAAAAAAAACGCCAGCGACGTTGAGTGAATGTAAAAGATATTTTTCATTCGCGGACTCAGCCAACCTGAGCACGTTAACAAATAAGAAGGGTTACCTATGAAATTCAAAAAAGCGTTAGTGACTTCCCTGTTAGCTTGCATGTTACCTGCCGCTGTGATGGCAAAAGATATCCAGCTGGGCGTTTCTATGGCGCTGTTTGATGACAACTTCCTCACCATCCTGCGCACAGCCATGCAGAAAGAGATGCAAAAAGACAATATCAAAGGCCAGGTTGAAGACGCCAAAGGCGACGTGGCCCAGCAACTGCAGCAGGTGCAGAACTTCATTGGTCAGGGTGTTGACGCCATCATCGTGAACCCGGTCGATACCAACGCGGTAAAACCGCTGGTGGATGCCGCCGCTAAGGCCGGCGTGCCGCTGGTGTTCGTCAACCGCAAACCATCGGGTGAGTTGAAAGACAAAATGGCGTTTGTCGGTTCGGATTCTGAGCTGGCAGGCCGTCTGCAGATGGAAGTGCTGGCGAAAAAGATGAACGGCAAAGGCAACGTGGCTATTCTGCTGGGTGACCTGGCTAACGAATCAACCCGTGAACGCACCAAAGGCGTGGAAGCGGTGGTCGCCAAATATCCGGGCATTAAAGTGGTACAGAAACAGACCGCCAAATTCACCCGTAATGATGCGGTGGACGTGGTGAGTAACTGGCTGACAGCAGGCGATGACATTCAGGCCATTGCCTCTAACAACGATGAAATGGCGATCGGTGCGCTGCAGGCGCTGGGTAAAAACCCGAATCACATTCTGGTCGCGGGTGTGGACGGTACACCGGATGCACTGCAGATGATCAAGAACGACAAAATGGTCGCCACGGTCTTCCAGGATGCGAAAGGTCAGGGTAAAGGCGCGGTACAAACGGCGGTCAAGCTGATTAACGGCGAGAAAGTGCAGAAAGTGGTCGATATCCCGTTCCAGCTGATCACCAAAGATAACTACGAAAAATTCGCCAGTCAGAATCAGAAATAAACCGTAACCGACTTAGCCGTACGGAGGTGATGTATGACCGCTTTTGCGCTTGAAGCCGAAGGCATCAGCAAGTTCTTCTCCGGAGTGAAGGCACTCGACAATGTCTCACTGCGTATTAAGCCGGGGTCGGTACATGCCCTGATGGGTGAAAATGGCGCGGGCAAATCCACTTTAATGAAATGCCTTATCGGGATGTATCGTCCCGATAAGGGCACCATCCGCATTAAAGGGGAGCCAGTGCAGTTTCAGGACACCATGGACGCGCTGCGTTCCGGCATTTCCATGATTCACCAGGAGCTGAATCTGGTGCCTTACATGACCGTGGCGGAGAATATCTGGCTCGGTCGTGAACCGATGAAATACGGCTTTGTCGATCACCGCAAGCTCAATCAGCAGACGCAGGAACTGCTTAACAAGCTTAATATCCGGCTGAAAGCCGATCGGCTGGTCGGCGAGCTCAGCATTGCGTCCCAGCAGATGGTGGAAATTGCCAAAGCGGTGTCGTGGAACTCCGACATCGTGATTATGGATGAACCGACCTCGGCGCTGACGGAAACCGAAGTGGCGCATCTGTTCACCATCATCCGCGACCTGCGTGCCCAGGGCAAAGCCATCATCTATATCAGCCATAAAATGGATGAAATTTTCGCCATCACCGATGAGATCAGTATCTTCCGCGACGGCACCTGGGTCGGCAGCAACAGCACCACCGCCTTCACCCATCAGTCGCTGATCACCCAGATGGTGGGACGCGAACTGACGCAGCTGTTCCCTAAATTCAATAGCGCCATCGGCGAAGAAGTGCTGACGGTGCGCAATCTGACCTGCAAAGACCGCTTTACCGATGTCAGCTTCAGCGTGCGCAAAGGCGAAATCCTCGGCGTGGCCGGGCTGGTGGGTGCCGGACGCAGCGAGGTGATGGAAAGCCTGTTCGGCATGGAGAGCTTTGACAGCGGTGAAGTGCTGATTGATGGTGTGCCGGTGAAAATCGATTCGCCATCGACGGCGATTGAGAAGGGCATGGCGTTTCTCACCGAAGACCGCAAAAAGTCCGGGCTGTTTCTGGTGTTGTCGGTGCTGGAGAACATGAGCATCGTCAACATGCCCGACTACATCGGCAAAAGCGGTTTCGTTAGCCACATGAAGATGGCACAGGACTGCATGGAGCAGATCCGCAAACTCAATATTAAAACGCCGACCATGGATCAGATCATCAACAACCTCAGCGGCGGTAACCAGCAGAAGGTGCTGATTGCGCGCTGGCTGCTGGCGCAACCGAAGATTCTGATCCTCGATCAACCAACCCGCGGCATTGATGTTGGCGCCAAAGCCGAAATCTACCGCCTGATCAGTGAAGTGGCTAACCGTGGCGTGGCCATCATCATGGTGTCCTCTGAGCTGCCGGAGATTCTCGGCATGAGCGACCGGGTGATGGTGATGCACGGCGGACGTATAACCGGCATCCTCGATAAAGAAGAGGCCGACCAGGAAACCATTTTGTCGTTGGCATCCGAGTAAGGCACGAAACCCCTATGAGTAACGTAAAAGTAACGGCCCCGCAGGCCACCGAACAGAGTTCTTTCTTCGGCAATCTGCGCCATAAACTGCCGAAAGACACCGGCATCTTTGTCGTGATGTTAGGCATTGCGCTGATTTTTGAAATGGCCGGCTGGTACGTGCGTGACCAGTCATTTCTGCTCAACACCAACCGTTTAGTGCTCATTGTGCTGCAGGTGGCGATCATCGGTATCATCGCCGTCGGCGTCACCCAAGTCATTATTACTACCGGTATCGACCTGTCGTCCGGTTCGGTTATCGCCCTGACGGCCGTGGTCGCCGCCAGCCTGGCGCAGACGTCTGACAGCCTGTCGCCGATGTATCCGTCGCTGGTCAATCTGCCCGCAGCCATCCCGATCGTCGCGGGCATCGGCGTCGGCCTGCTGTGCGGCGTGGTCAACGGCGTGCTCATCACCAAAACCGGCATTCCGCCGTTTATCGCCACGCTCGGTATGATGGTGTCGGCTCGCGGTCTGGCACAATATTATACCCAGGGCAACCCCATCAGCTTCCTGTCGGACGGTTTCACCTCCATCGGTCAGGGCGCGATGCCGGTGATTATCTTTCTGGTGGTCGCCTTCCTGTTCCACATCGCACTCAAACACACCCGCTACGGCAAATTTGTCTATGCGATTGGCGGCAACATGACCTCCGCCAAAGTGTCGGGCATCAACGTTAATAAATACCTGATCATCGTGTATACCATCGCTGGGGCGCTCTCGGGTCTGGCGGGCGTGGTGCTGGCGGCGCGCGTCAGCAGCGGCCAGTCGAGCATGGGGATGGCGTATGAACTCGACGCCATCGCCGCCGCGGTTATCGGTGGCAGCAGCCTGATGGGCGGCGTCGGGCGGATTACCGGCACGCTGATCGGCGCGGTGATCCTCGGCTTGATTAAAAGTGGCTTCACCTTTGTTGGCGTCGATGCCTACGTGCAGGACATCATTAAAGGGATGATCATCGTCGCGGCGGTTTCAATCGATATGCACCGCAACCGCAAAAAACGCTAACCCGTTCTGCTCCTCTCTCCCGGGAGAGAAGCAGGGTAAAGGCGGTAATAGCACGCTGCCGGGCTGCCGGCATCGTCTGGCACAATAAGTTTTCCCATTGATAGCCACCGCGCAATTTCTCTTTATTCTCCTTTCTGCCCCCCGCAATCCGTGCATTTTCTGCCCGTTTTGCACCACGACAGCACGCGCAGTCATCACTTTTTTGCACATCTGCCTCGCAAATGCTGCACCATCAGGGTGCGTCATCGCCAGTGGATAAACATTATGAGTCATGTGCGGTGCTTATTAACCCATTCGGGGTAATCAGAAACGCTTATTTTCCCGTTCGTTAGGAAAATTCTGGTCAGTGCTCGGCGGGTAAAGATCAAACCTGGCCTGCATATTGCAATTTATTTGTCACAAGCCAGCAGGCTAAGAACTCATCATTTGGGCATTCGGGGATCCGTGACGGAGGCAATATGAACTTAAGACGACTGAAATACTTTGTAAAAATCGTCGATATCGGCAGCCTGACGCAGGCAGCAGAAGTCTTGCATATCGCACAACCTGCACTCAGCCAACAGGTGGCGACGCTGGAGAACGAACTCGACCAGCAGTTGCTGATCCGCACCAAGCGCGGCGTAACGCCAACCGAAGCCAGTAAAATTCTTTATGCCCATGCACGCACCATCCTGCGCCAGTGCGAACAGGCGCAAACGGCGGTGATCAACGCTGGCTAGGCGCTTAATGGTCAGGTATCGATTGGCCTCGCGCCGGGCACGGCGGCCTCTTCGCTCACCATGCCGCTGCTGCAAACGGTGCGCGAGCAATATCCTGATGTGCTGGTTTATCTGCACGAGAACAGCGGCACTTCACTCAATGAGAAAGTGATGAATGGCCAGCTGGATATGGCCGTGCTGTACGATCGCGCGCCGACTGCCGGTATTAACAGCATTCCGCTGATGAAAGAGGAGCTGTATCTGGTAGGGGCGACGGCTTGTCCGGGTGCTACGGTGGATCTGGCTGACGTGGCGCAGATGAACCTGTTTCTGCCGCGTGACTACAGCGCAGTGCGCAAACGCGTGGACGAAGCGTTCTCGCTGCGTCGTCTGAGCGCGAAAATCATCGGTGAAATTGAGTCGATCTCAACCTTAACCGCGGCGGTGTCGAGCGGCATGGGCGTCACCGTACTGCCGGAATCGGCGGCACGCGCGCTGGTAAGTTCAACGCATGCGTGGATGGCACGCATTAACAGTCCATCGCTTAATCTGCCGCTGTCGCTGAACGTCTCAGCGCGCCTGCCGCTGTCGCCATCGGCGCAGGCGGTAAAAAACATCCTGCTGTCGCTGCTGAATAAGCCGATGGTGGAAGAGCGCGAGTTGATGTTAGTGGGGTGATAGGTCGAGGGTTTTGCCCTCACCCTAACCCTCTCCCGCCCGCGGGAGAGGGAACCGTCTGGCGCGGCCATCAATCCCGGCACGCCATCTCAATATCGCTCGATCCACACCCTCTCCCCATGGGAGAGGGTGTACAGTCTTGGGACATCGTGAACACTTGTTCGGGGACATGGTAGACACCTAAAACTAAGGCATAAGAACCCGTTTATAGAGTCGCTTATGCCCTAGGATGCGAGAGATACCATGTCATTACGTACTGAGTTTGTTCTGTTCGCCTCGCAAGACGGGGCGAACATCCACGAGCTGTGCCGCCGCTACGGCATATCTCCCGCCACCGCCTACAAGTGGCTTCGCCGCTGGGAGGAGGAAGGACCGTCCGGCCTTAAGGACCGCTCCCGCGCGCCCCGTCACTCACCCAACCGCTCATCTGACAACATCACTGACCTGCTGCGTATGGCGCACGAGCTTCATCAGCACTGGGGGGCCCGCAAGATTAAGCGCTGGCTCGAAGACCGCGGGCACGGCATGCCGGCCTTCAGCACCGTCCACAACCTGATGGCCCGCCACGGCCTGCTGCCGGGCGCAGCGCCGGGCGTCCCGGCCACCGGCCGGTTTGAGCATGCGGCCCCGAACCGGCTCTGGCAGATGGATTTTAAGGGCCACTTTCCCTTTGGCGGCGGCCGCTGCCACCCGCTCACCCTGCTGGACGACCACTCCCGGTTCTCGCTGTGCTTGGTGCACTGCGCTGACGAACGGCGTGAGACGGTACAGGAGCAGCTGGTCAGCGTCTTTGAGCGCTACGGCCTGCCGGACCGGATGGCGATGGACAACGGCTCACCGTGGAGCGACACCACCGGCACCTGGACGGCGGTGGAGCTGTGGCTGATGCGCCACGGCATCCGGGTGGGGCACTCGCGGCCGTATCATCCGCAGACGCAGGGCAAGCTGGAGCGTTTTCACCGCAGCCTGAAGGCGGAAGTGCTGCAGGGGAAGTGGTTCGCGGACAGCGGTGAGCTGCAGCGCGCCTTCGACCACTGGCGGACGGTCTACAACCTCGAGCGCCCGCATGAGGCGCTGGAGATGGCGGTGCCGGCGTCGCGCTATCAGCCCTCATCGCGGCAGTACAGCGGGCGCGTAGCGCCACCGGAATACGACGAGGGCGTGATGGTCAGGGAGGTGGATATCAGCGGGAAGCTGAGCGTAAAAGGCCTCAGCCTGAAGGCGGGCAAGGCGTTCAGGGGAGAGCGTGTCGGGCTGAAGGAGACGGGGGAAGACGGTTATTACGAGGTGTGGTGGTACAGCACAAAAGTGGGGGTGATCGACCTGAAGAAAAAGTCGATCACCATGGGTAAAGGATGTTAAAAAGTGTTCACCATGTCCCCGAATACCTGTCTGTCATGTCCCCGGACCGTACAGGGAGAAGGCCGGGGTGAGAGCAGCAAAGCGCACTCATCCCCAACCCCACGCTTATTACTATTCCGCATAACACACCGTTTTTTATTATTTGTTGCAATCACACCAACTTCATAACATGGACGAAACAGGGGCAGGAAACAGGAGAAAAGGGTGTGAATTTCCAGCAACTTAAAATTATACGCGAAGCGGCCCGTTGCGAATTCAACCTGACAGAAGTCGCCAATACGTTGTTTACCTCGCAATCCGGGGTGAGCCGGCATATTCGCGATCTGGAAGATGAACTGGGCGTGGAAATCTTCATTCGTCGTGGCAAGCGGCTGTTAGGCATGACCGAACCGGGCAAAACACTGCTGACCATTGCTGAACGCATCCTCGATGAGGCCGGCAAAGTGCGCCGCCTAGCGGATGTATTTACCAATGAAACCAGCGGCGTGCTGACCATTGCCACCACACACACCTAGGCGCGCTATAGCCTGCCGCGCGTCATCAAAGCGTTTCGCCAGCTTTATCCCAACGTGCGGCTGGAACTCAATCAGGGTTCACCGCAGGAGATCGTCGCCATGCTGCTGGCCGGTGAGGCTGATGTCGGCATTGCCTCGGAGCAGCTGGTGAATAACACCAGCCTGGCTGCATTCCCGTGGTTCAGCTGGCACCACTCGCTGCTGGTGCTGCACGATCACGAGCTGCTGGCGAATCAGTCGGTCACGCTCGCCAGCCTCAGCCGCCATCCGCTGATCACCTATCGTCAGGGGATTACCGGTCGCTCGCGCGTGGACCGTGCTTTCCAGGCTGCTGGCCTCCGCCCGGATATCGTGCTCAGTGCGCAGGATTCTGACGTCGTGAAAACCTATGTCGAACTCGGGCTGGGCGTCGGTATCCTCGCCGATCAGGCGTGCGATATTTACGATGGCGAAGACATGGTGAAGATCGATGCTCACCATCTGTTTGATGCCAACACCGTGTGGCTCGGACTGAAGCGCTGCCAGCTCCAGCGCAACTACGTCTGGCAGTTCCTTGAACTGTGTAACGCCAACCTGTCACTGGAAGAGATCAAGCGGCAGGCGCTCTTTTACGAACCCGACGACGAACCCGCCATCGATTTCCAAATCTGAGTTTCCTCTCTGGCCCGGTGCGGGCCTTTTTTATTTGCTTCCCCAAACGGACGTGGCAAGCTGGCGGGCAGAACGCCTCTCAGGGAGAACAGAATGAATTCGATATTGCGCGCCATGACCCTCGCGGACGCCGAAGCGGGTTATCGCCTGACTCAGCAACTGGGCTGGGTGCACCGCCGTGAAGACTGGCAGCAGCTCATCGCCCTGGGTGAAGGCGTGGTGGTTGAGGAGCAGGGCGACTATCTTGGCGGGGCGATCGGCTGGCGCTGGGGGCCGGATGCCGCCACTATTGGTCTGGTGATTGTGAGCGAACAGGCGCGCGGACGCGGTATTGGCCGCCAGGTGATGCAGGCAATGCTGGAAAAATTCTCCGGCTGCAACGTACGGTTGCATGCCACCGATATGGGGCAGGTGCTGTACGAGAAGCTCGGCTTCCAGGCCTGCGATCGCGTGGCGCAGCACCAGACGCGCGCGCTGGCGCAGCAGCCTGCGGTAATCGTACCGGATGGCCTGACGCTGCGGCCGGCCGCTGAAGCGGATGTAGCCGCGGTCGATGCACTGGATTATCGGGCAACCGGGCTGCGGCGAACGCGTCTGCACCAGCAACTGCTGGCGCAAAGCGTGGTGCTGCAGGACGCACAGGGCACGCTGCAGGGGGTTGCCAGTCGCCGCCGCTTTGGACACGGCTGGACCATCGGTCCGGTGATTGCTGACGATGTTGTGGCGGCGCAGGCGCTGGTGTCGCAGCTGATGCAGGATCTGACGCAGCAGTTTGTCCGGCTGGACACGCCCGATGCACAGCTCGGCGCGTGGCTGCTGAACCTTGGGCTGGCGCAGGTCGATGCCTCTTTCGCGATGGTACACGGCACACCGTGGCGGGCGGCACCGAACGGGCCGCAGACCTTCGCGCTGGTCTCGCCTGCGCTGGGTTAACTAAGCGTAACGCGGCGATTTCTAAGCCAGACGCGGCGAACGTCGCCGAACAGACGTTATCTGTCACATTCCATTTCGTCGACTACCCTTAACGTTTATTGCAAACGTCTAAGGGAGAGCCCGTCATGAGCAAGAAAACCAGCGATTTCTTTGTTGAACGCCTGCAGGCATGGGGCGTCACGCGCATTTATGCCTATCCGGGCGATGGCATCAACGGTGTGCTGGGCGCTATCCAGCGTGCCAATGAAGCCGGTGCAGGCATCGAATTTATTCAGGTGCGACATGAAGAGATGGCGGCCTTTATGGCTGCCAGTCACGCCAAATTTACCGGTGAGCTCGGCGTCTGTCTGTCGACCGGCGGACCTGGCGCCACCCATCTGCTTACCGGCCTGTACGATGCCAAGATGAATCACGCGCCGGTGCTGGCGATTGCCGGCCAGGCGGAAACCACCGCACGCGGCGCCAGCTACCAGCAGGAGATGAATTTAGACCGCATCTTCGCCGATGTGGCGAACTTCGTGCAGGAAGCGGCAGTGCCGGCGCAGGTCCAGCATCTGGTCTATCGCGGCGTGCGCATTGCCAAAGCGCAGAACGGCGTCGCGGTGATCATCCTGCCGAAAGATCTGAAGGATGAGAACTGGCAGCCACCGCAGCATGCGCACGGATTTACCCATTCCGGGCCGGGCTATCAGCGGCCTAAGATTGTGCCCTACGACGAGGATTTGCGCCGTGCCGCTGAGGTACTTAACGCCGGCAAAAAAGTTGCGGTACTGATTGGCGCCGGTGCGCGGGGTGCTGTGGTCGAAGTGGTGCAAATCGCCAATGTGCTCGGCGCGGGCGTGGCCAAAGCGCTGCTGGGCAAGGACGTGCTGCAGGACGATGCGCCTTTTGTCACCGGTTCGATCGGCCTGCTCGGCACCAAACCGTCGTGGGAGCTGATGCAGAATTGCGACACTTTACTGATGATTGGCAGCGGTTTTCCGTGGACCGAATTTCTGCCGCCGGAAGGTAAAGTGCGCGCGGTACAAATCGATATCGATCCGGCGATGCTGGGGCTGCGCTATCCGTGCGAGGTCAACCTGCACGGCGACGCGGCAGAAACCCTGCGCGCGCTGCTGCCGTTACTGACCCATAAAGCGGATCGCCACTGGCAGGAGGAGATCGCTGTGCAGGTGCGCGACTGGTGGGCGTTGATGGAACAGCGCGCCATGGCGCCCGCCAACCCGGTCAATCCGCAGCGCGTGGTGTGGGAGATGTCCCCGCAGCTGCCGGAAGATGCGATTGTCACCTCGGACTCTGGCTCCTGCGCCAACTGGTTTGCGCGCGATTATCGGGTGAAGCAGGGCCAGCGCGGCACGCTGTCGGGTGGGCTGGCTTGCATGGGCGCCGCCGTCCCGTTTGCCATCGCCGCGAAATTTGCCTTTCCCACTCAGCCAGTGGTGGCGCTGGTGAGTGACGGGGCGATGCAGATGAACAACCTAGCCGAGCTGATCACCATTCAGAAATACTGGCAGCAGTGGGCCGATCCGTGCCTGATTGTCTGCGTGTTCAATAATCAGGATCTTAATCAGGTCACCTGGGAACAGCGGGTGATGGAAGGCAATCCGCGCTTTGAAGCTTCGCAGCAGCTACCGGACGTCCAGTATGCGCGCTTTGCCGACAGCCTCGGTTTGCAGGGCATCTATGTCGACCGGCCCGAAGATCTGGCGGCGGCGTGGCAGCAGGCGCTCAGCGCCACCCGACCGGTAGTGCTGGAGGTAAAAACCGATCAGGAAGTGGCTCCGCTGCCGCCGCATATCACGCTTAAGCAGGCCAAAGCCTTTATGTCATCAATGGCGAAGGGCGACCGCGGCATGGCGCAGGTGATTAGCGACACCGCCAGCCAGTTGCTGCACAGCAAGGGGTAGCGCGCCGCTACAATGTGTGCAGGATGGTGGTGCAGAAATAAAATGCCGCACGAATCGTAGCGGCGCAATTCATTGCGCATTCCGGCAACTGTGCAATGTTTAACTCAGCGCGATAAATCGCGCCGCTACAATATGTGCAGGATGGTGGTGCAGAAATAAAATGCCGCATGAATCGTAGCGGCGCAATTCATTGCGCATTCGGGCAGTTGTGGAGTGTTTAACTTAGCGCGATAAATCGCGCCGCTTCAATATGTGCAGGATGGTGGTGCGGAAATAAAATGCCGCACGAATCGTAGCGGCGCAATTTATTGCGCTTTATAAGCGGCATCACACTTGTTGATAATAATGATCCAGCTCCCACCTCAACGGGTTTTGCTCAATATATCGCCGTGCGAAAAACAGCTCTTTTTCATTGCGTATAATCCGCTCATAAAAATTGTGTTGCCACACTCTGTTTGCGATAACCCGACTGACGCCTGCCTTATAACCAGCTATGATTCTGCTTAAGAAATTATTGTTCTCGCCGCAAAGCCACAAAATGCCGTGTATGTGATTTGGCATCACAACAAACGCATCTGTCATCAATCCTGGAACACGTAACGACAGATTAAGCCATTCCTAGTATACAACATTCCCTGTTTTACTGGGAATCAGTTGCGCCTGCCTGATACGGCCAGGCAGACATAACTGTTGTCGCGTAACGATGGTAATGAAATAAGCTCCCGCTGCAGCGTAATCGTAATGCAACAGTCGTAATTGTTTTCTGAATTGCATAATAGCCTCCTTTCATATAGCATCTGCTATCCGAATCAATTTTTCAGATTGTTTTTTAATTTCTCCGATCCAGATTCAAAAAAGCGCGAAAAATAACGCCGCTACGATGCCCTTCATAGACCAGCACGTAAATACATTCCCGCAAAAATCGTAGTGACGCAGTTTATTGCGTCTCTTCTGCACCCTCACACCATCCGCTCAATCTCGCTCAACGGTACCGCCCGGCTGAACAAATATCCCTGCAGCTCATTGCAGCCGGCATCGGCCAGCGCGTTTTTCTGGCCCTCGGTTTTGACGCCTTCGGCGGTGACGGTCAGGCCCATGGCGTGGCCCAGGCGCACCACGGATTCAACAATCGCGGTGGAGTTCTCCGCCACGCCCAGCGACTGGGTCAACGACCGGTCGATTTTAATCTTGTCGACCGGAAACGTGCTGAGATAATTCAGGCTCGAATAGCCGGTGCCGAAATCATCCAGCGCGATACGGAACCCGGCGTCGCGCAGTGCGATGATGCTGTTGCGCGCTTCGTGTTCATCCTCAATCAACACGCCTTCGGTGATTTCCAGCTCCAGCCGCTGCGGATCGGCTCCTTCCGACTGTACAATCTCAATCATGCGTTTGACAAACCCGCTGGCGCGGAACTGCACCGGCGAAACGTTCACCGCCACAATCACCTGCGGTAACTTCAGGGGGTTTTGCAGGCCTCGCGCAGTACCCATTCGCCCAGCGGAATAATCATGCCGGTCTCTTCGGCGATGGCGATAAAGTCCGCAGGCGAAACATCGCCGCGCTGCGGATGATGCCAGCGCAGCAGCGCTTCCAGTCCGACAATCTGCTGGCCGCTGATCTCCATCAGCGGCTGATACCACACCGCCAGACCGTCGTAATTGACCAGCGCCTGACGCAGATCCGCCGCTATCTGCTGCCGCGTGCGCAGCGATTCGTCCATCACCTTTTTAAACTGGCGATACTGACCGCGTCCGCCATTTTTCGCCTCGTACAGCGCAATGTCGGCTTTGCGCATCAGCTCCAGCCGGTCAATGCCATCACGGGGTGCCAGCGCCAGGCCAATGCTGACGCTAACCCACAGCTCGTTGCCCACCAGCTGATACGGCTCGCCCAGCGCGGCGATGATGCGCTGCGCCTGCGCCTCATTGGCCTCGAGCTTCAGCAGCGACTGCGATAAATCGAGTGAGGAAGTCCAGATGCGCCGCACCATAAACAGACACAGCAGGGTGATCAGCAGCACCGAAATCAGCGTGGAGGGACCGAGGGTACGCAACATCTGCGCGCCCGGCTTGTCCGGATCCCAGCTGAGGTAGCCGATGATATCGCCCTGACGCGAGGTCAGCGGATAGCGCGCTTTGCGTTCGTTCTGCGGTACGCCATCGCTAAAGAAGAGCTGCCGCAGCTGGCTGCGTTCAGACAAATTGCGCAGATAGCCATCATCAAGAAACTTAATACTCACCAGCCGGTAGCGCCCGGCCTCGCGCGTGCTGCTGATATCGCCCACCGCCAGCGCTGCCGCACGCTGGCCGATGCGCACAAAATCCGCGCGGTCGGCCGGACCGGGTACCTCATCACTGCTTTGCACCAGTGGCGTCTGCAACAGATCGCGCAGGTACGGCCCGATGCGCAGATCCGCCACCGGCTGGCCGTTGCGCCACACGGCGGTCGGCTGATTGGTGCGGTCAAGCAGCACAATCAGCTGATGATCAAACATATCGTACAGCCAGCTACCGACGTTTTGATTCAGCCAGTCGCTGTCCGGCTGCGGCTGCGCCAGTTGAACGGCGAGCGGGGACCAGCGCGTCAGGCTGCGCAGCTGGCGCAGATGTTCACTCAGGCTCTGATTGAACGAGGCGGCGATCATCCGCTGCTGCTGCTCGCGCGCCTCATGGTTGGTGGCTGAGGTGCTCCAGAACAGGCCGAAACCGGCACCGAGAAAAGTCAGCAGCAAAATCGCCACCAGCGGCAGGATCACTTCCCGCAAAAAATTGCGGCGAAAACCGTGCGAAAGTTTGAAGGTGTTTATCATTTTAAGGTTTCGCGCTCCGGGCAGGGCTTACTGAATAAATTAGCAGAATTTACGCAGCCTGCATCAGGTAAGGGAAGCGTTAAGGGCGTGAAACTGCACGCGATTTTTTTGCGCATAGTCACAAAGATAACAGTTAAGTGGATTTTATTGAATCGGTCGCCGTCTGGCTGCCATCCTGCTGCCTTAAAGCAAATTCATCCGCACGTCACTGAGCCGTCACGGCACTGTCATCTGTCTCCCGCACTGTAGTCGCCATTCCGCAGCCTCTTCCGCTGCGCCCCTCAACCTGAAGCGAATGAGGTATTGAGCGTGATGGAAATATCCAGACATCCGACCACTGTCTATCAGGCGGTTGCCGCCCAGCTGGAGCAGGCACTGCAGGAGCGCTATCGCTGCGGCGATTATCTGCCGTCAGAACAGCAGCTGGCCGATCACTACGCCGTCAATCGCCACACGCTGCGCCGGGCTGTAGATGAGCTGGTGAACAAAGGCATGCTGCAGCGGCGCCATGGAGTCGGCATCCTGGTGCTGATGCGCCCGTACGACTACCCGCTGCATGCCCAGGCGCGCTTTAGCCAGAACCTGCTGGAGCAGGGCAGTCATCCCACCAGCGAACGGCTGCTGGCGGTACTGCGTCCGGCCAGCAGCGACGTGGCCGCCGCGCTGGGCAGTGACGAGGGCGCCAGCGTCATTCACTTACGCACCCTGCGCCGCGTCAACGGCGTGCCGGTGTGCGTGATCAACCACTATCTGGCCGACCTCCGCTGGTGGCCTGCGCTGCAAACGTTCCAGCACGGTTCCCTGCACGACTTCATGCAGCAGCAGCTCGGCCTGCAGCTGAGCCGCAGTCAGACCCGCATCCGTACCCGCCGCGCATAGGCCAAAGAGTGCAAACAGCTGGAGATTACGCTGCACGCGCCGCTGCTGTGCGTGCGCACCCTGAATACACAGCCGGACGGTCAGGTGGCGGAGTACTCTGTCAGCCTGACGCGTGGCGACATGATTGAACTCACCCTGGAGCACCAATGAAACAGCAAACCGCCCGTCAGCACTGGCTTTCGGTGCTGGCGCACAGTGAAACCAGCGCGCTGGCCAGCCACTGGCAGTCGCTACAGCTTACACCCGTCTTCGAGCGCCTGCGCCCGGCGGAAACCGGTTTAACCCGTTTGCAGGCGCGCATGGGCGGCAGCGGGAAACGCTTCGTCATGGGCGATGCCACCGTCACCCGCGCGGTGATCAGACTGAACGACGGCACGCTGGGTTTTAGCTATGTGCTGGGGCGCGATAAGGCGCATGCCGAACGCTGCGCGCTGATTGATGCGCTGCTGCAACAGCCGGAAACCTTGGCGCTGCTGCAGGAAAAAATTATTGCCCCGCTGGCGGCACTGCGCGAAGAGCAGCGCCAGCTGCGCGCGCGGGAAATCGCCAGCTCCAAAGTGGATTTCTTTACGCTGGTTCGCGGAGATAACGAATGACATTACTGGCAAGTTTTAACCATCCGGTTGCCGACGCCCAGCGCGCCTTCCGCCGCATTCTCAAAGCGATGAGCGAGCCGGGCGTGATGGTCTCGCTGCCGCTGGCGCAGGGCTGGGGCGATCTCTCCCCGGCAGCAACGGCGGTGCTGCTGACGCTGGTCGATCAGGTGAGCGCGCTGTGGCTGGATCGCCGCGTGGACAGTGATATCGTGCGCAGCAACCTGCGCTTTCACACCGGCGTACCGATTGTCGATGAGCGCGACGCCCCGTTTGCGCTGACCCACGCGGCGGCCAGTCCCGATCCCGCCTGCTTCGCCGCCGGTGACAATCTGTCCCCCGAGAAGAGCACCACGCTGATTGTCGAAGTGCCGTCGCTCAACGGTGGGCTGACGCTGCGCCTCTCCGGGCCCGGCCTGCGTGAGCCGCGCGCCATCGCGCCGCAGCTGCCGGCCGCCATTCTGACCTATCTGCGTGAGCGCCCGCATCCGTTCCCGCAGGGGGTGGATCTGATTTTCACCTGCGGTGAAGCGATGATGGCGCTGCCACGCACCACCGACGTGGAGGTGTGCTGATGTACGTAGCCGTGAAAGGAGGCGAAAAGGCGATTGCCAGCGCCCATCAGCTGCAGGCCGATCTGCGCCGTGGCGATCGCAGCGTCGCGGAGCTGGGCTGCGACTAGGTGGCGCAACAGCTGGGGCTGGCGGTGGACCGGGTGATGACCGAAAGCGGCATCTTTGACACACTGCTGGCGGCCTTAGCCATTAAACAGGCCAGTGGCGATTTGGTCGAGGCGATTTTCCTGCTGCGCGCCTACCGCAGAAATGCGCATCGAGCGCCGCATCTCGGCAGTTTACAAAGATCTGCCCGGTGGCCAAGTGCTGGGCCCGACCTATGACTACAGCCACCGCCTGCTGGATTTTACCCTGCTGGCCAACGGCGAAACGCCGGCCGCCGCGCGTGACGATCAGGCGCTGGCGCAGCGTTGCCCGCATGTGTTCAGCATGATGACGCGTGAAGGGCTGGCAGCGCGTGAAGAGGATGACGGCAGCGAGCCGTGTGACATCACGCGCCAGCCGCTGGGTTATCCGGCGTCACGCGCTGCCCGCTTACAGCAGCTGGTGCGCGGCGACGAGGGTTTTCTGCTGGCACTTGGCTATTCGACCCAGCGCGGCTATGGCCGCAACCATCCGTTTGCCGGTGAAATCCGCACCGGCTATCTCAGCGTGTCGATTTGCCCCGAAGAGCTGGGTTTTGAGATTGAAATTGGCGAGATCCTGCTGACCGAATGCGAAATGGTCAACGGCTTCACCACCCAGGGCTACAGCGCCCGCACTTTACCCGCGACTATGGCCTGGTGTTCGGACGCGCAGAGCGTAAGGCGATGGCGCTGGTGGACCGTGCGCTGCAGGCACCCGAGTATCAGGAGCGCATTGCCGGGCCGGCGCAGGACGAAGAGTTCGTGCTGTCGCACGCCGATAACGTCGAAGCCGCCGGCTTTGTCTCGCACCTGAAACTGCCGCATTACGTGGATTTCCAAGCGGAGCTGGAGCTGCTGCAGCGGCTGCGCCAACAGCATCAGGAGCAGAATAATGAGTGAGTTAACCGGCTACAACAACGGCTACCTAGATGAGCAGACCAAACGCACCATCCGCCGCGCCATTCTGAAAGCGGTAGCGATCCCCGGCTATCAGGTGCCGTTTGCCGGCCGCGAAATGCCGATGCCGTATGGCTGGGGCACCGGCGGCATTGAGATCACCGCCAGCATTATTGGCGACAGTGACGTGCTGAAAGTGATCGATCAGGGCGCGGATGACACCACCAACGCGGTCTCCATCCGGCGCTTCTTCCAGCGCGTCAGCGGGGCGGCAACCACCGAAGCCACCAAAGACGCCACGCTGATCCAGACGCGGCACCGCATTCCGGAGACGCCGCTTGAAGAGGATCAGGTGCTGATTTTCCAGGTGCCGATCCCGGAGCTGCAGCTGTTTGGTGCCGGACGTGAAAAACGCATTTATGCGCTGCCGCCCTACACCAAAGTGGAAAGTCTTGATTTCGACGATCACCCGTTCAGCGTGCAGAGCTGGGAACACCCCTGTGCGCTGTGCGGTTCGCGCCACAGCTATCTCGACGAAGTGGTGATGGATGATGCCGGTACGCGCATGTTTGTCTGCTCCGATACCGATTTTTGCCACCAGCAGCAGGAACAACAGCATGCACAGTGAACAGCCGCTGCTCGCGGTCAATAACCTGACGCACCTCTACGCGCCGGGCAAAGGTTTTGAAGACGTCAGTTTTGCGCTCTATCCCGGAGAGGTGCTGGGGATTGTCGGTGAATCCGGCTCGGGGAAAACCACGCTGCTGCGCAGCCTGTCGGCGCGTCTGGCGCCACAGCAGGGCAACATTCTTTACCGCGGCCGCGATCTGTATCAGCTCAGCGAGAGCGAGCGCCGCCGGCTGCTGCGCACCGAGTGGGGGCGTGGTGCATCAGCATCCGCTGGATGGCCTGCGTCCGCAGGTGACGGCGGGCGGCAATATTGGTGAGCGTCTGATGGCGATTGGACAGCGTCATTACGGCGACATCCGCAACGAGGCGCTGCGCTGGCTGCAGGACGTCGAAATCCCGGGCAATCGCATCGACGATCTGCTCACCACCTTTTCCGGCGGCATGCAGCAGCGTTTGCAGATTGCGCGCAACCTGGTGACGCAGCCGACGCTGGTGTTTATGGATGAGCCGACCGGCGGGCTGGATGTCTTGGTGCAGGCGCGCCTGCTGGATCTGCTGCGCGCGCTGGTGCGCGAGCTGAATCTGGCGGTGATTATTGTGACCCACGATCTGGGCGTCGCGCGTCTGCTGGCGCACTGCCTGCTGGTGATGAAGCAGGGCAAAGTGGTGGAGAGCGGGCTCACCGACCGGGTACTCGACGATCCGCACCATCCGTACACCCAGCTGCTGGTTTCATCGGTGCTGGCATAGAACACGCTGGCGGTGCGCATCAATGCGCACTACTCACTATGTGTGCACGAATCATTATCAGGACATCAACATGCAACCCATTTTGCGCGTAGAGAATCTCAGCAAAACCTTTGTGCTGCACAACCAGAACAGCGCCGAGCTGCCGGTGCTGCAGCACGCCAGCCTTGAGGTGGCCGCCGGCGAATGCGTGGTGTGCTGCACGGGCGCTCCGGCAGCGGTAAATCCACGCTACTGCATGCGCTGTACGGTAACTATCAGGCCAACAGCGGTCACATCTGGCTGCAGCACCACGGCCAGTGGGTCGATCTGGCACAGGCACCGGCGCGTCAGATGCTGGCGATCCGCCGTGACACCGTCGGCTGGGTCAGCCAGTTTCTGCGCGTGATTCCGCGCGTACCGACGCTGGAGATCGTCATGCAGCCGCTGCTGGAGCGCGGCGTCGAACGCGCCTGCTGTGAACAGCGCGCCCGCGAACTGCTGACGCGTCTTAACGTGCCGCAGCGCCTGTGGTCGCTGGCACCCTCGACCTTCTCCGGCGGGGAACAGCAGCGCGTCAACATCGCACGCGGCTTTATCGCTGACTATCCGGTGCTGCTGCTGGATGAACCCACGGCGTCACTCGACAGCGCTAACAGCGCGGCGGTGGTGGAGCTGATTGAACAGGCGCGCGCCCGCGGGGCCGCTATCGTAGGTATTTTCCATGACGAAGCGGTGCGCGCCCGGGTGGCCGACCGCCTGCACGTCATGCAGCCGATGCACACAGGAGTACAGGCATGATCGTGAATAATGTCCGGCTGGTGCTGGAAAATGAGGTCGTCAGCGGCATCACCACGGTACTGGATGCCATCGGCGTCGATGACGTGCGCGACGGCGGTCATCGCCTTGAAAACCTGAGCAAAATGATTACGGCGATTCAGGACAGCAACCTCAAGGGCATCAACCGCGCCGACCACCAGCTGCACCTGCGCTGTGAGCTACCGCATCACACCACGCTGCCGCTGTTTGAAGCGCTGATGAGCACCCCGGAGCTGTCGCTGGTGTCGCTGATGGATCATTCTCCGGGCCAGCGCCAGTATGCGTCGCTGGAGATGTACCGCACCTACTATCAGGGCAAATATCAGCTCAACGATGAGCAGATGGATCAGTTTGAGCGCGAACAGCTGGCGCTGGCTGCCGAATACTCCACGCCGAACTGTAACGCCATCGCTGGCCTGTGTCAGGCGCGCGGTATTCCGGTTGTCAGCCACGATGATGCTACGGCGGCGCACGTCGCGGAGTCACACGCAGTGGGCAGCGCAATTGCCGAGTTTCCCACCACGCTGGAAGCGGCACGTGCCTCGCGCGAATGCGGCATGCGGGTGCTGATGGGCGCGCCAAACATCGTGCGCGGCGGATCGCACTCCGGCAATGTCGCGGCGTGGCAGCTGGCCAGCCACGGCCTGCTGGACATCCTCTCGTCGGATTACTATCCGGCCAGCCTGCTGGATGCGGTATTCCGCCTGGTGGCCGACGAGCGTAATGCGCTGACGCTGCCGCAGGCGGCGGCGCTGGTCACGCGCAACCCGGCACAGGCGATTGGCCTGCACGATCGCGGCACGATTGCGGAAGGGCTGCGCGCCGATCTGGTGCTGGCACACACCGATCACGGTTATGTGCACATTCGCCACGTCTGGTCACAGGGCAGGCTGGTGTTCTGATGGCGCGCCTCATCTGGCTGACCGGGCCCTCGGGCTCGGGTAAAGACAGCCTGCTGAACGCGCTGCGCGAGGCGCCGCCGGACAAGCTGGTGATTGCCCATCGCTATATTACGCGTCCGGCCGATGCCGGCGGTGAAAACCACGTGGCGCTGAGCGAAGCCGAATTCCGCCGGCGTGAAGCGCTCGGCCTGTTCGCCATCAGCTGGCGCGCGCACGGCCTGAGCTACGCACTTGGCGAGGAGATCGATCACTGGCTGGCGCGCGGTCTCAACGTGCTGGTCAACGGTTCACGTCTGCATCTGCCAATCGTGCGCCAGCACTACGGCGAGCAGCTGCTGCCGCTGGTGCTGCAGGTTTCGCCGGCCGTGCTGGCGGCACGGCTGCGCCAGCGCGGGCGCGAAAGTTAAGCCGACATTCAGCGACGGCTGGCGCGCGCGGCAGAACCGCTGCCTGCCCACTGCGACGCGCTCAACAACAATGGCGCGCTGATCGACACGCTCCATCAGCTGAGCCAGTTACTGGAGCATCCGCCATGAATCTGACCTTTCTCGGTACGGGCGGCGTGCAGGCCGCGCCGCTGTTCGGCTGCGACTGCCGCGCCTGTGAACGCGCCCGGCAGCAGCCGCGCTATGCGCGTCACGGTGCGTAATCACAACGACGTCACCCGCGCACTGCACATCGTGGCCCGGCTGGCTCCGCGCCAGGCATGGCTGGTGCACCTGTCACATGAGATAGATAACTGGTTGCTGGACAATGCGTTACCGGAAAACGTCAGCGTACCGTTCGACGGCCAGCAGATTGCTGTCGGTTTGCGCGACGCTGTCACCGTTTAATCATGGTTCTGTCATCAGACCTTCATCGCCAGTGTCCGTAATAACGGGCAATCAACACCTCAGAAGAGATGGAGCGCAACATGGCACAGGCATTACTCAAAACCGTCGTCGACAATGCACATCCTGCCCAGCGCCATGGCGACAAGGTGCTGCCGGTGCAGGGGCTGTGCAAAGCCTTCGGTGATAACCGCGTGCTGGATGATGTCAGTTTCGATCTGCATGCGGGCGAGCTGGTGGCGGTAATCGGCCGCTCGGGCGCAGGCAAATCGATCCTGCTGCATGCGCTGTACGGCGACGAAATTAACCAGCTCCACTAACTCCCACGGCAAGAGAAAATCTCACAATGAAACTGACTGCTTTAGCTTTACTGACAGGCGCTCTGATGGCTTTTGGCGTTAACTCAGCGGATGCACCGAAACAGCTGAACCTGGGAATTCTGGGCGGGCAGAACGCCACCCAGCAGATTGGTGATAACCAGTGTGTGAAAACCTTCTTCGACAAAGAGCTGGGCGTGGATACGCAGCTGCGCAACTCGTCTGACTATGCCGGCGTGATTCAGGGGCTGCTGGGCAACAAGATCGATATGGTGCTGAGCATGTCGCCGGCGTCTTACGCCTCGGTCTACCTGCAAAACCCGAAGACCGTGGATATCGTCGGTATCGTGGTGGACGACAAAGATGGCTCGAAAGGTTACCACTCGGTGGTGATCGTCAAAGCCGACAGCCCGTATAAGAAGCTGGAAGAACTGAAAGGTAAATCGTTTGGCATGGCCGATCCGGATTCCACCTCCGGCTTTCTGATGCCCAATCAGGCCTTTAAGAAAGAGTTTGGCGGTACGGTGGACGATAAGTACAACAACACCTTCTCCAGCGTGACGTTTTCCGGTGGCCACGAGCAGGACATCCTCGGCGTGCTGAACGGCCAGTTCGACGGCGCGGTGACTTGGACGTCGCTGATTGGCGATTACAACAGTGGCTATACCTCGGGTGCCTTTGGTCGTCTGATTCGTATGGATCACCCGGATCTGATGAAGCAGATTCGCATCATCTGGCAGTCGCCGCTGATTCCTAACGGCCCAATTCTGGTGAGTAATAACCTGCCCGCTGACTTCAAAGCGAAAGTGGTGGCCGCGATCAAAAAGCTGGATAAGGAAGATCACAACTGCTTTGTTAAAGCGGTGGGCGGTGCCCAGCACATCGGCGCCGCCAGCGTCGCGGATTACCAGAATATCATCGATATGAAGCGCGACCTGATGAAGGGTGCACGCGGGTAACCGTTCAGGGCAACGCGTGGCAAGGTGCGCATCAATGCGCACCCTGTAAAAAAACCGCAGTACCCCGTAGATACCGTCTTGCCGGTTACCTGGCAAGACATATTTCGGCATCGAACGGACGACCCGACTTCAGCACACCATAAGCCAGCTGCAGCAGCTTCTTCAGCAAACTTACCGCCGGATTCCACTTCATCGCCACTATCGCTGGCATGTACAGGGCCTTGCGCATCGCGCTGTTGCCCATCTTCGATATCCTGCTTTTGCCCTTCCACTCACCGGACTCCTGCCGCATCGGATTCAGCCCCACCCACGCCACAAGAGCCTTGCTGCTGCTGAACCTCGACATGTCCCCCATATACGCCAGCATCGTGCTGCCCAGCACGCCCGGGATGGACTCCAGCAGTTCCCTGTTCTTTTTAAGGCCCGGGTCATTGTCAATATGGTCGTTTATTGCCCGCTTCGTTTCGTCTATCTGCGCATCCAGCGCCGCAATGACCACGCGGATTGAGGGCTGCACCACCGCATCCGATACCTCCAGCCGGTTCTCTTCCATCTGCCGCATTTCCTGAAGATTCGTCAGGCGCTTCACCAGCGCTTTCAGCCTGCGTTCATTCAGCGGCGCCGGCTGCCACAGCGATGGGCCGTGCAGTTTACAGTAGCGCGCTATCATGCGCGCATCGTCTTTATCCGTCTTATTCCGGCTCAGCTCGGCCTGCCCGAAGCGCCTGATGCGCGCAGGATTTTCCACGCTGACATCATAGCCTTCGTCGTGCAGGAAGGTGGCCAGCGGCTCACTGTACGCGCCGGTAGCCTCCATGCAGATATGGCAGCAGCCGAACGGCTCCAGCCATTTTTTCAGGGCGATAAAGCCCTTAGGGGTGTTGGGAAAGACTTTGGTTTTGTAAGACGTGTCGCCTTTCCAGACGGCCACATCAAACTTTCCGGAGGCAATATCAATGCCGACAGGCATACGGGTTTGTATAGATTCTCCTTAACAGCACAGGGAAACCGCCATGACCATCCTTATGGATGCGTGCTCGGGGCACAGGATACCGTCCGGTCTTGAAGGCGGGAGTTAAGTTGCCGGGGATGAATCCACAAAGCAGGCTTTATGCCCAGGGGTCGCCCCCATCTCACCAGCAACTTCCCGATGATCAGTCGGGGATCATCATACCCGGAGGAGAATGATCGGGATATAAGGGTCGCCATTTATGGCGACCGTGCTGCAATCCGCACAGGTCATGCGTCGCCGCCTGTTATTGCGCGCATAAAAAAGGGCGACCCGCTGGTCGCCCCATTTATCTGTCAGCCGTTAATCAGGCTTCAATCGCCATACGCAGTTTCTTCATGGCGTTCTTTTCCAGCTGACGCACGCGCTCGGCAGACACACCGTACTGGTCGGCCAGCTCCTGCAGCGTGGTTTTGTTGTCATCATCCAGCCAGCGGGCGCGGATAATGTGCTGGCTACGCTCATCGAGGCTCAGCATTGCGTCACTCAGCTTGTCAGCGGCGTGCGCATCCCAGTTATCCTCTTCGATGCCGTCGGCAAAGTCAGAGGTTTTATCCTGCAGATACAGCACCGGTGCCATCGGCTTGCCTTCGCCCGCATCGTCATCAGACGACATGTCGAAGGTCATATCCTGGGCCGCCATGCGCGACTCCATTTCCAGCACGTCTTTGCTGCTGACACCCAGCTCGCGCGCCACCATTTCGACTTCATCCTGATTGAACCAGCCGAGACGCTGCTTGGTTTTACGCAGGTTAAAGAACAGTTTGCGCTGTGCTTTGGTGGTGGCAGCTTTCACGATACGCCAGTTACGCAGCACGTACTCGTGAATCTCCGCTTTGATCCAGTGCACGGCAAACGACACCAGACGCACCCCGACTTCCGGGTTGAAGCGACGCACCGCCTTCATCAGGCCGATGTTACCTTCCTGGATCAGGTCCGCCTGCGGCAGGCCGTAACCGGAATAGTTACGAGCGATATGAACAACAAAGCGCAGGTGAGACAGGATCAGCGTCTTAGCTGCATCCAGATCGCCTTGGTAATGCAGCCGCTCAGCCAGTGCTTTTTCCTCTTCTGCCGTTAATACCGGCCAGTTGTTAGCAGCCCGGACGTAAGATTCCAGATTGCCCAGAGGAGCAATCGCTAAATTTTGCATTTCTTTGGTCATTCAAACCCTCACAAATTCAATGGACTTGCCGCTCGTTTCCCTGCGCAGACGTTACATTATGTCAACGACGCGTGAAAACCAAAAGCAATCTGTGCTACTTGGACGTCAAAGTTACCCACAAGTTCAATTGTGGCAGTGAATATTTTACACACAGATGACGGCGCGAGAAATCGGAGAAATCCTCTGCTCCCAGGTCGTCGGCAGCAGAGGAAAAGTATATCAAAAAATCGTTGCTATGGGTTACTGCGGCGTAAAACGACGTAAATGTTGCACCGTCGCCAGCCAGGCGGCAATCCAGCCGATGATGGCTGCGATTAACAGCAGCAGCAGCAGACCTTCATCCCACGAAAAGCCCTCCAGCGCGAAGCTGGTGCCGAAGACGGAGGCGACCTGCGCCACCACCGACTGCAGGCGCAGCACCAGCACTTCCGACAGGATCAGCGACAGCACCGCACCGCTGAAACCGAGCAGCGCGCCGCCGTAGAGGAAGGGCCGCAGAATAAAGCCATCGGTCGCGCCAATCAGCTTCTGCACGTTGATGGTGTCGCGCTGGGCAAAAATGCTCAGGCGCACGCTATTGCCAATCACCAGGAACACGGCCAACCACCATCAGCAGGCCGATCATTGACGCCACCTGCCCCACCAGCCCGGTGAGTGCGGCTAAACGCGCAAACCAGCTGTCATCCATGCGCACTTTATCCACGCTCTGCACTTTTGCCACGCGGTCGCGCAGATTGGCCATGGTATCGGAGTTCTGGAAGTTCAGCTTCGGCGTGATGATCGCCACCGCCGGCAGCGGGTTCTGCTCCAGCATATCCATCGCGCCACCAAAGCCGGACCAGTTGCGGAACTCGCTTTGCGCCTCTTCACGCGTCAGGTAGTTCACCTTGTCCACGCCATCGAGCTTTTTCAGCTCGGCGGTCACGTTCTCTGCCGCCGTGTCATCCAGCGCTTTGTCGAGGTAAACCGTCAGCTGCGGCGCCGGGTACCACTGCGCGGCGGCCTGGCTGACGTTTTTCCACACCATGTAGCACACGCTGGGCAGCGTCAGCGAAATCGCGATCACCATTCCATCAGCAGATGGTGATCCTGGAAAATCATGCCGATCTGGCGGCGCAGGAAAGGCACTTCGCTGTGACGCAGCCGGGAAATATCGTGACCGCTGAACCAGATTTGCCCGGCGCTCGAGCGCTCAATGCCATAAATCAGCTTCAGTAAGGTACTTTTCCCCGCGCCTGAGTAGCCGGTCAGAAACGCCATCTCACCGGGACGCAAATGGAAATCCACGCCCTGCAGCGCCTGGCGTCCTCCCAGATAAGCCTTACTGACCTCTTCAAAGCGAATCATGCCAATTATTCCTCTCGGGCAAACAGTGCCTCAATAAAGTCGGCGGCCTTAAACGGCCGTAAATCTTCGATGCCTTCCCCGACACCGATATAACGAATCGGAATGCCAAACTGATCGGCAACCGAGAAGATCACGCCACCTTTTGCGGTGCCGTCGAGCTTGGTCAGGGTGATGCCGGTCAGGCCGACCGCTTCGTGGAACAGCTTCGCCTGGCTGATGGCGTTCTGGCCGGTGCTGGCGTCAATCGTCAGCATCACCTCATGCGGTGCCTCTTCGTCCAGCTTCTTCATCACGCGGGTGATTTTTTTCAGCTCTTCCATCAGGTGCGCTTTGTTCTGCAGGCGGCCGGCGGTATCGGCGATCAGCACGTCAACGTGGCGCGATTTCGCCGCCTGAATGGCATCAAAAATTACCGACGCGGAATCCGCGCCCGTATGCTGCGCGACCACCGGAATATTGTTGCGCTGGCCCCATACCTGCAGCTGCTCTACCGCCGCCGCGCGGAAGGTGTCCCCCGCCGCCAGCATGACGGACTTGCCCTGCGCCTGATACTGACGCGCCAGCTTACCGATGGTAGTGGTTTTACCCACGCCGTTAACGCCGACCATCAGGATAACGAACGGCGTTTTGCCCGCCACGTCCAGCGGGGCATCAACCTTTTCCAGAATGCCGGCCATTTCAGCCTTCAGCAGACCATACAGCGCTTCGGCATCGCGCAGCTGCTTACGGCTGGCCTGTTGCGTCAGGCTGGTGATGATGCGGCGCGTGGTTTCCACGCCGACATCGGCAATCAGCAGCTGCTCTTCCAGCTCTTCAAACAGGTCGTCATCGATTTTTTTGCCGCGGAACAGGCTGATAAAGCCGGATCCAAGGTTTTCACGCGTTTTAACCAAGCTGCGTTTCAGGCGGGCAAAGAAGCCCTCTTTGGTGGGGCGCTCCTGCTCCTGGGCCACAATCGGCGCGGCCGCCAGCGGCAGATCGCTAACGGTGTCTGTCGCCACGCGCTCTTCTGCCGCGTCTTCGGCATAGGTTTCCGCTAACGCCAGCGCTTCCAGCTCTTCATCGCTCAGCGGTGCGTCTGTGTCCTCTGGCTGAGGCTCCTCAGATAAAACCGGTGCTTCAATAATCAGTTCTTCAGCCTGCAGCTCCTCTTCAACCGGCATCGCCTCCGGCTGCGGATGATCTTCCGGCAGTACCTCTTCTTCAATCGCGCTGACTGCAGCGATTTCTGCGTCATCAGCGTTAGCGTCGGATTCGGATGCGGTTTCTACTTCCGCGACGGGATGAGTTTCAGCGTCGGCGTGAACCGGCGATTCGGCCTGCGGTTCTGCCACCTGTTCAGTGACGATCACGGTCCCGGCGGCCTGCGCTTCGGCGCTTGCTAACGCGCTCTCTTCAGCGGCGGGTGCCGGTTGTTCTGTCGGCTGCTGCTGCGCCTGCTCTTCCGCTGGCTGCTGCTCTTCTTTGCCAAAGCCCAGCCAGGAAAAAAAGCCGCGTTTTTTCTCTTTTGCCATTGTGTGACCACACTCCTCGATGGCTTATTCCCGGTAGCACGCTGTTCCCAGAGGATAAAAAATTCACTTTTTCGCGCGTGAGCGGCGTAAAAATCAGGCAATTACGTCCGCTTTATCAACTTAGTAGTCTAACACTTTCCTGCCAGCGCACCACAGCACCCTTTTTTAACGTTTCTTCTGCCTGCTACGCCCGTTAAACTACGCAACAAATTATGACGAGTTCTGAGCGAAATGAGTAAATCCCCCCGCAACAGCGGCGCGGCAGGCCAGATTCGCCTGATTGGCGGACAGTGGCGCGGCCGCAAATTGCCGGTGCCGGACAGCGCCGGCCTACGCCCGACCACCGATCGCGTGCGTGAAACGCTATTCAACTGGCTGGCGCCGGATATCCAGCAGGCGCGCTGCCTCGACTGCTATGCCGGCAGCGGTGCGCTGGGCTTAGAAGCGCTGTCGCGCTATGCCGCCTCCGCGACCCTGCTGGAACTGGAACGTAACGTGGCGCAGCAGCTGACGCAAAACCTGCACACGCTGCGCGCCACGAACGCCAGCGTCGTCCAGACCAATACGCTGCAGTGGCTAAGCCAGCCCGGCGAGCCATTCGACGTGGTGTTTGTTGATCCGCCGTTCCGCAAAGGCCTGCTGCAGGAGACGCTAACGCTGCTGGAAAACAATGGCTGGCTCGCCGCCCACGCGCTGATTTATGTTGAGAGCGAAGTGGAACACGGCACCCCGCTGGCACCGGCTAACTGGGATCTGTATCGCGAGAAGATTGCCGGTCAGGTGGCCTATCGCTTCTATCAACGCCAACAGGAGACCGATGATGTGGCTTAATCTGAGACGTTTGCTGATGATTTGCGTCTGGGCATTTCTGCTGCTTAACCTGGTGCACCCCTTTCCGACGCCGCTGCGCTACTTTGTCCACGTCGCGCTGTTCTTTATGGTGGTGATGCACGGCCTGCAGCTGGTGCTGCTGCGTGCCACGCAACCGAAGGAAGCGCCAAAGCTGAGCCGCGCCACGCAGGCGAAAATCTTCTTCTTTGGCGTATTTGAACTGCTGGCGTGGCAGAAAAAGCACTATCCGTCGTAACGCAAGGCAGCGCGCGCGGCATCAGCCCCGTGCGCTTTAGCGCCTATTGCGCCGGGGTAAAGCTGACAAAGCGCGTGCCCTGCATTTTCAGCTTGCCCTTCACGCCTTTGTCCATTTGGTGATAATCGCTGGCGCTGACGTTGACCTTAAAATCACCGGCGCCGTTCAGCGGATGGAACCAGGCTTCATACGTCATCTCTTCCGCCACAATCTCTTCGCGCTGACGCGAACGGCGATTGGGGGCCGGAAACTCTCGCTTGGTTTTCACTTCCACACTCATTGAGCGCACCGGTAAAGCGTCGTTGACCGCGGCTTCGCGGCGCTGCTTGATAAACTGACGGGTTGCCAGGATGGCAATTACAGCCAGGACGATAAAAAAGATTAGCGGTGGTTTGCTCATGTTTTCTCTCGCACTTTACGTCGGGGGTTAACAGATAAAAGACGCCAAAGCATACAACCAGAGTTGCCCGATTGTCACATTTGCCGCCAGTAACTTAAACTGAGATCGTGATTTTGGGAAAATTCATCAATGTGGGCGACACGTTCACAAAAGGGAGAAAAAATGCTTTGGTCTTTCCTTGCAGTCCTTTTTTCCGGTTGGCTGTATGTCGATGCCTCCTACCGCGGCCCGCAGTGGCAGCGCTGGCTGTTCAAACCCGTTACGCTGCTGTTGCTGGTTGCCTGGGCGTGGCAGGCTCCCATGCTTAACACCACCGACTACCTGATTCTGGCTGGCCTGGTCGCCACACTAGTGGGCGATGCGTTAACCCTGCTGCCGCGTCAGCAGATGCTGTATACGCTCGGCGCCTTTTTCCTTTCGCATCTGCTGTACACCATCAGCTTTGCCGCGCACATGACCATGAGCTTCTTCTGGCCGATTCCGCTCACCTTCCTAGTGATTGGTATCATCGTGATCGCCATCATCTGGTCAAAACTGGATACGCTGCGCTGGCCAATCTCTACGCTGATTGGGATGACGCTGGTGATGAACTGGATGGCGGCGGAAAACTACTTCTTCCGTCCGACCGATTACAGTATCTCGCTGCTGGTGGGTGCCGTGCTGCTGTTGCTGGTTAACATCGTGTGGTTTATCTCGCACTATCGCCGCCGCTTCAGCGCTGACAGCACCATCGTGGCCGCCTGCTACTTCGCCGGTCACTTCATGATTGTACGTTCACTGTGGCTGTACTGAAAAAAGTGACCTCACCGCTATACTCTGGAGTCCACTCTAGAGTATAGCATGCAGACTGCGGGCAACGGCCCGCTTCCGCAACCGGAGGTCACATGCATCAACATGCCCACTCTTGCCGCTGTGGCAAATCACACCGTCAGCCAAAACCGCTGTGCGCGGTACGCAGCGTTCAGCCTGCATCCCTGAAGATTTCCGCCGCGCAGCCAGTGGCCGCGTCCAGCGATTGCGGCTGCGGCACCAGCGATGACGACAGTCCCGGCGGCGACGCCGACAGCGACAGGCGCGCGTCCGCATCGTACCAGTTCCGTTGGCAGATTGCCGGCATGGACTGCCCGAGCTGCGCCCGCAAAATCGAAACCGCCGTGCAAAAGCTGCCGCAGGTCGCCAGCGCGCGGGTGATATTCGCCAGTGAAAATCTGCTGGTGGAGGCGCACAGCGATATTCGTCCGGCTATTGAACAGGCCGTTAACCACGCCGGCTTTAGCCTGAAATCCACCGAGAGCCCCGCACCGGCCGCGCGCCGCTGGCACGATAATGCGGCGCTCATCCTGCTCACGCTGTTGATGATCGCCAGATGGCTGCTGAGCCAGCTCACGCCGCTGTGGGGCGATCGCCTGTTTGTGCTTACCACGCTGGTCGGTCTGGCGCCGGTAGCCCGCAGCGCGTGGCAGGCCATACGCAGCGGCTCGCCGTTCAGCATTGAAACCCTGATGACCCTCGCCGCCGCAGGCGCGCTGGTGATCTCCACGCCTGCCGCTATCACCTCCGACCTAGCGGCGGCTCGCCAAGGCGCGCTGATTAAAGGCGGCGCGGCGCTCGAACGCCTCAGCCGGGTGCAGGCACTGGCGTTTGATAAAACCGGCACCCTGACCGCCGGTAAACCGCAGGTTACCGACGTGCAGCCGTTTGGCGCGGATGCACAGCAACAGCTGCTTAGCCTCGCGGCCGCCATTGAGCAGGGCTCAGGCCATCCGCTGGCGCGGGCGATAGTCGCGGAAGCGCAGCGCCAGCAGCAGGTGATTCCGCCGGCGCAGCATCAGCAAACGCTGGCCGGCAGCGGCATTCGCGCACAGATCGACGGCGTGGTGCACCAACTGCTGGCACCGCGTGATGCGGCGGCGCTGAGTGACGCGCAGCAGCAGCAGATTGCGCAGCTGGAGGCACAGGGCAAAACCGTGGTGGTGGTGTTGCGCGAAGCACAGCCGCTTGGGCTGCTGGCGCTGGGCATTCGCAGCGTGATGCTGACCGGCGATAATCCGCGCGCCGCCGCCGAACTCGGCATCACCTATCGCGCCGGTCTGTTGCCTGCGGATAAGGTAGCCGCCGTGCGTGAACTGGGCGAACAGCAGCCGCTGGCGATGGTCGGCGATGGCATCAACGATGCGCCAGCCATGAAGGCCGTAACGCTGGGGATTGCCATGGGCAGCGGCACCGATGTGGCACTGGAAGCGGCCGATGCGGCTCTGACGCAGAATAACCTAGCGATTCTGCCGCGCACCGTGCAGCTGGCACGCCGCACGCGCGCCATTATCCGTCAGAATATTGCGCTGGCGCTGGGGCTGAAGGCTATTTTCCTCGTCACCACGCTGCTCGGCTTTACCGGCCTGTGGCTGGCGGTGCTGGCCGATTCGGGTGCCACCGCGCTGGTCACCGCCAACGCACTGCGCCTGCTGCGTCAGCGCTAAGGCGGGCGGATGCCGCGATCAGGCCTCCGCGCCTTTCTGGATCAGATACTGGTACGGCAGGCTCTCGGTCTGCTGTGCCAGCAGCTGATGCTCCATAAAGCGGCAGAAGCCGGGAATATCACGCGTGGTCGCCGGATCGTCGGCGATGATCAGCAACGTTTCGCCCGCCTGCATGGTACGCACGGTTTTGCGCACCATCATCACCGGCTCCGGGCAGCGCAGCCCAAGCGCATCAAGCTTATGGTCCGCAGCGGAAAAAAGATCGCTCATGATTCTCTGTCTTTATTCAGGGTGGGCGCTCATTCTAACGCGCTACAGCGCGCGCGCAAGGCGAGAACGATTGCGTTAAAATTAACCATTGTATTTGTTGCGCAACACGCTAAGATGCCGTCCGATTTTTTAATGTCACTGCTAATTCCTCAAAAGGCCTTTATGATTAACTTCTCTGCTCGTCAGCGCATGCATGCGCTATTCTGGCTGTCGCTGTTTCACCTGCTGGTGATTACCTCCAGTAACTATCTGGTGCAGCTGCCGGTCGCGATTTTCGGCTTCCACACCACCTAGGGTGCGTTTAGCTTCCCGTTTATTTTTCTCGCCACCGATCTCACCGTGCGTATTTTTGGCGCACCGCTGGCACGGCGCATTATCCTTGCGGTGATGATTCCGGCGCTGTTTATCTCCTACATCGTGTCGTGCGTGTTTTATCAGGGCGCGTGGCAGGGCTGGGCCTCGCTGCAGGAGGTCAATCTGTTCGTGGCGCGTATCGCCTGCGCCAGCTTTATGGCCTATGCGCTGGGGCAGATCCTTGATGTGCACGTGTTTAACCGCCTGCGTAAACTGCCGCAGTGGTGGATTGCGCCTGCTTGTGCCATGCTCCTCGGCAACATCAGCGATACGCTGGCCTTCTTCTTTTTTATCGCCTTTTATAAGAGTCCGGACCCGTTCATGGCCAGCCACTGGGTAGAGATCGCGCTGGTGGATTACAGCTTCAAAGTGCTGATCTGCATGGTTTTCTTCCTGCCTGCTTACGGTGTTCTGCTCAATGCGACACTTAAGCGTCTAGCGGAACG
Organism: Type-A symbiont of Plautia stali; assembly: GCF_059731155.1. Taxonomy (NCBI): domain Bacteria; species Type-A symbiont of Plautia stali. The sequence continues at coordinate 578,322 of NZ_AP035891.1, read as the reverse complement.
TTCCGCTCAGCGCCAGATGAATTTCGGCTAATTGAATGTAGACGAAACGTCACGGCACGCTAAGATTTCCTGACAAAGCGCTGATTGCTTTTAAGCACCGATTCCGTTTTGATAACGGCTGATGGAAACCTTACGAAGGGATAAGAATGCGTAACTTAGTGAAATATGCGGGCATCGGCCTGCTGGTGTTAGGCTTGGCGGCGTGTGATCAGAAGAAAGACGACACGGCGGCAAACAGCAACGGCGCCAGCGCCAGTCAGTCAGCACAGACAGTAAACCTGATGGACGGTAAGCTGTGTTTCAGCCTGCCAGCGGGCATGTCAGATAAGAGCGGCAAGCTCGGTTCGGAATCCACCAATATGCACGTGTATGCCGATGAAACCGGCCAGCGCGCGATTATCGTGATTGCGGGCGATCCGACCAGTGAAGGACTGGATGCGCTTACTCAGCGTCTGGAGCAGCAGCAGCGCAACCGCGATCCGCAGCTGCAGGTGGTGTCGAACAAAGCGGTGACGCTGAAAGATCAGCCGGCACAGCAGCTGGATACAGTGATTTCCGCCAACAATCAGACCTCCTGGTCCTCGGTTATTCTGGCGAAGGTGGACGGTAAACTGCTGATGCTGCAGATCACTCTGCCCGCCGATAATCAGCAGCAGGCGCAGAGCGATGCCGATGCGATTGTAAAGAGCATTACCCTGAAGTAAGCCGTTACCAGGTGCGCATCAATGCGCACCCAACATAAACCGTGCCATCAACCTGTAGATACCGTCTTGCCGGTTACCTGGCAAGACATATTTCGGCATCGAACGGACGACCCGACTTCAGCACACCATAAGCCAGCTGCAGCAGCTTCTTCAGCAAACTTACCGCCGGATTCCACTTCATCGCCACTATCGCTGGCATGTACAGGGCCTTGCGCATCGCGCTGTTGCCCATCTTCGATATCCTGCTTTTGCCCTTCCACTCACCGGACTCCTGCCGCATCGGATTCAGCCCCACCCACGCCACAAGAGCCTTGCTGCTGCTGAACCTCGACATGTCCCCCATATACGCCAGCATCGTGCTGCCCAGCACGCCCGGGATGGACTCCAGCAGTTCCCTGTTCTTTTTAAGGCCCGGGTCATTGTCAATATGGTCGTTTATTGCCCGCTTCGTTTCGTCTATCTGCGCATCCAGCGCCGCAATGACCACGCGGATTGAGGGCTGCACCACCGCATCCGATACCTCCAGCCGGTTCTCTTCCATCTGCCGCATTTCCTGAAGATTCGTCAGGCGCTTCACCAGCGCTTTCAGCCTGCGTTCATTCAGCGGCGCCGGCTGCCACAGCGATGGGCCGTGCAGTTTACAGTAGCGCGCTATCATGCGCGCATCGTCTTTATCCGTCTTATTCCGGCTCAGCTCGGCCTGCCCGAAGCGCCTGATGCGCGCAGGATTTTCCACGCTGACATCATAGCCTTTGTCGTGCAGGAAGGTGGCCAGCGGCTCACTGTACGCGCCGGTAGCCTCCATGCAGATATGGCAGCAGCCGAACGGCTCCAGCCATTTTTTCAGGGCGATAAAGCCCTTAGGGGTGTTGGGAAAGACTTTGGTTTTGTAAGACGTGTCGCCTTTCCAGACGGCCACATCAAACTTTCCGGAGGCAATATCAATGCCGACAGGCATACGGGTTTGTATAGATTCTCCTTAACAGCACAGGGAAACCGCCATGACCATCCTTATGGATGCGTGCTCGGGGCACAGGATACCGTCCGGTCTTGAAGGCGGGAGTTAAGTTGCCGGGGATGAATCCACAAAGCAGGCTTTATGCCCAGGGGTCGCCCCCATCTCACCAGCAACTTCCCGATGATCAGTCGGGGATCATCATACCCGGAGGAGAATGATCGGGATATAAGGGTCGCCATTTATGGCGACCTGGCCCATTACCGCACCGGCTGCGTGCCGGTCAGCTGCGGCATCACATCCCTGATCATCGCGAAAAAATGCTGCAGGCGGGCCGGATAATAACTGGCCCACGGGTAGGTCAGCCACACCGGCAGCGGCGGCGCCTGCCAGTCGGGCACCAACTGCACCAGCGCGCCGCTGGCTAAATCCTCCTGCACCACCCATGACGACACAATCGCGGCGCCTATGCCCGCCAGCGCGGCTTTGCGCACCGCGTACAGGCTATCGCTGGCGAGGCGCGGGGCAATCGCCAGGTTGATCGGCTGGCCGTCGCTGAGACGCTGCAGCGCAATTTCGTTACGATAAAAACTGGTCAGCGCCAGCCACGGCAGTTGCGTCAGTTGGGTAACCTCTTTCACCGGCGCATGAGCCGCCAGCAGCGCCGGTGCCGCAACGACAAAGCGCGGCACTTCCGCCAGCAGCACCGCCACCACCGACGGGTCCGTGGGCGCGCCGACCTGAATGGCGCAGTCAACGTTTTCACTGACAAAGTCCGGCGTGCGGTCGTTGAGCATCTACTCCACTGCCAGGCGCGGATAGCGCTGCAGATAATCCATCAGCGGCGCAATCAACTGATCCTGACCAAACGCATGCGGCGCACGCACGCGCAGCGTGCCGATCGGGTCGTCATTGGCGCCGGTTAATTCATCTTCAAGCGCGTGCCAGGTCGCCACCAGCTGCCGTGCCTGGGCATAGCAGCGTTCCCCGTCATCGGTGAGTTTCAGCGCATGGGGTGGTGCGTAAAATCAGTTTCAGGCCGAGCCGCTGCTCCAGCGCCTGCAGACGGCGACTCACGGTGGGCTGGGTGGTGCCGAGCTGCGCCGCAGCCGCCGACAGCGAGCCGCTTTCAACAATGCGGATAAACGTCTGCATCAGTTCGATGCGGTCAACGCTGGTGAATGTGCTCATACGTACCACGCATAACAGTTCTGTGTCGTAGCAGTCTACCGCGTATGGCCGCAACGCGCTTTAATAAGCGCATTATCACGGGGGAAAACCACTATGTCTGCCATGTCTCAATCTTCTGCCATGCCTGCTGAAAAGCTGCCGGCGCCGCTGGTGTTTACGCTGGCGGCCGGTGCCGGTCTCAGCGTGGCATCGATTTACTACAGCCAGCCGATGCTGGATATCATCAGTAAACAGTTCAATGTGGGCATCGGCAGCGTTGGTATGGTACACCGATGCTGACCCAAGCCAGTTACGCGCTGGGGATTCTGCTGCTGGCCCCGCTCGGTGACCGCCACGATCGCCGCACCATCATTCTGGTTAAAGGCTTGCTGCTGGTCGCCGTGCTGCTGCTGTGCGGCTTTTCCGGCGGCATCAGTGCGTTGCTGATCGCCAGCTTTGTTACCGGATTAACCGCTACCGTGGCGCAGGACATTGTGCCGGCGTCGGCGGCGCTGGCACCGGAGCGCAGCCGTGGCAAAACCGTCGGCACGGTGATGACCGGGCTGCTGGTCGGCATTCTGCTGTCGCGCGTGGTGAGCGGCGTGGTGGCGAAGTATCTGGGCTGGCGCACCATGTACATGATGGCGGCGGCGGCGGTACTGCTGAGCAGTCTGGCGCTGTGGCGCGCGCTGCCACGCTTTACGCCGGGCACCACGGTGAGCTATCCGCGTCTGCTGCTGTCGCTGGCGCATCTGTGGCAGCATCACCAGACGCTGCGCCGCGCGGCGCTGGCGCAGGGCCTGCTGTCGGTAAGTTTTAGCGCCTTCTGGTCTACCCTGGCGCTGATGCTGAGCGATCGCTTCCATCTCGACAGCGCCGTGGCAGGGGCTTTCGGTCTGGCCGGTGCCGCCGGTGCGCTGGCCGCGCCGCTGGCGGGCAGTTTTGCCGACCGCATCGGCCCGGCGCGTGTCACCCAGTATGGCGCCACGCTGGTGATGGTGTCGTTTGCCCTGATGTTCCTGCTGCCGGTGCTGCCGGTGCCGGCGCAGCTCGGCCTGATTATCCTCAGCACCATCGGCTTTGACCTTGGCGTGCAGGCCACGCTGGTGGCGCATCAGACGCTGGTCTACAGCCTGGCGCCGGAGGCGCGCAGCCGCCTCAATGCGCTGATGTTCACCGTGGTGTTTATCGGTATGGCGACAGGCGCGGCGCTCGGCAGCCTGGCGCTGGCCCATTTCGGCTGGAATGGCGTGGTCAGCCTTGCGACGGCTGCCGCTGTGCTTGCGCTGCTGATTCGCCTCGCCAGTCGCCATCTGCAAAACTAATTCACGATCCTGTGCCAGGCTTAAAGGAGAATGTTAATTAAAAACGGAGCGTTATGAACTTCCTGGCCTGGACTGCCCTCACTGGCGGTCTGCTACTTTTGATGTCACTGGCTTCCGGCTGGATTCACCGGGGGCCGGTGACGTCGTTTGGTCTCTACCTGTTCGCGGGCATTCTGTGCGGCCCGTGGATGCTTAATCTGCTGCAAATCGACATTATCGGCCACGCCGAGCTCGCCGCCCATATCACCGAAATCACCATGGCCGCCTCGCTGTTTATCACAGGGCTCAAGCTGCGTCTGCCGATGAGCGCGCATGCGTGGCGCGTCGGGCTGCGGCTGGCATTCTCGGCGATGTTGCTGACCGTCGGCGGCATGGCCTGCCTGATTCACTGGATTACCGGCTTTGGCTGGCCGCTGTCGCTGGCGTTTGGTGCCATTGTTGCCCCGACTGATCGGTGCTTGCCAGCCTGATCTCCGTTAACGATGCGCTGCGCGTGGCGCTCTCCAGCGCGCGATGTGGTGTGGGCGATTGGCGGTGGGCTGGCGATTGGTTATCTGCTCGGACGGCTGATCGGCCAGCTGGCGACCCATCTGCGCAGCGCGCATCACGACGTGGCCCCCAATGATTTCCTCGCGCTGGCGCTGATCGCCCTGAGCTATGCGGCGGAGCAGTCGGTGGATGCGTCTGGCTTCCTTGCCACCTTTGCGGCAGGCGTCGGCTTACGCTGCGCCGAGCTGCGCGTGACTAAACGCTTTCCACTGGAAGATTTACCGGAAGAGAAGCGCTACCTGCCGGCAGAGGTGCTGGTCAATCCTAACCAGCGCCTGAAGCAGGGGGGCGGCAGCCCGGTGAAATCGGTCGGCCTGGTGGTCGGCGATGCGCTGTCGTTTGGTGATACTATCGAACGCCTGCTGGCGGCAGCGATGATGGTGGTGCTGGGTATTACGCTGGCGCATCACTGGAATCTCACCGGCATCGGTCTGGCGCTGCTACTGTTTGTGGTGGTGCGGCCGCTGGCGGTATGGCTGACCACTTGGCGCTGCGAGGTGCCGTTTATGCGGCGGATGCTGATTGGCTGACTGGGGATTCGCGGCATCGGCAGTATCAATTATATTGCTTATGCTTGGGTGCATGGCCTGCAGGGCCCGCAGGCGGAACAGATGATGGACATGGCGCTGACGCTGGTGGTGTGCAGCATTGTGCTGCACGGCATCACGGTGACGCTGCTACTGAACTAGCGTGCTGCCCGGCAGGCGGCACGCGCGCAGCAAGACGAAACGTGATTTTCTGGAAATAACGGGAGCTTATTATGAAAGCATTGCTTATCGCCCTGGTAGGGCTGTCGCTGTCTGCCAGCGCGCTGGCGGATGATACGGATGCCGACGCGCAGGAGAATATCTTCTACGCCAGCCAGTCACCATCGGCCATGAACAAGCCCTCCTTCAACGAGGAAACCGCGCAGGAAGTGGTCAACGGCTGGCTGGAACTGTGTGAAGAAGAGCGGGCGAAGCTGCGTCACGATCAGCAGCAGTGCGAGCAGACGGTGATGACTCAATTCCAGCAGCAGGATTAATTTTCCCTTCTCTTCGTTAATACGAGCCTTTTCTGGCGCGTTTTTTTATGGCTTTTTTGTACGAAATGCGTACATTATCGCCAGATTGAAACAGGACCTGCATCACATAATGAGACGCCGCCTCCGGGCTGGCGCATTTTCCATACCGGCTACTGGGCAAGATGATTACACGGCGTCGTTTTCTGTTGGCTAGCGGAGCAACCGTACTCTCCATGACGGCGGGCAAACTGTTTGCCCGGGATGGCATTATTCCGCTCTGGCCGGACGACCCACCGGGCGGCGGCGGTCCGTCTGGCCTGCTGAAAGTCAGCGCTAACGGTTCGTGGACCAATATCGTTTCTCCCGCCATTCAGCGCTTTCGTCCGGAGAATCCCAACGGGGAAGCGGTGATCGTTGCGGCTGGTGGCGGCTACCGTTTTATCGGCATGGGGCGCGAAGCCTGGCCGGTCGCGCGCTGGCTTAATGCCAACGGGTATACCGCCTACGTGCTGAGCTGCCGGGTGAAAAGTGGCAGGCCGGCAGACTGGCGCCGCTGCAGGATGCGCAGCGCGCGATTCGCATGGTGCGCGCGATGGAAAACAAGGTGCACCTGCTGGGCTTTTCGGCCGGCGGCCATCTGCTCGGCATGGCGGCGGCGCGGCCTGACTTCGTCACCTATTCACCGCAGGATTCGCTGGATGACATCCGGCCAACCGCAGACAGCGTCGGGCTGATTTACCCGGTTATCACCCTTGAAGCGCCTTATCAGCACACCCGTACTCACCAGATGATCGTGGGCAATGACGCCATGCCGACCCAGGAAGCCAACTGGTCAGTGCAAAATTACGTTACCCGCGCCTATCCGCCAACCTTCCTGGCGCAAGCGGAGGACGATCATACGTCCAACCCCCACAACACCGAGCTGATGCGCGACGCCTGCCGCCGTATGCGCGTGCCGGTTGAGCTGATTGAACTGAGCAGCGGCGGCCACGACTTTGGCCTCGGTAAAGCCGGCACCCCCGCCGCACTGTGGGATCAGGCGTATGTCCGCTGGCTGGATAAGCTGGGATAATTTCTTTACTGGCGCATCAATCGAGGAGCGCTTGCAACGGCGCTGCAATAACCCTCCGCACAAACCGTAGCGGCGCAATTTATTGCGCAAAAAACAGCGGCGCAGCGGTCGGATTAGCGCGATAAATCGCGCCGCTACCGATGCGGTGCGGTCAGCGAGCATGGCGATTGAATCAGCTCGTGCCGTCACGTCAGATTAAAATACCGGTCCGGCTGGCTCGCTGCCGGCAGCGGGAAATCGTTGTTCATCGCTTTCAGATTGCGTTCGATATTCACACACAGCGCGTCCAGCGGCAGATGATTGGGCGCGGTGCCGAACGGATCTTCCAGTTCCTCCGTCAGCGACTCCAGCGACAAAAAGGTGTACGAAATAAACACCGACACCAGCGGTGTCATCAGGTGCAAATCCGCCACCAGCGCGAACGGCAGCAGGGTGCAGAACAGATACACCGTACGGTGCAGAATCAGGCTGTAGGCGAAGGGAATCGGTGTGCTGGCCAGCCGGTCGCAGCCACCCAGATACGCCGACAGATGGTTGAGGTTGTCATCAATACTCTGCCAGACGATATCCGTCACTAATCCCTCATCACGCCGCTGCGCCAGCCATTCACCCATGCATAATATGATTTGCGAGGTCGGCATCGGATGGCCGAGCACAGCGGCGTGCCACGCGGGCGGCAGCAGCCGCTGCAGATCGGCCTGGGCATCGGTTTTACGCAGCCGGTGTTTCAGGCTCCAGCTGAACGCCAGCTGCAGCCCGATAAACTCCTGCACCTGTTCCGCACGCAGTCCGCGCAGCGTTTTAACCTAGCGCAGCAGCGAGCGCTGAGTAATGTTGCATATTGCCCCACAGCGTGCGCGCCTCGATAAAGCGCGCGTAGCTGGCGTTATTGCGAAAGCCGAGAAAGATGGCGATCGACACGCCAATCAGGCTGAACGGCGCGGTGGTCAGGTGAATGCCGAGTGTGGAATACCATGGATAACCCAGAATGGCGATCACTGACATCAGCAGGTTAAGCGACAGGCGGAACGCAATGCGAGACAGCACTGAGCCGTGCCAGTCAAACAACCGGAGAAACCAGTGTTGATGAGGACGTACGATCATTTTGCGATGGTGTTTTTTATGATTTTGTCGCCACAGATTACGCCCGTCGCAGGCGCAGAATCAACGTCGGTGAGCCGCTGTTTTACCGGCAAAAACGCTGCGCTTTGGCCAATTAATCCATTCAAATCAAGCTTCTAAAAACGCTTTGAACAAGTTGTAAAATTCTTTGCGTTATCTCTTTGTCTGCGCTTTCTCTAAAGTTTATTCCAGCAGCACAACACACAAATTTAAAACCACTTTAGAGGAAACCATCATGTCTAAACTCGACCTGCTTGACCCACAGAACTCAACCCTGATCTTCATCGACCATCAGCCACAGATGGCGTTTGGTGTCGCCAATATTGACCGCCAACAGCTCAAAAATAATACCGTCGCCCTAGCGAAAGCGGGGACAATTTTCGACGTGCCGGTGATTTACACCTCGGTAGAAACGGAAAGCTTCAGCGGCTACATCTGGCCAGAACTGCTGGCGGTGCACCCGGAATCGAAGCCGATTGAGCGTACCTCCATGAACTCATGGGAAGACGCGAAATTTGTCGAGGCGGTAGAGAAAACCGGTCGTAAAAAACTGATCATCTCGGCGCTGTGGACCGAAGTGTGCCTGACCTTCCCGGTCCTGATGGCGCTGAAAGCCGGTTATTAAGTGTATGTGGTGACCGATACCTCCGGCGGCACCAGTGTTGATGCGCACGAACGTTCCGTGCAGCGCATGGTGCAAGCGGGTGCGGTGCCGGTGACCTGGCAGCAGGTGCTGCTGGAGTACCAGCGCGACTGGTCACGCAAAGATACTTACGATGAAGTGATGGATCTGGTGCGTGAGCACAGCGGTGCCTACGGCATAGGCGTCGACTACGCCTACACTATGGTGCACAAAGCGCGGCAGCGTCAGGGCTGATTCAGCGGTAGTGCGGCAGGCGGGTTTTCAATGCGTCGATAAACAGCCGCAGCGCCATCGACTGATGCCGGTTCGGCGGGAACCACAACGCGATTCCCGCCGACTGAATGCGCCAGTCGGCCAGCAGTTCCACTAATTTCCCCCTGCTGCAGTGCCTCGCTAACGTACAGTAAGGGCACGAACGCAATCCCTGAACCGTTGATGGCCGCGCGCGCCATCAGCGCATTATTGTCTAACGTCAGCGTACCCGGCACGTCAATCTCCAGACTTTCATCCGCATTCTGATACTCCCAGCGATAGCGTTTGCCACCGGGCAGGCGATGACGAATATACTGCTGCTGCAGTAAATCCTGCTGCTGGCGCACCGGCGCGTGCGCCGCCAGATAATCGGGCGAGGCCACGGTAACGAAGGTCAGCGGGCCGCCGAGCGCAATAGCCACCATATCCTGCGGCACATCTTCAATCCGCCGGATGCCGGCATCAAACCCGGCGGCGGTGATATCCACCAGCGCGCCCTGGGCGGCGAAATCAAGCTGAATGCCGGGATAGCGTGCGCTGAACTCGGGCACCACCTGATCCAGCAGCAGGCCAATCACCAACATTGCTGGCGCTGATGCGCAGCGTACCGTACTGCTGCTGGCGGCTCAGGCTGATGTCGTGCAGCACCTCATCCATCTGATTGAGCAGCGGCGCGAGACGCTGCAATCTGCAATAGCAGCTCACCGGCGTCGGTCAGCGATACGCTGCGTGTGGTGCGCTGAAACAGCTGCACGCCGAGGTTGTGCTCCAGCGTTTTCACCAGGTGGCTGAGCGAAGAGCGCTTCAGGCCAAGCAGCTCGGCGGCGTGCCGAAAGCTGCGCTGCTCGCCCAGCGTTTTGATCGCCTGCAGTTCGTGCCAGGAAGGGCGTTTCATTGGTGGTATTTCCTCACTAGGTCATGTGCGATTGGGGAGATTATGACCACCAGTAAAGCGATCTATCATCAGGTTTTCAACATGAGGAGCGCCAAAATGAAAACCTGGTTAATTACCGGTGCCAGCAGCGGGCTGGGCCGACTGATGAGTGAACGCTTACTTGAGCGCGGCGATCGCGTGGTGGCAACGGTGCGCCGCGAGCAGGCACTGGCCGATTTGCAGCAGCAATATGGCGATCGGCTGTTGGTGATGCGGCTGGATCTGGCCGAAACGGCCCGTATCGCACCGGCCATCGCCACCGCCTTTGCCCACGTCGGGCGTATTGATGTGGTGGTAAGCAATGCCGCTTACGGTCTGTTTGGCGCGGCGGAAGAGCTCAGCGACGCGCAGATTGCACGCCTGATCGCCACCAATCTCACCGGATCGATCCAGCTGATTCGCGCCGTCATCCCGCATTTGCGCCAGCAGGGCGGTGGCCGCATTGCGCAGATCTCTTCCGAGGGCGGCTAGGTGGCGTATCCCAATTTCAGCCTGTATCACGCCAGCAAATAGGGGATTGAAGGTTTTGTCGAAGCGGTGCGCCAGGAAGTGGCCAGCTTTGGTATTGAGCTGCTGCTAGTGGAGCCGGGCCCGACCGTCACCAACTTTGCCAGCGGGCTGGATATCGCCGCGCCGCTCGACGCCTATCGTGACAATGCATCCGGCCAGTTCCGTCGGGCGATCGAAGCGGGTGAGGTCGCTATTTTGGGCGATGCCGGAAAATGTGTGGCGGCAACGCTGGCGACGCTGGATCAGGAAACGATGCCGCTGCGACTGGCGCTGGGCAGCACGGCCTATCAGCACATTGAAGCCGCGCTGGAAACCCGGCTGGCAGAGCTGCGCACGCAGAAAGCGCTGGAGTTTGGCGCGGATGCGTAAGTCTGTGGCTGCGGCATCATCCTGACAGGGAAACCGACGTCAGAACAGCAGGCTGTGCGCCGTGGCGCGCAGCGCAATGCCCAGCAGAATGCCGGGCACGGCGAAGCGGAACAGGCGCGGAAAACGGCTGGAGAGGCCGAGGAAAATCCCGATGCCGGGCAGATCGAAGGTCTGAATCAGCAGGCCTGCCGAGGCGTTGATGTTGTGCGCACTGTACTGCCCCTGTTCGACCAGACCGGAAACCACGCCGTAATAGGCGGTGCCGCCGGCCAGGCATTTGGTCAGCGCAGGCAGCACATACACCTCGGCGATATGCAGTTTTTGTAACAGCGGTGCCAGCAGCTGTGTCAGCAGCTCAATGGCTCCGGCACTCTTCAGGATGCCCACCACCGACAGCGAAAGGATCAGCATCGGCAGCGAACCGAGCGCGAGGCGAATGGCGTCGGCACCCGAGGTGTTGATGATGGCGATCAGCCCCGACTTCGCGTCGTCGTTCTCCACGCCCTGATCTTCATCGCGCAGCGCGACGTCGGAAAGTTTACGGGCAAAAAGTGATAGGTTGAGGCGGCCGCCAGCACGCCGCCGCTGATGGAGAACAGCAGCGCTGCGCTCCAGTTGAGCCCGTCAGGAATCAGCGGATAAAAGGCGTTGGCCTGGCCCATCGCGAACAGCATCGCCAGCGTGGCCGCCATGTGGCGGTCTGAAGTGCCGCGCTTTTCCATGATCGCCAGCGCGGCGAGCGGTGCGGCAAAACTGACAAAATTTAACTGGATTAGCGCGAACAGCGCTAGGCCGGTAATCCCCAGCGGCTTCAGTAACGGCGTGGCGTGGCGCACGACAAAATCCAGCACGCCTTTCACTTCGAGGTATTTCATGATGAATAGCATCACCACCATGATGGGAATCAGGGTGTAAAGCGCGACGTCGACCGCGGCTTTGCCCGACTCCATAATTATGCTGATGATATTCACGTGCTGACGTCGTCCCGTTACCGCAAAACGCTGGCCGCCGGGCCAGCAAAGCAAAAATCATAGCGGGTATGCGCGCTGTTGAGTAGTCAGCAAACAAAAAAGCCCCCATGCGGGGGCTGCGATGATGGCGCTGAGGCGGTGTTAGCGCATGGTGACGAACTCTTCCGCCGCCGTCGGGTGTATCGCCACGGTGTTGTCGAAGTCTTTTTTGGTGGCACCCACCTTTAGCGCCACCGCAAAGCCCTGCAGCATCTCATCCATGCCGTTGCCGATACCGTGAATACCCACAATCTTCTCTTCCGGCCCCACGCATACCAGCTTCATGCGGCACGGCTGGCGGTGCTGGGTTACCGCGGTATACATGGAGGTAAACGACGATTTGTACACTTTCACTTGGTCGTCGCCATACTGCTTACGCGCCTGCGGCTCGGTCAGACCGACGGTGCCAATCGGCGGATGGCTGAACACCACGGTGGGAACGTTGCTGTAGTCGAGATGCTCTTCCGGCTTGTTATTAAACAGGCGTTCGGACAGGCGACGGCCTGCCGCCACGGCCACCGGCGTCAGCTCGACCGCACCGGTGTTATCACCCACCGCATAGATGTCTTTGACGTTGGTGTTCTGGAACTTGTCGACCTGAATGTAGCCTTGGTCATTCAGCGCCACACCGGTCACCGCCAGGTTGAGGTTATCGGTGGCGGGCTCGCGGCCAATCGCCCACACCAGGCAATCCACCGTCTGCTGCTGGCCGTTTTGCAGCTGCAGCGTCAGGCTGCCGTCAGCATTCCTGATCACCGCTTTCGGGATCGATTCGGTGTGCAGCGTCGGACCTTCCGCCTGCATCACTTCCACCAGCGTCTCAACAATCAGCGGGTCGAAGCTGCGCAGCGGCGCATGCTGACGCACAAACAGATGAGTTTCTGCGCCCAGCGCATTCACCACGCCGGCCAGCTCAACCGCAATATAGCCTGCGCCCACTACCGCAACGCGTTTTGGCAGCGCCTCCAGCTCAAAGAAGCCGTCGGAATCGATGCCGTACTCTGCGCCTGGCACCTGCGGATGGCTGGGACGACCGCCGATGGCGATCAGGATATGGTCGGCGGTAATGGTCTCGCCGTTCACTTCCACCGTGTGGGCATCGACAAAACGCGCGAACCCTTTGATCACTTCCACCTGGTTTTTACCCAGCACGTTGTCGTACGAGGTGTGGATACGGTCAATGTAGGCGCTGCGATTTTTCACCAGCATTGACCAGTCAAAGCGATTAACGGTGGTATCAAAGCCGTAATCCGGACCGTACAGGTGAATCGCTTCGGCGATTTGCGCCGCATGCCACATCACTTTCTTCGGTACACAGCCGACGTTGACGCAGGTGCCGCCCAGCTCTTTCGCTTCGATCAGCGCGCACTTCTGCCCATACATCGCCGCACGGTTAATGGAGGCGATACCGCCGCTGCCGCCGCCAATGGCGAGGTAATCAAAATGTCTGGTCATCCGTTGTGTCCATCTGTTGGAGGAAAACTGGCATAGAGTGTAACGCCGCTTCAGTTACCGGCGCAAAGTTTACACCTATGTATGTAATAGGGTTGAATGCCGGCAAGGGGTTGGCTCAAAGGAACTTATCATGCACCTGACATTTCTTGGTACCGGCGCGGGCGCGCCCAGCCTGCAGCGCAACGTCACGGCCATTGCGCTGACGCTGTCGAAGCGCGGCGAGACCTGGCTGTTCGACTGTGGCGAAGCGACGCAGCATCAGTTTATGCGTTCAGCGCTTAAGCCCGGCAAGCTGGAAAAAATCTTTATTACCCATTTGCATGGCGATCACATCTTTGGCCTGCCGGGTCTGCTCACCAGCCGTTCGATAGCGGGCCTGACCGAGCCAGTGACGCTGTACGGTCCGAAAGGATTGCGCCAGTTTGTCGACACCGCACTCAGCCTGAGTGGCTCTTATACCGGCTATCCGCTGGAGATTGTCGAGATCGAGGCCGGTCCGGTGCTGGATAACGGTGAGTTTCGCGTCATTGCTTACGCGCTGAATCACGTGGTCGAGTGCTATGGCTACCGCATCGAACAGCATGACAAGCCGGGCTTCCTTGACGCACCGCGCCTGAAGGCGGAAGGCGTGCCGCGCGGCCCGTGGTATCAGGATCTGAAACAGGGCAAACGCATCACGCTGGAAGATGGCCGCGAGATCAACGGCGCCGACTATCTTGGCCCGGCCACCAAAGGCAAAGTGCTGGCGATCTTCGGGGATACCGGCCCCACCGAGGTGGCGTTGCAGCTGGCGGCGAACGCCGATGTGATGGTGCATGAAACCACGCTGGAAGCGGCGATGGTGGAAAAAGCCAACGGGCGCGGCCACTCCACTACGGTACAGGCGGCCAGCGTGGCACAGCGCGCTGGCGCAAAACGCATGATCGCTACGCACTTTAGCTCGCGCTATTTGTCGCAGGATCGGGAAAGGCTGCTGGCAGAGTGCCAGTCGGTGTTTCCGGCCACCGAACTGGCACATGATTTTGCGATATTTGAGGTGTAGCGCTTATTCCGGCACGATTTGCGTCACGCTGTAGTGACCGGTGCCGGTGGGCACCAGCTTCTGGTGCAGCCACGGCAGCAGCTCTTCCATCTGCGCTTTCAGCTTCCACGGCGGGTTGATGACAATCATTCCGGACGCGGTCATGCCGCGCTGATCGCTGTCCGGACGCACTGCCAGCTCGATCTGCAGAATATTGCGGATGCCGGTGGCTTCCAGATCCTTCAGCATGTGCTTGATCTGCTGGCGCAACACCACCGGGTACCACAGCGCATAGACGCCGGTGGCGAAACGTTTGTGACCTTCCTGAATGCCTTTCACCACATCCTGATAATCGCTTTTCATTTCGTACGGCGGGTCGATAAGGATCAGGCCGCGACGGGTCGGCGGCGGCAGTTTGGCCTTCAGCTGCTGATAGCCATCCGCGCGTTCAACGCGGGCGCGCGCATTTTTACTGAACTCACTACGCAGCAGCGGGTAATCGGTCGGATGCAGTTCAGTGAGCTGCAGCTTATCCTCGTCGCGCAGCAGATGGCGGGCGATCAGCGGCGAGCCAGGGTAATAGCGCAGCGTGCCGGTTGGGTTAAGGTTGCGAATCGCCGCCAGATAGGGCTTCAGCAGCGCCGGTGCGTCCGGCTGTTGCCAGATACGCGCAATGCCTTCCAGATATTCGCCGGTACGTTCGGCGTGCTCACCGCTCAGCTGGTAACGTCCGGCACCGGCGTGGGTGTCCAGATAGAGGAAAGGTTTCTCCTTCTCCATCAGGGCGGTGAGGATCAGGCTTTCAACGGTGTGTTTCAGCACGTCGGCATGGTTGCCGGCATGAAAACTGTGGCGATAACTCAGCATAAAAAAGAGGGGCCCGCGGTTGGATCAAAGAAGTCGAATAGATCGTGTGTGGCGCGATTATAGCCGCGCCGCATAAAAATTGCTGACGTTTTACCATCCGCTTAAGTTTTCAGCGCCCGGGTCGCTTTAGCGGAATGCGACCGGTCTGGTAGAGGACTAATTTCACTTAGGGATAATTCGACTTTCGAAATTTTACCGCAGATTAAGTAAGTTAGTAGCCGAAAACGAAGCGGTCGCGAGCGAAATGCCAGGAATGCGTCTCTGGCAAGGAAACTTTTCGGCCATGGCCGTATAATTTTTTGCTTCAAGCATCCTTAACAACTCCTGGTGACAATAATGAAAAAAATGACTGGTATCGCGGTGGCAAGTCTGCTGGCACTGGCCGGCTGCGCGAAACAACAGCCTGTTCATAGCTTGGTAACGCCGCCCGCTGCCGACGCTCAGCCGATGGCTGAATCCGCTGCACAGCCTAACGGCCAGCCGTTTGTAACCGAAGCGCCAGCCCAGCCGGCCGCTGCCTCGTTCGCTGACGATCGCGCCAGCAACATTCAGCAGTGCCGTAAAGAGCTGGATGCGATGCGCCTCTACAGCCAGGCGTCTTACGACAGCTACCAAGCGGAATTCCAGAAAATTGGCGCGCAGACCAACAAATATCTGCAGATTAAAGATTCCATCGGCGCAGATATTAACGATTTAGTCATGCCGCGCTATCAGTTCCAGATTCGTGAACTGTGCTTCCGCATTAAAACCCGTCAGTCACAGCTGATTATTCGCCAGGCCGGTTAACAATAACGGCGTAAGCCGACCCCTTTTTTAACAGCGCGACAACCTCGCGCGGTGGATGGCTTCATCTCAATTAACATATTGAGATGAGGCCTTTTGTTTTCTTAGCGGCAAGGTAGCCGCGACTGGAGGTTTTGATGACACAGCGTCATCTGCTGGCGGTGCTGATTAGCGCGGCCTTACTGCTACCCGGACAGGCCGCGTCAGCGGCTGATGATGACATGCTGTGCGCCTTCAGCGAAGCAGCGCGCACCCTGCCACCGGCACCGGCAGCGAAACCACAGCCACCCGCAAAACCGGCCGCTAAACCGGCGGCGAAAACGGTCAGCAAGACAGAGAAAAAAGCAGCGGCAGCGCCCGATCACAGTGCGGAACTGACGCGTCTGCGCGCCCGCGTGGCGGAGCTGGAAAAGCTGTCTGCGGCCCCCGCGGCGAAAGCAGATGATGCGTTAAAGGCGCAGCTGGCTGCCAGCGACAAAAAACTGGCGGCACTCAGTGCGGAGAAGCAGCAGCAGGAGAAAAACATCGCCACGCTGCAGCAGGCGCTGAAAGAGGCACAGCAGCAGCAAAGCGCCGGCAGCGCCCAGCTGACCAGACAGCTCAGCGACGCCCGCGCAGCGGCCACCCAGAGCGCCGACGCGCTTAAAGCGCTGAAAGCGGAAAACGAGAAGGCGCTGGCGGCGTTGCAGGCAGAGAGCAAAAAGCAGCTCAGCGCCCAGCAGGCGGCAAGCGACAAACAGCTAAAAGCGTTACAGTCTCAGCAGACGGAAAGCGAGAAGAAGCTCACCGCCCTGCAAACGCAGCAGGCCGAGCATGAAAAACAACTCGCCGCGCTGGATAGCGAAAAACAGCAGCAGGCGCACAACCTGGCGCAGCTGACGCGGGAACTGGAGGCGGCGAAGCAGCAACCGATCGCCGCGCCGAAGCTTTCTGCCCCGAAAAGCGATGCCGAATGCGATAGCTACACGCTGGGTCAGTTCATCGCCAGCAATGCGGTGGTGCAGCTGCAGATGGTCAAAGATATCGGCCTCAGCATCAGTATGGATCAGCTGATTGCCGGCTTAACCACCCAGTTGCAAAGCGGTGATTCGCTGCTTGATGGCGAAGAGATGGCGCGCCGTTACGCCACCATGCAGGCCTCCATCGGTAAAGGACTGAACGCGCTGATTGAAAAAGGTTACGCGCAGCTGGACAAGAAAGTGGCGAAGCGTAAAGCGCTGAAGAAAGATCTCGGCATGCAGTGGTTTGCGGTGAAAAGCGTGAAAGGCAAACTGCTGCCGGACCAGCAGGCGGCTGGTCAGCGTCCGGGTCACCACCCTGAGCGGCAAGGTAATCAACGATTTTTCGCACGATCAGGTGCCGTTCAACGACAGCCTGCCGCCACTGTTGCGGGAAGGCATGTCGCTGACCGGTAAAGGCGGTGCAGTGGAAGGCTGGGCGCTGGCGAAGGATATTTACGAGCGCGAGCTGCTGCCACCGTGGGTCGCTCCGTATGATGTGATCCATTATAAGCTGGCCATCAAATAACTACTGGCCCGCCGTCTGGCGGGCTATTTTTTCAACATTGCGCGATTCATCGCGCGTTTTTCTGTCTGCCCTTGCGGGTGGCATTGATTTTCCCCTCGTCTGACCGCATGTTAGTAAAATTGCGCCGCGCCCCTGCGCGCGGCCCCACTCCATGATGAAAGGACTGCGCTTATGACCAATCCGTTACTCACGCCTTTTACGCTACCGCCTTTTTCCGCCATCAAACCTGAGCATGTGGTTCCCGCTGTAACTGAAGCGCTGAACGACTGTCGTGCGGCGGTGGAGCGCGTAGTGGCGCAGGGCGCGCCTTACACTTGGGAAAATTTAGTCCAGCCGCTGGCGGAAGTGGACGATCGCCTGGGCCGTATCTTCTCGCCGGTCAGCCACCTCAACTCGGTAAAAAACAGCCCGGAACTGCGCGAAGCCTACGAGCAGACGCTGCCGCTGCTGTCCGAATACAGCACCTGGGTGGGCCAGCACGAAGGCCTGTATCAGGCGTATCGCAACCTGCGTGAGGGCGAGAGCTACGCACAGCTGGATATCGCGCAGAAGAAAGCGGTGGATAACAGCCTGCGCGACTTTGAGCTGTCCGGTATCGGCCTCGATAAACAGAAACAGAAACGCTATGGCGAGATCGCCGCGCGCCTATCCGAGCTGGGATCGGCTTACAGCAACAACGTGCTGGACGCCACCATGGGCTGGAGCAAACTGATCACCGACAAAGCCGAACTGGCGGGCATGCCGGAGAGCGCACTGGCCGCGGCCAAAGCGCAGGCGGAAGCCAAACAGCAGGAAGGCTGGCTGCTGACGCTGGATATCCCCAGCTATCTGCCGGTGATGACCTACTGCGACAACGCCGCGCTGCGTGAAGAGATGTATCGCGCCTATTCCACCCGTGCCTCCGATCAGGGCCCGAACGCCGGTAAATGGGACAATGGCCCAATCATGGCGGAAGAGCTGGCGCTGCGCCACGAGCTGGCCGAGCTGCTGGATTTTGACTCGTTCGCCGACAAATCGCTGGCGACCAAAATGGCGGAAAGCCCGTCTCAGGTGATCGACTTCCTGAACGATCTCGCCAAACGCGCGCGTCCGCAGAGTGAAAAAGAGCTGGCGCAGCTGCGTGCCTTCGCCAAAAAAGAGTTTGGCGTGGATGACATGAATCCGTGGGATCTCACCTATTACGGCGAGAAGCAGAAACAGCATCTGTATACCATCAGCGACGAACAGCTGCGTCCGTACTTCCCGGAATCACGCGCGGTGAACGGCCTGTTTGAAGTGGTGAAGCGTATTTATGGCATCACCGCCAAAGAACGTAGCGACGTGGATGTTTACCACCCGAACGTGCGTTTCTTCGACCTGTTCGACGAGAGCGGCGAACTGCGTGGCAGCTTCTACCTCGACCTTTACGCGCGCGAGCACAAGCGCGGCGGCGCGTGGATGGATGACTGCGTCGGACAGATGCGTAAAGCCGACGGCAGCCTGCAGAAGCCGGTGGCGTACCTGACCTGTAACTTCAACCGTCCGGTACAGGGCAAACCGGCGCTGTTCACTCACGATGAAGTGACCACGCTATTCCACGAGTTCGGCCACGGCCTGCACCATATGCTGACGCGTATCGAAGCACCGGGCGTATCCGGCATCAACGGCGTGCCGTGGGATGCGGTCGAGCTGCCAAGCCAGTTTATGGAAAACTGGTGCTGGGAGCCGGAAGCGCTGGCGTTCATCTCCGGCCATTACGAAACCGGTGAGCCGCTGCCGAAAGCGCTGCTGGATAAAATGCTGGCGGCGAAGAACTATCAGGCGGCGCTGTTCATTCTGCGTCAGCTGGAGTTCGGCCTGTTCGATTTTCGTCTGCACACCGAGTTTGATCCGGCGCAGGGCGCGCAAATCCTCGAAACCCTGCGTGAAGTGAAAAAGCAGGTTGCCGTGGTGCCGAGTCCGGAGTGGGGCCGCTTCCCGCACGCCTTCAGCCACGTGTTTGCCGGTGGCTACGCGGCGGGTTACTACAGCTATCTGTGGGCCGACGTGCTGGCTGCCGATGCGTATTCGCGCTTCGAAGAAGAGGGCATCTTCAACCGTCAGACCGGTCAGTCGTTCCTCGACAACATCCTGACGCGCGGCGGTTCTGAAGAGCCGATGGAGCTGTTCAAACGCTTCCGCGG
The DNA here is from genome assembly GCF_059731155.1 of Type-A symbiont of Plautia stali. NCBI lineage: Bacteria > Type-A symbiont of Plautia stali. The sequence goes on along the minus strand of NZ_AP035891.1, from coordinate 558,889 downwards.
CCGTGAACCGCAGCTGGATGCGATGCTGGAACACTACGGAATTCAGGGATAAACCTGCTTGTGAAGATCGGTTTAGTGGATGAAACAGGCGCCGGAGACGGCGCCTTATTACATTTGGCGCAGCGCTGGGGGCTGGAGCAGGACGACAGCGCCACGCTGGCGCTGGTGCTGACATCGCAGCATCTTGAGCTGCGTAAAGTGGACGAGCCAAAGCTCGGCGGCATCTTTGTCGATTTCGTTTCCGGCGCGATGGCGCACCGGCGCAAATTTGGCGGCGGACGCGGCGAAGCGGTGGCGAAAGCGGTGGGCATCAAAGGGGATTACCTGCCCGACGTGGTGGACGCGACGGCGGGGCTGGGGCGTGATGCCTTTGTGCTGGCCGCGCTGGGCTGTCGCGTGCGCATGCTGGAGCGCCATCCGGTGGTCGCGGCGCTGCTGGAAGATGGTTTGCGGCGTGGCTATGAAGATGCGGAGATCGGCGGCTGGCTGCGCGAGCGCCTGACGCTGCTGCATGTGGTCAGTCAGCAGGCGCTGAGTGATATCACGCCGGCACCGGACGTGATGTATCTCGATCCGATGTATCCACACCGGCAGAAAAGCGCGCTGGTGAAGAAAGAGATGCGGGTGTTTCAGTCGCTGGTGGGGCCGGACGAGGATGCTGATGCGCTGCTCGAACCGGCGCGCCGTCTGGCGAAGAAGCGCATCGTGGTGAAGCGCCCGGATTACGCACCGCCGCTGGCCGGCGTCGCCACCCAATCGGCGGTAGTGACCAAAAGCCACCGTTTCGATATTTATCCGCCGTTGGTTTAGGCGGTGCGGCAATAAAACAGGTCGGCATCAATGCCGACCCTACAATGAACATTAACACTGCAGGGTCGCCATTCATGGCGACCGAATCGCACTGTATTCCTGCAGGTTCGCCATAAATGGCGACCGAATCACGCCGTATCCTGTAGATACCGTCTTGCCGGTTACCTGGCAAGACATATTTCGGCATCGAACGGACGACCCGACTTCAGCACACCATAAGCCAGCTGCAGCCGTTTCTTCAGCAAACTCCGTGACAAACAGTGCCGGTAATGTCGCTGGCATGGTGCCGCTAAAGCAGGTATGTAATAAGCCCAGCACGGCCAGACCGGCAAATACCCATAGCATGTTGCCAGAACCAATCAGCATGAACACCGGGATCGCCAGCACTAATAATCCCAGTGCGCCGAAACCAATCACTGGTTTACGGCCGATGCGGTCAGTAAAATGGCCCCACATTAAGGTCAGCGGCATCATGATAAACATCACCACCATCACCAGCAGCAGACCGGATATTTCGCTCAGCCCCAGAATGCCGGTTAAATAACTTGGCATGTAGGCGGTCAGCATATAATTAGACACGTTAAACAGCAGCACCAGACCAATACACTTCAATAGCGGCTTGCTCTGCGTGCGCAGCATTTGCCACAGGGTGAGCTGCGGCTTGTTATGTTAGGCCTCTTCACGCTTATCCATGTGCTCTTTAAACGCGGGTGTCTCTTCCAGCTTCAGGCGGATATACAGGCCAAACAGACCCAGCGGCGCGGCCAGGAAGAACGGAATGCGCCAGCCCCAGTCCATCATCGCCTGATGCGGCAGCAGCGCAATCATGCCGGTCACCAGGCTGGCACCCAGCAGATAGCCGGCCAGCGAACCAAACTCTAGGCTGTGTCCCTTAATCACCTGAGATATAGTAACTACCTGTTTCCACAACACACTGAACTATGGCTCGCTACGACCTTCCCGATGAAGCATGGACTATCATCCAGCCCTTATTACCTGCTGAACCAGCAACACCACGGGCCGGACGTCCATGGGCTGAACATCGTATGATCATCAACGGCATGTTCTGGGTGCTGTGTTCAGGCGCACCATGGCGCTATTTGCCTGAGCGATATGGCCCATGGAAGACCGTTTATAACCGTTTTAATCGATGGTCTAAATCGGGAGTGATTAACATTATTTTCAACAGGTTACTTTCTTCTCTTGATGCTCATGGTCTCGCTGACTGGTCCGCAACTGCGCTGGATGGCAGCAATATCCGGGCACTCAGGTGCGCCGCCGGGGCGCAAAAAAACATTCCGATATCGCCGGAGATAATGGGCTGGGTCGCTCTCGCGGTGGTTTTGGCACCAAAATCCATCTGGCGACAGACGGAAGCGGTCTGCCGTTAAATATCGTACTGAGTCCCGGTCAGGCTCACGAAAGCCAGTTTGCACAACGTCTTCTGGACGGTATTGGTGTTCAGCGCCGGAACGGCAGCATGAAGCGTCGTGGCCATGCAGTGCTGGCTGACAAAGCCCACTCCGGACAAAAGAATACCGCCGCATTGCCACACGTTATGACAAAACGGCGAGGAATTATCTGGCGATGGTGAAACTGGGATGCATCCGGCTGTTTTACAAAAGGTTATGTAATTAAGGGACACAGCCTAAATACATTCTCAAAGATTTCTCCATGGAAGATATTCTTTCCAAAGGCCAGAAAGATCTCTTCATCGATGACGGCAAAACCCAGCTGATGGTCAACGGCAATCAGGGCGATACCGTGCGCCTCGAAGATATCCTGCCTGAAGGCAGCGAGCAGAAAGGCTGGACCGAACAAACTGGCACAGTCACCATCGCTGGCAACCAGTATCACGTGTTCAGCCACGGCGACGCGGAACTGCTGGTGCAGGACGGCGTAACGGTGAATCTGGTTTAACCGCAGTTTGGCACCGCATCGTGTCATGGCGGCCTGCTCAGGCCGCCACAATAAAAAAGGTCGTCATAAATGACGACCCTGCAGATAAGGTGGCTGGATTTACGTCGGCGAAATTATTTCTTCACCGTCGCCATGCCCATCAAACCAATCTTCAGATAACCCGCTTCACGCAGCTGATCTATCACCGACATCAGCGTTTCATAATCTACCGATTTGTCCGCCTGGAAGAAGATGGTGGTCTCTTTGTTGCCTTCAGTTTACGCGGTGAGCGCGTTCACCAGCGTCTCTTTGGTCACCGCATCGTTACCGATGTAGATCTGTTTATCCGCTTTGATCGACAGATAAACCGGCTTCTCCGGACGCGGCTGCGGCGCGCTAGTGGAGGCAGGCAGATTGACGCGCACATCCACCGTGGCGAGCGGCGCGGCGACCATGAAGATGATCAGCAGCACCAGCATGACGTCGATAAACGGCGTCACGTTGATTTCGTGCATTTCGCCATCGCCGACCGCATCATCGTTTAAACGCATCGCCATAATACTTATCCTACGTGCAGTTTCTGGGCCGCCGCCGGACGGTTAACTTCTTTTGCGGTATCGACGTTGCCGAGGTCCAGATCGCGGCTCTGCAGCAGCAGTACCTGCGCCGCCACGTCGCCCAGCGAGGCTTTGTAGCTGGCAATCATGCGGGCGAAGACGTTATAGATCACCACCGCCGGAATTGCCGCCACCAGGCCAATCGCCGTCGCCAGCAGCGCTTCCGCGATGCCCGGTGCAACCACCGCGAGGTTGGTAGTCTGGGTTTTAGCGATACCGATAAAGCTGTTCATGATGCCCCACACGGTGCCGAACAGACCGATAAACGGAGCGACGGAACCGATGGTGGCGAGGAAGCCGTTACCGCGGCCGGCGTGACGGCTGAAGCCCGCGACGCGGCGCTCAAGGCGGAAGCTGGTGCGCTCTTTGGTGCCGTCGAGGTCTTCGCTGCCGGCGGAGAGTTCCAGTTCGTTACGCGTGTCGGCGAGCAGCACGGCGCTGTGGCTGTTGGCTTTGAAGTTTTCGGCAGCGCGATAGGCGTCATTGAGTGAGCGCGCTTCGCCCAGCGCCAGCTGTTCACGCTTCAGGCGACGTTTCGCCCCGCCCCGCTCAGCTCCGCGTATTTGCCAAAGAAAATCGCCCAAGTGACGACCGAGGCCAGCAACAGGCCGATCATCACAATTTTTACCACGATATCGGCATGCTGATACATGCCCCAAACGGAGAGGTCCTTTTGCATCAAGTCACTGGCTACCACGCTGCGTCTCCGACTTCTGTTGCACCGTTCACGATTGAAGCGCGGATGATAGCAAAAAAACTGACCGAAGTGATAGTGGTTCTCATTACTATTTACAATAGCTGTAACCCGCTGAGTTGATACGGCGCAATTTATTGCGCTTTTCCGCCGCGTGATAAAAGCCACAACCAGCCCCTTTTCGCAATTGTGCTGGCGTCACTCTGATATTCGGCAAACGGGCTCAACCCCGCGCCGCGATTCGTGGTAAGTTGGATGCTTTGTGAGACGTGTCAGGAAAGGCTGTGATGGCAACGAAAAAAATTGATACCCGGCTTGTCACCGCGGGACGCAGCAAACGTTACACTCAGGGCTCAGTTAACAGCGTCATTCAGCGCGCATCCTCACTGGTTTTTGACTCCGTCGCGGACAAACAACGCGCCACCGCCGGACGCGCCAGCGGTGAACTGTTTTATGGCCGGCGCGGCACCCTCACCCATTTTTCCTTCCAGGATGCGATGACCGAACTGGAAGGCGGCGCCGGCTGCGTGCTCTATCCGTGCGGTGCGGCCGCGGTCGCCAATGCCATCCTCGCGTTTGTCACCAGCGGCGATCACATTCTGGTCAGCGGCGCTGTGTACGAACCCACCCAGGATTTCTGCACCAAAATTCTCGCGAAGCTTAACGTCACCACCACCTGGTTCGATCACTGCATCGGCAGTGAAATCGGCGAACTGGTGCAGCCGAACACCCGAGTGGTGTTCCTCGAATCACCGGCTTCCATCACCATGGAAGTGCAGGATATTCCGGCGATTGTCGCGGCGGTGCGCGCCAAAGCGCCAGACGCGGTGATCATGATTGATAATACCTGGGCGGCGGGCGTGCTGTTTAACGCGCTGGAGCATGGCATCGACATTTCGATCCAGGCCGGCACCAAATACATCATCGGCCACAGCGATGCGATGATCGGCACTGCGGTGGCCAACGAACGCTGCTGGGCGCAGCTGCGCGAAAACTCCTACCTGATGGGCCAGATGGTGGATGCGGACACCGCCTACATGGCCAGCCGCGGCCTGCGCACGCTGGCTACGCGTCTGCGTCAGCACGAAGAGAGCGGCCTGCGCGTGGCCGAATGGCTGGCAGCGCAGCCGGAAGTAGCGCGCGTTAACCATCCGGCGCTGGCGCAGTGCAAAGGCCACGAGTTCTGGCGGCGCGACTTCAGCGGCAGCAGCGGGCTGTTCTCGTTCATCCTGCGAGAAAAACTCACCCCGGCGCAGCTGGCAAATTATCTCGATCGCTTCCACCATTTCAGTATGGCCTACTCGTGGGGCGGCTTTGAATCGCTGATTCTGGCGAACCAGCCGGAAGAACTGGCGGCGATTCGTCCGGCGGGCAGCGTGGATTTTGACGGCACGCTGGTGCGTCTGCATATCGGTCTCGAGCACGTCGACGATCTGCTGGATGACCTGAAAGCCGGTTTTGCCCGTCTGAATGCGTAAAAAGATAAACCAAACTTAAACCATCCGGTGCGGCGTAGCGGAGATCAACGATTACGCCGTCCCGGACGGTTAAAATACAAGCCTTGTGACTCGATGGGATAGCTGATGGGTGTTTTACATGAGATTGTCTAGGCCTGTGGCATCAGGATTTTACCGCGCTGGCCAATCCGGATGTAGTGTGGATTGTCTACGGCGTGATGTTTCTGACGCTGTTCCTGGAAAACGGTTTGCTGCCTGCCTCGTTCCTGCCCGGCGACAGCCTGCTGCTGCTGGCAGGTGCGATGATCGCCAAAGGCGTGATGGATTTTGTGCCGACCATGGTGATTCTGACCACCGCCGCCAGCCTTGGCTGCTGGCTGAGCTATCTGCAGGGGCGCTGGTTTGGTAATACTAAAATCGTCAAAAGCTGGCTGATGCATTTGCCAGCGCAGTACCATCAGCGCGCCTGGCACCTGTTCAACCGCCACGGTCTGATGGCACTGCTGGTTGGCCGCTTTCTGGCCTTTGTGCGTACGCTGCTGCCCACCATGGCGGGTATTTCGGGTTTGCAGAACGGGCGTTTTCAGTTCTTCAACTGGCTGAGCGGCGCGCTGTGGGGCGGGATTGTGGTGGCGATGGGCTACGGCATCAGCCAGGTGCCGTTTATCAAGCGCCACGAAGATCAGGTAATGGCGATCCTGATGGTGCTGCCTATTGTCCTGCTGTTTCTCGGCCTCGGCGGCAGCATTGTGGTGATCTGGAAAAAGCGTCGCCAGAAAGCCTGACCTCTGCAAAGCGCCGCCGCTTCAGGCGGCGTCAAACGGCAGCAGCGCTCCCGTCTGGCGCGCGTGGCTCGCCTCTTCTCCCGGCGTCACGCCAAAGTACCGTTTAAACTCCCGCGAAAACTGTGACGGGCTTTCATAGCCAACGCGCACGGCGGCGGCGCTGGCCTTCAGCCCATCCTGCAGCATCATTAACCGCGCCTGATGCAGCCGGTAACGCTTGAGATACTGCAGCGGCGACGTCTGGGTCACCGACTTAAAGTTATGGTGAAACGCCGAGACGCTCATGTTGACCTCCGCCGCCAGCATTTCCACGCTCAGGCTTTCGGCAAAGTGGTTCTCGATGCGACGCGCGCCCGGGCCACCTGGCTGAACTGCGTCTGGCGATTGACCAGCGACAGCAGCGCACCGCCAATCGGCCCGGTCAGTACGTAATAGATGATTTCACGCACCAGCTGCGGGCCAAGCACGCGGGCGTCACGCGGTTTATCCATCACATCCAGCAACCGTTCCGCGGCGCACAGCATCTCCTCGCTGAGAAACGCAGAGTGAATGCCGGAGGTTTGCGGCTGCGGCTGAAACTGCTCGTCATCGCCGATGCTTAACAGCAGATCCTGCAAACTGGCCGGATCCACGGTGAGACTCATACCGGCCAGCGGCTGCTGCGGCGTGGCGTCGGTTTCGCACTCCACCGGCAGCGTGACGGTGAGCATCAGGTATTTGGTGGCGTCGTAGCGAAATACCGTGCTGCCGAGGTAGCCGGTTTTGTGTCCCTGAAACAGGATCACGATGCCCGCCGGATACAACATCGGCGTGCGCGGCAGCGGTTCCTCAGCGTAGATCAACCGTACGTTTTCCACCGCACACAGCGGCTTTTGTGGCTCGCGCATCAGCGTGATCACGCGCTGCGCCAGCTGGCGGCAAAGGGCATCGTTCGGCATGGCACTCTCTCGGGCAGCAAAAAACGCAGTGTGCCGTATTGCTGCATAAAGCTCCAGATGGCTGGAGGATCAGGCAAGATTTTTGCAGGATTGCACCGGGCAAAAGTGCCGTTCGGTTGCCACAATGATCCTCAGGTCAGGTTTGTTGACTAGACTTAAGCACATCGTTTCTACGGTAAGTCACTGCAACCGATAAGGAGTCACTATGGCAGAGCAACCCCGGATTAAACTGCACGACGGCAACATGATGCCGCAACTCGGTCTTGGCGTCTGGCAGGCCAGCATTGATGAAGCGCGCAACGCGGTGCTGGAAGCGCTGAAGGTCGGCTATCGCTCCATCGATACCGCCGCCGCGTATAAAAATGAAGAGGCGATTGGCCAGGCGCTGCAGGAAACCGACGTGGCGCGCGATGAGATCTTTATCACCACCAAACTGTGGAATGATGACCAGCAGAACGTTGAACAGGCGATGGAGAACAGCCTGAAGAAGCTGCAGCTGGAGCAGGTGGATCTCTATCTGATGCACTGGCCGTGCCCGCAGAAAGACCATTACGTCTATGCGTGGAAGAAAATGGTGGAATTGCAACAGCAGGGCTTGGCGAAAAGCATTGGCGTGTGCAACTTCCATGAAGCGCACCTCAAGCGGCTGATTGATGAAACCGGCGTGTCGCCGGTGGTGAATCAGATTGAACTGCATCCGATGCTGCAGCAGCGCACGCTGCATGCGTGGAATGCGCTGCATCAGATTCAGACCGAGTCGTGGAGCCCGCTGGCACAGGGCGGCGAAGGCGTGTTTGATCAGGAGATCATTCGCGAGCTGGCGAAGAAGTACAGCAAGACGCCGGCGCAGATTGTGATTCGCTGGCATCTGGACAGCGGCCTAGTGGTAATTCCGAAGTCGGTGACGCCGGCGCGCATTCAGGAGAACTTCCAAGTGTTTGATTTCCGTCTGGATAAGTCAGAAGTGAGCGAGATCGCGAAGCTGGATAAAGGCAAGCGGCTGGGACCGGATCCGGAAACGTTTAATGGGTGAAGGGGTGACGTGGGTGAAGGGTGCGGTTTGCCCCCTCACCCCGGCCCTCTCCCGCACGCGGGAGAGGGGGTTGTCCGGGCGAGTCTGAAGCGGTGTGCCAGTGTGTAATACTGCTCAAAACGATTCCCTCTCCCGCGTGCGGGAGAGGGTTAGGGTGAGGGAACAGAAACGCATCTCACCCGACCGGATTGACCACCATCTGCCCTACCGTGCCGCGATCGGCGAGTTCCAGCGTCTGGCTGTAATAGACAAACGGGAAATGCTCTGACGAACTCTGCGGGAAACTCACCAGCAGTTCGACATCGCCATCCACCCAGACCGTATCTTTCCAGCCGCGATCTTCTCCCATCGACTGCGCGCCGTTGACGCTCTTAATCAGGAACATCACGCCCTGAATATGCAGCGACTGCGGACGGTCGGCGTGAATGATCCAGCGCTCAAAGGTGCCCTGCTGCACCGTAGTATCGATGCGATTCATGTCCCACAGCACACCGTTAATGCCCGGCGTGCCGTCGCCGAGGCGGAATTCGCGCGTGCGCACCGCCACGCCATCCAGAATCTGATCCGCCAGCAGGTGCATCGGCAGGTTGTCGGTCACCAGCGGCAGCAGGCCGGTCGGGCGCAGCGTCAGCACCAGCGTATTGGTCAGAATCGATGAAGGCTCAAACAGCCCGCGCAGACGATCCATAATGCCTGCCGCCGTGCCTGCGGTGATCGACACTTCATCGCCCTGCGACATATCCACCAGCACTTCGCGGCGTTCACCCGGCGCGAGCGACAGCGTTTGCACCGCTACCGGCGCGGGCAGGAAGCCCTGATCGCTGGCGATCACCGTAAACGGTCGGTTATCGCTAAAGCTGAGATCGAAACGGCGCGCATTGGCCGCATTCAGCAGGCGCAAACGTACCCAGCCGCGCGACACTTCGACATACGTGTTTTGCACGCCGTTAACCAGCAGCGTATCGCCGAGGAACCCGCCGTCCGACGGTGGGTTATAAACCGGCGTGGCAAAGTTATCGAGGCGCTTGTCCTGAATAATCAGCGGGAAATCATCGACGCCGTAATGCTTCGGTAGCGACAGCGCTTTGCTGATGTCATCTTCGATCAGCCACATGCCCGCTAGGCCGTTATAGACGTGCGGTGCCATGCGATTCGGCGTGTTGGCGTGATACCACAGCGTGGCCGCGCCCTGACGAATCGGCAGCACCGGTGCCCAGTCTACGCCGGCGGACATCATGCGCGGCGCACCGCCCATCAGCGCGCCCGGCACCTGCAAACCGCTGACGGTCATCGCCACCGGTTCATTGAGGCGGTTGCTGTAGATCAGTTTGACATCATCGCCGCTGTAAACGCGCACCGTCGGGCCAAGGTACAGGCCGTTAATGCCCCATACCGGCACTTTGTTGCTATTACCGTTGAAGGACCAGTGGCTGCGCTGCAGCGTAAGGAACAGCGGCTGACCGCGGCGTGATTCGATCAGCGGCGGCACCGGCAAAGGCACATCGCCCAATGGCGCGGCGGCGCGGGCGGCGTAAGGCATAACGCTGGAAGCCAGCGCCATACCGGCAGAAAGCTGAATAAACTGACGTCTGCTGCAAGACATAAAACTTCAGACCTTTTGAGCGTGGCGTGAAGACGCCGTCTCCATGTTGTTGTTTTTATTCGTGTTGTGAAGCGCCCGACAGGCGCGGCTGTGTGTCCGGGTAAGGCCAGTGCGCATCCGGGACCCGGTGCGCATGAATGCGCACCCGACAAACGGCGGGACCCGCAGCACATCAATGCGTACCCGAAAAACGGCGAGACCCGGCGCGCATTAACGCGCACCCGACAGATCGAGCCATGGCGCGCGCTGCGGGTGAGCCATTTTTTGCCGGCTAGATTTTACCGTTTTTTTCGCGTTCGGCGACTTCAGCGTTCAACTCTTCCAGCTTAGCAGACATTAATTCACGGCAATGGGTCGCCAGTTTACGTACCGACGTGGTTTCAAACTGCGTGGTATCCACTGGTGGCAGCATTTCCACGATCACTAAGCCATTGTTCCAGCGATTCAGTTTGATTTTGCCGTGGGTGTTAGAGACCACCACCGGGATGATCGGCACGCCCGCCGCCACCGCCGCATGGAACGCGCCGGTCTTGAACGGCAGCAGACCGCGTCCGCGGCTGCGCGTCCCTTCCGGGAACATCCAGAAGGAAATCTTCTTCTTTTTAAACTGCGCCACCAGCTCGCCGATAGTGCCGTGCGCTTTAGCGCAGTTATCGCGGTCGATCAGCAGGTTACCGGTCAGCCAGTAGAGCTGACCAAAGAACGGGATCCACAGCAGGCTTTTCTTGCCCACCGTGACCGTGGTCGGCTGCACGATATTGGCGGCGGTGATCATGTCGTAGTTGTTCTGATGGTTAGCGATGTAAATCGCGTTACCGTAGCTTTCGGCATCCGCCGGTTTACGCAGTTCGACTTTGACGCCAAACACCGTCGAAAGACGACCAAACATGTGACCAAAGGTCGCCACGTGGCGCGGATTACGCGGTGAAAACAAACACCAGATGCTGCCAAACACACAAACCAGAATCGAATAAATCACAACGATCAACGTGCGTAAAATTAGTAACATAGCTTCCTCAAATGTGGCAGTCCTTCGCCTTTTCAGTCTTACTCTTCGCTATTCGCGTCACTTTTTGGCCGCGCTGGCGCATTCACTTCCACGCTATCGATACGCTGCAGTCCGCGCGATACGCTACCGCGACGGCCGCGCTCAGCACGCACTTTCTGAAGATCTTCATCACGCATGATCAGCTTACGCTTGCCGACATAGATAGTGATGGAACTGCCCGGCGGCAGAATCAGCAGCCACTGCAGCTTGTCCACGCCAGCGGCGGCGTCCGCGGACGGAATCGAGATGATCTTGTTGCCCTTACCTTTCGACATCTGCGGCAGATCGGCCACCGGGAACATCAGCATACGCCCCGCTTGGGTGATGGCCAGCAGCATGTCGTCGCCAGAGTGCACCGCCAGCGGCGCCATCACTTCGGCGTTTTCCGGCAGCGTCAGCAGCGCTTTACCGGCGCGGTTGCGCGACACCAGATCGGCAAAGGTACAGATGAAACCGTAGCCGGCGTCGGAGGCCATCAGCAGCTTCTGATCGTCCGCTTCCATCAGCACCTGCTCAATCACCGCGCCCGGTGGTGGCGTCAGCTTGCCGGTGAGCGGCTCGCCCTGCCCGCGCGCCGACGGCAGCGAGGTCGGATCCAGCGTATAGCTGCGGCCGGTGGAGTCGATAAACGCCACCGGCTGGTTGCTCTTGCCGCGCGCGGCGGCACGGTAGCTGTCGCCGGCTTTGTAGCTTAATCCTGCCGGATCGATATCGTGACCTTTGGCGCTGCGCACCCAGCCCATCTGCGACAGCACAATGGTGACCGGCTCAGCGCTCACCAGTTCGTTCTCGCTCAGCGCTTTCGCTTCTTCACGTTCGTGCAGCGGCGAGCGGCGATCGTCGTCGTAGGTCTGGCTATCCGCCAGCAGTTCTTTCTTCAGCAGGTTACTCATTTTGCGATCAGAGGCGAGGATCGCCTGCAGCTGATCGCGCTCTTTCTCCAGCTCGGCCTGTTCACCGCGAATCTTCATCTCTTCCAGTTTGGCGAGATGGCGCAGTTTCAGTTCCAGAATCGCTTCGGCCTGGGTTTCGCTGATGTCAAAGCGCGACATCAGGACCGGCTTCGGCTCATCCTCGCTGCGGATGATGTGAATCACCTCATCAATATTGAGGAACGCCACCAGCAAACCTTCGAGGATATGCAGACGACGCAGCACGCGTTCCAGGCTATGATTGAGACGGCGTGTCACGGTATCGCGGCGATACACCAGCCATTCCGAAAGAATCTCCAGCAGGTTTTTCACCGCCGGACGGTTATCCAGCCCGATCATGTTGAGGTTAACGCGGTAGCTCTTCTGCAGATCGGTAGTGGCAAACAGGTGGTTCATTACCTGATCGAGATCCACACGGTTGGAGTGCGGCACAATCACCAGCCGCGTCGGGTTTTCGTGATCCGATTCATCGCGCAGATCCTCCACCATCGGCAGCTTTTTATTGCGCATCTGGCTGGCGATCTGCTCCAGCACGCGCGCGCCCGACACCTGGTGCGGCAGCGCGGTGATCACCACTTCGCCGTCCTCTTTTTTCCATACCGCACGCTGGCGGATCGAACCGCGACCGTTCTGGTAGATCTTGCGGATCTCGTCGCGCGGCGTGATGATCTCGGCTTCGGTCGGGAAGTCCGGCCCCTGCACGATCTCCAGCAGCTCATCCAGCGTGGTGTTGGGCTTGTCGATCAGGCGCACGGCAGCTTCGGCCACTTCGCGCAGGTTGTGCGGCGGAATGTCGGTCGCCATACCCACGGCGATGCCGGTGGTGCCGTTGAGCAGGATGTTCGGCAGGCGCGCCGGCAGCATTTTCGGCTCCTGCAGCGTGCCGTCGAAGTTCGGGATGTAATCCACCGTGCCCTGCCCCAGCTCGCTGAGCAGCACTTCGGCATATTTCGACAGGCGCGATTCGGTATAACGCATCGCTGCAAAGGATTTCGGATCGTCCGGCGCACCCCAGTTGCCCTGACCATCCACCAGCGGATAACGGTAGGAGAACGGCTGCGCCATCAGCACCATGGCTTCGTAGCAGGCGCTGTCGCCGTGCGGATGGTATTTACCCAGCACGTCACCCACGGTACGCGCCGATTTCTTGAATTTTGCGCTGGCGTTAAGCCCCAGCTCGGACATGGCATAAACAATGCGGCGCTGCACCGGCTTGAGACCGTCACCGATGTACGGCAGCGCACGGTCCATGATCACGTACATGGAGTAGTTCAGGTACGCGTTTTCAGTAAACTTGTGCAGGGCAAGACGCTCTGCGCCATCCTGTATCATTTCACTCATTAAGCTGGCATCCTCACTTCGTGGCCCGCAACGGCGGGTCATCCGGCGGTCATTTGGCGAGGATAGTACCTTATTCGTGGGATTTAGTCACAGGGAAGCCGTTGAGGACAGAAAGAATCTCCCGGCCTTAAATAACGTGACGCCGGTTGGAAAAATAAAAAGGATTGGGAGCATCATCACACTTATTTAGCGCTTTATTGTGTGAGCAAACTCGCATTTAATTTCCTTTCACCGCGGTGTATTAATGCTGTCCGCCTGACGGGACAACATTTAGTATTGTTGCTGCCGCCATCCTTTCCTAAATTTATACTCCATAAGACACACCTTTTTCGCGACGGCTTGCTGGCAATGAAATAAATGCCACAAGGAAAAATCCCATTAGGTTTTACCAAAATAAAGGGTGACCGAATGCAAATACTGACTTCGCGACAACACCGGTTAGTGAAATTGCTGTTGCAACAGGCGGCGCCGCAGCCGATTGGTCAGCTGGCGTTACAGCTCGGTGTCTCCGGAAAGACCATTCAGCGCGACCTGCAATGGCTGGAGAGCTGGCTCAGCAACTGGGCGCTGACGCTGGAGAAAACCCCTGGCCGCGGCGTGCGGCTGCGGGTTGAGGATATGCAGCAGCGTTTGCAGCTGGAGCAGCAGCTGAACGGCGACGAGGCCGGCGACGCGCTCAGTCATAACAGCCGGCGGATAAAAATCGCCTCCCAGCTACTGAGCGATGCGCCGCGTGCCACGTCAATCAGCAAGCTGTCCGAGCGCTACTTTATCAGCCACGCCTCGATTGTGAACGAACTGAAAGTGATTGAAGAGTGGCTGCAGCCGCTGGGGTTAACGCTGCAGCGCGGCCCGGGCGGCACGCACATAGAGGGCCATGAGCAGGCGCTGCGTCAGGCGATGGTGTCGCTGATCAACGATGTGATGCAGCAACAGGTCGCCGGTACGCCGCTGCTGCCGCGGCTTGATCCCGGCAGTCAGCAGGCGCTGGTGCACTATTTTGGCGAAGAGGATGTGGCCTTTGTGCAGGCGCTGCTGCAACAGATGGAGCAGCAGCTGAGTTATCCGCTGGGCGATGCTTGGTATCTCAATCTGTGCACGCACATCCTGATCATGATGCACCGCATGGCGCAGGGCAACGCGCTGGCGCTGGACATTCTCACCACCGCGCACGATCTGGATCAATCGATTCTCACCATTGCCCGGCAGATGGTGGTGCGCATTGAGCAGCTCATCGGCTGTGCCTTGCCGGCCGATGAAGTCGGTTTTATTTATCAATATATTGTCTCCTCCGGCATTGTGGTGGAAGAGCGTGGCGATCAGGTGACGCTGCATAATCAATTTTCCACTGCCGAGTCGGTTAAAATAACCTGCGAATTAATTGATCGTTTCTCGGCGTTTATTCAGCAGGACTTATCTCAGGACCGTTTATTATTTGACGGTTTACTGGTGCATATAAAGCCATTATTAAACCGGCTTAAATATCACATTCATATTCGCAATCCGCTGCTGGATGATATTAAACAGGAAATAAAAGAGATATTTCCTCTGACCCAGCAGGCAATGCAACTGACCGCGCGCACTTTCGCCCTATCGCTGGTGGCTGAGGATGAGATTGGTTATCTGTGCGTTCATTTCCAGGCGGCACTGGAGCGGCAGATCGCCCACAAACGCATCCTGGTGGTGTGCTCCAGCGGCGTGGGCACCTCACACCTGCTAAAGAGCCGCATATTACGCGCCTTTCCGGACTGGGAAATTGCCGGCGTGGTGTCAGCCAGCAATCAGGCGGCGTTTTGTCAGCACCACGCGGTGGATTTGGTGATCACCACCATCCACCTCGACGCCGGTGCCATTCCGGCCGTGTATGTCAGCGCCTTTTTTAATGATGACGATATCCGGCGGGTCACTGACGCCATGATTGGCAGCCAGCTGCCCAACGGCACGCCCTGCGCGTTGGCCGCACACTGATTGAATGAGGAGCAACCATGGACATTTCCCGCATTCTGACGCCGCGCCGCGTTAACCTGGCGCTCAGCGCCACCAGTAAAGAAGAGGCGATCAACGAACTCACCGATCTGCTGGTGAGCGACGGCGCCATCAGCGATCGCGCCGCGTTTATTGCCGATGTCTGGCTGCGTGAAGCGGAAGGCTCGACCGGCTTCGAAAACCATATCGCGATTCCGCACGGCAAATCGTCGGCGGTCAAACAAACCACGCTCGCCATCGGCCGCACCCAGCAGGATATTCCGTGGGAAACGCTGGATGGCAGCCAGGTGCGCTGCATCATCCTGTTCGCCGTGCGGCTGGAAGATCAGAACACCACCCATATTCGCCTGTTGTCGCAAGTGGCCAGCGCGCTGGCCGATGATGAGGTGATAGCCCGACTGCTGGCGGAGAATGACCCCGGCAATATCATCCGGCTGTTTAGTCAGTACGCCGAAACCGACCTCTGTTAACACCCAACACCTTGAGGTGCCACATGAATATCGTCTGTGTAGCGGCCTGCACCGCAGGCATCGCGCATACCTACATTGCGCGTGAAAAACTGATTAAGGGGGCTCACGCGCTGGGCCATATCATCCACGTTGAAACCCAGGGCACCATCGGCACTGAAACGCCGCTGACGCGCGAGCAGATCGACGCCGCTGACGTGGTGATCCTCGCGGTTGACGTCAAGATCAACGGCGAAGAGCGCTTTCAGGGCAAACCTATCGTGCGAGTGAAAACCGAAGTGGTGATCAAGTCACCGGTGAAATTCCTCGAAAAAGTGGCGGATTCACTGGCGCGCGCCTGAGGAGATCGATCATGAGCGATCACAAACGTCAGTACGGTCAGGAGATCAAAGGCCATCTGCTCACCGGCATATCTCATGGATGATCCCGCTGATCGTCGCCGCCGGCATCTGCATCGCGCTCGGCCAGGTGATTGGCGGGCCAGACGTCGGCAAGCAGACCGGCAGCATTGCCTGGATGCTGAACCAGATCGGCGGCTGGGGCATGGGGCTGATTGTGCCGCTGATCAGCACCATCATCGCCGGGCTGCTGATGATGACCTTTATCGGCCAGCCCATCGTCTGGCTGCAAAAAACGCTGATTCATCTGCTGGAGTCCATGCAGGGCGGCTCCAAGTTCGTGATGGGCGCCATCCTCGGCGCGATGGCCACCTTCGACTTTGGCGGACCGATCAATAAGACCATGTCGCTGTTCGCCGACGGCATGCTGGTCGACGGCATTTACGGTCCGGAAGCGGTGAAGTTTGTCGGCTCCATCATTCCGCCGTTCGGCATCACCCTCTCTTATCTGCTGACGCGCCACAAATACACCAAAGCAGAGAAAGAGGCGCTGAAAGCCGCCTTCCCGATGGGCATCTGCATGATTACCGAAGGCGTGATTCCGATTGCGGCACGCGACCTGCTGCGCGTGGTGGCCTCAGCGCTGGCAGGCGGACTGATTATGGTGTGGGGCGTGGAAGCGCCGGTGCCACACGGTGGCATGTTCGTGGTGCCGCGGTTCACCAAACCGTGGCTGTTCTGCCTGGCGCTCGGCATCGGCACCGTGGTGTGCGGCGTGATGCTGTCGGTGATGAAAAAACCGGTCACGCAGCAGGATGAAGAGTTCGATGACGTGGAAGCGCCCGGCGTCCGAGATGAAGAGATCAAATTCACTATGGAATAAGGAGCCCGCATGTTTGCCATGATGAATGACCTGATTCAGGCCGCCTTCCAGCACAAGTACGCGGTGCTGGCGATCAACTGCTTCAACCTCGAAACCGCCCGCGCGGCGATTCAGGCGGCTGAACAGCAGCGCGCGCCGCTGATCCTTAATGTGTATCAGGGACACAGCGCGCATTTTCCGCCGGCGGTGGCGCTCGACCATGGTAAAGCCTTCCCGCTGATTGGTCAGGCGTTTCGCGCCGGCTTTACCGGGCTGATGATTGACGCGTCGGCCGAGCCGCTGGCGGACAATATTCGTCAGACCGCAGCGGTAGTGAAGATGGCGCATACCGCTGGCGTGTGCGTTGAAGGCGAGCTGGGGCATATCGCCGATGCGCCCACATATGAACTGGCCGATGCCGCCGTGAAGATGACCCGGGTAGAAGACGTGCTGCCGTTTATTGAGCAGACCGGCATCGATCTGCTGGCGATTTCGGTGGGTACCGCGCACGGGCTTTATCCGCCGGGCGTAAAGCCGAAGATCGACTTTGAACGGCTCCAGCAGCTGCACGCGGTGACGACGCGGCCGCTGGCACTGCACGGCGGTTCGGGCACCCCGGCGGAGGATATACGCCGCGTCAGCGCCTGTGGCGTCGCCAAAATCAACGTCGGCGCTGCGGTGTTCGACGCCGGTAAGCACGCGGTGCAGCAGGCGCTGCGCCAGCACCCGCAGGCCGAGCTGGCCGATGTGCTGGCGCTGATGGAGTCCGCCTGTCGCGAAGTGGTTATTGAATATTTGAGCTGGTCAGGGTCGGCAAACCGCTACTGACGGCGCGCACGCCCTGATCGCGGCGCAATCTCCACCGGTTTCTTTTTGTCCCTCATCGGGTCGGCGCGTGCTCCGGCTCTGGTAAAACTCACGCTAAGGAAACATAAACATGTTGATTTCAATGAAAGAGATGCTGGCCCCGACCCGTGAACATCGCTTCGCCATCGGCGCATTTAACGTCGCTGACAGCTGCTTTATCCGTGCCGTGGTGGAAGAAGCCGGCCCGCCATTATTTCTATCCATCCGAGCAAACTGGAATTTGTCACCGATGAATTTTTTGGCTACGTGCGCGAACGCACCTTAAAAAGCCGCGTGCCGTTTACCATTCACCTCGATCACGGCGCTTCAATTGCGCAGGTGCTGCGCGCGATTCAGTGCGGCTTTACCTCGGTAATGATTGACGGCTCGCTGCTGCCGTACGAAGAGAATGTAGCGCTGACCAAAGAGGTGGTGAAGCTGGCGCACACAGTGGGTGTATCGGTGGAAGGCGAACTCGGCACCATCGGCGATACCGGCACCACGGTGGAAGGTGGCGTGAGCAAGGTGATTTACACCGAACCGGCGCAGGCGGAAGATTTTGTGCAGCGCACCGGCGTCGATACGCTGGCGGTGGCGATTGGCACCGCGCACGGCATCATATCCCAAAGATATGAAACCGGAGCTGCAGATGCACATTCTGAAGGATATCTCGCAGCGCGTAGACATTCCACTAGTGCTGCACGGCGGTTCGGACAATCCGGACGCGGAGATTGCCGAGGCGGTGACGCTGGGCGTGGGCAAGATCAATATCTCCAGCGACATGAAGTTCGCCTATTTCGCTAGACTGCGCGAGATCCTGGCGCGGGAGAGCTGGTGGGATCCGAATGTAATTTATCCGGACGCCATCGCCGCCGCGAAAGCAGTGATCCGCTACAAGATGAATCTGTTCGGCGGGTTAGGTAAGGCCGGGTTGTATCGTTGATTTTAAAACAATAAATATTGCCGCTACGGAAGTGCAGGATGTCAGTTGCACATGCCGTAGCGGCGCGATTTATCGCGCGTATTCACCCGCCGCACTGCTGCTGATTGCGCAATAAATTGCGCCGCTACGGGACGGTAACGCCTGTCGCGATACCATTTATCAGCTAACGATCACTTCACCACGCCCAGCCACTGTTTGGCGATCTGCGCATATTCGCCGGTGGCAGTGCTGAGGTGCAGCCACTGATCCACATACAGCTTCCAGCTCATATCATCATGCGGGATCATGTAAGCCTTCTCGCCATACTGCATCGGCTGCTGCGGATTGATGGCACACAGCGACGGATAGTGCTGCTGCTGGAACAGCGCTTCGGAAGCATCGGTGATCATCACGTCGGCTTTGTTATCCACCAGCTGCTGGAAAATCCCGGTGTTCTCCGCCAGCTGCAGGCTGGCCTGTGGCAGATGACGGTGCACAAACGCTTCGTTGGTGCCGCCAGCCGGCTCTATTACCCGCACCTGCGGCTGGTTGATCTGCTCAACCGTCTGGTACTTCGCTTTATCCGTGCAGCGCACCAGCGGAATTTTGCCATCGACACCCAGCGGCTGCGCGAACCAGGCGATCTGCTGACGTTTCAGCGTCACGGAGACGCCGCCCAGTGCGATATCACACTGTCTCGCCACGAAATCTTCGCTCAGGGTTTTCCATGTGGTTGGCACCCACTTTACTTTTGCGCCGAGGCTGGCGGCCAGCGACTGCGCCATGCTGATGTCCAGCCCTTCATACTGGCCGTCGCTGCGCAGAAAGGTGTATGGCTTGTAATCGCCGGTGGTGCAGACCTTCAGGGTTTTGCTCTGGCGAACGTCATCAAGGTGGGATTGCGCCTGAGCCGCGCCGGCCACCAGAAGTAAGGCACTCAGTATCACAGTTTTCATGGTTTTTTCTTTTTAAGTGGATGTTGGTTAGCGTGCGGATTGTTGCATAAGTGACGGCATTATTGCTTTGAGAGCAAAAGTCTTGTCATCAATCACGCATTTTTTGCCCCCCGCGCGCGCGTAGAGTGGGCGGCATCTATGAGAAACGGAGCGAATTATCCATGAGCAAGATTTTGATTATCGACGGCGGCAAGACCTTTGCCCATTCCAAAGGCGAACTGAACCATACCCTGACCGAAGTGGCGGCCAGCCAGCTGCGCGATCTGGGCCATGAGGTTCAGGTGACCGTTGCCGATAGCGACTACAACGTGGCGGACGAAGTGCAGAAATACCTCGACAGCGACGTGGTGATTTATCAGATGCCAGGCTGGTGGATGGGCGAGCCGTGGACGGTGAAAAAGTACATTGATGAGGTGTTTACTCTGGGCCACGGCGCGCTGTACGCCAGCGATGGCCGTTCGCGCAGCGATGCCAGCAAAAAATACGGTTCCGGCGGCCTGATTCAGGGCAAAAAATACATGCTGTCGCTGACCTGGAACGCCCCGCTGGAAGCCTTTACCGATCCCGACCAGTTCTTTGAAGGCGTCGGCGTGGACGGCCTGTACCTGCACTTCCATAAAGCCAATCAGTTCCTCGGTATGGAAAGTCTGCCGACCTTTATCTGTAACGACGTGATTAAACAGCCGGACGTGCCGCGCGATATCGCACGTTATCGGACTCATCTCAGCCAGATCTTTGCTTAAACTGTAAGCACACCGGGAAAAAACAGAAGGAAGCGTTATGTTAACTGTGGTTGCAGAAATTGCGTTAAGCCGGGCCGCCGTCAGGAGGTGCTGGAGGCGATTAATAAACTGATCCCTGTCGTGCTGGAAGAAGAGGGTTGCCATCAGTACGATGCGCTGGTCGATCACCAAGCACAGGTGCCGTGGAAGCAGAACTCGCCAGACTCGATCTTTATGCTCGAGCAGTGGGAATCGCTGCGCCATCTGGAGCAGCATCAGCAGATGCCGCACATGGATGCGTACCGCGCCACCATCAAAGATGACGTGGTGGACGTGAAAATTCTGGTGCTGGAACCGACCGCCTGATTTTTCCGATGCATGCATAAAAAAAGCCCCGGTTTTGCGACCGGGGCTTTTGTTTAGCAGCTAATCAATGATCAGTGCTGTTCGTTATGCAGGTTCTGCACCAGCAGTTCCGCATCACCGTTGCTGTAGACGTTGTACTCGTTGCCACCGACGGTGACGGTACCGGCCGCCTGCTGCTAGGAGCTGGCATCTTCACCGGCTGGCAGGATGTCTTCCAGCGTCAGCGCCTCGCCCTGTTTGGCATTCACCACCAGCTGCGATTTGCCGTTGTCGATGAACAGGGAGTCCTGGCCCTGCGCCATGATGTCGTTGAGTGACATGCTCATCAGCCCTTCTACATCCGTGGCACCGGCAGCGAAAATCGAGTTGATCTCTGGCGGCGGCGGTGGAGTAACGTCGACATTGGTCTTAACGGTACGGTCAATGACCAGCTCGTTACCAGCCTCATCGCGTATCGTGACGTTAAAGACATAATCGCCTTCTGCCAGTTTGTCAGACTCATAGCGCCACACGCCATTTTGCACCACGGTAGAACCGATCAGCTCACTACGCGCTTCGTCGGCCCAAATCATCACGATAGTACCGTCTTCTGCGCCCTTACCTTTGAAGATCAGGGTGTCATCGTTGGTGTCCGATGGCACTGGGATTTCAATGCCGGTTTTATCAGCGAAGACGCCTTCGAAGTTAGCCTCAGGGCCACCTTCAACCAGCTCCGGCTTGGTGGTATCCACGTTGAAGTTAATGGCGGCTTCTTTGTCGCCCTTCACACCGGATTTGCTTACTGGCTGTACTTCAACTTTATGCTCGCCCTCGCCCAGTTCTGGCAGCTCATAGCTCCACTTGCCGTCAACAACGTCAACCACAATCGGCTTCAGATCGTCGATGTAAATGATGACCTGCGACAGATCCGATGAGGTGCCCTTCAGCGTTGGCTGTTTGTCATCGGTGACCATGCCGTTTTCAATGTTCCCCTGAATAGGACCGACGTTATCCTCCAGAACGTACGTGCCGTCCATTGAGCCCGGCTTTTTGGTGTCAATGATCAGATCGATAGGATCGGATGGCTGAGATTCGTTGCCGGCCGGATCGGTAATCTCAATGATTACCTGATACTCGCCATCTTCGATTGGGTTTTCAGGCTTCACTTCCCACTTGCCGTCTTCGCCGACAATGCCGGTGCCGATCACCACTTTATTACCGGTTTCGTCTTCGATGATGACTTCCACCTTGTCGCCCGGGTTGCCGCCGTCGCCGCCGAAGCCAGGACGGTTGTCATCGATGGGTTTACCTGGCTCAACCGAACCGGTGTTATCACCTTCGTTATCAATGATCGTCGGTGGTTTTGGCTGATCCGGTGGCGTAACATCGATGATCACGTTAATAGGATCAGAAGTCGGTGACTCTTTACCAGTGGCCGGATCTTTGGCAATCAGTTCAATATCGTGTGAACCTTCCGCCAGCTCTGGCAATTCAATTTCCCACTTGCCATCTTTAAAGACAGTTGAAGCCACTGGCTCTTTTTCGCCGTCAACAATGACGTAAATGATGTCGCCGTCGTTGCCTTCACCACGCAGTACTGGCGTGGTGTCGTTAGTGGAATCGCCTGGCTGCAGTACACGCTCTTCATCACCGTTGTTGGCGACCATCTCATCCACCACCGGTGCTGGTAGGATGTTGCTGTCGACAACCAGTTTGAACGGATCGGTTTTCTCAGAAACGGTGCCGCCTTTGCTGATGGAATCCACAACCAGCGAGTGCTCGCCCTCACCCAGCTCAACGTCCAGTTTCCACTCACCGCGATTGTTCGCCACGGTAGAACCGATCAGTTTGTCGCCGTCCCACACGCGCACAATTACGCCCGCATCCGCCACACCCGACAGGGTTGGGGTTTTGTCATCGGTTATGTCACCTGACTTCATCGGACCGGTAACGCGGCCTTCGTCATCCAACACCTCACTCACGTGATGGCGTGCCTGGTACTGAGGAGTCCAGCGTCAGTGCGAAGTTGTCAGAGCGCGGGCTCTCGGCGCCGAAACGATCGGTGTAGCTGGCGCTAAACACGTGGGTGCCGTCGGTGGTCAGTTCCGGCGTGAAGCTCCAGCGGCCATCGGCACCGGCTTTCACGCTACCAATCACGTTGAAGCGAATATCGTAGATTTTAACCACGCTGTCCGGCTGAGCAACACCGTACAGGGTTAAGGTTTTGTCGTTGGTGTAATTGCCTGGCGTCAGATAGGTATCTGCGCTGCCTTCATTATCGATCACGCGCATAATCTGCGGTGCTTCGGGTGCAGAGGTGTCGATATTGTAAATACGCGGAGTTGATGATCCCCAGTTGCCCGCACGGTCCAGATAACGAATGCCCGCAACGTGCAAACCCTCTTTCAGCTCCGGCGAGTCAAACTGCCATTTGCCACTGGCATCAGCACGGGTCGTGTAAACTGTTTCATCAATAATAATCTGTACTAAGGCATTGGGTTCCGCGTTTGTACCGCTGAGCGTAATTACGTTTTTGTTGATGATTCTGACCGGTTCACCCGCAGAATTAGCCGCGTCCACGGTGGCTGCTTCTGCCGGCGTTACAGATACCGCTTCGTTCACAGCCTGAGTGACTACACCGTTGGCAATCGTCAGGTTGAAAGCATCAGAAATCGGGCTTTCATGGCCAACCGTATCCTTCGCCATCACGGTCAGTTTGTGCTCGCCATCTGCCAGCTCCGGCGTGATGCTCCATGCACCCATTTTGTCTGCTACCACCGAACCGATCTCTTTACCGTTATCGTAAAGGGTAACAATCGTGCCAAGCTCTGCCACACCAGACAGCGCCGGCGTTTTATCGCGGGTGGCTTCACCCGGCGTCAGGTAGTGATCTTCCGCCGCCGCATCGTCAATCACGCGCCAGATTTCCGGTTTTACCGGAGACTTAGTGTCGACATCAAGAATGAAGATGCGCGGGTCACTTGGGTTGGTCGCTTTATCAATCGATACCAGCTGAATAACATGGGTGCCGTCTAACCAGCTGGTTTTCGGGTCGAATGACCATTTGCCGTCCTCGCTGATATCTACAATGTGCATTTCACCATCGACTGTAATCTCCAGCTTGCCGCCGTTGGCACCTTTTACTTCCTTATCGATCCAATTATAAAACTGATTTTTGGTCGAGATAACGCTGGCGTTTTCCGCCACCTTTTGAATATTAGCCATGATGTGTATTCCTTTTACGTTGAATAACGTTTCGGGATTTCTAGCCGAATACAGTTTTAATTTCGCTTTTTATGCCTGCAGACAATACGAGAAACGTCTTAATCGATAAAGTTATATAAACTCTTAATAACTTTATCGAGGCACAGTGCCTCACACCTCATCAATATGATGATGTGAGAATGCGCTGCTAAAATAATTAAATCAGATTACTTGTTTTCTACACTGATAATAACCCGGCGCTCGCTGGCATAGCATGCTTTCTGCTCCTGCAGGCTGCCTGAACAGTTCGTGTTTACCTGAGATTCCCCCATGCTCTGCGCGGTGATATTGGCTGCATTCATTCCCTGGGCGATCAACAGTGCTTTCACCGCCTCAGCGCGACGCTGGCCGAGCGCCATATTGCTGCTGTCGCTGCCAATAGGATCGGTAAAGCCGGTGACAATGATGTGGCGTTGAGCGGCATTTTCCTTTTTCAGCATGCTGGCAAAACTGCTAAGCGCCTCGCGCCCCTGTGCGGAGATGTCGTTGCTATTGGCGCTGCCAAAGCGGAACAGCAGGTCGGATGAAAACGCATATTTATCATAAGCTTCAGTCGTTCCTTCCTGACAGCTCTGTACCGACGATGCGCGCGACAGCAGATGGGCCTGACGTTTGGTGCTCAGTAACTCCAGCTGTGCCTGCTGCTGGCTGACCACCAGCGGACGACCGCTGTCATCGAGGTTAGCGCGAATGTAGTAGGTTTTACCGGCAGCCAGTTTATCAGTCCACGATTGCGCGCGTTTACCCTGATAATCTGGCGCATCGTTGACATAACTGCCCAGCGAATGCGTTCCCGGCGCAACACAAAACACCGTATAGCCACCGGCCAGTAACGACGTCTGGAATTCACCGTCGACATAAATATTTGCCGGTTTTTCCCCGGTTAATGAAGCCGGACGATAATAAACCACCCGCGCCTGCTTTGCCGATACCGGCGATAAACTGCGCCATGCGGCACCAAATGAATTTTGCGCCTAGGTTGAAAAAGTCGTTAATACTGGCGCACACACCAGTGAAGCTAAAAGTAATTTTTTTGCAATTTTCATTTAGGTTTCACAGGTGCAATAAATTGCACCTGTATGCTCCAGATAAATTAGAATTGTTCGATTTCGTTCTGTAAGAACAGCGCATCTGATTGGGAATTATTTTCAGCCATCACACCACTCTGGCTTTCCTGATTATACCAGTCATTAAATGCATCTTTATTAAGCTGCAGTAATTCCGCATTAATCGGCTGCTGCTGATCGTCGGCCTCATTGAACAATTCATGATTGTCCAGCGAAAGCAGAGCAGAAAGATCGAGACCGGCCAGCTCAAGCGCATTAGGCTGTGTCCCTTAATCACCTGAGATATAGTAACTACCTGTTTCCACAACACACTGAACTATGGCTCGCTACGACCTTCCCGATGAAGCATGGACTATCATCCAGCCCTTATTACCTGCTGAACCAGCAACACCACGGGCCGGACGTCCATGGGCTGAACATCGTATGATCATCAACGGCATGTTCTGGGTGCTGTGTTCAGGCGCACCATGGCGCTATTTGCCTGAGCGATATGGCCCATGGAAGACCGTTTATAACCGTTTTAATCGATGGTCTAAATCGGGAGTGATTAACATTATTTTCAACAGGTTACTTTCTTCTCTTGATGCTCATGGTCTCGCTGACTGGTCCGCAACTGCGCTGGATGGCAGCAATATCCGGGCACTCAGGTGCGCCGCCGGGGCGCAAAAAAACATTCCGATACCGCCGGAGATAATGGGCTGGGTCGCTCTCGCGGTGGTTTTGGCACCAAAATCCATCTGGCGACAGACGGAAGCGGTCTGCCGTTAAATATCGTACTGAGTCCCGGTCAGGCTCACGAAAGCCAGTTTGCACAACGTCTTCTGGACGGTATTGGTGTTCAGCGCCGGAACGGCAGCATGAAGCGTCGTGGCCATGCAGTGCTGGCTGACAAAGCCTACTCCGGACAAAAGAATACCGCCGCATTGCCACACGTTATGACAAAACGGCGAGGAATTATCTGGCGATGGTGAAACTGGGATGCATCCGGCTGTTTTACAAAAGGTTATGTAATTAAGGGACACAGCCTAAAGTGCCAGTGGGTGCTGATATCGGCTGCAGTCATGGCCAGACCCGCCAGTGCGCCGATCAGCGTGCCGAAACTGAAGAAGCCGTGAATGATCGTCATGATTGACTTGCCGATGCGCCGCTCAAACGCTGCCCCTTCGACATTTACCACCACATCCATCAGCGCGGTTCCGCCGCCCAGCAACACCAGACTGGTAAACACCAGCCCGCTACTGGCGAGCGTTAACGCAACGGTCATCAGTACGAGGCCACCGAGCAGGATCAGGTAACCCGTGCGCATCACCCGGCTGGTGCCAAAGTGCGCGACCAGCTTACCGGCCAGCAACACGCCCAGCATTGAGCCACAGGAGAAGCCAAACAGAATCAGGCCCATCATTTCCGTCGAGGCGTGCAGCACATCGCGCATAAAGGGCGTGCGGCTGACCCAGGAAGCCCAAGTAAAGCCAGGAATAAACATCAGGCCAAAGATGGTCCATTTACCGCGTGTCTGTTGCTGAGGGTGCATAGGGTTCCTTAAGGGAGCGGCGGGCATGCGGGGGTGAAACGCCTTCGTTGATGATGACCGTTAGCGTGGTTCACAGAATAGCAGTTTTGCTGGCGCTCGTTGAAGCAATGTCGCTCGCGCCAGCGCGCTTGGGGGAATTCGTCAGTGGGAGAAAGCCCCTCCGCGCGACGACGCGGAGGGCAAAGGGATTGGAAACTCTGCCAGTCTGCATCGCTGGCCAGTGCCAGACGTCCCGGCTGTGGCGCTTTATGGCTCGCCGGCGCAGGCTTAATGACCGGCGTTGCGCCGGATTCTGCCAGCACGAAGCGGGTCACCAGCTGGTTGAGCGTTTGGGCCTGCTCCTGCAGCGATTGCGACGCGGCTGAGGCCTGTTCCACCAGCGCGGCGTTCTGCTGCGTCACATCATCCATCTGATTTACCGCCTGCTGCACCTAGCTAATGCCCTGACTCTGTTCAACCGCGGCCGCTGCGATTTCGCTCATCAGTTCGCTGACCTGATGGATAGTGTCATTCATCACCTGCATGTTGCTGCTGACGTCGCTGGCCTGGGCGGCCCCTGCTTCAGTCAGGCGGTGTGACTCTTCGATCAATCCTTTAATCTCACGTGCGGCGGAAGTGGAGCGCTGAGACAGGCTACGTACTTCACCCGCCACCACCGCAAAGCCCTTGCCGTGCTCACCGGCGCGTGCGGCTTCGACTGCCGCGTTGAGCGCCAGAATATTGGTCTGGAAAGCGATGCCTTCGATCATCGAAACAATGTCCGTGACCTTGCGTGAGCTGCCACGAATGTCATCCATGGTCGAGAGCATGGTGCTGAGCGAGGTACCACTTTTTTCCGACAGCGAACTGGCGTTAGCCGCCAGCTGGCTGGCCTGACGCGTGTTATCGGCGGTCTGACGTACGGTTTCACTCAGTTCAGTCATGCTGGCCGCGGTCTGCTCCAGCGAGGCGGCCTGCTGTTCGGTACGTGCAGAGAGATCTTCATTGCCGGCGGCGATTTGCACCGATGCGCTGCTCACCGAATGCGACGCGCTGCGCACGGCACTCAGCGAACCTGCCACGCTGCGCATCAGCTGATTAAAGGAGCGCGCCATATTGTCCACCTCATCGCGACGGCTTTCGTCTGCGCTGAGCGTCAGGTCGAGATTTTCACTGGCGCGCATCATCACTTTGCCGACATCCGCCAGGCTGCGGCGGATGCGCAGTACGGTGAACAGGGCGAACAGACCGAATACCAGCACCGTTGCAACCACGCCGCTGATGGTCGTCCACAACACATTATGGAAGGTGCTGCGGTTGGTGGCGCGTAACTCGTCGCCAATGGCGATGTTCAGCATCAGCTGCTTCTGATAATCGGCAATCAGCTGACGGATGGCGGCACCGATGCCGCTCTGGCCTTCAATCAGGTCGAGGCTGATGGCATTCTGGTGTGCACGCGACGCACTGAGAAATGCGGGCAGCCGTTCATTCACGCGCTGAATATTGTTAAAGGCCACCTCAGTCAGGCGTTTATCTCCTTCGCTGGAGATATCATGCTTCATGTAGTAATCGGTGAGCGATTTCAGCCCGGCAATCTGTTTATCAATGTCTGCTTCGACGGCGGGCATGTTGCTGTCCTGCAACTGGGTTTGGTGTTTGTACAGCGTCAGCGCCAGCTGATTGCCGCAATCAATCAAAGTGTTGAGGTCTTTGATCGAGGGGATGGCGTTGGTTTGCACATATTCAAAGCGCTCCTGAAAGCCGGAAAGCAGTGAGATGGCGAGCACGGCTTGCAGAATGATGGCGCCAAACAGCATGGAAAAGGTCAGTAACAATCGTTGGGAGATGTTCATCTTATTATCCTTAATCTAAACGCACCCCGACGCCTGACGCGGCGGGTACAAGGGCAGATTAAAGATCATCGGCAGATTGTGGTTTCTAGTTAATGAAATTTTAGCGCCGGGTAGCAGAAGAGGCTGGCGGGTTAACAGTGGAGCCGGTCGTGGAACAGGTCGCCGTGAACGGCGACCCATGCGGTGCATGTCCCGTTTTCCGTAGGGTGCGCATTCATGCGCACCTGGAAACCCATGGCTGCGGCACCCCGCGTTCCACTCACGGCCGGCGGAACAGCGCCAGGCTGCGGCCCTCCAGCTCGAAATCCTTCTCTTTGGTAATCACCAATCCCTTACTGGCGCTGTCGGAGGTGGTCAGCTCCAGCACCCAGCCGCCTTCACCAAACTGCGGGATGCGGAACGGCACATTGCCTTCAAACGGATTGAACAGCATCAGCACATCGTGCCAGATACCCTCTTCGGTTTGCAGATCCGGACGCCCAATGTACACGCCGAGCGTCGAGCCCTCGTCCCACTGTTCCGCCTGCTGGAAACCGCCGCCGGCGTTAAACCATTTGATCTCCATGCCGTCGCGCCAGCTTTCACGTCGCAGCAGCGGCTGCTGCGCGCGCAGTGCGATGATTTGACGAGTGAAATCGCGTAACGCATCAGCGGAAGCCGGCAAATCTTCCCAGTGCAGCCAGGAAATCTCGCTGTCCTGACAATAGCCGTTGTTGTTGCCCATCTGGCTGCGGCCAAACTCATCGCCCGCCAGCAGCATCGGTGTGCCGTGGGAGAAAAACAGCGTGGCGAGGAAGTTACGCTTCTGCCGCTCGCGCACCGCGTTGATGCCTTCGTCGTCGGTTGGGCCTTCGGCACCGTAGTTGTACGAACGGTTATCGTTATGACCGTCGTTGTTATCTTCCCCGTTGGCATCGTTATGCTTGTCGTTGTACGAGACCAGATCGTTCAGCGTAAAGCCATCGTGTGCGGTGATAAAATTGACGCTGGCCCATGGGCGGCGGCCGCGTTGATCGTAGAGATCGCCGGAACCAAGCAGGCGCGCGGCAAAGTCGGTTGAGACGTTGTCGCCTTTCCAGTACTCACGCACCGTGTCGCGATATTTGTCGTTCCACTCAGCCCAGCCGGGCGGGAAGCCACCCACCTGGTAGCCACCGGGGCCGATGTCCCAAGGTTCGCCGATCAGCTTCAGCTTAGACAGCACTGGATCCTGCGTCATGGCATCAAAGAAGCCGCCACGCTGATCGAATCCTTCCGGCTCGCGACCGAGAATGGTGCCGAGGTCGAAGCGAAAACCGTCGATATGCATCGATTCTGCCCAGTAGCGCAGCGAATCCGTCACCAGCTGCAGCACGCGCGGATGGGAGGTATTCACCGTGTTGCCGGTGCCGGTATCATTGATGTAATAACGGTGCTGATCCGGCAGCGTGCGGTAGTAGGAGAAGTTATCAATCCCTTTGAACGACAGCGTCGGCCCCAGTTCGTTGCCTTCCGCAGTGTGGTTATACACCACGTCGAGAATCACTTCGATGCCGGCATCGTGGAAAGCGCGCACCATGTCGCGAAAGCCCTGAATGCCGCGCGGACCGAAGTAGCGGCTGGCAGGCGCGAAAAAGGCCAGCGAGTTATAGCCCCAGAAGTTTTTCAGTCCGCGATCCAGCAGGTGCTGATCGTCCGGGAACCAGTGCACCGGCAGCAGTTCCACTGACGTCACGCCCAGGTTTTTGATATATTCAACGGTGGATTTGTGGCTCATACCGTCATAGGTGCCGCGCATCTCTGCCGGAATCGCCGGGTTAAGCTGGGTGAAACCTTTGACGTGGGTTTCATAAATCACCGTGCCGGACCACGGAATGCTGGGCCGATTATGGTCCTGCCAGTCGAACGCATTGGTATCAATCACCCGGCACTTGGGGGTAAACGGCGCGCTGTCACGGGTATCCAACGTCAGATCTTTATCTTCGTGCAGTAAATCGTAAGCGAAGTGCGCCTCGTTCCAGTCGATGTTGCCCTGCAACTCACGGGCGTACGGATCAATCAGTAATTTGCTCGGGTTAAAGCGATGGCCGTTTTCCGGATCGAACGGTCCGTGGACGCGATAGCCGTACAGCGCGCCGGGCTTCAGGCCGGGCACGTAGCCGTGCCAGATTTCGTGGGTATATTCCGGCAGATCGAAGCGGGCAATTTCATGCTGACCGCTCTCATCGTACAGACAGAGTTCGACCCGTTCCGCGTGTGCTGAAAACAGCGCAAAATTGACGCCGTCCCCATCAAAGTTGCCGCCGAGCTGGTGCCCCGATCCAGCGGTGATTTCTAAAGGTTTACCGTTAGACATTCAATCCTCTCCATCCAGTGAATAGATAGTCATGTAAAACAACAGGTTTATCGGGGACGCTACTGGCTAATCAGCACCAGCGGTGCGCTATAGCTCACATTGTCCAGCGTAACATCGTCATTAATCACTACGGTCTCGCCGGTCAGCACATTGCGATAGTGGCGATGCGCCAGCGATTCCGGCAGTGCCAGTCGGGTATGACTCCACTGTGCACCATTGAAAATCAGCCGTGGCGTAATCACCAGCAGCGCGTAGTCGCTGTCCTGACGGGCAAAGGCGATCACTTTTTCCGCATGTTTGCCCGATGCACTGAGCGGTTGATAATCACCGAAGCGGAACAGCTGTCCATGGTCGCGGCGCAGATGCAGCAGGCGCGCAATGATCTGCTGCTTCAGCGGGCCGCTCAGCCAGTCCTGCTGGCTGGCGAAATCCGGCGCGGCGTGGACATCAAGCTGAGCCGTCAGCTGAGAGAAATCCGGCTCGCGCCGGTTATCCGGATCGACCAAGCTGAAATCCAGCGCTTCGCAGCCCTGATCGATATCCGGCACGCCCGGCGCGGTCAGTTTGATCACCGTCTGACTCAGGCTGTTAACCAGTCCGGCACGGATGAACGGCTGCAGCGCGTGGCTGAAGTCCTGCAGGAACGCCGGGTTGGTGGGTGACAGCAGCTGGCGGGCATACTCCAGCACGGCGTTTTCATAAGCTTCGTTGCTGTCCGCCCAGTCGGTGCGTAACTTCGCTTCGCGCAGGGCTTTTTCCACAAATGGCAAAAAGCGATCGCGCAGCGCGTCCAGTGCCGCCGTGTCCTCCGGCTGCAGCGTGGTGGGCCAGACGCCCGCCAGCGCTTGGTACAGCATCCACTCTACCGGCGGTTCGGGTGCCGGTCCGTCCGCCAGCGCGACCACGTGCGGCTGGTTCATCTGGCGCCAGCGCGTCACGTTCTCCGCCCACAGCGCCGGCGCTTCGCTCAGGGTATACAGCCGCGCGCGTGCATCCTCGCCGCGTTTGGTATCGTGCGTGGACGTACCCGACAGCCCATCCGGCTGATGGCGCAGTCGGGTTTGCATTTCGCTGTGGAAGCGTTCGAGCGAAAACGCGTGCGGCAGCGGTTCGGCACCCACTTCGTTGATCGCCAGCGCCACGTGATTGCGGAAAAAGAGTGTATCTTCGACCGATTTCGCCATCAGCGGGCCGGTCAGCTGCTGGAAGCGGGCGCGGAATTCCGCCGCATCTTGCTCGCCCTGTTCAGTGATTGCACCCAGCAGTAATGCCTGCAAAAAGCTCAGCGCCGCAGGCGAGGCGCTGTGTTTAACCTGCTCCAGCACCTGTAATAGCAACGCTTCGCCTTCCAGCGGCATACCGGCTTTCCTGCCGTAGGTGCGATACACCGGGAAGGCGATCAGCAGTTCGCGCAGCGCCACGTGCAGCTCAGCCTCACTGAAGTTGCGATGCACCAGATCGGCTGCCTCGGTAGCCAGCGCCAGCAGGCGGCTGAATTCCCCGGCAAAGTTGCGATCGACCATCAGTTCACGCGCCGCACGCAGGCCAGCCGTCACGTCGTTACTTTCGGCGGATACCGCTTCATAGGCCAGATGCAGCATATCGATCTGATTATCATCAATCAGCGCATGCGACAGCGCGGCGATAAACTCGTAACCGGTGGTGCCGGACACCGGCCAGTCGGCAGGCAGCTGTTCCCCGTCAGCAAGAATCTTCTCCACCGTGATATAGCACGCGTCGCCAGCGGCCTGACGCAGCTGTTGCAGATAGCCGAGCGGATCGGCCAGCCCGTCAACGTGATCGATGCGCAGCCCGCTCACCACACCGCTGTGTACCAGTTCAAGAATCAGGCGATGCGAAGCCGCGAACACCTCTTCATCTTCGACGCGCACGCCGACCAGCCCGGTAATTTCAAAGAAGCGGCGGTAGGAGAGCGCGCTGCGCGCCTCACGCCAGTTCATTAGCTGCCACGGCTGTTGCGCATGCAGTTCCGCGATGGCCGCGCGATCGCGCAGCGCCAGCACTTCGTCTTTACGCTGCTGCCAGCTGGCGGGCGTCAGCGGATAATAACTATCGTAATAGACCAGCGCCGGATTGCCGCTGTGCGGATCGGCCTTGATGCTGAGTTCATCATTGGCCAGCACGCGGTCAAAATCATCGCCGAGGAACGGCAGCGTCAGCCTGCGCGACCAGTCGATATCAAAGTAGCGTGCGTAGCGGCTGGCTTCCCCGTGTTCAATCACATCGCGCCACCAGGCATTTTCCAACGACGCTGCCATGTGGTTAGGCACAATATCGAGGATCAGGGCAATCCCGGCCTGCTGCAGCGCCGCGCTGAGGCGGTCAAAACCGGCGCGTCCACCAATCGCCGGGTCAATCTCATTGGCATCGGTGACGTCATAACCGTGCGTCGAGTCGCGCGTGGCGGTAAAGATCGGCGAGGCATAAAGATGGCTGATGCCCAGCTGCTGCAGATAGGGCACCAGCTGCGCCGCGCGGTCAAAGGTCATGCCGTTGCGGAACTGAATACGGTAGGTTGCGGTTGGAATACTCATTGCGCTGCTCCTTTTGCCAGACGCACGATGAGAGAGTGCTGCGGCAGCTCGCCGCTTTCCTGTGGCCACGCAAATAGCGTCTCGCCGGGCATAGCGGGCAGCGGCTGGCTCTGCTGTCCAATATTCAGCGCCAGCGACAGCTGGCCCTGCGGGAACTGCCAGCTGACGGCGACAAAGCCCGGTGCGGTGCGCAGCACTTGGCCGTTATGCCTGCGGGCATCCGGCAGCAGCGGCACGATGTGCTACTGGCGCAACGCCAGCAGCTGGTGCGTGAGCGTCAGCCACGCCTGGCCTGCGGGATGATCCACTTTGCTCCAGTCCAGTTTCGAACGCGTGAAGGTCTCTTCAGCGTTGGGATCCGGAACCGTATCGTCATGACCGGCGTGACCGGTAAATTCGCGCGCACGTCCTTCGCGCACCGCTTTCGCCAGATCGCCGTGGAAATCGGTAAAGAACAGGAACGGGTTGGTTTCACCGTACTCTTCGCCCATAAACAGCAGCGGAATATGCGGTGACAGCAGCAGGGTGGCCAGCAGCACTTTGGTGCGTTCGGCACCGGCCAGGCTAATCAGACGTTCGCCCTGTGCGCGATTGCCCACCTGATCGTGGTTCTGGATAAAATCGACAAACGCGACCGGCGGCTGGCCTGCGCTGGGTACGCCGCGCCGCTGGCCACTCTGTGGCGACAGCTCGCCCTGATAAGCAAAGCCCTCCGTGAGAATGCGCGCGATTAATTTCTCCGGTACGTCGGCGAAATCCTGGTAATAAGCGTGCGTCTCGCCGGTGGCAAAGACATGAATGGCATTATGAAAATCGTCGTTCCATTCCCCACTGAACAGCGGCGCGTTGCAGTCAGCATCGCGCGGATGAAGGAAGATCACGTTGCGGCTGTCTTCGGTGGTGAGATGGATCGGGCGGTGGTGGATCTCCTCGCGAATGCGCTCGGCAATCTCAATCAGTACGTGCTTGCTGGACGTGTCCTCAATCTGGTCGATGGCATCGAAACGCAGGCCGTCGAGGTTAAACTCTTTCAGCCAGTAGAGCGGCGCTTCGACGATATAACGCCGCGCGGCGTCCACATCGTAAGCAATCCCGGCGCCCCACGGCGTCATACGCTCCTCATGGAAAAAGGCCGGTGCCAGCAGCGGCAGGTAATTGCCTTCCGGACCAAAGTGGTTGAGCACAATATCCAGCACCACCGACAGTCCCAGCGCGTGCGCGGCATCGACAAAGGCTTTGAAATCATCCGGTGAGCCATACGCCGAGTGCGGCGCATACAGCAGAACGCCGTCATAGCCCCAGCCGCGCGTGCCACCAAACTGCGATACCGGCAGCACTTCGCTCATGGTGATACCGAGGTCGGCCAGCGCGGGGAGTTTTTCGATAGCCGCGTGGAAGGTGCCTTCGGCGGTAAAGGTGCCGATGTGCAGCTCGTAGACCACCGTTTCGTGCCACGGCCGTCCCTGCCAGTCGCGCTGCTGCCAGGCATAATGGTGTGGGTCGATGACCAGAGAAGGGCCGTTGACATCGGCGCGTTGTGCCCGCGCGGCCGGATCGGGCACCGTGCTGCCATCGGCCAGCTCGTCGTGATATTCGCTGCCGTGACCAGGCCCGCGCAGCGTCAGGCTGAACCAGCCATCCTGCTGCGGCTGCATGGCATGCTACTGACCGGGTGCCCAAAGGCGAAACCGCACGCTGCCGTCAGCAAGGATTTCAGCACCCCAGGATTTTTTCAACGTTGTGGATTCCATTCTATTGCCTCGTTAAGCCCCGCACGGGGAATGGACGACATCAAGCGATTCGCGTTCCTTAAAACCATTTACTCTCTGAATACAAAAGACTAAATGCCTTGGTAGCAAACGGGTACGCAGATAAATCACTGAGTACTTTGAAAAATCATAGCCTATATTTTCAGATTTAATTCCCGCTGCGCTTTAAACAGTACCGTTACGTAAATTTTCCGATTTGTTCGCTTAAGCACCTTTTAATCTCAGTCATAGGCTACGCTTATCTCTGCGCAGTTAACCGATGCGCGAAATAATGCCAGGCGGCACTGTCACCTAAATGAGGAGAACACTGATGAACAAAGATCGTATCAGCGGAAACTGGAAGCAGTTCAAAGGAAAAGTGAAAGAGAAATGGGGCCAGCTTACAGATGACGATTTAGACGTAGCCGAAGGGAAACGCGATCAATTAGTCGGCCGCATTCAGGAGCGCTACGGCTACGGTAAAGATCAAGCAGAGAAAGAAGTCAAAGAGTGGGAAGATAGTAATAAATTTAACTGGTAGTGTTGGTTATCCCCGGTACACTGATGTGCCGGGGTTTTGTTATTTATAATGGCACTATTTTCGATCTGGATAAAATATCAGGCATGTCTTGCTTTGATTTCTATGTTATTTAAGACATAAATATGCTTTCGTATTAATCACTCCTGTAAAAAAATCCTTCGCCCCCTGTAGATACCGTCTTGCCGGTTACCTGGCAAGACATATTTCGGCATCGAACGGACGACCCGACTTCAGCACACCATAAGCCAGCTGCAGCAGCTTCTTCAGCAAACTTACCGCCGGATTCCACTTCATCGCCACTATCGCTGGCATGTACAGGGCCTTGCGCATCGCGCTGTTGCCCATCTTCGATATCCTGCTTTTGCCCTTCCACTCACCGGACTCCTGCCGCATCGGATTCAGCCCCACCCACGCCACAAGAGCCTTGCTGCTGCTGAACCTCGACATGTCCCCCATATACGCCAGCATCGTGCTGCCCAGCACGCCCGGGATGGACTCCAGCAGTTCCCTGTTCTTTTTAAGGCCCGGGTCATTGTCAATATGGTCGTTTATTGCCCGCTTCGTTTCGTCTATCTGCGCATCCAGCGCCGCAATGACCACGCGGATTGAGGGCTGCACCACCGCATCCGATACCTCCAGCCGGTTCTCTTCCATCTGCCGCATTTCCTGAAGATTCGTCAGGCGCTTCACCAGCGCTTTCAGCCTGCGTTCATTCAGCGGCGCCGGCTGCCACAGCGATGGACCGTGCAGTTTACAGTAGCGCGCTATCATGCGCGCATCGTCTTTATCCGTCTTATTCCGGCTCAGCTCGGCCTGCCCGAAGCGCCTGATGCGCGCAGGATTTTCCACGCTGACATCATAGCCTTCGTCGTGCAGGAAGGTGGCCAGCGGCTCACTGTACGCGCCGGTAGCCTCCATGCAGATATGGCAGCAGCCGAACGGCTCCAGCCATTTTTTCAGGGCGATAAAGCCCTTAGGGGTGTTGGGAAAGACTTTGGTTTTGTAAGACGTGTCGCCTTTCCAGACGGCCACATCAAACTTTCCGGAGGCAATATCAATGCCGACAGGCATACGGGTTTGTATAGATTCTCCTTAACAGCACAGGGAAACCGCCATGACCATCCTTATGGATGCGTGCTCGGGGCACAGGATACCGTCCGGTCTTGAAGGCGGGAGTTAAGTTGCCGGGGATGAATCCACAAAGCAGGCTTTATGCCCAGGGGTCGCCCCCATCTCACCAGCAACTTCCCGATGATCAGTCGGGGATCATCATACCCGGAGGAGAATGATCGGGATATAAGGGTCGCCATTTATGGCGACCAGATCCACCCGTAACATCCGACCATGAAGGGGAGCAAAGCAAATTATCCGGTATGAAACCTGAAAAGAGGAAATCCTGAGTGCTAAAAAGAGGATTGATGAAAGCGTGCCCCGGTCACTGGTTGTTACGGATGCGGTTTGCTATGTTGCCGTAAGCACAACAGCGGAGCGTGGCCATGCAATTACTCACCCCTCGTTTGTCCCTCAGCCGGTTACAGCCGGAAGACTGGCAGATTTTCAAAGCGGTACATGAAGATGCCGCAACCATGACTTGGGTGAGCGAGATCCCCGATGAAAACGACATCCGCCAGCGCTTTAACGAGCGGCTGGCACCGTGGCAACCCAGCAGTTTTCACATGCTGTGCCTAGTGGCGCGCCTGCGCGACAGCGGTGAAGCGATTGGCCTGTTTGGCTGCAGCGCCGAGTGGCATCCGTATCGTCAGGCCGAAGTGGGTTACATGCTGCGCCACGCCTGTACCGGTCAGGGCTACGGCAGCGAAGCGTTGCAGGCGTTGTGCACGTTCCTGCTGCAGGCCGACTTCCACAAACTCAAAGCGCTGGTGATTGAGGGCAACTGGCCGTCGCGGCGCATTCTGGAAAAGAACGGTTTCGCGCTGGAAGGCACGCTACGCGATAATTACCGGCTCAACGGCCAGTGGGTAAACGATTGGGTGTTTGGGCGCTTAAACTAGGCAGGCTAAGAAAATTTGCCGTCCCCCTCGACAATATTGTTATCAGCGCGTTATGTTCTTGTTTCGGTCACGGCAGTGACCAGCGTCGCTCGGACGGTCCGGGCGCTAACGTAATCCAGAGGACATCATGGCTGATAACAGCACACCCCGTCGTTTCTCGCGTATTGAACGTCTGCCCCCGTATATATTTAACATCACTGCTGAATTGAAGATGGCTGCGCGCCGGCGCGGCGAAGACATCATCGATTTCTCCATGGGCAACCCGGATGGCGCGACACCACCGCACATCGTGGAAAAACTCTGTCAGGTGGCACAGCGTGAAGACACGCACGGCTACTCCACCTCGAAAGGGATTCCGCGCCTGCGCCGCGCCATTTCGCGCTGGTACGCCGAGCGTTACCAGGTGGATATCGATCCGGAATCCGAAGCTATCTTCACCATTGGCTCGAAAGAGGGCCTGGCGCACCTGATGCTGGCGACGCTCGATCACGGCGACACCGTGCTGGTGCCCAATCCCAGCTACCCGATTCACATCTACGGTGCGGTGATCGCCGGCGCGCAGGTGCGCTCGGTGCCGCTGGTAGCGGGCGTCGATTTCTTCAATGAGCTGGAACGCGCCATCCGTGAAAGCTACCCGAAACCGAAGATGATGATCCTCGGCTTTCCGTCCAACCCGACATCGCAGTGCGTGGAGCTAAACTTCTTCGAGCGCGTCATCACGCTGGCGAAACAGTACAACGTGCTGGTCATCCACGATCTGGCCTACGCCGACATCACCTATGACGGCTGGAAAGCACCGTCGATCATGCAGGTGCCGGGCGCGCGCGATGTGGCGGTGGAATTCTTTACCCTGTCAAAAAGCTACAACATGGCGGGCTGGCGCATCGGCTTTATGGTCGGCAACAAAGAGCTGGTGGTGGCACTGGCACGCATCAAAAGCTATCACGACTACGGCACCTTCACACCGCTGCAGGTGGCGGCGATTGCGGCACTGGAGGGCGATCAGCAGTGCGTGCGCGATATCGCCGAGCAGTATAAACGCCGGCGCGATGTACTGGTGAAAGGGCTGCATGAGGCGGGCTGGATGGTCGATCTGCCGAAAGCATCCATGTACGTCTGGGCGAAAATCCCCGACCATTACGCGCATTTAGGCTCACTGGAATTCGCCAAGCGGCTGTTGCAGAAGGCGAAAGTGTGCGTCTCGCCGGGCATTGGCTTCGGTGACTACGGCGATACCCACGTGCGTTTTGCCCTGATTGAAAACAGCGATCGTATTCGTCAGGCGGTGCGTGGCATTAAAGCGATGTTCCGCGCCGACGGTATTTTGCCGGGAACGGTAAAAGCGGTGGAAGAAGCAGAGTAAATACAAATCGAGGCGACTGAGCGGTCGCCCCGGCTGGCGTCTTTACAGCATCAGCACGAAGGTGCCGACCCAAAGTAAGACGAAGAAAGAGATTCCCATCAAGGCGTATTTCACAAAACAACTCCTCTGAGCGGTTACAATGATGGCGATCCCAAACCAGCGTAACCCGAACAGAATAAGAGAAAGGTGGAGTTCATCATCGCTACACGCTTTCTACTCAGGTCGCTTCGGGCTGCCCCGAAACAGGATCGAGCGCTAATTTACGCGGAATCGATCCGAAAATAAATAGGTCACTTCTGAGAAGTTGCTCACATTTTCATCGGGTCTCAATCTGCGGAATCGCCGACATGCCGACACGTAATTGCGCCAGATCGCTCTGATGAGGAGCCAGCACAATTTTCACCGGCAAACGCTGAACCACTTTAGTGTAGTTGCCGGTGGCGTTATCGGGGGCAATCGCGGAAAACGTGGCGCCGGTAGCGGGGGCGATACTGTCAACATGACCGGTGAAGGTCTTGCCGGGCAACGCATCAATCTTCACTACCACTCTCTGGCCCGGACGCACATCCGCCAGCTGCGTCTCCAGATAATTGGCGGTGATGTAAGTCTGCTGTAGCGGCACCACGGCCAGCAGACGCGTACTCGCGCTGACCCAGGCTCCCACGCGCACCGAACGCTGACCCACCATGCCATCCACCGGCGCAATAATACGCGTATAGGAGAGATTCAGCCCGACCTGGTCGACGCTGGCGATTGTCCATTACGTGGTGGCCACGCGTGAGCTGCGCGTGGTGCCACATATCAGCCTGAATCTGCCGCTCTACAGCACGTCCGGTGGCCGGGCGCTGCTGGCGCTGGAGAGCGACGAAGATGTGCGGGTGATGGTCAGCGAAGCCTATGCAGAACTGACGGAAATGACGGTAAAAACGCTGCCGCAGTTGCTGATGCTGATTGCGGAGGTGCGCGCCAGCGGACTGGCTATCGATCGCGGCGAAACGCTGGAGGGCATTTCCACTATGGCGGTAGCGATTGATACGCTGTTCGGGCGCTTCTCGATCTCACTGCTGGTGCCGACGGCACGTTTTCACCGCCAGGAAGCGCATTACCGGACGGCGCTGATAAAGTGTAAAGAGGCGCTGATTCGCGAAATTGGCAAAATAACTGCTGCGGAAGGATAACCGACTGATGAAAACCTTGCTGATGGCCATCGATAACTCACCGGTGGCGGAAAAAGTGATCGCTCTGACCATTGAGCAAGCGCTGGCGCAACAGGCGCA
Organism: Type-A symbiont of Plautia stali; assembly: GCF_059731155.1. NCBI lineage: Bacteria > Type-A symbiont of Plautia stali. The sequence continues at coordinate 518,763 of NZ_AP035891.1, read as the reverse complement.
GGTCACCGTGCTGTGTCGATCCTGCTTATTCGTCGTGCAATCAGCCGATTGAGATCGACGCCGGTGAAGACCCGGACGATTTTGTCGTGGCGCAGGATGAACAAAACACGGCTGAAATGGTGGTACGCCATGCGCTGGTACCGCTGCTGCGCGCTGGCATTGACGCACGCGGGCTGATTCTGGCCGGTGAAGCGGCGGAAACCATTGTGGCGCAGTCTGAGGCGTTGCACGCCAGTATGATTATAATGGGCCGTCGTCACCTGTCGCCGCTCAACCGCCTGCTGAAAGGCTCGGTGAGTGCGGCAGTGATTGAACGCGCCAGCTGTCCGGTTTTAATTGACGTTCGCAAGGATTAATGTCACTCCATGTTCTCGCTTTTCCCGCTCACGCTGGCCGCTTTTGTGCTGCTGGCGATCATCATCGTGGTACTGCTGCGCACCACCGCGCTGCGCGTCTGACAGGGTGTCCTGCTGTTTTTGCTGCCTTTGCTGCTGGCCAACCTGCTGTGGTTTAGCTGGTTGCATCCGGGTCAGGAGCGCGAGGCGCTGGCGGCGCAGGTGGCTACCCAACTGAGCGACGCGCCGGGTTATATCGCGTGCTGAAAGTGCAGGAGCCGGCACTGTGGCAACTGCTGAATCGCGAGCTGCAGCATAAGCTGGCAGAGGGCGTACCTGCAGAGCAGGCGCTGGGCGATATGCGCGGCTGGCTGATAGATTTGGTGAATCAGCGCATGGCGTGCGCCAGCGATGCTGCGATCATCAACTACATCCGCGTTTCGGTGCAGGATACGCAGCGCTGCTTCCGTTTCCTCTATCCGCAGGTCAGCGGTGGGGTCAACCTGCAACAGGTGCTGTCGCCGGAGCTTAATCAGCGTGATGGTGAAGCGCTCGAGGCACTGCTGCAAAACAGCACTGGCGATGAACTGGCGGTGGATCAGCCTCAGGCGCAGCGCGATCTGCAGCGCGTGGTGGAAATAACTGTATGGCAAGTGGGGCGATAAGCTGCAGCAGCTGAATATGCCGGCGGATACGGCGGTGGATCGCGGCACGATGTGTGCGATGTCGATTGATATTTACAGCGGAATTCTCGCATTGCCGGACAAACAAGCGGCCAATCTTTTGCGTAAGATGGTTAGCCTTACCGGATAACGGGCGAAAAAAAAGCCCGCTCAGCACGAGCATAAAGTTCACTTTCAGTATGTCTTTTTGTGGGTATCACCTGGTGTGGTGCAGACTTCGTTTTGTCTGAAGTCATCTTCTCACTGCTGATGTGATAAGGAAAACCGTTTGGTTTTATTTATTTTATTGGCGAAAGCTTTGCTTTAATCGGACATTTCGCGTCTTTTTTCTATAGAGGCGTGTGGCGTTGCCTTTTACACTGCAACGTCTGATGAGGACACCCTAATGAATAAAATGCTTATTAGCGCGTTAGCGCTTTTTATGCTGGCCGGTTGTCGTGTCAGCAAACCCGGGGGTTTTGAGCGCGTGGATGAAGATGCCCGTTCAAATACCGTACAGTATCGTTACGATCCACAGAAGCTGGATAAAGATGCGCTGGAACTTGATCTGGCGAATTACTGTAACCAGCGCGGCTTCGATAAAGTCGAATCGCTTCCGGCGCAGGACAGCCATTTGCTTGGCCTGAAGAAAGTCTGGTATCAATGTAATTACGCGGTGAAAAGCTAAAAAATAAGGGCGGGATTCATTCCCGCCCTTTTTTCCATTTTTTTATTATGTGCTGTGTGTGCTATTGCCCAATTACCAGTGACGATAGCCGCCGTGCCCGTGACCCCAGCCTGGACCGCGTCCATGGTCGTGCTCGATAATACACCCGCTTAGCATGGTAATAATCGCCACCACCGAAGCGACTTTTATTAACTTCTTCATGGAGAGTCCTCCTCTTTTCCAATGAGGCCAGATTAACCGGGAAAAGTGGAGTGAAGATGCAGTGAATGTAGAGTTATTTCCGCAATTATTACCAGATGTGTCAATTAAAAGCTAAAAGTGACAAGGCGGGAAATAAACCAATCGGAATAAGCTGAATAGAGCCTGATAATAACCCGATTACTCTGAAATGCAAGGTTAAATAACAGTCATTCTCAACGCGTGATCAATTCTGTGGCCAGCTGAAAAAAGCCTGCCGTGCATTTACACTGCAGGGTGGGTGAATTAATTATGTAGTGCCGGCGCGACCAAGTTTTGACGATTTGGCAGACGGATACTGAGCGACAGCACCAGCGAGATCACCAGCAGCGTCATAATCAGACTGAAGGTCACGGTGAAGCTGCCGAACACCGAAGCCACTAGCGTGCCGAGCACGCTACCGATGCCGAAGCCGAGATAGATCAGGCTGTAGTTTTTGGTCAGGTTGTTGAGGCCGAAGAAATCGCTGACCAGCGACGGGAAGACGGTGATGGTGCCGCCAAAGCTGAACGCCACGCAGGCCAGCGACAGGAAGAAGGTGGTCTCATTCATGTGGGTGAACAGCAGGATGCTCATGCCGCTTAGCGAAACCAGCTGTGCCAGCGAAATTACCCGGATGCGCGCCATTTTGTCCGACAGCACGCCGAGAATCAGCCGTCCGCTCAGGTTGGCAATGGCAATTACCGTCACCGCATTGGCCGCCGTTTGCGTGCTCAGGTGCACCATGCCTTCACCAATATCTTTTGCTACGCCAATCACATACAAACCACTCATGCAGGCCGTAAGGAACATCAGCGCCAGCATCCAGTACTGCGCCAGCGTAAACTCCTGTGTGGCCTGCTGCTGACGTGAACCGGTCTGCTGTAGCGGCGCATCGCGCATCATCAGGGCACCGGCAATAATCATCGTCATCGCCAGCACACCCCAAATCACAAAGGTATTTTCCAGCCCCTGAGTGCTGAGCAGCGCGCCACAGATAAATTTAAAGCCGAGACTGCCGAAGCCGTAAGCGCCGATCGAACAGGCCGAAATCAGCCCTTTGCGCTCCGGAAACCACTTCACGCAGTTAGAGAGCGTCATCAGATAGCCCGCGCCATCGGCCAGCCCGACCAGAATGCCGGCGCTCAGATACAGCATCATCAGGTTGTCAGCATGGGCGGTCAGCCAGAAGCCAATCGCCATCAGAATGCCTGCACCGATGGTGACATTGCGCACGCCAAAGCGCTCCTGCAGCTTGCCGGCCAGCGAGGAGGCAATCGCTAGGCCAAGACTGAGCAGACCAAAGGAAAAAGCCACTTGGCTGACCGGCGCATCCAGCTTTTGCGCCAGCTGGCCGTTAAACAGGCTCCAGGTATAAACCGAACCGAGCGCGAACTGGGTAATGATAGTGCCTGCCAGGGTAAGAATACGGACACGCTGATGATTAGGGGTAACGGCTGTTGTCATTTTTCTCTCTCCCATCCGGGAATACGGAATCTGCAGCGATAATAAGTCTCACGCGGGCGCGGGTGGCGCGGACGGGCGTGAACGGAGCGGGAGACGGAATGAAATGTTGCGAAACCGGTATGAATGGCATTGCGCCTTTGCTTAAGCGCAGCGCGGATGTCGTCACATGAAAAGGCATTGCGACAGGTGAGCATGTGTAACAGGGTGTTTTAAGCGCAGCAGTTATCTCGCCTGGAGTAACTCGCGCCCGACTGGAATATTGCTTACGGTCAACAGCTGGTGGAGCAGGCGCAGGCGCTGTGGCCGGAACAGACGGGTTCGTTATCAGCACGGTGGCAGCATCAGCTTGAGGCCAGCACGTTGCCAGCGCAAAACTTTGAGGTCTGGCATCAGGGGATGATGAAGCTGGCACAGTTGAGCGAGCGTCTGAATGGGCTGGATGAGCAAAAAGGAAAATACATCACGGTGAGTGAGCTGAAGTCCTCGGTATTTGGCATGATGACCCGTTTTCAGCAGGCTAAGCCCATCGAGGAACAATTGCGGCAAATTCACTCGCTACCAGCCAGTGCGCCCCAGCGGCAGCAGCTTATCCGCCAGCTCGAACAGCACCTGCGATCGCAGATTTACACCTTGTGGCAGATGAAGAACAGCATTGAGGTGACAGAGGGAGAGGACCAATAAGCGAAGCGGTCAACCAAAGCAGAAGAGGTGTTACTGGTGTCCCCTGCAGGAATCGAACCTGCAACTAGCCCTTAGGAGGGGCTCGTTATATCCATTTAACTAAGGAGACGTGCGGCGCGCAGTATAGCGCACCGTGCAGGGGATTTTAACCGTGGGCCGCCTGTTTGCTCAAAGTGTCAGCAATCAAGCGGTTGCGATCACGCTTTTTCCTGATCTTTCTGCTTTTTCTGCTGCTCTTTACGCTTTTGTTCGGCTCGCGCTTTGGCTTTGGCCGCTTCGCTCATGTCGTTACGGATCTGCGCGTGACTGATCAGAGCAAAAATCAGCGTTCCCCCGGTAATGTTGCCCAGCAGGGTGGGCAGTGCAAACGGCCACAAAAACTCCTGCCACGGCAGCGTACCGGCAAACACCAGATACAGCACTTCAACCGATCCGACCACAATGTGTGCCAGATCGCCCAGCGCCACCAGCCAGGTCATCATCACGATCACCACAATTTTGGCGCCGCCAGCGTAAGGAAACATCCATACCATGGTGGCGATAATCCAGCCCGAGATCACCGCGTTGGCAAACATTTCGCCCGGCGTGTGCTCCATCACTTTTTCGCTGATGGCGGTGAAGGCCTGGCGCGTGGCGTCATCAAAAATCGGCATATGATTAAACGCCAGCGCGCCCAGCGCGGTACCAATCAAATTGCCGATCAGCACCACGCTCCACAGCCGCAGCAGCATAAAATTGCCGCCGGTGGGTTTATGCATCACCGGCAGTACGGCGGTGACGGTATTCTCGGTAAACAGCTGCTGGCGCGCCATAATCACGATGACAAAACCAAAGGTGTAGCCGAGATTCTCCAGCAGATAGGCGCCGGGCACGCCAGCGAGGTGCACCTGAAAAATGCCTTTCGCCATCAGCGAGGCGCCCATCGATAAGCCGGCGGCAATCGCTGACCACAGCAGTGCCATGCCATCGCGTTCCAGCTCCTTTTCCCCGTCCTGTCGAATCTCTTCATGGATCGCCGCAGCCCGCGAGGGCAGGGCGTCTTCGTCCACTTCGATATCCGTTCTCTGTTCTTTTTCTTCACTGTCCACGTCATTGTCATGCGTGCTATTTGATGGCGATGGCTTCATTTTTTCTCCCGGTGATAATGCCAGTGCGTAATAAGCGCAGACGCTTTTAGCAAGGGCGAAATGTTACAAAGATTCAAATTAAGAGTAACAAGAGATTAGCAAAGGTGGTTTTTTGAGCGCTTTCTTGATCTGATGCGCATGAATACCCCATTTGGGGGAAGGGGGAGCTTGCGCGCAGACTTCGGCCCCTGGTTTGAGTGTGGAATTATTCCCGCCTCATTTACTGCTATGAATCTCCCTTCTATGCTCGAAGTGATTAATCTCGCCTGCGTTCGCGATGAGCGAACCCTGTTCCACGGACTGAGTTTTCAGGTGCAGGCGGGCGATGTGGTGCAAATCGAAGGGCCTAACGGCGCAGGCAAAACTTCACTGTTGCGACTGCTGGCCGGGTTAAGCCGGCCAGAGCAGGGCGAAGTACGCTGGCAGCAGCAGTCTATTCACCGGCAGCGCGAAATATGGCAGCAAAATCTGCTGTATCTCGGCCATCATCCGGGCGTGAAATCTGTGCTGTCGCCGCGGGAGAATCTGCATTTCTGGCACGGCGATCGCAGCGAAGACGCGCTTTATGACGCGCTGGAGCAGGTCAATCTGCTGGGCTATGAAGAGGTGCCGGTGGCTCAGCTTTCTGCCGGCCAGCAGCGGCGCGTGGCGCTGGCGCGACTGTGGCTCAGCCCGGCTCCGGTGTGGATTCTGGATGAGCCGCTGACCGCCATCGACAAACACGGCGTGGAAAAATTAATGGCGCGTTTCGCCGATCATGCCGATAACGGTGGCGTGGTGATTCTGACGACCCATCAGGATCTGCCGGACAGCCATGCGCGCGTGCGCAAAATTCGTCTGACATCGGAGTGGGCGTGATGCTTGGCCGAGTTATTCAGCGTGAGTTAAAGATTGCCTTTCGCAGCGGCGCGGAAGTGGTTAATCCGCTGTGGTTTTTTCTGATCGTGATTACGCTGTTCCCGTTAGGCATTGGCCCTGAGCCGCAGCAGCTGGCGCGCATCGCGCCTGGAGTCGCCTAGGTAGCCGCGCTGCTGGCATCGCTGCTGGCGCTGGAGCGGTTGTTTCGCGACGACTTTCTCGATGGATCGCTGGAGCAGCTGCTATTGCTGCCGACGCCGCTGCCGCTCACCGTGCTGGGCAAAGTGATTGCGCACTGGCTGATTACCGGGCTGCCGCTGATTTTACTCTCGCCGCTGGCGGCGCTGCTGCTGTCTCTGGATTTTGCTGGCTGGCGGGCAATGGCGTTAACGCTGCTGATCGGCACGCCAACCCTGAGTTTTCTCGGTGCGATTGGCACCGGTCTGACCGTCGGGCTGCGGCGCGGCGGCGTATTGCTGAGTTTACTGGTGTTGCCGCTGTCGATACCGGTACTGATTTTTGCCAGCGCGGCGATTGACGCGGCCGGTCAGGGGTTACCGATCGGCGGTTATCTGGCGATTCTCGGCGCCATGCTGGCGGTCAGCGCCACGCTGTCGCCGTTTGCGACCGCTGCCGCGCTGCGCATCAGTCTGCATTAAGGCGGGCCTCCGGCAGAGAGGCCGCCATCCGAATTCTTGTTTAGTGTGAGCAATGTCAATGTGGAAATGGTTACACCAGTGGGCAAAGCCTGAGCGGCTTTACCAGCTATGCGGTCGCTTCATTCCCTGGTTCACAGTCCTGGGCGTCGGCGCGTTGCTGCTCGGCTGGATTTGGGGATTCGGCTTTGCGCCGGCGGATTATCAGCAGGGCAACAGCTTCCGCATCATGTACATTCACGTGCCGGCGGCGATGTGGTCGATGGGCGTCTATGCCTCGATGGCCATCGCAGCCTTCATCGGCCTGGTGTGGCAGATGAAAATGGCCGATCTGGCGGCCGCGGCGATGGCGCCAGTTGGGGCGGTATTCACCTTTATCGCGCTGGTGACCGGCTCGGCGTGGGGCAAGCCGATGTGGGGGACTTGGTGGATTTGGGACGCGCGTCTGACTTCTGAACTGGTACTGCTATTCCTCTATATGGGCGTGATTGCGCTCTATCACTTTTTCGACGATCGCCGCACCGCCGGACGCGCGGCCGGCATCTTGATTCTGGTCGGCGTGCCGATTATTCACTTCTCCGTGCAGTGGTGGAACACGCTGCATCAGGGCTCGTCGGGCATTCTGCAACAGGCGATCGATCCCAGCATGCGCACGCCGCTGCGCTGGTCGATTCTCGGTTATCTGCTGGTGTTTGGTGCGCTCACCCTGATGCGTCTGCGCAACCTGATTCTGTTTACCGAGCGTCACTGCCCGTGGGCGATTGACGTGGCGCAGGGAGGACGCAAAGCATGACGACTGCCTTCTCATCGTGGAGCGAGTTTTTCGCCATGGGCGGCTATGCCTTTTACGTCTGGCTGGCCGTGTGTTTTACGCTGATTCCGCTGATCGGTCTGATGCTGCACACCGTGTTGTTCCGTCGCCGCCTGCTGGCAGAGATTCGCCAGCGTCAGTCCCGCGAGCGCCGCATCCGCGCGGCACAAGCTAAACAAGCTCCCAGTGAAGCAGCAGGAGAGTCCGTGTGAATATCCGTCGTCGTAACCGCCTGTATATGGTGGTGGCGGTGCTGGTGGGCTTAGGCCTTGCCACGTCGCTGGTGATGTACGCGCTGCGTTCCAACATCGACCTGTTCTACACCCCGAGTGAAATTCTGTACGGCAAAGGTGAGGATCACCAGAAACCGGAGGCCGGTCAGCGCCTGCGCGTCGGTGGCATGGTGATGCCCGGTAGCGTCAAACGCGATCCGAAAACGCTGGCGGTGTCGTTCAAACTGTATGATGCCAACGGCGTGGTCAGCGTCAGCTACGAAGGCATTCTGCCGGATCTGTTCCGCGAAGGGCAGGGCGTGGTGGAAGACGGTAATCTGGTCAACGCCAAAGAGGTGCTGGCGAAGCACGATGAGAAGTACACGCCGCCGGAAATTCAGGACGCAATGAAGAAGAATCACAACGGACCGGCTGCGGCCTATCAGCAGGCGGGTACGCAATCATGATGCCGGAAATTGGCAGCTTTCTGCTGTGTCTGGCGCTGGGCTTAGCGCTGCTATTAAGTATTTATCAGCTGTGGGGCGCAGCGCGTCAGGATGGCCGGCTGATGGCGCTGGCGCGTCCGCTCACCTGGGGCATGTTCCTGTGCATCGCCGCCGCGTTCCTCATGCTGGTGCACGCGTTTGTGGTCAACGATTTTACCGTCGGCTACGTTGCCACCAACTCCAACTCGCTGCTGCCGGTGTATTACCGCATCGCCGCCACCTAGGCATGAAGGATCGCTGCTGCTGTGGGTGCTGCTGCTCAGCACCTGGACATTAGCAGTGGCGATTTTCAGCCGTGGCATGCCGCAGGATGCGCTGGCGCGCGTGCTGGCGGTGACAGAAAAACGCGGCAGCTTTAAGTCGTGGACGGTGCTGCTGGCGATTACCGCGTTCTCATTAAGCCTACTGGGCACCTTTCTGGTGATTGTCATCGGCAGTTCGCTGCTGCTGTACGCCCTGAAAGGGGGCCAGGTGCGCAGCCGCGTGCAGAGCGAAGCCTGGTCGCGCGAATCCTTCCTGCTCGGCAACAACGTGCTGCTGATTGCCGCAATGCTGGTGGTGCTGCTCGGTACGCTGCTGCCGCTGGTGCATAAACAGCTCGGGCTGGGCAGCATTTCGGTTGGTGAGTCGTTCTTCAATACTATGTTCACCTGGCTGATGGCGCCGTTCGCGCTGATGCTCGGCATCGGGCCGCTGGTGACGCTGATCCTGTCGATCGTGCTGCCGTGGCTGTTGTAGGATCGCATCGAAGCGATGACGGTGATTGGTCTGCTGATGGCCATCTGGGTGACCCTGCTGACGCTGATGGAGCTGCACGAACGCGCTACCCATCGGCACCGTTTCCTGGCGGGATTGCGCCATCTGTCGCGCAGCCACTGGGGGATGGTGCTGGGCCATCTTGGCGTGACGGTGACGGTAGTAGGCATTGCCTTCAGCACCCAATACAGCGTTGAGCGCGACGTGCGCATGAAGGCCGGCGACAGCGTGGATATCCACAACTATCACTTTATTTTCCGCGACGTGCACAATCTGCAGGGCCCCAACTACAGCGGCGGCGTGGCGATTATCGATGTCACACGCAACGGTAAGCCAGAAGCGGTGCTGCATGCAGAGAAGCGCTTCTATACCGCAGCGCGCACCATGATGACGGAAGCGGCGATCAGCGGCGGCTTCACGCGCGATCTCTACGCGGCGCTGGGCGAAGAGCTGGATGACGGTTCCTAGGCGGTGCGTATTTATTACAAACCCTTTGTGCGCTGGATCTGGTTCGGCGGCGTGTTTATGGCGGTGGGCGGCCTGCTGTGCCTGCTCGATCCGCGCTATCGCTCGCGCAAAAAAGCGCAGCGCGAGGAACTGGCATGAATAAAAAGATACTGTTTATTCCTTTAGTCCTGTTTCTGCTGCTGGCGGCGGCGCTGCTGTGGCAGCTGACGCGTAACGCCAGCGGTGACGATCCTACGCGCCTCGAATCGGCGCTGATCGGTAAACCGGTGCCGGTGTTTAAACTCGAAGCGCTGGATCAGCCGGGCAAAATCTATAACCAGCAGGTGCTGACCGATGGCAAACCGCTGCTGCTGAACGTCTGGGCCACCTGGTGCCCGACCTGCCGCGCCGAACATCAGTATCTCAACACGCTGGCGGAGCAGGGCATTCGCGTGGTTGGTCTCAACTACAAAGACGATCGCAGCAAAGCCGTCACCTGGCTTAACACGCTCGGCAATCCGTATGCGCTGAGTCTGTATGACGGCGACGGCATGCTCGGTCTGGATCTCGGCGTCTACGGCGCGCCGGAGACCTTCCTGATTGATGGCCACGGCATTATCCGCTACCGCCACGCCGGCGACATGAACGACCGGGTGTGGAATGAAGAGGTGAAGCCGCTGTGGCAGAAATACAGCAAGGAGGCCGGCGTATGAAACAGCTGCTTATGTTGCTCGCGAGTATGCTGCTGAGCACCAGCCTGTGGGCCGCGATCGATACCTGGCAGTTCGATTCGGTCCAGCAGGAAGAGCAGTATCGCGAGCTCACCGCATCGCTGCGCTGCCCGAAGTGCCAGAACAACAGCATTGCCGACTCTAACGCGATGATCGCCGCCGACATGCGGCTGGAAGTGTATGAGCTGATGAAGCAGGGCCAGAGCCGCCAGCAGATCATTGATTACATGGTGGCGCGTTATGGCAACTTCGTTACCTATGAGCCGCCAGTGACGCCGTCAACGCTGATTCTGTGGGTCGGACCGGCGCTGTTTGTGGTGCTCGGTGGGCTGATTATTATTCTGCGCAGCCGACGCGGCAACGCGCGCAGCGAGCTGGATGACGATGAACAACAGCGCCTTGCGGCGATTCTGAAGCGTGACGGGAAGCCGTAATGACTGGATTCTGGATTACCCTGATTATTTTACTGGCGGCGGCGACGCTGTTTGTCGGTGCCGGCTGGCGGCAGCGTCAGGCCAGCAGCGGCGATCGCGATCGCCTGAACACCGATTTTTATCAGCAGCGCCTGCGCGAGCTGGAGCACGATGAAGCCGAGGGCGTGGTCAGTGAACGTCCGGAGATGGTGCGCGAACTGCAGCAAACGCTGCTGACCGACGTGCCCGGCGACGCGGCGGCACGCGCGCATCACACAGCCGCTGGGTGCTGCTGCCGGGCGTGATCGTCCTGGTGCTGGTGTCGGTGGGCGTTTATCTGAAAACCAGTGGCCTCGCCCAGCTGGCGGGATGGCAGAGCGTGCAGCAGGAATACCCGGTGCTGCGCGCCCGGGTGATGGATCTCAATGCGCAGCCGCTGACCATGGAAGAGCTGGCGCGTCTGCAGCTCGGCCTGCGCACTTCGCTACAAAACGATCCGCAAAACCTCAATGACTGGGCGATGCTGGGCCGCCTCGGCATGGTGCTGAACAACGCCACCGATGCCAGCCAGGCCTTTGAGCACGCTTTGCAGCTGGCGCCGGACAACCTTGAACTGCAGCAGGATTATGCCGAAATGCTGACGCGCTCCAGCGATCCGCAGGATAACCGCTAGGCCAGTATGCTGCTGAAAGACCTGCTGAAGCGCGACCACAGCAACGTGCGCACCCTCAGTCTGCTGGCGTTCAACGCGTTTGAACAGCAGCAGTATGGCGAAGCGATTGGCGCGTGGCAGGTGATGCTGAAGTTGCTGCCGGCCGGCGATCGACGCATTACCATGATAGAGCGCAGCATTGAACAAGCGAAAACCGACGCGGGACAGCAAAATAGCCAGCTGGCATTGACGGTGAGCTTAACGCCAGAGGCAGAAAAAATGTTACCGCCGGGCGGAGTGTTGTATATTTCTGTGTCTGACGGTGTTTCACCGGTGCCTGTGGCTGTAAAGCGTTTACCGCTCAGCCACTTCCCGCTATCGCTTACGCTGGATGACAGCAACGCCATGATGCCGGATCGCCTGCTTTCGGCGCAGCATCAGGTGCAGGTCAGGGTGCGCGTTTCGCGCGACGGCAGTGCTAATCCGCAGTCCGGCGACTGGTTTGGTTTAAGCGCGGTCACCCCCTGGGATGGTCACCAGCCGATGGCTGTTAAGGTCAATCAGCAGCAGCCCTGAAGCGATACACCTTTTATCTGCACAGGGAGAGAAGAATGAATAATCGCCTGACCGGCCTGGCGCTGGCCAGTTTACTGCTGGTGGGATGTGCCAGTTCCAAACCGGCCGACGAGACGATGCCTGCGCAGCGCAGCGATCCGCTCGAAGGGTTCAACCGCACGATGTTTAACTTCAACTACAACGTGCTGGATCCCTATGTGGTGCGCCCGGTGGCGGTTGCCTGGCGTGATTACGTGCCGGTGCCGGCCCGTACCGGGCTGAGCAACTTCCTCAGTAACCTTGATGAACCGGCCAGCATGGTTAACTCGATTCTGGTCGGCGAGCCGCGTCAGGCGGGCATTCACTTTACCCGTTTCTTCCTGAATACCGTGCTCGGCCTTGGCGGTTTCATCGACGTCGCCGGCAAAGCCAATCCCCAGCTGGCGCGTGAAGTGCCGCACCACTTTGGCAGCACGCTGGGCCGTTATGGCGTTGGCTACGGTCCGTACGTGGTGCTGCCAGGTTACGGCAGCTTTACCGTGCGTCAGGATGGCGGCGACTACGTCGATACGCTTTATCCGGTGCTGAGCTGGCTTACTTGGCCGATGTCGATCGATAAATGGACGCTGGAAGGGGTGGAAACGCGCGCGCAGCTGCTTGATTCCGACGGCCTGCTCAGACAGCAGCAGGATCCGTACGCCTTTATCCGCAACGCCTGTTTCCAGCGTAACGATTTCCTCGCCAGCGGCGGCAAGCTGAAGCCGGAGGAAAACCCGAACGCCAGCGCGATTCAGGACGATTTAAAAGATATCGACTCTCAATAAATGACAACGGCGACCAACAGGTCGCCGTTTTTCTCTCTGCAGGCGACCCGTGCGCGCCGCTGCTGTGGCAATCAGAACTAGTAGTTAAAGTTAGCGCCGTACAGCCAGGCCTTACCTTCGGAATTAAAGTTATAAGGACCTTCTTTCACCGTCACGTGCTGACCATGCATATAGGAAACGCCGACATCAACCGACGCATCCGGCGTGAAGGCGTAAGACGCACCGGCGCTTAGCCACAGGCGATCCTGATCCGGAATCGAGATGGAGCGTTTATCCGCCGGCACCGGGCTGTCATCAAACGCGATACCGGTACGGAACGTCCAGTTATCGTCGTAGTTGTAGGTGGTACCTAACGCGATGCGATATGCATCACGGTAGCCTTCATCTTTATAGAACAGCGTCTGGCCGTTGCTGCCGGTGGCTTTCAGCTCCTGGAACTGGCTCCAGCTGGTATAGGCGAGGCTATAGTGCACCGCCCACTGTGGCGCGACTTTATGCCAGCCGGACACTTCCCACATTTCCGGCAGGTTCAGAGTCAGCGAACCCGGAATGGTGGCGCCGCTGGTGCCATACGGCAGACCCAGCGCAATTGCCTGCGGCGTGCCGTTAAAGGCGCGCGGGATATTGCTCTTATAGTCGCCGTCGAAATCGATCTTCACTTTGGAACGATAGGTGAAGCCGAAGCGGTTGTTTTTATCCACTTCATACAGGATACCGGCGTTCCAGCCGTAGCCCCATTCGTCACCTTTCAGGTGCGCAACCTGGGTATCTGCTGGCAGACCGGCGCGGGCACCGGCTTCACCGGCGTAGCGCTCAATTTTCGCTTTGGCGTACACCGCGTCAAAGCCGACGCCGAAGCTGAAGTTATCATTTAACCGATAAGCCGTGCTGAGGTTGAAGTTGCCGGTCATCAGATCGGTTTTGCCACCGAAGCCGCCCGCGGTGTAGCCGTTATTAAATTCGGTTGCCAGACCGTAGTTCGAGGTGGCCGAGGCGCCAATCCACCACTGATCGTTAATCGGATGCACATAATGGATGTTCGGGATCCACTGGTTTGGCGCAATATTGCTGGCGTTGAGGCTGTTGCCGGTCGGGCTGTTACCGCTGATATCCACTTCCGGGTCGATAATAGACGGCACCGATGGAGAAAGAAGGGCGGTCCATCAGGGCCATGGTGGCTGGGTTACGGCTGGCAGAGGCGGCGGTATCACCCATGGCGCCTTCACCGGAATAGGCGCGGCCCAGGCCGATTGCTGAGAATTCGTTAAGTTGAAAGCCTGCGGCGTAGACGTGAGAAGAGACGAGCGCCACTGCAGCTGCCACAGCTGACTTTGCAAACAGGTTCTTATGGTTCATGACCACAACCTCATCTAAATTATTATTAAACGTAGTTACGTCGCGTAACAAAGGACGGCGGATTGTAGGGACTGACGATACAGACACATATCAGACCAGTGCGACGAGTATAGGTCCGACCTGTGTATTTGTTGCAACATTGTTTTTAAAATATTTCTGCTTTGATCGATAAAATCAGATCTGCTTAACAAAATCCTTGCGGTTCTGCTCCAGCATAGCGAGTCAAATTTGTTTTGGATCAAATTTTAGTGTGATATTCGTCACTTAGCGGGCGGAAGATAGCCGCGACGTGGCATGCGGCGTACACTTTGCAGCAGAAAATGATCCGATAGTGTTGATTTATCGTCAGGAGAAAAACATGACTGATGCCATTAGAAACTGTAGTGCGAACGAAACGGCAGCCTGCTGCTGCGTTGACGTGGGCACCGTGATGGACAATACCGATTGCAGCGCCAGCTGGTCAGGCGTGTTCGCTGACCGTCAGGCGGCAGAAGCAATGCTGGCCGAGCTGAGCGCCAAAGCGCGCTAGGTTGAGTCCGATCCGTACGAGATTCACCCGCGCTTTACCGACGAGGCAGACGGCGTGCGCTTGGACGTCGATTTCACCTTTGCCTGCCAGGCCGAAACCCTGATTTTCCAACTCGGCTTACGCTAATCCCGCCGCTGCCGACCCTCTTTTTCGGCAGCGTTGCCTCTTTTTCGTGTTACTCCTCGCACTTTTTTTCTTCTGTTATTGGCGACTTAGCAACACCTGGTTAACACTGATGATCAGGTCAGACCTGTTGGGCAATGATGCTCAGGTCGTAAATTACAGGTGAGTGCAATGAGCAAAGCGCAGCCGCTGCTGACGCGTCAGGGCGAACGTATCGCCATTACCCACGTATTACGCACCCCGTTTGCCCGCCAAGCAAGCGACTTTCACGGCATTCCGGCGCTGGAGCTGGGGCGCATGGTGGTCAGCGAATTAATGGCGCGCAGCGAATTGCCGGTGGAGGTTATCGATCAGCTGGTGTTCGGCCAGGTGGTGCAGATGCCGGAAGCTCCCAATATTGCGCGTGAAATCGTGCTGAGCAGCGGACTGAGCGTGCACACCGATGCCTACAGCGTGAGCCGCGCCTGCGCCACCAGCTTTCAGGCGGTGGCCAACGTGGCGGAAAGCCTGATGGCCGGGACCATTGATGCGGGTATTGCCGGTGGCGCCGACTCCTCCTCGGTGCTGCCGATTGGCGTCAGCAAAACGCTGGCGCGCGCGCTGGTTGACCTCAACAAAGCCCGCACCCTGAGCAAAAAATTACACATCTTACGCCGCCTGCGCCCACGCGATCTGTTGCCGGTGCCGCCGGCAGTGGCGGAATACTCCACCGATTTACGCATGGGCGACACCGCCGAGCAGATGGCCAAAACGCACGGTATTACGCGTGAGCAGCAGGACGCGCTGGCGCTGCGCTCGCACCAGCGTGCGGCGCAGGCCTGGCAATCCGGCGTGCTGGCGCAGGAAGTGATGCCGGCGTTTGTGCCGCCGTGGAAAGCGCCGGTTGAGCAGGACAACAACATTCGCTTTAACGCCAGTGCGGCGGATTATGCAAAGCTGCGTCCGGCGTTTGACCGTCGCCACTGCTCGATCACCGCGGCCAACAGCACGCCGCTGACCGATGGCGCGGCTGCGCTGATTCTGATGCGCGAAGGGCGCGCGCGTGAGCTGGGCATTACACCGCTCGGTTACCTGCGCAGCTATGCTTTTGCCGCGATTGATGTCTGGCAGGACATGTTGCTCGGACCGGCCTACGCATCGCCAATGGCGCTGGATCGCGCCGGCATTACCCTTGGCGATCTGACGCTCATCGACATGCATGAAGCCTTTGCCGCGCAGACGCTGGCCAACCTCAAGCTGTTTAACGATGAACGCTTTGCGCGCGAGGTGCTGAAGCGCGATCGCGCGCTGGGCGAAGTCGACGAGACGCGTTTCAACGTGCTGGGCGGTTCCATCGCCTACGGTCATCCGTTCGCCGCCACCGGCGCGCGCATGATCACGCAAACGCTGCATGAGCTGCGGCGGCGCGGCGGCGGCTTAGGGCTGGTGACCGTCTGTGCCGCTGGCGGATTAGGCAGCGCGATGGTTCTGGAGGCCGAATAATGAGCGAATCTGCATTCCATTTATAGATGCGTCCGGATCACGTTGCGGTGATCACCATTGATGTACCGGGCGAAAAGATGAACACCCTAAAAGCAGAGTTTGTGCCGCAAATCCGCACGGTGCTGGCGGAGGCGCGCAGCGATGCCCAGCTGGCGGGCATCGTGCTGGTTTCGGGCAAACGGGACAACTTCGTCGCCGGTGCGGACATCAGCATGATCGCCAGTTGTGAAACAGCGCAGCAGGCTGAAGCACTGGCGCGGCAGGGACAGGAAGTGATGGCGGAGATCGCCGCGCTGCCGTTCCCGGTGGTCGCCGCCATTCATGGAGCCTGTCTTGGCGGCGGGCTGGAGCTGGCGCTGGCCTGCAATGCGCGCATCTGCTCGCTGGATGAGAAAACCCGTCTCGGCCTGCCGGAGGTGCCGCTCGGCCTGTTGCCCGGTTCCGGCGGCACCCAGCGGTTGCCGCGTCTGATTGGTGTGCAGCAGGCGCTGCCGCTGATCCTCAGAGGCAAACAGCTGCGCGCTAAGCAGGCGCTAAAGCTTGGGCTGGTGGATGATGCGGTGCCGCAGGCAATTCTGCTGGCAACCGCTGTGGCACGCGTCCATAAAGGAAAGCGCGCCGCACGCAGCCTGTCGCGCCGCGATCGCCTGCTGCAGGGACCGCTGGCGCGTCCGCTGCTGTTTGCGCTGGCCAAACGCCAGACCGACGGTAAAACCCACGGCAACTATCCGGCTACCGACCGTATTTTGCAGGTGGTGCGCATGGGGCTGGAGCAGGGCAGCACCGCCGGTCACGCCGCGGAAGCGCGTGCGTTTGGCGAGCTGGCGATGACCGCGCAGTCGGCCGCACTGCGCAGCCTGTTTTTTGCTTCCACCGCCCAGAACCGATGGCTGATGCGCCGCCGCGCCCGCTGCAGCAGATTGGCGTGCTGGGCGGCGGGCTGATGGGCGGCGGGATTGCCAGCGTCACCGCGCTGAAAGCCGGTCTGCCGGTGCGTATCCGCGATATCAACCTTAACGGCGTTAACCACGCCCTGCAGTACTGCTGGGATTTACTGAGCAAAAAGGTGAAACGGCGCCAGCTCAAGCCGGCGGAACGCCAGCAGCAGATGGCGCGCATCAGCGGCGGCACCGATTATCAGGGCTTCCGCCAGCGCGATCTGGTGATCGAAGCGGTGTTTGAGGATCTGGCGCTGAAGCAGCAAATGGTGGCCGAGATTGAAGAACACTGTCAGTCGCACACTATCTTTGCGTCTAACACCTCCTCGCTGCCGATTGCGCAGATCGCCGCCGGCGCGCAGCGCCCGGAGAATGTTATCGGCCTGCACTTCTTCAGTCCGGTAGACAAGATGCCGCTGGTCGAGGTGATTCCGCATCGCGGCACTTCAGCACAGACGCTGGCCACCACGGTGGATCTGGCGCGTCGTCAGGGCAAAACCGCCGTCGTGGTGGCTGACCGTCCCGGTTTTTATGTTAACCGCATTCTCGCGCCCTATATAAATGAAGCCATGCGCTGTCTGCTGGAGGGCGAGCCCATTGAACACATTGATAGCGCACTGGTGAAATTTGGTTTTCCGGTCGGCCCGCTGCAGCTGCTGGATGAAGTCGGTATTGATGTCGGCAGCAAAATCAGCCCGATTCTCGAACAGGCCTACGGTTCACGCTTCAGCGCGCCGCAGGCGGTGAGCGCTATCCTGGCCGACGATCGCAAAGAGCGCAAAAACCAGAAAGGCTTTTATGATTATCAGCGCACGCGCTGGCCGCGCAAGCGTCAGGCCGATGCCAGTCTGTACCGACTGCTGCAGTTAAAACCCTAGGCGAAACAGAGCGAGCAGCAGATCGCCACGCGCTGTGTGATGCTGATGCTCAACGAGGCGGTGCGTTGTCTCGACGAAGCGGTGATCCGCAGCGCCCGCGACGGCGACATCGCAGCAGTGTTTGGCATCGGATTTCCGCCGTTTCTCGGTGGGCCGTTCCGCTATATTTACCAGCGCGGCGCGGGCGAGATCGTCAATACATTATGTACATTAATGCAGCAATACGGCGAGCGTTTTACGCCCTGTGACGCGTTAGTGGCAATGTCAGAAGGGAAAACGAATTTTTACACTTCTGCTCATTCATGAATAGCCGCACGGATTCAGCGGGTTAGAATCGGGGCCGCGCTGTGCCTGGCGCGGCACCATTCTGAGATGTGTTTATTTAATAAACAACCGGTTGACTATACTCAAGCCATTGGGGTAAAACACAGCCTTCATTCGCAGAATGAAGCGTCTGGTGCTGTGGTACCCGGCGATATCGACAAACAACAGCGGTGCTTTATGCAAGTTTTTATCATGCGTCACGGCGACGCAGCTCTGGAAGCAGCGAGTGATGCGGTTCGTCCTCTCACCCTGTGTGGCTGCGACGAATCACGTCAGATGGCGAGCTGGCTGAATGGTCAGACGCCGGGAATCGATAAGGTGCTGGTCAGCCCTTATCTGCGCGCAGGGCAAACGCTCGCCACGGTACGTGAAGCGCTGAAACTGCCGGAAGGGCAGGAAGTGCTGCCAGAACTGACGCCAGGCGGCGATCCGGGCATGGTCGCCTGTCATTTACAGGCGCTGGCGGTGCAGGGGGCGCACGCTGTGCTGGTGATTTCGCATCTGCCGCTGGTCGGTTATCTGGTTTCCGAACTCTGCCCGCAGGAAGCGCCACCGATGTTCGCCACCTCCGCCATTGCCTGTGTGGAGTTTGATGCCGACGCCTGTGAAGGCAAGCTGGCGTGGCAGGTGAGTCCGGCCAAGCTGGCCAAAGCCATTTAATTCCCCGTCATACTTCTGGCTGCCGCTGCGTTGGCTGCGTCAATTCACCCCAGTCACTTACTGATGTAAGCTCCTGGGGATTCATTTCCTTGCCGCCTTGCTGCAACCTGAATTATTTTGGGGAATGGTGTGCGTAATATTCCTGAACCGCCGCTGAGTAAATACCTAGCCTGTCAGGGTAATTCCGGCGGTTGCTACTCTTCTACTTCAATCAATACCAGCAGCGCGGCGTCGCCGCCAAACAGTTTGGGTGCCTGGTGAAACGCCATCACGTGCGGATGCTGTGCCAGCCAGAGTGGGGTTTGCTGCTTGAGAATGTGCTTGCCGTGGCCGGTCATCACGCTGGCACAGAAAATATGCTCGCGGCGGCAGGCGGCAATCAGCGCGCCGAGTTCCTGTTTCGCCTGGAGCTGTGTTAACCCGTGCAGATCGAGAAAAATCTCTGGCGTGTAATCGCCACGCCGTAATTTTTTCAGCTCGTAATGGCTGACGTCGGCGCGTACGTAGCGCGTCGGCCCGTCGCTGGAGAGCAGTGGCTGAAACTCGTCGGAGAAATAATGGCTGTTATCGGCCTGCTCAGACAGCTGCCGCTTCAGCGGCACTTCACGGCTTTTCACTGCCGGTTTGTGCACGATCGTATCCTGTTTCAGCTGGCGCGTACCGCTCATTAGCTGGCGGAACAGCGCCTAGTCGTCCTGGCTTAGCGGCGTCTTTTTACTCATGTCTCAGTAAATCATCAGAAATGGCGGGTGTCTGGCCGTTACCTTACCGCTAAGCGTCAACAAATGTCAGCTTTTTCACCTCGCTGCGCTGAATTCTGCCCGGCTTCATGGCACACTATCGGCCGATTGATTTTATGGCCTGCGGAGGGCTACGTGGACAAGATTTTCGTCGATGAAGCAGTGAACGAACTGCACACCATTCAGGATATGCTGCGCTGGGCAGTAAGTCGCTTTTCGGCGGCGGGCATTTGGTACGGCCACGGCACGGACAATGCCTGGGACGAAGCGGTCCAACTGGTGCTGCCGACGCTGTGGCTGCCGCTGGATATTCCGGAAGACATGCGCCACGCGCGTCTGACCGCCAGCGAACGTCACCGCATCGTGGAACGCGTGATCCGTCGCGTTAATGAGCGCATTCAGGTGGCCTACCTCACCAACAAAGCCTGGTTCTGCGGCCATGAATTCTACGTCGATAAGCGCGTGCTGGTGCCGCGTTCACCGATTGGCGAGCTGATCGAAAACCGCTTTGCCGGCCTGATCGACGGTGCGCCGCGCCACATTCTCGATATGTGCACCGGTAGCGGCTGTATCGCCATCGCCTGTGCGTACGTCTTCCCGGAAGCGGAAGTGGATGCAGTCGATATCTCCACCGACGCGCTGGCCGTGGCTGAACAGAATATTGAAGAGCACGGTCTGCTGCATCACGTCACGCCGATTCGCGCCGATCTGTTCCGCAATCTGCCGCAGGTTAAATATGATCTGATCGTCACCAATCCACCGTACGTCGATGCCGAAGACATGGACGACCTGCCGAACGAATATCGCCACGAGCCGGAGCTCGGCCTAGCCGCGGGCAGCGACGGCCTGAAGCTGGTGCGCCGCATCCTGGCCTGCGCGCCGGACTACCTCAGCGAACAAGGCGTGCTGATTTGCGAAGTCGGTAACAGCATGGTGCACATGATGGAGCAGTATCCGGACGTGCCCTTTACCTGGCTAGAGTTTGATAACGGCGGTGACGGCGTGTTCATGCTGACGCGCGATCAAATCGTCGCGGCGCAGTCGCACTTCTCATTCTATAAAGACTAAAAATCGGGGCGAGCGCTCGCCCGCAACATCGCAACAAGGAACCCCCATGGCCGGAAACAGCATCGGACAACTTTTTCGCGTTACCACCTTTGGCGAGTCGCACGGTATTGCGCTTGGCTGCATTGTTGATGGCGTGCCGCCCGGCATCCCGCTGACCGAAGCCGATATTCAGCACGATCTCGATCGTCGTCGTCCCGGCACCTCGCGCTATACCACCCAGCGTCGCGAGCCGGATCAGGTGAAGATTTTGTCCGGCGTGTTTGAAGGCGTCACCACCGGCACCTCCATCGGTCTGCTGATTGAAAACACCGACCAGCGTTCGCAGGATTACAGCGCGATTAAAGATCTGTTCCGTCCTGGCCATGCGGATTACACCTACGAACAAAAATATGGCCTGCGCGACTATCGCGGCGGCGGCCGGTCCTCGGCCCGTGAAACCGCCATGCGCGTGGCGGCCGGTGCCATCGCTAAAAAGTACCTGCAGATGAAGCACGGCATCGTGGTGCGCGGCTATCTGGCGCAGATTGGCGACATCGCCTGCGAACTGAAAGACTGGAGTATCGTGGAAGATAACCCCTTCTTCTGTCCCGATGCCGACAAACTCGATGCGCTGGACGAACTGATGCGCGCGCTGAAAAAAGAGGGCGACTCCATCGGTGCCAAAGTCACGGTGATGGCCGAAAACGTGCCGCCGGGCCTTGGTGAGCCGGTGTTCGATCGCCTCGACGCCGACCTGGCGCACGCGCTGATGAGCATCAACGCGGTCAAAGGCGTGGAGATTGGTGATGGTTTCGCGGTGATCAACCAGCGCGGCAGTCAGCACCGTGATGAAATCCGCAGCAAAGGTTTTCAAAGCAACCATGCCGGCGGCATTCTCGGCGGGATTAGCAGCGGTCAGACCATCAGCGCCAACCTGGCGATGAAACCCACTTCCAGCATCACCGTGCCGGGCAACACCATCACCCGCGACGGCGCGGAAGTGGAGATGATCACCAAAGGCCGTCACGATCCCTGTGTCGGCATCCGCGCGGTACCGATCGCGGAAGCGATGATGGCGATTGTGCTGATGGATCACCTGCTGCGCCAGCGTGGACAGAACGCTGACGTTAACAGCAGTGTCCCGCGCTGGTAAGCCGCATGATACGCCGCCTGCTTATCTCCCTTGCCGCGCTGCTGTGCAGTGCGGCCAGCCGGGCTGCCACGCCGTGGCAGCAAATCCATCAACCGATTGCCGGCAGCCCGCGGTCCATCGGCAGCTTTGCCAACGGCTGTATCGTCGGAGCGCAGCAGCTGCCGCTCAACTCGCCCAACTATCAGGTGATGCGTCAGGATCAGCGCCGCTATTACGGCCACCCGGACCTGATCGCCTTTATCCAGCGCCTCAGCACCCAGGCGCATCAGCTGCAGCTGCGCCAGGTGCTGATTGGTGATATGGGCATGGCCGCCGGCGGACGCTTTAGCAGCGGCTACGCCAGCCATCAGACCGGTCTCGACGTTGATATCTGGCTGCAGCTGCCGCAAAACCGCTGGACGGCACAGCTGCTGCTGAAGCCGCAGCCGCTCGATCTGGTTGGGCCGGACGACCGCTAGGTAATCGCGCGTCACTGGCAGCCGCAGATCGACAGCCTGATCAAGCTGGCCGCGAAAGATGACGACGTCACGCGCATCTTCGTCAATCCGGCGATTAAAAAGCAGCTTTGTGCCGATGCTGGTAGCGATCGTGCGTGGCTCAACAAAGTGCGGCCGTGGTTCGCCCACCGGGCACACATGCACGTGCGCCTGCGCTGCCCGCCGGGCAGCCTGGAGTGTGAAGATCAGGCGCCATCGCCGCCGGGCGATGGCTGCGGCGCAGAGCTGGAGAGCTGGTTCCTGCCGAAGAAGCCGGGCAGTACGCCGCCGGTGAAGAAGTCGCCGCCGCCGTTGCCGCCTTCCTGCCAGGCGTTACTTGATAAGCATCTACTGTAGGAACCTGAGATGGATCTGTTTGTTGTCAGCCCGATCGTGCTTGGTGTGCTGTTTCTGGTCGCGGTGCTGGCGGCCTTTATTGATTCCATCGCTGGCGGTGGCGGTCTGCTGACCGTGCCGTCGCTGCTGGCGGCGGGTCTTTCGCCGGCTCAGGTGCTGGCGACCAACAAGCTGCAATCGGTCGGCGGTTCCTTCTCGGCCAGTCTCTATTTTGTGCGGCGCGGCGCGGTGAAGCTGCGCGAGCAGCGGCTGAATATCGCCATGACCTTTCTCGGCGCGATTGGCGGAACGTTGCTGATTCAGCATATTCAGGCTGAGATACTGTGCCAGATACTGCCGCTGCTGCTGATCAGCATCGGGCTGTGGTTCCTGCTGATGCCGCGTCTCGGCGAGGCCGATCGCGAGCAGCGCCTGCACGGCCTGGCGTTTGCGCTGGTTGGCGGCGGCTGCGTCGGCTTTTACGATGGCTTCTTCGGCCCGGGTGCCGGCTCGTTTTATGCGCTGGCCTTCGTCACGCTTTGCGGCTTCAATCTGGCGAAAGCCACCGCCCACGCCAAAATCCTAAATTTCACCTCCAACTTCGCCAGTCTGCTGTTCTTTATGTTCGGCGGAAAGGTGGTGTGGGGCACCGGTGTGATTATGCTGCTGGGGGCGTTTATTGGCGCACGCCTCGGCGCCAGGCTGGTGCTGAGCCGCGGTCAGAAGCTGATTAGCCCAATGGTGGTGACGGTCTCTGCCGTCATGAGCGCTAAGCTGTTGTGGGACAGCCACGGCAGTGTGATTCTCGCCTGGTTTGCCGCACTGTAATCCGCACTCGTCAAAACCTGCCGCCAGTGCGATAATGGCGGCGGTTTGTTTAAAGATTAAGATATTATGAGTACAGAGCACCATTATCAGCAGCTGGTGGAGATTTTTGACGGCTGCTTTGCTGACGATTTTCAGACGCGTCTAATTAAAGGCGATGATGAACCTATTTATCTTCCAGCGGATGACATCTCACCGTGGCACCGCGTGGTGTTCGCCCATGGCTTTTACGCCAGCGCGCTGCACGAAATTTCGCACTGGTGTATTGCCGGTGAAGCGCGGCGCAAACTGGTAGATTTTGGTTACTGGTACTGCCCGGACGGGCGCGATGCGCAAACGCAGGGCCAGTTTGAAGCGGTGGAGATTAAGCCGCAGGCGCTGGAGTGGCTGTTCTGTGTGGCAGCCGGCTTTCCCTTCAACGTCAGCTGTAACAATCTCGACGGCGATTGTGAACCGGATCGCATAGCGTTTCAGCGCAAGGTGCAAGCGCAGGTGATGCATTATCTGCAGCACGGTATTCCGGCGCGTCCGGCGCGCTTTATTGATGCGTTAGCCAGCTATTATGGTACGTCTGCACTGACGGCGGCACAGTTTCCGTGGCCGGAAGATCTGTGAGCCGCACTCCGATAAATGAAGGATAATGAGAAGATGATCGTAGAATTCGAGTCCCGCATTCTGGCGCTGATTGACGATATGGTCGAACACGCCAGCGACGACGAACTGTTTGCCAGCGGTTATCTGCGTGGCCATCTGACGCTGGCAGTAGCGGAAATTGAGCAGAGCGGCGAACACACGCCGGAAGCGCTGCAAATTCAGGTCACCAACAGCCTGCAAAACGCCATCGCCGCCGGTGAGCTGTCGCCGCGCGACCAGGCGCTGGTGGTGGGCATGTGGGATAACCTGTTTACCCAGGCGCGCCTCACTGCCTGACTGGCCGGGGCGATCGCTCGCCCCGCGCTTTAGCGTCCTGCCTTTTTCCCTTTCAGCAATTTGCGCACCCAGTAACGGTTGGGATGCAGCGCCGCCAGCGTGCTGCTGTCCAGCGGCTGCGGCTCGCCGCTCATTTGTGCCGCCAGCACTTCTGCCGCCAGCGGTGCGCTGCACAGTCCGCGCGAACCCAGCGCGCCAAGCACGAACAGGCCGGGATGCACCGGCGCTTCAGCAATCTGCTCGCCGCGCGCGCGCTGCGCCGGTAAATCCGCATACTCACTGAGCGTCGCCGCATAATCCGGCACGCTGCCGCTCATCGGCAGGTGATCGCGCGTGGCGCAGCGCACGCCGCTGCGCGCTTCATCAGTGCTGACGTCAACCTGCGTCGGCCAGCTGACCTGCGGCAGACAGTTAATCAGCCGCTGGCGATTATCCTGCTGATCGTCGGCGCGGAAAGCGGTTGCCGTCTCACCGCGATGGTAGCTGGCACCGATGCAGTGCGTGGCAAAGTTCGGGCTGACCGGCGTGAGATAGCCGTCGTAACACAGCACGGTGCGCAGCGGGTTCAGCGCCGCGTTGGTCGGCACATGGCTGACCTGACCGGCCACCGCATACACCGGCAAATCGCGGCTTTGCTCAATCGCCTTCAGCGCATGACCGTTGGCCAGTACCACCTGCTGATGGCTTACCGCGGGCTGTTGGGCGAACTGCAGCGTCCAGCCTGCCTGCTGGCGGACCAGCTGCGTCACGCGATGCAGCCAGTGCATGCGCAGCCCCTGAGTCTGGGCATACTCCAGCAGATTGCTGGTGAGCTGTGACGGTGACAGCCAGCCGCCCTGCGGATAGAAAATGCCGCCGCAGTCGAGATCGACGCCGGCCAGCTGCTGCGCCAGCTCGTGCGGCAGATCCATGCTCAGCATCTGCGCGATCTTCTCCGCGCTTTTAGCATCCCAGCCGAGCTGCAGTACGCCGCTCCACTGATGTTCAAACATGACCGGCTGCGCATCGTACAGGCGGCGGGCAAAGCTGAATGCCGCCGGGAAAAAAGTGGCGAGCGCCGGATCGTGCTGGTTGAGCAGCGGATAGAGCGCGCCCTGACGGTTACCCGATGCGCCGAGCGCCGGGGCGGCATCGGCGCAGTACAGCGTAACCTGCCAGCCACGGCGCAGCAGCGCCACCTCGCGGCTGGCGGCCTGCGGACGCGCATACCACGGCTGAGCCGGCAGCTGCCCGGGTGCGCTGTCCAGCACGCCGGTCAGCATTTCACGCTTGTGGCCGAAGCCTTTGCGCTTCGCCACGCTGAACCCGGCCTGCTGTAAGCCCCGCCGCACAAAGCCCGCCGAGGTAAAGGTGGCGAAGGTGCCGCCGGGACGCGCCAGCCGGGCCATGGCGGCGAACAGCGCCGGCGTCCACATCTCCGGGTTTTTCGCCGGCGCGAAGCCATCTAAAAACCACGCGTCAACCTGACCGTTGAGGCTGTCATCAAAATTATCAATCAGCGCGTTAATATCACCCAGCCACAAATCCAGCGTCACCTCGCCGCCATTGAACAGCAGGCGCTGACAGCCGGGCAGGGCCAGCGGCCACTGCTGCTGTAGCTGTCCGGCCCACGGAGCCAGTTCCGGCCAGTGCCCGTGCGCGCTCACCAGATCGGCGTGGGTCAGCGGGTATTTTTCGCAGCTGATGAAGTGCAGGCGGCGCAAGCCGGCTTGCGGATGGGCGGCGCGGAAGAGATCGAACGTCTGCCACAGGGTAAGAAAGTTGAGTCCGGTGCCAAAACCGCTCTCGGCAACGATGAACAGATCGCGCGGATGTGCGGCAAATCGCTGCGGAAGATGGTTACCGTCGAGGAACACATAGCGCGTCTCCTCCAGTCCGTTGTCGTTAGAGAAATAGACGTCGTCGAACGCTCAGGGAAACAGGTGTACCCTGATCGTTCCAGTTTAATTGCGCGTGTTCAACCGGGGATAACTTCACGGGAAAGGCTCATTTTTCAGGCAGTGGCGCGATTTTAGCGAGTGGCGTCACATGACGCAAATTTACAAAAGGAAATGGCTGATCGGACTTGTTCGGCGTACAACTGTAAGCTAGAGTGCACGTCAATCCAAAAGAAGTAGAATGAGGACTATTGAATGAAACGTGCAGTGATTACTGGCTTGGGTATCGTTTCCAGTATTGGTAATAACCAGCAGGAAGTGCTGGCTTCCCTGCGTGAAGGCCGTTCCGGAATCACTTTCTCCGAAGAGACGAAAGATGCCGGCATGCGCAGCCATGTATGGGGTAACGTCAAACTGGATACTAACGGGCTCATCGATCGCAAAATCGTGCGTTTCATGAGTGATGCCTCAATCTATGCCTATCTGTCGATGGCAGAAGCAATCAAAGATTCCGGCCTGACGGATGAGCAGTACCAGAACAACCCGCGCGTCGGTCTGATTGCCGGTTCCGGTGGCGGTTCCCCGCGTTATCAGGTGTTCGGTGCCGACGCGATGCGTGGCCCGCGCGGCCTGAAAGGCGTTGGCCCGTACGTGGTGACCAAAGCGATGGCTTCCGGTGTCTCTGCCTGCCTGGCCACGCCGTTCAAAATCCACGGCGTCAACTACTCCATCAGCTCGGCGTGCGCGACTTCAGCACACTGCATCGGCAACGCGGTGGAGCAGATTCAGCTGGGCAAACAGGATGTAGTATTTGCTGGCGGCGGCGAAGAGCTGAGCTGGGAAATGGCCTGTGAGTTCGACGCCATGGGCGCGCTCTCGACTAAATACAACGAAACCCCGGAAAAAGCGTCGCGTACTTACGATGCCAGCCGTGACGGTTTCGTTATCGCCGGCGGCGGCGGTATGGTGGTGGTCGAAGAGCTGGAGCATGCGCTGGCGCGTGGTGCCCACATCTACGCGGAGATCGTCGGCTACGGCGCAACCTCTGACGGCGCTGACATGGTTGCACCGTCAGGCGAAGGTGCCGTGCGTTGCATGAAGATGGCGATGCAGGGTCTGGATACGCCAATCGACTACCTCAACACCCACGGCACGTCAACGCCGGTCGGCGACGTGAAAGAGCTGGGCGCGATTCGCGAAGTGTTTGGCGACAACACGCCATACATCTCCGCGACCAAAGCCATGACCGGTCACTCGCTGGGTGCGGCAGGCGTGCAGGAAGCGATTTACACCCTGCTGATGCTGGAGCACAGCTTCATCGCGCCAAGCATTAACGTGGAACAGCTGGATGACGCAGCGAAAGGCATGAACATTGTGACGCAGCCAACCGAAAAAGCGCTGACCACGGTGATGTCCAACAGCTTCGGCTTCGGTGGCACTAACGCCACGCTGACCCTGCGTAAATACTAGGCGTAACCCCTGCGCTAGTGCTCAAAGGCCGGTTAATCCGGCCTTTGTTGTTTTTGTCGCTGACGGATTTACGTTGCCAGCAGCCTTACCAGCTTCGCGCAGGGGCGGTCAATTTCGCCGGGCGTCAACGCTGCAAAGCCGAGTATCCAGCCCTGCTGTCGCTATGCGCCGGCGTAAGGGGTGACAGCGGCGGCAGCAGCAGACCGTCGGCCTGCGCCAGTTGCGTGAGCCGCGCCTCATCTCCCTGTAATAACTCAACCGTCAATTGTAACCCACTCGCCGCCGGCAGCGGCCGGAGCCACGGCTGCAGGTGCTGTTCAAGCTGCATCAGCAGCCGATCGCGCCGGCTATGATAGAGCTGACGCATCAGCCGCAGGTGGCTGGCGAAATAGCCTTGCTGGATAAATTCGGCGGTAATCGCCTGCTGCAGCAGGGCGCTGTGGCCGTCCAGTACGCTGCGCGCGCGGCCCAGCGCCGTCACCAGCGCCGCGGGCACCACCATCCACGCCAGCCGCAGCGACGGAAACAGGGTTTTGGAAAAGGTCCCCAGGCTGATGACCCGGCTATTGGCTTCCATCCCCTGCAACGCCGGCGCCGGGCGACCGTCATAGTGAAATTCACTGTCGTAGTCATCCTCGATCAGCCAGCTGTCGTGCTGACGTGCCCACGCCAGCCACTGCAGCCGCCGCGCGAGGCTCATCGGTGTGCCGGTCGGGTACTGGTGGCCGGGCGTCAGATACACCAGTTGCGCCCGGCCGCTGAGTGGCAGCGCGCCCTGATCGTCCAGCGGCATGGCGCGGCAGCGGGCACCGGCGGCGAGAAAGGCGTTACGCGCGCCACGGTAGCCCGGCTCCTCCAGCCACACTTCATCCTCTGCATCCAGAAACATCAGCGCCAGCAGCTGCAGCGCCTGCTGTGAACTGGTGAGCATGATGACCTGCTCAGCCGCTGCCACTGGCGGTGCGGAAACGCGCGCAGTTCCGGTGATCCGGCGGCAAAGGCAAGGGGAAAAGAGGGATCCTGGCAGCCGCCGGTCGCCAGCACCTGCGCGTCGCGGTGCGAAAAGCGCGGTGCGCGCTGCGCTGTCGCCTTTTCCGTCGGTGGCGGCAGGGCGATGGCGACAAAGGTGCCACGTCCGCTGTGTCGCTGCACGTAGCCTTCGCTCTCCAGCTGGCTGTAAGCGGCCTAGACCGTTACGCGTGACAGCGCCAGATCGGCAGCCAGCTGGCGGCTGGAGGGCAGCTTCTGCCCGAAGCGCAAATGGCCGCTGACAATGGCTTGGCGTAGCGTGGCGCACAGCCGCTGGCGTAAACCGCCCTGCGTCTGATGGCGAAACAGCGGCAAAAAGGCGTGGTGCATAATGGTCTTATCGTTCCGGTCAAAGTGGTATCAGGATGCAGACCACTTTGCCGTACACTGCAGGGACATCACAACAGGAGAATGCCATGTCAGCCGTTTTGTTTTATCCGCCCGCCAGCCCGCAGCACAGCGTGGCTTATTTGCAGTACAAACTCAGCTATTACACGGATGCCTGGGATCTGGCGGCGGATTTGGCGCAGGGCGTCACGCAGATTGTGGTGATTGATGCCCGCAGCCGCGACGCGTATCAGGCCGGACATATCTGCGGCGCGCTGTCGTTGCCGCATCGCGAGATGGATGCGGCCAGCACCGCGCGACTCGATCGTCACTGCGTCTATGTGACTTACTGCGACGGCATCGGCTGCAACGGTTCAACCAAAGCGGCGCTAAAGCTGGCTCAGCTGGGGTTTGAGGTTAAAGAGCTGATTGGCGGGCTGGATTTCTGGAAGCGCGACGGCCACCCGATGGCGTGGGGCGCGGCGGCGGGTGAGTGGCCCGCCGCTGCACCTGCGGCGGAGTGCGGCTGCTGAGTGCGATGGCTTAACTACAAGCAGCAGCCAGAGCAAAAAGAAGAACAGCGCCAGGCCGAGCACCAGCGTTAGCGCCGGGCGCTGCGCCAGTGGACGCGGCAGAATTTCGATAAACGGTGCCCAGATCGGCTGCGGACGCAGCTCGCTGTCAGCCAGCGGCGTTTCGCTGTTGCGCTCGGCGCGGCTGCTGAACAGCAGCATCAGCAGATCCTGACTCTGCGCCGGCGTCAGCAACGTCTGCGGCGTGGCCTGGAAGCGCTGCAGGCTGTAATCCTCCAGCATGCGCTGTTCATCGTGGCTGAGCGGCTGCTTCTGCGAGCTTTCCAGCAGCTGCAGCGTCGGCGCGCTGTGCTAGCTCAGCGTCTGGCGCACCTGTAAAAACTGCGTCAGCAGTGGGAAGTGGCGCGACTGCAGTTCGGCATCATTTTTCACGCCCACTTCATGGCGTACGCCAGCCCACAGTTCGGGCGCTTTCAGCGTGCTGAGTGACATGATACGGACGATCAGGCCGACGATGGTGCCGATAAAGCAGCCTATCAGGGCAATCATCAGGTTTTCCGGCGTCATGGCGACGGCGAAGCCCTGCATCAGAAAAGACCAGGTATCCATAAGTGACTCCCGTTAGCTCAGCCAGCTGCCGAAGGGCAGGGTGACATCCAGCAGATGATCGAAGGCGTAGAACAGCGAAATGCCCATTACCGCGCCGGAGAGCGCCGCCGCCCACCAGCGCGCACCAAACAGCATGCCGATGCCAAAGGTCAGCAGCGTGGTACACAGGGCAAAACCAAGACGCTCAAACAGCCAGCCGTAGACGATCAGCATCACGCACAGCGCCAGCAGTTTTTTCAGGGTAGAGACCACCGGCCACTGCACGCTGTCCGGTTTGCGCAGCAGCATCATCACCGCGCAGATCGCCATCAGCCCGAGCAGCAGCAGCGGGAAAGGGCGCGGGCCAACCGGCTCGTAACTATACTCGCTCTGAATCTGCCAGCCGATAAACAGTCCTGCCAGGCACAGCATCAGCCAGATGGCAGCAAAAATACGATCGCTCATGTGCGCCTCCGTTATTTCGCCAAGCCGAAGGATTTCGCCTGTTCGCGATAATCAGCCACCTGTTTTTTCACGTAGGCGTCCAGCTCGCTACCGAACAGGTTGAACTCAAACAGACCGCGCAGATCGCGTTGCTGCTGAAATTCTTTGGTGGTGACCAGTTTTTTAAACGCCTGTTCCCACCACTGATAATCGGCGTCGCTGACTTTGGGGCCGAGGTAATAGCCGCGAATGATCGGCCACTCGACGTTAAAGCCCTGCTCTTTGGCGGTTGGGATGTCAGCCAGTTCGCCCGGCAGACGTTTATCGCTCATCACGGCCAGCACGCGCATCTTGCCGCTTTGCAGATGGGGCACCATTTCGCTCATGTCGCCTGACACCACCTGGATGTGATTGCCAAGCAGCGCGGTGACCGGTTCGCCGCCGCCTTCAAACGCCACATAGCGCATTTTGCGCGGATCGATACCGGCTTCCCGCGCCAGCAGCGCCGTTTTCATCCAGTCTTGGCTGCCGATGGAGGCGCCGGCGCCAACCACTACTTTGGTCGGATCGTTCTTCATGGCCGCCAGCAGCTCGCCCAGCGTTTTCCACGGTGCATCGGCGCGTACCGCCACCATGCCGTAGTCGGTGCCGACGGCCGCCAGCCACTTCACGTCATCCACCGAATACCGCCCAAACTTGCCCTGCGACAGGTTCAGCAGCGACCCGCCGGAGAAGGCCACCAGCGTGCCTGCTTCGGCGGGCCGCTGCGCAATGATGGCGTTGTAAGCCACGGCACCGACGCCACCGGGCATGTAGGTCACGCGCATCGGCGTGGTGATCTGCCCGGTTTCCTGTAAGGAAACCTGGATCAGTTTACAGGTCAGATCAAAACCGCCGCCGGGTTTGACCGGGGCGATACATTCGGTACGCTCGGGTGCTGCAGCCTGAGCCGCCGCGAGGGAAAAAGCCAGCAGGGTTGTAGCAAAGGCGGTGCGCATTGTTTTTTTCATCTGTCGCTCCATTGTTTCTTCCAGAGTGTGATTGCCACCGAACATTCGGGGTTGCTGAATTGTTAAAACAGCAACCTTTCATTTACCTTTCAGCCATCGGCAAAACTAACAGGATGTGATATGCGTCTCTTACTGGTGGAGGATACCGTGGAGCTGGCCAACTGGCTGCAGAAAGCGCTGACGCAAAAAGGCTTCGCCGTGGACTGGGTGGCCGACGGGGTGGCGGCGGACCATGTACTGCAAAGCGAAGATTATGCGCTGGTGGTGCTGGACGTGTCGCTGCCGCGGCTGGATGGCCTGGCGGTGCTGGCGCGCCTGCGCCGGCGCGGGCAACATGTGCCGGTGCTGCTGCTGACCGCACAGAGCGCGCTGCAGCAGCGCGTGCAGGGACTGAATGCCGGCGCCGATGATTACCTCACCAAACCGTTTGAGCTGGAAGCGCGGCTGCGCGCGTTGCTGCGCCGCAGTCAGGGCCAGGCAACGCAGACGCAAAGCCTCGGCCAGCTGGAGCGCGATGCCGAAGGCTACTTTCTGCTGAACCACAAACCGCTGCCGCTGACGCCGCGCGAGGCCAGCGTGCTGTCGACGCTGATGCAGCGTCCGGGGCGGCCGGTATCGCGCCAGCATCTGTACGAGCAGACCTTCACACTGGCGGATGAGGCCAGCCCGGAGAGCATTGAGCTGTATGTGCATCGGGTACGCAAAAAGCTGGCGGGCAGCGACGTGGCGATCGTTACGCTGCGCGGGCTCGGTTACAGCCTTGAGGTTCAGCCATGCGACTGATTCACTCGCTGCGCGGCGAATTGCTGGCATGGCTGGGGGCGCCGCTGCTGCTGCTGTGGGGATTATCGGTCTACACCCACTATCAAAGCGCGCTGCAGGCGGCGAACCAGGCTTACGACCGCTCGCTGCTGGCCTCGGCGCGCACCGTGGCCGAACGGCTGGTGGTGCGTCATCAGCGGCTGGAGGTGGATGTGCCGTGGGTGGTGCTGGACAGCTTTGAGCGCAACATGAACGATCAGTTGTTCTACCAGGTCATTTCGCCTGAAGGGCACACGCTGTCCGGCTATCCCGATTTACCGCTGGTGCCGGGTAACGCGCCGCTGTCCGACATCTATCCGGCGCTGGTGCATTTCTACGATGCGCACTACCGCAAGCAGCCGATTCGCGTGGCCGCGCTGTGGCAGCCAGTGAATGAGCAGGGCGTACAGGGCATGGCGCTGGTGCTGGTGGCGGAAACGCTTAACTCACGTCACGCTTTTGCCGACAGTCTGCTGCGCACCGCGCTGATCAGCCAGAGTTTTCTGGTGCTGATCACGCTGCTGCTGGCCGGGCTGCTGCTGAGGAATATGCTGCGCCGCGCGCCGGGCGAACTGACGCCGCTGCCGTCGCTGCTGCCGTGGTCAGAACTGCAGCCGCTGATCGTCGCCTTCAACCGCCATCTGGAGCGGCTGCGCGGTCTGCTGGCGCGGCAGGAACGCTTTAGCGCCGATGTGTCGCACCAGCTGCGCACGCCGCTCACCATTCTGAAAACCCAGGTCGGCGTCGCGCTCAGCAGCGACGACCCGCAGCAGTGGCGCGAAAGCCTGCAGGGCATGCGCCACACGCTGGACGACACCGTTCAGCTCACCGACCGCCTGCTGCAGCTGGCGCAAATCAAGGCACGCCACGACGAAGACAAGCCTTTCAGTGAGGTCAATCTCAGCGATATCGTGCAGCAGGCCTGTTTCAGCGGTTATGCGGCGGCGCGGCGTAAACAGATCGACCTGGGGTTTGAAGAGCAGAAGGCAAGCCATGTGCAGGGCGATGCGCTGTTGCTGGCCGAGCTGTGCGCCAATCTGCTGGACAACGCCATCAAATACACGCCGCACGGCGGCACGGTCACCGCGCGCCTGCGGCAAAAGGTGCTGGAAATTGAAGACAGCGGGCCGGGCATCGCGGCGGATCAGCAGCGTCAGGCGCTGCAGCCGTTTGGCCGGCTCGATCACGCCAGCCAGCCCGGCGCGGGCATTGGACTGGCGCTGGTGCAGGATATCTGCGCCTGGCACGGCGCACAGCTCCAGCTGGACCGCAGCCCGCAGCTGGGCGGACTGCGGGTGACGGTTAGCTTTCGCTGATCGGCGGAGCCATCACGCGTGATTTACGCAGCGGGGTTTTCAGCCGCTGCGCAAGGATCACCCCGACCAGCGTCAGACTGCCGCCAATCCAGTGGTAAGCATGCAACTGTTCGTGCAGGAACAGCACGGCAATGATGGCGGTAAATACCGGCACGACGTTCATGAAAATACTGGTGGTGCTGGCGCCGAGGCGCTGCACGCCGAGGATCCACAGGAACGGCGCCACAATCGAGGCAAACAGTCCGGCGAACAGCACCAGCGGAATATTATCGGCATTCAGCGCCACCTCCGGCGCGTGCCAGAAGCCGGGCAGCAGCAACAGCACGCCGAAGAAGATTTGCACGTACAGGCTTTGCCATGTCGGCAGCGGGATTGCCCAGCGCTTCGTCAGTACGCCGTACAGCGCGTAGGAGGTTGAGGCCGCCAGCATCATCAGCTCGCCGTTGCCGAGGCGCTGGCTGAGCAGCTGCGCCGGGTTGCCGGCGCTCACCAGCCACACCAGCCCGGCAAACGACAGCAGGCCGCCAATCAGAATGCCGCGCGTCGGCGCAAGGCGCAGTACCACTAAGCTGAGCAGGATGGTCAGCAGCGGAATAGTGGCCCCGAGAATCCCCATCATCACCGCCGAAACGCTGTGTGCCGCATAATAGGCGAGGCTCTGGTACAAGCACCATGCCGAGCAGGCCCAGCACCAGTAATCGCCACAGCTGGGGTTTGATGGTGTGACGATGGCGCCATACGCCCGGCAGGCAGAAGGGCGTGAGCACCAGCAGCGCCAGCAACCAGCGGTAAAAGGAGATGGCAGCAGGATCGATGCTGCCGGCAGACAGCTTGCTGACGATGGTGTTGATCGACCAGATCAGCACCGCCACCAGCGGTAACAATAAGTTCATAGTACGGCTCCGAATGTGAATCGCGACTAGCTTACGTTTGACCGGTTTAAAGCAGATAGTTAAAATCGGACAAAATTCGTTAGTGACCGGACAGAATGAATCTTCAGGTTGAGTATCAGCCACCGCGTGACGCGCCGCTGCTGCGTTTTTTCATGCGCTATGAGCAAACCAACGCCAAAACCGAATACCTGCCGCACCTGCACGACTGGGGCCAAGCAATATTCGTTACCAGCCACGTGCTGGAGATGGAAGTGGAGGGCGAGCGGCTGCTGACGCCGGCCGAGATGCCGATCTGGATCCCGCCGGGCCAGCGCCACAGTAGCTATAACCACTGTCAGGCGCAGTTTCGCACCTTTAACCTTGCCGCTGATTTATGCGCCGGCATGCCGGAGAAAGCCTGCCTGCTGAGCGTGGACGCCATCATGAATGATTTTGCCCGCCGCGCACTGGAGCAGCCGCAGAGCGACGCCGACTGGCAGCTGTGCGAAGTGCTGATTGATCGGCTGCGTCTCGCACCGGTGAACACCAGCTATCTGCCGATGTCCGACGATAAATTCCTCGCGCCGATTCTGCGCGCGCTGGAAGAGAACCCGGGTGATAACACCACGCTGGCACAATGGGCGAAGCGCGTGTTTACCACCGAGCGTACGCTGGAGCGGCGCTGTCAGCAGCAGTTGCAGATGTCATTCAGCGAGTGGCGCCAGCATTTACGTTTCCTGCGCGCGATTGCGCTACTGGAGCAGGGCTGCAGCGTGCAGGGCATTGCCCACGAGCTGGGCTACAGCTCCGCCTCCGCGCTGATCGTGATGTTTCAGCAGCAGGCGGGCACCACGCCGGATCGCTATCGCAGTCGGTTAGGTTAATCCCCGGCTTTGTGCCATGATATGCCCCGTTTATTTCAAGCAGACAGGACCGCCGCCGTGAAAATTCTCGTCGATGAAAATATGCCCTACGCCCGTGAACTGTTTAGCCGCACCGGAGAGGTGGTGGCGGTGCCGGGCCGCCCGCTGCCGGCAGGCGAACTGCAGGATGCCAGCGCGCTGATGGTGCGCTCCGTCACCAAAGTGGATGCCGCGCTGCTGGCCGGCACGCCGGTGAAGTTTGTCGGCACCGCCACTGCCGGCACCGATCATGTCGATGATGCCTCGCTGGCAGCGGCCGGTATCGGCTTCTCGGCCGCGCCGGGCTGTAACGCGATTGCGGTGGTGGAGTACGTGTTCTCCACGCTGCTGCTGCTGGCCGAACGCGACGGTTTTGATCTGCGCGATCGCACCGTGGGCATCGTCGGCGTCGGTAATGTGGGCGGACGTCTGGCTAAACGCCTCGCCGCCTGGGAGGTAAAAACCCTGCTGTGCGATCCGCCGCGCGCCGATCGCGGCGATGACGAAGATTTCCACTCGCTCGACGCGCTGGTGGCACAGGCCGATATCCTGACCTTTCACACGCCGCTGTTTAAAGACGGCCGCTATAAAAGCTGGCATCTGGCGGATACCGCGCTGCTGATGGCGCTGCGCCCCAACACCATCCTGATCAATGCCTGCCGGGGTCCGGTGGTAGATAATGCCGCGCTGCTGGAGGTGCTCCGGCTGCGTAACGATCTCAGCATGGTGCTGGACGTGTGGGAACCGGAGCCGGATCTCAACCTCGATCTGCTGGACAAGGTCGATATCGCCACCGCGCATATCGCCGGTTATACCCTTGAAGGGAAAGCGCGCGGCACCACCCAGGTGTTTGAGGCGTGGAGCGCGTTTATTGGTCAGCCGCAGCAGGTGGCGCTGGACACACTGCTGCCGCGCCCCGAGTTTGACACCCTTACGCTGCACGGCAAGCTCGATCAGCCGACGCTGAAACGCCTAGTGCATCTGGTGTATGATGTGCGCCGCGACGATGCGCCCCTGCGCAAAGTGGCCGCGCAGCCGGGCGAATTTGATCGCCTGCGCAAGCAGTATGTCGAGCGCCGCGAGTGGTCTTCGCTGCAGGTGATCTGTGATGAGGCGGAGAGCGCGGCGTTGCTCAATCAGCTTGGCTTCAGCGCCACGCTGCAGGCGAATCACTAATCTCTGATTTTTCTGAATTAATGGGCGATGCATGTCATCGCCTCTCTTTTTTATGTCATTGTCTGGAGTAAACCAACATGTCTGACGGCTGGAATATTGCGCTACTGGGCGCGACAGGCGCAGTAGGGAACGCTGTACTGGAACAACTGGCGGAACGCCAGTTCCCGGTTGGTGAGTTGTATCTGCTGGCGAGTAAAAACAGCGCCGGTGAAAGCGTGCGTTTTGACGGTCGCTCGCTGCGCGTGCAGGACGCGGCGGAATTTGACTGGTCGCAGGCGCAGCTGGCGTTCTTTACCGCCGGCCGTGAGGCTTCGGCGCGCTACGCTGAAGACGCCGCCAGCCAGGGCTGCCTGGTGATTGACAGCAGCGACCTGTTCGCGCTGGAGCCGGACGTGCCGCTGGTGGTGCCGGATGTCAATCCACAGGTGCTGGGGGATTACCGCAATCGCAACATCATTACCATGGCCGATGCGCTGGTGAGCCAGCTGTTAAGCGCCATCAAACCGCTGTTGGATACCGCCGGTTTAGGCCGTCTGCAGGTGACCAACCTGGTGTCGGTCTCCAGTCACGGCAAAGCGGCGGTAGACGGCCTGGCCGGTGAAAGCGCGCGGCTACTGAACGGTGTACCGGCCGATGCGCACTATTTTGGCCGCCAGCTGGCGTTCAACCTGCTGCCGCAGCAGGCGGACAGTGCCGGCAGCGTGGCGAGCGAGCGCCGGCTGGTCGATCAGGTACGAAAAGTGCTGCAGGACGAAGGATTACCGATTGCGGTGAGCAGCGTGCAGGCGCCGGTGTTCTACGGCAACGCGCAGATCGTGTATATCGAAAACCTGCGGCCGCTGTCGGCGGAGGAAGCGCGTGACGAACTGGCGCGCGCCGACGATATCAGCCTGAGCGACGACGGCGATTACCCGACGCCGGTCAGCGACGCCTCCGGCAGTGAAGCACTGAGCATCGGCAGCGTGCGCAACGACTACGGCATCCCGGAGCTGCTGCAGTTCTGGTCGGTGGCCGACAACATCCGCTTCGGCGGCGCGCTGATGGCGGTGAAAACCGCAGAGAAGCTGGTGCAGGAGTATCTGTATTAATGCTGGAAGACGCGACCCCGTTTAAGCTGGCGCTCGGCATTGAGTATGACGGCAGCCGTTACTACGGCTGGCAGCGCCAGAATGAAGTGCGCAGCGTGCAGGAAAAGCTGGAAAAAGCGCTGGCGAAAGTGGCCAATCACCCGGTGAACGTGTTCTGCGCCGGGCGGACCGACGCGGGCGTGCACGGCACCGGCCAAGTGGTGCATTTTGAGACCACCTTATCGCGTGCCGACAGCGCCTGGACGCTGGGCGTGAACAGCAACCTGCCGGACGATATTGCGGTGCGCTGGGTGAAAGCGGTGCCGGAAACCTTTCACGCGCGCTTCAGCGCCACCGCGCGCCGTTACCGCTACGTAATTTACAACCAGCGGCTGCGCCCGGCGATTCTCGGCAAAGGCATTACCCATTTTTACCATCCGCTAGATGCGGAAAAGATGCACCGCGCCGCCCAGGCTTTACTGGGTGAGAACGATTTTACCTCGTTCCGTGCGGTGCAGTGCCAGTCGCGCACGCCGTGGCGCAACGTGATGCATCTCTACGTCACGCGCCAAGGGCCGTACGTGATTGTGGATATCAAAGCCAACGCCTTTGTGCATTACATGGTGCGCAATATCGTCGGCAGTCTGCTGGAGATTGGCTGCGGCAATCAGCCGGAAACGTGGATGGCCACGCTGCTGGCGGCAAAAGATCGTACGCTGGCGGCGGCAACGGCGAAAGCCGAAGGGCTGTATCTGGTGGCGGTGGATTACCCTGCTCAGTTTGCGTTACCTCAGCCGGCGCTGGGACCGTTGTTCCTCGCGGATTCATTTTAATCGGAAAGTGTCAGGCAGTTAGCTGTTATGGAGTTTATCCACTTTATCGTCGATTTCATTCTGCACATTGACGTGCATCTGGCCGAGCTGGTGGCGCAGTACGGCATCTGGATTTACGCCATTCTGTTCCTGATTCTGTTCTGTGAAACCGGGCTGGTGGTCACGCCGTTCCTGCCGGGGGATTCGCTGCTGTTCGTTGCCGGTGCGCTGGCGGCGTTGCCGGGCAACGACCTCAACGTGCACCTGATGGTGACGCTGCTGGTGATTGCCGCGATCCTCGGCGACGCGGTTAACTACACCATTGGCCGGCTGTTTGGTGAGAAACTGTTCAGTAACCCGAACTCGAAAATTTTCCGCCGCAGCTACCTCGACAAAACCCATGCGTTTTACGATCGCCACGGCGGCAAAACCATTATACTTGCGCGCTTTGTGCCAATCGTGCGAACCTTTGCCCCCTTTGTGGCGGGAATGGGACACATGTCTTATCGCCACTTCGCGCTCTTTAACGTGACAGGCGCGCTGCTGTGGGTCCTGCTATTCTCCTATGCCGGTTACCTGTTTGGTGACCTGCCGGTGGTGCAGGAAAACCTTAAGTTGCTGATTGTCGGCATCATCATTGTCTCGGTACTGCCAGGCGTGATTGAAGTGTGGCGTCACCGCCGCCAGGCGCGTCAGCACAAGTCGCAGTAAGCCTGTTACCAGATTTTTATCCACAGCGTGAACGGGTTGTGGTTTAATGAGCGACATTTACGGCCTGCTGAAGGTGATTTCAGCAGTAACGACAAGACTGGACCAGGTCAGCATTAAACAGAAAGGTCATCAATGAGCTGGATTGAACGCATACTGAATAAAAGCACTACCACACCTTCGCGCAAAGCCAGCATCCCGGAAGGGGTGTGGACCAAATGCGATAGCTGTGGTCAGGTGCTGTACCGCGCCGAGCTGGAGCGCAACCTTGAAGTCTGCCCGAAGTGCGACCACCACATGCGTATGCACGCGCGCGAGCGTCTGCATAGCCTGATGGATGAAGGTTCGATGACAGAGCTGGGTAGCGAGCTGGAACCGAAAGACCTGCTCAAGTTCCGCGACTCGAAGAAGTACAAAGATCGTCTGGTTGCGGCACAGAAAGAGACCGGCGAGAAAGATGCGCTGGTGGTAATGAAAGGCCAGCTGCACGGTATGCCGGTGGTGGCCGCCGCGTTTGAGTTCTCCTTCATGGGCGGCTCAATGGGCTCGGTGGTCGGCGCCCGTTTCGTGCGTGCGGTTGAGCAGGCGCTGGAAGACAACTGCCCGCTGATCTGCTTCTCCGCCTCTGGCGGTGCGCGTATGCAGGAAGCGCTGCAGTCGCTGATGCAGATGGCGAAAACCAGCGCGGCGCTGGCAAAAATGCAGGAGCGCGGTCTGCCGTATATTTCGGTACTGACCGACCCGACCATGGGTGGCGTCTCCGCCAGCTTCGCGATGCTGGGCGATTTGAACGTCGCAGAGCCAAAAGCGCTGATCGGCTTTGCCGGCCCACGCGTGATTGAACAGACGGTACGTGAAAAGCTGCCGCCGGGCTTCCAGCGCAGTGAGTTCCTGATCGAAAAAGGCGCGATCGACATGATCATCCGTCGTCCGGAAATGCGCTTTAAGCTGGCCAGCCTGCTGGCGAAAATGATGAACCTGCCGGCACCGCTGCAGGATGGTGATCGCCCGACTGCGGCTGAGCCGGAGAGAAACGAAGCCTGACAGGCAACCGAAAGGCGCAGAGTGATGCGCCTTTTTATTCATGCACCACATCGTAAAGAGCTAACAGGGCACATGGACACTCTTCACCTCCCGCAAGCCACGTCGCCTCTGGCCACGTGGCTTCATTATCTTGAGCATCTGCATTCTCAGGCCATCGATCTGGGCTTGGACCGTATTCAGCGCGTCGCCGCACGCCTCGACCTGCTAAAACCCGCTCCGTTTGTCTTCACCGTCGCCGGCACCAACGGCAAAGGCACCACCTGCCGTACACTGGAAACCCTGCTGATGGCCGTAGGCTATCGCGTTGGCGTCTACAGCTCGCCGCATCTGGTGCGCTACACTGAACGCGTGCGCGTGCAGGGCGCTGAGCTGGATGAAGCCCGGCACAGCGCCAGCTTTGCCGCCATCGAGGCCGGACGCGGCGATATTTCGCTCACCTACTTTGAGCTTGGCACGCTTTCCGCGCTCAATTTGTTCCGTGAAGCGCAGCTGGATGTAGTGATTCTGGAAGTGGGGCTGGGCGGCCGGCTGGATGCGACGAACATTGTCGACGCCGACGTGGCGGTGATCACCAGCATTGCACTGGACCACACCGACTGGCTGGGGCCAGATCGCGCCAGCATCGGCCGGGAGAAGGCTGGCGTATTCCGCGGCGGTAAACCGGCGGTGGTCGGTGAGGCCGATATGCCCGACACCATTGCCCAGGTGGCCGCCGAGAAGGGCGCGCAGCTGTTACAAATTAACCGCGACTGGCAGTGGCAGCGCCAGGGCGACAGCTGGACGCTGCAGGACGCCCAGGGTGAACTGCGCGATCTGCCGCTGCCACAGGTGCCGCTCCCTAATGCGGCCACCGCCATTGCGGCGCTGCGCGCTTCCGGCCTGACGGTGAGCGAGACGCTGATTCGTCAGCATCTGCCGCTGGCGATTCTGCCGGGACGTTTCCAGACGGTCAGCACCGCGCCGCGCGTGATCCTTGATGTGGCACACAATCCGCATGCGGCTTATTATCTGGCTTCACGTCTCGCTGAGCTGCCGGCACATGGCACGGTGCATGCGGTGGTTGGCATGCTGCACGACAAGGATATCGCCGGGACGCTGGCCGCACTGGCGCCGCAGGTCAACCGCTGGTACTGCGCGCCGCTCGACGGCCCGCGCGGCGCTTCCGCCGATGAGCTGATGGTGCATCTGCAGGGCGGCAGCGCCTGGCAGAGCGTTGAAGCCGCGTGGCAGGCGGCGCGGCAGCAGGCTCAGCCCGACGATGTGATTCTGGTGTGCGGCTCGTTCCACACCGTGGCGCAGGTAATGCAATCGATGCCAGCGGAGAACGGCAGTGGCAAGTAAGTTTCAGAATCGTTTAGTGGGCACGGTGATTCTGGTGGCGATTGGCGTCATCGTGTTGCCGGGTCTGCTGGATGGTAAGAAAAAGCACTATAAAGAGGAGTTCGCGGCGATTCCGCTGGTGTCAAAGCCTGACGATCAGCAGGACAGCGAAATGGTGCCGCCGGTGACGCAGCCGGCGCAAAACAGCCAGCCCAGCGTCGTGACGCCGCCGCCGGTGCATCAGCAGCAGAAACCGGCAGAACAGGTGAAGCCGAAGCCGGTGGAGCAGCCGAAACCGAAGCCGGCAGAACAACCGAAAGCGACAGAACAGCCAAAAGCCACAGAGCAGCCCAAAGCGGCGGAAACGCCGAAGCAGAGCGAGCCGTCGGCACCCGCCGGTCAGGCCTATGTGGTGCAGCTTGGCGCCCTGAAGAACGCCGCCAAAGTGAATGAGATCGTGACGCAGCTGCGGCTCTCCGGCTATCGTGCCTTTACCGTTCCGTCGACGCCGGTGCAGGGGCAGATCACCCGAATTTATGTGGGGCCGGATGCGTCCAAAGCGAAACTGCAGGGCGCACTCGGCGAGCTGAAAGGCATCTCTGGCCTCGGCGGCGTTGTGAAACCGTACAGCACACGCTGATCAACTGATAAGCCGCGCCGATAGCAGAAACAGGCGCGGCTTTTGGCGTTTTTTTTAGCGAAGAGTTACTGAAAATTTATGGAATATCAGCAGGTTAAATGGCTGACATTAACAAGGGCGAGGAAAGTTTTTTTCATCGCCCTTTTTCTCGGGACAGAACCGGAAAACCCTACGCAAACGTTTTCTTTTTCTGTTAAAATGCGCCCCGAACTGGATGCAGGGGTGCAAATGCACTGTACTGGAAGCGTTCATGATCTGGATTGATTACGTCATTATTGCGGTAGTTGGTTTTTCGGCTCTGGTCAGCCTGATTCGCGGGTTTGTCCGGGAAGCCTTATCTCTTGTTACCTGGGGATGCGCGTTTTTTGTCGCCAGTCATTACTACGCCTACCTTGCTGT
The DNA here is from genome assembly GCF_059731155.1 of Type-A symbiont of Plautia stali. Classification (NCBI taxonomy): domain Bacteria; species Type-A symbiont of Plautia stali. The sequence goes on along the minus strand of NZ_AP035891.1, from coordinate 476,034 downwards.
CTGGTTTACAGGTTTTGACGACGAACTGGTTCGCAATGGCATCGCCATCGCGGTGTTATTCATTGCCACCCTGATTGTGGGTGCTATCGTGAACTATGTGATCGGCTCGCTGGTTGAGAAAACCGGCTTGTCGGGAACCGACAGGGTGTTGGGGGTCTGTTTCGGGGCGTTGCGTGGCGTGCTGATTGTATCCGCCATTCTCTTCTTCCTTGATACATTCACCGGCTTTTCAAAAAGTCCGGACTGGCAACAGTCTCAACTCATTCCCCAGTTCAGTTACATCATCAGGTGGTTTTTCGATTACCTGAAAAGCACGTCGAGTTTTTTACCCCGGTAACACCGGGAGTGCGGCTAATGAGGAAATGACAACATGTGCGGTATTATTGGTATCATCGGTTTTATGCCAGTAAACCAGTCGATCTATGACGCGTTAACGGTGCTACAGCACCGCGGGCAGGATGCCGCCGGCATTTGTACCATCGATGCGCTGAACTGCTTCCGTCTGCGTAAGGCCAATGGCCTGGTCAGCGACGTGTTTGAAGCGCGCCACATGCAGCGTTTGCAGGGAAATATGGGTATCGGCCACGTGCGTTATCCGACTGCCGGCAGCTCCAGCGCCTCTGAAGCGCAGCCCTTCTACGTGAACTCGCCGTACGGCATCACGCTGGCTCACAACGGTAACCTGACCAACGCTCATGAACTGCGCAAGCAGCTGTTCGAAGTCGGTCGCCGTCACGTGAATACCACCTCAGATTCCGAAATCCTGCTCAACATCTTTGCTCAGGAGCTGGATCGTTTTCAGCACTATCCGCTGGAAGCTGACAACATTTTTGCTGCCGTGGCGGCAGTGCATCAGCAGGTGCACGGCGCTTACGCCGTGGTGGCGATGATCATCGGTCACGGCATGGTTGCGTTCCGCGATCCTAACGGTATCCGTCCGCTGGTACTGGGCAAGCGTGAGCTAGCCGATGGCCGCACCGAATACATGGTGGCCTCAGAGAGCGTGGCGCTGGATACGCTCGGCTTCGAATTTATTCGTGACGTTGCGCCAGGCGAAGCGGTGTACATCACCGAGCAGGGTCAGCTCTCGACGCGCCAGTGCGCAGAGAACCCGAAAAGCAATCCGTGCCTGTTCGAGTACGTTTACTTTGCGCGTCCGGACTCGTTCCTCGACAAGATCTCCGTCTACAGCGCACGCGTGCGCATGGGCACCAAGCTGGGCGAGAAAATTGCCCGCGAGTGGGAAGATCTCGATATTGACGTGGTGATCCCGATTCCGGAAACCTCGACCGATACCGCGCTGGAGATTGCCCGTATTCTTGATAAGCCGTACCGTCAGGGTTTTGTGAAAAACCGCTACGTGGGACGCACCTTTATTATGCCGGGCCAGCAGCTGCGCCGCAGTGCGGTACGCCGTAAGCTCAACGCCAACCGCGCTGAGTTCCGCGATAAAAACGTGCTGCTGGTGGATGACTCGATTGTACGCGGCACCACCTCTGAGCAGATTATCGAGATGGTACGTGAAGCGGGCGCGAAGCGTGTCTATCTGGCGTCGGCGGCACCGGAAATCCGCTTCCCTAACGTGTACGGCATCGATATGCCGAGCGCCACCGAGCTGATTGCGCACGGCCGCGAAGTGGAAGAGATTCGTCAGCTGATTAAAGCCGATGCGCTGATTTTCCAGGATCTTGAGGATCTGATCGATGCGGTGCGTGAAGAGAACCCGGATATTGCCCAGTTCGAATGCTCGGTGTTCAACGGTATCTACGTCACCAAAGACGTTGACCTGCAGTATCTGGAATATCTGCAATCGCTGCGCAACGACGATGCTAAAGCGATTGCGCGTCAGAACGAAGTGGAGAACCTGGAACTGCATAACGAAGGTTAAGGTCAGTCTCAGGCAGACGAAACAGGGCGGGCGCAATCCCGCCCTGTTTGTTTTTGTATTTATGGCGGCGGAGCGGCTATTATTGGCGCACTCTTTTGCAGCAAGGCTGAATTATGAAACGACTCATCATTGGTATTTCCGGCGCCAGCGGCGCGATCTACGGCGTGCGTATGCTGCAGGTACTGCAACCGTTAGCCGAAGTGGAAACCCATCTGGTGATGAGCCCGGCGGCGCGGCAAACGCTGGCGCTGGAGACCGATTACAGCCTGCGTGACGTGCAGGCGCTGGCCGATGTGGTGCACGATGTGCGCGGTATCGCCGCCAGCATCTCGTCCGGCTCGTTCAAAACGCTGGGTATGGCGATTCTGCCGTGTTCCATGAAAACCCTGTCCGGCATTGTGCACAGCTACAGCGACAGTCTGCTGACGCGCGCCGCCGATGTGGTACTGAAAGAGCAGCGCCGGCTGGTGCTGTGCGTGCGGGAAACCCCGCTGCATCTTGGTCATCTGCGCATAATGACCACCGCCGCCGAGCTTGGGGCGCTGATTATGCCGCCGGTGCCGGCGTTTTATCACCGCCCGCAGCGCATCGACGATTTGATTGATCAGACGGTCAACCGCGTGCTGGATCAGTTTGATATCGAGCTGCCGGAAGATCTGTTTACCCGCTGGCAGGGTGCATGATGGTGCAATAATGCACTGAATGCGTGCAAAAACGCGGGGCCGATCACTGTTCGTGCATCTTGTGCACCAAAAGTTAACAATCTCACTTTTTCTTCCTCACACCGCTGTTATATTTCCCTCACAAACTAAGTGCTTGCGTCCCAGATGGACGCGGTATTTAGTGCGCCTGCGCACAGTTTCGCCGATTTGCACAACTGGCATGAAACCTGCAAAACATTCAGCGCAAACACATCACGCACCACATAACAATAAGCACTTCACTTGAGGGTTACCTATGAAAAAGCGAGTTCTGGCTCTTTCTCTGATGCTGGCTATGTCCGGCGCTGCGAGCGTGTTCGCAGCGGTACCGCAGTCGCTGTGCATCGGGACCGATCCAACTTACCCGCCGTTTGAGTCCAAGAACGCGCAGGGCCAGCTGGTTGGCTTTGATATCGACCTAGCCAACGAGATCTGTAAGCGTATCAAGACCAAATGTACTTATGTGGAAAGTGATTTCGATGCGCTGATCCCGTCGCTGAAAGCGAAGAAGATCGACGCCATCATCTCTTCACTCTCGATCACCGAGAAACGTCAGGAAGAGATCGCCTTCTCGGAAAAATTGTATGCAGCGAACGCGCGTTTAGTGGCGCCGAAGGGGTCTAAACTGCAGCCGACCATTGAGTCGCTGAAGGGCAAAAACATCGGCCTGCTGCAGGGCACCACGCAGGAAACCTACGCCAATGAATACTGGCGTCCAAAAGGGGTGACCGTCACGCCGTATGCCAACCAGGATCTGGTGTATCAGGACCTGAACGCTAGCCGTATTGATGCGGCGTTCCAGGATGAAGTGCAGGCGAGCGAAGGCTTCCTTAAGCAGCCGGTAGGGAAAAACTACGCGTTCGCCGGTCCGGCGGTGAAAGATGAAAAAATCTTTGGCGTCGGCACAGGTATGGGCCTGTGTAAAGATGACGCCGATCTGAAAGCTGCCATCGACAAAGCCTTTAACGACATGCGCAAAGACGGTACCTACGACAAGATTGCCAAGAAGTACTTTGATTTCAACGTTTACGGCGATTAAGACTCCTGTTCCTGAACGGGTGTATTGAGTCACGCTAACGTGGGTCATAACTATTCACTCCGGGCGCTTACTTATGTAAAATCCCGGAGTTCATACGCTTGCCACCATCCTTCCGTGATTCACATCTCTAGTCAGGACTGTCCGTGTGTTGTTGGACAGCGTTTGTTTATTTCCCTCACGACAGGATCGAACCCATGTTGTATGGCTATTCTGAAATAATTCTCAAAGGCACGCTGGTGACCCTTGAGCTGGCGCTCAGCTCGGTGGTGCTGGCCGTGGTGCTGAGCCTGATAGGTGCCGGCGCCAAACTCTCCCGCAATCGCCTGCTGGCGATGATTTTTGAAGGCTACACCAGGCTGATCCGTAGCGTGCCCGATCTGGTGCTGATGCTGCTGATCTTTTACGGTCTGCAGATTGCCCTCAACGCCGTAACCGATGCGCTCGGCATGGCGCAGTTTGATATCGACCCGATGGTGGCCGGTATTATTACGCTCGGCTTCATCTACGGCGCTTACTTCACTGAAACCTTCCGTGGCGCGTTTCTCGCGGTGCCGAAAGGGCAGATTGAAGCCGCCACCGCCTTCGGCTTTACCGGCTCGCAAACTTTCCGTCGCATTCTGTTCCAGGCGATGATGCGCTTTGCGCTGCCCGGCATCGGCAACAACTGGCAGGTGATCCTCAAAGCCACTGCGCTGGTGTCGCTGCTCGGCCTTGAAGATGTGGTAAAAGCCACGCAGCTGGCAGGCAAAAGTACTTGGCAACCGTTCTACTTCGCGATTGTTGCCGGGGTGATTTATCTGGTGTTTACCACGCTGTCCAACGGCGTGCTGTGGTAGCTTGAACGCCGCTACTCGGTTGGGGTGAAAAGGGCAGAGTTATGATCGAGATTATTCAGGAGTACTGGAAACAACTGCTCTGGACCGACGGTTACCGTTTTACCGGCGTGGCCATCACGCTGTGGCTGCTGATTCTGTCCGTGGTGATTGGCGGCAGCCTTGCGGTGCTGCTGGCCATCGCGCGCGTTTCGCCAAATCGCTATATCTCCACGCCGGTGTGGCTGTTTACCTATGTGTTTCGCGGCGCGGCGGTGATGGCGGAATCGTTTATCCAGTGGGTGATTGAGGATGATTTTATCGCCGGACGCCCGGCGCTGGAAAAGGTGGGCGTGGAGCTGGTGGCGTCGGTACTGCCGTGGGAAGAGGCGAAAATCCGCATTCTCAACGCCACGCACGCGGCGATTGCCTGGGCCGGCACGCTCACCGGTCATGACTACATTGATGACAGCACGCGTCAGCCCGCGATTTATCAGCTGGCGTACGACTACATCACGCAGGACGTGATCCCGTCACTGTCGCCCAGCCTGCTGGATCTGGCGGATTACCGCGACGTGGTGCTGGCGCGCTTTAGCAATCCCTATATCAAAGATACCAACCAGCGCGTCGGTGCCGATGGGCTATTGAAAATCCCCGGCATGGTGACGCCGACGCTGCGCGAATGCTATCAGCGCGGCGCAGAACCGACCGCCACCGCCGTGCTGCCGGCGCTGTTCTACCTGTTCCTGCAACGCTGGGCCAGCAACCAGCTGCCGTATGCGTATCAGGATAGCGTGCTCAATGCTGCAGCGCTGCGCCAGCAGCTGAGCGGCGAGAATGCGTTACAGCGGTTCCTCAGCGACAGCGCGCTGTTTGCCGAACTGGCCGATGACCGCGCTTTTCATGCGCTGGTGACGCGCAGCGTAGACGCCATCGAGCAGCAGCTGTTGCAGCCGGCGACGGTGTAAGGAGCGCACATCATGTATCTCGGCATTGATATTGGCACCTCTGAACTCAAAGCGCTGATCGTTAACCCGCAGGGCGAGATTGTGGCGTCGAATCACGCCACGCTCAGCGTGCAGCGCCCGCATCCGCACTGGGCAGAGCAGGACCCGAGCGCTGGTGGCAGGCCTGTGGTCAGGCGATTGCCGGGCTGCGCCAGCACCATCCGCAGATGATGGAGATTGCCGCCAACCTGATTATGCCCGGCTTTACCGCGCCGAAACTGCACTGGGTGGCGGAACATTAGCCCGAAATCTTCCGCCGCATCGACAAGGTGCTGCTGCCCAAGGATTACCTGCGCTGGCGTCTTACCGGGCGCTTTGTCAGCGAGCCTTCGGACGCCGCCGGTACGCTGTGGATCGGCGTGGCGCAGCGCGACTGGGCTGACGCGCACACAGATGACCGAACTGGTTGAGGGCAGCGCGGTCAGCGCCACGCTGCGCGCCGATCTGGCCAGCGAATGGGGCTTAGCCGCTACGGTGAGCGTGGCCGGCGGCGGCGGTGATAATGCCGCGTCGGCGGTAGGCGTCGGCGCGGTTAATGCGGGCGATGCCTTTATCTCGCTCGGCACGTCGGGTGTGATTTTTGTAGTTAACGATCGGCGGCGCGCGGGGCTGAGCTGCAGCAGCGGCTGCGCCTGTTCCGTGAACTCTATGTACAACAACAGCAGGCGCGCGCGTTGCTGCCTGCCTGATCCGCATCATCAATACGCTATCGCTGTTTGGTTTTGCCATCATCATGCCGCTGCTGTTTGTCGATCGGCTGGGCTTTACCATCTCCGAATGGCTGCAGATTTGGGCGATGTTCTTCTTTGTCACCATCTTTACCAATATTTTCTGGGGTATTACCGGTGAGAAGCTGGGCTGGAGCCGTCAGGTGCGCTGGTTCGGCTGTCTCGGTATGGCGATCTCCAGCCTGGCGTTTTACTACCTGCCGCTGTATGCCGGGCATAACTTCTGGGTGGCGCTGATTCCGGCGATCATGCTGGGGATCTTTGTCGCTGCCTTTGTGCCGATGAACGCGGTGTTCCCGACGCTGGAACCGCATCATAAGGGCGCAGCGGTATCGATTTACAATCTGTGGGCCGGGCTGAGTAACTTTGTTGCCCCGGCGATTGCCTCGCTGCTGCTGCCGTTCTTCGATATCGTAGGGGTGGTGTGGGCCTATACCGCGCTCTACCTGTTCGCCGGCGTGCTGACCTTTATCATCCGCGTGCCGCAGCCGGGACACACCCGGGAAGCGTCAGCGGTGAAGTCGTCGGTTGTGCAGCAGCGCAGCTAAAGCTGAGCCTGTCGCACCGGCAGCCGCCGCTGCCGGTGCTGACATGGCGCTATTCCAGCCGCTGTTTCACTTTCTTCACCTCATCAGCGCTGATCGGTGCGGCGGCATTTCCCCAGCTGTTGCGGATGTAGCTAACCACCGCGGCGATCTCCTCATCACCCAGCGTGCCGGCAAAGGCCGGCATTGCCGGTGCCGTGGGGCGGGCATCGGTATCGACACCGCGACTGCCGGCGGCGACCACCCGAATTAGCGAGGTGGCATCCTCCAGATTGAGCAACGAATTGTCCGCCAGCTGCGGGAAGATATTCTTCTCACAGCGGCCACCCGGGCTGTGGCAGGCTGAGCACTTCGCCGCATAGATCTGCGCGCCCAGCTTCATGCGATCGTCCGTCGCGGCAAGTGCGGCGGGCGCTTTCTCATCACGCGATTCACCGCTTTTCAGGTACACCGCAACCGCCTGCAGATCTTCATCGCGCCAGTGCTGAGTGGAGTGACGCACCGCGTCGGCCATTGGACCGGAAGCGATATCGAAACGGTTCACGCCGGTACGCAGGTAGCTGACGATATCCTGCTGGCTCCATTTGCCCAGCCCGCTGTGAGGGTTCGCGGTGATGTCCGGGGCCATCCAGCCTTCGACCACTTCGCCACGCAAAAACGAGCCGTTTTTATCCCCGCCGAGCAGATTTTTCGGCGTATGGCAGGTGCCGCAGTGGCCCGCGCCCTGCACCAGATACACACCGCGATTCCACTGGGCGGATTGACTGGCGTCCGGCTGGAACGCGCACCGGTCAAAGTTGACCCAGTTCCACACCATCAGGCTGGTACGGATGTTGAAAGGGAAGGGCAGCTGATTGGTCTCGACCAGGTTGTGTATCGGCTGCAGCGTCTGCATCCATGCCCACAAATCCTGCAGATCCTTATACGACATTTTGGTGTAAGCGGTGAACGGCATCGCGCGGCGGAAATCTTCATAGCGCCAGTTGCCGATACCGGTTTCGCGATCCGGCGTGATATTAGCGCCGACCAGCGTACCAAACGGCGTCTGCAACCTGACGCCCCCGGCAAACGGCTGGATCGGCGGTGTGGCAGGCGGTGCAGTCCGCCAGCGTGGCAATATAGCTGCCGCGCGCGTACTGATCGTATTCCGGCTGGGCGTGAGACACGAAGCTGGTGAGCAGCAGCGCGGCAGCGCACAGAGAGAGGCGTGTTTTCATGCGGTAATCATCTCCCCGGGACGCTGCAGATAGTAGTGACGAATCGCATGCACCGCTTTGAACGCCAGCGCGCCGACGGTGCCGGTCGGGTTATAGCCCGGGTTTTGCGGAAAGGCTGACGCGCCCACCACGAACAGGTTCGGTACATCCCACACCTGCAAATGTTTATTGACCGAGCTGGTTGAGGGATCGCTGCCCATGATAAAACCGCCAACCACATGCGACGACTGATACGGCACGCTGCTCCAGTGGCCGGTCATCGGTTTGACAATCATCTCGCGTGGGTTCATCGATTTAGCGATTTCCGCCACTTTACCGGTGCAGTACTGCGCCATTTTCAGATCGTTCGCCGCAAAGTCGAAGGTAATGCGCAGCAGCGATCGGCCATGCGGATCTTTGTAGTTGGGATCGAGCGACAGATAGTTGGTGCGCGTGGTGTAGCTGCTGGCCTCGCAGCCAATCGACATGGTGCTGAGATAGTTGTCTTTCAGCGCGCGCTTCCACTTCGAGCCCCATTTGGGCGTGTTGGGCGGCAGCGGCCGGTAGCCAATCGGCATCGAGTTAATGGGCGTCACGCGGATGCTGCCGCCGCCGAAGAAGCCCAGACCGCTGTGGTCAAAATTATCGTTATTGAATTCATCAATGCCCATGCCCACCGCGCCGGCACCGATAAACGGGTTAAAGTTTTTGTTGTCGAAAAACAGCGTGACGCCGTTGGCGGTCTGATAGGCGTAATTGCGCCCGGTGGTGCCTTTATTGGTGACCGGATCATAGGCCTGGCCAATGCCGGAGAGCAGCATCAGGCGCACGTTTTCAAAGGTAAAGGCGGCGACGATCACCAGATCGGCTGGCTGTTCCCACTTATCGCCGGAGGAATCAATGTAGGTGACGCCGGTGGCCTGTTTGCCGCTGGCGTCGGTCAGTACTTCCAGCACTTCGCAGTTGGTGTACGCGGTAAAGTTCTCTTTGCGCATCAGCGCCGGCAGCACGGTGGTGATGGCGCTGGCTTTCGAGTAGTTGACACAACCGTAGTTGGTGCAGAAGCCGCAGAAGGTGCAGGGACCCATGGTGACGCCATAGGGATTGGTGTACGCCTCTGAGACCAGCGAGGACGGCACCGGAAAAGGCTGGTAGCCGAGATTTTTTGCTGCTTCGGCAAACAGCGTTGGACCATAGGGCTGGCGCAGCGGCGGCGTCGGGTAGTCGGCCGACCGCGCGCCCTCGAACGGATTGCCGCCCGTCCGTTTCTGTCCCTGAATATTGCCGGCGTAACCCGAGGTGCCGGCCACGCGCTCAAACTGCATATAGTGCGGCTCCATCTCTTCCCAGCTGGTGCCCCAGTCCTGTAGCACCAGCTCATCCGGAATGGCACTGGCACCGTAGCGTTCGGTCAGGTGGCTTTTCAGGCGAAACTCTTCCGGCTGAAAGCGAAAGGTAATGCCGGCCCAGTGGTTGCCCGCGCCGCCGGTGCCGTTGCCCGGATGGAACGAGCCCTAGGTGCGCATCGGCAGGGCGGTTTGCGACGGATTGTTGCGCATGGTGCAGGTGTTCTGCCGCGTGCGCAGCATCAGCTCTTCGCTCATCACGTAGCGCAGTTCGTCGGTGACGGTGCCAATATTGAAGTCGCGCGCGGTGTCGCGCCACGGGCCGCGCTCGATGCCGATCACTTCCAGGCCTTCGTCGGCCAGTTCATTGGCGATAATCGATCCGGCCCAGCCAAGACCAATCACCACTACATCGGTTTTCGGTAATTTAGTCATCATTTATCCCCGAGCTTTCCATTGCGCAATGCTGATCGGCTCTAAGCCCAGATTTTCGTTGTGGCGCTCAATGTATTCGCGATAGTCATAGCGCGCGCCGGGAAAGCCCAGCATCTTCCACGACACCATATCTTTGTTGCCGCCGTAGATCGGATCGGCAAAGAAGCCTTCCACTGTGTTGTTCAGCACCTCAAGAAACAGCGACTGCGCATCAAAGCCGCTGAAATGCACCTTTCCGGCTTCCATGTCTGCCAGCAGCGCATCCTGCTGCGCTGGCGTCAGATCGACAAAGTTCTTTTGCGAGGTTTGCTGCACGTAGCGGTTGAGCGCCGCCAGCCCCTGGCGATAGCGCTGTTGCGGCACCAGCGGCGACTGGTCGCCCTGTTCGGTGGTGCCCTCCTGAAACGGGCCCTGCATGTAGAGGCGTTCGAAGGTGCCATAAAAGCCGTGCAGCTGGCGGTCGATAAAGACAGCGCAGCCGGCTTCTTTGCCGCCCACGCTCAATTCGTCCGCCGGGATAATGCGGTCAACCATGGCTTCCACGGTGCGCGCTTCTTCATCGGTGAAGAACAGCCAGCCCTGAGCCTGGAACTGTTCCGGTGGGTTATCGGCGAAGGGTGTCCAGCCGGGTGCGCCCTTGAGGGAGACGGCATCGGCAGCGCGGGTGACGCCAGCGGCAACGCCCAGCGTGGACCAGGTCAGTACCTGGCGTCGTGTGACACCGGGCAGGGTTTTGGCTCTTTTTTTCATCATCGCTTCCAGACAGAGTAACAAGATAAGGCGTAACCGGCCGGAGTGCGTGGCGACACGACGGGCCGGAATCTTCAGTTTTTGTAAATTTTTATGGCGAATGTTAACTGTAGACGGGCTGCGTGGTGGCGACCAATAACCGTACAAAAAAGTGCACTATTTGATAATCCGCCGGTTTTTTCCTGAACTAAGCGCCACGTAAAATCTGCGGGCTTCGCTTGAACTCAACGCGCTGGCTGTCAAGCTTAACCGTTTCAACCGCGAAATAACCAGGAGGAAATATGTCGCGCTTTGCAGAAAAAGTTGTGGTGATCACCGGAGCCGGAGCCGGCATTGGTGCCGCAGCGGCGCTGCGTTTCGCCAGTGAAGGCGCACAGGTGGTGCTAGTGGGCAGAACCCGCGACAAGCTGGAACAGGTGCTGAGCACACTCAGCGGAGATAATCATCTGGTGGCACCCTGCGACGTCGGCGATGCGGATCAGGTTAAACAGCTGGCAGAGCAGGTGCAGCGACAGTATGGGCGTGTGGATGTGCTGGTGAATAACGCCGGCAGCATCGTGCAGGGCAAAATTCACGAAGTGTCGATAGCGGACTGGAAGTCGCTGATGAGTACTGACCTCGACGGTGTATTTTACTGCACCCACTTCTTTATGCCCGCGCTGCTCAACAGTAAAGGCAACGTGGTGAATACCTCGTCGGTATCCGGACTGGGCGGTGACTGGGGCATGAGTGTGTATAACGCCGCCAAGGGCGCGGTAACCAATTTTACCCGCGCGCTGGCGATGGATTATGGCACGGACGGCGTGCGTGTTAACGCCGTTTGCCCTGGCTTTACCTTCACCGATCTCACCGAAGAGATGAAAAACGATGAGGCGCTGCTCGCACGCTTCTATGACCGAATTCCACTGGGCCGCGCCGGTGAACCGGAAGATATCGCCAGCGCGATTGCTTTCATCGCCAGCGACGACGCGCGTTATATCACCGGCGTTAACCTGCCGGTCGATGATGGCCTGACGGCGTCGAACGGCCAGCCGAAACAGGCATGAGTGATAACAGGCGGAGAGTCAGGTGTAATGTCACCGCAAATCCGCCTGTTATTTATTCTGTCATTATTCACTCGCTTCGCCATCGTGACACGCTGACACATAGCTGGCCGTATAACCGCCGTCCGCTAACGCCACGATTCTGGCAAAGCCAGACGCGCCAAAATGCATGCCGGCAATAACAGTATTATCCGCTGCGACCTGCTGCAAAATACGCCGGCGCGTCTCTCTGGCCATGACGGGATCAATATCGAAGGCAATGGAAACCTGCGGGCAGGCCAGCTGAACAGGCGGGTAATGCACAATATCACCCAAGATCAATAAACTCTCGCCGTCTGAATCAATGCGAAACCCGCAATGCCCCGGGGTATGACCGGGTAACGCCAGCGCACGGATTCCCGGGCTGATCTCCTCATCCGCCATCAGCTGCAGCCGCGGGCCATAAGCCTGCAGCGTGCGCCGCAGCAGCGCCGCGTTTAACTGCGCGCGTTCACTCAGCTGGCTGATCGCCGCATCATCCTGCCAGAATGCGGCTTCGCTGTGGCTGAGGCAGAGCCGGGCATGGCGAAAGACCGGCTGACCCGCGCTGTCCAGCAAGCTGCCAATATGATCGGGGTGCGCATGGGTTAATAACAGGGTATCGATGTCGTCCGGCGTTACCCCGGCCAGCTGCAGATGAGGCAGTAATTTGCCGCTATGCGCATCGCGTTTTCCCATACCGGTATCCACCAGAATCACGCGTCCCTGACCGCGGATCAGATAACAAAACACATGGATTTCGCCCGGCTGTGCTATGGCTGCCTTACGTTGCAGATCGACCGCATCGTCCTAGTGGATATCCGTTAATAAACTCAGACTGGCTTGCATGGTGCCATCGCTGATGGCGCTGACCTGATATTTCCCTGTGGTGTGTGAAAATATTGACTGGCTCATAATGATCTCAGTGCGCTAATTTACTCGTTCACGTTAAACAAAATAACGCTGCAATTTTCGCGGCTGATTAGCGCGATGATAATGCTGCGTCAGTGGCTGTTAGCGCGATAATGACGCTAGGACCGTTAAGGTGACCAGCGTCATTTTTGACAGAGTTGAGACCCAAATTGTCATGGACATAAAAATTTTGCGCGCCTTTGCCACTGTCGCGGCACTGGAGCATATTGGTCAGGCTGCGGAACGGTTACATATTTCGCCGTCACCGCTTAGCCGGCAAATTCAGCAGCTGGAAAGCGAACTGGAGATGGTGCTGTTTCACCGTGAAAAGAAACGTCTGCGCCTGACGGACGAGGGCAGGCGCTTTCTCACCGAGGTGACGCCCTTTTTGCAGCATCACGAACGGCTAAAAGATTATGCGCAGCATCTGCAGCAGGGTGACGTCGGGCGGCTGGATATTGGATATGTGGAGGCGGCTATTCACTCGCGCCTGCTGCCCGCTGCGCTGGCACGCCTGGCGCCGGGGTCTGGCGTCGATGTCCGGCTGCATGCGTTACGTTCCGCACAGCAAATTGCCCGGTTAGAAGCGGGGGCGATCGATATTGCCATTGTGCATACGCTGCCGCACGACGACGCGGGTTTTCTGCATAAGAAGAGCGCGACCGAACCGGTGCTGCTGGCGATGCCAGCATCCAGTGCGCTGACGGCACCCGTGCCGGCTGATTTGCACGGCCGGGCGTGGATTGCCGACCAGGAAAATCTCAACCCTGCCGCGCGGGCGCGATTGCTGGCAGCTTGCCAGCGCGCCGGCTTTCAGCCGGATATTCGTTTTGAAGTGAATGGTCCGCTGGCGGCCCTTGCCTGCGTTGAAGCCGGGCTGGGTTTCACCCTGATCCAGCAGAGTCTGGCGCGGATCATTCCGGATAATGTCATCCTGCTGCCCGTGCCAGAGCTGGCGCTGGAGATTGTGCTGTATGCCGTCTGGCGCAGGCAGGATGCCCGACCGTTAACGGCGCGTTTCCTTCAGCAGCTTTCCCTCACGCCCGCCGTGGCGCCGCGGTAAGCCTTTAGCGGAGGTGCGTCAGCCGGCGACATCCTGCACCGCTTCCTGCAAATCGTACCAGCGGAAACCGAAGCCGGACTCCTCCAGCCGCTTCGGCAGCACGTGCTGCCCACCCAGCACCAGCACTGCGGATTCTCCCATCATCAGTTTGATGGCGCTGGCCGGGATGCGCATAAAGGCCGGACGGTGCATCACCTGGCCCAGCGTGGCGGCGAACTGCTCGTTACGCACCGCGTAAGGCGCCACCATGTTGAACGGGCCCTGCAACTGATCGTTATCGATCAACCACAGGATGGCGTTGACCAGATCGTCCACGTGGATCCACGGCAGGTACTGTTTGCCGCTGCCAATCGGTCCGCCGACGCCAAGTTTGAACGGCAGCTTCATTTTGCTCAGCGCGCCACCTTCGCGCGCCAGCACCACGCCGGTGCGCAGCAGGCACACGCGGGTGCGCTCGCTTTGCGCCTTCAGCGCCAGCTGCTCCCAGCGGGCGCACAGTGTGTGGGTAAACTCCTCGTGGCCCGGATCGTCCTCGGTCACCACCACATCGCCTGTACCACCATAAAAGCCGGTGGCCGAGCCGGAAATCAACAGGCGCGGCGGATTGCTGCTGGCGTGGATAAGCGAGACGATCTGCTCAGTGATTTGCCAGCGGCTTTCGCACAGGCGCTGCTTCTGCTGTTCGGTCCAGCGCTTGTCAGCAATCTGTTCTCCCGCCAGATTGATGACGCCGTCAATAGCATTGAGATCGGGCTGCTGGTTAATGCCCGACCACAGCATCACGCGCGCATCGAGTTTTTCCCGCGCGGCCGCCACGTCACGCGTTACCACATTCACCTGATGGCCCAGCTGCAGCAGGCGCGGAATTAAATGGCGACCTATCAAGCCGGTGCCGCCGGTAATAAGCAGGTGCATGTTTAGTCTCCCTGTCATTAATTATCTGCTCTGAATTGAGCATAGAAGAGAAGTGCCGCTGCGGCGTGACAGCGCTTACGCTTATGATGAAAAACCGCCCGTTTGCCGTGGTCCTGCGGCAAAACATCGGACCAGCGCGCCATTGCCATAGCCGGCAAAAATCGGTAAACATGATGCACACCTGACGCTTAGCCGAGGCAGCTGATGAACTATCCCGCCATTACGTTGTGGTCCGATTCCTGTTTTTTTAGCCCGTATGCCATGTCAGTTTATATTGCGCTTACCGAGAAGGGCATTCCCTTTACTCTCAGGCGCGTTGACCTGTCGCGCAATGCACAGCTTGACGATGAATACCGCGGCCTGTCGCTGACCTGCCGTGTGCCCACGCTGCAAATTGATGATGTCAGCCTGAATGAATCCTCGGCCATCGCCGAATACCTTGAAGAGCGTTTCCCGGCGCTGGAGTTTGAACGCCTCTATCCGCGCGATCGCAAAAAACGTGCCCACGCGCGCGAAGTACAGGCGTGGCTGCGCAGCGATTTGCTGGCGCTACGCACGGAGCGTCCCACCGAAGTGCTGTTTGCTGCTGAACGCTTTGCTCCGCTCACGCCCGCTGGCGAACAGGCCGCCAGTAAACTGATCGCGGCGGTTCAGCGCCTGCTGCCGGACGGCCAACAGAACCTGTTTGGCGAGTGGTCGATTGCCGACACCGACCTGGCGGTGATGATTAACCGGCTGGCGCTGCACGGTGATCCGCTGCCGGTGAAGCTGCAGCACTATGCAGAATTCCAGTGGCAGCGCGCCTCGGTACAGCTGTGGCTGGCCGAGTCGGGTAAAGCACGCTAAAACCTTGCGGCGGCGAAAAGAACGCTTTACCTTACCGCTCATTCTAATAAAGCATCGCAAACAGGCGCGTGCTGGGCACGCCGAAAACAGAGAAAGGGTTACCGGATGGTGGATCAAACGGCAGGTGACGGTATCGAGTGGGTGGATATCGTTAGCGAAGAGAACGAAGTGATTGCGCAGGCCAGCCGTGCGCAGATGCGTGCGCAATGTCTGCGCCATCGCGCCACCTATATTGTGGTGCATGACGGCATGGGCAAGATTCTGGTGCAACGCCGTACCGAGAGCAAAGATTTCATGCCGGGTATGCTGGATGCCACTGCGGGCGGTGTGGTGCAAAGCGGTGAAGACCTGCTGGAATCCGCCCGTCGTGAAGCGGAAGAGGAGCTCGGCATCGCCGATGTCCCGTTCGCCGAGCACGGCAAATTCTACTTCGAAGATCAGCACTGCCGCGTATGGGGTGGACTGTTCAGCTGCGTGTCGCACGGTCCGTTTGCCATGCAGGAAGAGGAAGTGGATGAAGTGTTCTGGATGACGCCGGAAGAGATCACCGTCCGCTGTGATGAATTCACCGATGATTCACTGAAAGCCCTGTCGCTGTGGCTGAGCCGCAACAGTGACGCGGTGCGCAGTAAGCAAAGCAGCGAAGCCTGATTCCTGCGCTACCACATCAAGGCACCCTGAGAGGGTGCCTTTTGTGTTTAATGCTGGCTGAGAATGCGGGTGAGAATGTTCAGCGCCGTACTGAACTGGGCGTCGGGAATGGTTAACGGATAAAGAAAGCGGATCACGTTGCTGTGCACGCCGCAGGTCAGCAGAATCAATCCTTCGACCAGCGCCTGCTGCTGAATCGCTTTGGCGATCTCCGCCGAGGGCCGGCCGCTGGCGTCATGGAACTCCGCCGCCATCATCGAGCCATAGCCGCGCACCTCGGCCAGCGCACGGCAGCCGGCGCCGTTCAACGCTTCCGCCAGTTGCGTACCGAGCCATTGCGCACGTGCGCACAGGTTTTCCTCGCTGATAATATCCAGTACCGCATGCGCGGCGGCAATCGCTGGCGGATGGCCAGCATAAGTGCCGCCCAGACCGCCCGGCTCCGGTGCATCCATCACCGCGGCCCGGCCGCTCACCGCCGACAGCGGAAACCCGCCTGCCAGACTTTTCGCCAGCGTGATCAGATCTGGCTGCACGTCATAATATTCGCTGGCAAACAGCCTGCCGGTGCGCGCAAAACCGCTTTGTACTTCATCGGCGATCAGCAGGATGCCGTGGCGATCGCACAGCTGACGCAGCGCCGTCACAAACTCTGGCGGCGCGACATAAAATCCGCCTTCGCCCTGAACCGGTTCAAAGATTATGGCCGCCACCTGCTGTGGCGCGATATCGCTGCGGAAAATCGTCTCCAGACTGTCGAGCGCATCGTGCACGCTGACGTTATGCAGCGCATTGGGGTAGCGTGCGTGAAACACCGGGCTGGCAAACGGGCCGAAGACGGTTTTGTAAGGCAGCACTTTGCCGGTCAGCGCCATGGTCATGTTGATGCGGCCGTGGAACGCGCCGCTGAAGGCGATAATCCCCGGACGACCGGTGGCTGCGCGCGCGATTTTCATCGCGTTCTCGACCGCCTCGGCGCCGGTAGAGAAGAAGGTGGTTTTTACGGCGCTCTCAATCGGCACCAGCGCATTCAGACGCTCCGCAAGGTGGATGTAGTTCTCATACGGCACGATTTGAAACGCGGTATGGGTGAAGCATGTCAGCTGCTGTTGTACCGCCGCCAGCACTTTGGGATGCCGGTGTCCGGTATTGAGCACCGCAATGCCGGCGGCGAAATCAATATATTCGCGCCCCTGCTGGTCCCACAGCATGGCGTTTTCGGCTTTCGCCGCAAAGAAATCACACATCACGCCCACGCCACGCGGCGTGGCCTGTATCCGACGGCTGTGCACATCACTGTTGCTCATTGCTGACCTCGTAAGTTGCGGGAGAGTGTAATCAGTGTTAGCGCGCAGGCGGGATTTTGCCAGTGTGTTTATACGGGCAGGGTTGTGGCGCAAGATAAAAAAAAGCACGCCCGGGCGGGCTGATGCGGAAGCGGGGAAGGAAGGGGATTAGCCTTCAGCCTGCTGCGACTGAATCGCCGTCAGCGCAATGGTGTAGACGATATCATCGACCAGCGCACCGCGTGACAGGTCGTTAACCGGTTTGCGCATGCCCTGCAGCATCGGCCCGATGGAGATCAGGTCGGCAGAACGCTGCACCGCTTTGTAAGTGGTGTTACCGGTGTTGAGATCCGGGAAGATAAATACTGTCGCACGTCCGGCCACCGCCGAGTTCGGCGCTTTAGACTTGGCAATGTCTTCCATGATCGCGGCGTCGTACTGCAGCGGGCCATCGATCACCAGATCCGGGCGTTTTTCCTGCGCAATGCGCGTTGCTTCACGCACTTTCTCAACGTCGCTACCGGCACCGGAGTTACCGGTAGAGTAGGAGATCATCGCTACGCGTGGATCGATGCCGAAGGCTTTGGCGGAGTCGGCAGACTGAATCGCGATCTCGGCCAGCTGTTCCGGATTAGGATCCGGGTTGATGGCGCAGTCACCGTACACCAGCACCTGCTCTGGCAGCAGCATGAAGAACACCGAGGAGACCAGCGAGCTATTCGGCGCGGTTTTGATCAGCTGTAACGGCGGACGAATGGTGTTGGCGGTGGTGTGAACCGCGCCCGAGACCAGACCGTCAACTTCGCCGCTTTCCAGCATCATGGTGCCCAGCACCACGTTATCTTCCAGCTGCTCCTGCGCGACCACTTCGGTCATGCCTTTGCTCTTACGCAGTTCAACCAGGCGCGGCACGTAGTTATCACGCACCACCTGCGGATCGACAATTTCAATGCCTTTGCCGAGCTCAACGCCCTGCGCTGCGGCCACGCGTTGAATCTCATCCGGATTACCCAGCAGCACACAGGTGGCGATGCCGCGCTCGGCACAAATCGCCGCCGCTTTAACGGTACGCGGTTCGTCGCCTTCCGGCAGTACGATGCGCTTGCTGGCTTTACGCGCCAGCTCGGTGAGCTGATAGCGGAATGCCGGCGGTGACAGACGACGGCTGCGTTCGGACGTCGCGGTAAGCGATTCAACCCAGTCGGCATTAATAAAGCCGGCCACGTACTCCTGCACCTTTTCGATGCGCTGCGTATCGTCAGCCGGCACTTCGAGGTTAAAGCTCTGCAGGCTGAGCGAGGTTTGCCAGGTGTTGGTTTTTACCATAAACACCGGCAGGCCGGTCTGGAAGGCGCGTTCGCACAGACGGGCAATCGGCGCTTCAATTTGATAGCCGCCGGTCAGCAGCACTGCACCAATTTCGATGCCGTTCATTGCCGCCAGACAGGCCGCCAGCAGCACGTCAGGACGGTCGGCTGAGGTCACCAGCAGCGAGCCCGGACGGAAGTGCTCCAGCATATGCGGGATGCTGCGCGCGCAGAAGGTGACGGATTTGACGCGACGCGTATGGATTTCACCTTCGTTGATGATCTCCGCGTTGAGATGGCGGCACATATCAATGGCGCGCGTCGCGATCAGATTAAAGCTCCACGGCACGCAGCCCAGCACCGGCAGCGGGCTGTTAGCGAACAGCTGCTTAGGATCGATGTTGGCGATGCTGGCTTTGGAGGAGTCGTCGAAAATTTCTGACAGATCTGGACGGGTACGGCCCTGCTCATCCACCGGCGCGTTGAGTTTGTTGATGATAACGCCGGTGATGTTTTTGTTTTTGCTGCCGCCGAAGCTGCTCTGTGTCAGTTCGATGCGCTCTTTTAGCTGTGCCGGAGAGTCGTTACCCAGCGACATGACGAAGACGATTTCCGCGTTAAGCGTTTTGGCAATTTCATAGTTCAGCGCCGAGGCAAACTGATGTTTGCGCGTCGGAACCAGGCCTTCCACCAGCACCACTTCCGCATCTTTGGCGTTAGCATGGTAGTTGGCGATGATCTCTTCCATCAGCACATCCTGCTGGTTAGAACCCAGCAGCGACTCAACGCGGGACATCGGCAGCGAAACCGCGGCCGGAATGGCGGAGTTTTTGCGAATAATGGTGGTGGTCTGGTCTGGCGCATCGCCGCCGGCGCGCGGCTGGGCGATCGGTTTGAACACGCTCAGGCGCACGCCTTTGCGCTCCATGGCACGAATCACGCCAAGGCTGACGCTGGTCAGGCCGACGCTGGTGCCGGTAGGAATAAGCATAATTGTACGTGACACTATAGAAACCTCGCGGTGTTACAGGGTGTCAAAAACAATACCGTCAGCCGAAGCTGACGGAGAGAAACATTACGCGGTGAGGCGCGCGGCGTCCTGGGCAATGACCCACTCTTCATTAGTTGGAATCACCACCGCCGGGCGAGCACCCTCTTTATTGATGAAGCCGGACTTGCCGAAGCGTGCAGCCAGGTTGCGCTCGTGGTCAACCTCGAAGCCAAGCAGACCCAGTTTGTCCAGCGCCAGCTCACGCACCATCGCAGCGTTTTCACCGATACCGCCGGTAAACACCACCGCATCCAGACGGCCTTCCATCAGCGCGGTATAGCTGCCGATGTACTTCGCCAGGCGGTGACAGAACACATCCATCGCGCGTTTGGCATCGTCTTTGGTGGCGTAGTTATCTTCCACATAACGGCAATCGCTGGTGACTTCGGTCAGGCCCAGCAGGCCGGACTCTTTGGTCAGCAGTTTGTTGATCGCATCCACGCTCATGCCCAGCGTATCGTGCAGGAAGAAGACGATAGCCGGATCGATGTCACCGCTGCGGGTGCCCATCACCAGACCTTCCAGCGGCGTCAGACCCATTGAGGTATCCACGCACTGGCCGTTACGGATGGCGGCCACGGACCCGCCGTTGCCGAGGTGGCAGGTGATGATGTTCAGCTCGCTGACCGGCTTGTTCAGCATTTTGGCGGCTTCCTGCGTCACATAGTAGTGACTGGTGCCGTGCGCGCCATAGCGGCGCACGCCGTGCTCTTTATACAGATGGTACGGCAGCGCGTAGAGATAGGACTCTTCCGGCATAGTCTGATGGAAGGCGGTGTCGAAAACGGCGACATTTTTATCCGACAGGTGCGGGAAGTTTTTCATGGCTTCGTCGATACCGATCAGGTGCGCCGGATTGTGCAGTGGTGCGAAGGACGACGCGTCTTTGATGCCCTGAATTACGGACTCGTCAATCACCACCGATTGCGTCAGCTGCTCGCCGCCGTGAACGATACGATGGCCGATTGCAGCGATTTGTGCCGAAAGCTCTGGTTTTTGTGCCAGAATAGTTTTAACGATGAAGTTCAGCGCTTCGCTGTGCGCTGCGCCCGCGCCGAGCGGGGCTTCCTGTTTGCTGCCGTCCAGTTTCCACTTGATGCATGCTTCCGGCAGGTGGAAGCACTCCGCCAGACCGGAAAGGTATTCGTCACCGCTGGCTGGATTGAGAATGGCAAACTTAAGAGAGGAGCTGCCGCAGTTGAGGACCAGTACTAACTTCGTC
Source organism: Type-A symbiont of Plautia stali (assembly GCF_059731155.1). Lineage (NCBI taxonomy): Bacteria > Type-A symbiont of Plautia stali. The sequence goes on along the minus strand of NZ_AP035891.1, from coordinate 455,273 downwards.
GACATGGAAGTACCTATTTTGTTAAATAGTGGCTAAAAATAACGCAATCAGACTAACAGCGTAGCCTATGAAAGCTGGTAGATTAATGATTAACATCATGCGCTAGTCAAAAAAGAAACGACACGCAAAAGATTTCGGTAATTTTACGCAGATTTTTGAAATCCACGAAGCGAAACATGGCTCCAGCGCGCTCTTTTATTGAGCTGCGGCTTCCGGTAATGTGGCAAAAACGGCGTCAGAATACCTACAGTGACCCGCAAAGACAAAATCTTTTGAAGGATGTCACGTAAAGTTGTGTAGTTATAAAAATTTTTTAAATGCTGCAGTGATAGTTGAGGTCTACCATGGCGAATGACGCAGGCAATCCAGGCTGGTTCGGCTTATTTCAGCGCGGCCAGCACTACATGAAAACCTGGCCCGCCGACAAACGTCTGGCGCCGGTGTTTCCTGAGAACCGTGTGGTGACGGCAACCCGCTTTGCGATTCGCTTTATGCCACCGCTGGCCATTTTTACGCTGACGTGGCAAATCGCGCTCGGCGGTCAGCTCGGTCCGGCGATTGCCACCGCGCTGTTTGCCTGTAGCCTGCCGATGCAGGGATTATGGTGGCTGGGTAAACGTTCCGTCACGCCGCTGCCGCCAACGCTGCTGCACTGGTTCCACGAAGTGCGTGCCAAACTGGAAGAAGCCGGACAGGCCATCGCCCCCCGTTGACGGTAAGCCGACTTACCAGGCGCTGGCGGATGTGCTCAAGCGTGCTTTTAAGCAGCTCGACCGTACTTTCCTCGACGATCTTTGATCAAATGGCGCTTTTCTCTGCCAGAGAATTTGCGCCCAATCCCGGTTCAAATCAAAGAATAGTGATGCGGACATACACGCATCGCCTTCGTTGTGTAATCATTTCTGCATTGTTTAAATCTTAAGCGGCCCTGCGGCCCGGGAGTAAACCATGGAAATGACCCATGCACAGCGACTGATTCTTTCTAACCAATACCAGATGATGGCGATGCTTGAGCCGGATAACGCCGAGCGCTATCGTCGCTATCAGACCATCATTGAACGCGGCTATGGACTGCAATTGCGCGAGCTGGACAAAGAGTTTGGCGAGCTGAGCGAGGCGACCTGCCGTACGCTGATCGACATTATGGAAATGCATCATGCGCTGCATGTTTCCTGGTCCAATCACAAAGCGCCGTGCAACATTGAAGAGCGACGTCTGGCGTTTCTCGGCTTCGACGCGGCCACCGAAGCGCGTTACCTCGGGTACGTGCGCTTTATGGTTAATCGTAGAAGGGCGCTATACCCATTTCGATTCCGGCACCCACGGCTTCAATGCGCAAACCCCGATGTGGGAAAAATACCAACGCATGCTGGCGGTGTGGCACACTTGTCCGCGTCAGTATCACCTCAGCGAGAATTAGATCGCGCAAATCCTCAATGCCTGAATAAGGAGCAACGTGTGAAGTACAGGGGTTTTCTATTTGATTTAGACGGGACGCTGGTAGATTCACTGCCGGCCGTGAATCGCGCCTGGTCACGCTGGAGCGCGCGCCACGGACTGGCCGCGCAGCAGGTGCTGGACTACATTCACGGCAAACCGGCGATCAACTCGCTGCGCCATTTTATGGCGGGCCAGTCTGAAGCGGCGATCCAGGCCGAATTTCGCTGGCTGGAGCAGCTGGAAGCAGAAGACACGGCAGGCGTGCAGGCGATTGCCGGTGCACACGCGTTGCTGGCCACCCTGAACGCACTCTACATTCCCTGGGCGATTGTTACCTCGGGATCGATCCCGGTGGCGCACGCCCGTCATAAAGCGGCCGGCTTACCGCTGCCGGAGGTATTTATTACCGCCGAGAACATTAAATTCGGTAAGCACAATCCTGAGCCTTATTTGCTGGGTGCTGAGCGGCTCGGGCTTTCTGCGACAGAATGCGTGGTAGTGGAAGATGCACCGGCGGGCATTATCGCCGGGCTGGAAGCGGGCAGCGCGGTGGTGGCGGTCAATCCTCCGGCCGATGCGCCACGCCTGAGTGAAGTAGCGCTGCAGGTGGAAAATCTGCAGCCGCTGCACATCAGTAAACAGCAGGACGGTTATTTCAGCCTGACGATCCGCGCCTGAAACAGCCCACGCTGATCGGCGCAGGTTACAGCGGCGTATCCTGGGAAATTTCATCCAGCGACAGGCTGAAGCTGGGAATGAAGACTTCAACGAAGTAGTCCATCTCCGGCGATCGCCGCTGCGCCAGCGTTTTCTCCAGACGGACTTTGGCCAGCAGAAACTCGTTGTTGCCGGCCGACAGTTCTTCAAGGCACTTGAGGTAGGCGCACAGCGCATCGGCCTGTTTCACCACCGCCTGCTCGCTCTCGCTATGCAGGTGCTCATCCAGCAGCGGACGATACGCGTCCTGCAACTCAGGCGGCAGCATCTCAATCAGCTTGTGCTGAGCAATCTTTTCGATCTTCTTGTATTCATGGGCAATCTGCGCGTTGTAGTACTTTACCGGCGTGGGCAGATCGCCGGTCAGCACTTCACTGGCATCGTGATACAGCGCCAGCATGGCGATGCGATCGGCATTCAGATTGCCGTTAAATTTTTTGTTTTTGATGATGGCCAGCGCATGCGCCACCATGGCGACCTGCAGACTGTGCTCGGAGACATTTTCCGTGCGCACATTGCGCATCAGCGGCCAGCGGTTGATGAGTTTCAGGCGGGAGAGGTGGGCGAAAAAGTGGCTACGGGTCATGGACGGTTCCTGTTGCACGGCGGGGAGCTTGTGCGGCTCCCCGAAAGTCAAACAGTATACGCGTCACAGATTACTGGCGATAGCCTTGCAGGAACCGACCAAACTTGTTGATCGCTATCTCGAGGTCGTCCACGCGCGGCAGGGTAACGATGCGCACGTGATCCGGCCACGGCCAGTTAAAGGCGGTGCCCTGCACCAACAGCACTTTTTCCTGCAGCAGGAAATCCAGCACCATTTTCTGATCGTCTATAATGTTGAATTTCTTCGCATCGATGCGCGGGAACATATAGAGCGCGCCCTGCGGCTTCACGCAGCTGACGCCGGGAATATCGTTAATCAGTTCCCAGGCGCGCTGGCGCTGCTCAAACAGCCGTCCACCCGGCGCGATAAACTCGCTGATGCTCTGATAGCCGCCCAGCGTAGTCTGAATGGCATGCTGCGCCGGCACGTTAGCGCACAGACGCATCGAGGCCAGCATCTCCAGACCTTCGATATAGCCTTTGGCGTGCTTTTTCGGTCCGTTCAGCACCATCCAGCCCTGGCGGAAACCCGCCACGCGGTAGGTTTTGGACAGCCCGTTGAAGGTCATGGTCAGCAGATCCGGTGCCAGCGCGGCAGTCGAATGATGCTGGGCTTCGTCATACAGAATCTTGTCGTAGATCTCGTCGGCGAAAATGATCAGGTTATGCTGGCGGGCGATCTCCACGATCTCCAGCAGCAGCTCTTTGCTGTACACCGCACCGGTCGGGTTGTTGGGGTTGATGATCACGATTTCGCGGGTACGCGGCGTGATTTTGCTGCGGATATCATCCAGATCCGGGAACCAGCCCGCGGATTCGTCGCACAGACAGATAGTGCACCGCTTTGCCGCTCGACAGCGAAACCGCCGCCGTCCACAGCGGATAATCTGGCGCGGGCACCAGCATCTCATCGCCGCTGTTCAGCAGCGCCGACATCGCCTGCACGATCAGTTCAGACACACCGTTGCCAATATAGATATCTTCTACCGTAACGTCGCGCATGTCGCGCGCCTGGTAGTGCTGCATGATGGCTTTACGTGCTGAATAGAGGCCTTTCGAGTCGCAATAGCCTTGCGCGCTCAGCAGGTTACGAATGACGTCTACCAGGATTTCATCAGGGGCTTCAAAACCAAACGGGGCAGGGTTGCCGATGTTGAGTTTGAGAACTTTGTTGCCTTCTTCTTCGAGACGTTTAGCTTCTTTCAGTACCGGGCCGCGAATGTCGTAACAGACATTTTCCAGCTTGCCGGATTTATCAATTTGAAAATTCATCGTTACCGCCTTAATGGGCAGAATCCTTTTAACCTGCCACTAAAATCAAACCTGCTCAATTTACTCCTCTCACCGTAACAAAAGAAGGGCAGCGCTGGGTTTTGGCGCGATAGCCAAGCTTTGCCGGATTCAGTGGCGCGAAACGCATTTTTAACTATTAAAACTGGTTTAATTATCTATTAAAATGGCAGGAATCAAAATTAAATGCTTGTGCTGATCTGGCCGCCTGTAAACCGGGATATCCAGCCGCGCGCCGCGCCATTCAGCAATTTTTCATTTAACTGCGATCTGAGGAATGGTTAGCGACTTGATGAAATAGTTAAAGGAATCTTGTTAGATGCCGAAAAAATGTGCAGCAATGATTAAGCACTATCTGGCATAAGGTGATGACGGCGGTTATTTGCTTTGCCGGGCGGTTGAAACCAGGTCCCGTCAGCCGGGGATAAAACCGCGTGGCAGCGGCTTAAATAGCATTTACGCTGTCACTTTAACGCTTATCATTCAGTTTAAGAACCAAGCGGATTAAAAAATCAGCAGCGTTGTGGCAGGATGTGCCGGAAATGGCTTTTGGTCAAAAATTACGATGTTTTGAACAAAAAAATTTCCATTTATAGCGTAAAAATGATTAAGTATAATTTATTATTTGATGCACTTTATCGCTTCGCATCAGCATAACAAGATGTTATTCCTTTTTGCCCCGCAGGACAGTTTGGCGGGAAACCAGGCAACTACACAGCTTCCAGCAACGTTCTACTGACGTCCCTAGCCTAGGAAGTTGTTCTGACTTTTACTACGCCGTTGCCCGCTTTGCGGTGATGTGTTCGTCCGCATCCGCCTAACTCGATTTTTTCATGAGCGCCTTCACAAAGGGCGATAATTAAGCACCATTACCACTTATCTCTTTGATAAATATGGTAATGCACTAGGGTAGTAGTTTCAAAAAATCTTATAAGTGAAGAAATAACATGACTAATGCAAATCGTCCGATACTGAATCTCGACCTCGATCTGGTGCGTACTTTTGTTGCCGTTGCTGACCTGAATACCTTTGCAGCAGCCGCTGCAGCAGTATGCAGAACGCAATCAGCCGTAAGCCAGCAGATGCAACGTCTGGAACAATTGGTAGGTAAAGAGCTGTTTGCCAGACATGGACGTAACAAATTGCTGACTGAGCATGGCATTCAGCTGCTTGGCTACGCTAGGAAGATCCTGCGTTTCAACGATGAAGCCTGCACTTCTTTAATATACAGCAATATCCAGGGCGTGCTGACGATTGGCGCGTCTGATGATACCTCTGATACCATTCTGCCGTTTCTGCTCAACCGCGTAACGTCAGTGTATCCGAAACTGGCAATCGACGTCCGCGTGAAGCGTAATCCGTTTATGATGGAGATGCTGAACCAGGGCGAAGTGGATCTGGTGGTGACCACCTCCAGTCCGGGTAACTTCACCTACCAGGTGCTGCGCACCTCGCCAACGCTGTGGTACTGCGCGGCAGATTACATTTTCCAGCGCGGTGAAGCCATTCCGCTGGTGCTGCTGGATGAGCCAAGCCCGTACCGTGACATGGCGATTGATCATCTCAACGAAGCGGGTATCCCGTGGCGTATCTCCTACGTGGCTTCCACGCTGGCGGCGGTACGTGCGGCGGTAAAAGCGGGGCTGGGTGTCACCGCGCGTCCGGTTGAAATGATGAGCCCGGAGCTGCGCGTGATGGGGGCAGCAGAAGGCCTGCCGGTGCTGCCGGATACGCAATATCTGCTGTGCCGTAATCCGGACAGCTATAATGAGCTGGCGCTGGCCATCTTTAACGCGATGCAGTCCACTAACGATCCTTACAATCTGAGCGCGAATCCGGACGGTACGCTGCTGCTGGATGATGAAGAGTAAGGTTGACCGTTACTGGTAATCCTTCGCAACTGGCATGCCAGATAATTGTTAAAAGTTAGAGAAAAGAGCCTTAGCCTGATGAAAATCAGCTAAGGCTTTTTTTATGGCAGTTATTTCCGCTTTTTTAGCACAATTTGCACCTGTTAATTTCACTAACTTCCTGAAAAGTGAAATGTGTTTCATTTTCATCCTGCGCGGAATTTATTTATCATTTCGTACCAACTTTATCTCCGCCTGTGGCCAGACCGCCTGCCGGTTTTTCCAGCAAAAAACGTCAATATGTGTTCTGGATCAAAAAAATACCCCCGATAAGGGGGGGGAAATCCCCGCAAGACCTGTCAAACTATGCATTGTTAAATGCACGATCCATGCATGTGAATACCCGCTACACTGAAATTAACCGTACAAACTGAAGCGATTTAGCTGACGCTCAGGGGTGCATATGTTAATAATATGATGCGGGTGTAAATTAATGTTTGGGTACTTTTGTCAAAGTTGACAAAAGGTTATAGAAAGGAGTAAAAAACCCCATAAAATTGCTGCTTAATTGATAAAGACAGCAAAGTTTATAAGGTTTTTTATCCTTCCCTTGAATCGATGTGGTGTGTTTGCTGCGACAGTGCAGGATGCCATCGCCACTTTTGATGAGTAAGCAAAGAGTATGTCAACAACCACAGAAGTCATCGCTCATCACTGGGCGTTTATTGTTTTCATTGTTATCGCGTTTGGCCTGTGTGCCTTTATGTTAACCGGTGGCTGGTTGTTAGGTGGACGTGCACTCGCGCGCCACAAAGACACGCCGTTTGAATCCGGTATCGAATCCGTCGGTGATACCCATATCCGCCTCTCGGCAAAATTCTATCTGGTTGCGATGTTTTTCGTCATTTTCGACGTCGAAGCCCTCTATCTATACGCATGGTCGACCTCCATTCGCGAAAGCGGCTGGGTCGGCTTTGTCGAAGCCGCAATTTTCATTTTGGTGCTCTTGGCAGGCTTGGTTTATCTGGTGCGCATTGGTGCGCTGGATTGGGCGCCTGCGCGTCGTCGCGTCGTCGTCAAATCGAGCCCGGTCAGCCACAGTCACACCAACCCTCATAAGCAGTAAAAGCGAGGCAATAAGATGGACTACACGCTGACACGCGTAGACCCGAACGGGGGCGATAACGACCGTTATCCCCTGCAGAAACAGGAGATTGTTACCGATCCTCTGGAGCAGCACGTTCATCGCAGCGTCTATATGGGCAAGCTCGAGCACGCCCTGCATGACATGGTGAACTGGGGTCGTAAAAACTCTCTCTGGCCGTATAACTTCGGCCTTTCCTGTTGCTACGTGGAAATGACCACGTCATTCACCGCAGTACATGATGTGGCGCGTTTCGGTGCGGAAGTGATGCGCGCCTCGCCACGTCAGGCTGACTTTATGGTGATCGCCGGTACGCCGTTTACCAAAATGGCGCCGGTGATTCAGCGTTTGTATGACCAGATGCTGGAACCGAAATGGGTGATTTCGATGGGGGCTTGCGCCAATTCCGGCGGCATGTATGACATCTATTCGGTGGTGCAGGGTGTGGATAAATTCCTGCCGGTTGATGTGTATATCCCGGGTTGTCCGCCACGTCCGGAAGCTTACATGCAGGCGCTGCTGCTGCTGCGTAAGTCTATCGGCAAAGAACGTCGTCCACTCTCGTGGGTGGTTGGCGATCAGGGCGTGTATCGCGCCAATATGCAGTCTGAGCGTGAAAGAAAGCGTGGTGAGCGTATTGCCGTCACCAACCTGAGAACCCCAGACGAAGTTTAAGTACCCCGTACACGGATGGAGCCACGGCCGCAGCAGATAATGACAACGTAGTGTGTGCCGCCATCCTGACGCCTTCTTTTTAGTGCCTGATTAAAGGCCGGAATGGTGAGTAACGTATGACAGATTTAACCACGCAAGATCTCGCTCAACCAGCATGGCAAACCCGGGATCACCTGCATGATCCGGTGATCGGCGAGCTGCGTAACCGTTTTGGGCCAGATGCCTTTACCGTTCAGGCCACCCGCACCGGCATTCCGGTCGTCTGGGTGAAGCGTGAACAGCTACTGGAAATCATTGAATTCCTGCGTAAGCTGCCGAAGCCGTACGTCATGCTCTATGACCTGCACGGTTTCGATGAGCGTTTACGTACCCACCGCGCCGGTCTGCCCGCCGCGGATTTTTCCGTTTTCTATCACCTGCTGTCGATTGAACGCAACCGCGACATCATGCTCAAGGTGGCGCTGTCTGAAAACGATTTGAATGTGCCCACCATCACCAAAATTTTCGCCAACGCCAACTGGTACGAGCGCGAAACCTGGGAGATGTTCGGTATCACCTTCAACGGGCACCCGCACCTGACGCGCATCATGATGCCGCAGACCTGGGAAGGGCACCCGCTGCGTAAAGACTACCCGGCGCGCGCCACCGAGTTCGATCCTTTCACGCTGACTAAGCAGAAAGAAGATCTGGAGATGGAGTCACTGACCTTCAAGCCGGAAGACTGGGGCATGAAGCGTGGCACCACCAATGAGGACTTCATGTTCCTCAACCTCGGTCCAAACCACCCCTCTGCGCACGGTGCGTTCCGCATCATTCTGCAGCTGGATGGCGAAGAGATCGTCGACTGTGTGCCGGACGTGGGTTACCACCACCGTGGCGCGGAGAAGATGGGCGAGCGTCAGTCCTGGCACAGCTATATTCCGTATACCGACCGTATCGAATACCTCGGCGGCTGCGTAAACGAAATGCCTTACGTGCTGGCGGTGGAAAAGCTGGCGGGCATCACCGTGCCGGATCGCGTGAATGTGATTCGCGTGATGCTGTCAGAACTGTTCCGTATCAACAGCCACCTGCTGTACATCTCCACCTTTATTCAGGACGTCGGTGCCATGACGCCGGTGTTCTTTGCCTTTACCGACCGTCAGAAAATCTATGACGTGGTGGAAGCGATCACTGGTTTCCGTATGCACCCGGCGTGGTTCCGCATCGGCGGCGTGGCGCACGATCTGCCGAAAGGCTGGGAACGTCTGCTGCGTGAGTTCCTCGACTGGATGCCGAAGCGTCTGAAAGAGTACGACAAAGCCGCGCTGCGCAATACCGTGCTGATGGGCCGTTCGCAGGGCGTGGCCGCCTATAACATGGACGAAGCGCTGGCGTGGGGCACCACCGGTGCCGGTCTGCGCGCCACCGGTCTGGACTTCGACGTGCGTAAATGGCGTCCCCACTCCGGCTATGAAAACTTCGACTTCGAAGTGCCGGTCGGCGCGGGCATCAGCGACGCTTACACCCGCGTGCAGCTGAAGATGGAAGAGATGTGGCAGTCGCTGCGTATTCTGGAGCAGTGTCTGAAAAACATGCCGGAAGGGCCGTTTAAGGCCGATCATCCGCTGACCACGCCGCCACCGAAAGAGCGCACGCTGCAGCACATTGAAACCCTGATCACGCACTTCCTGCAGGTTTCGTGGGGCCCGGTGATGCCGGCCAACGAATCGTTCCAGATGATTGAAGCAACGAAAGGGATCAACAGCTACTACCTGACCAGCGATGGCAGCACCATGAGCTACCGCACCCGCGTGCGTACGCCGAGCTTCCCGCATCTGCAGCAGATCCCTTCGGTGATTCGCGGCAGCCTGGTATCCGACCTGATCGTGTACCTCGGTAGTATCGATTTTGTTATGTCAGACGTGGACCGCTAATTATGCACGATCAAAAAATTGCCATTCAAACCATCGACCCGACTGAGGTCTTTGTGCTGAGCGAGGCCGAGCACCACGCTATTGAGCATGAAAAACATCACTACGAAGATGCGCGCGCGGCGTCGATTGAAGCGCTGAAGATCGTGCAGAAGCAGCGCGGCTGGGTACCGGACGGTGCCATCAACGCGATTGCAGAGGTGCTGGGCATTCCGGCCAGCGACGTAGAAGGTGTGGCGACGTTTTACAGCCAGATCTACCGTACGCCGGTTGGCTGCCACGTGATCCGCTATTGCGACAGCGTGGTGTGCCACATCACCGGTTACCAAGGCATTCAGGCGGCGCTGGAGCAGAACCTGAACATTAAGCCGGGACAAACCACGCCGGATGGCCGCTTTACGCTGCTGCCAACCTGCTGCCTCGGCAACTGTGACAAAGGCCCGACCATGATGGTGGATGAAGATACCCACGTTCACCTGACGCCGGAAGGCATCGCCAACCTGCTGGAGCAGTATCAATGACCATTAAACAGATCATTCGTACTGCGGAAACCCATCCGCTGACCTGGCGTCTGCGTGACGACAAACAGCCGGTGTGGTTCGATGAATACCGCAGTAAAAACGGCTACGTTGGCGCCGATAAAGCGCTGAAGGGCATGAGCCAAGACGAGATCGTCGCCGCGGTGAAGGACTCCGGCCTGAAAGGGCGCGGCGGTGCAGGTTTCAGCACCGGCCTGAAATGGAGCCTGATGCCAAAAGATGAATCCATGAACATCCGTTACCTGCTGTGTAACGCCGATGAGATGGAACCTGGCACTTATAAAGACCGCCTGCTGATGGAGCAATTGCCGCACCAACTGGTGGAAGGCATGCTGATCAGTGCGTTTGCGCTGAAAACCTACCGTGGCTACATCTTCCTGCGCGGTGAATACATCGAAGCCGCGGAAAACCTGCGTCGTGCCATCGCCGAAGCCACTGCCGCGGGCTATCTTGGCAAAAACATTCTTGGCACCGGCTTCGATTTCGAACTGTTTGTTCACACTGGTGCGGGCCGCTATATCTGCGGCGAAGAGACCGCGCTGATCAACTCGCTGGAAGGGCGCCGCGCTAACCCGCGTTCCAAGCCGCCGTTCCCGGCCAGTGCCGGCGTCTGGGGCAAACCGACCTGCGTCAACAACGTTGAGACGCTGTCCAACGTGCCGGCGATCTTCCTGAATGGCGTGGAATGGTACAAAAACATCTCCAGCAGCGAAGACACCGGTACCAAGATGATGGGCTTCTCCGGTCGGGTGAAAAATCCGGGCGTGTGGGAGCTGCCGTTTGGTACCACCGCACGTGAAATCCTCGAGGATTATGCCGGCGGTATGCGCGATGGCCTCAAGTTCAAAGCCTGGCAGCCGGGCGGAGCCGGTACCGACTTCCTGACCGAGCAGCATCTCGACCTGCCGATGGAATTTGCCAGCATCGGCAAAGCCGGCAGCCGTCTGGGTACCGCGCTGGCCATGGCGGTGGACCACGAAATCAATATGGTGTCGCTGGTACGCAACCTCGAAGAGTTCTTTGCGCGCGAGTCCTGCGGCTGGTGTACGCCGTGCCGTGACGGTCTGCCGTGGAGCGTGAAGCTCCTGCGTGCGCTGGAGCAAAAAAAAGGCCAGCCGGGGGATATCGAAACCCTGCTGCAGCTGTGCCGCCAGCTCGGTCCGGGCAAGACGTTCTGCGCCCACGCACCGGGTGCCGTTGAGCCATTGCAGAGCGCGATTAAATATTTCCGTGACGAGTTTGAAGCCGGCATTGCGCCGCAGGTGTTTGGCAATACCCGCGCCATTGGCGGGATTCAGCCTAACCTGCTGAAAGCGCGCTGGTAAGCCGCTGCCGTACACGGAATCGCCCGGGCCCTGAGGCTGCGAGGCAAGAATTATAGATGTTTAACGCTCGTCTGCGGACGAGCCTTACGGAAGCATGTTCACTATGGCTACAATCCATGTTGACGGTAAAGAATATGATGTGAACGGAGCGGACAACCTGCTGCAGGCGTGTCTGTCTCTGGGCCTTGATATTCCTTATTTTTGCTGGCATCCGGCGCTGGGAAGCGTGGGAGCCTGCCGCCAGTGCGCGGTGAAGCAATTCCAGAATGCCGAAGATACTCGTGGTCGCCTCGTCATGTCCTGCATGACGCCTGCGTCTGACGGCACCTTCATCTCCATCGACGATGGCGAAGCGAAAGAGTTTCGTGAAAGCGTGGTGGAGTGGCTGATGACCAACCACCCGCACGACTGTCCGGTGTGCGAAGAGGGCGGTAACTGTCACCTGCAGGATATGACGGTAATGACGGGACACAGCTTCCGTCGCTACCGTTTTACCAAACGTACCCATCAGAATCAGGATCTCGGGCCATTTATCTCGCATGAGATGAACCGCTGTATCGCCTGTTACCGCTGCGTGCGCTACTACAAAGATTACGCCGATGGCAAAGATCTCGGCGTGTACGGCGCACATGACAACGTCTACTTTGGCCGTCCGGAAGATGGCACGCTGGAGAGCGAATTCTCCGGTAACCTGGTAGAAATCTGTCCGACCGGCGTATTCACCGATAAAACCCACTCTGAACGCTATAACCGTAAGTGGGATATGCAGTTTGCGCCCAGCATCTGCCAGCAGTGCTGCGTGGGTTGTAACACCAGCCCGGGCGAGCGCTATGGCGAGCTGCGTCGTATCGAAAACCGCTACAACGGATCGGTGAACCACTACTTCCTGTGCGACCGTGGCCGTTTTGGCTATGGCTACGTGAACCGTAAAGATCGTCCGCGTCATCCGGAACAGCTGCGCGGCAGCGACCGTATCACGCTGAACGCAGAACAGGCGGTTAATGCCGCAGCAGATATCCTGCGTCAGGCGAAGAAGGTGATCGGTATCGGTTCACCTCGCGCCAGTATTGAAAGCAACTTCGCGCTGCGCGAACTGGTGGGCGCGGAAAACTTCTCAACCGGTATGCCCGCAGCTGAGCAGGCGCGGGTTGAGCTGATGCTGAAAGTGCTGCAGCAGGGCGGCATATACACGCCATCGCTGCGTGAAATTGAAAGCTATGACGCCGTGCTGGTGCTGGGTGAAGACCTGACTCAGGTCGGTGCCCGCGTGGCGCTTTCGGTGCGTCAGGCCGTTAAAGGTAAAGCACGCGAAATGGCCGCCGCCCAGAAAGTCGCGGACTGGCAGATCGCCGCCATCCTCAACATTGGTCAGCACGCCAAACATCCTTTGTTTGTCACTAATGTTGATGAAACCCGTCTCGATGATATCGCCGAGTGGAGCTATCGCGCACCGGTGGAAGATCAGGCACGCCTGGGCTTCGCCATCGCGCACGCACTGGATGACAGCGCACCGGCGGTTAGCGACTTTGACAGCAGCCTGAATGGCAAGCTGGACGTGGTGGTACAGGCGCTGGCCGGCGCGAAAAAACCGCTGATCATTTCCGGTACCCACTCGGGCAGTACGGCAATGATTGAAGCGGCAGCGAACGTGGCCAAAGCGCTGAAAGCGCGCGGTGCCGACGTCGGTATTACCTTCCTCGCCGGCGCGGCCAACAGCTTCGGTCTCGGCCTGATGGGCGGCCAGTCGCTGGACAGCGCGCTGGAGCAGCTGGATAAAGGCGAAGCGGAAGCGCTGGTGGTACTGGAGAACGAGCTCTACCGTCACGCGCCGAAAGCCACCGTCGATGCGGCGCTGCATAACACCGCGCACGTGATTGTGGTTGATCATCAACGCACAGCCACGCTGGAGAAAGCCGGTCTGGTGCTCTCCACCGCCAGCTTTGCCGAGAGCGACGGCACCTCCATCAACCATGAAGGTCGCGCCCAGCGCTTCTTCCAGGTTTACGATCCGGCCTATTACGACGATAGCGTGGTGATGCTGGAGAGCTGGCGCTGGCTGCATTCGCTGCACAGCGCCGTCGAGAGCCGCCAGATTGACTGGACGCAGCTCGATCACGTGATTGATGCCGCGATTGTGGCGCTGCCGCAGCTGAAAGGGATTAAGGATGCGGCGCCGGATGCCAACTTCTGTATCCGTGGTCAGAAACTGGCGCGTTCACCGCATCGTGCCAGTGGCCGTACCGCCGCGCGCGCCAACATCAGCGTGCACGAACCGCGTCAGCCGCAGGATAAAGACACCATGTTTGCCTTCTCCATGGAAGGTAACAACCAGCCGTCGGCACCGCGTTCGCAGATTCCTTTTGCCTGGGCGCCAGGCTGGAACTCACCCCAGGCGTGGAACAAGTTCCAGGCGGAAGTGGGCGGTAAACTGCGTCATGGCGATCCGGGCGTGCGTCTGTTTGAAGCCAGCGAAAGTGTACTGGACTGGTTCAGCCAGGTTCCGGAACGCTTCGTGGGCGGCAGTCAGTATCGCGTGGCACCTTACTATCAGCTGTTTGGTAGTGAAGAGATGACTCAGCGCTCGCCAACCTTCCAGAAACGCATGGCACCGGCCACGCTGGTGATCAACCCGGCAGATGCTGAGAAGCTGGGCGTTAACAACGGTGCGTCCGTGGAGCTGGTTTGCGCCGGTGAAACGCTGCGTCTGCCGGTGCGCTTCTCTGCGGCACTGCAGGCGGGGCAGGTGGGTCTGCCGCTCGGCATGCCGAGTGTACCGCCGTTCCTCGCGGGTGCGCAAATTGACAAACTGCAGGAGGCAGCGCAATGAGCTGGCTGACACCGGACGTTATTGACATCATCCTGCAGGTGGTGAAAGCCATTGTGATCCTGCTGGTGGTAGTGGCCTGTGGTGCCTTCATGAGCTTTGCCGAGCGTCGTCTGCTCGGCCTGTGGCAGAACCGTTATGGACCGAACCGCGTAGGCTGGGGCGGCTCGCTGCAGCTGGCGGCGGACATGATCAAAATGTTCTTTAAAGAGGACTGGGTTCCGCCATTTACCGATCGCTTCATCTTTACCCTAGCACCGGTCATCGCCTTCGTTTCGCTGTTGCTGGCGTTCGCGATTGTGCCGGTTTCGCCGAGTTGGATGGTCACCGACCTGAACATCGGTCTGCTGTTCTTCCTGATGATGGCGGGTCTGGCGGTGTACGCCGTGCTGTTCGCGGGTTGGTCGAGTAACAACAAATACTCGCTGCTCGGTGCAATGCGTGCCTCAGCGCAGACCCTGAGCTACGAAGTGTTCCTCGGCCTGTCGCTGATGGGCGTGGTGGCGCAAGCGGGTTCCTTTAACCTGAACGCCATCGTCGAGAGCCAGACGCACCTGTGGAACATCATCCCGCAGTTCTTTGGCTTTGTGACCTTCTGTATTGCCGGCGTCGCGGTGTGCCACCGTCATCCATTTGACCAGCCGGAAGCGGAACAGGAGCTGGCCGACGGTTACCACATCGAATATGCCGGGATGAAGTTCGGCCTGTTCTTTGTCGGTCAGTACGTGGCCATTACTACCGTATCGGCGCTGATCGTCACCCTGTTCTTCGGTGGCTGGCACGGTCCGTTCCTGCCGCCGTTCATCTGGTTCGCCCTGAAAACGGCGTTCTTTATGGTGATGTTTATCCTGATTCGTGCTGCGCTGCCGCGTCCACGCTATGACCAGGTGCTGTCGTTCGGCTGGAAAGTATGTCTGCCGTTGACGTTATTGAACCTGCTGGCCACTGCCGCAGTGATTCTGTACAACGCGCCGTAAGGGGTTTTGAGATGACTTTAAAAGATATTGTCGTTGGCTTTGGCACGACAGTGCGCAGTATCTGGATGATTGGCATGCATGCCTTCGCCAAGCGCGAGACCCAGATGTATCCGGAAGAGCCGGTTTATCTGCCGCCGCGCTACCGTGGCCGTATCGTGCTGACGCGCGATCCGGACGGTGAAGAGCGCTGCGTGGCCTGTAACCTGTGCGCCGTTGCCTGCCCGGTCGGCTGTATTTCGCTGCAGAAAGCGGAGATGCAGGATGGCCGCTGGTATCCGGAGTTTTTCCGCATCAACTTCTCGCGCTGCATCTTCTGTGGTTTATGTGAAGAAGCGTGCCCGACCACCGCGATTCAGCTGACGCCGGACTTCGAACTCGGTGAGTTCAAGCGTCAGGATCTTGTGTATGAGAAGGAAGACCTGCTGATTTCCAGTCCGGGTAAATATCCGGAGTACAACTTCTACCGCATGGCAGGTATGGCGATCGACGGTAAAGACAAAGGCGACGCGGAAAACGAAGCCAAACCGATCGACGTTAAAGGCTTATTACCTTAAGGAGCCAGGTATGGAATTTGCGTTTTATCTTTGCGGACTGGTGGCGGTGCTGACGACATTGCGCGTCATCACCCATACCAATCCGGTACATGCGCTGCTGTACCTGATTGTTTCGCTGCTGTCGATTGCCGGCGTGTTCTTCTCGATGGGTGCCTATTTTGCCGGTGCGCTGGAGATCATCGTCTATGCCGGTGCCATCATGGTGCTGTTTGTGTTCGTGGTGATGATGCTTAACCTAGGTAAAACCCAGCAGGATCAGGAGCGCGAATGGCTGAAGCCGTCGCTGTGGATCGGTCCGGGCATTGTCTCGCTGCTGCTGCTGGTCGTGATGATCTACGCCATCATGACTGCGACCGACCAGGGTATTGATGGCACCGTCATCGATGCCAAAGCGGTGGGCATCAGTCTGTTTGGCCCGTATGTTCTGGCGGTTGAGCTGGCGTCAATGCTGCTGCTGGCCGGTCTGGTGGTGGCGTTTCATATCGGACGTGAAGATCGTCAGGGCGAAGTGCTGAGCAACCGCGTGTCAGACGCGGCGGCCAATAAGGAGGAGCACGCATGATCCCGTTACAACACGGCCTGACTCTGGCTGCTGTGCTGTTTGTTCTCGGCCTGACCTCGCTGGTGCTGCGCCGCAACCTGCTGTTTATGCTGATCGGTCTGGAGATCATGATCAACGCCGCGGCGCTGGCGCTGGTGGTGGCAGGCAGCTACTGGGGACAAACCGACGGCCAGGTGATGTATATCCTGGCAATCAGCCTCGCGGCGGCGAAAGCCAGTATTGGTCTGGCGCTGCTGCTCCAGCTCTATCGTCGTCGTCAGACGCTGAACATTGACACAGTGAGCGAGATGCGCGGATGAATCTTCTCTATTTAACCGTATTATTTCCGCTGATTGGCTTCCTGCTATTGGCGTTTTCCCGTGGTCGCGGGTCGGAGAACCTGTCGGCTGCGTTGGGGATGGGTTCAGTGGGCCTTGCGGCGCTGACCACCGTATTTGTGGGTGTGGACTTCTTCAGTCACGGCCAGCAGCCGTTTACCCAGGCGCTGTGGACCTGGATGCACGTCGGTAACTTTGACATCAAAGTGAACCTAGTGCTGGATGGTCTGTCGCTGACCATGCTGTCGGTGGTGACGGGCGTCGGCTTCTTCATCCACATGTTCGCTTCTTGGTACATGCGCGGTGAAAAGGGCTATTCACGCTTCTTCGCCTACACCAACCTGTTCATCGCGAGCATGGTGGTGCTGGTGCTGGCCGATAACCTGATGCTGATGTACCTCGGCTGGGAAGGGGTAGGGCTGTGTTCCTACCTGCTGATTGGCTTCTACTACAGCAATCCGGAAAACGGCAAAGCGGCGATGAAAGCCTTCATCATCACCCGTGTCGGTGATGTGTTCCTCGCCTTTGCGCTGTTCATTCTCTACAACGAACTGGGAACGCTGAACTTCCGTGAGCTGATGGAGCTGGCCCCGGCGCACTTCGCGGCGGACAACCACATGCTGCAGTGTGCGACGCTGATGCTGCTGGGCGGTGCCGTGGGTAAATCGGCACAGCTGCCGCTGCAGACGTGGCTGGCAGATGCGATGGCCGGTCCGACGCCGGTCTCCGCGCTGATCCACGCTGCCACCATGGTAACCGCAGGCGTCTATCTGATTGCCCGCACCCACGGTCTGTTCCTGCTGACGCCGGAAGTGCTGCATCTGGTGGGGATCGTTGGTGCGATTACGCTGGTGCTGGCGGGCTTCGCCGCGCTGGTACAGACCGACATCAAACGCGTGATGGCTTACTCCACCATGAGTCAGATCGGCTACATGTTCCTGGCGCTGGGCGTACAGGCGTGGGACGCCGCGATTTTCCACCTCATGACCCATGCGTTCTTCAAGGCGCTGCTGTTCCTCTCCTCCGGTTCAGTGATTCTGGCCTGTCACCACGAACAGAACATTTTCAAAATGGGTGGTCTGCGTAAGAGCATCCCGCTGGTGTATGTCTGCTTCCTGGTGGGTGGTGCCGCGCTGGCCGCGCTGCCGCTGATTACCGCCGGCTTCTACAGTAAGGACGAGATTCTGTTCGGTGCACTGGCAAACGGTCACATTAATCTGATGGTCGCGGGCCTGGCAGGCGCATTCCTTACCTCAATCTACACCTTCCGCATGATCTTCATCGTGTTCCACGGCGAAGAGAAAATTCATGCGCATGCCGGTAAAGGCATTACGCATCACCTGCCGCTGATTGTGCTGCTGGCGCTCTCAACCTTCATTGGCGCGCTGATTACGCCTCCGCTGGCGGGCGTACTGCCGCAGAACGAGTTCGGTGAAACCGGCAAAGTGGCGCTGGAAATCACCTCGGGTGCCGTGGCGATTATCGGTATCCTGATTGCCGCCGCGCTGTGGCTGGGCAAACGTCAGCTGGTCACCCGCATCGCCAACAGCGCGCCGGGCCGTTTCTTCGGCACCTGGTGGTTTGCGGCTTGGGGCTTCGACTGGCTGTACGACAAGGTATTTGTTAAACCGTACCTTGGCATTGCCTGGCTGCTGCAGCGCGATCCGCTCAATTCACTGATGAACCTGCCGGCGCTGCTGTCGCGCATCGGTAATAAAGGTCTGGTGGTGAGTGAGAACGGCTATCTGCGCTGGTATATCGCGTCAATGAGCGTCGGTGCCGTGGTGGTGCTGGCGCTGATGCTGGTGATTTAACGATTGATGAGCGGGGCGCGCGATGGTTTAGCGCCCCACGTAAGAATGTTCAAAATTGTCTGATGCACGGGTGAGATCAACGCAGTCAGTTTGGTGTTCGCCAGCGCAGCAACCGGCGCGTAGCAATACGTGAAAGTTGCCCGCGCGGGCGAGGCGAAACGGGCGCGTCCGATAGCCTGAACGAAGACGAAAATAGGGAATATACGCCGTGTTATTACCTTGGCTAATAATTATACCCTTTGTTGGGGGCTTGCTTTGCTGGCTGGCTGAGCGCCTTGGCGCGAAGGTGCCGCGCTGGATTGCCCTGATCACCATGGGGCTGACGCTGGCGCTGGGCCTGCAGCTGTGGCTGCAGGGCGGCTATTCGCTGACGCAGGCTGCGGGCTTGCCGCAGTGGCAGTCGACTTTCCTAGTGTCGTGGATCCCACGCTTTGGCATTAATTTTCATCTGGCGCTGGATGGTCTGTCGCTGCTGATGGTGGTGCTGACCGGCCTGCTGGGTTTGATGGCGGTTCTCTGCTCGTGGAATGAAATCGAAAAGTATCAGGGCTTCTTCCACCTCAACCTGATGTGGATTCTCGGCGGCGTGATCGGCGTGTTCCTCGCCATCGACATGTTCCTGTTCTTCTTCTTCTGGGAAATGATGCTGGTGCCGATGTACTTCCTCATCGCGCTCTGGGGTCACAAAGCGTCTGACGGGAAAACCCGTATCAGCGCGGCAACTAAGTTCTTCATCTATACCCAGGCGTCAGGTCTGG
Source organism: Type-A symbiont of Plautia stali (assembly GCF_059731155.1). Lineage (NCBI taxonomy): Bacteria > Type-A symbiont of Plautia stali. The sequence goes on along the minus strand of NZ_AP035891.1, from coordinate 435,968 downwards.
TGATGCTGATTGCCATTCTGGCGCTGGTGTTTGTGCACTACAACGCCACTGGCGTCTGGACGTTCAGCTATGAAGAGCTGCTGAAAACGCCAATGTCACACACCGTTGAGTATCTGCTGATGCTCGGCTTCTTCATCGCCTTTGCGGTGAAAATGCCGGTGGTGCCGCTACACGGCTGGCTGCCGGATGCGCACAGCCAGGCACCGACCGCCGGTTCGGTTGACCTTGCCGGTATCCTGCTGAAAACCGCTGCTTACGGCCTGCTGCGTTTTAGCCTGCCGCTGTTCCCGAATGCATCGGCGGAGTTCGCACCGATCGCTATATGGCTCGGCATCATCGGTATCTTCTACGGCGCCTGGATGGCGTTCTCGCAGACCGATATCAAACGCCTGATCGCCTACACCTCGATTTCGCACATGGGCTTCGTGCTGATTGCCATCTACACCGGCAGCCAGCTGGCGTTCCAGGGCGCGGTGGTGCAGATGATTGCGCACGGCCTGTCGGCAGCGGCGCTGTTCATCCTGTGCGGTCAGCTGTATGAACGTCTGCATACCCGTGACATGCGCCAGATGGGCGGCTTGTGGTCGCGCATCAAGTGGATTCCGGGCCTGTCGCTGTTCTTTGCCGTGGCCAACCTCGGTATGCCGGGCTCCGGTAACTTTGTTGGTGAGTTCATGATTCTGACCGGCAGCTATCAGGTGGTGCCGTTGATTATCGTGATTGCCACCTTCGGCCTGGTGTTTGCCTCGGTGTACTCGCTGATCATGATGCAGCGCGCTTACTACGGCGAAGCCAAATCAAAAGAGCCGCTGGCTGGAATGTCGCCGCGCGAATTCCTGATCATCGGTGTACTGGTCGTGCTGCTGGTGCTGCTGGGCGTTTATCCGCAGCCAATCCTCGACACGTCCCATGCTGCGATGAGCAATATTCAGCAGTGGTTTACCGCTTCAATTTCAACTACAAGGCCGTAATTCGCCATGACAATAACTCCTCAACAATTGATCGCGTTGCTACCGCTGTTAATCGTCGGATTGACGGTGGTGGTTGTGATGCTGTCCATTGCGTGGCGACGCAACCACTTTGTTAATGCCACGCTGACGGTCATCGGTCTCAACCTCGCGCTGCTGTCGCTGTGGTTTGTGGGCCACGTGGGCGCTATGGATGTCACGCCGCTGCTGCGCGTGGATGGCTACTCGATGTTCTATACCGCGCTGGTGATGCTGGCGAGTCTGGCGACCTGCACCTTTGCTTATCCTTGGCTGGCCGGTTTCCCGGACAACAAAGATGAGTTCTATCTGCTGGTGCTGATCGCTGCGCTGGGCGGGATCGTGCTGGCCAGCGCCAACCATCTGGCAGCGCTGTTCATCGGTATCGAACTGCTGTCGCTGCCGCTGTTTGGTCTCATCGGCTACGCCTTCCGTCAGAAGCGCTCGCTGGAAGCGGCGCTGAAGTACATGATTCTGTCGGCTGTGGCCTCCTCATTCCTGATCTTCGGTATTGCGCTGGTCTACGCCGATTCCGGCAGCCTGAGCTTTGTCCAGCTCGGCAAGAGCCTGAATGACAGCATGATTCAGCAGCCGCTGCTGCTGGTCGGGCTGGGCATGATGATCATCGGTCTTGGCTTTAAGCTGTCGCTGGTGCCGTTCCATCTGTGGACGCCAGACGTTTATCAGGGCGCGCCGGCTCCGGTCTCGACCTTCCTCGCCACCGCCAGCAAAATCGCTATCTTTGCGGTCATCATGCGTCTGTTCATGTACGCACCGGTGACCGACAGTGAAGCGGTGCGCACCGTGCTGGGTGTGATTGCCTTCGTCTCGATTCTTTTCGGTAACCTGATGGCGATTTCGCAGAGCAACATCAAGCGTCTGCTCGGCTATTCATCTATCGCGCATCTTGGTTATCTGCTGGTGGCGCTGATTGCGGTGAAAACCCATCAGCTGTCGCTGGAAACCGCGGGCGTCTATCTGGCAGGTTACCTGTTCAGCAGCCTCGGCGCCTTCGGTGTGGTCAGCCTGATGTCGAGCCCGTACCGTGGTCCGGATGCGGATACGCTTTACTCGTATCGCGGTCTGTTCTGGCATCGTCCGATTCTCTCCGCCGTGATGACGGTGATGATGCTATCGCTGGCCGGTATCCCAATGACGCTGGGCTTTATCGGTAAGTTTTACGTCATCGCGTCTGGTGTTAACGCGCATCTGTGGTGGCTGACCGCGGCGGTTGTAGCCGGTAGCGCCATTGGTCTGTACTACTACCTGCGCGTTACGGTGAGCCTGTACCTCAGCCCGCCGGAACTGCACACCCGCGATACCCCGGCCAACTGGGCGTTCACCGCGGGTGGTGTGGTAGTGCTGATCTCCGCCATGCTAGTGTTGCTGCTCGGTGTTTATCCGCAGCCGCTCATCACGCTGGTGCAGCTGGTTCAGCCGCTGATGTAAATAGCGCGTCATCTTCACAAGAAGGCCTGCGGGCCTGATTTTTTTTGCCTGCAATTTGAGAGTTTGATCACATTGCTCCGCGTGTCAGCTCATGTTACGTGCTGCCCACTGCGTTTAGCGCATGCGCTGTGATAGGCTGTGAAGATCACTTTTTTCGCTCAGACAAGGAAGCACTATGGATATGCAATGGCTTGATTGCCACCACAGTGAACTGACCGCGCAGCAGCTGTATACCGTGCTGGCGCTGCGCAATCAGGTGTTCATCGTCGAACAGACCTGTCCGTATCAGGACATAGATGGCCAGGATTTGACGGCTGATAACCGCCATCTGCTGGGCTTTCTTGATGGCAAACTGCTGGCCTATGCGCGTCTGCTGACGCCCGCGCTGGCTTCCTCGCCGGTGACCATTGGTCGGGTGATTGTGTCAGAAGAGGCGCGCGGCCTGAAACTGGGCTATCGGCTGATGGAGCAGGCGCTGAACAGCGGCGAACAGCACTGGCCGCAGCGGGCGGTGTATCTGTCCGCGCAGGCGCATCTGGAAGGCTTTTATGGTCGTCTGGGCTTCCGGGCGGTCACGGACGTTTATCTGAAAGATAATATTCCGCACGTCGGCATGCAGAAAAACTAACGGCGAGTTGTTTGCCTCGCCGTGCAGGTTAGCCCGGCGTCATCTGCCGGTCGTCGGTGTACTTGCGCTGATCGGGCGGTGGCGGGAAGTACTGATACAGCCAGGTTTCGCTCAGCGTCTCATCTTTGGTGCGCAGGAACAGACGCATATCCACCGGTTTAGTTGAGTCGCTGTTCGGATACCAGTCAAACAGGATACGGTAACCTTTCAGCGGTTCGACGTAGAGAATCTCCACCTGTTTGAAGGTGCCGGACGACACGGTGATCACCGGTTCGATGCCTTTCGGCGCGGCCGCCTGCAGGTCGCCGCCAATGAAATCGATAGCAAAGCGGCGGCACCACTGGTCCGGGAAGTGTTCACCCGGTGCCCAGCCTTCCGGGAAGCCACCAATACCGGTGCGCGTCGCATCAACGCGGGCCAGACCGCTGCGGACCGGCGGCAGCCGGCTCCAGTAAAGTTTGTACTGGAAAGTAAACTCACTGCCAGCCTTGACCGGCTCGGCCGGCTGCCAGAAGCAAACGATGTTATCCAGCGTTTCCCCGGTCGTCGGGATCTCCATCAGGTTGATGGCACCTTTACCCCATTTACCGATCGGCTCCACCCACAGGCTGGGTCGTTTGTCATACCAGCCAATCACGTCCTGATAATCTTTGAAATCATGATTCAGCGGCAGCAGACCGAAGCCGCGCGGGTTTTCATCCTGATAGGCATTAAACTGCAGGCGCTGCGGGTTATTCAGCGGACGGGCAATCCACTCGCCGTTGCCGCTCCACATCGCCAAGCGATCGGAGTCATGAATCTGCGGATGATAGGTATTGCACATGCGGCGTTCGTTGGTGCCACAGCTGAACATGCTGGTCATTGGCGCAATACCGAGCTGACGAATCTCGTTGCGCGCAAACAGGTGGTTTTCTACCTCCATCACCACGCGTTTTTCTTCGCAGTAGATGGTGAACTTGTAGGCACCGGTGACGCTGGCACCGTCCAGCAGTGCATACACCACAAAGGTGGTGTCTTCAGCTTTTGGCGTCTCGAACCAGAAGGCGGTGAAGTCCGGAAACTCTTCCTGGCCATTACTGAAGGTGTTAACCGCGACGCCACGGGCCGACAGGCCATATTGGTAGGTTTCATCCACCGCGCGGAAGTAGCTGGCACCGAGGAAAGAAACGATGTCGCGTCGCGCCAGCTCCGGTTTTTTAAAGACGCGGAAACCGGCAAAGCCGAGGTCGGTTTTACCCACCAGCTGCTGGGTATCCACGTTGGCGTTGTGATAATTAAACAGTTCCGGACGGAAGTGGATTTCCCGCGCCTCGCGGCTGGCTGCGTCCACGGAGAACATGCGAATGCGGCGCTTAAAGCCCATGCCAACGTGGAAGAACTGCACATCCAGCTCGCGGTCGGCGATGTTGTTCCACAGTGAGTAGTTAGCGTCGTACTGAATTTCGTTATACGCCTGCGGTGTCAGATTGGCCAGGGTCGCGGGCAGGGGGCCGGGGGCCGGGCGCGCCGCCCCAAGGCTGTTTGGCCAGAGCCGCGGCTTTCTTTTTCAGCACATCGAAATCGAAGCGCACGGCGGTTCCGTCGGCGATGCCATCATCGGCCTAGGCGGACTGCGCAAACAGCGAGGAGAGCCCGGTCATGCCGCTAACGGCAGAGAGGGCCATGGACGCTTTCATAAATTTTCTACGATTCATGCCGGAAATCTTTTCCTTAGCTGCTCGGGTGTATTGAGGCTGTCGCGAGACATTTAGCGTCAGGCTACAGGGGGGGTTACGACAGTGGCGAAAATAAAAAATTCAGTCCGCTGAAAATTTATCAGATTAATAAAATAAACGAAGCACAATTCCGCGAGCAACGCCCCGGATGACATAACTTTGCGTTCAGCGCGGTAAAAAGCGCAGTCAGCGGATGACGGCGCGGCGCAAAAACGCAATTTATGACTATAGTTAATTGACACCGCATTTAAACATGGAGGATTGTGAACATGTCATCTACCGATCAATTTGAAACCCGTCTTGATGACGATCTGGCGCTGCTGACGGAAACGCTGGAAGAAGTGCTGCGCTCCTCGGGCGATCCGGCGGACCAGAAATATATCGAACTGAAGCAGAAAGCCGAGCAGGCGCTGGAAGACGTGAAAAATCGCGTGAACCAAGCGGCCGACAGCTATTACTATCGTGCCAAACAGGCAGCGTATCGTGCCGACGATTACCTGCATGAAAAACCGTGGCAGGGCATTGGTATCGGTGCGGCTGCCGGTCTGTTTGTTGGCCTGCTGCTGGCGCGCCGTTAATCCCCGTGGGCGCGATGTCCGTCGCGCCCGATTCCTGCTTTCCCGCTGTTTCCTTTTCGCATCGCGATTAACCCGCTATTTCGCACCGGCGGCGATTGTGTTTCGCCTGCGCGCTCCCTACAGTGAAAGCCACAGGGATAAGGAGAATAGATCGTGATACGTGTCGAAATGCTCTCAACGGGCGATGAAGTGTTACATGGGCAGATTGTCGATACCAACGCCGCGTGGCTGGGCGATGTGCTGTTTCAGCACGGCCTGCCGATGACCAGTCGCAGCACGGTCTGCGATGCGATGAGCTCGCTGGTTGAAGGCTACAGAGCCGCAGTCAGATTGCCGACGTGCTGATCGTGAACGGCGGTCTTGGGGCCGACCAGCGACGATCTCAGCACGCAGGCAGCGGCCACCGCCAGCGGCAGCGAACTGGTGCTGCAGCAGGCGTGGCTGGAGAAGATGGAAGCCTGGTTTGCCAGCCGCGGGCGGCTCATGGCGCCCAGTAATCGCAAGCAGGCGGAGATTCCGGCCAATGCCGAGTTGATCGATAACCCGGTCGGCACCGCCTGTGGGTTTGCCCTGCAACTTAATCGCTGCTGGATATTCTTTACCCCCGGCGTGCCGTCAGAATTCAAAGTGATGGTTGAGCAGCAGATTATTCCGCGTCTTAAGGCGCGTTTTGCGTTGCCAGAACCCCCGCTGTGCCTGCGTCTGACCACCTTTGGCCGCGGCGAGAGCGATATCGCCGCCGAGCTTGAACCGCTGCCGCTGCCGGAAGGCGTAGTGATGGGCTACCGTTCGTCGATGCCCATCATTGAGATCAAACTGACCGGCCCGGCCAGCCAGCGCGTGGCGATGGAGCAGGTGTGGCAGCAGGTTAAATTACTGCTGGCCGAGTGCACCATTTTTGAAGGCTTCGAAGGGTTACCGGCCGTGCTGGCGCGGGAACTGCACGATCGCGGCTTCCGCCTTGCTCTTAGCGAACAATACATGGCCGGGTTGCTGCACTGGCAGCTGGCCGCCGCGCAGGTGCCGCTTAGCGCCGCCGAGCTGCTGCCGGCACGTGAGGAGTCGCTGGAAGCGCAGGTTACGCGTACGCGTCAGTTGGCCGCTCAGCAGGGCACGGTGCTGGCTTTGTCGGTTGGCGATCTGCAGGAAGGGGAAGTGTCGATTGCGCTGCACAAACCGGAAGCCAGCTGGGGCCAGCGGGTGAAATTTACCCACGGGCGGCATAATCTGGAAACCCGTCAGAAAGTGGTGGCGATGATGGCGATGAATATGCTGCGCCGCTGGTTGCACGGCAGTGAAGTCAGTACCGGTCACGGCTGGATTGATGTCCTGGAGACGGTGAAGAGCTAACTCTTTCTAGGCTTGTGATTGCTGATGCCATGGGATCAGCATCGCTTTGTGTTGGGTGCCGCGTCGTGAGAGGCATAGCCGCTTGCCGCACCGGCATAAACCCTTCCCTGGGGCCTGCTGGATTCGGTGGTCGCTGTTGTCGGGTGCCTGTTACAGCAGCACCAGAATTGAAAGGGAAGAGGGGGAAGCTGGGCTTAGCCGGACGTCACGCGGCAGGGATGCCGCGTGTCGAGGCCCGCAGGGAGCGGGTTTTGCCGTTCCGGCGTGCTCAGTTCCCCCTCTGACCATGCGGGATCTCAACGCGATAAAAGGGGATTCAGCAGTACGGCCGGAAGGTTACAGCTCGATCTCAATCTCCCCTTTGGCTTTACAGCAGCAGGGCAGAATCTCGCCCTGCTGAATAAACGCCAGTGGGGTTTCCGCATAATCCACTTCGCCTTTCAGCAGACGCATGCGGCAGGAGCCGCAGTAGCCTTCACGACACTGAAACTCGACGCACACATTGTTTGCTTCCAGCGTCGTCAGCAGATTAGGTTGTTCGTCTGCGCACTCCAGCCGGGAGCCGGAGCTGCGAAGAATTACCACGGAACGACTCATGCTTACAGCTGGAAATCGTTGAAGTCGTCTTCGCCCACTTCGGAGTCGATCTGACCCACCAGATAGGAGCTCACTTCAACTTCCTGCGGCGCCACCTGCACATTATCTGACACCAGCCACGAGTTAATCCATGGAATCGGGTTAGAACGCGTCTGGAACGGCAGATCAAGGCCCACCGCCTGCATGCGAATATTGGTGATGTACTCAATGTACTGGCACAGAATGTCCTTGTTCAGACCAATCATTGAGCCGCCGCTGAACAGATACTCAGCCCACTCTTTTTCCTGCTCGGCCGCTTTCTTAAACAGGTCGAAGCACTCGTCGCGGCATTCGGCGGCGATCTCTTTCATTTCAGGATCGTCTTCACCGGTACGCATCAGATTCAGCATATGCTGAGTGCCGGTCAGGTGCAGCGCTTCGTCACGGGCGATCAGACGAATAATTTTGGCGTTGCCTTCCATCAGTTCGCGCTCGGCGAAGGCGAACGAGCAGGCAAAGCTGACGTAGAAACGAATCGCTTCCAGCGCGTTAACGCTCATCAGACAAATATACAGCTGCTTCTTCAGCGCACGCAGATTCACGGTCACGCTCTTGCCCGCCACCTGATGCGTGCCTTCACCCAGCAGATGCCAGTAGTTGGTCATCTCAATCAGATCATCGTAATACTTCGAGATATCCTGCGCGCGCGCCAGAATCTGCTCGTTAGTCACGATGTCATCAAACACCTGTGACGGATCGTTGACGATATTACGGATGATGTGGGTGTACGAGCGTGAGTGGATGGTCTCGGAGAACGCCCAGGTTTCCACCCAGGTTTCCAGCTCGGGAATCGAGATCAGCGGCAGCAGCGCCACGTTCGGACTGCGGCCCTGAATGGAATCCAGCAGCGTCTGATACTTCAGGTTACTGATGAAGATGTGCTTCTCGTGCTCCGGCAGCGCCTGATAGTCGATGCGATCGCGCGAGACATCAACTTCTTCCGGACGCCAGAAGAAAGAGAGCTGCTTCTCGATCAGCTTTTCAAAGATGTCGTATTTCTGCTGGTCGAAACGGGCAACGTTCACTGACTGGCCGAAGAACATCGGCTCTTTCAGCTGGTCATTTTTGTTCTGTGAGAAAGTAGTGTAAGCCATGACTAAGTCCAAAAGTGAAACGGGCCAGCCGCTGCTGGCCCAGACACGATAAGGCGCCCGCAGGCGCCTTTCAATCAAATTTTACAGGCGCCGCTTTCGCAGCCATCGTCCTGAATAGAAGGCGCCAGATCGTCCTGCGCATCCTCGGCACCGTCACGGGTGTTTTGGTAGTACAGGGTCTTCACGCCAAATTTGTACGCGGTCAGCAGATCTTTCAGCAGCTGTTTCATCGGCACTTTGCCATTGGCGAAACGGCCTGGATCGTAGTTGGTGTTCGATGAAATCGCCTGATCGATAAACTTCTGCATCACGCCAACCAGCTGCAGATAGCCGTCGTTTGATGGCATTTCCCACAGCAGTTCGTACTGATCTTTCAGACGCTCATACTCCGGTACCACTTGGCGCAGAACCCCGTCTTTCGACGCTTTGATACTGATGTGACCGCGCGGCGGCTCGATACCATTGGTGGCGTTCGAAATCTGCGAAGAGGTCTCAGACGGCATCAGTGCAGACAGCGTGGAGTTGCGCAGGCCGTGGGTTTTAATCGACTCACGCAGCGCTTCCCAGTCAAGGTGCAGCGGCTCATTACATACGCTGTCGAGATCTTTTTTATAGGTATCGATTGGCAGAATGCCCTGCGAATAAGTGGTCTCTTTAAACCACGGGCAGGCACCTTGCTCTTTCGCCAGCTCGTTGGAGGCTTTCAGTAGCCAGTACTGAATGGCTTCAAAGGTTTTGTGCGTCAGGTTGTTGGCGCTGCCGTCGGAGTAGCGCACACCGTGTTTCGCTAGGTAATAGGCGTAGTTGATCACGCCAATACCCAAGGTACGACGACCCATCGCACCGCGTTTCGCAGCCGGAATCGGGTAATCCTGGTAATCGAGCAGGGCATCCAGCGCGCGTACTGCCAGCGTGGCCAGCTCTTCCAGATCGTCCAGGCTTTCAATCGCACCGAGGTTAAAGGCGGACAGGGTGCACAGCGCAATCTCGCCACTTTCGTCATTGACGTCTTCCAGCGGTTTGGTCGGCAGCGCAATTTCCAGGCACAGGTTAGACTGACGCACTGGCGCGATTGCCGGATCGAACGGGCTGTGGGTGTTGCAGTGGTCAACGTTCTGCACGTAGATACGGCCGGTTGAGGCACGTTCCTGCATCATCAGCGAGAACAGGTCGACGGCTTTCACGCGCTGCTTGCGGATGCTGTCGTCCTTCTCATATTTGGTATACAGACGCTCAAACTCATCCTGATCGGCGAAGAACGCGTCATACAGACCTGGCACCTCGGACGGGCTGAACAGGGTGATGTCTTCGCCTTTCAGCAGGCGGGTGTACATCAGTTTGTTGATCTGCACGCCGTAATCCATATGACGCACGCGGTTGCCTTCGACGCCGCGGTTGTTTTTCAGCACCAGCAGGCTTTCCACTTCCAGATGCCACATCGGATAGAACAGCGTTGCCGCACCGCCGCGCACGCCGCCCTGCGAGCAGGATTTTACCGCCGTCTGGAAGTGCTTATAGAACGGGATACAGCCGGTGTGGAACGCTTCACCGCCGCGAATCGGGCTGCCGAGCGCACGAATGCGACCAGCGTTGATGCCGATACCGGCACGCTGTGACACATATTTCACGATAGCGCTGGAGGTGGCGTTGATGGAATCCAAGCTGTCGCCACACTCGATCAGTACACAGGAGCTGAACTGACGGGTCGGGGTGCGCACGCCGGACATGATAGGCGTAGGCAGCGAGATCTTGAACGTTGAGATCGCATCGTAGAAACGCTTGATGTAATCCATACGCGTATCGCGCGGATAGCCGGAGAACAGGCAGGCGGCGACCAGAATATACAGGAACTGTGCGCTCTCGTAGATTTCACCGCTGACGCGGTTCTGCACAAGATATTTGCCTTCCAGCTGCTTCACCGCAGCGTAGGAGAAGTTCATGTCGCGCCAGTGGTCGATAAAGCCGTCCATCTGCTCGAACTCTTCGGTGCTGTAGTCTTCCAGCAGATGGCGATCGTATTTGCCCATCTCGACCATTTTCACTATCTGGTCGTACAGCTTCGGTGGCTCAAACTGACTGTACGCTTTTTTACGCAGGTGGAAGATAGCCAGACGCGCGGCCAGGTACTGGTAATCAGGCGCGTCACGGGAGATCAAATCGGCAGCAGCTTTGATGATGGTCTCGTGAATGTCCGAGGTTTTGATGCCATCGTAAAACTGGATGTGGGAACGCAACTCAACCTGCGAGACGGAGACATTGTTCAGCCCTTCAGCTGCCCAGTCCAGCACCCGGTGAATCTTATCGAGGTCGATGCGCTCTTGGCGGCCATCGCGTTTCGTAACGAGCAGACTTTGGTTCATGTCGCGTGTTTACCTGTCCATGAAATACAAAATTATCCCCCGTCTATTCACAGGCGGCTCATTGTGAGTAAGGCTGTGGATAAACACTATATATAGGGGGTGCGGAAAGTTTGAACAACAATATGGTGAGTATTCTAGTCAGCAATCGGATCATCACAAGAGTTGATTTTCACAAAATTTTACGCCCTAGGGGGTGGCGAAAATCCTGGATCCCCACGCCACAAGGCCTGCACCTGGTGTCAACGGAAAACAGTTTTTTTTCAATTTTTGATCGAGCGCGTGTTTATTGCTCAACCGCTGCGATTCAGGAAATTTCCCAGGCGAAAAAAGCCCGCGCCGCTCCGTCAGCAGCGAACTTATCTGCGTTTGCTTATGAATTTTTTATGACCTTTTCACCTTACAAAAAGCGCATCGCAGCGTCTAAAAGGAAATTGATCTGGATAGGGCCAGCGCGTGAATAAACCGGGCGTGTTCGAAATGAAAGGAAGACTAGCGGCGTGCAGGGCGTTATGCCGTTCAGTTGAGTAAACCGCAGGTTGTACATTCCATACCGGCGCGATTTCTCGCGTAATAAATCGCGCCGCTACAAAAGCGCTGCACACGGGCAGGCAGGCGGAATGCGTCGTTTATGCCTGACGGTGGGTATGCACCATATAATTGACGTCCACCCCGCGGCCAAGGCGGAACTGGTTGGTCAGCGGATTATAGTGCAGGCCAATCATATTGCGTTCACGCAGGGCAGTCTCGTCCACCCAGTTCAGCAGCTCGGCAGGACGAATAAATTTTTTCACGTCATGGGTACCGCGCGGCACCATGCGCAGCACGTATTCAGCACCAAACACCGCCAGCAGCCAGGCTTTGGGGTTACGGTTGATGGTGGAGAAGAACACCTCGCCGCCCGGTTTCACCAGCTGCGCGCAGGCCAGCACCACGGAACGCGGATCCGGCACGTGTTCCAGCATCTCCATACAGGTCACCACGTCGTACTGACCGGCGTGGTTAGCCGCATGGGCTTCAACCGTCTGCTGCACGTAATTGACGCTAACGCCGCTCTCCAGCGCGTGCAGACGCGCGATCTCCAGCGGCTCGGCGCCCATATCCAGACCGGTGACCTCCGCCCCTTCACGCGTCATGCTTTCGGCGAGAATGCCGCCGCCGCAACCGACATCCAGCACTTTCTTACCGAACAGCCCATGGCTATGCTGGGCAATCCAGCCAAGACGCAGGGGATTAATGCGGTGCAACGGCTTAAATTCACCCTCTAAATCCCACCAGCGTGATGCAACCGCCTCAAACTTAGCAATTTCGGCGTGGTCAACGTTCTGGCGGCTTTCCTGCGGTTGTTCATTCATTGAATCATGACTCCTGACAAAATATGCCACCAGTATAAACGTATAAACCCTGCGAGGCATCTCTCAGCGCAAAGGAAAAGCGCCACAAAACCCTGCTTTACGTTCACCGCACGTAAGCGATGTGATATACTTTCGCACCTTTAAAATCCGGGATTATGTAGAGGGATAGCTGCTCCATGAGCGACCTTGCGAGAGAAATTGCACCGGTCAATATCGAAGAAGAGTTGAAAAACTCCTACCTCGATTACGCCATGTCGGTCATCGTTGGCCGAGCCTTACCTGATGTACGTGATGGCCTGAAGCCGGTGCATCGCCGTGTGCTTTTTGCCATGAGCGAACTGGGTAACGACTGGAACAAACCCTATAAAAAATCTGCCCGTGTGGTCGGTGACGTTATCGGTAAATATCACCCACACGGTGACTCCGCTGTGTACGAAAGTATCGTGCGCATGGCCCAGCCGTTCTCCCTGCGCTACATGCTGGTCGACGGTCAGGGTAACTTCGGTTCGGTCGACGGCGACTCCGCCGCAGCGATGCGTTATACCGAAGTGCGCATGGCGAAGATCTCCTCTGAACTGCTGGCTGACCTGGAAAAAGAGACGGGCGACTTTGTGCCGAACTATGACGGCACCGAGCAGATCCCAGAAGTACTGCCAACCAAAATTCCTAACCTGCTGATCAACGGCTCCTCCGGCATTGCCGTCGGCATGGCGACCAACATTCCGCCTCACAACCTGACGGAAGTGATCAACGGCTGTCTGGCGTTCATCGAAGATGAAAACATCAGCGTCGAAGGGCTGATGGAGCACATTACCGGGCCGGATTTCCCGACTGCCGCCTTTATCAACGGTCGTCGTGGCATTGAAGAAGCCTACCGCACCGGGCGCGGTAAAATTTACATCCGCGCGCGCGGCGAGATCGAAACCGACGCCAAAACCGGTCGTGAAACCATCATCGTCAATGAAATCCCGTATCAGGTGAACAAAGCGCGCCTGATCGAGAAAATTGCTGAGCTGGTGAAAGAGAAGCGCGTTGAGGGCATCAGCGGCCTGCGTGACGAATCTGACAAAGACGGCATGCGTATCGTCATTGAAGTGAAACGCGATGCAGTCGGCGAAGTGGTGCTCAACAACCTCTACTCACTGACGCAGCTGCAGGTCTCTTTCGGCATCAACATGGTTGCCCTGCATCAGGGCCAGCCGAAGATCATGACGCTGAAGGAGATCATTGAAGCCTTCGTTCGCCACCGCCGTGAAGTGGTGACGCGTCGTACCATCTTCGAACTGCGTAAAGCGCGCGATCGTGCGCACATCCTTGAAGGTCTGGCAATTGCGCTGGCCAACATCGATCCGATTATCGAGCTGATTCGTCGGGCTCCGACGCCAGCCGAAGCGAAAAGCGGCCTGCTGGCGCAGTCGTGGGATCTCGGCAACGTCGCAGCCATGCTGGAACGTGCCGGTGACGACGCCGCGCGTCCGGAGTGGCTGGAAGCGGAGTTTGGTATTCGCGACGGTCGCTACTACCTGACTGAGCAGCAGGCACAGGCCATTCTTGATCTGCGTCTGCAGAAACTGACCGGCCTTGAGCATGAAAAACTGCTCGACGAGTACAAAGAGCTGCTGGACCAGATCGCCGAACTGATTCACATCCTGCAGAGCGCTGAACGTCTGATGGAAGTGATCCGTGAAGAGCTGGTGGCGATGCGCGATCAGTTTGGCGATGCACGCCGCACGGAAATCACCGCTAACAGCGCTGACATCAACATCGAAGACCTGATCAACCAGGAAGATGTGGTGGTCACCCTGTCGCATCAGGGCTACGTCAAATACCAGCAGCTGTCAGACTATGAAGCCCAGCGTCGCGGCGGTAAGGGCAAATCGGCGGCGCGCATTAAAGAAGAAGACTTTATCGATCGTCTGCTGGTGGCCAACACCCACGACACCATTCTGTGCTTCTCCAGCCGTGGCCGCCTCTACTGGATGAAGGTCTATCAGCTGCCGGAAGCCAGCCGTGGCGCGCGCGGTCGTCCGATCGTCAACCTGCTGCCGCTGGAAGCCAACGAGCGTATCACCGCGATTCTGCCGGTGCGTGAATACACCGAAGGCTTCAACATCTTCATGGCGACCGCAGACGGTACCGTGAAGAAAACTGCGCTGCAGGAGTTCAGCCGTCCGCGCAGTGCCGGCATCATTGCCATCAACCTGCGTGAAGACGATGAGTTGATTGGCGTGGCGCTGACCAACGGTAACGACGAAGCGATGCTGTTCTCTGCCGCCGGTAAAGTGGTGCGCTTCGCGGAGAGCGCGGTGCGCGCCATGGGCCGTTCGGCCTCGGGCGTGCGCGGCATCAGGCTGGCCGAAGGCGACAAAGTGGTGTCGCTGATTGTGCCACGTGAAGAGGGCGCGATTCTCACCGTAACGCAGAACGGCTACGGCAAGCGTACTGCCAACAGCGAGTATCCGACCAAATCGCGCGCCACGCAGGGCGTGATCTCGATTAAAGTCACCGAGCGTAACGGGCCAGTGGTTGGCACGGTACAGGTGGTGGATAGCGATCAGATCATGATGATCACCGATGCCGGTACGCTGGTGCGTACCCGCGTGTCGGAAGTCAGCGTGGTGGGCCGTAATACGCAGGGCGTGATCCTGATTCGTACCGCGGAAGATGAAAACGTGGTCGGCCTGCAGCGCGTTGCTAAACCGGTGGAAGAGGAAGAACTCGACGGCAGCGTGGCAGAAGGCGAAAACGATATCGCACCGGAAGTCGACAGCGACGACGACGCACCGGAAACAGACGACGAAGAGTAACCGTTCGTTGTCTGTCACAAGCGGCAGGTCAGGGCAACCGACCTACCGTTTTTTTTGTCTGACTTTCACTCCCAAAGTCGCGTGCCAACTGGCTTTTTCGCCCTGATAAAGCTAGTGTATGAGAACTTTTCAACGTCCCGATAACCCTTGCCGCCAGTGAGTCTCTTTTGAAATATCTCGTCTCCTTTCGCACCACGCTTCGCATCTCGCGCTACCTGTTTCGTGCGCTGGCACTGCTGCTCTGGTCGCTGGGTGCACTGTTGACCACTTTCTACATCATCAATGTGCTGCACGAGAAAGAGAACGCGGTGCGCCAGGAGTTTGCCATCAATTATGGTCAGGCCGAATGGTATGTGCGCCACTCCGCGGATGTGATGCGCGAGCTGAAGTACATCACCGAGAATCGCCTGAGCAGCAGCGTCAACGGGCTGGATATGCTCAACGGCATGCCGGGCGGCAAAAGCACGCTGCCGCAGTTTACGCCGCTGTTTACTGACGGTGACTGCACGTCAATGAGCAACACCTGGCGTAACTCGCTCGATTCACTGAGCTATTTCATTAACTACTGGAAAAGCAATTTTGCCTCAGCCTATGAACTCAATCGGGTGTTCTTTATTGGCGGCGAAAATCAGTGCCTGGCAGACTTCACCATCGGTAACAATAATCCGGTCGATCGCGAACGCAGCCTGAAGGCGCTGCGCGAAAACGTGCTGCA
Organism: Type-A symbiont of Plautia stali; assembly: GCF_059731155.1. Classification (NCBI taxonomy): domain Bacteria; species Type-A symbiont of Plautia stali. The sequence continues at coordinate 420,298 of NZ_AP035891.1, read as the reverse complement.
CTACCGCAGCGGCAACGAGGAAGAGCGGCGTAATCCGATGTACTGGATTACCAACAGCAGCCAGCCAGGCATTGGTAACTTCTACATGGTGGTGCTGGTCTACGTCGCCAACAAACTGCAGGCGCTGCTCGGCGTGGAACAGAACATCCGGCTGGATGAATTTATTCAGCCCGGCGGGCTGCCGCTGGTAGCCACCATCACCGATGAAAACTATCGCCCGCTGATCAGCTCACGACGCGGCGGACCCGGTTATTCGCTGGACGATCTGCCGGATAACAGCACCTGGTTTGGTTATCTTGACGGCTATCGTCAGCTGGTGCTGAAAAAGCCGCTGCCGCCGTCCAGCCTCAATGTGGTGTGGTCGCTGTCGACCGATGTGCTGATGGATCAGCTCAAGCTGATGCTGATCAACGCGCTGCTGCTCAATATCCTTAGCGCGCTGATTCTGTTTACCCTGGCGTGGGTGTTCGAACGCCGCATGTTCCTGCCGGCGGAAGACAACGCTCACCGGCTGGAAGAGCACGAGCAGTTCAACCGAAAGACTGTCGCGTCAGCGCCGGTCGGCATCTGTATTTTGCGTACCAGCGATGGCACCAACATCCTCAGTAATGAACTGGCGCATAACTATCTGACGCTGCTGACGCAGGAAGATCGCCTGCGGCTGAACGAAATCATCGGCGGCCAGCAGGTTAATTTTGTCGATATGCTGACCGGCAGTAACACTAACCTGCAAATCAGCTTTGTTCATTCGCGCTACCGCAACGAGAACGTGGCGATTTGCGTGCTGGTCGACGTCTCGGCGCGCGTGCGCATGGAGCAGTCGCTGCAGGAGATGGCGCACGCCGCCGAGCAGGCCAGCCAGTCCAAGTCTATGTTCCTCGCCACCGTCAGTCACGAACTGCGTACGCCGCTGTACGGTATTATCGGTAACCTCGATATGCTGCAGACCAAATCGCTGCCGAAAGGTGTGGATTCGCTGGTCACGGCGATGAACAACTCATCCAGCCTGTTGCTAAAAATTATCAGCGATATTCTCGACTTCTCGAAGATCGAGTCCGAGCAGCTGAAGATTGAGCAGCGTCCATTCTCGCCGCGTGAGGTGGTCAACCATATTGCCAGCAACTATCTGTCGCTGGTGGTGCGCAAGCGCCTGACGCTGTATGTGTTCATCGAGAATGATGTGCCGCTGGCGCTGGACGGCGATCCGCTGCGCCTGCAGCAGGTGATCTCCAACCTGCTTAACAACGCCATCAAGTTCACCCACACCGGCTGCATTATCCTGCACGCCTATGTGAAAGAGGGGTATCTGGCGTTTCGCGTGCGCGACACCGGCGTGGGAATCCCGGCAAAAGAGATCACGCGCCTGTTCGACCCGTTCTTCCAGGTCGGCTCCGGCGTGCAGCGTAATTTCCAGGGTACCGGGCTGGGACTGGCGATCTGTGAAAAGCTCATCAACATGATGGATGGCGACATCGAAGTCGATTCTGAACCGGGCATGGGCAGCCAGTTCGTGGTGCGTATTCCGATCTACGCCGGACAGCAACCCGCGCCGCTGCTACTGGATGGTCTGCAGGAAAAAGCCATCTGGCTCGACCTGCGCAACGACTATCTGGCGGCCTTCCTGCTGCGTCTGCTACAGCAGCAGGGCATCCAAGTCGCGCACTATCAGGGGCGGGCTGGGGCAGACGATGTGATTATCTGCGATCACCACGACGCGCCAGCGCAGACGGTACGCGCGCGCATCCGCATCTACGGTGAACACATTGATATGCCGCAGGAAACGACGCCGGGACAATGGGTGCACAGCAGCGCGACGCTGCACGATCTGCCGCTGCTACTGGGCCGGATTTACCGCATTGCCATCGGCAGCGAAACGGCGACTACGCTGGAACTGCCGGTACCGCAGCAGGTCTCCAGCTATGAAGACATCATGGTGCTGATCGTTGATGACCATCCGATTAACCGGATGCTGTTGTCTGAACAGCTCGGCACACTGGGCTATCAGACCAAAACGGCGCAGGACGGTGTGGATGCGCTCAACGTGCTCAGCCGCAACCATATCGATATCGTACTGAGCGACGTCAACATGCCAAACATGGACGGCTACCGGCTGACGCAGCGTTTGCGCCAGCTGGGGCATGCTTTCCCGGTCATTGGGGTGACCGCTAACGCACTGGCGGAAGAGAAACAGCGCTGTATGGATGCCGGCATGGATAACTGCCTGTCAAAACCGGTGACGCTGGATGTGCTGAAAACAACGCTGGCGCTGTATGCCGAACGCGTACGCAAAAGCCGGGAAGGGTAAGCAGGGCAGAGGAGAGGCGGTGCCGAAGCACCGCCGCAGGGATTACTCTTTGTCGACCTGAGTGGCGCTGACGGAAGAGAGGTAGTTCAGCAGCGCGATATCGTTATCCACGCCCAGCTTCATCATTGCTGATTTCTTCTGGCTACTGATGGTTTTGATACTGCGGTTCAGCTTCTTGGCGATCTCGGTAACAAGGAAGCCTTCGGCGAACAGACGCAGCACTTCGCTCTCTTTCGGTGACAGACGTTTGTCGCCGTAGCCGCCGGCGCTGATTTTCTCCAGCAGTTTTGCCACGCTTTCCGGCGTGTACTTTTTGCCTTTCTGTAGGGCTGCCAGCGCTTTTGGCAGGTCGGTCGGTGCACCCTGTTTCAGCACGATGCCTTCGATATCCAGATTCAGTACCGCGCTCAGGATCGCTGGGTTATTGTTCATGGTCAGAACAATAATGGAGAGATCCGGATAATGACGTTTGATGTACTTGATCAGCGTGATGCCGTCGCCGTATTTTTCGCCCGGCATCGACAGATCGGTAATCAGGACGTTGGCATCCAGTTTGGACAAGCTATTGATCAGTGCTGTTGAGTCTTCAAACTCACCTACCACATTCACCCATTCGATCTGTTCCAGAGATTTACGGATACCGAACAGAACGATTGGATGGTCATCGGCAATAATTACATTCAGGTTATTCATCTTATTGGTTACCTTGCTGCAGCAGTTGGTTGACGTACGCGTCAATTTCACTGGTGGTATTTTTAATGGTTAAATCGTCGCACAGTTTAATATGCTGTTCTAACTCTTCACAAAGCTTACCCGGCAGTAAATTGAGCATGGCAAACACGCCTTTCAGGCGATGCGCTGTCTGAGCAAGCGAGGGATAGTTCTTCTCCGCCGACTCAGTATACAGTCTCTTCACATCTGGCGGTACTGTCTCCGTAAACAGCTGGAAATAGCCGCCGCTCAGCAGCGGCGTAGCAGCCTCATCGTCGTCGCTCTCCTCTATCGAATCGTGAGCCAGTTGCTTCTCAATCAGGGCCAGCAGCGCATCAAGCAGCGCATTGCTGAGATTGAAATTGACCCGGAATTGCTGGTCGTTGAGGGCGTGATGCCCCATTTCGTCGCCCGCCAGCAACAGCGCCCAGCCGTGCAGGCGCGCCGGATCGTCCGTCACCAGCACATCATGCTCCTGCCCGGACAAGCGTTCGTCCGAGGTCAGGCAATTTACCCCCCAGTTCTCGAGGTGGCGGCAGACAATTTTGTGTACGTCTTCGACCGCGATATCCACCAGCGCCGTCACGCCTTCCAGCAGTTTCTCTTCCTGCTCGCTCTGTTGCTCCAGCGCCAGCGGCAGCTGAATGTTGTAGCGCGTGCCGATATCCGGTTTGGCGATAATCTCCAGCTGTCCGCCCATCTGTTTGCACAGCTGCTTACACAGGAAAAACGCCATGCCGGACGCCTGACCGTAACGATCCTGCGTGGTTTCGCCGAGGTAAGGGAAATCGACGTTGGCCAGCTCGTCGCCGGTCAGGCCTGAGCCGGTATCCACCAGCTGGAACAGCACGCTGTTGGCTTTGCTGTCGCTGGCTTTGATATCAAGGGAAATCTTGCCCCACTGCGTGGTGGTGAGCGCGTAGTGCATCAGCGTAGTCAGGACTTTACGCAGCGCGCGGCGATCGCCAAAGCGCATCTCGTCGTTGGCCAGCTGATTGTTGACCACCAGCGTCAGCCCTTTGCGCCGCAGTAGCGGCAGGCTCTCCAGCGCAATCTCATCCAGCATATCCTGCAGGTTAAACACGCCCGCATCCGGCGACCAGTCGTGGGCTTCCAGCCGGTTGAGCAGGACGATATTGTCCACCAGCCGCGCCAGACCCTGGCTCTCATCCAGCAGATCCAGCACGCTCTCGTCGTCATCGCGCTGGCTGAGCTGCACCAGCTGCGTCACCATGCTCTGCAGCGGACGCGATTAAGCGCATGGCCAAGATTCTGCATCAGCTGCTGGCGCATCTGGTGGTTGCGATCCAGCACCTGCTGCGCTTTTTGCAGCTTCTTATTCACCAGCAGCTCGCGATCCTGATCGCGCATTATAAACAGCTGGGTGTGCGGCGACAGCATGCTGCGCGCGTGGCGAATCTCATACACTTCGTTATTGATGGTGGCCTGCAGCACGCCCTGATGCTGATCGGACATATTGATGATCTTCTGCAGATTGAGGTGCGGCAGCAAATGCTCAGCGATTTTGTTGCTCAGCAGGGTGAGATTGGTACCAAAGTCATACACCAGCAGCCCGACCGGCAGGCTGGCGACAATTTCCTCGTTCAGCATACGCAGCGAATCGAGCTCGGCGCTCTGGTTCTCATTCGGTCGCAGCGACTGCTGGCGCAACAGCGTGATGCCGGCAATAGACAGCAGGAACAGCAACAGGTTGATCAGCAGCGGCCACATCAGGTTGTGCAGGGTATCCATCGCCAGGCTGGCGAGTGGCACCCGGTACACCAGCTGGAGCGAGGTGCTGGGCAGCGTGGCGGCAATCTCCAGATTCGGGTTAACCAGCGTCACCGCAGTGCTTTCGCTGCTGGCGTCATCGCTGGTGGCGCTGCCGGGCTGGCTGGCATCCTGGCGCAGCTGGAAGTTCTCCAGCGGCATACTGCGTAGAATCAAATCGTTAACCGGCAGATCGAACGCCACCACCGAGGCTAAATGACCTAGCTGGTTAAAAGTGGTGCGCAGCGTGAAGTAGTGATCGTTCTGCCAGGCAAAGTGGCGCAGCGGCGAGAAGCTTTCGCGTTCGTCGAGCGCATTGGCCTGCTGCAGCATTTCGGCGCGGCGGCTGTCCACCAGCGTATTGATCGCGCTCTCTTTATAGCGCGTCGCCATATCCTTGAGCGGCAGGGTCGAGATCATGATTAGGCTGTTGTCCTGACCATTGAGGAAGTACATCGACCACGCCGGATTTTCAGCGCCCCACAGCGTATCGAGATAATTGGACATGCGCAGCGTCATATCCAGCGTGCTGCTGTCGTGCGAGCCAAAAATCAGCGCTTCGGTCTTGCGGCGGGTTTTCTCGAGATAGTAAACATCCGGGCGCAGGCGCGTCTCCTGCAGGCTGCTGCTCGGCGTAGAGCCCGCGGCGCTGGTGGCGAGATTTTCATAGATTTGCCAGGTGGCAAAGCGATAAGCATCAATGCGTTTTTGCATCGCGCGCGCCAGGTCGGTCATGGTATAGCGCTTTTCCATGATCCACGCATTCACACTGTTATGCACCATGGCGCTGAGCGCGAGAAACAGCACCAGGTTAAACACCACGAAAAAGCGCGTTACGTTGCCGGAGGTCAGCGGAAATTTATAAGGCAGCATAGGTGTCTCAGGATCCTGCAATTAACGCGCAACCAGCCGGGCGCTGGCGGCAACCGCCAGCAGCAGCAGGGCGATTGAGTAAAAACGCGCCGCTCAGGCTGAGCCACTGGGAAATAAAGCCGATTAAAGCCGGGCCTGAAAGAATACCCGCATAGCCGAGCGTTGTCATGGCGGAAATCACCAGATTGGCCGGCATATCCTGTTGATTACCGGCGGCATTAAACAGCATCGGGACGGTATTGGCTAGGCCAAAGCCCACCAGTAAAAAGGCCAGCAGCGCCGCCTGCGGCCACGGCAGCAGCACCGCCAGCGTCATGCCGGCTGCCGCCGCCAGCGCACCGGTCAGCATCACCGGATCGCGGCCAAAGCGCTGAATCACTTTATCGCCCGTCAGGCGACCCAGGGTCATGGCGATGGAGAAGATGGCGTAACCCAGACCGGCGTGCGCCACGCTCATGCCCGGGCTCTGCAGCAGCAGCAGGGCGCTCCAGTCGAGTACCGCGCCTTCCGCAAGGAACAAAATAAAGCACAGGCAACCGAGGAAGGCGACCCAGCCGCGCGGGATCACCAGCCAGGGTTGATCGGGCTGATGCAGGCGCTCCGTCATCAGCGTCGGCAGGCTGCACAGCAACAGCAGCACCATCAGCAGCATGATAACGCCGACTGCCTGCAGCGGTGTCAGACCCGCTCCAAGTAACAGGCTGACCGCGCCGGCGCCAAGAATACCGCCGAGGCTGAAGAAACCGTGGAAACCAGACATCATCGGCTTCGCCGCCGCTTTCTCAACCTCAACCGCCTGCACATTCATGGCCACATCCAGCATGCCGAGCCCGGCACCGAAGACCATCAGCGTGGCGGCCATCAGCCACATCACATCCAGCGTCGCCAGCAGCGGCAGTACTGCCAGCACCACCAGCGTGGAGCACAGCATGACGCGGCGGCAGCCAAAGCGTGCCACCAGCGCACCGGTCACCGGCATTGCCGCCAGTGAACCAATTCCCAGACACAGCAGCAGGCCGCCCAGCGACGCGCCCGTCAGCTGGAGACGCTGGCTGGCAAACGGCACCAGCGGCGCCTAGGCAGACATGCTTAAACCGGCGATGAGAAAAACAAGGCGTGTTCCCAGATTGACACGCTGATGCAATTTGTTGGGCTGTGCGGCGTCCAGTGCTGTCATAAAGGTGTCGTTGTCATAAGTCGTTCGAGCGACGAAGTTTAGCATTAAAGCTGGCGCGGCACCGCTCAATGAAGGAATAAGAGCAGGGCAAAATGGTCGCTAGAAAAGAGCATATTACCGATCTTTTGCCAGGCGCTGCGCTTTTCCAGACATTTCCTGGACTTCATAAGCTCTTTGGCCGTTATTAAACGGACGGATTCAGTGAAAATTTGGCTTAAGTTGGGGTGAAAATCGATTGCTGCGGCAACGCTAACTCACTGAATAGTGGTAAAGAATATTCCGCAAACGGTTGGGCAAACGCATCGGCTATATTGCTGTTCAACTTTATTACGCCCAGAAATTAACATTGCATAATCATGGCTAAGCAATGAACAAAAAGTGCGAAAAAGAACAAATAATGGCGTCCTGAGTGGCGGTTAATTTAACACCAGTAAACAGGTTTACATAAAATTACAAAGCTGAGGAAAATTGGCAGGCAAAAAAATGCCGGACAATCATGTCCGGCGGGAATTAGGGTAAATCTCTTATTCGGGGTGAATGAAGGTAATAATGAAATAAATGATGATAGCGGGAGTAATTGTATGCGCTGAGTGGCGTTAAGTTTTATCATTCAGTGCGGCAGGTTATCTTATCTGTCTGTATTTAAATTAATAAAATTCTGTTTATCAATTAGTGCGATATTTTTTCGCCGATGTGTGCTGATTATTAGTTCCGCGAAACTTACATTTAGAAGTGACTATTTAATACGATGAAACACTTTCGGAAATTTAGTATCATTTTCGTGATAGATTATTGCTCTCCATAAAATAACAATAGCTTGCCGGCTGAATTTTTAAGCATTCAGTTAGCAGTGGCACATATGAAAGGCACATTACAGACGGTAATAAAATGAAACGTCGCGTTCTCTCCCTGATGATTCCTGCATTGCTGGTGGCAGGCTCAGCAAGCGCAGCTGAAATTTATAACAAAGATGGCAACAAATTAGACCTCTACGGCAAAGTAGACGGCCTGCACTATTTCTCGGACAACGATAGCCAGGACGGTGACCAGTCTTACCTGCGTTTTGGTTTTAAAGGTGAAACTCAGGTGACCGACCAGCTGACCGGCTACGGTCAGTGGGAGTACCAGGCTGCGCTGAACACCGCAGAATCGCAGGGCACCGCTAACAGCTACACCCGTGTCGGCTTCGCCGGTCTGAAATTCGGTGATGCGGGCTAGTTCGACTACGGCCGTAACTACGGCGTACTGTATGACATCGGCGCCTGGACTGACGTGCTGCCTGAGTTTGGTGGTGACACCTACGGTGCGGACAACTTCATGTTCCAGCGCAGCAACGGCCTAGCGACTTACCGCAACAGCAACTTCTTCGGTCTGGTGGATGGCTGGAACTTTGCCGTGCAGTATCAGGGCAAAAACGACAACCCAACCGAATCCTCTTCCGGTCGTGATATACTGGGTGAGAACGGCGACGGCTGGGGCCTGAGCACGACCTACGATCTGGGCTCCGGCTTCGGTCTGGGTGCGGCGATGTTCCAGTCTGACCGTACCAACAATCAGAACGGCAACGCGCCAGGCATTCTCGGTCGCGGTGATAAAGCCGAAGCTTACACCGGCGGTCTGAAATATGACGCTAACAACGTGTATCTGGCGGCGATGTACACCCGTTCTTACAACGCAACCCGCTTCGGCGCGGTGGAGTCCGCTGCGTACGGCTATGCCAACAAAGCGGACAACTGGGAACTGGTGGCACAGTATCAGTTTGACTTTGGTCTGCGTCCGTCTCTGGCCTTCGTCTCCTCACGCGGCAGCGATATCGAAGGTTACGGCAGCCAGAACCTGAAAAAATATGTCGACGTGGGTGCGACCTATTACTTCAACAAAAACATGTCGACCTATGTTGATTACCAGATCAACCTGCTGGACGACAACAACTTCACCGATGCGGCCGGTATCAACACCGACGACATCGTTGCGCTGGGCCTGGTTTACCAGTTCTAAGCCGGAGAGCGTGGCCTGCGGGTCACGCTCTGCTCTCCAGCAGCGCGTTCAGCGCCGCCTGCAGCGTTGCCGTAACCTGCTGCGCCGTTTCCCCCATTTGAACCTGCACGATTGCGCCATCCACCAGCAACACGATCTGCCCGGTTTTATCCTGCTGCGCCGTGCTGAGTCTTTCGGCAATGGCGGCCGCCATCTCACGCTTGTGCTGACGTATCAGTGCGCTCGCTTCCGGCAGGGTATCAGCCAGTTCTGCCGCGCTATTAATAAACGCACAGCCGCGGAAATCCTCCTCCTGAAACCAGCTCAGTAACGCAGCCTGCAGCGCCACGTTGATGGCAGGCTGCTGCGCCAGCGCGCTGCGAAAGCCGCTCATCCAGCGCTGATGGCGCTGCTGCAGAAACGCCAGAATTAAGTCATTTTTGGCCGGAAAGTGGCGGTAGAAGGTCACTTTGGTCACGCCAGCCGCGGCAATCACTTTATCGATGCCGGTAGCACGGATGCCTTGCGCATAAAACAGCTGTTGCGCGCTGAGCAGGATGCGGTCACGCGCGCTGGCGCTGGCATCAAACAGCAGGGGTGCGAGCATAAGAAAAAATTCCTGTTTTCGGGGGTAGACAGGATTGTCTACATACGGCAGGATGGATCAAGTCGACAGACCTGTCTACATCATCAGGAGATAAAAAATGCTCATTCCCCCGTTCGATCATCAAAGTGCCTTAGAAAAAGTGCGTATGGCGGAAGATGCCTAGAACAGCTGCGATCCGCAGCGCGTGTCGCAGGTTTACAGTGAAGATACCCGCTGGCGCAATCGCAGCGAATTCGTTAACGGCCGCGCGGACGTCGTGACCTTTCTGCAGCGCAAATGGGCCCGTGAGCTGGATTATCGTTTGATTAAAGAGTTATGGGCGTGGCACCACGATAAGCTGGCGGTGCGTTTTGCCTATGAGTGGCGCGATGACAGCGGCAACTGGTTCCGCAGCTACGGTAATGAAAACTGGCACTTTGGTGCCGATGGTCTGATGATTCAGCGCTTCGCCTGCATCAACGATTTGCCGATCAGCGCTGAAGCGCGGCTGTTCCACTGGCCGGCTGGCAGACGCCCGGACGATCATCCGGGCCTGAGCGAGCTGGGTCTGTAATTTACGGCGCGTTGCGCCAGCGTCTGACCTTTGCCGCCTGCTGCAGGGATGTGGTGGCAGGTGGCAGGCTGCCTTCCAGCGCCACGCCCGCCAGCGTAAAGGCGGAAAAGCTCAGCCAGCGCTGCCATTTATCCTGTTGTTCTGTTGCCTTACTCATATTGCACCTCGCTGATGTTCAACCCACCATCAACGCTGCACAATTCATGCCATGCCACCGCTCTCAGCGCCACGCACCCCGTGGCCGCTTTGTTACGCTGTGCCAGCGCTGAAGCGGTGCAGGATGCACGACACTGGTGCAATGCCTTAACGTCGGCGCGACGGATAGTGCTGAATCAGGCGGTGGCGATAGTGCTGCCAGCAACGGAAGCTTCCGTAAGCAAATAACCCGGCGGTAATAGCAAGAATTATATAAATCATCTGTCGCTCCTGTAAGGATTCTCGTGCAGGAACGCAGTATGCTGTGCCAGCCAGCGATCAACTTCAAGTAGCTTTAGACGGTTTTACAAGCGAGTTATGCTTTGTAATAGGCTGTAGTAATGAGCTCCAGACGAGGAATTGATGAATTTTCAGAACATTCTGCTGACAGGCATGGTAGCACTGCTGCTGAGCGGGTGCGAGCAAAAACCGGCGCAGCAGGCGCTGGTGCTGGAAGGCAAAACCATGGGAACGGTGTGGCGCGTGAGTCTGGCGGGCGTGGATGCTCAGCGTAAGGCCGCGCTGGAGCAGGCGATTCAGCAGCAGCTTGATCGCGACGATGGCGAACTCTCAACCTGGAAAAAGGACTCGGTGCTGTCGCGCTTCAACCAGTATCAGGGGCAGAATCCCCAGCCTGTCAGTGCCGATATGGCCGATATCGTCACCCGCGCGCTGCGCATCGGTCAGCTGACCGGCGGCGCGATGGACATTACCGTCGGGCCGCTGGTGAATCTGTGGGGCTTTGGCCCGGCGCAGCAGCCGGCGCATACGCCATCGGATGCCGTCATCGCCGCCGCCAAAGCGCAGACCGGCCTGCAACACCTGCGCGTGATTGAAACGGTGAACGGCCAGTGGCTGCAGAAAGATCTGCCTAGCCTGTATGTCGATCTCTCCACCATGGGCGAAGGCTACGCCACCGATCACCTAGCGCGGCTGATGGAGCAGCAAGGCATCACTAATTATCTGGTGTCGGTGGGCGGGGCCGTGCTGAGTCGCGGCCTGAATGCCAGCCAGCAGCCGTGGCGGGTAGCAATCCAGAAACCGACCGATCGCGAGAACGCGGTGGAGGCACGCGTTGATCTGCAGGGGCACGGAATCAGCACCTCCGGCAGCTATCGCAACTATTATGAACTGGATGGCAAACGCATTTCGCACGAGATCGATCCGGCCAGCGGCCGACCCATCGATCACCGGCTGGTCTCAGCCACGGTGATTGCCACCACCGCGCTGGAAGCTGACGGCTGGGACACCGGGCTGATGGTGCTCGGCACCGAGCGTGCCAAAGCGCTGGCGCTGAAACAGCATCTGGCGGTGTATTTGATTACGAAGCAGGGAGACGGCTTCAGCCACTGGATGTCGCCACAGTTCAAGTCGTTTCTTATCGATCAGCCCTGACCTGACAGGAGGTAACTGTGCTGGATCTTTTTAGTGAGGACGCGCCATGGCAGGAGCCGCTGGCCGAGGGCGCGGTGATTCTGCGTCGTCGGGCGCGCGAGCAGGCTGATGCGCTGCTCGCGGCAATTCATGACGTCGCGGCCCGTAACCCGTTTGCCCATCGCATCACACCGGGTGGACATCGCATGCCAGTCGCCATGACCAACTGCGGCGATTTCGGCTGGTCGACCGATTCGCGCGGTTACCAGTACACCGAACAGGATGTCAGCAGCGGCCGTAAATGGCCGCCGATGCCAGCGCTGTTCCGCACGCTGGCGCAGCAGACCGCGCAGGAGGCCGGCTTTGCCGGTTTCAATCCGGACGCCTGCCTGATTAACCGCTATGAGCCCGGCGCCAAACTGACGCTGCATCAGGATAAGGATGAGAAAGACTTACGCCAGCCGATTGTCTCGGTGTCGCTTGGCCTGCCGGCGTTGTTCCAGTTTGGCGGCTTCGAGCGCGGCGATGCGACGCAGCGCGTGCTGCTGGAGCACGGCGATATCGTGGTGTGGGGCGGTCCGTCGCGCCTGCGCTATCACGGCATTTTGCCGCTAAAAGCAGGCATCCATCCGCAGGCTGGCGCGTTCCGTTACAACCTGACATTCCGCCGCGCCCAGTAACCGTAAAACGGATCAGAATTATTCTTGCCTTCACCCGAAGCGCCATTAAACTGCAGGCTGCCTGGTTGACCTCTGGATAATTTTTAATGGCATTGCTTCAGGTTGTTTTTCGCCAGTACCGCTGGCCGTTTATCGGCGTGATTGTGCTTACGCTGCTCAGCGCCGCGCTGGGTATCGGGCTGATCGCCTACATCAATAATGAACTGATCGTGGCAGTCAATACCTCGCTCACCGTGCTGCCGGGCTTTCTCGCCCAGCTGTTTCTGCTGATGGCGGTGACGCTGGCGTCGCAGCTGGCGCTGACTCAGCTCGGCCACCATTTTGTCTGGCGGCTGCGCGGTGAGTTTATCAAGCGTATTCTGGATACCCGGGTTGAGCGCATTGAGCAGATTGGTAACGCTCAGCTGCTGGCCGGCCTGACCAGCGACGTGCGTGCCATCACTATCGCGTTTGTGCGCCTGCCGGAGCTGATTCAGGGCATCATTATTACGCTGGGTTCCGCGATCTATCTGGCGTGGCTGTCACCGCAAATGCTGTTGATCACCACGCTGTGGCTGGTGGTGACGCTGATCGGCAGCTGGCTGCTGGTGTCGCGCGTCTATCAGCACATGGCGAAGCTGCGTGACATCGAGGATGAGCTGTACCGTGATTTTCAGACCATCATTGAAGGGCGCAAAGAGCTGCAGCTTAACCGCGAGCGCGCTCAGCTGATTTACGACACCGTCTATCAGGAAAATGCCACGGACTATCGTCGTCATATTGTGCGCGCCGATACCTTCCATCTGAGCGCGGTGAACTGGTCGAACATTATGATGCTCGGCGCGATTGGTATTGTGTTCTTCATGGCCAACGGTCTGGGCTGGGCCAATACCGCTGTCGCCGCGACCTATTCGCTGACGCTGCTGTTCCTGCGTACGCCGCTGCTGGCCGCAGTAGGCGCGCTGCCGACGCTGCTCAGCGCACAGGTGGCATTGCGGAAAATTAATACCTTCGATCTGGCTCCCTACAGCGCCGGTTTCAAAGCGCTGCCGACGGTGAGCGACTGGCAGACGCTGGAGCTGCGTGATGTCTGTTTCCACTATGGCGAGCACGGTTTTGCCATCGGGCCGATCAACCTGACGCTGCGCCGCGGTGAACTGGTGTTTCTGATTGGCGGTAACGGCAGCGGTAAATCCACGCTGACGATGCTGCTGACCGGGCTGTATCAGCCGCATTCAGGCCGCCTGCTGCTGGACGGTAAAGAGGTGGACTGGCATAACCTTGATGCTTATCGCCAGCACTTCTCGGCGGTATTCACTGACGTGCACCTGTTTGACCGTCTGATTCGTCGCGGTGGTGAGCCGGCTAATCCGGCGCTGGTGCAGCAGTGGCTGGAGCGGCTGAAAATGCAGGACAAGCTGGAAGGCAACCGGGAACTCAACCTGCAGCTGTCGAAAGGGCAGAGCAAGCGGCTTGCTCTGCTGCTGGCGGCGGCAGAGGAGCGCGATATCCTGCTGCTCGATGAGTGGGCGGCCGATCAGGACCCGCACTTCCGCCGCATCTTCTACCGCGAGCTGCTGCCGTGGCTTCAGGCGTCCGGCAAAACCGTGTTCGCCATCAGCCATGACGATCACTACTTTATTCATGCCGATCGGCTGCTGGAAATGCGCGATGGGCAGTTAAGCGAGCTGACCGGCCGCGAGCGCGAGATGGCCACGCTGGGCGCCGTTAAACGCACCGATACCGGCCAATGACGGCTGGCGGCGGCAAAGCTTAGCAAAAACCTTTATTGGGCAAGATGTTGTCAGCGGGATACAGTGAATCGCAGCAGAGATCCTCGTCTCTGCCTCCCTGGAACACTTCTGTCGTCTTGTGTTGTCACCGGCCCGGGCTCATTCTGCGCCGGTTTTTTATTGCGTGCAGGCCGGGTGAGTGAGCAGTGTGACCACGCGCGCCGGCTGCAGCCAGAAGCGTGCGTCCAGCACGGTGCTGCGGGTAAATTCCGCGCTGAAATCCTGACACAGCTGCAACCGCGCGCGCTGCTGCGGCAGGTCGAGATCGATCAGCGCAGCCTGATGAAACGCCATGGGCTGATGCAGCCGCGGCCATAGCGCCTTATAAAGACTCTCTTTCAGCGAAAACAGCAGCGTTGCCGCCTGTGCAAAGGGCAGCTGCTGAGCCTGCAGCAGCGCGCGCTCCTGCGCGTTCATCAGCAGTTCTGCCGTGTCCTGCGCGGTTTCCTCTGCCATCACCTGCTCAACATCAATGCCCACATACAATGCCTCGCGCGTCGCGGCCATCACCACACAGTCATGGCTGTGCGACAGTGAAGCACGGATGCCTGCCGGCTCAGCACGGTGAGCGATCCGGCGCGTTGTGCAGCACAAAATCAGTGATTCCCAGCTGTTGCCGCACCAGCCAGCGGCTGGCGAGATATTCAATTTTGCGTTTGCTGGCTGCCTGCTGTAGCGCGGACGGCAGCGGCAGTTGCCACTGCGCAGGTAAAGCGGCGTGCCACTGTTGCCGATCAAAGCGGCACCACGCCAGCGATAGCGATTCAGCGGTGTGGCCAGCGGCGGTGATAAAACCACAAGCGGGCAGCGGCAGGGGCGTTTCGGCTGAGAACATAACGAGTAACGGCTGATGGAAAAGCGTGTTTTACCAGCCAGCCGCGGGCAGAGCAAGCCGAAAAGGCTGCTGCGGGTTAGCGATTTGGCGGGATAGCGAAACTCTTCATCTGCACCACAAAATGGTGGTGGCCTTTGGTAATGCGTGCACCACGGTCGCACCAGTGGCTCGCCAGGCGGAAGAAATCATCGCTGCCAATATCATACGCCAGCTCCACTTTGCTGATGCCTGAGTGCAGGAGTTCTTCCGCATCCTGCAGGTTTTTTGCTTTGATGACCATAACGAGATTCCATCACATTAACGGGAGCTTTAGGGTAGGGGAAATTTGTGACATTTTTGTTTCACTTTAATGAAATGCTGTCACAAATCAGTAAAAACGTGATCCCGGTCCGCTTTGCTGACTTCAGTTAAATACCTGATTCGCAGCATGAATGAAGTGTGATGCGAGATTATGCTGCAAGATTTTGCACCCTGAACAGCAAGGTCAGGGCCTGTCGCAGTGGTGACGAATATCAGCTTCTGTCGCTGTAATGGCGCAGTCATTTTCCATCTCTATCCTTGCTGTGATGGCTGTATTATGAAGTCCATCACATGCCGATAGCCGCTTCGTTTAACCAAGGTAAAGCGTGGTCGTAACATGCTGGTGGCTGACGAAAGAGGCTAAGGAGCGAACGATGCAAAAACTGGCTGGCATAATGTTACTGGGTTGCATGAGCGTGGGCGCTGCACAGGCAGCGGTTCTCAGCTTTCAGAATGCGCAGGGCAATATTGAAGTGGTGCCCGGCAAACCCACCTTTGTGCATAAACTGCACTACCGCAAACTCTATGATGAAAAGCCGTTCCCGGATGCGGTGATTTATTACTACGCAACGGGGTGTATAAAATCCTGTCGCAGGGTGAAAATCATTATGGCCTCTACGTGATGCAGGGCAGCGTTGAGGACCAGAGTTATACCATCCGCTATATTTCAACGCCGTCAAAAGACTGGGGCAACAAAACCGCCTTCCATCAGCTCACTTTTGTGAATGGTGCGCAGGCAAAAGTGTTTATTCAAAACGCGATTACGGATACCGGTGAGCAGATTGCCCAGCAAAACGGCGAGTTTTTGCTGCAGGATCACGATCCCGCAAACGCGGCGGCAGACCGCTGGGATGATGAATTGAAAATCAAGCGCTGACGGTAAAAGCCTTTCCTCTGCGCCGCAACCGTTACGGATCGGGTTGCGGCACCCGATGTGCCATCGTTAGCAAAGATTTTCCCTATCCCAGCGAGAATTGTTTCCGGCTGGCAACGCGGCCAAAACTCGATAATTATCAGGGCATGACTAAATATCGTGTAAGAGTGGGTTTTCACAACCCCTCAGCCCTGACCTTCAGGCAGCTGGATAAAATACTGGAACCGCAACGCTTCTGGCGCAGCGGTACGTTTCGCTACTTCATGGAGTATGAATATGAGTCGGAAGTGCGCGATATCTGCGAAGTGTGCGAGCTGGCTTATTCGCAGGCGTGCAAGGTGAAGAAATGCCCGCTCATTCTGGTGCAACCCTGCGAGACGGAAGTCCCGCTAACGTTTAACCCGTAAACGCGTGGCAGTTCGCGCGCTGAAAACCACCGCGCTCAGGGGGCGCCGGGTTTTACCATCGCAAAATGCAGGCAATAAAAGAATCAGCCGTAAGTGGCTGTTTTTTTTGGGGTTTTGGTCGGCACGAGAGGATTTGAACCTCCGACCCCTGACACCCCATGACAGTGCGCTACCAGGCTGCGCTACGTGCCGAACGTGGAGGATTATACTACTGGTTCCGTTGGCGATTGCAATATGCCGGCAGCTTAACTGCCTCATAATTAATCAGTTTGCCGTGAACCATTTCTCTTCCGTCAGCACTTGCAACAGCAGCGCCAGCTGAGGTTTATGATCTTTCAGCTTTTTGCCCTGGGCATCGTACGCGCTGTAGCTACCGTTGTTGCTGAGCACCAGCGTCACCGTTGGCGTGGTCACCACCAGTTTGCCATCTTCACTGCTGGCTACCCAGTTATGACTGCGCTGTGCGGCAAACAGATCTTCGCCCTGTGAATAGTTAACCGGACTGGTGCGCACGTGCAGCAGGCGCTGCATCAGCGTGGTCATCACATCCTGCTGATCGGTCAGGCGATCGATGCTCTGCGCCGGGGTATTCGGCCAGTGCACCACCAGTGGCACCTGCAGCGTCGCGCGGTTGCCCGGATTATCGCTGTTGTCGAAGGTGATGGCGCGCTGCGCCGTGATCACCACCACGGTATTCTTCAGCGCATCATTCTGCTGCAGCGTATGCAGCACCGCCGCGATTTGCTCATCTACGCTTGCCGCCTGGCGCATATAGCTGCGCTGGCGCGCTTTGGTGCTGTCGCCGGTTACCGTCACGCCGTTGAGCGCAATCCATGAGAACCAGGGCGCACCGCCTTTCTGACCATTGAGCCAGTTCTGCCACTGCGTCACCGTGGTGCTGTTGGGCTGTGTGTCGGCCTGCGGCAGGCTGTAATCCACCAGCAGCGCCTGACGGTACAGCGGCTGGCTAAAGCCATCGGAAGAGAACAGGCCGAACTGATAACCCTGGCTGTTCAGCGCGCCGAGCAGGGCAGAGGGCATGCGCGCCGCCAGTACGCCGTCCATGTAGCTGGAGGAGATACCGTAGAACAGGCCGAACAAGCCTTTTTCCGGCTGCAGTCCGGCGCTGTAATGCTGGGTAAAGCGCACGTTTTCACTGGCGAACTGATTAAGCGACGGCAGCGCTTTATCCACTGTGGCATTGTTCAGGCCGTCCACCGTCAGAATCAGCAGGTTGTGGCGCGTTCCGCCATCGCGGAAAGTAATATCGCTGAGCGGATACTGCACCGACAGCGCTTCCGAATCGCCCTGTTGCACCAGAAGGTGCTGATACTCCTGCGCATCCAGCAGGCCGTGTCGCTCCAGAAAACGCCGTGCGGTCATCGGATAGGAGAGCGGCAGGTTGGCACGCTGCATGGTAATCGGCCGGTAGAAGTTGGCATCGGCCCAGATATACAGCAGATGACTGGCAAAGAAGGCGCTGATAAACAGCGCGGCCAGCGGCTTGCCAAACGAACGCCGGTTCAGGCTGCGCAGCTTTTGCCAGCTCCAAGTGGCAAACGGCATCTCAACGAGGAAAATCAGCGGTACGCTGATAAACATCAGCTGCCAGTCGCGCGCCATCTCGCTTTGATCGGGGTTGACCACCAGTTCCCAGACCACCGGATTGAGGTGCAGATGGAATCGGTTGAACACCGCGCTGTCGACCATAATCAGCGTCAGCCCGGCCGTGGCGACCACGGCGGAGAGCACGCGCAGCAACCGCTGCGACATGGCGACAAACGTCAGCGGGAAGATGATCAGCAGATAAGCGGCAAACACGATAAAGCTGAAATGGCCAATCCAGCTGGTAAACGCATAAATACGGCCGGCGAGGAAAGAGGGCCAGTCGGCGACCAACAGGTAGCGGCTGCCTAGAATAAGCGCAAACAGAATATTAAACAGGGCAAACCAGTGCCCCCAGCTGATCATCTGGGAGACTTTTTCACGATAGCGCTGCCGGTTGGTTACCATATTTATGAGGTCAAATCTGCAATTTAGTGGGCGTTGTCATCGCGCACGGAAGACTGCATCGCTTCCGCAAACGAGCGGGCGAGGCTGCGGCGCTGGGCCGGTGCGATGTCGGTGTTGATCAAATTGGTCACCATGTTCCCCAACACCATCAGGGAAAGATCGGTTGGCGCTTTGTCTTTTTCAAGAACCTGCGCCAGCTGCGCGAGAAGCTGTTCGACGCGCGCGTCGCTGTAACGGGATGATTGTGGCATATCGTCGACTAATCAAGTGTGAAAACGCGGTATATTACCGTAACAACGCACTTTTTTCCGCAATTTTATCGCAAGCAGAACGATCAGTTTGTGCGCGCAGTTGAAAGCGGCTGCGGGCGGTGTTTGAATACGCGCCTGAGCCAAAAGGAGAGTCTACCATGAGTCTGGATATCGACCAGATTGCCCTGCATCAGTTAGTCAAACGTGATGAAAACCAGCTGGAACTGGTCCTGCGCGATACGCTGTTACCTGCCACGCAGGCGGTGGAAGAGATGGCGGAAGAGTTACACTGCGTCTATAGCGCCAAAAGCAAGGCTTACGGCCTGTTTAATGAAGACAGCGAGCTGGCGGAAGCGCTGCGCAACTGCCGCAAAGGGCAGGATGACTTCCTAGCGTTCAGCCGTGCGGCTACCGGACGCCTGCGCGACGAGCTGAGTAAATACCCGTTCGCTGAAGGCGGCGTGGTGCTGTTTCTGCACTATCGCTATCTGGCGGTGGAGTATCTGCTGGTGGCGGTGCTGAACAGCCAGTCGAGCATGCGTGTCAATGAGCAGCTCGACATCAGCAGCACGCACTATCTGGATATCAACCATGCCGATATCGTGGCGCGTATCGATCTCACCGAGTGGGAAACCAACCCGGAATCCACGCGCTACCTGACCTTCCTGCGCGGACGCGTGGGGCGCAAAGTGGCCGATTTCTTCATGGATTTCCTCGGGGCCAGCGTCGGTCTGGATACCAAAGCACAGAACCGCGGGCTGCTGCAAGCGGTAGATGATTACTGTGCCGAGTCCAGCCTGGATAAAAATGAGCGCCAGAACTATCGGCAACAGGTCTACAGCTACTGCAATAAACAGCTGCAGGCGGGCGAGGAGATTGCGCTGGAAGATCTCTCAAGCGAACTGCCGCCGCTGGGCGAAAAAACCTTTCAGGCGTTTACCCAGGAGCAGGGTTATGAGCTGGAAGAGCATTTCCCGGCCGACCGCAGCACCCTGCGTCAGCTGACGAAATTTGCCGGTAGCGGCGGGGGATTAACGCTTAACTTTGATGCCATGCTGCTGGGCGAGCGCATTTTCTGGGATCCGGCCACCGATACGCTGACCATCAAAGGCACGCCGCCGAATCTGCGCGATCAGCTGCAGCGTCGCACCGGCGGTCAGTAATAGCCCGATTTGCGCCATAAAAAAACGCCGCAGATGCGGCGTTTTTTCGTCAACCCGTTAGCGATTAAGCGCGAACGAAGTCGATGTGGTGCAGTTTTGGCTTGAACGGGTGACGCTGAACAGCCTGAACTTTAACTTTGGTTTCTTTACCGTCAACAACCAGAGTCAACACGTCGCTGTAGAACTCAGGCTTAGCCTGCATGTTCATCACAGCGTCGTGGTCCAGTTCGATAGAAACCGCAGCGTCTTTACCGCCATAGATGATGGCCGGGAATTTGTTCGCTGCGCGCAGGCGGCGGCTCGCACCCTTACCCTGCTCTTTACGTACTTCTGCATTAATAGTGAACATCTTAAGATCTCTTCTATAGTTCCTGCTACAGGCGACCCAGCAACAGGACGGTTATTCAATACGCTTTTACGGATGCAAAAGCGGGCGGCATTATAGCCGGATTGCCACAGCGGGGCAAATGATTCCGCCGCTTAGCGCCGCTCGTTGGCGCGGCGATAGCGTCCCTGATAATCGAACATTTTTTCCCGCACCGGCCAGAAGTGGCCTTTGGCGCGCGCCACCACATCGGCAGCGGTCTGCCAGCCGAGCTCCACGCCAGGCGCACGCTGATGCGGCCGCATAAACAGCTGCTCAAAGGCGGTGCGCTGCGCCGGGGTGCGCAGGCGAAAGCGCTCGCTGACGCTGGTGCCATCCTCATCAAAATAGGTGGCTTGCAGCCACTCGCCTTTATCATCGCGTCCGTGCGCCAGCGTCATACCACTGCAGCACAGTACGCGCGCGTCTTTCAGCTTCAGCGCCGCTTTCAGCATATCATCGGGGTCGACCAGCACCTTGTCGCACTGCTGGCAGCGGCGCGCGGCGATATCATTTTCTGCACCGCAGTCCGGGCAGCTTTTAAAGCGGAAACGGTAGTCGCACTGCGCGCGATTGCCCTCGTCATCGTCGAGCACGCCCTGACAGCGGCGGCCAAAGTGCTCAATGACGTGGCCATCTTCGGTCGCCTTGCCCCAGAAGGTGTTAGCAAAGCCGCAGGCCGGACAAAACACCTGCACCGGCTGGCTATCGCTGGCGCCTTTCGGTGCGCCGACTTCGGGCGTAAAGAGATCGTGCGGGTTTCCGGCGTAATCGAGGATCAGGCAGTCGGTTTTGCCCGGCGCCAGCCGCAACCCGCGACCGACAATTTGCTGATACAGGCTGACCGATTCGGTCGGGCGCAGAATAGCGATCAAATCGACGTGCGGCGCGTCGAAGCCGGTGGTCAGCACTGCCATGTTAACCAGAAACTTAAGCTGCTGCGCTTTGAACTGCTGAATCAGCCGGTCACGCTCCTTCACCGGGGTTTCCGCCGACACCAGCGCACTGTTTTCCGGCAGCAGACTGAGAATTTCCCGCGCGTGTTCAACTGTCGCGGCAAACACCATCACGCCGCGTCGCGTCTCAGCGAACTCGATGATCTGTCCCATGATCTGCGGCGTGACGCGCTGCTGCTGTTTCAGTTCGCGGTTAAGATCGGCCTCACTGAACAGGCCATTATTCTGCGGGATCAGCCGACTGAAAT
The DNA here is from genome assembly GCF_059731155.1 of Type-A symbiont of Plautia stali. Classification (NCBI taxonomy): domain Bacteria; species Type-A symbiont of Plautia stali. Next base: position 398,893 of record NZ_AP035891.1, on the reverse strand, counting down.
CGTACTGCACCACCGGCATATCCAGCCGCTCGGGCGGCACCAGAAAGCCATGTTTGATCATATAGCGCAGCGGCAATTCGTAGATGCAGTCGCGGAACAGCGCGTTATCATCGCCGCGCACCATGCCGTGATAGTGGTACGGTAAATCCAGCCTTTGCCCAGGCGGAATGGCGTGGCGGTCAGCCCCAGCAGACGCAGCTGCGGATTGTGCTGGCGCAGATGGGCGAACAGCTGCTGATACTGGCTCTCCTCCTTGTCGCTGATGCGATGGCACTCATCGACGATCACCAGCGAAAAGGCACTGTCAAAACTGGCCAGATTGCGTGCCACCGATTGCACGCTGCCGAATACCACTTTACCTTCGCTCTGCTTGCGCTGCAGGCCCGCGGCGAAGATGTCCGCCTGCAGGCCATACGCCTGATATTTACTGTGGTTCTGCTCCACCAGTTCTTTGACGTGAGCCAGCACCAGCACGCGACCGCGCGCCAGCCGCGCCAGTTCGGCGATCACCAGGCTTTTGCCGGCGCCGATTGGCAGCACAATCACCGCTGGCGTGGCGGCGAAAATGGGCAACGGTGGCATCAACGGCTTCTTGCTGATAGGGGCGCAGGGTAAACGACATGGGAGCCGGCTTTTTCTGGAAGGGACGCGCATTATGCCATGAAAGTGGCTGAAACGCAGGATCGGCACTATTAGCAGGCGAAGGTTCAGGCTATACGGCCCACACTTTTTCAACGGTTAACCCTGCTCTCTATTATGCCGTGGCCGCCGCGCTGCGCTGTAAATGATTTACCGGGCAAACGCCGTTTCAGTTCCCCTCCGCAGTAACGGGCAAAAAAGCGAATTCATGCGACTCGACAAATTCATATCTCAGCAACTGGAAGTTAGCCGTGCCATCGCCGGCCGTGAAATACGTGGCAGAAAGATCACCATCAATGGCGAAGTGGTGCGCGACACCGCTTATAAAGTCCTGCCGGACGATGCCGTAGAGTACGACGGCAATCCGCTGACGGTGCAGCAGGGTCCGCGCTATTTCATGCTGAATAAACCGCAGGGCTATGTCTGCTCCACCGACGATCCGGATCATCCCACCATTCTCTATTTCATTGAGGAGCCGGCGGCGTTCAAACTGCACGCGGCAGGGCGGCTGGATATTGATACCACCGGGCTGGTACTGCTGACCGATGATGGTCAGTGGTCGCATCGCATTACCTCTCCGCGCCATCACCTGGAGAAAACCTACCTGGTGGAACTGGAGCAGCCGCTTGACGCGGGTTTGATCGAAAAATTTGCTGCCGGCATTCAGCTGCACAACGAGAAAGATCTGACCAAACTGGCGCAGCTGGAAATCCTCGATGAGAAAGCCGCACGTCTCACCCTCAGTGAAGGGCGTTATCACTAGGTGAAACGCATGTTTGCGGCGATGGGCAACCACGTCACGGCGCTGCATCGCGAAAGCATCGGTGAGATTGTACTAGATGACGAGCTCGGTGAAGGCGAATACCGTGAACTGACCGAGGCGGAAATCAACAGCATCGGCCTGCCGGACGAACTGAAACAGTGCAAATAGCGGGAGACAGCGGTGCGTAAGGAAAAAAATTCACCGGTGGGATTAGTGGTGATTCTGGGATTGCTGGCCATGCTGATGCCGCTCTCCATTGATATGTCTCTGCCGGCAATGCCGCAAATTGCCCGTGAATTCGCGGTGTCGGCCGGCAGCGTACAGCTACGGACGTAAACCGGTGATCGTGCTCGGCACGCTGATTTTTGCCTGCGCGGCGGCAGCCTGTGCGCTGTCGCAATCCATAGACCAGCTGATTCTGATGCGTTTCCTGCACGGGCTCTCCGCCGCTGCTGGCACCGATCATCGGCGGCTGGCTGCTGCTGCTGTGGAACTGGCACGCCATCTTCTGGACGCTGGCATTGGCCGCACTGATTACCACCGTGCTGGTGGTAACGCAGATCCGCGAAACGCTTAAGCCCGAGCAGCGGCAGCGTTTTCACCTGCGTACCACGCTGAGCAATTTTGTCGCGCTGGTGCGGCACAAACGCGCCTTCAGCTATATGCTGGCAAGCGGCTTCTCGTTTGCCGGGCTGTTTACCTTCCTTAACGCCGGGCCGTTTGTTTACATTGAGGTGAACCATGTGTCGCCGCAGAATTTCGGCTACTACTTTGGCCTCAACGTGGTGTTCCTGTTTGTCATGACGCTGATTAACAGCCGCGCGGTGCGCCGTTTCGGGCCGCTGGCGATGTTCCGCCTCGGTCTGCTGATTCAGTTTGCCATGGGTATCTGGCTGCTGATCGTCAGCGCGCTCAACCTCGGTTTCCTGCCGCTGGTGTTTGGCGTGGCAATGTTTATTGGCTGCGTATCGACCATCTCCTCCAATGCGATGGCGGTGATCCTCGACGAATTTCCCCACATGGCCGGCACCGCATCCTCACTGGCCGGTACGCTGCGCTTTGGCGTCGGTGCGCTGGTTGGCGCGCTGCTGTCGCTGGTCAGCGTCAACAGCGCCTGGCCAATGGTCGCCACCATCGCGCTGTGCGCTACCGTCTCAATCGTGCTGTTCAGCTACGCCGCCCGTCCGCGCCACACCGCGTGATGGCGGCGGATCGATGCTTCGCCCGCTGTTATTTCACATCCTGATTTGCCCCTCTCCGCACTCTCGCTATGCTTAATGTTTCCATATTGTGAAAATTAATTGATAAAAAAGTAACGACATTGCGTCTAAAATGATTGTTAAGCGCCGCGTAACGCGGTAAACATAGGCATAAATGCGAGAAAGCTCGCAAATAATAAAGTTGCATCACGCTTTGTGCCTAAAACGAGAAGGCTATCCTTGACGTCCGTATGCTGAGCTTGCCAAGTGGGGATTCACCGCGATGAAGCCGTCCGTTGTGAATAACGTTACTGTCTCTGGGAATCGAAACACTATGCTGCAACTCTCGGTTGTGCATCGTTTACCACAACTTTACCGCTGGTCGCTGGAACATGCCGGTGCCATTGAACGCCAGGAAGCAGCGAACGGCGCGCATGACGGGGATCTGGTCGCGCTGCGCCTGCTGAGCCATGACGGCCATCCTGCGATGGAGATCCTGCAGCAGCTACAGGAAACGCTGGCGCAGATTCAGGTCGAGTGCAAAATTGCTGAATGTGAAGGGCAGCCGTGTTTGCTGATTCAGCGTGGCGACGAGAGCGCCACTAACTGCTGTCTGAAAAATCAGGGCGTGGCGATTGCCGAAACCTTTGACGGTCACTGAAGCCCGGTCTCTCCCTGCGCGGAGACCAGCAGCTGACGCGTATACTCTGCTGCGGGAGCGTTGAACAGCGCGCGCACCACCTGCAAATCGTGACTGATAAACAGATACGCCAGCTGATGCTGCTGCTGTAAACGGCGCAGCAGGGTGAGGATCTGCTTTTGCACCGAGCGGTCCAGCGACGAGGTGGGTTCATCCAGCACGATCAGCTGCGGCTGCAGGATCAGGGCGCGAGCAATGGCGATACGCTGGCGCTGACCGCCAGAGAATTCCGCCGGGTAGCGGCTGCGGCTCGCTGCGTCCAGGCCAACCTCTTCCATCACCGCAATGACTCTGGCTTCCTGTTCGGCAGCGCTGAGCTGCGGCTGGTGCACCGCCAGCCCTTCGGCAATCACCTGCTGTACCGTCATGCGCGGATTGAGTGAAGAGTTGGGATCCTGAAACACTACCTGAATGCGCTGGCGCAGCGGCAGTAGCTGCTTCGCGCTCAGCTGATGCCAGCGGCTGGCCGTCGAACCAGATCTCGCCGCGCGCAGCAATCAGGCGCAGCAGCGCTAGGCCAGTGGTGCTTTTGCCTGATCCGGATTCGCCGACTAACCCGAGGCTTTCGCCGCGCCGCAGGGTAAAACTGAGATTGTGTTGCGCGGTTTTTTCTGCCACGGTGCGCTTCAGCAGCCCGCGGCGAAGGGGGAAACCCACCTGCAAATTATTCACCTGCAACAGCGGTGGCGCGTCGATCAGCGGCACCGGCGCGCCGTCCGGCTCGGCGGCCAGCAGTTCGCGGGTGTAAGGCTGCTGTGGCTGGCGAAATAGCGCGTCACAGCGGTTGTGTTCCACCTCGCGCCCGTTGCGCATCACCGTCACGCTGTGGGCCAGCTGACGCACAATGTTCAGGTTATGGGTAATGAACAGCATGCCCATGTTCAGTTCGCGCTGCAGTTCGCGCAGCAGCTATAAAATCTGTGCCTGTACCGTGACATCCAGCGCCGTGGTGGGCTCATCGGCAATCAGCAGTTTGGGCTGCGTCAGCAATGCCATGGCGATCATCACGCGCTGGCGCTCGCCGCCGGACAACTGGTGCGGAAAATCCTGCAGGCGCGTCGCGGCCTGGCGAATGCCCACGCGATCGAGGCAGCTGAGAATCTCAGCGCGCGCCGCTTCACGCCGCATGCCACGGTGCAGCGACAGCACTTCATACAGCTGCTTTTCCACGCAGTGCAGCGGATTGAGTGACACCATCGGCTCCTGAAAAATCATCGCCATCTGGTTGCCGCGCAGCCCGCGCATCTCACGTTCGCTAGCCTGTAACACATCGCGCCCGTCAAACAGGATCTCGCCCTGCGGATAACTCACCGGTGGCTGCGGCAGCAGACGCATAATCGACAGCGCCGTCACGCTCTTGCCAGATCCCGACTCGCCCACCAGCGCCAGCGTTTCGCCGGCGTCGATGCGCAGCGAGATATCTTCTACCACGCGGCGCTGCCCGAACGCCACCGCCAGATGATTCACCGTTAACAAACTCATTTAGCGCCCCCGGCTCGGATCAAAGGCATCGCGCACCGCTTCGCCGATAAAAATCAGCAGCGACAGCAGCAGGGCGAGGGCGAAGAAGCCAGAAAGGCCAAGCCACGGTGCCTGTAAATTGTTTTTTCCCTGCAGCAGCAGTTCGCCCAGCGACGGCGAGCCCACCGGCAGGCCGAAGCCGAGAAAATCCAGCGAGGTTAACGTGGTGATCAAACCGCACAGGATAAACGGCAGAAAAGTTAGCGTGGCGACCATGGCGGTGGGCAACATGTGGCGCAGCATGATGCGGCTATCGCTCACGCCCAGCGCGCGCGCGGCGCGGATATAGTCAAAGTTACGCGTGCGCAGGAACTCGGCGCGCACTACGCTCACTAGGCTCATCCAGCCGAAGATCACCTTCAGCAGCAACAGCCACCAGAAATTGGGCTGAATCACGCTGGAGAGCAGAATCAGCATGAACAGCGTCGGCATGCCGGACCACACCTCAATCAATCGCTGGCCGATGAGGTCAACGCGGCCGCCAAAGTAGCCCTGCAGGGCACCAACCACAATACCAATCACGCTGGAGAACAGCGTTAACAGCAAACCGAACAGCAGCGAGATGCGCGTGCCGTACAGCAGACGCGCCAGTACATCGCCACCGTTAGCATCGGTACCCAGCCAGTTTTGCGCGGACGGCGGTGACGGGAAGGGCACGTCGGTGGCGAAATGAATGGTGCTGTCGCTGAAGCGGATGGGGGCCCACAGCGCCCAGCCCTGCTGGTCAATGCGTTGCTTCAGCCACGGATCCTGATAATCCGCCGGCGTGGCAAACTGGCCGCCAAAATCGCTCTCGCTGTAGTTGAACAGCAGCGGTGCCGTACCAGCGCTGCTGATAGTGCACCAGCAGCGGTTTGTCATTGGCTAATAATTCCGCGCCCAGCGACAGCACAAAGATGAGCAGAAACAGCCACAGCGACCAGTCGCCGCGACGGTTGTGACGAAAGCGCTGCCAGCGCTGCTGGTTAACGGGAGATAAACGCATCAGCGGCCCTCAAAATCAATGCGTGGATCGACCAGCGTATAGGTTAGATCGCTGATAATATTCATCAGCAGGCCAATCAGCGTAAAGATATACAGCGTGCCGAACATCACCGGATAGTCGCACTGAATAGTGGCATCATAGCCGAGCAGCCCCATGCCGTTGAGTGAGAACATCACCTCAATCAGCACCGAGCTGGTGAAAAACATACTGATAAAGGTGGCGGGAAACCCGGCGATCACCAGCAGCATGGCGTTGCGAAACACGTGGCCGTACAGGATACGCTTCTCATCCAGACCCTTAGCGCGCGCTGTGACGACGTACTGTTTGCGCACCTCATCAAGGAACGAATTTTTCGTCAGCATGGTCAGGGTGGCAAAACCGCCAATCACCGTAGCCAGCACCGGCAGCGTGATATGCCACAGATAATCGCTGATTTTGCTGTACCACGGCAGCGTGTCAAACTGCGGCGAAGTGAGGCCGCGTAGCGGGAACCAGTCGAGATAGCTGCCGCCGGCAAACAGCACAATCAGCATGATGGCAAACAAAAACGCCGGAATAGAGTAGCCGATGAATGATAAAGATGCTACTCCAGATATCAAACGCGCTGCCGTTGCGCACTGCTTTTTTGATGCCCAGCGGAATCGACACCAGATAGATGATCAGCGTGCTCCACAACCCGAGGCTGATCGACACCGGCAGGCTCTCTTTGATCAGCTGCAGCACCGAGGCGTTACGAAACAGGCTGTCGCCAAAGTCAAAACGCAGGTAATTCCACAGCATTTCGCCATAGCGCTGCAGCAGTGGCTTATCGAAGCCGTAGCGATGGGTTATTTCTGCCACCACTTCCGGATCCAGCCCGCGCGCGCCGCTGTCACTGCCGCCGCTAGGCAGACCGGTGCTATGGACCAAACTGGATGTTGGCCAGCGCCTGATCGGCCGGTAAACGACCGGCTTTGTTCACATCGTACCACCAGTTTTCCAGCCCGGTGGCAAACGCCGGTTTAATCTGCGGATGGGAAAACTTGTCCCACCAGGCCAGCCGCTGCTCGGCGTTGTACCACATCGGAATCATGTAGGCGTTCCACAGCAGCAGGCGATCCAGCGCCTGACCCAGCGGCAGCAGCGCTTTTTCATCGCCCTGATGCGCCACGATCTGCTGCACGAAATGGTCGACCAGCGGATCTTTTACCCGCGCGGTGTTCCACGATGAGCTGATGTAATCCGACTGCCACACATACTGCAGGCTGGTGGAGGGCCACGGCATCGCCTGATAAAGCGACGGAATCATGTCGTAATCGCCTTCGCGCAGCCGGCGCAGATATTGGGAACTGTCCACCTGACGCAGCGTCATCGTAATGCCAAGCCGTGCCAGGCTGTGCTGGAACGGTAGCGCCCAGTCGTTCAGAGAACCGCTGCGCAGCAGCAGTTCAAACTGAAACGGCTGGCCGGTTTTCACGTTCACCAGCTGCTGATTTTTGATCTGCCAGCCGGCCTGCTTCAGCAATGCCATCGCCCGCAGCAAATTGTTGCGGTCAAAGCCGCTACCGTCAGAGTGCGGCGGCGCGTAGGCGTTGTTAAATACCTCGGCAGGCAGCTGCGCCTTGTAGGGCGCGAGCAGGACCAGCTGATCGGCGTCAGATAGCCTTTGGCGGCATAAGCGGTGTTCTGGAAGTAGCTGTCGGTCCGCTTGTAAGCGCCGTAGAACAGCGCTTTGTTCATCCACTCAAAATCAAACGCCAGCGTCAGCGCCTCGCGCACGCGGCGGTCGGCAAACAGCGCTTTCTCGTTATTGAACGCCAGCCAGCGCGTGTCGGTGGCGACGTCATTCGGCGTGGTGGCTTTTTTCACAATTGCGTGGCTGGTAAAGTTGCGCCCGCGATATTGTGTGGCCCATTTCTTCGCCGAATTATCCTCGCGCAGGTCATAGGCACCGGCCTTAAAAGCTTCAAAAGCCACGTTGTCATCGAGATAGTAGTCGTAGCGCAGGGTATCAATATTAAAGCGACCGCGGTTCACCGGCAGATCGGCCGCCCAGTAGTTCTTCACCCGGCTATATTGAATGAACTGGCCGGATTTGTACGAGGTGACGCGATAAGGCCCGCTGGCGAGCGGCGGATAGCCAATCGGCTCATTAAATTTTTTGTTCTGCCAGAATTTTTCTGGCAGCACCGGCAGCGTGATCCAGCTCAGCACCAGGTCTTTATCCGGTTTGGGCATCTCAATGCGCACCGTCAGCCGGTTCAGCGCTTTCACCTGCACGCCGCGAAACGCCACGCGAAACTGCGGCACGCCTTCGGTCATGAATTTCCCGAAGGTGAAGGCGACATCCTGCGCGGTGATCGGCGTACCGTCCTGAAACTGCGCGTGCGGATTGATCGACACCTCCATCCAGTGATAATCGCTGGGATAGCGTGCTGATTCGGCGATCAGCTGATAGTAGCTGCCGGGCTCATCGTCTGAGGTGGTAAACAGGCCGTCGTACAGCGTGTCAGTGCCGATACCGGGATTGCCGCGCGACGCATAGCGGTTGAAGTTGTCGTAAGTGCCCACCACGGCGAGGGTGATCTTGCCACCTTTTGGCGCCGCCGGATTGACGTAATCATAATGGCTGAAGTTGACCGCGTATTTCGGTTCGCCCAGCTTCGCAAAGGCATAGCTTTCATAGATAGTGACCGCGTGCACCGGCGCAATGGCGCTGCACATCAGTAGTGCTGTGGCAAGACGAAGCAGCATAAGTGGGGCGCTCTCCTGTGGTAATCCGCACTGTATGGTAGCAGTTTCATGCGCGGTACGTGACGTTAACCCAAACTGGCCTAGCTCTGATCGTAGCTGATCAGCTTTTCCGGGCGCAGCGGGCGGCTAAACAGATCCCCCTGCAGATGCGTGACGCCCCGGTTAACCAGCCTGGCCGCCTAGTCGCCGGTTTCCCCCTCTTCCGCCACGGTTTTCAGGTTGAGTTTCTTTGCCAGCAGTAACACGGTGTCAAGCACCGGCGAGGTTACGGTTTCGGTGCCGATACTCTGCACAAAGCCGCGATCGATTTTCAGGTAGTCGAACGGATATTTTTCCAGATAGATCAGCGCGCTATGGCCGGTGCCGAAATCATCAATGGCAATCTTGAAATTGTGTTCATGCAGCTAGGCGAAGATTTCGCCGGCGTTCTTCTCCCGCACCATGGTGCGCTCGGTGATTTCAAATACATAGTTAAAATGATCGGCGGGCATACTGGCGATCCACGCCTGCACGTCGCGGCGAAAACTGAGCGATGCCAGATGCTGCGGTGACATATTCAGACTGAGACGGGTGCCGCGCGGCAGTTGCTGACAGAGAAAACGCGCGTCGCGCGCTACCAGGCTGAATAGATGTTGGGTCAGAGGAATAATCAGGTTTTGCGCTTCGGCGTGGCTGATAAATACATCGGGCGGGATCATACCTTCAACCGGGTGAGTCCAGCGCAGCAGCGCTTCAACGCCATAGGGTTTGCCGTTGTGTGCCGTTACCAGCGGCTGATACTCAACGTGAAACTGACCGCGCCGGATGCCGAGCAGGATTTCACACCCCGGTCGCTGATGCAGCGACAGCAGCAACCAGCAGCGCCAGCAGCAGGCCGGTCAGCAATGCCAGCGTGTAATCGCATGAGGCCAGCGTGCTGCCGTAAAGCACAAAGCGCATGCTGCGGTCATCAAGCGTCAGGTCGGTGAGGGCGGGCGGCAGATCGCGGCTGCGCACCACTTGGCTGGTGCCGCTGAGCAGCGCGCTGTCGCCTGCCACCAGCGCCATCCGCGTGATTTCAGGATGGTAAGAGGCCAGCAGCTGGTAAGGCGTCATGCTGAGGTTCATGGTGGCGAGGATGCCGGTTTCGTTCGCTCCCGGACTTTTCAGCCACAGCGCCAGCGCCGGTTTGGCGGGTTGCAGCGGTGTGCCGGGCAGCAGGCGGACGTCACGGTCGCGCTCCAGCTCTGAATCGGGTGAAATGGCGCTGGCGGCCAGCAGAAATGCGCCGGTGGCCGAAGAGCAGTAAGCGTTGCCGTCGCGTACCAGTAATATCGCGCGAATGTTGCCGGCAAAGGCGGCGCGAGAGGTCAGCTCACGGTTGACGCTGTTGCAGCTGAGTTGAGTGTATTGCTGCAGCGGATAAAGGCTCTCGACCAGGGTCGACATCACCTGTTGCAGATCGTCACGGCTGTGTGCCAGCAGCTGCTGGTGTTGCTGGACGCGTTTTTGCTAGGTCAGCGTGAGCAGGACGGTGACAAACAAGATAAAAAACGCGACCCCAATAATTACGCTACTCTAGGCGATGCGCCGCGAGTAGCTGGCATGACGATTTAACGTCCCCGACAGTGGCATGGAGTTTGTTCCCCTGATCTTGCCCTTTTTATTATAAAAACGCATACAACTGTGCTGGTTCAAGGCAACGAGAATATAACGAGGCTGCGCGAAAAGTCTCGTTATGTTTTTGATTCAAAATTACTTTTTCCGCCATGGATTTGGCTTAAGCAACCGCAGACGAAAAAAAAACGCTGCCGGGGCAGCGTTTTCAGATTCTCTGGCTGAGAACATCAGGAAGGATGGGGGTTAACTGGGGTTTTTTGCCAGCACCCGACGCGCTTCGCGGTAGCGGTTTTTCCAGTAACTGTCGTTAAGGCTGGAAATTATCACGCCGCTGCTGGTAGACGCGTGTACAAAATTGTCGTTGCCGAGATAGATGCCGACATGGCGACCGGTGGAACCGGCGCGGAACAGCACTAAATCACCCGGACGCAGTTTACTGCGTAAAATCTCTTTACCGCTGTCCTGCTGTTCTGAAGTGGAACGCGGCAACTCTAAACCAAACTGTTCGCGAAAGGTGCGCTGAACAAAAGCAGAACAGTCAATGCCGCGTTTGGTGTCGCCGCCTAAGCGATAACGCACACCTTTCCAGTCACTGTACTGCTCCATGATGCGGGACTTAACGTCCACGTTCTGCACCATTTGTTCAAATTCGTCCTGAGACGCCTGAAGTAAAAAACCATTCTGGTTGTTAACTTCATGATTCTCGTTATTCGCGTTCTGACCGTTATGGGTACTGCTACATGCCGATAAGAGGGTTGCTAATGCTACTGCGGGAATAATCCGCCTGAGGTATCTCAGAATTGGTTGAGACTTGACCATTGTACGTGTTTTCCTTCGATGTCCTTACGACAGAATGTCGCCAGCCAGATGACAAAACGGGTTGAGATTAATAAGTGCGACCCTCTAAGACAATTCCTTAATTACTAAAATGTGTTAATGCACTCATTTTTGTTGCTTAAGGTACCGAATTTTATTCTGCACGGTAGTAATCGGAGTTGAGGTTAACCGATTACAGACCGCGTGGCGAGTGCTTTTATATAAATTTTTATAGGTTTTTTTGATGTGAAATCAATCTGTAACACAACGGTTACTTTATCAACAACTGGTAGCGATTTAAGCGTCAATTAGCGGCATGAACAGCGGCTAATTCTGGCGCTAAGGGAGATTTTAAGAGGGTTCGACTGGACAGGCTAGGAATAACGCCATTGTCAGACGATTTGACGCATAGGTTTTTCTTTTATCAGAAAAAAAATTAGCCCGCTAATAATTTATTTCAGGATTAAATAAGCGCGGGCGATCTTAAAAACAGTGAATAATCGCCCGCGCTAAACAATTACGCCTGGGGTTTATATTTCCCCGGCAGCGAACGATAGAGCCAGTTCACCAGTTTGTCGCTGGCCGGTGTTAACAACCACCAGCTCAGGCCCACCAGCACCACCGACAGCGAACCGACTGCGATATCGGTAAACCAGTGTGCGCCTGCCATTACGCGCGGCAGGGAAAAGACCACCATAATCAGAAGGCCCATCAGGAAGGCCCGGAAGCCGAAATAGCGCCACATAAAGCAGGCAAAGATAATCAGCATCATGCCGTGGTCGCCGGGGAAGCTGTCTCTGGACGCATCTTTTGCCGGAATGCCGGTCAGTTCGCTGACGCGATGCACGTTATCAAAGAACAGCGTCGGGCTGGCATGCTTAACCGGCAGCAGGTGGCCCAGCTGGTTAAGAATCACCGCCGTCAGCAGCATGGTGATACCAATCGCCAGCATACGACGTCGGCCCTGCGGCGTTTCGCGGCGCCAGAACCACAGATAGAGCAGGCCCATCGCCAGCAGTGACACCGCATCAAAACCGCGGAAATTGGTGATCGCCACCAGCAGCGCAAAGCCGTGATGGTCGACCATCTGGTCGTTAAAGCCAAAAAAGATGCCTTTGTCGAGAGCGAACCAGAACCTGTGCTCCGGCGGCAGATACCACGACATAAATAGCATCACACCCAGCGCATTCAGCAGCAGGATGGTGATCAAACGAGTAGTGCGCATAAAAGTAACTCAAAAAGAAAAAAATAACGGGCAAACCTACCGCAGCTAATTTAAACGAATCTTCAACAGGGCAGTCTGCAAGGCGTTCCAGTCGGCGGCCTGATGGTGGATCAATTCGATACGGCTATCCGGCGGCGTGACCGGGCGCGTTTCAATGAACAGGTCTTGGCCCTGACGGTTAATGCTGACCAGACCCTCAGCCGTACGCAGCACGCCTTTCACGCGATCCACCGGCGCAAGCCGCGCCCACTCTAAAGCCGGAATGGTATCGAACACCGTGTCACCATCGAAAATCCAGCCACAGGAAGCATAGCCCTGACCTTCATTTAACGCACGACGCCAGCGCGCTTCGCCTTCCAGTTTCAGCGCCGCCAGCCCCTGCGGGCATGACGAATGATGATGATGCGCGGCATCGGGTACCGCACGATCCGCCAAAGCCGGCTGACTCAGCAACGCCGGATCAATGTTGCCCCAGCTGGCTTCCACCAGTTGACGGTCGCCCAAATGCTGCTGCTGCCAGCTCGCCAGCCGCTGGCGATCTTCCGCATCCCACTTGTCGCTCTTGTTGGCGATGATAATGTCTGCGGCGATCAGCTGGTCGCAAAAGTTTTCATTCTCCGTGACGCGCGTATCGGCTAACTGACGCGGATCGAGCAGCGTCAGCGTGGCGTCCACGCGGATCCACGGCTGATAGACCGCAGCGCGCAGCATATTCAGTAACTGTTTGGGATGGCCAAGGCCGGTGGGTTCGATGATCAGGCGGTCCGGCTGGGTCTGCTTCAGCAGCATATTCAGCCCGACCTGCAGCGGCAGGCCGTTAACACAGCACATGCAGCCGCTGGGGATCTCTTTCAGCGTGGCGCCGCGGTCGGCGAGCAGGGCGCCGTCAATGCCGATCTCGCCAAACTCGTTGACCAGAATGGCCCACTTTTCATTGGCCGGTTTGTGCGCCAGCAGATGTAACAGGGTGGTGGTTTTACCGCTACCGAGAAAACCGGTAATCAGGTTCACGCGCGTCATGATTTACTCCGTTAAAATAGCCGCGCCGGACAACCGCATCCGGCGCGCAGGCTGTTGTTATACTATAATAATCAACCGCCGCCGGAGAAAATCGTGCGCTTAGTCGGCGCGTCCCATATAACGACGCTCGGCAATATGGATACGAATGCGATCGCCATTGCTCAGGTACTCCGGCACCTGAATCGACAGGCCGGTACTCATGCCCGCCGGTTTGGTGCGCGCACTGGCGGATGCCCCTTTGATGCCGGGTGAGGTATCAACGATCTCCATGTCTACCGTCTGCGGCAGTTCCTGCGCCAGCACCTGGCCATCCAGGGTGAGCACCTGGATACCGGGAATGCCGCCTTCCGGAATAAACAGCAGCTCTTCTTCGATCTGATCTTTTTTAAAGTTGTACGGCGTGTAATCTTCGTCATCCATAAACACGTATTCGTCGCCGTCGATATACGAGAAAGTTACCGCGCGGCGGCTGAGCTGGATGGCATCAATGATGTCGTCACCCTTGAAGCGCTTTTCAACTTTCAGGCTGGTGCGCACATCGGTGAAACGCATCTTGTACAGCGTGGCGGCACCGCGCGCGCTTGGGCTCTGTACATCGATATCCTTCACCAGCAACAGTTTACCATTCCAGGTGACGGCCATTCCTTTTTTGATTTCGTTTGCCTTTGGCATAATGCTTGACTCGCTATAACCAGGTAGATGCGCGCCAACTTACTCGCGCGGTGAAAAACAGGCAAGTGAGGCCGGTGAAAATTGTTGGTCGCGCATAGAATTCCGCCGTGCAGACTGCTATTGTCGGCCGCTAATCTTTGCAGGAGCGCATGATGTTGTGTCGAGACCAGTGCGGTGCCTGTTGCACAGCCCCCTCTATCTCATCTCCCATTCCGGGTATGCCTGACGGCAAACCGGCCAATACCCGCTGCGTTCAGCTCGACGAACAGCAGCGCTGCAAAATCTTTGGTTCGCCGCTGCGTCCGGCGGTGTGTGCCGGTTTACAGCCAAAGGCGGAGATGTGCGGCAACAGCCGCGCCGACGCCATGATCTACCTGCTGCAGCTGGAAGCCGATACCGCGCCCTGAGTTTAAGCTGACGCGAGCTGAACAGAACGATCGTCGCAGGCGCCGCGTTACAGCAACGCGTCAGCGCGCCCGCGGTGAAAAATCCTAAATCCGCCGCGAAGTGTGCGGAGCATCAAAAATCTGCTACGCCGATTGCGCATTTTCTTGCCTGTAATCGGGTGCTGTACCATATTCCTTGAAACGTTTCAGCGTTGTCCTCCCGGCTAAGTCCGTGTCGCACAGCGTATTTTTTCGCCATCAGGCTGAAACGATTCACTTTCAGCAAGCGAGGAGAAATATGTTCCAGCTCGAAGTTCAGGCCATTCACACCGGCGCCAGCGCGTCCGATAAAGAACAGGCCATTCGTCAGGTTGCCGCTGCGCTTACCGCGACCGGAAATGTGGCCGAAGGCTACGTCGACGGCATGCTGGCGCGCGAACAGCAAACCACCACCTTTCTCGGCAACGGCATCGCCATTCCGCACGGCACCACCGATACCCGCGATCTGGTGCTGAAAACCGGCGTGCAGGTTTATCAGTTCCCGCAGGGCGTGGACTGGGGTGATGGCCAGACAGCGTACGTCGCCATCGGCATTGCCGCTAAATCTGACGAGCACCTCACGCTGCTGCGCCAGCTGACCCACGTATTAAGCGATGACAACATCGCGGAGCAGCTGAAATCTGCCTCTGCTGAAGAGCTGCGCGCGCTGCTGATGGGTGAAAAGCAGGCCGCTGAATTCCAGTTCGATACGTCGCTGATCGCCACCGACGTGGCCGCCAGCGATCTGATGACGCTGCAGGCGCTGAACGCCGGTCGTCTGCAGGCGGCCTGTGCCGTTGACGCCAGCTTTGTCGCGGACGTTGTCTCGCACGCGCCGCTCAGCCTCGGTCAGGGCATCTGGCTGAGCGACAGCACGCACGGCAATCTCAACAGCGCGGTGGCAGTGAGCCGCAGCGCGACGCCGCTGGCGCATCAGGGCGAACCGGTAGCGCTGCTACTGACGGTAGCCGCAACCGATCAGCGCCCGCTTGAGGTGCTGGGCTACCTCAGCAATCTGCTGCTGAACAATCAGGCTGAACGCCTGCTGAAGGCGGACGCGGCAGGCATTCTCGCGCTGCTGACCAGCGAAGTTGATGAAGCTGCGGACGTATTAACCGCGGAATTCACCATCCGCAATGAGCACGGTCTGCATGCGCGTCCGGGCACCGCGCTGGTGAGCGTGATCAAGCAGTTCAACAGCGATATCACCGTGACCAATCTCGACGGCAGCGGTAAGTCGGCTAACGGGCGCAGCCTGATGAAGGTGGTCGCGCTGGGCGTGAAAAAAGGCCATCGTCTGCGTTTCACCGCCAGCGGTGACGATGCGCAGCAGGCACTGCACGCTATCGAAGAAGCCATTAATAGCGGTCTGGGCGAGGGGGCAGCATGAGTCGTCGCGTTGCCACTATCACCCTGAACCCTGCTTACGATCTGGTGGGCTACACGCCGGAAATCGAGCGCGGCGAAATTAACCTGGTCAAAACCACCGGGCTGCACGCTGCGGGTAAAGGCATCAATGTCGCCAAAGTGCTGAAAGATCTCTGCATCGACGTCACCGTCGGCGGCTTCCTCGGCAAAGAGAATCAGGACGGCTTTCAACAGCTGTTCAGCGAACTCGGCATCGCTAACCGTTTTCAGGTGGTGCAGGGCCGTACCCGCATTAACGTCAAGCTGACGGAAAAAGACGGCGACGTCACCGACCTCAACTTCTCGGGCTTTGACGTCACGCCACAGGACTGGGACCGCTTCACCGCCGACTCGCTGACCTGGCTGGGCCAGTTCGATATGGTGTGCGTCAGCGGCAGCCTGCCAGCGGGCGTTGCGCCGGACGCCTTCACCAAATGGATTAGCGATCTGCGCACCCACTGCCCATGCATCATTTTTGACAGCAGCCGTGAAGCGCTGGTGGCCGGTCTGAAAGCGGCACCGTGGCTGGTAAAACCCAATCGCCGCGAGCTGGAGATTTGGGCCGGCCGCAAGCTGCCGACGCTGCAGGATGTGATTGACGCCGCGCACCAGCTGCGCGAGCAGGGCATTGCCCACGTAGTGATCTCTCTCGGTGCGGAAGGCGCGCTGTGGGTCAATGCCTCTGGCGAATGGATCGCCAAACCGCCTGCGTGTGAAGTGGTCAGCACCGTAGGCGCCGGAGATTCGATGGTTGGCGGTCTGATATACGGCCTGCTGATGCGGGAATCCAGTGAACACACGCTGCGTCTGGCGACGGCGGTGGCGGCCATGGCCGTCAGCCAGAGCAACGTCGGCGTGACCGATCGTACCCAGTTGGCCGCGATGATGGCGCGCGTCGACTTACAACCCGTTAACTAACAGCAGGAGAGCGATAATGAAAACGCTGCTGATAAAAGATTCTTCACTCTGCCTGGCATCAGGCCATTTAGCCTCGGAACGTCTGCAAGCGGCGGCAGGGCAGGCGGGACTGACGCTGGTCGACAGCGCCGCGGACGCCGAACTGGTGCTGGTGATTGGCCAGCAGGTTACCGACAACGCGCAGCTCGCCGGCAAGTCCGTTGCCCTGGTGGATGTGCAGCAGGCGCTGCGCGATCCGCAGGCCGCGCTGGCACTGGCCAGAAATGCGGCGCAACCTTGGCAGCCCGCTGCGGCGACACCGGCGGCAAGTGCACCGGCGCAGAGCACCGGGCAGAAACGTATTGTGGCCGTCACCGCCTGTCCGACCGGCGTGGCGCACACCTTCATGGCAGCCGAGGCGATTGAGGCGGAAGCCAGCAAGCGCGGCTGGTGGGTGAAAGTGGAAACCCGCGGCTCAGTCGGCGCCGGCAACCCGATCACCCCGGAAGAAGTGGCTGCGGCCGATCTGGTGATCGTTGCGGCGGATATCGACGTTGATCTGGCGAAATTTGCCGGCAAGCCGATGTACCGCACCTCCACCAGTCTGGCGCTGAAGAAAACCGCACAGGAGCTGGATAAAGCGCAGGCGGAAGCCAAAGTCTGGCAGCCTTCCGGCAACCAGGCGGCAGCCAGCCAGAGCGACAGCAAAGAGAAAGCCGGTGCCTATCGGCATCTGCTGACCGGCGTATCTTATATGCTGCCGATGGTGGTCGCGGGCGGTCTGAGCATTGCGCTGTCATTCGCCTTTGGGATTACCGCGTTTAAAGAGCAGGGCACCTTAGCCGCGGCGCTGATGCAGATCGGTGGCGGCAGCGCCTTTGCGCTGATGGTGCCGGTGCTGGCGGGCTTTATCGCCTTCTCGATTGCTGACCGTCCGGGCCTGACGCCGGGTCTGATTGGCGGCATGATCGCCACCAGCATCAACGCCGGTTTCCTTGGCGGCATCATCGCCGGTTTCATCGCCGGTTACGCCGCAAAACTGCTGAGCAGCAAAGTGAAGCTGCCGCAAAGTATGGAAGCGCTGGAGCCGATTCTGATCATTCCGCTGGTGGCCAGTCTGATTACCGGCCTGCTGATGATTTACGTGGTAGGCAAACCGGTTGCCGGCATCATGAGCGGCCTGACCAGCTGGCTGGCGAACATGGGCACCGCTAACGCGGTCCTGCTGGGCGCGATTCTGGGCGGCATGATGTGTACCGACATGGGCGGTCCGGTGAACAAAGTGGCTTACGCGTTTGGTGTCGGTCTGCTGAGTTCGCAAACTTACGCGCCGATGGCCGCGATCATGGCGGCCGGTATGGTGCCACCGCTGGCGATGGGGCTGGCAACGCTGGTGGCGCGTCGTAAGTTCAATAAAGGTCAGCAGGAGGGCGGTAAAGCAGCGCTGGTACTCGGCCTGTGCTTTATCTCCGAAGGTGCCATTCCGTTTGCGGCGCGTGATCCGATGCGCGTGCTGCCATGCTGTATCGTGGGTGGCGCAGTGACTGGTGCTATCTCCATGGCGATGGGTGCCAAACTGATGGCGCCGCACGGCGGGCTGTTCGTACTGCTGATTCCAGGCGCCATTACGCCGGTACTGGGTTACCTGCTGGCGATTGTGATTGGTACGCTGATTGCAGGTCTGGGCTATGCGATTCTGAAACGTCCGGAAGAGGAACTGGCCAAAGCCGCGTAACGGCAGCCAGGGACAACAAAGGGAGCTGCGGCTCCCTTTTTTATTGGCGACAGGCTCGCTAAAACCTGCTGGATCCTCACTGAGTCGCCCTTCACAGCGACAGGCCCCGGTTAAACCCGTTACGCCTGCTGCTCTGCCTTCAGCCAGGCAATTTCATCCTTCCAGATATCCGGATTAATGGTTTCAAGAATCATTGGGATACCGTCAAAACGCGGATCCTTCATCAGCCAGCTAAACGCGGTCTTGCCAATGTTGCCCTCGCCGAGGCTGTGATGGCGATCCACGCGGCTGCCGAGCGTGCTTTTGGCATCGTTGAGGTGCATACCGCGCAGATACTGAAAGCCCACCACGCGCTCAAACTCGGCAAAGGTGGCTTCACAGGCGGCTTCGCTACGTAAATCATATCCGCCAGCGAAGGCGTGGCAGGTGTCGATGCATACGCCGACGCGCGATTTATCCTCGACGTGGTCAATAATCGCCGCGAGGTGTTCAAAGCGGAAACCGAGGTTACTGCCCTGGCCGGCGGTATTCTCAATCACCGCCACCACGTTATGGGTTTTATCCAGCGCAATGTTGATCGACTCGGCGATGCGCTTCAGGCAGGCATCCTCATCAATCTGCTGCAGGTGGCTGCCGGGATGGAAGTTGAGCAGCGTCAGGCCAAGCTGTTCGGCGCGCTGCATCTCATCGATAAACGCCTCGCGCGATTTCTCCAGCGCGTCCATCACCGGATGGCCGAGGTTAATCAGATAGCTGTCGTGCGGCAGGATTTGCGCGGCGCTAAAGTTGTATTGATCGCAGGCGGTTTTAAAAGCGTCGATCACCTGCGCAGAGAGCGGCGCGGCTTTCCACTGGCGCTGATTTTTAGTGAACAGCGCAAAGGCTGTGGCTTCGATTTCATGGGCCCGGATTACTGCCTGGTCTACGCCGCCGGATGCGCTAACGTGTGCGCCGATATATTTCATGCCGCTCTCCTGAATGGGCGATTGCTAATGCAAACGCCCATGATAGCGGATGCGCTTACGCCATGAAATGTTGCACCAGCACATTCAGTGCGCCGCCGCCGAGAATCAGCCAGATAAACATCAGCAGACCGAGCAGCAGCGGTTTGACGCCCGCCTGCTTCAGCGCGCCAAAACGGGTGGTTAATCCCAGCGCTGCCATCGCCAGCAGCAGATTCGCCAGCTCATTCAGTCCCGCCACCACCGGCTGTGGCAGCAGATGCAGTGAGTTAACCAGCGCCACTGCAATAAACAGCAGCGCAAACCACGGAAAGCTGATCGGCTGCTGTGCCTGACGCTGGTGGCTGCGCTGGCGCTGCAGCCAGCTGCCGAGGATCAGCAGAAACGGTGCCAGCATCATCACCCGCAGCATCTTGGCGATCACCGCCGTGTTCTCCGTTTCCGCGCCCATTGCATGGCCGGCCGCCACCACCTGCGCCACTTCGTGCAGCGTCGAGCCGGTAAAGACGCCAAAGTGCTGCGCGCTGACCTGCGGCAGCAGCGTCCAGAGAAACGGGTACAGCACAATGCCGACGGTGCCAAACAGCACCACGGTGGCCACCGCTACCGCCACTTTCGACGGTGCGGCTTTTATCACCGGTTCACTCGCCAGCACCGCTGCCGCACCGCAAATGCTGCTGCCGGCACCAATCAGCCACACGGTTTCGCGATCCATTTTCAGTAAACGGATGCCGATCAGGCAGGTGATCAGAAAGGTTGAGCTCAGCACCAGCACATCAATCAGCACGCCGCTGACGCCGACATCGGCGATCTGCTGCACGGTGATGCGGAAGCCGTAAAGAATGATGCCCAGGCGCAGCAGACGCTGTTTGGCCAGCAACACCCCACTGTCGCACGGGTTAGCAACGCGGGGATACAGGCTATTACCCAGCACGATGCCGATAATGATGACCAGCGTCAGCGCGCCGAATCCCGCGCCAGCCAGCCACGGCTGATTGGCCAGCCACGCGGCGCCTGTGGCGATTGAAGGCGGTCAGCAGCAGTCCCGGCAGCCAGCGATGAATATGAAAAGGGGTTTTGTTGACGCTTAGTTCAGCCATAATACGCTTCTCCTCAGTGAGGCTTTAGCGTGCGCCTGGCTGGCTTAAAAGTGAAACTTATAATATATTTATAATCAACCGGAATAAGTGATAAGGAAGGGTATCAATGTTCATGCGCTTACGCCGCTGGACGAAGCTCATCAAACGGGACGTGCTGACGCTGTGGTTTGCCTGTCGCGATCCGCGTACGCCGTGGTGGTTTAAGCTGCTGGCGTTCGGCATCGTCGCTTATGCGCTCAGCCCCATCGATCTGATTCCGGACTTCATCCCGATTATTGGCCTGCTGGATGACGCGATTATCATCCCGCTTGGCGTGATGATCCTGCTTCGTCTGCTGCCGCGCGACGTGCGCATCAGCAGCGCCGAACGCGCCGAGGTCCAGCGAGCGCGCGGCAAAAAGATCGTCAGCTGGAGCGGCTTGATTCTGATGCTGCTGATCTGGCTGGCGGTGATGATCTATCTGGTGAAGCGGTACGCCATGTAAGGAGCACGCATGCACATTACGCTGCGTCAGATTGAAGTGTTTACCGAGGTGCTGAAAAGCGGCTCCACGACTCAGGCCTCGCAGGTGCTGGCGCTGTCGCAGTCGGCGGTCAGCGCAGCCTTGGCCGATCTGGAAAGTCAGCTCGGCGTGCAGTTGTTTGACCGCGTCGGCAAACGGCTGGTGCTCAACGAGCACGGCCGGCTGCTCTATCCGCGTGCGGTCGGGCTGCTGGAGCAGGCGATTGAGATCGAACAGCTGTTTAAAGAGGACAACGGAGCGATTCGCCTGTTTGCCAGCAGCACCATCGGCAACTATCTGCTGCCGGGGATGATCGCCGCGTATCGCCGCGATTTTCCCACGCTGCCGCTGGAGCTGAGCGTCGGCAACAGCCAGGACGCCATCAATGCGGTGGCCGATTTTCGCGTCGACATCGGCCTGATTGAAGGGCCGTGCCATGAGCCGGATATCATCAGCGAACCGTGGCTGGAAGATGAACTGGTGGTGTTCGCCGCGCCGGATGCGCCGCTGTTACAGCAGCCGGTGACGCTGGAGACGCTGGCCGCTGCGCCGTGGATTCTGCGCGAGCGCGGTTCCGGTACGCGTGAGATTGTCGATTACCTGCTGCTGTCGCACCTGCCGCAGTTTCAGCTGGGGATGGAGTTAGGCAATTCGGAGGCGATTAAACACGCGGTGCGCCACGGCATGGGCATCAGCTGCTTATCGCGCCGGGTGATTGCCGATCTGCTGGAGGCGGGCACGCTGACGGAAGTACCGGTGCCCCTGCCGCGCCTGACGCGCACCCTGTATCGCATCCATCACCGGCAGAAACATCTGTCGAAAGCGCTGAGCCGCTTCCTCGCCTATTGCCGGGAATAGACGCGGTCTGCCCTGTGCTGTGGCTAATAATTCCCGGCCGATTATGAAGGTAACTAATAACCCGAGCCGAATGCTATACAGTGCAGGATTTGCTGCTACAATCGCGCCTTATTTTTATCCAGCATAGCGTTTACACATGCATAATGACTCAAAAACAACACAACAACCTAGGCTGCGCCGTGAATTAAAAGCGCGCCATCTCACCATGATCGCCATTGGCGGTTCCATCGGCACCGGCCTGTTTGTCGCCTCGGGTGCAACTATCTCTCAGGCGGGTCCTGGCGGTGCGTTACTCTCCTACGCGCTGATCGGCCTGATGGTCTACTTCCTGATGACCAGCCTCGGCGAACTGGCGGCGTTTATGCCGGTCTCCGGTTCCTTTGCCACCTACGGCGCCAAATATGTCGAAGAGGGCTTTGGCTTCGCGCTGGGCTGGAACTACTGGTACAACTGGGCGTTGACCATCGCCGTTGACCTCGTCGCCTTGCAGCTGTTGATGAACTACTGGTTCCCGGACACGCCAGGCTGGATCTGGAGCGCGCTGTTCCTCGGTCTGATGTTCCTGCTCAACTACATTTCGGTCAAAGGCTTCGGCGAGGCGGAATACTGGTTCTCGCTGATCAAAATCGCCACCGTTATCATCTTTATTGTGGTCGGTGTGCTGATGATTACCGGCATCCTGCGCGGCGCGGAAAATGCTGGCTGGCACAACTGGACGGTGGGAGATGCGCCGTTTGCCGGTGGGTTTGCGGCGATGATTGGCGTGGCGATGATTGTCGGCTTCTCCTTTCAGGGCACCGAACTGATCGGGATTGCCGCCGGTGAATCAGAAGACCCGGCGAAGAATATCCCGCGCGCGGTGCGCCAAGTGTTCTGGCGAATTCTGCTGTTCTATGTGTTCGCGATCCTGATCATCAGCCTGATTCTGCCGTATACCGATCCGCAGCTGTTGCATAACGATGTCACCGATATCAGCGTCAGCCCGTTCACGCTGGTATTCCAGAATGCCGGTCTGCTGTCAGCGGCGGCGGTGATGAACGCGGTGATCCTGACGGCGGTGCTGTCGGCGGGTAACTCCGGCATGTACGCCTCAACGCGTATGCTGTTTAACCTGGCGCAGGAAGGCAAGGCACCGCGCATTTTTGCGAAGCTGTCGAAAGGCGGCGTACCGCGCAATGCCCTGCTGGCGACCACGGTGGTCGCAGCGCTATGCTTCCTGACCTCGAAATTTGGCAATCAGGAAGTGTACCTGTGGCTGCTGAATACTTCAGGGATGACCGGCTTTATCGCCTGGCTCGGCATTGCTATCAGCCATTATCGCTTCCGCCGCGGCTATGTGGCGCAGGGGCTTAATCTGGCCGATCTGCCTTACCGCTCCGGCTTCTTCCCGCTGGGTCCGATGTTTGCGTTCGCGCTGTGTCTGATCATTACGCTGGGGCAGAATTATCAGGCATTCCTCGCCGATCGCATCGACTGGTACGGCGTAGCCGCAACCTATATCGGCATTCCGCTGTTCCTGATGATCTGGCTGGGCTATAAGCTGACGCGCGGCACCCGCTTCGTGAAATACAGCGAGATGGAATTCCCTTCCTTTAAGCAGTAATGCCTAACAACGCTACCTAGACGAGTTTTTGCGCGATGAATCGCGCCGCTACAAATCGGTGCAACCCTCTGTAGCGGCGCAATTTATTGCGCTAGCAAACAAGCAGCAATGCATGACAAAGCGGCCCCGGCCGCGTTTTTTTTGCGATTTATTACGCTAT
Organism: Type-A symbiont of Plautia stali; assembly: GCF_059731155.1. Lineage (NCBI taxonomy): Bacteria > Type-A symbiont of Plautia stali. The sequence goes on along the minus strand of NZ_AP035891.1, from coordinate 375,372 downwards.
GCAAACCTGGCGCAAACCATTCGGGCTTTGTTACAGAAACAGCATTGATAATTATTATCACCTGCTCTATTGTGGCAGCCGTTATAAGGCGACAGGAAACAGGTAGAACAATGCGTAGTACGGACTCCGCGCTGGTGGCGGAACATGGCACCGAAGCCGATACCCTGACCCGTTATCGTCAGGTTCTGCGTCAGCGACTGCTGCTGATTGGTGTGCTGGTGCTGGCGATCCTCGCTTCAGTTATCCTCGATTTCACCCTTGGCCCGGCCGGCCTGACGCTCAATACGCTGTGGCAAACGCTGCTCCATCCCGCAGCGGTGGACGCCGGTACGCGCGTGATCGTCTGGGACATCCGTCTGCCGTATGCGCTGATGGCGGTGGTGGTCGGCTTTTCACTCGGCCTGGCCGGTGCTGAAATGCAGACCATCCTTAATAACCCGCTGGCCAGCCCGTTTACGCTGGGCGTCTCGTCGGCAGCGGCGTTTGGTGCCGCGCTGGCAATCATTCTCGGCATCGGTATTCCCGGCGTGCCGGATCAGTGGCTGATCTCCGCCAATGCCTTTGTCTTCGCCTTGTTTGCCGCGCTGATGCTGGATGGCATCACGCGCTGGAGCAAAGTCTCAACCTCCGGCGTGGTGCTGTTTGGCATCGCGCTGGTGTTCACCTTTAACGCCTTGGTTTCGATGATGCAGTTCATCGCCAGCGAAGATACGCTGCAGGGCTTGGTGTTCTGGACCATGGGCAGTCTGGCGCGCGCCTCATGGGAAAAACTGGGCGTGCTGAGCGCCGCCTTTGCCATCCTGCTGCCGTTCTCCATGCTCAGCAGCTGGAAACTCACGGCGCTGCGCCTTGGTGAAGATCGCGCGGTGAGCTTCGGCATTGATGTCCGGCGTCTGCGGCTGGCGACGCTGTTGCGCATCAGCATTCTCTCGGCGCTGGCAGTGGCATTCGTCGGCCCGATCGGCTTTATCGGCCTAGTCGCGCCGCACATTGCGCGCATGATGTTTGGTGAAGATCACTGCTACTATCTGCCGGCCAGTGCGCTGACCGGCGCGCTGGTGCTGTCGCTGGCGTCGGTGGCCTCGAAAAACCTCATTCCCGGCGTCATCATTCCGGTCGGCATCGTCACCTCGCTGGTGGGCGTGCCGTTCTTTCTCAGCATTATTCTGCGTCATCGGGGGACAGTGTGATGGAGCAGGGCTTACGCATCAGCCACTTTTATGCCGGTTACCCGAAGCGTAATGTCATTGACGATCTCAATGTCACGCAGCTGCCGCGCGGCAAAATCACCGTGCTGCTGGGGCCCAACGGCTGCGGCAAATCGACGCTGCTACGCGCGCTGGCCGGTCTGAGCAAAGGGCAGGGCGAGCTGTGGCTCAACGGTGAAGAGCTGATGAGCCAGCCGTTTGCCCGGCGCGCGCAGCGCGTGGTCTATCTGCCGCAGACGCTGCCAGCCGGTGTACATCTGCACGTGCTGGAGTCGATCATCGTGGCGCAGCGTGCCTCCGGCGGATTACACAGTGCGGCCAGTGAAGCGGAGATCATGCACCTGCTGGAGCAGCTTGGCATTGCCCATCTGGCGATGCGTTATCTTGATCAGCTGTCCAGCGGCCAGAAGCAGCTGGTCGGTCTGGCGCAGTCGCTGATTCGCCGTCCGGAACTGCTGCTGCTGGATGAACCGCTCAGCGCGCTGGATTTGAATTATCAGTTCCACGTGATGGATTTGGTGCGGCGCGAAACCCGGCTGCGCAATATGGTGACGGTGGTGGTGGTGCATGATATCAACATCGCGCTGCGTCATGCCTATCACGCGCTGATGCTGAAGCAGGGACAACTGCTGGCCGACGGTGTGCCGTCGCAGGTGATTACGCCGGAGACGCTGGCGCAGGTGTATGGCGTGCGCGGCCGCATTGAGCACTGCTCACAGGGCATGCCGCAGGTAATGATCGATGGGCTGGTGGCGGAATCGCTAGCCTGACGCCAGACACCTCCTGCCCCTCAGCATCAGCGGGGCAGAGAAGTGCACTACGCCAGTAAATGCTGCGCGTGGAAGCGCAGATGGTCCTCCACGAAGCTGGCGATAAAGAAGTAGCTGTGGTCATAACCCGGCTGGATACGTAGCTCCAGCGGGAAGTTCTGCTCGCGCGCCACCGCTTCCAGCCGCTCCGGGCGTAGCTGATCGGCGAGGAACTGATCGCTATCGCCCTGATCGATCAGCACAGGCAGGCGATGTTCGGCGTTCTGCATCAGCAGGTAGCTATCCCACTCGCGCCACGTCTGGCGATCGTCGCCGAGATAGGCGGCAAAGGCTTTCTGCCCCCACGGCACTTCGGTCGGGTTGACGATTGGCGCAAAGCGCCCGCCGAGGCGCAGCGCCAGCGCGCCGTGGCCGCCCATCGAATGCCCCATTACCGACTGGCGATCGCTCAGCTTGAAGTTATCCGCCACCAGCGCCGGCAGCTCCTCGCTGAGATAATCGAACATGCGATAATGTGCTGCCCACGGTTGCTGCGTGGCGTTGAGATAAAACCCGGCGCCCTGGCCCAGATCGTACCCGCTGTCATTTGCCACTGCATCGCCGCGCGGGCTGGTGTCCGGCATAATCAGCACCAGACCGAGTTCGGCCGCCACGCGCTGCGCACCGGCTTTCGTGGTGAAGTTCTCATCGTTGCAGGTCAGCCCGGCGAGAAACCACACCACCGGCGGTGGCGCGTCGTCGCGCGGAGGCGGCAGAAAAATGCTGAACGTCATCGGGCAGTTGAGCACGGCGGACTGATGACGCCAGCGCTGCTGCCAGCCGCCAAAAATACGGTGTTCTTCCAGCAGCTCCAGAGTGGATGCCATATCGCCTCCTGCTTACTTATTAAAATGCACCACGGAACGGATCGATTAGCCTTCATGCATCAGCTCAAATGCTTCATTGATCTCTTCCAGCGGCATGGTGTGGGTGATGAAATCATTCAGCGCAAACTTACCGTCGAGGTAATCCTGCACGATGCCCGGCAGCTGAGTACGTCCCTTCACGCCGCCAAACGCCGACCCGCGCCATACGCGTCCGGTGACCAGCTGGAACGGCCGGGTAGAAATCTCTTCGCCGGCACCGGCGACGCCGATAATTACCGACTCGCCCCAGCCCTTATGGCAGCACTCCAGCGCTGAACGCATCACGTTGACGTTACCGATACACTCAAACGAGAAGTCCACGCCGCCGTCGGTCATCTCGACGATCACGTCCTGAATCGGTTTGGCAAAATCTTTCGGATTGACCAGATCGGTCGCGCCCAGTTTGCGTGCCAGGTCAAACTTGCTGGTGTTGATATCAATACCGATGATGCGACCGGCCTTCGCCATTTTCGCCCCAATGATCGCCGACAGGCCAATACCGCCGAGGCCGAAAATCGCCACGGTGTCGCCTTCTTTCACTTTGGCGGTATTCATCACCGCGCCCATGCCGGTGGTCACGCCACTGCCGAGCAGGCACACTTCTTCCAGCGGCGCTTCTTTGCTGATTTTCGCTAGGGAGATTTCCGGTACGACGGTGTACTCAGAGAAGGTCGAGGTGCCCATGTAATGGAAGATCGGCTTGCCGTCTTTAAAGAAGCGGGTGGTGCCGTCGGGCATCAGCCCTTTACCCTGCGTGGTGCGGATTGCCTGACACAGGTTGTGTTTTGCCGGAGAGACAGAATTTACATTTGCCGCACTCTGGCGTGTACAGCGGGATCACGTGATCGCCGACCGCCACGCTGGTAACACCTTCGCCCACCGCTTCAACCACGCCGCCACCTTCGTGACCGAGGATCGCCGGGAATACGCCTTCCGGATCTTTACCTGACAGGGTGTAAGCATCGGTATGGCAGACGCCGGTGGCAACGATGCGCACCAGCACTTCCCCTTTCTGTGGCGGCATCAGATCCACTTCTTCAATCTTCAGCGGTTCGCCAGCAGCCCAAGCCACGGCCGCGCGGGTTTTAATCATGTTCATGCAATCCCTCTTCCTGTGATGTCGTGATTGGATAAAAAATAACGCTTACTCAGCGGCCTGCAGCGGATGCAGCAGTTCATCGTTGAGCGGGCGGTCATCAAACATTTCAATAATCAGATACTTCAGCGCCTCAACGTTGGGCGTAAAGGCGTCGCGGCGCCACATCAGCCAGGTGGCCGTATCGCGCCATGTCGGCGGCAGGCTGTGCTGCTGCACGCACGCGCGGGCCGGCATCTGCGCCAGCACCGAGGCCGGAATCATCGCCACGCCGCCGCCAGCGTGCCGGCGCGTACTTTATCGATAATATCGCCTGAGGTGCCGGTCACCAGCGACAGCGCGACGTTGGGGAAGCGCTGATGATAGGCGGCCAGCAATCCCGGCAGGCGGGTGGCGGCGGTGCCGCGGTGATCGGCATCGTGCTGGGGATCGTGACGCGCCACTGGGGCAGTAGCCATCGGCGGCTGGCGCTGGTGCTGTGGGCGCAGGCGCTGCGCGTGATCGCTGCCATCGTACTGCCCGGCATTAACTGTCTGCTGCTGGCGGCGCTGCTGATTGGCGGCGGCTTTCTCTGCGTGGTGCAGCTGTCGCTGCAGTACAGCCGGGAGCTGGCGCCGCACCATGCGCGCTATCTCGCAGGCCTGCTCACTACCGGTTATGCCATCGGACAGCTCGGTGGGCCGCTGCTGTCATGGATTTCCAGCCTGCTGTGGCACCGGCTCGATCCGGCGCTGTGGGTGGCCGGAGGCGGTTTGCTGCTGGCGGGGGCGCTGGTGATGCGGCGATCGCCCACCTGAAACGCTTTCATCTCCAATCGGATTGATTGCTGGATTAAGCGCGCGTTGTGTTTCACAATACGCGCTCAGAATTTCCCCCGCAGGCGCAGACCTGCGGGCGCATCACCTGCCGGAGAAGAGTACGATGAGCACCTTAAGTCAGAAAGCCGCCTTGGTTCACGAAGCACTGCTGGCGCGTGGCCTGGAAACGCCATTACGCGCCCCGGTGCGCGACATGGACGACGCGTCGCGCAAGCGCGAGATCGCCGGCCACATGACCCAGATTATGCAGCTGCTGAATCTGGACCTGGAAGACGACAGCCTGATGGAGACGCCGCACCGCATCGCGAAGATGTTCGTCGACGAAATCTTTTCAGGTCTGGATTACGCCAACTTCCCGAAAATCACCGTCATTGAAAACAAGATGAAGGTGGACGAAATGGTCACCGTGCGTGATATCACCCTGACCAGCACCTGTGAACACCACTTCGTGATCATCGACGGCAAAGTCACCGTGGCCTATATCCCCAAAGACAAGGTGATTGGCCTGTCGAAGATCAACCGTATCGTACAGTTCTTCGCCCAGCGTCCGCAGGTGCAGGAGCGTTTAACCCAGCAGGTGCTGGTGGCGCTGCAAACCCTGCTGGGCACAAATAACGTGGCGGTGTCGATTGATGCGGTGCACTACTGCGTGAAAGCGCGCGGCGTCAAAGATGCGACCAGCGCGACCACCACCACTTCACTCGGCGGATTGTTCAAATCGAGCCAGAACACGCGTCAGGAGTTTCTGCGCGCGGTACGCCACAGCTAAGCAGCGCGGGCGGCGTCGTTGTCGCCCGTGTTCCTCTCACCGTCAGGGCACTCTATGCAACGCTATCTCGCGCTGGATTTCATTCGTGGTTGCGCCATTCTCGGCATATTGCTGCTGAATATCGTCGGCTTTGGTCTGCCCTCGGCGGCCTATCTCAATCCGGCCTGGCAGGGTGAAGCCTCCGTTTCTGATGCCTGGACCTGGGCAATCATGGATGGCCTGGCGCAGCTAAAATTCCTGACGCTGTTTGCGCTGCTGTTTGGTGCCGGGCTGGCACTGCAGGTGCCGCGCGGCAGTCGCTGGATCTCCTCGCGCTTAACGCTGCTGGTCTTCATCGGGTTCATCCACTCGGTGTTCCTGTAGGAAGGCGACATCCTGCTGGATTATGGCCTGATTGGGTTGATTGTCTGGCGCATGTTGCGTGACGTGCCGTCAGAGCGGGCGCTATTACATACCGGCGTGCTGCTCTATCTGGTGGGCTGTGCCGTGCTGCTGGTGTTTGGCGTCATCTCCAGTCCGCAGCCGACGCGTTCGTGGCTGCCGGGCGCGGCAGATCTGGAGTATGAGAGCTACTGGAAACTGGTCGGCGGCTGGAAAGCGGTGCAGAATCGCCTCGAACACCTGTCATCCGGCCTGATGGCGCTGGCTTCGCAGTATGGCTGGCAAGCTGGCCGGGCTGATGCTGATCGGTGCCGCGCTGATGCACAGCGGCTGGCTGAGCGGCCAGTTTAGTCTGCAACACTACCGACGCGCGGCGGCGCTGTTACTGACCATCGGCTGGCGATTGCCATACCCGCGTGCTGGCGCAGTGGCTGCTACAGTGGGAATTTCGCTGGAGCGGCTTTTTCCTGCAGGTGCCACGCGATCTCGCCAGTCCGTTTATCAGCCTTGGCTACGCCGCACTCTGTCTCGGTTACTGGCCGGCCATCGCCGCCACGCGTATCAGTTACGCCATTCAGTGCGTCGGGCGCATGGCGCTGAGCAATTATCTGCTGCAGACGCTGATCTGCACCACGCTGTTCTACCGATTCGATCTGTTCCTCAAATTTGACCACCTGCAGCTACTGGCCTTTGTGCCGGCTATCTGGCTGGTCAATATTCTGTTCTCCGTGCTGTGGCTGCGTGTCTTCCCGCAGGGACCGATGGAGTGGATCTGGCGCCGGCTGACGCAGCTCGCCGCCGGAAAAGCGGACAACGCGTCCGCCGGCAGATAATGATGTTCATCACAAAGGTTGCATAATTGTATGTAACCGTTTTTATCCGTGTGACGTAATTCACGCAGCTGTTTCCGATGCCCTTACAGAATAGCGCCGTTACGCGCCAGTCGCGCATTTTCTCCTCTGTGGAACAACTGCATGATAACGATTCGTGATGTCGCCCGTCAGGCCGGGGTTTCCGTTGCCACCGTGTCGCGGGTGCTCAATAACAGCAGTGCAGTCACCTCTGATACCCGCGAAGCCGTGCTGCAGGCGATTGAATCGCTCGGCTACCGGCCCAATGCCAACGCGCAGGCGCTGGCTACCCAAGTGAGCGATACCATCGGCGTGGTGGTCATGGACGTTTCCGATCCCTTCTTTGGTGCGCTGGTTAAAGCCGTGGATACCGTGGCGCAGCGCATGCACAAGCACGTGCTCATCAGTAACTCTTGGCACCAGGAAGAGAAAGAGCGCCATGCCATTGAGGTGCTGATCCGCCAGCGCTGCAACGCGCTGGTGGTGCACGCGAAAACGCTTACAGACGCGGAGCTGGCCCGGTTTATGGACCAGGTTCCCGGTATGGTCATGATTAATCGTACTATTCCGGGACACGAGCACCGCTGCGTCTGCCTCGATAATGTCACCGGGGCGCAGGTTGCGACGCGCCTGCTGTTACAGCAGGGCCACCAGCGCATCGGTTACCTCAGCTCCAGCCATCCGATTAAGGACGTGGCGCAGCGCCGCGACGGATGGCTACAGGCGCTGGCGGAGCAGGGCATCCGCCCCCCGGAGGGCTGGATTGCGCATGCCGAACCGGACATGCAGGGCGGTGAAGCCGCGATGGTGGAGCTGCTGGGGCGCAATCTGCACCTCACTGCCGTGTTCTCCTATAACGATGGCATGGCAGCCGGTGCGCTCACTGCGCTGAAAGATAACGGTATTCAGGTGCCGCAGCATTTTTCTGTCATCGGCTTCGATGACATCCCCATTTCCCGTTACACCGACCCGCAACTGACCACGGTGCGCTATCCCATTGTTTCTATGGCGAAACTGGCGACCAAGCTGGCCCTGCCGGGCGCAGCAGGCACGCTCGATCCGCATGCCGCGCACTGCTTCATGCCTACGCTGGTGCGGCGCCATTCGGTGGCGCAGCGGCAAATTGTGGAGTCGGTCACTAATTCAGGCGATAGCGCCGTGTAACCGTTTCCAATCTGTGATTGTATTCACAGTTAATTAACATGGCGCTCACTATGATGGCAGCGTCTTACCGGACTGAAACATTATGTAACGCCGGGCTTTCCTTCTCCGGTCTGGTTTCAGTAGCCGATTGAAATGGTTCACAACACACTTCAGGAAGCGTTTACCTACAGGGAAGTCAGGATAGCGATGGTGGTCCGGCTTGGTAGCAGCGCCTGCCCCATAAAAAATAGCGTTTCAACCGACTGCGCTGTCTGCCCGCAGGCAATACGGCGCGATGAAATACCCTGCATAAAAAAACCGGAGATACCATGAATAAGAAGGTTTTCACGCTCACAGCACTGGTTGCCAGCATGATGTTCGGTGCAACTGCGCACGCCGCCGATACCCGCATTGGCGTGACAATTTATAAATATGACGACAACTTCATGTCGATGGTGCGCAAGGACATCGAAAAAGAGGCGAAAAGCGTAGGCGGCATTCAGCTGCTGATGAACGACTCACAGAACGACCAATCCAAACAGAATGACCAGATTGACGTGCTGATGGCGAAAGGCGTGAAAGCGCTGGCCATCAACTTGGTGGATCCGGCTGCTGCGGCAGTGGTGATCGACAAAGCGCGCGCGAACGACGTGCCGGTGGTGTTCTTCAACAAAGAGCCTAACGCGAAAGTGCTGGCCAGCTACGACAAAGCTTACTATGTCGGTACCGACTCCAAAGAGTCCGGCATCAAGCAGGGTGAGCTGATCGAGAAACACTGGAAAGCCACGCCAGCCTGGGATCTGAACAAAGACGGTCAGATTCAGTTCGTGCTGCTGAAAGGTGAACCGGGCCATCCGGACGCCGAAGCGCGTACCAAATACGTCATCGAAACCCTGAACAAAGACGGCATCAAAACCCAGCAGCTGGCGATGGATACTGCGATGTGGGATACCGCGCAGGCGAAAGACAAAGTGGACGCCTGGCTGTCTGGCCCGAACGCCAACAAAATTGAAGTAATCATTGCTAACAACGATGCGATGGCGATGGGTGCGGTTGAAGCGCTGAAGGCGCACAACAAAACCAGCATTCCGGTATTTGGTGTTGACGCCCTGCCAGAAGCGCTGGCGCTGGTGAAATCCGGTGCGATGGCCGGTACCGTGCTGAACGATGCGGAAAACCAGGCGAAAGCCACGCTGGACATTGCTAACAACCTGGCCAATGGCAAAGAGCCAACCGCGGGTACCAACTTCAAGATGGATGGCAAAGTAGTACGCGTACCATACGTACCGGTTGATAAATAAAACCTGTCGCAGTTTGTGAAGTAATTCGTCCCGGGCGCGGCTTTCCTGCCGCGCCTTATTGCATCTGACCAACGCTTTTTTTAGCCAGGTAAATTATGGCCAGTGAGAATCCGACCACACAGCGAGAATATCTGCTGGAGATGACGAATGTCTCGAAATCATTTCCAGGGGTGAAAGCCTTAGATAATGTGAATTTAAAAGTGCGGCCGCACTCCGTCCATGCCTTAATGGGTGAAAACGGCGCCGGTAAATCCACTTTATTAAAATGCCTGTTTGGGATTTATAAAAAGGATACGGGGAGCATCCTGTTTCAGGGTGAGGAAATAGATTACAAATCATCTAAAGAGGCGCTGGAGAATGGCGTTTCAATGGTGCATCAGGAATTAAACCTGGTGCTGCAGCGCAACGTGATGGACAACATGTGGCTGGGGCGCTATCCGCGCAAAGGGCCGTTTGTCGATCAGGATAAAATGTATCGTGATACCAAAGCGATCTTTGATGAATTAGATATTGATATCGATCCGCGCGATAAAGTCGCGACGCTTTCGGTATCGCAAATGCAGATGATTGAAATCGCCAAGGCGTTTTCCTATGACGCGAAAATCGTCATTATGGATGAGCCCACGTCATCGCTGACCGAAAAAGAAGTTAACCACCTGTTTACCATTATCCGTAAGCTGAAAGATCGCGGCTGCGGTATTGTTTATATTTCGCATAAAATGGAAGAGATTTTCCAGCTGTGCGATGAGATCACCATTTTGCGTGATGGCCAGTGGATTGCCACTCAGCCGCTGGAAGGGCTGGACATGGACAAGATCATCGCCATGATGGTCGGTCGTTCGCTCAACCAGCGCTTCCCGGACAAAACTAACGTGCCGGGTGAAGTGATTCTGGAGGTGCGTAATCTGACCTCGCTGCGCCAGCCATCGATCCGTGATATCTCGTTTGACCTGCACAAAGGCGAAATTCTGGGGATTGCCGGCCTGGTGGGAGCCAAGCGTACTGACATTGTGGAAACCTTATTTGGTATCCGTGAGAAGTCGGGCGGCACCATTAAACTGCACGGTAAAGCGATTAATAATCACAGCGCCAACGAAGCCATCAACCATGGTTTTGCGCTGGTTACGGAAGAGCGGCGTTCCACCGGGATTTATGCCTACCTGGATATTGGTTTTAACTCGCTCATTTCTAATATCAAGAAATATAAATCCAGTATGGGTCTGCTGGATAATAAACGCATGAAAAGCGATACCCAGTTGCTCATTGATGCCATGCGGGTGAAAACGCCCGGCCATCATACACAAATTGGATCGCTCTCCGGCGGTAACCAGCAAAAAGTAATTATTGGTCGCTGGTTATTGACGCAGCCGGAAATATTGATGCTTGATGAACCGACGCGCGGTATTGACGTCGGCGCTAAATTCGAGATTTATCAGCTAATCTCTGAGCTGGCGAAAAAAGAAAAGGGCATCATTATTATCTCTTCTGAAATGCCAGAGCTGCTGGGCATTACCGACCGTATTTTGGTAATGAGTAATGGTCAGGTAGCGGGCATTGTCGATACTAAAACGACCTCGCAGAATGAAATCCTGCGTTTAGCGTCATTACACCTTTAATGAAGCAAGGGCTTTAACATGAAAGCGACTACTAAAAAGAATGCGCTAACCTGGTTAAAAGAGGGCGGCATTTATGTTGTCCTGTTGGTACTGCTGGCGATTATTATTTTCCAGGATCCGACCTTTTTAAGCCTGATGAACCTGAGTAACATTCTGACTCAGTCATCGGTCCGTATTATTATCGCACTCGGCGTAGCCGGTCTGATCGTGACCCAGGGCACCGACCTGTCGGCAGGGCGCCAGGTGGGTCTGGCGGCGGTGGTGGCAGCAACGCTGCTGCAGTCGATGGATAACGCCAACAAGGTGTTCCCGCATCTGGAAACCGTGCCGATTCCGCTGGTGATTCTGACCATGTGCATCATCGGTGGCGTGATTGGTCTGGTTAACGGTGTGATCATCGCTTACCTGAAGGTGACGCCGTTTATCACCACGCTGGGTACCATGATCATCGTTTACGGCATCAACTCGCTGTATTACGACTTCGTTGGCGCTTCACCGATTGCCGGTTTTGACGCTGGCTTCTCGAAGTTTGCCCAGGGCTTCCTGCGCTTCGGCGACTTTAAGCTGTCGTTTATCACCTTCTACGCGATTATCGCCATTGTGTTCGTCTGGATCCTGTGGAATAAAACCCGCTTCGGCAAAAACATTTTTGCTATCGGCGGTAACCCGGAAGCAGCGAAAGTCTCTGGCGTTAACGTTCCGCTTAACCTGATCCTGGTGTATGCGCTGTCCGGCGTGTTCTATGCCTTCGGCGGGATGCTGGAAGCGGGCCGTATCGGCAGCGCCACCAACAACCTCGGCTTTATGTATGAGCTGGATGCGATTGCGGCCTGCGTGGTGGGCGGCGTGTCGTTCGCCGGCGGGGTAGGTACCGTCGCGGGTGTGGTGACCGGAGTGATCATCTTCACCGTCATCAACTACGGTCTGACCTACATCGGCGTGAACCCGTACTGGCAGTACATCATCAAGGGCGGCATCATTATCTTCGCCGTGGCGCTTGATTCGCTGAAATACGCACGCAAGAAATAGCAGAGAATAAGGTTAACCATCAGGGCTGCGGCAACGCGGCCCTTTTTGTTTTTGTTGCACAATAAGGATAGCGGTGAGATTTGCAAGATAATGGCCGGTGTTAGGGGGCGCATTGATGCGCATCGCCAGCATCAGCTCGATCCTGCTTAACTCTGCGCCGTCAGATCCGGCTGCTGGCCTCTCGCCGATTATTTCCGCAGCTTCTCTTCCAGCTCGAGCAACTGTTCCGGTGTGACCGCCGGGTAGCTCTGCGCATCTTCCGGCACTTCATGTACCGCCGGAATCGGCACCAGCGGGCCGAGGAAACGCGGCTCGCGCTTCATCAGATAGAGATCCGCCAGCGCATCGAGGCGCGCACCCACCTCGCGGAACCGCACCGACAGCATATTCTTTGGCGACGGCACGGCGTAGCACTGCGCCTGAATGCCAAGATGCTGGGCGATATACAGCGCGCGTTCGCAGTGGAAGCGCTGGGTAATGATGATGAAGTCGTTGGTATCGAAGACTTTGCGCGTGCGCACAATCGAATCCAGCGTACGGAAACCGGCATAATCCAGCACGATGTCCGAGGGATCGACGCCGGCTTTAATCAAAGCGCGTCGCATGGTCATCGGCTCGTTGTAGCTCTGCAGCGCATTATCGCCGCTCAGCAGCAGATAATTCACCTTGCCGCTGTTGTAAGCGTTGAGCGCGCCCTGAATGCGATACAGGTAATACTGATTGATGACGCCGGTGCGGTAATACTTGGCGGTGCCCAACACCACGCCGACCTGGCGATGCGGCAGCGAAGCAACATCTTCATAAATAAACGGCGCGGTTCGCCAGCTAATCCAGCGATCGAGGCCGAGCGCGGTCGCCATCACTAGTAAGATGATGATAAACAGACCAAAGAAAACGCGTTTAAGTATGCGCACGGGCACTCGGTTGACGAAAATTCAGATGGGTCAAGGCTACTTGAGGCGGCACGGCTAAGCAAGTTTGTGCCGGTCGGCTGGCGTTTTTTTAAGCGCTGCCGCACCTGAAGCGTGCGGCAGCGTCGGTCTGCAATTAAATCGAGGTACGGCGGTAGTGACGATACTGCGGCAGCCAGAAGTTGCTGTTGATGGCTTTCGACAGCACGTCCTCGGAGGTGACCACCGCCACGCCCGCCAGCTGCGCCGCTTTGCCCATTTCCATCGCGATCACTTTGGAGACGCCCTGGATGTCCTTAATCTCTGGCAGCACCGGACCTTCACCGTCGTTAACCAGCGGTGAGCAGTCAGCCAGCGCGCGGCTGGCGGTCATCAGCATCGAATCCGTTACGCGAGTCGCACCGGCAGCGATCACACCGAGACCGATGCCCGGGAAGATATAGGAGTTGTTGCACTGGGCAATCGGGTAGGTTTTGCCTTTCCAGGTAACCGGTGCAAACGGGCTGCCGGTGGCAACCAGCGCGTCGCCGTCGGTCCAGGCGATGATATCTGCCGGGGTCGCTTCCACACGTGAGGTCGGATTCGAGAGCGGCATCACGATTGGACGTTTGCAGTGCTTGTGCATCTCGCGAATGATCTCTTCGGTGAACAGTCCCGGCTGGCCGGAAACGCCGATCAGGATATCCGGCTGGGCATTACGCACCACGTCGAGCAGTGAAATCGAATCGCTGGTGACGTCCCGGTCTTTCAGATTGTCGCTCTTCTGCACCAGCTTGCTCTGGAAATCGAGCAGGTTAGGCAATTTGTCAGTGAGCAGGCCAAAACGGTCCACCATCATCACGCGCGCGCGCGCTTCATCATCACTCAGGCCTTCGGATTTCATCTGTGCGACGATCTGCTCGGCAATACCGCAGCCGGCGGAACCGGCACCGAGGAACACCACTTTCTGCTCGCACAGACGGCTGCCTGCGGCGCGGCTGGCGGCGATCAGCGTGCCCACCGTGACTGCGGCCGTGCCCTGAATATCGTCATTGAAGCAGCAGATCTCATCGCGGTAACGCTCCAGCAGCGGCATGGCGTTTTTCTGCGCGAAATCTTCAAACTGCAGCAGCACGTTTGGCCAGCGGCGCTTCACCGCCTGAATGAATTCATCAACGAAGGCTTCGTACTCTTCGCCGGTGATGCGCGGATGGCGCCAGCCCATGTAGAGCGGATCGTTCAGCAGTTGCTGATTATTAGTGCCGACATCCAGCACCACCGGCAGGGTGTAGGCCGGGCTGATGCCACCACACGCGGTGTACAGCGACAGCTTGCCGATAGGAATGCCCATGCCGCCAATGCCCAGGTCGCCGAGGCCGAGAATACGCTCGCCGTCGGTGACCACGATGACTTTGACATTCTGCTTGGTGGCGTTTTGCAGCATGTCTTCAATGCGGTCGCGGTTGTTGTAGGAGATAAACACACCGCGCGCGCGACGGTAAATTTCTGAGAAGTGCTCGCAGGCCGCGCCAACCGTTGGGGTGTAGATGATCGGCATCATCTCTTCCAGGTGGTTGTCCAGCAGGCGATAGAATAGCGTTTCGTTGGTGTCCTGGATGTTGCGCAGGTAGACGTGCTTGTCGTTATTGTTTTTGAAGTCCAGGAACTGACGCCAGGCGCGCTCGGCCTGCTCTTCGATGGTTTCTACGGCGTCTGGCAGCAGGCCATTGAGGTTAAATTCGTTACGTTCTTCCAGCGAGAAGGCGCTGCCTTTGTTCAACAGCGGAAATTCCAGCAGGATCGGACCCGCGTAAGGAATATACAGCGGACGTTTACTTTCGTACTCGAGTTCCATGCAGTGTTTGCTCCGGTTTTAGTGTTTTCTGACGTGTCGCCAGCAAGAAGGTAACGCCAGACCCGTTTATTGTGAAGTTCTGGCGCCCGATCCTATGAAAATTCCTGCAGATGTACAGCTTTTGTTAATAGAAGGTCACAAAAGCGGTAAAAGGATCACTAAACTGTTGGTTTCGAAACTAAAGTAACTAAGAAATCGCTGCAGCCGAGCGCGGCGAGGGTGGTGCGCGTGGCATCAAACTGGCTCAGCGTGGCGTCGGCGCTTTCTGCCAGCACCGCCTGCTGAATCTCCTCCAGCGCTTCGTTGTGCATATTCATCAGAATTAGCGCGGCCTGTAATGGCGGCAGGCTCGGGTTGAAGGCGGCATTTTCGGCATAGCGCCCGGTGTAAATCTGGCCGCTGCGGCTCTGCAACGCCACGCCGCTATAACTCTGGCTGTAAGGTGCATGGCTGCGGCTGGCGGCATCAATCGCGGCCTGCTGCAGCGCATCGCCCCGCGGCAGGAAACCGTGGTCGACCGGCGTCAGCAGCCGTTCGCTGATATTGAGATCGACCGGGCCAAAGGCGTCCGGTAAATAGTCGGCCAGCGTGCTAACCGCGCGGCCCGGCAGGCTGATGCGAATCGTCGTACCGCTATTCAGTTCATTCATAAACTGGCGGCAGTGCCCGCACGGCGTGTAGTTGACGGTAATGGTCGCCAGCTGCGCTTCGCCCCGTAGCCAGGCATGCGTGACTACGCTCTGCTCGGCGTGGACCGTTTGCTGCAGCGGCGCCTGTAAAAACTCCATGTTGGCACCGAAGTACCAGTGGCCACTGATGCCGCGCGCAATAGCGCCCACGTAAAAGTGCGAAACCGGTGCCACGGCACAACAGGCGGCAATCGGCAGCAGTGCAAGTGCCAGCGCATCATCATCCAGACCGGTTGCCTGCTGCAGCTGAGCCACCTCCTGCGGTCGCAGCATGCCGTGAAAATCAGCGGCGTCCAGCAGCGGCTGGAGCGCGCTCTGCAACGCAGCGGGCAGGGCAGAGAAAGCGGAAGTGAATCGTGCATGCATAATGTTATGGCCTCATTAACTCGTCAGCGGCGAAGCGCTGCCTCAAGGTTTATATGTGATCCATGTCGCTATGACAATGCAAGCTGATTGGCTTGTTTCAACTTTGCGAGATCTCTCGCAAGTTTTATCCCAGCCAGCGCATCAGCAAAGGAAAAATGAAAGGCGCCAGTAACGAGGTGATGATGCCGCAGATTACCAGCGCCAGTGAACTGTGAAGGCGCCTTCCTGATAGTCAATCTCCGCGGCGCGTGCGGTGCCGAGCGCATGTGACGCGTTGCCAATCGCCAGCCCGCGTGAGGACTTGCTGCGCACTTTAAACAGATTGAGCAGCATGTGACCAAACACCGCGCCCAGTACGCCAGCAATCAACACGCAAATGGCGCTGATGGCCGGAATACCGTGTAGCGAGCCCGACACTGCCATGGCGATGGGCGTGGTCACCGACTTCGGCAGGATGGTAGCCGCGATTTCCGGCGTCGCCCCCATCCAAAGCGCGATCGCCGTGCCTGACACCATGGCGGTAATGCTGCCGATAAAACAGACGCTAATGATGGTTTTCCAGCGCGCGCGAATCTGGTGCATCTGCTCATACAGCGCCAGCGCCACCACGGCGGGCTGCAGCAGCTGATTGAGCAGCGCGCTGCCGGCAAAATAGCGCGCGTAGGGTAGGTGCGTCAGCAACAGCAGTGGAATAATGATCGCCATGGCCACCAACAGCGGATTGACGATGGATAGGTTGATTTTGGCTGCCAGACGGCGTGCCAGCAGATACGCCACCACGGTAAGTGGCAGTGACCACCAGGCGTCACTCATGGCCGGACTCCTTCGGACGCTGCAGGCGCTCGGCGCTCAGGCCGACAATTAGCAACACCAGCAGGGTGCTGACCATGCAGGAGACGACAATCGGACCAAACTGTGCGCTGAGAATATCGGTGTAGCCCATCACGCCAACGCTGATCGGCACAAACAGCAGCACCATGTAGCGGATCAACAGCTGACAGCCGGGTTTCACCCACGTCACCGGGATAATCTGCAGCGCCAGCAGGGCAAACAGCAACAGCATGCCAAGGATGCTGCCGGGAATGGTAAATGGCAGCAGGGCTGCAAGGCCGTTGCCGGCATACAGCGCGGCATAGACGATGGCAAAGGCGCGCAGATAGCGCCAGCAGGCAGATAGCACGGTGGGCATGTCAGGCTCCTGTTTTCGTGGCGCTTCATCATACGCATTAAGCGCTTAGCGTGCTAGCGATCACACTGGAATGCAGATTCAGGATTTCAACACCGGTGCTTTGAAGCTGAGCAAAGCGGCGTAAGCTGGTGCGTAGAGCGAAGGAGCAGCGATGAACCACACCGTGCAACCGCAGCGCGCGCTGCGAAAGGCGATGCCGCAAGCCGAGCAAAAACTATGGAGTTATTTACGCAACACGAAATGTGTGTAGCGCGAAGTTTCGCCGCCAGCATCCAGTTGGAGGGTATATCGTTGATTTTGCCTGTGTTGAGCGATCGCTGATCGTGGAACTGGATGGTGGACAGCACAATACGCCGGAAGCTCAGGCTTACGATGCCCGGCGCACGGCGTATTTACAGCGCTGCGGCTGGCGCGTGATTCGCTTCTGGAATCATCAGGTGATTAATGAGTTTGAGGCGGTTATGGCGGAGATTTATCGCTGTGTGATGTTAGTGCGATAAGCGCGGTGCGGTTTTCCCCTCACCCCAGCCCTCTCCCGCAGGCGGGAGAGGGGGTATCCTTGTGCGGTGTTTCATTATGTGCAGGCCTGCTCTGAACCCAAACCTCGCACTCAGCGGTTCCCTCTCCCGTAAGCGGGAGAGGGTTAGGGTGAGGGGCAGAGCGCACTAACCCTTACTTCACCGGCATACCCGGCTGCGCGCTGCTATCCACTGACAGCACAAACAGATCTTTGCCGCCAGGTCCGGCAGACAGCACCATGCCCTCGGACACGCCGAAACGCATTTTGCGCGGCGCCAGGTTGGCGACGATGATGATCATCTTACCCACCAGCACCGACGGATCCGGATAAGCGGCGCGAATGCCGGAGAAAATCTGGCGCTTCTCGCCACCCAGATCCAGCTGCAGACGCAGCAGCTTATCGGAGCCTTCCACCAGCTCAGCCTGCTCGATCAGCGCCACGCGCATGTCGACTTTGGCGAAGTCATCAATGGTAATGGTCTCGCCAATCGGTGCATCGGCCAGCGGACCGCTTGCCGCCGGCTTGTTCGCCGCTGCTGCGTCCTCTTTCGAAGCCGCAATCAGCGCCTCCAATTTTGCCATCTCAATACGACCATACAGCGCTTTAAACGGCGCCACGCTGTGGTTGAGCAGCGGCTGCGCAATGCCATCCCAGCTCAGTGCGCTTTGCATGAAGGCTTCTGCGCGCTCGCTCAGCGACGGCAGCACCGGCTTCAGCCAGGTCATCAGCACGCGGAACAGGTTGATACCCATGGAGCAAATCGCCTGCAGGTCGGCATCGCGGCCTTCCTGTTTCGCCACCACCCACGGTGCCTGCTCGTCAACGTAGCGGTTGGCTAGGTCGGCCAGCGCCATGATCTCGCGGATCGCACGGTTGTATTCGCGGCTGGCCCAGGCTTCACCGATCTTCTCTGACGCATCAACAAAGGTCTGATACAGCGCCTGATCCGCCAGTTCGCTTGCCAGCTGGCCGTTAAAGCGTTTGGTGATAAAGCCGGCGTTGCGCGAGGCGAGGTTCACCACTTTATTGACGATGTCAGCATTCACGCGCTGGACGAAATCTTCCAGATTGAGGTCAATATCGTCGATGCGCGAAGAGAGCTTGGCCGCGTAGTAGTAGCGCAGGCTGTCGGCATCGAGATGCTGCAGCCAGGTGCTGGCTTTGATGAAGGTGCCGCGCGATTTCGACATTTTCGCGCCGTTCACCGTGACATAACCATGCACAAACAGGTTGGTCGGCTTGCGGAAATTGCTGCCTTCCAGCATCGCTGGCCAGAACAGGCTGTGGAAATAGACGATGTCTTTGCCGATGAAGTGATACAGCTCGGTGCTGGAATTTTTCTTCCAGAACTCGTCGAAATCGATGTCGCCGCGTTTGTCGCACAGGTTCTTAAACGACCCCATGTAGCCGATTGGCGCATCCAGCCAGACGTATAAGTATTTGCCCGGCGCGCCAAGGATTTCGAAGCCGAAGTACGGCGCATCGCGGGAGATATCCCACTGTTGCAGACCGGCTTCAAACCACTCCTGCATCTTATTCGCCACCTGCTCCTGCAGCGCGCCGGAGCGCGTCCACGCCTGCAGCATCGCGCTGAAGGACGGCAGATCGAAGAAGAAGTGTTCAGAATCGCGCATTACCGGCGTCGCACCTGACACCACCGATTTCGGCTCAATTAGCTCAGTCGGGCTGTAGGTCGCGCCGCACACTTCGCAGTTATCGCCGTACTGATCGGGAGATTTACATTTCGGACAGGTGCCTTTGACGAAGCGATCAGGCAGGAACATGCCTTTTTCCGGATCGTACAGCTGCGAAATAGTGCGGTTTTTAATGAAACCGTTCTCCTTCAGGCGCGTGTAAATCAGCTCAGACAGCTGGCGGTTTTCGTCGCCGTGCGTGGAATGGTAATTGTCGTAACTGATGTTGAAACCCGCGAAATCGGTCTCATGCTCCTGCTTCATTTCCGCAATCATCTGCTCCGGCGCGATACCCAGCTGCTGGGCTTTCAGCATGATCGGCGTGCCGTGGGCGTCGTCCGCACAAATGAAGAACACCTGATTGCCACGCATTCGCTGGTAACGGACCCACACGTCAGCCTGAATGTGTTCAAGCATGTGACCTAAGTGGATAGAGCCGTTTGCGTACGGCAGGGCGCACGTTACCAGTAGTTTTTTAGCGACTTGAGTCATAATTTGCGTAGCATTCCGTGAATAAAAAATCGGGCTTAAATGTTAACCGAAGCACCCTCTGGCGTAAACACAGCAGCTCGGCCACGTCACTTTTAACGCCTATCTGATATGATTGATGGCACACCGCCATCGTCTGGCGTCATGACTAAATAAGGAGTTGGGATGACCGCACAATCCCGGGACCATCATTCACCTGAAGCGTTGCGCGCCGTGGTTATCGGCGTGCTGAGCGAGTTTGAGCATCCGACGCTGCAACACAATCTGACTACCCTCAAAGCGCTTCGCCACGTGGCGCTGCTCGACGACAAGCTGCACATTGAACTAGTGATGCCATTTGCCTGGGCCAGCGCGTTTGAGGCGCTGAAAGCCCAGACCAGCGCGGAACTGCTGCGCCTGACCAATACGCGCGCCATCGACTGGCGGCTGCGGCATGACATTGCCACCCTGAAACGCGTGAAAAATCAGCCGAGCGTCAACGGCGTGAAAAACATCGTCGCCGTCAGCTCCGGTAAAGGTGGCGTGGGCAAATCCAGCACCGCTGTGAATATGGCGCTGGCGCTGGCGGCCGAAGGGGCGCGCGTCGGTATTCTCGATGCGGATATTTACGGCCCGTCGATCCCGGACATGCTCGGCACCGAAAAGCAGCGACCCACCTCGCCGGATGGCACGCACATGGCACCGATCATGGCGCACGGCCTGGCAACCAACTCTATCGGCTATCTGGTGACCGACGATAACGCCATGGTGTGGCGCGGACCGATGGCCAGCAAGGCGCTGATGCAACTGCTGAACGAAACGCTGTGGCCGGATCTCGATTACCTGATTCTGGACATGCCGCCGGGCACCGGTGACATTCAGCTGACGCTGGCGCAGAACGTGCCGGTGACCGGCGCGCTGGTGGTGACCACGCCGCAGGACATTGCGCTGATTGATGCGCGTAAAGGCATGGTGATGTTCGAAAAAGTTAGCGTGCCGGTGCTGGGCGTGGTGGAAAACATGAGCATCCACATCTGCAGCGAATGCGGCCATCACGAGCCAATCTTTGGCACCAGCGGTGCGCAAAAGCTGGCAGAGGATTATCACACCCGTCTGCTGGCTCAGCTGCCGCTGCACATTAATCTGCGGGAAGATCTCGACGACGGTGAACCGACCGTGATTCGCCGTCCGGAGAGTGAATTCACTGCGCTGTATCGCCAGCTGGCGGGCCGGGTTGCCGCCCAGCTTTACTGGCAGGGCGAAGTGATTCCGGGCGACATCGCCTTCCGCGCGGTTTAAGCCTTAGCTGCCGCTGGTGCGTGACGCCAGCGCAGATGCATCAACACGTACTGGCCCTGTTCGCTCTCTCCCAGCGCTTCGCGCTGCCAGCCGTGCTGCTGATAAAACTGCAGCGCCGCTTCGTTCTGTAGTAGACATTTCAGCGCGCCGGTGGAGGTAAAACGCTGCTGCACCGCGTTCAGCAGCGCACTGCCGACGCCCTGGCCCTGAAAGGCCGGATCGACATACAAACTGTGCAAAAAATTATCGTTGTCCATCACGCCGGCAAAGCCTGCGCGGTGGCCGGCGATCTCCGCCACCAGTACCGTTTCACCGAGAATAATCGCGTCGAAATCTTCCAGCTGCCAGTCGTCGCCGGCCAGCCATGTCCAGTTATGACGGCGCGCCGCGAGAAACAGCGTGCGTAAAAAAGGGCGGTCAGCTTCCTCAAATAAACGAATTTTCAAACGTGGGCTCCATCTGAACACGTGCAACGTTACGCAAGGTCACCCTGAATGGCGACCCTGCAGCGCCAGAAATCTTATCCGGAGGGGGCGCGTTTATGCGCACCAAGCATCAACAAAAGTAGCAGTTGCCGCGCGTAAAGATAAAGCCTGTTAACTCTGCGGCTTTTCTGTGTAGAATGCCGCGGCAAGCCGCATCAAATCTGGCGTCGGCACTTTGATAGCTTTTGATTATCTGATTGATAACGTCTGCATATTAGAAGTTGGCCCGAAAATTATGTAGCCTGCATCACATCTTTTTAACGGAGGTCACCCATGTCTATCATCAATACCAAAATCAAACCGTTCAAAAACGCTGCATTCAAAAACGGCGAATTCATCGACGTAACCGAGAAAGACGTTGAAGGTAAATGGAGTGTTTTCTTCTTCTACCCGGCTGACTTCACCTTTGTATGCCCGACTGAACTGGGTGACGTGGCAGACCACTACGAAGAGTTCCAGAAACTGGGTGTAGACATCTACTCCGTTTCAACTGACACGCACTTTACCCACAAAGCCTGGCACGGTTCTTCAGACACCATCGCGAAAATCCAGTACGCGATGATCGGCGACCCGACCGGTGCTCTGACCCGTAACTTCGAAATCATGCGTGAAGCAGAAGGTCTGGCTGACCGCGGTACCTTCATCGTTGACCCAGAAGGCATCATCCAGGCCATCGAAATCACTGCAGAAGGCATCGGCCGTGACGCGTCTGATCTGCTGCGTAAAGTGAAAGCGGCTCAGTATGTGGCTTCTCACCCAGGTGAAGTTTGCCCGGCTAAATGGAAAGAAGGCGACGCAACGCTGGCTCCATCACTGGACCTGGTTGGCAAAATCTAAGTCACCTACGCCCTTTGATCTTTCTTCCATCGGGTGCTGCGGCACCCGATTTTCTTCACAGGAACTCACTATGCTCGACACCAATTTAAAAACCCAGCTCAAGGCCTACCTTGAGAAACTAACGAAACCGGTTGAGTTGATTGCCACACTGGACGATGGCGCAAAATCCGCAGAGATCCGTACTCTGCTGACCGATATCGCGAGTCTGTCTGATAAAGTCAGCTTCCGTGAAGAGAACGATCAACCGGTACGTAAGCCATCATTCCTGATTACTAGGCTGTGTCCTTTAATTACATAACCTTTTGTAAAACAGCCGGATGCATCCCAGTTTCACCATCGCCAGATAATTCCTCGCCGTTTTGTCATAACGTGTGGCAATGCGGCGGTATTCTTTTGTCCGGAGTAGGCTTTGTCAGCCAGCACTGCATGGCCACGACGCTTCATGCTGCCGTTCCGGCGCTGAACACCAATACCGTCCAGAAGACGTTGTGCAAACTGGCTTTCGTGAGCCTGACCGGGACTCAG
The DNA here is from genome assembly GCF_059731155.1 of Type-A symbiont of Plautia stali. NCBI lineage: Bacteria > Type-A symbiont of Plautia stali. Next base: position 352,668 of record NZ_AP035891.1, on the reverse strand, counting down.
TACGATATTTAACGGCAGACCGCTTCCGTCTGTCGCCAGATGGATTTTGGTGCCAAAACCACCGCGAGAGCGACCCAGCCCATTATCTCCGGCGATATCGGAATGTTTTTTTGCGCCCCGGCGGCGCACCTGAGTGCCCGGATATTGCTGCCATCCAGCGCAGTTGCGGACCAGTCAGCGAGACCATGAGCATCAAGAGAAGAAAGTAACCTGTTGAAAATAATGTTAATCACTCCCGATTTAGACCATCGATTAAAACGGTTATAAACGGTCTTCCATGGGCCATATCGCTCAGGCAAATAGCGCCATGGTGCGCCTGAACACAGCACCCAGAACATGCCGTTGATGATCATACGATGTTCAGCCCATGGACGTCCGGCCCGTGGTGTTGCTGGTTCAGCAGGTAATAAGGGCTGGATGATAGTCCATGCTTCATCGGGATGGTCGTAGCGAGCCATAGTTCAATGTGTTGTGGAAACAGGTAGTTACTATATCTCAGGTGATTAAGGGACACAGCCTAGCGTGGTGCTGCTGGTTAACCTGCTGATTGCCGCCCTAGCGCTGCGCCATCTGCCCGCCACCAGCGACAGCGAACGCAGTGAACAGCCGCATCATGGCGGCTTTCTGGCCTAGGTTGGACGTGAACTGCGTGACCGCCAGTTGCTGGTGCTCGGCGTGGTGATTCTGGCGCTGGCGGAAGGCTCGGCTAACGACTGGCTGCCGTTACTGATGATCGACGGCCATAATCTCAATCATACACAAAGCACGCTGGTCTACGCGGGCTTCACCGCCGGCATGACGCTGGGGCGCTTCCTCGGTGGGCTTGGTGGTTGATCGTCTTGGCCGTGTCTGGGTACTGCGCGCCGGCGCATTCTCGGCGGCACAGGGGCTGACGCTGGTGATTTTCTCCGATAACGCATGGCTGGCTGCGGCGGCCGTGCTGTTCTGGGGCGTCGGCGCGTAACTCGGCTTCCCGCTAACGGTCTCGGCTGCGGGCGATGGCCATAACAGCGCGGTGCGCGTCACGATTGCGGCTACGCTGGGTTATCTGGCGTTTCTGGTCGGCCCGCCCGGACTTGGCTTTATCGGCGAACATGCCGGATTGCGCATGGCGATGCTGCCGGTACTGATCATGGTGCTGCTGGCGCTGGTGTGCGCCGGTGCGGCTGGCCGCCCGCGTCAGGCAAAAACACCGGCGGAACAATAAACCTCAGGGCACGCGCCAGCTGCCCTGCCAGCCATCCGCAGTGGCCTCGAATCGCGCGCGCTGATGGGGCTCGCGGCTGACATCCAGCCACTCCACGCTGTGCAAGGTGATCTGTACCAGCGCGAAGTGCTCGTCGGGCCCGTTGCCCACCTTTTGCGCGCTGGCAGGCAGTGCTTCATCAGGATGGGCAATCACGCTGCCCGGCCTGACGGGTGACTGAAACAACGCGTGTGAATGCGGGCGCAATGTATGCCAAGCTGCGGCACGCTGTTGTACATCGTCAACGCGCTGAGCCGTGCCCGCCAGCCTGAGCTGAACGCTATTGGCGGCGTCATAAGCCAGTAACGCCACGTGCAGCTGGGCTGCAATATCCTGCATTTTGGAGCTGCGCCGATCGGCGGTAAAACGCAGGGCCGGCAGCGCGGGCAAAAACTGCCGTATCACCACGGAGCGCAGGCTGGGCTGGCCGTCAGCTGCATCAGGGTGAAAGCCGAACGCGAAGTGGTGGCAGTGCTAAGCAGCTGCCAGATGGCTTGCAGGCGGTCGTCGAGCGAGATCATGATTCCCTTCCTTAGCGGGCGTGAAGCGGGTTGCTGCCCGCACGTTTCAGCGCCGACAGCGCCAGCGCGCTGAGCAGTAACCCAATGACGATCAGCAGCGCGTAGCTTAGCCACTGCAGCAGCAGAATGCCCAGCACGCCGCCAGCGAGAAACGCCAGCACGGTGTAGCAATGCAGTTTTAGCCGTTCAATGTACAGCGGCGCGTCTTTCGGTGACTCTTTGCGACGCAGCACGTCGAACAGCATCGCCAGCTCAATGCCGATATCGGTTGACGTGCCGGAGACGTGCGTCGTGCGCACGCGAGCATTGGAGATGCGCGTTACCACCGCATTTTGCAGGCCCATCAGAAAGCTCAGGCTGAGAATCAGTAACACGCCGCCCTCGCTGAAATGAAAGCCGCTTTCGACAATCCCCAGCACCAGCAACGCAATGCCCTCCAGCAGAATATTGATGGCGTAGATCCCGCGTATCTGCCGCCTGCGGCCGGAATTGATGATCAGCGTGGAGACCGATGAACCGGCGATGAACAACAGCACAATCAGCAGGAAAAACAGTCCGATATGCAGATTGGCTTTCGCCAGATGATCGGACAGTGACGAGACGTTACCGGTCATGTTGGCGGAGAAGAAACCAACCGTTTCGAACGCCGCAGTATTCAGTGCGCCCGCCACGGCGGCCAGCGTCGCCGCCAGGCGAATGTCGGTGTTGAAAGTGCGCGTATCCTCAGTGGAGATCAGCATGAAAAGGTCCCGGCCCGGCAAAAGGTTTATCATCCTTCGGCGGTCAAAAATTCTCAACTATCAGGGCTGAACATTAACGCGGTTCGCTGTCGATTATCATCTACCGCGCTATGCGTTTGTGCAGGATTTGACCCTGTCATCGATAAGCCGGATAATTTGGAAACGATTCATTCTAAATAGCCCGCTTTATGACCAGTAAACCCAATCCGGCGCCGGCTGCCAGAGAGCGCGGCAGACCGCGCAATTTTAATATCGACGAAGCGCTCGACAGCGCCATGATCGTGTTCCGCCAGAAGGGTTTTCATGCGGCCTCGATTGCCGATTTAGGTGAAGCGATGAACCTGACGGCGGGCAGTATCTATAAAGCGTTTCAGGATAAACGTTCCCTGTTTCTGCGGGTGTTTGAGCGCTACATCCTGCTGCGCAATGTGGACCTGCGCGCCCGTTTGCAACAGTACCCGACCGGCCGGGCGCGCATTGCTGAGCTGCTGCAGTTTTATCTCGACTCAGCCAGCGAGATCGAGGGCAGACGCGGCTGCCTGGTGGTTGGCAGTACAGTGGAGCTGCAAACGCTGGACGAAGAGTTATCCCAGCTGGTACGTGAAGCGGTATTGCGCAACCGCAACTTCCTGACTTCGCTGGTTGAGCAGGGACAAGAGGACGGCTCGATTTCGCCACGACTGGATGCCGACACCGCTGCCGGACTGCTGCTTTGCGTCGCATTTGGCATGCGCGTGGTAGGCAAAATTCAGGATGTGACTAATGGCAAAGAAACCATTAATATGGTGCTCAGCATTCTGGACTGATTCGGCTGGCCTATTAGGAAGTAGGCGTTTCCTAATTAATATTCGCCGCGATAACTTTTTGAACCCTGGAATAGCGCGCTTAATAATATTTATCAGTCAGTAACATATTACTTAGATTTATGTTTATTTGTTCCGGGGGTTGAGTGAAGCACGATGAATTAGAAGATGCCGATGAGATCTATCTTTTATTGGGCAAAGTCGTCACACAGATTGTAAAACCGGGTGAAACCTTATCTGTTCAGCAAATAATTGGCGCGCTGTATCGCACGGGCTTGCGCTCGGAGAATCCGGCCATCCAGCAGGCCTGCGATAATGCGATCAGGCTGCTGGCCAAAAAGCTGAATTAACGCACTGCTATCAGGGTAATGATGATGCGATACGATCCTTTTCATAATAATTCTGAAGATGCATTACCATGGACTGGTGGATCGCTGCAGGTAAAGCAGCATGAGTTACTTGGCACGCTGATGCAGGAAATTTTGTGTAGCGGCAAGTTGCTGAACCGAAAAAACCTGTTTGTCACGCTAATAGCACGTATCGACCAGTGCGACGATATGATATTGAAAACGCATTACAAGGCTATTTTTTCTCTGCTGCTTGGCCGGCCTGGCCGCTGAGTAATATCGCAATGCTATCTTGCATCCCAATATACGCGGCGAAACACATTAGCCGCGCCTGGTAATTTCCTCCTCATCAATTGCACGCTAAACCGCATTAATTGTGCAAAGAAAGCGAGTCAGGTCAGACCAGAATCCGGATTTTGTTCTACGCTTATAGCTGGACTTCAGACCAATCAGGGAAATTACTATGAAGAAACTGACTGTAGCGGCTGTGTTATTGACGTCGATTTTTGCCATCGCCGGCTGATTCATCGAATCAGGCGATTAAAACCACCGACGGACGCACTATCGTCACCGATGGTAAGCCACAGGTGGATAGTGATACTGGCCTGGTCTCTTATAAAGATGCGCAAACCGGTAAAACAGAACAGATTAACCGTGACCAGATCACCAATATGAGTGAACTGAACAACTGATCTACTCGATAGGGAGAGCGACATGAAAAAAGTGATTTTGTTACCACTGGCAGCCATTGTGGCACTGAGCGCCCTAACCGGCTGTACCCGTACCAGCTACGCCATTCATACCAATGATGGCCGTACCATTGTCAGCGATGGTAAACCGCAGGAAGTGGAAAGCGGACTGCTGGGCTACGTTGATGCCAATGGTGTCAAACAGCAGATCAACAAAGCGGATGTCAAAGAGGTCTCTGAGATTCCGCATTAATCAGTTCTTATCAAGCCCGCGCAGCGGGCTTTTTTATTGCCTGCCATTGCCCTCCGCGCATGAGCCCTTTGCAAAATTCCACCCCACCGCTTAACCTATATATGTATCATATACGTTTCATATAAAGGCCAGCCATGGGTATCGTCAAAATTTCGGATTTAATGCATGAGAACCTGCGCATCGCCAGCACGGCGCTCAGTCGTTCGATCAATGCGCAGGCGGAGCACTGGATGAAAATCGGCATGCTGGCCGAACTTTATCCGCAGCTGAGCCATCAGGAACTGACGCGCCTGCTGATGCGGGTCGAACGTGATGGCGGCGCTGAACTGGCGCAGCTGCTTGACCAACCTTCCTTTATTCCGCAGGGAATCGCGCAATGAGTATTAAACTGCATACCGCTGAAGAGATTGAACGGGCGCGCGCCGCCGGTCACGACGCCGCCAAAGTATTGGAGATGATCGCGCCCTGGGTGAAACCCGGCGTTACCACCGATGAACTGGATCGCCGCTGTCACGACTATATTGTCAATGAGCTAAAGGTCATTCCGGCTAACATTGGCTATCAGGGTTATACCCGTACCGTATGCACCTCGGTCAATCACGTGGTGTGCCACGGTATTCCGGGCGAGAAAAAGCTCAAAGACGGTGACATCGTAAATATCGATGTGGCGATCATCAAAGATGGCTGGTACGGCGACACCAGCCGCATGTATTTCGTCGGTCAGCCTTCGGTACGCGCTAAGCGCCTGGTTGACGTGACGTATGAATCAATGGTGGCAGGCATTCGGGTGGTGAAACCCGGTGCAACGCTGGGCGATATCGGTGCGGCTATTCAGCAGGTCGCCGAAAAGGCCGGTTTTTCCGTGGTACGCGAGTATTGCGGTCACGGCGTTGGCGAGATCTACCACGGCGATCCACAAATCCTGCATTACGGCACGCCGGGCCAGGGGCTGGCGCTGCAGGCTGGCATGATTTTTACCATTGAGCCCATGATTAACGCCGGCAAAGCGGGCACTAGCGTGCTGTCTGATGGCTGGACGGTGGTGACCAAAGATCGCTCCCTGTCCGCGCAGTGGGAGCACACTGTCGCCGTCACGGATACCGGCTTCGACCTGCTCACGCCATGGCCGGAGGGCACCGGTGATTACGCCGCGATCGTTTAACGCCAGCCAATCTGTGACCTCTATTGTAGCACAACCAAAATAGATTGTACTACAATGCTAGCTCATGACGATTTACATCGCTCATGTGCAATATCACTATCGGCATAGTTAATGCTGCTGCATGGCCGAAATAAAATAATTTTTATTTTCGGCTGCACTTCATTTATTGCTTAGCAAGCGAAACAGATCATTCATGACATCGCTGCCCTTGCGCCCGTCTGCCGGCGCGGAGTGGCGTAATGCTGCGTGACGAGGTGGATATGATAAGTTCCGATGTTTCTGGTTCTACGTTGAGTCAATTAAATAAGCGCATCATCCCGTTTATCGTGATCTGTTATTTTGTCGCTAATCTCGATAAAACCAATATCTCTATCGCTGCGCTGCAGATGAATGCCGATCTCGGGCTTACCACCAGCATGTACGGCCTCGGTGTCGGCATGTTCTATATTTCCTACATTCTGTTTGAAATTCCCAGCAATGTCATTATGACCAAAGTCGGCGCCCGGCGCTGGATAGCACGTATTATGATTACCTGGGGCATTGTCAGTACCGGCATGGCGCTGGTTCATAGCGCCAATCAGTTATATGTGATGCGTTTTTTACTCGGTATGGCCGAAGTCGGTTTTGCGCCGGGTATTATCTATTATATTTCCTGCTGGTTCCCCAAAAGTAACCGCGCACGCGCGATGTCTTTCTTTTATATGGGATCGGTGGGCGCGTCGATTATTGGTCTGCCCATTTCCGGTGCCATTCTCAATATGCATGGCATTGCGGATATCGCAGGCTGGCGCTAGCTTTTCGCGCTGGAAGGCATTCCCGCAGTGCTGCTCGGTTGTCTGGTGCTGTGGCGCTTACCCGATAAGCCCGACGATGCTGTCTGGTTAACTACACAGCAAAAACACTGGCTGCGTCAGCGCCTCGAACAGGACAATTCAGGCGTTACCCTGAATAAGAACCACTCCTGGCTGCAGGCATTAAAAGATCGCACGGTGTTATTGCTCAGTCTGGTGTGGTTTTTACAGGCGTTCGGCTCCATCGGCATTACGTTGTTCATGCCATTGATTATTAAAACATGGCCTCAGAGCAGAGTAATTTTATTATCAGCCTGTTATCCGCCCTGCCTTTTGTGATGGCCTGCGTATTTATGTATTTAAACGGACGCCATTCCGATCGCAGCGGTGAACGCGCCTGGCATATGGGTTTGCCATTAATTTTATCGTGCCTCGCATTAACCGGCGCAATTTATTCGGGCAGCCTGCTGCTCGCCTATATTCTGCTGGTCTTCACCGTCGGGCTTAAATTTGCCCTGACGCCAATATTCTGGGTCGTGACCACAGAAAAATTAGCTGGCGTAGCCGCTGCGGCATCGATTGCCTTTATCAATACGGTGGCAAACTTTGTCGGACTGAGTTTACCGCCGCTGCTGGGAAAAATGAAAGATGCGACGCAGAGTTATCACTCGGGATTGCTGATTGTGGCGATGGCGCTGATTGCCGGCGGTATTCTCGGTATTATTATCGCCCGTCCTTCGGGCGGTGCCGGTGCCACAAAAACCCGTGCGCCGCATGCCGAAACTGGGCACTGAGCGTGATTACGGCCCGCCTGCGGGCCTTACGATGGCCATCGCCTTAATCACCTCGGTCATGCGCTGAATCACCATCTGCGCCGCCCGCGACAGCTGGCGCGACGGCGCAGTACACAGCGCCAGGGTCAGCGGTCGCATCACGCTGTGCCTGAGCGGTACAAAGCAGAGCTGGTTCTCCTGCACCTCGGTCATCACGTCCAGCAGGCTCAGCACGCTGATGCCGGTGCCCTGAGCGATCAGGCTGCGAATCAGGCGGATGTCGTTACAGGCGATAATGTTTTCCGGCGCCAGCCCCTGCTTGCGGTACAGCGCATCGACACGTTCATGGACCATCAGCGCGGCGCCAAGCACAATATGTCGCTCATGACTGAGTTCGCTGAGCGACAGCACCGGCCTCATGCTGAGCGGATGGTCGGCGGCTATCACCACGCCCATCTCCAGTTCGGCAAACGCCAGCACTTCCAGTCCGCTCTGCCCGGCGGGATCGAGAATCAGGCCAAAATCGATTCCCGACTGGCGAATCATCTGGCTGATGCGGTGGCTGTTGTCCACCGTCAGCTCCAGCCGCAGCCACTGATGCTGGCGTGCGATATCGGCGATGGCGTCTGCCACGCTGCCTTTGGTCAGCGGCTGCACCAGCCCGGCCGTTACGTTACCGCGTTTCAGTCCCTGAATATCATCAAAGCACTGCCGCGTGACGCGAAACTCACGCTGCCAGCGCATCACATCGTCATACAGTAATTCTCCGGCGGTGGTCATGCGCAGCCCTTCCGGCAAACGTTCGAACAGCGGCGTACCAAAAACTCTCTTCCGCCTGCAGAATCTTCCGGTTAATAGCGGAAGCGGAAACGTGCAGTTGCTCAGCGGCTTTGCGCAAACTGCCGCTGCGCGCCACTTCGGCAAAATAGACGGCAAAGCGGGCTCATTTCTCACCTGTACGGTTTTTTGCAACACCTAGCTGCATTCTTGCTGATGGATTTGCACAGGCAAGCATATTAACAATGTCCTGACAAAAATGAAGCCTTCTATTTCGCCTTGTGTGAGCACCTGACAGGACAACAACATGAATAACATTACGCCTCCCGCACACTGCACGTTTGAACCTGATGACTGGCTGCGTCTGGCGCGACAGTGGCACCCGGTTGCCCGTTCCTGCGATATCGCTGGCGCACCGACCAAAGCGGTGCTGCTTGACGAGCAACTGGTGCTGTATCGTCTGCAGGGTAAGGTGGTAGCGGCACGCGACGTTTGCCCACATCGTGGCGTCCCGCTGACGCTGGGTTTTCATGATGAAGAGGGTATCGTCTGCCCTTATCACGGCTTGCGCTTCGGTGCCGATGGCCGCTGCAATCGCATCCCGTCCAGCCCCGATCAGCCGATTCCGGCCAAGCTTAATCTGATCAGTTATGCGGTTGAAGAGCGCTTTGGTCTGATTTGGGTGTGCCTCGCGCCGGATGCTGACCAGCCCGCGCTGCTGCCCACCATGCCGCACTGGGATGATGCAGGTTTTCAACAGATCAACTGCCCCGGTTTTGACGTCAACGGCTTTGCCGGACGCCAGGTGGAAGGTTTTCTGGATGTGGCGCACTTCGCCTGGGTGCACACGGAAACCTTCGCCGATCCCAACAACCAGGTGGTGCCTGCTATAATCCGGTCGAGACCGAGACCGGTTTTGCCGTGGATTACTGGAGCTCAGTGAGTAACTTTGCCGCTGACAGTCCGCAGCAGGCGCCTGAAGGATTTAGCTGGCTGCGTCATTTCGAAATGCATCTGCCGTTTACCGCCACGCTGACCATTCATTTCCCCGGCGAATCGCACCTGGTGATCATGAATGCCGCGTTGCCGGTGTCGGCGCGCAAAACGCGCATGTTTGCGCCCATCGCGCGTAATTTTGACCTGCACATCCCGGTGCGAAGAGGTGCACGCCTTCAATCAGCGCGTGTTCGAGGAGGATCGCCTGATGGTGGAAACCCAGCAGCCGGAGCGTTTGCCGCTCGACCTGGCTCTGGAAGCGCATATTCCGGCCGATCGCAGCTCAATTACTTATCGTCGCGGCCTAAAGCGCATGGGCTTCGGCGAATTTTTCCTGGTGTGAGGAGGCAACGATGAGTGATCTGCTGAATGTGGTGGTGGATGACCTTTATCGTCAGGGACGTCACAATCTCAGTGTCACGCTGGTGGCGGAAAACGGCCAGCCGCTGCCGGACTGGCAACCGGGTGCGCACATTGATGTCCACCTGCGTGATGGCCTGATACGTCAGTACTCACTGACCGGACGCTGCGATGACGCGCGCGGCTACCAAATCTTGTATTGCCCGCGACGGGCAATCGCGCGGTGGATCGCGCTACGTGCACGACACGCTGCGCCCCGGCCAGACGATTGCGATTTCGCCACCGCGCAACCTGTTTCCTCTGCAACCGGCCGCTAAAGTCATTTTGCTGGCGGCCGGAATTGGCATTACGCCGCTGTACGCCATGGCGCTGGCGCTGGAGGCCGCCGCCGTGCCTTTTGTGCTGCATTACTTTGTCCGCCAGCGCGGTGATGAAGCTTTTGCCGACGAACTGGCGCAGCGTTTTCAGCATGGATTTTGTGAAATCTGGTACAGCAGCGAAGGCCGCAGCGCACGTGATTATCCACCGGCTGAACTGCTTGGTGCTGCCGCCGACACACATCTGTACCTGTGCGGGCCGGAAGGGTTTATGACGCACATGCAGCAGCAGGCGCTGGCGCGCGGCTGGGACAGCGCCAACATTCACGCTGAAGCGTTCAAACCCGTCGCCCGCACGGCTGGCGCGGAAGAAGGCTTTACCGTGACGCTGGCACGCAGTGGGCAGCAATGTACCATTCCGCCTGACAAAACCATTGCCACGGTGCTGCTGGAGAATGGCGTCGACGTTCCGCTCTCCTGCGAGATGGGCATGTGCGGCGCCTGCCTGACGCGGGTCACCGCCGGAGAGGTCGATCACCGCGATACCGTGCAGTCTGACAGCGAAAAAAGCGCCCCGGAGCAGTACATCGCCTTGTGCTGCTCGCGCAGCAAATCGGCGGAACTGGTGATTAATCTCTAGGGCGCGCCGCAGGATGACTTAATCTGTACCGGAAAGCTCAGGTTCCGTGCGCAGCACAATGGCTTCCTCTGCCGCCTGTGGCAACAGTTGCAGCAGCCTGCTGGCCATCTGGCTTTCCTGCTGCAGGATGCGCCGCACGATCCTGACATCCTCCCCCTCTTCCGCCTGCTCTGCAGCCACCAGCAACGTCGAGTAGGTGGCTATTTTATAGTTACAGAACACGTAGCTGCTGACGGCCACACGGATGCCCTCTTCATCCTGCAGCATATCGCTGGCGGCCTGACCGACCGCCGACATCCGGCCTAACGACTCCTTCAGCACCGACCAGCTGCTGTCATACTGGCGCAGCAGCGTTTTCACCTGCTGCTGCTGTTCACGACTTTGCTCAAGATACTGCTCAAGGCGCGTCTGCAACGCGGGATGCTCCGTCAGGCGCAACACCGCCGCTTTCAACAAGCTTTCCGCGTGTTTTTCCATAGCATGCGCATCGCGCAGCCAGTCCAGATACACAGATTCCTTCGTCATGTTTTGCTCCAAAGTAAAGTGACACCGGCCAGGCACATCAGCCGCGTTGGATGCTCGTCACTGAGCCGGCAGCACGCTCTTACCTCATCGCTTTCAGGCTGTTTATCTGAAAATAAGCGAAGCGCTAATTAAGTCCAAGCGAACAACTTAATTAAACGTAGCAAGTAAGCGCAGCTGTGCAAGAAAGGTTTTTAAGAATTGCGACAGCGGTTAATTGTCAGAACGTCATCGATTCACATTAGCGATGCTAAAAGAATGCTTCCCTTTATGAAAGTAAAATATTAACAATTTCCCCCCAGATGATTTGCTGGAATAAATCAGCCGGAATTGACTCATCGTTAAAAAACCAACTTGCTGTAAATTAAAAGTTAAGATTATTCCTGGCTTAATTATGGTAAAAACATCGCTACATTTATTTTTGCTTCATGCGGGTATGAACAGAGAGGAAAAAAATGAAGGATCCAAAGAAGAAACCTGAAGAGGAAGAAAAAGTGACGCAACGTCGTGGGGGTTCAGGCAACTTCGCAGCCGATAAGGAGCGCGCGGCTGAAGCAGGCCGCAAGGGTGGTCAGGTCAGTGGCGGTAACTTTAAGAACGATCCACAGCGTGCCATCGAAGCCGGCAGAAAGGGGGGAAAGATCAGTCGTCGTAAATAAGACTTTCCCCTCTTAATACTGATTTAATCTCGATAACCTTTGGCACCACACTCTCCTGACATTGTGTTTACGCTTCGCTTAAATGCGTGATAAACCTTGTCAGGAGAGTAATTTTCTTGCCGGAAAACAATTAATCGATCAAATCTTCAGCGATCCGGCAGCATTTACCGCTTCGCTTATAATGCCTTAATTGCATCGTTTATTTACCACGAATTTAAACTATTGCTTATTTAACTAACAAATCCGCAGCGGCTATATTTGTACAAGCCACACAGAGTCGTACACTTTTATTTAGGCGGTTTTTATTACCCGCGCTGATATATACAAAAGCTTACAATTAGCTAACTCCGCATTATTAAAGGGATAATTGCATCTGCGATGCACCTTACAGGTGTTAATCCCCCGCTATCCACTTGATATCACCTCTGTTTTAGCTAAATTCTCCCTTCAGGCTCACACATGCGTCGTTTTACCCTGACGCTAAGGAAACCCATGAACGCTGAATTCAATGACTGTATCGCGCTGTGCTATCGCTGCGCGACCGCCTGCGACCACTGTGCGGCGGCTTGTCTGCTGGACGCTGACGCCAGTGAGATGAGCGTCTGCATTAGCCTGAATCAGCAGTGCGCGGCGCTGTGTCGCGTAACCGCCCAACTGCTGGCTGCCCAGAGTGAACTGAGCGAGCAGCTCTGTACCATCACGTCGATGGCCTGTCAGCTGGCCGATTGGGAGTGCCAGAAGCACCAGCATCCGCACTGTCAGACCTGTGCTGAAATCTGCCTGCAATGCGCAGATAGCTGCATGACGGTGGGCATGGCGGAATAACGGATAGAGGTACCGGGATGGCGGTGGCAGGTCGCCAGTGCGGCGACTGGCGACCTAGCTTAATGGTCCTGCATCACCAACCCGCCATCGACATACAGCGTCTGGCCGGTGACAAATTCGCTCCACGCTGATGCCAGAAACAGCACCGGCCCGGCGATATACGCGGCGCGCGGCCAGTCGTCCGAGCGGCGTTTGCGCCGTCAGCGCGTGGCGTACCGCTTCTGGCGTATGCTGACTGGCATCGGTGGGATACACCAGTCCCGGCGCCACGCAGTTCACCCGAATGCCCAGCGCCCCCAGTTCGGCCGCCAGCGTCCGGCTAAAGCCCGTCAGCGCGGCTTTTGCGGTGATATAGTCGTGATAAGCCACCGCCGGCCGGGCGATCAAATCACTTACCAGATTGATGATACTGCCGCGCGCCCGGCGGCGCATCAGCGGCAAGGCCGCCTGACACACGTTGTAGCAGGCGTTCACTGCGCCATCAAACTGCGTATGGTAAGCGGACCAGGACGTTTCCCAGAAGCGCTGGCGCTGGTCCGGATCGAAGCGATAAGGCGCGAAGACATTGTTCACCACCACATCCAGTCGCCCGGTAGCGGCGTCGATCTGCTGCATCATATCGGCTACCTGTCCGGCGCAGGTCACATCGGCGGCAATCGCCAGTGCACCCCCGCCCTGTGCTTCACAGGCCGCCACCACCTGCGCAGCGGCGTCGCGATTACGTAAATAGTTGACAACGACAAACGCGCCTTCGGCGGCAAAGGCCTAGGCAATGGCAGCGCCAATACCGCGGCTGGCGCCGGTCACCAGCACGGTGTGATTGCTGAATTTCATTACGTTTCTCCACGCCCGCTCAGTCAAGATAGGGCGCATAGTGTTCAGCGGCGGTTTCCGCCGCCTGTTCGATTTCGCACAGGGTAACCAGATCCAGCAGGCTAAAGCGGCCATCGTGATGCCAGCCCGCCTCCGGCGAAGTCATGTTACCCAGCGCCGTGATGCGCGTGACGCCCGCCGCACCGAGCTGCGCCGCCAGTCGAAACAGCGTCTGGGGCGCGGCCGCGAGGCCAACGCCTTGCAAATACGCGCGCTGCGCTGCCACCCAGCTAACCGTCTCCTCCAGCGTATCCACAGCAATTACCTTCAGCGTGCGCCCCAGCGCGCCCGGTTGTAACGGCTCCGGCTTATCGACGTACACCACCGCCTAGGCATCGTTCTCATCGCCGTACAGCGTGCGGTCACCGCTCAGCGCACGCATTTCCTCCGCGTTGCGCCACGCTGCCACAGCTTGACTTTCACCCAGCGTCAGGGTCGCGCGCGGATAGCGCTGTGCCAGCGCGGCAAGTTCATGGGCGAGGTAAGCAGCAAACTCCTGCGGCGACACCCGGCCGCCGCGCTCAACAAACAGCGCCTGCGGCGAGTAACAGCCGGCCTGGTCGTAGCGCATCACATCGTAGGCCACCTGACGCGCCAGCGCCGTTCGGCGCCGGACGTCCAGCGCCGAACGCGCCACCATGCCAAAACTGATTTTATGGCCGTGCGGCAGAAAGCGCGTGTCTGGCGGCAGACGCCGCTGCATCGCCGTCAGCGCGGCCTCTCCGCCATAAGCCATCACCACATCTGCCTAGCGGAACCATTGCTGCTCAGTGCTTTCATCACCGCCCTGCCACCATACGACGGCCAGACAGTCGCCCAGCTGCGGATCGATCTCCGCCAGCAGCTGGGCGAACCAGCCCGCCATCAGCGGCTCAGCACTCGCCACTTTGCCCACGCTTCCCGCCTTCACCAGCAGGCCGGCAATCAGGCTCCACAGCGGCAAACCCGGCACATTGCCGGCCCAGACCTGCAGCAACAGCTGCGGACCAAACGCGCGGGCAAAGCCGCCTTTTAGCCGCGGCTGAAAATCGTCCAGCATCTGCACGTTGCCGAAATCCTCCGCCAGAAAACGCCGCAGCTGCGGTTCACGGAAGGTTTTGAGATAGCCGGTTAAACCGAGCCGCAGCATATCGGCGTCATAGCCGGTAACCAGCGGCAGCACCCGCTCCGCCTGCAGGCGCACCGGGTGCGAACGGTCAAGCAGGCGCGCGATGGCTTCATCAATCAACGCGGTGATGCGCGCTACACTCAGGGTGTGCAGGTAGCGGCGCGCGTTATCGCGTACGCTGGCCGCCAGCGTGGCAATCTGCGCCTCTGACAGCACCGGCACACACACTTCCAGCGCGCTGCCCTGCCGGCTGAAGTGCAGGCTGTGCCATGCCACCTCGCTGTGGCGGATGCCCGGCATACACTTTCATGCCCGCGCCTGCACGGCAGCAAGAAACGATTCCATCGCCAGCGAGCAGCCTTTGGCATCCGCGCCCGCGACGCGGCCCAGCAGCTGAAACCCGCCGGGCACCATCACGCCGGCATCTTCGGTCAGAATGGCGGAAACAGAATTGAAATGGGCGAGATCGTGATACACCAGTACGCCCGTCTCTCCTTCCGGCACGTCCGCACCGATCAGCGGATTGACCACGCGCGTGCGGATACAGTGCGGTCCGGATTTCACCGGCGGGCAGATTTCATTGCCAGAATCGTAAAACTGGGTGCTGAGTTCAGTCATGCCGTACATATTGATGCAGTGCGAACGCGGCACGCCGAGCGTCTGCTGCAGCGCGCTATAAAACACCTCCGCCGCGACTTCACGCGACTGGCCCTTAAAACCACCGGTGTCGAGGATGCGGCTGCCCGGTGGCAGTCTGAAACGCCGCTGCTGGCGCGCCAGTTCGTCCAGCAGATGGAAAAAACTGTAGCTGGCACCCAGCAGGGCATAGGGTTGGCCGCTGGCCTGCGTCCGCTCCAGCACGGCAATCAGACGCGGCAGTTTCAGGCCCTGCGCATCCACCATCACTTCGCTGTCTGGCGTGCCGCATTCGTGCATCGCCAACGTCAGATAGTGGGCCAGCGAAGAGTGCGGCAGCGCGCTGCTGGGCGGAAACAGGATCGCCATCGGCAGGCGCGGATGTCCGGCCATAAAGCGCTGGCGGAAATTGATCAGCATCGAGCGATCGTAAACCGTCAGCGTCGGGTGATAGCTGCGCCCCCGGCCGGTACCCGTGGTGCCGCTGGTCATAAAGATGTGGGGAATATCCGCCACCGGACGGCAGCTCAGCGTCAGATCTTTAAACGCGGTGATCGGCACCGCCGGGATCTGCCGCCACTGTTTGACCGTCAGCGGCGTGCGGCCGCGCTGGCGGGCGAAACGGGCGTAAGGGAGATTGTGTTCGAATTGCCACGCGAACAGCTGCAGCGCCAGCTGGTTGAAATCCGCTTCCGTGGTTTCTTCGCGCTGCATAAACGCCAGCAGCGCGGCGATGATTGACGCTTCGGTCATGAAAGTGCCCTCTTTGGACTGCGGCATAACGGCCAGCCAGGGCCTGAGTTACGCGCAGGATTCGCAGAAAGGCGCAAAGAGGGAATGAGGGCGTGCAGTGACCCCGGTTCCACATCCCTACGCCGGTATTAGCCGGATCAGGTTCAGAGGGTCACTACGTTGCTGGCCTTGACAGTCGCGCGGGTAGAATCTCAGCCCTCTAACAGGGCACCCCTTGGAACAAGCTGCATTCTGGGGTCGGAACGAAGGGCGTGTCAAGGCAGGAAGGCGGAGAACCACCCGCTTCAATAACGCGATTATTAACGCACAATATCACTCACAGGAGCGCGATCAGGACGGCTGACGCAGGAAAAGCGATCGCTGAGCAGCGGATAGTTTTGCGCATCCGGCAATTCAAAGTGCCACCATTCGGTGGGCATTCCGACAAAACCGCCGCCGAGCATGATCGCGTTCAGCAACAGACGATGGCGCTGCGCTTGGTGCGGCACGTTGGGATGGAACGGGTGCGACTCAGCAGACATGTCGTCAAACCCGGTACCCATCTCCAGAATGTTGCCCGCCTCATCCACCAGCGTCACATCGATCGCCACGCCGCGGCTGTGATTCGAGCCCAGCGCCGGTGGCACCACATAATCCGCGTCCGGACAGGCATCCCACAAGTGCCACTGCGCCTGCGCGTCGCGATAAATGGCATACCCGGCGATGTTATCGGCAGTGGCGTATTTCAGATCAAACATCAGGCCCAGCAAGGTGGCAGCCAAATCGATTAATTCAACGTCCTGCACTGTACATCATCCTGTTAATTGTTAGCCGGCAGCGTAAAGGGCTGGCGCGGCAGCGTGGTGAGTCGCTCTGCGCCCTGTGCCGTGACGCGCACGGTTTCACTGAAGGCGAGGCCCTGCGCTGAAATATACATGTGAAACACCATGTTTTCCTCCAGTAACCACGGCGCCTGGGGATGAAAACAGCAGCTGAAATCGCTCGGGCGCGGGGTGCGCGTATACAGACCCAGCGCATAACCGGTGATGTTGCTGTAATCCTCACGCAGCCCGGCGCTGAGCACCGCCTCGCGCGCGACGGCATCCACCGTGCAGGCCGCAACGCCCGGCTTCATCGCCCGCAGCTGGCGATCCTGAATGGCGATCAGCTGTTGTGCCAGCGCTGCGCGCGCCGCAGAGATTTCACCAACAATCAGCGGACGCATCAGGCGCGCGCTGTAGTGCCGCACTTTTGGGATCAGCTCAACGTGCAGCACATCGCCCGGTTGCAGACACTGCTCATGGCCGCTGGCATGCAAAAATCCGCTGTCGCCGCTGGCGATGACAATCGGTCCGGTTTCACCGCTGTCAGCACCGAGCCGCAGAAATTGTGCCGCCGCCAGCGCGGCGACATCACGCACGCGCCAGTCGCCCTGCACCTGCGCACTCAGCTGAGCCAGCGTGGCATCGGCAATGCCGGCGGCCTGGCGTAAGCTGGCGATTTCAGCCTGAAATTTGACGCTGCGCAGCCGGTCACTGAGACCGCTGACATCACACCAGCGCACCTCGGGCAGATGGTGCGCCAGCTGCTGCCAGCTATGTACCGTCATGCCGTAGGATGCATAATCCGCGCCCAGCCGCTCCCGCTGATAGCCGCACCGTGTCAGGCTTTGCGCCACCGCCAGCTAGGGATCGTCTTCATCACGGTAAGCGTCAATCGCCAGCTGCGGTGACTGCGCGCGGCACGGCGCGGCATCCAGCTGGCGCAGCACCATCCACGGTTCCTCCTGCAGCGGCACCAGACAGGCGCGATAGCGCGTTTCCGATACGGTATATCCGGTTAACCATGCCAGCAGTTCGCCATGATCGATCAGCATCACCTCGATGTCGGCGGCGCGCATGGCGCTGCGCAGCCGTGACAGCGCGTCGGCGATCATGACGCCTGTTCAACCGGCTGGCAGATGTCGAGGATCGCCAGCAAATAAATGCGTACCATATCGAGAAATTCACTGATCTCGACGCGCTCGTCCGGCATGGTGTTGTACTTGCCGCCGGGCCCGCACACGATGCCCTCCATGCCCGCATGTTGATACCAGTGGACCGCATCGGTACCGTAGAAGGCGGGCGGCGTGATCACCCCAGTGGGCTGCGGCGTGCCGCGCACGGTCTGCCAGCCGCGATTGACCGCTTTAACGATCGGCGATTCCGACGACACCTCAAACGGCAGCATGGTGGGTTTATCGCGCAGGCCGTCATCGAACAGCTGCGCCTGCAGGCCCGGATAGCGCTGGCACAGCGCATCCAGCAGGGCCTGCAGGTCGGTCAGCACGCCGTCCACCGTTTGCCCCGGCGCAAAGCGGGCGGAGCCTTTCAGGCGGACAAAATCCGCGACCTGCGGCGGCCGCCACTCCTGCAAATCATGCCCCAGCGCACCGTGTACGATGCCAATATGGTCACGGTTAATTTTGCGGTGTTCTGCGCTTTTCGCTCCGCTGAAGGTGATGTTATTGATCTGCGGAATCAGTTCAACCGCCGCCGCAATCGCGTCGACCGCCTCCTCACGCTTAGACAAATGGCGCGTATCGCCGGTCAGTTCAATGGTGAACATCAGCGAGCTGGCATGCATGGTCAGCGCCTGTAAATCCGTTGGTTCGGCATTGATGAAATAGTCGGCGCGTACGCCCTGCTCAATGGCGGCCAGCGTGCCGATGCCGCCCTGCAGTTCGCCGACCACATAAGTCAGGATCACGTCACCTTTTAGCTTCACGCCGGCATCAATCAACGTTTTCAGGGCGCAGAAATAGGCAGCATCGCCCGCTTTCATGTAGAAACGCCGATACCGTAAATAAACTGCTCATCGATTTTTCCCGCCCAGGGATCGACGGTCCAGCCTTCGGTGACCGGGTTAGTATCAAGATGACCGTTGAACAGCAGGCTGTGGCCGCCCCCGCTGCCGGCCAGCCGGCCAATGGCGTTCAGCCGATCGCCGCCACCGGCTGCAGCTAGGTATCCAGCCCCAGCTGCGTCATCTGCGCGGCCATGTAGCACGCTAACTCGCGTTCACCCTCGGTGACCTGTAGCTTTTGTGATGCACCATTTTTGCCAGAAAAGTGAGGCAATATTCACTCGATGTGATGAATTAACTCTTCAGGGTTCATGCGCTTCTCGTTATGCCACGGATTGGGTCAGATCAGGGATGTTGCACAGCATCAAGCAGTGCACGGGTGTAAGGATGCTGTGCCTGCGCCCGCATATTCTCGCCGGGCAGCACTTCCAACACATCGCCGCGATACATCACCGCCACGCGATGGGCGATCTGGCGGATGAGATTGAGATCGTGGGTGATGAACAGATACGCCGTGCCGTAGCGACGGCGCAGCTCCAGCAGCAGCTCGATAATGGTGGCCTGCACCGAAACATCCAGCGCCGCCGTGATTTCATCGCAAATCACCAGGTCCGGCGGGTTAGCGAAGGCGCGCGCAATCGCCACGCGCTGTTTTTGCCCACCCGACAGCGCGTGCGGATAGCGGCTGGCAAACTCCGCGGGCAGCCGCACTTCCTGCAGCAGACGCGCCACCGCCTGCGCCTCGCTTTCTCCCGGTGGCAGTCCATACAGCCGTAGCGGACGCGCGATGATTTCGCCGACGGTCATGCGCGGATTGAGTGACGCGTCCGGATGCTGAAAAATCATCTGCACGCGACGGCGATACGGCGGGTCCATCTGCGCGCGGCCATATAACGTCGCACCGCAGAAGTCGATGCTGCCACTGAACGGCACTAGGCCGGTTATCGCCTTACCGAGTGAAGATTTATCCGAACCGGACTCGCCCACCACGCCGAGAATTTAGCCCTGATGCACCGTCAGCGAAACCGCATTGGCGGCACGCGTCGTATTCGCCTCTCGTTTCAGCAGCCGATCGAGCAATCCGTGCTGGCCATAATCAATCGTCATCGCCTGCAGGCTAAGCAGCGGCTGACTGCCCGCCACATCCGCGACCAGCCGATGCTGCGGATCCGGCACCGCGGCAATCAGTTTGCGCGTATACGGATGCGCGGGTGCGCTGAACAGCGTGCGCGTCGCGGCCTGCTCGACGATGCGGCCCTGCTCCAGCACGCACACGCGGTCGGCCACTTTCGCCACCAGCGCCAGATCGTGAGAGATATACAGCGACGCGACGCCGGTCTCTGCGCGCAGTCGCTCGTAGAGATCGAGGATTTGCGCCGAGCTGATGACGTCCAGCGCCGTGGTCGACTCATCAAAAATCAGGCAGTCCGGCTGGCAGGCGAAGGCGGTAGCGATCAGGATGCGCTGCTTCTCACCGCCGGAAACCTGATGCGGATAGCGCTGCATCATGCGCGCCGGGTGCTTCAGCTCGACATCGCGCAGCAGCGATTCCCCCAAGCTGCTGCGCCTCGCGCGCTGACAGCCCACGATGACGGCGCAGCACTTCGGTGACCTGTTCACCCAGCGTCAGCGTCGGGTTCAGCGACGCGCTGGGATCCTGAAAAATCATGCCAAGCTTTTTACCGCGCAGCGCCATCAGTTTGTTCGCTGGCAGCTGCAGCAGGCTTTCGCCGTTCAGCCGGATATCACCCGCCTGCTCTCGTGCGTTATTGGCCAGCCAGCGCATGATCGCCCAGCCGAGGGTGGTCTTGCCGGAGCCGGACTCCCCTACCAGCCCCAGCACTTCGCCCGGCATCACCTGCAGGTTGATATCGCGCAGTGCCGGCAGCGAATGGCCGCGCGCTAACGCATAATCGAGGCTGTAATTGTCCACCGACAGCACCGGGTTGTGCGGACTCTTCATTTGTGGCTCCCTGGATTTAACACATCACGCAGGCCATCGCCCAGCAGGTTGAAGCCAATCGCCACCAGCGCGATGGCAAGACCGGGGATCATCATCATCCACGGTGCTTTAAAGAAGTAGCTGCGCGCCTCGGACACCATCAGCCCCCACTCCGGCTCGGGCGGCTGCGCGCCGAGGCCGAGAAAGCTCAGCGTGGCAAACAGCATGATGGCGAATGCCACGCGAATGGTGGCTTCCACGATGATCGGCGCGAGAATGTTCGGCAGCATTTCGCGCAGAATGATGTAGTAACCCGCTTCGCCGCGCGCGATGGCGGCGCTGATGTAGTCCTGCTGACGCGCTGCCAGCGCCACGCTGCGCGCAATGCGCACCATGCCCGGCACGAAGGCGATGGTGATAGCCAGCACGGCGTTCATGCTGCTCTGCCCCAGGGTGCTGACAATCAGCAGCGCAAACAGCAGGCTGGGAATCGCCATCACCGCATCCATGGTGCGCATCAGGAATTCATCCACTTTGCCGCCAAGGTAGGCGCTGGCGGTGCCCAGCAACGAGCCAATAACCATCGCCAGCGCGGTAGCCAGCAGCGACAGCAAAATGGTGGATCGCGCGCCGACCAGCACCCGGCTGAAAATGTCGCGCCCCAGTTGATCGGTGCCGAACCAGTGCTCTGCGCTGGGCGGGCGGTAACGCGTCAGGATCGAGATCGCTTCCGGATCAAACGGTGCTACGTGCGCGCTGCCCGCCACCATCAGCAGCGCCAGCAGCAGAATCAGCATACCCGCCGCACCCTGCGGCGAGCGCAGTAATCGTTTCAGTATTTCAGGCATAGGAAATCCGCTTATCGAGCATGACGTAGGCCAAATCCGTGAGGAAATTCACGACGGCATAGGTTGCTGCGAGGATCATCACGCCGGCCTAAATGGTGGGCAAATCGCGCGCCTGCACCGCGACGATCGGCTCCCGGCCAATACCGGGAATGGCAAAAATCTCCTCCACCACCACAATACCGCCCAGCAGATAGCCGACGTCGAGCGCCACAATGGTGATGGTGGGCAGCAGGCCATTGCGCAGCGCATGGCGCCACAGGATGCGCCGGCGCGACAGGCCTTTCAGCCACGCGGCGCGAACGTAGTCGGTGTGGAGCACGTCAACCATTTCCGAGCGCACCATGCGTGAAACGTGTGCCACCAGAATCAGCGCAACGGTGATCGACGGCAGAATCAGATGCTGAATACCGCTGATAAAATTTTCGCTGAGCGGCACGTAACCGGTAGCGGGCAGAATCTGCCAGACATCGGCAAACAGCAGCAGCACCAGCGTGGCGGTGACGAATTCCGGAAACGAGATGCTCATGTACGAGATCATGCTGACCAGCACATCGGCGGTCTTACCGCGCCGCACGGCCGCCCAGATGCCGAGCGGAATGGCGATCACCAGCATCAGCAACAGGGCGCACAGCGCCAGCAGCAGCGAGCGCGACAGCGCGGTCAGCAGCGTTGGCCCGACGGCCAGGCCATTGCGCATCGACACGCCAAAGTTGCCTTGCAGGGCCTGCGTCAGCCAGTGCCAGTATTGCAGCCAGGCGGGCGCATCCAGTCCAAGCCGCGCCCGCACCGCCGCCAGTGCGTCCGGCGTGGCGTTTTGCCCCAGCAGTGTGACCGCGGCATCGGCGGGCAGCAACTGAGTGATGCCGAACACCAGCAGCGACACTACCAGCAGCGTGTAAATCATCAGCAGCAGGCGTTTAAGCAGGTAACTTGCTGTCACGGTCGCTCCTTACAGGCTGCGCTTTGGCGCGTTAGCGGTCAGCCAGACATGATCGAGGCGGAAAACCGCACCACGCAGATGCAGATGATAGCCCGCCACGTGCTCACGACTCTGGCGGCCAGCAAATCAAAGAAGGTCGGGATTAACGAGGGCACCTCGTCATGCATCAGCTGCTGGGCTTTGCCGTACAGCTGGGTGCGCAGCGTTTCGCCATTGGTTTCACGCGCCGCCATCACCGCACCGTCGAAGGCCGCATTGTTCCAGCGCGTTTCGTTCCACGCCGCTGTTAAGGTATAGAGCAGAGAAAACACCGCATCTGGCGTCGGCTGCATATTGTAAAAGCCGACGTAGAAATTGCCCTTCTTCCACACCTGATCGAGATAGGTGCTGTGCGCCATGGTTTGCACATTGATACGGAAACCGCCCGGTTTCGCCATCTCCCGCAGGGCAATCCCCAGCTGGGTGCGGGTTGACGGCTTGTCTGAGGCGATGAGCGTTAAATCCAGACCGTTGGGATAACCGGCCTCCGCCAGCAGCGCTTTGGCTTTGCTGTAGTCCAGCGCTTTTTGCGTCAGCTGCGCGTAATACGGATAAGCGGCGTTGATCGGCGTGTCGTTACCCGGCGATCCCAGCCCGTCTGCGACAAAATCCACCTATGCCTGGCGATCCACGCATAATGCCAGCGCCTGGCGGACGCGCACATCATTAAACGGCTTTTGATCGCAGCTCATGTTGACGTTAAGAAACTGGCCGGACGCTACACGCAGCGGCAACACGCCCGCCGATTTGGCTAAGCGGGCAAACTCGCTCGACTGCGCACTCAGCATCAGATCGGTATCGCCGGCGATCAGCGCGGAGCTTTCAGCGATAGCGTCGGGATACACCACCACTTCCACGCCATCCAGATACGGCCGCGTGGCGTCGTAATAGTGCGGGTTGCGTTTCACCACGATTTTGCGTTCCGGATCGGAAGACACCAGCTGGAACGGTCCGGCCCCCAGCGAGGCGCTACTCAGCTTGTCGTACTGCCCCTGCGCGATATGCGCCGGGATGATTTTGGCATCCGGATAGGCCAGCATCACCGGCAGATCGGCATAAGGCGCCTCGGTCTCAATCAGGATGGTGTTGTTGTCTTTGGCGCTTACCGTTTTAATCGGGCCGATGTTGTGCAGCGCCGGTGAGGCGTTTTTCGGGTCCAGCAGCGCCTGCAGGCTGGCGACCACATCCGCTGCGGTGAGCGGCGAACCGTCGCTGAAGCGCAGATCGGGCCGCAGGGTGAAGGTCCACTGGGTTAAGTCGTCGCTCGGCTGCCAGGACTGCGCCAGATCGGCTTCCGCTTTCATCGCGTGCGTCAGGCGGGTTAAGCCGCTATACAGCAGCTCTGCCACCAGATATTCCGGATTAACCCGCACCTGATGGGGATTGAGCAAGCTGACCGCCTGGTCAACGCTGATGCGCAATACGCCACCTTATACGCGGCGTGCCGCCCGGGGTCGCGCTGGCAACGGCGGCAGCCGAGCCACTGAATGACCAAGGCAGCAGCGCCACTCCGGTCAGGGCGGTTGAACTGGCGATAAACTGTCTGCGGTTTAACCCTTTCATGGCGCACATCTTCTGTTCCTCGTTGGTTTATTAATTACCCTGGGTTGGCTGAAAATCATCGGCGAGATACGCCAGAATCGACTGCGAAAGTGCAATAACATCTGCCATCGTGGTGTATTCATCGGCGGCATGAATGCGGTTATCGGGACGGGCAAGTCCGCCCAGCAGAATTTCCTGAATGCCGGCCTGCTGTACCCAGCCCATATCCGAGCTGGTGGCGGATCCCCAGGCTTTGAATTCTGCTGGCGGGAAGCCGAAGCCCTGGCTGAGCGCCGCCTGCCAGCGCGGCCAGTGCGGACCGGTGGGATCGGCGACCGGCGCCAGATGGCCAATGAGTTGCAGCGTGACGTCACTGGCGGCGCTGTCCTGCATCGCCTTATCCACGCACTGCGTCAGCTCCTGCCACACCGCAGAAAATGGCTCTTCCGGCGCATAACGGCGATTAACCAGCAGCTCGAAGCGTTCCGGAATGGTGGAGCCTTTACTGCCACCGTGCGCGGCGGCCAGCGTCAGTAAGGCGGTGAGCGGTTGGCCCTGATAGTGCGGCGGCGCGGGCATAGCCGAAACCCGCTGTTCCACCTCGCCTTTCAGCTGATACAGCGCATTCATCAGCGGAAGCGCGGCCTCAATGGCGTTAATACCCTGCAGCGGATCGCCGGAGTGCGCCGAGCGGCCGCTGACGGTAATTTTGATATCGATACTGCCAAAACAGCCGGCCCAGATACGCGGCACCGCGCCGCCGTTGAAGCTGAGCAGGTGACCGTGGAATAACTGCTGCTCCGCCAGATAACGAATACCGGGATAGAGGTCGCCCTCTTCATCGGTACAGAGTAGAAACACCGGGTTATAGCGCAGGCTGAGCTGATAGCGCTGCGCGGCCCGCACCGCAGCCAGCGCGGCCACGATGGTGCCTTTCATGTCCGCGGCGCCGCGTCCAAACAGCTTGTTTTCCGCCACGCTGAGCGCCAGCGGCGGAAAGCGCCAGCCATCGCCGGCCGGAACCGTATCGGTGTGAAAGTAGAGGTTACAGTTTTCAGCCGCGCCGGCATCCAGCGCGGCGAGCAGATTCACCCGCTCGCCCTGCGCGCTGCCGTCCGGCGTCTGCCACAGCGCGTCGGGCACCGAAACGCGCTGCAGGCTAAAATGCAGCGGCTGCAGCATCGTGCTCAGCAGGTCGGCGAATTCTGCGTAACCCTGTCCGGGCGGGAAGCAGGTATCCACCGCCAGCATGCGTTGCAGATCGTCAAGAATCTGCGCCTGATCGTCGGCGATATGGGTCAGAGCGCGTTGTAGTGATGAATTTTCCTGCGTAAACTTTTCACTTATTTTATTTCTATATAGTTTATATATAATGCAAATGAACAGCTGGGGTCAATCGGTAATCGGAAACATGCAAAAAAACTATGACGCGCACGACGTTCCTCAATTCAGGCGCCTGAACGAAGGCGAAGGAGCTCCGCTGTACGAAGTAGTGAAGCGCCACATCAGTGAATCAATCCTGCAGGGCGAACTGCCGGCGGGCACCATTTTGCCAAGTGAAAACAGCCTAGCGGCGAAGTTCGGTGTCTCGGTCGGTACGGTGCGCAAAGCGCTGGCGGCGCTCACGACGGAAGGTATGCTGATGCGCCGGCGCAAAACCGGCACGGTGGTTACCGGCTGGGCGCCGCTGCATAACCTCAGCCATTTCTTTCACTATTTTCGTCTGCATGACAAATCGGGCGGTTTGCTGCAGTCGGAAACGCGACTGCTGGATTATCAGCACAGCCGCGCCAGCGCCGACGAGGCCGATAAGCTGCAGATCGCGGCGGGTAAAGCAGTGATTCGCCTGAAACGCCTGCGCCGGGTGAAGGGCATTGCGGCCATGCATGAAACGCTGGTGCTGCCCGCCGCGCGTCTGCCTGACTTTCCGCCGGCGGAACAGCTACCGCAGTTGCTGTATCGTTACCTGTTTGAGCATTACGATGTGCGTGTTGCGGCGGTACGCGAGCAAATCAGCGCCACACTGGCCACGGAAGAAGATGCCGCCCTGCTGGAACTCGCACTACCGCACGCGGTGATGGTGATCGATGAGGTCTCATTTGATCAAAGCGCCACGCCGGTGATTCTTGCGCATCACCGTTTCAGCACTGAACATTTCATGTATGTCAATGAGATACGCTGATTACGTTAACATTTTACTGTAAGGTGTTTCAGATGGCATCTACGCGCATCTGATTAATTAGAACGAAAACGCAGCGAACGTTGTGAATAACAGCTGCTGAGGTGACCTCACTAAACAGGACATTTCCCATGGCAGCACGGCAGCACCATTACCAGATTCACCTTCGCTGGAGCGGCAATCGCGGCGACGGCACAGCTTCTTATACTGCTTACGATCGTGACGGCGAATTACAGGCACCCGGTAAACCGCCCATTTTGCTGAGTGCCAATCCGGCATTTCGTGGGGATAAAACGCGCTGGAATCCTGAGGAATTGCTGCTGGCGTCTGCGGCGGCCTGCCATAAGCTGTGGTATTTACACCTGTGCGCCGATGCCGGCATTGTGGTGGAGGAGTATGAAGATGCTGCCGAAGGGAACATGGTCGAGGGGGCGCGTGGACGCTTTACCGATATCACGCTCAAGCCGCGCATCAAACTGCGCGACCCAGCGGATGCCGATCGCGCGCGGGCATTGCATCATCAGGCACACGAAGCCTGCTTCATCGCCAATTCGCTGAATTTTCCGGTAAACTGCGATCCTGAATTTTTCTGATTATGATGCGCGGGCCAGCGGCGTTTGCCACAGCTGCACGCCGTTGCGCCCGGCGCGCTTCACTTCATACAGCGCTTCATCAGCATGGCTCAGCCAGTCGCTTAACGATTCGGCGCTGACCGCAGGCGCAATACCGATACTGACCGAGCAGCGAAACTCTGCCGAGGCCGGTAAGCGCAGCTGGGAAATCTTCTCTTTTAGCCTTTCGGCCAGTTCCACCACCGATTCATCGCTGGCCTGATGCACGATGACGCCCAGCTCATCGCCGCCAAAGCGCGCCGGAATGTCCTGCAGCCCGACATAGTTGCGCAGCAGCGCCGAGATCTCGGCCAGCAGAAAATCGCCCGCCTCATGGCCCCAGCTATCATTGACCACTTTGAAGTGATCGACATCCAGCAACAGCAGATAGCCGCTGCTATCGCCGCGCCGCGTGCTGAGAAACTCACTCTCCAGTCGCCGCGCAAACAGGCGCCGGTTAGGTATTTTCAGGCCGGGATCCATCAGCGCAATGCGCTCCAGTTCACGGTTGCGGGTGCGTAAATGCCAGGTTAGATTGTAGGAAGCCACGCTGAGTACCAGCATGTAACAGGTGGCCAGCGGCAGCGTCAGCCAGACGGTTTGCGTGCTGAACGCAAGATGTACGCTGGTGCCATCCAGCAGCCACACCATAATAAACCCGCACAAAAATGCCTGTATGGCGGCAATCAGCTGCGCGCCGCCGCCGGCGGCATAGCGATCCGATGCCAGCACCGCCATGATGACAAAAGAGGGCATCGGGCTTAGCGCCATCAGCGCCACCCAAATTCCGCCAAAGGCGGCATCCAGCGTCAGATTCTGGCGTTCGGTACCGGTTGAGTCTTCGGCACGAAGCGCACGCTGATACGCCAGCCATGGCCAGAAGAAGGCGTTAACAAACAGCAGCGCGCTGAATGCCAGTCCGCGCTGCATTTCCAGCAACACCGAGAGAATCGGAAAGAAACAGAGGATCGTGCCGAGCTGACGCATGATGAACATACGACGGACGAAGCGTTTTGACCGTCGCTTCAAATGGTTTTCATCAGGCGAGTAGTAATTCATTCACGGGAAAATTCAGGTCGACAAAAATGGCAGTGTATCGGGAAAAATTCGCCCTGCGGCGACTTTTTTTAAGAATTTTCGCCTTGCACATTGGCGGTCACGTAAATAACAGCGCTTTGCCGCTATCAGCAGCAGCGGCCAGCGGGTGAAGTTCGCTGCCGCTGCGCGTGTTTTTAGCTTACAGCCCCTTGCAAGCAGAACTGGCTGACCAGCCGCTGCAGCATGAATGCCTGCTCTTCCAGCGCATGTGCTGAATGGGATGACGCGCTGACCAGCGACGCATTTTGCTGGGTGGTGCCGTCCAGCTCACCTACCGCGCGCGCGATTTGCTCGATGCCGCGGCTCTGCTCATCAGAAGCAGCCGAGATCTCCGCAATGATTTCATTCACGCGTGCGATGCTACTGACAATCTGCTCCATAGTTTCACCCGCCCGCGCCACCTGCTGATGCCCGTTGCTGATACGCCCCACCGATTCGTCAATCAGTCGTTCAATATCTTTCGCGGCTCCGGCACTGCGCTGTGCCAGATTACGCACTTCGCTGGCGACCACGGCAAAGCCTCGCCCCTGCTCGCCGGCGCGGGCGGCGTCAACCGCCGCGTTGAGTGCCAGGATGTTGGTCTGGAAGGCGATGCTGTTGATCACCGCAGTAATCTCGGCAATTTTCTTAAAACTATCAGAAATCTCGCCCATGGTGCTGACGACATTGTGCACCGCGATACCGCACTGACTGGCGTTATGCGTCGCTTCCGCAGCGATCTGGCTGGCGAGACGCGCATTGCTGGCATTATTTTTCACCGTGGCGGTCAGCTGCTCCATGCTGGTGGCGGTTTCCACCACCGCAGCCGATTGCTGGGCGGTGCGCGACGACAACTCCAGGTTGCCCTGATGTATCGTGCTGGCAGCCTGCGACACATTGCTAACGCTGTGCAGCACCTCGCCAATCATGCCGCGCATTCATGCGTCCCATGGCAGAGGTGAGCTGGCCCAGCTCGTCCTGGCGATTGGTGACAAATTGCGAACTGAGGTCGCCGCTAGCAATACGTTCCGCCAGCGCGAGGTTGTGGAACACCGGGCGCGTAATCTGCCGGATGATGAACCAGGCCACCAGCACGCCCAGCAATATCGCCAAGTTGCCAATCAGCAGCGATAGCGCCGCTGACCCGTTAGCCAGTTCATCGTTACGCGCCTTAACAAGAGCGATGATCTGTTTAATTGCCGCGCTGCTGTTATCGCCCGCCACTTTGACGGTGTTTTCCGCGACGCGCAGCTGGCCGTAAATCGATGCCGCCTGTAAGCTCAGATCTTTAAAACGTTCGGTATCCTGCCATAGCGCGTTAAATCCGCCCTGCTGCTTCCGCCGGCAGCTGGGTCAGTAACGCGTTCATGTCCTGCCCGGCGCGCTGAAAATCATGTTCCAGTTTATTGCGCAGTGCCTCGCTGACGTTGAAGCGCAGCGCCCAGGCCTCTTCGCGCACATTACTGATGGCAAACAGCAGCTGATAAATCTGGTTCGTGAGTTCGGGTGTGCTGACGGGTATCCGGATTAGCCCGGTATAGCGCGACGTCATGTCCTGCTGGCTCAGCGCATCCAGCTGGCTGCGCAGATCGTTGAACTGTCGGGTTGCCTGTGTCATGGCGGTGATGCTGTGCTGAAAACGGGCAAGATGGGTAGCGACATCGTTGAGCAAACCTTTGGCGTCCGCCGTCCACGGCAGCTGCTGGGCCTGCTGCGTTAGCTGTTGAGCGTGTAAGACGTAATCGCTCATGGTGCCGCCCGCCTTGTCCTCGCCGTACAGGTATTTAAGACGATTGATTTTGGCCTGAAAGACTTCAATGTTGATGTCATAAATCAGATTAGTTTTCTGATAGATGTCGTGAATCTGATTGAAACGTTGCACGCTGAGCGCCGTGGCCAGCGCCAGCAGCAGCAGGAGGATGCCGAAGCCCGCCGCCAGCTTGCGCGTAATGCGTACATTCCGTAATCGGGAGACCAGTCCCATGTCTCGCTCCTGTCATTGTTGTTTTTGTTGAGTCTGCAGAAGGGGTTATCGGACCGTAACGGGAATTGTTTACTGTTGCGGGGAGAAAATGTGCTGTGTCATAAAATCGGTACTGCCAGAGTAGCCTATTCATAGAAAAGCCGGCGATTTCAGGCTAAAATCGCCGGCCATCGCTGGGCAATTACCAGCGAGTCGCCAGCATATCAATGAAGAAACGGTACTTCACCTCGCCCTTCAGCATACGCGCGAAGGCCGTTTCGATCTCTTCACCGGCAATCAACTCGATATCTGCGGTAATGTTGTGCTCGCCGCAAAAATCCAGCATCTCCTGGGTCTCTTTGATGCTACCGATGGATGAACCGCTGATGCTCAGACGGCGAAACACCAGCGGCGTGACGTTCGGCGACTGATGCGGTTGGTCAGGAATGCCGACCAGCACGAGACGGCCAGTGGTCTTCAGCGTCGCGAGGTAAGGAGCAAGATCGTGCGGTGCCACCACGCAGTCAATGATGAAATCAAGCGAGGTCTGGCATGCCGCCATCTGCGCGGCATCACGCGACACCACCACGCGCGTAGCACCAAGACGACGTGCGTCAGCGCCTTTTTCCGGCGAGGTAGTAAACAGGGTAACCTTAGCGCCCAGCGCGCTGGCCAGTTTTACTGCCATGTGGCCCAAACCACCAAGACCCACCACCCCGACGTTATCGCCAGCTTTGACGCCGAAATGGCGCAGCGGTGACCACACCGTCACGCCCGCACACAGCAGCGGTGCCACGCCCGCCAGTGCCAGATTTTGCGGGATCGACACGACAAAATGCTGATCGACCACCACATTCTGCGCGTAGCCGCCCCAGGTACTGTCGCCGGTGTATTTATCGATGCCGTTGTAAGTAGCGGTGAAGCCCGCTTCGCAGTACTGCTCTTCCTGCTACTGGCAGAAGTGGCAGGCACGGCAGGAATCCACCATCACGCCCACACCGACCACATCACCGGCTTTGAAGCGCGTAACCTGAGTTCCGGTCTCCAGCACGCGTCCAACGATCTCGTGGCCCGGCACCAGCGGATAACGACTGACCGCCCACTCATTGCGCGCCATGTGCAAATCGGAGTGGCATACACCTCAGTAAAGAATTTCAATTTTTACGTCCTGCTGCTGCAGCGGACGCAATGTAATCTGGCCGGCAGCGAGCGGTTGCGCTGCATCCTGCGCCACCAGTGCGTTAATTTTCATGATGCCTTCCTTAAGTCTGATGTGGGCTGAATGAAGGCGGCAGACTATAATCAACGCGGTGCAGAATTGATAGTAGTCACCATTTGGTCACCATAAAGGAGAGTGCGATGCCAGCCTGGGTTGATGGCAAACTGTTTTTCTATGCGGATTCGCCACCGCGCCGTCTGATTGAAGTGGAGCACGATGGTGCTGCACGCGTTGTATCACTGGCCGGGACAGCGCGCCCGTACCGGTGAACTGCAGCGTAACCTGCAGGGGATTTCGAAAAAAATGCTGTTTCAGACACTGAAAGAGCTGGAGCAGCGCGGCTTAATTGCGCGTCAGGTTTACGAAGTCATTCCACCGAAAGTGGATTACCGGCTGACCGCGCTGGAAATGACCTTAGCCCGGCCGATTGAGCAAATGTATCAGTGGAGATTAGAAAACCAAGCGGCACTGGATGAGATGGAAGCTAATCTTCGCGCGGCAAGCGGCACGCCAGCGGAAAACGCCCGCCCTGCAGCGTCATCAGCCAGCGAATAAACACGCGCGGTTTGCACACTGTTCGTCGCGGCGCGATTTATCCCACACTAAATGGCGCCGCGGTTCGAGGATCGATCCGGTGCCCGTTAACCAAACGGCGTTTCGCGTGCCAGCAGGCGGGCGATGACGTTGAGAGCGCCTTCGTCGTTATTACTTTCCGTACGATAACGCGCGACGGCTGCCACCGGTGCAGCGGCGTTGGCCATGGCAAAGCTGTAACAGGCCTGGCGCAGCATTTCGATGTCGTTGGCGCTGTCGCCAATCGCTAATACTTCACAATCGTCAATGCCCCACATCTCCTGTAACAGCGCAATGCCGTGCGCCTTATGGCAGCCGGGAATGATCAAATCGACAAAGCCAAATCCGCTGGAGACCGGATGCATGATGTTTTCAATCGCGTTCAGTTCGCTGTGCAGACGCGCCAGCAGCGCCTCGACACCTTCGTGTGCCAGATTCAGCGAAAACTTGAAAATGGTATCGTCAATATCGTACAGGCTGTCGCGTTTCTCCAACCGGCGATAGTGATTGGCCAGCATGGCGACCACCTCATCCGGCATTGAATTGTGCACATAAGCCCCGTTGCGACCGCACACCACGGTGCTGAGCTCCGGCTCTTTGGCGAGGATATCCAGCACCTGATGAACACGTTCCGGCGCCAGTTCGCCGCAGAAAATTTCTTCGTTGCTGTCGGACACCCAGGCACCGTTTTCAGCCACGAACGCGATCTCATCTTTGATAGAGGGAAAATAGTGCTGCAACTGATAATACTGATTGCCGCTGGCGACCACGAAACGGATGCCTTTCTCCTTCAGCAGCGCGTACTGGCGCGCAAAACGCTGTGCGTTGTACTGCTTATTGTCATCGAGAAATGTCCCATCCATATCCACCGCAATCATTTTTACTGCCATCATGCTCTCCCGTCTCTGTGTGCCGTCAATCCATCCGGCTTTACCAAGGTTTTATCAAGCTTACTCGCGGTGTGGATTAATGAGAATGTGAATAATGAGTTTGTTAACCGCTTTCAGAGATTTCCAGCCCATTTTTTACTGCAATTTGGCCCCTTTTTCTCTGATCTAGGCACAAAACATGTCTGCCATATCACGTGCGTAAGCCTGAATTTCTGCTGCGCTGCGCGGCGATTCGGAAAAATGCTTGCCGACGTTACCCAGCGTACTGTTGATTAAATCCGCCGCCCGCGCCACCTGCACTTCCGGCGCATCCCGGTAAAGCGGCGCGGCATCATTCAGTGCGGTGCGCATCGCCGCCTCCTCACACTCTGAGTGCAGGAACGCCCAGGTCAGCTGATGCAAGCGCTGACGCGGCGTGGATTCGCTGTCGCGCAGAATCGAACCCAGCAGATCGCCGGTTCGCTGCCACTCTTCGCTCTGCAGACGGAAAAGGATAGCGGCCTTGTTGGGAAAATACTGGTACAGCGATCCAATACTGACGCCCGCCCGTTCGGCCACGCGGGCAGTGGTAAAGCGCGTGGCACCTTCCTGCTCCAAAACCTGAGTCACCGCCTGCAAAATGGCTGCCACCAGCTCACTGGATCGCGCCTGCTGCGGCTTTTTTCTTTCAGAAATCTTAGCGTTACGTTGTGCGGCCATGGTCTGCTCCTGAACGCGAATAGTGAAATGCGAGTAATTCATCGTATTCTGTTACTACCGCAAAATCCACTCTCTGATGCAGGAACCCCGATGATGAACACCCTGACTTCCGCGCCGCTGGCACCACTGCTTAACTATCTGTTTGAGCTGGCCGATAACATGGTGCATCCCACCAATGAAGCGTTTCGCGTAATGTCCGATGAGGAGCAAACGCGTCTGCTGCAGAGCAAAACTGATTACCGCGAACTCTACGGTCATTTAAAAGATGTGCCGCTGGCGGTCTCGCGGGAAACCGGCAAACTGCTGTACATGCTGGCGCGCAGCAGCCGGGCGCAGCATATCGTTGAGTTTGGTACCTCGTTTGGTCTTTCCACCCTGCACCTGGCTGCGGCGGTGCGCGATAACGGCGGCGGCCGCATCATCACCAGCGAGTTTGATCCGGGCAAAGTGGCGCTGGCGTGCAATCATTTTGCCGATGCTGGCGTCAGTGATCTGATTGAAATTCGCGTGGGCGATGCGCTGGACACGCTGAGTCAGGACCTGCCAGCCAGCATTGATATGCTGGTGCTGGATGGCGCGAAGGCGATCTATCCGGAGATTTTGCAGCTGGTGCAGCCCTGGTTGCGTCCGGGTGCCCTGATTGTGGCCGATGATGCCGATTTCAGCCCGGAGTATCTGGAAATGGTCCACGGCAGCCGCCTCTATACATCGCTGCCGTTTGCTGATGGCGTCGAAGTTTCAATGTGACTGGGATCGCAACATAAAGGCGCTTAACAGCGCCACATTTATGTTATATCGTTACAATCCCGTGCTCTGATTGAGATTGCTGCGATGAAGGTTACCGTTCCACTGTTAGTGATTGCTTTTGCTTCGGCGAAAGCGGGAGCATTTCAGGCGAAAATCGATCCGTTAAAGCTGGCGCTGAAACCCGCTAACGCGCTCGCCAGCACCGATCAGGCGCAACCGCTGGCGATTGCCGAAGCGCATGCGCGCCTGCCGGCGGCGGTGAGCGGCTGTCAGTGCCCGTTCTGCACCCAGATGCGGCTGGTGAATACCCGGTTATGATTATGGGTTCGTCGCCGCACAGCCCGCTGCGCGGCGACGGATTAGTCAAACCATGGCTGGAACGGATCCGGCAACTGTGCCCAGCTGTCTGGCCCCAGCGCCATCTTCTCTTCGGTCAGTAAGGCATGGTGCAGCTGCTGACGCAGCGCGGTCTCATCCATGTCGATACCGATGATCACCATCTCCTACCGCGCATCCCCCGTGCCTTCATGCCAGTTTTCGCGGATGTAATGCAGCGTGTCTGCGTCCTGCGGCCAGCGATCTTCAGGCACGCACGCCCACCACATCCCGGCCAGCCCCTGCCGCGTGACGCCGCCGGCCTGCGACCAAGATCCGGCGTGACGCGGGCGGGTTGCCAGCCAGAAATACCCTTTCGAACGCACCACACCCTGCATGTGCTGCGTAATCACCTGATAAAAACGCTGCGGATGGAAGGGACGACGCGCGCGGAAAACAAAGCTGCGGATGCCGTACTCTTCAGTTTCAGGCGTGTGCTCGCCGCGCAACTCTTTTAGCCAGCCGGGGGCCTGTGCCGCAGCATCGAAGTCAAACAGGCCGGTATTCAGCACCTGATCAAGCGCCACCTGACCAAACTGCGCGCAAATAATCCGCGCACGGGGATTGAGCGAGTGCAGAATCGCGGTTAGCCGTGCCTGCTCCGCCGCATCAATCAGGTCAGTTTTGTTAAGAATCAGCACATCGCAGAATTCAATCTGATCGATCAGCAAATCGACCACCGTGCGCTCATCCTCCTCGCCGAGCGATTCGCCGCGCGAGCGTACGCTTTCGCTGGAATCATAGTCACGCAGGAAATTGTAGCCATCCACCACTGTCACCATGGTATCCAGCGCCGCCACGGCGGACAGGCTTTGCCCTTCTTCATCGGCAAACGTAAAGGTTTCCGCCACCGGCAGCGGCTCAGAGATGCCGGTAGATTCAATCACCAGATGATCAAAACGCCCCTCTTTTGCCAGCCGGTTGACCTCTAGCAGCAAATCTTCGCGTAGCGTGCAGCAGATGCAGCCGTTGCTCATTTCCACCAGCTTCTCGTCGGTACGTGACAACGCCGCGCCGCCTTCGCGCACCAGCGCGGCATCAATATTCACTTCCGACATATCGTTAACGATCACCGCCACGCGGCGGCCTTCGCGGTTGTTGAGAATATGGTTAAGCAAGGTGGTTTTTCCGGCGCCAAGAAAGCCAGAGAGTACGGTGACCGGCAGCCGCCTAAAGCCGCCGTTTGAGGATAAAGCTGACATAATCACTCCTGAATAATGACATCACGCGCACCTGAAGGGGTGCTGATGTTAATATGCTATAACATAACAATATGCAGTGTCATGATCGTAGTGGACTTTTCGTGTGGTTTTTGTTTTGGGAAGGATGAGAACAGCGGGCCGGGCGCCCGCTGGGGCAATTACTGGTTGTCCGGATAGCTCAGTTCGATGGCATCGTCCGGCAGTTGAGTGAAGGTTTTCACGAGGGTATGGAAATCCGCCACCGGTTTGAGATCGGCAAACTGCTGCGGATAGAGATCCTTCGCGAGGATTTCCATGCCGATAATGTTGTACGGATGATTGTAGAAGTGATGATACACCCCATACACGCGCCCCTGCTTCACCGGCGCGATTTGTGCCAGCCCGGTGCGCTGCAATAACGTCTGGAACGTGGCACGCACTTCCTGCGGCTGCACGCCGTAACCAAACGGCAGCACGTTGCTGTTTGGCCGCTTTGAACCGGTCATGATGTAAACGTCCGGTTTCATCGCGATGATTTTTTCCAGCGCGACAAAGCCGGCATTCCCTGGCAGCAGTGCCGAACCAATATTTTTGCCGCCGACCGCTTCTACCAGACCACCCCAGCCATTATGGCTGTGGGTAAAGCAGCAGTTATCGCTGTTACCGGCAATGGGTTCGATAAATACCGTGGGTTTGTTTTTGACCTTCGCAACGGCTTGCGTGATGCGGTCGAAGCGCTGCTGGTAAAAATCGGTGTAGGCTTTGGCTTCGCTTTCGCGGTTCAGCACTTTGCCCAGCAGCGTGACGCTCGGGGCGGTATTTTGTGCCGGATGCAGTTCATAATCGACGAACAGCACCGGGATATGCAGGTTGTTCAGCGTGCTTAACACACCGGATTGTTCCAGCGCCGGCTTAGCGCGCAGCTGCGCAATCATCAGATCCGGTTTCTGCGCCAGCACGCTTTCCAGATTAACCTGGCCCTGATCGCTAAAGCCCATATCGACAATTTTTGTCGCTTCAGGCCAGCGGCGCTTCAGCATATCCCAGGTTTGCGTATCCTGCTTTTTCGGCAGGTTGTTCCAGGTCACGACGCGTTTAAACGGATTGTCGCGATCGAGCAGCGCCAGAGTCAACACATCGCGGCCATCCTGCAGAATGATGTGCTGCGGTTCTTTGCTGATTGTTTGTGTGTGACCATCCATGTCGGTGACGGTGAGCGGATAGTCAGTCGCGCAGGCTGCGGTTGAGACCAGAATCCCCATTGCCAGTAACAGGCGCGTTTTCATGCCAAAACTCCGTGGTAAAAGAAATAGTTATTATTATCAATTACCTTAACACAACCTTAATCACGGCAAAATAAACCCAACGGTACGCGATTGTAAGCGAATAATACGGCGCCGGGAGCCCGCCGCATTACGCTGTAGCGAAGCAACGATTCAGGTGAAATCAGACAATTTCTGCCCTGACGCGATCAGTTCCTGCAGCAGCATCTGTCGGCGTTCCGCAGGGGTATCACGGCTGACCATAAAGCAGATCGCTGCGACCGCCTGGCCGCTGCGCGAGCGAATCGGTGCAGCCATACAGCAGGTAAAGCTTTCGGACAGACCTTCGGTCATGCAATAGCCCAGCTGCCCGGCACGGTGAATCTCTTCGAGGAAGGTCTGCTTATCGAGAATCTGGCCGCTGGCCAGCCGATAATCCTCCTCCGGAATCAGGTCGAGAATGGCGCTGTCCGACCAGTTACTCAGCAGCAAACGACCGGTCGCCGTCCAGGTGATCGGCACGCGTACGCCGATATCAGAGGTGATCTTAAACGGATGGGCGTTGCTCTCCGACAGTACCACGGTGTATTTGTTACCTTCCAGCATACACAGCTGAACGGTTTCGCCATGACGCGCCACGATCTCAACCATAAGCTGATGTGCACGACGGATCAGATCGTTGTGGGCCATGTAATCCGCACCGTAATAGTGCATTTCACGACCGAAAAACACGGCACCTTCCGCATCAAGCTCAACCAGACCCGCTTCACTCAGCAAACTGACCAGCTCATAAATACTGGAGCGCGGTGCACCGGTCGCTTCGATTAAATCCCGCATCGCCATAGGCTGACGCGCGATATGCAGCTGGCGAAAAATATCAATAACCCGGTCAACACCGCGTGCCCGGGACGTTTTTTCATCCGGCATACGCTCACTCCCCTGTCGTTATGGTGCTACTCATCTGCGTTTAAAAAGAGCTGCATGATACACCCGGCAAACGAAATTACCCATCCCCGCAATAATAAAAATCTTTCAGGCGACTTTATTTATCATGCGCTATTTTCGCGCCCCATTGTGGCGCATAAAAAGGATGAGCTTCGCTGTTAAATTCGATAGCGGTCACATTTCCATTCAAAACACTCAAGCATTGGATTTTATTTTGCGATCGCACCAGCACGGCCAAAAATTAATTGCCGATTGCCATATTGCAAAAAAGCAACAGCTGTGCAAATCTCGCCACGTCCAGTATTGCAGATATAAGTCTGACATATCAGACAGAAACAGTAGTGTGCAAAGGAGCAGAAAGACATGACGATCAAACGTTATGGCATTGAGGGCGGTACCGGTACCGGCGGGCAAAAATTGCCGTTCACCCGCGCCGTTGAGGCCGATGGCTGGCTGTATATCTCAAGCCAGACGCCGATGCGCGACGGCGAAGTGGTAGAGGGCAGCATCATCGAACAGACACAATTAGCGTTCGACAACTGTCTCACCATCATGCGCGAAGCGGGTTATCGCGTGGAGGATGTGGTCCATGTGACGGCGGTGTTGACCGACGCGCGTTATTTCAGTTCTTTCAACAAAGTATTCAGTGAGATATTCAGTGGTCATCCACCGGCGCGTATTTGTAGCGTGCAGGATTCAATGGTCGACTGCAAAGTCGAAGTGGACATGAAATGTTTCCGCGCCGACCGTAAATAATTAATACCGTTCAACCAAGCTGCGACGTTCATTTTCTTCGCCAACACCAGGCCAGCCTGATATTAATCAATGCATTTGCTTTTTCAATAAAATAACCCGAAATACGCGGTGCGGCCGCTGCGCTGGCGATCGTCTATTAAACGGGTGATGCGGAATAACGCCGTCTCGTCAAACATTTAAAGAGAGCATAAAGATGAATGCAACATCGCTGAAATTAAGTGCCAAAACCGTGGCCGGTGCGCTGGTCTTGCTGGCAATAGCAGGCTGTACGCCCACCGAAGAGAAAAAAGAGGCCGGCGCAGCGCCACAGTCGGCGCTGCAAACCGTGCTGCAGCGCGGCACATTGCGCGTCGGTGACTGCTTGGGCTTCGCACCGTTCGGTTTTTATGACAAAGACGGCAACCCGGATGGTTACGACGTTGACCTAGCGAAAGCGCTGGCCAAAGAGATGGGCGTGAAGCTGGAAATGGTGAACACCACCAGCGCTAACCGCATCCCTAACCTGCAAACCAACAAAGTCGATGTAGTGTTTTGTAACTTTACCCGCAATCTGGAACGCGCCAAAGAGATTGGCTTCACCAATCCGTACGTAGTGGCCAGTGAGGCAATGCTGGTACGCAAAAACAGCGGCATTCAGTCTGCGCATGACATGGCCGGCAAAACCATTGTCACGGTGAAAGGCTCGACCAATGGCGACGAAGTGCGCAATCTCGGCATCGACGTGAAAATTCAGGAGTACGACTAATCCCAGGCCGCGATTCTGGCCGTCAAACAGGGCTAGGCCGATGCGATGATCGAGGATAACAACTTCCTCGCTTACCAGGCGAAGCTCGATCCATCACTGGCCGTGACCAACGAAGCGCTGGTACCGCTGGAGTACAACGCCTTTGGGGTGAAACAGGGCGACCAGGTATGGACCAATTACCTCAACAAATTCCTGTTTGAAATCAACGCATCCGGTGAGAACGCCCAGCGGTATGAGAAATGGTTCGGCAGCAAACCGCGTTATCCGCTGAATCCGCAATACTGATTGTCCGCCCACGGCGCAGTCGCACAGGCTGCGCCGCCTGAAGGAGTCATACCATGAGTTATCAATGGCTAACCCTGTGGCGTTACGCCGACACCTTTCTGGAGGCCGCGTGGCTCACGCTGCAGGTTACCCTGCTGGCGTTCGCGCTGGCGGTGGCGCTCGGTCTGCTGGCCGCGCTGGCGAAATCTTCACCGCTGGCGCCGCTGCGCTGGATCAGCCACTGTTATGTTGAATTCATCCGCAATACGCCGGTGCTGCTGCAAATTTTTATCATCTTTTTTGGCCTGCCGTCGCTCGGTATCACCATGAGCGCCTTTACCGCCGGGGTGCTGGCACTGGGGATTAACGTTGGTGCCTATTTGTCGGAAACCTTCCGCGCCGGTATTCAGTCCGTGGCGAAGGGCCAGCTGGAAGCGGCGTATATTCTGGGCATTCCGCGCCACCAGATTTTCCTCAGCGTGGTGCTGCCCCAGGCTGCTCGCGCCGTCTGGCCGGCGATCATCAATAACCTAATTCAGCTGCTGCTCGGTACGTCGCTGCTCTCGGCGATCGCACTGCCGGAGCTGACCGGCACCGCCACGGTGATTAACGCGCGCACCCTGCTTTATATCCAGACCTTCAGCGTCGTTGCCCTGGTGTATCTGGTGCTGAGCAACCTGTTTTCATGGCTTGGCACCGTGGCCGGACGCAGGCTGTTCCACCCGCCGCTAGTGACGCCGGTAAAAAAGTCCGGCTGGCGGTGGGCAAAAAAATGGCTGATTAATCCAGTGAAACGGGAGAATGCGCTACGAGCGAACTCATCATCAGCTCGCTGCCAATCCTGCTGAAAGGGCTGTGGTCATCACGTTACTGCTGTCCATCGCCGCTATCGCCGGCAGCACACTGCTCGGTTTACTGGCCGCGGTGCTTCGCACCAGCCGTCTGCCGATCGCCAGAGAAATTGCCGTGCTTTACACCTAGCTGTTTCGCGGCACGCCGGTGCTGATCACCCTGATGTTCATTTACTTCGGCGTGGCCTATTTTGGTTATGAAATCAATTTGTTCGCCGCTGGCATTCTGGGCCTGAGCATTTATCAGGGCGCTTACATTGCTGAAGTGTTCCGGGCCGGCATTGAAGCCGTGCCGAAAGGGCAGTGGGAAGTGTCGTGGATCCTGGGATTATCAAAACGCCAGACGTTTCTCAGCGTAGTGCTGCCACAAACGCGCGGCATCGTGCTGCCGCCGCTGGTGGGCCAGTATCTTTCGCTGATCAAAGATACGTCGATTGTCAGCATGATCGGCATGTCGGAGCTGATGCACCAGGGGCAGGCGATTGTCGATCGCATCGGCCAGCCGGTGGTGGTTTACGGCCTGGTCGCCCTGCTCTACTTCGCTGTCTGCTTTCCGCTTTCCCGTTGGGTTCAACATCATCAAACCAGGAGCCAGTTATCATGAGCAAATCCGCCATTA
Organism: Type-A symbiont of Plautia stali; assembly: GCF_059731155.1. Taxonomy (NCBI): domain Bacteria; species Type-A symbiont of Plautia stali. The sequence continues at coordinate 311,787 of NZ_AP035891.1, read as the reverse complement.
CGCTGAGCCGTATTACCAAATCCTTTGGCGCAACCCAGGTACTGAAAGAGATCAGCCTGGACGTGTCGCCGGGCGAAGTGCTGGTGCTGATTGGCGCCTCCGGCTCGGGAAAAAGTACCGCGCTGCGCATTATGAGTGGTCTGGAAACCGCCGACGGCGGCGAAATCTGGGTCAATGAAGTACCGCTGCACGACCGTAAACGCAGCAGTGAAATTTGCGGCCACGTCGGCATGTTGTTTCAGCAGTTCAACCTGTTCCCGCATAAAACCGCACTCGGCAACGTGACGCTGGCGCTGATCAAAGCGCAGAAGCTGTTCGAAGCGGAAGCGAACAAACGCGGCATGGCGGCGCTGACGCGCGTTGGCCTGGCTGAGCGCGCGCATCACTATCCGGCTCAGCTGTCCGGCGGGCAGCAACAGCGTGTGGCGATTGCCCGCGCGCTGGCCGTCGAGCCGAAAATCATGTTCTTCGATGAAGCCACCTCCGCGCTCGATCCCGAACTGGTTGGTGAAGTGATGGAAGTGATGCGCAGTCTGGCACGAGAAGGCATGACCATGGTGGTGGTGACGCATGAGATGGGCTTTGCGCGTAAAACGGCCGATTGCGTGGTGTTTATGGACCAGGGGGTGATCGCCGAACAGGGTTCGCCGGAGCAGATTTTTGTTAATCCGCAGAATCCGCGTACCCAGCAGTTTTTGTCGCGCGTGCTTGAACACTAACAGGAGGCAGGATGTCGATTCACTTCCCTTTGCAGGCCGACGGCGCGCTGGATGCGCTGCAACCCGCACTGCGTTTTAAATCGGTGGCCGGAACGGGCAATCAGCCGCTGGCTAACGGCACGCCGGTGTTTAATAGTCCTGAAGTTTTTTCACCGCTGATGCTGATGAAACAATCGGCGCTGGAGAATAACCTGCGGCAACTGGCGGCGTTCTGCCAGGAGAACGGCGTGATGCTGGCTGCACACTGCAAAACCTCGATGTCGCCGGCGATTCTGCGCCGTGCCGTCAGTGAAGGCGGCGCATGGGGCCTGAGCGCAGCGACGCCGGCCCAGGTGTGCGCGCTGCGCCAGTTTGGCATCCGCAACGTGTTTCTCGCCAATGAATTGGTGGATCCCGCCGGGATTCGCTGGATTGACCAGTGGCAACAGCAGCATCCCGATCACGGCTTTCTCTGTTATGTGGATTCGCTGCAGGGCGTAAAACTGCTTGAGCAGCATCTCGGCGGCGCGCAGATTGCCGTGCTGCTGGAGATGTCGGTCAGCGGCGGCCGCACCGGCTGTCGCTCGCCGCAGGCCGCGCTGGAAATCGCCTAGGCAATCCATGACAGCCGCTCACTGCAGCTGGTGGGGGTGGCCGGTTATGAAGGCGCACTGGGGGCCGGTCGCGATGCCGCAGGCGTGCAGCGCGTGAAGGATTACTGCGAGATGATGATCGCGACCGCCGCGCTGCTGGCTGAACACCAGCTGTTTGCCAGCGAGGCGATTATTCTCAGCGCCGGTGGTGGCGCGTGGTTCGATGTGATCTCGGCCTGTTTCAGCGCGGCACAGTTGCCGCTGCCGGTCACGCCGCTGATTCGATCCGGTGCGTACATGGCACACGACAGCGGCTTGTATGCACGCATTGACCCCTTTGCGCAGCCGGGTGCAACGCACCATTTCAGCGCCGCACTGGAGATTTGGGGGCGGGTATTGTCGCGTCCGGAGCCGGGGCTGGCCTTTGTCGATTTTGGCCGGCGCGATGTGCCGTTCGATCAGGATCTGCCCAATCCGCTGTGGATTCGTCAGGCGGACGGCAGCGCACCGCGCGCGGCCACGCATTTGCGCATCACTGACGTCAACGATCAGCACGCTTATTTGCAGTTACCGGCGGACGATCCGCTGCAACCGGGCGACTGGATTGGCTGCGGCATTTCCCATCCCTGTACCCCATTTGATAAGTGGCGCTATTTACCGTTAGTGGATGATGAATATTACGTCACCGATTCACTGGAAACAGCGTTCTGACGCTTTTTCAGCCACAAAAAAGGCTGCCAATACTGGAAGCCAGTTCTGGCACATCCCTGTGCGACCATGCGGGTCGGCGTTGTGCCTTCAATGAACACATAATAACACAGCTTATAATTAAGCATGCTAGTTATTTCTTACCAGCGCCAGCTTCGCCGCGTCCTGCGCATGGATTAATGTAGTATCGAACAGCGGCACTGCCGCATCCTCCGCTTTTACCAGCAGCGTGATTTCGGTACAGCCAAGGATAATGGCTTCAGCCCCTTGTGCCACCAGCTGAGCGATGATGTCACGGTACTGCGCGCGTGATTCTTCACGGATCACGCCGAGGCAAAGCTCCTGATAAATAATGTCGTGCACCGTTTTACGTCCGGTGGCGTCCGGTACCAGCACCTCGATGTCATATTGCTGCTCAAGGCGGCCTTTATAGAATTCCTGCTCCATGGTGAACGCGGTGGCCAGCAGGCCAACGCGTTTCACGCCGGCCTGACGAATACGTTGTGCCGTGGCGTCGGCGATATGCAGCAGCGGAATGCGGGTAGCCGCGGTGATGTGATCGGCGACTTTGTGCATGGTGTTGGTGCACAGCACAATGAAATCCGCCCCGCCCTTCTCCAGGCTACGGCCAAGATTTCACCAGCCTGCTGCCATTCACCGGCGACCTGCAATTTCTCAATCTGCTGAAAATCGACGCTGTACATCAGGCTGCGCGCCGAGTGCAATCCGCCCAGCTGCTGCTTTACCTGTTCATTGATGATGCGGTAATAGAGCGCGGTGGATTCCCAGCTCATGCCGCCAATCAGGCCAATCATTTTCATCAGTTACCGTTCCCCGGGGAAATTAGCTCGTCTGGCACTGTACGTTATTCGACACCGGCTTGAAAGCGTGGCGGCGCTGAACCGCATCGCAGGCACAAAAAAGCCCGGGATAACCCGGGCTAAGCACGTTAACGGAGAAAGGGATTGTTATTATTTGTACAGCTCAGCAGTCATGTCCACGCCGTTGTCTGCGCGGGCGCTGGTGATTTTGTAGCTGTCTGCACCACTCGCTTTAGCCTGAGCGGCAACCTGGGCTTCAGCGCTATCTAGGGTGCTGCCGTGAACGGAGATGCTTTCAGCGGCGAAGCTACCGAAAGAGATCATAGAAAGAGCAGCAACAGCAGCGATGGTCAGAGTTTTTACGTTTTTCATGGTCATATTCCTTCAATGTTTGGGTCAGAGCTGAATGCTCAGCACGGGAGTTATAGTAACCATTGTTATTATTACCGACATAACAAAAATTGCGATCTTAATCACACTATGTGCGGTTTTGCGGTGCCAGCGGCTGGGGCCAGCGCGCGCCAAGATAGAGCGACAGACGGATATTAAACAAATGAAACAGCGGCGCAAACAGCGCATTTTCCTGCTGCGCCGCCGCCTCCAGCCGCAGCAGCAACACATCAAGCTCATGCAGCAGCGCAGGCGACGGCGTGCTGTCCAGCGTTTTCAGCCGCTGCTTAAGAAACTGGCTCAGCTCGTGAAACATGGCCGCGCTTTCTATCTGGTTCGCCAGCAGCAGGTGCCGATGACGGGTGTAATAGTCATAGCAGTTAGCACCGAGCCAGGCCTCCGCAATCAGGTTACCGCCCGCCACCAGCTCCGGTGCCGGATCGACGCGTTTACGCGGCAGAATCACGTTTACTCTGTCCAGCGTGCGTGCGACAAATTGCTGCCGCGCCGTCAGCGTGGCGGTGTTCATGCGCAGCGCGGTAATTAACTGCAGCAGATCGCGAATGCCTTTGCGCAGCGCACGCGTGGCCGTCCACGCCGGGCGTTTGTTGCGAATCAGCAGCGTCAGCACCAGCGCAACGGCAATTCCCACCAGCGTGGAGATCATGGCATTCACTATAAGCTGCAAATCGGGTTTGAAATGGTGGCTCATGCCAATCAAACCGGGGATCTGCGTAGCGACGATGAGACCGATCAGGTTGGTGGATGGATTGGCAATCACCAGCCCTAAATCAAACAATCCCGGCGCGAGGCAAATCACCAGCGCTTCAAACGTCACCGCCTGCGGAATCAGCAGCGTGACGTAAATCAGGCTGATCGCCATGGAGATCAGTACGCCCTTCAGAAACAGCTTCATCGGCGCGGTTGAACCATCACGCCAGCCGCTGCCAATCCAGAACAGGCAGGTGGCAAAGGTGGCAATAAAGGCAGTAAAGCAAGACAGCAGCAGCAGGCCTTTATCGACATGTTTATGCGCGCGTGACGCTTTGCCCGGTTTCACTGCTGGCGTCCAGTCACTGACGCGCTCGCTGACACTATGGTAAGCATCGGCAATACGGACAAAGTTGAGTAACCGTTCCAGCAGGCCGATGAGCAAAATGCTCTCTTCACTGTTAAGTCGCCCTTTGCGCCAGGCCTGCTGCAGTTGCTCCTGAGCGCCGGTGAGGCGATCGCGCACCGGCTGCTGCGCATCGCCGTTCAGCCATTGTAAAAATTGCTGAAAGGCCGTCGCGACATAATCGGGAAAACGGATCTGCTGCTGCGCCAGCAGATTCAGGCGCGATTCAATGGCGGTGAGCGTCGGGATCAGGTACGACAGATGCTGATACTGCACGCTGACCAGCCGCACCAGCCGCCGCGCAGCATCCCCTTCATAGACGCAGTGGGTAATCAGCGTTTCGACGTTAAGCGGATAGTTGGCCATCTGCACCAGAATATCCTCGCGCTCCAGCGATTTTGCTGCTGGCATCGCCGTCATCAGCTCGCTATGTAGCGGCGCAATTTATTGCGCAAACAATATGGCGCATTTCATTGCGCGCGCTCTGCGCCGGCAATTCATCAATGCGCGTCATACCCTAAATTCGGTGCCAGCCAGCGCTCCACGTCGCTGACGCTCATGCCTTTACGCGCCGCGTAATCTTCCACCTAGTCGCGCTGAATCTGCGCCACGGCGAAATATTTACTCTCCGGATGACTAAAATACCAGCCGGACACCGCGGCACCGGGCCACATGGCAAAGGATTCGGTCAGCTTCATGCCAGTGTGATGCTCCACATCCAGCAGCTGCCAGATTTGTGCCTTCTCGGTGTGTTCAGGACAGGCCGGATAGCCCGGAGCCGGACGAATGCCCTGATAATTTTCGCGAATCAGCTCATCGTTGCTGAGATTTTCATGGGCGGCATAGCCCCAGATCACCTTACGCACGCGCTCATGCAGATATTCGGCAAACGCCTCCGCTAGGCGATCCGCCACCGCTTTCACCATGATTTTGTTGTAATCATCGTGCTGCTGGTCGAACGCCGCCGCCAGCGCATCCTTCTCCAGCCCGCCGGTGACGGCAAACGCGCCGAGATAATCCGCTTTACCACTGGATTTCGGCGCCACGAAGTCCGCCAGACAGTAATTGGCAAAGTCGTTTTTTTTCCGTTTGCTGACGCAAATGATGGCTGACGCACAGCACGTCGCGCCGGGTCTCGTCACGGTAGATTTCAATGTCGTCGCCAACCCGGTTAGCCGGGAAAATACCGACCACGCCGCGCGGCCTGAGCGAACCCTGCGCGCTGAGGTTGTCCAGCATCGCATTGGCATCGGCAAACAGCCGTGTGGCTTCTTCGCCCACCACCTCATCTTCCAGGATGCGCGGATATTTGCCGGCCAGCGACTAGGTCATAAAAAACGGCGTCCAGTCGATGTAGTTGCGCAGCGTATCGATACTGGCCTCCACTGCGCTGACGCCGGTACGATGCGCCACCGGTGGCGTGTAACGTTGCCAGTCAATGACGTAATGATTATCGCGCGCGGCCTGCAGCGTGACCGGCGGCGTGCGCGGCTTTTTACGCGCGTGCTGAATCCGCACGGTTTCGTACTCCTTACGCGTGCGCGTCACGAACGCCTCTTTTAGCGTGGGCGACAGCAGCGAAGAGACCACGCCGACGGTGCGCGAGGCGTTCTGCACATAAACCGTCGGGCCGCTGTAATTCTGCTCAATCTTCACCGCCGTGTGCGCTTTCGAGGTGGTGGCCCCGCCAATCAGCAGCGGCAGCGTAAAGCCCTGGCGCTCCATCTCTTTCGCCACGTTCACCATCTCGTCGAGCGACGGGGTAATCAGGCCGGAAAGCCCGATAATGTCGGCGTTTTCCTCACGCGCGGTTTTCAGGATTTTGTCGCCCGGCACCATCACGCCCAGGTCGATGATTTCGTAGTTGTTACACTGCAGCACCACGCCAACAATATTTTTGCCGATGTCGTGCACGTCGCCTTTTACCGTCGCCAGCACGATTTTACCGTTGCTGCGGCCGGCCTCTTTGCTCGCCTGGATAAAGGGTTCGAGGTAAGCCACCGCCTGCTTCATCACGCGCGCCGATTTCACCACCTGCGGCAGGAACATTTTGCCCTCGCCAAACAGATCGCCGACCACATTCATGCCGGACATCAGCGGCCCTTCAATGACTTCAATCGGCCGTGCCGCAGCCTGGCGCGCCTCTTCGGTGTCCTGCTCGATAAACTCCGTGATGCCTTTCACCAGCGAATATTCCAGCCGCTTCACCACGACCCAGCTGCGTCATTCGGCCTGCTGCTTGTCCTGCTCACCCTCGCCTTTGTTGCCGCGATACTTCTCCGCCAGCGCCAGCAGTCACTCGGTGCCATCGTCGCGCCGGTTAAGGATCACGTCCTCGACCGCATCGCGCAGCTCCGCCGGCAGATCGTCATAAATCGCCAGCTGACCGGCGTTGACGATGCCCATGTCCATGCCGTTGCGGATGGCGTAGTAGAGGAACACCGCGTGAATTGCCTCACGCACCGGTTCGTTACCGCGGAACGAGAACGACACGTTGGAGACGCCGCCGGAGATCATCGCATGCGGCAATTCGCGTTTGATGTCTTCACAGGCACCGATGAAATCCATCGCGTAGTTGTTGTTCTCTTCGATGCCGGTGGCGACGGCAAAGATATTGGGGTCGAAAATGATGTCTTCCGGCGTGAAACCGACCTCTTCGGTGAGGATGCAGTAGGCGCGGCGGCAGATATCAATTTTGCGCGCGCGGGTGTCCGCCTAGCCCACTTCGTCAAATGCCATCACCACCACCGCCGCGCCGTAGCGCCGCACTTCGCGCGCGTGCGCAATAAACGGCTCGACGCCCTCTTTCATCGAGATGGAGTTGACGATGCCTTTGCCCTGAATGCACTGCAGGCCTTTTTCAATTACCTCCCATTTCGAGGAGTCGATCATGATCGGCACGCGCGCAATATCCGGCTCACCGGCAATCAGGTTGAGAAAGCGCACCATGGCCGCTTCCGCGTCCAGCATGCCTTCATCCATATTGATATCGATAATCTGCGCGCCGTTTTCCACCTGCTGGCGCGCCACGTCCAGCGCTTCGTTGTACTTCTCTTCTTTAATCAGGCGCTTAAATTTGCGCCGAGCCGGTCACGTTAGTGCGCTCACCAACGTTGACGAACAGTGAATCGGCCTGAATATTGAGCGGTTCGAGGCCAGACAAACGGCAGGCGACGGCTATTTCCGGTAGCGGCCGCGGTGCGACGCCCTCGACCGCTGCCGCCATCGCCGCAATGTGCTGCGGCGTGGTGCCACAGCAGCCACCGATAATGTTGAGGAAGCCGGCGCGCGCCCACTCGCCAATCTGCGCCGCCATCGTCGCCGCATCAAGGTCATATTCGCCGAAGGCATTTGGCAGACCGGCGTTGGGGTGTGCGCTGACATAGCCTTCCGCAATGCGCGACAGCTCCTGCACATACTGGCGCAGTTCGTCCGGGCCAAGCGCGCAGTTGAGGCCGAACGACAGCGGCTGCGCGTGGCGCAGTGAGTTGTAGAATCCTTCCGTGGTCTGGCCGGAGAGCGTACGGCCTGACGCATCGGTAATGATGCCGGAGATCATCAGCGGCAGCGTCACGCCCATCGCTTCCATCTAACTCTGTACCGCATAGATCGCCGCTTTGGCATTCAGGGTATCGAACACCGTTTCGATCATGATGATATCGGCACCGCCGCTAATCAGCGCATGGGTCGATTCGCGGTACGCGTCCACCAGCTGATTGAAGGTGATGTTACGGAACGCGGGATCGTTGACGTCTGGCGAGATTGAGCAGGTGCGGTTGGTCGGGCCGAGCACGCCAGTCACTTTGCCCAATGGAAGCGGTTTCCGAATTGAAATCTGGCAACGCCCCCTGATCGTAGCGCTGCTGACGCGCTTTCAGCAGACGCTCGCGCTCGGGTGCAAAGCGCACGACCAGCGAGTGCAGGAAATCAATGGCTTCGGGCGTGAGCAGCTGCTTCTCCGCGTGGGTAAAGGGCTGGCTAAAGGTCAGTGTCGGGCTGATAACCGTGTCTGTCATGCGGGCTGCCTCTTGGTTTGATCCTTTCTCTAACGACAGGATCGGGCTTTAGGGTGTTTTTTAACCGGCAAGATCAGAGCATAATCATTTTTATTTAAAAAACTATTTCCATTTTTATATTTAATTTATCTGATTTAACTGTAATTTAATCTCGCGAAATAAAGGCAATACGTTCCATCATAAAAAGACAAAAAAAGCCGCGACAACACGCGGCTGTCACGGCAGGTTTAAACGCGCTTTTAGCAGGCGTTTTACTCGAGCGTTGGATTCATGTGGCGCAGATCGAATGGCGTAATCTGGTAGACGTAGTAGTTTAGCCAGTTGGAGAACAGCAGGTTGCCGTGGCTACGCCAGGTGGCGCGCGGAGGCAATTCCGGGTTGTCCTGCGGGAAGTAGTTGAACGGCACCTCAGGGTGCAGGCCAGCCTCGTCGTCCCGACGGTACTCACCCGACAGCGTGAGTGCGTCATATTCCGGATGGCCAGTGACAAAGGCCAGTCGTTTGTCTTTACTCGCCATCAGATAGGCGCCGGTGCTTTCCGATTCGGCAAACAGCTCGAGATCGGTGTAGTCACGAATCAGCTGGCTGGGAAAATCAGCATAGCGTGAATGCGGCGCCAAGAAGTTATCATCAAAACCGCGCGTCAGCAGCGCGTGCGGATGAAGGATCTGATGCTCATAGACGCCAGACAGCTTGTTCTGTCGCGTCTGTTTGGGAATGCCATACAGAATGTTAAGCGCAGCCTGCACCGCCCAGCAAACAAACAGGGTAGAAGTGACGTGCTCTTTCGCCCAGTGCAGCACCCGCTGAATCTGTGGCCAGTAGGCAACATCATTGAAATCAACCAGCCCCAGCGGCGCACCGGTGACAATCAGGCCGTCAAAGTTATCGTTAGCGATATCGTCGAAGTTGCAGTAAAAGTTGTTCAGATGCTCGCTTGGCGTGTTGCGCGACTCACGGCTGTCGATGCGTAACAGCTGAACATCGATCTGCAGCGGCGAGTTAGAGAGCAGGCGCAGAAACTGGTTTTCAGTTTCAATTTTTTTTGGCATCAGGTTAAGAATCAAGACTTTAAGCGGACGAATCTCCTGAACACTGGCGCGCGATGAGGTCATGACAAAGACATTCTCATTACGCAAAAAATTAACTGCCGGTAATTCGTCGGGGATCCTGATTGGCATAACCTGCTGACCTCTTGTGCTGATAACCATATAAACGTTTAGACATCCAGATGCCCGAGATTAGCCTGGCTGCCGCTGGATGTCGAGTCTTCATGCTGTTTATGAAAATGTTTCAGCATTGAACGGCAATAGCCGTGAGCGCCGCGCGGTGATCAGCAGCAATAAGGTCGAGAAAAAAGCGCGTTAGAATTTTTTCAGGGTTAAATAAGTCGTTATGGAGAGGTTTTTGGCGATCGCCAGACGTAAAAAAGCCCCGAACGAAGGTTCGGGGCTTCTTTACTTGTTTGATGCCTGGCAGTTCCCTACTCTCGCATGGGGAGGCCCCACACTACCATCGGCGCTACGGCGTTTCACTTCTGAGTTCGGCATGGGGTCAGGTGGGACCACCGCGCTGTTGCCGCCAGGCAAATTCTGGTGCTCGAAACGAATATTTTTCACTGATGCTGCGTTGCCTCAGCGCAAAATCTTTCGTTTCCGCTAATTTTATCCGTCACAAACTGAAAATTCTTTCTGTCTCTCAGCTTAAAACGCCTCTGGCGTTGTAAGGTTAAGCCTCACGGGTCATTAGTACCGGTTAGCTCAACGCATCGCTGCGCTTACACACCCGGCCTATCAACGTCGTCGTCTTCAACGTCCCTTCAGGACCCTCAAGGGGTCAGGGAGAACTCATCTCGGGGCAAGTTTCGTGCTTAGATGCTTTCAGCACTTATCTCTTCCGCACTTAGCTACCGGGCAGTGCCATTGGCATGACAACCCGAACACCAGCGGTGCGTTCACTCCGGTCCTCTCGTACTAGGAGCAACCCCCCTCAATTCTCCAGCGCCCACGGCAGATAGGGACCGAACTGTCTCACGACGTTCTAAACCCAGCTCGCGTACCACTTTAAACGGCGAACAGCTGTACCCTTGGGACCTACTTCAGCCCCAGGATGTGATGAGCCGACATCGAGGTGCCAAACACCGCCGTCGATATGAACTCTTGGGCGGTATCAGCCTGTTATCCCCGGAGTACCTTTTATCCGTTGAGCGATGGCCCTTCCATTCAGAACCACCGGATCACTATGACCTGCTTTCGCACCTGCTCGAGCCGTCACTCTCGCAGTCAAGCTGGCTTATGCCATTGCACTAACCTCCTGATGTCCGACCAGGATTAGCCAACCTTCGTGCTCCTCCGTTACGCTTTGGGAGGAGACCGCCCCAGTCAAACTACCCACCAGACACTGTCCGCAGCCCGGATTACGGGCCTACGTTAGAACATCAAACATTAAAGGGTGGTATTTCAAGGTTGGCTCCACGCAGACTGGCGTCCGCGCTTCAAAGCCTCCCACCTATCCTACACATCAAGGCTCAATGTTCAGTGTCAAGCTATAGTAAAGGTTCACGGGGTCTTTCCGTCTTGCCGCGGGTACACTGCATCTTCACAGCGATTTCAATTTCACTGAGTCTCGGGTGGAGACAGCCTGGCCATCATTACGCCATTCGTGCAGGTCGGAACTTACCCGACAAGGAATTTCGCTACCTTAGGACCGTTATAGTTACGGCCGCCGTTTACCGGGGCTTCGATCAAGAGCTTCTCCTTGCGGATAACCCCATCAATTAACCTTCCGGCACCGGGCAGGCGTCACACCGTATACGTCCACTTTCGTGTTTGCACAGTGCTGTGTTTTTAATAAACAGTTGCAGCCAGCTGGTATCTTCGACTGGCCTCGGCTCCGGGAGCAAGTCCCTTCACCTACGCGCCAGCGTGCCTTCTCCCGAAGTTACGGCACCATTTTGCCTAGTTCCTTCACCCGAGTTCTCTCAAGCGCCTTGGTATTCTCTACCTGACCACCTGTGTCGGTTTGGGGTACGATTTCGTGTTACCTGGAGCTTAGAGGCTTTTCCTGGAAGCAGGGCATCAGTTACTTCACCGCCGTAGCGGCTTGTCGTCACGCCTCAGTGTTAAAGAAGACCGGATTTGCCTGGTCTTCACACCTGCCCGCTTAAACCGGGACAACCGTCGCCCGGATAACCTAGCCTTCTCCGTCCCCCCTTCGCAGTAACACCAAGTACAGGAATATTAACCTGTTTCCCATCAACTACGCTTTTCAGCCTCGCCTTAGGGGTCGACTCACCCTGCCCCGATTAACGTTGGACAGGAACCCTTGGTCTTCCGGCGAGCGGGCTTTTCACCCGCTTTATCGTTACTTATGTCAGCATTCGCACTTCTGATACCTCCAGCGTGCCTCACAGCACACCTTCAGCGGCTTACAGAACGCTCCCCTACCCAACAACGCATAAGCGTCGCTGCCGCAGCTTCGGTGCATGGTTTAGCCCCGTTACATCTTCCGCGCAGGCCGACTCGACCAGTGAGCTATTACGCTTTCTTTAAATGATGGCTGCTTCTAAGCCAACATCCTGGCTGTCTTTGCCTTCCCACATCGTTTCCCACTTAACCATGACTTTGGGACCTTAGCTGGCGGTCTGGGTTGTTTCCCTCTTCACGACGGACGTTAGCACCCGCCGTGTGTCTCCCGTGATAACATTCTCCGGTATTCGCAGTTTGCATCGGCTTGGTAAGCCGGGATGGCCCCCTAGCCGAAACAGTGCTCTACCCCCGGAGATGAGTTCACGAGGCGCTACCTAAATAGCTTTCGGGGAGAACCAGCTATCTCCCGGTTTGATTGGCCTTTCACCCCCAGCCACAAGTCATCCGCTAATTTTTCAACATTAGTCGGTTCGGTCCTCCAGTTAGTGTTACCCAACCTTCAACCTGCCCATGGCTAGATCACCGGGTTTCGGGTCTATACCCTGCAACTTAACGCCCAATTAAGACTCGGTTTCCCTTCGGCTCCCCTATGCGGTTAACCTTGCTACAGAATATAAGTCGCTGACCCATTATACAAAAGGTACGCAGTCACCTAACAAGTAGGCTTCCACTGCTTGTACGTACACGGTTTCAGGTTCTGTTTCACTCCCCTCGCCGGGGTTCTTTTCGCCTTTCCCTCACGGTACTTGTTCACTATCGGTCAGTCAGGAGTATTTAGCCTTGGAGGATGGTCCCCCCATGTTCAGACAGGATACCACGTGTCCCGCCCTACTCGTCGGACTCACAACTTATGCATCTTCGTGTACGGGGCTGTCACCCGGTATCGCGCGACTTTCCAGACGCTTCCACTGATGCACAAGCTGATTCAGGTCCTGGGCTGCTCCCCGTTCGCTCGCCGCTACTGGGGGAATCTCGGTTGATTTTTTTTCCTCGGGGTACTTAGATGTTTCAGTTCCCCCGGTTCGCCTCGTTAACCTATGTATTCAGTTAACGATAATGCACAAGTGCATTGGGTTTCCCCATTCGGACATCGACGGCTGTAGCGGTTCATAATCACCTTACCGTCGCTTTTCGCAGATTAGCACGTCCTTCATCGCCTCTGACTGCCAGGGCATCCACCGTGTACGCTTAGTCGCTTAACCTCACAACCCACAGGCGTTTATCTGTCTGCCATAACGGCATCACAGTTGCTTGTAAGCTGTAAGCTTTTGAGAGACTCGAACGCATCGCCACTTCATTCTTATTACGGAGAATGAACGCGACGCGTCGTTTCAAATTTTCAGCTTGTTCCTGATTGTTAAAGAGCAAATACTTCGCAGCACACCGTCGCCGGTATACTCTGAATTAAGTTTCAGTACTGTAATAGTGGAGCTAAGCGGGATCGAACCGCTGACCTCCTGCGTGCAAGGCAGGCGCTCTCCCAGCTGAGCTATAGCCCCATACAGTCACTGCAGAGACCATCTACATCCACTCACCAGGAGTCACGTTTCTAGCACGGGAAATGTGATTTCATCTCAGGCAAGGCATGTTTTCGCGAAGCATAGTGAACTATGCGAGCCGGAAACATAACGCAGAATGAGAAGAAATCTGGTAGGCCTGAGTGGACTTGAACCACCGACCTCACCCTTATCAGGGGTGCGCTCTAACCACCTGAGCTACAAGCCTGTAGAGGTTTTTTCTGCTCGTTACTTTTCTATCAGACAATCTGTGTGAGCACTTCGCGGGAGGGTATCTTCAGGTAAGGAGGTGATCCAACCGCAGGTTCCCCTACGGTTACCTTGTTACGACTTCACCCCAGTCATGAATCACAAAGTGGTAAGCGCCCTCCCAAGGTTAAGCTACCTACTTCTTTTGCAACCCACTCCCATGGTGTGACGGGCGGTGTGTACAAGGCCCGGGAACGTATTCACCGTAGCATTCTGATCTACGATTACTAGCGATTCCGACTTCATGGAGTCGAGTTGCAGACTCCAATCCGGACTACGACGCACTTTATGAGGTCCGCTTGCTCTCGCGAGGTCGCTTCTCTTTGTATGCACCATTGTAGCACGTGTGTAGCCCTGGCCGTAAGGGCCATGATGACTTGACGTCATCCCCACCTTCCTCCGGTTTATCACCGGCAGTCTCCTTTGAGTTCCCGGCCGAGCCGCTGGCAACAAAGGATAAGGGTTGCGCTCGTTGCGGGACTTAACCCAACATTTCACAACACGAGCTGACGACAGCCATGCAGCACCTGTCTCAGAGTTCCCGAAGGCACCAAAGCATCTCTGCTAAGTTCTCTGGATGTCAAGGCCAGGTAAGGTTCTTCGCGTTGCATCGAATTAAACCACATGCTCCACCGCTTGTGCGGGCCCCCGTCAATTCATTTGAGTTTTAACCTTGCGGCCGTACTCCCCAGGCGGTCGACTTAACGCGTTAGCTCCGGAAGTTACGCCTCAAGGGCACAACCTCCAAGTCGACATCGTTTACGGCGTGGACTACCAGGGTATCTAATCCTGTTTGCTCCCCACGCTTTCGCACCTGAGCGTCAGTCTTCGTCCAGGGGGCCGCCTTCGCCACCGGTATTCCTCCAGATCTCTACGCATTTCACCGCTACACCTGGAATTCTACCCCCCTCTACGAGACTCAAGCCTGCCAGTTTCAAATGCAGTTCCCAGGTTAAGCCCGGGGATTTCACATCTGACTTAACAGACCGCCTGCGTGCGCTTTACGCCCAGTAATTCCGATTAACGCTTGCACCCTCCGTATTACCGCGGCTGCTGGCACGGAGTTAGCCGGTGCTTCTTCTGCGGGTAACGTCAATCGGCGAGGTTATTAACCTCACCGCCTTCCTCCCCGCTGAAAGTACTTTACAACCCGAAAGCCTTCTTCATACACGCGGCATGGCTGCATCAGGCTTGCGCCCATTGTGCAATATTCCTCACTGCTGCCTCCCGTAGGAGTCTGGACCGTGTCTCAGTTCCAGTGTGGCTGGTCATCCTCTCAGACCAGCTAGGGATCGTCGCCTAGGTGAGCCATTACCCCACCTACTAGCTAATCCCATCTGGGCACATCCGATGGTGTGAGGCCCGAAGGTCCCCCACTTTGGTCTCGCGACGTTATGCGGTATTAGCTACCGTTTCCAGTAGTTATCCCCCTCCATCGGGCAGTTTCCCAGACATTACTCACCCGTCCGCCACTCGCCACCTAAAGAGCAAGCTCTTCTGTGCTGCCGTTCGACTTGCATGTGTTAGGCCTGCCGCCAGCGTTCAATCTGAGCCATGATCAAACTCTTCAATTTAAAGTTTGATTTGCTGCAACCAGTGCAGCGATGCTCTGTGAATTAAACTTCGTAATGAATTACGTGTTCACTCAGCAAAGACTTGATATTTTTTAAAGCCCGCAGGCTTGCGATATCAATCCTGCGAGTGCCCACACAGATTGTCTGATAAATTGTTAAAGAGCGGTGCGACGCGGCGTTCGGCCTGTTGTCGCAAGGTCGCGTATATTACGCTTTCCTCCTTCAGAGTCAAACACTTTTTTCAGCGTTTTTCTCCGGCGGGGTGAATCGCTTCACGCCCTGCTGAGCCGCCTGCGTTGCCGCTTTGCCGTCTCAGTGGTGGCGCATTATAGGGACTTCGTTTCGCCTGACAAGCGCTAATTTGCAGTTTTTGCGCGACCGCTCACTTTCTAGGCAACACGTTGCAAAAACCAGCTGATTCTTGCGAAACAGCATAAAAAAACGGGCCCTGAGGCCCGTTTTTGTCACGTTGCGTTATTGATGCGCGACGATGGCATCGTCCTGAACATCCATTTCGATGGTTTTTCCCGGAACCAGCGCGCCAGACAAAATCTTCTGCGCCAGCGGGTTTTCAATCTGCTGCTGGATGGCCCGTTTCAATGGCCGCGCACCATAAACCGGATCGTAACCATTTTCGCCCAGCAGTTTCAGCGCCGCGTCGCAGATGTGCAGCTGGTAACCGCGCTCTTCCAGACGCTGATATAGCCGCTGCAGCTGAATCTGCGCAATCGAGGCAATATGTTTTTCACCCAGCGGATGGAATACCACCACCTCATCAATACGGTTGATAAACTCCGGACGGAAATGGTGTCCGACAACCGTAATCACCACATCTTTCATTTCCGCGTAATCAAGCGCGCCGAAACGTTCCTGAATCAGATCCGAACCGAGGTTAGATGTCATGATCACCACGGTATTGCGGAAGTCCACGGTGCGCCCCTGACCATCGGTCAGACGCCCGTCGTCCAGCACCTGCAGCAGAATGTTGAACACATCCGCATGCGCTTTTTCCACCTCATCCAGCAAAATCACCGAATAAGGGCGACGACGCACCGCCTCTGTCAGGTAACCGCCCTCTTCATAACCGATGTAGCCTGGAGGTGCACCGACCAGACGCGACACCGAATGTTTCTCCATGAATTCCGACATATCGATACGCACCATCGCATCGTCACTGTCGAACAGGAAATTAGCCAGCGCCTTGCACAGTTCGGTTTTACCGACACCGGTCGGTCCAAGGAACAGGAACGATCCGATTGGCCGGTTCGGGTCAGACAAACCAGCGCGGCTACGGCGAATGGCGTTCGATACCGCTTCAACCGCTTCGTCCTGGCCGATGACCCGGGCATGCAGCTCCTGCTCCATCCGCAACAGTTTATCGCGCTCACCTTCCATCATGCGGGCCACCGGAATACCGGTCCAGCGCGCCAGCACATCGGCGATCTCGACATCCGTTACGCGGTTGCGTAACAGCTTCATGGTTTTACCTTCAGCCTGCGTGGCGCTTGCCAGCTGTTTTTCCAGCTCCGGAATCTTGCCGTACTGCAGTTCCGACATCTGGCCAAGGTCACCCACCCGCCGTGCCTGCTCCATGGCCAGACGCGCCTGCTCCAGCTCAGCTTTAATGTTTTGCGTGCCGGTCAGCGAGGCTTTTTCCGCTTTCCACTCTTCTTCGAGCTCAGCATATTCGCGCTCTTTCTGAGCCAGCTCGCTTTCCAGCATCTCCAGACGCTTAACGCTGGCGTCATCCGATTCTTTCTTCAGCGCCTGCTGCTCCAGTTTGAGCTGGATGATGCGCCGTTCGAGACGATCGAGCGGTTCCGGCTTGGAGTCAATCTGCAAACGAATACTCGACGCCGCCTCATCAATCAGATCGATGGCTTTGTCCGGCAACTGGCGATCGGCAATATAGCGGTGCGACAACGTTGCCGCAGCTACAATCGCCGGATCGGTAATTTGCACATGGTGATGCAGCTCATAACGCTCTTTCAGGCCACGCAGAATGGCGATGGTGTCTTCCACGCTCGGTTCGGCGACGAACACTTTCTGGAAACGGCGCTCCAGCGCGGCATCTTTCTCAATGTACTGGCGATATTCATCCAGCGTGGTGGCACCCACACAGTGCAGTTCACCGCGCGCCAGCGCTGGCTTCAGCATGTTGCCGGCATCCATCGCGCCGTCGGCTTTACCGGCGCCAACCATAGTATGCAGCTCATCGATAAACAGAATGACGTTGCCTTCCTGTTTGGCGAGGTCGTTCAGTACGCCTTTCAGGCGCTCTTCAAACTCGCCGCGATATTTCGCGCCAGCCACCAGCGCGCCCATATCCAGCGCCAGTACGCGCCGGCCTTTCAGCCCTTCCGGCACTTCGCCGTTAATGATGCGCTGCGCCAGCCCTTCAACGATGGCGGTTTTACCGACGCCCGGTTCACCGATGAGCACCGGGTTGTTTTTGGTACGACGCTGCAATACCTGAATGGTACGGCGAATCTCTTCGTCACGCCCGATAACCGGATCTAACTTGCCGAGCTCAGCGCGCTCCGTCAGATCGATGGTGTATTTTTTCAAAGCTTGGCGCTGATCTTCAGCCCCCTGATCGTTCACGTTTTCCCCTCCCCGCAGTTGCTCGATGGCCTTAGCGAGTTTGTCCGCCGTGGCACCGGCAGACTTCAGTAAGTCCGCCAGCGAGCCGCGCGATTCGAGGGCCGCTAGAACAAATAATTCAGATGAAATAAAGTTGTCGCCGTGCTTTTGCGCCAGCTTGTCGCACAGATTCAGTACCCGGACCAAATCCGCTGATGGCTGAACGTCGCCGTCGGTCCCTTCGACCTGCGGCAAACGATTGATGGCTTGTTCGATGCTGGTACGCAGGTTAGCGACATCCGCTCCCCCCGCGCTAAGCAGCGGACGTACCGATCCACCCTCTTGGTTGAGCAGCGCGCTCATCAGGTGCAGGGGTTCGATGAATTGATTATCGTGTCCCAGAGCAAGGGACTGTGCATCGGCCAGGGCCAACTGGAATTTGTTGGTAAGACGATCCAGACGCATGATTCCTCCCATTACAGGTCAAAATGCTACTGGAGATTAAAATGAGGTCATCCCTCAAATTTTCAAGGTTAATGACCTGAGTTGTGAGCAAAAAATACGCTTACTGGATCGTCTTGCGGCGTAAGGTTATCTCAGCCAAATCAAAGTTGCCATACGCCCGGTGATTCCGTCGCGTCGGAAGGAGAAAAAATCGGCGCTTTCCTGATAGGTACAGCGCGCGTCAGCCGTGACAGATCGCACGCCAGCGGCCTGCAGGCGTTGGGTTGCCAGCAGCCAGATATCGGCAAAATATTTCTCACCGACCGGGCGAAAAGCCGCATCGGCAGCGGCATCCTGCGCCAGGAACGCACTGCGCACCTCGGCCCCCACTTCAAATGCCTGCGGACCAATCGCCGGACCGAGCCAAGCATGAATCTCGCTCGCCGGGCAGTAAAACTGTGCCAGCGTTTGCTCCAGCACCCCATGACACAACCCGCGCCAGCCGGCATGTGCCGCGGCAAATTCGCTGCCATCGTCGCTGCAAAACAGCACCGGCAGGCAGTCGGCGGTCATCACTGCACAGACTACGCCGCTTTCCCGCGTTATCGCCGCATCGGCACGCGGCAGGGACGCTGCCGCCGGCAGACGCGCCACCGTCTGGCCGTGCACCTGCTCCAGCCACTGCGGCATCGCCGGTAGCGCCAGCTGCTCGACCACGCGCTGACGATTGTGAATCACGCGATCCGCCTCGTCTCCGACGTGCGCGCCGAGGTTGAGGGAATCCCATGGCGCAGCGCTAACGCCGCCGTGCCGCGTGGTCGAATAAGCCTGCACGCGCGCCGGCGCCGGCCACTGCGGCACGATCCAGTCACTCATAGCCAGTCCAGCTGATCACGGAACTCGTCGGTATCGGCTTTCAGTGCATCAATCAGATCAACCATGTCCTGCGGCAATGGCGCGTGCCACTCCATCTCAATCCCGGTGATCGGATGATAGAGACGCAGCATAGTGGCATGTAGCGCCTGACGGTCAAAACCGCGCAGCGTACTGATGAAAGCCTCAGAAGCGCCCTTTGGCGGACGCGGACGACCACCGTACAGCGGATCGCACACCAGCGGATGTTTAATGTGCGCCATGTGCACGCGAATCTGGTGAGTACGGCCGGTTTCCAGGCGCAAGCGTAAGCGCGTATGGGCGCGGAAATGCTCCATGATGCGATAGTGGGTTGTCGCCGGTTTACCCATCGGATGCACCGCCATATGGGTACGCTTGGTAGAGTGACGCGCCATTGGCTCGTTCACCGTCCCGCCGGCGGTCATGGTGCCAATCGCCACCGCTTCATATTCGCGGGTGATTTCACGCAGCTGCAGCGTTTCAACCAGATGCGTCTGCGCCGGTACCGTTTTGGCCACCACCATCAGTCCGGTGGTGTCTTTATCCAGACGGTGCACGATGCCGGCGCGCGGCACGTCGGCAATCGCCGGATAGTGATAAAGCAGCACATTCAGTACCGTGCCGTCCGGATTACCGGCGCCAGGGTGGACCACTAAGTCGCGCGGTTTATTGATCACCAGAATGTGGTCATCTTCATAAACGATATCCAGCGGAATATTTTGCGCTTCCCAGCGCTGCTCCTCTTCGATCTCGGCATCAATCGCCACCCGCTCACCGCCGAGTACTTTCTCTTTCGGTTTATCGATGATGGTGCCGTTGACGCTGACCCGACGCTCAAGGATCCACTCTTTTATGCGGGAACGTGAATAATCAGGGAACAATTCCGCCAAAGTCTGATCTAAGCGTTGTCCAAGCTGTGCTTTGGACACCGTTGCGGTGGGTTGAACTTGTTGTGCCATATACAGCTTCTTCGTTAACGTTGGGTTTTCACGGCGATGCCGTTTAATATAATGTGCTATCGTACTGGTCATTACCGGGAGCTATACGGACAGCTTCCGCCATAACACTTTGAGGATAATCATTTCGTCATGACGCGTATGAAACATCTGGTGGCTGCTGCCACACTGAGCCTGAGCCTAGCACTGGTGGGCTGTTCCGGCTCATCGGACCCGGTCCCGGACAGCCCGCCGTCTGAAATTTACGCCACAGCGCAGCAAAAGCTGCAGGACGGTAACTTTAAAGCGGCGATTAAGCAACTGGAAGCGCTGGATAACCGTTATCCGTTTGGTCCTTACTCGCAGCAAGTGCAGCTGGATTTGATCTACGCGTACTACAAAAATACCGATCTGCCACTGGCGCAAGCCGCCATTTCCCGCTTTATGCGCCTGAACCCGACGCACCCTAACATTGATTACGTGATCTATATGAAGGGCCTGACGGACATGGCACTGGATGATTCCGCGCTGCAGGACTTCTTCGGGATCGATCGTTCCGACCGCGATCCTACCCATGCGCGTGATGCATTCCGTGACTTCTCTCAGCTACTGCGCGGCTATCCGAACTGCCAGTACGCGGCAGATGCGCAGAAACGTCTGACGTTCCTGAAAGATAGCCTGGCGAAGTATGAGCTCTCCGTGGCGCAATTCTATACCAAGCGCGGTGCCTATGTCGCCGTTGTTAATCGGGTTGAAGGTATGATGCGCGATTATCCGGACACCCAGGCCACGCGTGACGCGCTGCCGCTGATGGAAAATGCCTATCGCCAGCTGCAGCTGACGACGGAAGCCGACAAAGTCGCGAAAATCATTGCGGCGAATACAGCGTCCTGATTTTCGTGCTATTAAAAAAAGCAGCCGCTGTGGCTGCTTTTTTTGGTCAGAAAACCGTCTGATACGGGTTTTTCCGCTACGGTTAACTCATCAATCTTGCCCCTATCCCCGCTGTGCATCAAGCTTTTTTCTCCCTTTTCCCGGCCTTTCTCACAATTCGCTGGCATTGACAAAAAGTGACATTCCAATGTGATACAGATGACACATTTTCCTGATTTGCGCGGTATGCTGGTCCTACCCAGACGGAAATGACAGAGAGGTTTACTATGATTCTGAACATTACCAGCAAACAAATGGAAATCACTGCGGCTATCCGCAACCATGTCGAAGACCGTCTCGCCAAGCTGGAAAAATGGCAAACCCACCTGATAAATCCGCACATTGTGTTATCGAAAGAGCCGAAAGAATTTGTGGCCGATGCCACCATTAACACGCCAAACGGCACGCTGGTCGCCAGCGCGAAACACGATGATATGTATACGGCCATCAATGACTGGAGCGCCAGCTAAATAAAGCACAGCACAAGCCTGAAGCACGGCGCGCCACCAGCAGTGTTAAAGATTTCACCCCTGCCGGGTAATTTATCGCTTTTCAGCAACGCGCCTGCGGGCGCGTTTTTTATTGACAGCTTTTAAGCTGTGCGGTTACTCTCAGTTCACTTTATTGCCGGAATTGATCATGAAACTGCTGCCGTTCTTCTTCGCATTCTTTTTTACCTTCCCCTGATTGGGAGGCAATTCGTCGTGTGAAAATGAATGCGAAGACGAACAACAAAGCCTCCCAACCGGGAGGCTTTTTTATTGGACATTTTACAGGTGAGCCCTATGAATCCCGAGAATCCGCTGCTGGCGTTACGCGATAAGATCAGCGCCGTCGATGCCAAGCTGTTAACGCTGCTGGCTGAACGGCGCGCGCTGGCCGTTGAGGTAGCGCAGGCCAAGCTGGCCACCCATCGCCCGATTCGTGACGTCGAGCGCGAACGCGCCCTGCTGGAAAATCTCATCGCGCTGGGTAAAAAACATCAGCTGGATGCGCACTACATTACGCGCCTGTTCCAGTTAGTGATTGAGGATTCGGTGCTGACCCAGCAGGCGCTGCTGCAGAAAAACCTGAATCATCCACACGCGCACGCGCCGCGCATCGCCTTCCTCGGCCCAAAAGGCTCCTATTCGCACCTTGCCGCCCGTAAATACGCCACGCGCCACTTCGATTCGATGGTGGAGATGGGGTGTCTGAAATTCCACGACATCATTCAGCAGGTTGAAAGCGGCCAAGCGGATTACGCGGTGATGCCGATTGAGAACACCAGTTCCGGCTCGATCAATGACGTATACGATCTGCTGCAGCAAACGTCGCTGTCGATCGTCGGCGAGCTGACGATTCCTATCGAACACTGCGTGCTGGTTAGCGGTAATACCGATTTGCAGCAGATTGAAACCGTGTATAGCCATCCGCAGCCGTTCCAGCAGTGCAGCCAGTTCATCAACCGCTTCCCGCAGTGGAAAATCGAATACACCGAAAGCACGGCGGCGGCGATGGAGAAAGTAGCCGCGATGAACTCGCCGCGCGTGGCCGCGCTGGGCAGCGAAGCCGGCGGTGAGCTGTATGGTCTGCAGGTGCTGGAGCGCAACCTGGCGAATCAGCAGCAGAACCATACCCGCTTCATTGTGCTCGCGCGTAAACCGATTGAAGTCTCCAGCCAGGTGCCGGCCAAAACCACGCTGATTATGGCGACTGGCCAACAGGCCGGCGCGCTGGTTGAAGCACTGCTGGTGTTGCGTAATCACAATCTGATCATGAGCAAGCTGGAAAACCGACCAATCAACGGTAACCCATGGGAAGAGATGTTTTACATTGATGTACAGGGCAATCTGCAGTCGGAGAACATGCAGCAGGCGCTGGAAGAACTGTGCGCGCTCACGCGTTCACTGAAGGTGCTGGGCTGTTATCCCGGTGAGAACGTGGTAACGGTAGAACCGCGTCTGTAAAATAAAAAGGCATCCTCGCGGATGCCTTAATGATTACTGGCGACTGTCGTTGGCGGAGCGCAGCATGCTGCGGCTCTCAACGAGGAAGCGTTTCGCGTAGTCGCCAAACCAGTGTTCCACGCGCTCAAAGCTGTTGATGAACGCCTGTTTATCGCCCTGCTCCAGCAGCGTGATGGCTTCACCAAAACGCTGATAGTAGCGTTTAATCAGCGCCAGATTACTTTCCGACGACATGATGATGTCGGCGTACAGCTGCGGGTCCTGCGCAAACAGCCGCCCCACCATCGCCAGTTCGAGACGATAGATAGGCGAGGACAGCGCCAGCAGTTGATCCAGATTGACGTTCTCTTCCGCAAGATGCAAACCGTAAGCAAACGTGGCGAAGTGGCGCAGCGCCTGAATGAACGCCATGTTCTGATCGTGCTCAACAGCACTGATGCGGTGTAAGCGCGCGCCCCACACCTGAATCTGCTCCAGGAACCACTGATAGGCTTCCGGCTGACGGCCATCGCACCATACCACCACCTGCTTCGCCAGGCTGCCGCCATCCGGACCGAACATCGGATGCAGTCCCAGTACCGGACCACTGTGCGCCGCCAGCATCGCCTGCAGCGGACGGTTCTTCACCGACGCCAGATCCACCAGAATGCAGTCATCAGGCAGCGTTGGCAGATCGGCAATGATCTGTTCGGTCAGATGGATTGGCACGCTGATGATCACCATGCCCGCATCGTGCAGCAGTTCATCCGCGCGCGGCCAATCATCTTTATCCAGAATACGCACCTGATAGCCGGAGAGCGTCAGCATCTTCTCGAACAGACGTCCCATCTGACCGCCGCCGCCCACAATCACCACCGGACGCAGTTCAGGACACAGCGTTTTGAAGCCTTTGTCATTTTCATGCGCATAGGATTCACGCATCAGACGGCGCAGCACATCTTCGATCAGGTCCGGCGACACGCCGAGCGCTTCCGCTTCCTGACGACGTGAAGCCAGCATACTGGCCTCGCGCTCAGGTACGTAAATCGGTAAACCGTAGCGGCTTTTGACTTCGCCGACTTCGGCCACCAGCGCCAGTCGTTTCGCCAGTAGCCCCAGCAGAGCTTTATCTACTTTATCAATTTGATCGCGCAGCGCGGTCAGTTCAGCCACCATGACTCATTACACCTCGTGTGACAGACGCGCCGACAGCACTCCCCGCAGATCCCGATGGATTTCACGCAGCAAGGTTTCGGTGGTTTCCCAGTTGATGCAGGCATCAGTGACGGAAACCCCGTACTTCATCTCGCTACGCGGTTGCTCAGAGGACTGGTTGCCTTCGTGAATATTACTTTCCAGCATCAGGCCAATGATGGAGCGGTTTCCATCTTTAATCTGCGCGATAGCCGATTCGGCTACGCCAAGCTGACGGTGATAGTCTTTGTTAGAATTGCCATGGCTGCAATCTATCATTAAGGCCGGACGCAGTCCCGCTTTCAGCATCTCTTTTTCGCACTGAGCGACATCATCCGGACCGTAGTTTGGCGCTTTGCCACCGCGCAGAATCACGTGACCATCGGGGTTGCCCTGGGTTTGCAGCAGGCACACCTGACCGGCCTGGTTAATGCCGACAAAGCGGTGCGGCATCGCGGCGGCTCGCATGGCGTTGATTGCGGTGCCGAGGCTGCCATCGGTGCCGTTTTTGAAACCCACCGGCATCGAGAGGCCAGACGCCATTTCACGGTGCGTCTGCGACTCCGTGGTACGCGCCCCAATCGCCGACCAGCTAAACAGATCGCCGAGGTATTGCGGGCTATTTGGATCGAGCGCTTCGGTGGCCAGCGGCAGGCCCATCTCCACAAGATTGACCAGCAGCTGACGCGCAATGTGCAGTCCGGCTTCCATATCAAACGAGTTGTTCATGTAAGGATCGTTGATTAACCCTTTCCAGCCGACGGTGGTACGGGGTTTCTCAAAATAGACGCGCATAACGATATACAGCTGATCCTTCAACTGTGCAGAGAGTGTTTGTAACTGACGAGCGTAATCCAGTGCGGCTTCGGTATCGTGGATCGAGCAGGGACCGCACACCACCAGCAGACGCGGATCGCGACCCGCGATGATATCCGCGATGGTCTGGCGGGAAGCGGCAATTTGCGTTTCCTGCGCCGTAGTCAGCGGAAACTTCGCTTTCAGTTCCTGTGGCGTAATTAAAATCTGTTCGTCGACGATATGCACATTGTTCAGCGCGTCTTTTTGCATGATGGCGATCCTTTTTCACTCGTTATGCGGTTTTACGATCCTCACTGAGGATGTCGCTTACTTTACCACAGTGTGTAAATCATGCAATCTATGCATGTACACTTTTATTACCACCACCTTTTTTACTACACAATAAAAATCAATTTAAATATATAAATCATACATTTAATAAAATTAAACCTTGTAAACCTTACTCATCATTACTGTAAAGTTATTATTACATCCGTCTGACCAGACCAGATGTTTTTTCCTTACAATACCGCTAACATGCTGTTATCCATTTAATTAATTCAGGATCGCTTTATGTCCATCCCTGAAGTCGCGCTGCGTCCATTTATTCTGCAGGATGCCGAAGCGTTTACGCATGCCGTTAATCAGTCTCTGGGCAGCCTGCTACCGTGGATGGTATGGGCACACAAAGATTACAGCGTCGATGAAGCCGTGAACTGGATCAATTTCACCCATCTGAGCGTCAAAAAGGTGAAGCTGAAGAGTTCGCGATTGTCGATGGCAACGATCGGTTGCTGGGCGGTGCCGGCTTACGTTATGCGCGCCAGCCCGGCGAGTTCAGCGCGCTGGGCTACTGGGTTCGCAGCGAGGCGCAGCAACAGGGTGTTGCCCGCCGGGCGGTGACACAGCTGGTGAATCTGGCGTTCGCCCAGCCACACATTACTGTGCTGGAGATTCTTGCAGCAGAAGAGAATCACGCCAGCCGCGCCGTGGCCCTGCGCAGCGGCTTCTCGTTTGTGGATTACCGCTACGGGTTGATTGTGCTGGAGAGCGGTCCGGTCAACACGGCGATCTATCACCTCAGACGCCCATAAAAAAAGGGGCTGGCCTTATGGCCAACCCCTTGTTTGCTATTAACTTTGGGATGTCGCTTACGCGCCAAGACGCTCTTTAATACGAGCTGACTTACCGGTACGCTCACGCAGGTAGTACAGTTTGGCTTTACGCACAGCACCACGACGTTTGACAGTAATGCTGTCAATTACCGGAGAATAAGTCTGGAAGACACGCTCAACGCCTTCGCCGTTAGAAATCTTGCGAACAGTGAATGCAGAGTGCAGACCGCGGTTACGAATAGCGATAACCACGCCCTCGAATGCCTGCAGACGTTTCTTAGAACCTTCAACGACCCATACTTTCACTTCCACGGAATCACCCGGACGGAAGGAAGGTACGTCCTGTTTCATCTGCTCTTGTTCAAGTTGCTTGATAATGTTGCTCATAATTAAATCTCTTATCCTGGGTAAACTGATAGTCAGGGAAGATTACTCTTCCACCTCATCGTTTTGTTGCTGCTGATGTTCCCGCTGGAACTCACTTAGCAACCTTGCTTGCTCTCCAGTCAGAGCCAGGTTTTCCAGAAGTTCAGGTCTTCTTAGCCAAGTACGGCCCAGCGACTGTTTCAGGCGCCAGCGGCGAATATCGGCATGGTTGCCCGACAGCAGAACTGGCGGAACCGCCATCCCTTCGAACACTTCAGGTCGGGTATAGTGCGGGCAATCCAGCAAACCTTCCGAGAACGAATCCTCATCGGCTGACGCCTGTTTCCCCAGCACGCCAGGAATAAACCGGGCGACCGAGTCAATTAACGTCATCGCTGGCAGCTCACCGCCACTGAGCACGTAATCACCGATTGACCATTCTTCATCAATCTCAGTGTGAATCACACGCTCATCTATCCCTTCATAACGACCGCAAACCAGAATTAACTTCTGACTGGTCGCCAGTTCGCAAACGCCTTGCTGGTCAAGTTCGCGACCCTGAGGTGAAAGATAAATCACCTTAGCGCCTTCTCCCGCCGCCGCTTTCGCTGCGTGGATAGCATCCCGTAAGGGTTGCACCATCATCAACATCCCCGGTCCGCCGCCGTAAGGACGATCGTCCACGGTACGGTGCCAGTCGTGCGTGAAGTCACGTGGACTCCAGCTCTCTATGTTGAGCAGGCCATTTTTTACTGCCCGGCCAGTTACCCCGTACTCGGTAATAGCGCGAAACATCTCTGGAAACAGGCTAATAACACCAATCCACATCGCGTTCGCCGTTACGTTACCGGATCGTCCGGAGATCAAAAACCAAGATCCCAGTCTACTTCAATGGTGCCAGTAGCGAGATCGACTTTCTTGATAACCTGTTCATCAAGAAACGGTATTAACCGCTCCTGTACACCGAATGCATCTTTCAGGTTTGCCTTTACGACGAGAACGTCGTTTGAGCCGGTCTCCATCAAATCAATGACTTTACCCATCTCGTAGCCGTCGAGGTTTACCACTTTGCAACCCATCAGGTCTTTCCAGTAGTAATCACCCTCTTCCAGCGCCGGCAGCTGCGTGGAGTCAACCGTAATTTCGCAATTGGTCAACTGTGCTGCAGCGTCCCGATCGTCAATGCCTTTGACTTTGATGATCAGGTCCTGATTGTGGTGCTTCCAACCCTCAAGCTCTACCTGCTGCCATTGACCGGCGCGCTGGATAAACCAGGGTTGATAGTCGAAGATGCTTTCAGCGTGTTCAGTGGAGGAAAACACTTTGAGCCAACCCCGAATTCCGTAAGCGGCACCCATTTTGCCCAGAATGATTGGGTTAACGGGAGGCTGTGCGGCAGGTTTACTGCTCATGCTCACCACCGTGACAGATTAAGCTGCTTTTTTTGCTTCTTTGATCAGCGCGTTAACGCGATCAGAAAGCGTTGCGCCCTGGCCAACCCAGTGCTCAATACGGCCCAGATCCAGACGCAGACCTTTAGCCTGACCAGAAGCGATCGGGTTGAAGAAACCTACGCGCTCGATGAAACGACCGTTGCGAGCATTGCGGCTGTCAGTGACGACGACCTGATAGAACGGACGCTTTTTAGCGCCGTGACGTGCCAAACGAATGGTTACCATAACATCCTCTTTTCTTTAGTTAATAAAACAACCGGGCCCCATCGAGGAACGGGGCCCGGGTGCAATATAAAAAGCCCGAAAGTTTTACTCATTTTGGCGCAAAAAGCAACCTGAGTGTCTCACTTTTCTGGTTCGGGCTGTGTCGCCTTAGCGGCCGGGGAATCCTGGCGGCATCATGCCTTTCATGCCACGCATCATTTTGGCCATGCCGCCCTTCTTCATTTTCTTCATCATGCGCTGCATATCATCAAACTGCTTCAGCAGCCGGTTGACGTCCTGCACCTGCATACCGGAACCGGTGGCGATACGGCGCTTGCGCGAACCTTTGATGATCTCTGGCTTCTCACGCTCTTTACACGTCATCGAATTGATGATAGCTTCCATGCGCACCAGCACTTTGTCATCCATCTGCGATTTAACGTTATCCGGCAGCTGGCCCATGCCCGTCAGTTTGCCCATCAGGCTGGCCATGCCGCCCATGTTGCGCATCTGCTTAAGCTGCTCCAGGAAGTCGTTGAGATCAAAGCCGTCGCCGGTTTTCAGCTTCTTCGCCAGCTTTTCCGCCTGCTCGCGGTCAACTTTGCTCTCGATATATTCAATCAGCGACAGCACGTCGCCCATGCCGAGAATGCGCGATGCGATACGGTCCGGATAGAACGCTTCCAGCGCATCGGTCTTCTCGCTCATCCCCATAAATTTGATCGGTTTGCCGGTGATGTGACGAATCGACAGCGCCGCACCGCCGCGCGCATCGCCGTCGACCTTGGTCAGGATCACACCGGTGAGCGGCAGCGCTTCGTTGAATGCTTTCGCGGTATTGGCGGCATCCTGACCGGTCATGGCATCGACGACAAACAGCGTTTCAACCGGATTGATCGCGGCATGCACCTGCTTGATCTCATCCATCATCGCTTCGTCAACGTGCAGACGGCCGGCGGTATCCACAAGCAGCACATCGTAGAACTGCAGTCGGGCTTCTTTCAGCGCATGGTTAACGATATCAACCGGTTTCTGGCTGGGATCGGATGGACAGAAATCCACGCCGACCTGCTGCGCCAGGGTTTCCAGCTGTTTGATCGCTGCCGGGCGATAGACGTCCGCAGACACGACCAGCACCTTTTTCTTGTGCTTTTCGCGCAGGAATTTACCGAGCTTACCTACGCTGGTGGTTTTACCTGCACCCTGCAGGCCCGCCATCAGCACCACGGCCGGCGGCTGAGCATTAAGGTTCAGCGCGTTATTTTCGGCCCCCATCGCCGCAACAAGTTCGTTGCGCACGATTTTGATGAACTCCTGACCCGGCGTCAAGCTTCTGTTTACATCCTGACCCACCGCGGCTTCTTTCACGCGGTTGATGAAATCGCGCACTACCGGCAGCGCAACGTCGGCCTCCAGCAGCGCCATACGCACTTCGCGCAGCGTATCTTTGATGTTGTCTTCGGTCAGCCTTCCGCGGCCACTGATATTGCGCAGGGTTTGCGACAAACGATCGGTTAAATTATCAAACATGCTCTCTCACTTATATAGTGTAGCGAGGTCGCCAGGGCGACACAATGCGGCGGATTATAACACGAAGCCAGGCCGATCTCTGCAATTGACCGTGAGATCGTTTGGAGCCTGCTGCCGCTGGCGCTATACTGCTTTTTTCCTTATCTGACCGACACCTGAAAGGATCTATGTTCGTTTTCGCGATCGTGGCGCTGTTCGCCTACTCTCTCAGTCTTGCATTGATCATTCCCAGCCTGCTGAAACGCAACAGCGGCTGGCGGCGTTTTGCCGTGTTATCAGCCTGCGTGGCGCTGATTGCCCATGCGGTAGCGCTGCAGCAACGCATATTTGCCGTCGATAATGGACAAAACCTTAGCCTGCTGAATATTGGTTCGCTGGTCAGTTTGCTCATCTGCGCCATCATGACTATCGTCGCGTCGCGCAATCGCGGCTGGCTGCTGCTGCCGATTGTTTACAGTTTTGCGCTGATCAATCTGGCTTTTGCCACCTTTGTGCCAAACGCCTTTATCACCCATCTTGAGACCACGCCTGGCATGATGGTGCACATCGGTCTGTCGCTGTTTGCCTATGCCACACTGATCATCGCGGCGCTGTATGCGCTGCAGCTGGCGTGGATCGACTATCAGTTAAAGAACAAAAAGCTGACGTTCACCCAGGATATGCCGCCGCTGCTCAGCATCGAGCGTAAGATGTTCCACATCACGCAGATCGGCGTGGTACTGCTGACGCTGGTGTTGTGCACCGGCCTGTTCTTTATGAATAACCTGTTTAGCCCGGAAAACATTGATAAGGCGGTGCTGTCGATTATCGCCTGGTTTGTCTATATCGTGCTGCTGTGGGGCCACTATCATGAAGGCTGGCGCGGTCGCCGTGTGGTGTGGTTCAACTGCGGCGGTGCGCTGCTGCTGACCATGGCCTATTTCGGCAGCCGCGTTCTGCAGCACCTGCTCACCTCTCACTAAAGTAATTTTTGCGTTGGAACATGTTTCAACCACCACGCTCATTGTCACGCTGATCATTATGGTGCTGGTCTCAGCCTACTTCTCTGGTTCAGAGACCGGCATGATGACGCTCAACCGCTACAAACTGCGCCACAAAGCCAAAAGCGGCAACCGCAGCGCGCGCCGCGTTGAGAAACTGCTGCGCCGCCCCGACCGGCTAATCAGCCTGGTGCTGATTGGCAACAACCTCGTGAATATCCTCGCCTCAGCGCTCGGCACCATTGTGGGTATGCGCCTGTACGGCGATGCCGGCGTGGCCATCGCCACTGGCGTGCTGACCTTCGTGGTGCTGGTGTTTGCCGAAGTGCTGCCTAAAACCATCGCGGCGCTTTATCCGGAAAAAGTCGCGTATCCCAGCAGCTTTCTGCTGACGCCGCTGCAGTACGTGATGCTGCCGCTGGTGTGGCTGCTCAATACCATTACCCGCATTCTGATGCGCATGGTGGGCATCAAGACCGAAGGATCGATTAACTCCGCACTCAGCAAAGAAGAGCTGCGCACCATCGTGTATGAGTCCCGCTCTCTGATGTCGCGCCGCAACCAGGACATGCTGCTGTCGGTGCTGGACCTTGAGAAGGTCAACGTTGACGACATCATG
Source organism: Type-A symbiont of Plautia stali (assembly GCF_059731155.1). Lineage (NCBI taxonomy): Bacteria > Type-A symbiont of Plautia stali. The sequence goes on along the minus strand of NZ_AP035891.1, from coordinate 280,699 downwards.
GTGCCGCGCAATGAGATCGTCGGCATCAATATCAACGATGAGTGGAAGTCGATCGAGCGTCAGCTCAGCAACTCACCGCATAGCCGTATTGTGCTGTTCCGCGACTCACTGGACGATAGCGTCGGGATGCTGCGCGTGCGTGAAGCGTGGCGCATGATGACCGAGAAAAAAGAGTTCAATAAAGAGCGACTGCTGCGCGCTGCCGATGAAATCTACTACGTGTCGGAAGGTACGCCTCTTAACGTGCAACTGGTAAAATTCCAGCGCAATAAGAAGAAAGTGGGGCTGGTGATCGATAAGTACGGCGATATCAAAGGACTGGTTACCATCGAAGATATTCTGGAAGAGATCGTTGGCGACTTTACCACCTCAATGTCACCGTCACTGGCCGAAGAAGTGATGCCGCAAAACGACGGTTCGGTGCTGATTGAAGGCAGCGCCAACGTGCGGGAAATCAATAAGGCGTTCAACTGGACGCTGCCGGAAGAGGAAGCGCGCACCATCAACGGTATGCTGCTGGAAGCGCTGGAAGAGATCCCCCTGATGGACACGCAAGTACAGGTTGGCCATTACGACATTGATATTCTTGATGTGCAGGACAACATGGTGAAGCAGGTGCGCATTACGCCGCATCAGCCGCTGAAAGCGGCCATCGGTTCCTGAGACGATAAAAACAAAACGCCGCGATAATCGCGGCGTTTTTTATGGCTGAAGCGGCAACTAGAGTTGCAGCTCTTTCAGCTTTTCAGCCGGCAGCTTCAGATCTTCGTTACGGTTGACGCCAATGTCGTGCGCCAGCACGTTACGCGCAATCTGCTGCGCTTCGTCCAGCGAGTGCAGCTTGTAGCTGCCGCACTGGTATTCGTTCAGTTCCGGAATCTGGTTCTGATCTTTTACCTTCAGCACATCTTCCATCGCGCCTTTCCACGCTTTTGCCACGCGCTGCTCGTCTGGCGTACCAATCAGGCTCATATAGAAGCCGGTGCGGCAGCCCATCGGTGAGATATCGACGATTTCAACGCCGTCGCCGTTGAGGTGGTTACGCATGAAGCCCGCGAACAGGTGCTCCAGCGTGTGGATGCCGCGCTCGGTCAGGATGTCGATATTCGGACGGCAGAAACGCAGATCGAAAACGGTGATGGTATCGCCATGCGGAGTGTTCATGGTCTTCGCCACGCGTACCGCTGGCGCGCCCATGATGGTGTGATCAACAGTAAAACTATCCAGTAGTGGCATACGTCACCTCCTGTTTTGAGATTTTTTTTAAAACGATGAAACTTTTCTGTTCGCCCAACGTCTGAATATATGAAAGACACGCATTTGTTATCATCATCCCTGACAACAAAGATGTTAATTTAGGCCACAGTGATGTGGCCATTTTCTTTTCTAGCCTTCGCGACCTGCCAGATAGCTGGCAAAATCCAGTGTATCACTCTGCTCCAACTGCTGCTGTTTCAGCACCGATTCCTGCGCCTGACGGCTAAAATCGGCTTCGGTGAGAATTTCCAGCGGCTCTTCGCACAGCAGATGACGATACTGCTCGGCCAGCGCCACGCCGGCTCCGGTCAAACCCTGCTCTTTAATGGCTTGCAGAATGCGCGCCGAATAGGTTAGCTCAGGATCGTCAAACGACGCTACCAGTTGATCGCAAACCTGTTGATATTGCGTGCTGCCGTCGTTGCTATTCAGCACTTCAGCCACCCGGCGCAGGTCGGCAAACAGCGCTTTACCGACATCAACCAGCAGATGTTCCGTATCACTGCAGCCCACGCCGATCACCTGACCAAGCTTGCGCCCTTCCAGCACCACGCGGTTCCAGTTTTTCCGGCTGCACAGCAGCTCATGCGCGCTCATCTCCGGCGCATCGGCCAGCGTACACCAAATCAGGAACAGATCGAGGAAACGCGCCTGATCGGCATCCACACCGATGGCAGAGAACGGGTTGATGTCCAGTGAACGCACTTCAATGTACTCAATGCCGCCGCGCAGCAGCGCATCAGACGGCGCCTCACCAGAACGGGTAACGCGTTTCGGACGAATCGGCGCGTACAGTTCGTTTTCAATCTGCAGCACGTTGGTATTGAGCTGCAGCCAGTTACCTTCGGCATCTTTGGTGCCCATCGCCGCATATTCGGCAGACGGCGTTTTGATAGCCGCTTTCAGCGCAGCGACATACCCTTCCAGCGAGTTGAAGGTAATGCCCAGCCCGCTTTGGGATTTATTGGTGTAACCCAGATCGCTCAGGCGCAGCGAAGTGGCGTACGGCAGCCACAGGGTGCCATCACCGTTGGTTTCGAACGGCAGCTTGCTTTCCCGCCCCTGCAGGAACGAGGAGCAGATGGCCGGCGAGGCGCCAAACAGGTAAGGAATCACCCAGCCGTAGCGATAGTAGTTGCGAATCAGGCGCAGATAGCCCGCCGAAATGGTCTCTTTGCCGCTTTCAGCATCTTTGACATCAGCCCACTCCTGCCAGAACGACAGCGGCAGCGAGAAGTTGTAGTGCACGCCAGAAATAATCTGCATCAGCGCGCTATAGCGGTTTTTCAGCCCCTGACGATACAGAGTTTTCATTTTGCCGATATTGGAGCTGCCGTACTGCGCCAGCTCAATGTTGGCCACATCCTCAACATAGCCCGGCATACTGAACGGCCACATGCGCTCTTCGCCCAGCTCGCGCGCCACGTGACGGTGGATGTCGCGCAGAAACGCCAGGGAGCGATCGATGTTTTGATCCACCGGGGTGATGAACTCCAGCAGCGTTTCAGCAAAATCGGTGGTAATCCAATCGTGCTTCAGCGCTGAACCCAGCGATTCAGGGTGGCCAGTGGTAGCCAGATGACCGTTCGGCTGGACGCGTAGTGTTTCACGTTCAATGCCACGGCCGATACCCTTTAACGCGTCGGGATGCGCTTCCAGCCAAGAGAGCGCTTTTGATACGTCCGGGATCACATTAACCTCCCGCTGTGTGAATAATTTATTTTTGTTCAGCATAATGTTAACCGTAGCCTCGAATCTGTGCGAATCAATGCCACCATTGCATACCTTGTAAAGTGGCGGTCGCGATAACGATATAACGCAGCGTTTTACCCAGGGCGAGAAACAGCACGTAGGGCAGCCAAGAGAAGCGAAACCACCCTGCGAGCACGCAGAGTAAATCGCCCACCACTGGCAGCCAGCTAAACAGCAGCGCTGCGGGTCCCCATCGTTGTAGCCACGTCATTGCTGTATCATGCCATCGCCCCTGCCCTGTTGCTGGCATCAGGCGACCAAGAAGAATGTTGGTCAGGCCGCCCAGCGTGTTTCCCACTCTTTCTGGGCGATCAATAACGCAATCAGCACCGCTTCTGAGCTGCCCGGAAGCAGCGTTGCACTCAGAAAGCTACTGCCGAATAACGATCCATACGTCAGAAATTCATTCACAGTAAACGGACATCAACCACATCCATGCCCGCCGCTTTAGCCGCCTGCACGCCAAAGTCAGCATCCTCGAATACCACGCAGCGCGCAGGCGCAACGCCCATCAGCTCTGCACAGCGTAAGAAGGTATCAGGCTGCGGCTTATGACGCTGGACATCGTCCGCGCCGACTACCGCATCAAACAGATGATAAACGTTGAGCGCTTCCAGCAGCGCTTTGGCTAAGCTGTGTTCGCTGCCGGTGCCAACCGCCATCGGACGGCGACCGTGATAGGCTTTGACCACCTGCATCAGCGGCAGCGGACGTACGTCTTCCAGCAGCATCGCTTTCAGCGCCGCTGTTTTCTCTGCCGCCAGCTGATGCGGATCGTGCTGCGCCTGATTCTGTTCCAGAATGTAGCGGGCCAGTTGCCAGGTGGGTGCCCCGTTGAATGCCAACATCTTTGCTTCGTCCATGGTGAAACCATAGCGGCTCAGCACCTGCTGCCAGGCTTTTCGATGTGTCGGCTCGGTATCAAGAATGGTGCCGTCCATATCGAAAATCAGGGCGTCATAGTGGTCGTACATTGTGTACTCCATTAACACCACAAAATGAGACATTTGAGTGTTCAACTAAAACTGGCCACCGCTTTAGAGTTTTTCCAGTATCGGTTTTCCGATTCGTTTGGGGGTAACCCACCGTTATAGTCATGCGGCCTTAGCGAGCTGTAATATCCGACGATATAGTCTGTGATCGCATGTGCAGCTTCGCTAAAGTTTATATAACCTGTCACTGGCACCCACTCGTTTTTCAGACTTCTGAAGAAGCGTTCCATCGGGCTGTTGTCCCAACAGTTTCCACGTCGGATCATACTCTGCCTGATCCGGCAACGCCACAGTAACTGCCTGCTTGTATAGTGGCTACCCTGGTCACTGTGGAACATCGCTCCGGCTGGTTTACCGCGAGTTTCCCACGCCATTTCCTGCGCTTTGATGGTCAGCCTGCTGTCCGGTGAGAATGACATTGCCCAGCCTACCGGTTTCCTTGCCAACAGATCGAGAACAACAGCGAGGTAAGCCCAACGCCTGCCTGTCCAGATGTACGTCACATCGCCGCACCACACCTGATTAGGCTCTGTCACTGCGAACTGTCGCTCAAGGCGATTCGGGATAACGATGTGTTCATGACCACCACGTTTATACCGGTGGGTAGCCTTTTTTAATATGTCGTTTTCCATTTCAATACGTTGTAGCTTTTTCTTCAGCTCGCGTATTTCAATCTGTTCCGGGGTTATAGGGGAGGCTTTAGGTATTTTGCCCTGTCGTTCATCCCGCAACTGTTTTCCCCATCGCGTCATGGTAGAAAGACCCACATCCATAGCATTGGCCGCAGCTGCAACGGTGTAGTTCTGATCAAGGACCAGTTGAGCGGCTTCGCGTTTAAACTCTGCGCTGAAATTTCTTTTTTTCATTATGGCACCTGTGTTGTTCTGAGGTAAGCATATCACCTCTGTTCAGGTGGCCAAATTTAGTGTGCCACTTCAGTGGATCAATGTCTTTCTGAGTTTACGCGCATCAGAAAGTGAGACGGCAGGGTAAGCACCGAAGCTTTGTTTGGTTCGCTGCCTAGTCAAAGGCCGATAGTAACGGAATTGCCAGAGTTTACTACCGCTGGACTTGATTAGCAGAGTCAGCCCGTCTCCGTCATACAACTGATAATCGGCATCCTTAGGTTTAGCGGCTTTGATTTCCGTATCGGTTAACGGCTTGGTTTTTCTTGCCATGGGGAGTCTCCATGCGTTTAGGCCCAACGAAAACAATAGAGCTTTTCGTTGGGCCTATCAATGGGCCGAAAAGGTTCGGATTTAATTAGTTGGCATCAGACTTCGCGGGACAAATTGAGGGCCCAAAAAAGCCTGCAGGGCTTGTGCCATACGGGCTCTTAGGACTTCATCGGATGACTCTGGTAATCACCGATGGGGGCTGGCGGAAGCGGATTCCAACCTGCCGCAGGCGCTGCGCGCGCACTTTGCTTTTGTCGAGGACCGGCTCAACCAGCCGGACAATGCGGAGCGCGATACCTGGTTTCGCCGCTTTGTTGATGGCGAGCTGGTGGGCAGCGGCTGGACGGAGATCGGCAACGTCAGGCTGGGCGACGTGATCACCCGCGTTACGCCTGCCGCCAATGGCTGGACGCTGAATGGTGAGAAGTTTTACAGCACCGGTGCGCTGTTCGCCGACTGGATAGATGCTTACGCGCGCCGCGATGACAATCAGGGTGACGTGATCGCGCTGGTGAATACGCATCAGCCGGGCGTCACGCGCGAAGATGACTGGGACGGATTTGGCCAGCGCCTGACCGGCAGCGGCACGACGCGCTTCGAGCACGCGCATGTGGAGACGCAGCACGTGTATGATTTTGCCACGCGCTTCCGCTATCAAACCGCGTATTACCAGCATGTGTTGCTGGCGACGCTGGCGGGCATTGCGCGCGCGGTCGCGCGAGACGGCGCGGCAGCCGTTGCCGCACGCAACCGCGTTTACAGTCACGGCAACGGGGCTGCCTCGCGGCAGGATGCGCAGGTGCTGCAGGTGGTGGGCGAGATCACCAGTCTGGCATTTGCCGTCGAAGCCACGGTGATTCGCGCTACCCATTCACTGCAATCAGCGTATGAAGCGCACGTCAGTGCCGATGAAGCGGCCATTGCAGCCATCAACAACCTGGCAGAAGCCGAGGCCGGACAGGCGCAGGTGATCGCCAGCGAGCTGGTGCCGCGTGCCACCACCGAATTGTTCAATGCGCTTGGCGCGTCGGATAGGCGCGTCAGCAAAGCGCTGGATCGTCACTGGCGCAATGCGCGCACCGTCTCGTCGCATAATCCGGTGATCTACAAAGCGCGTGACATTGGTGACTGGAAAGTCAACGGCACGCCGCCAACCGGCATCTGGCAAATCGGCAGGGGAGAGGGGTAACCAGCCTTGATGAGCAAACGGCGCCGTTATCGGGCGCCGTTTAATGGCGGAGAATCCGGCTGCGTCATGGAATTGGCACGTCATAAGCCGCAACCCGGCGGCTTAATATCTGTATTCGATAATATCGAAACCTTCATCAGCCGCCGGCGCTGAGAAATAACGGCTTATGATTTCAAACTGTTCATCTGAAGCGGCAAAATCGTGAGTGCATGCTGCATTGCGGGCACGTAATCGGCTTTTACACACCTCATCAGGGACTCTAAGAAAATGCAGGTGGTTAGCAGCACCTGATTCTTTAATGATACTCATCATCCATTCACGACTGGCGGGTGTACTAGCCGGAAAATCCAGTACTACCGACATCCCCGCATTAAGTAATGACACCAGATGCGGTTTCATGGCATTTCTGAGCTTAGAGGAATACTGCACGTAATCCGCGACCGAGTGCATTTCATCGGCATAGAGTGCCGCAAGCCAGCGATCCTCACTGATAATGATAGTGTGCGGCGCAGCGCCTGATTTTGCGGATAACGTGGATTTACCTGACGCAATTTTTCCACATAACAGGTGAAGCGTGGGATTTTCAGATGATGCGGCATCGGTGGTGTTCATGGCTGACCTCACAGGTTGATTACCGGTAAGGCCCGCCTTACCGGCGGGAAAATGGCAAACGTTATCCCACCTGAGCGTGCAAGGTGATAATAATGATTGCGGAAGGCAGGGCTGAGCAAGTTTTCATCGTTTTAAACTAACAGGTTAAGTCTCAATAATCACCTAGTGTTTTGCTTTAGCTATGATGTCAGCGTGTTGCAAATAGCGGACATCGCAGGGGGTAAGTCCGCTTTGTGCCAGGATCGGAAATTGTTAACATCAATATGCATCAATCTGTGGGGAGCAGGTCATAACTGTGAAGTGGCACACTAAATTTGGCCACCTGAACAGAGGTGATATGCTCACCTCAGAACAACACAGGTGCCATAATGAAAAAAAGAAATTTCAGCGCAGAGTTTAAACGCGAAGCCGCTCAACTGGTCCTTGATCAGAACTACACCGTTGCAGCTGCGGCCAATGCTATGGATGTGGGTCTTTCTACCATGACGCGATGGGGAAAACAGTTGCGGGATGAACGACAGGGCAAAATACCTAAAGCCTCCCCTATAACCCCGGAACAGATTGAAATACGCGAGCTGAAGAAAAAGCTACAACGTATTGAAATGGAAAACGACATATTAAAAAAGGCTACCCACCGGTATAAACGTGGTGGTCATGAACACATCGTTATCCCGAATCGCCTTGAGCGACAGTTCGCAGTGACAGAGCCTAATCAGGTGTGGTGCGGCGATGTGACGTACATCTGGACAGGCAGGCGTTGGGCTTACCTCGCTGTTGTTCTCGATCTGTTGGCAAGGAAACCGGTAGGCTGGGCAATGTCATTCTCACCGGACAGCAGGCTGACCATCAAAGCGCAGGAAATGGCGTGGGAAACTCGCGGTAAACCAGCCGGAGCGATGTTCCACAGTGACCAGGGTAGCCACTATACAAGCAGGCAGTTACTGTGGCGTTGCCGGATCAGGCAGAGTATGATCCGACGTGGAAACTGTTGGGACAACAGCCCGATGGAACGCTTCTTCAGAAGTCTGAAAAACGAGTGGGTGCCAGTGACAGGTTATATAAACTTTAGCGAAGCTGCACATGCGATCACAGACTATATCGTCGGATATTACAGCTCGCTAAGGCCGCATGACTATAACGGTGGGTTACCCCCAAACGAATCGGAAAACCGATACTGGAAAAACTCTAAAGCGGTGGCCAGTTTTAGTTGAACACTTTACTTCCAGCTCTTTAATGCTGTGACTGACAGCCGACTGGCTCAGCCCAATCGCCTGCCCTGCCTGGCTGAAACTGCCGTGCTGCGCCACAGCGCACAAAGGTGCGCAGCTGTCGTAAGTTGTAATTCATCGATTGCTCTCATAGATTAATGCAATAAATCAATTTTATTTCTAAACGCGACTGACGCACAATCAGCAGCATCATTTATTACATTTAACCGGATTGTAACAATGGGCTTTTTACGACTTGACCCCATGATAGTTAAACTCATCATCACCGTGCTGCTGGCCAGCTTCTTCCCGGCCAAAGGCGGGTTTGTCGATTTCTTCGAATTCCTGACCACCGCGGCCATCGCCCTGCTGTTCTTCATGCACGGTGCCAAACTGTCGCGCGAGAAGATCATCGCTGGCAGCAGCCACTGGCGGCTGCATCTATGGATTATGTGCAGTACCTTCGTTATTTTCCCGCTTCTTGGCCTGCTGCTGGTGTGGTGGCATCCGGTCAACGTCGGCGCGGAGATTTACACCGGTTTCCTGTACCTGTGTATCCTGCCGGCGACGGTGCAGTCCGCGATTGCTTTCACCTCCATGACGGGCGGTAACGTTGCCGCGGCGGTGTGTGCTGCCTCCGCCTCCAGTCTGCTGGGCGTATTTATTTCGCCGCTGCTGGTTAACCTAGTGATGAATGTGCACAGCGATGCGCCGGGTAACGGCCTCGAGCAGATTGGTAAAATCATGCTGCAGCTGCTGGTGCCCTTTATGCTGGGCCACCTGTCACGCCGCTGGATTGGTGGCTGGGTGGAGAAGCATCGCAGCCTGATTGGCAAAACCGATCAAACCTCGATTCTGCTGGTGGTCTATTCGGCGTTCAGTGAAGCGGTGGTTAACGGCATCTGGCATCGCGTCGGCGTTGATACCCTGCTGTGGATTCTGGCTGGCAGCCTGCTGATTCTGTTCGTCGCACTGGCGATCAACCTTGGCGCTTCCCGGCTGTTTGGCTTTAGCCGTGCGGATGAGATTGTGGTGCTGTTTTGCGGCTCGAAAAAAAGCCTGGCAAACGGCGTGCCGATGGCCAACATTCTGTTCCCGGCCAGCGCAGTGGGGATTATTGTCCTGCCGCTGATGATCTTCCATCAGGTCCAGCTCATGGTGTGCTCGTTCATTGCCCAGCGCTATAAAGCCGACAATGAGAAGAAGCTGGCTAAGCAACAGATTGAAGCGCAGAAGTCATAAAAACATCAGGCCCGCAATCGCGGGCCTGTCACTTATTCACTACGCTTTAGCGGTTTAACTAAGCCCTGTAAGCCTTCGATTTTGATCGCCAGCGTCAGCTGCATCAGCTCACCCAGTTTGCCGGCGGGAAACTCATTCTTACGCGCAAACCACAGCAGATACTCTTCCTGCACATCGATCAGCATCCGTCCTTTATATTTGCCAAACGGCATTGCGGTATTGGCAATTTCAACCAGCTGCTGCTTATCCATCTCAGGCGCCCAGTAACCGAATCATCTCGGCTTCATCGATCACCTCAATCCCCAGCTCCTGCGCTTTTGCCAGCTTGGAACCGGCGGCCTCACCGGCGATCAGCAAATCGGTTTTTTTCGATACGCTACCGCTGACTTTGGCCCCCAGCGCCGTCAGCCGCGCTTTGGCATCGTCACGGTTCATCTGCGACAGCGAGCCCGTCAGTACCACAGTTTTACCGGCGAACGGGCTGTCAATCTCTTCGGCTTTGACCACCACCACCGCCGGCCAGTGCACGCCCACCTCATCCGTCAGCTGGCGGATCACTTCGCGGTTGCTCTCCTCTTCCATGAAGTTGCGCACGTGCGCTGCCACTACTTTGCCGACGTCCTGTACCGCGATCAGCGCATCGAGATCGGCGTTCATGACCTTTTCCAGCTCGCCAAAATGGTTCGCCAGGTTGGCCGCCGTTGCCTCGCCCACTTCGCGGATGCCGAGCGCATACAGGAAGCGCGGCAGCGTGGTGAGTTTGGCTTTTTCCAGCGCGTCCACCACGTTTTGCGCCGATTTGGGCCCCATGCGATCCAGTCCGGTCAGCTTGCCAGCGGTGAGACGGAACAGGTCGGCCGGGGTTTTGACGTACTCTTTTTCCACCAGCTGATCGATAATTTTATCGCCCATGCCGTCCACGTCCATCGCACGGTGTGAGACAAAGTGCTTTAGCGCCTCTTTACGCTGCGCTCCGCAAATCAGCCCGCCGGTACAGCGCGTTACGGCTTCGCCTTCCACACTCTCTACGTCAGAACCGCAAACCGGACAGTGGCTGGGGAACACAATCTCGCGCGCATCCGCCGGACGCTCGGATTCCACCACGTTGACCACCTGCGGAATCACGTCACCGGCGCGACGAATCACCACTTTGTCGCCGATACGCAGCCCCAGCCGGGCGATTTCATCGGCGTTATGCAGCGTCGCATTACTGACTATTACGCCCGCGACCTGCACTGGTTCGAGGCGCGCCACCGGCGTAATCGCCCCGGTACGTCCGACCTGAAACTCAACGTCGCGCACCACCGTCATCTGCTCCTGCGCCGGGAACTTGAATGCCACCGCCCAGCGCGGTGCGCGGGCTACAAAGCCCAGCTGCTCCTGCAGCGCCTGCGAGTCGACTTTGATCACCACGCCGTCAATATCAAAGCCGAGTGACGGACGGTCCTGCTCAACCTGACGATAAAATGCCAGTACTTCATCCGCGGTGTGCACCAAGCGAATCCGGTCGCTGACCGGTAATCCCCAGGCCTTAAACTGTTGCAGACGCTGCCAGTGGCTGGCAGGCATTTCGCCGCCCTCTAGCAGGCCAAAGCCGTAGCAGAAGAAGGTCAGCGGACGTTTCGCGGTGATACGCGGATCGAGCTGGCGCAGCGAGCCGGCCGCCGCATTACGCGGGTTGGCAAACACTTTGCCGCCGGTACGTCGCGCTTCCTCATTCAGCTTCTCAAAGCCACTTTCGGTCATAAATACTTCGCCGCGCACTTCTACCCGCGCCGGAATATTGTCGCCGTGCAGGCGCAGCGGAATGGCGTGAATGGTGCGCACGTTTGCCGTGATGTTTTCGCCGGTGGTGCCATCGCCGCGCGTGGCGGCACGCACCAGCAGGCCGTTTTCATACAGTAAACTTACCGCCAGACCATCCAGCTTCAGCTCGCAGCAATAGGTGAGATTGTCAGTGCTTTTTAGGCGATCCTGCATGCGCTTATTGAAGGCAAGAAATCCGGCTTCATCAAAGGTGTTATCGAGCGACAGCATCGGCACTTCATGGCGCACCTGTTCAAAGGTGGCAAGCGGTGCCGCGCCCACGCGCTGAGTGGGAGAATCCGGGGTGATTAAATCGGGATGCGCGCTCTCCAGCTCACGCAGTTCGCGCATCAATCGGTCATATTCTGCATCCGGGATTTCCGGCGTATCCATCACGTGATAGAGGTATTCGTGGTGGCGTAACGTGGTGCGCAGCGCGGTGATCTGCTCCTGAACCGATGTCATATTCTCTCGTCCGATAAAAAACCCCCGGCAAGCGGGGGTTATTTAGTTAAAGGGTGATACTGCTGGCGGCGCTTAGCCAATAACCTCGCGGATGCGTGCTTTGTAGGTTTCCAGCTTTTGTGGTGTCATCATGCGATGCTCATCATCCAGCACCACTCCACCGACATCATCGGCGATGCGCTGTGCCGATTGCAGCATCAGCTTAAAGTTCTGATTGGCGTCACCGTACGACGGCACCATCATAAAGATCGAGACGCCCGGCGTGGTGAAATCGCCCATTTCATCCGGATTGAACGAACCCGGTTTGACCATGTTCGCTAGGCTGAACAGCACCGGACCGCTGCCGGCCGGGCTGAGATGGCGATGGAAAATGTTCATTTCACCAAACTGGAAGCCGGCCTGCAGAATGCCCTGCAGCAGCGCTTCACCGTTCAGTGCGCCACCGGCATGCGCGGCAACGTGCAACACCAGCACCGCTTCTTTTTTACTGCCCGGCGCAGCGGGCTGCGGTGCAGCTTCCTGCACAGGCGCAGGATCAGGTTGTTTAACCTCAGGTTTGGCGGCGCTGAACTCCGGTGCCGGCTGGGTGGCGGACAGCGGTTCATTATCCAGCAACGGATCGGCCTGAATCGGTTGTGGCTGTGGCTGCGCCACCGGCGCCTGCGGTTGTGGCGCAGGTGCAGGCTGACGTACCGGCTCATCGTCCAGCAGCGGATCGCCGCTTAACGGCGTTTCCTGGCGTGGGAACGACTGGCGCACCGGTTCCGGCGCACGCGGAGCAGCAGGTTTGGTGACCGGCGCATCGAACTGCGGCTCGTCTTCGGCATCACGCTGACGACGCACGCGTACTTCGCCGACGCCATCGTCTTCGCTGTTCAGCAGATCATCGTCATCCTCTTCTTCACGCTGTTTCAGACGTTTGTGCGGGCGATCGCGAAACACGGAAGAGCGCTCTTTACGGCTGGTCCACAGTCCGTGAAGAAGCAACGCTATTATGGCGATCGCGCCAACAACGATTAATATCAGACGCAAATCCTGCATCATTGTATTCTCTGTTGTTCCAATACCTTGCCACCACGGCAAACTTTATCCTCTAACTGTATTTGCCCAGCTACACAAGTGCAAGTCTGTGCAGTATTTTCTGACAAATGAGATAGCTGCCCCACGCTTTTTTGGTGTTTTTTCGCGCAAAGTGCGCCTGTCACCGATAAAAAGCTAGGTTATGATGTTGGCGCCGCTACATAAAGGAGAAAGGCTCGCTATGCCCGCTGAGAATTCGGTCTCATCCATGAATGGTATTCATTATTTTGCCCAAGGCTGGAAACTGGTGCGTCTGCCCGGTATCCGCCGCTACGTCATCATCCCGCTGCTGGTGAACATTGTGCTGCTGGGCGGTGCGTTTATCTGGCTGTTTCAGCGCCTCGGCCAGTGGATTCCCCAGCTGATGTCACACGTGCCGGACTGGCTGCAGTGGCTGAGCTATCTGCTGTGGCCACTGTCGGTGATTTCGATTGTGCTGGTATTCAGCTATTTCTTCTCCACCATCGCCAACTGGATTGCCGCGCCGTTTTGCGGCCTGCTGGCGGAGCAGCTGGAAGGGCGTCTGACCGGAAAACCCCTGCCGGACAGTGGCTGGCTCGGAATGATGAAAGACATCCCGCGCATCATGAAGCGCGAGTTACAGAAGCTCGGCTACTATTTGCCGCGCGCGCTGGGCCTGCTGCTGCTCTATTTTATCCCCGGCTTTGGCCAGACCGTGGCGCCGGTGTTGTGGTTTCTGTTTAGCGCCTGGATGCTATCGATACAGTATTGCGACTATCCGTTCGACAACCACAAAGTTAGTTTTCCTCAGATGCGTAACGCGCTGCGTCAGCATAAAACCGCCAATATGCAGTTTAGCGCGCTGGTCAGTCTGTTCACTATGATCCCGATCCTCAATCTCGCCATCATGCCGGTCGCGGTATGCGGCGCGACCTCTATGTGGGTCGATCGCTACCGCAGCCAGCATGCGCGTCATCTATAATGCATCAAAAAGCCTTATGCATTTTTGCATCAGGCTTATGGTCGCAGGCTATATAGATATACGATTTCTTTCCTTCCGCCGGGGGTCAGAACAGGTATGCTCTGAGGGTTCCCAATATTTCATACAGTTAAGGACGGGCTATGAGTAAGATCTATGAAGACAACTCTCTGACAATTGGTCATACGCCGCTGGTTCGACTGAACCGCATCGGTAATAGACGCATTCTGGCGAAGGTCGAGTCGCGTAACCCGAGCTTCAGCGTTAAATGCCGTATCGGTGCCAATATGATTTGGGACGCAGAAAAACGCGGTATTCTGAAACCGGGCGTTGAGCTGGTAGAGCCAACCAGCGGCAACACCGGTATTGCGCTGGCCTGTGTCGCCGCTGCGCGCGGCTACAAGCTGACGCTGACCATGCCTGAGACCATGTCGATTGAACGTCGCAAGCTGCTGAAAGCGCTGGGCGCCAATCTGGTGCTGACCAAAGGGCCAAAAGGCATGAAGGGCGCCATCGCCAAAGCGGAAGAGATTGTTGCCAGCGATCCGGACAAATATGTGCTGCTGCAGCAGTTCAGCAACCCGGCCAACCCGGAAATTCACGAAAAGACTACCGGCCCGGAAATCTGGGAAGACACTGACGGCGCCGTAGACGTCTTCATTGCCGGCGTGGGCACCGGCGGTACGCTGACCGGCGTGAGCCGCTACATCAAAAACACCAAAGGCAAGCAGGATTTGATCACCGTGGCCGTTGAGCCTACGGATTCCCCGGTCATCGCACAGGCGCTGGCGGGCGAAGAGATCAAACCGGGTCCACACAAGATTCAGGGCATCGGTGCCGGTTTTATTCCGGGCAACCTTGACCTGAAACTGATTGACCGCGTGGTAGCCATCACCAATGAAGAAGCGATCAGCACCGCGCGTCAGCTGATGGAAGAGGAAGGCATTCTGGCCGGTATCTCTTCCGGTGCAGCGGTGGCGGCTGCCCTTAAGCTGCAGGAAGATGAAGCCTTCGCCAATAAAAATATCGTGGTGATTCTGCCCTCTTCCGGCGAACGCTATCTCAGTACCGCACTGTTTGCCGATCTGTTCACCGAAAAAGAGCTGCAACAGTAAACGCCAGAGTCTGAAAATGATGAAAAAAGCACCCAAATGGGTGCTTTTTTGTGGCGCAGATCTCACTTTTACCACCGGGCAGATTGATTTTAGTGATGCGGCTCTGGTATTTAAGCAGCCAATTATTTCGGTGCCTGAAATTAATCTGCCTTTGAAGTGGATCAAGCTGAATCGATTTACTGATTTGGTGAAACGGCGAATCACGGAATAATCAGCAGAGTGACGTATTCCAGCAGTTTTGATCCGTCATCGAAAAAATGACTTTTTCATTCAAGCGCATTTTTTGGTCAGCGTGATGCCGTACCAGCGCACCTACACAGGCTAAAGTTACGGCTCCAGGCTAGACTTTAGATCCATAACACCAAACCTGATAAAGTTGGGGAAATAGAATGTTCCAGCAAGAAGTTACCATTACCGCACCTAACGGCCTCCATACCCGTCCTGCAGCTCAGTTCGTGAAAGAAGCGAAGGCTTTCCAGTCTGAAATCACCGTTACCTCTAACGGCAAATCTGCCAGCGCGAAAAGCCTGTTCAAACTGCAGACTCTGGGTCTGACTCAGGGTACGGTTGTTACGCTTTCTGCAGAAGGTGAAGACGAACAGCAGGCGGTTGAGCATCTGGTCAAACTGATGGCTGAACTGGAGTAATTCCGCTCCGGCAAGCCATTAAACCGACTCCTTTGCCCCATTGAGTGCAATTATGTTGATCGCGGACAATCTGTCCGCGTTATTGCTTCCTTAGAGTACTGCTCCGCGACAGTGGCAACGCATTGGGTCAATGAGCCATCGTGATTAAAAGGTAGGGTTATGATTTCAGGCATTTTAGCATCACCGGGTATCGCTTTCGGCAAAGCACTGCTGCTGAAGGAAGACGAGATCGTCATCAGCCGTAAAAAGATTACTGACGACCAGGTTGAGCAGGAAGTTCAGCGCTTCCTCGACGGTCGCAGCAAAGCAGCCGGGCAGCTTGAAGCCATCCGTGTGAAAGCCGGTGAAATCTTCGGTGAAGAGAAAGCGGCGATCTTTGAAGGTCACATCATGCTGCTCGAAGACGAAGAGCTTGAGCAGGAAATCATCGACCTGATTAAAAAAGATCACGTAACCGCTGACGCCGCCGCCCACTCTGTGGTTGAAGGCCAGGCGAAAGCGCTGGAAGAGCTCGACGACGAATATCTGAAAGAGCGCGCGGCTGACGTACGTGACATCGGCAAGCGTCTGCTGCAGAACATTCTGGGTCTGCATATCGTTGACCTGAGCGCCATTGCTGACGGATCCATTCTGGTGGCGAAAGATCTGACGCCATCCGAAACCGCACAGCTGAACCTGAAAAAGGTGCTGGGCTTTATTACCGATCTGGGTGGCCGTACTTCACACACCTTGATCATGGCGCGTTCGCTGGAGCTGCCTGCGATTGTCGGCACCGGCAACGTGACCGCTACCGTGAAAAACGGTGATTTCCTGATTATCGATGGCGTGAACAACAAGATTTACGTCAATCCGACCGACGACGTGCAGGAAGAGCTGAAAGCGATTCAGGCGCAGTATCTGTCTGAGAAGCACGAGCTGGCGAAACTGAAAGATCTGCCAGCGATTACGCTGGACGGCCACCAGGTTGAAGTGTGCGCCAACATCGGTACCCTGCGTGATGTCGCCGGTGCTGAGCGCAACGGCGCAGAAGGTGTGGGTCTGTACCGTACTGAATTCCTGTTCATGGACCGCGATTCGCTGCCAAGCGAAGAAGAGCAGTTCCAGGCTTACAAAGCCGTGGCGGAAGCGATGGGTTCCCAGGCCGTGATCGTGCGCACCATGGACATCGGCGGCGACAAAGATCTGCCGTACATGAACCTGCCAAAAGAAGAGAACCCGTTCCTCGGCTGGCGTGCAATTCGTATCGCCATGGACCGTAAAGAGATTCTGCATGCCCAGCTGCGCGCCATTCTGCGTGCGTCTTCCTTCGGCAAACTGCGCATCATGTTCCCGATGATCATCTCGGTTGAAGAAGTGCGCTTCCTGAAGGCTGAGCTGGAGATGCTGAAGGCACAGCTGCGTGAAGAAGGTAAAGCCTTTGATGAGTCCATTGAAGTGGGCATCATGGTAGAAACCCCGGCTTCAGCAGTGATTGCCCGCCATCTGGCGAAAGAAGTCGACTTCTTTAGTATTGGGACAAATGACCTGACGCAGTATACTCTGGCGGTCGATCGTGGTAATGATTTGATTTCACACCTCTATAACCCAATGACGCCATCTGTACTGGGCCTCATTAAGCAAGTGATCGACGCATCACATGCCGAAGGGAAATGGACAGGCATGTGTGGTGAGCTGGCTGGTGATGAACGTGCTACACTACTGTTACTGGGAATGGGGCTGGACGAATTCAGCATGAATGCCATTTCAATCCCAAGCATCAAGAAGATCATTCGCAATACCAATTTCGAAGATGCGAAGGCACTGGCAGAGCAGGCTCTGGCTCAACCCACAGCGGAAGATTTGATGAACTTGGTGAACAAGTTCATCAAAGAAAAAACGCTCTGCTGATCCACGAGACGCTGGCCCCAAATTACTGCTTAGGAGAAGATCATGGGTTTGTTTTCTAAACTTTTTGGCGATAAATCAGAGAGCGCGTCAGGGACTATCGATATCGTTGCGCCTCTGTCAGGCGAAATCGTGAATATCGAAGACGTACCTGATGTGGTATTCGCAGAGAAAATCGTCGGTGATGGTATCGCCATCAAACCTACTGGCAACAAAATGGTTGCACCAGTGGATGGTACTATCGGCAAGATTTTCGAAACCAACCACGCGTTTTCTATCGAGTCTGATAACGGCATCGAACTGTTCGTGCACTTCGGTATCGACACGGTAGAACTGAAAGGTGAAGGCTTCAAACGCATCGCTGAAGAAGGCCAGAAAGTGAAAAAAGGCGATGTGGTGATCGAGTTCGATCTGCCGCTGCTGGAAGAGAAAGCCAAATCCACGCTGACCCCGGTCGTGATCTCGAATATGGATGAGATCAAAGACTTGGTGAAACTCTCCGGTCAGGTTACCGTGGGCGAAACGCCGGTTATCCGCATCAGGAAGTAAACCGTGCTGATTGCCGTGAAAACGGCACCCAATGGGTGCCGTTTTTGTTTGTTTCATACGTTGATGAATGATTTGCAGGCGAGCGCTTCTGGCAAAGCGCACCGTGCCTGTTTGAGGGCAGGACGACCGGGCAGAGGAGCAAAGCGTCCCGCGTCATGGATGGCGCGGGCCGTGGCCTAGGGACGGTTTATGCCGTCTTTGCGATCTGTCCGGTCGTCCTGACCGCCTGCGCCTGGCGTGATTATTTACGCCTGCTTCCAGCGCGGCAGCCGCAGCGTCACTTCCAGCCCGCCTTCCGGACGGTTCACCGCCTGAACTTCGCCGTGATGTGCCAGAACCACTTTGCGCACGATCGACAGCCCCAGCCCGTAGCCTTTGCCCATCAGCGGTGAATTCACCTGAACGAAAGGATCGAAGATACTCGACAGCTTCTCATCATCCACGCCTGGCCCCTGATCGCGCACGCGTATCGCCTGCAACTGCACGCTGATATGCTGCCCCTGATGAGAGAAACGCAGCGCGTTGCGCAGCACATTCTCCACGCCGCGGCGGATCAGCTCAGCATTACCGCGCACGGTGTAATCCGCGTTCTCATCCACCAGAAAATCCACCTTTACACCGGGGATCTGTGCTTCGTAGCGCACATCGGTTACCACCGCATGCAGCAGGCCGGTCAGGTCAAAATACTGCTCGCCAGGCATGCTCTCATGCTCAGCGCGCGATAGCGTCAGCAGTTCACCGATCATCTTATCCAGACGGCGCGCCTCCTCGTCGATGCGATTTAGTGAGGACGCTACCGACTCCGGCGTCTGGCGCGCCAGACCGGTGGCTAACTGCAGGCGCGCCAGCGGGGAGCGCAACTCGTGGGAGATATCATGCAGCAACTCCTCACGCGCTTTCACCAGCGTATCCAGCCGCTCCACCATCGCATCAAAATCCTGGGCCACAATCGACAGCTCATCATGGCGGCGGCGCATCACCGGATAAAGTCGCACCGACAAATCACTGCGCGATACGCGGGCAAACCCCTCCCGCAGCTGACGCATTGGCCGTGTCAGGTTCCACGCCAGCAGCAGACTGAACAGCAGCCCCAGCGCGCCGGCAAAGGTAAACATCGACTCGGGGATATTCAGAATACGACGTGGGCCTCCGCCGCCCATTGAACTGTCTTCACGCAGCCCTTTTACGTTATAGCGCAGTTCGTACTCTTTACCGTCAGCGCCCTTCACCCAGCGCACAATAACCTGCGGAAACGGCCCGTGAAACGGCTGATTAAAGGTCTCCGGAGGCGCATTGTCCGGCGTAGTGGCCGGTCTGGCGTGCTGAATCACCGAGAAAAACTGGCGATCGTTTGGCTCCCAGTAGGCCATCATATCGTCGAGCGAGCTGGGGCCACCGCGCTCCAGTACCGATACCGCCGAAGCCATTTGCAGATTGACGATACGGCGCACCGCCACAATCTCCGGCGGCTCATGATGGTTTCCTGACAAGGTAAAGCCCAGCCACAGCAGCTGGCTGATAATCACAAACACAATCCAGAAGCCCGGCAGGATCTTCCAGAACATGCGGTCACGATAGCTGTGTTTCATCGAATGCGATAACCAATGCTGCGCACGGTTTCAATATTCACGCTGTCTGCGGTCAGCGCAGCCAGCTTCTGGCGGATATTGCTGATGTGCACATCCACGCTGCGATCGTAAGCTTCACGCGGGCGGCCCAGCCCCTTCTCCGACAGTTCATCTTTGGACACCACGCGGTCCGGTGCGCGCAGCAGCAGATCCAGCAGATTTAACTCAGAGGCGGTGAGATCAAAAGCTTTGCCCTGCCACTCCGTAATACGCGTGGCCGGGTTCAGGCTGAGATCGCCCCAGCGCAGGACCTCCTTCTTGTCCGGCACCGGTGCCTGATCTTCGAAGCGACGCAGCACCGCGCGCAGACGCGCCACCAGTTCGCGCGGATAGCAGGGTTTGGGAACATAGTCGTCCGCCCCCATTTCAAGACCGATAACGCGATCGATATTGTCGCCCTTCGCCGTCAGCATAATCACCGGCAGGCGGCTGTTCTGCCGCACCTGACGCAGCACATCAATACCGCTCATATCCGGCAGCATGATGTCGAGAATCATCGCTGGTGTAGTGTCCGGATAACGCCCCTTCAATCCCGGCGCTGCCGGTCAGCACCAGCTGGGTTTCAAAACCTTCGGCAATCAGGTACTGGCTCAGCATGGTGCCAAGTTCAACATCGTCATCAACAAGCAGGATTTTCATCTTTTTCTCTCGTACAAAATTGCCGCTATTTTGTCCTGAGTGCCGAGGGAAAGCAGCCGGTTTTACGCGGTCCTTACAGTGACCGCGTCAGAACATGCTTAGGGAGACTATAGCCAAAAATGGCCCGTACGCCGCGTCACAGGGCGCACGAAGCCAGAAACAGGCGGGGGGAACTAGCGGTGAAAAACGCCGGTGGAGAGATAGCGATCGCCGCGATCGCAGACAATGGCGACAACCACACTGCCCGGCTGCGCTGTCGCGATGCGCAATACGCCAGCCACTGCCCCACCTGAACTGACGCCGCAGAAAATGCCTTCGCGCTGCGCCTGCGCGCGCATGGTCTCCTCCGCCTCCTGCTGCGCCATATCTATCACTTCATCCACCAGCTCCGGGCGAAAAATCCCCGGCAGGTAGGCAGCCGGCCAGCGACGAATACCAAGAATACTGCTGCCCTCCTGCGGCTGCAAACCAATCACTTTCACCGCCGAGGCAAACTCTTTCAGATAGCGCCCGACGCCGCTGATGGTGCCGGTGGTGCCCATACTGGAGAAAAAATGCGTCATACGACCGTGGCTTTGCTGCCAGATCTCCGGACCGGTGGTGAGATAATGACCGAGTGGGTTGTCGGGATTATTAAACTGATCCAGTACCTTACCTTCGCCGCGCTGTGCCATGGCCTGCGCCAGATCGCGCGCGCCCTCCATGCCCTGCTCGCGTGTCACCAAAACCAGCTCAGCCCCGTAGGCGCGCATCGCATCCTGACGCTCCTGACTCATGTTCTCCGGCATCAGCAGGCGTAACCGGTAGCCTTTCAGCGCGGCAATCATCGCCAGCGCAATGCCGGTATTGCCGCTGGTGGCCTCAATCAGTGTGTCGCCGGGCTGGATTTCACCCCGCAACTCAGCCTAGTGGATCATCGACCAGGCCGCGCGATCTTTCACCGAACCTGCCGGATTGTTGCCTTCCAGCTTGAGCCAGATTTCGCTGCCGTTATCCGGCGTCAGGCGCTGCAACTTAATCAGCGGCGTATTGCTGATGGTGTTTTCCAGAGTGGTCACGGTGTCATTCCAGCCGAAAGGAGCACAAATAAATCGGGCGGGAAAATCCCGCCGAAGGAGTGACAAAAATATCAGGCGCTTTCGGCAAAGGCAACCGGGCGCAGCGGCGTGGTGCCTTGGTAGATACGTGCCTGTTGCAGACCAACAAACAGCCGTTCGCCGTGGATCGGCGCCGTCTGTTCACCGGCAAACACCACCGAGATTGGCTCGCTTTGCCAGCCGACGGGCTGAACCACCAGCTGCCAGAAGTGGCCACGCGGACTGATCTCCAGCACCTGCACCGGCAACGGCGTCTCTAGGCTACTCTGGCGTGACACGTCCACTTCCCACGGACGCAGGAACAACTCCACGTCGCCCTGATGCGCTGGCGTATAGCCCAGCGGCCAGCGATGCGCGCCCACATGGAACTGCGAGCCGTGCACTTCGCCGCCAAAGCGGTTCACTTCGCCGAGGAACTCCAGCACGAAGCGGGTCGCGGGTTCGCGCCACACGTCATCCGGTGCGCCCACCTGCTCAATATTGCCCTGACTCATTACCACCACGCTGTCCGCCACTTCCATCGCTTCTTCCTGGTCGTGGGTCACAAACACGCTGGTAAATTTCAGCTCTTCATGCAGTTGACGCAGCCAGCGGCGCAGCTCTTTACGCACCTGGGCATCCAGCGCGCCAAACGGTTCATCCAGCAGCAGAATCTGCGGCTCAACGGCCAGCGCACGCGCCAGCGCCACGCGCTGTTTCTGCCCACCGGAGAGCTGTGCCGGGTAGCGGTTGGCCAGATGTGCCAGCTGCACCATCTCCAGCAGACGGGTAACGCGCTGCTTAATTTCGGCGCTGTTCGGACGCTCGCGGCGCGGCAGCACCGTCAGACCAAAGGCAATGTTGTCGAGCACCGTCATATGGCGGAACAGCGCATAGTGCTGAAACACAAAGCCGACCTGACGATCGCGTGCGTGCGTGCGGCTGACGTCTTTGCCATGAAAATGGATCTGACCGCTGTTCTGATGCTCCAGCCCGGCGATAATGCGCAGCAGCGTGGTTTTACCTGAACCGGACGGTCCGAGCAGCGCCACCATCTTGCCGGAAGGAATATCCAGAGAGATATCGTTCAGCACCGGCGTACGGCCAAATGCTTTATTAATGTGTTTAATCTCAATGCTCATGATTTTCCTCCTGTTGGCGCTTCTGCTGATGCTCTAATCGCCACTGCACCACGCTTTTCAGAAACAGCGTTACAATTGCCATCAGGGTCAGCAGCGCGGCGGCGGTAAAAGCGCCCACGGTGTTGTAATCCTGATGCAGTAATTCAACCTGTAAAGGTAAGGTATAGGTTTCGCCGCGAATGGAGCCGGACACTACCGATACCGCACCAAATTCGCCGATGGCGCGCGCGTTGGTCAGCACCACGCCGTACAGCAGCGCCCAGCGGATGTTTGGCAGCGTTACGCGGCGGAACATCTGCCAGCCAGACGCGCCCAGCAGCACGGCGACTTCATCTTCGTGGCTGCCCTGGCTCAGCATCACCGGCACCAGCTCGCGCACCACAAACGGACAGGTGACGAAAATCGTCGCCAGCACCATACCCGGCCAGGCAAACATCACCTGGATGTTGTGCGCATCAAGCCAGCCGCCAGCCGGGCCGTTCACACCCCAGAACAACAGATACATCAGACCGGCCACCACCGGCGACACGGCAAACGGAATATCGAACAGCGTTAGCAGCAGCTGGCGACCGTGGAAAGTGAAGCGCGTCACCAGCCAAGCCAGCAGCGTGCCGAACACCAGGTTAACCGGCACGGTAATCAGCGCCACCAGCACCGTCAGCCAGATAGCATGCAGCATGTCACCATCCTGCAAGTTGCTAAAGGCCTTGCCGATGCCCTGCCCCAGCGCCTCCCAGAAGATGGAGACCATCGGCACCACCAGCAGCCCAATCGATACCAGCACGCCAATGCCGATCAGCAGCCATTTGCCCCAGTTCACCGGCTGACGCTCGGCATGATTGATCTGTGAAATCTCAGCCATCAGTGACCTCCCAGACGGCGCCCAAAGCGGCTCTGCAGGGTGTTAATCGCAAACAGCAGCAGCAACGACGCCGCGAGGATCACCGAAGCGATGGCGCTGGCGGCCGGATAATCAAACTCCTGCAGGCGAACAAAAATCATCAGCGAGGTCACTTCGGTTTTCCAGGCGATGTTGCCAGCGATAAAGATCACCGCGCCAAATTCACCGAGGCTGCGGGTAAACGACAGCGCGGTCCCGGCCAGCAGCGCCGGCGCGACTTCCGGCAGCACCACGCGCCGGAAACTTTGCCACGGCGTGGCGCCGAGGGTTTCTGCCGCTTCCTCATACTCCGGGCCTAACTCTTCCAGCACTGGCTGCACGGTACGCACCACAAACGGAATGCTGGTGAAAGCCATCGCCACGGCGATACCGAGCCAGGTGTAAGACACTTTGATATCAAAATGTGCCAGCCACTGACCGTACCAGCCGTTGACCGAAAACAGCCCGGCCAGCGTCAGGCCGGCGACCGCCGTCGGCAGCGCAAACGGCAGGTCCATCAGGCCATCCAGCAGTGTATGGCCGGGAAAGCGATAGCGGGTCAGGATCCACGCCATCAGCATGCCAAACACTGCGTTAAACAACGAGGCCACGCCCGCTGACAGCAGCGTGACTTTATACGCCGCCACCAGCTGCGGATTGCTGATCACCTGCCAGTACTGCGCCAGCGTCATCTGCGACAGCTGCATGAGCAGCGCGCTGATCGGCAGCAGCAGAATCAGGCAGGTAAACAGCAGGCTGGTGCCGAGAATGAGACCAAATCCGGGCAGAACGCGTTTCTGTGCAGAAGCCAACATCAGCCGCGCCCCGCTGCCAGTAATTTATCCAGCTCACCGCCGCTGGCGAAGTGGGTTTTCATCACCTGCGGCCAGCCGCCAAACGCATCATTGACGTTAAACAGCGCAGTCTGTGGGAAGCGATCTTTCTGCTCCGCCATCAGCTGCGGGTTATTAACGCGATAGTAAAAGCTGGTGATGATTTTCTGTGCCTGCGGCGTATAGAGGTAGTTAAGATAGGCTTTCGCCGCTTCCGCCGTCCCGTTATGTTCGACGTTCTTATCGACCCACGCGACCGGGAATTCAGCGAGAATGTTGGTTTTCGGCACAATCACTTCGTATTGGTCTTTACCGTACTGGTTACGGATATTGTTCACTTCCGATTCAAAGCTGATCAGCACATCCCCCAAGCCGCGCTCGGCAAAGGTGGTGGTGGCGCCACGGCCGCCAGTATCAAACACTTCAACGTTTTTCAGGAACTTCGTCATAAACGCTTCGGTTTTGGCTTTATCTTTGCCGTCCGCCTGATCGGCGGCGCCCCACGCGGCCAGATAGGTGTAACGGCCGTTACCGGAGGTTTTCGGATTCGGGAAAATCAGCTTCACGTTATCGCTCGCCAGATCGGCCCAATCGTGAATCTGCTTTGGATTCCCCTTGCGCACCAGGAACGCCATGGTGGAGTAGAACGGTGAGCTGCTGTTGGGCAGACGACTCTGCCAGTCGGCCGGGATCAGGTTACCTTTGTCGTGCAGCATCTGTACATCGGTCACCTGATTATAGGTCACGACATCGGCACGCAGCCCCTGCAGAATGGCCAGCGCCTGTTTTGAGGATCCGGCATGTGACTGTTTAATGGTCAGCTTGTCGTCAGGGTGCGCCGCGTCCCACTGCTGTTCAAACGGCGCATTCAGGGCAACAAACAGTTCACGCGACACATCGTAAGAGCTGTTAAGCAGCTCTGTTGCCTGTGCCGCGCCCGCTAAACTCAGCGACAGCGCTATACCGCCAAGCCATTTTTTCGAAACCGAACGTGTCATGCTGCACCCTGAGAAATGGAGTTCGAGCCTATGCCATTAGATGCTGTCAGTGTATTTATAACTCTGGCGAAAGCTGTAACGGTTTTATATATCTTTTAGGGATTTTAAAGTCTAAAAAGACATAAGCCAGCGGCAGAGTTTATGTGCAGGGCAGGATTAAAAATTTTGCGTTAACCGGGGATGAGGTGCGCACGGCGGCGCACCGGTAAAACGCTGTGGATTAACGTGACAGCGCCTGCAGTGCCGTCAGCGAAGGGGCAAAGAAATAGCTACCGCTCACCGGTTTGGTGAACCGTAACATGGCATCCATCTTGCCGTCGCGCTCGCCAAACATGCTCAGCAGCTGCTGCTCGATGTTATACAGGCGATGACAGTACGCGATAAAATAGAGACCGTAGCGACCGCTGGCGGTGCCGTACGGCAGGCTCTGGCGCAGAATCTTCAGGCCTTTGCCCTCTTCTTTCAAATCCACGCGGCTCAGGTGTGACGTTGCCGGCCGCTGATCGCCCGGCAGCTCTTCATTGTCCTGTTTGGTGCGGCCAATAATCGCTTCCTGCTTATCAATCGCCAGCCGGTTGAACTGCGGCAGGTTGTGCTCCCAGCGCTGGGTTAACGCATAGCTGCCGCCGGCATCCGGGCCGTCAGCAATGATCGCCACCTGCTGGCGCGCCTCGCCCTGCGGGTTTTCGGTGCCATCAACAAAACCGGAAAGATCGCGATCCTCGACCCAGCGGAAACCGTGCGTCTCTTCTTCAATGGCGACCGCGCCGGCAAACGCCGTGAGCGCCGCCTGCGCCAGCGAAAAGTTCACGTCGTGACGCAGCGACTGAATATGGATCAACAGATCGCGCTGGGTCGCCGGTGCCGCACCTTTGCCAAGCGGCGTGAAAGCTTTGAGTTCGGGAGCTGAGTCGGTGCCCTGCAGATCGCGCCACAGCGCATCGCCAAAGGCGATGACCGCGCCGAGACCGGCGTCCGGGAATTGCTGCTGTAGCGCAGCCAGCTGCTGCAGAAAGGCGTGGCAACCCTGACGCAGCGCAGCGAGGTCGCCTGTGGCGCGGGCTTCCAGCCAAATGGCGAAACGGCGGTGCTCCAGCAGGATCCCGCTCTGAAACTGAGACATGACAATGCTCTCCGGCATAAAAGTTAACGGCGTTTTTTCGCCGGTATCATACCGGAAAGCCCTGCGCAGAAGATGCGTTAACGCAAATTTTTTGCCAGTTAACGCTGCCAGACGATCTTACTGATTTTCCAGCTTTTTAACGTATCATCTGACGGCATTAACCCGGCCGGACCGTGCCACTCGCCGCTGTAGATATAGGCGATATGCTGACTACCCGGCGCGCGGCACTCAACATCGCGCACATCCAGCCCGGCAACCATTTTGCAGTTATCAAAGGCTTTGCTGAATTTGTCACTGAATGCATCACCGATTTTACTGCCGTCGGCGCTGCGCGCCTCGCTATCGAGCACTTCAATGCGCTCGACGCTGCGCTGGCCATTTATCACCAGCTTGACCTTACCGTCATCCAGCGCCTGCCAGAAATCCACTACCTGCCCGTTCTGCGTGCGCATGCCCTGACGCAGCCGGTAATCATTGTTCAGCGCGGCGCTAATGGCGGACTCCGACATTGCCGTGTTGCTGTTCAGCCCGGCGACGCCCTGCTCGGTGACAGTGAGCGAACTGCCAAACCAGCTGAACGGATTGAGCGCCGACCAGTGATAGCTGAGCGGATTGTACCAGTGACTTTCGCTGGTGCTGGCAGGGGAAGAGGAACCGGAACTGGCGCAACCGGCCAGCACCAGGGCGCTGACCAGCAGGGCGGGACGAACAACTTTCATGCAAACTCCTTTCTTTTGTGCCGACTGGCGTGCCTGTTGGAGTCGCAAACCGGCAAAAAGTTTATTCGCTGTGCTGCATGGCGGGCAGAAACCCGGCCGCGCGACGCGTGGAATCAGTATTCGCGGTCTTCAATCAGGCGTTTGCCCAGCAGCAGCGAGTCGACCGGCTCGTAATCCAGCTTCTCGTAAAAAGCCACCACCTGATCGTTCTCTTCGCGCACCATCAGATGGATTTTCGGGCAGCCGCGCGCAATCAGCTTTTTCTCCAGCCGGTTCATCAGCGCATTGGCAAATCCCCGGCCCTGATAATCAGGATGCACCGCCAGGATAGTAGGCGGAGCCGCGATGGCCGTCGTAGCCGCCCATCAGCGTGCCCACGACCTCGCCGCCCACCTCAGCCACCAGAAACAGCTCCGGGTCATGGTTCATTTTGCGTTCGATGTCGAGTTCCGGATCGTTCCACGGCCGTAACAGATCGCAACGCTCCCAGAGCGTAATGACTTCTTCAAAATCTTCCTGGCGGAAGGAACGGATTTCCATCGGCGTTACCCTGCAATGAGGCACCATTCGCTGATTATCACGCATTCTTTGCCAGGCGCAACCCTCGCAGGGCGCAACGGCTGAAAAAAACGGCTAAATAGCGATTCGCGGCCTGAAATACAAAGTAATGTCCTGAAATGGTTCGGCAGTCGCCGCCGGACGGCGCTTAGGCTATAACACGGGGCAGGTTTACTCTCAGGGACATGTTAATGAACAAGATTTCACTGCTGCGGCGCCTGACCAATCGCCGCCAGCTGATCCTTTCCGGCCTGGCGCTGGCGGTGCTGTCGCCGCGCGCGGTCCAGGCGCAGGAAACGCGCGCGGCAGTGCCCGTCAGCGCACGCCATACACCGCCCAAACCGGCCACCAGCGGCAAGCGCATTGTGATGATCGATCCCGGTCACGGCGGCATAGATTCTGGCGCGGTGGGTCAGGAAGGCTCAGAAGAGAAGCACATCGTACTGGAGATCGCCAATACCGTGCGTACGCTGCTGCAGAACCACCCGAAGGTGGAAGTGCGGTTGACGCGCGACAGCGACCACTTTATTCCGCTCTACCAGCGCGTGGAGATTGCGCATTAGCACGGGGCCAACCTGTTTATGTCGATTCACGCCGACGGCTACACCAGCCCGGAAGCTAACGGTGCATCGGTGTTTGCCCTCTCCAATCGTGGCGCCAGCAGCGCCATGGCGCGCTATATGTCGCAGCGCGAAAACGACGTCGATAACGTGGGCGGCGCGGCGGTGCAGGAAAAAGATAATTACCTTAACCAGATCCTGTTCGACCTGGTGCAGACCGATACCATTCGCAACAGCCTGACGCTGGGTAAACACGTGCTGGACCAGATTCGCCCGGTGCACCACCTGCACAGCCAGCACACCGAGCAGGCGGCGTTCGCGGTGCTAAAATCCCCGTCCATTCCGTCGGTGCTGGTGGAAACCTCGTTTATCACCAACCCGCGTGAAGAACAGCTGTTGGGCACCACGGCGTTTCGCCAGAAAATTGCCCGGGCGATTGCTGACGGTATCGTCAATTACTTTGATAAGTACGATCGTCGCAAAGCCTGATAGCGTTTTGTGCTAGAATCGCGGCAAATTTTTGCAATGAGTGAGCCATGAGCAATCCCGATATTTCGCGTGTCAAAGCCTATCTGCTGGCGCTGCAGGATGACATTTGCGCCGGTCTGGCGGCGGAAGACGGCAGCGCCAGCTTTGCCGGAGACACTTGGCAACGCCCCGGCGGCGGCGGCGGACGCAGCCGCGTGCTGCGGAATGGCAAGGTGTTCGAGCAGGCTGGAGTTAATTTCTCCCATGTGTATGGCGAGCAGATGCCCGCGTCAGCCACCGCGCAACGCCCGGAGCTGGCGGGCCGCAGCTTCAAAGCGATGGGCGTGTCGCTGGTGGTACACCCGGAAAATCCGTATGTGCCAACCAGCCACGCCAACGTGCGCTTTTTCATTGCCGAAAAGCCGGGCGCCGATCCGGTCTGGTGGTTTGGTGGCGGTTTCGATCTCACCCCTTACTACGGTTTCACAGAGGATGCCCGGCACTGGCATCAGACCGCGTTCGATCTGTGCCAGCCGTTTGGCGACGACGTCTATGCGCGCTACAAAAAGTGGTGTGACGACTACTTCTACCTGAAACACCGCAACGAGCAGCGCGGCATTGGCGGACTGTTTTTTGATGATTTGAATACGCCGGATTTTGACCACTGCTTTGATTTCATGCAGGCGGTCGGCAACGGCTTCATGCAGGCCTATCAGCCAATTGTGGCAAAGCGTAAACCGGTGGCTTGGAGCGAACGCGAGCGTCAGTTCCAGCTATATCGCCGTGGCCGCTACGTTGAGTTTAATCTGGTGTGGGATCGCGGCACGCTGTTCGGTCTGCAGACCGGCGGTCGCACCGAATCCATTCTGATGTCGATGCCGCCGCTGGTGCGCTGGGAATATGATTATCAACCCGCCGACGATTCCCCGGAAGCCGCGCTGACCCGCGATTACCTGCCGGTGCAGGATTGGCTGGGGCTGGAAAAATAAGCCAGGTGCGCATTCATGCGCACCCTGCAGAATAACCCGATAAAACGCGCCCCCGTAGGGTCGCCCTTCAGGGCGACCGGGTAAAATGCGCTCAACCATTGGGCCGACCTGCCGGTCACAACGGCTCGGTCTGCGCTTCCACCACCGCCAGCGCCACCATGTTAACAATGCGCCGCACCGAGGCGATACGCGTCAGCACATGCACCGGCTTGCGGATGCCCATCAGCACCGGCCCCACCGTCACCCCTTCCGAACAGGATACGCGCAGCAGGTTGTAGCTGATGCGTGCGGCCTCAACGTTCGGCATGATCAGCAGATTGGCTGTGCCTTTCAACGGGCTGTCCGGCATCAGCTCGCGACGAATACTCTCCACCAGCGCTGCATCGCCGTGCATCTCGCCGTCAATCTCCAAT
This sequence comes from Type-A symbiont of Plautia stali, assembly GCF_059731155.1. Lineage (NCBI taxonomy): Bacteria > Type-A symbiont of Plautia stali. Next base: position 250,757 of record NZ_AP035891.1, on the reverse strand, counting down.
TCCGGCGCACGCTGCTGAATCAGCGCCAGCGCCTCGCGCATCTTCCGCGCGCCGGGTGCGTTCGAAGTGCCGAAACTGGAGTGCGACAGCAGCGCCACGCGCGGCTCGATGCCGAAACGCCGCACGGTTTCTGCCGCCAGCAGCGTGATATCCGCCAGCTGCTCAGCGCTGGGATCCTCATTAACATCGGTATCGGCAATAAACGTGTTGCCGCTCGGCAGCAGCAGCGCGTTCATCGCCCCGGCGACCTTGACGTCATCGCGGAAGCCAAACACCTTCTCCACCACGTCGTAATGTTCACGGTAGTCGCCGATGGTACCGCAAATCATCGCGTCCGCTTCGCCGCGATGCACCATGATGGCGCCGATCAGCGTGGGATTGCCAATCACCGCGCGCTGGGCGGTTTCCGGCGTAACGCCGCGCCGCTTCATCAGCTGATAATATTCATTCCAGTACTCCTTAAAGCGCGGGTCGGACTCGTTGTTCACGATCTCAAAATCATGCCCGGCCTCGATTTTCAGCCCCTGCTTCTGCAAACGCATGGCAATCACGTTGGGACGACCAATCAGGATCGGCTTCGCCAGCCCGAGCGACACCAGCTCCTGAGTGGCGTGCAGCACCCGCACCTCTTCGCCTTCCGCCAGTACCACGCGCTGCGGCGCTTTGCGCGCCTGCGAGAAGATCGGCTTCATGAACAGATTGGTTTTATATACGAACTCGGTGAGCTGCTCGCGGTAGGCGTCAAAGTCAGCAATCGGCCGCGTCGCCACGCCGGAATCCATCGCCGCTCTGGCGACGGCCGGGGCTATCTGCACAATCAAACGCGGATCGAACGGTTTGGGAATCAGGTATTCCGGGCCAAAGCTCAGATCCTGATCGTCGTAAGCAGACGCCACCACGTCGCTCTGTTCCGCCTGTGCCAAGGCGGCAATCGCATGCACCGCCGCCAGCTTCATCTCTTCGTTGATGGCGGTGGCACCGACGTCCAGCGCGCCGCGGAAGATGAACGGGAAGCACAGCACGTTATTCACCTGATTAGGGAAATCCGAGCGCCCGGTACAGATAATCGCATCCGGTCGTACCTGCTTCGCCAGCGGCGGCATGATCTCCGGCTCCGGATTGGCCAGCGCCAGAATCAGCGGATTCGGCGCCATCTTCTGCACCATCTCTGGCGTCAGCGCTTTCGGACCGGAGCAGCCGAGGAAAATATCCGCGCCGCCAATCACCTGATCCAGCGTACGTGCACCGTTGTCTTCCACGGCATAGGCGGCTTTGGTCGGCGTCATGTCCGCTTCGCGATCGCGGTAAATCACCCCTTTTGAATCACACACCACGATATTTTTCTGCTGCATGCCAAGCGCCACCAGCAGGTTGAGGCAGGCAATTGCTGACGCGCCGGCGCCCGACACCACCAGCCGCACGTCGGCAATCGCCTTATTCACGATGGTTAGGCCGTTAAGCACTGCCGCGGTACAGATGATGGCGGTGCCGTGCTGATCGTCATGAAACACCGGAATCTGCATGCGCTGCCGCAGCTGCTGCTCAATGTAAAAACACTCCGGCGCTTTGATGTCCTCCAGGTTGATGCCGCCGAACGTCGGCTCCAGCGCGGCGATCACCTCAATCAGCTTGTCCGGGTCGTGCTCATCAATTTCGATGTCGAACACATCAATGCCGGCAAACTTTTTGAACAGCACGCCCTTGCCTTCCATCACTGGCTTGCCGGCCAGCGCGCCGATATTGCCGAGCCCCAGCACCGCCGTGCCGTTGGAGATCACCGCCACCAGATTGCCGCGCGCGGTGTATTTGTGCGCTGCCAGCGGGTCGGCCGCAATTTCCAGACAGGGTGCCGCCACACCGGGTGAATAGGTCAGTGCCAGATCGCGCTGCGTCGCCAGCGGCTTAGTGGGTGACACCTGAATTTTTCCGGGGGTGGGATATTGGTGAAAATCGAGCGCGCTTTGCTTGAGTTGATCGTCCATCAGACATCCTTTTGCACGGCTGAAAGCCCTCAGTATAAGAACGCACGGCGCAAAAGAGGGTGAAGGCGGTCAAAGAACGCACAGTCGCCAAGGCACGGATTGCCACGGCTTCGCCTGCGGCTTTGGGACAGCCTGCTATGCTTAAGGGTGGCAAAACGCTGAGCTGAACCGATCAGGCAGGCCTGACAATCAGAAACGCGCCCCGACGTCACAATCAGAGAAAACGCATTTTCTTCATCCGGCGTCTGTTGCACTGTGTGGAACCTCCCTTCCCCGATAAGGGCGCACCTAAGACGATGACTGCCCGGGTGCCTGTTTTACCCACATTATTGCTAATCAAGGAGTTAAGCGATGAACCAGCTAGATGCATTAAAACAGTTCACCACCGTGGTGGCGGACAGCGGCGATATCGAATCCATTCGCCATTACCATCCGGAAGACGCCACCACCAACCCATCCCTGATCCTCAAAGCTGCCGGCCTCGACGCTTACAAACACCTGATTGATGACGCCATTGAGTACGCGAAAAAACAGGGCGGCAGCAAAGAGACGCAAATCATCAACGCCAGCGATAAAGTGGCGATCAACCTCGGTATGGAAATCCTGAAAAGCGTACCGGGCCGTGTTTCGACCGAAGTGGATGCGCGCCTCTCTTTCGATCGTGGCATGTGTGTGACCAAAGCGGAGAAACTGGTCCGCCTGTATGAAGAGAACGGCATCGACCGCTCACGTATTCTGATCAAACTGGCGTCCACCTGGGAAGGCATCAAAGCCGCGGAAGAGCTGGAGAAGAACGGCATCAATTGTAACCTGACGCTGCTGTTCTCCTTCGCCCAAGCGCGCGCCTGTGCCGAAGCCGGCGTGTTCCTGATTTCGCCGTTTGTCGGCCGAATCTACGACTGGTACAACACGCGCAAACCGCTCGACCCGTATGTGGTCGACGAAGATCCGGGCGTTAAATCGGTGCGTCGTATTTACTACTACTACAAAAAGCACCGTTACAACACCGTCATCATGGGTGCCAGCTTCCGTAAAGTGGAGCAGATTGTGGCGCTGGCTGGCTGCGATCGCCTGACCATCTCCCCGAACCTGCTGGAAGAGCTGGCCAACAGCGAAGCGCCGGTAGAGCGCAAACTGGAACCCTCAACCGAGGGCTTCCACCAGCCGGCACCGCTCTCCGAAGCGGAGTTCCGCTGGGAGCATAACCAGGATGCGATGGCCGTGGAGAAACTGTCCGACGGTATCCGCCAGTTTGCCGTCGACCAGCAGAAGCTGGAAGACGTGCTGGCCGCCTGCCTGTAATCCTGAACTCACCTTCTGCCGGACGGGTCGCGGCCCGTCCGCTTTTGCCCAATCACAAGGGAGAACCCTATGTCTTCACGCAGAGAGTTGGCTAACGCGATCCGCGCCCTGAGCATGGATGCGGTACAGAAAGCAAATTCCGGCCACCCAGGTATGCCGATGGGCATGGCTGACATCGCCGAAGTGCTGTGGCGCGACTTCCTGAAGCACAACCCGACCAACCCGGCTTGGGCGGATCGCGATCGCTTCATTCTGTCTAACGGGCACGGCTCGATGCTGCTGTATAGCCTGCTGCATCTCACCGGCTATGATCTGCCGCTGGAAGAGCTGAAAAACTTCCGCCAGCTACACTCAAAAACGCCGGGCCATCCGGAAATTGGCTACACGCCGGGCGTCGAAACCACCACCGGCCCGCTCGGCCAGGGGTTGGCCAACGCCGTCGGCCTGGCGATTGCCGAGCGCACGCTGGCGGCACAGTTCAACCAGCCTGGCCACGATATCGTCGATCACTTTACCTATGTGTTTATGGGCGACGGCTGTCTGATGGAAGGCATCTCGCACGAAGTCTGTTCGCTGGCCGGCACGCTGGGCCTCGGCAAACTGATTGGCTTCTACGATCACAACGGTATCTCCATCGACGGCGAAACCGAAGGCTGGTTTACCGACGACACCCATAAGCGTTTTGAAGCCTATAACTGGCACGTGGTGGGCAGCGCTGAAGGCATCGACGGCCACGATCTGGACGCCATCGCGGCAGCCATCAAAGAAGCGCAAAGCGTCACCGACAAGCCTTCGCTGATCATCTGCCGCACGGTAATCGGCTTTGGCTCGCCAAACAAAGCCGGCAAAGAGGAGTCGCATGGTGCCGCGCTGGGCGAAGAGGAAGTGGCGCTGACGCGTAAACAGCTTGGCTGGAACTACGGTCCGTTCGAAATCCCGCAGGATATTTATCAGCAGTGGGATGCCAAAGAAGCCGGAGCCGCGCAGGAGAAATCCTGGGAAGAGAAGTTCACGGTTTATCAGCAGGCGCATCCGCAGCTGGCGGACGAATTCAGCCGCCGCCTGAAGGGCGAAATGCCCGCTGACTGGGAGAGCAAAACCAGCCAGTTCATTCGCGATCTGCAGGCTAACCCGCAGAAGATCGCCAGCCGTAAAGCTTCGCAGAACACGCTGGAAGCCTTCGGTAAACTGCTGCCGGAGTTCCTCGGCGGTTCCGCCGACCTCGCGCCCAGCAACCTCACCATCTGGTCTGGTTCGAAGCCGATCAAAGAGGATCACGCCGGTAACTACATTCATTACGGCGTACGCGAATTTGGCATGACGGCAATTGCCAACGGTATCGCGCATCACGGTGGCTTTGTGCCTTATACCGCCACCTTCCTGATGTTCGTCGAATACGCGCGTAACGCAGCGCGCATGGCCGCCCTGATGAAGGCGCGCCAGATTATGGTCTACACCCACGACTCAATTGGTCTGGGCGAAGATGGCCCGACGCACCAGCCGGTTGAACAGCTGGCCAGCCTGCGCGTGACGCCAAACTTCAGCACTTGGCGACCGTGCGATCAGGTCGAGACCGCCGTGGCGTGGAAAGCGGCGATTGAGCGCCATCACGGTCCGACCGCGCTGATTCTGTCGCGTCAGAACCTGCTGCAGCCGGAGCGCAGCGCGCAACAGGTAGAGAACATCGCGCGCGGTGGCTACATCCTCAAGGATTGTGACGGCACGCCGGACGTCATCCTGATTGCCACCGGTTCCGAAGTGGAGATCACGCTGGGCGCAGAAGCGAAACTCAGCGCCGACGGCCACAAGGTGCGCGTGGTGTCGCTGCCGAGCACTGACGTGTTTGATAAACAGGACGTGGCCTATCGTGAATCGGTGCTGCCTTCGACCGTGCGCGCGCGCGTGGCGGTTGAAGCCGGTATTGCCGACTACTGGTACAAATACGTCGGCATCGACGGCAAAATTGTCGGCATGACCACCTTCGGCGAATCGGCGCCAGCCGGCAAGCTGTTCCCGGCCTTTGGCTTTACCGTTGAGAATGTGGTGAGCCACGCCGAATCCCTGCTCAAGCCTGCCTGAGTGTCTGGCCCTTTCCCGCTCCCGGGAAAGAGCCGTTTTATTTCACAGCCTGATACAGAAAAAAATCCGCCCCGCCCCCTTCCCGCTTTGCGCAAACTGATTACTATAGGTTTTCCTCCGATTCCTATAGTGGACGCTTTCCCGTTGAAAAAACGTACTCCTTTTTTACTGGCCTTAATGGTTGCCGTGCTGCCCTTTACCAGCACGGCGCAGGTATTGCCCGATCCGCTGCTGGCCTCGCAGATTGTTGATCGCTATGCCGAGCATATTTTCTATGGCAGCGGTGCAACCGGCATGGCGCTGGTGGCAATTGACGGTAACCAGCGCGTGTTCGCCAGCTTTGGCGAAACCCGTCCCGGCAATAATGTGCGCCCACAGCAGGACTCACTGATCCGTATCGCCTCGCTGAGCAAACTGATGACCAGCGAAGTGATGGTGAAGATGGCCGAGCGCGGCCAGATTCGCCTTGACGATCCACTGAGCAAATACGCGCCGCCGGGTGCCCGCGTACCGACTTACAACGGCCAGCCGATTCGGCTGATCAATCTCGCCACCCACACCAGTAGCCTGCCGCGCGAGCAGCCGGGCGGCAAACCGCATCGTCCGGTGTTTGTCTGGCCAACCAAAGCGGATCGCTGGCAGTGGCTGCGTGGCGCGCAACTAAAAGCCGCGCCGGGCACTCAGGCGGCTTACTCCAACCTCGCCTTCGATCTGCTGGGCGACGCGCTGGCTAAAGCCGCCGGTATGCCTTATCCGGCACTGCTGCAGCAGCTGGTGACGCGTCCGCTCGGCATGAAAGACACCACCTTCACGCCATCACCGGACCAGTGTCAGCGCCTGATGATTGCCGAAAAAGGGGCCAGCCCGTGCAATAACACGCTGGCAGCCATCGGCAGCGGCGGCGTGTATTCCACACCGGACGATATGGGACGCTGGATGCAGCAGTTCCTCAACTCGGCGGTGAATCACCGCACGCCGCAGATCGATCGGCTGCAAACGCTGATTTATCGCCGCGACCAGCTGACTAAAGTGGAAGGCATGGACGTGCCAGGACGCGCCGACGCGCTGGGTATGGGCTGGGTTTACATGGCACCGAAAGCGAGCCATCCGGGCATCATTCAGAAAACCGGCGGCGGCGGCGGCTTTATTACCTACATGGCGATGGTGCCACAGCACAACGTCGGCGTATTTGTCGTGGTCGCACGCTCGCCGCTGACCCGCTTCACACCGATGAGCGATGGCGTTAACAACATGCTGGCTGAGCTGGTGGGCAACCAGACGGGCTCACCGATGATGATCGGCAATATCCGCTAAGTATTTGATAATTAATTTAATTAATTGTAGCAAGAGAGTGAGATATAGCGAGCAGTCACTGCGAACCCTCCCCTAAATCTTTCGTGCTGCAGGAAGGCGGCAAGGATGGGCATCCCCGGGATGCTTACTCAGGTAAGTGACCGGGGATGAACAGCCGCAGCCAACGCCCCTGCAGTGCGAAGGATGACGGGGACGACTGAGTGACCCAGAGGGTGGGCCAGTCATCACTACTATGCCAGGCGTCACAGGTCTTCTCCTCCGCATACTCCGCCAGCACGAAGGCATTACCATCAAACTGCCAGCGCGTGGCCACACCGCAATCGCCTAAACCGCGCCCTTTACTGAAGGTATACAGCAGGCCGTTACTGGCATCGAACTCGGCGTTTACCAGCTCCAGCTGATTATCAGTGCGCGACGGCGGGGTAAACGGCAGGTTGAGCGTGATGCCGCGCGACACATACGGCTGGCTGCGCGTGACTTCAAACGCCAGATCGATCACGTTGTAGGCACCGGTTTCGCAGCTTATCAGCAGCAGCGCTTTGCTGTCGGTGAGTGGCGCGACGCTGACTTCCCGCCGCAGCGGATCGAGCGAGCAGTTATCGGTATTGACGCGCCAGGTTCCGTAATCGATTAGGCCGGTGGTTTCCTGCTGCGTCAGCGGCGCGGGTGCGGGCAGCGCTGCCGGCAGCTGCGGGATCGAGGGCGGCGGTGGCACATCCCTCTGGACGCGGTCACCGCGCTTTACCCAGGCGCTGGCACCGTTAACCCGCCCCTGCACGTCATCCATCAGCAGCAGCGCCGCTTTCATACCGCGCAACGGAATACTGGCGCTGGCTTTATAGGTGAAGCTGTAAATTGCTGGCATCCAGCGTCTGGACGAGGAATTCGTCGATGGCGATGGTGTTGCTGGTGGCCAGATGATGCGGCTCTACCGTCCAGTGTTTGAGGTCCGGATTGAGGCGGCGCTGGTCGAGCAGCATGTTGTCTTTTAGCGCCGCGCCCGGCAATGCACCGCTGTAGGCGCTGCCGTAATCAATGCGCAGCAGCGGCCGATCATTGACCCCAGCGTGACGCGAAATCGTCATCACCAGGCCATTATCGCTAGGAAAACTGCGTGCCACGCAGAACGCCGCGTTGTTGCAGGTGATCTGCCAGTCGGAAAACGACTTTTGCAGCGGCTCGGCCTGTACGCTGGCGATCAGCAGAAAGGGCAATAAAAGCAGCGACTTCATCCAATACGACATGAAAAAAACGATCCCCGATTCCTGGAAAGAAAATGATAGCGCAATGCATGCGCGGTCATCAGGCCGAAACTGTGAAGTGGCCTGAAAAGCGAAGTTAACTGCTGAAAAAGCCGTCGCCTTACGGGCGATCTGTAGGGAATAGCGCAACAGGCCCATCATCCGGTGCGGCTGATTTCTGCTCAATCGGATTCGTCGGACAATTTTTACCCCCTTCACAAAACGGTCAAATACACACAAACGGTCATAACCGGTCATGCTATGGTGCTGGCAGAGCGTCAACGCTGTGCACGGTCTCTCTCATTCCCTCGCGTAATAACGTGCATTTATGTGAATGCGATCACTTAAATTTGAAATAAAGAGATCTTATTTACATAAAAAATCCAATGAAAATCACTTTAATGTCGCCGGGCCAGTTGGTCGCTGCGGACTCGTGCCCAGCCCACATTTTCACATTCCGGCATCCAGTAATATATAGCCATCGGAGGGAAGTCATGTTGCCGATTGAAAGACAGCAGCGAATTATTGACGAGCTTAATTTAAATTGTCGGGTCATTGTCGCTGAATTAGTCACGCTGTGTCAGCGTTTCTCAGGAAACCATTCGCCGTGATTTAACGCAGCTGGAGAAACGTAGCGTATTACAGCGCAGCCACGGTGGTGCAGTACCAGCCAAACGACAGGCCGCCAACATTCAGGGAAATACACGCGGTATTAACGAGTATGAATTATCTTTTCGCCAGCGCATGAATGAAAACGTCGAGGCCAAGATGGCGATAGCCAAACGAGCACTCGATTTTATCAGCCCCGGTGATTGTTTATTACTCGACAGTAGTACCACCTGCTGGTATCTGGCACGATAGCTACCGGATATTGAATTAACGGTGTTAACCAATTCTATCAGAATCGTCCAGACCCTTGCAGCGCAAGGCAGTATCCGCACCATCTACCTTGGTGGAGAATATTCTGACCGTTGTGAAGATTTCCACGGCGTCGTCGCAGAGCAGCCGCTACGGGAATTTCAGATCAATAAGATCTTTTTTTTCTGCAGCAGTTTGGGCAATGACGGTTATTTACGCGAAGGTAACGAAAACAACGCACATTTAAAACAGCAAATGTTGTTAGCGGCAGAAAGAAAACATCTGCTGCTGGACGGCAGTAAATTTCTGTACCCCTCATTCGCGCGTATTTGTCATTACCGCGATGTGGATTTTCTCATCACTGACCAATTAAAAGACAAAGAGCTGGAACAAGAACTGGCGTGGAACGGCGTCAATATTATTGATTGCTCGAAACGCAGCCATTCGATGCAGCTAATAAAAAATTAATCGGAGTCTTTATGAAAAAAAATCTTATCGCCTGTTCTCTGCTTGCCCTGTTTGCCGCCGCTGGCGCGCAGGCCGCTGACAAAATACGCATGGGCATCGTGGTAAAAATTGGCGGTATTCCGTGGTTCAACGCCATGGAAGCGGGCATCAAAAGTGAAGCGGCAAAACGCGGCATCGACGCGTGGATGGTCGGGCCAACCGCCGCTGACCCGGCGCTGCAGGTGCGCGCGATTGAAGATTTGATTGCGCAGAAGGTCGATATCATCGGCGTGGTGCCAAACGACCCGAAAGTGCTTGAGCCGGTGCTGAAGCGCGCGCGTGAAGCCGGGATCATGGTGATTACCCACGAATCGCCCGGCCAGAAAGACGCCAACTGGGATTTCGAGCTGGTCGATGCGCCGACCCACGGCATCAACCATATGAAAGCGCTGGCGAAATGCATGCATGAAGAAGGCAAATACGCCATGTATGTCGGCAGCCTGACGGTGCCACTGCATCAGGAGTGGACCGACGCCGCGCTCAACTACCAGAAACAGCACTATCCGAAGATGCAGTTGGTGACCGACAAGTTCGGCGTCGGCGAATCGCTGGATGACTCCATCCGCACCACCAACGAGCTGATGTCTAAATACCCGGATCTGAAGGGCATTATGGCCTTTGGTTCACAGGGACCGATCGGTGCCGGCCGCGCGGTAATGAACCGCAACAAGATCGATCCGGTGTGCGTCATCGGGGCCTTCAGCCCGGGCCAAGGCGCGTCGCTGGTGCAGCGCGGTGCTATCAAGGGCGGCTATATCTGGAATCCGCAGACCGCCGGTGAAGTGTTTGTGCGTATCGCCGACATGATGGAGAAGAAAGAGCCGATCACCGACGGCATGACCATCGAAGGGCTGGGCAAAGTGAAGGTGGATGAGGCGACGCACACCATCCTCGGTAACAACACCGAAAGTCTTGATAAAGAGAACCTGCCAAAACTGGTGAAAATGGGGCTGTAACATGCAAGAGGTCACTCCACAGACGCTGATTGCGCTCGACAACCTGTCGAAAACATTTGGTGGCAACCGCGCACTGAGCGATATCTCGCTGACCCTGCTGGCCGGCGAAGTGCACTGTATCGCTGGCACCAACGGCTGTGGCAAGAGCACCTTAATTAAAGTCATTTCCGGGGTGCACGCCCCGGACAGTGGCAGCCGCATCACCCTCGGCGACGGCCAGAGTTTCCCGCGTCTGACGACCCGTCAGGCGCGCGACTTCGGTATCCAAGTGATTTACCAGGATCTGTCGCTGTTCCCCAATTTGAGCGTGGCGGAAAACATCGCCTTTGAGCATAACCTCAACGGGTTGCTCGGCTGGCACCGTCAGGCCCGGCTGCGCGACACCGCGCGCGGCATTATTGATGAGCTGAAATTCGATCTCGATCTGAATGAGAAAGTCGCCGCGCTGTCGATTGCCCAGCGCCAGCAGGTGGCGATTTGCCGCGCGCTGGTGGCCGATGCACGACTGGTGATCATGGACGAACCCACCGCGTCGCTGACGCGTACCGAGGTGAATCAGCTGCTGCGCACCGTGCGCTATCTGAAAGACAAAAACATCTGCGTGGTGTTTGTCAGTCACCGGCTGGATGAAGTGCTGGAGATTTCGGATCGCGTGACGGTGATCCGCGACGGCCGCAAGATGGGCTGCTGGCCAGCCAGAGAGATGACGCCGCATCACCTGACCGAACTGATGACCGGCCTGAAGCTCGACTACCAGTTAAAAGCGCCAACGCGCAACGCCGATCGGGCGATTCTCGAAGTGGAGAAGCTGACGCGCGCCGGTCAGTATCACGACGTTAACTTCAAACTCTACGCCGGTGAAGTGCTGGGCCTGTGCGGCCTGCTCGGCTCCGGCCGCACCGAACTGGCGCTGTCGTTGTTTGGCATGACCAAACCGGACAGCGGCAAAATCTGGCTCGACAGCAAGCCGGTGCGTTTTCGCGGGCACGAAGACGCCATCAAAGCCGGTATCGGCTACGTTTCGGAAGATCGCCTGACGCTCGGCCTGGTGCAGCAGCAGTCGGTGGCCGACAACATGGTGCTGCCGATCCTCGATAAGCTGCAAAACCGTTTTCACCTGATCGACGAGTACCGCAAGAACAAGCTGATCCTGCAGTGGATTCAGCAGCTCGGCGTGCGCGTGGCCGATCCCAGTCTGGCGATCTCCACCCTGTCCGGCGGCAACCAGCAAAAATCGTGCTGGCGAAATGGGTGCTGACCCAGCCGCGCATTCTGATCCTCGACTCGCCGACCGTCGGCGTGGATGTCGGCGCCAAGGCCAGCATCTATCAGCTGATCCACTAGTTGGCGAAAGAGGGACTATCGATCATCCTGATTTCCGACGAAGTGCCTGAGGTCTGGTACAACTGCGACCGCATCCTGCACTTCCGCGACGGCACCGTCCATGCCGAATACCAACCCGATAGTGTGGCGCAGGAACAGCTGGCGGAGGTGATTAATGCCTGATTTCTCTCGTTTACGTCCGCACTCCAGCTAGGGCTGGCTCGCCTGGGTGCTGCTGGCTTTCATGGTGTTCTTCTCGCTGGCCAGCGATCAGTTCCTGACGGTGCAGAACCTGCTGGATCTGGCGGAAAGCTATGCCGTTACCGGCATTTTCGCCCTCGGCCTGTTTGTGGTGCTGGTGACCGGCGGTATCGATATCTCCTTCGCCGCCGTGGCGTCGGTGGTGCAATACCTGATCGCCTCGCTGTTTGTGCAGTTCCAGTTTGATAACGCGCTGCTCAGCATTCTGCTGGCCATCGTCTGCGGCACGCTGATGGGCGTATTCCTGATCGCCATCCTGAAAAACGGCCTCAATCTGATCGGCGTCTCCAACTACTTCATGAACATTGTGGTCGGCGGCACGATTATGGTGGCGATTGCCGTCACCCACTACAAAAAACGTAAAGAAACCGACGTCAGTTTCGTCTGACGGGAGGAGCAATCACCATGAAATCTCTCTCTGCGCTGCGGCCGGACGGCACCAACATCGGCCTGATGCTGTTGATTGCGCTGGCGCTGGCCACCTTCAGCGTAATGCTGCCAAGCCGCTTTCTCACCGACTCGACCTTTATGAGCATGGCGTTTCAGCTGCCGGAGATCGGCCTGTTAACGCTGGCGATGTTTATCGCCATCCTCAGCGGCGGCCTGAACCTCGCCATCATCGCCACCGCTAACCTGACGGCGCTGTTCATCGCCTGGACCCTGATGAGCGCCCTGCCCGCCGATGCCGCTGTGGGTATTTCTGGTTGCCGCCGCGCTGCTGGCGCTGTTCCTCGGCAAAACCCGCGCCGGCAAATGCATCTACATGGGCGGTAGCAACATCAACGCCACGTGGTTCAGCGGCATCAATACCCACCGTATGGTGATGCTGGTGTACGTCATCTCCAGCCTGCTGTGCGTGCTGGCCGGCCTGATCATGATGGCGCGCTTTAACTCAACGCGCATGGGTTACGGCGATACCTACTTGCTGCTGACCGTACTGGCCATCATTCTCGGCGGCACCGATCCCAACGGCGGTTTTGGCCGCGTGACCGGCGTGGTGCTAGCGCTGATTGCGCTGCAGGTGCTCTCCACCGGCTTCAACCTGATGAACATCAGCCAGCACGTCAGTCTGGCGATGTGGGGTGCCGTGCTGGTGGTGGTGCTGGCCTTCAAACAACTCAAAGCGCGCTTTAACGATCACCGTGCCGTCAGGCTCAGCAAGCTGGCCGCGGCGCTTAATCCTCTGACTGAAAAAAAGGAAGTATGAATACGTATTCAAGTCTCCCCGTCGTTGATGTGTATGAATCTGATGGAGATCAAGCACCAGCTGGCCGTGCTGGACTCCCGCGCTGACTTCCTGCACATCGACATCATGGATGGTCACTACGTTAAAAACATCACCCTGTCGCCGTTCTTTATTGAGCAGATCCGCCCGCATACCAAAGTGGCGATCGATATGCATCTGATGGTGGAAGAGCCGACCGACTTTATTGAAGCGATGGCCAACGCCGGCGCCGATTACATTTGTCCGCACGCTGAAACCATCAACCGTGATGCGTTCCGCGTTATCAACCTGATTCGAAGCTACGGTAAAAAAGTGGGCGTGGTGCTCAACCCGGCCACGCCGGTCTCCTTTATCCATCATTACATTCATCTGCTGGATAAAATCACCGTGATGACGGTGGACCCGGGCTATACCGGTCAGCCGTTTATTCCGGAGATGGTGCAGAAGGTGCAGGAGCTAAAGGCGCTGAAGCAGGCGCACGGCCACCGCTACCTGATTGAGATCGACGGTTCCTGTAATACGCGCACCTACAACACGCTGGTCGGTGCCGGTGCCGAAGTGATGATTGTCGGCACATCCGGCCTGTTTAACATTCACGAAGACCTCGCCACCGCGTGGAACATGATGCGTGAGAGCATTGATGAAGCACAGGGCTTGGCGCAGGTGTCGGCATGACAACACGCTGGCTCGGTATCGACATTGGCGGCACCGACCCCCGTCTGCAGTTGATGGAGGCGGGCCGCGTCTGGAGCGGCTTTCGTAAAGTGCCCACGGCCAGCTGGGCGCAGCAGCACGATGCCTTGGCCACACTCGGGCAGCTGATTGCGGAAACGCTGGAGCAGCTGCCGGAAAATGCGGTAGGTCTGTATCCTGGCACCGGCATGGGCAACAGCCTGTGGCTCAACGGCCGCTTCTACCATGGTCAGCATGGCGGAGCCGGTGAACTCGGCCACGTGCCGGTGGCCGGTAACGCGCTGCCCTGCCCGTGCGGCAACCACGGCTGCGCGGAAACCGTGACCTCCGGCCACTGGTTAAGCCACAGGGCGCAGGCCAATGCGGCGCAAACGCCGATGTCGGCGCTGTTTACCCATCACGGTTCTGATCCGGCGCTACAGGCGTTTGTGCACCGGCTGGCGCAGCTGATCGCCACCGAAATGAATATTCTCGATCCGGAGTACCTGATTCTGGGCGGTGGCGTGCTGGCGATGGCTGATTTCCCGCTGGCGCAACTGCGCAGCCAGATCCAGCAGCATTTACGGCCGCCGGCCACGCGGGATGGTTTGAAAATCATCTTCAGTCAATCCACCGATCACACCGGCTGTCGCAGCGCCTGCCTGGCCGCAGAACGGCTGTTCAGGAGCGCGCAATGAAAGGAAAAGTGTGTGTGTTTGGCTCGTTCAACCTCGACGTGGTCGCGGTGATGAACCGTTTCCCTCTGCCGGGCGAATCGCTCACGGCGCACAACAGCATGATGGGGCCCGGCGGCAAAAGGGCCAACCAAGCCACCGCCGCGCTGCGCGCCGGGGTGCGCGTGCACTATATCGGTAAGGTGGGTAATGACTATTTTGGCACGTTTGCCCGCCGCCATCTGGAGAAGACCGGTTTCGACGCCATTACGCTGTTCACCTGTAAAGAGAAACCCACCGGCAACGCGCTGATTTATGTGGCGGGCGATGATGCCGAGAACATGATTTCGGTCTATCCCGGCGCGAATACCACCGTGACCGCGGCCGAAGTGGCGCGCTGTCAGCCCACCGTGGCTGCCGCCGATATTCTGCTGGTGCAGCTGGAGAATAACCTCAGCGCCATTCAGCGCATGATCGACAACGCGCGTGCCGGCGGCACGTTTGTCATTCTGAATCCGGCACCGTGGCAGAAAGTCAGCGATGCGCTGCTGGCTAAGGTTGATCTGTTCACGCCCAACAGCACCGAAGCGATGCAGCTGAGCGGCGTAAAAGTGACCGATTTCGCCAGCGCGCAGCGCGGAGCAGCAGCTGCGTATTCCGCCGTTTCCTGCCCAGCCGCTCGACACCACCGGCGCCGGCGATGCGTTGCCGCAGGCGGCACTGTTTGCGGCGGCGTTTGCCTCGCTGTGCGTAGAGCGTTCCGGCGCGGCCAATTCCATGCCCTCCTACGCCGAAGCGCTGGCGCGCATGCAGGCCCATCCGGAGTGTGAAGTAACGCCGTTAAATACCCCGGAAATGACGCACATGGCGTAGTGGCGCAATGCATTGCGCCCCAACATCTGCAGAGTCGGCATTCATGCCGACCCTGCGAATTACCGCAGCGGTTATGCCTGCAACCAGCCCATCAGCTGCGCATAGTGCAGTAGCATAATCGTCTTGCCGTCGCGAATGCGGCCCTCTTTCACCATCGCCAGCGCCTGGGGAAACGGCAGTTCGAGTACGGTGATCTCTTCATCTTCCACGCCGCCGCCGTCGTTAGCGCGCTGCGCATCGCTGTATTCAGCGGCGAAAAAGTGCAGCAATTCCGTTACGCCGCCTGGCGACATGTAGGCCTCAAACAGTTTTTCGACCTTACCGACCTGATAGCCGGTCTCTTCTACCGCTTCTTTACGGATGCAATCTTCCGGCGTGTCGTTATCCTGCAGCCCGGCGCAGGTTTCAATCAGCTCACCGCTGGCGTTGTCGTTAACATAGGTCGCGATGCGGAACTGACGAATCAGCACCACGCTGTTTTTTTCACGGTTGTAGAGCAGGATGGTGGCGCCGTTGCCGCGATCGTAGACTTCACGTTTGTGACGTACCACGTCGCCGTTGCTGCGGGTGAGTTCGTAGGTGTAGTTGCGCAGAATGAAATAATTATCAGACAGCAACTTATCTTTGATGATGTTGATCTTTAACGACATAGCCGCTCCACTGCGTAGCTGAGGGAGCCTGAGATAATAGGCTGAAGCCGCAGAGAAAACTATCTGAATTGTGGAACAGGTTGCCTGCGATGGCGGTGTTATGTCGCTTATAACTGGAGAATTTAGCAGTTGATGCAGGTGCGCATTAATGCGCACCCTACAAAACTGGTGCAATTACGTCGCCGCTATTGCAGGTGCCGCACCCTGCGGAAAACCGTTGCGAGAGACGTTGTCGGGTCGTCATTCATGGCGACCGAAAACGCGCCCCCTACAATCCTGGAACCCTAATACTGAACCGGCAGGCGCGGCCATCCGCGCTGCCAAGGCCGCTATCAAAAACCGTTTGGCTGGTCTTTCATATCCGGCAGATGGTGGGCAATGCCTTTGTGGCAGTCGATACAGGTTTGTCCGTCCTGCACCGCTTTGCTGTGCATTTTGGCGGCTACCGTTTTCTGCGCGGTGAAGTCCATATAATCGAAGTTGTGGCCGTTACGACACTCCTGCGAATTGTTGTTCTTCATCCGGCGCCACTCGTTCTGCGCCAGCTCGATACGCGTCTCTTCAAACTTCTGCGGCGTATCAATCAGGCCAAAGCTCTTGGCGTACACCTCTTTACTCGCCTGGATCTTACGGATCATCTTCGGCCCCCACTCGTGCGGCACGTGACAATCCGGGCAGGTGGCGCGCACGCCGCTGCGGTTGTTGTAATGCACCGTCTGCATATATTCCTGATAGACGTTGTTGCGCATCTCGTGACAGCCAATACAGAACTGCTCGCGGTTGGTCATCTCCATCGCGGTGTTAAAACCGCCCCAGAAGATGATGCCGCCAGCAAAGCCAAGAATCAGCAGCGTGCCGAGCGCCAGACGGCTGGGGCGTGGCCACCAGCGCCAGATACGTAAAAGTTTCTGTTTCATCGCCACCTCACTGCCCAAAGCCGTCAGCCGGCTTGAAGGTGTTTTCCACCACCGGTTTGGCATCGGTCTGCGGCACGTGACACTGCAGGCAGAAGTAGCGACGCGGCGATACCGTGCTGCTCATCACGCCGCCCAGCATCAGGGCGGCGGCGGTTACAAGAGTGATAAAAGGTTTCATTGCATCCTGCCTCAGATTTTCACCAGCTTAACGGCGCATTTTTTGTAATCGGTCTGCTTCGACAGCGGATCGGTGGCGTCCAGCGTGATGTTGTTGGCCAGCACGCCGGCATCGAAGAACGGCATAAACACCAGCCCCTTCGGCGGCTGATTACGCCCGCGCGTTTCCACGGTGGCGAGGGTTTCGCCGCGACGCAATACCACGCGCACCTTCTCACCGCGACGGAAGCCGCAATCTTTGGCGTCCAGCGGATGGATATAAAGCAGCGCTTGCGGCACCGCGCGGTGCAGTTCCGGCACGCGGCGCGTCATGGTGCCGGTGTGCCAGTGCTCCAGCACGCGGCCGGTGCAGAACCACAGGTCATATTCGGCATCCGGCGCTTCCGCTGGCGGCTCGTACGGCAGGGCAAAAATGGTGGCTTTGCCGTCCGGCTTACCGTAAAAACGTACCCCCTCACCGGCTTTCACGTAGCTGTCGAAACCTTCACGATAGCGCCAGCGCGTCTCTTTGCCGTCCACTACCGGCCAGCGCAGACCGCGCGCCTCGTGATTAGTATCGAACGGTGCGAGATCGTGACCGTGGCCGCGCCCAAAGCTGGCATACTCCTCGAACAGGCCTTTCTGAATATAGAAGCCGAACTCACGCGCTTCATCGTTAAGGCGGTCGTCGGCCACTTCGCTCAGCGGGAACTGATTCACCTGGCCGTTGGCATACAGCACGTCGTAGAGGGTTTTCCCTTTCAGCTCAGGCTGCTGAGCAATCAGCGCCTCTGGCCACACGTCCTCAATGCGGAAGCGTTTCGCAAAGGTCACCAGCTGCCACAGATCCGATTTTGCCTCGCCCGGCGCTTTCACCTGCTGATGCCAGAACTGGGTACGGCGCTCGGCGTTGCCGTAGGCGCCCTCTTTCTCTACCCACATCGCCGTCGGCAGAATCAGATCGGCAGACAGGGCGCTGACGGTCGGATACGGGTCGGATACCACTACAAAGTTGCGCGCATCGCGCCAGCCCGGCATGCGTTCCTGCGTCAGGTTCGGCCCGGCCTGCATGTTGTTGTTACACATAACCCAGTAGGCATTCAGCTTGCCATCTTTCAGCGCGCGATCCTGCGCCACGGCGTGCAGACCGACTTTGGCTGGCACCGTGCCCTGCGGCAGCTTCCACAGTTTTTCAGCTAAAGCGCGGTGTTTGTCATTATTCACCACCATGTCGGCTGGCAGACGGTGCGCAAACGTGCCCACTTCACGCGCGGTGCCACAGGCCGATGGCTGGCCAGTGAGCGAGAACGGTCCGGTGCCCGGACGGGAAATTTTGCCGGTCAGCAGGTGGATGTTATAGCACAGGTTGTTCGCCCACACGCCGCGCGTGTGCTGGTTTGAAGCCCATGGTCCAGTAAGAGACCACCTTCACGTTCGGATCGGCGTACAGCTCCGCCAGCGCGATCAGCTGATTCTGCTCTACGCCGCTCATGGCGCTGGCTTTTTCCACCGTGTATTCCGAGACAAATTTCGCATACTCATCGAAGCTGATCGGCGCCGACTCGCCGTTGTCCGGATTTTTCGCCGCCGCCTGCAGCGGATTTGTCGGGCGCAAACCGTAGCCAATGTCGGTCATGCCTTTACGCAGCGTGACGTGATTCTGCAGGAAGCTTTTATCGACTTTGTTGTTCTGAATAATGTAGTTAGCGATGAAGTTGAGGATCGCCAGATCGCTCTGCGGCGTGAAGACGATGGCGTTATCGGCCAGCTCGAAGCTGCGGTGGCGATAGGTCGACAGCACCGCCACTTTGACGTTGTCATTGCTGAGACGCCGCGCGGTAAGGCGTGACCAGAGAATCGGGTGCATCTCGGCCATGTTCGATCCCCACAGCACAAACGCATCAGCCTGCTCGATGTCATCGTAGCAGCCCATCGGTTCGTCCATGCCGAAGGTGCGCATAAAGCCCACCACCGCAGACGCCATGCAGTGGCGCGCGTTAGGATCAGGTTGTTGGTCCGGAAGCCGGCTTTCATCAGCTTCGATGCGGCGTAACCTTCCCATACGGTCCACTGGCCGGAGCCAAACATGCCGACCGATTCCGGGCCGTTGGCTTTCAGCGCCGCCTTAAACTTCGCTTCCATGATGTTGAACGCCTGATCCCAGCTTACCGGGGTGAACTCGCCGTTCTTATCAAATTTGCCGTCGGTCATGCGCAGCAGCGGCTGGGTCAGACGATCTTTGCCGTACATGATCTTTGGCAGGAAGTAGCCTTTGATGCAGTTCAGACCACGGTTAACCTCCGCCTGCGGATCGCCCTGCGAGGCGACAACGCGGCCATTCTGCGTGCCGACCAGCACGCCACAGCCGGTGCCGCAAAACCGGCACGGCGCTTTTTCCCAGCGAATCGGCTCAGCCAGGCTGGTGGCCGCTTTGGTCACGGTCGGAATGGTGAGACCGGCAGCCGTTGCAGCAGCCGCCGCCGCATTGGCCTTCATAAAATCACGACGACTCAGGTTCATGATGCTTCCTTACAGGGTTCTTCAATTTCGTCTTGCTGGTGATAAACCAGCGATACCGCCAGCACATTCGGGATGTTGCGGGTGGCTTCAATGTTGCTCAGCAGCGTGGCGCTGTCGGCCGTGCCCAGCGTGCCGCGTGCTGCATCTTCCGCCGCGATGTCGCTATCGGCAAAGTTCAGTAGCGCCTGCCGCACCGCCGCGATCGCGGTCGGACGTGCCTGAATCACCAGGCCACATACGTGCCAGCTGTCGTTATTCGTCATGATGCAGTCCTGTGGCTGAGACCGGACACGGCGCGATACAGGTGCCACAGCCGGTGCAGTGTTGCGGAAGGATTTCCGGCTGGCCGATGCCGTTGGGCATCAGGCGAAAACGGATCGCCTGCTGCTCACAACTCTCCTGGCAGCTGCGGCAGTTAACGCCGAGAAAAGCGATACAGCGGCTGTCGATGCGGATGCGCCGGCTAAAAGGTTGAGCGTCGCGCGGCAGAAACAGCGGCTGCGGGCAGACGTCGGCACAGGCGGCGCAAAAGGTGCATTCCCCCTGCAGAAAGTCGAGCTGCGGCGCTTCGCCAGCGGCGATACGGATAATGCCGCTCTCGCAGGCCTGCACGCAGCGGGCGCAGCCGTCACAGCCGCTCTCTCACCGCCACCACGGCAACGCAATACCGCCGGCAGGCATGACGCGCTGCCCGGTAAAGAGTTCACGTCGCGACAGCGCCATCGGCTCACCTCAATGCGGGGATGTAGAGGTGGTGCGTAAAATAACCTGACGTTATGAAGGGCTATATCACCCGAAAGGTGTAATTCCCGATGCGGGAGCAAGAGAAGGAGAATTGAAATAAAAACGGGGGCCGACTGGCCCCCGCAGGTGAGCATCGCTGCGATTAACGCGCGTTGTCTTCCGCCAGCTTACTTAGGCGCCGCATCATCCTGATCGTCATGATGATGCTCGTGCTCTTTCATCGCTTCCGCCTGCACGCGCTTACGCACGCCAAACCAGCCGAGCACCAGCAGCACGGCAATCAGCGGAATTGAAGCAATGGTGTAAGTGCCGTTCGGGTAGTCAAACGCCATCAGCACCAGCACGCTCACTAGGAACATCAGCGTCAGCCACGAGGTAACCGGCGCCCACGGCAGCTTAAAGCTGACATCTTCCGCTTTGCCCTCTTTGATGGCTTTGCGCAGACGCATCTGGCACACCACGATGAACGCCCACGAGGAAATAATCCCCAGTGACGCCACGTTCAGGACAATCTCAAACACCTGCGACGGTACGTAGTAGTTGAGCACCACGCCGATCACGTACACGCCGATGGTCACCAAGATACCGGAGTACGGCACCTGCTGCTTACTCATCTTCGACATGAACTGCGGCGCCGAGCCGCCCATCGACATTGAACGCAGGATACGTCCGGTGGAGTAAAGACCCGAGTTCAGGCTCGACAGCGCCGCGCTCAGCACCACGATGTTCATCACGCTGCCAATGTAAGGCACGCCCAGTTTGGAGAAGAAGGTGACGAACGGGCTTTGTCCGGCCTGATAGGCGTTCCACGGCAGCAGCAGTACCAGCAGAACCACGGAACCCATATAGAACAGGCCGATACGCCAGATCACACTGTTGATGGCTTTCGGCAGCATGGTTTTCGGGTCTTTACACTCGCCCGCCGCCGTGCCCACCAACTCAATCGAGGCGAAGGCAAACACCACGCCCTGTACCAGCACCAATGCTGGCAGCAGACCGTGCGGGAACAGCCCGCCGTTGTCGGTGATCAGGTGGAAGCCGGTGGTGTTGCCGTCCAGCGGTTTACCGCTGCCGAGGAACACCACGCCGACAATCAGGAACACCACGATAGCCAGCACTTTTACCAGCGCAAACCAGAACTCCATCTCGGCGAACCACTTCACGCCGATCATGTTCATGGTGCCGACAATCGCCAGCGCGCCAAGCGCAAATACCCACTGCGGCACATCACCAAACGCGCCCCAGTAATGCATGTAAAGCGCCACCGCGGTGATATCGACGATACCGGTCATCGCCCAGTTAACGAAATACATCCAGCCCGCGACGTAGGACGCTTTTTCCCCGAGGAATTCACGCGCGTACGAAACAAAGCTGCCGCAGGAAGGGCGATGCAACACCAGCTCGCCCAACGCACGGAGAATAAAGAAGGAGAAGATACCGCACACCAGATACACCAGTGCCAGTGCCGGACCGGCCATCTGCAGACGCGCGCCGGCACCGAGGAACAGACCGGTACCGATAGCGCCGCCAATGGCGATCATTTGTACCTGACGGTTACCCATTGCTTTGTGGTAACCCGTGTCGTGAGAGTTAAGCCAGCGCCTTCTCGCAGCACGCTGTTCGGCTGGCGTTTTTTTAGTCGATTTCATAGTTTTCCTGTTTGTCCTGTCCATCAATCACCGCGTAACCAATCGATTGCGCCGGGCAGTGCGAAATGGGGTAAAACCGGCCCCTGAGCGGCGGAACGATGCCGCGCGGCGAGCCGGGAAATTACGGCGATGAATCCTACCCGTTCTGCATGAACGAAGCAAAATATACTGGCTGACTGCACGGGTTGATTTGTAATAATCCGTCGCGACGCACAAAAAAACCGGCCAACGGGATGGCCGATAATCGGTGGCTACAGGAAAAACTACCAGAGGGGAATAAAGACGGGCATTAACGGTAAATCTCGGCGCTGCCACTCCACATGCTGGAATCGCTAGGATTCTGCATGCCAATGACGCGATAGTGGCTGGCGCCCATCTATTCAGCTTTCTGCGACAGCTGACGGGTGGCGTCATCCAGCGAACCGCGCACGCCGCTCACTGAAACGGTGCCGCTGCTTTGCAGGTCCTGCGTTTGCGCCTCGCTCAACGGCGAAGCAGCAAAGGTGGTAGATGATACGCTGGCAAGCAGTGCAGCGGTCATCACGGCATAACGTGTTTTCATGAGGTGCTCCTGTTGTCGTGCGGGAAAAGGGTTACGCGTCAAAGTATCGGCGAGCCAGTGCAAACCAGGCTGCACGGGGGCAGTAAAGGCGTTCAATATTTCGCCAGCTAAACGCTGTTAATCCAGGGAAACGTAAACCGCGGTGAGTTTGTCTGATAAAAGTAACCAGATGTGTCAATTTCGCGCTCGCACCCGCGCTGCGGCTGACTTATAACCCCCCGCTCTTGTAAGGGTTATTATTGTGATAGTGAAACGTCCCGTTACCCGCACCATTGCCCGCGCGCTTAGCGCGATTGTGCTGCTGTCGCTGTTAACCACCGGCCTGGCGCTGATTACGCTCTCCAGCAGTTTGCGCGATGCCGAAGCGGTGAATGTCGCCGGCTCGCTGCGGATGCAAATCTACCGGCTGGCGTGGGACAGCACGCGCGATCCGCAGCAGCTGGCGCACCATATATGCAGCTGTATCAGCAAACGCTGGAGTCACCGGCGCTGCAGCATCTGGAGCGTCCGTGGGTGCCGATTGAGGTCAGCAGCCGCTATCGCTATCTGCGCGACAGCTGGCCGGTACTGCAGGAGACGCTGCAGCCGGCGCGGGCGCAGGCGTACCAGCAGCGCGTCGCGGGCTACGTCAGTGAGATTGACCGCTTTGTGCTGGCGGTGCAGCACTACGCCGAGCTGAAAATGCATCTGGTGGCCGCCAGCAGCCTGTTCGGCTTTCTGGCGATTGTCGCGCTGGCGCTGTGGAGCATTGGCTTTACTCGCCGCAACGTGGTGCGCCAGCTCGATTCGCTGGTCACCGCCAGTCAACACGCCGAGCAGGCCAACTTCAGCTTTCCGCCGCTTTCCGTGCATCAGCCCAACGAACTGGGCGTGCTGGCGCAGGCGTTTACTACCATGACGGAGCGGCTGCATTCACACTATCGTCTGCTGGAGTGCGCGGTACGGAATAAAACCGAAGATTTAACCCAAGCCAACCGTACGCTGTCGCTGCTGTATGAAAGCTCGCAGATTCTCACCGGCAGCCCGCTCAATCCCGAGCTGTTCCAAGGCCTGCTGCGGCTGGTGCAGCGGCGGGAAGCGCTGGAGGTGCTGAAAATCGCCAGCGAGGATATCGCCTTCCAAGTCGGCGTGCCCGCCGACGATCTCAGCTGGCAGCGGCTGCCGCTGCAGCAGGAGGAGCAGCGCCTCGGCGAACTGTGCTGGCAAACCCGCCGCGCGCCGCCGGCCGATGAGCTGATGCACAAGCCTAGCCAACATGCTGGCGCGTGCACTGTGGATCTGGCAGACGCAGAAACAGTATCAGCAGATGCTGCTGATTGAAGAGCGCGCCACCATTGCGCGCGAGCTGCACGATTCGCTGGCGCAGCCGCTCTCTTTTCTGCGTATCCAGCTGACGCTACTGCGGCGTAATGTCGATAGCAGCCAGCCGCAGGCACAGGCGATCATCGCCGATTTTGATCGCGCGCTGGCCGAGGCGTATCAGCAGCTGCGCGAGCTGCTCACCACCTTCCGCCTGAGCATTGAACAGGCCGATTTAGTGCAGGCGATGCAGGCGATGATCGCCCCGCTGCAGGAGCAGTCGCAGGCGGCGATTACCTTTGACTATCAGCCTAGCCTGCAAACGCTGGATGCCCAGCAGCAGGTGCACGTGCTGCAGATTGCGCGCGAGGCGCTGCTCAATGCAATTCGTCACGCGCAGGCGCAGCAGATTCAGATTCGCTATCAGCGTGTCGCTGATGATGAGCACCTGCTGACCATCGAAGATGACGGCTGCGGTATCAACAGCGTGGAAGAGCCGCCGGGCCACTATGGGCTGACTATCATGGCCGAGCGCGCGGCGCGTCTCGCCGGCAGCTTACTGATAACCCCGCAGGCGCAGGGCATCTGCGTCACGCTGCGTTTTCCCGCCCGCCCTGCGCACCGGCTGGCTTAACGCATTACACTTAGCAAATGGATTGAAACTCTGGAGAACCTATGGCTCACCCTTCCCTGTCTATTATGATCGTTGACGATCATCCGCTGATGCGTCGCGGTATCCGCCAGCTGCTGGCGCTGGAACCGCGTCTGGAAGTGGTGGCTGAGGCGAATAACGGTACCGAAGCGCGCCGTCTGGCACCCGATGTGATTCTGCTCGACCTGAATATGAAAGGCATGTCCGGGCTGGATACGCTGAAGGCGCTGCGTCACGAGGGCGTCGCGGCATGCATTCTGGTGCTGACAGTGTCCGACGCGCGCAGCGATATTTACGCCATGATGGATGCCGGTGCCGATGGCTATCAGCTAAAAGACAGCGAACCGGAACTGCTGCTGGCGCAGGTGATGCGCGGCGCACAGGGCGAGAACGTGTTCCGCGAGGTGGTGGCAGAATATCTGGCGACCCGCCAGCCCAGCGCCAATCCGTTCAGACAGCTGACCGAGCGCGAGCTGGATGTGTTGCAGGAAGTGGCGCGCGGCTTATCCAACAAAGAGATTGCCGCCACGCTGCACATTTCCGAAGAAACGGTAAAGGTGCACATCCGCAACCTGCTGCGTAAGCTCGACGTCCGTTCCCGCGTTGCGGCAACGGTGCTGTGGCTGGAGAGCCGCAATGTGTGATTGCGCACATAAAGCTGCTGCGACTTTTACACTTTCTCCATAATTTATCCACGATTCCCTAATTTGCCCCGCGTACAGTAAGCAGCAGCCGGAGTTTTCAGGATCGCCCTTGCACTCCGCCAGCGTGAAGCGCAGCGTGCGGCACGCTTTTACTAATAACAAGTACAAAGTACGCAGCTGAGGAGTGTCGGTTTCATGTCGAACTTTTTTATCGACCGCCCCATTTTTGCCTGGGTGCTGGCTATTTTGCTGTGCCTGTGTGGCACGCTGGCCATTATCTCGCTGCCGGTGGAACAGTATCCGGATCTCGCGCCGCCTAACGTGCGCATCACCGCCAACTATCCCGGTGCATCCGCGCAGACGCTGGAAAACACCGTCACCCAGGTTATCGAGCAGAATATGACGGGGATCGATAACCTGATGTACATGTCCTCGAACAGCAGCAACACCGGCTAGGCGCAGATCACCCTCACCTTTACCGCCGGCACTAACCCGGATGAAGCGCGGCAACAGGTACAGAATCAGCTGCAGAGCGAGCTGCGCAAGCTGCCAGCGGCGGTGCAGTCGCAGGGCGTCACGGTAAACAAAACCGGCGACAGCAACATTCTGATGATTGCCTTTGTCTCCACCGACGGCAGTATAGATAAACAGGATATTGCCGATTACGTCGCCAGTAACATTCAGGATCCGCTCAGCCGCATCGACGGCGTCGGCTAGGTCGATGCCTACGGATCGCAATACGCCATGCGCATCTGGCTCGATCCCAACAAGCTGATTAACTACGCGCTGACCACCGACGATGTGGTCAGCGCCATCGAATCGCAGAACACCCAAGTGGCGGTCGGCCAAGTCGGCGGGTTGCCCTCGGTGGATAAACAGGCGCTGAACGCCACGGTTAACGCCCAGTCGATGCTGCAGACGCCAGCGCAGTTTCGCGCCATTACGCTGAAAACCAACACCGACGGTTCAGTGGTGACGCTTGGCGACGTGGCCACCATCGCCATGGGCGCCGAAAAGTATGACTTTCTGAGCCGCTATAACGGCCAGCCGGCCTCTGGTCTCGGCATCAAGCTGGCCTCCGGCGCTAACGAGATGAATACCGACAAGCTGGTGCGCGCCCGTGTTGCTGAACTGGTGCAATACTTCCCGCACGGACTGGAAGCCAAAGTGGCGTTTGAAACCACGCCGTTCGTCAAAGCCTCAATTAAGGACGTGGTGAAAACCCTGCTGGAAGCGATCCTGCTGGTGTTTCTGGTGATGTACCTGTTCCTGCAAAACTTCCGCGCCACACTCATCCCCACCATTGCCGTGCCGGTGGTGCTGCTCGGCACCTTTGCGGTGCTGTACGCCTGCGGCTTCAGTATTAACACCCTGACCATGTTCGCAATGGTGCTGGCCATCGGGCTGCTGGTGGATGATGCCATCGTGGTGGTGGAAAACGTTGAGCGCATCATGAGCGAAGAGGGATTATCGCCACGGGCCGCCACGCGTAAATCGATGGGGCAGATTCAGGGCGCGCTGGTGGGCATCGCGCTGGTGCTGTCCGCGGTGTTTGTGCCGATGGCGTTTTTTGGCGGCACCGTGGGCGCTATCTATCGCCAGTTCTCCATCACCATTGTCTCGGCGATGGTGCTGTCGGTGCTGGTGGCGATGATTCTGACGCCCGCGTTGTGCTCCACGCTGCTCAAACCGCTGGCGCAGGGCCAGCACCATGGCCGGCGCGGCTTTTTCGGCTGGTTTAACCGTCACTTCAATGCCAGCGCGGAACGCTACGAGCGCGGCGTGGCGCGCATTCTTCTGAAGAGCAGCCGCTGGCTGCTGCTCTACCTAGCTATTATCGGCGTGATGGCATTCCTGTTTATTCGGCTGCCTACCTCCTTCCTGCCGCTGGAAGATCGCGGCGTATTTCTTACCCAGGTGCAGCTGCCACTAGGCTCGACGCTGCAGCAGACCTCGCAGGTGGTGGCAAAGGTTGAGGATTATTACCTGATTGCCGAAAAGGACAAAGGACAATGTGCTGTCAGTGTTCTCCACCATCGGTGCCGGTCCGGGCGGCAACGGACAAAACGTGGCGCGCCTGTTTGTGCGCCTGAAGGACTGGGAGCAGCGGCCAGGTCGCGATCGCACCTCGTTTGCCATTATCAATCGCGCCACCGCAGCCTTCAAAAAGATCAAAGAGGCACGCGTCATCGCCAGCAGTCCACCGGCGATCACCGGCATGGGCAGCTCCTCCGGCTTTGATATGGAGTTGCAGGATTACGGCGGCATCGGGCACACCCAGCTGATGGCAATGCGCGATCGGCTGCTGGCGCTGGCCGACAACAATCCGGCGCTGTCGCGCGTGCGCCACAACGGACTTGACGACAGCCCGCAGCTGCAGATTGATGTCGACCAGCGCAAAGCGCAGGCGCTCGGCGTGTCGCTGGATACCATCAACGACACCCTGACCACAGCCTGGGACTCGACCTATGTGAATGATTTTCTCGATCGCGGCCGCGTGAAGAAAGTCTACGTCCAGGCAGCACCGGAATTCCGCATGCTGCCGGGCGACATCAACAAATGGTATGTGCGCAACAACAGCGGCGGCATGGTGCCGTTCTCCGCCTTCGCCACCAGCCACTGGGAGACCGGTTCACCGCGCCTTGAACGCTACAACGGCTATTCGTCGCTGGAGATTGTCGGCGAGGCGGCTAACGGCGTCAGCAGAGGCAGGGCGATGGATGAGATGGAGAAACTGGTGGCGCAGCTGCCGCTCGGCGTTGGCTTCCAGTGGACCGGTGCCTCCTATCAGGAGCGTCTCTCCGTCTCACAGGCGCCGGCGCTGTATGCAATTTCGCTGCTGGTGGTGTTCCTGTGCCTCGCGGCGCTGTACGAGAGCTGGTCGATTCTGTTCTCGGTCATGCTGGTGGTGCCACTGGGCGTGGTGGGCGCGCTGGTCGCCACCTGGCTGCGCGGACTGGAGAATGACGTCTACTTTCAGGTCGGCCTGCTGACGGTGATTGGCCTGTCGGCGAAGAATGCGATCCTGATCGTCGAGTTCGCCAATGAGATCAACAGCAAAGGGCGTGAACTGCTGGAGTCGACGCTGGAAGCATCGCGGCAGCGCCTGCGGCCGATTCTGATGACGTCGCTGGCCTTTATTTTCGGCGTGCTGCCGATGGCGATCAGCAGCGGTGCCGGTTCCGGCAGCCAGCATGCGGTCGGTACTGGCGTGATGGGCGGCATGATCTCCGCCACGGTGCTGGCGATCTTCTTTGTGCCGCTGTTCTTCGTGCTGGTGCGCCGCCGCTTCCCGCTGCGGGCAAAGCCGCACGACTGAGGCTAAATCCGGGCAAATAAAAAGCCGCCATGATTAACGGCGGCTTTATTGATGTGTGCGGTAAGAATAACAGCAAGTTGGGAAGTGCCCTGCTTTTCTCTTCACGAATTACTTACGTAACATCGCTTCGATAAATTCTTTCCAGTTCCCCAGTTCGTGTTCAACCATAAAATCCTCTCTTCTTGTAGTGGCGATTTTACGCCGTTTTTTTCTAGAGGTGAATACGTTTCCACCTCTCATCACTATCGGCAACAACCGCAGAAAGCTTGAATTTGCCGAAACTGCGTACTGACGCAAATTTCAGCAACCTGTTAATGCGACTAATAAAAGCGGGGACTTAATCCGCCAGGCCCCTTTTTGCCGTCTAAGATAATTCTTAGATCACTAATGATGCCGCAGGCGACAATTTCGCAGGTGAGTGAAAGCGTTTACTGGCCCTGATTAGCGTCGTTTATTCGCGTCGCGGCGAGACGAAAAACAGCGCTGCCGCGCGTCTGACCTCACAGCCCACGGCGCGCTATGGTAAACTCGCGCTTTATTTAACACAGGACGGGAATACGCGATGACAGCGCAGTGGGTGATGTACGGAATTAAGAATTGCGACACCATAAAAAAGCACGCAACTATTTGAGCACTTCCGGCATCGACTTTCATTTTCATGATTATCGCGCTGACGGGCTGGATGCGGCGCTGCTGCAATCCTTTATCGACCAGCTGGGGTATGAAGTGCTGCTGAACACGCGCGGCACCACCTGGCGTCAGTTGCCGGAAGCGGAACGCAATGCCATCAGCGATGCGGCCAGCGCCAAAGCGCTGATGCTGGCGCACCCGGCGCTGATCAAACGTCCGGTGCTGGTGGCGCCAGACGGTACATTGCTGGTGGGTTTCAAAGAACCCGTTTATCACGCCTTTATCCAGGAGAAGTCATAACATGTTCTGTCCGGTTATTGAGCTGGCTCAGCAGCTTATTCGTCGCCCCTCGCTTAGTCCGGATGACGCCGGTTGCCAGGCCATGTTAATTGCGCGCTTGGAGGCGATTGGTTTCCACGTCGAGCCGATGCACATTGGCGATACACTTAACTTCTGGGCCACGCGCGGCCAGGGCGAAACGCTGGCTTTTGCCGGGCACACCGATGTGGTGCCG
Source organism: Type-A symbiont of Plautia stali (assembly GCF_059731155.1). Taxonomy (NCBI): domain Bacteria; species Type-A symbiont of Plautia stali. The sequence goes on along the minus strand of NZ_AP035891.1, from coordinate 221,234 downwards.
CCGGGCGATGCCAATCGCTGGATCAGCCCACCGTTTGAACCTTCGATTCGCGACGGCATGCTGTTTGGCCGTGGCGCCGCGGACATGAAAGGCTCGCTGGCGGCGATGGTGGTGGCGGCCGAACGCTTCGTTGCTGCCCATCCCAATCATGCTGGCCGGCTGGCGTTTCTCATCACTTCCGATGAAGAAGCCAGCGCCGTCAACGGTACGGTAAAAGTGGTTGAGCGCCTGATGGCGCGCAACGAACGCATGGATTACTGCCTCGTTGGTGAACCGTCGAGCACCGAAGTGGTCGGCGACGTGGTGAAGAATGGCCGCCGCGGCTCCATGACCGCCAATCTGACCATTCACGGCGTGCAGGGACACGTGGCTTATCCACATCTGGCTGATAACCCGGTGCATCGCGCGATGCCCGCGCTCAACGAGCTGGTGGCGACCGAGTGGGATCAGGGCAATGAGTTCTTCCCGCCGACCAGCATGCAGATCGCCAACGTGCAGGCGGGGACCGGCAGTAACAATGTGATTCCCGGCGAGTTTTTCGTGCAGTTTAACTTCCGCTTCAGCACCGAACTGACCGATCAGATGATCAAAGATCGCGTGGCGGCGCTGCTCGATCGCCACCAGCTGCGCTATACGCTGGAGTGGAATGTGTCCGGTCAGCCATTCCTGACCTCGCGCGGAAAGCTGGTGGATGCCGTCGTCAACGCCGTGGCGCACTATAATGAGATCAAGCCGCAGCTGTTAACCACCGGTGGCACCTCTGACGGGCGCTTTATTGCCCGCATGGGCGCACAGGTGGTGGAGCTCGGCCCGGTGAATGCCACTATTCATAAGATCAATGAGTGCGTGAAAGCCTCGGATTTGCAGCTGCTGAGCCGGATGTATCAGCGCATTATGGAACAGCTGATCGCCTGATGGCACCTTGAAGGAGAAACCTCATGGAATGGTTAAAAGAGTACTGGTGGGTAATTGTGATTCTGCTGATGGTGGGCGTGCTGATGAACGTCTATAAAGACCTGAAGCGCATCGATCATAAAAAATATATGGATAACAAACCGGATCTGCCACCGCATCGCGATTTCAACGGTAAGTGGGACGATGACGACGACTGGCCGAAGAAGAAGTAGTCGCCGCTGATCGTTTAGAGTACAAGGTCGCCCAGCACGGCGACCTTTGTTTTATGGCGCGCAGTGTCTCACACCATCATCACCACATCGTCGTCGCCCGGCTTCGCGCCACTCAGCGCCTCATCGAAATAGCGGCGCGGCACGGTATAGCGCAGGTGATTCAGCGCCAGCTGCATGCTGCGTTCATCAATCGCGTGCGGCAGGTCGTCAACGATATCCAGCGTCACATCGCCGCCCAGCGCGGTTAAGAGCTGCATCGCCGTTTCCGCATGCTGCATCGGCACCTGCTCGTCATAATCGCCGTGAATCAGGTGGATAGTGTTGCGCGTGCTGGCCTGCTCTGGCAGCGTGACGTAGCGCCCGCTAAAGGCCACCACGCGTCCCGCCAGATCCGGCTGGGCTTTTACGCCTTTCAGCACCATGGTGCCGCCCTGCGAAAAACCGACCAGCGCGGTGGCTTCCGGCCGCACGCCGCTCTGCTGCTGCCAGTGACGCACCGACTCGACAAAGGACGGCATCACCGCATCCACGCCCTGCTACTGCGAGCGATCGTGTTCCGGTATCTCGGCATACCACTGGCGGCCCTGCGGCGCGCTGGCCGGATAAGGTGCGCCCACCGACACCACCTGCGCCTGCGGAAACGCCTGCGCGAACCAGCTGCCAATCTGCGCCATCGAATCGGGGTTGTCGTTTACGCCGTGATACAGCAAAAACAGCTGCGCGGCGTTATCCGGTTGCTGAACAATTACATATCGTAGTGCCATAACGTCCTCCTCAAATCACTATACGCCGCTGACGGCAAAGTGATATTGGGAAAATTTGAACGAGATAATGGATTTATTGCAATGTGCCGAGGCGCTGCTGCCAGTGCTGCGCGGCGGCGGCATCCAGCGTGATGAGTGCGTCAGCCGCCTCCGCCCGCAGCCTGAGCAACTGTGGCGATGCGACACCAGCCAGCCGCTGCAGCGCCGGATAGCTGGCTTCATAAGGTCGCTGCGCCCAGGCAAACGCGGCCAGCAGCGGCCAGTCATCGGCGTTGAGGGATTGATGGTCGGCGGACGACAGGGTCAGTGGCACCGCGATCAGCTTTTGCAGCCACGGCCAGTCGCGCGCCAGACGCTGCGCGGCGTGCTGCTGCAGGGCTTCACCGGCTGGCGTCAGCGCACAAATCGCCATCGCCGCATAGCAACCGCTGCTGGCTTCGCGCTGTGAACCGATACGCACCAGCGTAAAGCCGCAGGCGCGCCAGAACTGCCACAACTCTGCGGTGTAGCCAAAGCTCACCGACAGATAATCCGTGCCCTGCGCCTGCTGCCGCGCCGTCGCCACCAGCGCGCGACCAATACCGCGCTGGCGCTGTGCGGCCTGCACGGCGATGCGGCTGATGCGCAGCGAACGTAACGTCGCCGCTTCAGTAAAACCGGCATGTGCCGCTAATGACTGCGCCACCAGATTGCCGCGCGGACGACGTAAGCCGGCCCACACCGCCTGCGCCAGCGCGGCATCCAGTCCACCCTCTTCCACCAGCCACAGCGCGCCGGTGACCTGCTGCGGCTGCCCGGCCAGCCAGAAATGCATGCCGGGCGCATCCAGCATATGTCGCAGATCGAGCGGCGAGGTGCGATAGTGGGCGCTCGCCAGCAGACGATAGCCGGCCTGCAAGGCGTTGGCGTGCTGCACGGGTGTGGCGGCAAAAATCGCTGTCTGCGCTGGTGCGCCGCAGGGTTCGGTCTCTGCAAACAGCAGCGCCGCACTCAGCCACTGCTCCAGCGGATCCTGCGCCGACCAGCGCAGCGGCTCATCCAGCTGGAAATAGCGCACCTGCGGCAGCGTGGCGCAAAAGCGCAGCATGAAACCGCGCCCGGTACCTTCGTAGCCCTGCACCGTGGTGGTCAGCAGAACGCGCGGAAAACGCTGCACCAGCTGCTGTAACAGCGGCGCGGGGATGGCCGCTGCCTCATCCACAATCAGCCATTCCGCCAGCGGCTGAGCCTCCTGCGGCTGAGCGAGAATCGCATCCGGGGCCATAAAGCTAAACTGCTCAGCGGCGAACAGCGCCAGCACGTCCGTCGAGACCTTCGCTGGCGCCGTCACCAGCGCGCTTTGCGTCTGGCGCGCCAGCATCCCCGCCAGCGCCGATTTGCCGCGACCGCGCGGGGCGATGATCACCGCTACGCCGGACGGCATGGCGCACAGCTGGCTGACAATCTGCGCCTGCTGCTCGGGGGCGCGACACTGCCACGGCGCGAAGGGCTGCGGCGCCGGCAGGCGCGGCGTCTGATGCTGACGCAGCAGCATCACCTGCGCATCCTGCAGGATATGCTGTTGCAGATGGTGGATGAAATGCGGCGTGGCGATGGGCTGGTCGACATCGGCCCAGCGCAGGCTGTCGCGATCGGGCTGCGCCGGCCAGGCGTTCCAGTCAGGCGTCAGTAACAGCAGCCAGCTGCCGGCCCGCAACGTCCCGGCCAGCGCGGCGAACGCTTCAGCGTGAAAGCCGTGGCGCGCATCGAAAATGGCATGTTGGAATTCTCTGCCCAGCAGGGTACGCAGCGCCGCAGGCGCGACGCGCTGCGGGAAGTCATCGCTGTCGCTGACCGTTAACCAGTCACCGGGCAGCGCGGCCTGCCATGTGGCCGCCTCATGGCGCGCCCAGCCGGCTTCACCGGCTATCACGCACAGACGACGGATACCGGCTTGCTGCATCGCCGCCGTCAGTTCAGCGTGCAACATCAATTACTGGCGAAAGTGTTGCACTGGCCCGGATTGCCGCTGTCAAAACCGCGTTTGAACCAAGTGTAGCGCTGCTGTGAGGTGCCGTGAGTGAAGCTGTCCGGCACTACGCGCCTCTGACTTTGCTGCTGCAGACGATCGTCGCCAATCGCCTCGGCGGCGTTCAGCGCTTCCTGTAAATCGTCCACCTCAAGAATGTTCTCCTGCTGCATATAGTGACCCCAGACGCCAGCAAAGCAGTCCGCCTGCATCTCCATCTTCACCGACAGCTGGTTCACCTGCGCCTGCGTGGCGCCCTGGTGCATCTGGCGCACTTTCGGTTCGATACCCAGCAGTTTCTGCACGTGATGCCCCACTTCGTGGGCGATGACGTAGCCCTGGGCAAAATCACCCCCGGCACCAAGTTTGGTTTTCATGTCGTCATAGAAAGAGAGATCGATATACACCGTCTGATCGGCCGGGCAGTAGAACGGCCCCATAGCCGACTGGCCGGTGCCGCAGTTAGTGCGCGTCGCACCGCGATACATCACCAGCTTCGGCGGCGCGTATTGTTTGCCCATCTGCTGGAACAGTTTGCCCTAGGTATCTTCGGTGGTGGCGAGGATCACCGAGGTTAATTTGGCCGCCTCGTTATCCTGCGCCGAATTGACCTGACGCTGCTGCTGTTGCGACACCGGCGCGCCGCCTTCCAGCAGCGCGGTGAGGTCGTAGCCGTAATAGCCAGCGACCGCGACCACAATCAGCAGAATAATGCCGCCCTTGCCGCGCGGCAGACGAATCTGGCGTCCGCCAGAACTAAAACCCGGCGAATCGCCGCGACGATCTTCCACATTGTCGCTTTCACGACGCCCTTGCCAGCGCATGGCCTGCTCCTGTTATGAATGACTTTTGCATGATTTTAGTTGGCGGCAGAGGTTAGTACCAGCGATGCGATGCCAGCGGAGCGAGATTGCGCGCAGGGCGCAGTGTGAAGGCAGTAAACAGACGATAAAAAAGGCCGCCAGTAAGGGCGACCTTCATGCGCTGAAAGGCTTGCGTCTGTTATACCGTGACGCACACCGGCAGAAGCTTAGTCCAGTTTGACACCCAAGCGGTGTGCCACTTCTTCGTACGCTTCGATCAGGCCGCCGAGGCTCTGACGGAAACGGTCTTTGTCCATCTTGTCCATGGTCTCTTTGTCCCACAGACGCGCGCCGTCTGGCGAGAATTCGTCGCCCAGCGTCACTTCACCTTTAAACAGACCAAACTCCAGCTTGAAGTCCACCAGAATCAGATCGGCATCATCAAACAGTTTGCTCAGCATTTCGTTGGCTTTGAAGGTCAGCTCCTGCATACGCGCCAGGTTGGCCTTGCTCACCCAGCCAAAGGTTTCGCAGTACGATTCGTTGACCATCGGGTCGTGTTTGGCGTCATCTTTCAGGAAGAGATCAAACAGCGGTGGATTGAGCAGCATGCCCTCTTCCACGCCCAGACGTTTCACCAGCGATCCGGCCGCCCGGTTGCGCACCACGCACTCAACCGGCACCATCTCGAGCTTTTTCACCAGCGCTTCGTTATCAGACAGCAGCGCTTCCATCTGGGTCGGAATGCCCGCTTCCTGCAGTTTGGTCATGATGAAATGGTTGAACTTGTTGTTCACCATGCCTTTACGATCAAACTGCTCGATTCGTGCACCGTCTCCTGCTGACGTATCGTTGCGGAATTCAAGTACCAGCAGATCCGGATTGTCGGTGCTGTATACGGTTTTCGCTTTACCGCGATACAACTCAGCTCGCTTTTGCATCTTGTTAACTCCAAACATGAAAGAATCCGTGTTCAGCGGTGTTTCACCGCGCGATGACTGCCTGACGCAATCGTTTACCTCGCCGGGCGCTATTATGCCAAAACCAAAAGGCCGGAGAATCTCCGGCCTTTATTGCATTTATTTGTTCAGCGCGCCCTGCAGGACCGCCACCAGCGCATCATTCTGCGCCTGGGTGAGTACGTGTCCTTTCGGATCGATGAACTGCAGGCTGCTGCGGTTATCGAGATCGCCAACCTGCAACTTGTAGTCGCCGTTTGGCAGTTCCGGATCTTTCGCGCCGATGGCGTCAAACGCGCTGCTGTCCGGCTGCTTGTAGGTCACTTTCAGACTACCCTGCGAGCGGTTGTCATCGGTGACCTCCATGCCCATGCGCTTCAGCGCCGCCGGCAGACGCTGCCAGGTGACGTTAAACGGTGAGCGCAGCACCAGCAGTGGCAGACCGGTGTCGTCCGCGCCGCTCTGGACATCAATCTGTCCGCTGGCACGTCCGGCAGCCGCATCCTGGCTGGCGGTATCGATCTTATCCAGACCGGTGCTGATGTCATTCAGCATCTGACCGGTATAGCGCTGAACCTGTACTGGCGTGGTGACCGTCTGGCCCTGCTGCTGCAGTTCCAGCAGACGTACGGTCAGTACCTGCTGATAGCCCTGGTTCTGCACGCTGATCTGGTAACGGCCGCGATACTGGTTATCTTCATCAGCACGGTTCCACTGCACCCAATCGGTGGTGAGCTGCTGCGCCGCATCATCACGCTGGGCAACCGGGAATTTGTACGACTGCACCACGTTCACCACCTGCGACCAGATGGAACCACGGTTGCTGTCAACCGCCAGCACGCCGGTGTTACCGGTGAACTGCGCGCGGGTGCCGTTCATCAGCGCCAGCGGCTGCGCCGGTGGACGGATGTCGAGCTCTTCACCCAGCGCGCCTTTCGCCACGCTGTGCGGCACATCGTAATCACCATTCTGCAGCGGCAGAATCATGCCCGCCGGGGCTTTTAAATCATGCAGTTCAGGCGCCTGCAGGTAAGATTCATCACCGCTGACCTGGCGCTTATAACGCTGATCGCTGGAACAAGCTGTTAGAAGCATCAGGGTGGACAGGCCCACCACGGTTGCCAGCGTCGAGCGCTTAACTGAATAACTCATTGATTCTCCCTAAATTATCGCAGATCCGCTTGGATTAGCGCCTGCGCGGTTTTCGCCTGACCGGCTTCGGTCAGCGGCGTCATCGGCAAGCGCAGCGTGTCATCAGCGATTAATCCTAGCTGTTTCGCGGCCCATTTCACCGGGATAGGATTCGGTTCACAGAAAAGCGTCTGGTGCAGGTGCATCAGACGCTGATTCAGGCGACGCGCTTCAGCAAATTTGCCCTCTTGTGCCAGCGCACAGAGTTCAACCATTTCACGTGCTGCAATGTTAGCCGTGACCGAAATAACGCCTTTGCCGCCCAGTTGCATGGAGTCCAGCGCTGTCGCGTCATCACCGCTGACAATAATGAACTCATCTCCAACCAGCTGTTGGATCTGCGAAATACGCGATAAGTTCCCGGTGGCCTCTTTGATTCCGATAATATTTTTGATTTCAGCCAGGCGGGCAACGGTTTCCGGCAGCATGTCACAGCCGGTACGTGACGGGACGTTATACAGCATCTGTGACAGATCGGTGCTTTCCGCGATCGCTTTGAAATGCTGATACAGACCTTCCTGCGTCGGACGGTTGTAGTAAGGGGTCACGGTGAGGCAGCCGACTACGCCGGTGCCGGTGAAGCGTTTTGTCAGAGAGATCCCTTCGGCGGTGGCATTCGCGCCGGTACCGGCAATCACGGGAATGCGGCCATCGGCCAGCTCCAGGGTTTGCATCACCACATCGCCATGCTCTTCATGGCTGAGGGTCGCGGATTCGCCGGTGGTGCCAACAGAAACAATCGCCGCCGTACCGCTGGCGACATGATAATCAATCAGTTTTTTCAGACTTGCGCGGCAGATATCACCTTTTTCATTCAAAGGCGTAATGAGCGCAACAATACTTCCGGTGAACATGGCTATCCCCTCGACAAACAAGTGCCTCATGTTACGTTTTCCGCCGAAAGAAAAGCAAGCGAGCCACGCCATTACCGCGCTTGTCAGCAGTTTTTTTTATGTTTACCTTATGGTTATTAGCGAACGTACAGGAAACGCCATTTTGCCGCAGTCACAGCCGCACCATCTGGTGATCACCGCTCTGGGCGTTGATCGTCCGGGTATCGTCAATACCATTACCCGCCACGTCAGCAGCTGCGGTTGCAATATCGAAGACAGCCGCCTGGCGATGCTGGGCGACGAGTTCACCTTTATTATGCTGCTCTCCGGCAGCTGGAACGCCATTACCCTGATTGAATCGACCCTGCCGATGAAAGGTGCCGAGCTGGAGCTGCTGATCGTGATGAAGCGCACCAACGCGCGCGTTACGCCGCCGATGCCCGCTACCGTCTGGGTACAGGTGAAAGTGCCGGACTCACCGCATATCATCGAACGCTTCACCGATCTGTTCGATAAACATCAGATGAACATCGCCGAGCTGGTGTCGCGCATCACGCCCGCCCAGGACGACGAGCCGCCGGTGCTCTATATTCAGATGACCGCGCACAGCCCGGCGAATCATGCCAGCGCGCCGTTTGAGCAGGCTTTCCATCAGCTGTGCGAAGAACTGCATGCACAAGGTTCAATTCGCCTCTATAGTGTCACCGATGACGCGCACAGCGCCGTCTGAATCAGGCTCCGGGTTATTCCGCCACACACTCTGCCGCGCTGGCATACCGTGTAGTGAAATAACCCTGAGGTAAACTCCACCTGGTGCTTTTGCCGCTGATGGTGTATTACCCACAGCATGAAGAAAAAAATGGAGAGTTGTGATGAATCCACTGAAAGCCGGTGACACCGCACCGAAATTTAGCTTGCCCGATCAGGATGGCGAACAAGTAAATTTGGCCGACTTCCAAGGACAGCGCGTTCTGGTCTATTTCTACCCGAAAGCCATGACGCCGGGCTGCACCACGCAGGCCTGTGGTCTGCGCGATAACATGGATGATTTAAAGAAGGCGGGCGTGGAAGTGCTGGGCATCAGCACCGACAAGCCGGAAAAACTGTCTCGCTTTGTCGAGAAAGAGTTGCTCAACTTCACCCTGCTGTCGGATGAAGATCATCAGGTTTGCGAGCCGTTTGGCGTCTGGGGTGAGAAAACCTTTATGGGGAAAACCTACGACGGCATTCACCGCATCAGCTTCCTGATTGGCGGCGATGGCAAAGTGGAGAAAGTGTTCGACGACTTTAAAACCTCGAACCACCACGATATCGTGCTCGATTACCTGAAATCAGCCTGATTGCCAACGGGTGTCAGCCAGGCACCCGTTTTTTATCCTGCTCTGACGCTTCCCGATTAATAGCGCGAAACCGTGCTGGCCACCGCCTCCTGCCCGGCGATCACCACGCAGTTACGTCCGGCGTTTTTCGCCTGATACAGCGCATCATCGGCCTGCTTCAGAATTTGCTCCTGACTCCCGTGCGTCGGCTGCCAGCTGGCGATACCAATCGAAATAGTGATCTGCCCGACCGGATCAATCCAGCCGCCGGCAATGCTGGTGCGCACGCGTTCCGCAATCACCCGCGCTTCATCAGGGGCGGTGGCGGGTAGCAGCATCAGAAACTCTTCGCCGCCGTTACGGCACACCACGTCGGTCTGTCGCGCGCTCTGGCGCAGCGTGCGCGCCACCTGTTTGATCACCTCGTCGCCAACATCATGACCGAAGTTGTCATTCACCCGTTTGAAGTGGTCAATGTCCAGTGCCAGCACGGCAAACGGCTGCTGCATGGTATCGAAATTGTCGAGCACCGCGCTCAGGCCGCGGCGATTGAGCAGGCTGGTCATGGGATCGCTCTGCACCTCTGACTTGAGCCGGCCGATTTTATCCTGCACCAGACCAATGCCGGTGAGCAGCGCGCGCTTCACCTGCGCCGCTTCAAAGTACCAGGCGCGAATCACGCTAATTTCACCGGAAACGCCCTGGGTATCCATCTGGCTGGCTTTGCGCGCCAGCTGCCACAGCGGCAAGGCAATCAGCCGGGCCAGAATCACTGCCACCAGCAGCGTCAGCAGCGCAAACGGCACCGAATTCTTCAGCACCTGTAGCAGCAGCCCGGAGAGCGGCGCCAGCGTGACGTTTGTCGGTTTGAGCGCCACCACCATCCAGCCGGTGGTGGGCACAACAGCGTAGCCCGCCAGCTTCGCCGTACCCTCTTCCGTCAGACGATCGCTGACGATACCCGGCACGTTTTTGCCAATCAGCTGGTTGTTCTGGTGATACAGCACGCGGTTTTCGCGATCCAGCACGTAAACATGGGTGCCGTCACGATAGTACTGCTCGCCGAGCAGCACGTTGAGAATGCTCTTTTTCTTCAGATATATAGTGCCGCCGACGTAGCCAAGATAGCGCCCATCGGGGCTCCACACCGGCTAGGAAACAAACACCAGCAGGTTATTGGTGGCAGAAATGGTGGGCCGGCTGACCATCGGCTGGCGCTGCGCCAGCGCTTCGCGCGAAGACTGGCTGGTGAGCTGCATGCCTTTCAGCATCAGCGATTCCGGCGAAATGGCTTTAATCACGCCGTTGCTGTCGACAATCGCCACCGAGTTGAAGCTGCTGGTCTGTTCGCGCAGTCGTGCTCAGTAGCACTCTTTAATGCCTTCGCCTTATCGTTGTTATGGACTTGGGGATCAACACCATTTGCCAGAAAGGAGAGATATTCATCACGTAAGGCTCTGGCTTTTGCAAGGGTAAGGTGAGGATATGTCCCAAGGCTCATTTTGGTTCTTTTCTTGCTGACTGGTACTGCATACCTAAAATACCAATTTTTCTTGCCTCCTTTCGCCAAAGGAGCGATACGTAAAATCAAACCATCGCCGTCAAACAAGTTGATTTCTTTATCGGCTGGCTTGGTGCTTTTGATTTCAGTGTCAGTAAGCTTCTTAGCGATTTTTGCCATTTGGGACCCTCGATTTTTGGACCCTTCTTAGTGGGTCCCATTCAGGGTGCCATAACTCGTAGTTCTCAGCAATTCTCACTGGACGACAATAGACGTAAAAAAGCCCGCAGAGCTTGTGCTGTGCGGGCTTAGTAGACTTCATTGTACTTCAAACAACTAAAAAGTGGTGGAGCTGGCGGGAGTTGAACCCGCGTCCGAAATTCCTACATCCTCGGTACTACATGCTTAGTCTGGTCTTTACATTCGCTTGCCAGCTGCGGACAGACACGCCACTAACAAACTAGCCTGATTAGTTTTAACGCTTCAACCCCAGGCAGGGCATCCACGCGATCTCTTTTAGGTTTGACCTATCTTGATCCCCGTCCTAAGAGCGGAGGCTAGGGAGAGAGGGCTCTAAGCAGGTTATTAAGCTGCTAAAGCGTAGTTTTTGTCGTTTGCGACTATTTTTTTGCGGTTTTTTAGCGAGGCCTACCGCACCTCGGCATGCACCTTGGGTTTCGCGAATCCCGTCGAATCCAGAATCAGCCCCAAGACTTCTTACTCTAGCAAAAATTTATAAAAGATTCCAGTGGTTAACGGCTGGCATTCTTCATAATTCGCGCTTTGTCCATCTTCCACTCACGATCTTTAATGTCCGCGCGCTTGTCGTGTTCTTTCTTACCGCGTGCCACACCAATCTTCAGCTTGGCCCAGGCGTTTTTCCAGTACAGCGACAGCGCGACCACGGTGTAACCTTCGCGGTTAACGCGGCCGAACAGGGAGTCCAGTTCGCGCTGATTTAACAGCAGTTTGCGGTTGCGCGTGGGATCGCATACCACGTGGCTTGATGCCACCGCCAGCGGCTGAAAAGTGGAACCGAACAGATAGGCTTCACCATCGCTCAGCAAAATATAGCTGTCGCTGATGTTGGCTTTACCGGCGCGGAGTGATTTGACTTCCCATCCTTGCAACGCCATGCCGGCCTCGAACTCCTCTTCAATGAAGTATTCATGGCGAGCGCGTTTGTTGAGGGCAATAGTGGCTGAACCGGGTTTGTGAGCTTTTTTCTTTGTCATAGTGCGGCGTAGTCTACATCACTCAGTCTGTGGGCGCATCCCCTGTCCTGCGGGGCGGTAAAAAACACACTATTTTAGCACAGCTGGCAAAGGCGTGAATTTTTGTTTAGTAGCTTAAAATGGTATAATTCAACGGTTTTGTGACCAACAGGAACCATTATGGCCCAGATTAGCCGTTCAGCGCTAGTCCCGTATAGCGCTAAGCAGATGTACCGGCTCGTGAATGATGTGGATGCTTATCCTGAATTTCTTCCGGGCTGTACCGGCAGCCGCGTGCTGGATAACAGCGGTAACCAGATGACCGCCGCGGTGGATGTCTCAAAAGCCGGCATCAGTAAAACCTTTACCACGCGTAATATCTTGACCGATAACCAAAGCATTCATATGCAGCTGGTCGATGGGCCGTTCCGCAAGCTGACCGGTGGCTGGAAATTTATCTCGCTCGGCGACGATGCCTGCAAGGTTGAGCTCAGCCTCGACTTTGAGTTCACCAATATGCTGGTCGAGATGGCGTTTGGACGCATCTTCAAAGAGCTGGCCAACAGCATGGTGCAGACGTTTACCCAGCGCGCCAAAGAGGTTTACCGTGGCTGACATCATCGTTGAAGTGGTGTACGCGCTACCGGATAAACAGTATCTGCGTGAGGTAAGCATCGAAGAGGGCGCGACGGTTGAACAGGCGATTCAGGCATCCGGACTGCTGGCGCTGCGCAAAGATATCGACCTGAGCAGCAACAAGGTCGGCATTTTCAGCCGTCCGGTCAAGCTGGGCGATACGCTGCAGGATGGCGATCGGGTAGAGATTTATCGCCCGCTGATTGCCGATCCGAAAGAGATGCGCCGGCAGCGGGCAGAGCGCACGGCAACGAAAAAGTAAGTTTACAGGCATTAAAAAAGGCGCTCAGGCGCCTTTTTTGTTGCGGCTCATTCAGTCTTCAGTGCCGGTGAGGCGCGGTTTGTTATCGATGTTAGTCAGCGTACCGTTGCTGTCGAAGGTCAGCGTCAGCGTCTGCTGCTTCACGCTCTCATGGCCTAGTTCCTGACGGAACACGTAATACCAGACGTTGCTGCCAAACGGGTCGTGCATCATCGGCGTACCGAGCGTGTAGGCAACCTGCTGCTGCGTCATGCCGGTGTGAATCTTCGAAACGTCGTTGGCGACCAGGTAATTCCCCTGATTGATATCCGGACGATACACAACGCGCTCAAGGGTGGAACATCCGGCGGTCATCATCAACATTACCACTGCCGCGACAGTCAGCGTTTTACAGCGCATCTATACATTCCTTTTCTGGGGCCAAACGCCTTTCATCAGGCAGTTTTGTTGCCATCAAATTCTGAACTCTGCATACGGCAGGCTTTATTATGGCGATATAACTGCCGATGATAATAAACCTTTGAGCTATTGGAAACCTCTACAGAGCAAGCATATGACCACCAGGCCGCAAAAAAGTGCGATGTCACGCTGCTAAAAGTTCTTTTGCGTTCGCCAGCGTGTTGCGTGTTACTTCGCTGCCGCCGAGCAGGCGCGCCAGTTCCTGCAGACGCGCACGCTTATCCAGCGGCTGCATGTGGGTTTCGGTCATCGCACCGTCGGTCTCTTTGCTGACGAAGAAGTGCTGATGGCCGCAACCCGCGACCTGCGGCAGGTGAGTTACGCACATCACCTGAGTCGATTCGCCCAGCTGGCGCAGCATCTGGCCAACGACAGAGGCCATCGGACCACTGATACCGACGTCAACCTCATCGAAAATCATCGCCGGAGTTTCCATTTTCTGTGCAGTGATCACCTGAATCGCCAGCGCAATACGTGACAGTTCACCCCCTGAGGCCACTTTACCCAGCGGCTGCAGCGGCTGGCCCGGGTTGGTGGTGACGCGGAAATCGATACGGCTGGCACCTTCGGCCGTCAGCTGATCGGCATTGAATTCCAGCATGATGGCAAACTCACCGTGCGGCATGGCGAGGGTGCGCATACTTTGCGTAATCAGCTGACTCAGCTCCTGCGCCGAGGTGACGCGTTGCTGATGCAGGGCTTCGGCACAGGCCAGCGCGGCCTGATGATGAGCCACGACGTCGCTCTGCAGGCTTTCCTGATCGCTCCCCTGCTGCGACAGCTGTTCCGCTTCATCCAGCAGCTGCTGATACAGCACCGGCAGCGCTTCCGGTGAAACATGGTGCTTACGCGCCAGCGCAATCTGCCGCGACAGACGCTGCTCCAGCTCATACAGGCGATTAGGATCGAGGTCGAGCCGTTCACAGTAGTGGCGTAGCTCATCGCTGGCTTCACTCAGCTGAATCGCGGCTTCTTCCAGCAGGTTAAATACGCCGCTGACTTTATCGTCCAGCGAGACCAGCTCACTCAGCATATTACGCGCGCTGTAGAGCAGGCTTTGCAGGTTGGTGTCATCGCTGTCGGCAAGAATTTGCAGCGCCTGCTGGCTGGTGGACAGCAGCTGACCGCTGTTCGCCAGGCGCTTGTACTCTTCATCAATCTGCTCAAACTCGCCTGGCTGCGGCGCAAACTCGTTGAGTTCTTTCAGCTGATACTGCAGCAGTTCGCGGCGGGCTTCACGCTCCTGCGACAGCTGCTGATGCTGTGCCAGCGCGCGGCAGCTGTGGTGCCAGCGCTGATAGTGCTGACGCATCTCCGCCAGCCGATCATCGTGCGCGGCGTAGGCATCCAGCAGATGTTTCTGGTGATCGGTTTTAAGCAGCAGCTGATGCGCATGCTGACCGTGGATTTGAATCAGTAACTGACCGAGTTCGCGCAGCTGCGACAGCGGTACGGACGTGCCGTTGATAAAGCCACGTGAGCGGCCATCGGCACTGATCACGCGGCGCAACAGACATTCGTTGCCGTCGTCGAGCTGGTTCTCCGCCAGCCAGCGTTGGGCAGACGGTGACGCTTTCAGCTGGAAGCGCGCGCAGATATCCGCGCGGCTGGCCCCCTGACGCACCATGCCTGCTTCAGCGCGGCCGCCAAGGCACAGGCCCAGCGCATCAATCGCGATGGATTTCCCTGCACCGGTTTCGCCGGTGATCGCTGTCATGCCACGATGAAAGTCGATCTCCAGTTCACGAACGATTGCAAAATTACTGATGGTCAGTTGTGCCAACATACAATCACCTGTCTGTAAAAACAGATATGGTTTTTCATACAGTATAAACTGGTTTTTTATCCAGTAAAGTAGCCGGCAGGCCTTTTCAGAATAATTTTTTTGACCATCCGAGTTTTGAGCTTAACGTATTAAAATAATTATAATTTTTGGGATGAATTAAATTGAGGTGATTGGCGCTGCGGCGAATCAGCACGTTTTCTCCTTCCTGAATCGGCAGGGCGATCTGGCTGTCGCAGCTGATCTCCAGGTCGCTGCGCAGCGAGGAAAAACGCAGGCGAATGGTGCTGCTACTGTTGATCACCAGCGGACGCGGCGACAGCGTGTGCGGGAACATTGGCACCAGTGCAATCGCATCAAGTGACGGCGTTAAAATCGGCCCGCCAGCAGAAAGCGAATAGGCGGTTGAACCGGTTGGCGTGGAGATAATCAGTCCGTCCGAACGCTGAGAAAAGGCGAACACTTCGTCGATATAGACTTCAAATTCAATCATGTGCGCCACTTTTCCCGGATGCAGCACCACTTCATTGATGGCGCTGCCGATGCGCGGCGAACACTCTTCTTTGCATACCTGCGCTTCCAGCAAAAAGCGGCTTTCCACGAAATAATCGCCCTGCAGCACGTCATCCAGCTGCTGCTGCGCGTTATCCGGATCGAGGTCCGTGAGGAAGCCGAGATTGCCGCGGTTGATGCCAATCACCTTGATGTCGTAACGAGCCAGCACGCGCGCGGCGCCCAGCATGTTACCATCGCCGCCGACCACCACCGCCAGATCGGCGTACTGGCCGATGTCCGCCAGGCTGCCGGTACGCACATCCTGCAGGTTAAGCTCGCGGGCGATTTGCTGTTCCACGATCACGTCATAGCCTTTGTCAGTCAGCCAGCGCCAGAGCATTTCATGGGTGGTTAACGCAGTGGGATGGCGCGGATGGCCGACGATCCCAATGCAGTTAAAGTGTTTGTTCATTTAGCGGGTGTTCCTCATAGGCCAAAACGGCCAGGCAATGTGATGGGTTCACTTGAAACCGTCAAACTGATCCCCATAATAAGCCAACCAGCGAGATGGAATGTGCAAAACGCGGAGAAATTCATGAGTAGTAAAGAACAGAACACCCCAAACGAGCAAGTCTCAGACGAAATTCAACAGGAACAACAGCAGCCGGAAGCGGAGACAGCAACTGAGGTGGATCCGAGTGATGAGCGTATCGCCCAGCTGGAAGCGGAATTAGCGCAGGCGCAGGGTGGCGTGCGTGACGCCCAGCTGCGCGCGCAGGCTGAGATTGAAAACATCCGTCGCCGCGCCGAAATGGACGTGGAAAAAGCGCACAAGTTTGCGCTGGAAAAGTTTGCCAACGAACTGCTGCCGGTGATTGATAGCCTAGAGCGCGCGCTGGAAGTGGCGGATAAAGAGAATACCGAGCTGGCTTCGATGATTGAAGGCATCGAGCTGACGCTGAAATCACTGCTGGGTGCGGTGCGCAAGTTCGGCGTGGAAGTGGTGGGCGAAACTAACGTGCCGTTCAACCCGGACGTGCATCAGGCGATGTCGATGATGGAGTCTGAAGAAGTGGCGCCAAACCATGTGCTGATGGTGATGCAGCGCGGTTACACCCTCAACGGTCGCCTGCTGCGCCCGGCGATGGTTGCGGTATCGAAAGCCAAAGGCTAAGCCGCTCCCGTGCAACAACGGCCGCTGATGCGGCCGTTTGTGTTTTCAGGGCAGCACCGGCGTCCAGTCAATGGGCGTCTGGCCAGCCTGGCTCAGCAGCGCATTGGCTTTGGAAAAATGCTGACAGCCAAAAAAGCCGCGATGCGCCGAAAGCGGCGAAGGATGCGGTGCTTTCAATACGTGATGACGCTGCGCATCAATGATGCTGCCTTTCTTCTGCGCGTGCGATCCCCACAGCAGGAAAATCACCCCTTCGCGATGGGTGTTGATGGCGCTGATCACGTTGTCGGTGAAGGTTTCCCAGCCGAAACGCGCGTGCGAATGCGCTTTGCCGGCTTCCACGGTTAACACCGTATTCAGCAGCAGCACACCCTGTTTCGCCCAGCTTTCGAGAAAGCCGTGCTGCGGCCGCTGAAAGCCAAAAATGTCCTGTTCCAGCTCTTTGTACATATTCAGCAGCGACGGCGGAATGGCGACGCCCGGCAATACCGAGAACGCCAGGCCATGCGCCTGTTTCGGGCCGTGGTACGGATCCTGGCCGAGGATCACCACTTTGATATCGCCCAGTTCGGTGAGACGGAACGCGTTGAAGACGTCCTTTTGCGGCGGATAGACCGTCACGCCCGCTGCTCGCTCTTCGGCTACCGCTTTCAGCGTTTCCACGAAGTAAGGTTTTTCTTTCTCTTCAGCCAGCACATCGTGCCAGGTCAGCTTCTCAGCCATCATTGACTCCCTGCAAATTGATGCCCTTAGCTTAGCGTGTCCGGCGGGGCAGCTGAAGGGTAAAAATAAGTTGAACAATTGCAGAAAAAGTTAATGATAAATGTTGTTGTAAATCAATCTATTAGGGTGGAAGCAAAAATTCTGGCCGGACGAAATTGATACAGGTCAAAACGAGCCGGTCAGCGCGGTATATACCAGAGCATCACATAACCCGAAGAACCGCGCTGTGCTCCTGCCGCAGCGCTAAGCCCTGGAGGCCTGTATGATTACCGGTATTCAAATTACTCAGGCACAAAATCCGCAGCTGCTGAACTCGTTCTGGCTGCTGGACAATGAGAAAGCCGAAGCCCGCTGCCTATGCGCAAAAGGCGATTTCACGGAAGATCAGGTTGTTGCAGTCAGCGACCTTGGCGAGATTGCTTACCGTGAAATTCCACTGGAGCAGAAACCGCAGGTGCGCGTTGAAGGCGGTCAGCACTTCAACGTTAACGTGCTGCGCCGTGAAACGCTGGAAGATGCGGTGAAGCATCCGGAAAAATATCCGCAGCTGACCATTCGCGTGTCGGGCTATGCGGTGTGCTTTAACGCGCTGACGCCAGAACAGCAGCGTGACGTTATCACCCGTACCTTTACCGAAAGCCTGTAATTGATCGGCTGACGAAAACGCACACAGCAATACAGGCCGCGCCGGTGCTCACTGGCGCGGCTTTTTTATTTTCTGAAGAGAGAAGAGGGCAGGTTGAGGGATTTTACGCCGCGAAAACACGATTTCAGCAGGCTAGAAAGCAAAAAATCTCCTCAGTGAGGCGATTTAATTGCAGCGATGCTGTTTTATTCCGCACCGCTCTCCGGTGTGCTGCTGCCGCTTGGCTTGCGGCGTTTACCGATATTTTTGGTATCGCGGTGACGTTTCTTCACGCGCGGTTTCTCTTCTTCTTTCGCTTTCTTCTCTTTGCGCTTCTCAAGCGCCTTTTTCGACGGTTTACCGGTGACTTTAGCACTCGGCGCACGCGTTTCCGGACGCAGCTCATCGATTACGCGCGATTTCAGCGGCTCGTTGACGTAGCGACTGATTTTACCCAGCAGCGGATGGTCATGTGCCTCAACCAAGGAGATCGCGGTACCTTTACGTCCGGCGCGGCCGGTACGGCCAATGCGGTGCAGATAGACATCGGCGGTGCGCGGTAAGTCATAGTTGATGACGTGGGTGACGTTATCAATGTCGATACCGCGCGCGGCGACGTCCGTCGCGACCAGCACGTTAACGCGACCGTCATTCAGACGTTTGATCGCTTCGTTACGGTTGGCCTGCACCATTTCGCCTTCGAGGTAGCTGCTGCGCAGGCCGGCTTCGTGCATCCAGGTCACCAGCTCATGCAGGCGCTCACGTTTGCGCACGAACACGATGGCGCGCTTCACTTCCGGCTGCTTCAGCAGATGCACCAGCAGTTTGATCTTGTGCTCAAGGTTGTCGGCGCGGTAATACCACTGCTGAATCTTTTTGCGCTCGCTTTTGCTCGGATCGGCTTCAATCGCTACCGGATCGTTCAGCAGGCGCTCGGCGAAATCTTTGATGTTGTCGCCTTCCAGCGTGGCTGAGAACAGCAGCGTCTGTTTGCGCCAGCGCGTTTCACCGGCAATCGTCTCGATATCCTGCGCAAAGCCCATGTCCAGCATGCGGTCGGCTTCGTCCAGAATCAGCGTTTCTACCGCGCGGCAGTCAAAGTTCTCTTCTTTGATGTACTGCAGCAGACGGCCGGTGGTCGCGACCACGATGTCCTGATTTTCACTGAACACTTCCGCGTGGTTCATATAGGCCACGCCGCCGGTGATAGTGGCGATATCGAGATGGGTATGTTTGGCCAGCTCGCGCGCCTGGTCGGCAACCTGCATCGCCAGTTCACGCGTCGGCGTGAGGATCAGAATGCGCGGCGGCCCTGATTTTTTACGCGGGAAATCGAGCAGGTGCTGTAAAGCGGGCAGCAGGTAGGCTGCGGTTTTCCCCGTTCCGGTTGGTGCCGAACCCAGAACGTCACGGCCTTCCAGCGCGGCAGGAATGGCCTCAGCCTGAATGGCAGTCGGGCGCGTGAAGCCTTTATCCTGCAGGGCTTCCAGCAGGCTTTCGTCGAGTTCGAGTTCGGAGAATGTGGTTACGGTCATGGTCTACCTCAGTTTGGGGCGCTGATTATAGACAGTTCAGCCACAATCTTCATCTGTTTGTGTTGCACAGGTGAAGGTGAATTCACTTCGCGACCACGTTACACTTCCGGCAGGAAGCAAATTCAATGGTCGTTAAGCATGTCTCAGCCGCAACCGCCAGCGCGGGCGATGTTAAGAAAAGATGGGTTCACTTTTAAGCAATTTTTTGTCGCGCACGATCGCTGTGCCATGAAGGTCGGCACCGATGGGGTGCTGCTCGGTGCCTGGGCGCCGGTGGCGGGCGTACGGCGCATACTGGATATCGGCTGCGGCAGCGGCCTGATTGCGCTGATGCTGGCGCAACGCACGCCGGATGACGTCAGTATCGATGCAGTCGAACTGGAGCGCAGCGCCGCCGCGCAGGCGCAGGAGAACGTCGCCGCGTCCCCGTGGGCGCATCGCATCGCGGTGCATGCGCAGGACATCGTCAGCTGGAGAGAGCAGGCAGAAAAACGCTATTCGCTGATTGTCAGCAATCCGCCGTTTTTTACCCCGGGTATGGCCTCGGCCAGCGTCGAACGCGATACCGCGCGCAGCACGGCAACGCTTGATCATCCCACCTTGCTGCGCTGTGCGGCACAGCTTCTTGAAGAAGAGGGGCTGTTTTGCGTAGTGCTGCCCGCTGATGCCGGCGAAAACCTGATTGCACTGGCGCGCGCCGAAGGCTGGCATCTGCGTTAT
The DNA here is from genome assembly GCF_059731155.1 of Type-A symbiont of Plautia stali. Classification (NCBI taxonomy): domain Bacteria; species Type-A symbiont of Plautia stali. Next base: position 201,103 of record NZ_AP035891.1, on the reverse strand, counting down.
CGCTACGATGTGGCGCCCTACGCGCAGCGACCGCCGAACCGGCTGGTGCTAGGCTTTTCGCCCGCCGCAGGCGAACGGGTGCAGGAGCGCCTTGCCATTCGTGATGAAGATAAAAGCTATTCGGCGGACTGGCTGAGCCTGGTAACCGATTTCTATCTGTTCCGCTAGGCTACCGGCTGCAGCACCGTAGGCTGTGCCTTGGGTAGCGTATGCGGATAGTCGCGGGTGAAGTGCAGCCCGCGGCTCTCTTTGCGTGCCAGCGCACAGCGCACCATCAGCTCTGCCACCTGTACCAGATTGCGCAGCTCCAGCAGATTGTTGGACAGGCGAAAATGCGCATAGTATTCATCAATCTCCTGCTGTAGCAGCGTAATGCGGCGCAGCGCGCGCTCCAGCCGCTTGGTGGTGCGCACGATGCCCATATAATCCCACATGAACAGCCGCAGCTCATGCCAGTTGTGCTGGATCACCACCCGTTCATCGGCATCGTCGACGCGGGTTTCATCCCACGCCGGCAGGTGATCGACGGTGCTCATCTGCGGCAGACGGCGCACAATATCTTCGGCCGCCGACCAGCCATACACCAGACACTCAAGCAGCGAGTTAGATGCCATGCGGTTAGCGCCATGCAGGCCGGTGTAGCTGACCTCACCAATCGCATACAGCCCGTCGACATCGGTGCGACCATGCTGATCCACCATCACGCCGCCGCAGGTGTAATGCGCGGCGGGCACAATCGGAATCGGCTGCTGCGTCAGATCAAGGCCAAACGTTAGCAGCTTGTCATAGATCATCGGAAAGTGGGCGCGCACAAAGCTGGCCGGCTGATGACTGATGTCGAGATACATGCAGTCGACGCCCAGGCGCTTCATTTCGTGATCGATAGCGCGCGCCACGATATCGCGCGGAGCCAGTTCGGCGCGCGCATCGAAATCCGGCATAAAGCGCGAACCGTCCGGGCGCAGTAGCCAGGCGCCTTCGCCGCGCAGCGCTTCGGTCAGCAAAAAGTTTTGCGCCTGCGGATGAAACAGGCAGGTAGGGTGAAACTGATTAAACTCCAGATTGGCCACCCGACAGCCGGCGCGCCACGCCATCGCGATGCCGTCGCCGGAAGCGACATCCGGATTAGTGGTGTACTGATACACCTTCGCCGCACCGCCGGTAGCCAGCACCACGCTGCGGGCGCGGCAGGTTTCAACCTGTTCGCGATTGCGATTCCAGATCCACGCGCCTACCACGCGCCGCGTTCCGGGCAGGCCAATTTTATCGGAGAGGATTAAATCCACCGCGTTGGCGCGCTCAATGACGCGGATATTGGGATGGCTGAGCGCCTGGCTGACCAGCGTGGTTTCGACCGCGCGCCCGGTGGCGTCGGCGCTGTGTAAAATACGACGATGGCTGTGACCGCCTTCGCGCGTCAGGTGATAGCGCGCATTGCCGTTATCCTGTGGCTCACGATCAAACGCCACGCCGTTATCGATCAGCCACTGCACGCACGGGCGCGCATTGCTGGCGATAAAATTCACCGTCTCGCGATCGCACAAGCCTGCGCCGGCAATCAGCGTATCTTCGACGTGCGATTCAATGCTGTCGTTTTCATCAAACACCGCCGCAATCCCGCCCTGCGCATACAGCGTGGAGCCTTCGCTAATCTGCGCTTTACTCAGCACCGTTACCTGATAGTGCGGTGCCAGCCGCAGCGCCAGAGATAAACCGGCCGCGCCGCTGCCGACAATCAGTACATCACAGCTATGATCGGGAATGGGGTTCATGATGTTTAATTTACTAAACAAAAGCTCCCCCGAGCATAAGCCCGGACGTCGCTAGTGTAAAGTATTTTGAACAAAAAACGTAGGATAATTCTACGCAATAATCAGATTGTAATGCGATTTCAGTAAGTTATGTCTGAAAATAAGCGATTAGTGTTTTTATACCAAACACGCTGAAAATTCAGGGAATAAAGGTGAAAAATGCGGCGTCATAGGGTACTCTGCCAACGATTATGGGTGCCGCCAACGACACCACCAGTGCGGTAAGTCGCTACACTGAAAGACCATCAACAACAACGATGTCAGGGCACCGGTACAGAAAATATCAGGTCGTGGTGAACTTCAGGCCAGAACGGGACTCTAAGCGCATGCTTGCTCTCAATAAATGAGATGTGCTGGCAGTTCACTTACGCATAAAAGAGATTTGGGGAGACATTACCTCGGATGAGCGAGCAGTTAACGGATCAGGTTCTCGTTGAGCGGGTTCAGAAAGGAGATCAAAAGTCATTTAATTTATTGGTGATCCGATACCAGCATAAAGTGGCGAGCCTGGTTTCACGTTATGTCCCGTCAGGCGATGTGCCTGATGTGGTTCAGGAATCTTTCATTAAAGCGTATCGCGCACTGGAGTCGTTCCGGGGTGATAGCGCCTTTTACACGTGGCTGTACCGCATTGCGGTCAACACCGCGAAGAATTATCTGGTGGCTCAGGGGCGCCGGCCGCCGTCCAGCGACGTGGACGCGATCGACGCAGAAAATTTCGAAAGTGCGGGTGCGCTAAAAGAAATTTCGAACCCTGAGAACTTAATGTTGTCAGATGAACTGAAACAAATTGTTTTTCGGACGATTGAGGCGTTGCCTGAAGATCTGCGTATGGCCATCACCCTGCGGGAACTGGATGGTCTAAGTTACGAAGAGATCGCCGCCATCATGGATTGTCCGGTAGGTACCGTACGTTCACGTATCTTCCGGGCCCGGGAAGCCATTGATAATAAAGTTCAACCGCTTATCCAACGTCAGTGATAACGGCTACTGGAAGGGTACCAAAACATGCAGAAAGAAAAACTTTCCGCTTTAATGGATGGTGAAACTTTAGATAACGAGCTGCTGGCGTCGTTATCCAAGGATGCAGATCTACAAAAAAGCTGGGAGAGCTACCATCTGATCCGCGACACCCTGCGGGGCGAAGTGCTGCATTTTGATATCTCCGCACGCGTTGCTGCCGCGCTCGAAAACGAGCCGGTACGCAAAGTGACTTCGTTGATCCCGGAAGCACAGCCGGAGCCGTCGCGCTGGCAGAAAATGCCGTTCTGGCGTCGCGGTGGCGACTGGGTTGCTCAGGTCACGCAGATCGGTGTGGCGGCCTGTGTGTCGCTGGCGGTGATCGTCGGTGTGCAGCACTACAACAGCTCACCGGCGGACAGCGCGACGGAAACGTCGGATGCGCCAGCCTTTAATACCTTACCGATGATGGGTAAAGCGTCACCGGTCAGCTTGGGCGTGCCGTCTGATGCTTTTGACACCAACAGCTCAAATCAGCAGGTGCAGGAGCAGCGTCGCCGCGTGAATGCCATGCTGCAGGATTACGAACTGCAACGCCGTCTGCATGCCGATCAGGTGCAGTTTGAAAGCAATGCTCCGCAACAGGCGCAGGCTAACGTTCCCGGAACTCAGTCGTTAGGAACTCAACAGCAGTAATGAAGCAGCTTTGGTGTGCCGTTAGCCTGCTGGCAGGCAGCCTGCTTTGGTCATCGACCGCCCCGGCGCAGACATCTGCGTCCGGGGCGTTGTTACAGCAGATGGAGCAGGCCAGCCAGAACCTCAACTACGAATTCGCCTATATCAATGTCTCGCGTCTGGGCATTGAATCCCTGCGTTACCGCCATGCGGTCATCGACAATCGCGTGTTCGCTCAGCTATTACAGATGGACGGACCGCGCCGTGAGGTGATCCAGCGTGGCAACGACATCAGCTATTTCGAACCGGGTCTCGATCCGTTCTCGCTGCCGGGCAACCACATTATTGATGCGCTGCCGGCGCTGATGTTCGCTGACTTCTCGCGCCTCGGCGATGCCTACGATTTTATTCCGGTAGGGCGTTCTCGCATGGCCGATCAGATGTGCGAAATGGTGCGCATCGTGTCGCGTGACGGCACGCGTTACAGCTACGTGGTGTGGCTGGACGTCGATACCAAATTGCCGCTGCGGATTGATTTGCTGGATCGCGACGGTGAGACGCTGGAGCAATTCTGCGTCATCAGTTTTGCCGTTGATGAAGGCGTGCGTAATCTGATGCAGGGGCTGGAAAAAGCCAATCTGCCGCCGTCGCTGTCGTTACCAGCGGGCGATAAAGTGCAGCTCAGCTGGCAGCCGGGCTGGCTGCCGGCCGGCATGAAGCTGATTTCGCAAAGCCGGCGCGACATTCCGGCGATGAACAAAACCGTAGAATCCCGTCTGTACAGCGATGGCTTGTTCAGTTTCGCTATTAACATCACGCCCGCCGATAAAAGCAGTTCGCCACAGTCATTGCGCACTGGGCGTCGTACGGTGCAGACCGAAGTGCGCGATAATCGTGAAATTACCGTGGTGGGCGAATTGCCGCCGACCATCGCCAAACGTATCGCGGACAGCATAGATTCAGGTGCTACAAAATGATGAGAGAATGGGCCACCGTGGTGGCATGGAAAGAGGGCGTCGCTACTCTGCATTCGGAAGCGAAAACCTCCTGCAACAGTTGTTCCGCGCGCAAAGGCTGCGGCAGCCATGCGCTCAACCAGCTGGGACCGAAAAACGCCCATGTGATGACCATCGCCAGTCCGGAGCCGCTGCAGCCGGGCCAGCGCATTGAGCTGGGCATTCGCGAAAGCAGCCTGCTCGGTTCTTCGCTGCTGGTGTATATGACGCCGCTGTTTGGTCTGTTCCTGGTCGCGGGCCTGTTCCAGATGCTGTTCCACAGCGACCTAGCGGCGGCCTGCGGTGCGCTGCTTGGTGGCGTTGGCGGCTTTATTGTTGCCAAAGGGGTTTCTAGCCGGTTTGGCGATCGCGAAGCGTTCCAGCCAGTGATTCTCAGCGTAGCGCACCCGCCCGATGCGCTACGGGTGGAAAACCACCGTTGATCTCCGTTCGGGCCGCGTATTGCGCGGCCTTTTCATTTCGTCTTAATCGCTGAATTCTGTTGCGATTCCCCGCAGTTCTATTCTTTAACGCGCGGCGTTAACAGTGTAATATGCGTCGTCATTAATGAGGCTGACAGGGTTCCGGGTAAAGCTCACTTGCCTGAATGTGTCTGTGCTCACGTTTTCAACTAATTTTATACGTGAAGATATTCATATAAATGAAGCACATACGAAACTTCTCCATTATCGCTCACATTGACCACGGCAAATCAACGCTCTCTGACCGTTTGATTCAGATTTGCGGTGGCCTGAGCGATCGTGAGATGGCGGCGCAGGTTCTGGATTCGATGGATCTGGAGCGCGAGCGCGGCATCACCATTAAAGCGCAGAGCGTTACGCTCGATTACCACGCGCCAAACGGTGAAACTTACCAGCTCAATTTTATCGACACCCCAGGCCACGTTGACTTCTCTTATGAAGTTTCCCGCTCGCTGGCGGCCTGTGAAGGGGCATTGCTGGTGGTTGATGCAGGTCAGGGCGTTGAAGCGCAGACCCTGGCGAACTGCTACACCGCCATGGAAATGGATCTGGAAGTGGTACCGGTACTGAACAAGATCGACCTGCCTGCGGCCGACCCGGAGCGCGTGGCGGAAGAGATTGAGGATATCGTCGGCATTGACGCCGCGGATGCGGTGCGTTGCTCGGCGAAAACCGGCGTCGGCGTACCGAATGTGCTGGAGCGTCTGGTGCGTGATATCCCGCCGCCGGAAGGTGATGCGGAAGGCCCGCTGCAGGCGCTGATCATCGACTCATGGTTTGATAACTACCTCGGTGTGGTGTCGCTGATCCGTATCAAAAACGGCACGCTGCGCAAAGGCGATAAAGTCAAGGTAATGAGTACCGGCCAGGTGTACAACGCTGACCGCCTCGGCATTTTCACGCCAAAACAAATTGACCGTACCGAGCTGCAGTGTGGCGAGGTCGGCTGGCTGGTGTGCGCCATCAAAGACATCCTCGGCGCGCCGGTGGGCGATACCCTGACGCTGCAGCGCAACCCTGCGGATAAAGCGCTGCCGGGCTTCAAAAAAGTGAAGCCGCAGGTCTATGCCGGTCTGTTCCCGGTAAGCTCCGACGACTACGAAGCTTTCCGTGATGCATTAGGCAAGCTGAGCCTGAACGACGCCTCGTTGTTCTATGAGCCAGAGAGCTCCACCGCGCTGGGCTTTGGCTTCCGCTGTGGCTTCCTCGGCCTGCTGCACATGGAGATCATCCAGGAGCGTCTGGAGCGTGAATACGATCTCGACCTGATCACCACCGCGCCAACGGTCGTGTACGAAGTAGAAACCACTGACGGAGAAGTGGTGTACGTCGACAGCCCATCGAAGCTGCCGCCGCTGAATAATATTGCTGAACTGCGCGAACCGATCGCTGAGTGTCATATGCTGCTGCCGCAGGAGTTTCTGGGCAACGTCATTACGCTGTGTATCGAAAAACGCGGTGTGCAGACCAACATGGTTTACCACGGCAAACAGGTTGCGCTGACCTATGAGATTCCGATGGCGGAAGTGGTACTCGACTTCTTTGACCGTCTGAAATCAACGTCGCGCGGCTATGCGTCGCTGGACTATAACTTCAAACGTTTCCAGACCTCTGACATGGTGCGCGTCGACGTCCTGATTAACTCAGAACGCGTTGATGCGCTGGCGCTGATTACGCACCGTGATAACTCACAGTATCGTGGCCGCGAGCTGGTGGAGAAGATGAAAGATCTGATCCCTCGCCAGCAGTTCGATATTGCGATTCAGGCAGCAATCGGCAACCACATTATTGCTCGCTCAACAGTGAAGCAGCTGCGTAAAAACGTCCTAGCGAAATGCTATGGCGGTGACGTCAGCCGTAAGAAAAAGCTGTTGCAGAAGCAGAAAGAAGGTAAGAAGCGAATGAAGCAGGTCGGCAACGTTGAGCTGCCGCAGGAAGCATTCCTTGCCATTCTGCATGTCGGTAAAGACAGCAAATAAGGAACTTTAATGGCTAACATGTTTGCCCTGATTCTGGTGATTGCCACTCTGTTAACCGGCATCATCTGGTGTATCGATCGCTTTAAGTGGGCCCCGGCACGCCGGGCAAAGCAGGCGGCGGCACAGGCTCAGGCAGGTAATTCGCTCGACAGCAAAACGCTGGCCAAAGTGGCCGCGCAGCCGGGCTGGGTTGAAACCGCAGCGTCGGTGTTCCCGGTGCTGGCAGTGGTACTGATCGTGCGCTCGTTTATCTTCGAACCGTTTCAGATTCCTTCTGGCTCGATGATGCCGACGCTGCTGATTGGCGACTTCATCTTGGTGGAGAAATTTGCTTACGGCATCAAAGATCCGATTACGCAAACCACGCTGATCCCTACCGGCCATCCGCAGCGCGGAGATGTCGCGGTGTTCAAATACCCGAAAGATCCGAGCGTGGATTACATCAAGCGCGTGATCGGTTTGCCGGGCGACAAAGTGGTGTTTGATCCTTACAGCAAAACCCTGACCATCAACCCAGGCTGCGGCACGGGCAAGTGTGACACGGCGCTGCCGGTGACCTATACCAACATTGAGCCGAGCGATTTCATCCAGACCTTCAGCGGCTTTGATGGTAACGAAACCGGCAACGGTTTCTACCAGGTGCCGCAGGGCGAAACGCTGCGTGGCGGCCTGCGTCTTGGCACGCGCAAAGAGACGCTGGGCAACGTCACGCACGATATCCTGCTGGTGAACGAAGCGCAGAGCCAGGCGAGCATGTATTATCAACAGCCGGGTCAGCCGCAGGCCACGTGGATTGTGCCGCAGGGGCAATATTTCATGATGGGCGATAACCGTGATAACAGCGCCGACAGCCGCTACTGGGGCTTTGTGCCCGAGAAGAATCTGGTCGGCAAAGCGGTCGCCGTCTGGATGAGCTTTGAGAAACAGGAAGGACAGTGGCCGACCGGCGTGCGACTGAGTCGCATTGGCGGTATTCACTGATTTAAAAACGGTTGGCTTCCTGCGAGTCAGGGAGCCACTGCACACCAAACAGAACGTGCTGGACCTTCAGCCCTGTTTGGTATGCAGAGTCACAGACGCACAGAACAACTGGAATCGCATGAACCCCATCCTCATTAACAAGCTGCAGCGCAAACTGGGCTACACTTTTACTCATCCGGAATTACTGCAGCAGGCTCTGACTCACCGCAGCGCCAGCAGCAAACATAACGAGCGTCTTGAATTTCTTGGCGATTCTATTCTCAGCTATGTGATTGCCAACGCGCTGTATCACCGCTTTCCGCGCGTGGACGAAGGCGACATGAGCCGCATGCGTGCCACGCTGGTACGCGGCAACACGCTGGCCGAAATGGCGCGCGAGTTTGAGCTGGGCGAATGTCTGCGTCTGGGGTCAGGCGAGCTGAAAAGCGGCGGGTTCCGCCGGGAATCAATCCTCGCGGATACCGTAGAGGCGCTGATCGGTGGCATCTTCCTCGACAGCAATATTCAGACGGTCGAGAAGCTGATTCTCGACTGGTACCAGAATCGCCTTGAGCAGATCAGCCCGGGCGATAAGCAAAAAGATCCGAAAACGCGCCTGCAGGAGTATCTGCAGGGCCGTCATCTGCCGCTGCCGTCTTATCTGGTGGTGCAGGTGCGTGGCGAAGCGCACGATCAGGAATTTACCATTCACTGTCAGGTGAGTGGGATGGCTGAACCGGTGGTAGGCGTGGGCTCCAGCCGCCGTAAAGCAGAGCAGGCCGCCGCCGAACAGGCGTTAATCAAGCTCGGCCTCGAATAAATTGTCATTTCGCAGCCTCAGCAGTGAGGCTGCCCAATCAGGACCCGAATGAGCGAACTCGAAACATACAGCGGCTTTATCGCGATTGTCGGCCGACCTAACGTCGGCAAATCCACCTTACTGAACCAGCTGCTGGGGCAGAAGGTGTCGATCACCTCGCGCAAGCCGCAAACCACGCGCCACCGCATAATGGGTATTCATACCGAAGGCGCTTATCAGGCGATCTACGTGGATACACCCGGGCTGCGCATGGAAGAGAAGCGGGCGATCAACCGCCTGATGAACCGTGCTGCCAGCAGCTCCATCGGTGACGTTGAGCTGGTAATTTTTGTGGTGGAAGGCACGCGCTGGACGCCCGACGATGAGATGGTGCTGAACAAGCTACGTGACGGCAAAGTGCCGGTGGTGCTGGCGGTAAACAAAGTCGATAACATCCAGGATAAAAGCATCCTGCTGCCGCACCTGCAGTTCCTCAGCCAGCAGATGAACTTCCTCGAGATCGTGCCGATCTCCGCCGAAACCGGTAAAAACATGGATGCGATTGCGGAGATTACCCGCAAGCGCCTGCCGCTGTCGGATCATCTCTTCCCGGAAGACTACATCACCGATCGCTCGCAGCGTTTCATGGCTTCAGAAATCATCCGTGAAAAACTGATGCGCTTCCTCGGCGCTGAGTTACCGTATTCGGTTACCGTGGAGATCAAGCAGTTCGTCTCTAACGAGCGCGGCGGCTATGACATCAACGGTTTGATTCTGGTCGAGCGCGAAGGGCAGAAGAAGATGGTGATTGGCAACAAAGGTGCCAAGATCAAAACCATCGGTATCGAAGCGCGCAAAGACATGGAAGAGATGTTCGAGGCGAAAGTTCATCTCGAGCTGTGGGTCAAAGTGAAATCGGGCTGGGCGGACGACGAACGTGCGCTGCGCAGCCTAGGCTATACAGACGACTAATTGATGGAAGGCTGGCAACGCGCCTTTGTGCTGCATAGTCGCCCTTACAGCGAAACCAGCCTGCTGCTCGACCTGTTCAGCGAAAGTCAGGGACGCGTCCGCGTCCTTGCCAAAGGCGCACGCTCGCGCCGTTCCCAGCGTAAAGGCGCACTGCAACCCTTCACACCGCTACTGGTGCGCTGGGGCGGCCGTGGCGAAGTTAAAACCCTGCGTAACGCCGAAGCGGTGTCGCTGGCGCTGCCGCTCAGCGGCATCACGCTCTACTGCGGCCTGTATGTTAACGAGCTGCTGTCGCGGGTGCTGGAGCAGGAAATTCCCTTCTCCGAACTGTTCTTCGATTATCTCTCCTGTATCCAGACGCTGGCGGTGGCCAACGGTTCGCCCGAGCCAGCGCTGCGCCGTTTTGAGCTGGCACTGCTTGGCCACCTAGGCTACGGCGTCAACTTTCTGCACTGCGCCGGCAGCGGCGAGGCGGTCGACGACGGCATGACCTACAGCTATCGCGAAGAGAAAGGCTTTATCGCCAGTCTGGTGGTCAATCAGCGCAGTTTCACTGGCCGCCAGCTGCGCGCGCTGTGGGAGCGCGAATTTCCCGATGCCGACACGCTGCGTGCCGCCAAACGCTTCACGCGCATGGCGCTGAAACCTTATCTGGGAGGTAAGCCGCTGAATAGCCAAGAGCTGTTCCGTCAGTTTGTGCCGAAAAAACGACCGAACGTGGCAAACGACGAGCGCGGGTGATGCACCTGACAGGCTCCGCGCGTTACACTGCAAACATACTGAACACATTTAAGGATTGTCATGGCTGAGTTGCTGTTAGGGGTCAACATCGATCACATCGCCACCGTACGTAACGCACGTGGCACAAACTATCCCGATCCGGTACAGGCCGCGTTTGTAGCTGAGCAGGCGGGCGCAGACGGCATTACCGTGCACCTGCGTGAAGATCGCCGTCACATTACCGACCGCGATGTGCGGATTCTGCGCGACACCATTCATACCCGCATGAATCTTGAGATGGCGGTCACCGACGAAATGGTGGGCATCGCCTGCGACATCAAACCGCATTTTGTTTGTCTGGTGCCGGAAAAGCGTCAGGAAGTGACGACGGAAGGCGGTCTTGATGTGGCCGGTCAGCAGGATAAAGTCAAGGCGGCAGTCAAACAGCTGAGCGAGGCGGGCATTCTGGTGTCGCTGTTTATCGATGCCGATCAGCGCCAGATTGAAGCGGCGGTAGCCAGCGGTGCGCCTTACATTGAAATCCACACTGGCGCCTATGCTGAAGCACCGGAAGGGCTGGCGCGCGATGCCGAACTGGCGCGTATCGCCAGCGCTGCGACCTTTGCCGCCAGCCGCGGCCTGAAGGTCAATGCTGGTCACGGTCTGACTTATCACAACGTACAGCCGATTGCTGCCCTGCCGGAAATGCATGAGCTGAACATTGGTCACACGATTATCGGTCGTGCGCTATTCAGCGGTCTCGCAGCGGCGGTCAGCGACATGAAAGCGCTGATGCGGGAAGCGCGTCGCTAATGGCCATTCTGGGGCTGGGCAGCGATATCGTCGAGATCGAGCGCATCGCCGGCGTGATTGAACGCTCCGGCGATCGTCTGGCGCGCCGCGTGCTGAGCGAAGCTGAGTGGCAGCAGTATCAGGCGCATCAGCAGCCGGTGCGCTTCCTGGCCAAACGTTTTGCGGTGAAAGAGGCGGCGGCAAAAGCCTTTGGCACCGGCATTCGCGGCGGCTTAGCGTTCAATCAGTTTGAAGTGTACAACGATGCGCTGGGGAAGCCTGGCCTGCGCTTCTTCGAACAGGCCAAAGTGATTGCCAGCCAGCTGGGCGTGCAGCATGTGCACGTCACGCTGGCCGACGAGCACCACTATGCCTGCGCCACGGTGATTATCGAAGATTAAGCGTGCAGCAGCACAAATTTCTCCCACAGCGCGTCGCGACTTTCCACGTGCTGCGGGTCTGAAAGGATAGTGTTATCAATCGGGCAGACGCTCTGACAGGTCGGCTCATCATAATGACCCACGCACTCAGTACAGCGGTCAGCGTCAATCTGATAGATTGATTCACCCATGCTGATCGCCTGATTCGGGCATTCAGGCTCGCACATGTCGCAATTAATGCAACGCTCAGTAATTATCAGTGCCATTGCATAAGCTCATCAGTTGCTTGTTTTCATTACATTTTCCATGGTTAATTCTGCTCTCCGGCGCAAAACGCCTGCTGAAATATCGCTTTGCAGTGTGATTTTTCAATCGATGCAGGCGTAAACCAGCGAGGCGATCCCCTGAGCGGCACGCATATTATCACGACGTGTGGCGTTCAAAAAATGACTTAGCGTAGTATTCAGCTGCCAGCAGAACGTGGCGACGTGGCTGATACCAACCGATCTGATGATGTCGCCATAGTCAGAAAACCACGCAACGGTAAGCAGAGCCGTTGCGTGGTTAGCGAAATAATGGCGGCGCTGGCCTTTATTTTCCCGGTGCCAGCACGTGGGTGGCATCCAGCGTCAGACAGTCACCTAGACATTGATCGCTGCCGTAGATAACGGGCGCCTTTGGCAACGAAAACTTCATCGCGTGCTCTTTTTTAATCGCGTCTGCCATACCGGCAAAGGACCATGGCATACCCAGCGAAAGAGAACCAAACTCATCGTATTTTTTGGATTTTGCGACAGCAGGTAAGTTGTCGCTATCGATACGATAATAAAGCTGGCCAGAACATTCTGCAGGCACGTTCTCTGTGATTGCGCTGCTTAACAACTGATACTCCCGCTGCTGAGGCGAAGAAAAGCCTTTCTGAATATTCAGCATGCATGAGAGCACCGCAATAACGAGGCAAACGATACTGGCAGATGTGGTTATCTTCAGCTTATTAAAGATAACGAATAAGCCAGCAATGAAGGCTGAGGTGGTGATTAAAGACAGCGCGATAACCGTGCGATAGGCTGCCCAGTCTTCACTAACCAAAAGATTAGGAATGCCCGCCGCCAGCAGGAAAAACAGGAACAGAAAAGCTTTACGCGGTTTAAAATCGGGTGCCTTCACAATGCCCACGATGATCAGTGAGCAGGAGATGATAATGCTGACAATCGAGCGCCCGGTATCAAAGTTGCACAGCGCATTTCTGAGCGGTTCAGCGATAAACCATGTGATTTTTTTCAGCGGCGCTAAGATGATATTGGTTCTGGCCAGTACTTCATTGAACAGCACGAGCGGCAGAACTTTCGCCAGCACCATGCCAAATCCCAGCATCAACATCAGCTTGATCACCGCGCTGCGCTGATAATTATTCCGGGTCATCCCCAGATCGAGCAGGGCAAAGAATAAAAAGCTCATGGCTGCGGGTTGGTAAATCGCAAAGGAAAGCGTCAGGCAAATAGCCGACAGTAGCACCCGGCCCAGGCCTTTGTTTTCCGCCAGCGTTGAATAACTGATGCCCGCCAGCAGCACGGACAGGACATAAGGAAAGCAGACTGTCCAGCCGACAAAAACCTGAAATGAAGGCAGCAAACAAATCAACGTGGCAAACGTCAGACGCTGGACCGCGCTGGCGAAAATGCTGCGACGCTCAAGGAAACGGATGATGTACCCGCCCAGTAAAATCAGACTGAATAAAGAAAGCACCCTGAGATATGTCAAATCCTGCACGTCATCGATCAGGAAAGCGAAGAAGTAGCGGATAGCACCATAGAAAGGTCGGCCCGATAAGATATCCCATTTGAAAATACTGGATGCATCGGTAGTGGATGCGTATAAATAGAACCAGTCGTCGGAAAATCCGTATGTTGATAAATAAACCGGGCTATAACCAATGAGTAAAGCGACGGCCAGTATCAGGTACATGGCGAAGGGATGACGCTCAAAAACTGTTTTTTTCATTTCCTGCTCTTAATCACGTATCGTGGTCTTTGTTTGGACTCAATGTAGATTCCGCCAATATATTCGCCCAGAACACCGATGCCGATAAGTTGCACTCCACCCAAAAACAGAATGGAAACCAGCAACGAAGGGTAACCCGCCACCGGATTGCCCCAGAGCAGTTTATCGATGATCATCCAGAATCAATAAAGAAAGGAGAGTAAAGCGACGCTACCGCCGATGTAACTCCAGATGCGTAAGGGGAAAGGTTGAAAACCTGGTTAATCCTTCTAATGCCAGATTCCACAATTTCCAGCCATTAAATTTCGACACCCCCGTGATGCGTTCAGCCCGATCATATTCTACAATCGCTGTTTTACCGCCAACCCAAGATAAAATGCCCTTCATGAACAAATTTCTTTCCGGCAGGCTTTTTATATGTTCTACCGTCTCGCGCGATAGCAGACGAAAATCGCCAACGTTTTCCTCTATTTTCGGCGAGCTGATTTGGTTGTGAAAGTGATAAAACCACTCGGCTGTTTTACGTTTGACATGCCCATCGGCGCTGCGATCTTTCCGTTTAGCCAGAACCACATCGGCACCCGCTTGCCAGCGTTCAACCAGTTGATGGATAACGGCGATGGGATCCTGCAGATCAACATCAATCGGGATAACCGCGTCGCCGGTGGCATGCTCAAGTCCGGCAAACAACGCGGGCTCTTTACCGAAATTGCGGGTGAATGACAGCGCAATGACCAGCGGATCCGAGATGGCTAGGGCATTGATGATGTTTTCGCTGCCATCGCTACTGCCGTCATTGATAAAAACAATTTCCACCTGATAGCCGGCTAATTCATGACGAACCGCCTGATAAAAGAGTGGAATGGTCTCCTCTTCATTGAAGACGGGCACGACGAGAGACAATTTCATTTTACTTCCCTGAAAACGATGTAATTAGAGTAGATGAAGCCGCAACCCAAGCTAATAAAGGAAAAGAGTATCAGCGTAACCACCGGGGAAAGCGTGCAGGCGTCTGCCATCCAGCCAACCAGCGCCGCCATGCCTCCCATAAAGCTGACATAAAGCAGGTAACGCAAGGGCGTGGCTGCAGAAGAGAAGGTCCAGCGGGCATTAGGCTGTGTCCCTTAATCACCTGAGATATAGTAACTACCTGTTTCCACAACACACTGAACTATGGCTCGCTACGACCTTCCCGATGAAGCATGGACATCATCCAGCCCTTATTACCTGCTGAACCAGCAACACCACGGGCCGGACGTCCATGGGCTGAACATCGTATGATCATCAACGGCATGTTCTGGGTGCTGTGTTCAGGCGCACCATGGCGCTATTTGCCTGAGCGATATGGCCCATGGAAGACCGTTTATAACCGTTTTAATCGATGGTCTAAATCGGGAGTGATTAACATTATTTTCAACAGGTTACTTTCTTCTCTTGATGCTCATGGTCTCGCTGACTGGTCCGCAACTGCGCTGGATGGCAGCAATATCCGGGCACTCAGGTGCGCCGCCGGGGCGCAAAAAAACATTCCGATACCGCCGGAGATAATGGGCTGGGTCGCTCTCGCGGTGGTTTTGGCACCAAAATCCATCTGGCGACAGACGGAAGCGGTCTGCCGTTAAATATCGTACTGAGTCCCGGTCAGGCTCACGAAAGCCAGTTTGCACAACGTCTTCTGGACGGTATTGGTGTTCAGCGCCGGAACGGCAGCATGAAGCGTCGTGGCCATGCAGTGCTGGCTGACAAAGCCTACTCCGGACAAAAGAATACCGCCGCATTGCCACACGTTATGACAAAACGGCGAGGAATTATCTGGCGATGGTGAAACTGGGATGCATCCGGCTGTTTTACAAAAGGTTATGTAATTAAGGGACACAGCCTAGCAAAAAAGGAAAACGTCACCGCAACGCAGAATGCACCAAAGTTTGCCATAGCCTGACCTGACTCGAACAGCTTGAGAATAAGCGCAAACACCGTCCAGTGAATCGCGGTGTTGATAACGCCAATTCCTGCATAACGGGAAATAAGTTTCAGCATGACGAGAGAGATGAGTAAATTTGCCCTGATCATATACATCGGAAATTATCCTGCAAGCCCGATGCTGAAAATGCGTTTAATCGGGCCGAAACAAGGATAGCGACAGGCAACAAAACCATTGCCCCGCCCGATGATCAATTTCGGGCTAAGGCAGGGTGGGGAATATCCTGAGCATGGGGCAATCAGACCAGCTTTTTCACCAGCTCCTCGCTGTGACGAATATGGCTGGAGGCGCGTTCCGGATCGTTCTGCACCAGCGCCATAAACAGCAGATCGGTCAGCGCCAGCTGAGCGCTGGTGGAGGAGATGGCCGCACTGCGCGTGCTCTGCTCCTCGGCGACGGTATACAGGCAGACCGTGGCGCACTGCTGCAGCGAATTCGGGGTAAAGCCGGTAAACGCCAGCACATCGGCGCCAATGGCCGCCGCTTCCTGCGCCGCGAGGTTGATCTCGCGACGTTCGCCGGTGTAGGAGATTGCCAGCAGCACATCGCCGGGTGCCATCGCCTGAACGCTGGCCAGCAGCGCGTGCATGTCCTGCTCGGCGACGGCGTTGATGCCAATCTTCATCAGCTTCCACGAAAAATCTTTCGCCACCAGCCCGGAGGCGCCAATACCGACCAGCAGAATACGGTTAGCGTTTTTCAGCAGCTGCAGCGTTTCCGTGAGTTTTTCTTCGCTGTTGATATCCAGCGTGGCGCGAATCGCCGAAATTTTTTCCGTCAGCAGCTTTTCGCCGACGACTTTAAGCGGATCGTCACTCAGAATGTGGTTGTGCACGGTGATGGCATCGCGGTCGGCCAGCGACTCACTCAGCGCCAGCTTCAGCGCCGGAAAGCCTTTGTAACCCAGTTTCTGGGCGAACTTCACCACGCTCGACTGGCTAACGCCTGACTCTTCCGCCAGTTTTTGTGAACTCAGATGTCGTGCCCGATCAGGCTGCAACAGCAAAAAATCCGCCAGCCGACGCTCGTTCAGCGCCAGGCGTGGGTAGAGCTGGCGAATTCGCAGCAATGAACTCATGTCCGATCCTTAATCCATAGTCCCGCACACAGCTTAGCTGCTTGCGGAAGGAAATGTCTGGCCATGAATGTCAGATGACATCGCGCCGACGCAGAGAATAAACTATTCAAATGGCATTGTAGCCACTGGAATTAAAAATGACAGCTTTCGCCCCGGCGCGCGATGCTGGCTACACTGTAGAGCAGGTATCGCCGCGTTTAGAAAAAGGAGTCGGGTTTGACAAAGGGTTCGCATCGCCGCGTGGTATTTTTTGACCTGGACGGCACGCTGCATCAGCAGGACATGTTTGGTACGTTTATGCGTTATCTGCTGCGCCGCCAGCCGCTCAATCTGGTGCTGGTGGTGCCGCTGCTGCCGGTCATCGGCATGGGTATGCTGATAAAGGGCCGCGCCGCGCGCTGGCCGATGAGCCTGCTGCTGTGGGCTATAACCTTTGGCCATCGTGAGGCCACGCTGCGCCAGCGTGAGGCCGAATTTGCCCGCTGGTTTCGCGAGCGCGTCACCGCGTTTCCGGTGGTGCAGCAGCGGCTGACTGACTACCTCAGCAGTGAAGACGCTGATGTCTGGCTGATTACCGGCTCGCCGCAGTCGCTGGTGGAGCAGGTCTATTTTG
The DNA here is from genome assembly GCF_059731155.1 of Type-A symbiont of Plautia stali. Classification (NCBI taxonomy): domain Bacteria; species Type-A symbiont of Plautia stali. Next base: position 183,905 of record NZ_AP035891.1, on the reverse strand, counting down.
ATTCCGCGTTTCTGCCGCGGGTGAAGCTGATCGCCAGCCAGATGAAGCCGGGCCGTGGTGGCCGGGTGTTAGCCATGCGCTGTCTCGGCCATGAAAAAGTGGCGCAGCTCGAGGAAAAAATCGGTACGCCGCTGCAGCTTTACAGCGGCTACAGCGACAGCAAGCAGGATAACCCGCTGCTGTTTTTCTGTCAGCATCGCTGGCGCGTGACGCCGCGCGGTGAACTGCAACAGCTGGAGTGAATCGCAGCTGGATTCCGTCTATAATGCGCCGCCTTGTTAATCCGCAGGAGCTGCCCGTTGAACCCACAAACTGATGAATACTGGATGCGCCACGCGCTTGAACTGGCGCGGCGTGCGTGGGAGCAGGGCGAAGTGCCGGTCGGTGCGGTACTGGTGCAGGGTGACCGAGTGATTGGCGAGGGCTGGAACCGGCCGATTAGCCAGTGCGATCCCACCGCGCATGCCGAGATTATGGCGCTGCGTCAGGGCGGAAAAGTGATTGATAACTACCGGCTGCTCGACACCACCTTATACGTGACGCTGGAGCCGTGCGTGATGTGTGCGGGTGCCATGGTGCACAGCCGTATTACCCGCCTGGTCTATGGCGCGAAGGATGAGAAAACCGGTGCCGCCGGTTCGCTGCTGGATGTGATCGGCCATCCGGGCATGAATCATCAGATTGAAATTGCGCATGGCGTGCTGGCCGGGGAGTGCGCCACGCTGCTGAGCGATTTTTTCCGCATGCGACGCGAACAGAAACGTGCGCAGCGGCAGGCGCTGCGCGCCGATTAGTTCATCGCAATCTTCGGTTCGACGGCCGGAGAACCGGCACCGAGTTCCGCTTCCAGCGCCGACTGCTGCGCCAGTCGTTTCTCCTGCTCCTGCAGATAGCCCACCAAGCTGATCTGATACTTACGGATGTTCTCAACGTAGTTATAAGCTTCGTGGCCGCGCGCATAGCCGTAAGTGGTCTGCGCGTAATAGCGCTTCTGGCTCAGCATCGGCAGGCGCAGCTTAACGTCGGCCCAGCTGTCCGGATTGCCACCCTGTTTAAGGGTCAGCCGGCGTGCATCCAGCATATGCGCGTAACCCATGTTGTAGGCCGCCAGCGCAAACCAGATGCGTTCATCTTCCGGAATGGTCTCCGACACTTTTTCCATCATGCGCCGCAGGTATTCGCTGCCGTCGCGAATGCTCTGTTCCGGATCGAGACGATCGTTCACGTCGAGGCTGTCAGCGGTATTGCGCGTCAGCATCATCATGCCGCGCACGCCGGTGGGCGAGGTCGCCTGCGGATTCCAGTGCGACTCCTGATACGAGATCGCCGCCAGCAGGCACCAGTCGATACTGGACGCGTACTTCTCAAACAGCGGCTTGATATCCGGCAGCGTGTTATCAATCGCCCGCAGGAAGGTGCGGGTATCGACATAATCAAAGGTGCCGACGTGGCCGAGATACTTCTCTTCCAGCCGCGCCATGGTGCCTTCTTCCCCCATCTGACTGTAGAAGTCGAGCATGGCGGCGTTCAGGCTATCGTCATCGTTACGCGGCAGATACCAGGTCACCGGCTCTTCATCGGTAATATCAAACGCCACCGCCAGCTGTGGATGGATGCGCTGCAGCAGGCCGATGGTCACCGAATCCCCCATGGTATAGTCGAGCTTGCCGTCGGCAACCGCTTCCAGCAGCGCTTTCTGGCCCATATCGGTGGAAATGGCCCAGTCGATATCGGGATAGCTGTCCGCTTTGGCGGAACGTAACGTTGACAGATAGGCCGAACCGGATTGTACAATCAGCCGGCCTTTCAGATCACCAAGGTTTTTGGGCCGCGGCTTGTCGATGCGATACACCAGCTGCTGCGACACGGAATAGTAGCTCGGGCCACTCTGATAACGGCTGAGGCGCTCGCTGTTGTAGATCAGCCCGGCGGCCAGCAGGTCGGCTTTGCCGTCGTCGAGATCGTCAAACAGGTCGCCGAGGTTGGGCCGCACCGTGACTTCCAGCTTTACGCCAAGATAATCGGCGAAGCGCTTCGCCAGCTCGTAGTCCATACCGGCTGGTGCATTATTGATGGTGTAGTAAGTCAGCGGCGAGTTGACGGTACTGATGCGCAACACTCCCCGCGATTTGATCTGTGATAACGCGTCTTTTCCGCCCCCGTACCAAGGGATGGGCGGCCACAGCGCCAGCGCAAGCAGCACTGTGATCAGACCGATAAACAGATAATTTAATTTCAGGCGTTTCAAATAATTGTCTCGTAATGGCTCACAGGCCTCTGTCTTTTAAAGGCAGTATTTATGTTGTTTTGCACTCCCAGAGCGAGGGGCATTTTGCGCAACAAAGCGCAACAGGGCAACTTTTATATAGCAAGATTTGCGCAAAATTCAGGCAAATCCTGAGGCTCAGTTTTTCTGCGCAAACGGTTTCGTAACCCGTGCCATTTCTCTATAATACCGCCCGTTTTCCCTGTTGCGCCCCATGAAGCGTCGCCCGGCGCTTCGAAGACGAGAGATCTTTAATGATGGAAATTCTGCGTGGTTCGCCCGCTCTGTCGGCATTTCGTGTAAACAAACTGTTGACCCGCTTTCAGGACGCTCATCTGCCGGTGAGTGATATTTACGCCGAGTACGTCCATTTCGCCGATGTCAGCGCACCGCTCAGCGCGGAACAGCAAGCCCGCCTGCAGCGTCTGCTGAAATACGGTCCTTCTCTCGCCGAACATGCGCCACAAGGGCGTCTGTTGCTGGTGACGCCGCGTCCCGGCACCATTTCTCCTTGGTCATCGAAAGCCACCGATATCGCCCACAACTGCGACCTGCCGCAAGTGCTGCGCTTGGAGCGCGGTCTGGCCTTCTATGTACAGGCACCGCAGCTGACTGACGCGCAGTGGCAGCAGCTGGCCAGCCTGCTGCACGACCGCATGATGGAAACCGTGTTCACGGAGCTCAGCGCGGCAGAACAGCTGTTCGCGCATCATGAGCCGCAGCCGCTGAAAAGCGTAGACGTGCTGGGCGGAGGGCGCGAGGCGCTGGAGCAGGCTAACCGCACGCTCGGCCTGGCGCTGGCCGATGACGAAATTGATTACCTGCTCGATGCCTTCACCAAACTGGGCCGCAATCCGAACGACATCGAGCTCTATATGTTCGCCCAGACGAACTCCGAGCACTGTCGTCACAAGATTTTTAACGCCGACTGGATCATCGATGGCGAAAAACAGCCTAAATCGCTGTTTAAAATGATTAAAAACACCTTTGAGCAGCATCCAGAACACGTCCTGTCGGCGTATAAAGACAATGCCGCGGTAATGGAAGGCTCCGAGGTAGGGCGTTTCTACGCGGATGCGCAGCAGGGCGAATACGATTTCCATCAGGAAGCCACGCATATCCTGATGAAGGTGGAAACCCATAACCACCCGACGGCCATTTCGCCATGGCCGGGCGCCGCCACCGGTTCCGGCGGGGAAATCCGTGACGAAGGCGCCACCGGACGCGGCGCGAAGCCGAAAGCGGGTCTGGTCGGCTTCTCGGTTTCCAACCTGCGTATTCCCGGCTTTGAACAGCCGTGGGAAGAGGATTTCGGCAAGCCGGAGCGCATTGTTACCGCGCTGGATATCATGACCGAAGGCCCGTTAGGCGGCGCCGCGTTTAACAACGAATTTGGTCGCCCGGCGCTGAACGGCTATTTCCGTACTTATGAAGAGCAGGTGAACAGCCATAACGGCGTTGAGCTGCGCGGCTATCACAAGCCGATCATGCTGGCCGGCGGCATTGGTAACATCCGCGCCGATCACGTGCAGAAGGGGGAGATCGTGGTTGGCGCGAAGCTGATTGTGCTGGGTGGTCCGGCAATGAATATCGGCCTTGGCGGCGGTGCGGCGTCCTCGATGGCGTCCGGCCAGTCGGATGCCGATCTCGACTTCGCCTCGGTGCAGCGCGACAACCCGGAGATGGAGCGTCGCTGTCAAGAAGTTATTGACCGCTGCTGGCAGCTGGGCGAAGCCAACCCAATTCTGTTTATTCACGACGTTGGTGCCGGTGGCCTCTCCAACGCCATGCCGGAGCTGGTGAGCGACGGTGGCCGCGGCGGCAACTTCAATCTGCCCGACATCCTCAGCGATGAATCAGGCATGAGCCCGCTGGAAGTGTGGTGTAACGAGTCGCAGGAGCGTTATGTGCTGGCGGTTGCGCCGGACAAACTGGCGCTGTTCGATGAACTGTGCCAGCGCGAACGTGCGCCTTACGCGGTGATTGGTGAAGCGACTGAAGAGCAGCACCTGAACCTTGCCGACAGCCATTTCGATAACAAACCGATCGACATGCCGCTCGACGTGCTGCTGGGTAAAACGCCAAAAATGACGCGCGACGTGGCCAGCCAGCAGGCTAAAGGTGATGCGCTGGTGCGGGATGGCATTACCGTTGCCGATGCGGTAAACCGCGTGCTGCACCTGCCAACCGTGGCGGAGAAAACCTTCCTGGTGACCATCTGTGACCGCAGCGTAACCGGCATGGTGGCGCGCGATCAGATGGTCGGGCCGTGGCAGATCCCGGTGGCGAACTGCGCCGTGACCACCGCCAGCCTCGACAGCTACCACGGTGAAGCGTTTGCCATGGGCGAACGTGCACCGGTAGCGCTGCTTGATTTCGCCGCGTCCGGCCGTCTGGCAGTAGGCGAAGCGCTGACCAATCTGGCCGCGACCGCGATCGGTTCACTGAAGCGCGTGAAGCTGTCGGCAAACTGGATAGCTGCAGCCGGTCACCCGGGCGAAGACGCAGGCCTGTACGCCGCGGTGAAAGCAGTGGGCGAAGAGCTGTGCCCGGCGCTGGGGATCGCCATTCCAGTAGGTAAAGACTCCATGTCGATGAAAACCCGCTGGCAGCAGGGCACTGAACAGCGCGAAATGACCTCGCCGCTGTCGCTGGTCATTACGGCTTTTGCACGCGTTGAAGATGTGCGTCGCACCGTAACGCCACAGCTGCAGCCGGAAGGCGACAACCTGCTGCTGCTGGTGGACCTCGGCAACGGCGCCAACATCCTCGGTGCCACGGCGCTGTCGCAGGTGTATCGCCAGCTGGGCGACAAACCGGCCGACGTGTGCGATGCCGCGCAGCTGGCCGGCTTCTTCAATGCGATTCAGACGCTGGTCAGCGAGCAGAAACTGCTGGCTTACCACGACCGCTCGGATGGCGGTCTGCTGGTCACGCTGGCTGAAATGGCCTTCACCGGCCACTGCGGTATTGAGGCGGATATCGCCGCGCTGAGCAGCGATGCGCTGGCGGCACTGTTTACGGAAGAGCTGGGCGCAGTATTGCAGATTAACACTGCCGACCGCGCGGCCGTGGAAAAAGTGTTTGCCGATCATGGTCTGAGCAGCAATGTTCATGTCATCGGTAAAGCGCTGCCGGGCGACCGTTTTGTTATCCGCTCCGGCGACAGCGCGGTGTACAGCGAAAGCCGTACCACGCTGCGTACCTGGTGGGCTGAAACCACCTGGCAGATGCAGCGCCTGCGTGATAACCCGGCCTGTGCCGATCAGGAACATGAAGCGAAGAAAGACGATAACGATCCTGGCCTGAACGTGCAGCTGACCTTCCGTCCGGAAGAGGATGTGGCGGCACCGATGATCGCCACCGGCACGCGTCCGCGCGTTGCCGTGCTGCGCGAGCAGGGCGTGAACTCACACGTTGAGATGGCTGCTGCCTTCCACCGCGCAGGTTTTACCGCGGTTGACGTGCACATGAGCGATCTGCTGGCGGGCCGTCGTGGTCTGGAGGAGTTCCACGCGCTGGTCGCCTGTGGCGGCTTCTCCTACGGCGACGTGCTGGGTGCGGGCGAAGGCTGGGCGAAATCGATTCTGTTCAACCGCCGCGTGCGTGACGAGTTTGAAAACTTCTTCCATCGTCCGCAGACGCTGGCGCTGGGCGTGTGTAACGGCTGCCAGATGATGTCGAATCTGCGTGAGCTGATTCCGGGCAGCGAGCTGTGGCCGCGCTTTGTGCGTAACCAGTCCGAGCGCTTTGAAGCACGCTTCAGCCTGGTGGAAGTGGCCGCCAGCCCGTCACTGCTGCTGGACGGCATGGTCGGTTCACGCATGCCGATTACCGTCTCGCACGGTGAAGGTTTTGTTGAAGTGCGTGACGGTGCGCATCTGGCTGAGCTGGAAGCGAAAGGGCTGGTGGCGCTGCGCTTCGTCGATAACTTCGGTAAAGTCACCGAGACCTATCCGGCTAACCCGAACGGCTCACCGAACGGCATCACCGCCGTGACTAACGAAAGCGGGCGCGTCACGATTATGATGCCGCATCCGGAGCGTGTGTTCCGCACCGTCAGCAATTCGTGGCATCCGGCTGAGTGGGACGAAGACAGCCCGTGGATGCGCATTTTCCGCAACGCGCGTAAACAGCTGGGTTAAACCTGAATCCTGCATCTTACCAGTGCCCATTAACGGGCACCGCGCAAAGGCCGCTCAACGCGGCCTTTTTTATTTTTTGTCGCGTGGGCACCGCTGTCGATCGGGTATGATTCCCTAACATCTGTGGCATGTCGGAAAATGACGACAATCCCACGACTGAACTGTCGCCAAAAGGTGATACTTAAATCCTTTTTTTTTATAGACACGAAGTTCGCGCGCTAAAGCCGTTGCTAATCGGCGACACCTCTTCCAGACCAGCCAGTCAGAAAGCGTCGTTAATTCCCTCTCTGAGCTGGCAGTATGCTGATTAACAAGGCTATTTATCTTCTGGCACGATAGTTGCTATACTAATTACGTTGCTCATTCTCCTGTCTATGATTGCCCCGCACTGCGGTTGAGCTCATAAAATATCGAATGACGCACCAAACGGAGCCTGCCGTCCACCCAACCGATAATCGCTTGCTTTGCAACGTTATCAAGCACCGGACGCAACGTTGAGTTAGGCTCCACCTATTTTGCAGGCGATGCTGCGGCGTCGCTCTCACGGCAGGCCAAAAGGCCTGCCGTTTTCGTTTTCAGCCTTTCTAACCTTGCCGGACTTCGCTAGCATGCCTGCAACTCACCTCAAAGGAAGCGCGGTTGTGAAGAGATGGCGTCTGTTTCCCCGATCCCTGCGGCAACTGGTATTAATGGCCTTTCTGCTGGTGCCGCTGCTGGTGCTGGCATGGCAGGCATGGGAAAGCCTGTCAGCGCTGAGTAATCAGGCGGCGGACACTAACCGCAACACCTTCACCGACGTGCGTCGCAGCGAGGCGATGGCGCGCACGGCGCTGGAGCTGGAGCGTAGCTATCGCCAGTATTGCGTGCTGGGCGATGCCAGTCTGGCGCGCCTGTATAAAACGCAGTGGAGCCGCTATGGCCAGATGCTCAGCAGCCATGCCGCCAGCCTGCCCGATTTGCCAACGTTCAAAATATTGCAGAGCGCGCTGCCGCAGCTGGAAAAGCTGCAGTGTGATAACGGCAATCTGCTGGCACCGGCGGCGAGCGCGCTGGAGGCATTCTCCGCCGCCAACACCCGCATGGTGCAGGCCACGCGTGAAGTAGTGTTTTCACGCGGCCTGCAGCTGCAGCGCGAAATTGCCGATCGCGGCCAGTTTTTTGGCTGGCAGGCGTTTTTAATCAGTCTGGTGCTGGTGCTGCTGTTCACCGGCATGATGCTGGGACAGCGCATTGTCTGGCTCAGCGAGCATCTTAGCTGGCTGGAAGCACAGCGGCATAAGTTTCTGCGCCACCTGTCGCACGAGCTCAAAACGCCGCTTGCCAGCCTGCGCGAAGGCACCGAACTGCTGGCCGACCAGGTTGCCGGCCCGCTCAATGCGGAACAGCAGGAGGTTGTCGCCATTCTCGACACCAGCAGCCGTCATCTGCAGCGGCTGATTGAACAGCTGCTCGACTACAATCGCCGGCTGGCAGAGAGTCCGCTGCGGCTGGAACCGGTCGCTATCGACGCTATCATTGATAGCGTCGTCAGGGTGCACTTACTGCCCGCCAGCGCGCGCCAGATGCATACGCATATCGATCTGCAGGCCCGCTATTGTCTGGCGGAACCGACGCTGTTGCAGCGGGTGATTGATAACCTCTACTCGAACGCCGTGAACTACGGTAGCGAATCCGGTAACATCTGGCTGCAGAGCCAGCAGAAGGGCAACCAGGTGTGGATTGAGGTGGCCAACACCGGCACGCCGATTCCGGCTGAAGAGCAGACGATGATTTTTGAGCCCTTTTATCAGGGGAGCCAGCAGCGCAAAGGGCCGGTGAAAGGCAGCGGGCTGGGATTAAGCATCGCCAAAGATTGCCTGCGCAGGATGCAGGGTGATTTGCAGTTGGTCACGCGCACGGACGCGGACGTCTGTTTTCGTATCATTTTGACTACCAGCGCCGGGAATGCCTGATTAATGAAACGAACATCCAGCCGATTTCTCATCGGCGCACTGATCGCCATCGGCCTGAGCGCCTGTCAGGCGCCACCCCAGAGCAGTACGCCGCGCGGTGCGGTGAACCTGCCGGAGCCGGACGTGCGCCTGGCGGATTATCTGGCCACCGATTGCCAGAATGTCTGGCAGATTGAAGCACCTGCGGCCATAAGCAATCCACTTTACTGGCAGCGCGCTATCGACTGCGGTGAGCGGCTGTCGGCGACCGAAGCGCGAGCGGAGGCGCGGCGCTGGCCGGTACAGGGCTGGGCGCGCGCCTTTAAGCAGGGCATCCTGCTGGCGAACGGCAACGTGACGCCGGTGGCGCGCCGTCAGTACGTTAATACACTCGACAGCTACAGTGCGGATTATCCGGCGGCGGTGCGTCCGCTGCTGCAGCTGTGGCGCAGTAACCAGGCCGCGCAGCTGGAGCTGAGCGAGGCGCGCGGCCGCTACGCCGCGCTGCAGCAAAGCAATGACGCCGAACTGGATCGCCTGCGTCAGCAGCAAACGCAACTGCGGCAAACGCTGGACGATACCCAGCGTAAATTGCAGCGACTGACTGACATCGAGCGTAAGCTGTCATCGCGCAAAGCGCCAGACAGCGGCGACAGCACACACGGTGCCAGCGATGCCCAAAGCGAGGAGCAGTAACGATGAAACAGGCCGCACGCTTACTGCTGGTGGATGACGATCCGGGCTTACTCAAGCTGCTCGGTATGCGTCTCAGCAGTGAAGGCTATCAGGTCGCGACCGCGGCCAGCGGGCCGGAAGCCCTGCGTCATCTGCAGAAAGAGAAAGTCGATTTGGTGATCAGCGATCTGCGCATGGATGAAATGGATGGCCTGGCGCTGTTTGCTGAAATCCAGAAGCGCCACACCGGGCTGCCGGTCATCATCCTGACCGCGCACGGCTCGATTCCGGACGCGGTAGCTGCCACGCAGCAGGGCGTGTTCAGCTTTCTGACTAAACCGGTTGATCGCGATGCGCTATACAAAGCGATTGACGAAGCACTGGCGCAGCGCGCGCCGGTTAGCGATGACGGCTGGCGCGAAGCGATCGTCACGTGTAATCCGCTGATGCTGCGGCTGCTGGAGCAGGCGCACATGGTGGCGCAATCTGACGTCAGTATATTGATCAACGGCCAGAGTGGCACCGGCAAAGAGGTGCTGGCGCAGGCGATTCATGCTGCCAGTCCGCGCGCCGGCAAACCTTTCATTGCCATCAACTGCGGCGCGCTGCCGGAACAGCTGCTGGAGTCTGAGCTGTTTGGCCACGCCAAAGGCGCCTTCACTGGTGCCGTAAGTGCGCGCGAAGGGCTGTTTCAGGCGGCGGAAGGCGGCACGCTGTTTCTCGATGAGATTGGCGACATGCCGCAGGCGCTGCAGGTGACGCTTCTCCGCGTGCTGCAGGAGCGCAAAGTGCGCCCGCTGGGCAGCAACCGCGATCTCGACATCAACGTGCGCATCATCTCTGCCACGCATCGCGATCTGCCGAAGGCGATGGAGAAGAAAAGCTTCCGCGAAGATCTCTACTATCGTCTCAACGTCGTGAATCTCAGGATTCCGGCACTGCACGAACGCGCCGAAGACATTCCGCTGCTGGCCAACCATCTGCTGCGCCAGTCGGCCGATCGCCACAAACCGTTTGTGCGCAGCTTCTCGGTCGATGCGATGAAACGGCTGGTGAGTGCCAGCTGGCCGGGAAATGTGCGCCAGCTGGTTAACGTGATTGAGCAGTGCGTGGCGCTTACTACGTCGCCGGTGATTGGTGACGCGCTGGTAGAGCAGGCGCTGGCCGGCGAGAACACGGCGCTACCGACCTTTGTCGAAGCACGCAACCAGTTTGAGCTTAACTATCTGCGCAAACTGCTGCAGATAACCAAAGGTAATGTTACGCATGCGGCGCGTCTGGCTGGACGCAACCGTACCGAGTTTTATAAGCTGTTATCGCGCCACGAACTGAACGCCAGCGAATTTAAAGAGTAGCTTGCTGCGGCAGCGTCAGGAACACTTATACTCATAGTTACCCGTCCATCATGGAGGGAGCGAAAAAAGGATCTGTGATGAAAAAGCTCGATGCAATTATCAAACCATTCAAACTCGATGATGTGCGTGAAGCCTTGGCGGAAGTGGGCATCACCGGGATGACGGTCAGCGAAGTGAAAGGCTTCGGACGTCAGAAAGGCCACACCGAGGTGTATCGCGGTGCCGAATACATGGTCGATTTTCTGCCAAAAGTGAAAATCGAGATGGTGGTGGACGATGATATCGTCGATACCTGCGTAGAAACCATCATGAAAACCGCGCAGACCGGTAAAATCGGCGACGGCAAAATCTTTGTCTTTGACGTGGCGCGCGTCGTGCGTATTCGTACCGGCGAGGAAGACGAAGAGGCCATCTGAGCCCTTCGCTCCCACCAGACACAAAGCCTGCCGCGTGCAGGCTTTTTCATTTACAGCACTTTGTGCGGACCGAACACCTCGTAGTGAATGCAGTCGGCACTGATGCCGGCGTCGGTCAGCTGGCGCGCAACAAACTGCATGAATGCCAGCGGGCCGCAAATCCAGAACTCACCATCGGGCTGGGTCAGTGCGGTTGAGATGGTGGCTAAATCCATCAGCCCCTGCGCGTCGTAACGTCCCGCGTCGTCAGCTTGCGGCTGGCGATACCAGACGTGGCGGCTAAAGCGCGGCAGCCGCGCACCCAGCGCCGCGACCCCATCAGCAAACGCATGCTGCGCGCCGTTTTCGGCGGCGTGCAGCCAGCATACCGCGGCCGGATGCTGCTGCTCCGCCAGGCTGGCCAGCATGGCTAACAGAGGCGTTTGCCCGACGCCTGCTGAGATCAGCGTCACCGGCGTCTGCGCCGCTGCCTGCAGGAAGAAATCCCCGGCCGGCGCGGCGCACTGCACGATATCGCCGACCTTCGCATGCTGATGCAGCCAGCCGGAGACGCTGCCCTGCGCTTCGTGCTTCACCGCAATGCGATAGGCTTTGCCATCCGGCAGATGCGTCAGCGAATACTGGCGGTGCTGAATATAGTCGCTGTCCGCCGGGCGCAGACTGATGGTCAGATACTGACCGGGCAGGAAGTCCGCCACCGGCTCTCCATCATTCGGCACCAGCTCAATGCTATTTGATCACCGAGCTCTGCGCTGTAATCGCACGGATGCGGAAATCGCGCGCTCCGCGCCAGCCGCCGACCTTTTCTTCCGACGCACGGTAAATCGCTGCTTCACGCTGGATAAACACCTCAGCCAGCACGCCATAGGCTTTGCCCCACGCCGCCAGTACCTCATCGCCTAGATTAAACAGCTCTTTAATCGTCGCCAGCAGGTTTTCCCCGACAATCGCGTACTGCGCCGGCTGAATATTCAGGCTGGCATGCTTCTGCGCAATTTTCTCCACCGCCGGCAGCAGCACCGCGAGGTTTTCCAGATTGCTGCCGTACGCGCAGATCGCGTTAAACAGCGCTTCACGCTGATTGCCGCTGCGCTGGTTGTTCATGTTAAACACGTTCTTCAGCTCGGGATGCTGCGTCAGCATCCGCTGATAAAAGTGACCGGTCAGCTGCGGGCCGAGTTGAGCAATTGCGGGCAGGGTAGATTTCACGGTGGCGATGGTTTGCGCGTCGCGCATGGGCTGATCCTCAGGGTAATCTTGAACATGTTTTTTAAATGCATGTTATTCCTGTTGCCGCGCACTGTAAATCCCCCGTTTTGTCTGGGGTGACGAGTGACAATCTGCTGCCGGGCGCGCAAAGCTGAAAAATTTTCCCGCTGCTGATGAACAATTATCCGGTTTTCTTCCCCGGCTAAAAAGCGTAAAAATCCCGTGCCAGCGCCTTGCCAATCGTTTGCGTAAAAAAAGGGGATTGGCGCTACCGTCCCCTGGCAAAACCGTTTACACTGTTGGCCTTCGCCCCCTAGCCGGGGCTTAAACTGCCGTTAAAAAGTTGCTGAGTCAGGAGATGCGGATGTTAAAGCGTGATATGAACATTGCCGATTATGATGCCGAGTTGTGGCAGGCTATGGAGCAGGAGAAGGTGCGTCAGGAAGAGCACATTGAACTGATTGCTTCGGAAAACTACACCAGCCCACGCGTTATGCAGGCGCAAGGTTCACAGCTCACCAACAAATATGCCGAAGGCTATCCGGGCAAACGCTACTACGGCGGATGTGAATATGTTGATATCGTTGAGCAGCTGGCGATCGATCGCGCCAAAGCGCTGTTCGGCGCGGATTACGCTAACGTGCAGCCGCACTCCGGCTCCCAAGCTAACTTCGCGGTGTACACCGCGCTGCTGCAGCCGGGCGACACCATTCTGGGCATGAACTTGGCACACGGTGGTCACCTGACCCACGGTTCGCCGGTCAACCTGTCCGGTAAGCTGTATAACGTTATCCCTTACGGCATCGATGAAACCGGCAAAATCAATTACGAAGAGCTGGCCGAACTGGCGCAGACCCACAAGCCAAAAATGATCGTGGGCGGCTTCTCTGCTTACTCTGGCGTGTGCGACTGGGCAAAAATGCGTGAAATCGCCGACAGCATCGGCGCATGGCTGTTTGTTGATATGGCCCACGTTGCCGGTCTGATAGCTGCTGATGTGTACCCGAACCCGGTACCGCACGCGCACATCGTAACCTCGACCACGCACAAAACGCTGGCCGGTCCGCGCGGTGGCCTGATCCTGGCGAAAAACGGCGACGAAGAGCTGTACAAGAAACTTAACTCCGCGGTGTTCCCGGGTGGTCAGGGCGGCCCGCTGATGCACGTTATCGCCGGTAAAGCCGTAGCGTTCAAAGAAGCCATGGAGCCGGAGTTCAAGGCTTATCAGCAGCAGGTCGCGAAGAACGCCAAAGCGATGGTGGAAGTGCTGCTGGAGCGCGGTTACAACATCGTCTCAGGCGGTACTTACAACCACCTGTTCCTGATCGATCTGGTGAGCAAAGGCCTGACCGGTAAAGAGGCGGATGCCGCTCTGGGCCGCGCCAACATCACCGTGAACAAAAACAGCGTGCCTAACGATCCGAAGAGCCCGTTTGTGACCTCTGGTGTACGTATCGGTACTCCAGCAGTGACTCGTCGCCGCTTCAAAGAAGCGGAAGTGCGCGAACTGGCGGGCTGGATCGCTGACGTTCTCGACAACATCAACGACGAAGCTACTATCGAGCGCACCAAACAGAAAGTGCTGGATATCTGTGCCCATCTGCCGGTTTATGCCTGATAAGCGCTAAACCGCAGTGAGAAGAAGAATGGCGCAAGCCATCCTTTTTTTATTCCCTTTCGCAGTCTGCTTTGAGAAAGTAACGGCCATTCCGCGCACGGCGGAGCGTCAACAGAAGGAAACAGGACCATCGGATCGGCCAGGTGGCTGGGACTGAGCCACTTCACCTACTTTTTCTGCTATGGCATCTATCTGCCGTTCTGGAGCGTGTGGCTGAAAGGCAACGGGCTGGATGCGGAAAAAATTGGCCTGCTGCTCGGCTTGTGGCATGGTGGCGCGCTTTGCCGGCAGCCTGTTGATTGCCTCGCAGGTGAAAAATCCAGCACAGCTGATTGTTGCGCTGCGCCTGCTGGCGCTGGTGACCTGTCTGTTCGCGCTCGGTTTCTGGCTCAGCAGCCAGTGGCTGTGGTGCTGCTGGTAATGATTGGTTTTAACCTGTTCTTCTCACCGGTGGTGCCGCTGAGTGATGCGCTGGCGGCCACCTGGACACAGCAAATCGGGCTGGCCTATGGGCCGGTACGGCTGTGGGGCTCGCTGGCGTTTGTTATTAGCTCGGCGCTCACCGGTATGCTGGTCAGTGCGTGGTCATCCCAGGTGATTCTGCTGCTGCTGAGCGCTGGCGATGCTGTCCGGCGTGTGTGCGCTGGGTTCGCTGGACGCTGCTGGGCGCCAGCACTGCGCTACCGCTGTTGATTGTGGCGCAGATTCTGCACTGCGGCAGCTTTACCGTCTGCCATCTGGCGGCGATGTGCTTGATCGCCGCGCGTAAAGGCGCAGAGGTGATTCGTCTGCAGTCACTCTATTCGGCGCTGGCAATGGGCGGCGGCATCGCGGTGATGACGATGGTTTGCGGCGTACTGTTTACTCACCTGCACGGCCAGCTGTTCTGGGTGATGGCGCTGCCGGCGCTGTTCCTGCGGCCACGCGCGGCTTAAGACTCCAGCAGCTGACGAATGCGCTGCTGCTGGTGAGCGCTCAGCGGCAGCTCAGCGGCGGCGAGTAGAGCGGCAGGGCGGTGGCGTAGGGCGTAACCACCAGCGCCACATCGCGCGGTGCGCCCTCACGCTGAAAGTGCAGCATATCCTGATAGGTAATATTGATCGGCAGCAGCGTCATTTCCCGCAGCAGCTGCTCCAGCAGCTGTTCCAGCGCCGCGTCAGCGCCGGTCAGTAACAGCACCTGTTTCTCCTGTAGCGCGCTTTCCTGCATCAGCCAGCCACCAAACTCCGCCACCAGGCTCACTTCTTCCGCGCTAAACTGCGTGCCGAAATCGCTGCTGAAGAGCTGCAGCGCGCGCGCCGTGGTACGCAGCAGGCGCGGATAGAGACGCGCCACGTCCAGCGCCACGCTGTTATCAATCCCGATGGCAAAGTGGCTGCGATCCAGCGCCTGCGCTAGGTGAGTATAAAGCTGCAGCTTCAGCTGCTGCTGATTTTTGATGCGCGTCTGCGCCAGTTGCTCAAAGCGGGCGATCAGGGCTTCCACCGCGGCCATCAGCTTGTGTGCCTGACTATCCGCCAGCTGGCTGCCGTCTGGCGCGTGAATCAGGCTGAACAGCAGCGTCCAGAAATCGGTTTCGCTGACATCCGGTGCCAGATGGCAACGTTTCTGCCAGTGATGGATCACGTCATCCGCTGCGCTACGTTCAATCTTCGCCGCCAGCCAGGCGCGCTGGCGCTCGCTGAACAGCGCCGTCTGACGCTGACACAGCGCATATTTCATGAAGATTTGCAGAAACAGCCGGTCGCGTGGCGTGAAATCGCGCGCCAGCCGCAGGCTGCAGTGCTGGATCAGCGCCTGCAGATTGGTTTCATCCCACAGTGCTTTCTCAATTTTCAGCACCTTCAGCCGCTGGCGCAGTGCCGGCGCAAAATGGGTGCAGACGAAATCCTGCGACAGGCGCGGCGCAGCCAGTGCAGCAGGCACAGGCGCCGGTCCAGTTCCGTGCCATGAATGCGAAAGCTGCCATCCACCATCTGGTGTAATTCCAGCTGGTGAAAGCGCTGTATCTCATCTCCGACATCCGCGATATCCTGTCGGGCGACAACAGGGTCCACGCCATTCAACTGGCAAAGCTTTTTAAGCGTTAACGCGGGAGCAGGCAGAAACAGCAGCAACAGCAGATGGCAACGACGCTGGGCGCTGCTGAAGAGGGGAGCAGTAGAATGCGCTGAACTCATCAATCGTGTTATCCGCAAGTCATTTTCAGCTAAGAATAGCCAACTCCACGCGCTGACCCTAGCCTTTGTCATGACTTTTGTTCAGAGCTTCAGGGCGGGTCACAGTTTTTTCTGGTCCGGTATCCTTCTGACTTTAAAATTTGTTACTTTATAACATATGAAAATTGCACTCGTTAGCTTTACGCTGTTGTTCAGCGGCGCCATGTGGTCGCATCCACACAGCTTTATTGATATGCAGACCGAACTGCTCGGTAAGGACGATCATCTCAGCGCGATGAAGATGGTATGGACCATGGACGAGATCACCTCCGCCGATCTGCTGTACGATGCCGGCAACGCCAAACCCGGCGAGGTGGTATGGAAAAAGCTGGCGGCGCAGGTGATGGCCAATGTGCTGGGCCAGCACTATTTTACCGAAGTGTGGCAGGATAAAAATCGGGTGAAATTTCTCAACCTGCCGCAGGAGTATCAGCTGTCGCGCAAGGGCAACAAAGCGGTGCTGGAGTTCATTGTGCCGTTCGGTGAACCACAGTCGTTAAGCGCCAGGCAGTATCGCATCCAGACCTTCGATCCCAGTTACTTTGTTGATATGTATTATGACAATCCGCAAGCCATCACCATGGATGAGACCGTGAAAGCCCATTGCCAGTTTGACTTACACACACCCAAACCGGATGACTCGCTAAAACAGTACGCGCTGTCGCTGGATAAAGCTGACGCACCGCCCGAGGATATGGATCTCGGCCAGCAGTTTGCCCAGACGGTAACCCTGACATGTCGTTGATTTCACGGCCTGGCGCTTCCCGTCGCTGGTGGCCGCTATGGCTGCTGGCCGCGCTGCTAATGGTCGCGGGCGCGCTGCTGTGACTGCACTGGCCGCAGATTCTGCTGCAAAGCGTACTGTGGCAGAAAGTTCTGCACCGTGAGATGACGCAGCTCCTGCAGCAGGTGGCGCAGCAGCCGCAGCAGGCCGGTGTCACGCTGATGCTGTTTAGCCTTGCCTATGGCGTGCTGCATGCGCTGGGGCCGGGCCACGGCAAAGTGGTGATCAGCACCTTTCTCGCCACCCATCCGGCGCAGCTGAAAACCAGCATGAAGCTGATGCTGCTGGCAGCGCTGTTGCAGGGCGCGGTGGCGATTGGTCTGGTGACGCTGATGCTGGTGGTGCTGCAAACCTCCTCGCGCCAGCTGCACCTCACCAGTTACTGGCTGGAGAAAGGCAGCTATTTGCTGGTGATGGCGCTCGGCGTCTGGGTGGGCTGGCGCGCGCTGCAGGGGTTACGCCGCGCGTTCCGTCCGGCGACCGGGCTACAGATTCGCGCGGTACGGCCGCATCATCAGCACCATGCATGACTGCGGCTGCGGTCATGCCCACCTGCCGAGCGCGCAACAGCTGGCCGGTGCGGTGAGTGGCAAAACCCAGGCGCTGGTGGTGCTGTCGATGGGGCTGCGGCCCTGCTCCGGTGCCATCATGATGCTGTTGTTTGCCAAAGTGATTGGCGTGTATGGCTGGGGCGTGGCCTCGGCGCTGACCATGGCGCTGGGCACCGCGCTCACCGTGTCGCTGCTGGGTTTGCTGGTGCAGCGCTCGCGCGTGCTGGCGGTGCGCCTCGGCAGGGTCAGCAGCAAGGGGGCAGCGCAATGGTTGTTGCCTGCCGTGATGCTGGCTGGCAGCCTGCTGTTGCTGCTGGCCGGCTTTATTTTATGGCACAGTGCTACTCCCGGCTTCGGTGGCGGTCTGCGTCCTTTTTAATTAATACGCTTAAAAAAATAAGCGCAGCATATTCCCTGAATATGCTGCTTTTTTTTTGCCCGCGACGCAGAGTTTAATTTCTCTTGCCCGACGATCTGGCGAAAAGAGTTTTCTCTGTCTACGCTAGATAATATCAAAAAGGACAGGGTGTGCTCTTATATGCGTTACTCTTTATCGTCAATGTTTGTGAGGAAATAAATATGCCTGAAACCTGGACTAATAATGGCAGCACGGAAACGGTGGTGGAAACGCAGGGCGGTTTACCGTTGAAACGCATTTCCTGGAGTGCCGTATTTGCAGGGGTGATTGCGGCATTAATCATTCATATTTTACTGGGGCTGCTGGGAACCGCGATCGGCGCCACGACCATCGATCCCCTGCAGGAACAAAATCCGCTGGAACACCTGGGGACCGGGGCGCTGATTTGGACCGGCGCCAGCATGCTGATTGCGCTGGCGGTCGGTAGTTACGTTGCCGGACGGCTGGCTCAGCGCGAAGGTGCGCTACACGGTCTGCTGATGTTTGGTGTCAGTACCCTGATTACGCTGTGGCTGGCGATTTCACTTGCCAGCGGTATTATCGGCGGCGCCTTTAATATTTTAGGCTCCGGTTTTAATGCCCTGGGGAACGGTATTTCTGCGGTAGCGCCATCGGTGACCAATATGGCGAAAGAGAAGCTGCAGGAAAATAATATCAACCTGGATGATTTGCAAAATGAATTGCAAACCACGCTGCGCCAGACCGGCAAACCGGAACTGCAGTCGGAAAATTTACAGCAGGATGTAAATAGCGAAGCGAATAATGCGCAAAACCAGGCGAAACAGACGGCACAGAATCCACAGAATGCCGACAATGATATTGCCAATTGGATCCGTGGTGTACTGAGTCGCCATGCCGATACGCTGCAGGCTGCAGACCGCGATGCGCTGAAAAACATTATTAAAGCGCGGACCGGAAAAAGCGATCAGGAAGCGGAGCAGATCGTTAATCAGACTGAGCAGAGCTATCAACAGGCGATGCAGAAATATCAGCAGCTGAAGCAGGAAGCGGAGCAGAAAGCGCGTGAAGCAGCAGAGAAAGCAGCGGCGGCAACGGCGAAAGCCAGCTGGTTTGCCTTCTTCATGATGCTGATCGAGGCGGTGCTGGCGGCGGTCCTCGGTGGTGTCGGTCGGCGTACCCAGCCGCGCACCGTGTTAACCCACGAGCGTCGGTAGTACACGAGCGTCGGTAATAAAAAAAGCGGCTGAATCAGCCGCCTTTTTTTGGTTAGCGCTTCAGCGCTTCGCTCAGTTCCTCGCGCATGCTCGCCAGCATCGCCTTCACCACACGCGGGTTACCGGCCACCAAGTTGCCAGACAGCATATAGCCGTGGTTACCGGTGAAATCGGTCACCAAGCCGCCCGCTTCACGCACCAGCAGTTCACCGGCAGCAAAATCCCATGGCTTCAGGCCAATTTCAAAGAAACCGTCAACGCGACCTGCGGCCACATAGGCCAAATCCAGCGCAGCAGAGCCGGTACGGCGGAAATCAGCGCACTGGGTAAACAGTTTTGCCACGATGTTAATGAACGGCGTGGCATGCTGCTTCAGCTTGAACGGGAAGCCGGTAGCCAGAATGGTGCCGTCGAGGTCACGCGCCGTGCTGCCGCGCAGGCGATGGCCGTTAAGCTGAGCGCCCTGACCGCGTACAGCGGTGAACAGTTCGTTACGCATTGGATCGTAAACCACCGCCACTTCGGTGCGGCCTTTGATGCGCACGGTGATAGAAACAGCAAAGTGGGGCAGACGTTTGATGAAGTTGGTGGTGCCATCCAGTGGATCGATTACCCATTGAACATCCTGATCGTCGCCCGCTAGCTCACCGCTTTCTTCGGTGATGATGGTGTGTTGCAGGTAGGATTTGCGAATCACTTCGACAATCAGACGTTCTGCGTCGCGGTCAACATTGGTAACGAAGTCGTTGGTGCCTTTCTGGCTGGCTTCGACGGCGTCCGGGGTTTCATAATTCTTGGCAATTAAATTTCCGGCCTTGCGCGCTGCGCGCACGGCGATGTTGAGCATCGGATGCATCGGTATCTCTCACTGGATGTTAAAGAACGGGGTGAAAACGGCTCGGAGTATATCAGGGTGTTCAGCAAATGTCCTGCTTTTATGTTAGGATGCGCGCCATCATTTCCTTATCGCTATCTATTATGATGCAAAATATCCGAATCGTACTGGTAGAAACCTCGCACACCGGCAACATGGGTTCCGTTGCCCGCGCCATGAAAACCATGGGCTTAAGCAACCTGTATCTGGTCAATCCGCTGGTGAAACCGGACTCGCAGGCCATTTCACTTGCTGCCGGTGCCAGCGATGTGATCGGTGAGGCGAAGATCGTCGATACGCTGGATGAGGCCATTGCCGGCTGCAGCCTGGTGGTCGGCACCAGTGCCCGTTCGCGCTCGCTGCCGTGGCCGATGCTTGACTCGCGTGAATGCGGCATCAAAAGCGTGGAAGAGGGCCAGCAGGCGCCGGTAGCGCTGGTGTTTGGTCGCGAGCGCGTGGGCCTGACCAACGAAGAGCTGCAGAAGTGCCACTATCATGTCGCCATTCAGGCCAACCCGGAGTACAGCTCGCTCAACCTAGCGATGGCCGTGCAGATTATCGCCTATGAAGTGCGCATGGCGTGGCTGGATGCGCAGGAAAAAGCCAGTCCGCAACCGCAGTACGAAGCGTCACCGTATCCGCTGGTTGACGATCTGGAGCACTTCTATCAGCACATTGAGCAGATGATGCTGAACAGCGGCTTTATCCGCTAGGGCACACCGAGCCAGGCGATGAGCAAACTGCGTCGCCTCTATACCCGTGCGCGTCCGGAGCGCGACGAACTAAACATTCTGCGCGGCATGCTGTCGTCGTTTGAAAAACCCAAAAACGACAAGGGTAATAGTTGAGTAAAACACCAGGTTAAATAGTTGAGAGAAATACTCTGGAATGTCAGACTAGCCTCCATTCTTCAGATAACCCGCCGACTCGCTGGCGGACGCTTACGAGGTTGTATGCTATGAGACTGACATCCAAAGGACGTTATGCCGTAACCGCTATGCTGGACGTTGCCCTGCACTCGCACGAGGGCCCGGTACCGCTGGCTGATATTTCAGAGCGTCAGGGCATTTCGCTCTCCTATCTGGAGCAGTTATTCTCGCGTCTGCGTAAGCACGGGCTGGTGGCCAGCGTGCGGGGTCCCGGTGGCGGTTATCTGTTAGGCAAAGACGCTGGGGCGATTGCAGTTGGCGCGGTGATCACCGCGGTGGACGAATCCGTTGACGCCACCAAATGCCAGGGTAAAGAGGGTTGCCAGGGCGGCGAGCGCTGCCTGACCCACGTTCTGTGGCGCGACCTGAGCGAGCGCATCAGCTATTTCCTCAACAACATCACGCTGGCGGAACTTGTTAATAACCAGGAGATCCTCGACGTGGCCGTTCGCCAGAACAGCGTTGATAACCGTCGCTTCCAGCAGCATCGCGTGCAGGAAACCATCAACGTCAATCTGCGCGCCTGATCCTCTCTCGTTCAGCCTCTGCTGTTAACCCAAGAGGGGCTGAATCGTGCTATAAAGACGTATGATTTTTTATACGGAGTTTTAGCGCAATGAAATTACCGATCTACCTGGATTACGCAGCGACAACGCCTGCGGATCCGCGTGTCGCCAGCAAAATGATGCAGTTCCTCACTTTGGATGGCACCTTCGGTAACCCCGCTTCCCGTTCCCACCGTTTTGGCTGGCAGGCTGAAGAGACCGTTGACGTGGCGCGCAACCAAGTTGCCGAACTGATCAACGCCGATCCACGCGAAATCGTGTTTACCTCCGGTGCCACAGAAGCCGATAACCTAGCGCTCAAAGGCGCGGCGCAGCAGCATCAGGCGCGCGGTAAACACATCATCACCAGTCAGACCGAACACAAAGCGGTGCTCGCCAGCTGTGCCCAGCTGGCGCGCGAAGGCTTTGACGTCACCTTTCTGCAGCCCGGCGCGGACGGCATCGTCACGCCTGCCATGCTGGAAGCGGCACTGCGCGACGACACCGTGCTGGTGTCGCTGATGCACGTCAATAATGAAACCGGCGTGATTCAGGACATCGCCGCGCTGGGCGCGCTGTGTCACGCGCGCGACATCCTGTTCCATGTGGACGCCACGCAAAGCGTGGGCAAACTGCCGCTCGACGTCAGCGCGCTGCCGGTGGATTTGATGTCGTTCTCGGCGCACAAGCTGTACGGGCCGAAAGGCATCGGCGCGCTGTGGGTGAGACGTAAACCAAAACTGCAGATCGACGCACAGATGCACGGCGGCGGTCACGAGCGCGGCATGCGTTCGGGAACCTTGCCGGTGCACCAGATTGTCGGTATGGGCGAAGCCTATCGCATCGCGCGCGAAGAGATGGTGGACGAGAGCGCGCGCCTAGCTACGCTGCGCCATCGTCTGTGGCAGGGCATCAGCACGCTGCTAAGCGATGTGCAGCTCAACGGTTCACTCGAACAGGGCGCGCCGAACATCCTCAATATCAGTTTTGCCCACGTCGATGGCGAATCGCTGATCATGGCGCTGAAAGATCTGGCGCTGTCGTCGGGATCCGCCTGTACCTCTGCCAGCCTTGAAACCTCCTATGTCCTGCGCGCCATGGGCGTGGATCAGCAGCTGGCTTACAGTTCGCTGCGCTTTTCGCTGGGGCGCTTTACCACGCAGGAAGAGATCGATTATGCCATCGGAGTGGTACATAAGGCGGTAACGCGCTTACGGGCGCTGACGCCGGCCACTTCCCGCTAAATTTTCGCCCTGCGCCGGTCAGTGCGCAGGGATAACAAACGCAAACGGAGCCACGCGATGACAACACAACCAATGACGATTACGCTCAGCTCCTAGGCCGCCGACGCGCGCTGGGGCGAGAAAGCCTTGCTGAGCAGCAATGAAAGTGGCATGACCGTTCACCTGACCGGTGCCGATGCGCTGATGAGCATTCAACGTGCCGGACGCAAGCTGGACGGCCAGGGCATCCGCCACGTCGCGCTGAGCGGCGAAGGCTGGGATCTGGAGAAATACTGGGCGTTCTGGCAAGGTTTCCGCAGCCCGAAAGGCCAGCGTCAGGTCGAATGGCCGGCGCGGAGTGATGCCGATCAGGCAGAATTTGATCGGCGCCTGAAGATTGTTGATTGGGTGCGCGAACCATCAACCTGCCAGCGGAAGATCTGAGCCCGGAGCAGCTGGCGCACAGCGCAATCGATCTGATCAGTGAAGTGGGCGGTGACGCGGTGAGCTATCGCATCACCAAAGGTGAAGATCTGCGTGAGCAGGGCTATGCCGGGATTCATACCGTGGGCCGCGGCTTGACGCGTCCGCCGGTGCTGCTGGCGCTGGACTTTAACCCTGGCGGTGACGACAGCACACCGGTGTACGCCTGCCTGGTGGGCAAAGGCATCACCTTTGATACCGGCGGCTACAGCTCTGAAGCAGAGCGCGTTTATGGATTCGATGAAATCCGACATGGGCGGCGCAGCAACGGTGACCGGTGCACTGGCACTGGCGATTGCGCGCGGTCTGAATAAACGCGTGAAGCTGTTCCTGTGCTGTGCCGATAACATGGTGAGCGGCAACGCGTTCCGCCTCGGCGACATCATCCGCTATCGCAACGGGAAATCCGTTGAAGTGATGAACACCGACGCCGAAGGGCGTCTGGTACTGGCCGATGGACTGATCGACGCCAGCGAACAGCGTCCGCAGCTGCTGATTGATGCGGCCACGCTGACCGGTGCCGCGAAAACCGCGCTGGGCAACGATTACCATGCGCTGTTTACCTTTGACGACGTGCTGGCGGAGTCGCTGCTGGGCAGCGCCACCAGCGAGAACGAAGCTTTCTGGCGTCTGCCGCTGGCCGAGTTCCACCGCAACCATCTGCCGTCCAGCTTTGCCGATCTGAATAACATCGCCAGCGCAGCCCACGCGGCGGGCGCCAGCAGCGCTGCAGCGTTTCTTTCGTGGTTCGTCAGCAACTATCAGCAGGGCTGGCTGCACATTGACTGCTCCGCGACCTATCGCAAAAGCGCGGTGGATCAGTGGTCCGCCGGTGCGACAGGCCTTGGCGTGCGTACCATTGCCAATCTGTTACTGAAATAATCCCGACCACGGCAGGCTGCAACCTGCCGTCTTTTTTGGAAGCCTATCCCTTATGAGTAACCGTCTTGAAGAGGTGCTGAAGCTGGCGGCCACCGAGCCTGCGCACCGTCCGGAATTTTTTCAGCTCCTGCTGGAGGCCGATGTCTGGGTGCCAGGCGAAAGTCCCGCGGAGCAGTTTGATGCCACCTCGCCGGTAGAATTACAGCACTGGGAGAAAGAGGGCGGCGGCAGCGTGATCCCTTTCTTTACCTCAGAAGAAGCGATGAGCGAAGCCATCCAGGGTGAGCAGCCGTACCTGCGTTTACCGACGCGCACGCTGTTTGAAATGACGCTGGGCGAAACGCTGTTTCTCAATCCAAAACTGCCGGCCGGCAAAGAGTTTTCACCCGGCGAGATCGCGCATCTGCTGGGCGAAGAGGGCAGTGCGCTGAGCCAGCAAACGGTGCTGGAGGGCGGTCATGCATTGCTGCTGTCCGAAGTGGCCGAGCCGCCAGCGCAGATGATCGATTCGCTGACCCAGCTGTTTGCGAAATACAAACAGGTGCGTCGCGCCTACGTTGCCAGCATTCGTGAGCGTGCCGATGAACAGCCAAATTTGCTGATTGGGATTGAAGCCGACAGCGATATTCATGCGATTATTCAGGCGGCCGGCAGCGTGGCGACCGATACGCTGCCCGATGACGCGCCGATTGATATCTGTGAAGTGGTCAGTAACGAGCAGGGCGTCAGCCATTTCTTCACCGCGCACATTACGCCGTTTTATGAGCGCCGCTGGGGCAGTTTCCTGCGCGATTTCAAAGGCAGCCAGCGGATTATTTAGTGCCGGTGCGCATCAGTGCGCCGGTAAATCGCACCGATGTTATCCAGGTGCGCATAAATGCGTCATTAAAATTGCACCGATTTCCCCCAGGGGCGCATAAATGCGCACCCTACATGTAGGGTCGCCGTTTACGGCGACCGGATACACGCACAACATCCGACAACGCGCACCTTGCGGCGACCGGCTACGCGCACCAAACTCGCCACTTATTTCTCAATCGGTAAATCGTCGCGGCTGCCCCATTCTCCCCACGAACCGTCGTACAGCGTCACATCACGAACGCACAGCGCGGTCAGCGCCAGGATCACCATCACCGCCGTCACGCCGGAGCCGCAGCTGGCGACAATCGGCTGATCCAGCTTAATGCCTGCCTTTGCAAACAGATCGCGCAGCTCGGCGGGCGGTTTCAGCTCACCGTTGGCCACCAGATCGTTCCACGGCATATTCAGGCTATGTGGGATATGGCCGCGCAGCAGACCCGGACGCGGCTCATCCACTTCGGCATTGAAACGGTTGGCAGCGCGCGCATCGACAATCTGCGCGCCGCCCTCGTGGCTGATCCGCAGGACATCGGTCAGGCGCTTTACCTGGCTGCTGTCGTACTGCGCGTCAAACTCGCCTTCAGGCAGATTTACCGGACCGGTTGCCAGGCTGAAGCCAGCGGCTTTCCAGCCCTGCAGGCCGCCCGCCAGAACCGACACCTGTTCACAGCCAAAGGCGCGCAGCATCCACCAGGCACGCGGCGCGGAGAACAGATTGCCTTCGTCGTATACCACCAGATGTTTATCCTGGCTAATGCCCAGCTCGCGCATAGCCACGGCAAAGGTTTCTGCGCGCGGCATCATGTGCGGATACGGACTGGTGTGATCGGACAGCGCTTCGATGTTGAAAAAAGGCGCATCCGGCAGATGCCCGGCCAGATACTCCGCCGTGATATCGCGCACCGCTTCCTGACCTGGCGGCAGCATGCGGGCATCCAGCACCTGCAAACGCTCTTCGTGGTAATGTTCATTCAACCAATCAGCGGACACAAACATGACTGTCATAGCAACCTCTTCTCCATCAGCGGCAAAGGCCCAGTGTCCGGGAATGTGAAGGCTATCTCAAGGGTAACATTGCTAAAGTTGGCGGCTTGATGCTGAAATTGCTCAGCACAACACGTTTAACCTTTTGGGGCTGGTGAGGGAATTACCATGGCAAGATGTGTAAAACGACTGCTGTTCAGCGTGCTGATCGGCGGCGCATTACTGGGCGGCGCGCAGCCGTCGCTGCAGGCGGCTGATACGCCTGCGCCGCAGGCCGCGACACGCTCTCTCGCGGTGAGAGACCTTTCCGAACTGCAGCTGGACGGCGCGGCGGCGCTGGTGCTGACCTTTAACCGCGCGCTCGACGGTCAGCAGGATTTCAACCACTGGATCAGCCTCACCGACGACAGCAGCGGCAAGGTCGACGGGGGCTGGGAGCTGGCGCAGAACGGCAAAGTGCTGCGCTTCCGCCATCCGCAGCCGGCGCGCAAGCTCACCGTCACCGTCAATGCCGGCCTGAAGGCCGCGGATGGCAGTGCCTTAGCCAGCCCATTCAGCCAGACGCTCACCACGCGCGACATCCAGCCGATGGTCGGTTTCGCCAGTCGTGGCTCGCTGCTGCCGCTGCGCCTGGCGCAGGGACTGCCGGTGCTGGCGCTCAACGTTAACCAGATCGATGTTGATTTCTTCCGGGTGAAAAATGCCACGCTGGCGGATTTTCTCGCCCAGTGGAATTACGGCAACAATTTGTCGTACTGGGAATCGCGCGATCTGCTGAAAAACGCCGATCTGGTCTACAGTGGCCGGTTCGATCTCAACCCGGCACGCAATACGCGGGAAAAAATGCAGCTGCCACTCGGCGACGTCGCGGCGCTGAAACAGCCGGGTGTCTATCTGGCGGTGATGAAACAGGCCGGCACCTACAACTACACGCAACCGGCGACACTGTTCACGTTAAGTGACATTGGTTTGTCGCTGCATCGCTTCCCGGACCAGCTCGAACTCTTTAGCCAAAGTCTTGCCAGCGGTGCGCCGTTAAAAGATGTCACCATTCAGCTACTGGATGAAAAAGGCCAACAGCTGGCGAGCGGCAGCAGCGACAGCGATGGTCATCTGCGTTTACCGGCTAACGCCAAAGGCAAGCTGCTGCTGGCGACCAGTAAAGGCCAGACTTCGCTCATCGACCTTAATCGCCCGGCGCTGGATCTGGCCGAATTCCCGATTGATGGCCCGCAAGGCTACGACAAACAGTTCTTCATTTTTGGCCCGCGCGATCTCTATCGCCCCGGCGAAACGGTCATCGTTAATGCTCTGCTGCGCGATGCCGATGGCAAACCACTGCCGCCGCAGCCGGTGAAAGCTGAAGTGGTGCAGCCGAATGGTGAAGTGGCACAAACCTTCGTCTGGCAGCCAGAGAACGCCGTTTATCAACAACGTTTTGCCTTACCAACCTCGGCGATGACCGGTAAATGGACGCTGCGTATTAACAGCGGCGACAACCAGCCGCGCAGTTGGCCGTTCAATGTAGAAGATTTCCTGCCAGAACGGATGGCGCTGTCGCTTAAAAGCAACACTCAGCCACTGTCGCCAGATGCCGACGTCACCTTTAATGTCGAAGGTCGCTATTTGTATGGCGCGCCAGCGGCAGGCAACGAATTGCAAGGCCAGCTGTTCCTGCGTCCGGCGCGTGAAGCGGTCGCTGCGTTGCTAGGTTATCAGTTTGGCGACATCACTGAGGAACTGAAACGTAGCCTTGATGATGTGGATGAAAAGCTGGACGACAGCGGCAGGCTGCAGCTCAAGGTCGAAAGCTGCTGGGCGGAGAGCCTCTCTCCGCTCAACCTGATTTTGCAGGCCAGCCTGCTGGAGACCGGCGGTCGTCCGGTAACGCGGCGCGCCACGCAAGCGATCTGGCCTGCGGCCGCGCTGCCGGGCATTCGTCCGTTGTTCAACAGCGAGTCGGTGTACGACTATCGCACCGATCGTTATAACGATGAGCCAACCGTGCCGGAAAACAGCCTCGCCGAATTTGACGTGGTGTACGCCAATGCGCAGGGCGAAAAGCTGGCGGCGCAGGATCTGGATGTGCGTTTGATCCACGAACGTCGCGACTACTTCTGGAGCTTCTCTGACAGCGAAGGCTGGCAGTCGCGCTTTGACCAGAAAGATCTGCAGGAAGAGCAGCAGCGCATCAGCATTGCGGCGGGCGGCAGCCAGAAAGTCAGCTTCCCAGTGGAGTGGGGCACCTATCGTCTTGAAGTGCATGCTGGTGACAACATCGTCAGCAGCGTGCGTTTCCAGGCAGGTTATTGGTGGCAGGACAACACCAACGGCACCGGCGCGCTGCGTCCGGATCAGGTCAAACTGAAGATCGACAAAGCCGCCTATCAACCCGGCGATACCGCGCGTGTCACGATGGAATCCCCTGCGGCCGGCAAAGGCACCTGATAGTGGAGTCGAGCAGCGGCACCTTGTGGTGACAACCGCTGGATGTGCCGGCGGGCGGCGCAACCATTAATGTGCCAGTCAGTGCGGAGTGGAAACGCCACGATCTGTATCTCAGCGCGATTGTGGTGCGCGACGGCGACAAAGCGAACGGCACTACGCCAAAACGCGCGGTCGGGCTGCTGCATCTGCCGATGGCAACCGCCGCGCGCCGCCTCACGCTGGCGCTTGAGGCACTGGACAGGATTCGGCCGGAACAAACCGTGAAAGTAAAGGTTAAAGCCCGCCGCGAGGGCGGCGAACTGCCTAAACAGGTGCAGGTGTTGCTGTCGGCGGTGGACAGCGGCGTGCTGAGCATTACCGACTATGCCACCCCCGATCCGTGGAACGGCTTCTTTGGCCGCAAGCGCTACAACGCCGATCAGTATGACGTGTTCGGACAGCTGATCGAGGGCGGTGGCAAACTGGCGGCGCTGCGTTTTGGCGGTGACGAGGATGATGCCGATGCGCTGTCGCGCGGCGGTAAAAAGCCGGTCACCGAGGCGCAGATTGTGGCGCAGCAGCTGCAACCGGTGACGCTGGACGCCAGCGGCGAAGGCACGCTGGAACTGCCGGTACCGGCCTTCAACGACGAGCTGCGGCTGATGGCACAGGTGTGGAGCGAAGACAGTTTCGGCGCGGCCGATCGTAAACTGGTGGTCGCCGCACCGCTGGTAAGCGAACTGGCGACGCCGCGCTTTCTTGCCAGCGGCGATCAATCAACATTGGCGCTGGATTTGACCAACCTCACCGATTAACCTCAAACGTTGAACGTCGCGGTTAACGCCAGCGGCTTGATTGCACTCAACGGCCAAATCCCGGCCAAGGTGCAGCTGGCGAAAGGGGCGCGTACCACACTGGCGATTCCGCTTAAAGCGCAGGACGGTTTTGGTGAGGGCGACGTGCAGGTGACCGTTTCGGGGCTGAGCCTGCCGAACGAGACGCTGGCACCGAGCGTGCACCGCTGGAAGATTGGCGTGCGTCCAGCTTATCCGGCGCAAACCCTGAGTTTCGATAATGTGATGCACAGCGGGCAGCGCTGGCAGGTGATGGCGAGCGCTTTCAACGGCCTGCAGGCCAGCAACGCTGAGCGGCCAGCTGTCGCTGAGTCCTCAGCCACCGCTGAATATCGCCAGCTACATCAGCCAGCTTTACGCTTATCCCTATGGCTGTCTGGAGCAGACCGCCAGCGGCATCTGGCCTTCACTCTTCACCAATCACGCACAGCTCAGCGCGATGGGCATCAAAACCAGCAGCGATGAGGCGCGCCGCGCGGCAATTGACACCGGCATTGCCCGCTTGGCCGGCATGCAGCGCGGTAACGGCAGCTTTGGCCTGTGGAGCAAAGAGAGCAGCGAGGAGTTCTGGCTCACCGCTTACGTCACTGACTTCCTGCTGCGCGCCAGCGAAGCGGGCTACAGCGTGCCGGAGGGCGTGATTAATCGCGCCGACCAGCGCCTGCTGCATTATTTGCAGGATCCGGCACAAATCGAAACCAGCTGGAGCAGCGATGCCGATGCGCTGCGTTTTAGCGTGCAGGCCTACGCAGGGCTGGTGCTGGCGCGTCAGCAGCAGGCACCGCTTGGCGCGCTGCGGGCGCTGTATGACAAACGTGCTCAGGCGAAGTCCGGACTGGCGCTGGTGCAGCTTGGCGTGGCGCTGCAGCAGATGGGCGATACGCAGCGCGCGCAGCTGGCGCTGATGCAGGGCATCGAGCTGCAACGGCAGCCTGACATGTGGCTGGGCGATTACGGCAGCCCGCTGCGTGACCGCGCGCTGACGCTGGCGCTGCTGACGGAAAATCAGCTGCTGACGGAGCAGCAGGGGCCATTGCTGATTGAACTGGCGCAAACGCTGCACGGGCAGCGCTGGTTCTCCACCCAGGAGAACAATGCGCTGTTCCTCGCCGCGCGGACGCTGCAGCAGCATCAGGGTGAGGCCTGGCTGGCCACACTGCAGGACCAGCCGCTGCGCAGCGATCGGCCGCTGAGTCTCGGGCTTAGCGCCCAGCAATTGCTGCATGGCCTGACGGTGACCAGCGACACACCGTCGCCGCTGTACGGCACGCTCAATGTGGTCGGCTATTCGCGCAGCGCGCCGTCACCGGTCTGCAACGTGCTCAGCATCAGTCGCGAATACTTCACGCTGGACGGCAAACCGGCCGTCTCAATAACCTCAGGAGCGGCGAGCTGCTGGTGGTGCGGATCAGGGTGGGTGCCAGCCAGCGCGTCAGCGATGCGCTGGTGGTGGATCTGCTGCCGGCCGGGCTGGAGCTGGAAAATCAAAACCTGAGCGACAGCAGCGCCAGCCTGGGCGACAGTGCCGATGCGCTGAAAGAGAGCATGATGCACATGCAGCAGGCCAACATCAAACATCTTGAGTTCCGCGACGATCGCTTTGTCGCCGCGCTGGCGCTGGATGGCTACACGCCTGGCACGCTGCTGTATCTGGCGCGCGCGGTGACGCCGGGCAGCTATCGTCTGCCGCCATCGCAGGTGGAGTCGATGTATGTGCCCGCGTGGCGCGCCATCGGCACCACGCCGAAAAAACTTCATGTGCGTTAAGCGCCCGTGACGCTGCGCCACCGACGCCTGTGCGGGCTGGCGCTGCTATCACTGCTGCTGGTGGGCGCAGTATAGCTGCTGGACCGGCTCGATCCGCTGCCGCTGCGCCAGTTACAGCCGGCGCGGGTGGTGGTAGCGGAAGATGGCACACCGCTATGGCGCTTTGCCGATCGACAGGGCGTGTGGCGCTATCCGGTGACGCTGGAGGAGGTGTCACCGGCCTATATCGAAGCGCTGCTGACCTACGAAGACCGCTGGTTCTGGCACCATCCCGGCATTAACCCGCTGGCGATAATGCGCGCCGTCGGGCAAAACCTGCTGCAACACGACATTGTCTCCGGCGGCAGCACGCTGACCATGCAGGTGGCGCGGCTGATTGATCCGCAGCCGCGTACCCTGCGTGGCAAAGTGGTGCAGGCGTGGCGCGCGCTGCAGTTGGAGTGGCACCTGTCGAAGCGCGAGATCCTCACGCTGTATCTCAACCGCGCCCCGTTTGGCGGCACGGTTGAGGGCGTCGGCGCCGCCAGCTGGATGTGGCTGGGCAAAC
Organism: Type-A symbiont of Plautia stali; assembly: GCF_059731155.1. Lineage (NCBI taxonomy): Bacteria > Type-A symbiont of Plautia stali. The sequence goes on along the minus strand of NZ_AP035891.1, from coordinate 152,767 downwards.
CGGCGTCGCAGCTTACCCGTGGCGAGGCTGCGCTGCTGGCAGTGCTGCCGCAGGCACCCAGCCGTTTGCGCCCGGACCGCTGGCCGCAGCGCGCTGAAGCTGCCCGCAATAAAGTGCTGGATCGCCTGGCGCAGTATCAGGTGTGACCGGCGCAGACCGTCGCCGAAATCAAACAGGAGCCGGTATGGGGCTGCCGCCGCGTCAGCTGCCGCAGCTGGCACCGCTGCTGGCGCGCCGGCTGCTGTCGCTGTCGGCCGACAGCAAAATTACCTCCACGCTGGACGTGTCGCTGCAGCGCGAACTGGAGAACCTCGCTGCGTCGCTGCAAACCCGGCTGCCGCCGCGCACCTCGCTGGCACTGCTGGTTGTCGACCACAGCACCATGAAGGTGCGCGGCTACGTCGGCTCGGTGTCTTTTAATGACGACAGCCGCTTTGGCCATGTGGATATGATTGCCAGCGTGCGTTCGCCGGGATCGCTGCTCAAGCCGTTTGTCTACGGCATGGCGCTGGATGATGGCCTGATTCATGGCGAATCGCTGCTGCAGGATGTGCCACGTCGCTTTGGCGACTATCGTCCCGGCAATTTCGACAGCGGCTTTCACGGCCCGGTCAGCGCCAGCGAAGCGCTGCAGCGTTCGCTCAACCTGCCGGCGGTGCAGCTGCTAGAGGCGCTTGGACCGAAAAACGTCGCCGCGCGGCTGCGCAACGTCGGCCTGAATCTGCGCTTTCCTGCGGGCGGCGAACCGAATCTGTCGCTGGTGCTGGGCGGCACCGGCGCGCGGCTGGACGACATTGTCGCGGCCTACAGCGCCTTTGCCCGCCACGGTAATGCTGCGCAGCTGCGCTGGCTGCCGCAGCAGCCGCTGCTACAGCGCCCGTTACTGTCGCCTGGCGCGGCATGGATTGTGCGCCGCATCCTCGTCGGTGAGGCGCAGCCAGCCGCCAGCGGGGCGGTCGCCGATATCGTGCCGCTGGCGTGGAAAACCGGCACCAGCTACGGCTATCGCGATGCCTGGAGCGTGGGTATCACACCGCGCTATCTGATTGGCGTCTGGGTGGGCAGGCCGGATGCCACGCCAGTTGCCGGCCAGTTCGGTTACGCGTCGGCGGTGCCGGTAATGCAGCAGGTTAACCACCTGCTGGCGGGACACCTGCCGGCGCGCGGCGTGCCAGGCGATCCGCGCCCGGCGACGGTCAGCGCCGTCAGTATCTGCTGGCCCGGCGGCCAGCCGTTACCCGCCGGCGACGAGAACTGCCGGCAGCGGCGTTACAGCTGGGTGCTGAATCAGACCGTGCCGCCAACGCTGCTGGCGCCGGGGCAGGAGGGGGTCAATGGCTTACGCCAGCGCTTCTGGCAAAACAGCAAAGGGCTGCGCGTGGCGGCGGATTGTCCGCATGCGCAAAGCCGGGAACGAGTGATGTGGCCGCTGCCGCTGGAGCCGTGGCTGCCGCCGGTGGATGCGACCTGTCCGCCGCTGAATCAGGGGGACAGCGCGCCGCTGCTGGTGACCGGCGTGATGAATAGCCAGCGCGTGCAGCCGCTGCCCGGTAAGGTCGTATTGCTGCTGCCGGTGGCGGTACAGGGCGGGCAGGGTACGCAGCGCTGGTGGTTTTTAAACGGGCAGCCGGTGGAGGTTGCGGCGGGAAAAAGCAGCGCCTCGCTGGTGCTGCGCGAGCCCGGTCGCTATCAGCTGGTGGTGATGGATGAGGCCGGGCAGCTGGCTTCGGTGTCCTTCACGCGCGGCTAAACGCAGCGCTATAGCATATTTTTTGTGTGTTTGCCCCGACAGAAATCAATTATTTTCAATAATTCCTCTCTTCACTCATAGGCAAGGCGCGCCGATCTCCCTATAATCGGCGCGTTTTCTTACCGGGAGCGGGTTCCCGGTTTCTTCAGGATGCTAATCAGAGGTAATCATGGCAATTGAACGCACTTTCTCCATCATCAAACCAAACGCCGTCGCTAAGAACGTGATTGGTGCTATCTACAACTGTTTCGAAAGCGCTGGCTTCAAAATCGTTGGTGCGAAAATGCTGCACCTGACCAAAGAGCAGGCTGAAGGCTTCTACGCGGAGCACAAAGGTCGTCCGTTCTTTGATGGTCTGGTTGAGTTCATGACTTCTGGCCCGGTTGTGGTATCTGTTCTGGAAGGCGAAAACGCTATCCAGCGTCACCGCGATCTGATGGGTGCAACTAACCCGGACAACGCGCTGGCCGGTACGCTGCGTGCTGACTACGCAGACAGCTTCACCGAAAACGCCACTCACGGTTCTGACTCTGCAGAATCTGCGGCACGCGAAATCGCTTACTTCTTCGCAGAAAACGAAGTCTGCCCACGTACCCGCTAAGTGCGCGGTAGCGGACAGGCGTCTTTACACCTTGTAACCGGTGGCTAAGACGTTCCCCTGGCATCACGCAGCAGATGTAGTACAATTATGCGCCCTTGTTGAGCCTGGCTCAGCGAGGGCGCTGTTTTTTCCTATTCTTAACCAGAGCCGTAACGTGTAACAACGAGGCCAGAGAACATTATGTCCGAACAGATTGTGACTCCGTCGTCCGCTTCCCCCGTGGTTGTTTCCCCGAAAAACGAAAAAATTAACCTGCTGGATCTTAACCGTCAGCAGATGCGCGAATTCTTTGTCGAGATGGGCGAAAAGCCGTTTCGTGCCGATCAGGTCATGAAGTGGATGTACCACTACTGCTGCGATGATTTCGAGCAGATGACAGACATCAATAAAGTGCTGCGTGGCAAGCTGATGCAGCGCGCTGAAATTCGTGCGCCGGAAGTGGCGGAAGAGATGCGCTCCAGCGATGGCACCATCAAGTGGGCGATTCGCGTCGGCGATCAGCTGGTGGAAACCGTCTATATCCCGGAAGCTGACCGCGCCACGCTGTGCGTCTCCTCGCAGGTTGGCTGTGCGCTGGAGTGTAAATTCTGTTCGACCGCGCAGCAGGGCTTTAACCGTAACCTGCGCGTGTCTGAAATTATTGGTCAGGTATGGCGCGCGGCAAAAATTATCGGTGCCGCTAAAGTTACCGGCCAGCGTCCGATCACCAACGTGGTAATGATGGGCATGGGCGAGCCGCTGCTCAACCTCACCAACGTGGTGCCGGCGATGGAGATCATGCTGGATGACTTCGGTTTCGGTCTCTCCAAACGTCGCGTGACGCTGTCGACCTCGGGCGTAGTGCCAGCACTGGACAAGCTCGGCGATATGATCGACGTGGCACTGGCGATTTCGCTGCACGCGCCGAATGACACCATCCGCGATGACATCGTGCCAATCAACAAAAAGTACAACATCGAAGCCTTCCTGGCGGCGGTGAAGCGCTACATTGGCAAATCCAACGCCAATCAGGGGCGCGTGACGATTGAGTACGTGATGCTGGATCACGTCAACGACAGTACCGAACATGCGCATGAGCTGGCGGCGCTGCTGAAAGAGACGCCGTGCAAAATCAACCTGATTCCGTGGAACCCCTTCCCGGGCGCGCCGTATGGCCGCAGCTCGAACAGCCGTATCGACCGCTTCTCCAAAGTGCTGATGGAGTACGGTTTCACCACCATCGTGCGTAAAACGCGTGGCGACGACATTGATGCCGCCTGTGGTCAGCTGGCGGGCGATGTCATCGACCGCACCAAGCGTACGCTGCGTAAAAAAATGGCCGGTGAAGCCATCTCTGTGAAGGCGCTCTGAAAGATCGCGCCCGCTGCTACGCATCGGGCGTCAGGCATGGCAGTCTCTGCGCTGAACTGACAGGGAGAGACTGAGATGCGTAAAGGATTACCCGCCGCGCTGCTGGCCGGCTTTGTTGTAACCGGGTGCCGCTGGCGCTTGCGCGCGTCGCGCAGGCACAGCAGAATAACGCCCGGACGCGCCATTACTACCAGCGCGCGCAGCAGTTAGCGCCGCTGAATGGTTTTGTGGCTAACAATTACGGTGCGTTTCTCTGCGGTTTGAGGCAGTATGACGAAGCGCATCAACAGTTTAAGCTGGCAACTGAAGCGCAGCACAGCGACGCCGCTCAGGATGCCCTGCTGTTTTCGGGCTATTGTTACCTGCAGGCGGGAGAGGATCGCGCCGCACGCCAGCAGTTCGATCTCGCGCTGGATGCCGCTCCGGATCAGGGCAGTATGCTGCTGACGGAAGTGGAACGACGGCTTGAACAGCAGCAGTGGGCTTCAGTGCCGCTGCTTTTAGAAGTTTACCATCAGCATTTGCCGGCAACGGCAGAGAGTCTGGGGTTACAGATACGTTTCGCCGCGCAACAGGGAAACGCTGCTGACGTTACACGTTATGGCGACCGGTTGGCGCGAAGTTTTCCACAATCGATACAGTAACCAGCGTTATTTAGCTAATGAATACTGAAGCCACTCAAGAGAATTCTGCAGTACATTCCACAGGTGAACGCCTGCGTCTGGCCCGTGAGCAGATGGGGCTGACCCAGCAAAACGTCGCTGAGCGCCTGTGCCTGAAACTTTCTACCGTGCGTGATATTGAAGAGGATAAATCCCCGGCTGATTTGGCCTCGACCTTCCTGCGCGGCTACATTCGCTCTTATGCGCGTCTGGTGCATGTACCTGAAGATGACCTGCTGCCGATGATGGCGAAGCAGGCTCCGGTGCGTGCGGCGAAAATTGAGCCGATGCAGAGCTTCTCACTGGGTAAGCGTCGTAAAAAGCGTGACGGCTGGTTGATGATCTTCACATGGCTGGTGATTTTCGTGGTGGTCGGACTGACCGGCGCCTGGTGGTGGCAGAACCATAAAGCCTCGCAGGCGGATCTGGTGTCGATGGCTGACCAGAATGGCAGCAGCAGCGACAACAGCCAGTCGATTCCGCTGGGTGACAACAGCACGGACAGTGCCGCCGACAGCGACACTAACGCGGCCGGTACGCCGATTGACACCGGTGCCGGTGCGGTCAGCACACCAGACAACGCTGGCAGCACTAACACTGCGCCAGCAGCAAACAGCAGCGCGGCAACCAGCAGCGACAACGCGGTGGAGTCTCCGAGCCAGGCGCCGATTGATAACGCACCGCCAGCGGCCACCTCACCGGCGCCGGCCAACAGCGTGCCGGCAGGCTCAATGCCAACCGGTACCGCTGCCGTCAGCCAGCCCGCGGGCGCTCCTAACGCCGTGGTGATGAACTTCAAAGCTGACTGCTGGCTGGAAGTCACCGATGCGACCGGTAAGAAGCTGTTCAGCGGATTGCAACGTAGCGGCGGTAAACTCAGCCTGACCGGCACCGCTCCGTATCTTCTGAAAATTGGCGCTCCGGGTGCGGTTGACGTGCAATACCAGAATCAGCCTGTTGATTTAAGTCGTTTTATCCGTAATAACCAAGTTGCCCGTCTGACGCTGGGTGCGCAATAACGCGCAGCGCGCTTTCCGGGTAATTGTGGAGAGAGAATATGCATAACGAAGCACCCATTATCCGTCGCAAATCTACACGTATTTACGTCGGCAAGGTGCCGGTTGGCGATGGCGCGCCTATCGCCGTTCAGTCAATGACCAACACCCGTACCACGGACGTCGAAGCCACGGTGAATCAGATCCGTCAGCTGGAGCGCGTCGGCGTGGATATCGTGCGTGTGTCCGTGCCCACCATGGATGCGGCGGAAGCCTTCAAACTGATTAAGCAGCAGGTCAACGTGCCGCTGGTAGCGGACATTCACTTTGACTACCGCATCGCCCTGAAAGTGGCCGAGTACGGCGTCGATTGCCTGCGCATTAACCCGGGCAACATCGGTAACAACGAGCGTATTCGCCAGGTAGTGGATTGCGCCCGTGACCACAATATTCCGATCCGTATCGGCGTTAACGCCGGTTCGCTGGAAAAAGATCTGCAGGAAAAATACGGTGAGCCAACGCCGCAGGCGCTGCTCGAATCTGCGATGCGTAATGTTGATCACCTCGATCGCCTCAACTTTGACCAGTTCAAAGTGAGCGTCAAAGCCTCCGATGTGTTCCTGGCGGTGGAATCTTACCGTCTGCTGGCAAAAGCCATCGATCAGCCATTGCACCTTGGCATCACCGAAGCCGGTGGCGCGCGTGCGGGGGCCGTGAAATCGGCGATCGGCCTTGGCCTGCTGCTGGCGGAAGGGATTGGCGATACGCTGCGTATTTCGCTGGCCGCCGACCCGGTTGAAGAGGTTAAAGTCGGCTACGACATCCTGAAATCACTGCGTATCCGCTCACGCGGCATCAACTTCATCGCCTGCCCGACCTGTTCGCGCCAGGAGTTTGACGTCATTGGCACGGTGAACGCGCTGGAAGAGCGGCTGGAAGACATCATCACGCCGATGGACGTCTCTATCATTGGCTGCGTGGTGAACGGCCCCGGCGAAGCCACGGTCTCGACGCTCGGCGTCACCGGCGGCAACAAGAAAAGCGGTTTCTACGAAGATGGCGTGCGCCAGCGCGATCGCCTCGACAACAATGACATGATCGATCAGCTGGAAGCGCGCATCCGTGCGAAAGCCACCATGCTGGACGAGAGCCGCCGCATCAACGTGCAGCAGCTGGAAAAATAAACGACGGTGTGCGCCCGGCGCACGCCAGTTGTGATTGAACCTGTGCGGTTTCATCCTCATAAGGTATGAGGCCGGACAGGTTTTTTTGTATTAAGAGATTCTAACGTGGCGAAGAATATTCAAGCGATTCGCGGGATGAACGATTACCTGCCGGCAGATACCGCCATCTGGCAGCGTATTGAAGGCACCCTGAAGCAGGTGCTGGCCAGCTACGGCTACAGTGAAATCCGTCTGCCAATCGTCGAGCAAACCCCACTGTTCAGCCGCGCGATCGGTGAAGTCACCGACGTGGTTGAAAAAGAGATGTACACCTTTGAAGACCGCAACGGCGAGAGCCTGACGCTGCGTCCGGAAGGCACCGCAGGTTGCGTGCGCGCCGGTATCGAACATGGTCTGCTGTACAATCAGGAGCAGCGCCTGTGGTACATCGGTCCGATGTTCCGCTACGAGCGTCCGCAGAAGGGGCGCTATCGCCAGTTCCACCAGATGGGTGTGGAAGTGTTTGGCCTGCAGGGGCCGGACGTGGACGCCGAGCTGATCATGCTGACCCATCGCTGGTGGAAAGCGCTGGGCATTGCTGACCACGTTGAGCTGGAGCTGAACTCCATCGGTTCACTGGACGCGCGCGCCAACTACCGCAGCGCGCTGGTGGCCTTCCTCGAACAGCATGAAGAAGTGCTGGACGAAGATTGCAAACGCCGCATGTATACCAATCCGCTGCGCGTGCTGGACAGCAAAAATCCTGATATTCAGACGCTGCTTAACGACGGGCCGACGCTGGGTGAATTCCTCGACGAAGAGTCACGTGAACACTTCAGCGGCCTGTGCGCGCTGCTCGACGATGCCGGCATTAAATACCGCATCAATCAGCGCCTGGTGCGCGGCCTCGACTACTACAACCGCACCGTGTTCGAATGGGTGACCAGCAGCCTCGGCTCGCAGGGCACCGTGTGCGGCGGCGGTCGCTATGATAGTCTGGTGGAGCAACTGGGCGGCCGCGCGACGCCGGCGGTCGGTTTTGCCATGGGGCTCGAGCGTCTGGTGCTGCTGGTGCAGGCGGTGAATCCGGAATTTGAACCGACGCGCATTGTTGATGTCTATGTTATCGCTTCGGGGCAGGGCGTGCAGTCCGCCGCGATGCAACTGGCGGAAAAACTGCGTGATGCCGACCCGGCGCTGAAGCTGATGACCAACTTCGGCGGCGGTAACTTCAAAAAGCAGTTTGCCCGTGCGGACAAGTGGGGCGCACGCATCGCGCTGGTGCTGGGCGAAGACGAAGTGAAAGCGGGCCAGGTGGTAATTAAAGACCTGCGCACCGGCGATCAGCAGACGCTGGCGCAGAGCGACGCCGCCGCGACGCTGCACACGCTGTTGCAGTAAGCGCAGCACTGCAACAGGCATTTTAAGGAGAGGGATTGCGTGGAAGTTTACAGCAACGAAAACGAACAGGTTGATGCGCTGCGTCGCTTCTTTGCCAATAATGGCAAAGCGCTGGCGGTCGCGGTCATCGTCGGTATCGCTGCACTGGGCGGCTGGCGTTTCTGGAGCAGCCATCAGGAAGGGGCGGACAAAGCCGCGTCGGCGCAGTATCAGCAGCTGACCAGCGCCATGCAGGTAGACAAGCCGCAGACGCTGGAAGCGGTCGCCAGCTTCGCCAGCGAGAACAACAACACCTACGGTGCGCTGGCCGCGCTGGATCTGGCTAAACAGTACGTTGCCGCCAATCAGTTAGACAAAGCCATCACGCTGTTACAGAGCGGGCTGACAGACACCAAAGATGCCAATCTGCAGGCGGTGATCAACCTGCGTCTGGCACGCATTCAACTGCAGCAAAACCAAGCCGATGCCGCCCTTACTACCCTGAACAATGTGAAGGGTGATGGCTGGACAGCCATTGTGGCGGACATTCGTGGCGAAGCACTGCTGAGCAAAGGCGATAAGCAGGGCGCCCGTGATGCCTGGAGCAAAGGTGCGGAATCGCAGGCTTCTCCTGCGCTGAAGCAGATGCTGCAGATGAAGATGAATAACTTAAGTTAAGCCAGTCAAGAGAGCGCACATGGAATTACGTAAGTACCTGCTGCTAGGGCTAATGTCAGTCACTCTGCTCAGCGGTTGCTCGCTGTTCAGCGGCGAAGAAGATGTAGTGAAAATGGCCCCGCTGCCGAAGGTTGAAAACCAGTTCACGCCGGAAACCGCGTGGAGCACCTCGGTCGGTGACGGCGTGGGTGATTTCTACTCCAATCTGCATCCCGCCTGGCAGGACGGCACCGTGTATGCCGCCGACCGCTTCGGTATCGTGAAAGCGCTCGACGCCAGCAACGGCAAAGAGAAGTGGAAAGTGAACCTCTCTGAGAAGACCGGCTTCTTCTCGAAAAACATTTCGGCACTGCTGTCTGGCGGTATCACGGCCAACGGCGATCGCCTCTACATCGGTAGCGAGCGGGGGCAGGTATTTGCCCTGAACAGCAGCGACGGCAGCATTGCCTGGCAGACCAAAGTGGCCGGCGAAGCGCTGTCGCGTCCGGTGGTCAGCGATGGTCTGGTACTGATTCACACCAGCAACGGTATGCTGCAGGGGCTCGATCAGGGCAGCGGCGCGGTGAAATGGAGCGTGAATCTGGATATGCCAGCGCTGTCGCTACGCGGTGAATCGGCGCCCGCGGTGGCGTTCGGCGGCGCGATTGTCGGCGGCGACAACGGTCGCGTCAGCGCGGTGATCATGAACCAGGGCCAGCTGATCTGGCAGCAGCGTATCTCCCAGCCAAGCGGCGCTACCGAGATCGATCGTCTTAACGATGTCGACACCACGCCGGTGATCGTCAATGGCGTGGTCTATGCGCTGGCCTACAACGGTAACCTGACGGCGCTGGATCTGCGTTCCGGTCAGATTCTATGGAAGCATGAAATCGGCGGCGTCAAAGATCTGATCGTCGATGCCGGTCGCATCTGTCTGGTGGATCAGGATGACCGCGTGATTGCGCTGAACGCCGATGGCAGCGTGGCGATCTGGCGTCAGAGCGATCTGCTGCACCGTAACCTGACGTCTCCGGTGCTGTTCAACGGTTACCTAGTGGTTGCCGATAGCGAAGGCTACGTGCACTGGATCAATACCCTAGATGGCCGCTTCGTGGCACAGCAGAAACTGGACAGCGACGGCTTCCAGACCGAGCCGGTCGTGGCCGGTGACAAGCTGTTGATCCAGGCGAAAGGCGGTGAGGTCTACGCCATCACCCGTTAAGGCGATGGCCCGACGGGCAGCGTTTCGCACGCATTGATACGGCTCCTGATTCGTCAGGGGCCGTTCTGTTTTTAGTCAGGCATGATATTCTTGGCGCCTGCGGCCTGAACCTGACGGCAAATGCCGTTATAATCACGCCATTCGGGCGATTTATTTTTAATAACTGAGGCAAGTGTTATGGTACCTGTGGTCGCGCTGGTTGGGCGTCCCAATGTGGGGAAATCCACGCTGTTTAACCGCTTAACGCGCACACGTGATGCGTTAGTGGCCGATTTCCCTGGACTGACTCGCGATCGCAAATATGGTCGCGCCGAAGTGGAAGGGCGCGAATTTATTGTTATCGATACCGGCGGTATTGATGGCACCGAGGAAGGTGTGGAAAACCGCATGGCGGAGCAGTCGCTGCTGGCGATTGAAGAGGCCGATGTGGTGCTGTTTTTAGTCGATGCGCGCGCTGGCGTCATGCCGGCGGATCAGCAGATCGCCAATCATCTGCGTTCGCGCGATAAAGCGACGTTCTTCGTTGCCAACAAAACTGATGGTCTCGATCCGGATGCTGCGGTGCTGGACTTCTACGCGCTCGGCCTGGGTGAGATTCACCCGATTGCCGCGTCGCACGGTCGTGGCGTCACCAGCCTGCTGGAAACCGCGCTGCTGCCGTGGATGGATGATATCGCGCCGCGGGAAGTCAGCGAAGAGGACGAAAACGAAGCCTACTGGGCCACGTTAGCCGCCGAAGAGAACGGTGAAGCGCTGGAGGAAGAAGAGGAAGAAGCCTTCGATCCGACCGGTCTGCCGATCAAACTGGCGATTGTGGGTCGTCCGAACGTAGGTAAGTCAACGCTCACCAACCGTATCCTCGGTGAAGACCGTGTGGTGGTGTACGACATGCCGGGCACCACGCGCGACAGCATCTACATTCCGATGGAGCGTGATGACCGCGAGTACATTCTGATTGATACCGCGGGCGTGCGTAAGCGCGGCAAAATCACTGATACGGTGGAAAAATTCTCCGTAATCAAAACGCTGCAGGCGATTGAAGATGCCAACGTGGTGATGCTGGTGATCGACGCGCGCGCGGGCATTTCCGATCAGGACCTGTCGCTGCTCGGCTTTATCCTGAATAGTGGGCGCTCGCTGGTGATTGTGGTCAACAAGTGGGATGGCCTGTCGCAGGAGATTAAAGATGAAGTGAAAGATACGCTGGACTTCCGTCTCGGCTTTATTGACTTCGCGCGCGTGCACTTTATCTCGGCACTGCACGGCAGCGGTGTGGGCAACCTGTTCGAATCGGTGACGGAAGCGTACGACTGCTCGACCAAACGCGTAAATACCTCAATGCTGACGCGTATCATGAACATGGCTGCTGACGACCATCAGCCGCCGCTGGTGCGTGGCCGCCGCGTGAAACTCAAATATGCGCATGCCGGTGGTTATAACCCGCCGATTGTGGTGATTCACGGTAATCAGGTGAAGGATCTGCCGGATTCTTACAAGCGTTACCTGATGAACTACTTCCGCCGCTCGCTGAACGTGATGGGAACGCCGATTCGCATCCAGTTTAAAGAGGGTGATAACCCGTATGCGGGCAAACGCAACCGGCTGACACCAACCCAGCAGCGTAAGCGTAAGCGTTTGATATCGCATCTGAAGAAAAACAAACGCTAAACATGATGAGGGCCCGGATGGGCCCTCTTTTTTTGGCGTAACATCCGGTTTTGCCACGGTCATTAGCCACGATTCCGGAGTCATCATGCTCACACCATGCCCTCACTGTCAGCAACCGCTCACTTACAGCGAACAACGCTTCGACTACCCGCACTGCCAGTATCATTTCACCGCGCTGGCCTGCTGTCCCGACTGCCAGCAGCCGCTGCAGGTGCTGAAAGCGTGCGGTGCCATAGATTATTTCTGTACCCACGGTCACGGGCCTGATCTCCAGCAGGCGCGTGCATTATCGCCCGGAAGACGTCATGGAATGAGGGTTTGCGATAGCGCGAAGTGGCGCTGGCTGCTCGCTTCGCGCTGCGTTTGTAGCAAAAATGCTATTGCCCAGTAACTACCGCGTTATGGATGTTCACTTTTAATTGTACCGGGTGGTACAATCCTGCCCGTCTTGTCGCGAATGCCAGCGGATGTTGATCCTGTGGCCTCGCTCACAAGCGCTGCATAACGGGCGTAGCTCCCATATAAAATAAAGCGTAACGGATAACTTCCTGTCCCTGCTCAGTCAGGAAGACATTGACCGGCAGCTCCCGCATTCCGGCCGCCGCGCGTTGTTTTTTCAGGAGAGTTTGTGTTATGGCAGAAAATTCCGCTCGTCCCGGTAAAGGGTTGAGTCTCTGGTCCGTGTTATTTGGGCTGGTCCTGTTGGCGATCGGCCTGTTCTTCGCGATCGGTGGCGGTAAACTGGTGGCCTTGGGCGGCAGCTGGTACTTCCTCATTGCCGGTATCGTCATGTTACTGTCGGCGATTCAGTTCTTTCGCCGTAAATCCTAGTCGTGGTGGGCGGTCGCGTTGCGGATAACGTACAGACAGACATGCCTGGCGGCGTTCTGCGTGGCTTCGACGTCATCACCGGCCAGATGCGCTGGGCGTTTGACCCGGGCAATGAAGATCCAAACGCCGTGCTGATGCCGGGTCAGGATTACACCCGCAGTACGCCAAACTCATGGGCGCCAATCTCTTACGATCCGGCGATGAACACCGTGTTCCTGCCAATGGGCAGCTCATCGGTGGACCTGTGGGGTGCCAACCGTACCGCGCTGGATCACAAATATGGCGCGTCGGTGCTGGCGCTGGATGCCACCACCGGTAAAGAGAAGTGTGTGTATCAGACGGTCCACAATGACCTGCGGGACTTCGACCTGCCAATGCAGCCGAGCTTGGTGGACTTCCCGATGAAGGATAGCACCACCAAACCCGCGGTGGTGATCGGCGGGAAAACCGGCATGATCTGGGTGCTGGATCGCCAGACCGGCAAGCCTTTGACCAAAGTTGAAGAGCTGCCGATGCCGCAGGGCCATATCCCGAACGAGCAGTACACCAAAACTCAGCCGCACTCCGTGGAAATGCCAAACATTGGCAATCAGAAACTGACCGAGTCAGACATGTGGGGTGCCACGCCGTTTGACCAGCTGGCTTGCCGTATTGCCTTTAAAGGCATGCGTTATGACGGCCTGTTCACCGTGCCGGACACCGATGTTTGGCTCAGCTTCCCAGGCTCGCTCGGTGGCATGAGCTGGGGCAGCATCTCGTTCGATCCGAACAACCAGTACATGTTCGTCAACGATATGCGTCTCGGCCTGTGGGTGCAGATGATTCCGCAGGACACCACCAAATCGGCTGCCAGCAACGGCGGTGAAGCGATCAACACCGGCATGGGTGCGGTACCGCTGAAAGGCACGCCGTACGCAGTAAACAAAAACCGCTTTATGTCACCGCTGGGCATTCCATGTCAGGCACCGCCGTTCGGTACGCTGTCAGCCATCGACATGAAGACCCGTCAGATTGTGTGGCAGGTGCCGGATACCGGTCCGTTTGGTATCAAAATGCATGCGCAGATGCCGGTCGGTATGCCGACGCTGGGCGGTACGCTGGCAACGCAGGGCGGTCTGGTATTTATTGCCGGCACCCAGGATTACTACCTGCGCGCCTTTGACAGCTCAACCGGTAAAGAAGTGTGGAAAGCGCGTCTGCCGGTGGGCAGCCAGGGGGCAGCCAGGGCGGACCAATCAGCTATGTTTCGCCGAAAACCGGCAAACAGTACATCCTGATCTCCGCAGGCGGCGCGCGTCAGTCGCCGGATCGCGGTGATTACGTGATTGCTTACGCGCTGCCCGACAGCAAGTAAGCCGCAGTGAAAGAAAGGCCGACATCATGATGTCGGCCTTTTTTATTAACCCTCCGTGGCGTACTCCTTCCTGTAAGGATCCTTACTTACTTCTGCTTATAGGGGCGACGGCTTTTTTGCCCTCCTTTTCTTTTAGCTTCCCTGGCTCTCTCAGGATCGTTCCTGAAATTGCCCCCACTGACTTTGCCGCCCGCGCTACCGGCTTCCCTGGCGCGCTTCAGGTCCTTTGCAAAGTTCCCGGCACCGCCTCGTTGCTTGGTTTGTGTCATAGCAGAGACCTCATCTAAGGGTATTTTCTTTGATGTGGACTAGCTAGCCACGTTATCCAGTATAGTCAGTTAGTTACGGCGATGCTGTGGGAACTGTCTAAGTTATTCTTCGCCGTCGCGCCACAGCGCCTGCAGTTCAGGAGGCGCGACGTTTTCCGGAATCAGGATCACAATCGTTCCTGCTTCGCGGTGGGTCGTGTAACTAATCTGGATGCGGAAATAGCGCTGGTCGCCGCGCCCGATGCTGGCGGCCTGTTCCTCCGGCTCGCCCAGCGGCAGCGCCTGCTCCAGCACGTTGCACACGCGCTGCTTCTGCGGTTCCGGCAGCTGCGCCAGCGCAAATCGCCGCTCGCTGCGCAGGCCGGGGATAAATGCAATGCCGCCTTCACGCGCCAGCTCAATGATGGCGTCATCGGTCAGCTGAATATTCACCTTACACCTACCTCGTGCCACGCGGACCGGATCGCCTGTGCCACCGTATTATCAAAACGTTTTGCGGCATGCTGTACGGTAAAGCGCGCAAAGGTGCTGAAATCGGCATCCTGCGGCAGTTCCTTATCGCACAGCGTGTCGTATCATGCCTGACCGGCCCGTTCCCAGGCAAAGCCGCCCAGCGCGGATGCCGCCAGATAGAAGGCGCGATTGGGAATGCCGGAATTAAGATGCACGCCACCGTTGTCTTCGCGCGTGTCGATATAGTGGTCCATATCGGCAGGCTGCGGATCTTTGCCGAGCAGCGGATCGTCATAGGCGGTACCGGGCGCGGACATCGAGCGCAGGCCGCTGCCCTTAATACCCGCCGCCAGCAGCCTTTCGCCGATGATCCAATCGGCCTGATCGGCGCTTTGTTTGAGGTGATACTGCTTCACCAGCGAGCCGAACACATCGGACATCGATTCGTTGAGCGCACCCGCCTGCTGGAAGTAAATCAGCCCGGCTTCGGTTTCGGTCACGCCGTGCGTCAGCTCGTGCGCGACCACATCAATGGCAATGGTAAAGCGATTGAAAATCTCACCGTCGCCGTCGCCAAATACCATCTGCTGGCCATTCCAGAAGGCGTTCTGGTACTCCTTGCCGTAATGCACGATGCCATCCAGTTTCAGGCCTTTGTTGTCCAGCGAGTTGCGCTGGTAGATCTGCCAGTAGAAATCATAGGTGATGCCGAGATAGTTCCACGCTTCGTCGGCGGCGACGTCACCGTTACCGGGCTGGCCCTCCTCACGGATCAAGGTGCCGGGCAAATTTTGCGTATTACCCGCATCGTAGATAGCGCGCAGCACGCTGCCGGGCTGCGCCGTGCTGGCTGCGCTGGTGGTGTGGGGATGTTCCGCCATCAGCTGTTGCACGTGGGTGAGGGTGCGACGCGCGTAATCCTGCTGTGCGCCGGAACAGTTATCGATGATGTTTCGCAGAATGTACGGAGGAATAACGCTGTAAGGCATGTCGGACTCCCTGACGGATGGGTATGTCAGAAAGTATAGACCCGCTTATCAATCGCGCGCCGCTGCGCCTGCAGCCCGCGCGATTTACGGGGTTTATCAACCATTTATGAGGCTGAAAAGATAATCATGCCTTACGGCTGCGCGTCTTCTGCGGTTGTAACGCCGTCACCTGACTCTCCACCCAGCCGTCATCCAGCCGGGTACGCAGCAGATCGCCGGTATGAAGCTGACGGGTCTTTT
Organism: Type-A symbiont of Plautia stali; assembly: GCF_059731155.1. NCBI lineage: Bacteria > Type-A symbiont of Plautia stali. Next base: position 137,183 of record NZ_AP035891.1, on the reverse strand, counting down.
TCACCACCTGACCTTGAGAATCGGTGGTGACGCTAAAGCCACGCGCCAGCGTCGCCAGCGGACTCACGCCTTCCAGCTGTGCTGCCAGCGCACCAAAACGCTGCCGGCTGTGATTGAGCTGTTTTTCCATACCCTGCTGCAGCCGGTAGTGCCACTGCTGTAACTGCTGCTGAGCGCGCAGAATACGTTCCTGCGGCTGCTGGGATTGCAGGCGCTGCAGCAGGCGATCCTGCTGGCGATTCGCCAAGCGCAGCCGCTGGTCGACCGCTTCCTGCAGACGACGCTGCAGCTGGAGCAGCGTGGTTTGCTGACGCGCCAGGCGCAGCTGCGGATGCTGCTGTTGCAGACGATGCTGCAGCCGGGTGAAGCGGCGCTGCTGCTGCGCCACGTAATAATCCATCGCCATCTCCATGCGCTGCTGCTGAGACTGCAAACGGCGCAGCAGCTCGATCTGGTTGCGGCTGACCAGTTCGGCAGCGGCAGAAGGCGTCGGCGCGCGCAGATCGGCAACAAAGTCGGCGATGGTGACATCGGTTTCATGCCCAACGGCGCTGACGATCGGCAGGCGGCTGGCAAAAATGGCCCGCGCCACGCGCTCGTCGTTGAAGCTCCACAGATCTTCCAGTGAACCGCCGCCGCGACCGACAATCAGCACGTCGCACTCGTCACGCTGGTTGGCCAGCTCGATGGCGCGCACGATAGCAGCGGGCGCATCAACGCCTTGCACTGCCGTCGGATAGATCACCACCGGCAGCGAGGGATCGCGGCGATGCAGCACGCGCAGCACGTCGTGCAATGCCGCGCCGGTGGCGGAGGTGATCACTGCCACCTGGCGCGCCGGCTCCGGCAGCGGTTGTTTAAACTGCTGGTCGAACAGGCCCTCCGCCGCCAGCCGGGCTTTCAGCTGCTCAAACTGTTGCTGTAGCAGCCCTTCACCGGCCGGATGCATGCTTTCGATAATCAGCTGATAGTCGCCGCGCGGCTCATACAGCGTGATGCTGGCGCGCACCAGCACCTGCTGACCGTGCTGCGGGCGAAAGCTGACGCGTCGATTACTGTTGCGGAACATGGCACAGCGCACCTGCGCGCCATCGTCCTTCAGGGTGAAGTACCAGTGACCGGAAGCGGGCTGAGTGAAATTGGAGATTTCAGCGCTGAGCCACACCAGGCCCATCTCATTTTCCAGCAGTTGGCGCACCGTGGTGTTCAGGCGGCTGACAGTAAAAATATTGGCGGTTGGCGGTAGCGACATGTGATGAGGATCAAATTTCAAATCAGAGGGTTAATTAACCGATACTACATGCCTGCCCCGGAGGATCAAGACTTTTTCCGAAAAAACACTGGAGGCAACCGATTTCGGCCTGTATAATGCCGCGGCAATATTTTATCTGTTTTAAACACCCCAGGTGGAGATATTGCAATGTTAAGAATCGCGAAAGAAGCCCTCACATTTGACGACGTCCTGCTCGTTCCCGCTCACTCCACTGTTTTACCCAACACGGCCGATCTCAGCACCCAGCTGACCAAAAATATCCGTCTCAACATTCCTATGCTGTCTGCAGCGATGGACACCGTGACCGAAGCCGGTCTGGCGATTGCGCTGGCGCAGGAAGGCGGTCTGGGCTTTATCCACAAAAACATGTCGATTGAGCGCCAAGCGGATGAAGTTCGCAAGGTGAAAAAACACGAAAGCGGCGTCGTAACGGAGCCACAGACCGTGCTGCCAACCACCACGCTGGCCGAAGTAAAAGAGCTGACCAAACGTAACGGCTTTGCCGGTTATCCGGTGGTCAACGCTGACAACGAGCTGGTGGGCATCATTACCGGTCGTGACGTGCGCTTCGTGACCGATATGACGCTGCCGGTGACCGCCGTCATGACGCCGAAAGAGCGCTTGGTGACGGTGAAAGAGGGAGAAGCGCGTGAAGTCGTGCTGCAGAAAATGCACGAAAAACGCGTCGAGAAAGCGCTGGTTGTTGACGACAGCTTCCACATGCTGGGCATGATTACCGTTAAAGATTTCCAGAAAGCCGAGCGTAAACCTAACGCCTGTAAAGATGCGCAGGGTCGTCTGCGCGTCGGTGCCGCGGTGGGTGCCGGTGCCGGCAACGAAGAGCGTGTTGATGCGCTGGTCGCCGCGGGCGTTGACGTGCTGCTGATCGATTCCTCTCACGGCCACTCCGAAGGCGTACTGCAGCGTATCAGTGAAACCCGCGCAAAATATCCGAACCTCGAAATCATCGGCGGCAACGTGGCGACCGGTGCAGGCGCACTGGCGCTGGCTAACGCGGGCGTGAGCGCGGTGAAAGTGGGCATCGGTCCGGGCTCCATCTGTACTACCCGTATCGTTACCGGCGTTGGCGTACCGCAGATCACGGCGGTATCCGACGCGGTTGAAGCGCTGGAAGGTACTGGTATTCCGGTCATCGCTGACGGCGGTATCCGTTTCTCTGGCGACATCGCCAAAGCCATCGCAGCTGGTGCGTCGGCGGTAATGGTCGGCTCAATGCTGGCCGGTACCGAAGAATCGCCGGGCGAAATCGAACTCTATCAGGGCCGTGCGTTCAAATCCTACCGCGGAATGGGTTCACTGGGCGCAATGTCCAAAGGCTCGTCTGACCGTTACTTCCAGAGCGATAACGCCGCCGACAAACTGGTGCCGGAAGGTATCGAAGGGCGCGTCGCCTATAAAGGCCGCCTGAAAGAGATCGTGCACCAGCAGATGGGCGGCCTGCGCTCCTGCATGGGCCTGACCGGTTGCCCGACCATCGACGATCTGCGCACCAAAGCCGAGTTCGTGCGCATCAGCGGCGCCGGCATCAACGAAAGCCACGTGCACGATGTGACCATCACCAAAGAGTCACCGAACTACCGCATGGGTTCATAATCCCGTAAGATTTCCCGCCCGGCTCCAGCCGGGCGCTTTTATTATTAAGTCCATCCCAATGGAAACGCCTCAATGACGACTGAAAATATTCATAAACATCGTATTTTGATCCTCGATTTTGGTTCTCAGTATACGCAGCTGGTCGCGCGCCGCGTGCGTGAGCTGGGCGTCTACTGCGAACTCTGGGCGTGGGATGTCACCGAAGAGCAAATCCGCCAGTTCAACCCGAACGGCATCATCCTGTCCGGTGGTCCGGAAAGCACCACCGAGCACAACAGCCCGCGCGCGCCGGAATATGTGTTCAACGCTGGTGTGCCGGTGCTGGGCGTGTGCTATGGCATGCAGACCATGGCGATGCAGCTGGGCGGTAAGGTTGAAGGCTCGAACGAGCGTGAATTTGGTTATGCGCAGGTTGAAGTGACAACCCCGAGCGCGCTGGTGCGTGATATCGAAGATGCCATCAGCGCGGCGGGCAAACCGCTGCTCGACGTGTGGATGAGCCACGGAGACAAAGTCACGGCGATCCCGGCAGACTTCGTGACTGTTGCCAGCACCGAAAGCTGCCCGTTTGCCATCATGGTCAACGAAGAGAAGCGTTTCTACGGCGTGCAGTTCCATCCGGAAGTGACGCACACCCGTCAGGGCCTGCGCATGCTGGAGCGTTTTGTGCGCAACATCTGCGGCTGTGAAGCGCTGTGGACGCCAGCTAAAATCATCGAAGATGCGGTAGAGCGCATCCGTGAGCAGGTGGGTGAAGACCGTGTGATTCTCGGCCTGTCCGGCGGCGTGGACTCGTCCGTGACCGCGATGCTGCTGCACCGCGCGATTGGTGAGCGCCTGACCTGTGTGTTCGTCGATAACGGACTGCTGCGTCTGAATGAAGCTGAGCAGGTGATGGACATGTTCGGCGACCACTTTGGTCTGAACATCGTGCACGTTGCGGCAGAAGGGCGCTTCCTCGACGCGCTGGCGGGCGAGAACGATCCGGAAGCCAAACGTAAAATCATCGGCCGCGTGTTCGTGGAAGTGTTCGACGAAGAAGCGCTGAAGCTGACCGACGTGAAGTGGCTGGCGCAGGGCACCATCTATCCGGACGTGATTGAGTCGGCGGCTTCGACCACCGGTAAAGCGCACGTGATCAAATCGCACCACAACGTGGGCGGTCTGCCAAAAGAGATGAAGATGGGCCTAATTGAGCCGCTGAAAGAGCTGTTCAAAGATGAAGTGCGTAAAATCGGTCTGGAACTCGGCCTGCCTTACGACATGCTGTACCGCCATCCATTCCCGGGCCCGGGTCTGGGCGTGCGCGTACTGGGTGAAGTGAAGAAAGAGTACTGCGACCTGCTGCGCCGTGCTGATGCCATCTTTATCGAAGAGCTGCGCAAAGCCGATCTGTACAATAAAGTCAGCCAGGCCTTTACCGTGTTCCTGCCGGTGCGCTCTGTCGGCGTGATGGGCGATGGTCGTAAATACGACTGGGTGGTTTCCCTGCGTGCTGTCGAAACCATCGACTTCATGACGGCCCACTGGGCGCACCTGCCGTACGACTTCCTCGGCCACGTCTCCAACCGCATCATCAACGAAGTGAACGGCATTTCTCGCGTGGTTTATGACATTTCAGGTAAACCGCCCGCGACGATTGAGTGGGAATAACGTCCGCTCTGGCAACCGCCAGCACATAAAAGCAGTAAAGTAACTCTAAGCCCGCGTAAATGCGGGCTTTTTTATCCTGCCATCTTTCGCATCGCCCGATCCGCGCAGAATCCAGATACAGCGCCTACAGCCGCGCCGCCTGTTGCTCAATAAATTCCCTGAACCACTGCTGGGCGGGATGCGCGTCGCTGCGCCGGTGCCAGATCAGGTTAAACACCATTTCGGGCAACGACAGCGGTGGAGGGAACAGCACCAACTGGCGACTGGCCTGCGCATGCAGCGCCACGCGCTTCATCACGGTCGCCGTCATATGGGTTTGCGCCACGATAGATGGCACGGCAAACATCTGCTGCAGCGTCAGTCCCAGCCGACGCTTTTTACCCTGCTGCGCCAGCACCTGATCAACCAGGCCGTACAGTTCACCTTCCGGCGAGACGAGAATATGCGGCAGCGCTAGGTAACTCTCCATATTCATGCCGCGTCTGGCCGCCGGATGGTTGCTGGCGACGATGGTGACGAATTCGTCGCGCAGTATGGGCCGGGAGATGATGCGGCTATCGCTGTGGGTGGGCATGACGCCGATGGCGACATCAATCGTGCCGGCATCTAACAAATCGACCGCGTGATCGCGGTTGGTAAACGCCTGCACATTCAATGACACGCTAGGGGCGGCGTCCGGTAGCGCCTGCATTAACGAAGGCAGCAACACGAAAGTCGGATACTCTGACACGCCCAGCTTGAAATTTATTTGCGCTTTTTCCGCTGCAAACGCGGGCTTTGCCACCAGCGTCGCTTCGAGCTGGCGCAACGCCTTGGCGATGGGGCCGGACAGATCGCGCGCACGCGCGGTCGGCAGTAAACCCTCCGCGCTGCGCATGAGCAGCGGGTCACCGAACAGGGTGCGTAATCGCGACAAAGCGCCACTCATCGCCGGCTGGCTGACGCCCACCTGGGTCGCCGCCCGCATGACGTTGCGCTCGTTCATCAGCGCGTCAAAAGCCACTAACAGATTGAGATCGATCCCATGAAAATCCATATGGCAAATAATTACTCATATTGAATATTTGCTGGACGAATTATAGGGCACTGCGCAAAATTCCACAACCAACCCCCACCTGAAAGTGAATAACGATGAATCCAGCAGCAGAAATACGTGCAACGGCTGAAAATTGAACGACAGGCGGTAGAGACGCTCTATCAGAGCCTTCAGCGACAACAACCCCGATCTGGTCGATAGCGTGCTGGCACCGTCATGGGAGGACATTCCGCTGGCGCCGGGACAGGCGGCCGGGCCGGAAGGCATCAAGCCCATCATTCGCATGCTGGCGCAAGCCTTTCCGGACGTGCAGATCGTGGTGCATGACATGATTCAGGAGCTTGGCCGCATCGCGGCGCGGGCGGAAATCAGCGGCACCCATCTCTGCGAAATTTTCGGTATCGCGCCGACCGGTAAAAAAGTGAGCTTCCGTCTCCATGAGTTCCATGTGCTGGAGGACGGCCGTCTGATCACCACCTGGCACATGGAAGATTGGTTTGGCTTGTTCCTCCAGCTTGGCCAGTTTCCGCCACAAGCCTGAATCAGACCGGAGAGTTGATAATGAAAGCAGCATTGATTGATACGTTTGGCCCAGCGGATGTGCTGACGATTGGCGAACGTCAATTACGCGCCGCCAGTCCGGATGAGGTGACGGTGCAGGTTGAAGCGGCGAGTGTTAACCCACTGGATGTGAAAATCATCTCAGGGCACATGCAGCAGGTTTTCCCGGTGGAACTGCCTTACGTGCCGGGCATGGATTTCTGCGGCGTGATTACGGCGGTTGGCGAGCGCGTGAACCATTTAAAAGCGGGCGATCGCGTATTCGGGCGCACGCCACCGGGCGCAGGCGGGGCTTTTGCACAAAGCCTGGTGATTGCCGCCGATGACGTATGTCTTGTCCCGGCGGCGATGAGTGCTGAACAGGCCGCGGCGCTGCCTACCGCGTTTGGCTCCGCGCAGCAGGCATTGTTCGATGTGGGCCAGCTCCAGCGTGGAGAGCGCGTGCTGATTCACGCCGCAGCGGGTGGCGTCTGCAGCATGGCCGTCCAGCTGGCGCATCAGGCGGGCGCTGATGTCATCGCCACGGCGTCTGCTAAAAACCACGCGCTGGTGACCAGTCTGGGTGCCGACGAGGTGATTGATTACCGCACGCAGGACTTCGCAGCAACGCGCGACATCGACCTAGTGATGGATAGCGTCGGCGGTGAAACGCTGAGCCGCTCCTGGTCCGTGCTGCGCGCCGGCGGTCGCATTGCCACGCTGGTGGAGTTCGGCATCACGCCTGCCAGCGGCCATCGCGGTGAGTTTGTGTTCTTCGCCAACGCGACGCCGTATCTTGCCCGGGCGAGCAGCCTGTTCCAGGCCGGGCAGTTACAGGTCATCACCGACGCTATCTTTTCGCTGGATGATGCGCGCTCCGCGCTGGAAAAGGTGGCGACCGGCCATGCGCGCGGCAAAGTGATTATCCGCGCCACCCCTTAACGCTTGGCGTCATGTCGCAGCATAAACGCGCCCGCTACCCCGCGGGCGTTTGTTTACCGGTTTGTCGCGGAGGATAAGGATGTGTTAATAATCTGGCGTTAACGGCAGAGGCTTCAGGAGGAAACGTGCTGTTTAATTTCAGAGCCGCGGACAAGCGCGCGACACCCGGCAAACGCCCGCTGACATCCATCATCATTCTCTATCTTGTGATGCTGTGCGGCACGACTTTTCTCGCTTTTCTGCCGCTGATTTGTGCGATGGGCGCGGGATATGTCGCCAGTCTGGCGGGTTGCCAGCTGGACGAAGGCAACGTGCATGCCTGTTACATCATGGGAGAAGATCGCGGCCAGTTGCTGTATGAGTTAGGCGTCATGGGCTGGTTCCTGCTCGGCACGATTCCCCTGGGGGGGATACTGTTTTTACTCGCGACGCTCACCTTCATCATTCAACTGGTGGGTTATTACCGGCAAACACGCTCTGATGGTAATCGGTAATTCGCGTCAGCTCTGTTCCGCACAAATCTCCAGACAAAACCCGAGAAATGCCTCCACCGCCGCCGGCGCCAGACGGCGCGAGGGCCGGGTAATAAACAGCGGATAAGTTTCGTCAGGCCAGTCGGGGAAAAGTTCTACCAGTTCACCGCTGGCGATCAGATGTTGCACGCTCAGCGCCGGCACCTAGGCTACGCCGGCACCGCCGACGCACGCCTGTACCATTAAATCCGGATCGGTGGTAGTCAGATGGCCGTGGGTAGCTACCGTCAGCCGCTGCGTGCCACGATGAAACTCCCAGCTAAAGGGCTTATTGCTGCGCGGATCGATGTATTGCAGACAATTGTGCTCAGTCAGCTGCTGCGGCTGCGTCGGGCGGCCACAGCGTGCCAGATAGTCCGGGGCTGCCACCGTCAGGACGCGCGTTTGTAACAGCAGGCGTGAGGTCATGGTGGACGGCGGCTACGGCCCGAAACGCACCGCAACATCAATACCTTCTGCCACCAGATCGCCCACATCAGGACTGCTGCAAAATCGTCAGTTCCAGATGCGGATAACGGGCACGCAGCAGCGGCAGCTTTGCCGCCAGCACATAGCGGGAAAACAGCGGATTCAGGCTCACGCGCAGCGTACCGCGCACCGTCACGGCGGCGCCGGAGACGTAGTTTGCTGCTTCTTCAATCCCTTCCAGATGCGGCGCCGCCCGCTCATACAGGCTGGCACCTTCGCTGGTGAGATGCAGGGTGCGGGTGGTGCGATCCAGCAGGCGCACGCCGAGACGCTGTTCCAGTCGTGAAATCGCACGGCTGACGCCCGAGGCGGACAACCCCAGCACTTCGCCGGCACGGCTGAAGCTGCCGGCTTCAACCACGGCTGCCAGCACGCTCATGCCGGATAATAGTCGGCCATCAAAACTCATCCTGTTCTCCATCTTTGATTTTTAGCAAAGATCATTTGCCTGAGCCTACCTTTATCAAAAATGCGCTGCAACTTATTGTGTGCCCCGAAACGCGACCGGCACTGACCGCCGGATTCCTGATCCCTTTTGAGGAGAATGTTATGACTGTACGGCGCACCCTTTTTAAAGGCGGCACTATCCTGACGCTGGACGCCAGCGTGCCCGACCTCGTCTGTGGCGATGTGCTGATTGAAGACGATCGTATTGCCGCCGTGGGGGAAAACCTTTCCGCCGACGATGCGCAGGTGATTGATGTCCGCGGCCATATCGTGATGCCGGGCCTAGTGGATGCGCATCACCATATGTGGCTCGGTGTGATGCGCCGCCTGATGCCCAACGTTGACGATCTGTTTGCCTATATCGATGTGGTGGCAGAAACGCTCGGCGCGCATTACCGTCCGCTGGATATGTACCTCAGCACCCGGCTGACGGCGCTGGCTTGCCTGGATGCCGGTATCACCACGGTGATTGATGCCTGCCACAGTTCACGCAGTCCGGCGCATACCGATGCGGTGCTCGACGCGCTGCAGGAGAGCGGTATTCGTGCGCTGCACATGGTTGGCGCAGCGATGGATAAGCAGGCTTCCAGCGATTATCTGCCGGGCGATCTGGCACGTCTAGCCAGCCGCTGGAACCACGCCGGCAGCCGTGTGCAGGTTGGCCTGTTTGGCCAGCTCAACTTGGCGTGGTGGCGCGTGGGGCGCGAGCTGGATATGCGCATTCTCACCGAGTTTATTGGTGACCTAGCGCAGCTGCCGGCGGAGTTCGCCCAACCCGGCTTGCTGGGTCCGCACAACATTTTCAACCACTGTACGCGCGTACCGGCGCACACCTGGCAGCAGGCGGTCGATCGCGGAATAACGCCGGCGCTCGGTATCGATCTCGATACCGCCTTCGGCAGCGATCTGTTCGGTGAAATGCAGGCGCTGTTTAACCAGCAGCGCTCAGCGATGCGCTATCGCCGCTTCCGGAGCGAAAGCGACGTACCGGCACCGATTAGTGTGGAAGCCGTACTGCAGTCGGCAACGATTAACGGCGCGCGTGCGGCCGGGCTGGAGCAGCAAACGGGCACGCTCACGCCAGGTAAACAGGCCGACGTTATTATGCTGCGCACCGATGGTATCGGCGTTTTCCCGCTGACCAGCGTGACAGCAACGGTGGTGCAGGCGGTGCAACGCGCCGATGTTGATACCGTTATGGTGGCGGGTGAACTGCGTAAACGTCATGGTCAGTTGCTCAACGTCGATGTGGCACAGCTGAACGCGGAAATCACCGCCTCGCGCGACTATCTGCTGAATGCCAGCGGCTATCACCATCCTTTGTTTGCCTGATTTACCGCAGCGCGGCGGCCTGCCGCGCTGTCTGTTCATTTATGGAGGCTGTTATGTCTGCATTAAGCGCGCAGGCTGAAGCTGCGCATTTGTCGCGACCGGCGACCGGCGTGATTGCCGCGCTGTTTTGCGGTTATCTGGTGGTCGGGTTGCCGCTGCCGGTAATCCCGCAGTTTATCCATCAGCATCTCGGTTTCAGCAACCTGTGGGTCGGGCTGGTGATTGGGATACAGTTTGTCGCCACTGTGCTGACGCGCGGTTACGCCGGTCAACTGACCGATCGCGTTGGCGGTAAGCGCTCGGCGCTGCAGGGCGCGGCGGTGCGCGCGCTGGCTCGCGTGCTGTACTGGCTGGCCGCGCTGCCGGGCTTTTCACCGGCGGTCAGTCTGTCGCTGGTGATTGCCGGACGGCTGGCGACGGGTATGGGCGAAAGCCAGTTCGTCACCGGCTGCGTGGCCTAGTCAATCGCCTCGGTCGGGCCACAGCGTGCCGGTCTGTCGATGTCCTGGACCGGCATCGGCATGTTTGCCGCGCTGTCGCTCGGTGCCCCTGCCGGCATGATGCTGTATCAGCACGTCGGCTTAGCGGCGGCGATGCTGGCCTGCATCGCGGCTCCGCTGTTGGCGGCGCTCATCGCCACGGCTGCCAGCGGTTATCGCGCGGTCGGGGGGACACGTTTGCCGTTCTATCGGGTGATTGGCCGCATCTGGCGTGAAGGCTGTGGCCTGATGCTGCAGGGCGTCGGACTGGCTGGCCTGACGGCCTTCGCCTCGCTCTACTTCGCCGCGCGTCACTGGCAGCTGGCCGGCTGGGTGATGACCGCGTTTGGCGTTGGTTTTATCGCCGTGCGCCTAGTGCTGGGACATCTGCCGGATCGCATTGGTGGCTACCGTGTGGCGGCTTATTCACTGCTGGTGGAGGCGCTGGGGCAGATGCTGCTGTGGTTTGCGCCTGACGAAACGCTGGCGCTCACCGGCGCGCTGATTACCGGTCTTGGCTGTGCGCTGATCTTTCCCGCCCTCGGCGTGGAAGCGCTGAAGCGCGTGCCGCCTACCAGTCGCGGCAGCGCCATGGGCGCCTTCGTTGCTTTTCTCGACATCGCTTATGGTATTTCCGGACCGATTGCCGGTGCCATCGCCAGCCACTTCAGCTATGCCGCCGTCTATCTGTTTGGTGCGGCCTGTGCGCTGCTCGGTGCGCTGCTGGCGCTGACATCGCGCGCCGCTTCACTTCACGCTTAAGGTGTTTTCCATGTCATGTATTTTTATTTCCGGTTCATCCACCGACCTCGGGCTGATGGCGGCTGAACTGCTGGTTGAGCAGGGCCATCAGGTGGTGCTGCACGGACGCAACGCCGCGCGTGCCCGCGCGGCGCAGGAGGCGCTACCGCAGGCTGAAGCCGTGGTCAGCGGCGACGTGATGACCATCGCCGGCGCCCGCAGTGTGGCGCAGCAGGTTAATGCGCTCGGCAGATTTGATGCGGTGATCCACAACGTGGCGGTTGGCTATCGCGAGCCTTATCAGTTAACCGCAGATGGCCTGCCGCATCTGTTCGCCATCAACACGCTGGCACCCTATATTCTTACGGCGCTGATTGAGCGGCCGCAGCGGCTGATTTACCTCAGCTCCGGCATGCATCATCATGCCGAAGCTAACCTGGATGATATTTTGTGGCAGCGGCGGCGCTGGCACGCTTTGCAGGCTTATGCTGAGAGTAAACTGCATGATGCCATGCTGGCGTTTGCCATCGCCCGGCGCTGGCCGCAGGTATACAGCAACGCGCTGGAGCCAGGCTGGGTACCGACCAAAATGGGCGGTGCCGGTGCTCCCGACGATCTCGATCAGGCGCATCATACCCAGGTGTGGTTAGCCAGCGCCGATGAAGCGCGGGTAAGCGGGGAGTACTTTTATCACCGTCAGGCGCTGGCGGCTAATCCACAGGCGCGCAATCCACGGCTGCAGCAGCAGTTGTTGGCGATATGCGCCGATATCAGCGGTATCGCCCTGCCTGACTAAGGAAAAATCAACTGACCGGGCACCGCAACGCATTTTTTGTCCACCGCATAGTTGGTGAATACAGACGCTGCCGTTTCGGCGCATCATGGCGGGAGCGTTTTTTCACCACCGGGATGTCCATGCATGTTGACTGTTAAAGCTGTTTTACTCTCTTTTCTCTGTGTGTTGTTACTGTCGCTGGCGGCCAGCCTGGCGCAGGCGACGCGCAGCGGTGAGTTCACCACCGAACGCGGCGGCTGGGCGACGGCGCGCCGTGATTCGGCCGGGCTGGCACCGGATCCGCAGCGCTTTGCCAGTGAGGCGATTGTGCAGGTGTATGCCGCGCCGACCTACGGCTGGAAAGGTGCGGTGGCCGTGCATCCGTGGATTATCTTTAAGCGCGCCGGAGAAACCCGCTACAACCGTTATGAGGTGATCAGCTGGGGCAGCGGCGATAAAGTGCGCCGCAACAGCAATCTGCCGGACGGCTACTGGTACGGTGCGCGTCCGCGTTTGCTGGTGTCACATCGCGGTGCGGCTGCGCAGGCGATGATCCCGCAGATTGAAGCGGCGATTCAATCCTATCCGTGGCCCAACACCTATCATGCGTGGCCGGGCCCCAACAGCAACACTTTCCTCGCTCACATTGGCCGTGAAGTGCCGGCGCTGAAGCTCGATTTGCCCGCCAATGCCATCGGTAAGGATTTCCGTTCGCTGCTGCATCCGCTTGACCTGCCGCCATCCGGGCGCGGCGTGCAGCTGTCGCTGCTCGGCGTGCTGGGCGTCACGCTGGGAGCAGAAGAGGGCGTGGAGGTGAATCTGCTGGGACTGAATCTGGGGCTGGATTTCACGCCGCTGCGCCTGCGGCTGCCGTTTATCGGCGGGGTGGGGCAGGATAATTTACAGAAGGATAAGCCCTGAGACGGCGCCGTGCCGCGACAGCATCTGTTCGCGGGCGGCGCGGGCTCGCAGCCGTTAACACACGCCGAAATCCCCGTCTTCATGATAGAGATTGACGCTGTCGGCCTTCACCTCGATCTCTTTTTTGATCGGATCGTCAACGCGGGCACACCACAGCGTATCGCCCGCAACGCGCAGCACCTGCATTTTTGGACCACCGGTTTTCGCCTGCACAAAATCATCCACGTTAAACATCACTGCTCTCCAGTTGATTAGGGATCAACGCTGATTGTAGCTGCGCTTTAGTGGCCGTGCAGCAGAAACAGCGTGGCCAGACCGAGGAAGATAAAGAAGCCGCCGGTATCGGTGATGGCGGTGATCAGCACGCTGGAGCCGACCGCCGGGTCGCGTTTGAGTTTGGTCATGATGAGCGGAATCAGCACACCCATCAGCGCCGCCAGCAGCAGATTCAGCACCATCGCCAGCATCATCACGCCACCCAGTTGCAGGTTGTCGTACATCAGCCAGGTCACGCCGCCCATGATGCCGCCCCAGAACAGGCCGTTAAGCAGCGCCACGCCCAGTTCGCGCACAATCAGAAACGAAAAGTTGCCGGGTTCAACCTGATGCAGCGCCAGCGCGCGCACGATCATGGTAATAGTCTGATTGCCGGTGTTACCGCCAATGCCGGCGACAATCGGCATCAGCGTGGCCAAGCGCCACCAGCTGCGAAATGGTGTCCTCAGACAGGCCAATGACGCGCGAGGCGGTAAACGCCGTGCACAGGTTGACGGCCAGCCAGGTCCAGCGCTTTCTTACTGCTTTGCGCACCGGTGCAAACACGTCTACCCTGGCTGATGCCGCCCATCTTACGGATGTTGCTTTGGTTCTCTTCGTTCACCAGGTCAATCACATCTTCCACGGTGATACGGCCAATCAGCTTGCCTTTGGCATCGGTCACCGCAGCAGAAATCAGGTTATAGCGTTCGAAGGCGCTGGCGGCTTCTTCCGCTTTGTCATCCAGCAGGAAAGTGGTGGGGCGCGCGTTCATCACCTCAGCCACCAGCGTTTTAGGCTTGTTGAGCAGGATATCGGTCAGCGCCAGTTCACCCAGCAGCTAATTGTGTTCGTCGGTGATGAAGATTTTATCGGTGCCGTCCGGCATGCTTTTGCGCTTGCGCAGAAAGCGTTGCACCGTCGCCAGCGTCACGTCTGAGCGCACGGTCAGGATATTGAAGTCCATCACCTGGCCGACGCGATCGCGATCCAGCTCAATCACGTCCAGCAGTCGGGCGCGCAGGATTTCGCGGTCGGTCATCTCTTCCGTCAGGCTGGCCCACACGGTTTCGGAGGCCTCCACCAGCACGCGACCGCGCTGCTCATACGGCACCAGGCGCCACAGCGCCAGACGCTCCTCTTCCGGCAGCGCTTCGCGAATGTCCGCCAGGTCGGCCGCGTGCAGCTGCGGCAGTTCATGCTCCAGCTGCTGACGCCAGCCAGTAATTTTGCGCAGTTCGGCGGCGTTGAGGTCGACGGATTATCCAGCAGCACATCGACTAAATTGTGCTCGCTGAGCAGAAGGTGCAGAATTCGCTGGCGGGTTTCTGATAGTTGTTGTGCGTGCAAAGCAGATATAACGCGTCCTTTGTGTCTGTAAAGTCAGGTCAAAGTGTAGCGCGTTGCGGGTAAAGTGGGCGTAACAAGCAGTATTGCCGCGGCGGACAATGTGATGGCAGAGCGACGATGACCCGCAAATTCCTTAGCGCGTCTCGCTGGTGCTCAGTGTGACCGGTTCAGGTGCGGCTTTCTTTTGCTGATGATGCTCGATGGCACCGGGAATAATGAAAATCAGACGGCCAACCAAAATAAAGAAACTGATCAGCAAAACGATGCGGGTCATGGTACCGGTTTTGGGACGTCTTCGTGCAGAGATGGCGCTATTCACGCGGGGTGGTTCCTGTCAAAGCCCGGCTGGGCGGTGGCAACATTTAGTCACAACCCGACCGGGAGGTCAACTGCTGCGTGAAAAATGAGCAGGAAAGGTTAAGGTTGCCTTGATCGATATCAGCCGCCGGGCGAAGCATGCGTCATCGACTCTGTAGGGGCGCCATTTATGGCGACCGAACCATCATGATGCCAGACATCAGTAGCTGGCTTTCTGCGCCAGCAGGGTAGCGAAGCGATACTTAATGCGCTGGCCGTGTTCATCGCGGCGATGCAGTTCACCGACCTCTTCGTTGTACTTCACGATGTGCCAGTTACGGTAATAATGGCTCAGCTCGCCCGATTTAAAGGTAAACGGGAAATTTTGCGTGTTGGGATAATCGTCGGTGCTCATCGCCGCCACAATCAGGTTGTAACCGAACTTGCGCGTGCTGGCCTGCATATCGGCGATCAGCTGCGGAATGGTCGCCGGCTGCAGGAACATCATCACCACGGTGGAAAACACAAACTGATAATCACCGTTGAAACGCACCTGATTTAGGTCGCACTGTTCGGTATGTATCTGCTGCAGCTGCTCTTCCGCGATGATGCTGTTAAGGCGTTCCAGGCTCTGCGGGTTGTTGTCCCAGGCGGTAACAGCAAAACCGTGCTGATTAAACAGCAGGCTGTTACGGCCCTGGCCGCAGCCGAGGTCCAGCACTTTACCCACTTCCAGTTTTGGCAGCGCGGCCAGCACTTCGGAGTGGGGCGGCGTCAGACCGTATTTCTCCGCAAAATAGTTATCGGGGCGTGTTGTCATAGTGCTATTGCGGACCTAAAGCCCGCGTTACTCCTCTTCCAGCATCAGTTTCCAGCCGGTGACGTCATTCCAGTAAGCCTGCTCCCGCTCCAGATCCAGCTGAACCAGCGTGTTCTGGCTGAGGAAACCGGCCGGGAAAGTCAGCGTCCAGTGACCATCGTCGGTGCTCAGCTTCAGCGTGTCGGGGCGCGTGGTGGCCTGACGCTGATTGTTCAGCAGGGTGCCGAGCCGCAGCAGGAAGATCATCGGCAGGAACTGTTTCTTTTTAAACAAGGTGAAACGCGGCATCTCATCCTGCCTCACCGCTTTACGGTGGAAGCGTACCAGCGTGGCCAGCAGCATCTGTTGATCCTGATTAAAGCCCGGCATATTGGAGTTCTGCAGAATGTAGGCCGAATGGCGCTGCATACCGCTGTGGTTGATGGTCAGCCCGACTTCATGTAGCAGCGCTGCGCACTTCATCAGCGCCGTCAGCTGGGGATTGGCCAGCTTCGGGTTCTGCTCCAGCCACTGGCTGTACAGCTGTTCGGTGGTTTCCAGCACGCGGCGCGCCTGGTAGCTGTCGATGGCGTAATGATTCGCCAGGCTCTGCGCGGTACGGCTGCGGATATCCTGATGACGGAAGCGGCCCTCCATCTCATACAGCACGCCTTCACGCAGTGCGCCATCCGACAGGCGCAGCTCGCGAATGGCCAGCGCGTCAAACACGCCACACAGAATCGCCAGCCCAGGCACAAACACTGCCTTGCGCTCATCCGACAGCCCCGGCAGGCTCAGGGCAGCAAAGGATTTATGCTTCAGCACTTCGCTCACCAGCATGTCGAGGTTTTCCGGCGTCACGCGCTTCTCTTTCTCGCCCATAGCCAGCAGCACTTCACAGGTCGCTTTGATACTGCCGGACGCGCCCAGCGCATATTGCCAGCCCTGCAGACGGTACTGCCACGCCAGCGTTTCCAGCTTTTGCGCGGCGGCCAGCCGGGCGCGGCGGAAATTCTCTTGGCTAATCTCGCCTTTCGGGAAGTAGAGGTTGGCGAAGCTGACGCAGCCCATGCGGCGACTCTCCACCAGCTGCGGCTCAAAATCTTCGCCGATCACCAGCTCGGTCGAACCGCCGCCGATATCAATCACCAGCTTGCGGCCTTTCTCCGACTGCGTGTGCTCAACGCCCATAAAGATCAGGCGCGCCTCTTCATTGCCGGAAATCACCTCAATCGGATAAGGGATGACCTCCGCGGCGCGCTGCAGAAACTCTTCCGCGTTGGACGCGATGCGCAGCGTGTGCGTACCGACGATGGTGACGTTGGCGGCACTGAACCCCTGCAGGCGCTCGGCAAACAGCGCCAGGCAGCTTAGTCCGCGCTCCATCGCCTCTTCACTCAGGCGATTTTGCGCATCCAGCCCGTCGGCGAGGTGCACGCGCTGTTTCAGGCGTCCCAGCACCTGCATGGCGCCATCAACCACACGGGCAATCACCATGTGGAAGCTGTTCGAGCCGAGATCGATGGCGGCAAATTCCTGCGGTTTCGGCGTACTTTTATGGGAGATTGGCATAGGCGTTATTCGGGTTGTTCCAGTTTCTTGATGTAATCGTAAATCGCCAGCTGCGAGCGCATCTTCTTGCGATTGCCGCGCGGAACATAACGGTTACTCAATTCTTTGTCTACGATGCGGGCTTTTACCGTATCACTTAACAGAATGGCAATGATATCCAGTATGCGCTGTTTCAGGCGCGGATCGAGCACAGACACCGCCACTTCGATACGATAATCGATGTTGCGCGTCATCCAGTCCGCCGACGACAGGAATACTTTTTTATCGCCGCCGCTTTCAAAAATATAGACGCGGTCGTGCTCGAGGTAGCGGTCAACGATACTGGTGATGCGAATATTTTCACTGATGCCCGGCAAATCGGGGATCAGCGAGCACATACCGCGCACCAGCAGGTTGATCTTCACGCCAGCCGATGAGGCGGCATACAGCCGATCCACCAGACCATTGTCCACCAGGTTGTTGATTTTTAGCGTAATGCCGGAAGGATTGCCCTGCTGCGCGTTGGCAATCTCGTTATCAATCAGCTGATACAGCATGGCGCGCGAGTTTTGCGGCGACACCATCAGGTGTTCGAACGTCACCGGGCGATACGGGTTTTCGATAAAGTTAAATACGCGGCGGACTTCGTTGGTGATGCGCGCATCGGCGGTCAGCAGCGAATAGTCGGTGTAAATACGCGCGGTTTTTTCGTTGAAGTTGCCGGTACCGATGTGGGCGTAACGCACTACTTCCTCACCCTCGCGGCGGGAGATCAGGAACAGCTTGGCGTGAATCTTCAGGCCGGGCGCCGAGAAGATCACGTGCACGCCCGCTTCGGTCAGCCGCTTCGCCCAGCGAATGTTGGCTTCTTCATCAAAGCGCGCCTGCAGCTCGACCACCACCGTGACCTTTTTACCGTTGTAGGCGGCGTGGATCATCGCATCCATAATGCGCGAATTCTTGGCCACGCGGTAAATGTTGATCTTGATGGCCAGCACGGTCGGGTCGAACGACGCCTGACGCAGCAGCTCCAGCACGTGCTCAAAGGTGTGGTACGGATAGTAAAGCAGCACATCGCAGTTGCGGATGGCGTCAAAGCCGTTGCGGAAGCCATCAAAACCGATATGACGAATCTGCGGCAGCGGGCGATTTTCCCGGTTGGCTTTGCCCACGTTCGGGAAACCGATGAAATCTTTGAAGTTATGATAACGGCCGCCCGGCACAATCGAGTCGTAGCTGGAGATCGACAGCTTATGGCGCAGCATTTCCACCATCGCATCGGGCATATCGCGCTGATAGACAAAGCGCACCGGCTCGGCGGTCAGGCGCTGTTTCAGGCTGGAGGACATCAGCTCCAGCAGGCTGGATTCCATCTCCGTGACCAAGTCGTACTCGGCGTCGCGCGTCATTTTCATTGAGTAGGCGTTCAGCGCGTCGTAATCAAAGAAGCCTTTAAAAATCTCATCAAGGCAGTAGCGCAGAATGTTATCCAGCAGAATCATTGGCTTGCGACGGCGCGGCGATTCTGCCGGCAGATTCACAAAGCGCGGCACTTTATCGGACGGGATCTCCAGCAGGGCGTAACGGATTTCTTCGCCGCGGATAATCTCAACCGCCAGATAGGTGTAGTCGTCTTTCAGGAACTCAATCAGGTCGGTGTCGTGGTTGATCAGAATTGGCGTGACGTGCTGGCGCAGCTGATACTTAAAGTAGTAGCGCAGCCACTCCTGCTGATTGGGTGACAGCTGGCGCTCGTTAATCAGGAAAATCTGGTTGCGCGCCATCTCCAGCAGCAGGTCGTTATACAGCGCATCGAACTCCTGATCCGATTTCTGTACCCGCAGCTGAATCTTTTTCAGCAAATGACGCAGGGTTGTGGGCGTCCCCTGTTCTTCGCCAATCAGAATGCGGCGCTTGAGATCGGCAAAGCGCACTTTGTAAAACTCTTCCAGATTGTTGGAATAGATGCCGAGAAAACGCATGCGCTCAATGAGCGGATTGCTTTTATCAGCGGCTTCCTGCAGCACGCGTTCGTTAAAGGTTAACCAGCTTAGTTCTTTTTCTATATACAGCTTTTCCTGACCCATTTTGACTCCGTGATGCTGTTGCTGGACGGAATGTCCGGCGGAATAAACGCAAAATTGCGGTTCCGCTCAGTGTCCTCCACCATTATGGCGAGAGTATGGCAGCCTTGTCCAACCTCAACAGTTGTCTTATCAATCAGCTACGGGCAACATAGCGGCATAACTTCAAGGGTAACTCTGGCCTGCATGAGCATAAATCGTATTCCTGTCCACTTTAGTGACCGTCGTCGACGCGCCATCGATCAGTTCGTGCGCCGCATCGTCACGGCCTGCGGTGTGGGAATTTTACTGCTGATGCTACTGCTGTTCTTCTGGCTGATCTGGGTGGTGATGCCGCTGTTCAGCGCGCCGGGCATGCAGCCGACGCTCAGTCAGCAGCTGTGGGACAAAGCCCCGGCGCTGGCGCTGAACGGCCAGCCGCAGGCGGCAGTGACCAGCAGCAACGGCAGCAGCGTATTGCTCAATATGCAGGGCGATCTGTTGCTGATGCAACCGCTCATCCACGGCCAGCACGGTGAATGGTATTTCCCGCTGGGCGATTGGCCACTGCATCTGCCGCAGGGCGCGGTCAGCCAGATGGCGCTGGCGGTGCTGGGCGATCATCAGTGGCGCATCGCCGCACAAACGCCGGCCGGTATCAGCCTGCTGACCTTTTCCGGCCAGAAAAGCGTCGACCAGATTGTATTGCCCGGTGAGCAGGCGGACCTGATGCGGTTGTCGCCGGACGGCACGCTGCTGTACACCAGTGCCGGACGGCTGTTGCGGGTGTGGCAGTTTACGTCGCAGGGCGCGCAGCTGCGGGAAACCCAGACGCTGACTCAGCAACCGCGCAGCCTGCAACTGCTGGCGGGCGGGCGCAGCTTACTGATTCAGGATCCGCGTGGCATTCAGCAATGCTTTGCCATCACCGGTGACCACGGGCCACGGCTGCAGCAGATTCACACCTTCACGCACAGCGCGGGTGCGCTCGGCATCGTGCCCGAGGCGCAGCGGCGCGTTTTTGCCAGTTTTGACGCGCAGGGCGTGGTGCGCCTGTTCGCCAGCAAGCAGACGGGCCCGATTGTCACGCGTCAGCTGGCCGCGGGCATCAGCGCGCTGGCGTTGTCTCCGCGCGGCGATAGCCTGATCGTGGAGCGTGCCGGACAGTGGCAGCAGTTTGCGCTGGATAATCCGTGGCCCGATTTCAGCTGGCGCAATCTGTGGCAGAAAATCTGGTATGAAAACTATCCGCAGCCGGACTGGGTATGGCAGTCCACGGCCGCCGGCGACAGCTATCAGGCCAAATTCAGCCTGATGCCGCTGGTGATCGGCACGCTGAAAGCGGCGTCGCTGGCGCTGCTGTTTGCCACGCCGCTGGCGCTGGCGGCGGCGATGTATACCGCATGGTTTATGTCGCCGAGCCTGCGCCGCTGGGTCAAGCCGGGCATTGAAATGATGGGCGCGCTGCCGAGCGTGGTGATTGGCCTGAGCACTGGCGTGTGGCTGGCGCCGCACACATCAGCCGCGCACTGCCCGGCGTGATGCTGCTGCCGCTGGTGCTGGCCGCCACGCTGCTGGTGTGCGGCGTGCTCAGTCCGCGTTTGCCGGCGCGCTGGCGGCGGCCCGGTTTTGAAGTGCTGCTGCTGATGCCGCTGCTGTTACTGGTGACGTTACTGACGCTGTGGCTGCCGACACTGTGGTGGCCGCAGATGGGCGAACAGCTAGCGCACTATGAGCAGTGTAATCTGCTGGTGGCGGCGCTGGCGATGGGCTTTGCGCTGGTGCCGCTGATCTTTACCCTAGCGGAAGATGCGCTGTTTAGCGTGCCGGTGGCGCTGGGGCAGGGCTCGCTGGCGCTGGGCGCGACGCAGGCAGAAACCCTGTGGCGCGTGGTGCTGCCGCTGGCGGTGCCGGCAATGCTCACCGGCCTGAGTCTGGCGGTGGCGCGCGCCGCCGGCGAAACCGCACCGCTGATACTGGTGGGCGTGGGCAAAATGGTGCCAGAGCTGCCGGTCGATGCGGTGTTTCCTTACCTGCATCTTGACCGCAAATTTATGCATCTCGGTTTTCAGATTTACGATCTGGCCTTCCAGAGCCCGAACATTGACGCCGATCGACCCTTGGTTTATGCCACTGCGCTGCTGCTGGTGGCGATTATTCTGTCGCTTAACCTGCTGGCGATGGTGCTGCGCCATCGGCTGCGCGAGCGCTACCGGCTTATGACGCACTAATAAGGTTTACACATGACGCCCGATTACGCTATTGCGCTCACCGTTAATCAGCTGTCGCTGTGGTACGGCGAACGCCAGGCGCTGAATAACATTGATTTGCAGATCCCGAAGCATCGCATCACGGCGCTGATTGGTCCCTCCGGCTGCGGTAAATCGACGCTGCTGCGCTGCTTTAATCGTATGAACGACGTGATTGATGGCTGCCGCATGGAGGGCGAGATTCTGCTCGACCGCCACGCGGTAATGCAGGCGAACCAGGATCTGCCGGCGCTGCGGCGGCGCATCGGCATGGTGTTCCAGCGCCCCAATCCGTTCCCCAAGTCGATCTATGAGAATGTGGTTTACGGTCTGCGTTTGCAGGGCGTGCGCGATCGTCGCGTGCTGAATGAGGCCTGCGAGCGCGCGCTGCGGGCGGCGGCGCTGTAGGGCGAAGTGAAAGATCAGCTGGGGCAGAATGCGCTAACGCTGTCGAGCGGTCAGCAGCAGCGTCTGGTGATTGCGCGCGCCATCGCCATCGAGCCGGAAGTGCTGCTGCTGGATGAACCCACTTCGGCGCTGGACCGATCTCGACGCTGGTCATTGAAGAGTTGATGATCACGCTGAAGCAGCATTTCACGCTGGTGCTGGTGACGCACAACATGCAGCAGGCGGCGCGCGTATCCGATTACACCGCGTTTATGCATAACGGGCAGCTGGTGGAGTTTGATGAAACCGACCGGATTTTCACCGCACCGCAGGCGCGGCGCACCGAGGATTATATTACCGGCCGGTTTGGGTAGAGAGGGGCGTTGTTCACGTGGTCGCCGTGAATGGCGATCCAGGGAGATGCCCCGTAGGGTGCGCATTCATGCGCACCTGGTCAATCAATCGTGCGCATAACCTTCCGGCGGCAGCGGTTCGCCATCTAACCACGCTTTTCCCGCACGCATCTGCAATCGTCCTTCAACAAACCAGTTGATCACCAGCGGATAAATCGCGTGCTCCTGATGCTGCACGCGGGCGCTGATCTCAGCTTCGTCATCGTCGGCAAATACCGGCA
This sequence comes from Type-A symbiont of Plautia stali, assembly GCF_059731155.1. Classification (NCBI taxonomy): domain Bacteria; species Type-A symbiont of Plautia stali. The sequence continues at coordinate 114,844 of NZ_AP035891.1, read as the reverse complement.
CGCGCGCCTGCAGAATGATCGGTCCACCGTCCAGCTCGTCAGTCACAAAATGCACCGACGTACCGTGTTCCGCGTCCCCATTCGCCAGCGCCTGGCGATGCGTATGCAAACCGGGATATTTCGGCAGCAGCGACGGATGAATATTCAGCAGACGGTCGTGATAGTGCGCGACAAACGCCGGACTCAGAATGCGCATATAACCGGCCAGCACCACCAGATCCGGCGCATAAGCGTCGATCTGCTGCATCAGCTGGCGGTCAAAGGCGTCGCGATCGGTGAAATCCTGCGCGGACAGCGCGTGAGCAGGCACGCTGGCCTGCTGCGCACGCGTCAGACCATAGGCCGAGGCTTTATTACTGAAAACGGCAGCCACGCTGCCGTTGATACGCCCGCTCTCGCAGGCGTCGAGGATGGACTGAAGATTGCTGCCGTTGCCGGAGATCAGTACAACCAGTTTCTTCATGGGTTAATAACCACACGCTCTTCGGCATCTGACGCGTTAATCACGCCAATTTTCCACGCCTGCTCGCCAGCTGCGGTCATCAGCTGTACCGCTTTGTCGGCGTCGGCCGGACTCAGCGCAATCACCATGCCCACGCCGCAGTTAAAGGTGCGGTACATTTCGTGACGGCTGACATTACCGGCCTGCTGCAGCCAGCTGAATACCGCCGGCCACTGCCAGCTTTTTTCGTCAATCACCGCCTGGGTGTTATCCGGCAGTACGCGCTTAATGTTTTCCCAGAAGCCGCCGCCGGTCAGGTGAGCAATGGCATGCACGTCCACCTGCTCAATCAGGCTAAGGATATTTTTCACGTAGATGCGGGTCGGCGCCAGCAGGTGATCGGCCAGCGGTTTGCCTTCCAGCTGTTTGGTGGTGGGATCGGTCTGGCTGACTTCAAGAATTTTACGCACCAGCGAGTAGCCGTTAGAGTGCGGACAGCTGGAGCCCAGCGCGATCAGCACGTCGCCATCCTCCACTTTGCTGCCGTCGATGATCTCGGATTTTTCCACCACGCCGACGCAGAAACCGGCCACGTCGTAATCTTCGCCGTGATACATGCCCGGCATCTCAGCGGTTTCACCGCCGACCAGCGCACAGCCCGACTGCAGACAGCCTTCAGCGATACCGGTGATCACCGCTGAGGCGGTATCCACATCCAGCTTGCCGGTGGCGTAATAGTCGAGGAAGAACAGCGGCTCAGCGCCCTGTACCACCAGATCGTTCACGCACATTGCCACCAGATCGATGCCGATGCTGTCGTGGCGTTTGAGATCCATCGCCAGACGCAGCTTGGTGCCGACGCCATCAGTTCCGGAGACCAGCACAGGCTCGCGGTATTTCTGCGGCAGCGCACACAGCGCGCCAAAGCCACCCAGTCCACCCATAACTTCCGGGCGGCGGGTTTTCTTTACTACGCCTTTAATACGGTCAACCAGATCGTTACCAGCATCAATATCAACACCGGCGTCTTTGTAGCTGAGAGAGGTTTTGTCGGTCACTGCGGAATCCCCACGCGATTGCGGTTGGTGGCAAAAATTAAGCGCGGCAATTCTACCAGCGCAGGCAAACGTTTGCGAGTCCCATCTCAGGGCACCTTTGCAGCGTGCTGATTTTTCGCTAATCCTTATTCTCAGGCGATTTGCGCACGTTACCTGACCAATCACCGGTGGCGCGGCGGTAAAAAGGCAGTATAATCCGGCGATTTTTTTTAGCTCAACTCAATTCCGGGAGAATAATCATGAAGATCGTGGAAGTCAGACACCCGCTGGTCAAACATAAACTGGGCCTGATGCGTGAGCATCATATCAGCACCAAGCGCTTCCGCGAGCTGGCCTCGGAAGTGGGCAGCTTACTGACCTATGAAGCCACCGCCGATCTCGAAACCGAGCGCGTGACCATTGAAGGCTGGAACGGTCCGGTCGACGTCGATCAAATCAAAGGCAAAAAAATTACCGTCGTCCCGATTCTGCGTGCTGGCCTTGGCATGATGGAAGGTGTGCTGGAACACGTACCGAGCGCGCGCATCAGCGTGGTGGGCGTTTACCGTGACGAAGAAACGCTGGAGCCGGTGCCTTACTTCCAGAAGCTGGTCTCAAACATTGAAGAGCGTATGGCGCTGGTGGTTGATCCGATGCTGGCGACCGGCGGCTCGATGATCGCTACCATCGATCTGCTGAAGAAAGCCGGCTGCAACAGCATTAAAGTGCTGGTGCTGGTGGCCGCGCCGGAAGGCATTGCCGCGCTGGAGAAAGCGCATCCGGACGTTGAGTTGTACACCGCGTCAATCGATCAGGGCCTGAACGAGAAGGGGTACATTATCCCGGGCCTCGGCGATGCCGGCGACAAGATTTTCGGAACCAAATAAATAAACCAGCCGGCCAGAGAGTCGGCTTTTTTTGGCAAAAACACCAACAAATAATCCCGAGTAATTTGGATTAGAGCAAGGCGGCAAGCAAGTTCATCCCGATGAGCTTACATAAGTAAGTGATTCGGGTGAGCGAGCGCAGCCAACGCCGCTATAAGCCAAAGAACGAAGGGAAGGGGATAAATGATGACTCGCAGAGCCATTGGCGTTAGCGAACTCCCGCCACTGTTGCAAACCATTCCGCTCAGCCTGCAACACCTGTTCGCCATGTTCGGCGCCACCGTGCTGGTGCCGATTCTGTTCCACATCAACCCGGCTACCGTGCTGCTGTTCAACGGTGTCGGCACGCTGCTGTATCTGTTTATCTGTAAAGGCAAAATCCCGGCCTATCTTGGCTCCAGCTTTGCCTTTATCTCGCCGGTGTTGCTGCTGCCGCTCGGTTATGAAGTGGCGCTTGGCGGCTTTATCCTGTGCGGCGCGCTGTTCTGCATCGTGGCGCTGATTGTGAAGAAAGTCGGCACCGGCTGGCTCTATGTCATGTTCCCACCGGCCGCGATGGGTGCCATCGTGGCGGTTATCGGTCTCGAACTGGCTGGCGTGGCGGCGAATATGGCCGGGCTGCTGCCCGCTGACGGCACCACAGCGGACAGTAAAACCATTATTATTTCGCTGGTGACGCTGGCGGTGACGGTGTTTGGCTCCGTGCTGTTCCGTGGCTTCTTCGCCATTATCCCCATCCTGATTGGCGTGCTGGTCGGCTATGCGCTGTCGTCGGCGATGGGTATCGTTGACTGGAGTACGGTGGAAAACGCGCCGTGGTTTGCGCTGCCGACCTTCTACACGCCGCGCTTTGAGTGGGCCGCCATGCTGACCATCCTGCCCGCAGCGCTGGTGGTGATTGCCGAGCACGTGGGTCATTTAGTGGTCACCGCCAACATCGTGAAGAAGGACCTGATTCGCGATCCGGGCCTGCATCGCTCAATTTTCGCCAACGGCCTGTCGACCATGATCTCCGGCTTCTTTGGTTCCACGCCAAATACCACCTACGGTGAAAACATTGGCGTCATGGCGATCACCCGCGTTTACAGCACCTGGGTGATCGGCGGTTCGGCGATCTTCGCCATTCTACTCTCCTGCGTCGGTAAACTGGCGGCTGCGATTCAGGCGATCCCGGTGCCGGTGATGGGCGGCGTGTCGCTGCTGCTGTATAGCGTGATCGGCGCTTCCAGTATTCGCGTGCTGATTGAATCCAAAGTCGACTACAACAAAGCGCAGAACCTGATCCTCATCTCGGTGATCCTGATCATTGGCGTCAGCGGCGCGAAAGTGCACGTGGGTGCCGCCGAGCTGAAGGGCATGGCGCTCGCCACCATCGTCGGCGTTGGCCTGGCGCTGATTTTCCGTGTAATCAGTTTGTTACGTCCGGAAGAGGTGGTGCTGGACGCGGAAGAAAAACGCGAGCTTTAAAGGATCCTGCGGGCAGGGAAGCCCGGTTCATCTCTGCGGAGGATCGTGATAAACTTGCCCGGTTTTCTGCCCGCTCATCCGTTGAGGTACTTCTGAACACGCCGGCACAGCTTTCACTGCCACTCTATCTACCCGATGATGAAACCTTCGTCAGTTTCTGGCCGGGGGAAAATCCGTCACTGCTGGCGGCGCTGCAGGGCGCGCTGGCGCAACAGCACGGCAGCTATCTCTACTTCTGGTCGCGCGAAGGCGGTGGCCGCAGCCATTTGCTGCACGCAGCCTGTGCCGAAATGTCCGCGCGCGGCGAAGCGGTGGGTTACGTGCCGCTTGATAAGCGCACCTGGTTCGTGCCGGAAGTGCTGGAAGGCATGGAGAATCTGGCGCTGGTGTGCATTGATAATATTGAGTGCATCGCCGGCGAAGCCGAGTGGGAGATGGTCATCTTCGATCTCTACAACCGCATTCTGGAAACCGGCAAAACCCGCCTGCTGATCACCGGCGATCGTCCCCCGCGTCAGCTCAATCTGGGCCTGCCGGATCTAGCGTCACGTCTCGACTGGGGACAAATTTACCGCTTACAGCCGCTGTCCGACGAGGACAAACTGCAGGCGATGCAGCTGCGTGCCGGCCTGCGCGGCTTTGAGCTGCCGGAAGACGTAGGGCGTTTCCTGCTGAAACGCCTCGACCGCGAAATGCGCACGCTGTTTGACACGCTTGATCGTCTCGATCGCGCTTCGATCAGCGCACAGCGCAAGCTGACCATTCCATTCGTTAAAGAGGCGCTGGGGCTTTAGAGAATCTCCAGTACCGCTTCCGGCGGACGACCAATGCGTGCGCGGTCGCCCTGAATCACAATCGGCCGCTCGATCAGTTTTGGATGCTCCACCATCGCCTGTAACAGCTGTTGTTCGCTGAGATCGTTACTGGCCAACCCCAGCGTTTTATAGATTTCCTCGCCACGGCGCATCAGCTCGCGCGCGCTGTGCATGCCCAGCTGTTGCAGCAGCGTTTTCAGCGTGTCGATGTCCGGCGGCGTGTCGAGATACAGCACCACCTGCGGTTCAATGCCCTGTTGCTGCAATAGCGCGAGGGTTTCGCGGCTCTTTCTGCAGCGCGGATTGTGATAAATACAGACCATGTTTTTTATCCTGCGTAATCCATTGTTGCCAAGTGCGCATGAATGCGCACCCTGCGAATAGATGAAATGGTTTATCTGACGACCGTAGGGTGCGCATTCATGCGCACCGAAATCCTGCCGGCCATCCACCAACGTAACCGGCTATTTACCCTTTTTCATACTGCTTAAAACGCCGCTGTAACTCGCGGAACTGATCGATACGCGCATCGTAACGCGCCTGCTTCAGGCTGCCGAGCGGCACCTGGGCGCTGGCGCTGCTCAGGGAGGTGATGGCCTGATCGAGCTGGCCGTTCAGCGCCAGACTTTCGGCCCGTGCCGAAAGCTCCTCATCGCGCAGCCCCTGCGCGGCTGAGGCCTGCGCCAGTAAATCCCATGCGTTGAGATCGTCAGGGTGCGCAAAGGTGTAGCGGTTAAGGATGCGACTGGCGTTGGCCGGCTGCTTCGCCTCGACGTAGGCGTTCGCCAGGTTAAGCTGCAGCACCGGACTGGTCTTGCTGCCGCGGGCGGCGTTCAGCATGCTGATGGCCTGCTGCGGCTGATTCAGACCGATGTCGATATCGGTCATGATATCAAGGAACCAGAGGTTATCCGGTTGCTTCGCCAGCAGCGGCGCGATGGTCTTTTTCGCATTGGCAAAATCTTTCGCCTGCAAAAACTGCACCGCTTTGCCGTACTGCGCCGCGTGCTGTTCCCGCGTGTTGCCTTTGGCGTACTCATTCAGCAAGTCGTCAGTAAGCTGATTGCGGCCGGTGGCGAACATACCCAGCGCGCGTACCTTCGCCATATAGAAATCCTGGGACGACTGCACCACCATCGGACGCATCTGGTTGGCGCGGTTGCGCGCGTCGGCCAAGCGGCTATCGGGCAGCGGGTGCGTCAGCAGAATTTCCGGTGGTTTTGACGATAAGCGGCTTTGATCGGCCAGCTTCTGCAGAAACGCGGGCATCGCCTGCGGATCGAAACCGGCGCGCTGCAGCACCTGAATGCCGATGCGATCCGCTTCCTGTTCATTGCCCTGCGTGAAACTGATGATGCCCTGCTGCGTACCTGCCAGCGTACCGGTCAGTGCCGCCATTCCGGCCTGCGGGCTGGCCAGCGCCAGCAGAATCGAACCCAGCGCGCCGACCCAGTTGAGCGAGGCGCTGCGCTTTTGCTCTTCCATGGCCCGCGCCAGATGGCGCTGCGTCACGTGCGAAATTTCGTGCGCCATCACCGAGGCCAGCTGGCTTTCGTTATCGGTATAGCGGAACAGCGACGAGTGCAGCACCACATTGCCGCTAAAGAAGGCGAAAGCGTTGAGCTCGTCATTCTGAATCAGGAAAAAGTGAAACGGCGTGCGCACTGAATGGGCGTGTGCCACCAGCCGCTGGCCGAGTTCATTGATGTACTGATTGAGCAGCGGATCGTTAATCAGTGGCGCGCTGGCGCGCAGCTGGCGCACGTAGAAGTCGCCAATCTGCAGCTCCTGATTAATTGAGAGCGTGGAGCCTGCCGTGGTGCCCATGTCGGGCAAATTGTCGCTCAGATCGGCGCGGACACCGACCGCAGGCGTGAGCAGCAGCGCAGGAATAAGGGCCGCCAGCACTGATTTTTTCAACCGGTTAAACATGCCTTGATCCTGTAAAAGTCTCCTGCCATTGGACAGGAAAGTCATGCCAATGTTCTGTGGCGGCGTTTCCTTTTCTGCCGCGGCTCTATCTTAACCACAGTGAGGATACAAGCAAATGCCGCCGTCACATTAAAGTGATGGCAAAGAATGGCTGACTGACGCGAAATTTGTAGCAAAAAATTGAATAGCGAAAAGGCAAAAGAAAAAGGCGCAGCGCACTGATGAAATTAAAGTTACGTAAAGTTGCTCAAAATAATTGAATCTGGCATGGTTTTTTCCAAGTTTACTCTGAAAAACACGCCTGAAAACCCACGGTTGGCCCGCTTTATCCATCAGCAATTTTTATCGTGCTACTCTGGCCCTGCGTCACAAGCCCAGAAATGAATGGTCAGGTTTTGCTCACTGGTCAACTGGCGTTGCGCGATGACAGTACTAACCCGCACGATGGGGAGCTGTCATGTGCTGTCCATCCATCTCCATATTTACTGCCGGTGTTTCCGGCCAGCTATTTTTCAACTCGCCCGCACAGCTCAATCAACAGCCTTATTCAATCAGCTGGCGCGATGATTTTTCCTGGCAGCCAAACGCCGGACAGCCCGCCAGTACAGGCGTTTTGCCCGCCGCGCGCTGTGGTATAGATAAAGCACTTTTTCAAACGGACTGTGAATTAACGCGCAGTGCATGCCGGAGAGTTTCTATGCGTTCTGTTGTTTCCTATGCCCTGATTGCCATCGTGGGTGGGATGGTCGGTGCCGCCGTAATCAAAAGCGATGACCTTTACCAGCGCATCGCGGGCCATTTTTCCGCTGAACCTGCCGATCCGGACGGGTTCTGGAGCACGCCGGCGGTCGCGGGCTACGGCAAAATTAATTATGAAGCCGACGCCGCGTTTAAACCGGCGGTGGGGCTGAGCAACAAAGTGGTATTCCAGCTGACCCGCAATGAAGGCGATATCAAACGGCCTAACCTCGGGCTGGAGCGCGTGGCGCACGTGGTCAATCGGTACATCGCCGCTGGCGTACCGGCCGAACAGCTGCAGTTTGTGGTGTCGATGACCGGCGATGCCACGCCCGCCACGCTGGATAACGCGCATTTTAAGCAGTTTTACGGCGTCGGTAACCCCAACCTCGCGCTGATTGGCGCGCTGAACAAGCTGGGCGTCAAAGTCTCGGTGTGCGATCAGTCGGTGGCGTTCCATCACTATCCGCGCGACTGGATCGACCGGTCGGTGATTCATGCATTGTCCAGCCCGACCACGGTGTCGACGCTGGAAAATCAGGGCTATGCCTTTTTACAGATGTAATCGCGTCTTTGGTTAAGGAGAAGTGTCATGCGTCCAGCATCCTAATTTCCTGCCGGACAGCGAGTATGCGCGTGCGCAAACCGTTGACTATCAGCAGATGGCGGCTGCGCAGAAAGCCTTCTCGGCGCGCTATCTGAGTGAGATTCGCTGATGGCGATGACGGACACCCTAGCGGCTTCGTGCCGCCGGACACCGCGCCTGGCCGGCAGTCGCTGGCTATGGCTGACGCTGCCGGCGCTGCTGTTCTTCTGCGTCTTCTGGCTGCTGCCGTTTGTCCGGCTGCTGCAGATGGCAATGCAGGACGACCGCAGCACCCGGCACAGCGGCTACTGGACGGTACTGACGCAGCCATACTACCTGCTCAGCCTGCTGAACACCGTGCTGCTGTCGCTCGCCGTCACGCTAGTGACGCTGGCCATCGCCGCGACAGTCGGCTGCTTCCTGGCGCGCCAGCGCTTTATCGGACGCAGCACGCTGCTGGCGCTGCTGACGTTTCCGCTGGCCTTTCCTGGCGTGGTGGTGGGATTTCTGGTGGTGATGCTGGCGGGCCGTCAGGGACTGCTGGCGCAAATCAGTCTGTCGCTGTTCCACGAGCGCTGGATGCTGGCTTATTCGTTTACCGGCCTGTTTATTGGTTATCTCTATTTTTCACTGCCGCGCGCCATCATCACGCTGGTGGCGGCGAGTGAAAAACTCGACCGTTCTCTCGAAGAGGCGGCGCGTTCGCTGGGCGCCAGTCAGTGGCGCATCACCTGGGATGTGATTGTGCCGGGGCTGCAGCCGGCGCTGCTCTCCACCGGCGCGCTCTGTTTTGCCACCAGCATGGGTGCGTTCGGTACCGCGTTTACTCTGGGCACCGATCTGGCGGTGCTGCCGCTGACCATTTACGGCGAATTCACCAACTACGCCAATTTCGCTACCGCCGCCGCGCTGTCGGTGGTGATGGGCGGCGTCGCCTGGCTGGCGCTGATGCTGGCGCGCCGACTGGCCCATCAGGATGGTGACATGAGACGTCGCGGCCTGTTCAGCCTGCAACTGCTGGTCACCGTGCTCACCGCGCTGTTCATGATCGTGCCGGTGGTGCTGTCGATGCTGGCCGGCGTGACCAACAACTATTTTACCGGCCTGCGCAGCGGCCTGACGCTGAAGTGGGTGACACAGGTGTGGCAGCTTTACGCAGACACCTTCTGGCTGTCGCTGCTGATTGCGCTGGCCTGCCCTGCTGATCACACTGCTGATCGGCGTGCCGGCAGCGTGGGGGCTGTTAAAAGCGCCGCGGCGCTGGGCGGCGCGCATCGAAGAGTGCCTGATGCTGCCGGTTGCGCTGCCGGGCCTCGCCACCGCGCTGGGCATCATCCTGCTGTACGGCCAGTTCTCCGGCCTGCGCGATAGCTGGCTGTTCATTCTGATCGGTCACGTGCTGTTTACCTTGCCGTTTATGCTGCGCCCGGTGCAGGCGTTGGAGATGCCGCGGCTGGAAGAGGCGGCGGCTAGTCTCGGTGCCAGCCTGTGGCAGCGCTTTTTTACCGTGGTGGTGCCCAACTGTCGCAACGGCATTCTCGCCGGGGCGTTTATGGTGATCACGCTGTCGGTGGGCGAGTTCAACATAACCTGGATGCTGCATACGCCGCTGACAAAAAACGCTGCCGGTGGGGCTAGCAGACAGCTATGCCTCAATGCGACTGGAAGTGGGATCGGCCTACACGCTGATCTTTATTCTGCTGATTCTGCCGCTGCTGCTGATGCTCAACGCGGTCAATCACTGGCTCAACCGTACGCTCACGCGTGCTGATAAGGAGGCGGCATGAACCCTGCGGCCGTAACCGTTACGCTGCGCAACTGTGCGCGGCACTTTAATCACCAGCTGGCGCTGCAGCCGCTCGATCTGACGGTGCAGCCTGGCGAAACCCTAGTGCTGCTCGGTCCGTCCGGCTGTGGCAAAACCACCACGCTGCGCATCATCAGTGGCCTGGAGCGCTGTGACGACGGCGGCGAAGTGTGGTTTGACGATCATAACGTGACCGCCCTGCCGATTGAGAAACGCAACGTGGGCATGGTGTTCCAGAACTACGCGCTGTTTCCCCATCTCAACGTGGCGCAGAACGTCGCCTACGGCCTGAAAGTGCAGGGCGTGGCGCGCGCCGAACGCGACGCGCGCGTGCAGGAGATGCTGGCACTGGTGGATCTCAGCGCACTGGCGCAGCGCAGCATCGACAAGCTGTCAGGCGGTCAAAAGCAGCGCGTAGCGCTGGCTCGTGCGCTGGCGGCGCGTCCGAAGGTGCTGCTGTTTGATGAGCCGCTGGATGCGCGCCTGCGCGATCGGCTGCGGCTGGAGATTGGCGCGCTGCTGAAACAGCTGGCGATCACCGCCGTATACGTCACGCACGATCAGCAGGAAGCGATGGCGCTGGGCGATCGCATTGCCGTGATGGAGCAGGGTCGTCTAGTGCAGATTGATACGCCGCAAAATATTTACCAGCGCCCGGCGTCACAGTTTGTCGCGGATTTTGTCGGCGCGATTAACTGTGTCGGGGTCGATGCGCACGGCAATCCGCAGCATTTCTGCCGCCCGGAGGATGTGCTGCTGGCGGCGGACCAGCGCTACGCACGCCCTGGTTTCATCCTCGGGACCACCTTTCTCGGCGCAGCGCAGCGGCTGAGCATTGATATCGGGCTGGCGGCGCCGATCCAGGTTGATCGCCACGCGCGCGAAGCCTAGCACGCCGGCCAGCCGGTAAGCTGGACGCTGGCGCAGGATGCCGCGCTGCACTTTTCTGCCTGATAAGGAGCTGTTGTGACTGACGCAATGACGCTGATTGCGCAAATCAGCGATTTACACATCAAGACCCATGGTCGTCTCTCCTATAAAAAAGTCGATACGCACGCCGCGCTGCTGCGGGTGATCGACACGCTGAATCAGCTGGTGCCGCGACCGGATACGGTGGTGATTACCGGCGACCTAGTGGATTTTGGCACTGCGGAAGAGTACCAGACGCTGCGCGAGGCGCTGCGCCATCTGCAACTGCCGTTCCTGCTGATGCCGGGCAATCACGACGATCGCCAGCAGCTGCGCGCCGCGTTTCCGAAGCATCATTACCTGCAGCACGGCGAAACGCTCAACTGGCAGATGCGTGTGAATCATCTGCAGCTGCTGGCGCTCGACTCCAGCGTGCCGCATCAGCCGTGGGGCGACATCGATGACGCACAGCTGCAATGGCTGGCGCGTGAACCTGATTTGCCGACGCTGGTGCTGCTGCATCATTCGCCGTTCCTGAGCGGCATTGGCCATATGGATCGGCAGCCGCTGCGCAATCCGGCGGCGCTGGCCGCCATCGTTGGTCAGCATCCCTAGGTTGAACGGGTGTTGAGCGGCCACTTGCACCGCTCGGTGCAGGCGCGTTTTGCCGGTACGCTGGCCTGCGTGGCGCCCGGTGTGTCGCATCAGGTGGCATTGGATTTGCGTGACAACGGTCCGGCGAACTTTGTGCTGGAACCGCCGGGTTTTCTGCTGCATCGCTGGCAGCCGCAGCAGGGGATGAGTACGCATCTGTGCGCGATCGGCGATTATCCAAGACCGTGGCCGTTTTACGATGCGCAGGGTTTAATTGATTAGCACCAGTAATAGCACAATAAAAAAGCGTTCCTGAGGGTCTGCGTCGTAGTCAATTTGGCTCAGAGGTGTACAATTGTCTGTTACCTCACCAAGGTAAACGCCTCCAATTATAACAAGATAGTCAGGCACGCTAACTTATGAAGCTACTCACCAGGGCGGTTGCGCCATGTTAACGCGCATCCGGCCAAAAACTGCTCTGCGCACGCTGATTGCGCTGCTGGCGATCACCAGTATCGTCATCACAATGGCTAATACGCTGTACGCCACCAAGCTGGCGCGGCCACCACCGAAGTTTTTTTCTAGCTGGCGCAGTCGCAGCTGCACTACAGCGCCAATCAGCTGGGTAAAGATTTCGATAATCCCGAACTGCTGCAGCAGCAAGCAATTTGACATCAATGTGCTCGGGCCGCTGCTGGTGACGGGCGCCGCCGTGCCACATATGGGCAAGGGCAGCAGCATTATCAACATCAGCTCATTCGTGACGCGGGTATTTCTGGCGGAGAGCGCTATCTACAGCGGCAGCAAAGGCGCGATTGATGCCATTACCGGCGTGCTGGCGCGCGAACTCGGCCCGCGCGGTATCCGCGTCAACGCGGTCAATCCGGGATTAATCGAAACCGAAGGCACGCACAGCACTGGCGCGATGGGATCGGAGTTTCAGCGCTGGAACGAAAGCCAGACGCCGCTTGGCCGTATTGGCCAGGTGCAGGATATTGCGCCGATTGTGGCTTATCTCGCTTCCGACGATGCCGGATGGGTGACGGGCGAGGTGATGATGGCGTCAGGCGGCATGCGTTAACGGGAGAAAAGGATGCATCAGATGATGGTGGTGTGCGTCGGCGATGAAACCCATCGCTTTGACCGCAACTATTATACCCACACGCATCTGCCGTTGGCGCTGGCGTGCTGGCAGGATTATGGGCTCATTTCGGCGGAAGCGTTCTATCCCGCTTCAGACCGCAGCGGCTGGCTCTCCATCGGTGTTTACACGTTTGCCTGTCAGCAGGATGTAAACCGGGCGCTGGAGTCCGAACAAACCAAAAGGGTCATGGCAGATGTGGTGCATTTTACCGACGCCACCACGGTGATTCGCAGCCATTTCATTCCCTTCTGAACGGCAGCGACGCCGCCGCGCGGTTATGCCCTCCGTTCACCGGTTTGATAGCCTGCTTAATGAACTCATTGTGCGTTAAGCAGGCATCCCGGCAGCAAAAACGGGACGCGCTGGTGCCAAATCAGGACAAGCCAATCCCTGAATCTGGTACGCGGCGCTGCCTTTTGCTATTTCATGTGTGAGCTATCACCGCAGCAGCACACAGGATGCAAACATGAATTTTTACAGCAGCAGAGAATTTACGGGTCCCAAAGCCTGGGAGTCTCAGCATATTGCCAGCTTCGAAAAAACCAGCGTTAAACTGCACTAGACCGATCAACCCTACAAATGGCATATCAATGATGGACAAGAGGTGTTTGCCGTTATGGATGGTTGCGTTGACATGTTCTACAAACAAGCGGGTGAAGTGAGAACCAAACGATTAACCGCCGGCGATATTTTTTATGCCAGCGAAGGCACTGAACACGTCGCACATCCGCAGGGCGTAGCCCGGGTGCTGGTGATTGAACAAGCGGGATCGGTTTGATGCGACTCCTCAACCCCAGTTATTTCAGGATCGACGAAGCCTGATCAGCGCGATTACCGGCTATGACGCGCTGGCGATGACAGTCGGCGGGATCGAGTCGTTCTCCCCGGGCAGAATACACTGCCAGTTCAGGTAACGGTTCGCCGTTGGTGTTATCCAGCAATACCGAGTGAATTTCGCCTTTTTCAAACAGATAACGCTCTCCCCACTGGCGCATTGCCACGACGATTGGGAAGACGGCTCGTCCCCGTTCGGTCAGCAAATATTCCTTATAGGCGCTGCCATCTGACGCCGGACAACTCTCAAGCACACCGACTTCAACCAACAGTTTCAGCCGTGAAGCCAGGATATTTTTTGCCAGCCCAAGGTTTTTCTGGAAATCACTGAAGCGGCGCACATCATCAAACGCTTCACGGATGATCATCAGACACCAGCGTTCGCCAATCAACTCCACGGTCCGGGCGACCGGGCATTCGCTGGTTCTGAGCGCTTCCTGTTTGGCCATCTTCTCTCTTACTCTGCTGATTTACTGACGGCAGCTTAGCCTTCAGCAAAACAAGTTGCAAAAAAAACGCCGCTGATACTTATAGAATAAAACGGTTTCAAAAAAAACCACACAGGGATGCAACATGACTTGCACCAGTGATACCCCTGCAACCTCTGAGGCGCCTCTTTCTCCGCCGACGACCTCAGTGCTGTCGCCTCACATCATTTTTTTGTTCTCACTGACCTGCGCGCTGGCTGTCGGCAATGTCTATTCTGCCCAGCCATTGCTGGAATCAATCTCCGCAACGCTGCAGGTTTCGCCCGGCACCATAGGCCTTGTCATCACGGCGGCAACGCAGGCGGGTTATGCCATGGGATTGTTCTTGCTGGTGCCGCTCGGCGATCGCTTTGATCGCAAAAAGCTGGTGGTCACACACCTGCTGTTTTCGGTGCTGGCACTGATCGCTGCGGCGTTAGCAGAGAGTTTTCTGGCGCTGCTGGTGGCGATGCTGCTGGTGGGTGTGATAGCGGTGGTGACGCAAACCGTGGTGGCGTGGGCCGCTATCCTGTCGGCACCGGCTCAGCGTGGCAAGGTGGTAGGCAGCGTTACCAGTGGTATCGTCATGGGAATACTGCTGGCGCGCTTGGTCTCTGGCATTATCGCCGATATCGCCGGCTGGCGGGCGGTGTATATAACCTCAGCCACGCTAATGTTGCTGATTACCGTGCTGCTGGTGAAAGTGATACCTGCTGCCGGTCTGCAGAACACAGCCACTTCCGTGGCCGGGCTGCAGTGGTCTGTCCCGCGTCTTTTCGTCACCGAGCCTTTGTTGCGTCAGCGCGGCGCGCTGGCTCTGCTGATTTTTGCCGCGTTCAGCATGTTGTGGAGTTCCATGGTTTTGCCGCTCACGGCCATGTCGCTTTCCCATACGCAAACAGGGCTGTTTAGTCTGGCTGGGATAGCCGGAGCGCTGGCGGCTTCCAGAAGTGGCGCCTGGGCTGACAGGGGAACAGGACAGCGCGCCAGCGGATGCGCACTGGTTTTACTAACGCTCTCGTGGCTCCCCATCGCCTTCACGCAGGCCTCTTTATTGTTGCTGGTTATTGGCGTGCTCATGCTGGATTTCGCCGTGCAGACGGTGCATGTCATCAACCAGAGCATGCTGATTGCCGGCAAACCCGCTATCACCAGCCGGCTTATCGGTGCCTATATGTGTTTTTATGCGGCAGGCAGCGCGCTGGGCGCTATTACTGCCACCCAACTCTATGCGCACTGGGGATGGTATTCAGTGTGCGGCGGGGGTGCACTGGTCAGTGCCTGCGCACTTATTCTCTGGTATGGAACACGTCAACCATGAAATTATCACACCTGCTGCTGGCCATGGGTATTACCGCAATCTGGGGCATTAATTTTTCGGTGATTAAATTAGGGCTGCACGCCATCGATCCTTTTATTCTGGCAGGGCTGCGTTTTACGCTGTGTGCCATCCCGGCGCTATTCTTTATTAAAAAACCTGACGTCCCGTGGCGCTACCTTATTGGCTATGGACTGGTGTTCGGCATTGGCTTGTGGGGCCTGGTCAATCTGGGGATAAAAACCGGGCTTTCGGCGGGGATTGCATCGCTGGTGCTGCAGTTCAGTGCCTTTTTCACTTTGCTGCTCGGCAGTTATGTATTCAAAGAACAGCTCAGCCGCTATCAAATCGTCGGCTTTGTGCTGGCATGCAGCGGATTGATGAGCATTGTGTTTATTACCGACGGCTCTGTGACGTTTGCCGGGTTGCTGCTGGTGCTGGCGGGCGCAATAGCCTGGAATATTGCCAATATCATCATGAAAAAAACCGGCACGAAGCAGGTATTCGCGTTTCTGGTCTGGTCGAGCGCCTTTTCGCCGCTTCCGCTTTTTCTGCTGGACGGATTAATTAATGGCAGTACGGGCTATAGCGTATTAATCAGCCATATGGATACCCGTGCGATATTGTCCATTCTGTTTCAGGTCTACCCAATACGTTATTAGGCTACTGGATCTGGAATTCATTGCTTAAACAGTATCCTGTATCTACGGTCGCGCCATTATCGCTGCTAGTGCCGGTATTCGGCATCCTCGGTTCGATGATGATATTTGGTGAAGCTATTTCTCCGATGAAAATCGTGGCGCTGATACTGATTATTACCGGACTGTCGGTTGGGTTGTATGGACAGCGAATCAAACGCTTTTTCATCCAGCAACCGGTCAGGTAACGCCGTTGTAGTCGGACCATCAGTGTCGTAACGCAACTGCTGGAGTTGCCGTGATGACAACAAGTGATGCGAAAAACAAACCGCGCGGGGCTGACAAGAGCGGGCATCGCGCCCGCTCTCTCTGTCAGTGAAAATCCGCTTACTGCACTACGAAACGTGCGACCGAGCCTTCCAGTGTCGACGCCTGATCGCGCAGTGCGCTGGCGGCGGCCGATGATTCCTGCACCAGCGCGGCGTTCTGCTGCGTTACGCTGTCCATCTGAACGATAGCGACGCCGACCTGCGAAATCCCGCGATTCTGCTCATCGGATGCCTGCGCGATTTCGGCGAGGATGCTGGTTACGTTGCCGACGGAATGCACAATTTCATCCATGGTTTTACCGGCCTGACCCACCAGCTGTGAACCACTGCTGATACGCGCGACCGATTCGCCAATCAGGGTTTCGATCTCTTTGGCCGCCTGAGCGCTGCGCTGCGCCAGACTGCGCACCTCGCTGGCGACCACGGCAAAGCCGCGTCCCTGCTCACCGGCGCGTGCCGCTTCTACTGCTGCGTTTAACGCCAGGATGTTGGTCTGGAAAGCAATGCTGTTAATGACGGTGGTGATTTCGGCAATTTTGCCCGAGCTGGCGCGCCATTGATACTCGTAATCATCGGTGCGGCTGTGATGACGGCGCTGCTGCGCTATTTTGGCGTGCCGTAAGCGGCGGAGAGATGGCGAGCGCAAAGATGACGGCGCACTGGCACCTGCTTTGCAGCTATGATTAGGGATAGTGAGTACAACAAGGACAACGCGAAAATGGTGATTAACTGCGTGGTGTATCGCCACGGCAAACGCGAAGAGCATGTCGAAGTCGATCAAATCAGCGAAGTGCTGAAAGAGGAAAAATCGTTCGTCTGGCTTGGCCTGTATCAACCCGATCCGGCGTTCATGCAAACGCTGCAGGAGGAGTTTAGTCTGCATGAGCTGGCAATTGAGGATGCGCTGGTGGCGCATCAGCGGCCCAAGATTGAGCAGTACGGTGAATCGGTATTTATCGTGGTGAAAACCGCACACATGGAAGAGCGCCAGCGCATCAGCTTTGGCGAAACCCACTTTTTCCTCGGCAAAAATTTTCTGATTACCGTGCGTCACGGTTCGGTTGAGGGCTATAAAGCGATCCGCGCCAAAGCCGAGAAAAATCATGCCATGCTGTGCCAGGGACCCGGCTATGCGCTCTACTGCATTCTCGATTTTATCGTCGACAACTACAGCAAAATCACCGAATCGCTGAGTGAACGTATTGCTGACCTAGAAGACGGCATGTTCACGACCCGCTTTGACAGCGTCACGCTGGAGAATGTTTACCATTTGCGGCGGCAACTGCTGTCGTTGCGCAATGCGGCGATGCCGGTCACAGAGATCTGCCCGCAGCTGGTGCGCTTCCATGAAGATATCATTCCGAAAAATCTGCGCGCCTATCTGCGCGACGTGCAGGATCACGCGCACCACGTAATGATTGATACCGAAGATATGCGCGAAACGCTGGCCAGCGCCATGCAGGTGAATCTGGCGCTGGTCTCGGTTCAGCAGAGTGAGGTGAATAAAAAGCTGGCCGGCTGGGGGGCAATCCTGATTCTGCCGACCATCATCTTCAGTATGTACGGTATGAACTTCTCAGACATGCCAGAGCTGCACAGCCACTTTGGCTATCCGGCGGCGCTGGCGGTCACGCTGGTGATCTGTTTCGTTATGTGGTGGCGGCTGAAAAAAGCGGGCTGGCTGTAACCGTGATGGCCTGCGCGCGCTGTCACCAGACGCGCAGGCTAGGGCGATTTCAGCCTGAAATCGCCATGCCCAATCCGCCTTAATGTGCGCTGGCAGTAGGGCGCACCGTGATCTCATTGACATCAACTTCGCCTGGCTGATTAATGGCCCAGCTCACCGCCTGCGCAATGGCTTCGGGTTTTAACGCAATCTGCCGATAGCTCTGCATGGCCACGCGAGCGGTCTCGTCAGTGATGGTGTCCGCCAGTTCCGATTCCACCACGCCGGGATTAATTACCGTCACACGCAGCTGGCGCGATTCCTGACGCAGGCCATCCGAAATGGCGCGAACGGCGAATTTTGTGGCGCAGTATACTGCTGCCGTCGGCGATACCGCCAGCGCACCAATCGAGGCGATATTGATGATATGGCTGCTTTGCAGCGATTCCATGACCGGCAGCACGGCAGCGATGCCGTACAGTACGCCACGCACGTTGACGTCGAGCATACGGTCCCATTCATTCACCTTCAGCGAACTGAGCGGCGACAGCGGCATAACGCCGGCATTGTTGATCATCACATCAACCCGACCATATTTATCGCGGGTAAAATCGGCCAACTGCTGCGTATCGGCACGCTGCGTCACGTCGGTGGCCAGATAATCCAGTTGCGCGCCGCTGGCACGCAGTTCATCACACAGTATTGCCAGCCGATCGGTACGGCGCGCGCCCAGCACCAGTTTATGCCCCTGACTGGCCAGCAGACGCGCTATCGCTTCGCCGATGCCGCTGCTGGCGCCGGTCAGAATAATCACTTTCGCATTGGAATGAGACATGGTGGTTTCCTCGTGTTGGTTGACGAGGCTATTGTGGAAAACGCGGGCTAAAGCGAACAGACCGGATTGTGGCGCATCATTGCCTGATTCTCTCGTCACTGTTGTGTGCAGGGAAGAAACCTGGCTATGCTTTGCCTGAACCTCTCACCGGAAACCCGTTATGTCGCAATCCGTACAACAGCAGACCTGCGCGCTGCTGCGCCAGCTGGCACCGCAGGAAGGTTACACCGCTTCACTGCTCGACAGCGTGCGCTTTATGCGTGCCGACCGGCAGTGGGCGCGCACGCCGGTTCTTTATGAGCCGAGCATCATCATTATCTGTCAGGGCTCGAAGCGGGCGTTTCTTGCCGACAAAATGTATCGCTACGACGCGCAGCACTATCTGGTGTTGTCGGTGCCGCTGCCGTTCTCCGCTGAGACTGAAGCGACCTCGGCCGAACCGTTGCTGGGACTGGCTATCCGTCTGGATGCGGCCACGCTGGCGCGACTGGTGACGCAGGTCGCAGCGGCAGACATTCCGCTGGCGGAAACACCGGCCAGCATTATTTCGACGCCGGTAAATGAGACGCTGGCGGACAGCACGCTGCGCCTGTTGCAGGCGCTGAGCGATCCGCTGGAAGCGCAGGTTTTAGGCCCGGCACGGGTGGAAGAGATTTGCTTTCGTGTGCTGCTGGGTGAGCAGGGCGGTGCGGTGCGCGCAGCGCTGACCTATCAGGGGCATTTTGGCCGCATCGCGCGAGCGTTTGCAGCGCATTCATGCTGACTGGCAGCAACCGCTGGATGTGCCGCATCTGGCCAGCGAAGCGGGCATGAGCGTTCCGCGCTTCCATCTGCATTTCAAAAGCGTCACGCAGACCTCGCCGATTCAGTATCTTAAGTCGCTGCGGCTGCATCAGGCGCGTTTGATGATGATCCGCGATAATCTCACCGCCGCCGGTGCCGCCGCACGCGTCGGTTATGAAAGTGATTCACAGTTTAACCGGGAGTTTAAGCGGATGTTTGGTCGCACCCCGGCTGACGAGGCACGGATGATGAAACGCGCATTTGCACTGCTGCCGCCGGAACAGTTATCCGCGCGGCTACAGGCACATTAGGTCAGTACGCAATGACGGTTGCCGCCACCACGCCAATCCAGAACAGCAGGCTGGCAGCCAGTGCCAGCTGGCACAGTAACCGGCGGGAAAAACTCAGCAGCGCACTGAGGCGCGGCGATAACATTAATACCATAATCATCCCTAACAACAGCCAGCAACTAATCAGCGCTGCCCCATCACGGCAACCACCAGCAGAATCCAGAAAAATGCACAGCCCGTCAGTAGAAAACGCCAGACAAGATGGCGTTCGGGAGTCAGCAGCGTGTTCAGACGCATACGGAGAAGCAGTGGCATAGCGACCTCAAATCAGAAAGTTTTACAGGGAATATCCGGCAGCTGAGAACAGAAAATTCTGTCAGCGAATAAGAACATTCTGACGTGTTGTAAGGCCGCGAAACGACAAGACCAGTCTTGAAAACTCATCAGCAGGTGCGGTAGCCACAGCGGACATCAGGTGCCGCTGTGGCCATCAGGCACAGCAAAGCCGATTACACGCTGCGCGTGACGCCGCCGTCCACGCGTATATTCTGCCCGGTGATATATGCCGCGCCGGGCGAAGCAAGAAATGCAATGTCAGCCGCCACTTCTGCTGCAGTGCCGTAGCGCTGCATGGGCACGCTTTCGCGCCGTTCATCCGTTTTCGGCAGGCTATCAATCCAGCCTGGCTGGACGTTGTTGATACGAATATTCTCAGCTGCGTAGGTGTCGGCAAAAATTTTACGGAAAGAAGCCAGACCAGCACGGAATACGGCCGAGGTCGGGAACAATTCGGTGGGTTCAAACGTCCATGCCGATGAGATATTAATGATACTGGCCACCCTGCTGCTGCATAATCGGCGTGACCAGACGTACAGCGCGCACCACGTTGAGGAAGTAGGTTTCCATTCCCTGCTGCCACGCGTCATCACTTAATTCGAGGATCGGCGCGCGCGGACCGTGACCGGCACTGTTAACCAGCACGTCGATACGTCCCCAGCGCGCCAGAGTGGCATCAATCAGTTGCTGCAAATCGTCTACTGACTGATTCGAACCAGTAATGCCGAGCCCGCCCAGACGATTCGCCAGCGCCTCGCCTTTACCGGATGAGGAAAGAATCGCGACCCTGAAACCCTCGCTGGCCAGTTTCTCCGCTGCCGCCGCGCCCATACCGCTGCCACCCGCGACAATCACCGCAAATTTTTCTACTGTCATGTGAATAACCTCATAAAATAAAAAGCCTGTCATGCCAGTATAATGGCCGGGAGATACAGCAGAGAGTCAGCTCAGCTGGCAATTGACGATAGGAAAACTACAGGATGAATCAGGGCTTTCAGGCATTACCGTCGCTGAATGCGCTACGGGTATTTGAAGCCGTGACGCGGCACCTTAATTTTCGCCTCGCCGCTGAAGAGCTCGGCGTGACGCAGGGTGCGGTTGCGCAGCATATTCGCGGTCTGGAGGCCAGCCTGGGCCTGAAACTGTTCGATCGGTTGCCGCGTTCGCTGGCGCTGACCGCTGCCGGTGCGGGCTATGCGGTGCACATTCGACAGGCGTTTGAGCTGATTGATGAGGCCACGCGCACGCTGCGCCCGGAGCCGGATCGCCTAGCGCTGAGCGTAACGCCGACCTTTGCCAGCCGCTGGATGCTGCCGCGTTTACCGGCATTTACCGCGGCCTGGCCGGATATCGATCTGCGCGTACTGGCCTCTGAACGGCTGGTGCAGTTCCACCATGAAGGCGTCGACCTAGCGGTGCGCTATGGCCGACCGCCGTTTGGTAGCGGCCTGGAGGCCACGCTGCTCTTCAGTCAGACGGTGCTGGCGGTGGTTAGCCCGGCGCTGCTGGCACAAAACGGTGATGCAGCGCAGCCAGAAAATTGCCTGCGTTATCCGCTGCTGCATGATGGCCACCACCTGTGGCCGGCGTTTATGTTCCCCGGCCAGTCGCTGCAGCATCAGCATCATCTGCGCTTCAACCAAACGGCGCTGGCGCTGGAGGCGGCGCTGAGTGGTCAGGGTATCGCACTGACCAGCCCGCATTTTGTGCAGAACGATCTGGCCAGCGGTCGGCTGGTTCCCGCCTGGCATCGTGAGATGCCCGTTGATACCGGCTGGTATCTGGTGGCTCCGCGTCGCCCGCGTGAGCAGGCAACAGTGAGCGCGGTTCTTGCGTGGCTACTCAGTCAGGTGGACCAGAGCAAAGATTGATGGCTGAGCAAAGCGATGCTTTTATGTTCAATAACAAAATCAGTAAAACTGATGTTCGCCTCCGAATTATGAATGTTATAACTGACTGAGCATGCATTTTATAAGGTTTATCCTGCACAGGCAGGGTTTTAGAAAAATATCACGCAAATTCAGCAATTAAGGTAAGGAATTGTGCGTTAAAATCGACTGAGGGCTGTGAATAAATAAAACGCTGAATTTCATAAAAATGCCATAACGGCCAGGCGACAGCCTGCATAACCGTATTACCACCATGACCGATCATAAAATTCTTTTAGCCAAGGATATCAGCGCCAGAAGTGAAAGCATGCAGGCGCACCTCATCGCCATCCGGCGCGATATTAACGCACATCCGGAGCTCGGTTTCGACACCGTCCGCACCGCAGCCATTGTGGAACAGGAGTTGCTGCGCCTGGGGCTGACGCCGCAAACCGGCGTGGGCCGCACCGGCGTGATGGTGGACATTACCGGCGCGCAGCCCGGCAAGACCGTGCTGCTGCGCGCCGATATGGATGCGCTGCCGATTCATGAGCAGACCGACCTGCCGTTTAGCAGCATCTGGCCGGGTAAAATGCATGCCTGCGGCCACGATATCCATACTGCCACGCTGCTCGGCGTCGCGGCAATTCTGGCGGACCTGCGCAGCCAGCTGCACGGCACGTTGCGGCTGATTTTTCAGCCGGCGGAAGAGACGCCGGAAAGCGGCGCGCAAGCAATGATTGCTGCTTGCTGCTGCCGCTGTGGTTCAGGCAAAAGATTTCGGCACGTTAAAATTCGCCACCGAAGCGGCCTATCCGCCGTTTAACCAGTCCACGCCGAGCGGCAAAATTGTCGGCTACGAGCCCGATATGGTGGCCGAACTGGCGAAACGCGCGGGGTTCAAATATGAAATCGTCGCGCAGAAATGGTCAGGACTGATCCCCGGCCTCGCTGATGGCAAATATGATGCGGTGGTCGATGCCGTCACCGTGACGCCAAAACGTGAAGAAGTGGTGGATTTTACCCATCAGTACACCGTGAGCGTTTCGGGCTTCGTCACGCTGAAGGGCAGCGCAGTGGATACCCTGCCGGGCAACGGTGAAGTGGTACAGGCTACCGATGAAGCCGGTATGAACAAAGCCATCGACGCGCTGAAGGCGAAGTTCAAAGGCAAAACCATTGCGGTGCAGGTCGCTACTATTCAGGCCGATTTCCTCAACAAATACCTCGGTGATGTCGCGACTATCCGTACCTATCAGGCCGGCCCGGAAACCTTCGCCGATCAGCTCAACGGCCGGGTTGATGCGGTCATGGCATCGCGCACCAACCTCAATGCTTATGTGAAAAAACACGCGGATACGGTAAACAGCACCGGTTATGGCTTTGTTGGCGGTGTGCTGGGCTAGGGCTCGGCGATTGCCATTCGTAAAAACAATCCGGAGCTGAAAGCCGCGCTGGATCAGGCGCTGGTGTCGATGATCAAAGACGGCACGCTGAAGCAACTGTCAGAGAAATGGTTCGGCGAGAACGTCGCGCCTGCGGAATAATGCTGAGCGCTTATGACTATTGACTGGCAACTGTTAGATTTTGGTGACGAAGGCTGGGGCGGCGTGCTGCTGGACGCCGTCACGGTAACGGTCTCGCTGTGTGCGTGGCTGCTGGGCGCGATGCTCGGCAGCCTGCTGTGCTGGATGCAGATTAGTGGCGGCCGCTGGTAGCAGCGCCTTGCCAGCAGTTACATCACGCTGTTTCGCGGCGTGCCGGAGCTACTGGTGATCTACCTGTTCTACTTTGGTGGCAGGCCGGTGGTGGGGTTTATCGGTGAAGCTATCGGCCTGCAGGGACCGTTTGACGTTAACGGCTTCGTTGCTGGCGCGATCGCTATCGGACTGATTTCCGGCGCTTATCAGAGCAGCGTATTTCGCGGCGCGTTTTCCGCGATTCCCGCCGGCACGCTGGAAGCCGCTACGGTCACCGGTATGGGGCGTTTTATGCTGTTCCGCCGCATGATTGTGCCGCAGGCGCTGCGCACCGCACCGCGCTGCCGGGCATGGGTAATCAGTGGCAATCGGTGATTAAGGAGTCGGCGCTGGTATCGGTGACCGGGCTGGTGGAAACCATGAACCAGATTTCCACCGCGTCAAATTCCACCCAGATGCCGTTTTTCTTCTACAGCGTAGGCGCGGTAATTTACCTGATTATCACCACCTGTTCAGATTTCTTGTTCCGCTATGTGGAAAAAGTGGCCATACGCGGGCAACAACGCGCGCGGTTGTAAGGAGCCACGATGGATTTCACCTTTTTACAGCACACGCTGGCGGCGCTGCTGCGCGGACTGCCGCTGACGCTCAACCTAGCGGTATTGTCACTGCTGGGCGGCGGGTTACTGGCGCTGCTGCTGAATCTGCTGCGTCAGCATCGCCTCGGCAGCTACGTTACGCGTTTTTATGTCTGGCTGTTCCGCGGTACGCCGCTGCTGATTCAAATCTTCATGATTTACTATGGCCTCGGCAGCCTGCCGGCGGTGCGCGAAAGCGTGCTGTGGCCGCTGCTGCGTGAGCCCTACTGGTGCGGGTTAATTGCGCTGATTCTGAACGACGCTGCCTACACCGCTGAGATCCTGCGCGGCGGACTGAATGCGGTTAGCGTGCAGTCACTGGAAGCGGCGAAAGTGTGCGGCATGTCGCGCTTCACCACGCTGCGGCACATCACGCTGCCGCTGGCGGTGCGACAGGCGCTGCCGGCCTACAGCAATGAGATCATCTCGATGATCAAATCCACGTCGCTGGTAAGCACTATCAGCCTGATGGAGATGACCGGCATCGCCGACTCCATCGTGTCAGAAACCTTCCGCGCTGGAGGTATTTATCAGCGCGGCGATTATCTATCTGCTGCGGACCGTGCTGGTGAGCAAAGCGGTGGCGCTGCTGGAGCGCCGTTTGTCCCCTTATCAAGCTGGAGCACGTTAATGAACAAACCCACTATTGCCCTGAGCCATCTCAGAAAAAGTTATAGCGGGCATGAAGTGCTGCATGACATCAGCCTGACGGCGCAGGATGGCGACGTTATTTCGCTGATCGGCGCCAGTGGTTCCGGTAAAAGTACGCTGTTGCGCTGCATCCCGTTTCTTGAAGTGCCACAGGCCGGTGAGATTGCCGTGGGCGATGAAGTGGTCACCCTCGATAACGCGGACGAAAAGCTGAGCCGTGAACAGCGCCGCCGCATCAAGCTGATGCGCATGCAGCTCGGTTTTGTGTTTCAGGGCTTCAATCTGTGGCCGCACAAAACCGTGCTGCAGAACATTATTGAGGCGCCGATCCATGTGCAAAAGCGCAGTCATCAGGAGGCCGTTGCTGAGGGCGAAGTGCTGCGCGTCATCCGCAGCCTAGCGGAAGAGGGGCGCACCATGATTATCGTCACCCACGAAATGGGGTTTGCGCGCGATGTATCAAACAAAGCGGTGTTTCTGCATCAGGGCAAAATCGAAGAGTCCGGATCGCCGCAGCAGGTGTTAAGCGAACCGATCTCGGCGCGCTGTCGCGCTTTTGTCAGCAGCCACCTGCAGCGCAACAGCTAACCAGATTTGTGCCAATGGTGTTCTAAGCCAAATTATGGAAAAATCGCACTCCCTCAACGGAGGGCTTTTTTATCGGCGCAGGGAAGGTGCACGTTGTCGCGCACTTCACGTCCATCGATAACCAGCTACCGTCAGGTCTGGCTGTTGTTGCGTCACCGCGCGACAGAGAGGGCCGAAATTTTCCTCATTTTTCTACAGGCGGAGTACGCAATGGGCGCGAAAGTGTGGTTAGTGGATGATGATGTATTCGTGCGCGAGTCGCTGGGATTTCTGCTGCGAACCGTGGACTACGAGGTCGCCGACTTTGCCGACCTGGCATCGTTCGAAACCGCCGCCGCCGGTCAGCAATCCGTATGCGGCTGTCTGCTGCTTGACATGCGACATCTAGAGAGCAGCGGCCTGAGCTGGCTGGCCCGGCAGGGTGCACGCCATCCGCTGCTGCCGGTGATCATCATGACCGGGCACGACACGCTGGAGGCCTGCCGGCGCTTGTTTGCTCAGGGCGCCTTTGCCTTTTTCACCCGGCCGCTGGAGATTGAACTGCTGCTGGAGACGGTCCAGCTGGCGATGCGTGAGAGTGAGCAGCGCGCCAGCCTCTAATGCCGCGCCGTGTTGCCGGAAAGCGCGCGCCGGGAAGTCAGCGCACACAGCAGCGGCACCGGCAGGGTAAACAGCAGTAACAGCCACAACAGTACATACACCGCATCCACTCCATCGTTTTGCAGATTGTTGTACAACTGCGCCGGCATTCCGTGGGGAAACCAGGCGAAAATCATCACAATGCCGAATTCGCCCATCACCCGCACCCACGCCAGCCGCAGGTGTTGCCAGTGTGTGACACCCGTCAGGGTGACAAACGGCACGGCCAGCAGCACCAGGGCGGGCAGCGATAGCCACAGCGCGGTAGCATGGCGGACTGTCATGGGGTATAAAGCCCATCGCCCTTCGGTGCGGCGTAGCCATGCTGTTTAAACAGCGCCTGTCCTGACTGACTCAGCATGAAATCTACAAAGGCTTTGCCAGCGGCAGTACCGTGCGGCACGTTCCTGAGCACCGCCGCGTAATAGACCAGCGGCTGGGTGTGCAGCACTTTATCTTTACCCTGGCTGTCTTTGACACTAAAACCGACTGTGTCGTACCACTTTGTCGCCATCGCCGGATTGCTGAGGTTGATTTCATCGGGCAGCGCAATGTAAGGCAGATGGGCAGAGATCACTTCGCTTTCATAGCCTGCAGTCGCATCCACCTGACCGCTCTCGAGCCGCGTCAGCAAGCCACCTTCCAGATGGGTTTGCGCTGGATTCTGGTAACCGCCGAGAATGTTGTCAGTGATGCCGGGCTGCCGGTAATACTTCTGCGCCAGTAGCAGGGTGAAAATAATGTTCTGGCCTTTTGGATCGTTTACCGGATCGGTCCGGCCAAATTTCAGACCCGGCGCTGCCAGCAGCTGAAGCCAGCGACCATCGTTGCCTTTGGCTGCGGCAAACTGCGGCGCAAACGGCCCTTTTGGGTTGTAGGCGATCACCATGCTGGTGCTGGCTACCGGTACTGCGCTGTCGATCAGCCCGGCGTCTTTCAGGATCTGCATCGGTCCGGGAGTAATAGACACGAACACGTCAGCGGTGATTTTTTTGCTCGCCAGCAGGCGCGCCATGCCGTAAGCCCCTTGGCCCTGACCTTCATACTTACCGTCATGCTGTTGTGCAAATGCCGGGCCCAGTGCCTGTTCCATCACTTTTCCCATCGAACCGGCATAAGTCACGCGGATATCCAGGGCGGCCTGCGCCTGTAAACTCAATCCGCCGGCGGCAGTCAGTAACAGTAGGGTAAGCGTCTTCACGCGGAGATTCCTTTTCGCTAATAAATGAGTAGATAGCGATTATCTGAATTCTCCGTTTTAGCGCAAGGTAAAATCTGTTGCGAAATCCTGCGGTCGCGCGCCAGCGCCGGGTTTTAATGCCATTTCAACGCGCGCTGAGAGAAAAAAATTCATTTACCGATCCGCGAGCTACCGCAAACGCAGGCGGCCAGCCGTCTGCTGGTTAAATAAGCGGCTATAGTTATCCCAGTTGGATTATTTTGCGTGCCGCTGGGCGTGCACCTTTTCCTCATTTGCCTGGAGCCCGTTACTACGTCACGAGGTTTAACGTGTTTGCCGATCTTTCCTGGAAAATCATTCATCAGGTCATCAACCAAACCATCGCTGAGATGGTCGATGAACAGCAAACGCTGGACGTGCTAAGCCTGCGCAGGCGCTTAAGGGAAATGGCGGAGAACGAAACCAACGAGGAGATGGTGCTGTGTTACTGGCAGGCCAGCAAAGTGCTGACGCGTTTGCCGCCCACCGTCACCGCCAGCCAGCTGATTGAAGAGGCGCGCCACGCTTTCCGCAGTCCGCCAGCCAGCTGATTGAAGAGGCGCGCCACGCTTTCCGCAGTCCGCCC
Source organism: Type-A symbiont of Plautia stali (assembly GCF_059731155.1). Taxonomy (NCBI): domain Bacteria; species Type-A symbiont of Plautia stali. The sequence goes on along the minus strand of NZ_AP035891.1, from coordinate 87,101 downwards.
AGTCACGATTCGCTTTAACGCGAAATGCTTTTCGTTCCCCGTAGCGCTTAACAGGCCCTAATTGGCTGAAATTTAATCATAATCATGCAATACGCTCTGCTAGACTTCCTGGGTTAACAACGCTGAAACAGAGGACAGTAATGAAAATCAAAAGTTATGCTGTATACAACGCCGGTGATGCGCTGGTACCGTACGAGTACGAAACCGGTCCGCTGGCGGCGGAAGAAGTGCTCGTTGAGGTCGATTACTGCGGTGTGTGCCATTCTAATTTGTCGATGATTGATAACGAGTGGGGCATTTCCTCTTATCCGGTAATTGCCGGTCACGAAGTGATTGGTCGCATCAGCGCCCTCGGCGATGCGGCGCAGGATAAAGGTTTGAAGGTCGGCCAGCGCGTGGGTATCGGCTGGACCGCGAAAAGCTGCCAGCACTGTGATGCCTGCATCAACGGCGAGCAGGTCAACTGTGAGAACGGTTCAGTACCCACCATCATGAACAAAGGCGGTTTCGCCAGCTATCTGCACGCCGACTGGCAGTAGGTAATTCCGCTGCCTGAATCCATGGACATCACCTCTGCCGGTCCGCTGCTGTGCGGGGGGATGACCGTGTTTAAACCGCTGCTGATGCACCATGTAACGGCTACCAGCCGCGTGGGCGTCATCGGTATTGGCGGCCTCGGCCACATGGCGATCAAGCTGCTGCGCGCCATGGGTGCCGAAGTCACGGCGTTCAGCTCGAATGCCAGCAAAACCGAATCCATCAAAGCCATGGGCGCCGATCGCGTCGTCAACAGCCGCGATCGCCAGGCGCTGGCTCCGCACGGTAAGTTCCACACCGTGGGCGCGGTGATGAAGCCGTTTGAGGTGCCGGCGTTCAGCCTGATTCTGGGCGATCGCGCGGTAACGGGTTCTTCTACCTGTTCACCGGGCCAGCTGCGTAAACTGATGCGTCTGGCGTCACGCGCCGATGTGGCACCGCAGGTGGAAGAGTTCCCGATGTCAAAAATCAATGAAGCGCTGGATCACGTACGCGCCGGTAAAGCCAATTACGGCGTGGTGCTGAAGGCCGATTTCTGAGTCGGAATTTGAGGCGGATAATACGCTGACACTGGTCAGGCAAAACGGCGGATAGGGAATTATCCGCCGTTTTTTACGCCTTATCCCTGCGAATCATCCTTTTCGCCGAGGAAAAAATACCACAGCGGAATCGACATCAGCGCGGTGAACACCGTGGTGTAAAGCGCGATCATAAAGCCCTGCGTCAGATACATGGTTAGCGTCCAGTGGCTGAACGGGATACCGTATTGATCGATCACGCCGCCGATAATAGCATTACTCATCACCGTACCGACAATCAGCGCCAGAATAAACAGCCCACGCAGGTAGTAACGCATCTCCTTGCGTTTCACCATGAAGCGCGCTCGCACGATACCGAGCGGCGACTGCTGCGCGGCGAGGATTTCCGCTTCGCTCATCGGCGCCCGCTGTTGTCTGCGCCAGCGCAGTACGTCCACCAGCACGAAGGCCAGCAGGCTGACGCCCATCACCGGCAGGGCATAATCGAGCGCCAGCGCCAGCATCAGGCAGACACCTTTGGCATAGTGCGGCAGCGCCAGCCAGCTTGCGCTCAGGGTTTGCGCCGGGCTGGCCTGATCCAGAGCCGGGCGGCGCAGCCACCACATGCGATAACCCAGCACAATCATGCTGCACAAACCCAGGCCAAACAGCGCCAGCAGCAGCTGATTAGGCCAGCCAAACAGCACGCCCATGTGCGCATCGACGCCCCAGCGCGTCAGTTTTGCCACCAGCGGGAAGCGATCAAACCAGACGTGATCGACAATCGCGAAGCTGTGTGGATTCACGGACACCGCATCCACCTGCGTGGGCCAGCTGCGATCAATCTCACTAACCGTCCAGGCTTTACCCTCGCTTTTCGGCTGGCGCAGCTCGACTTTAGCCGCGCGGATGCCATCCTGACGCGCCGCCGCCAGCACGCGATCCCAGTCGTCGTCGGCGGCATTTGCCGGCAGTGACTTCGCCGGCTGCGCCGCCGGTTTCGCCATCGACGACATCTGCATGCTGGTCATGTCCATGTCCGGCATACTGCGGTGATCGGCGTGGGGATCGGCCGGCGCGGCGGGGGCATCACCGCTGAGCGCAGTATTCACCTGTGGCGTCAGCCAGTTAAGTTCGGTGCGCATCTTATCGATATTGCTACCTGCCCATTGTGACCAGGTGAGGCCGGTAACGGAGAAGAACAGCAGCCCGAGCAGCAGCGTCAGCCCTAGCGTGATGTGCCAGTGCCGGGTAAAGGCAAACCCCTTTCGTACGGTTTTCAGCCGGCGTTTTGGCCGCGTGCCCAGCCACAGCAGCACGCCGCCCAGCGCGGCCACCCACAGCCAGCTCGCCGCCAGTTCGCTGTAGTTGCGACCAAAGTCGCCGAGTAACAGACTGCTGTGCAGCAGATCGAGCGTGGTGCGCAGCGGCAACACGCCACTGGTGCCGTATACCGTCATATCGCCGGTCACTTTGAGGCTGTAGGGATCGATAAACACCGCGCGCGACTGCGACGGACCGAGTGTGGCATCGCTGAACTGTACGCGCGTGGTATCGCGCGCGGCGGGCGCGGGTCGAACCGCATAAATGTGCTGATTTTCTCCCGCATAGGCGCGTGCCGCGGCGATCTGCGCCGAGAGCGGTTGCGCATTGCCCTGCGGCTGCGCGGTGAGCGCATCGGCGTAGATCAGATTTTCCAGCTGCGGCGTCAGCACATAGAGCGTGCCGCTGAGCGCCGCCACGAAGATGAACGGCGCGACAAACAGGCCAATATAAAAATGTAAGCGGCGTAGCAGATTAAGCACCGCGCCGCGCGGTGCTGCAGAGTGAACAGCAGACAAAGCCGTCTTCCTTCCGATAAGAGAATGTCAGGGCACAGCCCAGGCGTTGTGCCGATTAATGAGATTCAGCAGGAAAGAAAAGCCGGTGGCGCGCGCGGACGATGTGTTCCGCTGAAGCGGCGCGGCCGGGGTGCCACCAGCAGCGGCAGCGGTGGGGCGCGCGAGATCACCAGCATCAGCCAGATGAACGGGATAAACACCCACATCATCAGCGGAACATGCACCAGCAAATCACAATAGCCGCAGGCAAATTCGCCGTCGTCCATGTTGTGATGCATCATGCCCGGCATCGCCATCTCCATCGGCATATCGTGATGGTGCATTGGCATGGCAGATGTATGGCTATGCGACGGCACGGGGGCAATGCGCGTTTGCCGCTCCAGCAGCGTTTTCGACACAATCGGCGCGACGAACAGTAGCAGCACTGCCACAATGGCGACGCAGGCGGTCAGGCGCTGGCGAAAGTGATAGGAAAACGTCATGGCAAATACTGAGTGCTTCAACAAATGAGGCAAAAGTGTAACGCGATTGCCGCACAAGGGTTAATAAAAGTGAGGCTGGTAGCGACAAAATTCGCACCTTTTGAAAAGGGTCACTTAACGTGGTGCGTTTGTTAACTTAATTGCAACCTGATGAGTACATTAGAGAAACACTCTAAGCTGTACAGCGAGATCTGGCTGCCAGCAACGATGTGCTACAATCAACGGTGTTTTCTGTTGTTGTTGCAACGGTGTGGAACCTGTACTATTGACCTGTACAAGTCGGAGGCCGTTATGAATAAATTCACCTATACCAGCGCGCGTGAGCATTTTTCTCAGGTGCTTGACCAGGCTATTGCGGGCGAAGCCGTGGAAATCACACGTCGCAGCGGCGATTCTGCCGTCGTCATTAGCAAAGCGCATTTCGATGCTTATCGTAAAGCTGCGCTTGATGCAGAGTTTGCCGAACTGATCGGGGAGTTTGATGCCTCAAATCAGGCGCTGGCCGATAGATGAATCATGTTTCAGCCGATGAAGTCATTGCCCTTCACGATTATGTGTTGAGACGTTATGCCGGTGTTACGGGAATGCAGGATCCGGGCCGTGCGGAAGCCATCGTTACCCGAGTCATTAATCGGCAGTTTTATGAAGGTGTGCAGGATGTATACGAGCTCGCTGTAACCTATTGGGTTGCTATTTCTCGTGGTCACATTTTTGCTGACGCTAATAAACGGACTTCTCTCAACGTCACCATGCTGTTTCTGAAGCGCAACGGTGTAAAGGTGCATGATCGGCCAGAGTTAGTTGAGCTGACCGTTATGGCTACCACAGGTGAAGCGGGCATTGACGATCCTGCCCGCGCATTACGCTCATTCTTTAGCGCTCACTAACCCGCATCAAAATATCGATCGCCCCAGCCGCTCCGTGATTTTTTCCAGCATGGCGGTGCCGGCCAGCGAGTTACCGGAATGATCCAGCGCCGGTGACCAGACGGCAATACTCATCTCACCGGGAATCACTGCGACAATTCCGCCGCCTACGCCGGATTTAGCCGGCATGCCCACGCGCCAGGCAAACTCACCGGCGCCGTCGTACATGCCGCTGGTCATCATCAATGCGTTAACCTGCCGCGCCTGGCGTGCAGAGATCACCGCCCACTCATCATTCAGCGTGCGGCCGTGATTGGCTAGATAGAGAAACGTGCGCGCCAGTTCGCTGCAGCTCATCGCCAGCGAGCAGTAGTGAAAGTAGGTTTCCATTACTTTACTGACGTCGTTATGAAAGTTGCCAAACGACTTCATCAGCCAGGCAATGGCGGCGTTACGCGCCGAGTGCTCATATTCTGAACGCGCGACCGCACGGTCATACTGAATGTCCGGCTGCTGTGCCAGACGACGCACAAACTCCAGCATGCGCTGACGCGGCGCGGTGAGCCGGCTTTCCAGCAAATCGCACATCACCAGCGCGCCGGCATTAATGAATGGATTGCGCGGCTTTCCCTGTTCCAGTTCAAGCTGCACCAGCGAATTGAATGCCTGGCCGGATGGCTCTTTGCCCACGCGCTGCCAGATCTCGGCGTCCTCGTACAGCGTCAGCGCGACGCTAAGCGACAGGACTTTGGAGATGGACTGGATTGAAAAGCGCGTGCCCGCATCGCCGGCCTGATAGCTGCGTCCATCGGCGGTGGCAATGGCGATGCCCAGTTGATCGGCATCCACGCCGGCCAGCGCCGGGATATAATCTGCCACTTTGCCCTGACGGGTGAGGGGGCGTACGTCCGTGACAATCTCTTCAAGCAAAGCATTACTGAGTTCCGACACCTTCTGGCTCCGGGGTGACTAATCCTGGCGCGATCATGGTGATTTGTCGTCGGCGCGTCAATCCACCGCGCAAAATTCTGTGAGCGTGCTGCAGCAAGCCTGCACCGCATTGCGGATTTTCTGACCGGTTTGTTGCGCCCGATCGCAACCCAGCCTGGCGCCCACGCCACATCGCGCGGCCTGAGGTAAAATTATGTTGCGAATGATTGAGTTACCGATCAGGCAATTTTGGTTATGCTAAGCCCAAACTCTTTCCGGCGCAGCCGATGCGCTCAACTGTTGTAATTGAGGATGACGATGTCTGCCTTACCTGATGCCACCGAGCCTGCCAACGCGATGCGCGGCGGGCGCTTTATGCTGCTGCAAAAACTGCTGCGACGCGATAAAACCCCGCTGGCATTGCTGCTGCGGCCGCGCTGGTCGGTATTCTCACCGGGCTGGCGGGTGTGGCTTTCGATCGCGCGGTCAATTTTATTCTCCACCTGCGGATCGGTTGGCTGACGGAGCGTGCGGATAACCTGGCTATGGCGTTGCTGAGCGCGTTTTTTATTTCGGCGCTGCTGGGCGGCATCGGCTATTTTCTGGTGCGGCGCTTCGCGCCGGAGGCGGGGGCTCGGGCATTCCGGAAATTGAGGGCGCGCTGGAAGAGCTGCACCCGGTGCGCTGGTGGCGCGTGCTGCCGGTTAAATTTATCGGCGGCATGGGCGCGCTGGGATCTGGCATGGTGCTGGGACGCGAAGGACCCACAGTGCAGATTGGCGGCAACATCGGCGGTATGTGCCTGAATCTGTTTCGCGTGCGCGATTCAGAATCGCGTCATACGCTGCTGGCGACCGGTGCGGCGGCGGGGCAGAAGAAAGTAACCTGTTGAAAATAATGTTAATCACTCCCGATTTAGACCATCGATTAAAACGGTTATAAACGGTCTTCCATGGGCCATATCGCTCAGGCAAATAGCGCCATGGTGCGCCTGAACACAGCACCCAGAACATGCCGTTGATGATCATACGATGTTCAGCCCATGGACGTCCGGCCCGTGGTGTTGCTGGTTCAGCAGGTAATAAGGGCTGGATGATAGTCCATGCTTCATCGGGAAGGTCGTAGCGAGCCATAGTTCAATGTGTTGTGGAAACAGGTAGTTACTATATCTCAGGTGATTAAGGGACACAGCCTAGGTGAGTGGCGGCCAGAACTTCATCGTCTTTGCCATTATCCAGTCGATCACCTTTGCTGTGGGTGTTTACATCATTCTTGCCGGTGTACGCATGGTGATTGCGGAGATCGTCCCGGCGTTCAAAGGCATCGCCGATAAACTGGTGCCAAACGCTAAACCGGCGCTGGATTGCCCGACGGTCTTCCCGTTCGCGCCGAACGCCGTGATCATCGGCTTCCTGTGCAGCTTCGCCGCCGGGCTGATCAGCATGTTCCTGTGCCCGCTGTTCGGTCTGAGCGTGATTGTGCCGGGCCTAGTGCCGCACTTCTTCTGCGGCGCGACCGCTGGCGTCTACGGCAACATCACCGGCGGACGGCGCGGTGCCATCATCGGTTCCTTTGTCCAGGGTCTGCTGATCTCCTTCCTGCCCGCCATTCTGCTGCCGCTGATGGGTGACCTTGGCTTCGCGTCCACCACCTTTGGTGATACGGACTTCGGTATCGTCGGCATTGTGCTCGGCCATATTATTTCGTTCTTCCATTGATGTCACAGACAGCGCCTGCGGGCGCTGTCTGCGTAATGAGGAAATCAGCATGAACGCCCGCTTTTCACCGTCCCTGATGTGCATGGATTTGACCCGCTTCCGCGAGCAGATCGAAGCGATGAACGCCAGCGCCTCATTCTATCATGTCGATATTATGGATGGCAGCTATGTTAAGAATATTACGCTGTCGCCGTTCTTTATTGAGAACCTGCGTAAAATTACCGATGTACCCATTGATGTGCATTTAATGGTGAACCACCCGGAAGATATTATTCCGATGTGCATTGACGCCGGCGCGGATATTATCCGTTTCCATCCGGAGACGGCGAATAACAAAAATTTTCGCCTGCTGACGCAAATTAAAGAGGCCGGCCGTCGCTGCGGCGTGGTGCTGAATCCGGCTACGCCAGCCGACAGCATTCGTGAATATGCGCATCTGCTGGATAAAGTGACGGTGATGTCAGTCGATCCCGGTTTCGCCGGGCAGACATTCATTCCGGAAACGCTGAACAAGATTCGCCAGCTGATCGCCATGCGGGAATCGCACGGTTATCACTATCTGACCGAGATCGATGGGTCGTGCAATGCGCGCACCTTTAAGCAGATTGCCGCCTCGGGCGTCGACGTGTTTATTGTCGGCACCTCCGGCCTGTTCAATCTCGACGATGATGTAGCGCAGGCGTGGCAAAAGATGGAGCAGATTTTTGCGCAGGAAACTGCAGCGGCGTGATGTCCTTTCACGCCCTGCCAGATGCGCATCAACGCGCATCTGGCACATTATGCTGTCGGGTTGCCATTCATGGCGACCTGGATATCTGAATAATTAACGCCCCAGCTCTGTCAGCGACTTATCCAGCGCTCCCACCAGTCAGTCGATATCACCGCTCTGGAACGCCAGCGGCGGACGCAGTTTCAGCACGTTGCCGTACGGCCCGGCCACCGACGTCAGCACATGGTGATCGCGCAGCTTCTCGATCAAATCCAGCGCCAGCGCTTTGTCCGGCGTCTTACTGGTGCGATCCTGCACCAGCTCAAACCCAATAAACAGCCCGGCACCGCGCACATCACCAATGCAGTCATGGCGATCCATCAGCTTCTGCAGCTCCGCCAGCAGCTGCGCGCCGACCACGCGGCTATGCTCCTGCAGCCCCTCTTCCTGAATCACCGTCAGTACCGCCTGCGCAGCGGCCATCGCCACCGGGTTGCCGCCGAAGGTATTGAAATAAGGGATCTCATCGCTGAACGCTGCCAGCACGTCGCTTTTCGCCAGCAGGCCGGAAACCGGAATACCGTTGCCCATCGGCTTACCGGTGGTGACCACATCCGGCACCACGCCGTGACGGGTAAAGCCCCAGAAGGCATCGCCGGTGCGGGCAAAGCCAGGCTGCACTTCATCGGCGATAAAAATTCCGCCGTTAGCATGCACCACATCCACCGTTTGCTGCAGGAAACCCCGCGGATTAGGCAGCACGCCGTCGGAGGAGAAGATCGAATCGGCGAGGAAACCGGCGAATTTAATGCCGTGCGCTTTCATGTCATCAATCTGCTGTTGAATCTGGTCGGCGAACCATGCCCCGAGGTCGGGCGCATCGACGCGATAAGCATCCGGCGGTGGCACCAGGCGGGTGGTCGCTGCCAGCGGCTGACCACTGCCGAGTGCCGGTGACGCGCCAGAGGTCAAATCACTGGTACCGTGGTACGCCTCCTGCGAGATAATAATACCGGTGCCACCGCTCCAGGCGCGCGCCACGCGAATCGCCAAATCGTTGGCTTCTGAGCCGGTACACATATACATGGCGCGGTCGATGGCTTCTGGCGTGGTCGCCAGCAACGCTTCGCTGTAATCAAGAATGCGCTCGTGCAGATGCGTGTGCGTGTTCAGCATCTTCATCTGCTGATTCACCGCCTCAATTACCGCCGGATGGCAGTGGCCGATACTCGCCACATTGTTGTACACATCCAGATATTTATTACCCGCCGCATCCCATAAATACTGCCCTTCGCCGCGCACCAGATGCACCGGCTTGCGATAAAACAGACGATACGATTCGCCCAGCACTTTGCTACGCTTGTCCGTCAGAGTGTGGGTGGCCGGATCCAGCGCGTCGGCGTGTTCGGCGCGAAAACTGTTGGTATCCATGATGGTGGAACGTGTAACCATGGTAACTCCCGTTGCGAAGGTGAAAGGGGTGTTTGCAGCCTGATCTCTGCGAACATCATGCCTGCTTCAGTGAAAATGCAACCAAATACACAAATACAACTAAATACACATGACGCCACGATGACACTCAGGTAAGCTTAGGCCCAGCTTCGCTCTCCCACAGGGAAACGTCATGCTGCAGGAAACCCGTTTACATCGCATCCGCGCGCTGCTGAGCACGCAACATCAGCTCAGCACTGAACGCATCATCAAAGAGCTGGGTATTTCACGGGAAACGGCACGGCGCGATATCATTTCGCTTGAGGCACAGGGGCTGGCGCGCCGCGTATATGGCGGTCTGGTTGCGCTGGAGAGCCCGCCGGAGCCGCCGCTGCAGGTGCGCCGTAACGCACAGGCCAGAGAGAAACGCGCGATTGCCGCCGCGGCGGTACAACATCTGCAACCCGGCCAGACGCTGTTCCTCGATGCCGGCACCACCACCACGCTGCTGGCTGAAGAGCTGCGCACTATGTCCGGCCTGACCATCATCACTAACAGTCTGCAGGCGGCACTGGCGCTCAGCGCGGCCGAAGAGCATGAAACCCTGAATAACCAAGTGCTGCTGCTGGGCGGCATGATGATGGCCGGCGCGCAGCAGACGCGGGGAGAAATGACGGTGGGGGAAATTTATCGATATCGCGCCGACGTGGCGCTGCTGTCACCGGTCGGCATCGATGCCCGAAACGGCGCCAGCAGCTTCCATCCGCATGAAGCGCCATCGCGCACGCCATGGTACAGCAGGCCAGCCGCACCCTGCTGCTGGCGGATCACAGTAAACTCGGCGTGATCAGCCGTACCCAGTACGCCCCTATCGGCGATATCGATCTGTTGATTTGCGACGGCGGCGCGGCAAAGCCCGGTGCGCTCAGCGCTCTGCAGCAGGCGTTAGCGGTGCAGGTGGTGTAAGGAACTGCCCGATGCACGGTCACCGTACTGACGGCACGGTGACATCATCGATTATGGCTGAACCAGCGTCTGGATTTTTTAGCTTATTTTCTCAACCAGCCGTCCGTCATTTTTAAAAACAAACTCATCAGAAAATATCTGATGGCCGTTACTGTAGCCAGACGACCACAGCTGATTATTTTTCAATGAGTCCTGATAAATGCCAACCAGTGCTTTGTTATAAGCCGCCGAGATATGCACCACGGCGGTATCGGGAGTAATCACGCAATCACTTTTCTTAACCGCAGCGAAAGCGTGATACAGCGAGGGAACGCGGTATAACTTCGCGGGGTGCAGCGACGCCTGCTCCAGCGCGCCTTTGTGATCGAGCACCACGATATTGGTGGCCGCATTGTGCCTGACAATCGCCCCGATTAGTTCATTCAGCTGCTGCTCAGAGAGGTCACGATCGGCATGACTGGCATAAATATTGATTAAAATATTGTGCTCATCAGCGGAAAACATGCCGGACTGATGAATTTCGGCATCAATTCGCTCAGGATAAAATATTTCATAATTTAGTCCATCAACCGTCTCAACCTTAAGATAGTCAAGAACCGCACGATAGATATTTTTAACGTGGTTATTAATGTGATCGAACTGAATGTTGATATCGTAGGGTTTAAGCCAGCCAGGTTTGTTGAAACCCAGCGTCATTTTAGGATTGATATCAGCAATCATTTTGGGCATATACAGAGCGGTTTGCCAGATAGCCGTATCGATCAATAAATCGTAAGCATTGTCTCTCAGAGAGGGTAACGACATCACTCCCGATGGCGGTGTCATATTTATCGCGCTGATGACAATCACTAAAACTTTCCGAAAGATAGATCTTTTGGATATACGGGTTATGTCGGAAAAGGCTCTCATTCTCCTTTACTGCCAGAATATCTACACCATACCCGGCTTCAAACAGCGTTCTGAGAAAACACGTAGAAACGATAGCATCGCCTATTTTACCATTCATTGCGAACCAGCAGAATGGATTTAATATCCTGTCTATTCTGTTTATGGCCTGAAGACTTTTTCCATTTCCTTGCTGCAAAATAAAGATCAAGAGAATATTTAATCTCTTTCTTTAAATAATTACGCCTGCGATTCAGCTGCCGCAGCTTTTTAATTAAAGCCATAATGGATATATTATTATTGATTGAGACGTTAATGATAGCGCATCAACATCTTCATTCCTATCGAAAAGAATGTCACATTAAAAACTATTGCATGCATATTATTTAGCAGGCTAACCAGAAAAAGCGTAGCGTAATAAAAGATTGCCTGACACATCCCTGTACGCCGCACGCCGCGAACGGTGAGATTCCCGGCATGTATCGCTCATCAACCGTTGATCAGACGCTGCGGATGGCTGTACACCGTGGCGCGTCCCGGTTTAGAAAAACCGACCAGCGTCAGGTTACAGCGCTCGGCCACCTCAACGGCCAGCTGGGTGGCAGCCGAGACGGCAAACAGAATCTCTACGCCACACATGGCAGATTTTTGCACCATCTCATAGCTGGCGCGGCTGGAAACCAGCACCGCGCCCTGCTGCCAGTGCTGCTGGCTGCGCTGGCCAAGCAGCTTATCCAGCGCCACGTGGCGACCCACGTCTTCGCAGCCGCCCTGCAGTTCGCCCTGCGGCGACATCCACGCGGCGGCGTGCGTACAGCCGGTCAGATTGCCGATGGGCTGGAAATCGCGCAGCTGTGCCAGCCCGTTATCGAGGCAGGCCAGATCGAAGGTCTGCGTAAACGGCAGCGGCTGCAATGGCTTGCCGATTTGATCCAGCTTCTCCATCCCGCATACGCCGCAACCGGTGCGGCCCGCCATGGCGCGACGCTGCGCCTTCAGCGCCATAAAACGTCGGCTGGAGAGTTCGATCTGCACTTCGAACCCATTGCAGCCCGGCACCACATCCATGCCATAGATCTCGCCGGGTTGCTCAATAATGCCTTCGGAGAGCGAAAAACCGAGCGCAAAAGCCTGCAGATTATCCGGCGTCGCCATCATCACCACGTGTGAAATGCCGTTGTAGACCAGCGCAACCGGCACTTCCTGCGCCAGCCAGTCGCTTTCCGCTTCGGTAATCGCGTGGCGCTGCCATACGGTGGTCTGGCTCAGTCCTGCGATCTCATTCACATTCTAGTTACTTTTTTGCTGTTTCGCTTTCACTTCTTTCGTCTCGCATAACAACCACATTAAAGTAGTGGTAATATCAGGTCGCTTTTGACGCAATCCTGCGTGGAGCCATTCTGAACCCCGGCTCCATCCAGCGCAAAAAAAATATTACAGCAATGTCGACTCAAGGATTACCCATGAACGTCAGCCGAAGAAAATTCTTCAAGATCTGTGCTGGCGGTATGGCAGGAACCACGACAGCCCTGCTCGGCTTTACGCGCTGGCGACACTGTGCCTGCTGACGCGCAGCGCGCACGATATTCTGCAACAGGCCGAACGTCTGATGCCGGCGCTGGAGCACGCCTTCAGCGCCGATTTTTCGCTGGCGATCGCCGCCTGTTCCTCGCAAATTGGCAGCGGTTCGCTGCCGGTCGAACGTCTGCACAGCTTTGCCATCACCTTTACGCCGCGCGACGGTCACGGCAGCCAGCTCAACGCACTGGCGCAGCGCTGGCGCCAGCTGGCACGCCCGGTGATTGGCCGCCTGCAGGAGGGGCAAACTGTGGCTGGATTTACGCTGCCTTGATGACGAAGCCGCCCTGATACGGACCTTAGTACCATGATTATTGCCACGGCCGGACATGTCGATCACGGTAAAACTGCGCTGTTGCAGGCCCTGACCGATGTTGATGCCGATCGCCTGCCGGAAGAGAAACGGCGCGGCATGACCATCGATCTCGGTTATGCCTACTGGCCGCAGCCGGATGGCCACACGCTGGGCTTCGTTGATGTGCCTAGCCATGAAAAATTTCTCGCCAACATGCTGGCCGGTATCGGCGGCATTCATCATGCGCTGCTGCTGGTGGCCTGTGACGATGGCGTGATGCCGCAGACGCGTGAGCATTTACAACTGCTGAGCCTCGCCGGACAGCCGCCGCTGAGCGTGGCGCTCACCAAAGCTGACCGCGTCGACGCCACACGCATCGCGGAGGTGCAGCAGCAGGTCGCGCAGCTAACGCAGCAGCTCGGCTGGCCAGCAACAGCGCAGTTTGTTACCAGCAGCCATACGCAGCAGGGCATTGAAACGCTGCGCCAGCACCTCAGTAGCCTGAACGCACCGGCGTTTGAGCCTGGCCGCCGTTTCCGACTCGCCATCGACCGCGCTTTCACGCTGAAAGGCACCGGGCTGGTGGTCACCGGCACCGCGCTGAGCGGTGAAGTCAATGTGAGCGACACGCTGTGGCTCAGCAGCCTGAACCTGCCGCTGCGCGTGCGGGCGCTGCATGCGCAGAACCAGCCGGTGACGCGCGCGCAGGCAGGCGAGCGCATCGCGCTGAATATCGTCGGTGACGTGGAGAAAGCACAGATTACGCGCGGCGACTGGCTGCTGGCGCAGCCACGTAACCGGACGCTTAACGCAGCTCACGGACGATGTGGCTGAACTGGTGCTCAGCCAGCCGCTGTGGCTGGCGGAAAACGATCGGATAATTATCCGCGACAGCAATGCGCAGCACACGCTGGGCGGCGGACGCGTACTGCTGTGCGACAGCAAAAAGCGCGGTAAACGCCAGCCGGACTACCTGCAGTGGCTACAGCAGCTGGCCGCGGCGCGGGATGACAGCGCCAGCCTGCAGGCGCATCTGGCGTATGAACCGGCCGCGTATGACGAGCTCGGCTGGGCGCGCCAGCTCACTGCGCCGGCGCTGGACGCGCTGCTACTGCCGCTGGATCCGGTGCGACTGGGTGCCAGCCTGATGAGCGACACAATGGCCAGCGCCTGGCAGCAGCGTTTGCAGGAGGCGCTGAGCGCCTTCCACCAGCAGCACCCGGAGCTGCCGGGCATCGGCCACGATAGCCTGCGCCGTGTGGCGGTGCCGCATCCGCCGGCACCGCTGGTGCTGGGATTAATCGACCAGATGCTGGCACAAGGCGAGCTGCTGCAGAAACAGGGCTGGCTGCACCTGCCCGACTTCGCGCCGCGCTTTAATCCGCAGGAAGCCACGCTGTGGCAGCAGGTCGAGCCGCTGTTCAGCGACCAGCCGCTGTGGGTCCGCAATATTGCCGATGCGCTGCAGCAGGATGAAGAGCAGATTCGCCGTTTATTGCTCACCGCGGCGCGTCTCGGTCATATCACGGCGATCGCTACTACCGCAGCGCGCAGATCCAGATCTTCGCCGATCTGATTCGTCAGCGCGCGGCCGCCGGAGGCAGCACCAGCGCCGCCGACTTCCGCAACCAGCTGGGTACCGGCCGCAAAGTCGCGGTGCAGATTCTGGAATTCTTTGACCGCAGCGGCTTTACTCGCCGTCGCGGTAACGATCACCTGCTGCGCGACGCGCGCCTGTTCACCCCTTCTGCCGCGTGAAAAAAAAGGGACGATTGCTCGTCCCTTCGGTTCACTTCTGCACATCGCTTACTGCAGCAGCGAAATGTCCGCCACCTGCAGGAACAGCTCGCGCAGTTGCGCCAGCAGCGTCAGGCGATTGATACGCACGGCTTCGTCATCGGCATTCACCATGACGTTGTCGAAGAAGTTATCCACCGCTTCGCGCAGCTGCGCCAGTTCCACTAGGGCATCCTGATAGCGGCCTTCCGCAAAGTACGGCTGCAGCTTGTCGCCCAGCGCGGTGACAAAGGTCGCCAGCTGAATTTCAGCGTTCTCTTTCAGCAGGGACGCCTGCACGCTGTCGTTCAGGGTTTCGGTGGCTTTCGCCAGGATATTCGACACGCGCTTGTTAGCCGCCGCCAGCGCCGAGGCCGCTTCCAGCGTACGGAAATGCGAAACCGCCTTCATACGTGCATCGAAATCGGCCGGACGGGTTGGACGACGCGCCAGCACCGCCTGAATGGTGTCAACGCTGTGGCCCTCTTCCTGATACCAGGCGCGGAAACGACCCAGCATGAAGTCGATGACATCATCGACCACGTTGGCGTTGCTCAGCTTGCTGCCGTACAGGCGCACCGCTTCTTCCGTCAGGGTTTGCAGATCGAGCGGCAGGTTCTTCTCAACGATGATACGCAGCACGCCCAGCGCGGCACGACGCAGCGCAAACGGGTCTTTATCGCCTTTCGGATGCTGTCCAATGCCGAAGATACCGGCCAGGGTATCCATTTTATCGGCAATCGCCACTGCGCAGGCCACCGGGCTGGACGGCAGATCGTCACCGGCGAAACGCGGCTGGTACTGCTCGTTAAGTGCGACCGCCACATCTTCCGCTTCACCATCGTGGCGCGCGTAGTGCATGCCCATCACACCCTGGGTGTCGGTGAACTCGAACACCATATTGGTCATCAGGTCGCACTTCGACAGCAGGCCGGCGCGCGTGGCGTGATTGACATCAGCGCCAATCTGCGCGGCAATCCAGCCGGCCAGCGCCTGAATACGGTCGGTTTTGTCACGCAGCGTACCCAGCTCTTTCTGGAACAGCACGGTTTCCAGACGCGGCAGGTTATCTTCCAGACGCTTTTTGCGGTCGGTGTTGAAGAAGAACTCGGCATCGGCCAGACGCGGACGCACCACTTTTTCATTACCGGAAATGATCTGCTGCGGATCGCGCGATTCAATGTTGGTGACGAAGATGAAGTTTGGCAGCAGCTGGCCGTCTTCGGCGTAAACCGGGAAGTATTTCTGATCCCCTTTCATGGTGTACACCAGCGCTTCAGCCGGTACCGCGAGGAACTTCTCTTCAAACTTCGCCGTCAGCACCACCGGCCACTCCACCAGCGAAGCCACCTCTTCCAGCAGTCTATCGCTCAGGTCGGCTTTACCGCCCAGCTGCTGCGCGGCGGCTTCGGCATCGGCTTTGATTTTGGCTTTACGCGTGACGTAATCGGCGATCACTTTACCGCGCTCCTGCAGCAGCTGCGGATATTGATCGGCATTGTCCAGCGTCAACTCCGGCTCGCCTATGAAGCGATGGCCGCGAATGACGCGATCGGACTGAATGCCGAGGATGGTGGCCGGAATCAGCTCATCACTCAGCAGCAGCGTCACGGTGTGCACCGGACGCACGAACTGCACGTCGCTGGCGCCCCAGCGCATCAGTTTTGGAATCGGCAGCTTGCTCAGCGCGGTCGCGACCATCGCCGGCAGCAGCGCCTGCGCGCTTTCGCCTTTTACCGCAGTACGATGCACCAGCCACTCGCCTTTGTCAGTGCTGAGACGCTCAGCCTGCTCTACGGTGATGCCGTTGCCACGTGCCCAGCCTTCTGCCGCTTTGGTCGGCTTGCCTTCGGCATCAAACGCCGCAGCGACGGCCGGGCCGCGCTTTTCCACTTCGCGATCGGGCTGCGCTGCCGCCAGCTGTGCCACCTTCAGCGCCAGACGACGCGGTGCCGCAAACCAGCTGACGTCGCCATGCGCCAGACCGGCGCTATCGAGCTCAGCGGTAAAGTGCGCAGCAAAGGCTTCTGCTAGGCTGCGCAGGGCTTTCGGAGGCAACTCTTCGGTGCCAATTTCCACTAGGAAAGTTTTATCAGTCATGGCTGCCTCTTACTTATTACGGTTGCACATAGGGAAGCCGAGTGCCTCGCGGGAGGCATAATAGGCTTCCGCCACGGCTTTCGTCAGGGTGCGGATACGCAGGATATAGCGCTGGCGCTCGGTTACCGAGATCGCCTTGCGCGCATCAAGCAGGTTGAAGCTGTGCGCGGCTTTGAGAATGCGCTCATAGGCCGGCAGCGGTTTTTCCAGCACCAGCAACTGCTGTGCCTCTTTTTCATACTGCTCGAAGCAGCTGAACAGGAAATCGACGTCGGCGTACTCAAAGTTATAGGTCGACTGCTCCACTTCGTTCTGGTGGAACACGTCACCGTAGGTGGTTTTGCCGAACGCGCCGTCGCTCCAGGTGAGATCGTACACGCTGTCCACGCCTTGGATGTACATCGCCAGGCGCTCCAGACCGTAAGTGATCTCGCCGGTCACCGGCTTACACTCCAGGCCGCCTACCTGCTGGAAGTAGGTGAACTGCGTGACTTCCATGCCGTTCAGCCACACTTCCCAGCCGAGTCCCCAAGCGCCCAGCGTTGGGTTTTCCCAGTTATCTTCGACGAAGCGAATGTCATGCACGCCAGGGTCGATACCGAGCTCTTTCAGCGATCCGAGGTACAGCTCCTGAAGGTTGTCCGGGTTCGGCTTAATCACCACCTGGAACTGGTAATAGTGCTGTAAACGGTTCGGGTTTTCACCGTAGCGGCCATCGGTGGGACGGCGCGATGGCTGCACGTAGGCGCTCGCCATCGGCTCTGGCCCGAGAGCACGCAGGCAAGTCATAGGGTGAGAAGTGCCAGCGCCCACTTCCATGTCCAGCGGTTGGACGATGGTGCAGCCCTGACGCGCCCAGTAATCCTGCAAGGTCAGGATCAGGCCCTGAAAGGTCTTGGTATCAAACTTTTGCATGTTGAATTCGCACGCGATACGGGTGGATTAAAAAAGAATGCGACAGTATACCCTTTGACCGCGCATTGTGCAGCCGGAAATCCTGGCGTAGGCGGGTACGGTTGTGCGGCGGTTAACAGAGAGCTCCGAAATCCAGGCTGCGGGGTTGTTGGCCCGCTGTGCACTGGCTACCCTTCTTCGCACGGAGTACGCACGAGGAAGCCATGTCGCAAAAAATCTGCTGGATTGATAACTTACGCGCGGTCGCCTGTCTGATGGTGATCGTCATTCACACCACCACTTGGTACATCACCGGACCGATGGCGGTCACCGGTCCCGGCTGGGACGTCGCCAATCTGCTCAACTCGGCTTCGCGCGTCTGCGTGCCGCTGTTCTTCATGATTTCCGGTTATCTGTTCTTTGGTGAACGCAGCGCGCAGGGCCGCCATCTGCTGCGCATTGTGCTGTGCCTGCTGTTCTACAGCGCCGTCGCGCTGGCCTACATCACCTGGCTGACGCCGATCAGCGAAGGTCGATCGCTGCTCAAGCTATTGCAGAAGCCGGTGTTCTACCATCTTTGGTTCTTCTTCGCCATTATCGGCATCTACCTGCTGTCACCGCTGATTCAGGTGAAAAACGTGCCGCCGCGCTATGTGGCATTGCTTGGACGGGCGATTGGCGTGATGGATACGGACAGGCGCGGCATCAGCTGGCTGGCCGGGCTGAGTTTTATCGCCTGCGTCATCGGTATCGCGCTAGGCACCAGACAGATGCTGAAGATTAACGGCGCGTTTAATGACACTTGGTATCTTTACTGTGGCCCACTGGTGTTTATCGTGGCGATAAGCCTGCTGGTGCTGTTTAAAAATGTGCTGAACCACCGGCCGCTGCCGCTGCTGGCGACCACTTCACGCTATTCGCTGTCAATTTATGTTATGGTTTCCATGCGCTGTTCATTCACTATCTGCGTACCCATCATTACGACGATATGTCGCGGCCGTGGATGGATCTGCCGTGGGTCTTTGGCGTAACCCTGCTGGGCAGTCTGCTGCTGGCGATGTTGCTGAAACGCGTGGACAAGCATCATCTGGTGAGCTGATCGTCCCAGCGCTGCCGGGCGCGACGCAGCTGGCGTGCCGAGGAGAACCCGGCGGCCAGCGCCGCTTTCTCCGCCGCTTCCCCCTGCTGCTGGCGCTGGCGCGCAATCACCAGCCGCAGCTGCTCGTGGTATTCCCGTACGCTGATACCCAGATGCTGGCGAAACAGCCGCGTTAGATGGCGCTCGCTGACGTGGGCACGTTCGGCCAGCGCGCCCAGCGACCAGTCATGTTCCGGATGCGCAATCATCGCGTCCTGCGCGCGATGAATCGCCGGATGCAGATGATTACGATAACGCAGCCATGACGACAGTTGCGGATCGTCACCCGAGCGGCGGAACCACACCACCATCTCCCGCGCCACCGTTAGCGCCTGCCGCGCGCCGCACAGACGGTTGATCAGGTGTAGCGCCAGATCGATACCTGCAGTAATTCCCGCGCTGGTCCAGATCCCGGCATCTTCCACAAACACGCGGTTGTCTTTCACCAGCGCAGCCGGCGCGGCAGCTTTCAGGCGCGGCAACACGTCATGGTGCGTGGTGCACTGTACGCCATCCAGCAAGCCAGCCTGCGCGGAGAGCAGCGCGCCGGAGCAAATACACACGAGGGTAATGCGCCGCGTATGAATCGCGCTGCGTTGCTGGCGCAGCCAGTCGCGCGCCTGCCCGGCTGCCTCGGTATCGAACCAGATGCGGGAATCGAACACGCCGGGCACAATCAGCAGACTGTTATCGGGTAGCGTGGCGGGCAGCGGTGCAATATCAGCAATGGTCATGCCGGTCGAGCAGGTGACGCTCGCCTGCGGGCCGATGTAGTGCAGCGCAAAATGTCCGCCCGCCAGCTGCAGCGTCTCTGCCGGCCCGGTAAGGTCGAGCGCCATAATGCCCTGCAGGACAAGAAAATAGACGGGCTGCGGCATGGTGGGTTCCTCAGGCAATGAAGGGGTGACGATGGGCGAAGATGCATAGCCAAATCAGGACATCAGTGGCAACAGCTGCTGGTATAGCTGCGCAAAGCGCGCACGGCGCGGCTGATAGGTCTGATGCTGCGCGGCGTCCGGCTGATGGCGCTGCACTAACGCCGTTGCCGGCCATTCGCTGGCCGGATCCACCGCCAGCTGCGCCAGACGCGCGGCACCGAGCGCCGGCCCCACCTCGCCGCCGTGACAATAATCCAGCGTCAGTCCGCTGATGTCCGCCAGCATCTGCCGCCAATACGCGCTGCGCGCACCGCCGCCAATCAGCATCACCGTGTTGGGCAGTACGCCACACTCATGCACCGCATCCATGCCTTCCGCCAGCGCAAAGCCCACGCCTTCCAGCACCGCGCGCGCCAGTTCCGGCCGGCCGTGCTGGTGCGTCAGGCCAAAGAAAGCCCCCTGTGCCTGCGGATTATTGTGCGGCGTGCGCTCGCCGGAAAGATAAGGCAAAAACCACACCGGCGTGGCCTGCGCGCTGGCGCGTTCAGCTTCAACCAGCAGGTGCGGCACATCATTGCATCCGGTCAGCGCAGCGGCCCAGTCCATGCAGGCGGCGGCACTCAGCATCACCGACATCAGATGCCAGCGCTGCGGCAGCGAATGACAGAAACTGTGCACGGCGCGTTGCGGATTGCTGAGATAGCCTTCGCTCACCAGAAAATAGACGCCGGAGGTGCCGAGCGACAGCATGCCCTGCCCTGGCTCAACCATGCCAACGCCTACGGCGCCAGCCGCATTGTCGCCGCCGCCGGCTACCAGTGGCACCGGCTCCATCCCCCAGCGCGCCGCAATTTCCGGCAGCAGCGTGCCGGTAATCTGGTTGCCCTCAAACAGCTGCGGCATGTGGCTGCGGTCCAGCCCGCACGCCGCCAGCATTGCATTGCTCCAGTCGCGGTGTGCCACATCCAGCCACATCGTTCCCGCCGCATCTGACATATCGGTGGCGAAATCGCCGCTCATCCGCCAGCGCAGATAATCTTTGGGCAGCAGCACTTTTGCTACCTGCGCAAATATCGCCGGTTCATGCTGCTGCACCCACAACAATTTGGGCGCGGTAAAACCCGGCATCATCAGGTTGCCGGTAATCTGACGCGACGACGGCACGCGCTGCTCCAGCTCGTGACACTGCGCGCTGCTGCACCCATCGTTCCACAGTATCGCCGGACGCAGCACCTGATGTGCTGCATCCAGCAGCGTCGCGCCGTGCATCTGGCCGCTAAAGCCGATGGCGCTGACGTGGCGTAAATCGTGCTGCTGTGCCAGCGCCTGCATGGCACTATCGGTGGCCTGCCACCAGCTCTCGGGATCCTGTTCACTCCATAGCGGCTGCGGACGCGTCACCTGCAGCGGCGCGCTGGCCGTTGCCTGAACCTGGCCGTGCGCATCCAGCAGCGCCACTTTAACGCCGGAGGTGCCTAAATCGATCCCGATAACCATGCTTCGCTCCCGATGGATTAGAAATTATACAAGTAATGATTCACCAGATTTTCCAGCTGCTCCTGGCGTCCGCTGCGATGCTGCGGATTGAGTTGCAGCTGCTGAGCATGCGCCGCAAGCGAGGCAAGAGAAAACTCGCCTTTCAGAATTTGCTGGCCGAACTCACCATTCCAGCCGCTGTAGCGCTGCGCCACGCGCTTATCCAGCTCGCCATCGCTCACCATACGTGCCGCCACTTTCAGTGCCAGCGCCATGGTATCCATCGCGCCGATGTGGCCATAAAACAGATCGTATTTGTCGGTGCTCTGGCGCCGTACTTTGGCATCAAAGTTTAAGCCGCCGGTGGTGAACCCGCCCGCTTTGAGGATCTCGTACATCACCAGCGCGTTTTCTTCGACGCTGTTCGGGAACTGGTCGGTATCCCAGCCGCACTGGCTGTCACCGCGGTTGGCATCGACCGAACCGAAGATGCCCAGCGCAATCGCCGTCGCAATTTCATGATGGAAAGAGTGACCCGCCAGCGTGGCATGGTTGGCTTCCACATTCACTTTGATCTCTTTTTCCAGGCCAAACTGCCGGAGGAAACCGTATACCATCGCAACATCAAAGTCGTACTGGTGTTTAGTCGGCTCCTGCGGTTTCGGCTCAATCAGCAGCATCCCCTGGAAACCGATTTTATGCTTGTGCTCCACCACCATCTGCATGAAGCGCCCGATCTGCTCGCGCTCCTGCCGCAAATCGGTATTCAGCAGCGTTTCGTACCCTTCGCGTCCGCCCCACAGCACATAGTTTTCACCGCCCAGCGTCTGCGTCGCCTGCATCGCGCTGCACACCTGGCTGGCTGCCCAGGCGAAAATTTCCGGATCCGGGCTGGTCGCCGCGCCGGCCGCATAGCGGGGATGCGTAAAGCAGTTCGCGGTGCCCCACAGCAATTTGACGCCGGTTTCCTGCTGTTTTTCCAGCAGCTTATCTGTTATTACCGCCAGGTTTTCCTGGTAGCTGCGCAGCGAATCGCCTTCCGGTGACACATCGACATCATGGAAGCAGTAATAGGGCACGTTGAGTTTGTAAAAGAACTCGAACGCGACATCCGCTTTGAGCTTCGCCAGCTGCAGCGCATCGCCATTTTTCTGCCACGGGCGATCAAAGGCACCGACGCCGAACATATCCGCCCCGTTCCAGCAGAACGTGTGCCAGTAACAGGCGGCAAAACGCAGGTGTTCCGCCATGGTTTTACCCAGAATCACTTCCTGCGGATTGTAATGACGAAACGCCAGTGCGTTAGTGGTATTGGCCCCTTCATAACCAACGCGCTCAAGCTGGTCGAAATAAGCGTGCATGTTGTGCTCCTTAGCATCAGACCCGAATGGTCAGCAGTGAAGCGTTATTTTGCGGAGGCGTGAGCGTTCAGCTCAATTACGATATTTCACACTGAACTTAAGATAATTATTATTTGTGAGGCAGCTCACAAATCCATGTATTTAATTACATCGCGTGCCGGCGCGCAGCGCCGCTGCAAGATTTAACAGATGGCCGCGTAAAATTTCGATCGCGCTCAAAGAATCACAAATAAACAAAAAAACGTATTATAGAAGGATAAAAATCAGTAATTGATGTTGTTCACGTCGCGGGGCAACAATTCATCCGCCCTGGTTCATAGCCTTACAACGACAATAGCCTCAACCTATAGGATGACCATGATGAAAATGAGACACACGCTGTTAGCCCTCAGCGCTGCACTGGCCCTGTTCAGCCACGCCGGGCTGGCGAAAGAAGTAAAAATCGGTATGGTGATCGATGATTTACGTCTGGAACGCTGGCAGAAAGCCCGGGACATTTTTGTCAGCCAGGCGGAAAAGTCTGGAGCCAAAGTATTTGTCCAGTCGGCCAACGGCAATGAAGAGACACAAATCTCGCAGATTGAAAATATGATCAACCGCGGTGTCGATGTGCTGGTCATCATTCCTTATAACGGTCAGGTATTGAGTAATGTGGTGGCCGAAGCGAAACGCGAAGGCATTAAAGTCCTCGCTTATGACCGCATGATTAATAATGCTGATATCGATTTTTATATCTCTTTTGATAATGAAAAAGTCGGTGAACTTCAGGCCGAAAGTCTGGTTAAACAGGTACCTAAAGGGAACTACTTTTTGATGGGCGGATCGCCGGTGGATAATAACGCGCGTCTGTTCCGTGCCGGCCAGATGAAAGTGTTAAAACCTTACATCGATAACGGCAGCATCAAAGTGGTGGGCGATCAGTGGGTTGATGCTTGGCTGCCAGAGAATGCGCTGAAAATCATGGAAAACGCGCTGACCGCTAACAGCAACCACATTGATGCCGTCATTGCCTCCAACGATGCCACCGCCGGTGGGGCCATTCAGGCGCTGAGCGCGCAGGGACTGGCGGGTAAAGTCGCCATTTCTGGTCAGGATGCCGATCTCGCCGCCATCAAACGCATCATGAACGGCACGCAAACCATGACGGTGTACAAACCCATCACCGAACTCGCCACTGAAGCGGCAAAAATTGCGGTGGAACTGGGCGATGGCAAAACGCCCGCCAGCAACAGCAAGCTGAATAATGGCCTGAAAGAGGTTCCGTCGCGCCTGCTGAAGCCTATTCCGGTCAACAAAGACAACATCGAAAGCACCGTGGTGAAAGACGGCTTCCATAAACAGAGCGAACTCTAAGCGCCTGAAACGCGAAGGAGCAGATCGATGCTGCTGGAAATGAACAACATCACCAAGCGTTTCGGCGCGGTGAAACCGCTGGATGCGGTCAGTCTGCGGCTCGAAGCCGGTGAAGTCATGTCGCTGTGCGGTGAGAACGGCTCGGGCAAATCGACGCTGATGAAAGTGCTGTGCGGGCTTTACCCGCACGGCGAATTTGACGGCGAAATTCGCTTTGCCGGCGATCGCATCGAGGCGCAAACCATCCGCGACACCGAGCGCAAAGGCATCGTGATTATTCATCAGGAGCTGGCGCTGGTGCGGCAGCTTACGGTCATGGAGAACATTTTCCTCGGTGCCGAGCTGGGTCGCTTCGGTATGGTCGATGATGAAACCATGACGCTGCGCTGCCAGCAGCTGCTGGAGCGGGTCAAACTTAACGTTTCGCCTGCCACCAAAGTTGGCGAGCTCGGCCTCGCCCAGCAGCAGCTGGTAGAGATCGCGCGGGCGCTGAATAAGCAGGTGCGATTGCTAATCCTTGATGAGCCGACCTCGTCGCTCACCGAACAGGAAACCGAAGTGCTGCTTGGGATTATCAATAACCTGCGCGAGCACGGTATTGCCTGCATCTACATCTCCCACAAGCTTAATGAGGTCAAAGCGATTTCGGACACCATCTGTGTGATCCGCGATGGTCAGCATATCGACACACGGCCAGCGGCCGGGCTGAGTGAAGATGACATCATCACGATGATGGTGGGCCGCGAGCTCACCGCGCTCTATCCGCACCAGCCGCACGAGATCGGCGAAACGGTGCTGAGAGTAGAAAACCTCACCGCCTGGCATCCGGTCAACCGCCACGTGCGCCGCGTCAATAATGTGTCGTTCAGCCTGAAGCGCGGCGAAATTCTCGGTATTGCCGGGCTGGTAGGTGCAGGACGCACCGAAACGGTCCAGTGCCTGTTTGGTGTCTGGCCCGGTCGCTGGCAGGGCGAAATCTGGATTAATGGCCAGCCGGTGAAGATCGACGATTGCCGGGCAGCGATTGCGCACGGCATCGCCATGGTGCCGGAAGATCGGAAAAAAGATGGCATCGTGCCACTGATGGGCGTGGGGAAAAACATCACGCTGGCCGCGCTGGATCAATATAGCCATCGCTTTTCCACGCTGGATGAAGCACAGGAGCAGCAAGCGATCAACGATGCTATCCGCCGTCTGCGTGTCAAAACCTCCTCACCCGAACTGGCGATTGGCCGCCTCAGCGGTGGCAATCAGCAAAAAGCGATCCTCGCCAAATGCCTGCTGCTCAATCCGCGCATTTTGATTCTGGATGAACCGACGCGCGGCATCGACGTCGGCGCACGCCAGGAGATCTATCTGCTGATTAACGCGCTGGTGCAGCAGGGCATCGCGGTGATTGTTATCTCCTCCGAACTGCCTGAAGTGCTGGGCCTGAGTGACCGCGTATTAGTGATGCACGAAGGGCAAATCAAAGCCGATCTGATTAACGACAACCTGACTCAGGAGCAGGTCATGGAAGCTGCCCTGCGGAGCGAACATTATGCTTAAAACTGAAAGTAGCCAGAGCCTGTCCGGTACCCCGGGCAAGCAAGCGCCGGGCAAGTTTCCGCGCTTCAATCTGCAAGTGCTGGTGATGCTGGGAGCGATTGTGCTCATCGCTCTGTTCTTCACCTGGACCACCGACGGTGCCTAGCTTAGCCCACGCAACGTCTCTAACCTGCTGCGCCAGACCGCCATCACCGGCATCCTCGCGGTGGGCATGGTGTTTGTCATTATCTCGGCGGAAATCGACCTTTCCGTCGGTTCGATGATGGGCCTGCTGGGCGGTGCCGCGGCCATCTTTGACGTCTGGCTCGGCTGGCCACTGCCGCTGACCATCGTGGTAACGCTGGTGCTTGGCCTGTTGCTGGGCACCTGGAATGGCTGGTGGGTCGCGTACCGTAAAGTGCCCTCGTTCATCGTTACGCTGGCGGGCATGCTGGTGTTTCGCGGCATTCTGGTTGGTATCACCGATGGCACCACCGTTGCGCCAACGACGCCGGCGATGTCGCAGATCGGGCAAAGCTATTTGCCCGGCGGCGTCGACTTCGCCGGTTTGGCACTGTTTATTCTCTGGCAATGGCGGCTGCGGCTGCGTCGCCAGCAGCTGGGGTTATCACAACCTGCCGCCAGCGGCACGGTGGCACGCCAAGCGATTACCGCCGTCCTAGTGCTGGGTGCCATCTGGTTACTGAACGATTACCGCGGCGTGCCGACACCGGTCCTGCTGCTGGCACTGCTGCTGCTCGGCGGCATGTTTATGGCCACGCGCACCGCCTTCGGACGACGGATTTACGCCATCGGCGCCAACATTGATGCAGCGCGCCTGTCGGGCATCAACGTGGCGCGCACCAAGCTGGCGGTGTTCGCCATCAACGGCGTCATGGTGGCTATTGCCGGCCTGATCCTCAGCTCACGTCTTGGTGCTGGCTCGCCCTCGGCGGGCAATATTGCCGAACTGGACGCCATCGCTGCCTGCGTGATTGGCGGCACCAGCCTGGCGGGCGGCGTCGGTTCGGTGGCCGGCGCGGTGATGGGCGCGTTCATCATGGCGTCTCTGGATAACGGGATGAGCATGATAGACGTGCCGACATTCTGGCAGTACATCGTCAAAGGGCGATTTTACTGCTGGCGGTGTGGATGGATACGGCCACGCGCCGCCGGGTGTAATCGCGTGGGCGATCACAATGTGGCGCAAACAATTTCTGCTGCCTTTTCCGCCGTGCTATGCAATGCGCAACAGGTTTAAGGGAGCGCGCCACGATGCACGAAAAACGTTACCGTATTACGCTGCTGTTTAACGCCAACAAGGTGTATGACCGCCAGGTGGTGGAAGGGGTCGGCGAGTATCTGCAGGCTTCGCAAACCGACTGGGATATATTCATTGAAGAGGATTTCCGCTGCGCCAATCGTCACAAAGGAGAAAATCGATGCATGCCTTTTTACTCTCTGACACGGGTGTGTGCTTGGCGATTGCGCTGGCCTCAGCCAGCATCGCGATGACCATGACGCAGACCGAATTGTTTGCATGTTTGCGCGCCTGAACCGCACGCAAACATGCCTTGCTCGGCCATCTGTTTCACTGTTTCTATTGCCTGAGCCATTGGGTGGTGTTTGCCGCGATGCTGATTTACCACCCAACGCTGCTGAACAGCGGTTGGCCGCTGGTCGACTGGATCATGACAGCCTTCATCACGCTGACGCTGACCACGTTTGTCAGCGGTATGATGTTTAAAGTGTTTCAGGCCGCCGTCACCACGCATGTGATGAAGCATGACGCGCAGATCAAATTGCAGAAGCAGGATTAACGGCCGCGCCGGTTAGTCGCTGCAGCGCGGAAAGGTGTGCGGATCCAGCCCAAGGCTGGCCATTTTTTGCAGGTAATCTTCGGCGATGTCCGCCACGGTAATCTGGCTGAAGCGCTGCAGCAATAGCGCTTCGGCTTCACCAAGCGCCTGGTCGAGCCGGGCGTCTACCGCATGTTCCACCAGGCAGGGCGAAGGCTCGGCCGCCGGGCCAATACTGAACAGCGCCGGTGAGCCAATGGCCTAGTACACATTCAGCAGCGTGATATCGCGCAGATCCGCGCGCAGCTCCCAGCCGCCGCCGTGCCCCTTTTCCGACACCAGATAACCCTTTTCACGCAGTCCCGACATCATGCGACGCACTACCACCGGATTGGTGCCGAGCATTTTTGCCATGGCATCGGATGTGGCGCGTTTAACGTGACGATCAAGATGAATGAGCGCGTGCAGCGAGCAGGACAGGCGGTTATCGCGTGGCATGGACGTTTCCTCTGAAATTCCCGCTACTGTAGCAAACCACGCTGGCGGCAACAATTTATCCCGGCTGAGCGTGAATGACGCCCTGACCAAACATCCGCGTTAATCATGCTGCCAATGGGAAAAGGCAGACCGCCACAGTAAAAGCCATTACGATGGAAAGGAGATTTGACATCTGTTAATTAATTAATAAACTGATTTAAAGAAACGGAATATTTATTTCCCATAAGAAAAGACAACGCCCCTGAGCGGAATAATCACTTCCCTTTTAAAATTAAAATCACCTTGTAGGACATGGACTACAAATAATTATTTTATTGTTCTTGATCATACGCAATATATAAAATTCAACGAGCGACTAAAGTTTGTCCTGTCATTTACTCATCAGGAAAATGTTAACTATGGCTCAGATCGTTGTGGTTGATGACCATCCGATCGCGCGGATGGCCGTTCGTTATTTGCTGGAACAAAATGGACATACGGTGCTGGCCGAAAGCGCCGATGGCCGGGAAGCGGTAACGCTAATTCAGCAGCAGCAGTCGGATATCGTCATCATTGATATCGACCGGCCGTCGCTGGACGGAATTGAAGTGGTTAAGTCGTTGCGCGGTCAGAGTTTTCCAGAAAAAATCATCGTTATTTCCGGAAAAAATGAAAACGTGTATGCCGTGCAGAGCCTGCGCAGCGGCGCCAATGGCTTTGTCAGTAAAAAAACAGATATGCCAGAGATCGCCAGTGCTATTCAGGCGACACAACGTAGTTACGGTTATTTCCTGCTGGGCGGTTTTATGCAGCAAATGGAGCAGGACAGCACGCTGGCGGAGAAAAAAATGATTGAATCGTTGTCACCACAGGTGGTTTTAGGTTTTTCATCATATTATTAAGAGCCTGAATAATATGCGCATCGCGGCGCGGATGGGCGTCAGTAATAAAACTGTCAGTACCTATAAAAGCCGGTTAATGGATAAACTGCACTGCAAAACCATGAGTGATTTATTTGCTTTCGTGCACCGCAATCAAATGGAAGCCTCATGATCCGTCTGCTGATGTTGATCGGACTGGTGCTGTGCTGCAGCCCCACAGTGGCGCAGCCGATGCCACAGCTCTATATTCCGCTGGAGCGGGAACCGCTGGCACCGCTGATACCGCAACTGTCTCAGGATGACTGGCAGGCATTGCGTCAGTTGCCCACGCTGCGCATTGCGCTGTGGGCGCCCGATATTCCGCCTTATCTCACCTTCCTTGATATGTCATCCGAGGAAAAAAACGTGGAAGGCGTATTTGCTGATTACGCCCGGCTGATTAGCCAAGCACTTGGCATGCGGATAGAGATGCTGCGCTATGCCGATCGTGACGCGGCGCTGGCCACTATCGCTGCCGACCAGGCTGATATGCTGTTTAGCAAAGCCAGGAACGCTGTGCCCGCCAACGCCCAGCTGGACGCCTCACAGAATCTGCTGATCAACCGACCGGTGGTGGTGACCCAGCGCGCGCCATGCAGCCGGTGCCTTATGCAGCGCCAGTCAGACTGGCGGTGGACCAACACTATCTCAGCGACAACGCAATCCGGGCGCAATTTCCTCAGGCGCAAATCATGCGTTATGCCTCCAGTCGCGTCGCACTGTCGGCGCTGGCGACCGGCGAGGCGGATTACGCGCTCGATAATCTGACCTCCGCCAGCTTTTTAATTGAACGCAACTACCTTAATCAGCTGGCGCTGGCCGACATTCTCGCCCCACGCGCGCAGAATGCCAGTCTGCTACTGGTCAGTCAGCGCAGGCCGGTACTGCTGCGTGCGATAAATCGCGTCATAGCGGCGATCCCCGCAGAGCAGCATCGCGCGATCTCACGCCAGTGGACGCAGCGCCCGGACATCTGGCGTCTGCAGCAGCCTCTGGCAGGGTACGCCCGAAGTGACGGCCAGCAGCTGGCCACTGTATCGCGCGCCATTTTATGCGCTGGCAGCCGTCGTCTCCCTCGCCTGCCTGCTCTGGGTGTATCAGCGCGGCCGGGAAATCCGCCGCCGCCGCCGGGCGCAGCGGCAATTGCAGATCGCCCGCGATCGTGCCGATCGTGAAAATCAGGCCAAAAGCCGCTGGGTTGCAACCGTGAGCCATGAGATTCGCAATCCGGTCAACGCGATCGCTGGAAATTGAAGTGCAGGATAGCGGCATTGGCATCAGCGAACAGGAGCAGCAGCAGCTGTTTCAGCCGTTTTCGCAGACCACAGCCGGTCGTCAGCAAACCGGCTGCGGACTGGGGCTGGTGATCAGCGCGCAGCTGCTACAACAGATGCAGGGCAGCATGCGCCTGCACAGCGAGCCGGGTGAAGGCACCCTGGTTCACGTCACGCTGCCGCTGCCGAGTCGCGCACCGCCGCCGGTAACCCTATGCGCGACTGATGCGCCGCCCGCCGTGCCGGCACTGCATATCCTGGTGGTTGACGATCATCCGGCGAATTGTTTGCTGCTGACCCGTCAGCTGGAAGCGCTGCAGCATCGTGTCACCGCGATCGGCCAGCCTGACCTCGCACCTGAGATCATCGCAACACAGCAGATTGATGCGGTAATCACCGATTGCCATATGCCGCTGATGGATGGTTTTACGCTGACCAGCGTGTTACGTCGCCGTGGTTATCGTCACAAAATCATCGGACTTACCGGCAGGGCACTGGCGGAGACGCGCGAACGCGGCCTGGCGGCTGGTATGGATGCGTGCCTGTTTAAGCCGCTGCATCCCGATCAGCTTAACGCTGTCCTGGCGCAGCCTGCTGCCCTGCCGGCATTGCTGTCGTTGTCGCAGCTGCGCGCCATGGTGCACCACGATGACGATATGGTGGCAAAACTGCTGCTCAGGGTATGCGAAGAGAATCAACGCGATTTGCAACAGGCCCAGCAGGAACTGGCGCAGCAGCAGTGGCCCGCGCTGGCACGCACGCTGCACCGGCTGGCCGGGGCAGCTCAAATTATCTATGCAGCAGATATCAATCAGCTTTGCCAGCAGCTGGAGCAGGCCTGCGTCGATGCGCGCGATGGCGACCTGCTCAGCGTGGGTCTGGCTGGCCTGACCACGCGTATCGAGCAGCTACAGCTGGCCATTGATTGCTGGCTGCCGTTCAATCGTGTTGTAAATCAATAAACATCCCGCTTACGGCTTCACCAGGCTGCTTTGCCAGGCCTGGAACAGGGTGAGCCAGTTTTGCACCGGCAGGTGTTGCTTCTGGCCGGTGCCAAAGCCATGACCGCCCTGCTGGAACAGATGCAGCTCCACGTTGACCTTGTTCTGCCGCAGTGCGCTGAACATGCCCAGCGCGTTTTGCGGTGAGGCGGTGCCATCGTTCAGCGCCTGCACCAAAAATGTCGGCGGCGTGTGTGCGCTGACGCGATCTTCCTGCGAAAGCTGCGCCATTTGCTGGGCACTGAGATCTTTACCGTACAGCGCCGCGCGCGTGCCCGGGTGGGTCACGCCCTGTTTCAGCGACAGCACCGGATAGATAAGCGCGCTGAAATCCGGGCGCGCCGACACCTTATCCTGCGCATCGACCGTCTTATAGTTAGCTTCATCGGGAGTGTTGCTCAGGTTGGCGGCGAGAAAGGCGCCGGCGGAAAAGCCCATCACGCCAATGCGGTCAGGCGCCACCTGGTACTGCTGCGCATTGGCCCGAATCAGCCGCAGCGCTCGCTGGGTATCGGCAAAAGCCTGCTGGCGATACTGCGCTGAACCGTCGTGTGGCAGACGATAAATTAACACAAATGAAGCGTAGCCCTGCTGGCTAAGCACGTTGGCCACGTCCAGCCCTTCAAGATTTTTCATAATATAAGAAAAACCCCCACCGGGAATGATTAGCACCGCCGCATGATTATTTTTTCCCGTTGCCGGAACATAAATCATTTGTGGCGCATCGACGTGGGTAACAGCACGGTTATTAATGGTCGGGTTTTTACTAAAATTAATAAATTTATTATTTTCTGACACTTCATCTGGCCAGATCGGAATTTCCTTATTGGCAAACGCGGCCGGAAGATACAGTAAAAAAACAGGCTAAATATCCGCAACCCTCTCATCGCACTGGTTAAAAACCCTTAATAAAAACAATAACAAAATTCAAACTGAGCGGATAAAATCGCTCAGTGACGCTCCGGCTACCCGCGAGATAATGAAAAAAACATACCCATCGAAAAATGTCTGTGGAAACGATAGCAAATAAATATGGCAAAATCGATTCAATATAATATTGGACCAAGAAAAATTAGACTTTTCTCATGTTTACGTTAACAAGGCCGTATGTTATAAGTGAATTTTAAACTATAAGAATCTGTGACCATGGGAATTTACTGGATCATAAGTCTTAGCCTGACTTTCGTCGCTATTGTCGAAATCATGTTAAGTAAAAATAAAAACACAGCGCAAATCAGGACGTGGCTTTATTTTGTTGCCGTTGTAGTACTTTTTACTTTTGGCGGTATTCGTGGCCTGGGAACCGGCCTTGATGACTTCCAGTATCGCGACTTCTATGCCCAGTTTATCGATAAAATTATTATCGAAGGTTTCTGGCGTGCGGTCGTGGAATTCCGTTATGAACCAGCCATTTACGCCATTGCCGGTGCGACACGCATCTTCACTGCTAATCCGGACATTTTCATCTTTGTCTTGCGGTAATCGCTGTCGGTGTCAACGCGCACTACTTCCGTAAGCTGACACCGCTGCCGCTGGTGGCCCTCGCCGTCTACTCTGCGCACCTGTTTATCAACAAAGACATGAACCAGATTCGCTTCGGTTTATGTTCGGCGTTTTTAATGGGCTTCGTCTGGCACATGTCGCGGCTCAGCAAGCCTGGCATGATCACCACCTTCATCCTGTCGTTTATCAGCCACGCCACTGCGATTGTCGCGCTGCTGATTCCGCTGGCGATGATTGTACGTAAAAACAAATACATCCCGATTGCCATCGTGGTCGCCAGCCTGCCGCTGGCGTTTCTCGGCAGTTCAGCGCGGATCGCCGCGCTCTCCAGCTACCTCGGTGCGCTGGGCGACAGGGCCATGGGCTATGCCGATGCCGATTCACGCCAGGAACAGGGCATTCTGACACTGTCGAACCTGAAGAATATCAGCTTCGTCTTTATCTTCAGCTACATGTTGCTGAGCGATAAAATTAAAAATTTCGATCCGGAAAAGTTTAATACCTATTACATTCTGGTCATCACTTTTGCCATCGGCAGTGGCCTGAGGATGGCGCTACAGGATTACGCTTCCGGTGGTCGTCTGGCGAACTATTTGCTGCAGGTTGAGCCGGTGCTTATTTCGCTGTGTATCTGGGAAACCCGGAAGCTGAAGAAGGTGCTTGCCGTGGCTGTCACCATTCTGATGGTACTGTACTATCTCTACTACAACACCGTATCGAGCAAGCAGTCGATTGTCGGCTATGAGGTTTCACGCACCTTCCAGCTGTTCCGTTAGGCCCAAAAATAACGCTAGCCAACTGGTTAGTGTTTTTTCATTAATAAACCCTTTCTCATCGTCATCCAGGGAAAATCTGAATATGTTACTGGTCCTGAACATTGCTTGCTTTTTATGAGGATTAAAATCCTAATAGATTACATCTGCTCACGCAGAACACCTGTGATAAGAATATTCCGAAGCAACCATGCAAAGTCTTTCATGGCTTTTCCTGGCACGTCGTCACTCAATGAAAGAATGCTGACATGAACGAAAAAAACAATTTTGACATCGTACGACTATCCCTCGCCTTTATCGTAATGCTGGTGCATTCCGCTGAGGTGACGAGAAACGCCGATATCCGTGTCCTAGCGCATTTTCTCAATAGAGATTTTGCCGTCAAAGGATTTTTCGCAATAAGTGGTTTTCTTATTGCAAAAAGTTACTTAAGAAGTAAATCGCTGACGTCCTATTTTATTAAGCGCGCGCAACGTATATTGCCGGCTTATATTTTCACCATCATCATGTGTTTTGTGATTGGCATGTGCCTTACCACCCTGCCGCTGATGGATTTCCTGAAAAATAAAGAAACTCTTAAATATCTGGTCGCCAACTTCTCGTTTCTTAACTTTATTCAGCCGTCGCTGCCGGGCGTGTTTACCAACAACCCAAATCAGCCGCTGGATGGTTCACTGTGGACCACAAAGCCGAGCTGACGCTCTACGTGCTGCTGCCCTTTATCGTGCCGTTGCTGAAGCGAAGCCCGCTGAAGGTGTGGAGCGTAATTTTTATTATCTCCTGCGCCTGGTACTTCTACTTCACCGCGCTGTACAGCGGCCCGAAAGCCGATACGCTGGCCAAGCAGTTTATTGCGCTGTCGTCTTACTTCTTCTTTGGCAGCCTGCTGGCGGTGCATCAGCCGACCTTTGACCGCCTGAAAGAGATCACCATTGTGTCGCTGGTGGTATTCCTGCTGTTCAAGAGCACGGATTATGCGTTTATCGTTGAGCCGGTGGCGTTTTCAGCGGTGGTGATTCTGTTCTGCACCAGCCTGTGTAAAGAGATTAAAATCAGCCAGTACGGCGATCTCTCTTACGGTATGTATCTCTATCACTGGCCGATTATTCAGGTGCTGCAGCATTTTGGTGTGTTCGATGCCAACGCGTTTGCTGGCCTGGGGCTGACAATTGTAATGACGCTGGCGCTGGCTTACACCTCGTGGAATTTGCTGGAGAGCCGTTTCCTGAAGCGCACCCATCACGCTCAGCCGTCGATTGTGCCGCCCACCGCTGCACGCGATTAAGCGTTAATCATGCAGGCGCACGTCGCGCCTGCACCAAAGCGCCACCGGTCAAATGGTGGCGCCCATCGACAGCTGATAATGCAAATCCACCTGTTCAATAGTGGGCTGCTGGTTAATCTTCTTCAGCACAATTTCCGTTGCCACTTTGCCCATCTCGAAACGCGGTGTAATCACACTGGCCAGCCGCGGCGTTGTCGCCTGACCAATCTCCAGTCCGTGGAATCCGGCAATCGCCAGCGCCTGCGGCACTGCAATCCCTGCCGCCTGACACTCCTGCAGCACGCCGACAGCCAGATCATCGTTGGTACAGAGAATGGCATCCATCTCTGGCGCGCCAGCGTCATCATGCCGGTGCCAATCGACACCGAAGAGACTTTGTTCGGTACGATGCGTCCAGCCGGCAATCCGGCCGCCGCCACGGCATCGCAATAGCCGGCGTAGCGCTGCTGGTCACGGCGATCGGACATCGAGCCAAAATAAATCACCCGCTGTTTACCGCTGGCCAGCAGCATCGCGGTCATGTCGTAGCCGGCACGGTAATTATCAAAGCCGACGTTAATGCGCCCGCGCGTCTCGCTCAGTCCCATCACTTCGGCGACCGGAATGGTGGCCGCGTTGAGATACTTTTCCGCGCGCACGGTGTGCACCCGACTCGGTCAGAATCAATCCCTGCACGTTAAAAGCCAGTACCGTGGCAATCTGCTCCTCTTCGCGCTGCGGATTGTAATCGTAGTTGACCACCAGCGTCTGATAGCCGTGGGCGCTGGTGACCGATTCGATACCGGCCAGCAGATCGGCAAAGATTTGATTATTGAATGAGGGGATCAGAACGCCGATGCGCGGCGGCGGGTGCCGCGACGCCGCGGTGTTTTCCTGTTCGGCGACGTAGCCGATTTCGGCCATGACGCTGGCGATTTTCGCCGCCGTTTCCGCCTTGACCTTTTCCGGCGTGCGCAGATAGCGGCTCACCGTCATCTTGGTGACCCCTGCGAGAGTCGCAATATCGTCCAGAGTGATGCGCTGCGTTTTCATTGCGCGGTCCGCAAAGAGAGCCTGTCAATCAACGTATTATGCCCGCTGGCGAGTCAAAAAAGAAACGCGGCTCCGCCGGTCATACCGGTCTTTCATAGTGCTCAATCACCGCCAGCGCTAGGCCGTTGGCCGGATCGATGCGCTGCGGCAGAAAGTGCAGCGCGGTATGGGCAAAGGTAAACGCCAGCGTGCCGGCCTGTGCCGCCTGCTGTACTGCCTGCACAAACGCCGGTTGCGCATTCCACGGGCCGTCAATGATGATGCTGGCCGGATTGACCAGCTGCATCACCTGGCTCAGCGCATGACCAAGATAGCGGCCGGTCTGCGCCATCAGCTCATACACGATCTCCGGCTCGCTGTCGCCAGACTGCCAGCGTAAGCCGGGCTTACGCCGGGCCAGCTGCTGCTGGATCGCCGGCAGGCTCACCAGCGTCTCCAGACAACCCTGTCGCCCGCAGCTGCAGCGCGCGCCGTTGGGCTGCACGCTCAGATGGCCAATCTCACCGGCGGTCCAGCTGCTGCCGCTGAACACCTCGCCGCGCTCCACCAGCGCGCCGCCTACGCCGTCGGCGATGCGCAGATAGAAGTGGCTTTGCGCTTTATTGAGCTCCAGCTGCTGCACCGCCAGCAGCGCGGCCGCTTTGACGTTATTCATGATGCGCAGCGGCAGCTCAACGCCGCGCCGCAGCGGCGTCAGCACATCGACATCCTGCCAGCCGAGCGGCGCAGAAAAATGCACCCGTCCGCGCTGAGAATCAATGATGCCGGGAAAACCGATGGCCACGCCCAGCAGCGCCGGATGCGCCGCGCGCAGCGTCTGACACACTTCCGTCAGCTCGTGCAGCAGCCCGTCGGCATCTGCCGTTTCGGTGCGCTAGGTTTGCTCGGCCACCACGCGCGAAAAGTAGTCGCACACGCGCCAGTGAATCGCCTGGCGCTCCACCATGATGCCCGCGCTTTTCAGCTGGCCAGCGCGCAGTTCGATCTCAATTTTGGGCCGGCCGGCCGCAGCCACGCTGACCGGGCCAAGCTCGTGAATCAGCCCCTGCGCCAGCAGGTCATCAATAATCAGGGAAACGGTGTTTTTGCTCAGGTCGAGCGCCAGCGCCAGATCCTGGCGGGAAGTGATACGGGTGGTGCGCAACTGCGTCATCACCCGCTTGATGTTGTTCAGTCGAAGTACCGCTGGTCCTTTCCCGGCTGCTTTCATCGCACCCTCAGCTGACAAAGAGTAATAGGTGTAAGTTTAGCAGCACGCACCGGCGGTTAATCGCCGGTAAAACCGGGTTATTACCGCTTCTGCCGCGTATCAGTACTCGTCGCCGCGCACGCGGCTGCGGTAACTTTCCCAGTCAAAACGCACCCACAGGCTATTACCGAGGCGCATGCGATCCATCACCCGTTCGCCAAGCAGCGTGTTCATGCCGGCCGGATCGAGGTTGGAGAGCATGCCGGTCGGCCGCTTTGACGACGAACGGCGATCGACAATCTGGTTGATTATCACTTTCTCGTAGCGCGATTCGCTCTGCATGCCGATCTCATCGATCACCAGCAGATCGATATGGCTGAGATCCTGCAGCAGCCGCTCTTCGGTCAGGTCGCTGCCGCCGCTGAAGGTGCCTTTCATGCTCGACATCAGATCGGCCACCGTGACAATCAGCACGCTTTTACCGCGCAGGATCAGATCGTTACCAATCGCCGCCGCCAGATGGTTTTTGCCGGTGCCGGGACGGCCGGAAAAGACAAAGCTGGCGATGCTGTTCTCAAACCCGGTGGCGTATTCACGCGCCAGACTGAGCGCCTTGCGCTGGCCGTCATTTTCGACGCGGTAGTTGTCGAACGAGCAGTTCATGTGCAACTCACGGATACCGGAGCGGCCCATGATGCGCTGCATCTTCATGGCGCGGTTTTCGCGCACAATCGCTTCTGAGCGCAGCCGGCCCTGCTCCTGATTCCACGCCAGCAGCTCGGCGCCGTTTTTAAACTTTGGCTGCACATCCGCGGGCATGATTTTTTTCAGGCGACTAAAAAGATCGTTCGGCATTTTCATTACTCACCTCGGAATCCATCGGGAATATCATAATCAGTATTGGTGATCTGGGTGATATCGCGCTTTGGCTGACCGCCGTTGGCGGCGCGGTTCATCTGCACGCTGCGCGCCAGTTTCTGCTGCCACTGTACATGGTGAAACAGCCGGCCTTCTGCCTGCCAGTAGGCGACGAAAGCCGCCAGCTCTGCGGCGGTCACCGGCTCGCTCAGCGCCACGCCCCAGATCGCCGCCTGGCGCTGGAAGTCGCTGTCCGGCTGCCAGCCCGGATACATGGCGAACTTGCCCACCGGCACGGCGATCGGCGCGGCGTCGCTGTGAAACAGGCTGTCGTCCAGCGTGACATCATTCGGCTGCTGCGTCGCTGCTTCCAGCGACAGCAGGTGCGCGAGGCGCTGCGGCGTGATCGCGTAGAACGCCGGAACATTGTTGTGCAGCACCGCCAGCGTGCCGTTATCAGCCTGCTGCAGCGTGGTGAGGGGATCGTGGCAAAAGCCGTCCAGCCCCACCAGCGTTGAAGATAAGATTTTGACTGACATGAAGAAACCTGACGTTGACTCACCCGGCGACCCGGTGCTAAGCGGTCAGTGTACCTGTTTTAGCACCGGGGATCGCCATAAAACCGCGCGGATTTAGCGCGAGGCGAAGTGAGGTTCAGCCGCCTCAATGCTGACGACGCGACGGCTGGCACGTGCCGTTGCCAGCGCCGGGCGGGTTTGCCACAGATAGCGCAGCTATGCCACCAGACACAGGCTGTAGCCAAACAGCTCGCTGCCCTCTTCCGCCATGTTCTTCACCACGCGGTTATAGCCATCCAGCATCAGTTGCTGCCACAGCTCATGCATGCCAAACAGCCGCGAGAACACCAGCACTGCCAGCAGCCCGGCGGCCATCATTTGCCAGCTGCGATGCTGCAGCAGTGCCGCCAGGCCCGGCAGGATTTGCCGCGGCTGACGCAGCGCCATCGCCAGCGAGGCCGCGGTAGTTGCCAGCGCAAACCACAGCCATGCGCCGTGCTGCACCACGTCGAACAGAAAATCCATTTCACGAATCAGCATGCAGCTGAAGAAGCCACCGACCAGAATCAGCGCGCTGCGCTGCTGCAGTCGCTGCTAGGCGGCGAGGAAGAACAGTGCGGCAATGGCCGCCAGCATCAGCTCCTGTGTCGCTTCGGTGAAAGAGGTTTCGTGCAGTGCATCGTTCATCCAGTTGACGTCGATGTAGACCATCGCCATACAGAAGACCAGCACCAATCCACTGATGATAAAGGCCGCCAGTTCGCGGCTAATAAGAATAATGTTTTCGCGCATTGTGATACCAAAGTAGAAAATAATTAGCGCGCTTATTATATTTACGCTGGCTGGCACCACTTCTCATTTCATGCCGCTTCAGAAGCTGGCGCTGACGCCGAGGTTGTAAATGAACTGCTCGCCGCTGCTGACCGCGCCGGTCTGGGCGCGGTGCTGGGCGCTGGCGTAGGCGTGCTCTCTTCGTCGAAGAAAGATCGCGGTAAAGGTGCGCTGATTGGCGCAGCGTCCGGTGCGGCACTGGGCGGCGGCGTCGGCTATTACATGGATGTGCAGGAAGCCAAACTGCGCGACAAGATGCGCGGCACCGGCGTCAGCGTAACGCGTCAGGGCGATAACATCGTGCTGAACATGCCGAATAACGTGACTTTTGACTCGAGCAGCGCCAACCTGAAACCGGCCGGCGCGAATACGCTGACCGGCGTGGCGATGGTACTGAAAGAGTATCCGAAAGCCGCCGTCAACGTGGTCGGCTTTACCGACAGCACCGGCACGCGCGCGCTGAACATGCGCCTGTCGCAGCAGCGAGCAGAAAGCGTTGCCAGCGCGCTGATCGTGCAGGGCGTGGCGCAGAACCGTCTGCGCACCCAGGGCATGGGCCCGGATAACCCGGTCGCCAGCAACAGCACCGAAGCCGGTAAAGCACAAAACCGTCGCGTCGAAATTCCCCTGAGTCCGCTGGGCTAAGGCACAGGCCGGTCTGTCGCTGCAGGCCGGCTTTCGACGCGTTTTTACGCGCTTATTGACGCGCAAAGCAGCAGATAACGCGTAAACGTCGCAGGACGATAGAGCCAGCGATGACTTTATGCTAGCGTGATCAAAATTTGATCAGTGGAATGCCATCATGTCACTCAAAGCTATCGCCTCCGCCCTTGGCCTCTCTGTGACCACCGTGAGCCGCGCGCTGAATGGGTTTGATGATGTCGCCGCTGCTACCCGCAAACGCATCGAAGAGGAAGCCGACCGGCGCGGTTATCGCCCGAATGCCGCCGCCCGCCGCCTGAAGACCGGCCGTGCCAATGCGGTCGGGCTGGTCTTTCCGGTCAGCAATGCCTCACTCAACGACAGCTACTACAGTGAAATGCTGCTGACGCTCGATCAGCGCCTCGCCCTGCACGAAATCGATCTGCTGTTGCTCCCCAACAAACCGCAGGATCAGCAGCGCAATTTGCTGCGCATGCTGCGCAGCGGCGTGCTGGACGCGCTGATTGTCACCCATACCACGCCGCAGGATGTACGATTGCAGCGCCTGCAGCAGAAGGGTTTTCGCTTTCTTACGCTGGGGCGCAGCCAGCTGCCGCAGCCTTACGCCTGGTTTGATTATGATAACCATGCCGGAGCGCTACTGGCGGCGCAGCACTGCCAGCAGCAGGCCGGGCGTCTGAGCGGCGCGCAGGCGATTCCCCTGTACGTGTACGATGGTTTGCCGCACGACTCAATTATCACGCAACCGGTCAACGCGATTCTGCAATCATCACAGCAGCGGATTGGCGAACGCGTCGCCGAAATGGTGCTGCAGCTGCTGGAGGGCGCGCCGCCAGCGCAGTTACAGACGCTGTGGCAGCCGATGCTGCGCCTCACTTCTGACGCACAGTGATTGCGCGGGTGCCGCGCTGTGATAGTCTTCGCCTGATGCAATTAATCAGGTGTATGTGATGAAAACCAGGCCGCCACGAGCCACAATCAGTGACGTTGCCCGCACGGCAAAAACCGGTAAAACCAGCGTTTCCCGCTATCTGAATGGCGAAGTTCATCTGCTTTCGCCGGATCTGAAAGCCCGTATCGAACAGGCGATTGCCGACCTCAACTACCGCCCCAGCCAGATGGCGCGCGGACTCAAACGCGGCCGCACCCGGCTGATAGGCCTGATCATTGCCGATATCACCAATCCCTACTCGGTGGATGTGCTGAGCGGCATTGAAGTCGCCTGCCGCGCGTGCCATTGGCGGTAAGAAGTCGACGTTTGCCACACCCGAGCAGGCGCAAGCGCTGACGCAGTACGTGATGGGCGCGGTGCCGCCGTTTAGTTTTGATGACCGACTGGCGCTGCGCGTGGATGCGCGGCTGCGTGATGTCGGGACGCTGTGGTTTAACGCCAGCGCGCTGGACCGCTCGGTAGCGCTGGATGTGGATGATTATTTTCGACTGATCGGCGACGACTGCGGTGCAGAGATCGCCACACCGGTGACGGCAACCGCCTGATTGCCGCGCTGAGGAATGCGTATGTCCGTGAAAGATATGTTGTTAGCCCTGTGCGTCGTGTGGCGTGGGGCGTAAATTTTGTGGTGATTAAGCTGGGTTTACAGGGCATACCGCCCTTTTTGCTGGCGGGATTGCGTTTTACGCTGGTGGCGTTTCCGGCGATCTTTTTCGTGCGTCGTCCGGCAATTCCGCTGCGCTGGCTGGTGGTGTATGGCATGACCATCAGCTTTGGTCAGTTCGCGTTTCTGTTCCTCGCCATCAAGCTCGGCATGCCAGCCGGGCTGGCTTCGCTGATGCTGCAGGCGCAGGCGTTTTTCACCCTGCTGCTCGGCGCGCTGCTGCTGGCCGAGAAGCTGCGCTGGAACCACATCGCCGGCATTCTGGTCGCCACGCTCGGCATGTTTATGCTGGCAACCGCCGGTATGGAGGGCCAGGCAACCGCAGGCATCACGCTGACCACCATGATGCTGACGCTGGCGGCGGCGCTGTCGTGGGGGCTGGGCAATATCACTAACAAGATTATCCTACGCAACCGCAAGGTACCGGTGATGTCGCTGGTGGTGTGGAGCGCGCTGGTACCGATTGCGCCCTTCTTTGCCTGTTCGTGGTGGTTCGAGGGCGAATCCGCCATTGTGACCAGCCTGCTGGATATTTCGCTGCAGACGGTGCTGGCACTGCTCTATCTGGCGTTTTTCGCCATCATCATTGGCTATGCCATCTGGGGCAATCTGCTCAGCCGCAACGAAACCTGGCGCGTGGCGCCGCTGTCGCTGCTGGTGCCGGTGGTCGGTATTCTCAGCGCCGCGCTGATCCTCGGTGAAACTCTGTCGGCACAGGAGATTCTCGGCGCGTCCGTGATCATTCTCGGGCTGCTGGTGAATGTATTCGGCGGTATGGTGAGCCAGCGCCTGCTGGTACGTACCTGATAATGCAGCCATAAAAAAACGCCGCGTTGCAGCGGCGTTTTTCTTTACTTCGTTAGCCTTATTTCAGGATTTCAATCCGGCGTGGTTTCGCCTCTTCCGGGACGATGCGTTCCAGATCGATACTCAGCAGGCCCAGTTCGAGACGCGCATCGCGCACCACGATGTGATCGGCCAGCTGGAATTTGCGTTCGAAGTTACGTTCTGCGATGCCCTGGTAAAGGTATTTACGTTCCTGCTGCTCTTCAGGGTGGGCGCCGCGCACCACCAGCATGTTGTCATGGGCGGTGATATCCAGTTCGCTCTGCGCAAAGCCAGCGACGGCGATGGTAATGCGATAGTGGTTTTCGTCTACCAGCTCGACGTTGTACGGAGGGTAGCCGCCGTTAGCCTGGTTTTGGTTGGACTCAAGCAGGTTAAACAGACGGTCGAAACCAATAGCAGAACGATAAAGCGGAGAGAGATCAAAGTTACGCATAATAAGACTCCTAATAATCAGCAAGTTTTGGCAACCTTCTACCATGGACAGGTTGTCCGGCCCGTCAGTGTCCCTGTCGGCGACCGCGTCGTGACCGTAGCTTAAAGATGGGTGCGCTCAGGTCGCTCTCAAGGGGCAATGCGCTTTTTTTTGCAGCAATTCTGACGATATGGCATACACTCAGGGGACGCTTCGCCTGACGGGAAGGACATAACCACAGAGTTATGCGGATGTCTGGTGACACACTCCAGCTAGGGCCATGCCATGACTGTAGGGATGATGATGAAAATGATGAAACGCTTTCCGCTCACCGG
Organism: Type-A symbiont of Plautia stali; assembly: GCF_059731155.1. Classification (NCBI taxonomy): domain Bacteria; species Type-A symbiont of Plautia stali. The sequence continues at coordinate 44,507 of NZ_AP035891.1, read as the reverse complement.
TCTGCTGCGCCTGTGCCGCATCAGGCTGCTCCAGCGTGATGTCGCATACCGGTGACAGCTAGGGTTACTACCCCGGCACGCGCGCCAGCGCAGAGATGCTGACCGATGACAATACCAGCTGGGCGATTAAACCGCTGGCGCTGATCGATCTGCCCTTCTCGGCGGTGATGGATACGCTGCTGCTGCCGTGGGATTACTTCCGCGCCGACGATGATAAAACCAAAGATTCGCACGCGCGAACGCGTGCTGCAGAGCGAGAAGATGGCTGGCACCCAAGCCACCACGGCGGCTATGCCGGCGGAATCGCACTGACGCAGAACAGCTGTCGCCAGCCGTCAACCTCGCGCATGTAGGCGATCTGCTTCCCGTCCGGCGACCACACTACCGCGTCGCCGCTCGGCGGTTACGCGCTGCGCGCGGTAAGGCGCGTACACTGTCCGCTGACTATCTCACAACGCATCACGCTGTTATCACAGATAAAGGCGATGGCCCAGCGCTGCCAGCTGCCGTCCGCTTTCTGGTAGCCGCGCTCGCCAATCCAGCACTCTTCATAAGCGCGTTCAATCTGATTGCTGCCACATAGTAGTGGCTGCCGTCATATTCGCGCGGATGCTGCTTCGGCGGGCATACCGGATGCAGCGGCACCGCCACGCCGACGTTGCTCAGGTCTTCACGCACATCGCGCTCATGCATCACATGATCGTTATAGGTAAAGCTCAGCCGCGAACCATCCGGACTGAACACATGCACGTGCGAGCCACCACGCAGCGCACCCGGCGTATAGGGCGCGGTGATATCGCAGGCATCGAGGTTCTCCGCGATGCCCCTGCTGAACAATCACGCCGCGCCGGTGATGAAAGTCATAGTGCCAGTGCCATCGGGATGCTCCGGCCCATGAATACAGACATAGCGCGGCGGCAGATCCGGACTCACGGTCACCACACCGACGTGCGCGCCATTGCGCGCCTGATACAGCACCTCGACCGCGCCGCTATGCACGTTGACGCGCTCAATGGTCAGGCTGGTAAACGAGGCGCCGGACGGCCGCACATCAAATGCCAGCCACAGGCTGTCGGCGGTCCAGACGTTGATATTGGTCAGCTGATGATGGCGCTGAGTAAAGGTTAGTTGTTTTTCTGACATGGGGCAACCTCAGATGTAACCGTTGCCGGACAAATTACGTGATGCCGTTCAGTTAAGCAAAAGCAGAGCAGATAATGCGGGTGCGCATTCCTGCGCACCCGGAAGCTTAGCCCACGCGCTGCACATCCCCCACCAGCAGGATGTACGAGAGCGCGCCAATCAGCGCAACGGCGGAGATGTACACCAGCGCTGGCGCAAAGCCGTAATCCTGCGCCAGATACCCCACCACCAGCGGCACCGTGATGCCACCGAGGCCGCCGATAAAGTTAAACATGCCGCCGGTCAGGCCGATCAGGCGTACCGGCGCCAGCGACGAGACCAGCGACCAAGTGATGGACGCGAACCTGTTGCCGAAAAAGGCCAGCGCCATCAGCACCATAATCCACAGCGGATCGTTGGTGTAGTTTGCGCCCATAATGCAGGTGGAGATCAGCAGGCCGCAGATGATCGGCGTCTTGCGGGCAAAACCGAGCGAACGGCCGCTACGCACCAGACGATCGGCCACCATACCGGAGAGGATCACGCCAACAAAGGCGGCGAGAAACAGCACGGTAGTCATAAAGCCGGCCGTCAACGCGGCAATATGTTTCTCCTGCGTCAGGTAGTTGGGGAACCAGGTGAGGAAAAACCACAGCGTTGAGGTCACTGCAAACTGGCCGAGATACACGCCGCACAGCTTGCGATGAAACACCAGTTTCCAGTCGGCCGCCGTGAGTTTAACGCGTGCTTTTTTCTCGCCGGGCGCATCGCCGTCAACCATCGCGCCACCGGCACGAATGTAATCGAGCTCGGCCTGATTGATGCCTTTGCTCTGGCTCGGCGCCTAGTAAACCTTCATCCACACCAGCGACCAGATAATGCCAATACCGCCAGTGATGATAAACACCCAGTGCCAGCTCAGCAGTTCCTGAATCCAGATCAGCAGCGGCGTGAGAAACGCCAGGCCGTCAAACTGACCGGAGGTGTAAAAGCCGACGGCCGAAGAGCGCTCCTGTTCCGGGAACCAGCTGGTAACCAAGCGATTATTGGTCGGGAAGGCGGGCGCTTCAAAAATACCGGTAATGGCTCGCAGACCTATCAGCGATAATAAGCCGCTGGCGAATCCCTGCAATAACGTCGCCACCGACCAGCCGAGAATAGCAATAAAATAGGTCAGGCGTGAACCTACGCGATCGAGAAACCAGCCGCCGGGAATCTGGCACAGCGTATATAACCAGGCAAAAGCAGAAAAGACATACCCCATTTCCGCTTTGCTGATGCCGAATTCCTGCTGAATATGCGCCGAGGCTACGGCTAAATTAGCGCGATCAACATAACAAATGACTACCGTAATAAAAATCATCAGCAGCGTAATATAACGGCGACGCGTAGGTTTCGCCTGAACAGCAGAGAGATCCATGGTGTTTCTCCGTCAGATGTCAGCTGACGGACGTGCCGAAACACGCCGCAGCCAACGCAGGGTAAGGTTATCGAAGATAAAAGCCGCATCAGCGGTAAACTGGCAGCGCGGTTAAAACAGGTTGAGCGCTGCCCTGTGCCTTATATATTCCGCACATGGTTTAAATAGTTAGATGTTTAATCGCCTGATAATCGGTGCTGTTATAAAGCGGTAAACGCAGCGACCGGGCGCAATACCACGGCTATTACCACTCGGCTACCGATCCATCCGGAAAGCGCCATAATGGGTTGCGCCAGTCTGGCGCATTTTTACTGCGCGCAATGACCAGCTCTTCATTAATTTCTACACCGAGGCCGGGTTTATTTAACGGATAGAAATGGCCGTCATCCATTTTAAAATCATCTTTATTGATCACATAATCGAGCAGTTCAGCGCCCTGATTATAGTGAATGCCCATGCTCTGCTCCTGGAATACCGCGTTACGCGACACGAAGTCCACGTGCAGACAGGCAGCCAGCGCAATTGGCCCCAGCGGACAGTGCGGCGCCAGCGCCACGTCGTAGGACTCGGCCATCGCCGCAATTTTATAGCATTCGGTGATGCCACCGGCGTGTGACAGATCCTGCTGCAGAATCGCCAGCCCACCGGCTTCCAGCACGCGCTTGAACTCGAAGCGGGAGAACATGCGTTCGCCTGCGGCAATCGGCAGATGCGTCTGCGCCGCCAGGCGCGGATAGTATTCTGCCTGCTCGGCCAGCACCGGTTCTTCAATAAACAGCGGACGATACGACTCCAGCTCTTTGATCAGCACTTTGGCCATCGGCGCGCTGACGCGACCGTGGAAATCGAGGCCAAACTCAATATCACTGCCAAAGGCTTCGCGGATCTGCGCTACGGTGTTAACAGCGGCATCGACCTGACGTGAATTGTCGATGATGCCCATCTCTTCACAGCCGTTGAGTTTGAAGGTGTCAAAGCCGATACCACGTAATTTCTTAATGCCATCAATCACTTCAGCCGGACGATCGCCGCCCACCCAGCTGTACGCTTTGATGCTGTCACGCACCAGACCGCCCAGCAGCTGATACACCGGCACGCCCAGCGCTTTGCCTTTAATATCCCACAGCGCCTGATCGATACCGGCAATGGCGCTCATTAAAATCGGGCCGCCGCGATAAAAACCGCCGGGATACATCACCTGCCACAGATCATTAATCCGCGCCGGATCCTGCCCAATCAGATACTCCGACAGCTCATGCACCGCCGCTTCGACGCTGCGCGCGCGCCCTTCAATCACCGGCTCGCCCCAGCAGATGATGCCTTCGTCGGTTTCGATTTTCAGGAACATCCAGCGCGGCGGCAGGCGATAAGTGGTCAGTTTCGTAATTTTCATCATATAGCGTCCTTATAGGCAGCAATAAATGCGCGGGCCTTCTCCACGTTGCGCGACAGCGGCTGACCGGCGCGATAGAGATCGCTGCCTAGGCCAGCCCCGACGCAACCGGCGGCGATAAATTCATGCAGGTTCTCCGGCGTGACGCCACCCACGGCAAAGACCGGCACCTCAGGCGGCAGCACCGCTTTTAGCGCTTTGATGTAGCCCGGACCAAACGCCGACGACGGAAAAATTTTCAGCGCCTGCGCCCCAGCCTGTAGCGCAGTGAAGGCTTCGCTGGCGGTGGCACAGCCTGCGGCAACCAGCATGCCGTGCGCCACGGCCTAGCGAATCACCGCAGCATCGGTATTGGGCGGTCACCACCAGCTTGCTGTTGAGCGCCGCCAGCTGATCGACCTGCGTCGCCTGCAGCACGGTGCCGGCACCGATCAGCGCTTTATCGCCGAAGGTTTGCACCATCGCGCCGATACTTTTCGCCCACTCTGGCGAGTTGAGTGGAATTTCAATCGCATCGAAACCGGCGTCAATCAGCGCCGCGACGTGCGCTTCAGCTTCATCCGGCGTGATGCCGCGCAGAATGGCGATCAGCGGAAGTTTAGTGGGCCAAGACATGCGCAATACTCCTTATTCCGTGCTGGAAAGCGCGATCGCCCTCCAGCGTGACTGAATCTGTTCCGATAAAGGCCAGCGCCTGCTTGATAACGCTGCGCCAGCGCGCTGCCGGCGATAATGACAATCGGCTGGCGGCTATGCGTTAACTGCTGCGTCATCTGCGCCACTTCATGGCCGATTAACAGGCCAGAGAGAAAATCACTGATATGGCGACGATCGCGCGCGCCGAGCACGTGGGCGGCACGCCCGCTTCCGAACGGCGCTCATCGACTCACTCACCGGCGCGGTAATACCAAGCGCGCAGGTTGGTGGAGCCCCAGTCAATAGCGATATAACGGGTCACAAAATCTCCTTGAGTCGGGCGGTTGAGCTGGCAATCATCGCCTTCGCCGCCTGTTCCGCCGCATCGCCATCCTGGTGGCGAATGGCATCGAACAGTGCTTTATGTTCGGCTAACCTGCGCGGCATGTTGCCGGAATCCGCCATATAGGTTTGCGCAAACACCGCTTTTTGCAGCTGGCTGATCGCCACATTGAGCTGCTGCAGCACCGGGTTATGCACCGAGGCCATCACCGCTTCGTGATAGCGGATATCCGCGTCGTTAAAGGCATCACGGTTGAGGTGGTTGGCCACCATATCGTTGTAGGCCAGCTCAATCGCCGCCAGATCGGTCGACGTTGCCCGCTCGGCCGACCAGCGCGCAATCTGCGGCTCCACCAGCACGCGCACCTCGTTCATGGCCGCAATCAGAAGCGGATCGTAATCGTGCGCCAGCGCCCATTGCAGTACATCGCTGTCGAGATAGTTCCACTGGTTACGTGAGGTCACAAACGCGCCGCGATAGCGCTTCATCTCCATCAGGCGTTTAGCCATCAGGGAGCGATACACTTCGCGGATAATGTTGCGCGAGGTTGAAAATCGCTCGCACAGCTCCGCTTCCGCCGGCAGCGCGGCGCCCGGCACATATTTTCCGGCCACAATCTCTTCACCCAGCGTCTGGATGATGCGCTCTGTTTTACTCAGTGGTTCCTGCGTCATAGTGTTCGATTCCATGAAAGGCGTGAGAAATCAGATTACTGCTTTCGTAGTGCAAAGCCTAATCCCTGACGCATCCTGTAGCGGCGATTATAGTACCATGTGTATTAATTGTACTACAATATGGATCACAAAACAGACAGCGCATCTGCGCACTGGCAGTAAAAAATTCAGCAGAGAAGTGACGGACAGCAGAACGCCGCCCGCATCAGAGGAGGGTTACAGCACTAGCTCTTCAATGGCGTGCGCGACACCATCTTCCATATTGGTCCTGGTCACGAACTGCGCAATCTGCTTAACGGAATCAATCGCATTGCCCATCGCTACGCCGGTGCCGGCGTATTCAATCATCGCCAGATCGTTTTCCTGATCGCCAATTGCCATCACTTCTGACGGCTGCAGGCCGAGTTTCTCCGCCAGCATTTTTACACCGTAGCCTTTGTTGACCAGCGGATTAAGGATTTCGAGATAGTTAAGGTGCACTTTTCAGAATGGTATAACTGTCGCGGGCGCGCGCCGGTAAGGCGGCGATGGCTTTATCCAGTAGCTCCGGTTTGTCGATCATCATCAGTTTCGAGAAGCGCGTCGCCGGGTCCATCTCCTCTACGGCGCGATAGCGCACCGGAATGCCGGTCAGGCTGGCTTCGTGGATGGTGTATTCACTGATGTCTTTATTTGGCGTGTAGAGGAAGGATTTGTCGAACGCCTGAAAATGTACCCCAAGGTCGCGCGCCAGCTGTTCCAGGTAGAGATAGTCATCAAAGCCAAGCGTCTTCTCAGCCACCACCTCTCCGCTGTCCGCGCTGTGCGCCAGTGCGCCGTTGTTGCTGATGCAATACTGCCCCGGCTGACGCAGATCCAGCTCCATCAGGTAGCGCTCCACACCAACAAACGGGCGTCCGGTGGCCAGCACGATCGACACACCTTTATCCCGCGCCCGGCCAATCGCCGCTTTGACACCCGCCGTGATTTCGTGCTGCGGATTCAGCAGCGTGCCGTCCATATCGATCGCAATCAGTTTTATCGCCATAACGTCCTCGGTTAATTCAGGGTCTGGCTTTAATGCCAGCGCGATTCAGCTAACATTGACCAGTAAATCGGCAGCGGAAGATGCGTTGCGAATAAAGAGGTTGGTACTCAGGAGCGAATTAATAACGGCGATTAAAACAAAAAACCCTTCCCGTTTGGGAAGGGTTTTGCGATATCAGATATCGATGTTGGCGGCTTTCAGCGCGTTCTCTTCGATGAAGGCGCGGCGCGGTTCAACCGCATCGCCCATCAGCGTGGTGAACAGCTGGTCGGCGGCGATGGCGTCTTTGATGGTGACGCGAAGCATACGGCGGCTGTCTGGATCCATAGTGGTTTCCCACAGCTGATCCGGGTTCATCTCGCCCAAACCTTTATAGCGCTGCACTGACAGACCGCGGCGCGACTCTTTCACCAGCCAGTCAATTGCCTGCTCGAAGCTGGCAACCGGCTGACGGCGCTCGCCACGCTCGATGTAGGCATCCTCTTCAATCAGACCACGCAGATGCGCGCCGAGTGCACAGATTTTGCGGTATTCCGCGCCGTCAATGAACTCACTGTCCAGCGGATAATCGGTATCAACGCCGTGAGTACGCACGCGCAGCACCGGCTCAAAGCGCTGCTGCTCGCGGTTTTCCCGCACCTGTGCCACATAGCTGCTGCCATGTGCTTCGCGCTCGTTCAGGTAAGCCACCAGGCTCTCCAGCCATGCGGTCACTGCAGTCTGATCGCTGAGATCGCTCAGGGTTGGATGATAAACCAGCGCGCGCAGCAGCGCAGACGGGAAGCGGCGCTCCATACGCTTGATCATCTTCTGGGTGCTGTTGTATTCCGCCACCAGGCTTTCCAGCGGCTCGCCGCCCAACGCCGGTGCGCTGGCGTTAGTGTGCAGCGTTGCGCCGTCCAGCGCGATGGCAATCTGATACTGGTCCATCGCGTCGTCATCTTTAATGTACTGCTCCTGCTTGCCCTTCTTCACCTTGTACAGCGGTGGCTGCGCAATGTAGACGTAGCCACGCTCAATGATTTCCGGCATCTGACGATAGAAGAAGGTCAGCAGCAGCGTACGGATGTGCGAACCATCGACGTCCGCATCGGTCATGATGATGATGCTGTGATAGCGCAGCTTGTCCGGATTGTACTCATCGCGGCCGATACCGCAGCCCAGCGCGGTGATCAGCGTGGCGACTTCCTGTGAAGAGAGCATTTTGTCGAAACGCGCTTTCTCCACGTTAAGGATTTTACCTTTCAGCGGCAGAATCGCCTGGTTCTTACGGTTACGTCCCTGCTTGGCGGAACCGCCTGCAGAGTCACCCTCCACTAGGTAGATTTCAGACAGCGCCGGATCGCGCTCCTGACAGTCCGCCAGCTTGCCCGGCAGGCCCGCCAGGTCCAACGCGCCTTTACGGCGGGTCATTTCACGTGCACGACGTGCGGCTTCACGCGCACGCGCGGCATCGATAATTTTGCCGACCACGATTTTGGCGTCAGACGGATTTTCCAGCAGGTATTCGCTCAGCAGTTCGTTCATCTGTTGTTCCACCGCCGATTTCACCTCGGAAGAGACCAGCTTGTCTTTGGTCTGAGAGGAGAATTTCGGATCCGGCACCTTCACCGAAACCACTGCCACCAGCCCTTCACGCGCGTCGTCACCGGTAGCGCTGACTTTGGCTTTTTTGCTGTAACCTTCTTTATCCATGTAGGCATTGAGCGTACGCGTCATCGCCGCGCGGAAACCGGCAAGGTGCGTTCCGCCGTCGCGCTGCGGAATATTGTTGGTGAAGCAGTAAATATTTTTCTGGAAACCGTCGTTCCACTGCAGCGCGACTTCAACGCCGATACCGTCTTTTTCAGTGCAGAAGTAGAACACATTCGGGTGAATCGGTTTCTTGTTGCGGTTGAGATATTCAACGAACGCTTTGATACCACCTTCGTAGTGGTAGTGATCGTTTTTATCGTCGCGCTTGTCTTCTAGGCGAATCGACACGCCGGAGTTAAGGAATGACAGCTCGCGCAGTCGCTTCGCCAAGATTTCATATTCAAAATCGGTGACATTGGTGAACGTATCGTGGCTCGGCCAAAAACGCACGCGCGTACCGGTAGCGTCGGTATCGCCGGTCACCGCCAGCGGCGCCTGCGGCACACCGTGCACGTAGGTTTGCTGATGCTCTTTGCCGTCGCGACGAATGATCAGTTCCAGCTTCTGCGACAGGGCGTTCACCACTGATACGCCGACGCCGTGCAGACCACCGGAAACTTTATAAGAGTTGTCATCAAACTTACCGCCGGCATGCAGTACGGTCATGATCACTTCGGCAGCAGAGACGCCCTCTTCCGGGTGGATACCGGTCGGAATACCACGGCCGTCATCCTGTACGGAGACAGAGTTGTCGGCATGGATGGTGACCACGATATTACTACAGTGGCCGGCGAGCGCTTCGTCGATGGCGTTATCCACGACCTCGAATACCATGTGATGCAGACCGGTGCCGTCATCCGTATCGCCGATGTACATACCCGGGCGTTTGCGTACCGCATCAAGCCCTTTCAGGACTTTGATACTTGAGGAGTCATAAGAATTCGACATCAACGTTTCTCGCTCATTTAATCTTCAGGTTGAACCGCTATTTTACCCTGTTCCACGCGGAACATCTTGCCCTTTTCGTCACTCATATCGATTACATGCTCGACACCAATGGCGCTGACAAACACCTGAGCCTGCGTGGCTTTCAGGCATTCCGCCAGCAGGCGACGACGGGTGTCATCCAGCTCGGAGGCGAAGTCGTCAATCAGGTACAAACAGCGACGTCCGCTGCTGCGCGTCAGGTACTCGCCCTGCGCTAACCGCAACGCACACATCAGCAGCTTTAACTGACCGCGTGAGAGTAAATCTTCCACCGGCGTGCCTTCAGCACGAATCCGAAAATCGGCTTTGTGCGGACCGCTGGCGGTGTAGGTGAGCGCACGATCGCGCTCGAAGTTGCGCTCCAGCAGCTCGCCGAAGTCGCTCTCTTTGTCCCAGCCGCGCTGGAAGGAGAAGCTCAGCGCAAACTCCGGTAAAAACTGGCTGCAGGTGGCAGTGATTTCGCTGGCAATGGCTGCGCTGTATTCAGCGCGCCAGGCGCTGATCTGTTCAGCCAGCGGCACCAGCTCCTGATCCCATGGCCGGATCTGGCTGTAGCGCGCGACCTGGCGCAGCGCCGCGTTGCGCTGTTTCAGGAGGCGACGCAGATTGCTCCAAGCCAGAAAGAAACCGGGATAAGCATGAAAGCAGCCCCAGTCGATGTAGGCTCTACGGTATTTGGGGCCGCCGTTGAGCAAAGTAAACCCCTCAGGCGTAATCAGCTGCATCGGCAGCAGCTGCGCCAGCTCGGCGACTTTATGGCCGTCGCTGCCGTCGATGCGGACTTTGCTGTCGCCGGCGCGGTTTTTACTCAGGCCGACCGCCAGCTCGCGCTCGCTGCCTTCAATCCGCCCGTGCAACACAAACGCGTCCTGATCGTGACGAATTACGCGTCCGGCCTGCAAACTGCGGAATGCGCGGCCGTGGCCCAGCGTATAAATCGCCTCCAGCACGCTGGTTTTACCGCTGCCGTTGGCGCCCACGAGAAAATTAAAGCCCGGCGCCAGCGTGAGATCGGCCTGCTCGATATTACGAAAATCTTTAATCAGGAGGCGGGTTAAAGCCATGAACGAATCCAGCTGCGCATTAAGAAGTGGTGTTCACCTAACCCTGCAATCGAGGGCGTTAACGGCGAAGCTAGTTTGCGCACGGCCAGCGCACAGACCTTGGGAGCATACTGAAGTATGTGACCAGGGGCGAGCACTGCCCGGGTGCAAAATAGCGAGTAAGTTAGCCCGCCAGACGATCACAGGCGCATGGGCATCACGACGTAGGCCGCAGCCGGACTGGCTACGTCTTCAATCTGCACGCTGGAAACCGAATCGGTCAGCAGCAGACGCACGTTTTCGCACTTCAGCGCGTTCAGCACATCCAGCACGTAGCTGACGTTAAAACCAATCTCCAGCTCGGTGCCGCTGTACGACACGTCCAGCATTTCTTCTGCTTCTTCCTGCTCCGGGTTATTGGCCGTGATGCGCAGCTGATTTTCGGTGATGTAGATGCGAACGCCGCGGAACTTTTCGTTCGACAGGATTGCCGCGCGGGCAAAAGCCTGTTTCAGGAGATCGCAGCCTGCTTCCAGCGCTTTGTCAGGATTCTTCGGTAACACGCGGCGATAATCCGGGAAACGGCCGTCAACCAGCTTCGACGTAAAGATAAAGTCGCCGACATGCGCGCGAATGTTGCTGCTGCCAATCTGCACCTGCAGCGGCGTTTCACCGCCGTCCAGCAGACGAACCAGCTCAATCACACCTTTACGCGGTACGATCACCGAATGGTTCGGCAGCGCCTGCCCGACAGGCATCGAACAGACCGCCAGACGATGGCCGTCAGTGGCAACGGTGCGCAGCTCTTCGCCTTCGGTCTCAAACAGCATGCCGTTGAGATAGTAACGCACATCCTGATGCGCCATGGAGAACTGCGTGGCTTCAATCAGGCGTTTGAGCGTGGCCTGCGGCAACGTGAATTCCACTTCGCTCTGCCAGTCGTCGAGATTCGGGAAGTCGCTGGCTGGCAGCGTCGACAGCGAAAAGCGGCTGCGGCCGGAGCGCACCAGCATGCGGTCACCTTCCAGCGTCAGACTGATCTCTGCGCCTTCAGGCAGACCACGGCAAATATCGAGAAACTTACGCGCCGGGACGGTCGTCGCGCCCGGTTCGTGCGGCTGGGTCAGCGCCACGCGCGCCACCATCTCCATCTCAAGATCGGTACCGGTCAGCAGCAGCGTGCCTTCATTCACCTGCAGCAGTAAATTTCCGAGGATCGGCAGCGTCGGGCGTCCGCCAAGCGGGCCACTCACCTGTTGCAGCGGCTTCAGCAACTGCTCACGTTCAACAATAAATTTCATATGCGTCAGGAAGATAATGTTCGAATGAGGTTAGAGAAATCTTCTTTGATGTCGTGGCTCTCTTCACGCAGCTGCTCGATTTTACGGCAGGCATGAAGCACAGTGGTATGGTCACGGCCACCAAACGCATCGCCAATTTCCGGCAGGCTGTGGTTGGTGAGCTCTTTGGCCATCGCCATCGCCATTTGACGCGGACGCGCCACCGAGCGCGAACGGCGCTTCGACAGCAAATCCGCCACTTTAATTTTGTAGTACTCGGCCACCGTCTTCTGAATGTTGTCGATGGTCACCAGCTTTTCCTGCAGTGCCAGCAGGTCGCGCAGCGCTTCGCGCACAAAATCGATGGTGATGGCTCGGCCGGTAAAGTTGGCATTGGCAATCACGCGATTCAGTGCCCCTTCCAGCTCACGCACGTTAGAGCGCAGACGCTTGGCAATAAAGAAGGCCACTTCGCCCGGCAGGCGGATGTCGTTTTCGTCCGCCTTTTTCATCAGGATCGCGACTCGCGTCTCCAGCTCAGGCGGCTCGATCGCCACCGTTAATCCCCAGCCAAAGCGTGATTTCAGACGATCTTCCACCCCGTTGATCTCTTTCGGGTAACGATCCGAGGTCAGGATGATCTGCTGATTACCTTCCAGCAGCGCGTTGAAGGTGTGGAAAAACTCTTCCTGCGAGCGCTCTTTATTGGCAAAGAACTGAATATCATCGATCAGCAGCGCGTCCACCGAACGGTAGTAGCGCTTAAACTCCTCGATGGCGTTGTTCTGCAATGCTTTCACCATATCCTGCACGAAGCGTTCGGAGTGCATATAAACCACTTTGGCATTTGGCTTGCGCGCGATGATGCCGTTGCCCACCGCGTGCAGCAGGTGCGTTTTGCCGAGGCCAGTGCCGCCATACAGGAACAGCGGGTTATAAGCGCCGCTAGGATTATCCGCCACCTGACGTGCCGCCGCGCGCGCCAGCTGGTTGGACTTACCCTCAACGAAGTTGTCGAAGTTGTGGCGTTTATTCACGTTCGAGCGGTAGGTCACATTGGCTGGTGCCGGAACCGAATCCCAGCTCGGGCGCAGCGGCTGTGCCGGTGCCGGACGATTCTCAGCCGGCGCGGGCGCGCTGACGCTGCTGGCCATGGCGGGTTGCGTAGCAGCAACCGGCACAACCGGGCGCGTGCCGACCTCAAAACGCAGCAGTGGCACGTTCGCACCGCAGAATTCATTCAGCAGCCCATTGATACTATTGAGATATTTATCCCGAACCCAGTCGAGTACAAACCGATTTGGTGCATACAAGGCCAGCGTATTGTCGTTCAATTCAGCCTGCAGCGGACGAATCCACATGCTGAATTCGGTGGCAGGAAGCTCATCCTGCAAACGGGCAAGACACTGTTGCCAAAGCGTAAGTGACACGGCGGACTCCACTCGTACAAAATCGATAAGAATTTCAAGCGCTAATAATAGAAACTGTCTTTTTTGACACAGGCGGTCAGAAAGCGCCTGCGACCGCTATCCGCGGTAGTCACCCCCGGCGATCGCAAGGAGGATCGTCAGCGGAAGGGCGGATCATAGCGCAAAGCGCCTCAGAGATCTTCCCTTTCTACACAGTTTTGATCCATTTTATCCACAGGGTGTCCAAGCATGCATCAGTTTACGCTGTCTGCGGAAAAAGCGAGCGGGGATCAGGTTGAAAGCGAGAAATTTTCCACCGCGCTCGCATTTTTGCCGTCACGATCGGCGCGGCGATCGCAAGAAGATCCTGAACGATCCTTGCGCTTTCCTTTATAGCCCGTATAATTCCCCACCCGGCATTGGCGCGTGAAGCTTTGATGCCCGGAATTAGCGGGCTGTATCAGAGTTTTCAGGTCTCGCGCCCAGCGAAGTAAATTGACTCCGGACTGTACAATTATTACAATCCCGCCTCTTTATTAAAGACACATTGAGGCGTCGGTCGTTTTACTGGCCCGAAAACGCGTCACCCAGTGAAATTTTTCAAATTTAGGTAGAAATCGCCATGAAACGAACTTTTCAACCGTCCGTACTGAAGCGCAACCGTTCTCACGGCTTCCGTGCTCGTATGGCTACTAAAAATGGTCGTCAGGTTCTGGCACGTCGTCGTGCTAAAGGCTGTGCTCGTCTGACCGTTTCTAAGTAATAAAAGCTAACCCTCGTGGTTAAGCTCGCATTTCCCAGGGAGTTACGTTTGTTAACTCCCGCTCATTTCACTTTCGTCTTCCAGCAACCTCTTCGGGCTGGCACGCCGCAAATCACCATCCTCGGCCGCCTTAATTCGCTGGGGCATCCCCGCATTGGTCTTACCATCGCCAAGAAGCACGTGAAACGCGCCCATGAACGCAACCGGATCAAGCGATTGACCCGCGAAAGCTTTCGTTTGCGTCAACACGAGCTGCCGCCGATGGATTTTGTCATCGTGGCGAAAAAAGGGATTGCTGACCTCGATAACCGTGCACTGACGGAAGCGTTGGAGAAATTATGGCGTCGTCACTGTCGCCTAGCGCGCGGCTCCTGATCGCCCTGATACGCGTTTATCAACGCGCCATCAGCCCACTGCTGGGACCTCATTGCCGGTTCCATCCCACCTGCTCGCAGTATGGGGTGGAAGCTGTACGCCGCTTCGGCATGTTAAAAGGCAGTTGGTTGACGATTAAACGCGTATTAAAATGCCACCCTTTGAACCCGGGTGGCGACGATCCGGTGCCGCCAAAAACCTTTGATACCAGAGAACATTAACGATGGATTCGCAACGCAATCTCTTTCTCATCGCTTTTCTGTTCGTGTCTTTTATGATCTGGCAAGCCTGGCAGACGGACCACGCTCCGCAGCCACAGCATACCCAGACCACGCAGAACACAAGCAGCGCAGCGGGTGATGCCGCCTCTTCCGGCGTGCCGGCTAGCGGCCAGGGCAAAACGATCACCGTTAAGACTGATGTCCTGTCACTCAACATTAATACCCGCGGCGGTGATATCGAGCAGGCACAGCTGCTGACTTACCCGGACAAACTGGGTTCAGACGCACCGTTCCAGCTGCTGGAAACCACTCCGGCCTTCGTTTATCAGGCGCAGAGCGGCTTAACTGGCCGTAACGGTCCGGATAACCCGAACAACGGCGCACGTCCGCTGTATACCGCTTCCCTGGATCACTTCGAGATGGCCGATGGCCAGACCGAGCTGCGCGTGCCGCTGAGCTGGACCGGTGAGAACGGCGTGGTTTACACCAAAACCTTCGTGTTCAAACGTGGCGAATTCGCGGTTAACGTCGACTACAACATCAATAACGCCTCGCAGCAGCCGCTGGAAGTGGCGATGTTTGGTCAGCTGAAGCTGACTATCGATCTGCCAAAGCATCGCGATACCGGCAGCAATAACTTTGCGCTGCACACTTTCCGTGGTGCCGCTTACTCGACCAGCGATGCGAAGTATGAAAAATACAAATTCGATACCATCGCCGATAACGAGAACCTGAACACCACCACCAGCAACGGCTGGGTGGCGATGCTGCAGCAGTACTTTGCGACCGCATGGGTGCCGCGTACTCAGGGTAACAATACGCTGTACACCAGCAATCTCGGCAACGGCGTTGCGGCAATCGGCTATAAGTCGGCGCCTGTGACCATCGCCGCCGGCGCGCAGCAGGATCTCGGTGCCACCCTGTGGGTGGGTCCGGAAATCCAGGACAAAATGGCCGCTATCGCGCCGCACCTCGATCTGACCGTGGATTACGGCTGGCTGTGGTTCATCTCTCAGCCGCTGTTTAAACTGCTGAAATTCCTGCACAGCTTTATCGGTAACTGGGGCTTCTCCATTATCGTTATCACCTTCATCGTGCGTGGCATCATGTACCCGCTGACCAAAGCGCAGTACACCTCGATGGCCAAGATGCGTATGCTGCAGCCGAAGATTCAGGCCATGCGTGAGCGTCTGGGTGACGATAAGCAGAAGCAAAGCCAGGAGATGATGGCGCTGTATAAGGCGGAGAAAGTGAACCCGCTGGGCGGCTGTCTGCCACTGGTTATCCAGATGCCAATCTTCCTGGCGCTGTACTACATGCTGTCCGGTTCCGTTGAACTGCGTCATGCTCCGTTTGTACTGTGGATCCATGACCTGTCCGCGCAGGACCCGTACTACATTCTGCCGGTCATCATGGGTATCACCATGTTCTTCATTCAGAGGATGTCACCGACCACCGTGACCGATCCGATGCAGCAGAAGATCATGACTTACATGCCGGTTATCTTTACCGTGTTCTTCCTGTGGTTCCCGTCAGGTCTGGTGCTGTACTACATCGTCAGCAACTTGGTAACCATTCTCCAGCAGCAGCTGATTTATCGCGGGCTGGAAAAGCGTGGTTTACACAGCCGCGACAAAAAGAAAGCGTAACGCCCGGCGACGCGGAGCAGGACGCAACATCTCCAGGGGCGGCATTTATGCCGCCCTGTTTTTTTGGAAGAAGGTACTTATGAGCCACAGTGACACTATTGTTGCCCAGGCGACGCCTCCCGGCCGTGGTGGCGTCGGTATTCTGCGTATTTCCGGTGCCAAAGCCGCTGAGGTGGCGCAGGCCGTGCTGGGCAAGCTGCCGAAGCCGCGCTACGCCGACTATCTGCCCTTTAACGATGCTGATGGCAGCGTGCTGGATCAGGGCATCGCGCTGTGGTTCCCGGGTCCGAACTCCTTTACCGGCGAAGATGTGCTGGAACTGCAGGGCCACGGCGGTCCGGTGATTCTCGATCTGCTGCTGAAGCGCATCGTGGCGCTGCCGAGTGTGCGCATTGCGCAACCGGGCGAGTTCTCGGAACGCGCCTTTCTGAATGACAAGCTCGACCTAGCTCAGGCAGAAGCGATTGCCGATCTGATTGATGCCAGCTCCGAGCAGGCCGCCCGCTCCGCCGTCAACTCGCTGCAGGGGGCCTTTTCACTGTACGTTAAGGCATTAGTGGAAGCACTTACTCACTTGCGCATCTATGTGGAAGCAGCGATTGATTTTCCGGATGAGGAGATCGACTTCCTTTCCGACGGCAAAATCGAAGTGCAGCTGAATGCGGTGATCGGCGATCTCAACGGCGTCCGCGCCGAAGCGCGTCAGGGCAGCCTGCTGCGTGAAGGGATGAAGGTGGTGATAGCCGGTCGTCCCAACGCCGGGAAATCGAGCCTGCTCAACGCACTGGCCGGACGCGAAGCGGCGATCGTGACTGATATCGCCGGCACCACGCGTGACGTGCTGCGCGAGCACATCCACATCGACGGCATGCCGCTGCACATCATCGATACCGCCGGTTTGCGTGAAGCCAGCGACGAAGTGGAACGTATCGGCATTGAACGCGCCTGGCAGGAGATTGAGCAGGCGGATCGCGTCCTGTTCATGGTGGATGGCACCACGACTGACGCCACTGAAGCCAACGCCATCTGGCCTGATTTCGTGGCGCGCTTACCGGCTGCGTTGCCGATTACCGTTGTACGTAATAAAGCGGACATGACCGGTGAAACGCTGGGCCTGACAGAAGTAAATGGCCACTCACTTATTCGCCTGTCGGCGCGCACCGGCGCAGGCGTCGATACGCTGCGCGAGCACCTGAAACAGAGCATGGGGTTCGCCGGCAATATGGAAGGCGGCTTCCTCGCGCGTCGCCGCCATCTACAGGCACTGGAGTTAGCAGCCACTCACTTACAGCAGGGCAAAGAGCAGCTGCTGGGAGCCTGGGCGGGCGAACTGCTGGCCGAAGAACTGCGACTGGCGCAGCAGGCGCTGAGCGAAATCACCGGCGAGTTTACCTCCGACGATCTGCTGGGCCGGATTTTCTCTAGCTTTTGTATTGGTAAATAGTAGCCGTCACAGGTCGCCATACATGGCGCCCCTACAGGGGATTCATGCGATGCTGTAGGGTGCGCATTTATGCGCACCAGGATCGTTACCAACATACATCTTTGTTATTTGGCTCCCCCTAGCCTTTGCCGTATAACGGTTGAGGCTCGCCGCTTAAACGCAGCGGCCACATCCATTATTCATGCTAAAAATCAGGCGCAGGTTGTTGCCTGAACAGGAGAGAAACATGAGTACACTGCTCGACAGCGTGGCGCTGAACGCGCTGTTTACTGAAGCCCGCACCCATAGCTACTGGCAGGATAAACCGATTTCGCAGGAGGTGCTGAAGCAGCTCTATGCGCTGACGGCGCTGGGGCCGACCTCAGCCAACTGCTCGCCGGGCCGCTTTGTGTTCGTGACGTCTCAGGAAGGTAAAGAGAAGCTGAAACCGGCGCTCTCCTCAGGCAATGTGGATAAGACCATGGCGGCACCGGTGACGGTGATTGTGGCGTGGGATCCGACCTTTTATGAAGCACTGCCAAAACTGTTCCCGCATGGCGATGCACGCAGCTGGTTTACCAGCAGTCCGGATTGGCCAAAGAGACCGCGTTTCGCAACAGCAGCCTTCAGGCGGGCTATCTGATTCTGGCGGCCCGCTCACTGGGACTGGATGCCGGCCCGATGTCCGGTTTTGATCCGGCCAAAGTTAACGCCGCGTTCTTCAGCAAAAATAACAGGCAGGTCAACTTACTGATCAACCTGGCTATGGCGAAGCCAGCAAGCTGCATCCGCGCCTGCCGCGTCTGAGCTTTGACGAAGCCAGCAAATTTGCCTGATACGTTAAGCAGCGCAGCCGCAGGACGCGCTGCGCCATGACTTAGCCCAGCGAGTGAAAACCGCTGTTGAAGTAGACCATGGGCGCTGTCGCTTCGCCCGGCAGCGCAATACCAACGATACGCGCCAGCAGCACGCTGTGGGTGTTCAACTCCACCGTTTTTTCCAGCTGACAATCGAAGCTGACCAGGGCATCAGCCAGCACTGGCGCGCCCGTATTAAGGGTTTGCCATTCACCGCTCTGGAAACGCTCAGCGCGGCGCGTCGGTGAGCTGAACTGCGCGCACAGGTCATCGTGCTGCTCGCGCAGAACGTTCACGGCAAAGTAGCCCGCCTGCAGAATGGCATCGTGGCTTGATGCGCTGCGGTTAACGCATACCAGCAGGCTGGGCGGTTCCGCTGCCAGCGAGCTGACCGAGGTGGCGATCAGCCCGAACTTTTCTCCGCTGGATGAGGTGGTCACCAGCGAGACACCGGCAGTGAGACGGCGCATGCCGTGACGAAATTCATCCAGCGAGATCGATTCTTGGCGAGCAAGAGAGGTAACAGACATAACAACTCCGACGTGCATGGTTTGCGATGCGCACGATTGGCAGATAGGTGAATAATTTAAGCACTTCATTGTGCAGCTCTTTCCTGTCCAAATCCTACACCACATCCGCCGCTTCGGCACCCCATCCGACACCAATGTGCAAAAGCCTCATATTCAATTGCACCTCATGGCAATGAGATTCGCCTCGTCCTTATCTGAATTTGTTGGCTATCCAGCGTAAGCCGGATGCAAACCCATGAGAAAATTCTTACAATAGCCCTGATGATTATCCGACCATTTTCACGGAGCGACAGATGGCTAGTCATTTTGTTCTTTGGGTGGGTAACCCGCCCCTCCCCCCAGAGACCATGCGGGTTCCACAGGATGTGATGACCAGCGCCGGGCACCTGCCTGATAAGCGCCGTGGCCGCTTTCTTGCCGCACGCGCGCTGCTGGCCCAGCTGATGCTGCGCGTCTATGGTATTCGTGACCTGCCGCCGCTGATCGCCAGCAGCAGCGGTCGTCCCTGCTTTGCCGATCCTAATCTGCCTGACTTCAGTATCTCCTATGCCGGTAATATGGTCGGCGTGCTGCTGGCGGAAGAAGGCGGGCGCGCTGGCCTGGATATGGAAATCGTTCGGGCGCATAGCCGTCAGGCGCAGGATGCCTTCACGCAGGGGCTGTCATCGGGTGAAAAAGCTTGGATTAACGCCCAGCAGGATTTTATGGAAGCGGTAACGCAGATCTGGACGCTGCGCCAGAGCATCCTCAAACTGACCGGCGAAGCCAACAGTGGCATTGATGCACTGCGGCTGCATCCGGCCGCGGGTCGGCTGCGATCCAGCGTCTATCCCGATATTCAGGCAGTGTGTGATCCCGAGCCGACGCTGGTGTGATCCTGCGCGCTGTCGCCCGGCACTGAGCGTTTACGGCTGTGGGAGATTGATGCGCAGCAGCAGTGGCAGTCGCTGCGCGATGTGGAGATGAGCAAATCCAACATCGGGCCGCGCACCCTGCGCCTCACCAGTCTGCCCGGCGAGCGTGTCGCCAGTTAGCCGGAAGTCAGGCATCCCGGATAACCAGGCCGCACCCGCGGCCTGTTGCGTTTAGTGCACGTCAATAAAAGCGATTTTCAGCACAAACAGCAGCGCCACCACCACCACGCACGGGCTGATTTCACGCCAGCGTCCGGTGCCGAGTTTCATCACGCAGTAAGAGATAAAACCGAGAGCAATACCTTCGGTGATCGAGAAGCTGAACGGCATCATCGCCGCCGTGACAAACGCCGGCACCGCTTCGGTGAGATCGTCCCAGCGCACGCGCGCCAGCGAAGCCGTCATCAGTACGCCGACATAAATCAGCGCGCCGGCCGCCGCATAGGCGGGCACTATGGCAGCCAGCGGCGACAGGAACATCATCAGCAGGAACAGGATGCCGGTCACTACCGCCATCAGGCCGGTACGGCCACCAATCGCCACGCCGGATGAGCTTTCGATGTACGCCGTCACCGAAGAGGTGCCGATCAGCGAACCGGTGACGGAGCTGATGCTATCCACGTACAGCGCCTGTTTCATGCGCGGAAAGGTGCCCTTCTCGTCGGTCAGGCCCGCTTTATCGGTTACGCCAATCAGCGTACCGGATGAGTCAAACAGATTGACCAGCATGAAGTCGAAGATCACGCCCGCCATGCTCACGTTGAACGCGCCTTTGATATCGACCTGGCCGACCACCGAGGTGATGGCCGGTGGCGCGGCGAACAGCCCGGTAAACTTCACGTCGCCCAGCAGCAGACCGATCACGGTGGTCACTACGATAGAAACCAACACCGCCGCGTGGATGTTGCGCGACGCCAGAATCGCAATGATAAAGAAGCCGAGCGCGCCGAGCAGCACGTTGTGCGAGGCCAGGTTGCCGACGGTCACGATGGTGTCCGCGTTGGGCACAATAATGCCGGCGTTTTTCAGCCCCATCATGGCGATGAACAGACCGATACCGGCGGTGATGCCCACGCGCAGGCTGAGCGGAATATTGGCGATCATCCAGTAGCGTACGCGCAGCAGCGTCAGGATCAGCAGTCCCAGCGCGCCCCAGAAGATCGCGCCCATGCCAACCTGCCACGAGTAGCCCATCGCGCCCACCACCACAAAGGCAAAGAAGGCGTTGAGGCCCATGGCCGGTGCCAGCGCCACCGGCAGATTGGCCACCAGCCCCATCAGGATGCTGCCGAACGCAGCAATCACGCAGGTGGTAACAAACACTGCCTGGGTGTCCATGCCTGCGGCGCCAAGAATCTGCGGGTTAACGAAGACGATGTACACCATCGTCAGGAAAGTGGTGAAACCTGCAATCACTTCGGTGCGCGCGGTGGTTCCGTGTTCCTGCAGCCTGAAAATACGCTGCAAAAGGCCCTGCTCGTTCATTTCGCTGTTCCGATGAAAAATTTATCGCCGCGTATCCTATAGACTTTAGCGCCGCAAAACACTGATTTTTCGCAACCGGTTGCCTAGGGTCGCTTTCTGCGCTGAGTGCGCTAGAGTGACAACTTATTGTTTACTAAAAGGATGAGGCGCGATGTCAGTTGAATGTATTTTTTTGATTGCGACGGCACGCTGGCTGGTCGACAGCGAAGTGATTTGCACGCAGTCCTACGTCAACACCTTTGCCCGTTACGGTATCGAACTCTCGCTGCAGCAGATGTTTGAGCAGTACAAAGGGGTGAAGCTTTACGACATCATCCGCGATGTGACGGCACAGCATCAGGTGACACTGCCGCTGGCTGAGGTGGAGAGTGCCTACCGCGCGGAAGTGGCGCGCCTGTTTGATCTTGATCTGCAGCCGATTGCCGGCGCCAGAGCGCTGGTGGAGCGCGTGAAGGTGCCGATGTGCGTGGTGTCAAACGGTACGGTGAAGAAGATGGAGCATTCGCTGGGGCTGACCGGCATGCTGCCGTATCTGACCGGACGCCTGTACAGCGGCTATGACATTAATCACTGGAAGCCGGATCCGGAGCTGATGTATCACGCGGCGGAACAGATGCAGGTGCCGATTGAGCAGTGCATTCTGGTGGATGATTCAGAAGCCGGCGCGCGTGCCGGCATCGCCGCTGGCATACCGGTGTTTTACTACTGTGCCGATGCGTATAATCCGGTGATTGATCACCCGCTGGTGACGCGTTTTGACGATATGGCGCAGCTGCCAGCGCTGTGGCGTGCCCGTGGCTGGGATTTGGTCAGGTAAGTGCGCGCAGCCCCCTCATCTCAGCCTTCTCCCGCCAGCGGGAGAAGGGGCCGATCGAGCAGGGTTGAACAAAAGTGCCCACCCACATACCGCACCAGACGGTTCCCTCTCCCGTTTGCGGGAGAGGGTTAGGGTGAGGGAAAAAATCACCCAATCGCGCCCAGCGAATCCTCATTGCCCTGGCTTTTTAGCAGCAGGAACAGCGTGGCGACAATATCCAGCAGGTAAATCAGCGCCAGCAGCGTAATCGCAGCGGTGAACAAAATATGCGTTGCCAGCATGCCGATCACCAGCGGGCCGAAACCGCCGACGCCGCGGCCGAGGTTGAACAGCACGTTCTGCGCGGTGGCGCGCGCCTGCGGTGGGAAAGTGTCCGAGATCAGCGCGCCATAGCCGCCAATCATGCCGTTAACAAACATCCCCATGATGGCACCGGTAAACAGCATCACCGTCGGGTCGCGCAGCTGGGCGTAAACCAGCACCATCGCCACGGCGCCAAACTGGTACAGCAGGAAAATCTTCCAGCGCGCAAAGCGGTCCGCCAGCACGCCGAACAGCCAGATACCAAATGTCATGCCCACCACACCGTAACGGCAGTCCACAGGCCGGATTTGGTCAGGCTGAAGCCGAAGCTGGAAGAGAGATAGCTTGGCATCCAGATCATCAGGCCGTAATAGCCAAAATTCTGCACCGAACAAAGAATCAAAATGCCGAGGCTGGCTTTGCTGGTGGCGCGATCGGCAAACAGCAGTTTAATGCGCGCGGAAAAGGAGAGCTGCGGGGCTTTTTCCACATGGCGGGTGAAGGCTTCCGGCTCGCCCATGCTGCGGCGAATCACAAACGACACCAGCGCCGGCAGCACGCCAACCAGGAACATACCGCGCCAGCCAATCACGCTCAGCAGCGGCGGCGTGATAAAGGCCGCCAGCAATACGCCGAGCTGCCAGCCGATACCGACCCACGCCGAGGCGCGGTTGCGCTTCTCCTTTGGCCAGGCTTCGGCAATCAGCGTCATGCCGATGCCAAACTCACCGCCCAGCTCCATGCCGGCCAGCGTACGATACGCCAGCAGATCCCAGTAGCCCTGCGCCACGGCGCACAGCCCGGTGAACAGTGAGAACATCAGGATCGTCACGGTCAGAATGCGGATGCGGCCGTAGCGATCGCTCAGATGACCAAACACAATGCCGCCGACCACCGCGCCGATCAGCGTCCAAGTCACCAGCGAACCGGCCTGCGACGCATCCAGCGCCAGCGACACGCTGATCGCCGGCAGTATAAATCCCAGAATCAGCAGATCAAATCCATCCATGGCATAGCCGCTGACGGCAGCCACCATCGCTTTCGCCGGCATAACGGCGGTTTTGTTGTTGTTTGCAGAGGACATAAAACAGCACCTGGCAGAAAAATGTGCGCCAAGTATAAAGAGAGCGGCAGGTTGAGAACAGGCAGAAATCAAGCGCACTGCCTGTCAGCCTCAGCGCTAACAGGCAGTCATCACGTCAGTCAGGAGGGTTTATTGCTGCCGTCGTCGCCCGACAGCAGTTCATCCAGCTTGTCACCGCCAACGTGACGGAAATCCTGACCTTTCACGAAATAGAAGATAATTTCACAGATGTTCTGGCAACGGTCACCGATGCGCTCGATGGCGCGCGCGCAGAACAGCGCGGTGAGCACGCTGGGAATGGTGCGCGGATCTTCCATCATGTAGGTCATCAGCTGGCGCACAATGCCTTCGTACTCTTTATCCACCTTTTTGTCTTCGCGGTAGATCTTAATGGCTTCGTTGAGATCCATGCGCGCGAAGGCATCCAGCACATCGTGCAGCATCTGCACGGTGTGATGCCCGAGCGACTCGAGGCTCACCAGCAGCGGCAGATGCTGCTGACCGAACTTCTCCATCGCGGTACGGCTGATCTTCTCCGCCACATCGCCGATGCGTTCCAGCTCCGAAATGGTTTTGATGATCGCCATCACCAGACGCAGGTCGCTGGCGGTAGGCTGACGCTTGGCGATGATGCGCACACAGGCTTCATCGATCTCCACTTCCATCATGTTGACCTTCTGGTCGCCGTCGATCACCCGGCGTGCCAGTTCACCATCCTGGTTATGCATCGCGGTGATGGCGTCGGTAAGCTGCTGCTCAACCATGCCACCCATGATCATCACCTGAGTACGAATGTGCTCCAGCTCCGCGTTGAACTGACCGGAGATATGTTTGTTCAGATTTAAATTATCCATGTTTCTCTCCTGAATCAGCCGTAACGACCGGTGATGTAATCTTCTGTCTGCTTCTGTGCTGGCTTGGTAAACAGCGTGTCGGTGTCGCTGAACTCAATCAGCTCGCCCAGATACATAAACGCGGTGTGATCGGAACAGCGCGCCGCCTGCTGCATGTTGTGGGTCACGATGACCACGGTGTAATCCTGCTTCAGCTCGGTGATCAGCTCTTCGATGCGTCCGGTGGAGATCGGGTCCAGCGCCGAACACGGCTCATCCAGTAGCAGTACTTCCGGGCGAATCGCGATGCCGCGCGCGATGCACAGACGCTGCTGCTGACCGCCGGAGAGACTGTAACCGCTCTGGTGCAGCTTGTCTTTGGTTTCATTCCACAGCGCGGCTTTGCTCAGCGCCCACTGCACGCGCTCGTCCATATCGGCACGCGACAGCTTCTCAAACAGACGCACGCCAAAGGCGATGTTGTCATAAATCGACATCGGGAACGGCGTCGGCTTCTGGAACATCATGCCGACGCGCGCGCGCAGCAGGGCGATATCCTGATGCGATGCCAGAATGTTGTCGCCATCCAGCAGAATTTCACCCTCAGCACGCTGCTCCGGATAGAGCGAGTACATTTTGTTGAAGGTGCGCAGCAGGGTGGATTTGCCGCAGCCCGACGGACCGATAAACGCCGTCACCTGGTTTTTGGCGATATCCAGATTAATGTTCTTCAGCGCGTGGAACTTACCGTAGTGGAAGTTCAGATTGCGCACCTGAATTTTACCGGCAGAAGGAGTTGCCATACTCATTGCTCATCTCTCATGTGCAGCGCCGCCGAAGCCGCGCCGGAAAATTAGTGTTTGCCTTTGGCGAAAATCACGCGCGCCACGATGTTCAGCAGCAGCACGCACAGCGTAATAATCAGCACACCGGCCCACGCCAGGCTCTGCCATTCGGCAAACGGGCTCATGGCGAATTTGAAGATGGTCACCGGCAGGTTGGCCAGCGGCTGCATCATGTCGGTGCTCCAGAACTGGTTCGACAGCGCGGTGAACAGCAGCGGTGCTGTTTCACCGGCAATGCGCGCAATCGCCAGCAGCACACCGGTAATGATGCCGGAGACCGAGGCTTTCAGCGTAATAACCGAGATCATCTTCCACTTCGGCGTGCCCAGCGCATAAGCTGCTTCACGCATGCTGTCCGGCACCAGCCGCAGCATGTTCTCGGTGGTACGAATCACGATGGGCACCTGCAGCAGCGCCAGCGCTATCACACCGGCCCAGCCGGAGAAGTGCTGCATCTGCGCCACCACGATGGTGTACACAAACAGGCCGACCACAATTGACGGCGCGGACAGCAGGATGTCGTTGATGAAGCGAATCACTTCCGCCAGCCAGTGCTTGCGGCCATATTCTGCTAGGTAGATACCCGCCAGAATGCCCAGCGGCGTGCCAAAGAAGGTGGACCAGAAGATCAGCAGGCCGCTGCCCGCCAGGGCGTTCGCCAGACCACCGCCCGCGGTGTTGGGCGGCGGCGTGGATTCGGTAAACAGCGTCCAGCTCAGGCCATCGATCCCTTTCGTGACGGTGGTGAACAGGATCCAGATCAGCCAGAACAAGCCAAACGCCATGGTCAGCAGCGAGAGCGTCAGGGCAATTTTGTTTTTGGTGCTGCGCCACGCCTGCATTTTACGGCGCGAGGCTTCCAGCTCGGCGCGCGCCTGCATTTCAATTGCTGTCATGAACGGGCTCCTTCACTCTTCGCCAGACGCAGGATCATCAGTTTGGAGATCGCCAGAACGATAAAGGTAATCACGAACAGAATCAGGCCAAGCTCCATCAGCGCCGCCACGTGCACGCCGGATTCGGCTTCGGCGAACTCGTTCGCCAGCGCCGAGGTGATACTGTTGCCGGGCATAAACAGCGATGCGCTATCCAGCTGGTAGGTATTACCGATGATAAAGGTGACCGCAATGGTTTCGCCCAGCGCGCGGCCGAGACCCAGCATCACGCCGCCGATCACGCCGTTTTTGGTGAACGGCAGCACGATGCGCCAGATCACTTCCCAAGTGGTACAGCCGATGCCGTAGGCTGACTCCTTCATCATCACCGGCGTCTGTTCGAACACATCGCGCATCACCGAGACGATGTAAGGGATGATCATGATGGCGAGGATTACGCCCGCCGCCAGAATGCCGATGCCGAAGGCCGGACCGGAGAACAGCGCGCCGACGATCGGGATATTTGCCAGCACGTCGCCAACCGGCGTCTGGAAATACTCCGCGAACAGCGGAGCAAAGATAAACAGGCCCCACATGCCGTAAACGATGCTGGGAATGGCCGCCAGCAGCTCAATCGCGGTACCCAGCGGACGGCGCAGCCAGTTTGGCGCCAGTTCGGTCAGAAACAGGGCGATACCGAAACTCACCGGCACCGCGATGATTAAGGCAATCAATGAGGTTACGAGGGTGCCGTAAATCGGCACCAGCGCACCAAATTCTTCGTTTGGCGCATCCCAGGTTTTGGTCCACAGAAAGGAGAAGCCAAATTTCTGGATGCTCGGCCAAGAGGAGAAAATCAGGGAGACGATAACGCCACCCAGCAGCAGTAACACAATCAGCGCGGAGAGCTTCACCAGCACGCCGAATATCATGTCGCCTTGCTTGCCCGGTGCTTTAAACGTCGGCTTAGTGGCAGCCATAGAATTCTCGATCTCAGAGGGTAATCAGGGCGGCAACGAGGCCGCCCATCAGGCTGGCCAGCGCGGGCGCTGGCCGGGTCATACATTTACTGGTACAGCGCTTTACCGGAACTGTCTTTGATGTTGGCTTTCCAGGCAGCACGAATCTGATTCGCCACGCTCTCTGGCAGCGCAGCATAATCCAGCGCCGTGGCGGTTTTGCTGCCGCCTTTGTACGCCCAGTCAAAGAACTTCAGCACTTCACTGCCCTTCTCCGCATTCGCCTGCTCTTTGTAGATCAGGATGAAAGTGGTTGAGGTGATCGGCCATGCGTCGTTGCCTTTCTGGAAGGTCAGGTCCTGGGCAAAGGATTTGCTCCAGTCAGCGCCTTTGGCGGCATTAGCAAAGCTGGCTTCGCTCGGTGCCACTGGCTTGCCGTCAGCATCAACCAGTTTGGTGTAAGTCAGGTTATTCTGTTTGGCGTAGGCGTACTCTACGTAGCCAATCGAGCCCGGCAGACGCTGTACAAACACGGCGACGCCCTCGTTACCTTTACCGCCCAGACCGGTTGGCCAGTTGACGGTGTTGCCTTTACCGATTTTGCTGTTCCAGGTTTCGTTCACTTTAGACAAGTAGCTGGTGAAGACGAAAGAGGTGCCGGAACCATCCGCGCGGCGCACCACGTTGATGTTGGTGTCTGGCAGCTTCACGCCCGGGTTCAGTTTGGTGATCGCCGGATCGTTCCACTTTTTGATGGTGCCGAGATAGATATCGCCGACCGTTTTACCGTCGAGCGTCAGCTCACCGGATTTAACGCCGGGAATGTTCACCGCCACCACCACGCCACCGTTCACCGTCGGGAACTGGAACAGGCCATTTTTCTGCAGATCTTCCTCTTTCATCGGCGCATCGGACGCACCGAAATCCACGGTTCTGGCGATGATTTGCTTCACGCCACCCGAGGAACCAATACCCTGATAGTTGATTTTGCTACCGGTGGCTTGCTGATACTCTGCTGCCCACTTGGCATAAACCGGTGCCGGGAACGTCCCGCCTGCGCCTGTCAGGTCGGTGGCTGCAAAAGCAGAAACCGCGCTTACTGCGAAGGTGGCGGCGAGAATTCGGGCTACGGTGCTACGCATCAGTGTCATGTTCCCTCCTGGGGATTAAAAATCAGGCTTGAGGCCGTTTTAGTAAGAGTCAGTGATTGCTGTTGGAGGCAAAATACGACAGTTTGATGACAGTGAAATGTACGAATTGTGACAGTTATATGACAAAAGAGTCGGCTGGCAAATCAGAGATAATTAATGAAAACCACCGTTCTGCCGGTAAAGTTACCGGGACTGGATGTTGTCGAGGAGAGCGTCGAAATCAGCGTGAACGGCGTCGTCACGTTAGCCCGCACTAATTGCGGCTTATTCAGGCTCCCGTCAGCCAGTGATAACAGCGTACTGATGTTGTTGCTCAGTTTGAGGATATTGATCCCACCGGCAAGCGCAAAACTGATATTCACATCGCGGTTGCAGAAAAGCGAGAAGTTAACGCTGGCTTTGGCGCCATTAACGGCGGCCGGGGCCAGCGTACCATGATTAATATTAAGCGCGGCTCCGCTTACCGAACAGGATACCGGCACCACCGGAATGTTGACACAAGGTGCCCAGGGCGCAACCATCCCGGCATAGTCAGTTACGGTCTCGGAGGCTGTCACAAAGCTGCCACAGTATGAACTGTAATATTGAGTATCTGAGTTACGCAAAAACTTGCCGCCCCGACCATTAAAACGGATAAAACGTTCAGCCACCGAGACCAGGCTCTCGCCCTGATCGACGTAAATCTGCAGCCCACCCGCGGCGCTGAATACGGTGCCATGCCCGATAAACCAGGCGCTGACACCGATGCCTGCTGCGCAGGTTCTCTCTGAAGAGTTACAGCGGGCATAGCCGGATATCATACCGACATCCACCACTGACCAGGTAATTTCAACCTAGCTTGCGTTGACCCAGCGAATGCCATCTACGCGCGGGGCTTCCATCGCTTGCGCTGAAAAGAACAGCAGCAGGCCAGCAAAAAAAGCCAGACAGCGGAAAACAAGCCCTGTTAGCATTGGTCTAATCCTGTGGTTGCGTCAACGCCGATCATTTACTGGTACTCAACCACCAGTGCAGCAAAAGCAGAAAAGTCACCGCTGGTTAACACCGCAGCGCTTTTTTCACCGGTACCATCTGAATGACGGGCAGCGCAGGAAAGGTAAACGGCAGCCAGTTATTCAGTGCCAGGGCGTTTTCGCCATTTTTGCCGCTCAATATCTGAATCGCCAAATAACGCTGGCTGGTCGCCAGCAAAGCAGCATTAAATGCGCTCCCGGTGCCACTGATTTTCACACGCATACTCTTATCGGGATTATTGCTACAGGTTAACGTCCAGAAGACAGGTTTTCGGTAGCTGTCGCCATTGATTTGCGCAATAACCACTGAACCAAACTCCACCATAATTGGCTTTTCGCCGTTAATCTGACACTGCGGTGGTTCTATTAGCTGTCCACTGAAGTTAGCCTGCATACTGAAGGCAGCCGCTGCGCTATACTTCAGCATAGCGGGTAGCAATAGTGCAATTAACCACGTTCGTTTCATTTATTGCAGTTCCACTACCAGTGTTGCCGCTGAAGTAAAACTTCCGCCCGTTAAACTGCTGCTTTTATCTTTCACCGGGACCGCCGTAATAACCGGCACCGCGGGATAAGTAAAGTTTACCCAGCTGGTATTAATATTTAACCTTTCCCCGTTCGACTTAAAAAACGCAATATCTAAACCGCTAACTGATGCGCGTAATGCACCGCTATCAAAGCTGGCTGCATTCCCCTGTAGCTGTAGTTTAAGCGCACTAGAGGGAAGATTAGTGCAGGAAAGCGTATATGACACAGGTTGCTGATACGCTTTCCCATCTATTTTATCGGTGCGCCCATCGCCGAAATTAACACTGATCGGCATACCATTATTTATTTTGCAGTCAGCAGGTACCATCACGTTACCGAAAATATTCACACTGAATGACGATGCCAGTGCATCGGATAAAAGCACCAGACAAAAAAATAAATATGAAATAACGCGCTATAAATTACTACATGCAGAGAACGATGTTGGCTTGCTACATGCATCAGAAAAATTATGACTGAAAGGTTCAATTAAAGTTAAACAAAACAGAAGTGAAGGACAGCCAGCGAATTATGAAAGTTGATTTCACATATCAGGGAAAAATTAATTCACAACGTTCACAGAATTCACGATTAATTTAATCGGAACAACAATTACTTATAAAACCCGGCCTGTTTCCAGACCGGGCTACGCTTATTCCACCGTAACCGATTTCGCTAGGTTACGTGGCTGGTCGACGTCGGTACCTTTGATCAGCGCCACGTGGTAGGAGAGCAACTGCAGCGGCACGGTGTAGAAGATCGGGGCAATCACCTCTTCAACGTGCGGCAGCGGGATGATTTTCATGCCTTCGCTGTCGCTGAAGCCAGCATCCTGGTCGGCAAACACGTACAGCAGACCGCCGCGCGCGCGCACCTCTTCGATGTTGGATTTCAGCTTCTTCAGCAGTTCGTTGTTCGGTGCCACCACAATCACCGGCATGTCGGCATCAATCAGCGCCAACGGACCGTGCTTCAGCTCGCCCGCCGCATAGGCTTCGGCGTGGATGTAGGAGATCTCTTTCAGCTTCAGCGCCCCTTCCATGGCAATCGGATACTGATCGCCACGGCCGAGGAACAGCGCATGATGCTTGTCAGAGAAGCCTTCAGCAAGGTTCTCGATCACTTTATCCTGCGCCAGCATCTGTTCAATGCGGCTCGGCAACGCCTGCAGTGCATGGACAATCTCGTGCTCGGTGTCAGCGCGCATGCCATGCAGACGGCCCAGCTTCGCCACCAGCATCAGCAGTACCGTCAGCTGGGTAGTGAACGCTTTGGTCGAGGCCACGCCGATTTCGGTGCCAGCTTTGGTCATCAGCGCCAGATCTGATTCACGCACCAGCGACGAGCCAGCCACGTTGCAGATGGCCAGCGAACCGAGATAGCCCAGCTTTTTAGACAGGCGCAGCGCTGCCAGCGTATCGGCGGTTTCACCGGATTGCGACAGGGTAATCAGCAGGCTGTTTTTACGTACCGCTGATTTGCGATAGCGGAATTCGGAGGCGATCTCCACGTCACACGGGATGTTGGCCAGCGACTCAAACCAGTAACGCGACACCATGCCGGAATTGTAGGAGGTGCCGCAGGCGATGATCTGAATGTGTTCCACCTGGCTCAGCAGCGTTTCGGCGTTAGCGCCCAGTTCGCTGAGATCAACAATGCCGTCATGGAAGCGGCCGGCCAGCGTGTTTTTGATAGCGTTTGGCTGTTCGTAGATCTCTTTCTGCATGTAATGGCAGTAGACGCCTTTGTCGCCGGCATCGTACTGCGCATTGGATTCGATCTCTGCGCGCTGTGCCTGGTTACCGTGGCGATCTATAATCGTCACTTCGCGGCGGGTAATTTCGGCAATATCTCCCTCTTCGAGGTAGATAAAGCGGCGGGTCACGGGCAGCAGCGCCAGCTGATCGGAAGCGATAAAGTTTTCGCCCACGCCGCGGCCAATCACCAGCGGGCTGCCGGAACGCGCAGCTACCAGCACCGACGGATCGCGGCTGTCCATGATCACCATGCCATACGCCCCGCGCAGCTGCGGAATCACCCGCAGTACCACTTCGCGCAGCGTACCGCCCTGTTTCTGCTCCCAGTGCACCAGGTGTGCCACCACTTCGGTGTCGGTTTCGGAGGCAAAGCGGTAACCGCGTGCGATCATCTGCTCACGCAGCGGTTCGTGGTTCTCAATGATGCCGTTGTGCACAATGATAATGTGCTCTGAGACGTGCGGATGCGCATTGGCTTCCGACGGCTCGCCGTGCGTCGCCCAGCGGGTGTGCGCGATGCCGGTTCCGCCAATCAGCGGCTGCTGTTCTGCCGCTTCCGCCAGATTGGCCA
Source organism: Type-A symbiont of Plautia stali (assembly GCF_059731155.1). Lineage (NCBI taxonomy): Bacteria > Type-A symbiont of Plautia stali. The sequence goes on along the minus strand of NZ_AP035891.1, from coordinate 12,585 downwards.
CTTTACCCAGACGACGCAATCGCGTCATATGGCCCTGGCGATCGACGACCGCCAGACCGGCAGAGTCATAACCGCGATACTCAAGACGACGCAGCCCTTCCAGCAGAATTTCTGCGATATCACGCTGCGCTACTGCACCAACAATTCCACACATAGTAATTTCCTGACGTCATGGCTTTCGGCCATTGCGTTGTCATCTGACCTGATTGTTCCCCGAGCCTTGTAGAGAGTGGGGGATATCCCTTCATATTCCAGGTTGCAGGTGCGTTAGCTGCCTGAAACCCGCATTATTCCGGGTTTTTAATACCGGGCCGATCTTTGCCGGCCTTTACATTTATTTTTTCTTAACCGGACGCTGCCAGCCAGACTTCTGATTTTGCTCTTTGCGGTTATAGACCAGATCGGCAGCGGTAACGTCTTTCATCACCGTCGTGCCGGCGGCGATGGTGGCGCCCGCAGCCACGCTGACCGGAGCCACCAGCTGGATGTCCGAGCCGACAAACACGTTGTCGCCGATAATGGTTTTAAACTTGTTGGCACCGTCGTAGTTGCAGGTGATGGTGCCGGCACCGATATTCACGCCCGCGCCAATCTCCGCATCACCGAGATACGACAAATGGCCGGCCTTCGAGCCTTTGCCCAGCGTCGCTTTCTTCATCTCGACAAAGTTGCCGACGTGCGCCTGTTCAGCCAGTTCGCTGCCCGGACGCAGGCGCGCAAACGGCCCGACGGTGCAGGCGGCGGCCAGCGTGGCATCTTCAATTACCGAATAAGGGCTGATTTCGCAGTCATCGGCAATCACGCTGTTTTTGATGATACAGCCAGCGCCGATTTTCACTCGATGCCCCAGCGTGACGTTGCCTTCAATGATCACGTTGGTATCGATATCGACATCACGACCGTGCTGCAGCGTACCGCGCAGATCGAAGCGCGCCGGATCGCGCAGCATGACGCCAGCCAGCAGCAGCTTTTCTGCCTGCTCGCGTTGATAAGTGCGCTCCAAGGTGGAAAGCTGCAGACGATTGTTCACGCCGTCGGTTTCGCTGATGCGCGCCGGGTGCACTGCGTTGATCACGCGGCCTTCCTGATGCGCCATGGCGATGATATCGGTGATGTAGAATTCGCCCTGCGCATTGTGGTTGTTGAGCTGCGCCAGCCAGCGCTTCAGGTCGGCACCGTTGGCAATCAGGATGCCGGTGTTGATCTCCTGAATCTTCAGCTGTTCGGCTGACGCATCTTTTTGCTCCACGATGCCGGTGATAGTGCCGTTTTCACGCACGATGCGTCCGTAGCCGGTGGGGTTATCCAGCACCACGGTGAACAGCCCGATGCCGCCTGCGGGTTTGGCGTCGCGCAGACGCTGCAGGGTTTCCTGGGCGATCAGCGGGACATCGCCGTACAGCATCAGGATATCTTCGTCATCGGCGAAGAACGGTGCCGCCTGCTGCATGGCATGGCCGGTGCCGAGTTGCTCCGCCTGCAACACCCAGTTCAGCGGGTTATGCGCCAGTTTCTCTTGCAGCAATTCACCGCCGTGGCCGTAGACCAAATGTACCTGCTGTGCGCCGAGGCCGGTAGCGGCATCAATAACGTGTTGCACCATCGGTTTACCTGCCAGGCTGTGCAGCACCTTGGGCAGATCGGAATACATGCGGGTGCCTTTGCCAGCGGCGAGGATCACCACGCTCATTGCGCTTGTCGACATAACTATCCTGACTCAATTTAGCTTTCGAAAGTGTAAGGTTCACCCCTGAGATTACTACATTTTTCTCCGTGCGAAATTAGCGGAAGAGGATGAGCGGCGGCGAGTGGCCAGCACGGGTCGCCGGGGAGGGCATGAGATAAGGGCACTGAGCCATTTTCGGTCGCCATAAATGGCGTCCCTACAGGGTAATTGTGCGGTTTTTGACAGCGTGCGCATTTATGCGCACCGGCAACAGGCAAAAAAAATGCCAGCCCGAAGGCTGGCATTTCGTGACGCATAAAGCCTGATTACATCGCTTTTTTGGTCAGCTCGATGACGCGCAGTTTCGCGATAGCTTTCGCCAGCTCAGCAGAGGCCTGAGCATAATCCACGTCGCCGTGGCTGCTGTTCATGTGCTCTTCTGCTTTACGTTTCGCTTCCAGCGCGCGCGCTTCGTCGAGGTCTTCACCGCGAATTGCAGTGTCGGCCAGAACGGTCGTGCTGCCCGGCTGTACTTCCAGCACGCCGCCAGAGAGGTAGATATACTCCTCTTCGCCGTGCTGTTTAACGATGCGAATCATACCAAGCTTGATAGCAGTCAGCAGCGGGGCGTGGCCCGGGTAAATACCCAGCTCACCTTCGCTACCTGACACCTGGATACGCTGCACCAGACCGGAGAACATTTGCTGCTCCGCGCTGACCACGTCCAGATGATAAGTCATAGCCATACCACTCCTCCTGGGAAACCGTTATTACAGTTTCTTCGCTTTTTCGACAGCTTCTTCGATCGCGCCGACCATGTAGAACGCCTGCTCTGGCAGGTGGTCGAATTCGCCTTCCATGATGCCTTTGAAGCCACGGATGGTGTCTTTCAGCGTCACGTATTTACCCGGAGAACCGGTGAAGACTTCTGCTACGAAGAACGGCTGAGACAGGAAGCGCTGAATCTTACGCGCACGTGCCACCAGCAGTTTGTCTTCTTCAGACAGCTCGTCCATACCGAGGATGGCGATAATGTCTTTCAGCTCCTGGTAACGCTGCAGCAGCGACTGAACGCCACGCGCGACGTCGTAGTGCTCCTGACCCACGATCAGCGGATCCAGCTGACGGCTGGTAGAGTCCAGCGGGTCAACGGCAGGGTAGATACCCAGTGACGCGATCTGACGGCTCAGCGTAACGGTTGAGTCTAAGTGAGCAAAGGTAGTTGCTGGTGACGGGTCAGTCAGGTCATCCGCAGGAACGTAAACGGCCTGAACGGAGGTGATTGAACCGGTCTTGGTGGAGGTAATACGCTCCTGCAGCACACCCATCTCTTCAGCCAGCGTTGGCTGATAACCTACCGCCGATGGCATACGACCCAGCAGTGCAGAAACCTCTGTACCGGCCAGGGTGTAACGGTAGATGTTGTCGATGAACAGCAGAACGTCACGGCCTTCATCACGGAACTTTTCCGCCATGGTCAGACCGGTCAGTGCCACGCGCAGACGGTTACCCGGCGGCTCGTTCATCTGACCATACACCAGCGCTACTTTATCGATAACGTTGGAGTCCGTCATTTCGTGGTAGAAGTCGTTACCCTCACGAGTACGCTCACCCACGCCGGCAAAGACCGAATAACCTGAGTGCTCAGCCGCGATGTTACGGATCAGCTCCATCATGTTTACGGTTTTACCTACACCCGCACCACCGAACAGACCGACTTTACCGCCCTTCGCGAACGGACACATCAGGTCGATAACCTTGATGCCGGTTTCCAGCAGTTCCTGCGAGTTTGACTGATCTTCATAAGAAGGCGCTGCGCGGTGAATAGAGGAAACCTCTACAGCGCTGCCGTCTTCTTCTTTCAGGTCGCCTTTCATGTCGATTGGCTCACCCAGCACGTTCATGATACGGCCGAGCGTTGCTTTACCAACCGGAACCTGGATAGGTTTTTTCAGGTCGGTGACTTCCAGACCGCGCTTCAGGCCGTCAGAAGAACCCATGGCGATGGTACGCACCACGCCACCGCCCAGCTGCTGCTGAACTTCCAGCACCAGACGAGTATCACCATTTTTTACCTCGAGAGCGCTGTATACCTGCGGTACCGCGTCCTGAGGGAATTCGACGTCAACTACGGCGCCGATAATCTGGACAATCTTTCCAGCTGCCATCTTGAATCCTCTACCTAATACGAGAATATCCGGCCGCGCTCGCGCGACGGGATATATGCCTGGTTAAACCGCGGAGGCTCCCGATACGATCTCGGTAAGTTCCTGAGTGATGCTGGCCTGACGAGCTTTGTTGTACACCAACTGCAGCTCTTTGATCAGTTTTCCGCCGTTATCGGTTGCCGCTTTCATGGCCACCATACGTGCAGCCTGCTCACTGGCCAGGTTTTCCACCACACCCTGATAAACCTGCGATTCGACATAACGACGCAGCAGGATATCCAGCAGCGCTTTCGGATCGGGTTCGTACAGGTAATCCCAGGTCTTCGCCTTCATGTCTTCTTCACCTTCCGCTGGCGGTAACGGCAGCAGTTGGGTAATGGTCGGAGTCTGAGACATGGTGTTATTAAACTTATTGCTGACGATATACAGCTTGTCGATGCGACCTTCATCATAAGCCTGCAACATCACTTTTACCGGTCCGATCAGGTCGGACAGAGCAGGCTTATCGCCCATGCCGGTAACCTGAGCCACGACGTTGCCACCTACAGAGCCTAAGAAAGAAACTCCTTTGGAACCGATAATCGCCAGATCGCTCTGCACGTCTTTATCAGACCAGCCTTTCATTTCTGCCAGCAATTTTTTGAACAGGTTAACGTTCAAACCACCACAAAGCCCGCGGTCAGTCGAAACGACCAAGTAGCCGACGCGCTTAACGTCGCGCTCATCCAGGTAAGGGTGCTTGTATTCCAGATTACCCAGAGCAAGGTGACCAATCATTTTGCGCATGGTATCTGCATACGGACGGCTGGCCGCCATGCGTTCCTGCGTTTTACGCATTTTGGAGGCGGCGACCATTTCCATCGCTTTGGTGATCTTCTGCGTGTTTTTCACGCTTCCGATCTTGGTACGTATTTCTTTTGCGCCGGCCATTAGCTTCTCCTCAAAGCCTTGCGGCCTGCCTTTTCAGACAAGCCGCCAGACATTACCAAGACTGGGTTGCTTTAAACGTTTCGAGGAGGTCTTTCAGCTTCTCTTCGATTTCGTTGTTGTAGTTACCCGCTTGGTTGATTTCAGCCATCAGCTCCGCGTGTTCGCGATCGGCGAACGCCAGCAGAGCGGCTTCGAAGCTGCCGATTTTCGCCAGTTCAACGTCGTTCAGGAAGCCGCGCTCGGCAGCGAACAGTACCAGACCCTGTTGTGCAACAGACATCGGTGCATACTGTTTCTGCTTCAGCAGCTCGGTCACTTTCTGACCGTGGCTCAGCTGTTTGCGCGTTGCATCGTCCAGATCGGAAGCGAACTGAGAGAACGCTGCCAGTTCACGATACTGTGCCAGCGCGGTACGGATACCACCGGACAGTTTCTTGATGATCTTAATCTGTGCAGCACCACCAACACGGGATACCGAAATACCCGGGTTAACGGCTGGACGGATACCGGAGTTGAACAGGTTCGATTCCAGGAAGATCTGACCATCAGTAATCGAGATTACGTTGGTCGGAACGAACGCAGAAACGTCACCCGCCTGGGTTTCGATGATCGGCAGCGCGGTCAGAGAACCGGTCTGGCCTTTCACTTCACCGTTGGTGAAACGCTCAACGTAGTCAGCGCTTACGCGTGATGCACGCTCCAGCAGACGAGAGTGGAGGTAGAACACGTCGCCCGGGAATGCTTCACGACCCGGCGGACGGCGCAGCAGCAGAGAAATCTGACGGTAAGCAACAGCCTGCTTAGACAGATCATCATAAACGATCAGCGCATCTTCACCGCGGTCACGGAAGTATTCACCCATCGCGCAACCGGCATACGGAGCCAGGTACTGCAGCGCAGCGGATTCAGAAGCGGAAGCGACAACCACGATGGTGTTAGACAGCGCACCGTGCTCTTCCAGCTTACGTACCACGTTAGAGATGGTAGAGGCTTTCTGACCGATCGCGACGTAGACACACTTGATGCCAGAATCGCGCTGGTTGATGATGGCGTCGATGGCCATCGCAGTTTTACCGGTCTGACGGTCACCGATGATCAGCTCACGCTGGCCACGGCCGATTGGAATCATCGCATCGACAGATTTGTAACCGGTCTGAACAGGCTGGTCGACTGACTGACGGTCGATAACGCCTGGTGCAATTACTTCAACCGGTGAGAAGCCATCGTTGTCGATAGCGCCTTTACCGTCGATTGGTGCACCCAGGGTGTTAACCACGCGGCCCAGCAGGCCACGGCCAACCGGCACTTCCAGGATACGGCCAGTACACTTAACCTTCATGCCTTCGGCGAGGTCAGCGTACGGACCCATCACTACTGCACCTACAGAGTCACGCTCGAGGTTCAGTGCGATAGCGTAACGGTTGCCCGGCAGAGCAATCATCTCACCCTGCATCACATCGGCCAGGCCGTGTACGCGGATGATACCGTCACTTACAGAAACAATAGTACCTTCGTTGTGAGCTTCGCTCACGACATTGAACTGAGCAATGCGCTGCTTGATCAGTTCGCTGATTTCGGTGGAATTCAGTTGCATATGCTCCAGTCCCCTTAAGACTGCAAGACGTCTGCCAGACGGTCAAGACGGCCGCGCACGCTGCCATCAATCACCAAGTCACCCGCACGGATAACCACACCTGCCATTACAGACTTATCAATTTTGCAATTCAGCTTAACTTTGCGTGACAGACGTTTTTCCATCGCGGCGCTGATTTTACTCAGCTGGCTGTCACTCAGCGCACTGGCGGAGATCACATCAACTTCGGCTGTCGCTTCATAAGCGTCACGCAGTTGAATGAACTGTTCCAGTACCGCTGGAAGCGCTGTCAAACGTCCGTTCTCCGCCATAACCTTAATCAGGTTCTGAGCGTGTTCATCAAGTTGATCACCACAGACTGCGTTGAAAGAAGCAGACAAGGCTTCCTGTGCCAATGCACCGGAAAGGAGTTCTGCCATCTGTTCGTTGCGAGCCACTTCTGCGGCAAACGCCAGCATGGTCTGCCAGCGGTCGATACTTTGATGCTCAACAGCAAAGTCAAAAGCTGCTTTGGCGTAGGGGCGAGCTACAGTAATCAGATCAGACATCAGCCCCTCCCTCCTTACAGTTCAGCGACCAGTTTATCAACGATGTCGCTGTTAGCAGCTTCATCCACGGAACGTTCGATGATCTTCTCGGCGCCAGCTAAGGCCAGCAGCGCGACTTGCTTACGCAGCTCTTCACGTGCACGTGAGCGCTCGGCTTCGATTTCTGCCTGCGCCTGAGACACGATGCGGTTACGTTCAGTCTCAGCTTCAGTTTTGGCTTCGTCCAGAATCTGGGCACGGCGTTTGTTCGCCTGCTCGATAATGACCTGAGCTTCTTCTTTGGCTTTTTTCAGCTGGTCGGTCGCATTGGCCTGCGCGAGATCCAAATCTTTCTTCGCGCGTTCAACAGAAGCAAGGCCTTCAGCAATTTCTTTCTGGCGCTTTTCGATGGCAGCCATAATCGGCGGCCATACGTACTTCATGCAGAACGCGACAAACAGGATGAACGCGATGGCCTGGCCGAGGATTGTTGCATTAATGTTCACAGCACAATGCCTCTTATTAAGTTAACTTGCTCTGCCGCTATCAGCGATAAACGGCAGAATCCGTTCCTCATCACACTGCGTGCCATGAGTGAACCACGGCTACAGGCTTTAGGCGACAGCAAACATCACGTAGAGACCCAGACCAACAGCGATCATTGGGATTGCATCCACCAGACCCATTACAACAAAGAACTGCGTACGCAGCAGAGGAATCAGATCCGGCTGACGCGCTGCGCCTTCCAGGAATTTACCTCCGAGGATGCCGATACCGATCGCAGCACCGATTGCCGCCAGACCCATCATCACAGCGGCAGCCATGTACAGCAGATCCATATTCAGGTTTTCCATGACAGTCTCCAGTTTGTTTCAGTTAAAAGCTAAGTTGTTGAGATAAAAATCAATGCTCTTCAGATGCCATCGACAGATAGACAATCGTGAGGACCATGAAAATGAAAGCCTGCAGCGAAATAATCAGGATGTGGAAAATGGCCCATGGCACATTCAGCACCCACTGCGACCACCACGGCAGCAGACCGGCAATCAGGATAAAGATCAGCTCACCCGCATACATGTTGCCGAACAGTCGCAGACCGAGCGAAACCGGTTTAGACAGCAGGCTAACACCTTCAAGAATCAGGTTGATGGGGATGAAGATCGGGTGATTAAAAGGCTGCAGCGTCAGCTCTTTGGCGAAGCCACCTACACCTTTCATTTTGATGCTGTAGAACAGAATCAAAATAAATACGCCCAGCGCCATAGACAGCGTGATGTTCACGTCTGCAGACGGCACGACGCGCAGCGCCGGCATGCCCAGATAGTGCTCGCCGATAAACGGCAGCAAATCGATAGGCAGCAGATCCATGAAGTTCATCAGGAAGACCCAGACGAAAATCGTCAGAGCCAGCGGGGCGATAACTTTACTCTTACCGTGGTACATGTCGCGGACGTTGCTATCAACAAAGCCAACGACCAGCTCGATAGCCGCCTGCATTTTGCCTGGCACACCGCTGGTGGCGCTTTTCGCCACTTTACGGAACAGCACCAAGAACACTAGTCCCCCCAGTACAGCAGAGAAAAACATGGAGTCCAGGTTTAACGTCCAGAACGTTGCTGGCGCGTCGTGTGCATTCACCAGCTCGAAAGTACGCAGGTCCATCTGAAGATGTGTCAGATGATGACCTATGTATTCCTGCGGCGTTGAGATCTCTCCTGCGGCCATGATGCCTCTTACCCTTTGTTGTTAATTACAGCCGGCGCGACGATTTATACCACCAGCACCGATAACCAGGTGATTGCGAATGGCCAGAAGACCGCTCCAAATCCACCTAACGCCACAACGAGAAAAACAACGGTGGCAAACACCTTGAGCACTTCACCAAAGGTGAAGCTCTAGGCGACACGCCCTTTTGCCGGAGTTTGATCCTGCAGGCGCCAGGCTAAAAACATAAACAGTACGTTTGGCAGCCAGGCTGCCGCACCACCCGCGATGGCAAAGGTGCCCCAGGTGACATCTTTCAGGGCAAACAGCGCACCGATTACGACAAAGGTCACCAGCTGGATCACCAGCACGGTTCGGGCTAATTTCACACTGTAAAAAGACACTGACATGACGCTTAACTCTCCTGCCCCGAACGGGGTATGTCGCGTGTCGTATAAGACTGCCTTTACTTGAGTCAAGCAGCAAAAGCTGTGCAAATTATACGGGCCGCACCTGCGATTTCAATCGGTAAGTAGCGAAAAGGTGAACAATTATTTAAATTTCTTTCTTGAGGGCTATTTTTCAAAACATCCGTTTCAGCCTGCCTAGCGAAACAGGCTTGAAATTGCCCGGCAGACTTGCTTTTAAAGCGTGCTTCAGATCACATTATAAGCACCTTCAGCAGCGATAATTTGCTTTTTAACCCCTGCCGCGCAATTAATGAAACCCGTAATTTACTTTTCTATCAGAAAGATAGGATTATTGCTCTAGGATTAGCGCCAGATTTTCGATAAAAACACTCTATTGACATCACCCACCGCAATAAAAACGTAAAACTGATATTACGTCCGCCGATTTATTGCAGAGTTATATTTTCCGCCGTGACTATTCGGCACAGTAAATACAGCGGTTAAAGTGATATAACTGATAATGAAATGTGAATTATTCGTTAAATGTAACAGAGGTTTTCGGATAATTTCCGCGGCGGATGTTAACCCGCTTCCCCTGCCCTGTTGAATAAAAGCGTTTATCGTGACGCGTTCAACCGCTGTTTTTTTAGCCGCCTGCTGCGGTAAGCCAAACGGCATGAATCGCGATAAATCCACACCGTTTGCGCGACTATTGCCGCCTGATCACCACCAGATGACGCTCACCCTCCAGTTCCGGCACCCGCAGTGGCTCAATTTTTTCGATGGCGAAGCCGGCAGGCAGCGCGGCAATTTCGTCATCCGGCCTCACGCCTTTCAGCGCATAGAAGTGGCCTGTCGCACCCGGCAGATGATGACACCAGTTCAGCATGTCTTCCAGCGATGCAAAGGCGCGGCTGATTACCCCGTCAAACGGCGGCTCAGCCGGGAACTCTTCAACCGGGCTCTGAACCGGCGTGACGTTAGTGAGTCCTAACTCATGTTGCACCTGACGCAGGAAACGCACGCGTTTCCCGAGGCTGTCCAGCAGCGTAAAGTGCGCCTGCGGGCGGACAATCGCCAGCGGAATCCCCGGCAGGCCAGGACCAGTACCGACATCAATAAAGCGCTCACCCTGCAGGTGGGATTCTACTACGATGCTGTCGAGAATGTGGCGCACCAGCATCTGCTGCGGATCGCGCACCGAGGTCAGGTTATATGCTTTATTCCACTTGTGCAGCAGTTCGACATAACCCACCAGCTGCTGTTTTTGCTGATCGGAGAGGGAAATGTTTGCCGCTTGCAGCAGCCGGGAGAGTTTATTAATCACGACGAAAATTCCATTAACAGGGGCGAGCGTGCCCGCCCCGGGGGTCGATCAGGCGCTTTTACGCAGCAGGCCCTGTTTTTTCAGGTAAATCAGCAGAATTGAAATTGCCGCCGGCGTGATGCCGGAAATACGGGATGCCTGGCCGATGGAGGTCGGTTTGTGGTCGTTGAGTTTGGCGATCACTTCATTCGACAGCCCATTCACCTGGCGATAGTCGAGGTCGGCCGGGAGTAAGGTGTTTTCATTGCGCTGCTGGCGATCGATCTCCTCCTGCTGACGCGCGATGTAACCTTCATACTTCACCTGAATCTCTACCTGCTCTGCAGCCTGCTCATCCGCCAGCGCCGGACCGTAGCTCGGCAGCAACATCAGCAGTTCGTAGGTCATTTCCGGACGACGCAGCAGATCTTCCGCGCTGGCCTCTTTGGTCAGTGCGCTGATTACCGTGTTCACTTCGCTGACGTTTTCAGACTTCGGATGCACCCACAGGTCACGCAGACGCTGACGCTCCTGCTCAATCGCTTCCAGTTTCTGGTTATAGCGAGCCCAGCGCGCATCATCGACCAGGCCGAGTTCACGTCCGGTTTCGGTCAGGCGCAGATCGGCGTTGTCTTCCCGCAGCATCAGACGATACTCGGCGCGCGAGGTAAACATGCGATACGGCTCTTTTGTGCCCAGCGTACACAGATCGTCGACCAGCACGCCAAGATAGGCCTGATCGCGACGCGCCGCCCAGCCCTCTTTGTCCGCAGACTGACGCGCAGCGTTAAGGCCGGCCTGCAACCCCTGCGCCGCCGCTTCTTCATAACCGGTGGTGCCGTTGATTTGGCCGGCGAAGAACAGGCCGTGGATAAATTTACTCTCCAGCGTCGGTTTGAGATCGCGCGGATCGAAGAAGTCATACTCGATGGCGTAGCCCGGACGCACGATCTTCGCGTTCTCCAGACCTTTCATCGAGCGCACGATCTGCATCTGCACATCAAACGGCAGGCTGGTGGAGATGCCGTTCGGGTAGATTTCGTTGCTGGTCAGCCCTTCCGGCTCAAGGAAAATCTGATGCGCGTTACGATCGGCAAAGCGCATCACTTTGTCTTCGATCGACGGGCAGTAGCGTGGGCCGATCCCCTCGATGATCCCGGCATACATCGGGCTGCGATCGAGGTTATTGTGGATCACTTCATGCGTCAGCTCGTTGGTGTGGGTGATCCAGCACGGCACCTGCTGCGGATGCTGTCCGGCATAGCCCATAAACGAGAACACCGGCATCGGGTCATCCCCGTGCTGCGGCGTTAACACCGAAAAGTCGATTGTACGGGCATCGATACGCGGTGGCGTACCGGTTTTCAGGCGGTTTACGCGCAGCGGCAGCGCACGCAGACGTTTCGCCAGCGGAATCGACGGAGGATCGCCTGCGCGGCCACCGCTATAGTTATCCAGGCCGATGTGGATTTTGCCGTCTAGGAAGGTACCCACCGTCAGAACGACGGTTTTCGCCCGGAACTTCAGGCCCATCTGGGTCACGGCGCCAACAATGCGATCGTTCTCCACAATCAGATCGTCAACCGCCTGCTGGAAGATCATCAGGTTCGGCTGGTTTTCCAGCGCAGTGCGTACCGCCTGGCGATACAGTACCCGGTCTGCCTGTGCACGCGTGGCACGCACCGCCGGGCCTTTGCTGGCGTTTAGTATCCTAAACTGAATACCGGCCTGATCGATCGCGCTGGCCATCAAACCGCCTAAGGCATCCACTTCCTTAACCAGGTGTCCTTTCCCGATGCCACCGATCGCCGGGTTACAGGACATTTGTCCCAGCGTATCGATATTATGGGTGAGTAACAGGGTTTGCTGACCCATTCGGGCAGCGGCCATCGCGGCTTCTGTGCCCGCATGACCACCACCGATTACGATGACGTCAAAAGGATCTGGATAAAACATGAAGTGGGTCCTCGTTAGTGTTCGGACAGGGATCGTTGCCCTAGGCGGTGGATTCTACTGAAATTCTGTTCAGGGCGAAAGTCGCGGGAGCCTGCGGTTTAAAAGAAAGGATCTTAAGTCTTTTATATGATCTCTCTGTTAGATCTCTTATTAGGATCGTCCCTAGTTGTCGATAACCCGGAAAAGTGTTGTGGCAACAGGGGATTAGCGAGGATCGTTTGCTGTGAATGATCGGTGATCCTGATCCGTATAAGTTGAGATCAACCTAGCTACTTATGCACAGAGCAAAAAAGCATCAGCGGTTGTTCTTTGGATAACTACTGG